>NZ_OZ201294.1:0-318117 GCF_964332355.1 Imbroritus primus | reverse complement strand
CCCGCGTTCGTCGGCGGAAGGCCAGTGTGTGACGCCGACCACGCCGACATGGATGTGGTCAGTGAAGTAGCGGGCGACTTCGCCGTCGCGGGTGAAGGCCCTCGCGCTTTTTTTATCCAATTTCTACCAGCGCCTCGAATTGCCGACTACCGCACTACCTAAGGCGCACATAAAGCACCGAAGTAGATCCATCCCCAGTAGGCAGTTCCTTCACTTCCGTAAAAGACTGCGCACGTACCAAAACACCAAACTTCGAATATCCATAGTTCCGAGCATCGAAGGCCGGATCAATCTTCTGCATCATCGAGCCAACGGTACTCATGGGAGCCCATCCATTCTCTTTTGCGCTAGATTCGATGGCCTGCCTCAAAGAGACCTGTAACCCATCAGCGGAACCCAACGCTGGTGTAGCGGTCCTCTCTCGGCTCACGTCATCACCCTGCTCTGATGTTGCAGCAGCCTGCGGTCTCAATATCTCTGTGTAGATGAATTTGTCGCAAGCCGCTACGAAGGGCTCCGGCGTCTTTTTTTCGCCAAAGCCATACACGGCTGATCCCGACTCTCTCAAACGAGTCGCTAACCGGGTAAAATCACTGTCACTGGATACTAGGCAGAAGCCATGTAGATGCCCGGTGTAGAGAAGGTCCATGGCGTCGATAATGAGCGCCGAGTCGGTGGCGTTCTTGCCCTGGGTGTAGCGAAACTGCTGGATAGGCTGAACCGCGTGCTTATGTAGTGTTTCTTTCCACGCTTTGAGGTTTGGAGTCGTCCAGTCACCATAGGCCCGCTTGACTGTTGCCGTGCCATAGCGCGCAACCTCCGAGAGGAGGTCTGGCAGACAGGCAGCTTGCGCATTGTCTGCATCAATCAATACCGCCAGCCTGTCGTTTGCCATTTCGCTCCCTCTGGACGAGTTGTCATTATGCTTCATACAGGAGTAATTGCGGCTACGGGGTGCCATCAACAAAACCCCCACACCCGCCAACTAGTGGGTGTAGGGGTTTTGTACTACAGGCAATCAGTGGCTTGGAGGAAGCGAGGCTCCCACTACACCGGCCGAATATTCTGATTATGCCGAAACAAATTCCCCGGATCGTACCGCTTCTTCACCTCCACCAACCGATCAAAATTCGGCCCATACGCCGCCCCAACCCGGCCGGATTCTTCCTCCGTCATGAAGTTCACGTACACGCCGCCCTGTGAGTACGGCTTCGCATCCTGAAAGACCTTGCGTGACCATGCAATGCAGTTGGCATCGTCTTTGTGGTCATCCCAGCGGCCGTGCACGTTCATGGCGAACTGTGTGGACCGGTGCGGATAGGCCATGGCGGTAGGCGGTACGCGCATGGTTGCGCCGCCGATGCAGCCCAGGAAAATCTCGCATTGGGGTGATGGCAGGCTTTCGACGGCGTTGACCAGGACGTCGATCAGCCCATCCTGCAGTGTTTCGATGTTGTGCGATTTCCAGTAGTTGCGGGCGCCGGGGGTGAGCAGCGGGTCGAAGGCTTTTTGCCATGCGGTGTAGGGCATGGGGCCGAGGTGTTCGCCATAGGGTGTGCCGAGCTTGCGGATGGCGTCGACGGCGGCTGGGCCGTCTTGCGGGTCGCCGGTGTAGCAGATGGCGAATGCGACCATGGGTTTGCCGTGTACCGCTGGCGGTAGAAACGGCAGCGGCGGCGCGAGTCGGAGGACGGCCCATACGGCCAGTTCGTCGGGCATGGTCTGGAGTTCGGTGCGGTATTTCACCAGGGCGTCCCTGGCCTGGTCGAGCGGCAGCACGACGAGTCCGCCATAAATGATGGGGCCGACGGGGTGCAGCTTGAATTCGAACAGGGTGACAACCCCAAAATTTCCGCCGCCGCCGCGAATGGCCCAGAACAGGTCGGGGTTTTCCTGTTCGCTGGCGTGCTGGAGTGTGCCGTCGGCGGTGACGATGTCGACGGAGAGCAGGTTGTCGATGGTCATGCCGTATCTGCGGCTGAGCCACCCAAACCCGCCGCCGAGGGTGAGGCCTGCGACGCCGGTGGTGGAGTTGACGCCCAGCGGTACGGCGAGGCCGAAGGCCTGTGCTTCGCCATCGACATCGGCAAGGGTCACGCCCGGTTCGACATAGGCGGTGGCGCTCCAGGGGTTGATCCGCACCGATCTCATCGGGGTCATGTCGATCATGACCCCATCGTCGCAGACGGCGGTGCCGGCGATGTTGTGGCCGCCTCCGCGCACGGCGACGATCAGGTTGTGTTCGCGGGAAAAGTTGACGGCCTTGCACACGTCGGCCGCGCCGGCGCATCGGATGATCACGGCCGGTCGTCGGTCGATCATGGCGTTCCAGATCTTGCGCGCGTCGTCGTAGCCGGCATCGCCTGGTGTGAGGACCTGACCGCGTGCAGCGGCCTTGAGATCGTCGATGGCACTACTGGGCAAATTGCTCATGACACACCTCCTTGACGGTGTGATTTCTTACAAGACTTCTTATATGAGCCGTCTATGCCTGGCGCGGTGTGAAAGTGTCCTCCGGTGAATGCGTCACAACCTCAAGCACAATAGGTCCGGCGCGCCGCGCAGGGTTAGGCGGCTGACCCCTTTTGCGTACCGGAATGTGTGTGGGAAAAGTATAGGTTGCCGGCTGGCGGCAATACAGGGAAAACCATGTGCTGGAAGGCGCGGGAATGTGCCGGAGATGTGCTGACATGCGCCCGGCATGTATCGAAGATGAAACATAAAAAACCCCACGCCACCAACCGGTGGCGTGGGGACGGCATGCTACGGGTACTGCGGTGGTGCAGGCGGGTCAGCGGCTTGACGGAAAGCTGAACACCGCCCCTTCGCGCACGCCGGCGGACGGCCAGCGTTGCGTGATGGTCTTGCGTTTGGTGTAGAAGCGCACGCCGTCGGGGCCGTAGGCGTGGAGGTCGCCGAACAGGGAGCGCTTCCAGCCACCGAAGGAGTGGTAGGCAACAGGTACCGGCAGCGGCACGTTGACGCCGACCATGCCGACCTGGATGTGGTCGGTGAAGTAACGGGCGGCTTCGCCGTCGCGGGTGAAGACGCAGGTGCCGTTGCCGTATTCGTGGGCGTCGATCATGTCCATGGCTTCTTGCAGGGTCTTGGCACGGAT
This sequence comes from Imbroritus primus, assembly GCF_964332355.1. Classification (NCBI taxonomy): domain Bacteria; kingdom Pseudomonadati; phylum Pseudomonadota; class Betaproteobacteria; order Burkholderiales; family Burkholderiaceae; genus Imbroritus; species Imbroritus primus. Next base: position 314,999 of record NZ_OZ201294.1, on the reverse strand, counting down.
GATGCCAAGCACGGGCCCGAAGATTTCATTCTGGTAGATGGACATGCCGGGCTTGACGTTGTCGAACAGGCACGGGCCAAGGTAGTAGCCTTCTTCGTGGCCGGCGACCTTGACGTTGCGGCCGTCGACGACGAGCTTGGCGCCTTCTTTTTCCCCCGCCTCGATGAAGCTGCGGACTTTCTCGAAGTGCGGCTTGGTGACGAGCGGACCCATGTCGTTGCCATTGTCGTTGCCGGGGCCGACTTTCATCTTGGCGATTTCGGCAGACAGGCCGGCGATGACGGCGTCGGCGGTTGCATCACCGATACAGGCAACCAGCGGAATGGCCATGCAGCGTTCGCCGCACGAACCGTAGGCGGCGCCCATGAGCGCGCTCACGGCGTTGGGAATATCGGCGTCGGGCATGACGACAGCGAAGTTCTTGGCGCCGCCGAGGGCCTGCACGCGTTTGCCGTTGGCGCAACCGGTGGTGTAGATGTATTCGGCGATGGGCGTGGAGCCGACGAAGCTGGCAGCCTTCACACGCGGGTCAGTCAACAGGGTGTCGACGGCTTCCTTGTCGCCGTTAACCACGTTGAGCACGCCGGGCGGCAGGCCGGCTTCGAGCGCGAGCTGGGCGATGCGCAGCGTGGACGACGGGGTGCGCTCGGAGGGCTTGAGCACGAAGGTGTTGCCGCACACCACGGCCATGGGCCACATCCACAGCGGCACCATCACGGGGAAGTTGAACGGCGTGATGCCGGCCACCACGCCAAGCGCCTGGAATTCGCTCCACGAGTCGATGCCGGGGCCAACGTTGCGGCTGTGTTCGCCCTTGAGCAGTTCGGTGGCGTAGCTGGCGTATTCGACGTTCTCGATGCCGCGCTGCAGTTCGCCGTGCGCATCGGCTAGTACCTTGCCGTTTTCGGAGGTGATGAGCGCGGCGATTTCATCGGCGTGTTCTTCGAGCAGGGTCTTGAGCTTGCTCATGACGCGGGCGCGCTTGATGGGCGGCGTGTTGCGCCAAGCCGGGTAGGCCGCCTGCGCGGCGGCGATGGCGCTTTCCACGGTGGCCTTGTCGGCGAGCGATACCTGCTTGGTGGCGCGGCCGGTGGCGGGATCGTAGACCGGTTGTGCACGGTTGCCGCCGATGGCGGCTTCGCCGTTGATCCAGTGGCCGACGGTGGCGACTTGCTTGGTCGAATCGTTCATGAGTGTCTCTGCAATATCGTGATGCGGTTGTCGTGTTGTGGCGTGGGCGTGTGGCGCTCGGCGTTGTGCTCAGTCGAGTGCGCCGATGGCTTCGCCAAGTGCGTTGACGAGGTTGTCGATTTCCTTTTCCGTCGCGATGAACGGCGGGGCCAGCTGAATGGTATCGCCGCCGTAGCGCACGTAGAAGCCTTTCTTCCAGCAGGCCATGGAGATCTCGTACGGGCGGCGCGCCGGCTCGCCCGGTGCGGGGGCGATGGTGAGCGCGGCGGCGAGGCCGTAGTTGCGGATGTCGCTGACGTACTTCACGCCCTTGAGGCTGTGCACGCGGTCTTCAAAATACGGGGCGAGCGCCTTGACGCGGCCGATCATGTCTTCCTTCACCAGCACGTCGAGCGCGGCGAGGCCGGCGGCGCAGGCCACGGGGTGGGCGGAGTAGGTGTAGCCATGGGCGAATTCGACCATGTACTCCGGGCCGCCGGCGGCCATGAAGGTGTCGTAGATGTCCTTGGTGGCCATCACCGCGCCGAGCGGCTGGGTGCCGTTGGTGATCTGCTTGGCGGCAGTCATGATGTCGGGCGTCACGCCCATGGCTTCGGCGCCGGTAAACGCGCCGGAGCGGCCAAAGCCGGAAATCACTTCGTCAAAGATCATCAGGATGTTGTGCGCGGTGCAGATCTCGCGCAGGCGCTTGAGGTAGCCCTTGGGCGGCACCACCACGCCACCGGAACCGGAGAACGGTTCGACGATGACGGCGGCGATGGTCGAGGCGTCGTGCAGGTTGATGATGTCGAGCAGGCGCTCGGCGAGTTCGGCGCCATTGTCCGGCAGGCCGCGCGTGAAGGCGTTGCTGGCGAGCTGGGTGTGTGGCAGGAAGTCGGCTTCGATGCCCTGGCCGAACATCTTGCGGTTGGCGGCAATGCCGCCGACGGAGACGCCGCCGTAGTTCACGCCGTGATAGCCCTTCTCGCGGCCGATGATGCGGGTCTTGCCGGCCTGCCCCTTGGTGCGCCAGTAGGCGCGGGCCATCTTGAGGGCGGTGTCGGCGGCTTCGGAACCGGAGTTGACGAAGAACACGTAGTCGAGGCCGTCAGGCGTGAGGTCTTTGAGCTTGTTGGCGAGTTCGAAGGACAGCGGATGGCCAAACTGGAAGCCGGGTGCGTAGTCGAGCTTGGCGATCTGGCGGCTCACGGCTTCGGTGATCTCGGGGCGGGCATGGCCGAGACCGGTACACCACAGGCCGGAGAGGCTGTCGAAGACCTTGCGGCCGTCGATGTCGGTAAAGTACGCCCCCTGCGCGGAGACAATCATGCGCGGGTCGTTCTTGAAATTGCGGTTGCCGGTAAAGGGCATCCAGTGGGCTTCGTACCAGCTGCGATCGTGGGCGGTATCGAGAACGTCCAGATGGGTCGCGGTCATGTCGGTCTCCGGGTAGGCGCGGGTCAATTCAGTATTGCAGATTGTTGTCCGTCCCGATAATCTTGTGAATGGACAAATATCACTCTTTACTTGACGGTTTATGCAAGTAACTTCTCCCAAGACCCGGGCTGTGCTGGGCCAGGTCAGCGACATGGATCTGCGCCTGCTGCGCGTCTTCAAGAGCGTGGTGGAATGCGGCGGAATGGCGGCGGCCGAGCTGGAGCTGAACATTGGCATTTCCACGGTGAGCCGGCATATCAAGGACCTGGAAACGCGCCTGGGCATGGTGCTGTGCCGCCGGGGGCGCGGCGGCTTCATGCTGACCAACGAGGGCCAGGCTATCTACGAGCAGACGCTGCACCTGCTGGCCTCGGTGGAAACGTTCCGCAGCAGCGTGGACGAGATCCACCTGCGCATGGGCGGCGAACTGCAGCTGGCGCTGTTCGACAAGACGGCCACCAACCCGGCGGCGCGCATCGCCAAGGCGATTGCGCTGTTCTCGGAGCGCGCGCCGGATGTGAGCCTGAACCTGAAAGTGGCATCGATCAATGCCATCGAGCGCGGGCTGATCGACGGCAGCGTGCACGTGGGCATTATCCCGGCGCACCGCGAATCACGCAGCCTGCTGTATACCGCGCTGTTCGGCGAAACCATGCTGCTGTACTGCGGGCAGCGGCATCCGCTGTTCGGGCAGGACCACGCGGGGCTCGACTGGGACGATTTGCGCCAGCACCATTTTGCGGGCCTGGGCTACCACTCGCCAAACATGGAACTGAGCCACCGCGAAAAACTGACGCGCCACGCCACGGGCTCGGACCAGGAGGCGATTGCCACGCTGATCCTGTCGGGACGCTATCTGGGATTTTTGCCGGACCACTATGCGGCGAGTTTTGTGCAGAACGGCCAGATGCAGGCGATCAAGCCGGCGCTGTTCTATTACCTGTGCAGCTTCGTCAGCCTGCTGCGGCGCGCGCCGCAGCCGTCGCGGGCGTCATTGCTGTTTCAGCAGTGCCTGGTGGAGGCGCATGCGGCAGTCGACGGGTGAGCGCGGCGCAGGGCAATGCGTGGCCGCCCTGCCCTGAAGTTCCTCAGATGTCCTCGTCGGCCGGCTGCAGGGCCGGTTCGAGCATGTGCCCGGCGCGTTCGGCCTTGGTATTGAGGTAGCGCTGGTTGTAGGCGTGCGGCTTGGTCAGCACGGGTTTGCGCACGGCGACCTGGATGCCGGCCTGTTCGAGCGCGCGGATCTTGGTGGGATTGTTGGTGTGCAGCTGCACGTGGCTGATGCCGATGGCGCGCAGCATGGCGACGGCGGCCTCGTAGCGGCGTTCGTCGTCGCGGAAGCCCAGTGTGCGGTCAGCGTCGATGGTGTCGAGGCCAGTGTCCTGCAGGGTGTAGGCGCGCAGCTTGTTGGCGAGGCCGATGCCGCGCCCTTCCTGGGCGAGATACAGCAGCACGCCACCGCCATCGGCGGCAATGTCGCGCACGCTGTTGCGCAGCTGTTCGCCGCAATCGCAGCGCAGGCTGCCGAACAGGTCGCCGGTGAGGCAGGCGGAGTGCAGACGCACCGGCACGATGCCGGACCAGTCCTGGTGATCGCCGATCACCACGGCCACGTGTTCGAGCAGGCCATTGGGCTCGCGGAACAGCATGAAGCGGGCGTTCTCGGCATCGGCCAGCGGCACGGGCGCTTCGCTGATCAGCTTGAGGTCGAGGGCCGAGGCGGCGCTCATGCGACGGGCGCTGAGCGCGCCGACGGTAAGGATGCTCTGGTCGTCGAGCTTGGCTTGCAGGGCTGCGGGGCGGGTCGCGGGGACCTCGCTCGCCAGCAGCGCCGGCAGGATGCGGCCAGCCTTGGCCAGCACCAGCGCGGCATCTTCCTGCGCGGTGGCAAGACGTACCGGCAAGGTGGCGGTATTGCCGGGCAGCGGCGCGTGCACCGCCCCAGCCAGCGCCAGCAGCGCGTCGAACGGCATGTCGGCCGGCAGCGTAATGGCGATGCTGCCCAGGCCGGAAGGCGGCTGCAGGCCGAGCATGGCGGCTCGCTGGGCAGTCAGCAGCAGCACGGCGGGCGTTCCGGCATCGGCTTCCAGCGCGGCGCGCGTGTCGCGGCGCAGGGCTTCCACCGCCGCGACCAGCAAGGCCGGCCGCGCGGCGCCGGCGGCGTCTTCCTCGGCGGTGAGCAACACCGGTTGTCCACGGCGCAAATCGAATACGCCTCGCTCTGCCTGCTGCATGATGTCCCTTGTTGTACCGTACTGCCCGTCCGGAGCCGCGCCCGTCCGACCTGTTCTGAATATTGGAGAACCGGAATCATAACGCGAAGTGGCCTTGCCCGGTTGGGCAAACGCCTATCCGAGAGGCGTACAGATCACAATATCGTCATGGCACGAAGCGATACCCCACCCCGGTTTCCGTGACGAGGTGCGCAGGCCGTGCGGGGTCGGCCTCGAGCTTGCGGCGCAGGTAGCCGACATAGAGACGCACATAGTGGCTACGATCCACATGGCCCGGCCCCCACACTTCCTGCAATAGCTGGCGGTGCGTCAGCACCTTGCCGGCGTGGCGCAGCAGCACGGTCAGCAGGCGGTACTCGACCGGCGTGAGCGCCACGGGCACGCCGCCGCGTAGCACCTGCCGGTGCACGAGATCGACCTGCACGTCGCCGAAGGCGACCACGGCTTCTTCTGCGACGCGATGGTGCCGGCGCAGTTGGGCACGCACGCGCGCCAGCAGTTCGCCCGCGCCGAACGGCTTGGTGAGGTAGTCGTCGGCACCGGCATCGAGGGCGTCGATCTTGTCATGCTCGAGCGTGCGTGCCGACAGTACGATCACCGGCATGGCCGACCAGGCGCGCAGGCTGCGCAGGAAATCCACGCCGTTGCCATCGGGCAGGCCGAGATCGAGGATGACCAGGTCGGGCTTGTGGCTCCCCGCTTCAATCAGGCCGCGCTGCATGGTCTCGGCCTCGACCAGCCGGAAGCCTTCGGCCGCGAGGGCGCTGTGCAGCACGCGCCGGATGGGCGCGTCGTCTTCGATGATCAGGATCAGCGGTGCGGCGTCGTTCATGGCGCATCATCTCCTGGCATGGGCCGCAGCGGTTCGCCCTCGGGGTCCATCGCCGGCGGGGAGCCGAGGGGCAGCGTGATGACGAAGCATACGCCGCCTTCAGGCCGGTTCTCCGCGCGGATGCGGCCATGATGCGCCTCGACGATCGCCCGGCAGATCGCCAGCCCCAGGCCAACACCCGAGACGGGCGTTTCCCGTGCCCCGCGCGTGAATTTCTCGAAGACGGCTTCCTCGCGGCCACGCGGCAGGCCAGGGCCGTTGTCGGTAACACGAATCTCCATCCAGTCGCCGGCGACACGGGCGCTAAGCGCGATGCGGCTGCCGGCAGGTGTGTACTTGCCGGCATTCTCGAACAGGTTGTAGAACACACGCTCCATCAGGATCGCGTCGAACTCCAGGAAGGGCAGCGCGGGCGGCAGATCGACCGTTACCGTGCGTGCGCCGAGCAATGGCGCGGCCAGCGTGAGCGCGCTGCCGACCACTTCTTCGAGCGGCTGCCATTGCAGGTTGAGCTGCACGTGACCGGCCTGCAGGCGTGCCATGTCGAGCAGGTTGTTGACCAGCGCGCCAAGGCGCATGGCCTGGTCGCGGATCGCGCGCGCGGTGTCGCGCAGTCTGGTGTCAGGCGCTTGCGTATCAGGCGAGGGTGTATTGGCCAGCGCATTGGCCAACACCTCGGCCTCGCCCACCAGTGCGGTGAGCGGTGTGCGCAAGTCGTGCGACAGCGCCGCCAGCAGGGAGTTGCGCAGCTGCTCGGACTCCATCTGCACGGTCGTATCCTGCGCCACCTGCACGTAGTGCACGCGCTCCAGGGCAATCGCCACCAGACTGCTCAGGGTGTCGAGCAGGCGACGCTGTTCCGGTGCCAGCAAGCGGCGCGGATCCTTGAATTCCAGCGCGAGCACGCCGCGCACGTTCATCGGCGCACGCAGGGGTTGATACAGCAGTGGCGCGGCCGGCAGCGTATCGGTGCCGGCACCGGCGGGTTCGCCGTGGTCGAAGGCCCATTGCGCAATGCCCATGTCGACCATCGGACCGTCAGTGCCATCCTGGCCGCCCAGGTGGCCATAGAGCGGCGGCCGCAGGCGGTCGCCAGCGTCGGCCAGCAATAGCGCCGGACGGGCATCGAGCGTCTGCCCGACAAAGCGGGCGCAGATCTCGGCGATCTGCTCGGGCAACAGTGCGCCGGACAGTTCGCGCGACATTTCATAGAGGGCGCGCATGCGCGCCTCGCGGTGCGTGGCGACGCGCGCCTGGTATTTGAGGCCGGCGGTCAGCTGACCGGTGATCAGGCCGACGCTCAGCATCACCGCGAAGGTCACGAGATATTGAGCATCTGACACCGCGAAGGAAAATTGCGGCGAGACAAACAGGAAGTCGAACGCCGCCACGCCGAGAAACGCCGCCAGCACGGCCGGACCGCGCCCGTAGCGCACGCCCACCAGCACCACGGCCAGCAGGAACAGCATGCCAATATTGGTGAGTTCGACAGCAGGATGCAGCAGCCCGCCCAACGCAGCTGCTACGGCGCAGGCCCCCACGCTGGCGAGCCACGCCGAAGCCGGCGCACGCCACGCGGCGAAGCGCTGGCCAGGCTCGGACAGCGGCAGTGCAGCCGGGCGCGCCACAGCATCGTCACGCGCCGCCTGTATCACATCGAGATCGGGGGCATGGCGCGCCAGCCGGGTCGCGAACGGCGTACGCCAGAAGGCCCACGCATGGGGGATGGATGCGCCGACCAGCAGGCGAGCGAGATTGTGCTCGCGCGCGTAGCGGGTGATGGCCTGCACCGGATCGGCATCGGCCAGCACGGCAGTTTCCGCGTCCATGTCGCTGGCCAGCTGCAGGGCGGTGAGAATGGCCTTGCGTCGGCCCGCGCCGAGCCGCTGCAAGGCTGGCGTTTCCACATACACGGCATGCCATGGGGCGTCGAGCTGGGCCGCCTGCCGCGCGGCGCGGCGTACCAGCCGCTCGCCCTCGGTGCCGGGGCCGATGCATACGAGCTGCGAGTCGCGCGTCTGCCAGACCGAGGAGACGGATTGCTCGCGCCGGTACTGCAGCATGTCGCCATCCACACGATCAGCGGTGCGGCGCAGGGCCAGCTCGCGCAAGGCCAGCAGATTGCCCTTGCGGAAAAAGCGCTGGATGGCCTGCTCGGCCTGGTCCGGCAGATAAACCTTGCCTTCCTTGAGCCGCTGCAGCAGTTCGTCGGGCGGCAGGTCGATCAGCACCACGCTGTCGGCCAGGTCGAAGACGCGATCCGGCACGGTCTCCCGCACGCGGATGCCGGTGATGCCGCCGACCACGTCGTTGAGGCTATCGAGATGCTGGACGTTGACGGTGGTGTACACGTCGATGCCGGCGGCCAGCAGTTCCTCCACGTCCTGCCAGCGCTTGGGGTGGCGCGAGCCGGCCACATTGGTGTGGGCCAGCTCATCGACCAGGATCAACGCCGGCTTGCGCGCCAGCGCGCCGTCGAGATCGAATTCCGCAAGCGCGCGGCCGCGATATTCGTGGGATCTGCGCGGGAGCTGCTCGAAGCCCGCCAGCGCCGCCTCGGTCTCGGCACGGCCATGGGTTTCGACGATGCCGACGACAACGTCGACACCCTGCTCGCGCTGCATGCGCGCCGCGGCGAGCATGCCATACGTCTTGCCCACGCCCGCCGACGCGCCAAAGAAGATCTTCAGCTTGCCACGGGTGGCGCGGGCCGCCTCATCGTGCAGGCGGGCCAGCAATTGATCGGGATCGGGACGGGCGTCGCTCATCACATCAAACGATAGCAGATTGAAGCGCTCCGGCAGGGACTGCTGAACGGCACGCCGGAACGCAAGGCCATGGTGTACACCGGCACGCCGGGTCAGCGCGAAGGCGCGCGGTCAAGTTCGAGATTCAGCGCCAGCACGTTGACGCGCGGCTCGCCCAGAAAGCCGAACTGTCGCTCTTCGGCATGTCGGTCGATCAGGGCCTGCACATGTTCCAGTGGCATGCCGCGCGCACCTGCCACCCGCGCCGCCTGGTAGCGTGCAGCGGCAATGCTGATATCCGGATCAAGGCCGCTGCCCGAGGCAGTGATCAGGTCCACCGGCACCGGCGCGGTGTTGGCGGGATCTGCGGCGCGCAGTGCCTGGATGCGAGCCTGTACGGCTTCCGTCAGCGCAGGGTTGCTCGGCCCCTGGTTGCTGCCGCCGGACGCGCCGGCATCGTAAGGCCGGTTAGCGGTGGCCGATGGCCGGCCCCAGAAGTAACCGGGTGCGGTAAAGGACTGCCCGATCAGCGATGAGCCGATGACGCGGCCCTCGTGACGCACCAGGCTGCCGCTGGCCTGTGCCGGGAACAGCAGGTGCGCGGCACCGGTCAGCAGTGCGGGATACGCGAGCCCGGTGATCAGCGTGAGCAGCAACAGCAGGCTCATTGCCGGACGCAACAGGGTCTTCATGGTGGTAACCGTCGTGGTGGTGTTTGTATCGGTATGCATCGTCATGCTCCTCATGCCAGCCCTAGCGCGGCCAGCGCCATGTCGATCAGCTTGATGCCGACGAACGGTGCGACGATGCCGCCGAGACCGTAGACCAGCAGGTTGCGTCGCAGCAGCGTTGCCGCACCGAGCGCGCGATAGCGCACGCCCTTGAGCGCCAGCGGAATCAGCACGATGATGATCAGCGCGTTGAAGATGATGGCCGAGAGAATTGCGGAGTCCGGGCTTGTCAATCCCATGACGTTGAGCGCCGCCAGCTGGGGATAGGTGCTAACGAATGCCGCCGGAATGATGGCGAAGTACTTGGCGATGTCGTTGGCAATGCTAAAGGTGGTGAGCGCGCCGCGCGTCATCAGCATCTGCTTGCCGGTTTCCACGACCTCGATCAGTTTGGTCGGGTTGGAGTCCAGGTCGACCATATTGCCCGCCTCCTTGGCCGCCTGCGTGCCGCTGTTCATGGCGACCGCCACATCGGCCTGCGCCAACGCGGGTGCATCGTTGGTGCCGTCGCCGGTCATCGCCACCAGCCGGCCTTCACCCTGGTACTGGCGGATCAGCGCTAGCTTGGCCTCTGGCGTGGCCTCGGCGAGGAAGTCGTCAACCCCGGCCTCGGCGGCAATAGCCGCGGCAGTCAGGCGGTTGTCACCGGTGATCATGACCGTGCGGATCCCCATGCGGCGCAGTTCGGCGAAGCGTTCCTTGATGCCGCCCTTGACTACGTCCTTGAGCTCGACCACGCCCAGCACCTGCTTGCCCTCGGCCACCACCAGCGGCGTGCCACCGCGCCGCGCCACGGCTTCCACGGCCTGTTCGACGGCGGACGGAAACGCACCGCCCTGCTCTTCCACATAACGGCGCACGGCATCGCCCGCACCCTTGCGGATGGCACGGCCTGCCAGGTCCACGCCGCTCATGCGCGTCTGCGCGGAGAACGGCAGGAAGTGCGTCTCGACTGTCTGCAGATCGCGCTCGCGCAACTGGAAGCGTTGCTTGGCCAGCACGACGATGGAGCGGCCTTCCGGTGTTTCATCCGCCAGCGATGCGAACTGCGCGGCATCGGCCAGCCGCTCCTCGCTGACCTCCGGCGCGGGCAGAAAGGCAGCTGCCTGGCGATTGCCGAGGGTGATCGTGCCGGTCTTGTCGAGCAGCAGCACATCGACGTCGCCTGCCGCTTCCACCGCCCGGCCGGAGGTGGCAATGACATTGGCCTGCATCATGCGGCTCATGCCCGCCACGCCAATGGCCGAGAGCAGCCCGGCGATGGTGGTCGGGATCAGGCACACGAGCAGCGCAATGAGCACCGGCAACGCCACGGGCGTGCCGGCGCCAGCTACCTGAACGCCGAATACCGAGAATGGCAGGAGCGTGACGGTGACGACCAGGAAGATGATGGTCAGCGCCACCAGCAGGATGGTCAGCGCGATTTCGTTGGGGGTCTTCTGGCGCTTGGCGCCTTCCACCATGGCAATCATGCGGTCGAGAAAGGTCTCGCCCGGATCGGCCGTGACGCGCACCACGAGCCAGTCGGACAGCACGCGCGTGCCGCCGGTGACGGACGAAAAATCGCCGCCCGATTCGCGGATCACGGGCGCCGATTCGCCGGTGATAGCCGATTCATCCACCGAGGCCACGCCTTCGATCACCTCGCCATCGGCGGGGATCATGTCGCCCGCGTCGATGCGGACGACATCGCCCTTGCGCAGGTCCTCGGCCATTACCAGCTCGCCCGGCGCATCATGGCGCGGCGCGCGCAGCTTCTTGGCCATGATCGACTTGCGCGCCCCGCGCAGCGATGCGGCCTGCGCCTTGCTGCGGCCCTCGGCGAGCGACTCGGCAAAGTTGGCAAACAGCACCGTGAACCACAGCCACAGGGACAAGGCCAGAATAAAGCCGCCCGATTGTCCGCTGGACAGCGCATGGATCCACAGCGCCGTGGTCAGCAGGCTGCCGATATACACGACGAACATCACGGGATTGCGCCACTGTGCACGCGGGCCGAGCTTGCGCCATGCATCGATGCAGGCCGGACCGAGCAGCGCCGGATCGAACAGGCCGAAGGTACGGCGTGGATGGGTATGCGCCTGCGTACGCTCCGCAAGTTCTGAAGCAGGCGGAAGATGCAACGGTTTCATTTTGTGTTCTCCTGCGCTCAATGCGCCATCCACACTTGCAGGTGTTCGACGACCGGACCGAGCGCCAGCGCCGGGACGTAGTTGAGCAGGCCGACCAGCAACACTGTGCCGATCAGCAGCACCACGAACAGCGGCCCGTGGGTCGGCATGGCGCCCGGGCTGTCAGCGAGGCGCTGCTTGGCCGCGAGCGCGCCGGCAAGCGCAAGTACCGGGACGATGACGGCGAAGCGGCCGAACCACATGGCAACGGCCGTCAGCACGTTGTAGAACGGCGTGTTGGCAGACAAGCCGGCGAAGGCGCTGCCATTGTTGTTGGCAGCGGACGTGAGGGCATAGAGGATTTCGCTGAAGCCGTGCGCCCCCGGATTGGCGACGCCGGCCTGGCCGGCCTGCACGCTCACGGCGAGCGCCGTGCCGGCAAGCACGAGCACCGGGGTGACGAGAATGACCAGCGCGATCATCTTCATCTCGAAGGCTTCGATCTTCTTGCCGAGATAGGCGGGCGTGCGGCCGATCATCAGTCCGGCCATGAACACCGCGAGCATGGCAAAAATCAGCATGCCGTACAGCCCGGAACCCACGCCGCCGAAGACGACTTCGCCCAGCTGCATCAGCGCCAGCGGCATCATGCCGCCGAGCGGCGTGAAGGAGTCGTGCATGGTATTGACCGCGCCACACGAGGCAGCCGTCGTCACGGCGGCGAACAGCGCGGAGCCGGCGATGCCGAAGCGCGCTTCCTTGCCTTCCATGTTCCCGCCCGGCTGCAGCGCCGTACTGTGCTGATCGACGCCGAGACTGGCCAGCACCGGGTTGCCCTGCTGCTCGAAATACATCGTGCCGAGTGCGAGCACGGCGAACAGCGCCGTCATGGCGGCCAGCACGGCCCAGCCCTGGCGGGGGTCGCCCGCCATGTGGCCGAAGGCATGGCACAAGGCCGCCGGAATGATGAAGATCGCCAGCATCTGCACGAAGTTGGTCAGCGGCGTGGGGTTCTCGAATGGATGCGCCGAGTTGGCATTGAAAAAGCCCCCGCCGTTGGTACCGAGCAGCTTGATCGCTTCCTGCGAGGCCACCGGCCCCATCGGCAGGAGCTGCGTGGTTCCCGCGTCAGCCTGCAGCGGCGTGATCGCCTGATACGCATCGAAGTTCTGAATGACGCCCTGGCTCACCAGGAACAACGCCAGCACGATCGCCAGCGGCAGCAGCACATAGAGCGTGGCACGCGTCAGGTCGACCCAGGCATTCCCAAGGGTCGCAGCGGAACGGCGCGTGAGACCACGGATCAGCGCGATCACCACGGCGATACCGGTGGCGGCGGACAGGAAGTTCTGCACGGCCAGACCGGCCATCTGCGTGAGATAGCTCATGGTGGATTCGCCGCCATAGCCCTGCCAGTTGGTATTGGTGGCGAAGCTGACGGCCGTGTTGAAAGCCGAATCCGGGCTGACATTCGCTAACCCCTGCGGATTGAGGGGCAGCCAGACCTGCAGGCGCTGCAAGGCATACACGACCAGCGCGCCAAGCAGATTGAAGAGCAGGATGGCCAAGGCATAGGCACGCCAGTCCATCTCGATATCGCGCCGTATGCCGCACAGTCGGTACAGTAAGCGCTCGATGGGCGCGCCCCAGCGCAACAGGCGCATGCGCGGGTCATCGCCGCTGTCCATCACACTGGCGAGATAACGGCCCAGCGGTTGCGCCAGCAACAGGAGCACCGCGAGGAACACTGCGAGCAGCAGGAGAGAGGCTCCAAATAGAGACATCACAGATCCTCCGCGCGCAGCAGGCTGGCCACCAGATAGACGAGGAGCCCGCCAGCCGCGAGGGCGGCCGCAAGATTGATCCAGGTCATGACCGTTCTCCCGATACGGCAAGACGCTGGCAACCGCGCACGAGCGCAACAACCAGAACCATGAAGGCGGCCAGCGCCGCGAGGTAGAAGATATCCATGCAGACACACTGAGGGAGTTACGGTGTCTGCAGTCTAGGGAGCGCGCGGTAAGGAGTGCGTATGAAAGCGCACACGGGGTATAAGAAAGTTGTAAACGCCGTGGGTCCCGCCTGCAGGCGGGACGCTACCGCTTACCACCCATGTCCTTTCCGGAGCAGCGGCCCAGGTGTTCCGCACACGCGGCAACGCCCGCAGTGCGCGCAACCCCGTACTGGAACAGGGAAGGCCGCCGATTTCGCAGTATCATCGCAGCTCCGGCGCGGCATGCGTCTTCGCCGGACCCGTTATTTCCCCCAATGTGATTCGCCCGCCATGACCAACGCTTTTCTCCCCCGCTTCTCCCGCCTCGGTACCCCGCTCAGCCCTTCCGCCACCAAAGTCATGCTGCTCGGCGCAGGTGAACTCGGCAAGGAAGTCATCATCGCGCTGCAGCGCTTCGGCGTCGAAGTGATTGCCGTGGACCGCTATGCCGATGCACCGGGCATGCAGGTGGCGCACCGCGCCCATGTCGTGTCGATGACGGATGCCGACGCACTGCGTGCCGTCATCGAACAGGAGCGTCCGCACCTGATCGTGCCGGAGATCGAAGCGATTGCCACGCAGGTGCTGGCGGATGTCGAACGCGAAGGTATCGCCGAAGTCATCCCCACGGCGCGCGCCACGCAACTCACGATGAACCGCGAGGGCATCCGCCGCCTGGCGGCCGAGGAGCTGGGCCTGCCGACCTCGCCCTACGCGTTTGCCGATTCGCTCGAAGAACTGCAGGCCGCCATCGACAGCGGCATCGGCTACCCATGCGTGGTCAAACCGGTGATGTCGTCGTCGGGTAAAGGCCAATCGGTGCTGCGTGGCCCTGAAGACGTGCAGACCGCATGGGACTATGCGCTGGCCGGCGGCCGCGTGCGCGAAGCGCGCGTGATCGTCGAGGGATTCATCGACTTTGAATACGAAATCACGCTGCTGACCGTGCGTGCGGTCGGCGCGGACGGCACCGTGCAGACCGCCTACTGTGAGCCGATCGGCCATCTGCAGGTCAGCGGTGACTATGTCGAATCGTGGCAGCCGCAGGCCATGGCCCCAGCGGCGCTGGCCGCCGCCCGCGACGTGGCCGGCAAGGTCACGGCGGCGCTCGGCGGACGCGGCATCTTCGGCGTGGAACTGTTCGTCAAGGGCGATCAGGTGTGGTTCTCGGAAGTCAGCCCGCGTCCGCACGATACCGGCCTCGTGACACTCGCGTCACAACGCTCGTCCGAGTTCGAACTTCACGCACGCGCGATTCTTGGCCTGCCGGTGGATCCGTCGCTGCGCCGCCCGGCGGCGTCGGCGGTCATCTACGGCGGCATGGACCAAGCCGGCATTGCCTTCGAAGGCGTGGCCGAGGCGCTGCAGGTACCGGAATCGGATGTGCGGCTATTCGGCAAACCCGAGAGTTTCGTCAAGCGCCGCATGGGCGTGGCCGTGGCCAACGGTGACGATACGGAGCAGGCCCGCAAGCGCGCGAAGCTGGCAGCCAGCCGCGTGCGGCCGGTGGCGGGCTGATCCTGAGCCACCCGGCACGGCGGGCGCACTGCCTGCCGTGCCGTGCGCGCTGTGCTGCCTCGGCCCGTACCTGCGCTCGCTTCCTCTCTGTCCCCTTACCGTCTTCTTTTCCCGCTTCCTTCCCTCCCCCGCTGCTTTACGCCCCTATCTCGCAGAGACACGCGACAGCAGTAATGCCAATATTCTGGCATTATTTTCACAAAATACAAAAAATATTGGCACAATAGTACAGTTAAATCACTTTTACGCATCTAGAGATGCAGCAATCTGGACATATGCTAATATTCTGGCGCTAATACATAAATAATGCCAGAATACTATCCATGGCTCAGAAAACCGCGCCACTGCTCCCCGCGACCAACCAGTTGCTCACCGAGTTTGGTGAGCGGCTGAAACTCGCACGCCTGCGCCGCAAGTTGACGGCCAAGCAGGTCGCCGAGCGCGCCGGCATGTCGCCGATGACCCTCCGTTCGCTGGAGTCGGGCAGTTCGGGCGTCACCATGGGCGCATACCTGTCGGTGATGCAGGTACTGGGCCTGGAAAAGGATCTGGCCAGAATGGGTGCGACCGACGACGTTGGCCGTCAGTTGCAGGACGCACGTCTCGTGCAGCGCGGCATGCCTGCACGCAGCGATGCGCCACGCTCCAGTACCGCAGGCCGTTACGCCTTGCCGGGTGAGACAACGCAACGTTCGACCGCGCTCGAGATCAGGCAGCGCGATGAAAGCGATATGCCTGCCACTGCGCAGGAAACACATTCGGCCACCGCGAAGGCATCGCAGCCAGCCGGCAAGACAGCGGCCGACCTCGCAGCGTTGCTCAAGCCGCCGCCCCGCCGCAAGCAGAACAAGCAGGAATCGTCATGACGATGATCGGCGTGTATGCCGACTGGGATGGCCTGCCCGAGCCGATGCGGCTCGGGTACCTGCACAGCCGGCGAACGCGCACGCAGGAACTGTTCGAGTTCGAATACGATGTGGCGGCGCTAAAGCATGCCGGACTGGGTCGCCTGCAGTTCGATCCGGCCATCGGGCTGTTCGAGGGCCCGCAGTACCCCGTACCGCCGCATGACACCTTCGGCGCCTTCGCCGATTCAAGCCCGGACCGCTGGGGACGCATGCTCATGGAACGGCGCCTCGAACGTGACATGCGCGCCGGCCTGCAGCCGCGCGGCACGCGGCTGTACGAGTCCGATTTCCTGCTGGGTGTGCACGACCTGTATCGGGTTGGCGCGCTGCGTTACAAGCTTGCCGACCGTGGCGCATTCCTGGACGACCGCATCGATGTGGCCGCCCCGCCCTTCACCGAAATCCGCGCGCTCGAACGTGCCAGCCACGCGCTGGAAGAGGACGCGAACAATACCGCGCTGGAAGGACAGGAATGGCTGCGCATGCTGATCGCCCCCGGCGGCTCGCTCGGCGGTGCGCGGCCCAAGGCCAGCGTCGCCGATGCGCACGGACGCCTGTATATCGCCAAGTTTCCGAGTGCGCGCGACACCTACGATGTGGGCGGCTGGGAAATGGTGGTCAATGCGTTGGCGCTTGGATGCGGCCTGCGTGTGGCGACGGCCGAGGCGCGCAAGTTCGCGAGTGAGCATCATTGCTTTCTGGTGCGGCGCTTCGACCGCACGGAACACGGCCAGCGCCTGCACTTTGCATCCGCGATGACCATGACCGGCCATGCCGATGGGGACGATGCCTCGACGGGCGCAAGCTATCTGGAACTGGCCGAAGTGCTGATGCGGCATGGCGCACAGACCAACGCCGACCTACGCGAGCTCTGGTCGCGCATCGTCTTCAACCTTCTGGTCTCGAACACGGACGACCATCTGCGCAACCATGGATTCATCCTGGTACCCGGCCGGGGATGGCGGCTCGCGCAAGCCTATGACATGAATCCCGTGCCCGCCGCCGACGGTCTGAAACTGAATATCACCGAAGCGGACAACGCACTCGATCTCGACCTCGCGCGCGAGGTGGCCGGATACTTCCGGCTGGCGCTGGCCGACGCCGACGAGATCATCGATACGTTCCGCGCCATCGTCCGGCAATGGCGCGTCATCGCGAGCGGCCTCGGGTTATCTGGCCGTGAACAGGAGCGCATGGCGGATGCCTTCCGCCTGGCGGACGACTGAGGCACACGCGTCAGTGCCCCACTACAACTCATTGCGCAAGCATGACGCCGCGTGCTCCGCACACGCGGCGCGCCGCCTTCAACCCTGGCCGGCCAGCACCGCTTCCAGCGCATCCACGCGCAGCACCTCACCCGCACGCTCCGCACTGTAGCCGGCCAGTCCGCTGACCTGCGCGGGAAACTCCGGCCCGCGCAGTATGCCAAGCAGCTGCTGCATGGCTGGCTGCTCGAGCGTATCGGTGCGGCAGGCAAGCATGTAGGCCTCCTTGGCCACCGGGAGGAAATCGAGCTTGAAACGGCTCGCCGCCGCTTCCACGCCAAAGCCCACGTTCGCCATGCCGCTCGCCACAAAGGCAGCCACGGCGGCATGCGTGAATTCCACCTGCTCGTAACCCGTGATGTGCTGCGAGGCAATCCCGCCATGCTCGAGCAACAGGTCGAGCAGAATGCGCGTGCCGGAGTTGTGCTGACGATTGACGAAACGCACCTCGGGCCGTGTCAGGTCCGCCAGTGATTGGACCCCGGCAGGGTTGCCCTGTCCCAGGTACAGGCCCTGCGTCCGGGTGACCAGACGCACCAGTCGATGCGAGCGTGGCTTGAGGAATTTGTGCACGCGCGTCATCAGCTCCCCGCACGGCAAGTTGAGCGGCAAATGAAAGCCGCACAGTTCGCAGTTGCCCCGCGCCATTGACGCCATGGCGTCGAGCGATCCCAGGTATTGCAGTTCCAGCCGGGCCGTGCCGATCTGTGCGAACAACTCGGGCAGCAACGCCACGGCATAGCCATGGCTGGCATGCAGGCGCAGCGTCGGTTTGCTGTCGGAAATCGCCACATTGATCTCGCGGTCCAGCTCGACCGCCAGGTTCTCGAGTTGCGGACCGAGGCGTGCCTGCACGCGCTCCGCCGCCCAGGCCAGTTTCTCGCCCAGCGGCGTCAGCCGTGCGCCCTTGCCTTTGCTCAGCTCGACCAGCGGCACACCGAAAAACGCCGACCACTGGTGGATCAGGTTCCAGCAATGCCGATAGGAATAGCCGACCCGCACGGCCGACTCGGTGAGCTTGCCGGTGTCGTTGATGGCCTGGAGGATGCGGAACAGCAACGGATCGAGCTCCTGGCCGGCAGTATTGCGCAGCCGCCAGCCAGGTTCGACAGTAATCCACGGCTTAGGCATAAAAATTCATATTGTGGCGAGCAGAGTGCCAATGATACCTTGCCAATCAAAGCATAGGGGCACTTTGTGCAACTTATGCAATTGAATTCCTATTAGAAGCCATTGCAGGCGTCATCGCAAGCATTGCGAGCAGGAGACGAACGTGAATGCTCCACAGTCCCCCCAGGCCCAGGCGCGCGTGCAGCGCATCTGGGAAATCGCCCAGGCGCACCGGCAGATGCCGGGGGCCCTGCTGCCCATGCTGCATGCCTTGCAGGATGAATTCCGCTACGTGCCGGACGAAGCCGTCGCAGTGATTGCCTCGACGCTGAACCTGTCACGCGCCGAAGTGCACGGCGTGATCAGCTTCTATCATCATTTCCGCCGCCACGCGCCCGGTCGCCATGTGGTGCAGATCTGCCGCGCCGAGGCCTGCCAGTCGATGGGGGCGGCAGCGCTCGAAGCGCATGCCAAGCACATGCTTGGCTGCGATTATCACGAGACCTCGGCCGACCACGCCGTGACGCTGGAACCGGTGTACTGCCTCGGCAATTGCGCTTGCGGCCCGTCGATGGTGGTGGATGACGAAGTCGTCGGCCGCGTCGATACCGCAACCTTCGATGCCTACCTGCAGGAACTGCGCGGCACAACCCGGGAGGCATCATGACCCGCATCTACGTCCCCATCGATTCGAGCGCACTGTCGCTCGGTGCGGAACGCGTCGCCCAGGCGCTGCAGCGCGAGGCTGAACAGCGTGGCGCCGCCATCGAGATGGTGCGCAACGGTTCGCGCGGCATGTTCTGGCTGGAGCCGCTGGTCGAGGTGGAAACGCCGGCGGGACGGGTGGCCTTCGGTCCGGTCAGGCCGCAGGATGTCGCGGCGCTGTTCGACGCCGGCTTCCTGACCCAAGGCACGGACTGCCAGCACCCGCTGTGCCTCGGCCTGACCGAGGAACTGCCCTACCTGAAGAAACAGGAACGCCTGACCTTCGCACGCGTCGGCATCATCGATCCGCTGTCGCTCGACGATTACACCGCACATGGCGGTTATCGCGGCCTGCGCAATGCCCTCGCCATGGCAGGCGCGGACATCGTGCGCGCCGTCACCGACTCCGGCCTGCGCGGACGCGGTGGCGCGGCTTTTCCGACCGGCATCAAGTGGAACACGGTCCTGAATGCGCAGGCTGCGCAGAAGTACATCGTGTGCAATGCCGACGAAGGCGATTCGGGCACCTTCTCCGACCGCATGTTGATGGAAGGCGATCCGTACTGCCTCATCGAAGGCATGACCATCGCCGGCCTCGCGGTGGGTGCGACTCAGGGCTACATCTACGTCCGCTCGGAATACCCGCACAGCGTGAAGGCACTGCGCGCCGCCATCGAACGCGCCCGTGCCGGCGGCTATCTGGGCGTGGACGTACTTGGCTCGGGCCACGCCTTCGAACTGGAAGTCCGCATGGGGGCAGGCGCGTATATCTGCGGCGAGGAAACCTCCCTGCTGGAAAGCCTCGAAGGCAAGCGCGGCATCGTGCGCTTCAAGCCGCCATTGCCGGCGTTGCAGGGCCTGTTCGGCAAGCCCACGGTCATCAACAACGTGATGACCTTTGCCTCGGTGCCGATCATCCTCGACAAAGGCGCGGCGTTCTACCAGAACTACGGCATGGGCCGTTCGCGCGGGACGCTGCCGTTCCAGCTGACAGGCAATCTGAAGCACGGCGGGCTGGTCGAAAAAGCCTTCGGCGTGACGCTGCGCGAGTTGTTGTACGACTACGGCGGCGGCTCCGCCTCGGGCCGGCCGATCCGCGCCGTGCAGGTCGGTGGGCCGCTCGGCGCCTACGTGCCGGAGAGCCAGTTCGACGTGCCGCTCGATTACGAAGCCTATGCCGCCATCCAGGCCATGGTCGGCCATGGCGGCCTGGTGGCCTTCGACGATACCGTCGACATGGCACACATGGCGCGCTATGCAATGGAATTCTGCGCCGCCGAATCGTGCGGCAAGTGCACGCCGTGCCGGATCGGCTCGACGCGCGGCGTGGAAGTCATCGACCGCATCGTGGCCGACGAAGAGCGCGAAAAGAACGTGGTCCTGCTGCGCTCCCTGTGCGACACCATGCTGGCCGGCTCGCTGTGCGCTCTCGGTGGCATGGCGCCCTTCCCCGTGCTGTCGGCGCTCAATCATTTCGCGGAAGACTTCGGCACCGAACGGGCCGCCTGACGCACTCAAGATTTCAGGGAGACATCCATGTCACTTGCCCGAGAAACAGACTACGGTACCCCGGCGCGGCAGTCCGAGCAGCTGGTGAGCCTGACCATCGACGGACTCGAAGTATCCGTCCCCGCCGGCACCTCGGTGATGCGCGCCGCGCAGGAACTCGGCAACGCCATTCCCAAGCTGTGCGCCACCGACAGCCTCGAACCGTTCGGCTCGTGCCGCCTGTGCCTCGTCGAGATCGAAGGCCGGCGCGGTTATCCCGCCTCCTGCACGACGCTGGTCGAACCCGGCATGCGGGTACGCACGCAAAGCAGCAAGCTGGCCGAGCTGCGCCGTGGGGTGATGGAACTGTATATCTCCGACCATCCGCTCGACTGCCTGACCTGCGGCGCCAACGGCAACTGCGAGCTGCAGGACATGGCCGGCGTGGTGGGCCTGCGCGAGGTGCGCTACGGCATGGAGGGCGCGAACCACTTCGACAGCGCCAGCGCGATGTGCAAGGACGAGTCGAACCCCTATTTCACCTACGACCCGTCCAAATGCATTGTCTGCAACCGCTGCGTGCGCGCCTGCGAGGAAACGCAGGGCACGTTCGCGCTGACGATTTCCGGGCGCGGCTTCGAATCGCGCGTGTCGCCCGGTGAAAGCCAGCCGTTCATGGAATCGGAATGCGTGTCGTGCGGCGCCTGCGTGCAGGCGTGCCCGACGGCCACGCTGATGGAAAAGACCGTGATCGAGAAAGGCCAGGCCGAGAAGAGCGTGGTCACGACCTGCGCCTACTGCGGCGTGGGCTGCTCGTTCAAGGCGGAAGTGAAAGGCAATGAAGTCGTGCGCATGGTGCCGCACAAGGATGGCGGAGCGAATCACGGCCATTCCTGCGTGAAGGGCCGCTTCGCGTGGGGCTATGCCACCCACGCAGACCGCATCACGTCGCCCATGATCCGCGCCAGCATCGACGAACCATGGCGCGAGGTGTCGTGGGAAGAAGCGCTCAGCCATGCCGCCTCCGAGCTGCGGCGCATTCAGGCCAAGCATGGCCGCGGCGCCATCGGCGGCATCACGTCGTCGCGCTGCACGAATGAAGAAACCTATCTGGTACAGAAACTGGTGCGCGCCGTATTCGGCAACAACAACGTCGACACCTGCGCCCGCGTGTGCCACTCGCCAACCGGCTATGGCCTGAAGCAGACGCTCGGCGAATCGGCCGGCACGCAGACTTTCGATTCGGTGATGGAAGCCGATGTCATCATGGTGATCGGCGCCAACCCGACCGAGGGCCACCCGGTGTTCGGCTCGCAACTCAAGCGCCGGATCCGCGAGGGCGCCAGGCTGATCGTGGTCGACCCGCGTTCGATCGAGCTGGTAAAGACGCCGCACGTTGCAGCTGACCATCATCTGAAGCTGATGCCCGGCACCAACGTCGCCATCGTCAATGCGCTGGCGCACGTGATCGTCACCGAGGGGCTGGTCGACGAGGCCTTCGTACGGGAACGCTGCGAGCTGCCCTCGTTCGAGATGTGGCGCACCTTCGTCGCGCAGCCCGAGAACTCTCCCGAAGCAACCGAAGCGGTGACCGGCGTGCCGGCCGAAGCCGTGCGGCAGGCGGCGCGCCTGTATGCCACGGGCGGCAACGCAGCCATCTACTACGGGCTTGGCGTGACCGAACACAGCCAGGGTTCGACCACAGTGATGGGCATCGCCAACCTCGCCATGGCCACCGGCAACGTCGGCCGCATGGGCGTGGGCGTGAACCCGCTGCGCGGCCAGAACAATGTGCAGGGCTCGTGCGACATGGGCTCGTTCCCGCACGAGCTGCCGGGCTACCGCCACGTGTCGGACAGCACCGTGCGCCAGCAGTTCGAAGCCGCATGGGGCGTGACGCTCGATGCCGAACCGGGCCTGCGCATTCCCAACATGTTCGAGGCCGCGCTCGATGGCAGTTATCGCGGCATGTACATCGAAGGCGAGGACATCGTCCAGTCCGATCCCAACACCCAGCATGTGGAGGCGGCGCTACGCGCCATGGAATGCGTGATCGTGCAGGACCTGTTCCTGAACGAGACCGCCAAGTTCGCGCATATCTTCCTGCCGGGTTCGAGCTTCCTGGAAAAGGACGGTACCTTCACCAACGCCGAGCGGCGCATCTCGCGCGTACGCAAGGTGATGCCGCCGCTGGCCGGCTATGCGGACTGGGAGGTGACGCAGGCGCTCGCCAACGCGCTCGGCTATCCGATGCAGTATCGCGACCCGTCCGAGATCATGGACGAGATTGCCCGCCTGACGCCGACCTTCCATGGCGTGAGCTACGCGCGCCTCGAGGAACTCGGCAGCATCCAGTGGCCATGCAACGAAGCTGCACCGCAAGGCACGCCAATCATGCACATCGATGCCTTCGTACGCGGCAAGGGCCGCTTCATGCCCACGCAGTATGTGCCGACGGAAGAACGCGTCAACGCGCGTTATCCGCTGATCCTGACCACGGGTCGCATCCTCTCCCAATACAACGTCGGCGCGCAGACGCGGCGCACCGCCAACTCAATGTGGCACGGCGAGGACCGGCTGGAAATTCATCCGCACGATGCCGAGGAACGCGGCATTACTGAAGGCGACTGGGTCGGTATTGCGAGCCGCGCCGGCGAGACGGTACTGCGCGCCACCATCACCGAGCGCATGCAGCCGGGCGTGGTGTACACCACCTTCCACTTTCCCGAGTCGGGCGCGAACGTGATCACCACCGACAACTCGGACTGGGCCACCAACTGCCCCGAATACAAGGTAACGGCCGTGCAGGTGCTGCCGGTGACGCAGCCGGCGGAGTGGCAACAGCGCCATCGCAGCTTTACCGAGGCGCAGCTGCGCTTCCTGCCGCAGCGCGACAGCCAGGGTGGCAAGAAACACGACAAGGTGCAGGCCTGACATGCTGGCCCGCGCCCACGCCACCGACCTGCCCGGGCACGACAGCGTGCCGCCGCAGGAACGGCGCACACACGTGACGTACCGCACGGTGCAGGTCAACCGTGAAGGTCGGCTCGACGGCATGGACATCGTCGCCGAGGAAGTGCCGGTGGCGCTGGTCTACAACGGCGTGTCGCACGCCGTGATGCTGGCCACGCCGGCCGATCTCGAGGATTTTGCACTGGGCTTCTCGCTGACCGAGGGCATCGTCGCACAGCGCCGCGAAATCTACGACATCGTGGTGCAGCCCGGCGAACTGGGCGTGGAAGTGCAGATCGAGATCGCATCGGCACGCTTTGCCGCCCTCAAGGCGCGGCGCCGCAACCTGACCGGCCGCACCGGCTGCGGGCTGTGCGGCGTCGAGAGCCTGGAGGCGGCGGTCCGCCATCCGGCGCCACTGGCGCAGCGCGTGCGCGTGCATGACGATGTCATCCTGCGCGCCATGACCGAACTGCCGGCGCACCAGCCCCTGCACACCCTGACCGGCGGCGCCCATGCCGCGGCCTGGGCCGATCTCGACGGCAACCTGCTGCTCGCCCGCGAGGATGTCGGCCGCCACAATGCGCTCGACAAGCTGATCGGCGCCCTCGCGCACTCCAGCATCGACCTGACGGCAGGCTTCGTCGCGGTCACCAGCCGCGCCAGCGTCGAGATGGTGCAGAAAGCCGCGAGCCAGGGCATCAGCCTGCTCGCCGCCGTCTCCGCACCAACGGCTTACGCCGTGCGCGTGGCGGCCGAGGCCAATGTGGCGCTGGTCGGCTTTGCGCGCGCCGGACGTTTTTCCTATTACACCTGACGTATCCGGCGAACCGGATACCACCGACCACGACGGAACCGACCATGGACCTCGCATCGCTCGTCAAGATGGCCAACCAGATCGGGGGCTACTTCGAGATCTACCCCGACAAGGAATACGCCACGCAGGAAGTCTCCTCGCATATCAAGCGCTCCTGGGACCCGCGCATGCGCGACACCATCCAGCAGCGCCTGGCGGAAGCCGAGGCACTCGGGCTCACGCCGCTCGCCGCGGCGGCCATCCGCCGGCTCGGCGAGCGCGCCACGGCATGATCCGGCAGGCCGCATGGCGGCTATAATCGGCACATGCTTTCAAGAAGGAGCGTTTCGTGGCCGGCTATGATCCCCAGAACATTTTCGCGCGCATCCTGCGCAACGAACTGCCTGCACTACGGGTGTACGAGGATGACCAGGTCATCTGCATCATGGATCGCTTTCCGCAGGCCGATGGGCATGTGCTGGTGATTCCGCGCGAAGCGGCAGAAACGCTGTTCGAACTGTCGGAAGCCTCGCTCGAGGCCGTGGCACGCGTCACCAAGCGCGTTGCCGCCGCCGTGCGCCAGGTCACGCAGGCGCCGGGCATCCGCCTGGCGCAGTTCAATGGCGCCGCCGCCGGCCAGACGGTTCCGCATTTTCATTTCCATATCATCCCGATGCAGGAAGCGCATGGGCTGCGCCCGCACGGTCGCGTGGAAGGCGATGAAGCGCGACTGGCCGAACTCGCGGAACAGATCAGCGCGGCCTTGCGCGGCTGATTCCCCGCACCTGCGGATACACGTCAATGTACGTTTGATATCCGTTGGGGAGCGCCCCTTCTGATCGTGGGGCGTACCCGTTTCTGCGCCCATAATCCCTTGCTAAACAAGGAGATGGATACAGCGCAACTCAGGCGTGTACCGGAGCGCATCGCGGAACCTCGGGCCGGCATGACCGGCCCGTTTTCATTCAGCGCTTCTTGCCTTGCACTGCGTTGGTCTGCGCCTCGAGCGTGTCGATGCGGCGCTGCAGTTCGTTCAGACGCATGCGCATGGCGCGCTGCTCGACATCGAGGGCCTTGGCCTGTTCGTTGGCGGCCTGCTGCAGGGCACGTGCCTGCTGTTCCTGCTGGCGCTGGATGGCCAGATCAGCTTCCAGGCCACGCAGCCGGGCTTCGCTCTCGGCGATGGATTTCTCCGCCATGTCCTTCTGTGCGTCGAGCTGGATGATCTTCAGCTCGGCCTGGGCCATCGTATCGGTCTCGCGGTTGAAGTCGCGAAACACGGCATCGGCGCGCACCCTGGACGTGGTCTTGACCACGCGCCAGAAATTCTTCTGCTGGAACATCGCCACGTAGAAGGTCATCTTCTCCGGGTGATACAGCATGCTGGTACCGAAGTTGCCGTTATAGGCGGTGCGCATCTCGACCAGTTTCTGCGACTGGATCAGCTGCTGCAGTTCATGCACGGTTCCGCCAGCCGCAGGGGCAACCGGTGCAGCGGGAGGCGTGGCGGCAGCGGGTGTTGCAGCAGCCGGCGCGATCTGCGCATGCAGTTGGGGAGCGGCAAGCGCCATGGCCAGCGCAGCTGCGGCAGGCAAGGCGCGCAGGCATGCACGATGGTTGCGGTGCAGAAGACTCATAGGGGTCTCATAGACAAGGGTTGACCTGGATATTATTCGAGTTCGCGCACGTCCGATTCGGCATCGGCGATCTGGAACTTGCGCATTTTTTCCCACAGCACTTTACGGCTGATACCGAGACTCGCGGCTGTATCCTGCCGTCGCCAGCTGTTCGCGTCAAGGGCTGCGATGATCCGTTGCCGTTCTGCACTGGCGGGCGACACCGCCAGCGAACGCGGCGCCGGTTCAAAGCTGTCGGGCCGCAGATGGTTGAACAGCGGCCGCATGCGGCGCGCATCCCATGTACCGGCCTGGCGCACAAGGATGCTCAGGCGCTCGGCCAGGTTGCGCAGCTCGCGTACGTTACCGGCAAAGTAGGCGCTACCGATGGCGCCATGCAGCCAGTCCGGCATCGGCGGCAAGGCGGCATACTCCGCTTCGCCCATCACCCCACGCATGAAGGATTGCATCAGCGCGACTTTTTCTTCCGCACCGCGCTCCTCCAGCGTCGGGATCTGCAGCTCGATCACGGCCAGACGGAAGTACAGGTCTGCGCGGAACTTGCCCTCTGCGACCGCGCCGCGCAGATCCTTGTTGGTTGCGGCCACGAGCCGGAAGTCAAGCTTGACGGGAACGGTCGCGCCAAGGCGCGTCAATGCCATTTCCTCGATGACGCGCAGCAGCTTGACCTGCTGGTATAGCGGCAGGTCGCCGATTTCGTCGAGAAATAGCGTGCCGCCCGTAGCCTGCTCGAAGTAGCCGCGATGCGCGAACTGCGCACCCGTGAAGGCGCCCTTCGCGTGGCCAAAGAACAGCGACTCGAACAGACCGTCCGGAATCGCACCGCAATTCACGCCCACGAAGGGACCTGTGCCATACGTACGGTTACGCTCATGAAACAGCCGGGCAATGCGCTCCTTGCCGACACCCGTTTCGCCATACAGCATCACTGAGCTGTCGCAATCAGCGAAGGTATCGACGCTTTCCAGCAGATCGCGCATGGCAGGCGACGCGGCCACGAGATCGTTCTGCGGCTTTTCGGGCGCGGGCGCGTTCAGGTCCGGCAGCAGCTTGCGTAACTGCGCCTGCAGGTCGGCGCCCGTGAAATCGTGCTGGAGGATATGCGCATATTCCGGCGGATAACGGCCCGGATCGACATTGCGCTGCGGCTGGGCAACCCAGATCACCGGCATGCCTTGCGCGCCTTCCCAGTCGAGCGCGGTGAAGTTGCCCTGGTCGATGACCGATACGCTGATCACCGCCACGCTCGGTTTCAGGCGTGGTTCGGGCGGCAGGAAATCGATGCCGCCAGCGCGAATGACCTCGACGCCGAACGGCGCCATGAAGCGCGCCACACGATCGGCGATATCGTGCTTGCCTTCCCACACGTAGAGTTCCAGCGCTTCGTAAGCCAAGCGATCAGCTTTCATGTCCTTTCAACATCATCAATAAAACGGTTCTCAGAACACCAGCACCGGCCGGTTGCAGGAGATGGACTCCAGCTTCACATCGCTGATGCCAATCTGCACGCCCAGCAGCGCCAGCACGGGCTGCAGGATCGGATCGAGCGCCAGCAGGACGGGATACAGCGCCGGGCGCAGCACCGTGCCGATCACATCGCCCACTAGCGGCAGCGGAATACCCAGCGCGACGACGTCGAGCGCGACCGAACCCGACCCGAACAGCGCATTCGCCAGCGCCTGACCAACGCCGTTCGTACCAACGGTCTTGGTCGTGCCAATTTCGCTGCCGGAGAACGTGACGGTCTGCGTCGTGGCAGTCAACGGCAAACTGATCTTGGCGTCAATGCCAGCGATCAGCAAAGTGAGGATACGTGCCTTGGGCAGCGCCGAACATGTGTAGGTCGTGCCGATGGCCGGCAGTTGTGCGATACAGGCCGTGGCAATCCCGGTATCGACGCCGATACTGACGCTTGAGTTGGTACGCGGCACCGCACACTGCGCATCCGCCGCCCAGGCCGTGCCCGGTGCGACCTCGATCTCGACGGGTAGCGTGACGCCCGCAACTCCGACGTTGAGCACCTTGATCACCAGTCGCACGCGTGCCGCGGCGGAGTGCGCAACGGCATACCATTGACCGGCGCGTGGCCCGATCTGGACCTTGCCCGCTGGACCGATGGCCATCACCGGCGGCGTGACAATGCGGGTGCTGACCATTACCGAGGCCAGCGGCCCCAGGTCGATACCCAGGTTGTCGATCTGGATACCGGCCCTCGCATTCGCGACCTGCGCCGCGGTGGTGAGCAGATCGAGCAGATTGATGGCGGCATCGGCAGCCGACTCCTTGTTACCGAGCAGCGCAGCAATCGACAGGACGCTGGCGGCGCTGTCGCCCGCGTTGGTGGCAACGCGCACCGCGAGGTCGCGCACGCCTCCAGCCAGGGCTGACGCCGCACCGGCCGTGGCCAGCGAGCCGCGCAGCAGATTCTCCCGCGCGGCAACCGTCAGCGCGGCATCGAGCAGGCGTGGCAATCGGGCGTCCAGGTTGATCAGGTCATCGACCGTGCCTACCCCCAGTTCGGTCATCAGGTCGCCGAGCCTGATCGCGCTGTCCGCGAGACCCTGGTACGACGCCAGATCGAGATTAACTGTCGTGCCCAGCAAGGCTGACAGCGTGCGGTTCAACGGCCCCGCATCGGAAAGACGCGCTACGCCGGTTCCGAGCGAAAAGCCGAGGGTGGTATCCACGCGGGCAATCGCCGTGGCGTGCAGGAGCGGCCGGCTGTTGCCACTCAGCGCGGCGATCACGCCGGCGAAGAACGTGCCGTTTTCCTTCCGCGCCTCGACTTGCACGGCGTTGGCCACCGCGGTGGCGGGAACGATGCTGCTGAAGTGCGGCGCCGTCGGCGTCAGTGCAGGATCCCAGTAGCCTGCGGTCGGCGTGACACGATCCGCCGCGCCGGCCGCCACGAACCCGTTGGCGGCGGCGCTGGCCGCAGCCACACTCACACGGCCGGGGATACTCTGTACGGCGGCCATGGCCGCCATGTCTGCAATATTCTGGAGCTTGCGCTGCTGGAAAAACAGGTAGCCGACATCCACCGACACCAGGGCCGTGAGGGCCACCGTACTGGTCACGAGCGCCGCCATCACGGCCGTCGCGCCGCGCTGGGCGGTACGCCGAACCGCACGAAGGGGTCGGCCCTGGAATCTCATCGCCGCGCGTTGCCCTGGCTGGAATTGGGCATGCCGCCCGCACCCGCGGCGGTCGACTGGAAGGTCGGCGGAATCGGATGCGAGAAGCTGTCGAGATAACGTTTGCGGCTGAGTGCCGCCTGTTCGCCACTGACCTGCACCGGCTGGCCGGCCTGGGTGCCGTTGCGCTGGACGGCCAGCGCGGCGCGCGTGGTCTCGCCCACGGGCGGCGTCAAGGCCTGCTCGGCCCACGCGGCCACAGGCACGCAGAGGGTGGCAAGCCCCGCCAGCAGGATGCTGCAAGCCTGGCGCCGCAGGAAAGATGGGTAGGATAGATATGCCATCGGATGATCTCCATGCCGTTCGGTTACTGGGGCTGTGCATGCGGCATGCCGGCGGCGAACCGCTCCAGCACGCGACCCTGCTGCTTGCCGGCCACGCCCGGGCCGGACACGGCCGGTGCCTTGCCGCCGCCATCCGGGACGGCCGATGCAGCGGGTGCACGTTGCCCGGCCAGCCGGATCGCCAGCGCATCGCGGCGCACGGCCTGCTGTGTGGTCTCGGGAAAGGCGAGCTGCTGCATCATGGCCTCGGCGCGCGGCGCGTCACCGCTGGCCAGCAGATACAGTGCGATATTGCTCAGGACGTTGCGATTCTGCGGCGCCAGTTCTCCGGCACGCAGCACCGGCACACGCGCCGCTTCGACCGCGCCGCTGCGCATCAGCGCATAACCGAGGTCACTGGACATCAACGCATTGGTCGGATCGCGCTGGGCGGCTTCACGCAACGCCGTGATGGCTTCGGGGAAACGACCGTTGCCGCCGGCCAGCAGTCCAAGCCCGTGCCACGCCTGCGCCGCCACCGGCGAGGCCAGCAACTTGCGGTAGCCGGCGTCCGCCAGGGCATCCTGGCCCGTCGCACGCTGCGCATCGGCGCGCCGCAGGGCCAGTTCGTCGGTCATGCCAAAGCGCTGCTCATAGGCATCGATATGGGCCAGCGAGGCAAAGTACAGGCCTTCGGTCTGCATCTTCTCGATCAACGCGCGGTACATCGCCGGGTTGTCGATCTCGGCACGCTCGCTCGCCAGGCGGCGCTTGGCCATCTCGATTTCGGCGTCGGCCTGGCGGCTCTGCAGGTCATTGGTCGTCAGCAGGCTGCCGCAGCCGCCCAGCAGCAGCGCCAGGCATGCGGTTCCCAGCCAGGGTGTCGTCATGGTCATTCTCCGCACTTTCATCCCGCTATCCTCCCAGCGCCCGCAGCACGCTCAGGAAACCAGGGCCAGCAGTGACGATCAGGATGGCCGGCAGCAGCGTCACAATCATCACCAGGGTCATCTTGACGGTCAGCTTCCCGACACGGTCTTTCAGCCGCGCGCGCCGCGTTTCCTGAAGCCGCGTGCCGAACAGCCGCAGCGGCTCCTGGACCGCGCCGCCAAACTTGTCGACCTGCATCAGCATCTGCATGAGGCTTTTCAGGTCCTCGTCTGCGAACAATGCTGCCAGGCGCTGCAGAGTTGCCTCGCGCGTACGGCCACTCGCGAATTGCTGGTTGGCGCGCGTCAGTTCCGGCCCCAGCACGCGCAGCATCGGGCTGAACTCGGTGGCGATCACCTGCAAGCTCTGGTCGATGCTGAGACCCACGCCCTGCAGCAGGCGCAGCAGATCCACCAGGATCGGCAATTCCTCTTCCACCGCACGCGTGCGCCGCACCACGCGCTGGCGCAACAGCCACTTGGGCAGCAGAAAGCCAACGGCGAAGCCGCTGAATGCCAGCAACAGCCGCTGCCCGGACCCTGCCTCGAACAGCAGCGCCAGCATCATCAGCAGCAACGGCAACAATGCGCGGATGGCAGCAAAGGTAGCGCGAGGGCGGGGCCCGTAGAAGCCGGCGCTGTGCAGCAGCTGCACATCCTCCGCGGTCACCAGGTGATGCCCGATGCGGCTATCGATCCAGTGCGCGCCGACCCGCTCACCCAACCGTTCCCCAAGACGTGAGACCGATTGGTTAAGGGTCTGCGCGCGCTGCGGCATGTCTGCTTCCGCGCCGCCCTGGCGCGCCAGGGCGCTGTCGAGCGTGCGTGCCACACGTCGCCTGCGCAGGATGGGCACGAGCCACATGCCCAGCAGCAGGCCACCCGCGGCGCTCAGGAAAATCAGGCTCAACCAGGCAAGCGTCGCACTCATGGTCACACCGCCCTGCTGAGACGATAGAGCAGCGCCGCTCCCAGCACCTGCAAACCGACTGCGCCACAGAGTAGCGTGCGTCCGGTGGGATCGGCCCACATCGAGAACACGTAGCCGGGATTGGAAAGGATGATAAAGCCGCACAGGATGACCGGCAGCAGGCCCAGCACCCAGGCCGACAGGCGGGTTTCCGACGAGAGCGCGAGCAGGTCGCGCTGCGCCTGTTCGCGATCGCGCATGAAGGCGGCGGTACGTTCCATGACGATGTCGGCGCGGCCGCCATAGCGCTGCGACATGCGCAGCACGGCCGCCAGCAGTACCAGTTCCTCAATGCGGTACTGGCGCGCAATCTGGAACATGGCCTGGTCCAGGTCGGTGCCGGCGCGCTGCAACTGGACGACCTTTGCCAGGCAGGTGCGCAGCGGCGCTTCGGTCGCAGTGGCGGCACTCTGGAAGGCGGCGGGGATGCTGCTGCCGATGGTGATCATGCGCAGCACGCCATCGAGAAAGGTCGGAAGCTGCAGCCGCAGGCGTACGCCGCTACGGTCGGCGCGCTTCCAGATCCAGAACAGCGCAATCAGCAATCCGAGCAGCAGCGTCACCACTGCCGCCAGTCCGCCGCCCATCCACCATGCGAGCAAGATCACCAGCGCGAGCGGCGCGGCGCTCAGCAGGTAGAAGCGCCGTCCCGGCACGATGTCCGCGCGGGCCAGCAGATCGTGCCAGGCGCGCATGATGTCCGGCACGGCCTTGCGCTGCGGTACCGGCGTCTCTGTATAACGCGCCTGCACGGCGCGCGCCTGCTCGTCGATGAAGGCGCTGGCCTGCTCGCGCGCCATGCGCGTGCGCGCCACCGCCAACAGCCACAGTGCCGCACCGGAGAGGAACAGCACGCCGCCGAAGAGGAGCATGGCGATACTAGACATCGAAGCGCGTATCGAACATGGAGGTGGTGGGACGCATGCGCGCCAGCTTGGGCGAATGCGGCTTGATGCCGAGCGATGTCCAGCGGTCCATCTCCTCGCCATCGGCATTGATGAGCGGTTCGTAGCGATACAGTTCCTGCATCGACACGATGTTGTCGCCCAAGCCAGTGATCTCGGTGACCGACAGGATGCGGCGCTTGCCGCTCGACAGGCGGCCGATCTGTACGATGAAATCGATGGCGTTGGCGATCTGCCGGCGCAGGCTGACCTCGCTGCCCTGGAAACCGGCGAAGCCGGCCAGCATTTCCAGCCGGTACAGGCATTCGCGCGGCGAACTGGCGTGGATCGTGCCCATCGAGCCGTCGTGCCCTGTGCTCATGGCCTGCAGCATTTCCAGCACCTCGCCGCCGCGCACTTCGCCGACGATGATGCGGTCCGGCCGCATGCGCAGGCTGTTGCGCAGCAGGTCGCGGATCGACACGACGCCCGTGCCCTCGAAGCCGCCAGGCCGGCTTTCGAGACGCACCACATGGGGATGGTTGAGCGACAGCTCGGCGGTGTCTTCGATGGTGATGACGCGCTCCGTGTCCGGCACGTGCGTGGCCAGGGCGTTGAGCAGGGACGTCTTGCCCGAACTGGTGCCGCCGCTGACGAGGATATTGCAGCGCGCCTTGACCGCCGCCTCGAGCAACTCGGCAATCTCGGCATTCATGGTGCCAAGCGAAAGCAGGTCTTCTGGCCGCAGTGGATCCTTGCGGAACTTGCGGATCGAGACGATGGGACCCTGCAAGGCCAGCGGCGGAATGATGACGTTGATGCGGCCGCCGTCCGGCAGGCGCGCATCGACCATCGGGTTCGATTCGTCGAGCCGCCGGCCGATCGGTGCCAGGATGCGGCGCACGATACGTAGCAGGTGGCCTTGATCGGTAAAGCGCACGGGCATGCGCTCGAGTCGCCCGAAGCGCGACACGTACACGTCGAGATGGCCATTGACAAGAATGTCCTCGACCGCCGCATCGTTCAGCAGGTCCTCGATCGGGCCGAAACCCGCCAGCTCCTTGGTCAGCGCTTCGGCGACCTGGCGGATCTCCGCCTCGTTCACCGGAATGCGCTTGAGGCGGATATAGCCTTCCACCTCAAGGTCGACGAAACGCTTGATGGCAGCGGCGGACCAGCGTCCAAACTCGGCCCCGAGCTCTTCCACGCGTGTCAGCAGGTGCTCGTGCGCGGACTCCTTGATGTCCTGGAATTCCTGCGTCGCCGCAAAGGATGTGGAGGGCGGGCCCTGGTCGGCAAATTCAATGGGCGGATTCATACATCAGTTTCCGGAGAAGGATTGGCGCAGCAGGTTGGGCAGATGGCGCGACAGTTTGGCCTTCAGTCCTTCCCGTGTTTCCGCCATGCGATAGCCAAGCGCCGCACACAGGGGATTCAGGGCCCGGACATACGGATCGGCCGGCGCCTGTTCCGCCAGCACCGCGCCCTGGTTAGCCGAAAGCGTCAACGCTTCGCGCCGGTCGGGAACGGTAAGAACGGAGCGCAGCTCCAGCCGCTCGGCAATTGCCGCGGCATCGACGCCCAGCCGCGCGTCATATTTCGAGATGACAAGGTGAATCCCGTTGGTTTCAACTTCCCGCTTCTTGAGCTCCTGCAACAGCTCCGCCGCGGAAACGATGGCGCCCACGCTCTGGTCCGCCACGAGCAGGACTTCATCGGCTGCCTTGAGCAGGTGGGCCGTGAAATCCATATTATTGAATCCGCCCAGATCGACAATCTGCCGCTCGAAGAAGCTGCGCAGGCGATTCATCAGCCCGAGCGCCTCCGCATAGGACACGTCCTTCATGTCGGCCAGCGCGGCTGGCAGCGGCAGCACGGCGACACCGCTGCCATGCCGTGCCAGCGCGGTCTGCGCAAACACCTTGTCGAAACGCCGCACATTGCGCACGGCATCGGCGAAACTGAAATTGGGCGACAGATTCATGTCCAAAGAACCGTCGCGCGCCGGCAACCCCATGTCCATGAGCAGCAGTTCGTCATCGCCCTGGCGACGCAGCTGGCGGCGCATGTGCACCGCGAGGTTGATCGCCAGCGTGGTGGTGCCCACGCCCACGCGCGCGCCGATGATCGCGGTCACGCGGCCACTGCGTCCGGGCTCGGTTTTTTCCGCCTCGTGGGACACCCGCCGGACGGCCTGCACGGCATCGGCCGGCGCGCCGCCGATATCGATGAAGTCGCGCGCGCCGCAACGCATGGCGCGCACCACCATGCTGGCATCCTGCGTCGTGCCCACGGCAATCAGCGGCAGGTCGGGATACAGGGCCAGGAGGCGCTCGGCAAGCTGCGCCGACTCGTCGGCCTGGGCATCCATGAAAGACAGGAACACTACGCGGGGATTGACCACGCTGACCTGTTCGACAAACTCCGCCGTGCCGGGGCATACCGCGAGCGTGCCGAGATCATGCAGCGTCGTCCCGAGCCAGGCCCGCAGCTCGGAGGACGCCGTGTTCAGGAGAAAGGCAGGGACTTTCATATGGAACTGCGCCTCTTATCGAGAAAATCCCGGGGCGGCTTCCTGCGCGGCCCCGCCGAGGACGAAGGTCCGCCACGTCCACGGCTCGGCCGTCGTCTTGCCGTCGCCCGGCAGCGCGCGCATCACCGGGGCGTCGCGCGCGATTGGCTTGACCAGGTGCGGCGTCACCACGATCATCAGCTCGCGGTCTTCCTGATGAAAATTGAGACGCTTGAAAAACGTACCGAGGATCGGCAGATCGCCCAGCAGCGGCACCTTGTCGACGTTCGAGAGCGTATTGCGGCTCACCAGCCCGCCGATGATGAAGCTCTCTCCATCGCCCAGCTCAACCGTGGTGTCGGCGCGGCGGGTGATGATGGCAGGGACGGACGCTCCGTTCAGCACGATGCCGCGCGTTGCATCAAGGTCGCTGGCCTCGGGCGCGACCTTGAGGGCGATCCGGTTGGGCCCGAGCACGGTTGGCGTCACTGTCAGGCCAATACCGAACTGCTTGTATTCGATGGTGGTGGTGCCGAAGGCCTGCGGCACGGGAATCGGAATCTCGCCGCCCGCGAGGAAGGTCGCGTTCTGGCCGGACAGCGCAACCAGCGTTGGCTCCGCCAGCACGCGTGCCATGCCGTTCGCCTCCAGCAGGCTCAGGTTGCTGAAGATACCGCCGCTGATGCCTGCCACCAGATTGAAGGCGCTGCTGATGGGGGAAGTCGTGTCGACCGACAGGGACGGTCTGCGAGCCGGCGCGCCGGACATCTCATAGCTGCGCAGGCTGCCTGGCGCAAAGCTGCCGAAGGCAAAACCCGAGCGGCTGAGAAACAGGTTGAATCCGGCTTCTTTCAGCACGGTCTTGCTGAACTCCACCACCTTCACGTCCACCTGTACGGTGTTGCTCGCGGCGATCGGCGCCGCGCCATCTACGCGCACCTGATACTGCAGCGGCGCGCCGCCGCGCGGCCAGACAATCACGCTGGTATCGCCCGTCTTCTTGCCGACCAGCAGCAGGCTGCTCGTCACGCCACCGTTCTTGAGCAGCAAGGCATCCGCGACTTCGGGATTACCGATCGCCACGCGTTCTAGCGGCCGCCCCAGGTTCAGTGTCTGCTGCGCGCCGGTGAGCAGGCTGACGTTCTGCGGCGCGCGTTCCGTGGCGGCGGGCTGCGCCATGGCGGCGGCAGAGACGAGGCAGGCAGTACAAGCAATGAGCCGTAGAACTTTCATGAGCATGGTGACGGGTTCACATGGAAACGACGGTCGGGCAGATCGAGTCATTCAACACTCCGCTTGCCTGCGCGGATGACTTCGATCGTTGCGGCGGATGGTGCGGTGCCGGTCGGCCGCACAGCCGGCGCGACCGGTGCGACCGGCGGCACGACGCTGCGTGTGGCAACCGAGCCGGCCATGCCGACGAGCGCCACGCCTGCGGCTGCCCTGTCAAGTGGCTCGCGCGACGGCGGTTGCCCGGCGACCGGGGTCCGGACAGGCGACGGTGGCGCAAAGCGCCCGGCAGTGGGCTCGGCCGCATCCGCCGGATTGCGCAAGGCCAGCATCAGATGGCCGGCCTGCTGCGCAACCAATAGTTCGTTGACGTCATCGACCGGCACCGCCAGCACGGCCGTGCGGATAGGCTCGGCGCGCCGCCCTGCCGCGCCGTCCGGCGGTTGCGACGCCGCCTGGCTGATGGACTGCGGGCCATACGTCAGTACCCGTAGGCGGGAAAGCAGCAGACGCGCCTGCGTGCCGGCAATCTCCCGGTCATCGCGCTTGAGCAGGAAGAACACATCGACGAAATCCCCGGGCGCGATGCGATTGCCCACCCCGATCATTTCATCGACATTCACTGCCACGGCGCGCTGGCCCTCTTCCACCTGTGTTGCCAGTCCCGTGGCGAGTTGCGCGTCGATCAGCGGCACGCCAACGCCCAGGCTCACGACTGGCGCCCGCCCGACCACCTCGGTGACCTGCGCAAAAGAACCTTCAGGACGGATCGGCAACTCGACCAGCTTCAACTGGCTGGCGGTAATGGGCACGCCCGCCGGCAGCGCCTCCACCGTCACAACCACCGCATGGTGCTGGTTCGCCGTCTGCGGTGCGGCGCTGGCGGCAGGCTTGGGCGCGCGCGCGGCGTACCACGCGCCGAAACCCAGGAGGGCAGCGAAGAACAGCAGGACGGCGGCGATGATCTTGATGTGCTGGCTGGTCATGGTAGTTGTCGTCAATCAGGGTGCGGCGCCAGCCCCATGCTGGCGGGCGCCATGTACGGTTAATCGGTGCCGAGCTGGCTGGTAGCCCTGGCCTGCAATTGCGCCGGCAAGGGAACGAAAACAATATTGGGCAGGAATGGCGTGGCGCCGCCGGTCAGGTTGAATCGCAGCTGGACGGTCACACATTGGAATCCGGCCGGTGCAGTGCATGGGGCGGACGTGGCCGCCACATCGCCGCTGGCCATGCGGTTGCTGATGAACGGCGGCAACGCTCCACGTGCCGTGGCTTCGGCGGCGCTGACGCGCGCCGTCAACGTCGGCTGGAACTGCAGGGCCGCGCGCGACCCCTCCATGGCAGCCATGGTCAGCGCCTGCTGAATGACGAACACCAGCCCATAGAAAATGATGCCGAGCACCACGGCCAGCAGGACCGGCAACGCCAATGCCAGTTCCAGTGCAGCAATGCCGCGCTGGTGGCGGTGTTGCCAGGCAAATACCCCAGTGGCGGCTTCCCGTCGTCGCGTGATCACGCGGTGCCCCCTTATGCGTTTCTGTTCGGCCCGTTCAAATCGGTTCGATCAATGTTGTGCGGCCTCGATCCCGGGCCGCAGCCACAACAACAACAAGATGCCGCAGCCCATGTAGGCGGCGTACGGTATGCCGCGCCCGCGCGCCGCCTGGAGCGTGCGCCCCCCCAGCGTAATCGCCAGCGCATGGAGCCCGCCGAGCAAGGATGCCACGACCCAGACGATACCCAGACCAACCGGTCCGGCCAGCAGACCCGTGACGGCAAAAAACTTGGCGTCTCCCGCACCCATCCAGCCGAGCGCATAGAACAACGCGAACACGGCCAGGCCGACCAAGGCGGAAAGTACCGCCATATGCCATGTCAGACCGGGCCAGAGCGGCTGGCTGACGAACAGCAGCAATGCCGCCAGCGCAGCGGTCAGCAGCACCAGGCCGTTCGGGGCACGCCGGTATCGGACGTCATACCAGATCGCAGCAAGCGCGCAGGCGGCTGTTGCCGCCTGCGTCCAGGCCAACATGTTGAAGCGACTTGCGAGAGATGTGCCGGGACTTACGAAGCTGTCCCGCCCAGTGCCACCAGGATCGCATTGAACTTGGCCAGCAGCTGCGTACCGATACCGCTAACGGCAGTAATAATCACCGCAGCAATCAGGCCTGCGATCAGGCCATACTCGACAGCACTTGCGCCTTCGTCACGACGCAGAAACTCCGACACGGCTTTTTTCATGATAAACCCCCGATTTAGATAGCAGCCAACGGCAAGAAAGGCCCGCCTATTGCGGACGAAAACGCGCAAGTACAGCAGATCGGGAAGCGTGGTGAACTTTTTTCCACCTTCCCGAATTTTTATATTTTTTTAAATAATACTGCCTCTTAGTCGTTTGACAACCCCCTGTTGCGCGCCACACCCTACTTTAGAGGGATAAAATAGATAGCTGACGTGGTAAACCCGCATTCGCGGTTATGTATGTGATCACATATGCCTGTGCAATCCCGAATAAATAAAAAGGCACGTGGGCGACGGGACGCACCCACGTGCCTGCAAACCGAAGAGCAGCTCATCCATACAAGGAAATACCCCACTCTCGTTGGGTATTTCTTTTCCCGCAGCGCAATATCACAGGAAACTTGCATCGCCGGCTTTCACAGCAAAATGTGGGCCAGGCTACCAAGTTGGCTCGGAAAGGGCGTCAGCGCTCTGATAAAAATATCTTGAAGATCAGATTTTAAAAATTCTTATTTCTGTATTCTTATCTAGTTCATTGATTTAAAAGACTTTTATTTCTGATCTCGCCAACCCCCGCACAATGTCGAGGGCTTGCCGAGGGGATGTTCAAAGATCACTTTTGTTACCCCACGTTACGTAACACGAAACATCTTCGTAACGCTCCAGGAGAAAAAAGTCCTGCAATATGTCCGACCTCCCTGAAATCCAGATTACCGGCCAGGCCGCGCCCACATTAGCTTCGACATGGTTATTCCACCCCCGATTTCCAGCATTTTCCGAAATTTGTAACGTCGTTAAATTGCTGGCACAGCGTTTGCAGATCGTCCCCTGCATTCCGCCAAAAAGGTGTTCTACGGAAGCATCTCTTTTTAACAACGGGGACTATCATGGGTAAAACTCAAAAAAAATTCGGCCTTTCTGCCACCGCTTCTGCGGCACTGGCTTCTCTGGTATTGTTTGCGGGTTGCTCGAGCGGCAGCGGCTCCGGTAGTATTGGGGGCGGTGATAACACCCCGAGCATGCCGCCGCCCGGCTGTACCACTAATTGCGGTGGAGATAACCCGGATAATAAAAAGCCGACTCCCTTGGGGGAAACCACCGGCGCGCTCGGTAATGTTGTTTCGGAAACCGGCAAAGCCATTTCCGATGCCGGTAGCACCCTGGGTACTACCGCCTTGCCGATCGTCTCGCCGCAGACCACCGCCGCACTCGGCGGCGTCGTCTCGTCGACGGGCCAGACCGTGGCGGGCGTCGGCGATGCATTGAAAGACGGTCTTGGACAAATTGGCGTGATCGAGAACCCTGTGGGCGTCACGCTCACCGGCGTAGTGGGCGGCGGGGTCAACGACACCGGCAATATCGTGACCAGTGCCGGTAAGCTGGTGCAGTCGGTGGGCACCGGCCCGCTCGCACCGCTGAATGCGGTGACCTCGCCGGTGGGTGGCTTGGTCGTCGGCGTGGGGGAAACCGTATCGAGCGCGGGTAGCACGCTCGCCCAGGTGGTCGGTACCGGTCCGGTGGAACAACTGACGTCTTCGCTTAGCAAGACAATTGTTCCGATTACCACGACGCTGACCGATACCACGCAGCAGCTC
Source organism: Imbroritus primus (assembly GCF_964332355.1). Classification (NCBI taxonomy): domain Bacteria; kingdom Pseudomonadati; phylum Pseudomonadota; class Betaproteobacteria; order Burkholderiales; family Burkholderiaceae; genus Imbroritus; species Imbroritus primus. The sequence continues at coordinate 275,547 of NZ_OZ201294.1, read as the reverse complement.
GGCGCGGCGACCGGTCTGGGTCAGCCGGTAAACGGGCTGCTCCAGCAGGCGGGCGGGGTGGTCAACTCGCTCGGCAAGACGCTGACGACTTCCGGCGCACCGGTGGCCGCCGAGCTAGGCGATCCGGTGTCTGCCACGGGCGTTGCGGTGCAGACCCTGGGCGGCCTGCTGAATGGTCAGCCGGGTAGCGGCAATGTCGTCGGCGGTCTGCTCGGCGGCGGGAACGGTAGCGCCAATGGGGGCTTGCTGGCACCTGTCACCGGCCTGGTGGGCGGCCTGACTGGCGGCCTGGCTGGCGGTAGTGGCGCCAACGGCGGCCTGCTGGCCCCGGTCACGGGTCTCGTCAGCGGGCTGACGAGCGCCACAGGCGGCGCCAATGGCGGTGCACTGGCCCCAGTGACCAACCTGGTCGGCGGCCTGACAGGCGGTACGAATGGCGGCGTGCTCGCACCTGTCACCAACCTGGTGGGCGGCTTGACGGGCGCAGCCGGCGGCGCCAACGGTGGTGTTCTGGCGCCTGTCACCAATCTGGTCGGGGGCGTGACCGGGGGTGCCACAGGCGGTACGACCGGTGGCACGGGCACGACTACCGGCGGGCTGCTGGCCCCGGTAACCGGCCTGGTGGGCGGCCTGCTCGGACGTCGCTGATCCACCCACGCGCAGCGGGCCCACAGGCCTGCTGCGCAGCCTGAACCGGACAAAGATCCGGCCAGGATGAACAGTTGAAAGCAAACGGGAGATAGACGTGGGTTTCACACGGGGGAACAGCCATGGCGCGAGCATCGCGCTGGCCATGGCACTGACAGCAGGTTCGGCACACGCACAGCTCGCCAGGCCGCCATCGCCGGCGGTCGGCAACCCTGCCGACACACTGCCCGCCGCACGCCCCACGCCAGCGCTCGCCCCGGGGATCGATGTCCAGATCCAGCGGCCGACGCCGGCGCTGCAACAGCAACTGAACACACGTCTCACGCCGACCCGCTTCCGTATCGAAGGCGTGCAATCGCTACCCTTCGACAAGGTTGCCGCGCAGTTTGCCCCGATGGCGGGCCGCGAGGTCACCATTGGCGACCTGATCAAGCAGGCGGCGACGGTGACCCAGATGTACCAGGATGCCGGCTATCCTCTGTCGTTCGCGTTCGTGCCGGCGCAGAATTTCGATCAGGGCATCGTCCTGATCACCGTCGTGGAAGGTTATGTGGACAAGGTGACGGTCAACGGCAATGCCGGGCGTTCGGAGGACAAGATCCGCGAGATCGCGGCTGTCCTGCAGCGCAGCAAGCCATTGCGCCGCGACGACTTCGAGCGGTATACGCGCGTCCTCGGCCTGCTGCCGGGCATGAGCGTGGCGGCCACCGTCCACCCGCCACGCGCAACCGACGGGGCCAGCGAGATGGTGCTGGAAGTCAAGCGCAAACCCTACAGCTTCAATGTCGCGGCGGAATTCCGCGATCCCGGCGTGCGCGCCATCGCCACGGCCACGGCGCAGGGGCTGACGCCGCTGGCCGAGCAGGTTACCGCCTCCGCCCTGTTCCCGCGCGGCCCCGACAAGGAATCGTATTACGCCCTCAGCGTCGCCCAGCCGATCGGCACGGAAGGCATGAAACTGCAGGTCAACGCCTCTGCCTTCAAGGGGTCCCCGCGCAGCCCATGGCTGCAGTCGATCGGCTTCGAAGAGCGTTACCGCACGGAAACCCAGCGCGTCGGCGCCGCGCTCAGCTATCCGGTACTGCTCAACAACCAGCAGGATCTCACGCTGACCGGTGGCGTCTACGGCGCCAATACTTTCGAACGCTTCACACAGCGCGGCACTGGCGCGCGCGCGGAAATCACCACCGATTCGCGCGTGGTGCACGCCGAAGCCAGCTACAACGAGAATCGCGAAAAGCTGTCCCGCTCCGTCACGCTCGGCCTGTACAAGGGCGTTGACGCCCTGGGCGCACGCAAGCGGAATTCCGGCGCGGAACTCGAGTTTTTCCGCACACGGCTGACCATCACGCAAGCACACGCGCTGTCCTCCGATTTCGGGATAGTGCTGTCAGGTGCGGTTCAGTACAGTCGGGATCCACTCCCCAGCTCGGAGCAGATGAGCTTCGGCGGGCGCTTCTTCGGTATGGGCTATCGCGCCGGGGACATCGCCGGCGACAAGGGCTGGGGGCTGTCGATCGAAATCAACAAGCGCATTCCCTTGCCCTACACCTATGTCCGCATGGTGCAGCCCTACGTGCTGGCCGACACCGCACGTGCCTACATCAACGGGCCCGGCGGATTCTCGACGCGTATCGCGTCGGTGGGCGTGGGCGTGCGCATCTCGGACAGCAAGCACTACCAGCTCGACCTCGGCGTGGCACAGCCGGTGGGCGATCTGCCAAGCGTTACCTCGAGACGTTCGCCGCGCCTGAATGCGGCGTATGCCTATAACTTCGAATAGGGAACCCGGCCCCCACGGCAACCCCAGATGGCCCGGTCCTGACATAACGAAGATAACGAGGCGCAGTACAGTACGCCAGACTCCGCGCGATGCGCGGCCACGGCGTTTTTCTTGAGTACGGGACTCTTTCGTCTGGGGGTCGTATGGATACGCTGTATATTGTGTTGCTGACGCTTTCCGCCATGCTTGCCGCGGGCCTGCTGCTGGCGCCCATGGTGATCTTTATCCGCAAGGTCGAAACCGTGCTGTCCGAGGACCTCGGCAGCGCGCCGACCCAGGTGCGGCGGCAAGTGGGACGGCGCTGCTACTTCTGCATGATTCTCGGTAGCGTGCGCTACTACTACACGCCGGCCGCCGTGGCCAACAGGATGGCGGCCCTGATCCGGATGCAGTACGTACAGTTCCACGATTCCTGATACTCTGTATGCGGCCCATGCCTTTTGCACCGCTGCGTCCGGCACACATCGCCCCCGGCACGCGGACACTGAACAGGAGCCGCACCACTCGTGAGCGTTGACGCCGCGCACATTGTCCTTCTCGAAGACGATCCTGCCCAGACACTCTGGGTCCAGCAGATTCTCGGCGGCGCCAGATACCGCTGCAGTGCCGTGCCATCCGGCGAAAGCCTGCTGGCGGCGGGACTGCATCGGCAATGCGCGCTGCTGCTGGTCGACTGGGAGCTGCCCGGCATGTCGGGTCGGGACGTGGTCGAGTACATCCGGCGCGACGACCCGGCGCTACCGCTCATGTTCGTGACCAGCCGCTCGCTCGAGGAAGACATCATCAGTGGGCTCGCCGCCGGTGCAGATGATTATCTGGTGAAGCCCATCCGCCCCACTGTCCTGCTCGCCCGCATCGCAGCCCTGCTGACGCGACCGCCATTCCCTCCGCCGGCTGGCACGCCCATCGAGGTCGACGGCTATCGCCTCCAGCCAGAACAGCCGTACATCACGCTGCACGGCACGGCGGTGGATCTCGATCGCGTGGAGTACGAAGTCGCGCGCCTCCTGCTCAGCAACTTCGGGCGCATCGTGCCCCGTGCCACGTTCGAGGCGACCATCGCCATGTACAGCCCGCGTCCGGTGGGACTCGAATCCTGCCTTTCCGCCCTGCGCAGCAAGCTCGGCTTTCGGCCGCAGAACGGACTGCGCATCTCTCCCGTGTTCTCGCACGGCTATCGGCTGGAACATTTTTCTGCGTAAGCGGCGAGTGAGTCCCGGGCAGAGGCCGGGGACACAGGCATGAAACATGCGAGGCCGGAAGCACCTCGTTCGATGTTTCCATCTTCTCGCCGTCTCCATGCCTGCTGCCATGCGATCCTTGCACGACATCGCCCACTTCTTCGCCTCCCACCGCCTGCGCCTTGCCACCGCCGAATCGTGTACCGCCGGGCTGATTGCCGCGCGCATTGCCGATGTGCCAGGCTGTGGCTCGGTCCTGCAATGCGCAATCGTTGCCTATGCTCCCGCCGTCAAGACCGGCCTGCTCGGCGTTGCGCCTGACCTCATCGCCCGGCACGGACTCACCAGCGAACCTGTGTCATGCGCCATGGCCCGCGGCGTCATGGCGCTGGCCGATGTCACGCTGGCGATTGCCAACACCGGCGTTGCCGACGGCAATGGCGACGGACCGACCCCCGCGGGCACCCAATGCTTCGCCTGGCTGTTCCACCTGGGTGACCAAACCCATGCATTTTCCGAAACCGTCCGCTTCCATGGCACACGCAATACTGTCCGCACCGCGGCCGCGAACTGGGCGCTGTCCCGCGCGGTCGATCACTACCTGACGCTGGACCTGCGGCGCGCCTGACCCGACTGCCCGCTTGCCGGAGCCTGGCAGACGGCAATCACACTGGCATCGTTTTCGCTTTTTTCTGTTTTGTGTCGACCGTCGCGCCGCAAGGCGCGTATCCGGCATGGCGACATGGCATTTTTTGCATCGCCGCGTAAGGATTGCATGAGGCTGCAAGACCATACTGCACGCTTCTGCTTTCCCGCACATGCGCTGCGCCATCACCGCTCCCCGACCCACCCGAACGATTCCGGAGGATCCGCCATGAAACAGCAACCACATGCTTCAAGCAACTCACGCACGACGAACACGACAGGCGCGACACCGCACATCCTGCGCGATGTCATGAGTTCCAAGCCCGCGTACCTGTCGACCGACGAGTCGATCCAGCGGGCCGCGCAACTGATGCAGCAGCTCGATGTCGGGTCCCTGCCGGTATGCGATGGTCGCCGCCTCACAGGCATCGTCACCGACCGCGACATCACGGTGCGCTGTACCGCCGCCGGCCATGATCCTGCCAAGACACGGGTGGGCGACGCCATGTCGAGCGACCCGCTGTGGTGTACCGAGGACGATGCCATCGAGGATGCCTGCCGCAAGATGGCCGAACACCAGGTCCGGCGGATTCCTGTCGTGGACCGCGACCATCAGCTGGTTGGCATGGTCTCGCTCGGCGACCTGGCCGTGAAAAGCGATGACGCCCAAGGCACCAGCGAAGCGCTGAAGGACATCTCGCAACCTTCGCAAGGCATCCACTGAGCTCGAAGCAATGTATCCCGGCCATGGCCTGTGCGGATATGCACCGCCACTGGTCGGGCTTTAACCAACCTGGCTCAATGCACGAGCGATGTCGATGGCATCGGGATACGGCTGGTCCGGCAAGCGTTCCAGTTGAGCCCTCAGGTGGCGCTCAACATTCTGCCGCCGCGCGCAATCGAGAATCGCCTCGCGGGTGGCCGGAAACTGCAGGTCGGGCATCAATTCCTGCAAGGTCTGCCCGCTCGGTGTCGGTGCACGGTCGCCGCGTGCGCCCTCGTGTGCACGTGCGCGGCTCAGTTCATGTCCGGTGTGGACGGGTCGATGGGATGACATGTCACGCTCCTTGAGTGGTAATGGCAAGTCATTGGATCAACGGCGTACGCACCGCCGCTACCCATTGATGACCTCGCCGCCGTTAATGTGCAGAATCTGCCCAGTGATATAACTCGCCGCCTCGGATGCCAGGAACACGAACCCCCCCGCCACCTCTTCCGGTTGGCCCGGACGGCCCATCGGCGTGTCCTTGCCGAAGGTAGCGACATGCTCGGGCGGAAAGGTCGACGGGATCAGCGGAGTCCAGATCGGGCCCGGCGCCACGCCGTTGACACGGATGCCGCGCTCCACCACCTGCAGCGCCAGCGAGCGCGTCCACGCCACGATTGCCCCCTTGGTAGCAGCATAGTCAAGCAAATGCTTGCTGCCACGATAAGCCGTCACCGAAGTGGTATTCAGGATCACGCTGCCGGCAGACATGCCTGGCAATGCCGCCTGCGTGACGTGGAACATCGCAAAGACATTGGTGCGAAATGTTGCCTCCAGCTGGGCCTCGTCGATGTCCTCGAGCGCCTCGCGCGGGTGCTGTTCGGCGGCATTGTTGACCAGGATGTCGATGTGTCCGAAGCTGGCCAGCGTGGTTTCCACCACCGCTTGCGCATGGGCGCGGATGCCGAGATCACCGGGCAGCGGCAGGCATTGCCGCCCCGCCGCTTCTACCAGTCGCGCGGTCTCCTGCGCATCCGCATGTTCTTCCAGATACGCCACCGCCACATCCGCGCCTTCGCGCGCAAAAGCAATGGCCACGGCGCGGCCGATACCGCTGTCGCCCCCGGTGATCAAGGCAGTCTTGCCTGTGAGCAGACCGTGTCCCACATAGTCCCGTGCCCCGCTCTCGGGTTGCGGCTGCATGGCATGTTCGCGGCCGGGCTGCTGTGCCTGGTGCTGGGGTGGCAGTGTGGTCTCTTGTGGCATGGTTCACTCCTTGACGTGCTCGGCAATGGGATCGGCCTGCTGGGGAACTGGCGTCTCCGGGATCGCATCGGCATGCGCCTCCGGCAGGGGGGCGGACGTCGCGCCGGCGATGTTGGCGCCGCTGACCATTTCGCTCAGCCAGTTGAGCAGCAGGGTGCTGTAGGTATGCTGGTGCTTGACGTCGCTCAAGCCATGATCGGCGGCGGCGATCACGCGGTAGGTCAGCGAACGCGCATGGACGAACGCCTCGATATAGCTGTTGACGGCGGCATGCGGCACGATGGAATCTTCCTCGGATTCGATGACCAGGGCATCGCCGCCAAACGCAACGCAGGCCCGCAAGGCACGGTTCGACTGCGGCGGCACCGTGGTGCGGCGATAGGCCACCAGATCCTGCGTGGTGTGCAACTGCAGCTTGGGCAGCTCCCAACCGCGGTCCATGTACAGCGCCGGCGCACGCAGCGCCAGCCAGCGCACTGGCCGGAGGGTGCTTAGGATGGCGGCGAGATAACCGCCATAGCTGCTGCCCACCACCGCCACGCATGCCGGATCCACCATGCGCTGGCTGACCAGTGTGTCGTAAGCGCCAAGTACATCGCTGAGATTGCGCTCACGCGTAACCGTCTCGAATTGGGGCAAGGTACCCGCATGCCCTGTCAGGTCGAAGGTCAGGCAGATGCAGCCGAGCTCGGCGACCTGCCGCGCCCGCGCCAGATACTGCTGGCGGCTGCCACCCCAGCCGTGCACGAACAACACGCCCGGCACCTGCCGGGCCGGCGTCACCAGCGTGCCTTCGATACGCTCGCCATCGGTCGGGATCTGCACCACATAATCATGGCCCGGCATCGGTCTCTACCCTCGCATACTTGAGCAGCGGGCCCACGCTGCCATCGTCTCCGTCGAAATAGATCACGGCATCCCGCGGCACTGGCGTCGACGCAACCGCGCGTCCATAGATCTCGCAAGTCACCGCCCGTACCTGCGCCACCTCCGGGTGTTCGCGCAGGTAGGCGAATGCCGCAAGCTCCGCACCGGTCGCGCCACCCACGCGCCATGACTGTTCAAGCACGCCGCTCTGCCAGACCCCGCCGGCCGTTTCGCCTTGCAGCACGTCATAGTTGCAACGCGATGCGTACAGACCCGGATAGCATTCCTGCGCCGCCTGGTGATAACGGCATGCCTGGACCACGGCGCGCCGTGTCTGCGGGTCGAGCGGCAGGTGCAGCACCGCATCGAAGTCACCCCGCACGACTTGCAGCGACGACCCGCCGTACACCCTGCCGCCCAGATTGTCAGGCGTCAGGCACTGCGTGCCGTGATACGACAGGCAAACGCCTTCCAGAATGATCTGGCCCACACTGCAGGTGCGCACGTGATCCATATCACGTTCCAGCACCACGCCCGTGGTCGCCAGTGTGTCCTCCAGCGGTGCCAGGCAGGCGTCCAGGGCATGGGCGTCCCGGATGACCTGCTGGCCCAGGCCGCCCTTGTCCATGGGCGCCTTGACCCGCACCCGCCCCTCGCGCAGCAGCAGACGCCCTGCGCGGCGCGCATCGGCGACGGCGAAAGCGCTGTAACCTGGCAAGACCACGTCCTCAATCAGCCCACCCATCGTCCGGCACCACCCCGCCGGAGCAGCCGCGTCAGGCGACCACACAGGATGCGTGATCACCTTGGTCGCAACAAAGGCATGCGGCACCACGCCACCGAACAGATCGGGCACGCCTTGGATGCCGAGCGCGGTTGCGACAGCGACCTCGAGCGTATCGAACGGTACGTAATAGGGGCTACCACCTGCCGCGCCGTGTTCCGCACGCCATTGCACGAGATCCTCAGGCGGGTCCTGCAGCCTGCGTCCCAGTAACTGCGCCACCTTCTGCGCGATCCGCTGATGGGTCGCGATCTCGTGACTGGCGGCAGCGCACGCGTCTGGGCGGTATGGCATCACCACGGGCAACCCCAAGCCATGTCCGGGAAGGCGATCGGGCATATCGGTCTCCTGGCGGCACTTGCCGGCATATGACGCGAAACGCATGCCAGCCGTCCCCACCGCGGGCGGCTGGCAGTCTGGCATCGCACGGTGCTGCGTGCGCCTGCTGCGTTCTCCTCGCGCGTCGATAAAAAGGGCGTCGGTCGTGTCAGCCAGGAGACTGTCAAAAACGCACTGTCACACGTAGTTTTTACACAGCCATATCCGGGAACGGCCATATCGGACGCAGCTGTCGAAGGCGCCACATCACGCCCCGCCCCTGGCATGCCATTCGCATCTCCCGCCCGGGCTAGGCGTCGGCGGCCATCCAGGGAACTGCCGCATGGAGTGGCTGCAGCGCGCCGTCCGGGTCCGCAATGCGCCAGTTGTAGCGCCTTGCGGCGCCATGCACATCGCAACGAGCGGAGCGACACGCAATGATTCGAGATCCGATACAAGCCCTGCGCCACGCCAATCCCGCCTGCTGCCCTGGATCACATGCCAGCACCATTGCGTGACGCCGCCGGCGAGGCGCGTGCGGCGGCACAGGACGCCGGGCTTCGCTACATCGACGACACCGTGCCGGGTATCGTGCGCCGCCGTAACGGGGCGCGCGGATTCATCTACCTCGACGATGGCGTGCGGGTACGGCATGCGGCCACGCTAGCGCGTATCCGCAGCCTTGCCTTGCCGCCTGCCTATGAATCCGTGTGGATCTGCCGCGATCCGCGCGGCCATCTGCAGGCCACCGGCATCGATCAGCGCGGCCGCAAGCAGTATCGCTATCACGATGCCTGGATCGCGCTGCGCGAGCGCGACAAGTACGCGCGCCTGCATGCTTTCGGCATGGCGCTGCCACGGCTGCGCACCAAGGTAGCACGGGATCTGCGCGGCCATCCACTGGCGCGGGACACAGTACTGGCGGCCGTGGTCTACCTGCTGGACCAGACCTTGGTGCGCGTGGGCAACCGCCGCTATGCCCGCCAGAACCGCAGCTATGGCATCACCACGCTGCAACGCCGGCACATGAAACTGCACGGCAGCCGGATCCGCATGCAGTTCACCGGCAAGAGCGGCGTGCAGCACGATGTGCTCCTGAGCGACACGCGCGTAGCGCGCATCGTCCGGTCATGCGCCGAGCTGCCTGGGCAGCAGCTTTTCAAGTATTGCGATGCCGATGGTATCGCGCACGAAGTTGGCTCCACCGACGTCAATGCCTACCTGCAATCCATCATGGGTAGCGACTTCACCGCCAAGGACTTCCGGACCTGGGCGGGCAGCGTGCTCGCCCTCGGTTACCTGCGCAAACGGCCGGGTCCGCCTGCCCACGGCCGTGACGCCGCACGCACCATCACCGCCGCGATTCGCGAAGTCGCCCGCCAGCTCCGCAATACCGTGGCGGTATGTAGAAAATGCTATGTGCATCCCGCCGTGCTCTCCGCCTACAGTGGCGGGACGCTCTCCGCATGCGCCCTGCACCGCCGCAGCGGCCTGCGCCAGGACGAACGTCGCCTGCTGACCCTGCTGGGGGACTGGCATGCATCGTGCGAGAACAACTCCGACAACTGACATGAGGAGTCCCGCCATGGCGACACCACCTGGCAAGCGCGATTCATCCGTTCCGGAGGATCCGGCGACTCGGCCGCCCGCGCCGCCCTACCCACGCGAAGCCAATGTACCGGACGAGAACGGTGAGCCGCCCTCGGTAAAACGCGGCGACGATCCGGCCTGGAGCGAACCGCCGGTGGAAAACGAATGAGGTACAGGGCGCGGCACGATGCGCACCACACACCACTTCTGTCGGAAATGTCCGACGCAGCTATCGGAACGTGGGCACTGCCGGAACCCCGATGACCTCAGTAGCCTTGAAACGTGGTCAACGGTGGGTCCGAGATGCCAACCCCACACCATCGATCCATTCACAACAAGGAGAGCAGAATGATGAAGCAATGGCTGACTGCAACAGCATGTGCCGCAATGATCGCCGTTCCCGGTGGCGCCGCGCTGGCACAGATGACACCCGGTGCCAACACGGCTGCACAGCCTGCTGCGGCGAGCGGCTACGATGCCGCGGTCAAGCAGGCTAATGCGAATTACAAGGCGGCGAAGGAAAAATGCAAGGCGCTAAGTTCGAACGCCAAGGACGTCTGCGAAGCCGAAGCCAAGCGCGACCGCGATGTCGCCAAGGCCGAAGCAGAAGCCACCCGTGACGGCACGCCCAAGGCCCAGGCCAAGGTCCAGAAGGAAAAGGCCGATGGCGACTACAAAGTGGCCAAGGAACGCTGCGACGACAAGAAGGGCAACGAGAAGGATGTGTGCGTGAAGGAGGCCAAGGCCGCGCATGAACAGGCCCTCGGCGCCGCCAAGGTAACGAAGGAAAAAGCTAGCGGCTCGTCAGCTGATGTAGCCGAGACCCGTCGCGAGGTCAACAAGGACGTGAGCGATGCGCGCTACAAGGCCGACAAGGAAAAGTGCGATGCCATGTCGGGCGATGCCAAGGACAAGTGCATGAGCGACGTCAAGGCGCGCTACAACAAGTAAAGGCATGTATGTAACGCCCCGGCCGGGCGCTACATCCACTTGACTGCACTGCATGGGAGTCGGCCAGGCCGGTTCCCATGCTTTCATAAAGAGGAGACGCATCATGGCAACTGGAACCATCCTGTTGATCGTTCTGATCGTATTGCTGGTCGCTGCGCTGCCATCGTGGCCTTATAGCTCCGGGTGGGGTTACTGGCCAAGCGGCGGGCTCGGACTGGTCTTGCTGATCATTCTCGTGCTGGTATTGATGGGCCGGCTGTAGTCGCGCGCTTCCCATACCGGACCGCTGCTTCGACGGCTCTTTCAATACCGACCCGACGCTGTCTTCACCGGCTTCGTCGACCAATTTCATGCCGCCATTCCCATGCAATTTCGAACCCTGATTGCCGACCGCCAGGACATCGACGCCGTGCGGCACGCTGCCATGCAGCTCGCGATACGCTGCGGGTTCAGCGAGCGTGCCAGCGAGCGCCTCGATGACACCGTCGCCAGCGCGGCTGCGTGCCTGCTGAGCCGCCTTGGAGACCGTGGCGAATTGCTGATCCGTCCGCTGCGCGAAGAAGTCAGCGGTCTGGCAGCGCCACGCATCGAAGTCCTCGCGCTCGAACGCTATGCCCCTGACGAGGGAGCCGGCCTCGCACTGCTCGCGCCGATCGCCGAAGCGTTCACGCTGCACTGCACGCCGGGGCGAGGGCATATCGCGCGCATGGTGGTGCCGCCCTCGGAACGTTTCAGTCCTGTCGCGGCGGATATCGCGGTCGGCGCCATCTGCGTGCCGCGTGCCCAGGAAGTGACCCGGTGCCAGCCGTGGCATATCGAATTCATGCCACCTGGCGGCTTCAACCTGACCCTGCTGCACGGCTTGGGCCACGGGCCGGACGCCCACCAGCTCACGACGGCCGCGCACCGTGCCGCCGGCGCCTGCGGGGCCGCCACGCCGGCCATCATCGCGGAGCGCGTACGCAGCGCTCTCGGCAGCAACCTGCACGAAGACGTTGCACTCGGCGTCGCCACCCTCGATACGCAGGGCGATCACCTGTGCTTCGCCGGGGGCGGCGGCATCCGTGCCCTGATCGACACCCCCGACACGGAACGCTACGTGCAGCCTTCCGCCAGCCCGAACGGTGTGACCGGCACCGAGATGCAGTGGCCGGCCGGCAGCCTGCTCGTGCTGTACTGCGGCGACCTGGATCAGGACGCCCGGCTACCGGACCGCGAGACGCTCGCGACCCTCCACCCGGCGATCGCGGCCGCCCTGTTGTACCGCGATTTCCTGGCGGCGGATGGCGAAGGCACGGTGGTGGTCTGCCGGCATGAAGCGGCTGCCCGCACCGTTTCGTCCACTACCAGCGCGGCGCAGGATGTCCGCCTTGAGGAAAACTGACATGCACATTACTCCCGAGCCCGACCAGGCGCCGCCACGCCCCGAGATCCCCGAGCCGCCGGTGCCGATTCCGGACACCCACGAACCCGTCAATGATCCGCCGCCAGGCGACGTGCCACCGCCGCCGCCCAAACGCGCGTGATGTGACAGGTAGACGAGAGCAGGATGTCCCGCATCATCTGGCGCGGTGCGATTTCATTCGGCCTGGTCACCATTCCCGTGGTGCTCAAGCCCGCGTCGCACAGCAACACCATCGACCTTGACTGGATCGACCGGCGCGACATGGCGCCGGTCGGGTACCAGCGCATCAACAAACGCACCGGCAAGCCGGTCGAATCGGCGCATATCGCCAAGGGTTACCAGTACAGCAAGGGCGAGTATGTGCTGCTGACCGAAGAGGATTTCATCCAGGCCAATGTCGAGGCCACGCAGACCGTCGATATCGTCAGCTTCGTGCAGGCTGCGGAGATTCCACCCTACTTCTTCGAGACGCCCTACTACCTGGAGCCGGACCGGCATGGTGCCAAAGGCTATGCGCTGCTGCGCGAAACCATGCGCCGTACCGGATATGCCGCGCTGGCGCTGGTGGTGATTCGCGCGCGCCAGCACCTCGCCGCGGTCCTGGTCAGCGATCAGGTCCTGGTCCTCAACACCATGCGTTTTGCCGAGGAGATATTGCCCGTCGACGAACTCGACCTGCCGGCCAGCGGTACGCGCGGCACCGGCGTTACCGCCCGCGAGGTCGGCATGGCGGCCAAGCTGGTGGAAGACATGGCGGAGTCGTGGTCACCCGATCAGTATCACGACACGTACCGCGCCGACCTGATGAAACGCATCGAGCGCCGCATCGCGGCCGGGCAGACCCACACCGTGGCCGACACCCCGCCGGCCGACACCGCGCCGCGCAAGAGTGCCGACATCATCGACATGATGGACCTCATTCGCAGCAGCATCGCACAACGCCAGGGCAAATCCGGCACGCGCACCAAGAGCGCCACGCGCAAGACCGCCACCGCCAAGACCACGTCCAGCAAGCGGCCGCGCAAGGCCGGGGCGGAGAGCACGCGCCGCAAACGGGCGTCGGCGGCATGAGCGCAAAGGACGCGCTGCAGCGCTATCGCGCCCGCCGCGATTTCCACAAGACACCCGAACCGGCGGGCCGGGCGGCGCGCCGCGCGCATGCCGACGGCTGCTATGTCGTACAGCGACATCATGCCAGCCACCTGCACTATGACTTTCGCCTCGAACTCGACGGTGTGCTGAAAAGCTGGGCGGTGCCGAAGGGGCCCAGTCTCGATCCCACTGTGAAGCGGCTGGCGGTGCAGGTCGAAGACCATCCGCTCGGCTATGAGAGCTTCGAGGGCGAAATTCCTGCCGGCCAGTACGGCGCTGGGCAAGTCCGTATCTGGGACCGTGGCACCTGGCAACCGCTAGACGATGCCCATGCCGGGCTGCAGCGGGGTCGCCTGCGCTTTCGCCTGCTTGGCGGGCGACTGGCAGGCGACTGGATACTGGTGCGCACCAGCGGCAAGGACACGCAGTGGCTGTTGCGCAAGACTGCCGACGCCTTTGCCTTGCCCGGGCACGATGCTGAACACGCGCCGGCAGCGCTCGCGGCCCCATCACGCAAGCGGAGACACGCCACCGCTGCGCCCCCGGCGACGCTCGCGCCGCAACTGGCGACCCTGGTCGATGCACCGCCCGAAACGCCGGGCTGGCGCTACGAAATCAAATACGACGGCTACCGCATGCTATGCCGTATCCACGATGGCAAGGCCCAGCTACTGAGCCGCAATGGTCTCGCGTGGGAACATCGCACCCCGGCTCTGGCAGCGCTAGCAGAGGGCCTGGCCCGCGCGCTGCCCGCCGGCGGCTGGCTCGATGGTGAGCTCGTCGTGTTCGATGCGCACGGTCATAGCAGCTTCGGCGCCCTGCAGGCCATGCTCAGCGCCGAAGGACCAGCGGACAGCGATGCCAGCCGTCTGCACTACGTGCTCTTCGACATCCCCTGGTGGGACGGCCGTGACCTGCGATCGTTGCCGCTGTCGCAGCGCCGGGCCGTCCTCGAATCCCTGGCTCCCGCGCTGCCGCCGCACGTCCAGCTGAGTACGGAGCTACCCGGAGACGGCCCAACCGTCTGGGCAGCGGCGTGTGCGCTCCATCTCGAAGGCGTGATTGGCAAGCAGCATGATGCCGCGTATAGCGGCCGGCGCACCACAGCGTGGATCAAGATCAAGTGCCGGCCCCGCGCGGAGTTCGTGATCGGCGGGTGGACCGAACCCAAAGGCCAGCGCATCCATCTTGGCGCGCTGTTGCTCGGCGTATGGGCACGGTCCTCCGGCAAACCCGCCACGCTGCGCTATGTGGGCCGTGTCGGCAGTGGTTTCAGCCGCGCGCAGCTGAGCGCCTTGCACCAGCGGCTCGTACGCGAGCGGCGCGCGCGCAGCCCATTCGCACCGCCACCCCGCCTGGCCGGCGAACAGGTGCACTGGACCCGCCCGGTACTGGTCGCGGAAGTGACCTACACTGGCTGGACCACCGACCGGCTGCTGCGTCAGGCCGCATTTGCCGGCTTGCGCCCCGACAAGGCCGCCAACGAGATCGAGGAGGAAGCGACCATGTCCGCAAGCCAGCTCGCTCAACCCGCCAAGCGCCCCAGGCAAAGCGGACGCAGTTCTGCCTCATCCGCTGATACAGCAGCATGGCACGGGGTGCGCATCACGCATGCCGAGCGCGTGGTGTTTCCCGATGCAGGTTTCACCAAGGGTGAGCTGGCGCGCTACTACGCAGGTGTCGCCGGCTGGATGCTGCCATGGCTGCATGGCCGGCCGCTCTCGCTCATGCGCTGCCCCGAAGGCACGCAGCGTACCTGTTTCTTCCAGAAGCACTGGGCACTTGCGCAAACCCTGCCTGAGGGGCTGATGCGCGTCGATGTGCCGGGCGAAGATGCGCCTTACATCGCGGTACAAAGCGAGGCCGGCATCGTCGCACTGGTACAGCACGGCGTCATCGAGCTGCATCAGTGGGGTGCGACCCTGCCCCGCCTCGACCGGCCCGATCAGATCACTTTCGATCTCGATCCCGATCCGGCGCTGAGCTGGCGCGTCATCGCCGATGCCGCCCGATTGGTGCGCGGGACCCTGGAAGAATTCGAGCTGCCATCGTTCCTGCGCAGCACAGGCGGCAAGGGACTGCACGTGGTCGTGCCGCTGCGGCGTGGTCGCTCGTGGGAGGAGGTCAAGACATTTGCACGGGGACTGGCCCAGCACCTGAGCGGGCTGATGCCGGAGCGTTTCACGGCGTCGATGTCCAAGTCCCGGCGTCATGGGCGTATCTTTATCGATTACCTGCGCAATAGCGCAGGTAATACCGCCATCGTGCCGTACGCGGTGCGCGCCCGCGCTGGCGCCCCCGTCGCCATGCCGCTGGCCTGGAACGCCCTCGACGGCAAAACCGATCTGCGGGGCGCGCACTTCCACATCGGTAACGCTATGCGTCACCTCGAAGAACACGCCGCGCTATGGGACACCTTCAACGCCGCACGCACCACACTCGCGGTACGGCATGTGCGCCTGATGGCCGACGCATGAGCATACCCACGCGCGGCCACCGGCGAACGCCGGCCCTCAATGGGTCGGGCGCTTCACGGGCCCTTTTACGGCGCCCTTCTCAGGCGTTTTCCCAGCGCTTTTTGTTGCGCCTTTCACCGCTCCCTTGGTCGACACGCTGGCGGTTTTCGTCTCGCCATGGCTGGCGTGCGCGGCGCTCTTGTCGGTCTTGCCTGTGCGCTGCGCAGCAGGCGTCGTCCCGACTGGCTGGTTCTCGCTGCCCGGCGAGAGTTTCCAGTCGGTCTTGTCGCGCTCGGTACGCACCCGCTCTTCGGCGTGCATGGCCGCACTCGGCGAAATCGGATCGCTTGCGGGGAACGTCATTTCGAGCGACTCGTCGACGGCCTCTTGATAGGTCGGCGTGTCGTCGTCAACCTTGGGCGGCACATACGGCCGCGTCCGGTTCTTGGCATGCTGCGGAGAAGTCTTGGCTTTGTGCATGTCGGCTCCTTGATCTGGACTTCACAGCGGACAACATCCCCGGCTCCGCGTCAGGCGCAGTCGGTGGATTCCGCCTAGGCAGCGAGGCGGTCCGCCTCCTGCATTACGCAAGTTGCGCGCCAGCCGGCCGAACCTTGCCGCGCAATGGTCCGATGCACGATCAAGCGGGCACGGCATGTAATTCTTACCAGTGTGCAGCATCACTTTCGACATCGGAACGGCAGCTTGCTTCTGCCGTCCAACCTTGCCTACGCTGGAGGCAGCCGCTCCGCCCCAGCGCATGACGATCCGCTCACCCTTCCCGACGCAGGAGCCACGCATGGCCGCGAATACCTCGCCCGTCGCCGCGACCGACAATACCCGCACCTCACTGGCCCGCACGCCGATCCGGCGCGCCTTTCTCGACCATGTGTTCTATACGCAGGCCAAGCTGCCGGGGCTGGCCAACCAGAACGACCTGTTCCAGGCACTCGCGCATACGGTACGCGACCGCATGGTGCAGCGCTGGATCAGCACTGGCGAAAAGCATCTCAGCACACCGGCCCGTACCGTCGCCTACCTGTCGGCGGAATTCCTGCTGGGTCCGCATCTGGGCAACAACCTGCTGAACCTCGGTATCCAGGACGAGGTGCGCGAGGCGATGCGCGAACTCGGGCTGGACCTCGATATGCTACTGGCGCAGGAAGCCGAGCCGGGCCTTGGCAATGGCGGCCTGGGGCGGCTGGCCGCATGCTTCATGGATTCGCTGGCGACGCTGGAGATTCCCGCCATCGGCTACGGCATCCGCTACGAGTACGGCATCTTCCAGCAGAGCATCATCGACGGCATGCAGGTGGAAAACACCGACACCTGGCTGCGCAACGGCAATCCGTGGGAAATCCAGCGCTCCGACTGGGCCGTCGAGGTCAAGCTCGGCGGGCACACCGAGCACTACACCGATGACCGCGGCCACTACCGGGTACGCTGGGTGCCGGGCAAGAGCGTGATGGGTGTGCCTTTCGATTCGCCGATCCTCGGCTACCGCGTCAATACCGTCAACACCTTGCGCCTGTGGCGCGCGGAGGCCACCGAGGCGTTCGATTTCGATGTGTTCAATCGTGGCGATTATCTGGGCGCAGTGAATCGCAAGGTGACCTCGGAGAACCTCACCAAGGTGCTCTACCCGAACGATGAAACCTACCAGGGCAAGGCGTTGCGACTGGAGCAGCAGTACTTTTTCGTCGCCTGCTCGCTGCAGGACATGCTGCGCATCCTCGAGTTGCACCAGATGCCGGTGACGTGCTTTCACGAACAATTCGCCGTGCAGCTCAACGATACCCATCCGGCCATCGGCATTGCTGAGCTGATGCGCCTGCTGGTGGACGAGCATCTGGTACCGTGGGATACGGCCTGGCATGTCACGCGCCATGCCTTCGCCTATACCAATCACACCCTGCTGCCGGAAGCCCTCGAATGCTGGCCACTGGAACTGTTCGAAACCATTCTGCCGCGCCACCTTGAGATCATCTACGAGATCAACACGCGCTTCCTGGAAGAAGTACGCATCCGCGACTACGGGCATGGCGACCGTGCGGCACGGCTCTCGCTGATCGACGAAAGCGGCCCGCGCGCCGTGCGTATGGCGCATCTCGCCTGTGTCGGCAGCCATACCATCAATGGCGTGGCCGACCTGCATGCCAAGCTGATGCGCGAGGACGTGCTGCGCGATTTCAATGCCGTCTGGCCGGAGAAATTCGAAAGCATCACGAATGGCGTCACGCCGCGCCGCTGGCTGGCACTATCGAATCCGCGACTGGCACGGCTGATGACCGATGCCATCGGCGACGGCTGGGTCACTGATCTCGAACAGACGCGCGCGCTGGAGATCCATGCCGACGATGCCGGCTTCCGCGAGCGCTGGCACGCCGCGCACCAGGCCAACAAGGCCGACCTGGCGGTGCTGATCCGCCAGCAGACCGGCGTGGTGGTCGATCCGGCATCGATGTTCGATGTGATGGTCAAGCGCATCCATGAATACAAGCGCCAGCACCTGGCCGTGCTGCACATCATCGCGCTGTATCACCGCATCAAGTCCGATCCGCATGCCGAGATCGTGCCGCGTACCTTTCTCTTCGCCGGCAAGGCCGCGCCAGGCTACCACTACGCCAAACTGATGATCCGCTTCATCACTTCGGTGGCCGACGTGATCAACCGCGATCCCCAGGTACGCGACCGCCTCAAGGTGGCTTTCCTGCCCAACTTCAACGTGGGGTTCGGGCAACGCATCTATCCTGCGGCCGACCTGTCGGAACAGATCTCGCTGGCTGGCAAGGAAGCCTCGGGCACCGGCAACATGAAGTTCGCCATGAATGGCGCATTGAACATCGGCACACTTGACGGCGCCAACATCGAACTGCGCGATGCCATCGGCGCCGAACAGTTCTTCGCCTTTGGCCTGACCGCGGCTGAGGTCGCCGCCCTGCGCGCCGATGGCTATCGTCCGGCGGCCTACTACGCGCGCAATCCGGAACTGCGCGCGGTCATCGACCTGGTGCAGCAGGGCTTTTTCTCGAGGGGCGATCCGACCCTGTTCGAACCGATCGCAGGCAACCTGCTGCAGCACGATCCTTATCTGCTGCTGGCCGATTTCGACTCGTATGTCACGGCGCAGGGGCAAACGTCGGCTGCCTTCCTCGATCAGGCAGCGTGGCAGCGCATGTCGATCCTGTCCGTGGCGCGCTCGGGCTATTTTTCATCGGACCGGGCGATCCGCGAGTACTGCGCACGCATCTGGCATGTCAAGCCGGTACCCGTGCCGTTGCTGCGTGACGCCGAGCAGTCGGCTACGGCTCAACGCGAATGGGGCCGCCCGCGTGCCATGGCACCGAGCGACGCAGCCTAACCTGGCCTGCCAGCGCCTCAGGCCGGTGCGGGCGGTTCTCCGGCATCGCCAGCATTCTCTGCCGCCGTCGACCTGCCGCGTGGCGGATACTCGCCGCGTGCGGCATATTCCTCGAGCCGGTTGTAGAGCGTCTTGAGACTGATACCGAGGATTTCGGCAGCGTGTTTCTTGACGCCCGCACATTGCTCGAGCGTGGCAAAGATCAGTTCACGATCGGCATCCGCCAGTGACATGCCAACGGGCACGGATACCACGGTGCCCGGTGCGCTGTGCACCACCTCCATGGCGACCGGCACCTGCGTCTCGCGGATGATGTCGTCGTCAGACATGATGTAGGCGCGCTGCACGAAGTTGCGCAGCTCGCGCACATTGCCTGGCCAGGTATGCAGGCGCATGCTTTCCAGCACCTCGGGCGCAAAGCGCCGCTGGGTGCCATGTTCGCGGTTGAGCAGGTCGAGCAGCATCTGGGCGATGGCCTGGACATCGTCGCCGCGTTCGCGCAGGGGCGGCAGTTCGATGGGAAACACGTTGAGCCGGTGATACAGATCGGCGCGCAGCTTGCCTTCGGCCACCGCTTCCTCGGGGTTGCGGTTGGTGGCGGCCAGCACGCGCACGTCGGAGCGCAGCTCGCGATTGGTCCCAACGCGCATGAAGCCGCCGCTTTCCAACACGCGCAGCAGCTTCACCTGCAACTCGAGCGGCATCTCGGTGATTTCGTCGAGAAACAGCGTACCGCCATCGGCACGTTCGAAATAACCTTTGTGCTGGCGTTCCGCGCCGGTGAAGCTGCCGCGCTCGTGGCCGAACATCTCTGACTCGATCAGGTGCGGCGAGATGGCGCCGCAGTTGACGGCAATGAAGTTATGCCGCGCCCGCGCGGAGAGCCGATGGATGGTCTGCGCGGCCAGCTCCTTGCCGGTTCCGCTTTCGCCGATCAGCAGCACGGTCGCCTCGGTAGGCGCGACCTTGTTGATCTGCTCGTAGACCTGCAGCATCGCGGGTGACGTGCCCACCAGACCGCCCGCGCCGACAGCAGCGGTTGCACTGGCCACAGCTGCTGTCGTGAGCGTTGCCGGTGCACGTTCGGATACGGCGCTGCACTGCTGGGCGGCACGGCGCAGCAGGGCGCGCACCTGGTACGCGCTGAGCGGCTTGACCAGGTAATCGGTCGCACCGTGCCGCAATGCCTTGACGGCGGTATCGACGGTGGCATCTCCGGTCATGACGATCACTTGCGTGCCCGCTGCGCCCACTTCATTGAACAGTTCCATGCCGGAGCCATCTGGCAGCGTGAGATCCACCAGCACCGCGTGCGGCTGCTGCCAGCCGATCTGCAGACAGGCATCGCGCAAGGTGCCAGCGACGGCGCATGTAAAGCCTTCGTCCGCGGCGATATCGGAAAGTGTTTCGCAAATGCTTGCGTCATCGTCGACGATCAGGAGATGGGGCATGGACATGACCGGAAAAGAATACACACAGGAACGCGACGTGGACGCACGAAGGCAGCACCAGGAACCGCCATGGTATGCAGCCCCCGCTGCCGATCCGGGCATCCGCCGACAAGATAGAAGCAACGCATCCATTGTAGGAAGCCCCCGGGCGCGCCGATGCCGGTGTCTGTCTGACATCACCTCCCCTGAAACCGCGTGGGGGCCCGGTGCGCGGCAGCTTTTCTTGCATGTGGCCATGTAAGTTTTACAGCCACCGCACCCGCGCGCGGGCCCGCCCCAATGTCCATGCGAGCGCACATGCTGGCACGCCCTTCGCTACCGGTACGAGACAAACGTGCGTGGGCCGCGCTGCTACCGCGCGTGCCCCACCCATCCCGCCCACGGAGGTCATCAGCCATGCCCTGCCCCGATCCAGCCAGTCGCATGCGGATCTGTCAGCTGGCCGCCACGCCTGCCGACATGGCCGCGCCGTCAGCCGGACTGGACCATAGAGAAAGGGAAGGCGCGATCACGCGCGGCATCACGCATGCCGCCCATCTTGGCTTCGGCCATGTGTTACTCGATGCGCAGTCGGTGGCATCCATCGATCCGGCGTCCCTGTGCGCACGTAGCGCGGGGCACGGGATCGGCTGTGTCTTCGACGTGGCGGTTCCCCTGCATACCGGGCAGGCATGGCTGGACGAGGCCTGCGCACTGGTGCGCGCGGGGGCGGCGGGCCTGCGCTTTCTGCAACCGGCGCGTCTTGACGGCATGCAGTGGGCCGAAGTCCTCACGGAAATCCGCGCTGCTAGAGCAAGCGCCGCCGCAGTGCCGCACGTCCCGCAGTGCCTTGCCTGGACGCCAGGCCTCACACCCGAGGAGCTGCTGGGCCTCCACGCCGCCCGTTTCGATGTCGTGTTCTGTTCCCTCCCGTGGTGGGACTACCGCAGCGCATGGCTTGCCGAAGAATTCCTGCGGCTGCGTCCCCTCGGCCGCATCGGAGCGTGTGCGGCGCTGCCCGATGCCCTGCCGCACGATGTGCTGGTGGCCCGTCGTGCGCTCTGGGCCGCTGCCGCACTGGGCGACGATCTGCTCGTACCGGCCGGCTTCGAACACGGAGTACAGGCGCGTTCCGGCCAGCGTGCGCATCAGGCCGAAGCGACATCCCTCGACGAACGCTTTGACCTCAGCCACGAGGTGATCCACGCCAACGCCTGGCATGCCGCCAACCCCTGTGCGCCACCCTGTCAGTTGCGCATGCTGAGCGGCGCGGAGGCGTCCCTGACGGTGTGCGTGCGCGACTCCGGTGAAGCCGGGGCGCTCGCCGTCGTCATCAACCCTGACAACGATCAGCTTGCCTCGCTCGGCGCCGCACGCGTGCTCGGCGGCCTGGCACAGGGCGCCGGCTACTTGCTGCCCGCCCGTGGCAGCCCGGGCGTGCCGGGTACGCCCGTTGACATCGCGCCGCTCGACGCCAGCGCCACGCTATTGCTGCCGCCGGCGGATATCCGCTTCTTCCGCCCCGTGGGCGATGCAGCGCGCACGCAGGCCATCGACACGCACGTCATTGACGTCCACGCCATGGACACGGAAGTTGGCGCGGCCGTGCAGGCCCATCTGCGGCAGAGCGTAGAGGCTGCGCTGCAAGCGCCTCGCATCGCCATCGAGAACGTCACGCCTAATGTCGACGGCGGCGCCTTTGCGGTACGGCGCGTGGTCGGTGAAGAAGTCGAAGTGCGCGCTGATGTGTGGATGGATGGCCATGACCAGCTGGCAGTGGTCATGCTGTGGCGCGCACCGGGCATGAGCAGCTGGCGGGAAACGCCGATGACGCCGCTCGGCAACGACGCCTGGACTGCCCGGTTTCCGCTGACGGCGCTGGGCCGTCATGAGTTCACGATCGAAGCGTGGCGCGATGCCTATGCGACATGGCGCGACGAGATCCAGAAGAAGCGTGCGGCCAATGTCGGCATCACGCTCGAGATCGAGGAGGGCGCCCGCCTCGTGCAGGAGGTGGCCACCCGGGCGGCGGGCGATATCACGCTCGCGATTCACGCGGTGGCCGCACAGCTGGCGGAGACTGCCGATCATCCGCAGCAGCGGCTCGAACTCCTACTTGCCCCCGGCACGGCGGAAGCCATGCGCGCGGCAGGGGGCCGGCCGTTCGTCACCCGCCATCCCGTGGCCATGCCGGTCGAGGCTGACCGCCTGGCGGCGCGCTACGGCAGCTGGTACGAACTGTTTCCGCGCTCGCAAAGCAACGAACCGCAGCGGCACGGTACCTTCGACGATGTTATCGCGCGCCTGCCGGCGATCCGGGACATGGGGTTCACGGTACTGTACTTTCCGCCCATCCACCCGATCGGCCGCACCCATCGGAAAGGCCGCAACAACAGCCTGCAGGCGCGCCCTGGCGATCCCGGCAGTCCCTATGCCATCGGCGCCGAGGAAGGCGGGCACGACGCCCTGCATCCGCAGCTTGGCACCTTCGAGGACTTCGCACGGCTGCGCGCGGCAGCTGCGGACGCGGGCCTGGAGATCGCTCTCGATTTCGCCATCCAGTGCTCACCGGACCACCCATGGCTGCGCGACCACCCGGAATGGTTCTCCTACCGGCCGGACGGCTCGTTGCGCTATGCGGAGAATCCGCCGAAGAAATACGAGGATATCGTCAACGTCGATTTCTATACAGACAGCGCGGAAGGCACGGCCGCCCCTGCGCTCTGGCTGGCCTTGCGCGAAGTGGTGATGTTCTGGATCCGCCATGGCGTGCGGCTCTTCCGCGTCGACAATCCGCACACCAAGCCGCTGCCGTTCTGGGCCTGGCTGATCGCCAGCGTGCGCGCCGTGCACCCGGAAGCAATCTTCCTCGCCGAGGCATTCACGCGGCCGCGCATGATGGCGCGCCTTGCCAAGATCGGCTTTGCGCAGTCGTACACCTATTTCACGTGGCGCACGCACAAGCGCGAGCTGATGGAGTACATGACGGAGCTGACGCAAAGCCCTTTGCGCGAGTTCTACCGGCCGCACTTCTTCGTCAACACGCCAGACATCAATCCCTATTTCCTGCACGGCGGCGAGCGGTCCGCCTTCCTGATCCGCGCGGCGCTGGCGACGCTGCTGTCCGGGCTGTGGGGCATGGTCAGCGGCTACGAGCTGTGCGAGTACGCGCCCCTGACAGTAAACGGCGTGGTGAAAGAAGAGTACCTCGACTCCGAGAAGTACGAACTGCGCGCGCGCGACTGGAACCATCCGGGCCATATCGTACGCGAGATCACGCGCCTCAATGCGCTGCGCGCCAACCATCCCGCCTTGCAGAACCACCTTGGCCTGCGCTTCTGCGCGGCTGACAACGACGCGGTGCTGGCCTTCCTGCGATACGTGCCGGACAGCGCCGCGCCCGGCCAGCCATTTGGCGACGATGTACTGCTAGTGGCGATCAACCTCGATCCGCAGGCCGCGCGCAGCTGCACGCTCGAACTGCCGTTGTGGGAATGGGGACTGCCGGACGATGGAGCGCTGGCCGTGACCGATCTGCTGCGCGGCCACCGCTTCACCTGGCAGGGCCGCTGGCAGCCGGTGCATCTCGATCCCGCCGGGCTGCCATACGCCGTCTGGCAGCTGACCCGACCGGAGGCCACATGAGCGCATCCCCAGGCACGCCATCCGATCCGCTCTGGTACAAGGATGCCGTCATTTACCAACTGCATATCAAGTCGTTTTACGACGCCAACGGCGACGGCGTGGGCGATTTCGCCGGCCTGCTGGAGAAGCTCGACTATCTGGTCCAGCTTGGCGTCGATACGGTATGGCTTCTGCCCTTCTATCCTTCGCCGCGCCGCGACGATGGCTACGACATCGCCGACTACCGCAGCGTGCACCCGGAGTACGGGACGCTGGCCGAGGTGCGCCACTTCATCCGCGAAGCGCATGCGCGCGGCCTGCGCGTCATCACCGAACTGGTAATCAACCACACCTCGGACCAGCATCCGTGGTTCCAGCGGGCACGCGCGGCGCGCAAGGGCACATCGGCGCGCAATTTTTATGTGTGGTCGGACAGCGACCACGCCTATGCCGGCACGCGCATCATCTTCTGCGATACCGAAAAATCCAACTGGAGCTGGGACCCCGTAGCCGAGCAGTATTACTGGCACCGCTTCTATGCGCACCAGCCCGATCTCAATTTCGATCATCCCCCGGTACTGCGCGCGGTGCTGTCGGTCATGCGTTTCTGGCTCGACATGGGCGTCGATGGCCTACGCCTCGATGCCGTACCGTACCTGGTCGAACGCGAAGGCACCAGCAACGAGAACCTGCCGGAAACACACGCGGTGATCCGCCGCATCCGCGCAGCGCTCGACGCCGACTACCACGGCCGGCTGCTGCTGGCCGAGGCGAACATGTGGCCGGAAGATGCGCAACAGTACTTCGGCGGCCACGATGGCAGCCCTGCGGAAGATGGCGCCGAGGGCAGCACCGGCCACCGCAAGGATGACGACTCGCCGGGCGACGAGTGCCACATGGCCTTCCACTTTCCGCTGATGCCGCGCATGTACATGGCGATTGCGCGCGAGGACCGCTTTCCGATCACGGACATCATGCGGCAGACGCCCGATATTCCGTCCAACTGCCAGTGGGCGATCTTCCTGCGCAACCATGATGAACTGACGCTGGAGATGGTGACCAGCCGCGAACGCGACTATCTGTGGGAAGTGTATGCCACCGAGCGCCGGGCGCGCATTAACCTCGGCATCCGCCGCCGCCTGTCGCCGCTGATGGAGCGCGACCGGCGGCGCATCGAACTGATGAACAGCCTGCTGTTCTCGATGCCCGGCACGCCCGTGCTCTACTACGGCGACGAGATCGGCATGGGCGACAACATCCACCTGGGCGACCGCGATGGCGTGCGCACGCCGATGCAGTGGTCGCCCGACCGCAACGGCGGCTTCTCGCGCGCGGATCCCGAACGCCTCGTACTGCCGCCGCTGCAAGGGCCGCTATATGGCTTCGAGGCAGTGAACGTGGAGGCGCAGCAGCGCGACCCGCATTCCCTGCTCAACTGGGTGCGGCGCATGCTCGCTTTGCGCCGCCAGCATCGCGCCTTTGGGCGCGGCTCGCTGCGCTTCCTGTATCCGCGCAACCGCAAGATCCTCGCCTACCTGCGCACCTATGGCGATGACCATGGTGAGGAACACATCCTGTGCGTGGCCAATCTGTCGCGCGTCCACCAGGCGGTGGAACTCGACCTGGCGGAGTTTGCGGGGCGCGTACCGGTGGAAATGCTCGGCGCCAACTCCTTTCCCGCCATCGGCCAGCTGACTTACCTGCTGACGCTGCCGCCGTACGGCTTCTACTGGTTCGTCCTCAGCGATACTGCCGAACCGCCGGCGTGGCACGTCGGCCCACCCGAGCCGATGGCCGAGCAGATCACGCTGGTGCTACGCGGCACACCGCTGCTCAACGCCCATGCACGCGACACGCTGGCGCGCGAAGCACTGCCGGAGTATCTGCGCCGGCGCAGATGGTTTTCCGCCAAGGACGGGGCGCTCGACGCCGTGCGCGTGGCCTATGCTGTGCCATTCGTGGATGGGGTGCAGCACCCCTGCCTGCTCAGCGAGATCGATGTACAGGTGGCGGGACGCACACTGCGGTACCAACTACCGCTCGGCCTGCTGTGGGATGCGGACGACAGCGACAGCGCACCGCAACTGCCCGGCATGCTGTCGCTGGCGCGCGCGCGCACCGGCAGCCGGGTCGGCCTGGTGACCGATGCCTTCACCCTTGAAGCGTTTGCGCGCGGCGTGCTGCAGGCATTCCGCACGCAACGCACGATCGACACGGAAGATGGCCAGATCCTCTTCCGCGCCGAAGCCGACCCGGCGCAACTGGATGCTGCCGGCGCGGAGACGGTAGCGTGGGTCGCGGCGGAACAGTCCAACAGTTCGCTGAGCTACGGCAACGTCGCCATCCTGAAGCTGGTACGGCGCATTACCGGCGGCATCCATCCGGAAGCCGAAATGACGCGCTACCTCACCCGCCATGGCTATGCCAGTTGTGCGCAACTTCTCGGTGAAGTGGTGCGTGTGGATCCCCAAGGCACGCCGCATACGCTGATGCTGCTGCAATCGTACCTGCTTAATCAGGGTGACGGCTGGCAATGGACGCTCGACTACCTGGCGCGCACGCTGGACGAGGTCCTGCCCGCACTGGAGTCCGACGAAGGTTGCCGCGAGGCGCTCGGCGGCTATGTACCGATCGCCGCCATGCTCGGACAGCGACTGGCACAACTGCATGCGGTGCTCGCGCAGCCGAGCGACGACCCTGCCTTCGATCCGGTGCCGGTAACGGAGAACGACACACATGGATGGGCCGATACCGTGGTGGCCGCGGTGGATGGCGCACTCGCGCAGCTGGCCGGTTCGCGCTTTGACGACCATCCGAACGCCGCGCGCATGGCGGAGGACATCGCGCTGCTGCAGGCGCTGCGCCCGCAGTTGCCGGCGAGCCTGCGCGTGCTCGCCGCGGCGGCGCCCGGCAGCCTGCAAACCCGTGTGCATGGCGATTTTCACCTGGGGCAGACACTGGTCGTGCAGAACGATGTCGCACTCGTCGATTTCGAAGGCGAGCCAGGCAAGCCGCTAGCCGAACGGCGCCGCAAGACTTCGCCGCTGCGCGACGTGGCGGGCATGCTGCGTTCGTTCGACTATGCGGCAGCCACGCTCGGCACACACCAGGAACCGCTGGTCGCGGCCCTGCCGCCGGCCCTGGCGCAGCGCCGCGATGCGCTGCTGACCTGCTTCCGCAGCGTCGCCACGGAGAGCTTCCTGAATGCCTATCTCGAGACGGCGGCCGAGGCGCCGCACGCATGGGTCACGCCGGAGCAGTTCCATGCGCTGGTGGACCTGTTCCAACTGGAGCGCGCGGCCTACGAGGTCGGCTACGAAGCCGCCAATCGGGAACACTGGATCGACCTGCCACTGGCCGGCCTGGCGCGCCTGGC
This sequence comes from Imbroritus primus, assembly GCF_964332355.1. NCBI lineage: Bacteria > Pseudomonadati > Pseudomonadota > Betaproteobacteria > Burkholderiales > Burkholderiaceae > Imbroritus > Imbroritus primus. The sequence continues at coordinate 248,064 of NZ_OZ201294.1, read as the reverse complement.
ACGCAAGCTGACAGATGTCGCGGAGCACGACGATGTCTGACGCTCCGGCCGACCCGCTCGACACGGCGACCCTCGCCGCGCTGCTGCAGGGCCGGCACGGAGATCCGTTCGCGCTGCTCGGTCCGCGGCAGGAAAATCATGGCGAAGGCACACGCACTCGCATCCGTGCATGCCTGCCCGGCGCTGCACATGCCTGGGTCGAGTGCGGCGGCACGCGCATGGCGATGACGAAGCTCGGGCGTAACGATGTGTTCAGCCTGTTGCTGCCCACGGCCGTGGATGCGGCCTGGCGGACCTCGCAGCTGCCCGGCGCGCGCCGCTATGACCTGACCGTCGCCTGGTCCGACGGCAGCCAGCAGCGCGGACCCGATCCGTACGCGTTCGCCACCTTGCTTGGCGACATGGATCTGCACCTGTTCGGCGAGGGCCGGCATTTCGAGCTGGCGCAAGCGCTGGGAGCGCAGGCGATGAGCGTGGACGGCGTGCCCGGCGTGCGCTTCGCGGTGTGGGCGCCCAATGCCAGCGCGGTTGCCGTACTCGGCGATTTCAATGGATGGCACGCAGCCCGTCATCCCATGCGCCTGCGTCACGGCGCAGGCGTGTGGGAACTGTTCGTACCGGGAGCCTGGGGAGCGCGGCCCGGCTGCCGCTACAAGTTCGCCGTACGCGCTGTGTATGGTGAGCTGCTGCCAGACAAGGCCGACCCGCTGGCGCGCATGACGGAAATGCCGCCCGCCACCGCGTCGGTGATCACGCGCCCCGGCGAGACCGCTCCGCCTTTTGCATGGCATGACGCGGCCTGGATGCAGCGGCGCGCCGCGCAGGATCCGCACGCCGAGCCGCTGTCGATCTACGAGGTGCATGCCGGGTCGTGGCAGCGCACGGCAGATGGCGGCACGCTGTCGTGGGATGCGCTCGGCGACCGCCTGATTCCTTACGTTCAGGATCTCGGCTTCACGCATCTCGAACTGTTGCCGATCACCGAGCATCCGTTTGGCGGCTCGTGGGGCTACCAGCCGCTCTCGCTGTTCGCGCCAAGCGCGCGCTTTGGCCCGCCGCAGGCATTCGCGCGATTCGTCGATCGCTGCCACGCTGCCAACCTTGGCGTGATCCTGGACTGGGTGCCAGCGCATTTTCCGACCGACCCGCACGGCCTGGCGCGCTTTGATGGCACCGCTTTGTATGAACATGCCGACCCCCGCGAGGGCCTGCACCAGGACTGGAACACGCTGATCTACAACCTCGGCCGCAACGAGGTGCGCGGCTTTCTGCTGGCCAGCGCACTGCACTGGCTGGAGCATTTCCATATCGATGGCCTGCGCGTGGACGCGGTGGCGTCAATGCTGTACCGCGACTACAGTCGCGCGCCGAACGCATGGATTCCCAATCGCCATGGGGGACGCGAGAACCTCGAGGCCATCGATTTCCTGCGTACGCTGAACACCGAAGTGCAGGCGCGCTGCCCGGGCGCCATGACCATCGCCGAGGAATCGACAGCCTGGCCCGGCGTGACAGCACCCACCGACAGCGGCGGCCTGGGCTTCACCTTCAAGTGGAACATGGGCTGGATGCACGACACCCTGCGCTATATGGCGCACGACCCCGTGCATCGCACCTGGCATCACCACAACATGACGTTCGGCCTGGTCTACGCATGGTCCGAGGCTTTCGTGCTGCCGTTGTCGCACGACGAGGTGGTGCACGGCAAAGGCTCGCTGCTCGGCAAGATGCCGGGCGATACGTGGCAGCGCTTCGCCAACCTGCGCGCTTATCTCGCGTTCATGTGGGCGCATCCGGGCAAGAAGCTGCTGTTCATGGGCGGCGAACTTGCGCAGGAACGCGAGTGGAATCACGACACCGCGCTCGACTGGCAACTCCTCGATATGCCAGCCCATGCCGGCGTGCAGTCGCTGGTACGCGACCTCAACCGGCTATATGCACAACTGCCGGCGCTGCACAGGCTGGATGCGGTGCAGGAAGGGTTCCGCTGGGTGGTCGGGGACGACTCGCACAATAGCGTACTGGCCTTCCTGCGCCTTGCGGCAGCCAACGAGGCGCCAGTCCTCGCCATCAGCAATCTCACGCCGGTGCCACGCCCCGGCTACCGCGTCGGTGTACCGCAGGCCGGCCCGTGGCAAGAACGCCTGAACACCGATGCAGCGTGCTACGGCGGCAGCAATCTCGGCAACCAGGGCGGCGCGCAGGCAGTAGCGCAGCCATCACATGGCTGGCCTGCCTCGCTAACGCTGACGCTGCCGCCCTTGGCGACACTTATCCTCACCCCCGCCTGACGCAGGAGCGCACTGTGCCCCTTACACTTCCCGATCGCCTGTCGCCCGGCCTGCCCTACCCCCTTGGGGCACACTGGGACGGGCTCGGCATCAACTTCGCGCTGTTCTCGGCGCACGCCACCCGGGTGGAGCTGTGCCTGTTCTCCGCCAATGGGCGCAAGGAACTGTGCCGCCTGCCGCTGCCGGAATGCACGGACGAGATCTGGCACGGCTACCTGCCGACCGGCGAACCGGGGCTGCAGTATGGCTATCGCGTCCACGGGCCGTACGAGCCCTTGCATGGCCACCGCTTCAACCCGAACAAGCTGCTGCTCGATCCGTATGCGCGGCAGCTCAGCAAACCGCTGCAATGGGGCGACGGCCTGTTCGGCTATCGCTTGCAGAGTCCGCGTGGCGACCTGTCGTTCGACCGCCGCGACAGTGCACCGATGATGCCGAAGGCGGTGGTGGTCGATGACAGCTTCCACTGGGGCGATGACCGCCCCCCCGCCACGCCCTGGGCGCGCACCGTGATCTACGAGGCCCACCTCAAGGGGCTCAGCATGCAGCGCGAAGACCTGCTGCCGCATGTGCGCGGCACCTTCGCGGCGCTCGCCGACCCGGGCTTTGTGGCACACCTGCAGCGGCTCGGCATCACCACGCTGGAACTGCTGCCGGTCCAGGCGTTCCTGCAGGACCGCGTGCTGCTGCAGCGCGGCTTGCGTAACTACTGGGGCTACAACACGCTGGCCTATTTCGCGCCCGAGCCTGCCTATCTTTCCGGCGACCAGCGCAACGAACTGAAGGTCGCAATCCGCCGCCTGCATGCGGCCGGCATCGAGGTACTGCTCGACGTGGTTTACAACCATACCTGCGAAGGCAATGAGCTGGGACCCACGCTGTCGTGGCGCGGCATCGATAACGCCAGCTATTACCGCCTGATGCCCGACGACGCGCGCTACTACATCAACGATACCGGCTGCGGCAACACGCTCGACCTGGCGCATCCGCGCGTGCTGCAGATGGTGCTCGATTCGCTGCGCTATTGGGTCGAGGTGTTCCATGTGGACGGTTTCCGCTTCGATCTCGGCAGTACGCTGGGCCGCGAGGCGCATGGCTTCGATCCGGGCGCGGGTTTTTTCGATGCCCTGCTGCAGGATCCCGTACTGGCACGCGTCAAGCTGATCTCCGAACCGTGGGACCTGGGTCCCGGCGGTTACCAGGTGGGCCGCCATCCGCCTGGCTTTGCCGAGTGGAACGACCAGTTCCGCGATACGGCGCGGCGCTTCTGGCGCGGCGACGATCATCAGCGCGGTGCGCTGGCCGCGCGGCTGGCCGGATCGGCCGACCTGTTCGATCATCGCCATCGCAAGCCCTGGTCATCAGTCAACTTCATCACGGCGCACGACGGCTTCACGCTGGCCGATCTGGTCAGCTACGCCGGCAAGCACAACGAGGACAACGGCGAGGACAACCGCGACGGCACCGACGACAACGCCAGTGCCAACTGGAGCCCGCACGGCGACATCGAAGGTCCCACGGACGATCCTGCCATCCGCACCACGCGCGCCAGCGTGCAGCGCGCGCTGCTGACCACGCTGCTGCTGGCGCACGGGACCCCAATGCTGACGGCCGGTGACGAATGGGGCCGCACGCAGCACGGCAACAACAACGCCTACTGTCAGGACAACGCTCTCTCGTGGCTCGACTGGCAGGCAGCGGCCTCGCCCGAGGGGCAGGCGCTCACCGCCTACGTTGCGCAGTTGCTGGCCATCCGCGCGCGGCTGCAGGCCTACGCCGAACCGCGCTTCGCCCACGGCCATGTGACGATCGCGCCTGACCTGCCCGATCTCAGCTGGTTCGACTGGCATGGTCCGCTCAACGATGAGCAGTGGGCAGATCCGGCCGGCCGCACGCTGGTGATGCGAAGGGCGGCGCGCACACCCTCGGGTGCGCCTCAGGTGACGCTGCTCCTGCTCAACGCCGGAGAGGAGGCCGTCGACTTCCTGCTGCCCGCCCCGGCCTTGGCGTGGCGCGTGCTGGCGGACAGCAGCCAAGAGATTGCAGGGCCAGGGCATGGACAGACGAGCGGACCAGCGCACAACCAGCCCGTCGGCGGCCGGCGCGTAGAAGGCCAGCACTATGTGCTCGGTGCGCATGCCGCGGCGCTGCTGCTGGCGGAAAGCGCACCGGATGGCCAGACGGAGCCGGCGGCATGACGCACGACTGGCACTTCGGCCCGACCCGACTGAAGGATGGGCGCGTGCGCTTTCGCCTGTGGGCGCCCGAGGCAGCCGCCCAGGGCCTTGCCGTGCGGCTGGAATTGCTGGGCATGGGGCCGTTGGCGATGACCGCCCTCGAGGATGGCTGGTACGAAGTCATCACGCCGGCATGTCCCGAGGCGCGCTACTGGTTCCGCCTGGGCGATGGCACGACGCTGCCGGACCCCGCCTCGCGTGCGCAGGCTGGCGACGTACACAGCCCCAGCGTGGTGGTCGATCCACAGCGCTACACATGGCGTCATCCTGGCTGGCGTGGGCGGCCATGGCATGAAGCGGTGGTCTATGAGCTGCATGTCGGCATTCTCGGCGGCTTCTCGGCAGCGGCCGCGCAGTTGCCACGCCTCGCGCGGCTCGGCATCACGGCGGTTGAGTTAATGCCGGTGGCCGAATTTCCCGGAGCGCGCAACTGGGGCTACGACGGCGTCCTGCCATTCGCGCCGGAATGCAGTTACGGTCCACCGGACGCGCTGCGCGCGTTGATCGATACCGCGCACGGCCTCGGCATGATGGTGCTGCTTGATGTGGTGTACAACCACTTCGGCCCCGAGGGTAATGTCTGGCCGCGGCTGGCAAGCTGTTTTTTCCGCGCCGACCGGCCCACGCCGTGGGGTCCCGCCATCGATTTCCGCCAGCCGGAGGTACGCCGCTTCTTTACCGAGAATGTGCTCTACTGGCTCGAAGCATTCCATCTCGATGGCCTGCGTTTCGATGCGGTGCATGCGATGGAAGACGCCGGCTGGCTGCACGAGGTCGCCAAGGCAGTACACGAAGGTCCGGGGCGCGAGCGGCACATCCATCTGATCGCGGAAAACGACAACAACGATGCGACACTGCTGCGCGATGGCTTCACGGCGCAGTGGAACGACGATTTCCACCATGCGCTGCATGTGCTGCTGACCGGCGAAACGCATGGCTACTATGGCGACTATGCGGGTGCAAGCGGTGGCATGCACGCGCCGATTGCACATTTGGCGCGCGCCCTGGCCGAGGGCTTTGCCTACCAGGGCGAAGCCTCCGCCTATCGCGGCGTGCTGCGCGGCACGCTCAGCACCGGCCTGCCGCCGACATCCTTTGTCTCCTTTCTGCAGAACCACGACCAGATCGGTAACCGTGCCCACGGCGAACGCCTGTTGCAACTTGCCGATCCGCGTGCGTTGCGTTGCGCTGTCGCGCTGCACTGTCTTGCTCCGCAGATTCCCTTGCTCTTCATGGGTGAGGAGAGCGGCAGCAAGGCGCCGTTCCGGTATTTCACCGATCATCCGCCAGCCCTCGCCGAAGCAGTACGCGCGGGCCGGCAGCGCGAATTTGCCGGCATGGCAGGCTTTGCAGACGACGCTGCGGCCGACGGCGCGCACGCGACGCTGCCCGATCCCAATGCACCCGACACCTTCGCGGCAGCCTGTCCGGTGTTCGACGACAACGACTGGGCCGCCTGGTACACACGCCTGCTGGCGCTTCGCCACACGCAACTGGTGCCGCGCCTGGCGGGTGCGCGCACCGGTACGGCCACGGTCCTGTCCGATCTCGCACTGCAGGTCAGCTGGCCCCTCGGCGACGGCAGTACCTTGTCACTGTGGCTGAATCTGGGGGGCGAGGCGCTTGCCGTGACGCCGGTGAACGAACCGGGCACCCTGCTGTTCGCCAGTCAGGAGCCTGCATATCCGGCGCTGTGCGATGGACGGCTGGACGGATATACGCTACTGGCGTGGCTGCACGATGCCGCCACGGTGGACACCGCACATCCGCTCACGGGAGTCCGTGCATGACTCGCACCACCACAGCACTTACCCCATTGCAAACGCAAGCGCGGCAGGCCGGCCTGCTGGTGCACTGGCACGATGCGCAGGGCTGCCCGCGCACCGTCGATGACGAAGTCCTGCAGCGCATGCTGGCGCAGTTGCCAGCGGACGCGTCGTGCGACCCACCCGCCCTGGTGACCGCGGTGGCGGGGCAACCGCTGGCAGTGCCTGCGGCGTTGACAGGCACCGCCGCGACCGGCATCACGTTCGACATCGTGCGCGAAGACGGCCAGCATGTGCATGGCGCACTGCGCCGCGATGCCGCGGGCAATTGGTGGCTGGACGCGCCATTGCCCTGGGGTTACCACCATCTCACCGTGCACGCAGACGCCACCGGACAGGCGGTCGAGTGTGTGCTGGCGGTCGCCCCGCCCCGCTGCTTCGGCGTGGCGGATGCCTTGCACGCAGCGTCAGGCGCCATGCACATCCAACATCCCTCGCCGGCATGGGGCATCGGCGTGCAGGTCTATAGCCTGCGCGGCGCACGGCCCGGCGGCATCGGCGACTTCGGCGCGCTCGCCACACTGTGCGAGCAGGCTGCGGCGCACGGTGCGGCGGCCGTGGCCATCAATCCGGTGCATGCCGGCTTTACGGAGCATCCCGAGCGCTACAGTCCTTACGCGCCCTCGAGCCGCCTGTTTCTCAACCCCTTGTATGCCGACCCGGCCGCGTGCTTGGGTGAAGATGCCTGGCGCGCGGCAGTCCATGCGCTCGGTCTCGAAGCGCGCTTCGCGGCATTGGATGAGGCAAGCTGCATCGACTGGCCGACCGTGGCCATGGCGCGCGATGCCGTGCTGCGCTGGCTACATGCGCGCCGTGCCCACTACCTGACGCCGGCGGCACACGAAGACTTTGCGGATTTTCTCAAGCGCGGCGCAGATCACGGGAATGCGCTACTGGCCCATGCCTGCTTCGAGGCAATGCAGCGCGACGCGCGACAGCATGGCATGGCCGAGACATGGCCGCCAGCCGACTGTTGGCGCGATGCCGCCTGCCTGGAGACACACACTGGCGAGATCGACTTTCAGCTGTTCGCGCAGTGGCTGGCCGATGCCAGTCTGGCCCGCGCGCAGTCGCGCGCCCGCGCGGCCGGTATGGCTATCGGCCTGATCGCCGATCTCGCGGTTGGCACCGATGGACGCGGCAGCCATGCCTGGTGGCGACGCGAGGAGATCCTCACCGGCATCGCCGTGGGCGCACCGCCCGATCAGGTCAATCCGCTGGGACAGAACTGGGGGATATCGGCATTGTCACCCTCTGGTTTGGCGCGCCACGGCTACCGCGCCTTCCTGGAGATTCTGCGCGCCGCGCTGCGCCATGCCGGCGGCCTGCGCATCGACCACGCGCTGGGCCTGGCGCGCATGTGGCTCGTGCCCGATGGACTGCCGCCCGACCGCGGCGTTTACCTGCGTTATCCACGCGAGACCTTGCTGCGGCTGATCGCGCTGGAATCGTGGCGGCACCGTGCCATCGTCATCGGCGAGAATCTCGGTACGGTGCCGCACAGCTTCGAGCATGCGCGGCAACACGCTGGCATGCTCGGCATCGATGTGCTGTGGTTCCAGCGCGAAGCAACAGCGGCCACGCCTGCAACCGATGCGCCATCTGCTCCACCCAGCAGCGCTGGCACTGTACCGCCGCATCCAGCCGCCGCACTGGATGCCGCGCCCGCCTTTCGCGCACCAGCGCGCTGGTCCGCCGATGCGCTTGCCACGACCACGACGCACGACCTGCCGACGGTCGTGGGCTGGTGGAAGGGCCGCGATCTTGACTGGCGCATCCACCTCGGCCTGCTCGCCCCGCATGAAAGCGAACCGCAGTTGCGCGGCTTGCGCGAGGCAGACCGCAACGGGCTCTGGCGCGTGCTGGCCGGGGCGGGACTGGTCGATGCGGGACCTCCGCCCGACACTGCCCCGCTCGAAGCGATCCTTGCATTCCTCGGGCGCACGCCTGGTCCGTTGCGCCTCGCACCCCTGGAAGACCTGCTCGGGCTTTCCGAGCAACCCAATCTGCCGGGCACGGTCGAACAGCATCCCAACTGGCGGCGGCGCATGCCGGTGACCGTGGCTGCGCTATTCGCCAATGACGATGTGCAGCGCCGTATCGCGGCGCTGCGTACCGGGCAGACCCTGCCGCCCGGCACGGCACCATGATTCCGCGTGCCACGCTGCGGCTGCAACTGCATCGCGGGTTCACCTTCAGCGATGCACGGGCGCAGCTCGACTATTATGCGGCGCTGGGTATCAGCCATCTGTATCTGTCGCCGATCTTCTGCGCGCGCCCAGGTTCCATGCACGGCTACGACGTGACGGACGTTCAACGCATCAATCCAGAACTCGGGGGCCCGGCCGGGTTCCGGGCGCTGGCCCATGCCGCGCGAGCGCATGGTTTGGGCCTCATTCTTGACATCGTGCCCAACCATATGGCCGCATGCCCGGTCCACAATGCGTGGTGGCGCGACGTGCTGCGACACGGCCGGCACAGTGCTTACGCTTCTTTTTTTGATATCGACTGGCAGCCACCCGAACCGGCGCTGCATGGCAAGGTGCTGCTGCCCATCCTGGCACGCCCGTATCCGCAGGCATTGCGGCACGGCACGCTCCGCCTTGTGCACGATGAGGCCGTGCGGCCCGCGGTGATGTGCGGCGAGGTGCCGCTGCCACTGGCGGACGACAGTCTCGGCATCTTGGAGCCGCTGTCGCCAGCCGCCCGCGAAGCGGCCTGCGATCCGCGCACACGCGCTGGCCGGAATGCGCTGCATGCGCTGCTCGAGCGGCAGCACTATCGGGTTGCGTGGTGGCGCACGGCACGCGACATGCTGAACTGGCGGCGTTTCTTCGAGGTGAGCGAACTGGTCGGCGTGTGCGTCGAACGCGAGGCGGTCTTCGAGGCGACGCACGCGCTGGTGTTATCGCTGATGCGGCAGGGGCTGATCGACGGCGTGCGGGTGGACCATGTGGATGGGCTGGCCGATCCCGCCGGTTATTGCCGACGGCTGCGGGCGCGCCTTGATGCCGTGGCGCCGCGCGCGCAAAGCGGTACCGGCAGCGACGTCATGCGGCCATGGATCGTGGTGGAAAAAATCCTGGCCGAGGATGAACACCTGCCCGCGGACTGGCAGGTCGATGGCACCACCGGCTACGATGCGATGAGCGAGATCGGCGCGGTGCTGCACGATGCGCACGGCATCGAGCGCCTGCGTGACATGTGGGCCAGCCGCTCGGGCACGCGGCCCGGCGGCACGGCGCAGATCGTCGCGACGCGGCACGCCTTGGTGACCGAGGCGCTGGTCACGGAATGGCGGCGTGCCACTCGTGCGCTGGAGCACGCTGCGCGTGAAGACCCCAGGGCGCGCGACCTGACGGGCCCTGCCCTGGCGCGCGCCGTGGCGGAACTGCTGGCGCAGATGCAGGTATATCGCACTTACTTCACAGCACGATCCGCAAGCCGCGGACGTTGCGCCGATCGCCGGCGATTGCGGCAAGCTGCGGTCGCCGCGCGAACCCGGCTGCGCCGCGATGACTGGGCGGCCCTCGCCTTCATCGTGCGCGTCCTGCAGGAGGCGCGTCCAGACCAGCCCGCCGCCTGTGCCGCGCAGGCGCGGCTGCAGCAAACCATGCCGCCAGTTTCTGCCAAGGCGATCGAAGACACGCTGTTCTACCGCGACGGTACCTTGCTCTCCCGCAATGAAGTGGGCACGTCACCGTGCGCACCGGCGCTGTCGCCCGATGTCTTTCTGGCCCGCGCACAGGCGCGCGCGCGGCGCTTTCCGCATGCCATGCTGGCCACTGCCACACACGACCACAAGCGCGGCGAGGACACGCGCATGCGGCTGGCCGTGATCAGCGAGCTGCCGCAGCTTTGGCGTAGCCACGTGGCGAGGCTGGAAGGTCGCCGCAGCGTGCAAGCAGACTCCATCGGCAGGATGGCAGGCGAAGCACCGGACGAGGCGGACCGGCTGATGCTGTATCAGGCGCTCGTGGGCGCGTGGCCGCTGGAACTGGCGGACCCGACGTTGCAGACGGACGCGCGAGACGCCTTTCTGGCGCGCATCCGCGCGTGGCAGCGCAAGGCGATTCGCGAGGCGGGCCGGCATGGCGACTGGTCACATCCCGATCTGGCATATGAGGCGTCAGCGGATGCATGTTTGAATGCATTGCAGGACAGCGGCCTCGACCACATCGCCGCGCTGGCGCAGCGCCTCAGCGTGGCGGGGGCGCTGAACAGCCTGACACAGACATGGCTGCAGCATTGCCTGCCAGGTGTGCCGGATCGCTACCAAGGGACGGAAACCTGGGATTTCACGCTGGTCGACCCGGACAATCGCGGCGCGGTCGATTATGACCAGTTGCGCATCCAGTTCCACAGCGCGGCGCCGGCGGAGCAGAGCATTGCGCCCGACTGGGCGAGGTTGCAAGCCGGTTGGCGCGACGGGCGTATCAAACAGCAGCTGATCCGCACCTTGCTTGAAATGCGGCGTACCCATGCGGCAATCTTCGATACCCGTGCACTGCAGCCGCTGGAAGCGGATGGAGCGCATGCTGCCCGCGTGCTGGCTTTTGTGCGTGGGCATGGGCAGCACCTGGCTATCGCCATCGGCACGCGACTGGCTGCCAGCCTGCTGGAAGATTGTATGCAGCCATGCGTGCCGGCGCGACGCTGGGAGGATACTTGCGTGGCGGTGCCGCCAGCGCCGGGCGGCGCCTGGGTCGATTATCTGACGGGCACGCATCATCCGGGCCCAACGCTGTTGCTGTCCGCCGTGCTGGCGGACCTGCCGGTCGCCGTACTGGTACCCGCGAGCGCCGGCACCGAACCAGGCATGCCCGATACCCGAACATGAAGACCTCCGCCGGCAAGGCGAAGGTCCTCATGCAGGCATTCCGGCGGCAGTGCGACGCTACGACTTGCCGCCCACCGTCAGACCATCGGAGACCGACGACACGCCTTCGATGCCACGCACGGTCTGGATGGCCTGCGTGCGCTGCGCCTCGGTAGGCACCGAGCCTGTCAGATGCACGGTGCCGTTGACGGTCTTGACACTAATGTGACGCGATTCCAGGCCCTTCGCCGCGGCGAGTTCAGCCTTGACCTTGACGGTGATGACGCTGTCGCTGACGGGCTGGGCACTCTTGCCTGCCGATGGTGCCGTGGTCGCGCCAGGCTGGGCAGGTGCGGAGTTGTCCGCCACGAAGATGATGCTCCCGCCGTGCAGGCGGGTGTCGAGGGCCTGCGCGGGGGCTGCCATCAATAGGCCGCCCAGCGCCGCCGCGTGGGTTGCGGCGAAGAGGATGGTGCGAAAGGTTCGAGTCGAGCGCATGATGATCTCCTGTTCAAGAAGGCCCGTGGGTGACGGGGATGCCATCAAAGCGTGCGATAGCGATTGCGCAGTTCGCGCACGCGCTCGTGGTTGCGCAACACGCCCTGATACTGGCGCTCGATCAGACTGCGCGCACTGAGATCGATATCGTCTTCATTGAGCGCATCGGTATAGCGCCGCTTGGCGACGTCTTCTCCGCGTTCCGCTTCTTCGAGGATGGCAAGATCGGTACGGTCGACCACAGCTGATTTCATATCGATCCAGCCACGATGCAGGGCGCCTGCCACCGAGCCGCCGGTTTCGGGCCGCCCGCCGAACGTGGTGACGGCCGACTGCAACTCGGCGATGCCGCGCGAAATATCGTCGGCACATTCCAGGAAAGTGCTTTTCAGCTGCACGGTCTTGGTGTCTTCGGCGGCCTTGCGAAAGCCTTGTTCGCCATCCTTCGACACTTCGATCAGATCATTCAGCACGGATACGGTTTTATTGCTGGCCATGATGGGTTCCTCCATTGGTTCGCATTACACGGAAACTGCGCGCGGCACGCACCGCGCAACTCAGCTCGATCAACTGCGGTTGTCGGTTGGCGGCACATCCGGCGTGGCATTGCCGGGATCACGCAGCGCCTCCCCTTCGACACCTGGCGGAAACGCGCCAGCCGCATCGCCACGGATAGCGCCCGGCTGGTCGCGCCGCATCTGTTGGCCTGGCCTGCGCTCGGCCATTCCTGCCCTTTCTTCCGCCTCTGCCGTCTGGTGGCGCGCTACAGTAGTGGCACGGGCAGCATCCGCAGCGGTGGCGGGAGCGGGGGCGGTGGCAACCGCAGCCCTGGCGGCGCCGGGCTCCGGACCGGTCCGTGGATCGAAGTCCTGCCATTCACCGGCGCGCCACTCGCCTTCAGCATCCTCGATATCCATCGCACCGCTGGCGCGTAGCACGTCGGCTGCGGTGCCTCGGGTACCGGCATCGTCGACTTGCACGGCGAGCATCACGCCGGCATCGCGCTCACGCCCCACGGCTGGATCGCGCGTGCGCCGCAGGCCGCCGGCCAGCGAGCCCAGGTAAGCCCCGAGGCCGGCCGCGAAGAGCGGCACAAGCACCGGATACTGGAAGCTGTTGACGACGCCGGACAGATACACCAGCCCGCCAAGCGCACCACCGGCCAGCGCCCCGACGATGACGCCGGTGAAGGCGCCGCTGCCGGCATGCCGCGCACCGGCATCGGCATACATATCGCCGCCGATCGGGAAGCGCGCGTGCTGGCCGGCGGGGTTGACGAAGAACAGCGACAGCTTGTTCGTGGAAAAGCCGCGGGCCCGTAACGAGCGGGCTGCTTTCTGGGCCGCAGGGAAAGTATTGAAGCGGCCGGCAATGATGTGTGACATGACGGTCTCCTGTTCAAACTTCTGGACGGTCCGACGCGCGTCAGCGGCGCTTGCGTCGAGCCGCCTTTTGCTTACGGCTCACGCCAGCCTTGTTGAGCGCAATGGCGACGGCCTGCTTCACCGCACGCTTGCGTGATGCCGGCCGGCTGTTGGCGACATGCCCGTCCCTGTCGTACTCGTGCACGAGCTTCTCGATGTTGCCGCTAATGGTCTTGCGGCTTTTGCCTTCTTTGAGTGGCATGACGATCTCCTTGCGCTTCCTGCAGGCGTCTTGAGTGTTAGGTGGCTGCTTTCCGGGGTCGACATCTATCCAGATGCCCGGATGGAGGTTCGGTTTTCGCGCCGACGAAACCGCGTGGCCAACACTCGTGCACGCACGCGCTCAATGATGGTCGGATACCACACGCCCAGCCGCTGTGCTGCTCCAGTACGGCGAGGCCTGGTAATAGTCGTGGATGCTGGTGGCCCAGCGCGCATCAGCCATCGCGGGCCAGTGGTCTTTGTCGAATCCCGGTGCATCCTTCAGTCGGCTCTTCTCGATGCCGAGGACGAAACACTTGTGACGCGTATCCAGCGTCAGTGCACTCCACGGTACGGCAAACAGCTTTTCACCGATGCCGAGAAAGCCGCCGAACGACAGCACGGCGTAGGCGATCCGACCGCTGCCGACATCCAGCATGATGTGCTCGATATTGCCGAGATCTTCGCCAGCCGGACCGATGACCTTGTTGTTCTCGAGCGTATCGGCGGCCATGATGGCTGGCCCCGGTCCGGAGATATTGGGAGCGGTCTGGCCGACGATGGTAGCGCCCTGGTTGGCATTCTGGTTGGCGGAATCAGTGCCATAGGTGGGTCTTTGCATGGTCATGGGCGGACTCCTTGTTCAGTGTGGTTGGGGCCGGCATGCGTTACTTCCATGCACGCCGCTCTCACTGCTGATACGCAAGAGCCGCGCCAATGCGCCGTCTTTCTGGTAGATCCGCGTGGTTTCATGCGCCCGCGCGTCATCCGGCCAGGCGCGTCAAGGCAGAGCGCGCGCCGCAGCGTCCGGAAATGACAAGGGTCATGCAATCTTTACACCGGCTCAGGCCGGCGCCACTGGTCGAGCCCGCCAAATCTGAAAATGCCCTCGCTGCCGTGCCTGCCGGGGAGATGCCACATTGGCAATGCTATCGCCGCCATCCGGCGGGCGCATCGCACCCTTGGCCAGGCCGGACTGCTACCATCCGGAATGCATGCGTACCACGCAGCGCACGTGAGCAACGCCATCGAGCCATCCGGAGTCATCATGTATCTGCCTGCCCATTTCTCGGAAAACGACATCGCAGCACTGCACGAACTGATCGTGCAATATCCGTTCGGCAGCCTGGTGACATGCGGTGACGGCGGACTGGATGCCAACCACCTGCCGTTCGCGCTGGAGACGCGCGCGCAAGCGCCTGGCGTGCTGCACGCCCATGTGGCGCGCGCCAATCCGCTTTGGCAAGCGGTGACCGATGGGGATGAAGTGCTGGTAATTTTTCGCGCCGGCGACGCCTATGTGTCCCCGAACTGGTACCCAAGCAAACATGTTGCGCATCGCCAGGTTCCGACCTGGAACTACCGGGTCGTGCATGCGCACGGCCGCATCACGATCCGCGACGACGAGAAATACGTACGTGGCGTCGTCGGCCGGCTCACACGCACGCATGAGGCCGCGCAGCCACAGCCGTGGAAGATGACCGACGCCCCCCGGGATTACCTCGATGCGATGCTCGCGTCGATTGTCGGCATCGAGATCGAGATCACGCAGTTGGTCGGCAAGCTTAAGCTGAGCCAGAACAAGGATGCCGAGGATGTGCGCGGCGCAGGTGAGGCACTACGAGCCGGCGGGCAGCATGAGATCGGCGCCGCCATGCTCGCGCCGCTCGCGCAACGTAATCCGCCGCTGGATACACCGCCCGACGACTGAGCAGCGGCGCGAGGAAAAAGGCGGTAGACGGTCGTAAGCGGTTGTATCAGCCGACCAACGCGTCGCACCCGACGAAGTGCACGAGCGCCAGTGCGCGCGTGGCATGTACACCAGACTGATGGCCACAGGCCGCACACGTAAACTCCACCTGCTGGCCAACCATGGCGAGATCGGTTTCATCCGAGGTGCACTGCGGGCATGGCATGCCGGCGTCGATATAGGCATCGAGCGCGCGGCCCAGCGGACCGACCGTCTCCCGTGACAGCACGCCCTGCCGGATCAGGTTCGCCACCAGATGGCCGAGTGCCGGGGGTACGCTCTCACGCCGGCCATCACCCCCGGTATCCGTTCGACTCGCCAACGCCGCCTGGCGCAGACGCTCTGCCTCGGCACGCGCCTGCTCTACTTCCTGGCGCGCCTGGGCCGCAAGCATGCGGGCCTGGTTCAATTGCTGCATCCATTCGAATTCGCGCCGCGGCGCCTCGCGTGTCTCGCGGTCGGCAGCCGCGACCCGCTGACGCAGGCTGTCAAGCTCGACCAGCAAGGGACGGACCCGCGCCTCCGCCGAAGCGAGCGCATCCTTGAGATGCGCGGCATATTCCACGGCGCGGCTCGCCAGTTCCGCCTGCAGCGCCGCAACCTGCTCGCGCAGCACGCCGTTATCGGCCTGGGCCGCCTGCAACTGCGCGGACAATGCGGCCTTCTCTCCTTCGGCATATTGCGCGAGCACGCTGTGTAGCGCTTCATCGCGCTGTGCATCGAGACTGCCGGACGCAAGCCGCGCACCCTGCTCCGCGCACTGCCGACGCAAGGCATCGACTTCGTTTTCCAGCTCCCACTGCCGTGCCATGGCATGTTGCGCGGCCGCTTCGGCGCGAGCCAGCTCGGTTGCATGGGTACTGCGCGCCTCGGCCAGCGCCGCACCATACAACCCCGAGACCAGTTCGCCCGCACGCCGTTGTAGCGGCGCGGGTACGCCCTCCACAGCGCACTGCCCCTGCTGGCGCAACCGCTGCCAGAACGCCTCGATGTCACGCGCAATATCGCCTGCGCTGCCGGTTGCGGTCGCCTCGCGCACATTGGCGACCGTCGGCCGTACACCGACGTCGAAAAACAGCCGCTGGCAAGCATGCAACGACAACTCGGCACGGCGTGCGCCGTCCGCCTTCATCTGCTCGATCTCGACCCGCAGCAGGTCCACTGCACTTCCGGAGGAACTCATGCGTCACCTTTACGTAAAAGTTACGCCATTTTTGTCACATTCATTACACATCGCCGGCTTCGGCTCGTGCCGGGGCTGACAGATGGCGGACAGGCTGGAAAGATTACGCAGTTTCGCCCGCCAACGCGTGAAACAATACCGCATATCACCGGGAAACCCTTTATTCATGCGGATGTCGAGAGACAGCTGTTTTTTGCAATTGTTTCACGCCGGCCCTGCCGGCGTGCCCGCTTGCCCCCTCCACACGCCTTCGATCAGCTTCCATCGACGGCAAACCGCGCCTTTAGCGCCGACACCAGCTCGGTTCGCGCGCCGCGCTCCGCCACGTGGATATCGAGCACCACCCGCCCTGAATCCCACTCCTTGATGGTTCCCAGCACTTCGCCCTGCTCCGAGCGAATCTTGTACTGGCGGCTGATTTCCTTGACCTTGCGCGTCCGACCCTCTTGCGCCTGGCGGCGAATCGCCTCCACCTCGCGGCTCGACAGGCCATCGTTAACGATGCGCTGCGCCAGTTCACGCGTGGGCTCCTCCCCTTTCAGCTTGAAGTACAGCGTCAGCTCATAGCCCGCGGCAATGCCGATGGCCGCCGGCTTTTCCTTCATGACATCGAGCACCGAGTCCGGCAGCCGCAGCAAAGCGAGCGTCTTGCTCACCGTTCCGGCGGAAATACCAGTCAATTCCGATATTTCTTCTTCTTTGGAAATTTTGTTTTCATCGATCAACTGTCGCCAGGCAATCGCGTTGTCGAGCGCCGACTGGCCGGAACGCTGTTCGTTCAGCAGAAACGAGAGCCGGTAGAGATCCAGGTCGCCGACGTCGATCTCGACGAAACACTCCATCTCGGTCTTGTTCGCAGCGAGCAGCGCGCGCTTGCGGTAGTGGCCATCAATCAGGTAGTAATAGCCCGCGCGCCCCGGAACCGGCGTGGCCAGGCCAGGGGTCTTCTGGCCGTGAGTGGCAATGGAGGCGGCGCGGTCCTGCACCACCTCCGGATCATAGATGCGCCGGGCATTCAGGGGGTTGTCTAGCAGGCAAGCCAGCGGAATCCGCTCCAGGCGGCGCGTCCCGGTTCCCGACGCTGGACTTTCAGCGCTGAAACCCGCGGTTACGACGGAGGTAGAAGCAGCCCCCGCGCGGCTATCGGCCCCGGTAGCCGCCGGCGGCTGGGCAGGTGCGGAGGCTGGCGCCTGAGGAGCCAAAGCGGCCACGGGCGGCGCCAGGAGGCCACCAGGACGCTCGACAATCACTTGTTCGGCCCGGGCAAAGCGATCCAGTGGTTCGGTCGCACGGCTTTTTTCAGCGACCATGCCGGCAAGCATGCCTGCTTTCAGATTTTTTGCTTTAGTTGCCACGTTTTGCCCCCTCCATTCCCAGCAATTCCAACACTTCATCGACGACAGCATCGACTTCCTGGGCAGCTTCTTTCGCGCCACCAATGCCATGGACCGTGCAACCGATGGCCTGGCATTCACGAAAAGCGGAACGTGAGCCAATCATGGCATCCATCAGTTTGAAATCGGCATCCTCTCCAAGAATTTCAATTGCTTGCTTGGCGAGCGACACCCGACGCTGCACCATATTGGCCAACACACGAATCTGCAGGGTTTCGTTCTGTACTTGCGCATGCTGCGCAAGCGTCTTGGCGGCGACCGCCGCCCACAGGTCTGGCGGCGACGGTACTACGGGGATGATCGCCAGGTCGGAGATCAGCAAGGCGCTCGACGGCGCAGGGGAGTGCACCGCCGGCGGGCAATCCACCACGATGAAATCGTAATCGTTAACGAACTTGCGGACCTCGCGGTGCATGGCCCCGCCCGAGGGCGCGAGACCAATCACGGAAGCAGGGAATGGCGCGTCATCCGGCGCCTGAGAAGCCCAGCGGGTCGCTGTTCCCTGTTCATCCATGTCGACCAGCATGGTACGAAATCCACGCAAGCCCAATGTTCCCGCCAGATGCATGCTGGACGTAGTCTTGCCGCATCCGCCTTTTTGGTTGAATACGGTGATGATTCGAGCTGGCATAACGGCTCCTTCTTTCAGCGCTGAAAGTGCGCATAGATCGAGAATGACGCAATCATTTCCGGGATCTTATATACATGGATTTTTTACATCAAGAAAAAGACGGTTTCAGCGCTGAAAGTGACGCGCATGCACAACAGAAAAGTGTGGATTGAAATTAGAATATTTATTGATTTTAATTTCTACATGTCAGAATCAGCGGTGTCCATCGTGCGCAACGTCACTGGAACGTCAGTGGAGAAGAACAGGCCCTGCAGCAAAAGAGGATGGGAGTTGGCTTTCCAACGCGCAATGACGGGCGGCGCACCGCCCATGGCAACATGCCACATGCTTGAGCTACCTGGTGGTTGTATCGACTCAGGCTGGCGAAAGCGCAGTGAAGCAGGAGAAAGAGAAGAAGGGAGGAAACCGGGGAACCAGGGACGCACGAGCCGCAGAAACTGCGGAAGGACGATGAACACCGGGCATATCAGCTCGCCCATCATCCGTCGGGCCAGACCAGGCTACCGCATCGCCACAGCCACGGCAGGCTCCGGCGTCAGGTCAATTTCCGCACGCTGGTGCGTGATGGCTGCAGGATCAGCGCCTTGGAGGAATCGGCGTCGACCTTGGCTTCCGGGTACACGATCAGCACATCCTTGAGGGCCTTGCGGAACAGCGCGCGGAATTTCCGTTCGCTTTCGGTTTCCGTACCGAACTGCATCTGCAGGGCTTCCCACGGGATTTCCGTGCGGCGCTGGATGGTGAAGAAGCGGTACGTCAGCCAGGAGTACACGTCGAGCGCGAACGGCGACTGTTTGAGTGCCTTGAGCGCGCGCATGTCGACCGGCACGGGACGATTCACCAGCTCATTGAAGAACGGCTCGGACAACACCACGAAGCTCTCGAACATTGCGCTCTGGCCGGGCTGCATGGGATCCCACCAGGTCGACAGCTGGTCGGCCAGCAAGTAGCCGACGCGATCGAGCGACAGTGGCTCGTGGTTGGGCGCGGACTTGTTCTGCACGATGGCGATGGTGGCGGAGAACAGCCGGATCATCTGCTGCCGCACCAGTGTCATGGTGCCGCGTTTGCCGCCGGTGGCCATGGGAATGCCGAGGTTGTACATGAACTCGGACAAGGAGTTGCCGAGCGAAATGCGCCGATCCTCGATGGTGCCGGTGAACTCGCCGCGCTTCTTTTTCGCCATGATTTCCTTGCCGATCCACGCCAGCATCAGGCGCGGATAGGAGCCGTACGGGTAACCAAGCGAGACAGTTTCGGAAATCAGCTTCTGGCGGCCGTTGGCGGCCTTTTCGGAGCGTTGCTGGGTGAAGTAGCCTGGCTGGATCATCAGCGAGACGTTGCCGCTCGACCGGGTCCACACGGGCGGCGCGCCCTTGGGTGCACGGTAGGGCAGGGTGACCTGGACACTGGCACGGCTTAGAAAACCCACTTCGCCGGTCTGCCATGCGTCCTCGCGTTCCATGGCCTGGGCCTCGTCGAACAGCCGCTGGAATTTCTCGGAAGGCACCGCTGGTGTCTTGCCGGGCACGATAATGCGTGAACCCGGCGACGTGGCCTCGACAGCCTGCGGGTCGAGTGCATCAGCCGTGGAAGATCGTTTCGTAGCCATGGTGGTCCGTCATGGAAGTCCTTGCCTTTTTACGCGAAGCCTCAGGGCTTGTCACGCAGAATTGGGTACGCTTGACGGTTTTGACGATCAGGCGAGAACCGCGCCATTGCTTGGGGGTTGATCATTGCTGGATCTCTTGCGTGATCGTCGCGGGCCGGCGTGGGTGGGCAACCGGTACGGTTGTCCACGTTGAGCCGGTCCTCACTACCGGTTAACACATACCTTTAGTGGTTAACTACTTGTAAACCGTATACAGCGCTCGCAATCCCATGATTTTGCAGGGTTAATTGCTGTTTTGCGTACCCGTTTCTGCAGCGCCCCGTACCTGATTCTGCGTTGTGGCGAACCCGAATCTGCGCATAGGCGAACCCGATTCTGCGACCGGGCTGAACCAGATTCTGCGGGGATAACCTGCGGTTTCCACAGACTTGTCCACAGGCTCGCCGCAGGGACGCACAGCCTTGTCCGCCGGAAGGCGTACCCGTTTCTGCGTTGTCTGGCGCGGCCTGACGCCCGTGCTGCCCGGATTTTCCGGCGCTTGGTGCGTACCCATTTCTGCGGACGGTATGGTGGCCCTCCGCGTGTCTCCGCCCAGCATGCGCAGTGTGACAAACCCGCTGCGCGCTGTGGCTCCTGGCATGCGTACCCGTTTCTGCGTCCACGCCCCGTCGCCGCGATGCCGTACCAAACCAGGGAAAGCGGATCGACTGACAGGAATGGCCGAACGGAACATCGTGCCGGCCCTGTCCGGCGTGGACTCCGGCCGCGGGCCATGCGTGCTCTTGGGGGGCAGAGCGACCGTACCCATTTCTGCGGTGGTTCTGACCGGTCGTTCCAAGCAAGGCGTACCTATTTCTGCGGCTGAATACAGCGTGACGCAGAAATAGGTACGGTGTGGAATGCAATTCTTCGTCACATTATGCGAGTCATCACTTTCCGCAAATGCACCGGTGTGCGTGATGTTTCACTCCTGTGGCGCGCGTACCCATTTCTGCGTGTTCGGAGGCATGGGGTACCAAACGCCGAGGGGCGAGGGCTGGAGGGGGTGCGAGAGCCGTACCCATTTCTGCGACAGTATCGGGGAGTCGGAAATTTCACGGCGTACCCGTTTCTGCGGGCCTTCGGGCAGCCTGGATGGCGAAAAAGCGTACCTGTTTCTGCGTGATCGGATGGCCGGCAGCGGGAAAATCGGCGTGATGTCTCCGTGACGTCCGGACGGCCGCGCTGTTCTGCCTGAGCGGGGCGTACCCGTTTCTGCGTCGCGACGCCTTTACGGTCACCGAGCGTACCCAGTTCTGCGACAATAAGTGATGTTTAGATAACATACATTCGCTCGGCTCTCCGGTATGATGCGGCGTGCACCGGCTGCGCGGTGGTGGTAGGTCGTCCGGCGCGTCTCGGCGCAGACGGCTTTCAGGGACAGGATGGAGTGCGGGGTGACCGTTTCCATCCCGGTTCCGCCACTGCCGCTGCGCGGGGCGCATATTTATGGCGATGGGGGATAGGGGAGAAAGCGTCATCATGCAGATACTGGAGCGGCTGTTTCAATTGAAGGCGCACGATACGGATATCCGTACCGAGCTACTCGCCGGGTTGACCACTTTCCTGACGATGGCCTACATCATTTTCGTCAACCCCTCCATCCTGGGCGAAGCCGGCATGCCGAAGGATGCGGTGTTCGTCGCGACCTGCGTGGCCGCCGCGCTGGGCACTTTCGTGATGGGCTTCTATGCCAACTACCCGATCGCCATGGCGCCGGGCATGGGGCTCAATGCCTACTTCGCGTTTACCGTGGTGCTCGGCATGGGGATTCCCTGGCCTGCGGCGCTCGGCGCTGTGTTCATCTCCGGTTGCCTGTTCATGGTGGTGAGTCTGGTTGGCATTCGTGAGCTGATCATCAACGGCATCCCGCGTTCGCTGCGGCTCGCCATCACAAGCGGTATCGGCCTGTTCCTTGGCATCATCGCGCTCAAGAGCGCGGGTATCGTGGCAGATAGTCCGGCGACGCTGGTGACGCTGGGCGACTTGCATCAGGCGCCCGTGGTGCTTGCGACGATCGGGTTTTTCACGATCGTCGCACTCGATTACCTGAAGGTGCGCGGTGCGATCCTGATCGGCATCCTGCTCGTGACGGTACTGAGCTTCGTGGTCGGCGGCAATGTGTTTCATGGCATCGTCTCGCCGCCGCCATCCGTCGCGCCGACGCTGTTCAAACTAGATCTCGAAGGTGCGTTGTCGATCGGCTTCCTGAACGTGGTACTGGTGTTCTTCCTGGTTGAGCTGTTCGATGCCACCGGTACGCTGATGGGCGTTGCGAATCGCGCCGGGTTGTTGACCCCGGGCAAGATGCATCGTATGAAACGCGCACTGCTGGCGGATAGCGGGGCGATCATGGCGGGGGCCGCGCTCGGCACGTCGAGCACCACGGCCTATATCGAAAGCGCCTCCGGCGTGCAGGCAGGCGGGCGCACCGGCCTCACGGCCGTAACGGTCGGCGTGCTATTCCTGGCATGCCTGTTCATCTCGCCGCTGGCGGGCGCGGTGCCGGCCTATGCCACCGCACCCGCGCTGTTGTATGTTGCATGCCTGATGCTGCGCGAACTGGTGGATCTCGACTGGAACGATGCCACCGAGTCGGTACCTGCGGTATTGACAGTGCTACTGATGCCGCTGACCTATTCGATTGCCAACGGCATCGCCTTCGGCTTCATTGCCTATGCCGCACTCAAGCTGCTGACGGGACGCGCGCGCGAAGTCCAGGCGATCGTCTGGGTGATCGCAGCTGTCTTCCTCTTCAAGTTCTTCTACCTGCCGGGTCACTGAAATGCAGCGCGACGGTCACCACAGTGGTGGCCGTCGGCTGCCGATGGCGTGCGTAGCGGGACATCGTATGCCGTGTGACGGTAGCCCCTGTCGGATGACATTGTCCACCATGCTGGCTTCGAGCGGCATGTGCCTGACTCACGTTCAAAGCGTACCCGTTTCTGCGTGACCTGAAGGCGGCATTGGAGCGCGTATCCACGCTGCCATGCCAATGTGCACGTTCGTCGCCGCCTCTTGGCTGGGGCCGTGCGCCGATCAGCCTGCGCTTGCCGGGGCTGAAGAAGGTTCGCTCGGCATTGGTTCGGATGCGGCATCCGCAGGAGGCGTGCCCATTCCCATGCCGCCCGCAGCGGGGGCGGTCGGGGTCGTCGGCGCGGGTGTCGCCGGGGCTGTGGTCTCCGGGGCAGGCGTGCTGTCGGGCATGCGTTCGCTATCCGCTGGTTTACGGTCGCAGGCAGCCAGGGCGCTGGCGCACAGCACTGCGATGGCGACGGTGGAGTAGATCGGTTTCATGGTTTTATCTCCTGAGAGTGGTTGGGCGCCGGCGGAGCCGCGGCATCGTCGATCCATGGGAATCCGTCACCACAACTGCACCGGCCGGGCGCAACGTCCGTCGTCGGCGTGCATGATTTCTTAAGCAGACGCTGTGCCAACTGCGGCGCGAGCAATCTCATCTGCGGAACGCTGTGCCGTGGCTGCCAACGATGCCCGGCATCCAGGCATGCGCCTTGCAACGCTTTCTCCAGACGGAGGGCGACCTATGAAGACCAGTCAGGAACACGATCCGCGGCACCCCGGCCGCAGATTGCGCTTGCCGCACGAGCGCGACGAATCACCGGATAGCCAGTCGTCCGGGCAGCGCAGCCGCATTCGCCAGGCAGCACGCGACGTGGAAGCAGGGCGCGGCGACACCGATGCACGCGCCTCGCCTGGCATTGAATGCGTGGAGACGCCACGCCAGGCCCGGCAGGCTCGTCCGCATCTGCACGAAGCGGATCCGGCGGAGCAAGTCGGTCTGGAAGCGACCCGGCCCGCGCGTAAGAATTGACCGCGCGGATGAAAAAATGACAATCGGCCTGGCAGGGTGAACGCTTGTCGTGAAGAAACGGCTGCACTTGCCGGGCACATGGAGCAAACGATGATCAGGATGAAAACGACTCCCACAGGTTCGCGACATGCCTCGCGTCTGCTAACGCTGGCGCTGGTGGCCATGCTTGGCGGCCCGGTCTATGCCAAACTGCCGCCGCCAACCCCCGAGGAGCAGGCTGCGGCGGCGCAGAAGGCCGAGATTGCGGCTGCGCAGCTGGCACAGGAAAAACAGGCGCTGGAACGCATCCAGGACCAGCTGGCGGCACGCTATGGCAAGGGCGCCGCGGGCACGGCGCAGGAAACCGCCACGCATAACCTGCCAAAGACCGTCCAGGAAGCCCCCGGCGATACCGGACCCAAGGGTGGTACCAAGCCCAGTGCGGAAGCGCATTCGGGCAATGTCAAGTAAGAAGGGATGGAGCCGCTGTTTCCGCAGACGACGGACCTGCCCGCGTCGCGCGAGACACAGGCCCGTTATGCACCGCCTGCCCGGCGAGACGGACGCACCGCGCCGATGCGCCTGCTCCATGCGCCATGTCGGCATGGTCGGGTTCACATGACGCGTTCGCGAACAGCCGGCGCCGTCGCGCCTGCCAGGCCGTCACGCCGCCGCTGGAATGGTCTGCGAGTCGTACAGCGCCAGGCGGTTGTACAGCGTCTTGAGGCTGATGCCCAGCCTTTCAGCCGCGTCGCGTTTGTTGCCTTCGCAATGCTCCAGCGTGGCCACGATAAGCGCGCGCTGTGCTTCGGCCAGCGGCATGCCGACGGCAATCTGCAGGCAGCCCTCGCTGGTGAGGACCGGATCGCTGGTGCGCTGGCGGCACTGCGGTTCGATGGTCAGGGTCTGGTCGCTCAGGATATAGGCGCGCAGGATGGCGTTTTTCAGTTCCCGCACATTGCCGCGCCAGGGCTGTTCGCGCAGCAGGTTGAGCGCCATGCGCGACAGCGTCTTGGCAGAGCCATGCTGCGTGTTCAACTGCGCCAGGAAATGCTGGGCCAGCAGGACGATATCTTCCTCGCGCTCGCGCAGCGGCGGCATGCACAGCGGTACCACTGCCAGCCGGTACATCAGGTCCTCGCGGAAATCGCCGGACTGCACGGCGCTGTCGAGCGCGCGGTTGGTGGCGGCAATGATGCGTACGTCGGCCTTGATCTGTTCGGTCCCGCCCACGCGATAGAAGGTACCCGTCTCGAGTACGCGCAGCAGCTTGACCTGCATTTCCGGCGGCATTTCGGTCACCTCGTCCAGAAACAGCGTACCGCCGCAGGCGCGTTCGAAATAGCCGATATGACGCTGGTGGGCGCCGGTGAAACTGCCTTTTTCATGGCCGAACAGTTCCGACTCGCTCAGCTGTGCCGACACCGCGCCGCAGTTGACCGGGATGAACGGCGCTGCCTTGCGTGAGCTACGGCTGTGCAGCGTTTGCGCCAACAGTTCCTTGCCGGTGCCGCTCTCACCACAGATCAGCACCGGCGCGTCGGTGCCCGCGACCTTGTCGACCTGTTCGTAGAGCGCGCACATCACGGCAGAGGAGCCATACAGCGCGCCGAATTGCCGCAGGGCAGGCGGTGTGGCTGGGCCTCGGCTGCCGGTTTCTACGGCATGCAGGACACGCGCGGCATCACGCAGGTTGCTACTGCGGGCGACCGGATCGTCACCCACGAGATTGATACGATCATCGCATGACGTTTTCTGTAGAGACATTGTCGGTTCCCTGAATTGGTTGCGCTGCGCAGGCTTTGTGTTGGCGCAGGGCGGGCATCGATCGCAGCGATATGACGCAATGGGCGCAATGGAACATCCGGTGACGGGCACAACGTCATAGCTCGAAGCCAGTCGCACCAGAACCCGTCGGTCATGCGGCATGCCGCTGCTGCCAGCAGGTGCAATTGATTATGGCAATGCGGCCGGCGCGTGTCTGTCCGCGCTTGACTGACGCGTCCCGCCCGTCTGTCGGCGTAACGCTGACACAGGCGAGGACATTTTTGCGGCTGCGTCTGCTTGACGATGCGCGTTGCGCAGTCGGGCTCGCTATGTGATGTGGAGTTTGCGTACACTGTGACTCTGTCTTTGCCGGAGCAACCCGATGCCGCATGGTTTGCGAGACCGCCTCGCCTCCCTCCTGAGTGCCGCACTGCCCGACGGTGGCACACTGCCGCGCCTGCGCAGCACGCTATGGGGCGCGATGCGTGGCTGGACCGAACACCAGGCAGCCAGCCGGGGCGCCGCGCTGTCGTTCTACACCCTGTTGTCGCTGGCACCGATCCTGGTACTGGTGATTTCCATCGCGGGACTGTTCTTCGGTGCGGAAGCGGCGCGCGGTGAATTGTTTGCGCAGATCAGCGGACTGATCGGCGATACCGGCGCGGCCGCCGTGCAGGGCGTGCTGGCCGCAACCCAGCGGACGGATGGCGGCGTGTTCGCGACGCTTGTTGCGGTCGGCATGCTGGTCGTCGGCGCCACGACAGTTTTTGCCGAGCTCAAGAGCAGTCTCGATGCGATCTGGGAAACGCGCGAACAGGTGACCAACGGGATCTGGGCATACCTGCGCAAGCGCGTACTGTCGTTCGGACTGGTGTTGGTGCTGGCATTCCTGCTGCTGGTCTCGCTGGCGGTCAATGCCGCGCTGGCGGTGCTCCAGCACTATTGGAGCCAGCTGTGGACCGAGTCCTCGTTTGGCATGGCGGCGGAGATTTTTTCCACGCTGCTCTCGTTCGGCACGGTGACCCTCCTGTTTGCCGTGATCTTCCGCATGCTGCCGCCGGTACGCGTGACCTGGCGCGACGTCTTGCCTGGCGCAATAATCACGACGCTGCTGTTCCAGATCGGCAAGCGGCTCATCGGCCTGTATCTTGGGAACAGTGCCGTCGCGTCATCATATGGCGCGGCGGGGTCGGTGGTGGCGCTGATGATGTGGGTCTACTATTCGGCGCAGATCTTCTTCTTCGGCGCGGAACTGACGCGCCAGTATGCCTTGCAGTTCGGCAGCCTGCGCACCGCCGGCGAGGCCGCTACTTCCCGTAGCGGATCAGACTGATCTGGCCATCCGCCTCCATCGTCATCGACTTCACCTCGCTGACCGATTCCACGCCGTTCTCGCGCAACTTGGCTTCCAGTTCGCGGTCCGTGATCAGTTCGCGCCGCAGGTTGGCGCGAATCACGCGGCCGTGGCGGATCAGCGTCAGCGGAGGCGGCTCGAGCAGACGATCGAGTGCGCGCGAATGGAAGGAGAGCCAGTTCAGCAGGTAGTTCCAGCCGATCAGTGTGGCCAGCAACACCATGCCGTCGGGCACTGAGGTGTATTCCCCGGCCAACGCATTCTGCGAGGCATCGGCAATGATCACGATGATCAGGATATCGGCGATGCCGACGGATCCCATGTCGCGGCGAACTACCACGCGGAACAGCAGGAAGATGAACCAGAACATCACCGTGCCACGCACGATGAGTTCTAGCGGCGAGACACTGAAACCGAAGACGGCGGACCAGTCGACTGTCATGGCACTCTCCTCGCGTGCGGGGCCTGCGGCACAGAGAAGGCGTGCCGCATGGTAATGGCGTGACGAGAGTATAAGGCGGGTAGCTGCCGCGCTACCCGCCGGTGTATGGCGGCCAGGCGGATCAGATCCGGCCGGCCGGCGTACGCGATGACGGGCGTGCGCCAGGGTGCGCGGCCTGGCCAGCCGGCAGCCGGGCGCCAGTTGCGGAAGGTGCCGCGGATGTGTGGAGCTGCCAGGCTTGGCGGGTGACGGCAAGAATTTTGTCGAGTACTTGCATAAGTGCGGGTCGAGTCACGATGCCGCCCACGATACCGAAAGCATATGACAGCCCAAAGTCACCGCGCACTGACATGCATGCCGGAAAATTCCTACAAACGGAGCGCGAAGCCGCGCCGGAGCGGCCGGCTCGCGTAAAATGCTGCCTTTCAGGCCCAGGCTGTCCCGGGCCACGTCTCTTTTTCCGATCGACCCGTGAGCACACTCCAGTCCGAAATCGCCCGGCGGCGTACCTTTGCCATCATTTCCCACCCTGACGCGGGCAAGACCACGCTGACTGAAAAACTGTTGTGGTTTGGCGGCGCCATCCAGATGGCGGGCGCGGTCCGGGCGCGCAAGGCCAGCCGCCACGCGACCTCTGACTGGATGGAGTTGGAAAAGCAGCGCGGCATCTCGGTGACCTCGTCGGTCATGCAGTTCCCATACAAGGATTGCATCGTCAACCTGCTCGACACCCCGGGCCACGAGGATTTCTCGGAAGATACCTACCGTACCCTGACCGCCGTCGATGCGGCGGTGATGGTGATCGACTCGGTCAACGGCGTCGAGGCACAGACCATCAAGCTGCTCAATGTGTGCCGCCTGCGCGCCACGCCGATCCTGACCTTCATCAACAAGCTGGACCGCGAGGGCCGCTCGCCGATCGAGCTCCTCGACGAGATCGAGGACGTGCTCGACATGCAGTGCGCGCCAATGACCTGGCCGATCGGCATGGGCAAGCGCTTCCGTGGCGTGTATCACCTGCTCGACGACAAGGTCACGCTGTTCGATCCGCATGGCGACAAGGACGACCAGGACGCCGGGCAGATCATCGCCGGCCTGGACAATCCCGAGCTCGACCGCATCCTCGGCGAACAGGCCGAGGAGCTGCGCATTGAAATCGAACTGGTGCGCGGCGCCTCGCATACCTTCGACAAGGAAGCGTTCCTCGCCGGCAAACAGTGCCCCGTGTATTTCGGCTCGGCGGTCAACAACTTCGGCGTGCGCTCGCTGCTCGACGCGCTCGCCACGCTGTCGCCGCCGCCGCAGCCGCGTCCGGCCGCGAGCCGCGAAGTGCAGCCGGCCGAGCCCAAGTTTTCCGGTTTCGTGTTCAAGATCCAGGCCAATATGGATCCCAAGCACCGCGACCGCATCGCCTTCCTGCGGGTCTGCTCGGGCCGCTTCGATCGCGGCATGAAGATGTTCCAGGTCTCCACCGGCAAGACCATTGCCGTGAACAATGCCATCACCTTCATGGCGCAGGACCGCAGCATCATGGAAGAGGCCTTCGCTGGCGACATCATCGGTATTCCCAACCATGGCACGATCCGGTTGGGCGATGCCTTTACCGAAGGCGAGGCGCTCAAGTTCACGGGCATTCCCTCGTTCGCCCCGGAGCATTTCCGTCGGGCGCGCCTCAACAACCCCCTCAAGACCAAGCAGCTGCAAAAAGGCTTGCAGCAGCTGGCAGAAGAGGGGGCCACGCAGATGTTCCGGCCGATTACCTCGAACGAACTGGTGCTTGGCGCGGTAGGGACGCTGCAGTTCGACGTGGTCGCGCACCGCCTCGAGCACGAGTACGGCGTGGATGCCATCTTCGAGAGTTTTTCCTGTGCCACGGCACGCTGGCTGCGCGGTTCGGAGAAAGCCATCGCGGAACTGATCGACAAGGCAGGCCATAACGTGGCGATCGACGGCGCGGGAGAGCATGTGTATCTGGCGCCTTCCCTGGTCAACCTGCGTCTCACGCAGGAGCGCTTTCCGGATGTGACGTTCCTGGAAACGCGCGAGATTCTCTAAGCCGGCGCCGCCGTGCGGCGTGTGTTTTTTTGGGCGCGCCCTGTCAAAGCGGCCGTGCCGGTCCGGCGTCACGCACCGCAAGCTGGTGCGTGACCAGTCCATCCCCGCACCACAGATGCAGCAGAAAGCTGGCCGGCTCCATGACAAAGGCCGCCGGCGTGCTCGCGTGTAGGTCGAACGCGAGCTGATGCGCTGTCGAAGGACAGATGCAGGCGAGGGTGCCGCCAACGCGCCGCATGACGGTCCGGTGCACATGGCCGCAGACCACGCGCTCGACCTGCGGATGGGCGCGTAGCAGCCGTTCCAGCTCGGTACGGCCGGTGCGCAGCGCAAGATCGTCCATTTCTACGAGGCCGGTTGCAAATGGCGGATGATGCATGGCAAGCAGCGTCGGCCGCATCGGCTGCGCAGCCAGCGCGGCATCCAGCCATGCCAGGCGGCGCGCGCACAGTTCGCCATGCGCTGCGCCCGGTACAGTCGTGTCGAGCATGACCAGCCGTACTGCAAATTCCTCCACCACATATTGCACAAAGCCGCCTTCCGCCCGCGCGGCATGGCGGCACCCGTCGGCGGTGAATTCGGCACACAGCGCGCCGCGCTCGTCATGGTTGCCCGGCAGCAGATAGCAAGGCATCGGCAGTGGCGCGAGCATGGCGCGCAACCGCGCGTACGACGCCGCATCGCCAGCCTCCGCCAGATCGCCGGTCAACAACACGCAGTCCGGAAGGGGGTCGAGCCGCAGTAGTGCGGTGAGGGTTTCCTGCAGCAGGGCGCCAGTATCCACGGTGCCATAGGCGCGTGCGCCGGCGGGCACGAGGTGCAGGTCGCTGATCTGGGCAATGCGCATGGCGGGTCAGGATGGGCAGGCGCCTCGAGGTTCGTGCGATTCGCCAGGAAAGTCCGTCGACTTCAATGTATGCCGCCAAAACCTGCCAGATGCAAGCGCGGCTGACTCGACATTGCTCCAGGCGCTGCCGGACATGCAGCGGTAACCGCCTTGCCATGCCGCCGGGACCGGGGGGCGTGAGCAAGCCGCGGGACAGGGGCAGGCGCAGCAGATTTGCACGATGACGCACATGCGGTTATTATGTATTTAGGACACTAAACAAATTTAGTGAATAAATAACGTGATTTAGCATGTTTTTGTAGAAATATAGTTGTTGTTTGTACAAAACAAGCTGATCAGTCATCAAATTTAATTCAAGCCAGAATCATCTATGACTCACGCCCAGGACGTCCTCCAGGCGCTGCGCCGTATCCTGCGTGCCACTGACCTGCATTCCGGTCAGCTGCTGCGCCAGACGGGGCTGACGGCGACGCAGCTGCAGGTGCTGCACACCCTGGCGGGGGCGGACCTGACGGCAGGTGCGCTGGCACGCCAGCTGTGCATCAGCCAGGCCACCCTGTCGGACGTGCTGGACCGTCTGGAAACGCGCCAGCTGGTGACGCGCCAGCGGCAGGCCAGCGACAAGCGCCGCGTGACCGTGGCATTGACGGCGGCCGGCCAGCAGGTGCTGGCCTCCACGCCCAACCTGCTGCATGCCGATTTCCTCGCGCGCTTCGGCGCGCTGGCGGAGTGGGAGCGCCTGATGATTCTGTCCAGCCTGCATCGCGTGGCGGAACTGATGGACGCCGCCGATCTCGATGTGGCTGCCGTGCTGGAGGTATCGGAGCTGAAGTGACGGCTCCCGCCGACGCCCAGGCATGGACCGCTTGCCGAACAGGAGAACCGGACACGATGTGTGGAATTGCTGGAGAAATCCGTTTCGACGGGCATTACGCCGATATCGCCGCAGTGGCGCGCATGACGCGCGCGCAAGCGGCTCGCGGGCCCGATGGCGAAGGTATCCATGGCATGGGGCCGCGCTGTTTCGGGCATCGCCGCCTGCGCATCATGGACCTCAGCCCCCGCGCCAACCAGCCGTTCGTCGATCCGGCGCTCGGTCTGGGCATCGTCTTCAATGGCGCAGTCTACAACCACCATGCGCTGCGCGAGGAACTGGCCGCGCTTGGCTACCAGTTCGCCTCGAGTGGCGATACCGAAGTCATTCTCAAGGCGTGGCATGCGTGGGGACCGGCGGCCCTGCAGCGCATGCACGGCATGTTCGCCTTCGCCCTGTGGGAGCGCGACAGCGGCATCACCCACTTGGTGCGCGACCGGCTCGGTATCAAGCCGCTGTACTACACCCACGATGCGCAGGCCATGCGGTTTGCCTCGAGCCTGCCGGCGCTGCTGGAGGGCGGCGGTATCGATACCGCGCTCGATCCGCACGCGGTGCATCACTATTTTTCGCTGCATGCCGTGGTGCCTGCGCCACTAACCATCCTGCGCGGCGTGCGCAAGCTGCCGCCGGCCACGCACATGACCGTGCATCCGGACGGCCGCTGCACCTCGGTGACCTGGTGGAAGCTCGCGTTTACGCGCGATGCTGCCGACGAGGCGCGCAGCTTCGCGGAGTGGCAGGACGAGGTGCTGGCCGGCCTGCGTCGTGCCGTGGCACGCCGCCAAGTGGCCGACGTGCCGGTTGGCGTGCTGCTCTCTGGCGGTCTCGATTCGAGTCTGATCACCGGCTTGCTGGCTGAGGCCGGGGCCACTGACCTGCGGACCTATTCGATTGGCTTCGATGCAGTGGATGACGAAGCAGGCGACGAATTCCATTACTCGGATCTGGTGGCCCGCCATTTCGGCACGCAACACCAGCGCCTGCGCATTCCGGGCGAGGACTTGCTCGATGCCTTGCCGGACGCCATCGCCGCCATGAGCGAGCCGATGGTCAGCCATGACTGCGTGGCCTTCTACATGCTCTCCGACGCGGTGTCGCGCCACAGCCGCGTGGTGCAGAGCGGGCAGGGCGCCGACGAAGTGTTCGGCGGCTATCACTGGTATCCGCCGCTGGCGGAAAACACTGATGAGGATGGTGGCGTGGCAGCCTACGCGCGCGGGTTTTTCGACCGCGATCACGCGGCCATGGCGCAGTTGCTGGAAGCGCCATGGCTCGGCGAGGACGTCACGCGCGGCTTCGTAGCGCGGCATTTCGCCCAGCCCGGCGCGGGCAGTGCCATCGACCGCGCATTGCGCATCGACACCACGGTGATGCTGGTGGATGACCCGGTCAAGCGCGTCGACAACATGACCATGGCCTTTGGCCTCGAGGCGCGCGTGCCGTTTCTCGACCATGAGCTGGTCGAGTTGGCGGCGCGCATCCCCGCGCGCCACAAGATCGCCGGCGGCGGCAAGCATGTGCTCAAGGAAGCCGCGCGCGCCGTGCTGCCGGCGGAAGTGATCGACCGGCCCAAGGGTTACTTCCCGGTGCCGGCTCTCAAGTACTTCCGCGGCCGTTTTCTCGATTATGTGCGCGACACCCTGACCAGCCGCGCCGCCCGCGAGCGCGGCTTGCTGCGCGAAGCCGCGCTCGCGCGCATGCTCGACGCGCCCGATACCCACATCACGCCGCTGGGCGGCTCCATGGTCTGGCAGGCCGCCCTGCTGGAGTTGTGGCTGCAGCGACGCGGCCTGTGAGCCCCATGAGCGCCATGCGTGCCGTGCGTGCCGTGAGCGTCCAATCTCATTTCGATTTCGTGGAGGAGCACATCATGCCCGTGCAGGAGACACGCACCACACCAGCAGACCGCCCTGGCTCCAATGCCATGCTGGCATGCGGCTGGGGCCGGCTGCTGTTCGCCCCGTCCTTCGCTTCGCCGACCGCCATTGCACAAGCGTTGCTGCAAGAGCGCGATGGGCAGCGCGATATCGCACTCTATGTCGAGGCGCCGCAACTCGTGCTGGCGGAAGCGCCGCAGAACCTGTTTCTCGATCCTTCGCTGCTGTTCCGCCGTGCGCTCGATGCCGATGCCATCGATACCACGGCCGCACCTGGCATCACCATCCGCCCGCTGACCACGCGCGCCGACATCGCCGCCATCAACCGGCTGTACGCCATGCGCCGCATGGTGCCGCTCGATCCGGCCACGGTCTGGCAGCAGCGCACGCTGCCGGCCGTGACCTATCTGCTGGCCGAAGACGAGCATACCGGCGAGGTCATCGGCTCTGTCATGGGCGTCGACCATGTGCAGGCCTTCGGCGATGCCGAGGGCGGCACCAGCCTGTGGTGCCTGGTGGTCGACCCGCAAACCGGCATCGCCGGCGTGGGCCAGTCGCTGGTGCGCCAGCTTTGCGGCATGTACCAGGCCGCGGGCCGGCGCTTTCTCGACCTCTCGGTGCTGCACGACAACCAGCATGCGATCGGCTTGTACCAGAAGCTCGGCTTTGCCCAGACACAAGGGTTCGTGATCAAGCACAAGAATGCCATCAACGAACCGCTCTACGTCGGCACCAGCGAGTGCGACGGCCTCAATCCGTATGCCGCGCTGATCGTCAACGAAGCGCGCCGGCGCGGCATCGGTGTCGACATTCTCGATCCGGATGCCGGTATCTTCGCGCTGCGCTATGGGGGCCGCGAGGTGGTGTGTCGCGAATCGCTGACGGAGCTGACCGGCGCGGTTGCCATGACGCTATGCCAGGACAAGACCCTGACGCTGCGCCGGCTGGCGGCTGCCGGCTTGCGCGTACCGGCCCAGACGGCGGCCGGCAGTGCCGAGGACAATGCCAAGTTTCTGCGCACGCATGGTGCGCTGGTGGTCAAGCCGGCCATGGGCGAACAGGGCAAGGGCATTAGTGTCGACGTGCGTTCGCCGGAAAGCCTGGCGCAGGCCATCACCATGGCGGAACGCGCGGGCGGGCCGGCACTGCTGGAAGAGTATTGCCCTGGCGATGACCTGCGTATCGTCGTGATCGGCTACAAGGTCGTGGCGGCCGCGATCCGCCGCCCGGCGGAGGTGATCGGCGATGGCCAGAGCGATCTGCGTACGCTGATCGAGCGCCATAGCGCGCGCCGCAACGCCGCGACCGGTGGCGAAGCCCATATTCCGCTCGATGCGGAAACCGAACGCTGCCTGGCGATGCAGGGCCTGGACTATGGCGCGGTCCTCGCCGAAGGCCAGCGCGCGGTGGTACGCAAGACCGCCAACCTGCACACCGGCGGCACGATCCATGACGTTACGGCGGAGCTGCATCCCGAACTGCGCGAGGCCGCCGAGCTGGCCGCGCGGACCTTGCGCATCCCGGTGGTTGGTCTCGATTTCCTCGTTACCGCACCGGACCGGCCCGACTATGTCGTGATCGAGGCCAACGAGCGCCCGGGCCTGGCGAACCATGAACCGCAGCCGACGGCACAGCGTTTCATGGACCTGCTGTTTCCCTTCACGGCATGACGCGTGCCGGGGATGGCGTGAGGACCGGCGCGATGCGCGCGCCGCCTGCGGAGAACACCATGAAAAAACTGAACATCGATACAGCCTTTCTCACCACCACATTGCTGGAACTGCTGGCGATCCCAAGCCCGGCCGGCCTCACCGACGAGATCGTCCATTACACCGCACGCAAGCTCGATGCGCTGGGTCTCAACTATGAGCTGACGCGGCGCGGCACGATCCGCGCCACCCTGCGCGCCAACCGCGACGACGGGCCGCGCGATGATGCGGCATACACCAAGGCGGGACCGGATTGCGCCATCGTCGCGCACCTCGACACGCTTGGCGCGATGGTGCGTGAGATCAAGGACACGGGCCGTCTGGCATTGAGCCCGATCGGCACGTGGTCGAGCCGCTTCGCCGAAGGCGGGCGGGTCACGCTGTTTACGGAAAACGGCCGTGTGCGTGGCTCTGTGCTGCCGCTCAAGGCGTCCGGCCACGTCTACAACGAGGAAGTCGACACCCAGCCGGTGAACTGGGACCAGCTCGAATTGCGCGTCGACGAGCGCATCGGCAATGCCGACGACGTGCGCGCGCTGGGTGTGCAGGTGGGCGATTTCGTTGCCTTCGATGCCTGTCCGGAAGTGCTGGAGAACGGTTTCATCGTCTCTCGGCATCTTGACAACAAGGCCGGCGTCGCGGCGTTGCTGGCGGCACTCAAAGCTGTGGTCGAGAGCGGCGCGGCCGTGCCGATCGACTGCCATGCCGTGTTTACCTTGACCGAAGAAGTGGGTTCGGGCGCCACCGCCGTGATCGAGGACGACGTCAGCGAGGTGATCGGCATTGACATCGGTCCCGTGGCATTCGGGCAAGG
Source organism: Imbroritus primus (assembly GCF_964332355.1). Lineage (NCBI taxonomy): Bacteria > Pseudomonadati > Pseudomonadota > Betaproteobacteria > Burkholderiales > Burkholderiaceae > Imbroritus > Imbroritus primus. The sequence continues at coordinate 212,606 of NZ_OZ201294.1, read as the reverse complement.
GGCGCGCGAAGAAGGCGTGACGATTCCCCTGATGGATTCGGCCGGTCCGCACGACTATCACCTGACGCGCCGGCTGCTGCGCATGTGCGCGGAGCATGCGATTCCGAGCAACCGCGATGTGTTCCGCTTCTACCATTCCGACGCCGGCGCGGCCGTCAAGGCCGGGCACGACGTGCGCACGGCCCTGGTGTGCTTTGGCGCCGATGCCTCGCATGGCTACGAGCGTACGCACCTGTCGGTGCTGGTGAACATTGCCGAGCTGCTGACGCTCTACATGCAGAGTGGCCATACGCTGCCCAAGGATCGCCATCATCGCCTGGGAACGGTGGACGATTTCTCGCATCAGCTCGAGGCCGAACAACTCACCCGCCAGGAAACGCCAATGCCGGATCCGGGCGAACTGACGCGGGGCTGATCGGTGCCCGACGGGCAACAACAACCATTGAACGATAGTACGGGGGAAGAAGCATGAATTGGTGGGGCATGGATGCAGCCAGGTGGCAGGGTATCTGGCAGGTATTCACGGAAACGCTGGTGCGGCAGGGTCTGAATCTGGTGCTGGCGGTGCTGATACTGCTGGTCGGCTGGTGGGTGGCAGGGCGCGCGCGGCGTGCCGCCGAACGGCTGTTCGAGCGCTGGGGCGTGGACGTGACCGTCCGCCCGATGATGGGCAGCATTGTGCTGTGGGTGTTCCGCATCGTCACGCTGGTCCTGGTGCTGAGCCAGTTCGGCGTGCAGACCGCCAGCATCATCGCCATTCTCGGCGCGGCAGGCCTGGCCATCGGCCTGGCCCTGCAGGGCACGCTGCAAAACATTGCCGCCGGCATCATGATCGTCATCCTGCGCCCCTTCCGCGTGGGTGACTATATCGATGCGGAGGGCACGGCTGGCACCGTGCGCGAGATCGGCCTGTTCATGACCGAACTCACCATGCTTGACGGCGTGTGCCTGCACGTACCGAACAACAAGCTGTGGGGCAGCCCCATCATCAACTACTCGGCCAATCCCACGCGCCGCCTGGACATCGAAGTGGGTGTACACCAGCACGATGACATTGGCGGCGCGATCACTGCGCTGCGGACCTTGCTGCGAGACGATCCGCGCGTGCTGGACGAGCCTGCGCCGGATGTCATGGTGATGCGCTATGCGGAAGGCGCGATCATCCTCAACGTGCGTTGCTGGATTGCCACCAGCGAGTTCTGGCCGGTGCGTTTCGAGATGAACCGGCGCATCAAGGAAGTGGTGGAGCAGGCCGGCTGCTCGATCCCGCTGCCGCTGCGCGAGCTGCGCGTGGTCGAGACCGCCCGTAACGCCGCAGCGCGTTGAACCATGACGGTTTGCGGCGACGTGATCTCAAGGCACAATACGGCTGTCGTTGCGGCGTTGTCCGCTCCGTGACCGCGCATGGCGCGGCACACATACCACGAGGAAATGCATTCATGAAGACCAAAGCAGCGATCGCCTGGAAGGCAGGCGCGCCATTGACCATCGAAGAAGTCGATCTGCAGGGCCCGCAGGCTGGTGAAGTACTGATCGAGGTCAAGGCGACCGGCATCTGCCATACCGATTACTACACACTGTCCGGCGCCGACCCCGAAGGGATCTTTCCGGCAATTCTCGGCCACGAAGGTGCAGGCGTGGTGGTGGACGTTGGCCCGGGCGTCAAGAGCCTGAAGAAGGGCGATCATGTGATTCCGCTGTACACGCCCGAGTGCCGCGAGTGCAAATTCTGTCTGTCGCGCAAAACCAACCTGTGCCAGGCCATCCGCGCCACGCAGGGCAAAGGACTGATGCCGGATGCCACCTCGCGTTTCTCGATCGATGGCAAGCCGATCTTCCACTACATGGGCACGTCGACCTTTGCGAACCACATCGTGGTGCCGGAGATCGCCGTGGCCAGGGTGCGCGAGGACGCGCCCTTCGACAAGATCTGCTACATCGGTTGCGGCGTGACCACCGGCGTGGGCGCCGTACTGTTCACGGCCAAGGTGGAGGCGGGCGCCAACGTGGTGGTGTTTGGCCTCGGCGGCATTGGCCTCAACGTGATCCAGGCCGCCAGGATGGTGGGTGCCGACAAGATCATCGGCGTAGACCTGAATCCGGGCCGCGAGGCCATGGCGCGCCAATTCGGTATGACGCACTTCATCAATCCCAACGACGTCGAGAACGTGGTCGACCACATCATCCAGCTGACCGACGGTGGCGCCGATTATTCCTTTGAATGCATCGGCAACACCAAGGTCATGCGCCAGGCGCTGGAATGCTGTCACAAGGGCTGGGGCCAGTCGATCGTGATCGGCGTGGCCGAGGCCGGCGCGGAGATCAGCACACGTCCGTTCCAGCTGGTGACGGGCCGTGAGTGGAAAGGCTCGGCCTTCGGCGGCGCGCGCGGCCGTACCGATGTGCCGAAGATCGTCGACTGGTATATGGAAGGCAAGCTGAACATCGATGACCTGATCACCCACCACTTGCCGCTGGAGCGCATCAACGAAGGTTTCGACCTGATGAAGCGCGGTGAATCAATCCGTTCCGTAGTGGTGTACTAATGACGATCCCTGCCCTTGAACTCCTGAGCCAGCACGGCTGCTTCGGCGGCGTGCAGCGTTTCTATCGCCATGACTCGCGTGAGATCGGCTTGCCCATGCGCTTCTCCGTCTACCTTCCGCCCAAAGCAGTGGCGGGCGAGAAGTGTCCGGCGGTGTTTTACCTGGCCGGCCTGACGTGCACGGAGGAGACCTTCATGATCAAGGGCGGGGCGCAGCGTGTCGCGGCGCGCGAGAACCTGATCCTGATCACGCCGGATACGAGCCCGCGCGGCGCCAACCTGCCGGGCGATGCCGAGAGCTGGGATTTTGGCGTGGGCGCGGGTTTCTATCTCGACGCGACTGAAGAGCCCTGGGATGACCATTACCGGATGTACAGCTACATCGTCAAAGAGTTGCGCACGCTGGTGATCGATACACTGCCGGTGAATGCCGCGCGCATCGGCATCATGGGACATTCCATGGGCGGGCATGGCGCGCTGGTGCTGGCGCTGCGCAATCCGCAGCTGTTCCGCTCGGTCTCGGCATTCGCGCCGATTGCCGCGCCGACGCAGTGTCCGTGGGGCAAGAAGGCGTTCAGTGGCTATCTCGGCGATGACGAGACGACCTGGCTCGACTACGACGCCACGCTGCTGATGGAAGACTGCGAGACCGCACCGTTTCCCGCGGGCATCCTGATCGATCAAGGGCTGGACGACCAGTTCCTGGCGCAGCAACTGCATCCGCACCTGTTCGAGGCGGCCTGCGTCAGCGCCGGGCAGCCACTCACGTTGCGGCGCCATGCCGGCTATGACCATGGCTACTACTTCATCTCGACCTTCGTCGAAGACCACCTGGTCACACATGCGCGGCAACTTGCGGCGCTCGACTGACACCAGCGCTGGCCGGGCTCAGGGGCGTTCACCGCCCGCCATGCGCCCGGCAATCTCCGTGACGATACGCGGCAGGTCGGCCACGGTGTCGATGACGACATGGGCCCCGGCGTTGTGCAGATGCGTTTCGGCATGAGCCTTGCGGCGGGCCACTTCGGCTGGATCGGCGCTGGCCAGTTCCGCCGGCGAGAAACCCACTTCGTTCCCTGACAGCGACAAGCCAACAGTCCACATGCCCGCATTGCGGCCTTCCAGGATGCCCGGCGCCGTGTCATCGACCTTGATGCACGCGCGTACGTCCGTCACCCCCAGCGCCAGCACATTGGCGAGCGCCATGAACGGGCCGGGCCGGCCGCCGGCTGTGAGTTCGTCGCCGGCCACGACATGGTCCGGCACGAGTCCCTGTTGCGCAGCCATTGGCAGCAGCACGTCGAGCACTTCGCGCGGGTAGCCGGAACACGAGCCGATACGTATGCCGTGCGCCCGTAGCCAGGCGAAGGTATCGACCGCGCCGGGGATCGGCTGCGAATAATCACCGACCTTGCTGATCTGCATTGGCATGAAGCGTTCGTAGATGGCATCGACGTCGTGCTGCGTCGACGGGCGGCCGAACTGCTGCTGCCATTGCGCCTGGATGCCGGGTTCCGCCAGCAGCATCTCGATATGCGGCCGCTTGGAAATGCCCATGGGACCGCGCGCCTGTTCGAGGGTGATGGCGATGCCGAAGGTGGCGAAGGCATCGACGAAGATCTGTGTCGGCGCCAGCGAGCCGAAATCGACAAGCGTGCCGGCCCAGTCGAAGATCACGGCCTGGATGGGGAGAGATTGGGGAGTTGTCATGGTTTTGGGTAGCGGTCAGGCAAACAAGCAATGACGATAGGCACGACAGGTCCGTGCAGGGTGGCGTGGCACCGGTCAGTGCCTTCGGCAAGCCATGCAGGCAGGATGATGGCGGGGCCGGACATCGCTAGCGTTGCACGAGTACAAGATCGAATGGTAACGGTGCTTGCCGTCCGTGTGTCAGCCAGGCCGTCAACAATGCATCGAGTCCGGTCAATGCGGCATAAGGTGCCGTGATCAGTGTCGTCGGGACACGGGCAAGATACTCGCCGAGGCGGCCATGTGCCTCGAAGCGGCTGCGAAAGGCCACGGGGTCGAGCAACGTGCCGAGACGTGGCACGATGCCGCCACCAATATAGATGCCGCCGCGCGCCCCGAGCGTCAGCGCTAGGTTGCCGGCGGCGGTCGCCAGCAGGTTGCAGAAGGTCGTCACCGCCTGCTGGCAGGCAAGGCAGGTTCCGTCCTGTGCCTGCTGCGTGATCTCGGCTGGCGTGGCAGGTTGCGGCAGCGTACCGTGTGCCGCGCATACCAGTTCATAGAGCAGGCGCAGGCCGGGTCCGGACAGCAGCCGTTCGAACGAGACATGCGTGTGCCGCTGCCACGCCGCGCGCAGCAGTTCGGCCTCGAAGGCGTCGGCGGGGGCGCAGGTTGCGTGTCCGCCCTCGCTGCTCAGCGCCTGCCATCCGGTCTGTGTCGGGATCAGCGCCGATACGCCGAGCCCCGTGCCCGGGCCGATGATGCCGATGGGCCCCGGCACTCCCGCAAGCTCTGGGCCGATCGGCTGCCGGTCGTCATGGGCGAGATGCGGCACCCCCAAAGCCAGTGCGGTGAAATCGTTGACGATCAGCAATGCGTCCAGATCGAGCGCCCGGCGGATTTCCTGCGCCGAAAAACTGAACGCAAGATTGGTCATGCGAACAGTGTCGCCCTGTACCGGGTTGGCGGTGGCGAGCGCCGCGACGCCCGGCATGACAGGACAGTTGCGTAGGTAGGTGCGGATGGCGGTTTCCATGGAAGGAAAATCCGCCGTGCGATAGATGCGGACATCATTCAGCTCACCCCCCGTTTCGCGCCACGCGAAGCGGATGGAGGTCCCGCCGATGTCAACCAGCAGGCGTGCAGTACGGATCACTGTTTTGTCTCCTCCTATTCTGGAGTGGTGATGTACCGGCGAGGTTGTCGATTTTGTGCAACAAAATTATACGTAGTTCCGTCTGTCGGAACGCATTCGTTCGCCAACTTGAAGGCGACCCGGCGTACAATTGCAGCGCAAGAACGTTGCGCTTTGTCAAATGACTGCCGCACCCAGGGACGCAGAGTGTTACGCGCTCCGGTTACGGCACTCGACATCCTGTCACTCACAGGAGATGGATCACCATGATGCACCAGGACCAGCTTGCCATGTTGATGTGTGAATCCCCGTTTTCGCAGCGGATGCTGCTGACGGCGTGGGAGAGCATGTCCGTGGAAAGCCGTGCGCAGGTGCTGCAGGCCTACCGCGATCAACAGGGTGAGCCGTCGCTTGCGTTGCTGTCGCGCGCGTCGAACGATACCAGCGAGTGGGTGCGGGCGTTGGCGGCGGGCGCACGCGCCTTGTCGCCGCAGAACCCCGTGGAAGCCGATCTGCTTGAGCGCCAGCAGAGCGACCCCAGTCCCCTGGTGCGCGCCAGCGTACGCCGCCCGTCCGAATGGCTGGTGGCAGCCGACCTGTTTGACATGACGCCGCTCGAGCGTCAGGCCATGGTGTGGAATGATCCGGTCGTCGACGGTGCATTGATTGCCGAGTTCATCGAGATCGCCGATGGCGCCGTGCCGGTCGATGAACTGGCAGACCTGATGCGCGAGTACGTGCTGGCCAAGGGGACGCACCGCGTGTTTACCGAGGCCGATGTCGCCGCGCGTGCACCGTTCTGCACCGCCACGGCATTTTCGGCGATCTGGCAGCTCGTGCCCCATGCCCCGCTGCGGGTCATCCTGCCGATCGTGCGTTATTTCCCCGTGTCCACCTGCGAAGGCGACAGCATCCCCACCCAGGTGCTCGACCAGATGGCGCCGGAGCATCTCATCATGCTGCTGGGGCGTGCTCCCGCCGGTCTGGCCGGCGTGCTCGATCATCTGCGCCGGCATCGCGCCCGTTTTCCCGATGCCGTGACCCGGCGTGTCGAGGCGATGACGGTGCCGCCGATCATCGCGGCCATCCAGCGCGCCTGACTTTCCTCCAGCAGTTCTCCTTTGCCGCGGACGTTTCCGCGCGTCGTGCCTTCTCGTCTTGCTTTGCCGCATCCACAGTGCCTGCGAACCTGCCTTGCAGGCGGGGACTGTGCGTCATGCAACATTAAATGACAAATCTGCGACGTTTTTGCAGACGGGCATGCGCTAGAACGAGTCATGGGCTCGCCGGCTGAGAGGCACAGGCAAGACCCCAACCCGAGGGACGCGGCATACGGTAGACGCCCATGTTCTCATGCGCCGGCAATGGCATTGCCGCCCGGGAATATGCACGGTGGCCGCAGCGCTCGTGTTCGCGCTGCGCGAGCGGGAGGGATGCAGTGGAAGTCACCATCGGTGCGACTGGCGGCATGGGATCGGGTATACGGACTCGCGCGAACCCGGCGTGCGGGTCCGCCATCCGGCATACCCTCCGCGCACGGATGGCTGGTGCCGCGACATTGGAGATCGCCCTGGTCGTCGCGGTTCTGGCCTTGCTAGGCGCGATTGCTTACCCGTCCATCATGGCGTATGAGACGCGCGCCAATCGCGCGGCTGCGCAATCTTTCATGCTGGAGGTGGCGAATGCACAGGCGCGCTACCAGACCACGCATCATCGCTACGCCACCGGCCCCCGGGCGCTGGCCGAACTGGGTTACCCCAGGGTTCCTGAGGAGGTGGCAGATCACTATGTCGTGCTCATCGAGCCGCTGCGCGGGCCGCCAGCGGGGTTCCACATCCTGGCGATGCCGCGCGGGACGCAGGCGCGGCGGGATACTGCCTGCGCGACGCTATCGCTGACCCATACCGGTGCGCGCGCCGTCAGCGGCCAAGGCTTGACATGCTGGGGCCAATGATGGGGAGGCCGGGCAGCTCCTGCGGTGTTCCTCTGCAAAGCCGGTCCGTATCGCGGCAGGACGGACACAGCGGTTGCTGCAGTTGCTGCGTGGGCGCGACTGCATGGCAGGTGTCGGGTCATGCAGTCGCTTCAAACCATCCCGGTCGCTCGCCCTGGTCAAGCCGGCCTCGGAACGGGTTGCAACTGTGGGTGACGCAAGCCGCATATTCCTTATATGTTCTGGCCCCTCGTTTTTTTGGCACCACAACAAAATTTATTCCAAGACACATTATTTGACAAAATCACAAGCCGTTCGTACATTCTGGCAAACTTATAAATACAACAAGAAGCCGGATTATCCTTAAGCGACATCCGGCATCCGCCACAGGGCGCCGCATAATGGTTTGGCATGGACCGGGGTGCGGCCGTGGTCCTTATAGGGGTCTTAGAAAATGCAGTCACGGCGCCAGCGTGTGCAGGCTGCTAGTTTCCCACGGGTACGGACACGTCTTCGGCCCGCTGGAGCCAGCGGATTCAGTCTGGTCGAGGTGATGGTCGTGGTCGTCATCCTCGGGATACTAGGTGCGATCGCCTATCCGTCTTACATCGATTATGTGGTCCGGTCCAACCGTGCTGCAGCGCAGTCGTTCATGCTCGAAGTCGCGAACGTACTCGAGCGCTACCAGCTCGATAACCGTGCCTACGCCACCGGTGCCGGCGCGATGGCGGCGTTGGGTTTCACGTCGGTGCCTTCCTCGGTCTCGAATCATTACGCTGTCACCATCGACGCCGTCGCAGGCCCGCCCGCCGGGTATGCGATCCGCGCGGTGCCAAGCGGTGAGCAGGCCACGCGCGATGCTGGCTGCGGCACGCTGTCCCTGACCAACACGGGTGCCAAGCAGGTTTCCGGCGCTCGTACCGATTGCTGGCAGTAAACCCATGCGCGCGCTCCGGTCCGCTGGCTTCACCCTGCCCGAGTTGCTCATCACGGTTACGATCCTGGGCATCCTCGCCATGGCCGCCATCCCGTCAATGACCTCGTTCATTGTCACGCAGCGTACCCGCAATGCCTCCATGGATCTCGCGTCGGCGATTGTGCTGGGACGCGCCGAGGCAATCAAGCGCAATACGACGGTGACTGTGACTGCCAATGCTGGCGCGTGGAACCGGGGCTGGACTGTCGCGGCAGGGGCCGAAACTGTCAGAACATATACGGATTACCGGGGGCTCGACGTCACCTCGGCGGAAGGCAGCAGCATGTCGATCGGCAATGACGGCCGCCTTTTGAGCGGTCCGATGTCCTTCCTGGTCCGGCCTGAGGCGACCAGCGCCACGACCGATGTCATCTGCGTACTGGTCAGCGGCACCGGCCGCGTGGCCAGTCACAAGGGAACATGCTGATGGCTACCCTGACCGCTCCGTTTGCCGCTTCCCGTCGCGCTCCGGCCTTTTTGCAGGCAGGCGCGACCCTGCTCGAGGTGCTGGTCTCGCTGGTACTCGTGCTGGTTGCACTGCTGGGCGCGGTGGGTTTGATGGCCCGCTCCAACCAGTCCGAGCTCGAGGCATACCAGCGGTTTCAGGCCATCGCCCTGAACCAGGACATGGTGTCGCGCCTGAATGCCAATCGTGACGCGGCGGCATGCTATTCCAACGGTATCGACGGCATGACGCTGGGGACCGGCGCAGCGCCCGCCACGGCTTGTGTGGGCGCGGCCAAGGCCACGTACGCGGCGACCGCCGTGGCGGATCTCAATGCCTGGCACCAGGCACTGCTCGGCAGTACGGAACAGCAAGGCACCACCAAGCTGGGCGCCATGGTAGGCGCGCGGGGTTGCATCGAGCAGATCGACGCGGTGGCGCAGGAATATCGGATCAGTGTGGTCTGGCAGGGACTGACGGCCACCGCCGCCCCCGCGGTCGCTTGCGGTCAGGGCCAGTTCGGCAACGACGCATACCGCCGCGCCGTGGTGACTGTCGTACGGATTGGGAAACTGTCATGAACCTGCAGCGCAGACCTCGCTCTCGCCGCATGCGCGGCATCTCGCTGGTCGAGCTGATGGTCGGCATCACGCTGGGGCTCTTGCTGTTGCTCGGCCTGTCGAGCCTGTACCTCTCGAATTCCTTTGCCCGCGCCGAGTTTAACAAGAGTGCGGAACAGATCGAGAACGGACGCTATGCGCTGGATGTGCTGGCGCGCGATCTTGAGCTCGCTGGGTTCATGGGCGCCCATCACCTGGCCAAGACGGCGGCTCCCAGCCTGCCGACGATCTGCGAGGGCGGTGTCACGGACTTCGGTTTTGCGCTTTCGCCTGCAGTGACGATGCCCGTTGCCGTAACGGTATACAAGCCGGGCGCCCTGGCACCACCCTGCCTGCCGGACTATGTGCCGAACACCGAGGTCGTGGCGGTGCGCCGCGTGGCGACCAATGCCGTGGCACCGGCCGCACTGCGCCGCTCGTGGTGGGAGCGGATCCCGCCCTGTTTACGCTGCGCAACAAGACTTGCGATCCTGCCGCTCCCGCGCCGATCTGGCGCTACATCGTGCGCATCTATTACCTTGCCAGCTGCGACCGCTGCACTGCGCCTGCCGATACGATCCCGACCCTCAAGGTGGCCGAGCTCGGACCGACCGGCCTGACCACTTCATCGGTAGCCCAGGGAATCCAGACCATGCATTTCGATTTCGGCATGGATCTCGATCAGGATGGCTCGCCTGATTGCTACGTAGCCGATCCGGCTATTGACAATAGCGCCGCTTGTACCGCGGTGCCCGCCTACGACTGGACGCAGCCGCCACGCAACTGGCAGACCGTGGCGACCGTGCGGACCAGCGTGCTGTCACGCACGACAGCACCCTCGGCAGGCTGGAAAGATACGCGTACCTATGCGCTGGGCGGTGGCATGACGCTGGGGCCCTTCGATGATCAATACAAACGCAGGGTGTACGCCCAGGCAATGCGCCTGTGGAATGCCCCGGGAGTGGTGAACTGATGCCTTCTCGCTCCAGCAACCCGTCGCTGCGCCTTCTGGTCCGCCGCTCCCGCGAGCGTGGCATGACGCTTGTCATGACCATGATCTTCATCGCCATCTTCCTGTTGATGGTGATCTCGCTGATCGCCGGCAGCCTCACAAGCACGCGTGTCGCGGGAAACCAGCAACTGACGCTGGAGGCCCGCACCATGGCACAGCAGGAAATCGAGCGCGTGGTCAGCACGGATTTCACGGTGGCGCCAGCGAGCGCCGCAGTCGCCAAGGCCGTGGATGTGAACGGTGACGGTAAAACGGACTACACCGTTAACGTGGCGCAGCCCACCTGTATCAGTTCCACGCCGGTCTACAGCTCGAACAAGACGATCGATTACTCCAATCCGCAGAGTCTCGAGGAAATGTCCCAGGTGGCACTCGGCAGCAATGCGCAGACCACGGGCATTTTCACGACGCCTACAGGCAATCCCAACGTGGCCCTGCGTTATGCCAACAACTGGGATGTGCGGGCGACGGTAACTGGCGGAGCGAATGTGGAACTGCACCAGGGCATTGCGGTCGAGGTACCGCTGGGCACGGCCTGTCCATCCTGATGGGAACGGCGGCGATCAAGCATGATTGAGAGGTTGTGATGCGACACGAAAAAATCACCGGTATGCCACGGGTCGCCATCCGCCTGGCGGCGGGGTTGTGCGCGCTTGTACTGTCGGGCGCGGCGGCAGCGGATGACATCGACTTGTTCACCGGTGTGCAGCCGAATGGTGGCGAGCCCAACCTGCTGCTGTTGCTGGACAATGCAGGCGGCTGGAACGCGGATGCTTCCTTCACGTGTCCGCAGGCTGGCGTGGTCTTGCCGATCAACGCCGGCAAGAGCGTTGGCTTCGAGCAGTGCGCGCTGCATAGCGCCGTCAATTCCATCGCGACGCAGCCCACCCTGCTGGGCAAAGTGCGCATGGGCATGATGATGTTCGGCACGTCCACGAACAACGGCGCCAAGTTTCGCTATCCGGCGACCCCGCCGAGCCCCCTGCCATTGATGGATGCAAACGGCATCAGCGCCTTCCAGAGCGTGATCCGCTCCATCGACCGCAACGTCGACGGTACTGGCAATGCGCAGGTCGCGGGCGGCATGCAGGAAGCGTGGGCGTTCTTCTCCGGCAACCGTGGGATCTCCGGCACGCAGTACTCCACGCCGATCCTCGACTCCTGCCAGCGCAACTTCGTCATTTTTCTCGCCAATGCCACCAACAGCGGCAAGCCAAACGATTCGGGCCAGGTTGCCAAGGTCCAGCCGCTGATCGATGCGGGCGCGAACACGGCGCAGCAGAAGGAAATCGTCATCAGCCCCAATAAATACCAGTCCAGCTGGGGTGACGAGTGGGCGCGCTTCATGTATCAGACCGATATCCTGAAGAACGACGCCAACCGCCAGAACATCATCACCTACACCATCGCGGTCACGGACGGCAGCAATCCTGAATATGTGCGGCTCGTACAGAGCATGGCCACGAATGGCGGCGGCAAATCGTTTGTCGTCCAGAACGGCGACGTCAGCGGCCTGGCGTCTGCTCTATTGCAGATCCTCAATGAAGTGCAGGCCGTCAACAGCGTGTTCGCCTCCGTCAGCTTGCCGGTCAGCGTCAACAGCCAGGGCACCTATCTCAACCAGGTGTACATCGGCATGTTCCGACCGGATGCCACGGCCTCGCCGCGCTGGCAGGGTAACCTCAAGCAGTACAAGCTGGGGTACGACGATCAGAATGAGCTCGTGCTGCAGGATGCCAAGAACCAACCTGCCCTGAGCGGTGCGGGAACGGGCTTCCTCTCCGCGAATGCGGTGAGCTTCTGGACTGCGGACCGTTACACAGGTTCGCCAAAGGACGGCCCGTTCGCCTTTACCACCTCCTACTCCACCAGCCTCGTGCCGAGCTGGCCGACGAACGGATACTGGGTCAACAGCCCCGCCAGTACTGGCGGCGCGTTCGATGCGCCAGACGGCGAGGTGGTCGAGAAAGGTGGCGCTGCGCAAATGCTGCGCGCCCAGTTCCTGACCTCGCAGGCTGGCCGCCAGTTGTATACCTGCAATGGTGTGGGAACCTGTCCGACAGGCGGTCCCATGCCCGCGTTCGACACCGCTAACAGCTGGCTCACCGGTACCAATGGCCAAGCGGCCATGAATATTACGGCGGCCAATGCGAGCAAGCTGGTGAACTGGGTCCGCGGCGCGGACAACAACAGCAATGAACAGCAACTGGGGCCGGGCTCTCCCGTGACCGTGCGCCCCTCCATTCATGGCGATGTGCTCCATTCCCGGCCAGCCGTGGTTAACTATGGTGGATCCACCGGTGTGGTGGTGTTCTATGGGGCCAACGACGGCGTCTTCCGGGCGATCAACGGCAACCAGACCCAGGGTATCGGTACGGTACGCCCTGGAGGCGAGTTGTGGGGCTTTATTGCGCCCGAGTTCCACGGCCGGTTGAAACGGCTGTTCGATAACAGCCCGCAGTTGAAGCTCGCCAAGACACCGAGCGGCATCATCCCGGCCCCGCTGCCCAAGGAATATTTTTTCGACGGCGCTACATCGGTCTACCAGGACACGCGCGATCCCGCCAATCCCAAGGTTTATCTTTATCTGACGGCACGGCGCGGCGGCGCATTGATTTATGCGCTCGATGTCACCAACCCGACCGCACCGCGTTTCCTTTGGAAGAAAAGCAAGACCGAGATCCCCGAGCTGGGCCAGACATGGTCCCAGCCGAAAATCATCCAGGTCAGGGGGCACTCGCGGCCGGTCCTGGTGATGGGCGCTGGCTACGATACCGCTGAAGACAGCGATCCTGCACCGGGGACCAACACCGAAGGGCGTGGCATTGTGGTGCTTGATGCAGTGAATGGCAACGTGGTGTGGGCCGGTCTGAAATCGTGCAGTGGCGTCTCGGGCGGCACGTGTCTGCCGGTGTCGACCATGGACCGTGCCATCGCTGCCGACATCAGCGTACTGGACCGCAATGGCGATGGCTATGTCGAGCGCTTCTATGCCGCCGATGTGGGCGGCAACATCTGGCGTGTCGACCTGGAGCATGGCACCAGCAATGCTCCGGCGACCTGGAGCGTGGCGCGGCTGGCCACGCTGGGTGGCACGGGCAACGCTGCCCGGAAGTTCCTGTATCCGCCGGATGTCGTCGCGACCGGCGCATTCGATGCCGTGATTGCCGGCTCGGGCGACCGTGAGCATCCGCTGCATTCCTACTCCACCACGCCCGGCACCGCCTACAACGTGGTGAACCGGCTCTATATGCTGCGCGACCCGCATACCACGACCGCCATGCCGTCGACGTGGGTGCCATTCACGGAGGCTGATCTGTTCGATGCCACGAATGCACTCTACGATGGCTCGAAGCAAGGCTACTACGTGACCCTCACCAACCAGGGCGAGAAGGTCGTGAACGCACCGTTGACCGTCAGCGGTATTACGTACTTCGGGACGAATACCCCGACCGCGCCAGCGCCAGGAGTATGCTTCCCCGACCTCGGGACCTCGCGCGGCTACCGCATCAGCTTCCTGACCGGGGCGGGCAAGACGGACGAGCGTGCTGTGGTGTTCGACCGTACGGTGGGCCTGCCGCCTTCGCCGGTATTCGGTGTCGTGCAGCTCGACAAGGACGGCAAACCGGTTACGGTGCCCGTAGTCATCGGCGGCGAGAAACCGTTGAATCCGACACCGACAGTGCAGGGGGCGAGCCACCGCAAGCGTACCTATTGGTACATGAATACCGACCGCAAATGAGCAAGGACTGGCGCAGGCTGGGCTCCTGGCTCAGCAGTCGCCGGTCATGTCGGAGGGCACCACCCACTGGTCGAACTGCTTTGCCGTGACATGGCCAGAGGCCAGCGCGGCGTCGCGTAGCGACAGGCCTTCGCGCATCGCCAGCTTGGCGATCTCCGCCGCCCGGTCGTAGCCGATATGCGGATTGAGCGCCGTGACCGGCATCAGCGAGCGCGCCAGCAGTTCAGCAATGCGTGCCCGATCTGCCTCCACGCCCGCCACCATATGCGTGGCGAAGCTGTGTACCGCATCTCCCAGCAGGCGGATCGACTGCAGCAGGCTATAGGCGATGACCGGCTTGTAGGCATTCAGGTCGAGCGTCCCCAGCCCATTGGCTAGCGTGATCGTGGTGTGGTTGCCGATGACGCGTGTGCAGACCATCGCCAGCGCTTCGGCCTGGGTAGGGTTGACCTTGCCGGGCATGATCGATGACCCGGGCTCGTTGGCCGGCAGCAACAGTTCGCCAAGGCCGGCGCGTGGTCCCGAACCCAGCAGCATGAAATCGCGGGCGATCTTCAGCAGCGCTGAGGCGCTGGTATTCAGGGCGCCAGACAGATCCACCAGCGCATCGTGCGCCGCCTGCAGGGCAAAGCGGTTGGCGGCCGGAATGAACGTCAGGCCGGTATGTCGCGACAAGGCCGCGGCAAAGGCCGCCGCAAAGCCTGCAGGCGCATTCAGGCCGGTGCCGACCGCGGTGCCTCCCTGGGGAATCGCCAGCGCCCGCTCCAGCGCCGCGGTGATCCGGGTCCGCGCATCAGCGGCCTGGGCCGCATAGCCGGAGAATTCCTGGCCCAGCGTCAACGGCACCGCATCCTGCAGGTGGGTACGGCCGACCTTGACGACGTCCGCGAAAGCAGCCACCTTGTCTTCAAGGGTTTCCTGCAGATAGGCCAGTGCCGGCAGCAGTGCACCATGGGTTTGCTGCACGGCGGCAATATGCATGGCCGTCGGGAAACTGTCGTTGGATGACTGGCTCGCATTGACATGATCGTTCGGATGCACCCGCGCGGCACCGGCATTTGCACCTGCACTGGCTTGCAGCAATGCGGCAGCCCGGCGGGCGATGACCTCATTGAGGTTCATATTGGTCTGCGTACCCGAGCCCGTTTGCCAGACGACCAGCGGGAATTCCTCTGGCCAGTGCCCGTCGGCGACTTCCTGGGCCGCGGTCGCGATGCACGCAGCCAGCGCTGGGGGCAGCACGCCAAGTTCTTCGTTGGCTTCGGCGGCGCTGCGCTTGAGCACGGCAAAGGCACGAATCAGCTCGTCCGGCATGCGCTCTCCGCCAATGCGGAAATTCTGCCGCGAGCGCTCGGTCTGCGCGCCCCACATGCGTTCGGCAGGGACCTCGACCTCGCCGAGGCTGTCGCGTTCTGTCCGCGTCGGGCGGAAAGAAGAGTCATCGGGATTCATGATCGGGCTCCGGAAGGGCAATGGTTCTATTCTGACCCGTTTGGGGCGTCAAAGTTATCCCTGATCGCGGCATGGGATAACGCGACCGCTACGTCAGGCAGGCGATGCAAGAAACTCAACCGAGCTGATGAGAACACAAGTATGATTGCGTGATTGGTTATCTTCCAGCCGCCGCATTGGCGGCCCGTACGGGACGGATGACAGGAAGCTACCGGTATAACTGTCACCAGAGATGGAGCGTCATTTGACTCCCCGCGACAGACATCTCCGAGCCGCCGAAGAGCTGGTCGGTATCGGCAGTTGGTATTGGGACCTGCGCACACAGCAGGGCACATGGTCGAACGGCATGTTCAAGCTGTTCGGCCTGAAGCCCGTTGCCAAGGCGCCGAGCACGGACGAGCTCGCGGGCATGCTGACGCCGCAGAGTTTCGGCCGTGCCCGGAAAATGCTCGAACTGCTGGTGGCGCGAGGCATCCCCGCCGATGTTGAAATCGAAGTCATCCACCCCGACGGCGACCACCGTTGGCTGCAGCTGCGCGCCGATATCGAACGCGATGCCAATGGCGAACCGGTTGCTGTGCTGGGTGCCGCCCAGGATGTGACCGCGCAGCGCCAGAGCAACGAGCAGTTGCGCCTGCTGCGCCGTGTCATCCAGTCTGCTGCCTGTGGCATTGTCGTGGCCGATGCCCTCCAAGAAGATCTGCCGCTCGTCTACGTCAATCCTGCTTTCGAGGCCATGACCGGTTATCGGGCCGACGAGGTGCTGGGCCGCAATTGCCGTTTCCTCCATTCCACCGAAAGCGGGCAGGCCGCACTCAACGAGGTACGCGCCGCGCTGCGTGAACAGCGCGAGACACGCGTGCTGCTGCGTAACTTCCGCAAGGACGGCCAGCTGTTCCTCAACCAGTTCCTGCTCTCGCCAGTGCGCAATGCCGAGGGCAAGGTTACGCACTACGTCGGCATCCAGGAAGATGTGACCGAGCGTGAAATGGCGCGGCAGCGCGTGGCCGAGCACACCATGACCGATCCGCTTACCAGCCTGCCCAACCGCTACCTGCTGATGGATCGCGTAAGCCAGGCCATTGGCGTGAGTGCCGCCGCGCAACAACGTTTCTATTTTGCCCTCTTCAATATCGACCGCTTCAAGGTCATCAACGAAAGCCTCGGCCATGTCGGTGGTGACAAGGTCTTGCGCCGCATTGCCGAGCGCCTGACGAAGATGGTTGGCCCGGCCGATACTGTCGCCCGTTTTGGGGCCGACGTCTTCGCCCTGATCATCTCGCACACCACGATCGCGAGAAATGGTTTTGACCTGGACCTGTTCGACACGCCGCTGATGGTCGACGATACCGACGTCTTTGTCACCACTAGCATCGGCATCGCCGAGTATCCCACGCATGGCCATGATTTCGAGACGCTGTTCCGGCATGCCGAGATCGCCATGTATCAGGCCAAGTCAAGCGGCGGTAACCGGGTCGAATTCTTCCGGCCGGAAATGGACGTAGGCGTCTCGCATCGCCTCAATCTCGAACACGAGATCCGCGAAGCCCTGGCCGCGCAGCAATTCCGCCTGCTCTACCAGCCGCAGATCGACGCTGTCACCGGGCGCATCTGCGGCGTGGAGGCCCTGATTCGCTGGCTGCATCCGACGCGCGGCGTGCTGCCGCCGGCAGCTTTCATTCCGATGGCCGAGGAGAGCGGCCTGATCGTCGACATCGGCAACTGGGTGCTCGAGGAGGCTGCGCGCCAGCGTGCCGCGTGGCGCGAGATTGGTGTCGAGGATGATGTCGTGATCTGCGTCAACGCCTCGCCGCTGCAATTCCGGCGTGGCACGGTGCTGCCGACGCTGCTGCGGCTCAAGCGTGAATACGGTTTCGACAGCGGCTTCCTCGAGATCGAGGTGACCGAATCGATGCTGATGGACAGTGCGGGGCGGATGATCGAAGACCTGATGGCGATCCGCCAGCTGGGCGTGAAACTGTCGATCGATGATTTTGGCACCGGCTATTCGAGCCTCGCCTATCTGAAGCGCCTGCCGATCGACATGATCAAGATCGACCGCGCCTTCGTCAACGACGTGACCACCGATCCCAACGACGCGGTGATCTGTACCACCATCATCGCACTGGCCCACAACCTTGGCGTGAAGGTCTGCGCCGAGGGCGTGGAAGGCCAGGAACAGTCGGACTTCCTGCGCCAGCAGCAGTGCGATGTCCTGCAGGGCTATCATTTCAGCGCCCCGGTGCTGCCGGACGTAGTGACCGATATGTTCACGTCGGGACGTACCTTCCAGACCTGATCCGGCGGGCTGGCGGCTTCCGCCGCCTCCCACGCCTCGCCTGGACCTCAGGTCCGCAGTGCCTTGAACAACATGTAGCCGGCCAACACGTACAGCATCACGGCGAATACCCGCTTCAGCTGCCGCACATCCAGCGCATGCGCGGCGCGCGCACCCAGCGGCGCAGTGCAGACGCTGGCCACTGAAATGATCCCCAATGCCGGCAGATACAGAAAGCCGAAGGTGCCGGGCGGCAGCCCATGCAGGTTCCAGCCGGCGAAGATGTAGCCCATCGTGCCTGCCAGGGCGATGGGAAAACCCAGCGCGGCCGAGGTGGCGACGGCAGTGTGGATGGCGACGTTGCACCAGGTCATGAACGGTACCGAGATGAATCCGCCGCCCGCGCCGACCAGCGCCGACAGCACGCCAATGAGGCCGCCGGCGCCGAACAGGCCGCCGCCGCCCGGCAACTGGCGTGTCGGCTTGGGTTTCTTGTCGATGAACATCTGCGTGG
The DNA here is from genome assembly GCF_964332355.1 of Imbroritus primus. Taxonomy (NCBI): domain Bacteria; kingdom Pseudomonadati; phylum Pseudomonadota; class Betaproteobacteria; order Burkholderiales; family Burkholderiaceae; genus Imbroritus; species Imbroritus primus. The sequence continues at coordinate 194,289 of NZ_OZ201294.1, read as the reverse complement.
CGGAAAACGCCACGAATACCGCGAACACCAGGGTCATGACCTGGGCCGGCAGCATGCGGGCGATCATCGGTCCGATCAGTGAGCCGAGGATGATACCCGGCGCCAGCAGGCGCACGATATCCCAGCGCACCGCGCCGCGCTTGTGATGTGCGCGCACCGACGACAGCGAGGTAAAGCAGATCGTCGCCAGCGAGGTGGCCACCGCGATCTTGATGATCGCCTCGTTGGGAAAGCCTTGTAGCGTTAGCATCAGCGTCAGGAACGGCACCAGCACCATGCCGCCGCCGATGCCGAGCAGCCCGGCGAGAAAACCCGTGCCGCAGCCAAGCAGCAACAGTTGTATCACCAGCATCAGGTCGAGATTCACAAGTTACTCCAGACAATAAGAAAACTGCGCCCGGCACCGCCGCGCCAGGGCGGGCAGGGCAATGTCGTCATACGATTCAATGTGAGCCGGGTTGCGGTAGCTACTCGGGAAGTGTGCTTCCCTGCCGCGGCCGCCGTCAGCCGCTGGCCCGCATGGGTACGGTCGGGGCCAGCCCCGCAGCAGCTTCGTGGGCGGACGACACATGCGCGCGCATCTCCCGATACGCGCCGACGGCGTCGCAGGCAAGAATGGCTTCGACGATGCCGCAGTGCTCGGCATACGAGGCGGCTACGCGGTCGAGGCGCGTAAACTGCGTGCGCCGGTAGGGCGCGACGCGGTGGCGCAGGCCCTGTGCCGTCTCGATCAGCACCGGGTTGTGCGAGCCCTGCAGGATCAGGGCGTGCAACGCGCCGTTGTGCTGGTCGTAGCGGTTCATGTCGCGAGCCTGCATGGCCGCCCTGCCTTCGCCGTGCAGGGCATCCAGCTGCTGCCGCTCGCTTTCCGACATGCGCAGCGCGGCGTAGCGCGCGCACGCTGCCTCAAGCTCGCCGATGGCTTCGAACATGTGTGTCAGCCGCTCGGTGGTGATGCTCGCTACCACCGAGCCGCGATTGGGACGGCATTCCACCAGCCCCATGATGGCGAGCTGCTTGAGTGCCTCGCGGATCGGCGTACGCGATACGCCGAACTGTTCTGCGAGCGTGATTTCTTCGAGCCGCGTGCCGGGCATGAACCGGCCCAGCACGATGTCATCGGCAATGCGGCGGCAGACATCGTCCGCCATGCGCCCACGTCCTGTCATCCTGCGCCCCTTGTCCCGAATCAGCAGCCGACTGCCTGGCCGTCACGCCGGTGGTCCGAACCGGCGGCGTAGACCGCGCTGTCGGTACCGGACGTCGCCGTATCGAGCCGCGCCACCAGTTGAGCGCTGCCAAACTCCAGGTTGCCATGCGGCAGCACACGCGGGGTGTGGCCCATGGCCACCAGGCCATCGACCACTGCCTGCGGGACGGTCGGCTCGAGGATCAGCGTGGCGGTATCGTCGATCCGCCAGCGCGGCGCATCGGAGCAGGCCTGCGGATTGTGGCCCTCGGCCACATAGCGCAACACCATCTGCACGTGGCCCTGCGCCTGCATATTGCCGCCCATGACGCCAAACGCCATCACCGGCTGGCCTTTGCGCGTCAGGAACGCCGGGATGATGCTGTGCAGCGGGCGCTTGTTGCCGCCTACCTGGTTGACGTGGCCCGGCGTGGTGACAAAACCGATGCCCCGGTTGTGCAGGGCGATGCCGGTGCCTGGCACCACCACACCCGAACCGAAGCCCTTGTAATTGGACTGGATGAACGACACCATGCGGCCTTCCGCATCCGCCGCGCACAGGTAGACCGTACCGCCCGAGGCTGGCTCGCCGGGCCCATAGCTGCCGGCGCGGGCAGGGTCGATCAGCCGGGCGCGTTCCTGCAGATACGCCCGATCGAGCAGCTGCTCCGCCGACACACGCATGTGCGCAGGATCGCCGACGTGCGTTTGCAGATCCGCAAACGCCAGCCGCATGGCCTCGATCTCCAGGTGCATGCGCGCCGCGGAGCCGGGCGCCGTGGCATCGTAGGGCAGATGCTCGAGCAGGCCGAGCGCGATGAGCGCTGCCAGCCCCTGGCCGTTCGGCGGAATCTCGTGCACCGTGTGACCATGGAAGTCGACCGTCACAGGCGTCACCCATTCCGGCTGGTGCGCGGCCAGGTCTTCCGCCGTCAGCGCGCCGCCATGCTGTGCCGAGAAAGCAGCGATGGCCTGCGCCAGCCGGCCGCGATAGAAGCTCTCGCCGCGCGTGCGGGCAATTTCCTGCAGGGTGTCGGCCTGCTCCGGAAAGCGCCAGACCTCACCGACACGCGGTGCGCGGCCTTGCGGCATGAAGGCGGTGAAGCCAGGCTGCGCGGCCAGATCTTCCACCGCCTGCGCCCACTGGCGCGCAATCACCGGGCTCACCGGGAAGCCGTCGCGCGCATGGCGCATGGCGTCCTCGAACAGGCTTTCGAACGGTAGCCGGCCGAACCGCTCCGACAGTGCCGCCCAGGCGGAAACGCCGCCTGGCACGGTCACGCTGTCCCAGCCGAGATTGGGCATCTTGTCGCGACCGGCAAACCGCTCGGGCGTCCATGCCGCCGGCGAACGCCCGGAAGCATTCAGGCCATGCAGCCCTTTGCCATCCCAGATTAGCGCAAAGGCGTCGCCGCCGATGCCGTTCATGGTCGGCTCGACCACTGTCAGCGTGATGGCGGCCGCCAGTGCCGCATCAATGGCATTGCCACCCCGCGCGAAAACGGCCGCGCCAGCCTGCGCCGCGAGCGGCTGCGAGGTCGAGACCACGTTGCGGGCCAGCACAGGTTGCCGGCCGGAAGGGAAGGGCAGGTTCCAGTTCATTTCAGACATCTCACCAATCTCAATCAGGAATCAGGGCCATTCAAAAATAACAGCCACCCAGAATTTACAGCGACACGTTTGCCGTCTTGATCACCGTGCCCCACTTGGCACGGTCGCTCGCAGTCACCGTTGCCAGCCGGCGTGCGTCACCGTACGTCACGACATAACCTTTCTGCTGCAGGCTGTCGATGACCGCGGCATCGGCCAGCACTTTTTCCAGCACCTCACCAAGACGCGCGCGAATATCGGCGGGCGTGCCCTTGGGGGCGTACAGGCCGAACCAGTTGTCCGCATCGTAGCCCGGCAGGCCCGCTTCGGCGACCGTGGGCAAATCCGGATAGATCGGTACGCGTTTGCTGGTCGCGACTGCCAGTTGGCGCAACTGGCCGGTTTTGACGAAGGGCTGGGAGGCCGCCACGCTGTCGAACATGAACGATACCTTGCCCGAAATCAGGTCCGGCAGGGCCTGCGAGCTGCCGCGGTAAGGCACATGCACAGCCGTCACGCCGGCGCGCTGCTGCAGCAGTTCCGCCTCAAGGTGCGAGAGCGTGCCGTTACCCTGCGAGGCATAGTTGATCTTGCCGTCGTTGGCCTTCAGCCAAGTGATGAATTCCGGCAGCGTTTTCGCTGGCACCGAGGGGTGGACGTTCAGAATGTGCGCGCCGTTGGCGAGCAGCGCAATCGGCTCGAAATCACGCGTGATATCCGACGTTGCCTTCGGATACAGATGACCGGCGATCGCCTGGTTGGTCAGGGCGCACAGGAACAGGTTGTAGCCATCGGCCGGCGCCTTGGCGCCTGCATCGAGACCAATCATGCCGCCCGCGCCGGGCTTGTTCTCCACGACCACCGACTGACCGAGCTGGCTGGTCATGCCCTGCGCGATGATGCGCGCCAGGATGTCCGTGGCGCCGGCGGGCGGAAACGCGATCACCATGCGCAGCGGGCGCGTCGGGTAGCGCGACTGGGCATGTGCCGGCAGGCCCAGGCTGGCCATGGCGGCGGCCAGTGCGAGCCCACCGCCATGGCGCAGCAGCGAGCGGCGCGACGGCACGGGGTCCGAAGGGCTGGAGCTGGCGGGGGGGAAGAATGGGTTCGATTGCATGCAGGTCTCCTCGTTGTTGACGTTATGGGCGCTACATTGCATACAATCATGGCATTGCTTTTTCGGCTTGTGCATGTATTTCCAAAAGCCTTGTTCTGCCTTGTTTTTCAAAGGATTGTATTTGGCATAAAGGGCGCCGGCGAGGCGGTGGGCCGTCTCCCCTCGTGTATGCACGATGGCCCCTGGTGAGACGATTTTCCGGCCTGCCCCACTTCAGAAGGGCAGGCGCCGCCACGTGGCCAAGCATGCTTGATCCAAGTCAATATTCCGCTGCAGGCGTTCTGTACAATGGTGTCTGTGGCATTCATGTAGTCCTAATTCCTACAAAATGAAGGACATATGGATGACATAGAAGCGGAGTAAATTACCTCTTGTCATGGCCGGACGGCCACACAACAATAGGAACATACAAAACGGCGGACCGGAATCCACCGGCCGACCATAAGAGCCTCGCCAAAGTAGCGAGACTCTGTTTTTTTGGCAGCGACTGTTGCCGGCTGGGGTCATACGGGGTTGCACGCGACTTGCCGCTACGGCTTGGAGACGCGTGCGAATACGCATGGAACCGACCGATGCTGCCTCTTTGCACACGACGGGAACCATGAAGACTCCAGAATTACTATCCGAGATCAGTGAGTTGAATCTCACCTATCTCATGCTCGCCCAGCGCATGCTGGCGACAGACCGCGACACCGCCTTGTTCCGCCTCGGCATTTCCGAGGAACTGGCGGACATCCTGCAGGAAATCTCCCCCGCCCAGCTTGTGAAGCTCGCCAGCACCAATGTGCTGCTGTGCCGCTTCCGCCTGGACGACCACGCCATGCTCGGCCTCGTGACCCAGCCGCACCGCGAGACCGGTCTGCAGCAAAGCCAGATGTCCATCCTGCTGGCCCGGCAGGGCGTAGCGCAGGTCGGTTGACGTTCGACCGGTTGACTATCCATGCGTTATACCTCCGTGATGAGCGAGGTGGAGCAGATCCATCTCGCCGCTGAACTGATCCAGCTCGGTTCGCGCCTGCAATTGCTGGAAACCGAAACCACGCTCAGCCGCGAGCGGCTGGTGCGCCTCTACAAAGAAATCCGCGGCGAGTCGCCGCCCAAAGGCATGTTGCCCTTTTCGGCGGACTGGTTTCTCACCTGGGGACCGAACATCCATGCGTCGATCTTCTATGGCATCTACGATTTCCTGGGCCAGCACAGCCGCGTCACCGGCATCCGCCGTCTGATTGCTGCCTACAAGCTGTACCAGGAACACCTGCAGGTCCATCAGCAGGAAGAAGTGCTGTCGATCACGCGTGCATGGATGATGCTCAAGTTTTTCGACAGCAAGATGCTCAAGACCGTGGTGTGCCAGCGCTGCCATGGACATTTCGTGGCGCACACCGGCGACCTGCACGACAACTATGTCTGCGGCGTCTGCCAGCCGCCATCGCGCGCAGGCAAGAAGAAGCGCGCACGTACCACAGCCGATTGACCTTCATCGCCGCCATGCAGATGCATGCGCGGCAACCCTCAAGTTCTCCTTCCGCCTGCCGTTAATTCCTCTGAGGCCGCGTGTCGCGGCCGTTCAGTCAGGGAGTATTCGTCAGTGCTGGTCGCCTTTGGTTACCTTGTCATCGTACTGGCCGTATTCGGCGGATACTCGCTCGGAGGCGGCCATCTCGGACCGCTGTTCCAGCCGGTCGAACTGCTGATCATCGGCGGCGCGGCCGTGGGCGCGTTCATCGTCGGCAACGACCGCAAGGCCATTGTCGCCACGCTCAAGGCATTGCCCCATGCCGTGCGCGGTTCCAAGTACACCAAGGAACTGTACATGGAAGTGATGGCCTTGCTGTACGTGGTGCTCGCCAAGATTCGCCGCGACGGCATGATGTCCATCGAGTCCGACATCGACAATCCGGAAGAGAGTGAACTGTTCAACAGCTACCCCGCGCTGCAGGCGCATCCGGGTGCGCTCGTGTTTGTCACAGACTATCTGCGCCTGATGGTGGGCGGCAATCTCAATCCGTTCCAGATCGAAGCCCTGATGGATCAGGAAATCGATACCCATCACCATGAAGAAGAGATGCCAGCGCGGATCATCGCCAAGGTGGGCGATGCCATGCCGGCCTTCGGCATCGTCGCCGCCGTCATGGGCGTGGTCCACACCATGGGTTCCATCGGCCTGCCGCCTGCCGAGCTGGGCCAGCTGATTGCCGCCGCGCTGGTCGGAACCTTTCTCGGCATTCTGCTCGCCTATGGTTTTGTCGGCCCGCTGTCGTCGCTGATCGAACAGCGCGCCGAAGAATCGACCAAGCTGTACCAGTGCATCAAGGTCACGCTGCTGGCCAGCATGAACGGATATGCCCCGGCCATTGCAGTGGAGTTTGGGCGCAAGGTGCTGTTCTCCACCGAGCGTCCCTCGTTTGCCGAACTGGAAGATCATGTGCGCCAGTTCAAGGCCAAGGCATGATGGCAGCGCCTGACAGGAACGTGGCATGAGTCGATCCAACACGCCCACCTTCATTGTCATCCGGCGCGCCAAGCGCAAGGCGCACGCGCACCACGGCGGCAGCTGGAAGATTGCGTACGCCGACTTCATCACCGCGATGATGGCCTTCTTCCTGCTCATGTGGCTGCTCGGCACCGTGTCGCGTGCCGAACTGAGCAGCATCGAAAGCTATTTCCGCACGCCGCTCAAGGTGGCAATGTTCGGCGGCAACAGTTCCGGCGACCAGTCCAGCATCCTGTCCGGCGACATGGCGATCCGCCAAAGCATGCCGCAGCCCCACCCGGTGCCGGCCGACGCCATCACGCGCGAGCGCGGCCGCAGGCCCGCGGCCGAGGATCCGGCGCTGATGCGCCTCAAGCGCGAAATCGAGGCGCGTGCCGAAAGCAATCCGGTGATGCGCCAGTACCGCAAACAACTGCTCATCGATATCACTTCCGAAGGCCTGCGCATCCAGATCGTCGACGAGCAGAACCGGCCCATGTTCGCCATGGCCAGCGCCGAGGTCGAGCCGCACATGCGCGTGATCCTGCGCGAGATCGGCGCGGCGCTCAACGACGTACCGAATGCCATCAGCCTGTCCGGCCATACCGATGCCACGCAGTACAGCAGCCAGCGCGGCTACAGCAACTGGGAACTGTCGGCGGACCGCGCCAATGCGTCGCGCCGTGAGCTGGTCGCGGGCGGCATGCATCCGGACAAAGTCAACAAGGTGGTCGGGCTGGAAGCCGCCGTGCCGCTCGATCCACAGAATCTCTACAATCCAATTAACCGCCGCATCAGCATCATCGTCATGAAGCGCGGCGAGGTTGAGCCGACGCCAGGGCTGATGCCGGTTCCGGGGATCTCCGCCGCGCCAGTTCCCGATGCACCGGCGGCGCCGGCCGCGATGAGCGGAAAGATCTCGACGCCGCCGGCCGGTACAGCAGGCGGCGTGGTTACCAGTGCGACCAATGAGCCGACTGCCAGTCCGGGCATGCGTCCGGACGCCAGCGCACCGGTCAGCCCGGCAACCGCAAAGGCCGGACGCAATCCCGCAGCATCCGTTTCATCCGCGACGCCATCCGCAGCGATTCCCGTACCGCCCGCCGGACCGGCGGTACATCCCAAGTCCGTCATGGCAGAGGCCCGTTCATGAGCCCTCATATTCTCGTCGTCGACGATTCCGCTTCCATCCGCCGCATGATCGCCGCCTGTATGGCGCACTGCGCCTATGGCGTCGCCACGGCCGACGATGGTGCAGCGGCCGCTGCGCTGGCCCAGCGTGAGCGCTTCGATCTGGTGATCACCGATCAGGTCATGCCCGTGATGGACGGCCTGTCGCTGATCCGGACCTTGCGTGCCTTGCCCGCCTATCGGCACACGCCGATTCTCATGCTGACCACGGAAGCCGGCACAGACAGCCGCGAGCAGGCCCGCGCCGCCGGCGCCACCGGCTTCCTGGCCAAGCCTTTCGATCCTGATGGCCTGATGCAGTCGGTGCAACAGTTGCTTGCCCTGCATCCTCCCGTTTCCGCTCCTTCCTGCTGAGTGTCGCATGACCATCGATATCCGCCAGTTCTACGACACCTTCTTCGAAGAAGCCGACGAGTTGCTGATCGAAATGGAGCGCCAGCTGCTTGCGCTCGATCCGGCTGCGCCCGACGTGGAGGCGCTGCATGCCATCTTTCGCGCCGCGCATTCCATCAAGGGAGGCGCCGCAACCTTCGGCTTCCAGCACATGACCGAGCTGACGCATGTGCTGGAATCAATTCTCGATCGCGCGCGCACCGGCGCACTGGCGCTGCGCGAGGACATGGTGGATGCCTTTCTGGAAACTAAAGACGTGCTGAACGCTCAAATCGACGCCTATCGCCACGAACAGCCGATCGACACCGATACCCTGGCCTACATGGTCGAGCGCTTGCAGCGGATTGCCGGCGAACCTGCGGGCGATGTGCCCGCGCCAGCCGTATCCATGCCAGCGCCGACGGTAGAGACACCCTTACCGATCCCGGCTCCAGCCGCTGCGGGGACGGACGTCGCGGCAGGTCCCGTGCTGGATATCCGCCTCAATGACATCGCCGACAGCGATTGCGAACTGCTCATTGCCGAACTTGGCCACCTGGGACAGGTTTTGACCCACGCACGTACCGGCACGGACAGCCATGTCCGCCTCGCCACCGCCTGCTCCCCGGACGATATCGTTGCCGTTTGCTGCTTCATCATCGATGCCGAACAGATCGCCATCACGCCGGAAGTGTCGTCCCTTGCTTCTGCTGCAATAGCAGTCGACACTACGCCGGCGGCGCAACCCGATACAGTTCACACCGCTGCCGGCAACGCTGCAGGGACGTCCGGCCCAGTGGCCCCCTCCACCCCGGTACGCGAACGGCCCGCCAGTCAAGGCACCGGGCATGCTGAATCCAGCTCGATTCGCGTTGGCATCGAGAAAGTCGATCAGCTGATTAACCTCGTCGGCGAACTCGTCATCACCCAGGCCATGCTGGCGCAAACCGCGACCAGCCTCGACGGCGTCGCGCATGAGCGTCTGCTGAATGGCCTGAGCCAGCTCACGCGCAATGCGCGTGACCTGCAGGAATCGGTCATGTCGATCCGCATGATGCCAATGGAATATGTCTTCAGCCGCTTTCCACGCCTTGTGCGCGATCTCGCGCACAAGCTTGGCAAGCAGGTGGAGCTGGTGACGGCGGGGCAATCGACGGAACTCGACAAAGGGCTGATCGAACGCATCATCGATCCGCTCAATCACCTCGTGCGCAACAGTCTCGATCATGGGCTGGAAAGTCCCGACGAGCGCCGCGCCGCTGGCAAGGATGCGGTCGGCCGACTGTTCCTCAGCGCCGCACACCAGGGCGGCAACATCGTCATCGAAGTCGGTGACGACGGGCGCGGCCTCGATCACGACAAGATCCTGCGCAAGGCACGCGCACAGGGCATGGCGCTGCCGGACACCCTGACCGAGGACGAGATTGCCCAACTGATCTTCGCGCCCGGCTTTTCCACTGCCGACGCCGTGACCGATGTGTCGGGGCGCGGGGTCGGCATGGACGTCGTGCGCCAGAACATCAAATCGATGGGCGGCTATGTCGAGGTGCGCTCGCAGCGGGGCCAGGGCACGACCATCCGCATCGTGCTGCCGCTGACGCTGGCGATCCTCGACGGCATGTCGGTCAAGGTCGGCGACGAGATCTTCATCCTGCCGCTGTCCTGCGTCTCCGAATCGCTGCAGCCGCGTCATGAAGACCTGAAGAGTGTACCCGGACGCGGCGCCTTGCTGCAGGTCCGCAACGAGTACGTCCCGCTGGTGCCGCTATCGGCGCGTTTCGATATTGTGCCGGCGATTCCGCGTCCGGAGGACGGCATTGTCGTGATCCTCGAAGCCGAGGGCCGCAAGATCGCGCTGCAGGTGGATGAGCTGGTCGGCCAGCAGCAGGTGGTGGTGAAGAACCTTGAGACCAACTATCGGCGCGTCCCGGGGATTTCCGGCGCGACTATCCTGGGCGATGGCAGCGTGGCGTTGATCATCGATGTCGGCATGCTGATGCGTGAACCGCGTCAGGCCGCCTTCGGCCATTCAGTTTTGCCGGAGCATGCCGTTAATCCAGACCAGGGGTCGCACAACACGCTGGAGCGGGCACAGGCCGCCGGTGAAGCCGGACAGGGTGCGGCGCGCATTGCGGCGTAAAGGCATCGCGGCAAGCGGCATAGCAGTTCACGGGGCATGGCGAGTATCGAACCGGCCCAGGCATGGCACGGTTTGCACGGGAGCATATATGGAATTGAATCGGGAAGACGGTAGCGGGGAAGAGTTCCTGGCGTTTACGCTGGGCCATGAGGAATATGGCATTGACATCCTCAAGGTGCAGGAAATCCGTGGCTATGAAACTGTCACACGCATTGCCAATGCGCCGCCGTTCATCAAGGGCGTGATCAATCTGCGCGGCATCATCGTGCCGATCGTGGATCTGCGGATCAAGTTCCAGCTGGAATCAGTCGAATACAACCAGTACACCGTGGTCATCATCCTCAACCTGACCGACCGCGTGGTCGGCATCGTGGTGGATGGCGTGTCGGACGTGCTGACTTTGCAAAGCCAGCAGATCCGTCCGGCCCCGGAATTTGCCGGTGCGCTCGATACGCAGTACATCCGCGGCCTCGGCGCCATCGACGAACGCATGCTGATCCTGATGGATATCGAACAGCTGCTGCGAGCGCCGGACATGGCGCTGGTGGAGTCCGCAGAAATGGCCTGACAGATATAGCACGACAGCACTAGGGGATAGCATGCGCAACAACCAGCCAGTGACGACAACCGAGTACAAGCTCAATCCTGATCACTACCTGATCTCCCGCACCGACCTGAAGGGGCGCATTACCTACGCGAATCGCGCCTTCATCGAAGTCAGTGGTTTTCCGGAAGAAGAGCTGATCGGCGCGCCCCATAATCTCGTCCGGCATCCGGACATGCCCCCGGAAGCCTTTGCCGATCTGTGGAAGACCGTACAGGCGGGCAAGACATGGTCCGGCTTCGTCAAAAACCGGCGCAAGAGCGGGGACTACTATTGGGTTTCTGCGACGGTAACCCCGACCCAGGTGGACGGCCAGGTCGTCGGTTATACCTCGGTGCGCTCCATGGCGACGCAGGCGCAGATCGACCGTGCCACCCAGATCTACACCCGCTTCCGGGAAGGTCGGGCACGCGGCCTGGCCATCCGGGAAGGCGCCGTGGTACGACGCGGACCTGGCGCCATCATCGATGTCTTTTCCAACCTTACGATCCAGCGCCGCATCTTTCTGTCGCAGGCGGCACCGCTGGCATGTTTCGCGGCCCTCGCCGCCATGTTGTGGGGTCTCGTACAGTGGCGTGGCTATACGCCGAGTGTCAACGAGATGCTGGCCTGGCTGCTCGGCACGCTGGGTGTCGCCACGCTCGTCAGTGCAATCGGCGGCAGCCTGCTGGCCCGCCGCCTGGTGTCGCCGCTGCGCCAGACGCTCGACTTCGCCTTGCGCCTTGGGGCTGGCGATCTGTCGACCTCATTGCGCTCCGGCATGCATGATGAAGTCGGAAAGCTGATGGCCGCCATGAACACCATGCAACGCAGCCTGATGTCTGTCGTCGGCGATATCCAGAAAGGTGCCGGATCGGTAAGTACCGCCACGTCGCAGATTGCCGCCGGTAACCTGGATCTGTCGCAGCGCACCGAGGAGCAGGCATCGTCGCTCGAACAGACCGCGTCGAGCATGGAGCAGCTCACCAGCATCGTGCGCCAGAACACCGACAATGCCCGGCAGGCCAGCGGGCTGGCCGTGAACGCCTCGCAGATCGCCATGAAAGGCGGCGAGGTCGTGGGCCGCGTGGTCGGCACGATGGCGGACATCAACGACAGCAGCCGCAAGATCGTGGACATCATCGGCGTGATCGAAGGCATCGCCTTCCAGACCAATATCCTGGCCCTGAACGCAGCGGTGGAAGCAGCCCGGGCTGGCGAGCAGGGCCGTGGCTTTGCAGTGGTCGCCGGCGAAGTACGCAGCCTGGCACAACGCAGCGCCGAAGCGGCCAAGGAAATCAAGGCGCTGATCAACGACTCGGTGTCGCGCGTCGAGAACGGCACGCAACTGGTCGACCAGGCCGGCCGGACGATGGACGAGATCGTGGAGGCGGTGAAGCGCGTGACGGACATCATGGGCGAGATCAGTGCTGCCTCGGAAGAACAGAGTTCGGGCATCGAGCAGGTGAACCAGGCGGTGACGCAGATGGACCAGGTAACGCAGCAGAACGCGGCGCTGGTGGAAGAAGCCGCGGCAGCCGCCGAATCGCTCAACGAACAGGCCAGCAAGCTGCGGGAAGCCATCTCGGTGTTCCGCACGCGCGGCATGGCGATGGCAGCCTGATCCCGCAAGGCCGTTCCTTCTGGATTTAACCCGATTTTCAACACGGCGAGTGGCAACCCCAGGTTCGTCGCACCCGGTGTGCAGCCTGTCCCGCGGGACAGGCTCTTTTTTATCTCGTGTCTGCTGGCGCCGTCTGCCCACGGTAGCACGGCTAAAGCTTTGGCGCAGCGTGCCGTTACTACGGGATGACAGCCTTTCATCCAACGGCCTGCCCGACCGCCAGCTTGCCTTGCTGACGGTCAGGCCGCCCTCAGCGAGATATCGACAATGCAATGGTTTGATCGTCTTCCCCTGAAAGCAAAGCTGGTCGGCAGCTTTCTGCTTGTGTCCGCGCTGTGCGGCGTTGTCGGTACCCTGGGTGTGTTCAGCCTGGCTCGCGTGAGCGGCGAGACCGACAATATGTACAGTCGAGAACTGCGAGGCCTGGAGGCCGTCCAGCAGGCCAATATCGGTCTGCTCTATGCCAGCCGTGCGCAGATTGCTTTGCTGTCTGCGTCGACCGTCAGCGAGCGCAAGAGCGGCGTGAAACAGATCGAGGACAGCCTCAAGACCATGGCGGACGAAGTCGCCGCCAGCCGCCATACCTTCATGCTGGGCGCAGCGGGCCGCGCCATGATCCAGGAATTCGAGGCGCTCAGTGCACCGCTGCAGCAGCGCTTTCTCGATTTTGCCAAGCTGGTCACTCAGCAGCCGCTAGATGCCACCATGTTCGATGGCGCGGTATTCGAGTCGAGCGACCAGCTGCTGAAAGACACCAAGGCATTGGAAGAGGTCCTGGGCCGCATGGTGGCGCGTCGTGCCGAGTTCGCAAAAAACGCAATGGAAAATGCTGACCAGACCTACCAGACCATGCGTCTCGTGATGGTGTCGCTGGTGGCGGCGAGCGTGGTGGTCAGTATCGGCCTTGGCCTGTTTCTCGCGCGCGTCGTGGGGCGCCAGCTCGGCGGCGAGCCGGCGTACGCCAGCGAGATCGCTCGCCGGATTGCCGAGGGCGACCTGACCGTCAAGGTCAATGTGCGTGAGCAGGATCGCTCCAGCCTGGTCTATGCCATGCAGCAGATGCAGCAGCAATTGAGTCATACGGTTGGCAACATCAAGCTCTCCGCCGATTCCATCGCTTCGGCGACGCAGGAGATCGCCGCCGGTAATACCGACCTGTCGCAGCGTACCGAAGAGCAGGCATCGTCGCTCGAACAGACCGCATCGAGCATGGAGCAGCTCACCAGCATCGTGCGCCAGAACGCCGATAACGCCCGCCAGGCCAGCGGCCTCGCGGTGAATGCGTCCGATATCGCCAGCAAGGGCGGGGCGGTGGTGCATCAGGTGGTCGGCACGATGGCGGACATCAACGACAGCAGCCGCAAGATCGTGGACATCATTGGTGTGATCGAAGGCATCGCCTTTCAGACCAATATCCTGGCGCTGAACGCGGCGGTGGAAGCGGCCCGGGCTGGCGAGCAGGGCCGTGGCTTTGCAGTGGTCGCCGGCGAAGTACGCAGCCTGGCACAACGCAGCGCCGAAGCGGCCAAGGAAATCAAGGCGCTGATCAACGACTCGGTGTCGCGCGTCGAGAATGGCACGCAACTGGTCGACCAGGCCGGCCGGACGATGGACGAGATCGTGGAGGCGGTGAAGCGCGTGACGGACATCATGGGCGAGATCAGTGCTGCCTCGGAAGAACAGAGTTCGGGCATCGAGCAGGTGAACCAGGCGGTCACGCAGATGGACCAGGTAACGCAGCAGAACGCGGCGCTGGTGGAAGAAGCCGCGGCAGCCGCCGAATCGCTCAACGAACAGTCGGTGCGCCTGAAGGAAGCCATCGCAGCCTTCCGCGTCGATCGCCATGCTGTGGCGCCGTCCGTATCGGCCAAGCCCGATGCCTTGCCGGGCGCCCGCCAGTCGGGCAGCGCTGCCTTGGCGCGCAAGGTCGTTGCCAAGGCCCAGGCGACCGTCAAGCCGGCCCCGGCCGCCAGTGCAGCGGCAACGGCTGCCGATGCAGTTTCGGCAGTCGCGGCAAACCCGGTTGCGCCGGCTATCCCGGCGACGGTCGCCACATCTGCCGCCAAGCCGCGCGCGCTGAAACTGGCGAGCACGGCAGATGATGAGGAATGGACATCGTTCTGAGTGTTGCAGGCGGGCGGTCATGCCGCCCATACAGGCGATGGTGTCACTGGATGGAAGGATAAGGTCATGAGCAGCGCTACGGCGTCCTCGCGGCAGACGGGTCGGGAGTTTCTCTTCACGCCGCACGATTTTTCCCGCATCCGCAGCCTCATCTACCGCCGCGCCGGCATCGCGCTTTCCGAGCGCAAGAGCGAGATGGTCTACAGCCGGCTGGCGCGCCGCCTGCGGGCCGTCAATCATGTCAGCTTCGCAGCGTACCTGGATGCACTTGAGGGCGATCAGCTGCCCGGCGAGTGGGAAGCCTTTACCAATGCGCTGACCACCAATCTCACCGCCTTCTTCCGGGAGGCGCACCATTTTCCCGTGCTGGCCGATCACGCACGGACGCGCCTGGCGCGCGGCGAACCCTATCGCGTCTGGTGTTCCGCCAGCTCGACCGGCGAAGAGCCATATTCCATCGCCATGACGCTGGCCGATGCCGCCGCCGCCACGCCGGGGGCGCGCAACGCCGCCATCTCCGTGCTGGCTTCCGATGTCGATACCTCGGCGCTCGCCAAGGCGCAGGCAGGCGTGTATCCGCTGGAGCGCGTCAATGCCTTGTCGCCTGCCCAGCTCAAGCAGCATTTCCTGCGCGGCACCGGGCGTCGCGCCGGGCTGGCGCGCGTGCAGCCGCAACTGCAGGCGCTGGTGACGTTTCAGCAGATCAACCTGCTGGCCGAGGAATGGCCGCTGACCGAACGGTTCGATGCGATTTTCTGCCGCAACGTCATGATCTATTTCGATAAGCCCACGCAGTCGCGCATCCTGCAGCGCTTTGAGCGCTGGCTGAAGCCCGATGGCCTGCTGTTTGCCGGGCACTCGGAGAATTTCACGAGCATTTCGCAGGCCTTCTCCTTGCGCGGCAAGACGGTCTATGCCTTGCGCGCCGCTGGCTCGGCGGGTGCATGAACGCCGCCGCCGTGCCTGCACAATCGTCGGATGCCGCCACGCTGCTGGCGGCCACCAGCCGGCACTTTTATTTCGACACCACCTTCCGGCGGCGTGCCGTCAAGATCCTGCCGGGGGAGTTCCATGTGTCCACCGACGATACGCTGCTTGTGACGGTGCTCGGCTCGTGCGTGGCTGCCTGTATCCGCGACCGTGTGCGCGGCGTTGGCGGCATGAATCATTTCATGCTACCGGCGCGCAAGGATGCCGGCGTGCTGTCGGCCTCCATGCGCTACGGCACGTATGCCATGGAAATGCTCATCAACCAGCTATACCGTGCCGGCGCAAGGCGCGAGCAGCTCGAGATCAAGGTGTTCGGCGGCGCTGCCGTGCTGCCGGGCATGTCGACCATCGACGTGGGCGAGCGCAACAGCCGCTTCGTGCTCGATTACCTGCGTGAGGAGGGCTTCCCCGTGGCAGCCCAGGATCTCGGCGATGTCCATCCGCGCAAAGTGTATTTCTCACCTGCCAGCGGCGACATCATGGTGCGCCGCCTGCGC
This sequence comes from Imbroritus primus, assembly GCF_964332355.1. Lineage (NCBI taxonomy): Bacteria > Pseudomonadati > Pseudomonadota > Betaproteobacteria > Burkholderiales > Burkholderiaceae > Imbroritus > Imbroritus primus. The sequence continues at coordinate 178,399 of NZ_OZ201294.1, read as the reverse complement.
GCCTCGGCCCTGCCGGAGGATCTGGCGCGCGAAGCCAGCTATGCCCGCCAGCTCGACAACACCGCCAGCCGCCCGGCCATCGGCGGCGGCCTGCAACTGTTCTGACGTTTCCTCATGACTGATACCCGAATCAAAGTCCTGTGCATCGACGACTCGGCGCTGATCCGCAGCCTGCTGCGCGAGATCATCAACAGCCAGCCGGACATGACCGTGGTCGGCGTGGCCCCGGATCCCATCATCGCGCGCGACCTGATCAAGCAGACCAATCCCGATGTCCTGACGCTCGATGTCGAAATGCCGCGCATGGATGGCCTCGATTTTCTCGAAAAACTCATGCGCCTGCGGCCCACGCCGGTGGTGATGATTTCCTCGCTGACCCAGCGCGGCTCCGACGCGACGCTGCGTGCGCTCGAACTGGGGGCGGTCGACTTCGTGCCCAAGCCGCGCCTCGGCATGCGCGACGGCATGCTCGAATACACCGACCTCATTGCCGACAAGATCCGCGCCGCCGCCCGTGCCCGCCTGCGCCAGCGCCCCGCGCCGGGCACGCCCGCGCAGCCAGCGGGGCAGGCCGTGGCGGCATCCGGCAGCGCTGCCGTACGCCCGGCTGGCGGCTTCCAGTTCGGCACCACCGAGAAACTGCTGATCGTGGGCGCCTCGACGGGGGGCACTGAAGCCATCAAGGAAATGCTGCTGCCCATGCCGCCGGATTGCCCTGGCATCCTGATCGTGCAGCACATGCCCGCCGGCTTCACCCGCTCCTTCGCTCAGCGGCTCGATTCGCTGTGCAGTATCCGCGTCAAGGAAGCGGTGCATGGCGAGCGGGTCCTGCCGGGACATGCCTATATTGCCCCCGGCGGCATGCACATGCGCCTGGGTCGCAGCGGGGCCAACTACCTGACCGAGCTCGACGACGGTCCGCCCGTGAACCGGCACAAGCCTTCGGTGGATGTGCTGTTCCATTCCGCCGCGCATCATGCCGGGGCCAACGCCGTCGGGGTGATGCTGACGGGCATGGGCAAGGATGGCGCGGCCGGCATGCTCGCCATGCGCCAGGCCGGCGCCCACAATGTGGCACAGGATGAAGCCAGCTGCGTGGTGTTTGGCATGCCGCGCGAGGCCATCGCGCAAGGCGCGGTGCACGATGTGCTACCGCTCGGCGACATCGCCGGCCACGTGCTGCATCTGCTGGCGCGCCACGGTCGTGTGACGCGCGTGTAGCGGCTGCCTGGAGCGGCCGGATACCGGTCCACGGCCGTGCTCAAGTTTTCCTGGAACCGGCCGTTAACCGGAGGAGGGCCGCCTTTCCTGCCAGGCCCGCGAGGATTTGGAGACCCGCATGAGCGACAGAAGCCAGTTCAGATTTCTCATCGTCGATGATTTTCCGACGATGCGCCGCATCGTGCGCAACCTGCTCAAGGAACTGGGCTACGTCAATGCCGACGAGGCAGAGGATGGCCAGGCCGGCCTGAACAAGCTGCGCGAAGGCCGGTTCGATTTCGTCATTTCCGACTGGAACATGCCGAATATGGACGGCCTGCAGATGCTGCAGAGCATCCGTGCTGATCCCGCACTCGCCAAGCTGCCCGTCCTGATGGTGACCGCCGAGGCCAAGAAGGAAAACATCATCGCCGCCGCGCAAGCCGGCGCCAGCGGCTATGTGGTGAAGCCATTCACGGCCGCCACGCTCGAAGAAAAGCTTGGCAAGATCTTCGAGAAACTCGACAAGCTCGACAAGGCGGCGTGATGGAAGGCCATCCAGTTGCTATCCATCCTGATGCCGCAGCGGCTGCCGTTCCGGCATCGGCCGAGCCCGATTTGGATACGGCGCTCGATCCCGCCGAACGCATGCTGCAGCGCGTCGGTCATCTGACCCGCCTGCTGCGCGAGAGCATTCGGGAACTTGGCCTGGACCGTGAAGTTGAGAAAGCCGCCCACGCCATTCCCGATGCGCGCGACCGCCTCAACTACATCGCTGCCATGACCGAGCAGGCCGCCACGCGCGTGCTCAATGCCGTGGAACTCGCGCGCCCCGCACAGGATGCGCTGCAGGCCGAGGCCGGCGCGCTGGCAGGCGAATGGCAGCGCTTGCAGGACCGCAGCCTGGACGATGCCGCGCTGCGCGCCCTGGTGCAGAACACGCACGCTTTCCTGCACGCCGTTCCCGCCCGCACCGCCGCGACCAACCAGCAGTTGCTGGAAATCCTCATGGCGCAGGATTTCCAGGACCTGACCGGCCAGGTCATCAAGAAAGTGCTCGACATGGTGCAGTTGATCGAGCAGCAGCTGATTGCCATCCTGCTCGAGCATTCGCAGGCCAGCGGCCAGCCGCTGGAAGTCACGCCGGGCGGCTTGCTCAACGGGCCGCAGGTGCGCCCCGAGGACAAGCCCGATGTCGTGGCGAGCCAGGACCAGGTCGATGACCTGCTGGAGAGCCTGGGATTCTGAGCCAGCGGTCTGGTGTGTTGCCAGACCCGCCAGCTTGACGCGCACCATCGGGCGTCATCTACAATCGCTTCTGTGACATCCTGCGCGGGATCCACAGCCCAGGCCGCTGCCCAGGGTCGTGCCTCCCTGATTTCGATGAACCGGAGCCCATGATGGAAACCCAGCAACTGCACCGTGGCCGCCTGATCGACCACATCCAGCTCGTCGTGCGTGACATTGCCGCAAGCGAAACGTTCTACACCGCCGTCTTCAAGGCGCTGCAGATTCCTATCAGCGGGCGCGGCGACGACTACTTCTGGGCCGACGAGTTGTTCGTGTCCACTGCCACCAGCCCGGCCGCCTGCGGCAAGCTCACGGGCCGGCACCATCTTGCCTTCCAGGCGCGTGACGAAGCGATGGTGCAGGCCTTCTACCAGGCTGCACTGGCCAATGGCGGCACCGACAATGGCGCTCCCGGCTACCGCGAATACCATCCCGGCTACTACGGCGCCTTCGTGCTGGACCCCGACGGTAACAATATCGAAGCGGTCTATCACGGCAAGGCCGAGCGTAGCGCGCCGTCCGTGGTCGTCACCTTCTGACGCCGCCCGTACCGGGCCCCCGCCGGCCATGCCGACATATGTCTGTGCGCATGTGTTGACGCACACGGCCGGTGCCCGCCAGCCTGCCATGTATCGCAAGGAGAACGTCATGTCACATCGAATCGTATCCCGCGTCGTATCTGGCGCCATCGCAGGCGTGTTCCTGTCGGGCCTGTTCATGGCCAGCGCCTCGGCGCATCACGGCTGGGAATGGGCGGAGAAAGAGCAGATGCAACTGCGCGGCGTGGTGAAATCGGTCTCGCTGGCGCCGCCGCACCCGCGTCTGGAAGTACAAACCGCCAACGATGGCCTGTGGCGTGTCGAGCTCAGCAACCCCTCACAGACCGAGCGCGCCGGCTTTGTCGAAGGCTCCGCCAAGGCCGGCGACCAGATCGCTGCCACCGGCAACCGCGCCAAGGACCATACAGAAAAACGCATGAAAGCCGTGCAGATCACCGTCGGCGGCAAGACCTACGATATCTACCCCGAGCGCATCCAGAAAGGACAGTAAGCCGTGACCTGGCTCGAATGGCTGGCAGCCACGCCGCCAGCCATGCTGCTGCAGCGGTCCGGCACGGCCTACCTTCTGGTCAATGCCACACACATCGCCTCGCTTGGCGTGCTGGTCGGCGCCATCGTCGCGCTTGACCTGCGCCTGCTTGGCGTCGGCCGTGTGGTACCGCTCGCCAGCGCCGGACCGTACCTCTCGCGCATCGCCGCCGTGGGGCTGGGGTTGGCCGTGCTCACCGGTGCATGGCTTTTCACCACCCAGCCGGACACCTATCTCGACAACGCCGCATTCCTGACCAAGCTCGCGCTGGTGGCTGCCGGCGTGCTGAATGCGCTGTGCCTGCATACCCGCCCGGCGTGGCGGCAGGTCTTGCAATCCGATGCAGTGGCGCCGGTCAGCATGCGCCTGCAAGCGGCCGGCTCCTTGCTGCTGTGGTTCTCGGCCATCGTGGCGGGGCGGTGGATTGGATTTCTTTAGTACTGGCTGCCATCGTTCGTCCGACATCTTCCAGTCCGTCAACATCAGGGCAAATCATGCGCCACATGCCCTGGGTTGCTTGTCACCATGGGTTGTGCCGGCGATTATGAGCGGCGGAAGCGCCCTCGCCGTGCAGCTATTTCAAGCCTATTGAACCTCGTGTTGACGAAAAATTTGAACGATTGTTAATAGACAATTGTTTATTTTGCCGATTGCCTATTTTTGGGTTGAATCTGATCACGCCCAGCCCACTGCATGGGTCGTGTAGCCAGTTGCTTTGTTTCTGCCCTGGCAGCTGATGGCGTTGCCTTCGATGCGGCGCCCGACACCAATACAAACTGCTCCCAATCTAAGGCAAAAGTCATGGTCAAGAAGGTCAATCATGCGCACCGCGCGACAGCAGCCCCTTCCCATTCCGCAGGACCCGCAGCATTGACCGAGGCATCTCCGCCCACACCGCGTACCCGGGCCCGTTTAACGCAGTTGTTGAAAGCGCCATACAAGCTCCTGACCGGAATTATCTGGGGGAATAGAACGCCCAGTAATCTTCCGTTTGAGGCACAGGTTGCACCTGTACTTTCGACCAGCGCAGTCGCGGCAAACACTAGAAGCAATACACAATTTCCTTCTACCCAAGTGTCAAGAGAATCCACGGCGGCACATGCGCCAGATACATCGCAAGACAAGGTCGATGCCGCAAACTCACAGCATAGGTTGTACACGGTTAAAGACTACGATGCAGATTACAGGCGGGAGGCCGATGAGATTTGCAAGGCCGTCAAATCCCAGGGTGAAGATTTGCTGAACGCAGGAGGCATCGCCAATCAGGCTGCCCGAGCCCGCCATCACCGTTTACTGGAAGTGCTTCACGAAAATGGCGTAGATCTCCTGAAAGAATACGAAGGGCGTACGCCGTTGCAGGAAGCGGAATTCGAGCTACGTTGCCTTGAGGCTGCTCAAGGGGCGAAAGCAGACCGCCCGCGCGGGTATCGCCCACCTATGACAGATTATCGAGGAGATGCCTTTATTGAAAACCATCCCGATCGTGATAGAGCATTGGCATATTCCCGTCGCGTGAAGACTCTGGAAGGCAATATCGCTTTTCTCAAGAATCTCGAACGATCCAAGTTAATGGACAGTCTGATAGATACCTTGAGCAAGTGTACGCCCAACGACCGCTCAGAACTTGAAAAACTACTGACTGGAAAGACGGAGTCGCTGCCTGCAATACTGGAAGCTAGGCACGATGCCGTGCGGAACTTGCTAGCGGGAACCAAACCGTTTGGTCCTAAGACAGACCAAATAATCCCTATCAAGACGGTGATAGAGGCCACGCATATTGCTATTGACTGGTTCAATAAGCAGGCAGCGCATTGCCCGGGTACAACTCACATGGAGCCGGGTGCTGGCATCACAGACAGCGTACTGCCAGTATGGCCTTCCAGGCCTGCGGAGCCAAACATGCCGCCAGTTTCGCCCAGTGAGAAAGAGAGGCCGTGCATGCTGATCGAACGGGCGAAGGTTGAAATGCAGGCCGAACTCAACAAGATCGTGAAAGGTTTGCAGGACACGTGTCGTCCAGAAGTCGACAAACTCCAGCATCTCGCTATGCGACTTCGTGAGAAAGGGATTGAGCAAGGCGTTAGTGGAGCAATGCTTGTTGCCTATTGTGGCGTTGTGAATTCGCAAATTAAAGAGCTTGAAAAATACCTTTCATTAGAAACGAGATACTGCAAGTGGATTGAGGAAACATATGCGGCGAACCTCGAGATATTGAATAGCAGACTGAGTGATCATGCCGGATCGGCGGAGGCTGCTTCCCCGGAAGATCCGCTGGTTCAGCTCAAGGAGAAGGCGCTGAACGAAGCGCGATTGGTGAGCACCGCCATTCAGGCCGCGCGAGAATTGATCTCGCAGCTAAAAGCAAATCAGTCTTCCGCCGTCACTGTCCAAAAAGCGGGATCACCCGGAATATCTCCCATGCCTGTCCCGAATATCGGGGCAGATCAGCCGGCAGAAGCCACTATGCCAGCAAAAAATACCTTGCTGGAAACCTTCAAGTCACTGAATAAACTGGTTAAAAGCCGTCGTAGCAATCTCTCTGGTGAGTTGGTTAATTTCATCGAGACTGTTTCCAACAGCGAAAATGCCGACCTTGATGTCAGCCTCCACTTCACCGTTCGTCCAGATAGAAACAATGTGCGCAAGGTATCCGCAAACACCGAACAGTTGGATCGCCTGCTTGCCATTCATATCGTTCAGGATACAGTCTCATGCACGTTACCTGCCGAAATCGAACGGGATTATCCTGACGTGCAAGCACAGTCGGCCTCAAGGCAGGCAGCGCTCAGACGCGGCATTGCAAAACTGGAAGAAATCGCTGACCAACTGCTGAAGGATTTTGCCAGACGCATGGTCCATGTAGACGGTTGACGTCCCTGGTATCGATGACCTTTGCCGCTCGCCACGACGTGTCATGCTGAAGAGCGGCGGAGTGCTTCCGTCAGTCGGGCGGCACACCAACGCATGTATAACCGTAGCGCTTTAGGAAGGCTCCACCAGCTTCGTATTGTTGGGTGGATGGCCAGAAACTCCAGGCACATGCGTATATGCCAAGAGATTTCTGGCGCACAGGTTGCACAAGCGCCTGATGCCGCCCAGTGCAGTCCGGCTACCCGCAGAGTTTGCATCAATCAGTGCAGGTTGCGGATCAGCCAGGTACGCAGGGTATCGCCGACCCGCGCAAGACCTTGCGCATCCGCGCATATTCCAGCGTGACCCCATTACGCACCGGGTACCGCCGGTGCGTCACCTCGAAACCATAGTGCCGGAAGAATGGCTCGGCCGTCAGGCTGACATGTGAGGTCAACTCCGCAATACCGTGCCGCGAGGCGTCTTCATGAATGCGCGCCATCAGCTGGCCGCCGGCGCCAAGGCGCTGGTGGTGGCCGGAGACGAAGAAGTGGTCGATGTAGCCGCTGGGCTGGAGATCGGCATAGGCAATGATCTCACCGTCATGCTCGACGACGAAGGGCGTCAGCTGGCGCATGCGTTCCGCCCATATTGCCATGTCCATCTGCGTCGGCGCCCACGCGCTGCACTGTGCCGCGGTGTAGTCACGTGCGCAGACCAGGTGGATGGCGGAGTGGAACACGCGGAACAGCGCGGGCTCGTCGCCGGGACGGAACAGGCGGATGCTCATGGCAACAATGGTAGGCAGATGGTTGCAATCTGTCACGGCCGGTACTGTTCAGGCGCGTGCGCGACAGGGCTTATGCTCGCTGCTGCCGGATGTGCGCTGCATGCGTCTTGAGCAGGTCGATGATCTCGGTCAGCCGCGCCCGCTGTACGGGCGAATCCAGCCGTTCGAACAGTTTTTTCGCAAACTTGAGCGGTTTATGCGGCGGCAGGCCGTGCAGGGTACCGCCGAGCTTGCGCAGGGTGTCGCTGAGCTTGTGCAGCATGCCGACCGGCTTGCGCAAAGGATCGGCAGAGTGCTCGAGCAGGAGCCGGACCTTCTCGGTATCGAGCACGGCAATGGCGTAGTGCAGTGCAGTAAAGCCGTGGGCATCCGGCATATCGACCGCGATGCCATGGCGGAGTAGCGCACCCAGCCGTTCCGTGGATGTTTTTCCCATTGCCTGGCGCACTGCGCTGGTGGCGTCAGGCCCGATCAGGCGCCGCGCCTCGCCGCGCACGATGGTCCGGATCGTGGTTTCGTCGGGCAATTCCGTGTCGCCGGCGATCTGGCGGAGGTAATTGCCGAGCAGATCGGTGAAGCCTGTCGGCATGCGGTCGTGTGGTGCGAGATAGTTGCCAAGCAATTCCACATGACGTGCCGGATTGGCCGAGTGCAGGCTCTTGGTGACCCACGAGACTGCCGCTGTCCGGCACAACGGGTCCTGCATGAATGCCTCGGCCTCGTCGTAGCGCGGTGAGCTTTCAATCACGCCATCCAGCAGGGGCGCGGCGAAGCGTTCGTCCACCAGTGTGGTGAGATGCCTCGGCGTGGGCTTCAGCGCCAGGACCATCAGCAAGGCAGCCGTCTGCAATGGTGCAAGGGTATCGCCGAGCATCTTGGCGGCAAAGGCATCGGCAATCTTGCAGGCGCGCTCAGCCGGGAAATTGGCGGCAAGCAGCAGTCGTGCGCGCGTGGCGTGATCCATGCGCGCGAAAAGTGCAATGGCATGATGGCGCAGATCAGGTTCACGGCCGAAGGCAGTGAAGGTGAAAAAGGTGCGTGCCGCCGCCATGGGCAATCCAAGCGCGACCAGCCGCGCCGGGAGTGCAGACGGGCAATCCGCAGGAGCGACTTCCTGCATCAGGCGGATCATCTGGACCAGCCACTTGGTCCGCCCGGCCCCCCACGCTGCGTCGAGCATCGTGTTGATCCATGCGGGGCCATTGTCCGCAAGCAGGCGGTCCATTTGCGCCAGGTACGTGCGTGCGCGCTGCCGATATCCGCGCACGAGCGCGCCCGGTGTAGATATCTCCAGTTTGAAAAAACGCAAGGCACACCGGTATTCGCCGATTTCGTACGCGCTCCATGCCTGCCCACCGGGTCGGGGCAGGGCATGGAGCGCAATCATGGCATGACTACGCGCCACCCCACTGTGAACGGTCGCGTGGGGCAGCGCCGGGATCTGCGTGGCGGGCATTGTGGGCCGCTGGTTCACGGAGGCGCGCGTCGTGGCTGGGGCAGGGGTATCGTGCCGAACGTCGCCATGGTCAACCGCAGCTGTGAAAGGCAATGCGCCAGTTGCGGGGAGGAGGGCGGGAAACGTCTCGGGTGTACCGGTAAGGCGGGTCATGGCAAGCAAATCGGGCGCGACCGGTTCAGTCGCGTCGCGAATGCTAGGCACCCGCGCCGGCCGGGTCAATTAGTCGGGCCGTGGATTTACAGTGGTTTAAAGTTTCCGGCGCGGATAGCGGGATGGTATGTCGGATATGCGCACGATCAAGGCATTTCTCCGGCGTGGCAGCCGGCGGCAAAGCCAGGCTCGTCAGCGCAGGATTTTCTCCAGGGCCTTGCCTTTCGCGAGCTCATCGACCAGCTTGTCCAGATAGCGGATCTTCTGCATCAGCGGATCGTCGACGTCTTCCACCCGCACGCCGCACACCACGCCCTTGATCAGTGCGCGGTTCGGGTGCAGGGCCGGCGCCTCGGCAAAAAAGACCGCGAAGTCGCTGTCCTTGTCGATCTGCTCTTGCAAGCCTGCCGGGCTGTAGCCCGTCAACCAGCAGATGACCTGGTCGACCTCTTCCCGCGTCCGGTTCTTGCGTTCCGCCTTCTGGACATAGAGTGGATAGACCTTCGAGAATTTCATCGCGAATACGCGTGCGTTGGACATCGTCGGCCCTCCGGTCCGAGTGTTGCAAACGGGAATGCATCCTTATGGATGCAATGCCCATTCTGCTGCATGTACAGCATGCAGATAAGTCGTGTCGAACAAGGGAGCATCCACATCCTTCGGCTCCAACAGTAACGAGATTTCGGTACAGCCGAGAATGATGGCCTGCGCTCCCCGGTCCATGAGACGTTGAATGACACTCAGGTAGGCTGTTCGCGATGCATCACGGATGCAGCCCCGGCAGAGTTCCTCGTAGATGATGCGATGTACGGTGGCGCGATCGGTGTCATCTGGGATCAATACCCGCAACCCATGCTGCGTCTCGAGGCGGGCGCGGTAGAAATCCTGCTCCATGGTGAAACGTGTGCCGAGGAGTCCGACAGTGGCATGTCCGGCCGCCTTGATCGCATCTGCAGTCGGATCGGCGATGTGCAGTAGTGGGATGCTCACTGACTGCGCGATCTGCCCCGCCACCTTGTGCATGGTGTTGGTACACAGCACCAGACCGTCTGCGCCGCCGGCCTCGAGCCGCCGAGCTGCATCGGCCAGCACCACCCCGGCCTGATCCCATTGATTGGCCCGCTGCAATTGCTCGATGTCGTGGAAATCCATGCTGTACAGCACGATGCGGGCCGAGTGCAGGCCGCCAAGGCGCTGCTGGACCGTTGTGTTGATGTGCCGGTAGTAGGGCAACGTGGATTCCCAGCTCATACCGCCCAGCAGGCCGAGGGTCTTCATTTCTGCTCCTTGGTGTCCTCAATGCGGGAAATTGGCGAATTGCGGCGGTGCCGGTGGTCTTGTTGACGCCCTTGCCGTGCTCCCCTGTTTTACCGTGTTTTTGATGATCCAACACGTTTCCGTTTCGGGCAATACAGCGCCACTGCGCCAAAACTGTCATGCAGGAGCCGCCGGACCACTGTGATTACCCGATAAGCGCCGGTTTCCCCCCTTTACTCGACGCTTGGTTTCCCGCCCGCTGCGGAATAATGCGAGCCAGGTTAATCCCCCTTGGCGCTGCCCGATGTCTGAAGAAACCGACCAGGAACGGTCAGAACCCGCCTCGCCCAAGCGCCTGGAACAGGCGCGCGAGGAGGGCAACGTTCCGCAGTCGAAGGAGCTGTTGACGTTCGTCCTGCTGACGCTGGGCGCGCTGATCCTGTGGTCGATCGGGACGGCGCTGGCGCGGGCCTTGTCGCAGTTCGTGGCCTTCGGCCTGTCGTTTACGCGTTATGACTATGCGGATACCGCTGGCGTCTGGCTGCAGCTCGGCACGGCCTTGCTGCCGGTGCTGGGTTTGCTGGCGGTGCTGTTCGGCGCGCTATTTGTTGGCGGGTTTTCGCCGCTGGCGCTCACGCGCGGCGCGGTCAGCGCCAAGCCGCTGACGCCCGACCTCGGGCGCATCCTCAAGCTGCAGGGGCTTAAGCGCATGTTCTCCATCCAGGGCTGGATGGAGTTGCCGCGTTTGCTGCTCAAGCTCGGCCTGGTGGTGACCGTGACCTGGCTGCTGGTGCGCTACTACGAAATGGAGTTCCTTGGCCTGGCGCGCCAGTCGACGGGCGAGGCGCTCAACAGTCTGTTCCACATGATCGGCGTGTGCTTCATCGCCATGACGGCGGTGCTGGCGCTGGTGGCGGCGGTCGATATCCCGTTCGTGCTGTGGCAGCACTACAAGAAGCTTCGCATGACGCGAGACGAGGTGCGGCGCGAGTCCAAGGAGTCGGACGGCAGCCCGGAGGTCAAGGCGCGCATCCGTTCGCTGCAGCGCCAGGCGGCGCAGCGTCGTATGATGGCCGACCTGCCGACGGCCGATGTGATTGTCACCAACCCAACCCACTATGCCGTCGCCCTGCGTTATGCCGAGGGTGGCATGGCGGCGCCCAAGGTGATCGCCAAGGGTGCGGACCTGATCGCCGCACGCATCCGCGAAGTCGGCGTGGAGCATCGCATCCCCATGCTCGAGGCGCCGCCGCTGGCGCGCGCCCTGTATCGCCATACCGAGATCGGCGAGACCATTCCCGAGGCGCTGTATGCCGCCGTGGCCGAAGTACTGGCCTATGTTTACCAGTTGCGCCGCGTGGCCGCGCAGGGCGGCGCCGCACCGAAGCCGCCGCGCGACCTGCCGGTTCCCGCTGACCTCGACCCGGGAGCCGCGCCCGCATGACCACACTCGCCCGTCTGTCCAGCGCCTTGCGCCGCGCCGATCTGCGCTCGGCCGCGGGGCCGATCCTGATCGTGCTGATCCTCAGCATGATGGTGCTGCCGCTGCCGCCGATGGTGCTGGACATGTTGTTTACGTTCAACATCGCCCTGTCGGTGATCGTGCTGCTGATTGCCATGCATACGCTCAAGCCGCTCGATTTCTCGTCGTTTCCGACGATCCTGCTGATCACCACGCTGCTGCGGCTGTCGCTCAACGTGGCCTCGACGCGCGTGGTGCTGATGGACGGGCACACCGGGCCGGATGCCGCCGGCAAGGTGATCGAGGCCTTCGGCCATTTCCTGGTGGGCGGCAACTACACTGTTGGCATCGTGCTGTTCGTCATCCTCACGCTGATCAACTTCATGGTGGTCAGCAAGGGCGCGGGCCGCATCGCCGAAGTGGCGGCGCGGTTTACGCTCGATGCCATGCCCGGCAAGCAGATGGCCATCGACGCTGATCTCAATGCCGGCCTGATCCGCGACGACGAAGCGCGCCGCCGCCGGCAGGAAGTGGCGCAGGAGGCGGAGTTCTACGGCTCCATGGATGGTGCCAGCAAGTTCGTGCGCGGCGACGCCATGGCGGGCATCGCCATCCTGCTGATCAATATCGTCGGCGGGCTGGCCGTGGGCGTGTTCCAGCACGGCATGGAGGTTGGCGCTGCGGCCACCAACTACACATTGCTGACTATTGGCGATGGCCTGGTCGCACAGATTCCCGCGCTCATCATCTCCACCGCCGCCGGCATGATGGTGAGCCGTGTCTCGGCGGACCGCGACATCGGCCAGCAACTGACGAAGCAATTGCTCGGTTCGCCGGCCGTGCTCATGACCACGGCGGCCATCATCGGCATTCTCGGGCTGATTCCCGGCATGCCCAACCTGCCGTTCATCGTGCTGGCGGCGCTGCTGGGCTGGGGCGCATGGCACCTGGCGCAGCGCGGCAAGGCGCCGCCCCCGGAACTGCCGGCGCCGGCCATCGCGCCCGTCGACACGCCGGAGGCCAGCTGGGACGACGTCTCCTGGGTCGATGTCCTGGGCCTGGAAATCGGCTACCGGCTCATTCCGCTGGTCGATCGCGCGCAGGATGGCGAACTGCTGCGGCGGATCAAAGGCATCCGCAAGAAATTCACGCAGGACATCGGCTTTCTGGCGCCGGTCGTGCATATCCGCGACAACCTCGAGCTGGCTGCCGGCGGTTACCGCATCTCGCTGAAAGGCGTCGATATTGGCCGGGGCGAAGTCATGCCGGGCATGCTGCTCGCCATCAATGCGCAGCCGGGCAGCAGCACGCTGCCGGGTACGCCGACCGTCGATCCGACCTTCGGCCTGCCGGCGCTGTGGATCGCGCCGGAGCACAAGGACCGCGCGCATGCCGAAGGCTACACCGTGGTGGACTGCAGCACCGTCATCGCCACGCACCTCAATCAGTTGATATACAGCCATAGCACCGAGCTTCTCGGCCGATTGGAAGTGCAGCAATTGCTGGATCATCTTGCCAAGGAAGCGCCCAAGCTGGTGGAAGACGTGGTGCCCAAGCTGCTGCCGCTCGGCATCGTGCAGAAGGTGCTGCAGAACCTGCTGGACGAGGGCGTGCATATCCGCGATCTGCGTACCATCGTCGAAACACTGGCGGAGCACGGCGGCCGCACCCAGGATCCGACGGACCTGACGGCCATGGTGCGTATCGCGCTGGGCCGCGCCATCGTGCAGCAACTCTATCCGGCAGACGATGCCAACGAGGACCTGCAGGTGATGACGCTGGCGCCGGAACTGGAGAACATCCTCATGCAAAGCCTGATCAACGGACAGGCCGGGCCGATCGAACCGCAGCTTGCCGATTCCCTGCTGGAAGCGGCTGCGGACATGTCGCGCCACTACGAACAACTGGGCCAGCCCGGCGTGCTGCTCGCACCGCCCGCGCTGCGCCCGATGCTGGCCCGCCTCTTCAAGCGTGCCGCGCCGCACCTGCGCGTGCTGTCGCACGCCGAGATTCCTGACCACCGTACTATCAAGATCGTCTCCATGATCGGAGGACCCACGCCATGATGCATCGCTTTACCGGCCCCAATTCCCACGACGTGCTGCGCCAGGTGCGCGAGACACTGGGCGACGACGCGATGATCCTGGCCAACCGCATGGTGGGCGGCGGTATCGAGGTGATCGCCATGGTGGAGCAACAGGTTGATGCGCTGACGGTGGCTGGTGCGGCACAGCCGGCTGTTACCGCGCCAGCGGTAGCCGCTGTTGCCGCCGCGCCGGTTGCGGAAGCGGCGCCCGCCGCGTCTGCCCCAGTCGAGGCGCAAGCCCCTGCCACGCCTGACACCGGCATCGAAGCCACGACGCGTACCCGGTTCCCGTTTGCCGCATTCCGCGCCCGCTTCCTGCGCGGCGGCGCTGCGTCTGGCAATGCTGGCAAGCCTGTGAGCCAGGCTACGGATACGTCGACTGACGCGCAGACGGCACCGATAACTTCTTCGCTGACGACGGCGTCGACCGCAGTGTCGATCGAAGCGGCGGCCACGCCGGCTGCGGCCAATGCCGCCGATGCTGCGCCGACCACGCTGGCCGCCGAATCGGTCACACGCCTGTTTGCCGATGCTGCTGCACGCTTCGAAGCACGCTGCGCGGGCAATGTTGCATCAGATGCAGGTAGTTCGGTTTCGGCCATGGCGGATGCTGCCACTGTCGGGGCTTCCGGCGCGCAGGGGACAGCGGTGCGCACTGCACCGGTATCAGCCTCGGCGCCGCAGCAAGTTTCCCCAGCGGCACAGCCGCCTGTACAGGCGGCCGTGCCGGTGGCCTCGCAGCCGATCATCGTCGATGCCACGCCGGCAGGTCATCCGGCCCGCGCTACATCGGGTGGTGCTCCGGCTGCGGTTACCGAACCCCAGGCCGGCGCCGCCGAGCAGCGCATGATGGCCGAACTGCAGGCGCTACGCGCCATGCTGCACGATCAGACGGCCGGTCTCGCCTCGCTTGGCATCAAGCTGCGCGACCCGGTGCGTGCGCGCATGTTCCAGACCATGCTCAACGCCGGTTTCTCGGCCCAGCTTACGCGTTACCTGCTCGACAACCTGCCGGAAACCGACAGCTTCGACACCGCGCAGGATTTCCTGCAGCGCGCCATCGAACTGAACCTGACGACGCTCGATCAGGACAATGCCCTGCTCGACAAGGGCGGCATCTTCGCGCTGATGGGCCCGACGGGCGTCGGCAAGACCACCACCACGGCCAAGCTCGCGGCGCGTTTCGTGCTGCGCCATGGCGCCTCGCGCGTCGCGCTGCTGACTACCGACAGCTATCGGATCGGCGGGCATGAACAACTGCGTATCTATGGCCGTATCCTTGGCGTGAGCGTGCACTCGGTACGCGATGGCGAGGATCTTAGCCTGGCGCTGGCAGATCTGCGCGACAAGCATGTCGTGCTGATCGACACCATCGGCATGAGCCAGCGCGACCGCGCGCTGTCCGAGCAGATTGCCATGCTGCACAGCGCCGGCCACGCCATCCAGCGCCTGTTGTTGCTGAATACCACCAGCAACGGCCGGACGCTCGACGAAGTGGTGCATGCCTACCGCGATGCGGACCTCGCCGGTTGCATCCTCACCAAGATCGACGAGGCCGCCACGCTTGGCCACGCGCTCGACGTGCTGGTGCGCCACAAGCTGCCGCTGCACTATGTGTCGTGCGGCCAGCGCGTGCCTGAGGACATTGCCGTGGCCAACCGCAAACTGCTGGTGCATCGCGCGTTCCGCGAAGCGCCCGGCCCGTCGCCGTTTGCGCTCGAAGAAGACGAGTCGTACCTGCTGACGCATGGCGCTGCTGCCGCGCGGCCCGAAGCGGACATGGCGCTGCCGGCATGAAGGCGGAAGGATAAAGACGGCACTATGAGGACGGCACGATGAAACACGTCGCCCGCGATCAGGCTGATGGCCTGCGCCGCATGCTGACCGGTCCCGCCGGGCAGGTCCTGCTGCTCGCCGGCCCGGCCTGCGACGCGGCATTGCAGGCCGATCTCGCTGCCGCGCTGGGCGCGCTGGGGCGAACCGTCGCCGTGGTCGATGGCCCGGCTCTCGCCAGGCTTGGCGCGGCCGGTGTCGACATGCTGGAGACCATGCGCGCCGAGACCGATACGCTGTTGCTCGGCGGTGGCACGGCGCGCGCCACGGCCATGCAGACCATCGCCGCCTTTCATCATCACGCCGACCAGTTGCTGGTGGCCTTTGCCGATGCGCCGGACGGCATCAAGCAATCCTATCTGCTACTTAAGGGCTTGCCGAAAGCGGCGGCTGGCACCTTGCCGGTCCGCGTGCTGGTGACCGAAGCGCGTGCGGCGCAGTCCGCGTTGCACATGTACGGCAATCTCGCCGCCACGGTACGCGAGTACCTGGGTGCCGACATCGCCCTGGCTGGCTATATTCCTGCCGACACGCATCTCGCCATGGCGCGGGCGCTCGACAAGCCCGTGGTCGAAGCGTTTCCGGCGGCGCCCGCGGCGCTGGCCTGCCGCCAGGCGGCACGCGAGATTGCCAGCTGGCGCAGCGCAGCGGCACTACCGGCTACTGCATGGCAGGTGCCGGTATCGCAGTCGCTGGATCTGGCGCGCCAGCCTGAACGGATCGACTGATATGTACACCGCCACCGGACGCCCGTCCAAATCCGATGCCTTGAAACAGCATGCCCCGTTGGTGCGCCGCCTGGCAGGCCAGATGCTGGCCAGGCTGCCCGCGAGCGTTGAACTGGACGACCTGGTGCAGGCCGGCATGATGGGCCTGCTCGATGCCCTGGGCCGGTATGAGGAAACGCAGGGCGTGCAGTTCGAGGCGTATGCCACGCAGCGGATCCGTGGCGCGATTCTCGACGAGCTGCGCAGCAATGACTGGCTGCCGCGCGGCTTGCGCAAGCATGCCCGCGACATCGAGAAAGCCATCCAGAAAGCCACGCAGCTTGCCGGCCGTGCGCCGACCGAACGCGAGATTGCTGCCGTGCTGGGAATATCGCTGGCCGAATACCAGCAGCACCTGGTCGAACTGCAGGGCAGCCAGTTGCTCTACTACGAGGACTTCGACCGCGAGGACGCCGACAGCTTCATCGAGAACCGCAGCGGCGATGCCGACGATACTCCGCTGGCGCAGATGATCGACCAGGACATGCGCAGCGCCGTGATTGACGCCATCGAGCGCCTGCCCGAGCGGGAAAAGCTGATGATGAGCCTGTACTACGAACAGGAACTGAACCTGCGCGAGATCGGTGCGGTGATGGGCGTCAGCGAATCGCGCGTCTGCCAGCTGCACAGCCAGGCCGTGGCACGCATTCGCGCCCGCATGCGCGAGCGTGAAGGCGTGACGTCGGCGTAGTTTCGGCCTGGTGTCGGCTTAGCATCCAGCGCCCGGCCCAGGCGTCACGCGGACTCGTACCATTGCCGTGAGGCGTTGACCACCTGCACGACCAGCAGCATGACGGGCACCTCGATCAGCACACCGACGACCGTGGCCAGCGCTGCGCCGGAATGCAGGCCGAACAGGCTGATGGCAGTCGCCACGGCCAGCTCGAAGAAATTCGACGCACCGATCAGGCACGAAGGCCCGGCCACGCAGTGGGCCACACCCAGCTTGCGGTTCAGCAGGTAGGCAAGTCCGGCGTTGAAGACCACCTGGATCAGGATCGGCACCGCCAGCAGCGCGATCACCAGGGGCTGCTCCAGAATCGCCCGGCCCTGGAAGGCAAACAGCAGCACCAGCGTGAGCAATAGCGCCATGATCGAGAACGGTCCGATCCTCTGGGCCACGCGCTCGAAGGTTGCCGTGCCCGTGCGCATCAGCCGCCCGCGCCACAGCTGCGCCAGGACGAGCGGGATGACGATGTACAGGAGCACGGATACCAGCAATGTCTCCCACGGTATCGTGATACTGGAAATGCCTAGCAGCAGGGCTACGATCGGCGCGAAGGCCAGCAGCATGATGCCGTCGTTGAGCGCGACCTGCGAGAGCGTGAAATAGGGATCGCCGCGCGTCAGCTGGCTCCAGACGAACACCATTGCCGTGCATGGCGCGGCAGCCAGCAGGATCAGTCCGGCGATGTAGCTGTCGAGCTGTTCGGCCGGCAGGTGGTCGGCAAACACATGGCGCACGAACACCCAGGCCAGGAAAGCCATGGAGAATGGCTTGACCGCCCAGTTGATGAACAGCGTCACGCCAATCCCTTTCCAGTGCTGCCGCACGCCATGCGTGGCGCTGAAGTCGATCTTCATCAGCATGGGAACGATCATGATCCAGATCAGGATGCCCACTGGCACGTTGACCCGGGCGATTTCCATGCCGCCAAGCGTATGCATCAGCGCCGGAAAATATTGGCCGAGGGCGATGCCCACGACGATGCAGAGCGCCACCCAGATGGTGAGGTAGCGCTCGAAGAAACCGATGCGCGGTGTCACGATCCGGCTGCCCCGGTTTCCGGCATTCCTGCACCGATGGCCCGCAGTTCGCGGTGGATGGCCTGGCGGTCGAGCGTGGACAGCGGCAGGTTGGCAAAGACGCTGGCGCGTCCCATGATCTGGCGGAATACCTGGTCGAACACCTTGCGCTTGTCATCGTCGGTGCCGGTTGCCGCGGCAGGATCGACAAAGCCCCAATGTGCTGACACCGGTTGGCCCGGCCAGACGGGGCACACTTCGCCTGCTGCCTGGTCGCACACGGTGATGATGAAATCCATTTGTGGCGCGCCCGGTCCGGCAAACTCGTCCCAGCTCTTGGAGCGCAGCTTGTCCAACGGATAGCCGAGCGCCTTGACCTTCTCGATGGCGAACGGATTGACCGTGCCGCCTGGATGGCTGCCGGCGCTGAAGGTATTGAAGCGCCCCTTGCCCATCGTGGCGAGAATGGCTTCGGCCATGATGGAGCGCGCCGAATTGCCGGTGCACAGGAAGAGAACGTTATAGGGTCGATCAGACATGCCAGTCTCTCTGGGTTAGCAGCAAGTGGAGGGGCCAGTGGTATCGCTCGTGCTGGCACGCGGCGTGCAGCAGCCGGCGGCCTGCGGTTTGATGGAGATGTTCACCGGCGCGGCAGCTGGCGCACAGCAGGCATTTGCCGGTTGCGCATCGGCCGCCGCCTGGTTGAACGTGGGAATCTCCTGGAGCGTCTGGTAGCTTTCCCAGGCGATGCCTTGCGGGTCCACCGTCCAGTGCTTGTTCGACTTGGCGTAGCAGCAGGCCGCACCCGGCTCGCTCTCGATCGGCAGCTCGGCGGTGGCCAGGCGGCGCTCCATGTCGCTCAACTCGTCGTCGGTCTCGACCTGGAAACCGAGATGATCGAGGCCGACCGTGCCGGTGCGGGTCGAGATGGCAAAGTTCAGGCGCGGATCCTCGAGCATCCACTTGGCGTAGTCGTCTTTGACGACAGCCGGCGGCGCGCCGAACAGCGCGGAATAGAAGCGGATGTTGTGCGCCAGGTCGGCAACACGGACATGGACGTGCATGCGCTTCATGCTTGGTCTCCTTCAGGGGTGCAGCAGGCCGCGACCGGCGTGCAGGGATTGCCGCCGCAGCAGTTTTCGGTGAGATAGGCGAGGACGGCATTCATGGTTTCATACCGCGCCGCGTAGATGACGAAGCGTCCTTCCTGGGTCGAGCTCACCATGTTGGCCACCGACAGTTCCTTCAAGTGAAAAGACAGCGACGACGGGGCTAGCCCGGTCAGTTCGGCAAGCTTGCCGGCGGTCAGGCCGGCCGGACCCGCCTGCACCAGCAGGCGGAAGACCGTGAGGCGCGAGGCATGGGCAATGGCGCCGAGGGCTTTGATGATGTCTAACATTTCCATATTTCAACGATAGTCGAAATAATGAGAAAAGGCAAGGGCCCGATGAACAAGCGGACGCTTCGGGGTGATGTGCCATCCGGCCCATATCTGGATACGGGTCTGCCAAGGTAGCGATGAGCCGGACAGTGCGGGAACGGGGTGTGACGCTGTGGCCCGCGCGTCTGCCAAGTGGCTCGGCGGAGGGCGCGCCCCGGTTTACCGCGCGACCACCGAGAACCCCGGCAGCTTCAGCGGCTGCCGCCCGTCGGGCCCGTAAGGCTGCTGTGCGCCCACGGCCGAGCCAAGGACCGTGAGCGCGTCGCGCGCCGTGCGCAGGCGCAGGTCGATGACGGCGCCATTGGCTTCATTGGCATTCTGCAACTGGCGTGTGCGAGCGATGGTGTCGTTGAACATGGCGGCCAACTCCGCATCCGCCTGGATGAAGCGCGGCAGGCCGTAGGGATCATCCATCGGATAGTGCGTGGCCCACCACTGGCGGCGCTCGCGGTCGAGCCCGGCGAGATGGTTGAGCTGGTGCTGCTTGCGCCCGGCAATTTCTTCGATGCGCGCCCGCTCGCCGGCGAGCAGCGCTTCGGCTTCTTCGCGCAGCGTAGCTTCAAGCAGGCGCACCGTGCTGTTCTCGTCGCGCAGCACCATCAGCAACTGGGCGCGGGCATCGTGTTGCGCAGGGGGCATGGTGGACATGGGGGCTCCTGGTCGGAAATCGGACGGGAGCCGTCAGGCGTGACAGGAACTGCGCCGTTCAGGCGCTGCCCACGGCGGGGCTGTCAGCGGGTAGCGTCGGGTTTGCCGAGCAGTTCGAACGCGGCTTTCATGGCTGCGTCGGCAATGCCTTCGGCATTGATCGGCAGACGGCCCTCGCGGATCGCGGCACGAATCGCCTCGACGCGCGCCGTGTCGATCGGCTCGGGCTGGGCCACCAGCGCCTGCTGCAAGGCCTGCACGCTCAGGGCCGGTTCGCCCGTCGTGGCGGTGCTGCCTGCATGGCCGACAGCCGGGCGGCGCACGCTCTGCGCAGCCGGCGATGTCGCATCCTTGGTGGGGGCGGCGGGCGGCGTACTGCTGACGGTTTTCTTGATTTCCACGATGGCTCTACCTTGCTGACAGGTCCTATCACATCATAACGGCATCCCCTTGGAAAAACTTTAGAGAAATTTGATCCTGCTCAATACTGCACCCGCACCACCCCGCCGGCTCCGGCGATGCCCCGGACTACCGCGCCATTGGCGGTGCGTACCTGGGCGACCTGGCCCTGCAGTGCCTGGTTGAGCGCGCGGCCATCGCTGCTGATCTGGAAACTGCCGCCTTCGACCACCAGCTTGACGGTCTGTCCGGCCTGTACGGCCACCTGCTGGCGCAGGCTGTGCAGTGTGAGCGGTGCGCCTTCGGGCACGCGGCTCATCAGCACACGGCCCACGGCCTCGTCGGCATGCTGGACGGCGCCGCGCGGCAGCGCGGCTTCGTCGCCGGTGCGCTGCAGCAGATCGGCCGCTTCGATCACAGTACCAACCGGCAGCGCACGCGCAGCGACCCAGTAACTGACGCTCACCGCAATGGTCACCGGCACCCACGTGGCCCATTGCTGGGGCGCATCGCAGCGCAGGCCAACCTGCACGCGGCCGCGCAGGCGCTCCGGCGGCGGCAGCAATACGTCGAGCTGAGTGCAGTTGGGACCCACCGTGCGCATGTCGAGCGCGCCGACTTCGATGCGTGCCTGCCCCGCTTGTCCTGCTGGCAGGCGTGCTTCCACCTGGGAGCGAACCTGAGCCTGCAGGCGGGCGGCATCGGCCTGTGCAGGCTGGTTGGCCCACGCGTGGCTGGCCGGCCATGCCAGCAGGCAGGCAAGAAGAGGCGACAGGGACGAGAGGGCAGTGCGGAACAGGACAGGCATGACGGCTCCCGTACGAACGGACTTGGGCGGACTTCGATAGCGTCAGAGTGTAGCCATGCGCGGCAGCGCGAAAAGCCCGAGATGCCGCGTAAACCTCCTTCTATTCCGGCGAATGGTCTTGCATACCGGCCCGTAGTATCGGCAACGTGAAAAAGTCTCTGGAGACGGTCGGGCCGTGGCGCGCGTGCGCAGGGTGCGACAGCGCCCGGAACGGACGACGCCGCACAACGGCCGGAGCGCCAGGCAACGCAATAGATGAAAGGAGATTACCGATGGTCAGCAAGCTCGATCAGGCCTTTGCCTTTCATGAGCAGGCCACGCGGTTGCGCGTGCAGCGTCATGAACTGCTATCGGCCAACATCGCCAATGCAGACACGCCGCAGTACAAGGCGCGCGACATCGATTTCAACAGTGCCCTGCAGCAGGCCATGACCGCCCGCGGGGTGGGGAGTCCGGCGAATGCGGCAGCGACTGTGCTGGCCACGACCTCGGCGCGCCACCTCACGGCCCAGGGCAGCGCCGCCGGCCAGGCCGCTACGCAGCCCGCACATGCCGAGGCGCTCTACCGCACCGTGCAGCAGGCCAGCATCGACGGCAACACCGTGGACATGGACGTCGAACGGATGCAGTTCATGAATAACACCATGCATTACGAAGCCAACCTGACCTTTCTCAGTTCGCGCATCAAATCGCTGATGTCGGCGATCCAGGGTTGAACGCGGACCGTACGCCACAAGACACCAGGAAACAGCCATGTCCCTCTTCAATACGCTCGATGTCGTGGGTTCCGCGCTGACGGCGCAGTCCAAGCGCCTCAATGTGGTCGCCAGCAACCTTGCCAACGCGGACAGCGTGACCGGCCCGGATGGCCAGCCCTATCGTGCGCGCCAGGTGGTGTTCAGCACCGTCGCGGCGCAGGCTGGCGTGAATGGTGCGGGCAGCATCAACGGTGGCACGGGTCCGGAGACGGCCGCGGTCGCCGTGGCTGGCGTGGTGGAGAGCGATGCGCCGATGCGCCGCGTGCACCAGCCGGGCCATCCGTTGGCCGACGCGGATGGCTTCGTGACCCTGCCGAACGTCGATGTGGTGGAAGAGATGGTCAACATGATCTCGGCCTCGCGCTCCTACCAGGCCAACGTGGAAGTGGCCACCACCACCCGGTCGATGGCAATGAAAGCCCTGACCCTCGGCCAGTAATCGAACCCAGTCATCGAGCCCACAAGGATCGAGCAATCAAGGAACCGACCCATGGTCACCAGTGTGAACAACAACAGCGGCGTGGACGTGCTCAACAGCGCGGCCAAGAAATCGTCGACCGAGGCGCAGGACCGCTTTCTGAAACTGCTCGTGGCGCAGTTGCAGAACCAGGATCCGATGAATCCGATGGATAACGCGCAGATGACCTCGCAGATCGCGCAGATCAATACGGTCAACGGCATCACGCAGCTTAACGAGACGATGCAGGGCGTGGCGTCGCAGATCGTCGCCACGCAGAACATCCAGGCAGCGGCGCTGATCGGCAAGTCGGTCGAGGTGGTGTCGGACCGCATCATCAAGCAGGACGGCAAGGCCGAGATTACGCTGGCGCTGCCGCTCGGCGCGGACAGCGTGACCGTCACGGTGCTCAACGAAGCCGGCCTGCCAGTGCGCAGCTTCGAGATGGGCAAGCAGGAGCCGGGCCGCGCCACGGCCGTGTGGGATGGCAAGACCAACGACGGCCAGACGCTGGCCGATGGCAAGTACCGCATCGAGGTTGCCGCCAAGGCTGGCGGCGTCGCGGTGGAAGCAGTGCCGCTGGGGCGTGACCAGGTGTCGGGCGTGACCGTCACGTCCGGCCAGGCGCAACTGCAATTGTCGCAGCTGGGCGGGGTTCGCCTGGGCGATGTGATTTCGATTCTGTAAGGGGAGCGCAATGGGTTTTCAGCAAGGGTTGAGCGGCCTGAACGCAGCGGCCAAGAATCTCGACGTGATCGGTAACAACGTGGCGAACGCCAACACGGTGGGCTTCAAGCAGTCCAAGGCGCAGTTCGCCGACGTGTATGCGCGCTCGCTGGTCGGCGCTTCCGACTCGCAGGTCGGTCTCGGCGTGAAGGTCGGCGCGGTGGCGCAGGAGTTTTCGCAGGGCAGCATCTCGCTGACCAACAATCCGCTCGACATCGCCGTCAATGGCAATGGCTTCTTCCGCGTGGTCGATCCGACTTCGCAGTCGGTTTCGTATACCCGTAATGGCCAGTTCCAGACCGACAAGGCCGGCAATATCATCACCATGAGCGGCATGCGGCTGACGGGTTATCCGGTCAACGCAATCACCGGCCTGCCCGATACCAATGCGCCCCTCCAGCCCCTGACCGTGCCGGTTGGCGACCAGGCGCCGCAGCGGACCGATGCCGTGGTGATGCGCCTGAACCTGAATGCCGAGGCAACGCCGCCGGTGGTGACCACGTTCGCACCAAACAACACCAACTCGTTCAACCATTCGACATCGATCCCAGTGTACGACTCGCTCGGTTCCGAGCACCTGCTGACCGCGTACTACGTGCGTAACGACCAGGTGGCTGATCCGACCGCCTCGGCCTGGACGGTGCACTTCGCCATCGACAACGTCCAGGTCCCGGGCGTGACACAGGACCTTGACTTCAACACCAGCGGTGCGCTGACACCGCCGCCGGCGATGGTTAACGTGCCAGTCAATGGCCAGACCTTTACTTTCGATTCCGTCGGCACCACGCAGTACGGCGGCTCCTTCGGCGAAACCGAGACGCGCCAAAATGGCTACGGCATCGGCCGCCTTGCCAGCTTCAGCGTTGACAAGGATGGCGTGATCCTTGGCCGTTATTCCAACGGCCGTACCGCCGCGCTGGGCCAGGTGGCGCTCGCCAACTTCCGCAGCGTGCAGGATCTCGAATCGATCGGCGACAACCTGTGGAACGAGACGGCCGGTTCGGGGGCTGCCAGCGTTGGCGCGCCGGGTTCCGGCATGCTCGGCCTGCTGCAGGCCTCGGCGGTGGAAGAATCGAACGTCGACCTGACGGCCGAGCTGGTGAACATGATCACCGCGCAGCGGGTGTACCAGGCCAATGCCCAGACCATCAAGACGCAGGACACCATCCTGCAGACCATGGTGAACCTGCGCTGATGCGCTGCTGACCATCTGACGCTGGAGCTGTCCTGTGGACAAGAGCATCTATCTCGTAATGAATCGGGCGCGACACCTGTTCGACCAGCAGGCGTCGACCGCCAACAACCTGGCCAATGCCGGCACCAACGGCTTCAAGGGTCAGGTCGATGCGGCGCAGACCGTGCGGCTGTTGGGCGAGGGCAGCGAGACCCGGCAATTCGCCATGGCCGCGACCATCGGCACCGATCTGCGCGCGGGACAGATCCAGACGACCGGACGCAGCCTTGATGTGGCGGTATCCGGCCCCGGCTGGCTGGCGGTACAGACGCCGACCGGCGAAGAGGCCTATACGCGCGATGGCGGCATGCAGCTGGCGGCCGATGGCACACTGGAAACGCGCAGCGGCTTGGCGTTGGTGGGCGTGGGCGGCCCCATCGTGATTCCGCCGGAGACGCAGGTGCAGTTTGCTGCCGACGGCACGATCACGGCGGTCAGCAACGACAGCGCGGTGCGGCCGGTGGTGCTGGGACAGCTCAAGCTGGTGAACATCGAGCCGGTGGAGCTCGAACGCCGGCCCGATGGCCTGTTTCGCCAGCGTAACGGCGAGCCGGCCGATGCGGACGAGACCGTACGCATTGCGGGTGGTGCGCTGGAAGGCAGCAACGTTAATCCTACCGAGGCCCTGGTACAGATGATTGACGTCTCGCGCCAGTTCGAAATGCAGATGAAGATGCTGCGCGACAACGATTCGAGCGCGCAGCGCGCCAACGAATTGCTGCGCCACAGCTGACGCGGATTTGAGGAGGTTTCATGTTACGTTCCCTGTGGATTGCCAAGAGCGGGCTGGAAGCACAGCAGTCGCAGCTCGACGTGATTTCCAACAACATCGCCAACGTTGGCACCAATGGCTACAAGCGTAGCCGCGCCGTGTTCGAGGACCTGCTCTACCAGACGGTACGCGAGCCGGGCGCGCAGTCGTCGCAGCAGACCGTGCTGCCGTCGGGCCTGCAGGTCGGTACCGGGGTACGTGTGGTGGCGACGGAGCGCATGTTTACGCAGGGCAACCTGCAGCAGACTGGCAACGCCACCGACATGGCCATCAATGGCGCGGGGTTCTTCCAGGTACAACTGCCGGATGGCACGCTCGGCTACACGCGCGACGGCAATTTCCAGATCGATGCGCAAGGCCAGCTCGTCTCGTCGAGCGGCTACCCCATGCAGCCGAACATCGTCGTCCCGGCGACCGCGACTGGCATCACCGTTGGTAAGGATGGCGTGGTGTCGGTGACCACGGCTGGCACGCCCAACGCCACGCAGATCGGCAATATCCAGCTCGCGACCTTCGTCAATCCGGCAGGCCTGCGTGCGCTGGGCGAAAACCTGTTCGCCGAGACCGACGCCTCTGGCGTGGCCAACGTCAACGCCCCTGGCACCAATGGCGCGGGCTCCGTCACCCAGGCGTACGTGGAGACCTCCAACGTCAACGTGGTCGAGGAGCTGGTGAACATGATCCAGACGCAGCGCGCTTATGAAATGAACAGCAAGGTGGTTGAGCGCTCCGACCAGATGCTGCAGAATCTGGCGCGCCTGTGAGCGCGTGATGTTCAGGATGACCATGACGACGCGATCCTTCCTGTTGCTGCCGGCCATCGCCGTGGCGCTGTCCGGTTGCATGTACCAGACGCCCCAGCCCATCGTGTACCAGCCGATGGGCCTCCCGCCGCAGCCTGCGCCGCTGCAGGCCGCCAACACCGGCGCCATCTACCAGGCCAGCGCCACGCCGGTGGCCGCGGGCTTTCGCGGCATGTTCGAAGATCGCCGCGCGCGGCAGGTCGGCGATACGCTGACGATCATGATTTCCGAGAAGACCACGGCCAACAAAAAGAATACTGGCAATGTCGGCCGCACCGGTTCCCTGGGCGTGAGCGTGCCGCAACTGTTCGGCATCAATACCAATGTGGTGAACGACCTCGGGGTGTCGGCCAATACCTCGAACAAGTTCGACAGTTCCGCGGCGAATGGCTCGGCCAACGACTTTACCGGCACGATCGCGGTGCAGGTGATCGGCGTGCAGCCCAACGGCAACCTGGTGGTGAGCGGCGAGAAGCAGATCGCCATCGGCCAGGGTAACGAGTTCGTGCGCTTTTCCGGCATCGTCAATCCGGCCAATGTCACGGCGGCGAATACCGTGCTGTCCACGCAGGTGGCCGATGCACGCATGGAATATCGCGGTACCGGCTACGTGGCGGAAGCGCAGCAGATGGGTTGGCTGTCGCGTTTCTTCCTGTCGGTGATGCCGTTCTGAGATGAGGATGCAGCTAGTGATGACAGGCATGACGAACCGCGTGTTGATTCCTGTGCTGGCGGCATTGGCACTGTGCCTGCCCGGCATGGCGCAGGCCGAGCGGCTCAAGGATCTGGTGACGGTGCAGGGTGTGCGCGAGAACGCGCTGATCGGCTACGGCCTGGTGGTAGGCCTAGACGGCAGCGGCGACCAGACCACGCAGGCGCCGTTCACCAGCCAGAGTTTTGCCAACATGCTCAAGGAGTTTGGCGTTAACCTGCCGCCCAACGCCAGCATCCAGCTCAAGAACACGGCGGCCGTGGTGGTGACTGCTTCGTTGCCGCCGTTCGTGCGGCCGGGGCAGACCATCGACGTGACCGTCTCGTCGATCGGCAACGCGCGCAGCCTGCGTGGTGGTACGTTGCTGATGACGCCGCTCAAGGGTGCGGACGGACAGATCTATAGCATCGCGCAGGGCAATGTGGTGGTCAGCGGTGCGGGCGCCTCGGCCGGCGGCAGCAAGGTCCAGGTCAATCACCTGAGCGTGGGACGCATCGCCAACGGCGCGACCGTGGAGCGCGCGGTGCAGGCGGCGGTGGGCCAGGATGGTTATGTACAGCTCGATGCCGGTACGGCCGATTTCGGCACGGTGGACCGCATCGTCGCCGCCATCAACCGGCGTTTCGGTAGCGGCATGGCCGCAGCGGCCGACGCCCGCATGATCATGGTGCGCGCGCCGGCCACGCCGAACGAACGCGTCAGTTTCATTGCCCAGCTCGAAAGCATCGAGGTCCAGCCCGTGGCCGCTGCTGCCAAGGTGGTGATCAATGCGCGCACCGGCTCGGTGGTGATGAATCAGGTGGTGCAGGTGGCCGCCTGCGCGGTGGCGCACGGCAACCTGTCGGTGGTGATCAGCAGCGAACCGGTGGTCAGCCAGCCCGCGCCCTTCTCGCAAGGCCAGACCGTAGTGGCCCAGCGCTCGCAGATCGAGTTGAAGCAAGGGGGCGGCAGCCTGATGGAGATCAAGCCGGCGGCCAATCTCTCCGACGTGGTCAAGGCCATCAACGCACTCGGCGCAAACCCGCAGGACCTGATTGCCATCCTGCAGGCGATGAAGGCGGCCAACGCCTTGCGCGCCGAACTGGAAATCATCTGAGGACGCGGCATGATCAGACAGGACCTGTCCACCCGCCTGGCCATGGATTCGCAGAGCCTGGAGGGCCTCAAGCGCAGCGCGCGCGAACGGCCTGAAGTCGCGGCCAAGGCGGTGGCCAAGCAGTTCGACGCGCTGTTCATCAACCAGATGCTCAAGCAGATGCGCGAATCCATGCCGCAGGACGGCATGCTCGATTCCTCGCAAAGTCGCATGTATACCTCGATGTTCGACCAGCAGGTCTCGCAGAGCCTTGCGACGCGCGGCGTCGGCGTGGCTGACATGCTGCTGCGCCATCTGCAGCGCGGGTCGCAGGCGGGGCCAGGAGAAACGCCAGCAACGGCTGGGCCGATGACACTGCAGCCGCAGGCCATGTCCTTGCCGGGATTGGCGGCGACATCGGCTTCTTCGCCCGCCGAAACGGCGGCGCTGGCCAGCGCCATCCGCTATGTCGATGCGCATGGTGCAACCACCACACCCCGTCCGGGCCTGGAAGCACGCGTACGCACGGCGCTGGATGCCCTGCGCCAGCAAGCGGAAGGCAAGTCGGTGCCGCGCATCGAAACGGTAGCGACCGACGCATCATCGACACAGGGCACAGACGGTGCACAGGGGAGACGCCCAGGCCGCATCGCGCAGTTCTTCGACAAACTGGCCGACCATGCCGCCGAAGCGAGCCGCATGACCGGCATTCCGGCCAAGTTCATCCTCGGCCAGGCGGCACTTGAAAGCGGTTGGGGCCGCAGCGAGATCCGTACCAAAG
Organism: Imbroritus primus; assembly: GCF_964332355.1. Lineage (NCBI taxonomy): Bacteria > Pseudomonadati > Pseudomonadota > Betaproteobacteria > Burkholderiales > Burkholderiaceae > Imbroritus > Imbroritus primus. The sequence continues at coordinate 149,806 of NZ_OZ201294.1, read as the reverse complement.
GGGGCGGCACCAGCCATAACCTGTTCGGCATCAAGGCCACGGGCGGCTGGAAAGGGCCGGTGACCGAGGTAACGACGACCGAATACATCGATGGCGTAGCGCGCAAGGTCAAGGAAAAATTCCGCGTCTATGGCTCGTATGCCGAGGCCTTCACCGACTACGCGCGCCTGCTCACCGAGAACCCGCGCTATGCCAACGTGGTAAACAACGCCACTGATGTGAAGTCATTCGCGCAGGGTCTGCAGAGCGCGGGTTATGCCACTGACCCTAACTACGCGAACAAGATCATGCAGATCGTACGCCGCATGATCTGATGGCCGGCCGCGTCTTGTCTCAAGTTATGCGCCGCATGGCCGTTATCACTTGCAATGGCCCTGTCCGGGTCGGCAGGCCAGCGCAACCGCGTTCCGCCCGCCAGCCCGCAACCTCCGCCGCGGCCCGCAGCCGCCGAGAACGATGAACAACAGTCTTCTGAACATTGGCGCAAGTGGCCTGCGCGTGGCCGAGATGGCCCTGCAGGTGACTGGCCACAATATCGCCAACGCCAGCACGCCGGGGTATACGCGGCAGCAGGCCCTGCAGACCTCCAACCTGCCGCTCTACGTGGGTGCCGGCTACCTCGGGCAGGGCGCGCACGTCACTACCGTGCGGCGTATCTTTGACAGCTATCTCACTGCCCAGGTCACGGCCAGCCAGTCGCAGGCCAGCGGCCTCGAACGCCAGTCGCAACTGCTGACGTCGCTCGATGGCATCCTGTCCAACAGCAGCACCGGGCTGACGGTTGCGCTGCAGGACTTCTTCGCCTCGCTCGACGGGGTGGCCGCGAATCCATCCCAGACTGCCCCGCGCCAGGCCTTTATCGCGGCCGGCGAAGTGCTGGCAAACCGTATCCGCTCGCTCGACCAGCGTCTGGAGACACAGGCGACGGAAGTGAACCAGGAGATTCCCGCGCAAGTCTCGGCGGTGAATGTCGCCACCAAGCAGATCGCCGCGCTGAACAAACAGATTCGTCTGGCCGAAGCCACCAGCAATGGCCAGCCCGCCAACGACCTGCGTGACCAGCGCGATGCCCTGGTACGCGAACTGAACACCGTGGTGCGCACGCGCGTGGTCGAAGGCAGCGAAGGCCAGTTCGATCTCTATATCGGCAATGGCCAGCCGCTTGTGCTGGGGCAGAAGTCGTTCGAACTCAAGGCGGAGTCGTCCGAGTTCGATCCCTCGCAGTATTCGGTGTCGTTCGACACCGGCAATGGCACCGTCCCGCTGAGTGTCGAACAGCTCGGTGGCGGCAAGCTCGCCGGTTTGCTGGCCTTCCGCCAGGATACCCTCGAGCCCGCGCGCGCACAGCTTGGCCGCATCGTGGCGGCGCTGGGCAGTGCGATGAATGCGCAGCATGCTGCCGGTTTCGATCTCGACGGTGCGGCGGGTACGGCGCTGTTCTCCTTCGCCGGCATGCCGGCGCCAGTGGCCAGCGCACGCAATACCGGCAGCGGCTCGATGAGCGCCACGCTGCTCGACGTGAACCAGCTGAGCGGCCATGATTACCAGCTCACCTTCCAGGGCGGCGCATGGGTTGCCCAGCGCCTGCCGGACAAGGTGACGGTTGGCTCGGCCACGCCGCCGGCGACGCTCGCCGTGGATGGGCTGGAATTCACCTTTGGCGGTACGCCCGACGACGGCGACAGTTTCATGCTGCGTCCGGCTAGCAACGCGGCGCGCAGCTTCGAGATGCTGCTCAACGATCCGCGCAAGTTCGCGGCGGCGGCAACCGATCCCACCGCCGCCGGCAGCGGGCCGCTCGACAACGGCAACGCCAACCTGCTTGCCGCGCTGCGCAACGCAACGCTGCTGAACGGTGGTTCGACCTCGTTCGGCAATGCTTATGTCGACCTGGTCACCGATGTCGGCACGCAGGCGCGCGGCGTCGGCCTCATGGCGGAGGCGCAGGGTCAGGTCCTGAAGGATAGCGTGGCCGCGCAGCAGGCTGTATCGGGCGTCAATCTCGATGAAGAGGCCGCCAACCTGCTGCGCTACCAGCAGGCCTACCAGGCCTCTGCCAAGGTGATGCAGACCGCGGCGACGGTGTTCGATACCTTGCTGTCGATCGCCAACTGAGGCTGAGCTGGCGGCCTTGCCGGCTTCATCGTGCATGGGTCGGCGGTATTGGCCGCCCTCGCTGTCGTGGACCTCAAGTTGCGTCGGCCTGCGCCGTTAATGACGGAAGAGAGCAGGAAAGCATAACGCGGCGCATCGGCGCGCCGCTTCCGGAGAGTTCAGCATGCGCGTCGCCACCAGCCAGTTCTACGATTCCACCATCGCCGCCATGGGCCGCCAGCATGCCGAGCTGGTGCGGCTGCAGCAGCAGATCACCAGCGGCAAGCGCTTGCAGACCGCGGCCGAGGATCCCATCGCCATGGGCCGGCTGCTGCGCGGCCGCGAGGCCGACGTGCAGAACGATGCCTTCGCCGCGAACCGCGTCGCCGCCTCGGACCGCCTGCGGTTTACCGAACTGGCGCTCAGCAATCTCACCAACGTGATCCAGCGCGGCAAGGAAGTCGCGCTCGGGGCGCGCAAGGCCTCGCTGTCGGATGAAGAGCGTCAGGCGTACCTGAGCGAAGTGCAGAGCCAGTATGAAGAACTGCTGACTATCGCCAACCGCGTCGATGGCCAGGGCGTGGCGCTGTTCGGCGGCCAGCGCGCCACCGCGCCGTACGCGCTGCAGCCGGTGGTACCCCCGCCCGTGCCTCCCTCGACCGCCCCGGCCAATGTGGTGAACTATCTCGGCAATGGCACGGTGCCCAAGGTTGACGTGGGCAATGGCCAGATGATGGCCACCGGCGTCACGGGCGAAGACGCCTTCGGGCCCGAAACGCCGTCTGCCACGCAGCAGAGCGTATTTCGCACCTACGAGGCCATCATCTCGGCACTGACGCCGCCGATCACCGATGCCGCCAGCCGCGCCGCGCTGCAAGGCCAGCTCGATGGCCTGATCACCAACTTTGACAATAACTACCAGACAGCGCTGAACATGCATGTGCTGGTGGGCACGCGCCAGGCCCAGCTCGATACGCTCGACAGCAGCGGCGAAGCGCATGGCGACCAGCTCAAGGCGATGCTGCTGGAACTCGAATCGGTCGACGCCGCCAGCGCATTGAGCCAGTTCACGCAGCTCAAGACCGCGCTGGAAGCCTCGCAGCAGACCTTTGTGGCGATGCGCGGGCTGTCGCTGTTCAACTATCTGTAACCTGCGGGGGCGCTGCAGGCCGAGCGTCTACCCGCGGCCCCGGAAACTGCCGTGCGCGGCCGATCTGTGGCTAGAATGGCGGCATGTCCACACCCCATGCCATCCTGATCTCCCTGCTGGAGCAGCCTTCGTCGGGCTACGATCTCGCACGCCGCTTCGACCGCTCCATGGGGTACTTCTGGCGTGCCACGCACCAGCAGATCTATCGTGAACTCGGCCGCATGCTGCAACAGGGCTGGGTCGCCGTGGTCGGCGAAACCGCCGGTGAGGCAGCGGCATCGCGCAAGAAGGTGTACCAGGTCTTGCCGGCCGGCCGCGCCGAAGTGGCCCGCTGGGTGCGGGAAACCGTCACCGACGTCGATGGCCGTAACGTCTTTCTCATCAAGCTGCGCGCCGAGGCTGCCATCGGCCCACTCGGGCTCGATGCCGAACTCGCCCGCCTCATCGGGCTGCACCGCGAGCGCCTGCAGACCTATCTCGATATCGAACAGCGCGATTTCACACCCGCCGATGCACTGACGCCTGCGCAGCGGGTGCAATATGCGATTCTCAAGGGCGGGATCGTGTCGGAGCGGGCGTGGCTGGCGTGGGCAGAGGAGGTGGGGCCGTTGCTCCACGCGTAGCCGCGTCCCTACTTACTCGGCGAGGCCGGGCCGGGCGCGGCAGATGCGCTAGCGTACTGGCTCAGTTCGTTTCCCACCACCCACTCACCAACCCCACCGGCCGTTGCGCCGCAATGACCCGTGCCGAGACTTCCCAGGCATCAAAGCGGACGTCGAGTCCGGCGTAGATGCCGTGTCCGTCGCCGGAGATGATCAGTCCGCCGGCTTCGATGCCTTCGCCGGTGCGGATGGCGCCGCCCGCGCGGATATTGCCGCCGGCGCGGATGCCCCAGCCGGAGGCGAGGTGGTTGCCGCAGTCGATGTCGCCATTGGCTTGCATGCCGCACGCTGCGTAGGCGTCGTGTCCGGTGATGATGTCGCTGCCGCTGCGGATGCCATGTGCGCAATGCAGCGTGGTGCCGCTGCGCAGTGCGCCGCCAGTCAGGATATTGCCTTCGACGCGGATGCTCTGGGCGGCGGCGAGGTCCCAGCCGGCGCGGGCATGTCCGCCGCAGTCGAGCGTGGTCTGGGTTTCGATACCCCAACCAGCTTGCAAGTCGCCTTTGCACTGGATCGCGCCGTCGCTGGCGATCTGTCCGCCCGCATGAATGTTTTCCCCCGCCATCACCAAGGTTCCTGCGCGAATGCCGCCTTGCGTGCGGATGCTGCCGCCGGCGCGCACGACACTGTCGACGGTGATCCCCTGGCGGACGACGAGCGTGCCGGCGAAGACGATGGCTTCGGCGTCGACCGTGTCGAGGGTCAGCACGGCATCGGTTGCGCCGAACTGGTCGAGCAGCCAGCAGGCGTCATCGATGCGACCGTCGCGTACGAGCGCGTCGAGGATGGCCTGGTAGTCGCCTTGTCCGTTCTGGTCGCGCAGAAACCAGCGGTAGCCGCTGGCGCAGGGGTTCTTGGCTTTGACGAAATTCTTGGTCAGTTGCATGGCACACGTTCCGGAGGCGGCGGAGCGAAAGCAGGGCGTCCCTGCCGGCCGACCGCGTTCGCCTGCGCACCGGGCGAGGCGAGGGCGTGCGATGACGCCGCAGAAAGTGCGGCGCATGCGCGTGCGCGGATCGTCCCGGCGTGGGACAGGATCGGGATCAAACGGGGAGAGAGCTGCCGGGCGGAATGCGCGGCAGGCGGCCGATCAGCCTGGTTTGGCCCGCGCGTAGGCGGAGCGCGCGGCGATTTCCTGCGAGCTGATCATGGTCGAGCGCGGTCCGCCCTCCAGCGTGCGCCAACCGGAGCGCACCCAGACGGGAAGGGAAAGCAGGACAGAACGGGACTGGCGTTGTGCCACGGATCACTCACGCAAAAAGACAACGGCCGCCCGGAAAGGCGGCCAGCAGCAATCGTACCATCCATGCGGGCCGAGTCAAGCGCGCTGGACGTCACTTCATGTGCGCGCGGCAGGCAGGATCAGAGTTTGCTGCGAGTTCGCGCATTCGGCGAAGTGGGCGTCGATGCCATCGTGGACCGTCCGCCCGTCAGCGCCTCTCCCGCGATCCGGGTCTGCGGCATGCCCGGAAGACGCAGCGCCGCGCGGGTCGAGGCCAGGATATGGTTCTGCAATCGTGTTGCCGGGCCGGGTACGCTGGCGGATGAAGAGAGGGGCAGGGATGAGGGTGTGCCCGGCAGGGCACGCGTGTTCTGGATGGTCATGATACGTGCGGCATTGGGAGCGATGAGACCAGCCATGCTAGCGCAGTTGCTGCGGAGGCCCGGCACGGGTTTGCAATCTCTTGCACCTTAGCCCCCGGGGAAACGGGGGTGGCTGGGGATATTCATCAAGCCGTTGTCGTCCGCCAGGCGGTCGTATGCCGGGCCGTGCGGCCCTTGCGGCTTAGTGCGCGCCGGCGGTTGCCGTGTCGAGCCTCAGCCGCGCCCGCGCCTGCTGGTACTCGGTGCGCAGGCGTGCCACCAGTTCGGCCGCGGGCACCACGCGCTTGACCGCACCGACGCCCTGGCCGGCGCCCCAGATTTCCTTCCAGGCCTTGGGCCGCTGGCGATCGGCGCCGAAGTTCATGGCGGTCGGATCCGAGACCGGCAGGTTCTCCGGATCGAGACCGCTGTTGACGATGCTCTGGCGCAGGTAGTTGCCATGCACGCCGGTGAACAGGTTGGTGTAGACGATGTCGCTGGCGCCGCTGTCGACGATCATCTGCTTGTAGGCCTCGGTCGCGTTGGCTTCTTCCGTGGCGATGAAGGCCGAGCCGACATAGGCGAGGTCCGCACCCGCCGCCTGGGCGGCGAGGACGGCATCGCCGGTGCCGATGGCGCCGGAAAGCAGCAGCGGGCCGTCGAACCATTCGCGGATGTCATGCACCAGCGCAAACGGCGAGAGTACGCCGGCATGCCCGCCCGCGCCGGCCGCCACGGCGATCAGCCCGTCCGCGCCTTTCTGGATGGCCTTGCGGGCGAAGGTATTGTTGATCACGTCGTGGAGCACGATGCCGCCCCAGTCGTGCACGGCATGGTTGACCTCCTCGCGCGCGCCGAGCGAGGTGATGATGATCGGTACCTTGTACTTGGCGCACAGCGCCATGTCTTCCTCGAGCCGGGCGTTCGACTTGTGCACGATCTGGTTAACGGCGAACGGCGCGGCGGGCTTGTCCGGATGCTGGGCGTTGTATTCGGCCAGTTCGGTGGTGATGCGTTCCAGCCATTGCTCGAGCACGCCGGAGGGGCGCGCATTGAGCGCGGGAAAGGAGCCGACGATGCCGGCCTTGCACTGCGCCAGGACCAGGTCGGGATTCGAGATGATGAACAGCGGCGATCCGACGACGGGCACGGAGAGCCGGTTGGCAAGCAGCGGCGGCAGGGACATGGGTGGCGGCTCCTGAAAGCAAAAGAGTAGCGTATCGCGGTCTGGCCGGAGAGCAGCGGGTAGACCGATACTATGCAACTGGTTGCATAAAATAACAGGCGAATCGTCGCTGTGCAAGGGTGGCGGGCTCCAATTCGCGCTGGACCGGGCTGGAGCGGCATGCAGCCGGCAGGCGGCGTACTCCGGGGGTGAAGCAGGATGGGGCCGGGCGGGGCGTGGCTATTCGGCCGGACTGGCGGAGCGCAAGGCCCGAGCGCCGATTTCCAGGCTGTGCTGCACGGCTTCGGTCAGTAGCGGCGCAAGCGACACGAAGACCAGCGCCAGCAGCACCAGCCCGGCCAGGAGAGTCGCGCTCAGGCCAATGGCGAATGGATTGAGCTGGGCGGTGGCGCGGCTCAGCACGGCGAGGGCGAGGTTGACGACCAGCAGGATGCCGATCACCGGCAGGGCCAGACGCAGGCCGAAACTGAAGATCAACAGGCCGGCCTTCCCCAGTTCGAGCCAGCCGCCGGCTTCAATCAGGCCGGGGGCGACGGGGAAAGTGGTGAACACGTCGTGCAGCGTGGCCAGCAGCAGCAGGTGGCCGTCCGCAGCGATGAAGGCGGTAAGGGCGGTGAGCGTGAGGAAGCGGCCGATCACCATATTGCTCTCGGTTTGCGCGCTGTCGAAGAGCGTGGCGAAACCCAGGCCCATCTGGATGCTGATCAGCTCTCCGGCGGCGCCAATGGCGGCGAACACCACGCGTACGCAAAAGCCGAGCGCTACGCCGACCATCACCTGGATCATGGTGATCCAGATACCGGCGGGCGAGCCGACTTCGATGGCGGGCGGGGGAGCGAGCGTCGGGGCGATGACCAGCGTGAGCACCACCGCCAGGCCGACCTTGATGCGTGCCGGGATCTGGCTGTCGCTGAACGGCGGCGCCACCATGACAAAGGCCAGGATACGTACGAACGGCCACAGGTACAGGGCCAGCCAGCCGTTCCACTGCGCGGCGGTCAGCGTGAGCATGCTCAGCCCACGTAGGTGGGAATATTGATCAGCAGCTCGCGCATGTAGTCGACCAGCACCGAGAGGATCCACGGCCCGGCCAGCACCATGGCGGCAAAGATGGCGAGCAGCTTGGGAATGAACGACAGCGTGGCTTCGTTGAGCGAGGTGGCGGCCTGGAACACGGCCACCAGCAGGCCGACCACCAGCGACACCAGCAGCATCGGCGCACCGACCATGATGGCGATCTCGATGGCGTGGCGCGCCATGTCGAGGACGGTTTCCTGGTTCATGGCGGCTACTGGGTGAAACTCTGCGAGAGGGAGCCGAGCAGCAGGTGCCAGCCGTCGATCATCACGAACAGCATGATCTTGAACGGTAGCGAGAAGATGGCCGGCGAGACCATCATCATGCCCATCGACATCAGCACGCTGGCGACCACGATGTCGATCACCAGGAAGGGAATGAAGATGGCAAAGCCGATCTGGAAGGCCGTCTTCAGCTCGCTGGTGACAAAGGCGGGGATCAGCACACGCATGGGAATCGCCTCCGGGCCCTCGACGGGCGGCAGGTTGGCGAGGCGGGCGAACAGGGCGATGTCAGGTTCGCGCGTCTGCTTCATCATGAACTCGCGCACCGGCACTGCCGCGGTTTCCAGCGCCTGCTCAAAGCTGATGCGGTTCTCTGCGAGCGGCGTATAGGCTTCCTTGTGCACGCGGTCGAGCACCGGCGTCATGACGAACATGGTGAGGAACAGCGCGAGCCCGATCAGCACCTGGTTGGGCGGCGTGGTCTGCGTGCCGAGCGCGTGGCGCAGCAGCGACAGCACGATGATGATGCGCGTGAAGCCGCTCATCATCAGCAGCACGGCCGGCAGGAACGACAGCGAGGTAAGGAACAGCAGTGTCTGGATGCTGAGCGTGTAGCTCTGGCCGTTGGCGCCGGCGGTCAGTACCGGCAGGCCGGTCTGGGCCAGCGCGGGTGTGGCACTGCCCAGCGCCAGCAGGGCTGCCGCGCAGGGGAGCGCGCGGCGGGAAAACAGGGACATCATTCTCGGTCTCGTGAAAGCGTGCGCCGCAGCTGCGTGGCAAAGGCTGCCGGCAGCGATGGCGGCAGGGTCGCATCGCCAGCCGCGCCGGGCTCGGTTGCCGCAGCAGCGGGGCGCGGCAGCGTGTGCAGCGTGGTGATGCTGGCGGGCGTCATGCCGAGCACCAGCCAGGTGTCTTCGATTTCCACCACGACCAGCTTTTCCTTCATGCCCAGCGCGTGGTGCCCCACCACGCGCAGCACCTGGCGCTGGTTGCCGGCCGGTCCGCCACGCTGCTGCAGGCGGCGCAGTGCCCAGGCGGCGAACACGATCATGCCAAGAACGAAGAACAGTCCGCCGAACAGCCGGATCCAGTCAGCAATGTGGGTCATGGGGAGTCTCCCGGAGAAGTCGGCGAAGGTGTGGCCACCGCTGTATGCGGGCCTTGTTCGTCGCTCCGGTCTGCGTCTCGCGTCCTAGCGGTTGAGTTTCCGGATGCGTTCGGACGGCGTGATGATATCAGTCAGGCGAATGCCGAAACGGTCGTTCACCACCACCACTTCGCCCTGCGCGATCAGGCATCCGTTCACCAGCACATCCATCGGTTCGCCGGCCAGTCCGTCGAGCTCGATCACCGAGCCCTGCGCCAGTTGCAACAGGTTCTTGATGGCGATCTTGGTGCGCCCCAGCTCTACCGTGAGCTGGACGGGAATGTCGAGGATCAGGTCGATATCATTGCGGCCGATGGTGGCATCCTTGTCGGTCGCCAATGGCTTGAAGATCGGCGCCGGCTCGGCCTCCGGCTTCACCGGCTGGGCGGCGGCGGGCGACGCAGGCGCAGCAGCAGCGGCGGTCGCGGCGCGGGCGGCTTCGGCCTGCTCCATCTGGGCCATGACCTTTGCCATGTCGGTTTCGTTCTCGTCGAACAGCATGTCGGGATCATCGGTCATCGTCTTGGTCCTGCGGGTTGTCCTGGGCGGCGTGGTTCAGCATCTTGCAGACGCGCAGCGCATACTGCCCGTTGAAGGTGCCATAGCTGCATTCCATGACCGGCACGCCATCCACATTGCCGGTGACGGTGGGGGTGATGTCGAGCGGAATCACGTCCCCCACTTTCATATTGAGAATATCCGCGAGCGTAATGCGTGTTTCGGCCAGATTGGCGATCAGCTGCACCTCGGCGGATTGCACCTGCTGCGATAGCAGGCGTACCCAGCGCTTGTCCACTTCCAGTGTCTCGCCCTGGATCGAACTCGACAGCAGGTCGCGAATCGGTTCGAGCATGGTGTACGGCATGCAGATATGCACGTCGCCACCGTTGTTGCCGAATTCCACATGGAACGAGGTGGTCACGACCACCTCGTTCGGTGTCGCCACATTAGCGAATTCGGTGTGCATTTCGGCGCGCAGGTATTCGAACTCGATCGGATACACCGGCTGCCACGCGCTGCCGTAGTGCTCGAATACCAGATGCAGCAGGCGCTGGATGATGCGCTGCTCCACCTGCGTGAAGTCGCGGCCTTCCACGCGCGTGTGGAAACGACCGTCACCGCCGAACAGGTTGTCGACGATCAGAAAAATCAGGTTCGGGTCGAACACGAACAGCGCCGTGCCGCGTAGCGGCTTGACCTGGACGAGATTGATACTGGTCGGCACCACCAGGTTGCGGATGAACTCGCTGTACTTCTGGACCTTGACCTGCCCCACCGAGATCTCGGCGTTGCGGCGCATGAAATTGAACAGCGCAATGCGCCAATTGCGCGCGAACCGCTCATTGATGATCTCCAGCGTGGGCATGCGCCCGCGCACGATGCGTTCCTGCGTGCCCAGGTTGTACGGGCGGATGCCATCGGCAGCTTCGGCCGGAGCATCATCCTCCGCATCGTCGCTGACGCCGCGCAGTAGCGCGTCGATTTCATCCTGGGAGAGAAACTCTTCCTTGATCATGCCGTTTGACGTTGGTTGAACGTGTACTGGTCGCGGTTACTGGATGACAAAGTTGGTGAACAGCACGTCCTTGACCTTCAGGTCGGACACCGTCGTGCTGTAGGGTTGCCGCGTCAGGGCCAGGATTTCCTTCACCAGTTTCTGCTTGCCGTCGGCCTGGTACAGCTCGGCCGGCGTCTTGGACGACAGCAGGAGCAGGACCCGGCTGCGCAGTTCCGGCATAAACATCTTCACCAGGCCGTCGGCCTCCTTGTCATAGCTTTTCAGTACGATGCCGATCTGCAGGTAGCGGTCGCCGTTGTCCGGCTGCAGGTTAACGGTCATCGATTCCAGGGCCACATAGATGGGGCTCGGCGGCTTGGGCTCGAGCCGCGCGGCCAACCATGCCCGGCCATCGGTGCTCGTCAGCCAGACGCCGGCGCCACTGAGCAGCGCCGCCACGACGGCCAGCAGGACCACGAGCTTGCGCTTGCCGGGCTTGCCCGCTGACGCGTCTGGCGTCCCTTCGGGCGGGACCGCCTGGAGTTTGGCGGCTTTGCTGTTTGCCATGGTTCGATCCGGTCGTGATATCGGGTTGCAGCGCACACTGCGCCGCAGAATGCCATGTATTGTTCACGAGACCGGGGACGATGATTCGCCCGATAAGCGGTGGGAATCCCCCGTTTATCAGGGGTTTGATTGCCGTCGCCTACGACGCCAGCTGATTGGACACCACGTAATAGGTCATCTCGGCGTTGTTGCGGAACTGCATCTTGGCCATGATCCGCGCGCGGTAGGCGCTGACTGTCTTGGCGCTGATCTGCATGCGGGCGGCGATATCACTCAGGGTCAGGCCGGAACCGATCAGGCAGAGGGTTTCATATTCACGTTCGGAGAGGGTATCGTGCCGAGCCTGTTCCCAGTCGGTACTGAGGTTGTCGGCGATGATCTCCATCATGCCCGGCGGCAGGTATTTCTTGCCGCGCGCCAGCATCTGCAGCGCTGTCAGGACTTCGGTGCGGCTGGCGGTGCGGGGCAGGTAGCCACTGGCGCCAGCCTTGAGGGCGCGCACGGTCAGCTGCGCCTCTGACTGATTGCCGACCACCAGGATCCGCAGTTCCGGCAGTTGCTGGTGCAGGCCCCGCAGGTAGCTGAATGTATCCGATGGCTCTGCCGGCAGTGCGCACAGCAGGCCGTGCCAGCGCTGCTTCCGCAGCGCGGAGTCCAGCTCGTCGCGGGACGCCACGGCGCCAATCTGTCGGGCAATACGTGACTCTTCCACCAACTGGCGCAGGCCGGCGCGGAAGATGTCGAGCGGTTCGGCAATCAGGACTTTCTGCATCAACAGGGTACCCAGGTATCCGGTGGGGAGCGCGTGGCAACTCGCGCGGGCAGGGGCGTCCTGCCACGCATGCCCGCGCTCCGCACGCACTTTCCAACTGTGCGGCGAGTATAGCCCGGTGGCGCGGCACGGTGGCGCCATACCCAGCCGTCACATAAAAATCGCGTTCTCCCTAAATATTTCCGCGCACCGTCCGATAACACAAGTACAACGCACTTCGCTGCCTCCGCTCAAGGCACGTTGCGTTGCCGGTCCCGGTGGCCGGGTTACGCAACACTTCTCGGGAAAAAGGAGTTTTCATGGCACTCAGTATCAATACCAACATTGCGTCGCTGACCGCCCAGCGCAATGTCAATAACAACCAGTCGGCATTGCAGACGTCGCTGTCGCGCCTGTCCTCGGGCCTGCGCATCAACAGCGCCAAGGACGACGCAGCTGGTCTGGCCATTTCCGAACGTTTCGGCACGCAGATCCGCGGCTCCAATGTTGCGGCGCGTAATGCCAACGACGCCATTTCGCTGACGCAGACCGCCGAAGGCGCGCTGGGCGAGATCAGCAACAACCTGCAGCGTATCCGCGAACTGGCTGTCCAGTCGCGTAACGCCACCAACTCGACGGCAGACCGTAAGCTGCTCGACGCGGAAGCACAACAACTGAAATCGGAAATCGACCGGATTTCCAGCACGGCCAACTTCAACGGCGTGAAGCTGCTCGACGGCTCGTTCACCGCCCAGGAGTTCCAGATCGGCGCGAACACGGGCGACCGCATCACCGTGGACAGCATCCTCGATGCCGATTCCACCAGCCTCGGCACCTACGACCGTGCTGACGTGACGGGCGCTGCCGCGACCGCCTTCACCGCCATCACGGCTGGCCATATCCAGATTACCGTGGGCGCCAACACCTACAACGTGGGCGATATCGCCGCTGCCGGCAATGCTACCGAGCGTGCCGACGGCCTGATGAATGCCATCAACGCTATCGCGCAGCAATCGGGCGTGTATGCGGTGAAGGATACGGCCACGACCGTGTCGCTGGTATCGAACGGCGCCTTTACGATCGGCTTCGGCGGCGCGAGCGCCACCACGGCCACCACCGGCCTGACCGCCGGCGCCGCCACTGTGACGTCGCAGACCGGTTTCGCCGCGCTCGACCTGTCGACTGTTGCCGGTGCCGACACGGCCATGAACGCCATGGACGCCGCCCTGTCGGCTGTGAGCGGTGCGCGCGCCAAGATGGGTGCGATCCAGAACCGTTTTGCTTCGGTGATCTCGAATCTGCAGAGCACGTCCGAGAACCTTGAGTCCGCCCGTAGCCGTATCCGCGACGCGGACTTCGCCTCGGAAACGGCCAACCTGACGCGTAACCAGATCCTGCAGCAAGCTGGTACGGCCATGCTGGCGCAAGCCAATTCGATGCCGAACATGGTGCTGTCGCTGCTGGGCCGCTAAGCCTGGCGCATGCGTGGCTGGCGTTTCGCTGGCCGCGTATGTCGATCCGCCTCATGCCGGCGCGGGGGTACGTCCTTCCCGCGCCGGCTTTTTTTGTGTCTGCGCTCAAGTTGTGCCGCTGGCTGCCGTTTCTACTGGTATCGGCCATCCAGGCCGCGCGCGGCACGCCATGAGGCGCCCGCGCCAGACACAGCAGGGTTGCGGACATGTCTACGGTTTCTTCTCCCGGTATTGGATCGAATCTCGACGTGAAATCGATCGTCGAGGGCCTGATGCAGATCGAGCGCAAGTCGCTGGACAGCATCAAGGCGCGCAAGAGCGATTACCAGGCGCGGCTCTCCGGCCTTGGCACACTCAAGAGCGCGCTGGCCTCGTTTCAGACTGTGCTGGGCCAGGTGGCGCAGCCCTCCCGCTTTGGCGGCGTGAAGATCAGCGGTTTCGACAACACGCTGCTGGGCGTGGAAGCCACGGCAGGTGCGGTCGCCGCGCAGTATGCGCTCAATGTGACCAAGCTGGCACAGCCGCAGGTCACGGTCGCGGCCGGCCAGAGCAGCATCTCCGCACCTATCGGCGACGGTAGCCCCACGCGGCTGACCTTTTCCTTCGGTGCCATCACTGGCGGCACGCTGGCGGACGGTGCATACAGTGGTGCCAGCTTCAGCCAGGACCCGACCCGGACGGGCGGCAGCATCGTCATCGATGGCAGCAACAATTCCCTCGCCGGCATCCGCGATGCCATTAATGCCGCCAAGCTCGGGGTGCGCGCCAGCATCGTCAATGACGGGAGCGCGGGTACGCCGTACCGACTGGTCCTGACATCGACCGCGCCAGGCGCGGGCGGCAGCGTACGGATCGACGTCGATGCCGCTGTCGATGGCGGTACTGCCGATGCCGCGTTGACCGGCCTGCTGGCCCACGATCCGGCCGGGGTGCAGAACCTGACGCAACAGTCGGCGGCGCAGAATGCCGAACTGACCATCAACGGCATCGCCGTGACCAGCGCTTCGAATACCGTCAAGGGCGCGCTCGAGGGCGTGACCCTCAACCTGCTCAAGACCGGCTCGACCTCCCTCACTGTTGCGGCTGATCCCGGCGTAGCGAAGCAGGCAGTGAGCGATTTCGTCAAGGCCTACAACGACCTGACGCGAACCCTCAACGCACTGACCGTCAATGATCCCAAGGGCACGACCATTGGCCCGCTGGCCAGCGATGCCAGCGTCACGGTGCTACGCTCGCAGATGTATCGTGCCTTGTCGCAGACCATCGGCGATGGCGAAGTCCAGTCGCTGGCTGATCTCGGCATCCGCACCCAGGCAGATGGCACGCTCTCGCTCGACGACGCCAAGCTCACTGCCAAGATCGCGAGCGCACCCGACGAAGTGATGCGCTTGTTTGCCGAAGTGGGCAAGAGCACAGATAGCCTGGTGAGTGCCAGCACGATCGGCGCCAAGACCCAGGCCGGCACCTATGCAGTGAATGTCACCCAGCTCGCCACGCAGGGCAAGCTCGCCGGCACGGCGCCTGCGCCGCTGACGATCACGGCAGGCGACAACGATGTCTTCACCATTCGCGTCGATGGCGTGAGCGCCGATATTACGCTGCCGCCCGGTACCTACACCAATGCCGGCCTGGTGGCATTGCTGCAGAGCCAGATCAACGGCGCCAAGGCCCTGCGCAGCGCTGGTGCTGCCGTGAGCGTGTCGATGGATGCCAGTGGTGTACTGCAGCTGACGTCCAACCGCTATGGTTCGGCTTCCACGCTCGGCATTACCGAGGCGGGTGCGAATCCACTGTTTGGGGCCGCACCCGTAGCAACGGACGGTGTCGATGCTGCCGGTACGATCAACGGCGAGGCCGCGACCGGCAACGGGCAGACGCTCATCGGCAAATCCGGTTCCGTCGTGGACGGGCTGATCGTGACGGTTCCCGGCGGCAACCTTGGCGATCGTGGCACGGTTACGATCACGCGTGGTTATGCGCCGACGCTCAAGAGCATGATCGACGATCTGCTCTCCAAGGAAGGCATGGTGGCCAGCCGCACTGACGCCGTCAACAACACCATCAAAGGCTACGACCGCGACATCGCCAATGTCGAAGAGCGGCTGGCCCAGCGCGAGGCGCGTTACCTGGCACAGTTCCAGGCGCTCGACTCGCTCATCAGCAATATGAATGCCACCAGCAGCTTTCTCACCCAGCAGCTGGCGGCGCTTGCCAAATCCACCTCGAACAGCTGAGGACTGACATGCTAGCGGCACAACGCGCCATGGGCGCTTACGCAAAAGTTGGACTGGAAACGTCGACCATGGGTGCCAGTCCGCACCAGTTGATCCAGATGTTGTTCGAAGGCGCGCGCTCCGCGCTGGCAATCGCGCGCCGCGGGGTCGAGCGACGTGATCTGGCGGAAAAAGGCCGGGCCATCACACGCGCCATGACCATCGTCGGCGAAGGTTTGCGCGGCAGCCTCGACCTGACACGTGGCGGGGAGATCGCTGCCAATCTCGATGCCTTGTACGCCTATATGGAAGCTGAACTGATTGCTGCCAACCTGCACAACGATACACATCGTATCGACAATGTCGATGGCCTGTTGGCCTCGCTGCAGAGCGCCTGGAGCGAGATTGCCCGCCCGGCAGCAGCGCCATTGGCTACGCCCGCCACATCCGCCATGCCTGCCGTCGCGGGCGCCTGAGAAAAGGGGAATGCATATGGGATCCACTTTTCATCACGACACCATGCTCAGCATGTACGAGCAGATCGCCGTGCATGCCGCGGAAATGGAAGACGCCGCGGACGCCGGGGACTGGGATACGGTTACTGCGCTGGAGCGCGAATGTGCCATCCTGGTGGCGCGGCTGCGCGCCGAAGATACCAGCGTGCCGCTGGAGCCGCGTCAGCGCGAACGCAAGACCCTGCTGCTGACGCAGATCCTGCGCAGCGATGCCTATGTGCGCAGCGTCGCACAGCCAGTTATGGATGCCCTGCAGCACCAGATCGCCGACGCCCGGCGTGGCAGCCAGGCGCATCAGGCATATGGGCGGATGGCGCGCTTCTGAGGATTGCGCGAGAAAGGAGTCCGGTCGTCGGCCGGATTCCCGGGGTGCGAAACCGGCGGTGCAAGGCCGCTGGTTGCCCCGGTCGGGGAGGCGGATCGTACCGCCGGATCAGACCGACATGTTCATGATGTCGTGATAAGCCGAGACCAGCCGGTTGCGCACCTGCACCGTGGTCTGGAAGGCAATGCCACCTTTCTGCATGGCCAGCATGGCTTCGTGCAGTTCCACACCATTTCCCAGTTCAAAATCCACCGCCTGGCGCTCGCCGTGTTTCTGCAGGGCATCGACCTTGTCGAGCGAGGCCTTGAGCATGCTGCCGAAATCGACGCTGACCGGTGCATCGTCGCCGGCGCCCATGGCACGGCGGGCCGCTTGTGAGACGGGCGACGCCGAGGTGGCGCCGGTAGCGTCGCGCGCGGCCTGCAGGGCAGTCGAGAGGGTGGACAGGGCAGTGGTTTCCATCGGTATTCTCCGGGCAAAGCATGGGCACAGTCCGCCCAGTGGTACGCGTGCCGTCAAGGTACCAGCGGGCCGGCGCCCGCATGCCGTCAAATAAGCGCCTAAAAGGTCGTCTTTTCTCCCGATCACCGCTTGCGTGCATCCTGATAATCAGGCACTGGCGGCAAAAGGTACTTTTTTTCCGAGAAGTGTTGCGGCCCATGTGGTCCGGTGGACAGTCGAGCAGCTGTCCGCGCGGCCACCCGGATTGAATGGTAAGGAAACGGGCCGGCGGACGCGGTGGCCCGGTCAGGAGAATGGATTGACGATGGCGCAGACAGCCGAACCGGTGGCGGTTGCCGACAGATGGCGCAACCTCCCCATGCCCGCGGCGTTTTCGAGCATGCGCCCGCGGCTGCTGGTACTGGCGGCGATTGTCGCGGCCGTGGCGATTGCCGTGCTGGTGTCGCTGTATAGCCGCACGCCCGACTATCGCGTGCTCTACAGCAATGTGACCGACCGTGATGGCGGCGCAATCCTCGCTGCCCTGCAGCAGATGAATGTGCCGCACCGCTTTGGCGACGGCGGCAGCGCCATCCTGGTACCGGCCGACCGGGTGCATGACACGCGCCTCAAGTTGGCCGCACAAGGCCTGCCCAAGGGCGGACTGGTGGGGTTCGAACTGATGGAGAACCAGAAGTTCGGCACCAGCCAGTTCGCCGAACAGGTGAACTACCAGCGCGGGCTGGAGGGCGAACTGGCCCGCAGCATCCAGTCGATGTCTGAGGTGCAGGCTGCGCGCGTGCACCTCGCACTGTCGCGCCCCTCGGTATTCGTGCGCGAGCAGCCCAAGCCCAGCGCCTCGGTGGTGCTGACGCTGTATCCGGGGCGTGTGCTCGATCCTTCGCAGGTGCAGGCCATCGGCCATATGGTGGCCAGCAGCGTGCCCAACCTGCCGATCAAGAGTGTCACGGTGGTCGACCAGGCCGGGCGCCTGCTGTCCGCCGTGTTCCAGGAGAAGGCAGGTCTCGACGGCCGTCAACTGGAGTATTCGCGTGAAGTGGAACAGGGTTACATCGACCGCATCCACGCGATTCTCAAGCCCATCGTCGGCGACAACAACGTCCATGCACAGGTGACGGCAGACATCGATCTGGCCGATACCGAGCAGATGGCGGAAAGCTACCGCCCGAACCAGCACGAAAACCAGGCCGCGATCCGCAGCCAGACCATCAGCGAAACGCGCAACGCGAAACCGGACAGTATCGGTGGCGTGCCGGGCGCCCTGTCGAACCAGGCGCCGCCATCGCCACAGGTGCAGGCCACCGCGCCGGCGCCCACCGCACCAGGAGCAGCCGCACCTGCTCCTGGCCAGCCGGGCTCCACGGCGGCGGCGGCCACGGCGCTGGTGAATGGCCAGCGTAGTGGCGAGAGCGCCCGCAAGGATGCCACCACCAACTACGAGGTTGACAAGACGGTGCGCCATACGCGCCAGAACATGGGCGCCGTGCGGCGCCTGTCGGTGGCGGTGGTGGTGAACTACCGCAAGGTGCCGGCTGGCGCGAATGGCGCGATCCAGCAACAGGCCCTCAGCGAAGCGGAAATGGCAAAGCTGACGACACTGGTCAAGGATGCCGTGGGCTTCAATGCTGAACGCGGCGATTCGGTCAATGTCGTCAACAGCCGTTTCAACGAGCCGGAGCCAGAGCCGGTGGAGATCCTGCCGGTGTGGAAGCAGCCGGAGACCATCCAGTACGCCTCGCTGCTTGCCAAGTACGGCGCGCTGGTGCTGGCCGTGCTGGCGGTGATATTCGGCGTCATCCGGCCGCTGATGCGGCGCGCCAACCGCCGTGCGGAAACCGAGCAGCCCGGCCAGCAGATCAACATCCGCGAAGACACGCCGATGCTGCCGGATGAGACCGAACCCGGCGTGACACCGGTGACGCCGATCATCGACGACGAGCGGCATGCGCAGTCTGAAGCGACGCGTGCCGCGTTCGATGCGCAACTCGAGATGGTGCGCAAGGTGGCGCGCGAGAATCCGCGCCTGGTTGCCAATATTGTCCGTGAATGGGTGAATTCCGATGAGCGCTGATGGATTGCAGCGCAGCGCTATCCTGCTGATGACGCTGGGCGAGGACGAGGCGGCACAGGTACTCAAGTACCTGGGGCCGCGCGAAGTGCAGAAGATCGGCGCCACCATGGCTAGCCTGAAGACCGTGACGCGCGAGCAGATGGTCGAGATCATCGACACTTTCTACGTCGAGGCCGATGGCCAGATTGCGCTCGATGTCGATTCCAATGACTACATCCGTGCAGTGTTCCGCAAGGCGCTCGGCGAGGACCGCGCGGCAGGCATTATCGACCGCATCCTCAACGGCGGCGACACCAGCGGCATCGAAGGCCTGAAGTGGATGGACGCCAATTCGGTGACGGAGTTGATCCGCAACGAGCATCCGCAGATCATCGCGACCATCCTGGTGCACCTCGATCGCGACCAGGCATCGGACATCTTGTCCGGCTTCACCGAACGGCTGCGCAATGACGTGATCCTGCGCATCGCGACGCTCGACGGGGTGCAGCCCGCCGCGTTGCGTGAACTCAACGATGTGCTGACCAAGCTACTGTCCGGCAGCGACCATCTCAAGAAGAACGCCATGGGCGGCGTGCGCACGGCGGCAGAGATCCTGAACCACATGAGCAGCGCCTACGAAGGCACAGTGATCGAAGGCGTGCGCGCACGGGACCCTGAGCTCGCCGATGCCATCGTCGATGAGATGTTCGTGTTCGACAATCTGATGGATCTCGACGACCGCAGCCTGCAGACGCTGTTGCGCGAACTTCAGGACGAGATGCTGGTAGTGGCGCTCAAAGGCGCGCGCCAGGAATTCCGCGACCGCGTGTTTGCCAATATGTCCATGCGCGCCGCCGAGGCATTGCGCGAGGAACTGGAGGTGCGCGGCCCGGTGCGGGTCACCGACGTCGAGACGCAGCAAAAGGAAATCCTGCAAATCGCCCGCCGCATGGCAGACGATGGCGAGATCGTGATCGGCCGCAAGGCGGAGGACGCATTTGTCTAAGCCCATCATCCGGCGCGAGGCGCTCACGGCATATCGCCGCTGGGAGCCGTCGGCATTCGGTGCGGCCGTGCCCGAGGCGCAGCCTGCAGCAGCCGTGCCGGATCCCGAGGCTGTACTGGCCGCCGCCGAGGCGCGCGCGCGGGCCCGCGAGGAAGCACGCCAGGCAGCCGAAGATGCTGCCCGTCTGGCAGGCCACGAGGCTGGTTATGCGGCAGGTTACGCCGAAGGGGTGGCCGCAGGCCATGCCGCCGGGGCGGAGCAGGTCGCTGCAGCGAGTGCGGCGCTGCAGGCGCTGGCGGTTGGTTGGCGCGATGCCTTTCAGGCAGTCGATACTGCGATGGCCGACAGCGTCCTCGACCTTGCCCTGCAATTCAGCCAGATGCTGGTGCGGCAAGCGCTCGCCGTGCAGCCCGAACGCCTGCTGCCGGTCGTCGAGGAACTGCTGCGCGAGGCGTCGGAGGCACAGCGTCCGGCCACCTTGCGCCTGCATCCGGACGACGTGGCGCTGGTCCGTGAGCATTTGGGCGGGGATTGCGAACTCGCCGGCTGGACCTTGTTTGCCGATGCCAACGTGACGCGCGGCGGCTGTCTCGTGCAGACGCGTCATGGCGCCATCGATGCCAGGCTGGAAACACGGTGGCAGGAACTGACCCGCGCGCTGGAACGCGCCACACCATGGATGGCGGCATGATGACATCGGCTGCCGCTCCGATCTCGGCGACGGGCATCAACCCTCATGTGCAGGGCTGGCAGGCCCATCTTGCCGCACAGGCGCGCCGTGCCGCCACGGCCCAGCCGGCCGTGGTGTCGGGCCGTCTGACGCGGGTGTCGGGACTCGTCATGGAGGCGGCCGGCCTGCGCCTGCCGCTGGGTAGCGCCTGCCGTGTGCTGGCGCCCGGTGGACGCGAGGTACTGGCGGAGGTCGTGGGTTTCGCGGACGAACGCCTGTTCCTCATGCCGCAGACCGATATGCACGGACTTGTGCCGGGTGCGCGGGTACTGCCGGCGCAGGCACAGCGCGTGCCGCTCGATGCCGACCCAGGCGCCCGCCACGCCAAGTTCCTGCCGGTCGGTCCGCGCCTGCTCGGCCGGGTAGTCGATGCCAATGGTCTGCCGCTAGATGGCAAGGGGCCGCTGGGCACGCCCGAAGCGCTTGACTGGGGCGTACTGACGCCGCCACCCATGAATCCGCTGCAGCGCCAGCCTATCGACACCGTGCTCGATGTCGGGGTGCGCGCCATCAATGGCCTGCTGACCGTCGGCCGGGGCCAGCGCCTGGGCCTGTTCGCCGGTAGCGGCGTCGGCAAGAGCGTGCTGCTGGGCATGATGGCGCGCTACACGCATGCCGATGTGGTGGTGGTCGGCCTGATTGGCGAGCGCGGCCGCGAGGTCAAGGAATTCATCGACCAGATTCTCGGCGAAGCCGGCCTGCGGCGTTCCGCTGTGGTGGCCGCGCCGGCCGATACCTCGCCGCTGATGCGCCTGCAGGGCGCTGCCTATGCCCACAGCATCGCCGAATACTTCCGCGACCAGGGCCTGAATGTGCTGCTGATTGTCGATTCGCTGACACGTTATGCCATGGCCCAGCGCGAGATTGCGCTCGCCATCGGCGAGCCGCCGGCCACCAAGGGCTACCCGCCATCCGCATTTGCCAAGTTGCCGGCATTGGTGGAGCGGGCCGGCAACGGAACGGCCGAAGGTGGTGGCTCGATCACCGCGTTCTACACCGTGCTCACCGAGGGCGATGACCAGCAGGATCCAATCGCCGATGCCGCGCGCGCCATTCTCGATGGCCATATCGTGCTGTCGCGCGCGCTGGCGGAGCAAGGGCATTACCCGGCCATCGACATCGAGGCCTCGATCAGCCGCGTGATGTCGGCCGTCGTACCGCAAGACACGCTCGAGCAGGCGCGCCGCTTCAAACAGCTGTATGCGCGCTACCAGCATAACCGCGACCTGATTGCGGTGGGCGCCTATGCGCGCGGCAGCGATCCGCTGACCGACGCAGCGATTGCCCGCTATCCGCTGATCGAAGCCTTTCTGCAGCAGGGCATGTTCGAAGCCGAGGCGCGTGCCGAGAGCCTGATCCGCCTGGCGGCGGTGCTCGACAGTTGAGGACCGTCATGATTCACGCACCGTTTTTCCCACAGCCCTTCCCACGGACCTTCCGCAAGGAGCCCGCATGACCCAGTCCAAACGCGCTTTCCGGCTCGAAACCGTGCTGCAGCTTGCCCGTGAGAAGACGGAGCAGGCGTCGCGCGAAGTTGGTCGCCTGCAGCATCATCGCGAAGCGGCCGACCAGCAGCTTGCGACATTGGCCAATTACCGCAACAACTACCGCGCGCAATTGCAGGCAACTGGCGGTGCGGGTGTGGATGTGGCGCGCTTGCGCAACCACGCCGCCTTCATCGACCGGCTCGGGTTGGCCGAGCAACAGCAGCGCGGCACCGTGCAGGCGCTCGAGCGCAGGCTGGCCGATACGCGCGCCGCGTGGCTTGAGCGCCAGCGTTACGAGCAGTCGCTCGATGTGCTCAAGGCGCGCCATCATGCGGCGCAACGCATGGAACAGCAGCGCCGCGAGCAGCGCGAAAACGACGAACACGCCATGAAGCTGCATCGCGCAGCACATGCCAATGACAGTAGCAAGGCGGCCACGGCCGCGTCTTCTACCACCTCTTTCGAAGCCGACCATTGAGTATGCAGACCTCAGCAGCGCCCTTGTCATCTGTTCTTCCATCGCCTGCCCCAGCGCGCGGCAAGCCAGCGAACGCTGCCGCGTCGCAGGCCGATGCGGCAGAGGCCAGGCAGCCTGGTGCTGCCTTCAACACGCAGCTCGAGCAGGCGCAGACACGTCGCGATACCGGGCCCACCGATGCGGCGGGCGCCGCAGATAACGCGCCGTCGCACGTGGGGGCGAACGCCACCGAGCCATGGCAGGCCGGTACCACGGACGGGGCCACCGGCGAAGCGGTGGTCGATGCCGAAGCGCCGGTATCTGGCGTTCCCGGCACGCCTGGCGAGCCGCAAGCGATCATTATCGATCCTGCATGGATGACGCAACCCACGGCCATGCCGGCGGCGAACACGTCCGCCGTGATGGGCGACACCTCCGCCTCAAGCGATGCACCCGCAGCTGTAACGGTGACCGATCATGCAGCGTACTCGCAAGGCACAGGCAGCGACGCATCCGCATGGCTGGACACGTTGGAGCAGGCGCGCCGCGTGGCAGCCGGCTTGCCTGCCGGAGTGGGCGAGTTTGCTAGCGACGCAAGGGCGGCTGCAGCGGCCAATCCGGCAACTCCAGTCGATGTCAGCATACCGGGGGCACAAGGAGCCACGGCTGGCCAGGCCGTGCAGCGGGCGGCTACGGGCAGGACACGCGGGACCACGATGCCTGAGGCTACACAGGATGTCGCCGAGCAAGCCGGGGCGGATATTTCGTTTCTCGATCGCCTGGCCGGCGTAGCCAAGCAGCCAGCGACGGCAGGTCATCCTGCCGGCCGCCCGGCACCTGCCACGATGGCACTGCAGGATTTGCCAGACGCCATCCGCACGGCTCCCACCCTACAGGGCGATGCCGTACCCGCGTTGGCTGAAACCGTGCGCGGCGCCACTGCGGTGACCGGTGACGCAGCAGGCAATGTCCCGGGGACCACCGCCTTGCCCATGATGTCCGGGCTCACGGGAGCAGTCGGATCCGCCGCTGCCACTCCAGCAGCGCCATCTGGCGCCATGCAGCATCCCGGTACGGTCCAGATTCTCGACGAGGCTGCCTTGCCTTATCAGTTGCACCACCACCTGCGCTGGATGCAGACGCGCGGACAGGGGATGGCCGAACTGCAACTCAATCCGGCGGAACTTGGCCCGGTACATGTGACCGTCAAGATGGAAGAGCGCCGGGTGGAAGCCAGCTTCCTGTGCGCCCAGCCGATGACGCGCGATCTCATCGAAGCCGCCATGCCGCGCCTGCGCGAGGCAATGGAGAGCGCGGGCATGGAGTTGGCAGGCGGGTTTGTGGGGACGGGCGAGTTTGGTCAGACCTCCGACCCGGCGGGGTCAGAGGCAGGGCGCACGTCATCGCGCTCCACCGCACATGCCGAGGGGCCAGGGTCGCCCATCGGGGGCACGGATACTCAATTGGCGCGCGTTTCCTCGTATGAGGGGCTGGTCGACACGTTCGCTTGAAACACAAGCTTCCTGGTGACCCGGGAGCGTCCCGACGTTTTGGGGAACCTACGCGGTTGTGGCACCGGCTGAGCATCGTGCGGTGAAGTATGGCTGGCCGATTGTTGCGGCGTGCACGATAACTTGCCTGGCGAAGCGGTCAGGTTGGTCAAGTTTGCGAGCAGATTGGCTCGATATGTTTCATCCAGATGAAGGCTATCGTTGCCGATCTCAGCACGTAGCCCGTCTGGCGTGAGCGTAATGCGCACTCGTGTGCCGGGGCTGAGTCCATACGCAGGCGTCGCGGGCGGGTTGGAGATTGAGCGCGAAGGTGTCTGGGCCGAATTGCGGACCGGGGATTTGAGCGGTGTGCAACGATCCCACAAAGCAGGGGAAAGACTGATCGTTGTCTTGCCGCTGCTCGGTGGACTGGTGCGCTTCAGCAGTTCCAGCAGTTCGTGAATATCGTGCAACTCCTCCAGGAAGGCGCGCTCCACGTCATGGTGTGCCGGTACGAGATCGAGCGGCGTTTGTCCCTGGAGATTACGGATGGCGATTGCCTCGGGTGGCAGACGGTTGGCCAGCGTGGCAAGGAGAGTCTTGCGTCGGTTCTTGGCAAAATAATGCAATGCTGTGTTTCCGAAACGATCCTGTTTGCATAGTTTTGTCGACGGGACGCTCGTCAGTATCTCGTCCAATAACGCGCGCGTCCGCACGCAATACGCGGGACTCGCCGCATCCGGGAGCAATTGCTCTTTTTCTTTCGTGGTGAAAAGGTATTCGGGCTTGCGCCCGAAGGCGCGTAAATCCTGGGAAGAGTATTGCGTGTTCATTCGAATATCCGGGAAAAGGGCGCGACATCCCCTAGGGTTCGCACTCCAGGTTTGCGCCGCTTCGCATGCTAGAGATTTCCGCTGGCGAGATTTACAACTTTTATCAATTCCAGGGAAACAAAAGGGTTACCGGAGCAGAGAGAGCAATTGCCCGCTGGTTACCGACCACCATGCCAGCGGGGAAGAGAGGACAGGTGAAGGGTGAAGCGCAGCGATTCCCCTTCTTGGCTGACCGGTGGTGGCAATCGTTACGGCCGACCATTTGCAATGGGCGATGCAGGCACTGACGTCGAGGCGGAGTGCTGAGGCGTCTCCTGACCCGCAGTTTTCTGCGCCGCCTGATGCACCGTCATCTGCGGGAACGGCATCTCGATTCCGGATTCATCGAACCGCTGCTTGAGCAGCAGATTGAACGCGCGTGTAATAGTGAAAGTAGCGCTGGCCTGCGTCTTGAGTCGCGCGAGGATCACGATACCGCTTGCTTCGAAGCGGTCGAGGCCCAGCACTTCGATGGGTTCCAGGATGGCGAGCTGATAGCGGTAGTCGGCCTGCATCTGGGCACCAACCTGACGGATGGCGTCGATGGCCTGGTCGATATTGGTGTCATAGGCCACGCTGACGTTGAACACGGCGTAGCCGTAGCCGCGCGACATGTTCTTGATGGTCTTGATGGCGCTGAACGGAATCACGTGCGTGGCACCGGACAGGTCCCGCAGGCGCACGGTGCGGATGGTCAGGGCCTCGACGGTGCCGGCGTGGGAGCCGACGTCGATGCTGTCGCCGACGGCGATGGAATCCTCGATGATGATGAACAGGCCGGTGATCAGGTCCTGTACCAGGGTTTGCGCGCCAAAGCCGATGGCGAGGCCGATCACGCCGGCGCCAGCCAGTAGCGGTGTCACGTTGACGCCGAGGTTGGCGAGCGTGACGATGGCCGCGATCACCACGATGGTGATGAATGCCGCGTTGCGGACCAGCGGCAGGATGGTGCGCGCGCGCACGCTCGGTGCGCGGCCCCGGCTGCTGTGCGAAGTAAGCGCTTCGGTGATGGCGGTGTCCATGATGAGCCACACCAGCCAGGCCAGGAAGACGGTGGCGATAATCGAGGTCAGCGCGGTCCCGATCTCGCGGCCGTACACGGTTTCTCCCATCAGGCGCACGAGCGATGTGTCCCACACGCGTGCGCACAGTTCCAGGAAGATGAGCCACACGACCAACCGGACCACGGCACGCAGAAAGCGCAGGAAGCGTGCGACATACGGTGAGCGTCGCCGCCGGATGCCGGCGTGGTGCGGCAGGCGCGCGGCGCGGCCGACCAGGGATGACGCGAGCATGGCGAGGATGAAGAGCGCGACCGACGACACCGTGCGCTGCAGGAAGATTTCTGCATTGCCTGTCGCTACGAGCGTGGCCACCACCGAGGTCAGCACGATGGCGAGGATCGGCAGGTACCAGTAGCGCGCCACGAGCTGTACCGTGTCGTACGAGGTGCGATGGCTCAGGCGGTATTCCGCCGGACGGTTGACGATGAGGTGGCCGATGGCGCGGCGGTAACGCACCGACATCCAGGCGATCAGCAGGGCAGCTGCAATGTTTGCGCCGGTGGATGCGAGCGTGGCGACGCTGAAGCCAAGCGCGGCGACCACGCGGCTGTCGCCCGTGCCGTCGCCGAGCACCACCAGTGCGCCGACGATGGCCAGCGGGATGCGCGTGCGCTGCTTGAGGATGTCGGCGGCTGCGCGGCGGTGACCCGTGGCCAGGACGCTGAACAGCACGGTGCTGGCAAGATAGAAGAACACGCCGGCGAGCACGGCAGAGGCCAACAGCATGGCCAGCACGCTCGGCGGCGAGCGACCCACGACACGCGTATACAGCACGGTGACGACCAGGCCGATGGCCCATGGTCCGAGCATGCGTGCGGCATACAGCAGCACCGCACGTGTCGAGGGATCGGCCCCGAGGCCCAGGCTGATGCCGCGCCGCAGGGCCAGCGTCCGGCCCAAGACCGCCAAGCCGATGGCCGGCAACAGCCAGAGCGTGACTACACCCAGGAACTCGCGGATCGCTGGCCAGGCCGAAGTGCTGCCGGCCGGCCGCAGGATGGCGGGCAGCTGTTCGCCTGCCCGGACAAAGCGCTCATGCCAGTAACGCAACGGGATCTGCTCGCGCCGCAGTTGCGTATCGGCCTGCTCGATGGCGTTGGACAGCACGCCGATCAGGCCGCGCCGCTCCTTTTCGGCCGCCGCGGCTTCGCTGGCGGCAAGCGGCGTCACGCCATCGCGCAGGCGATGCAGTTCCAGCAGCAGCGCGGTACGTTGGGTATCGTTTTCCAGTGTCGAGATGACCTGGTCGATGGACTGCAGCAAGGGTGCGGCAGCGACTTCGCTGGCGGCGGCTTCGGAGGCGGCTGGCGTGGTGGCGGATGTCGCTGAAGAAGGGAGTCCGGCTGGGGCAGCGTACGTGCTCGCGATGCCCATGCCGATGGCGAGCATCGCGCACACGCATAGGCTGACCAGCAGGGTGGGGCGTGCGTATTGCCGGCACATTGTCCCGCATGCGGGACGAATGTTTCCGGTAGACGAATGGAATGAGCGGCGGAATAACTGATCGAAGAGCGACTGGAGCAGAAGCGGGAGCAAAGGGCGCGATGACATGCTGAGGCCTCAGGTCTGCGCCATGCGGCGGCGTGCGCGCTGCGCTGCGCTGTTGGTCAGCGACCAGCGCAGCATGCCAGCCACGGCGGGCATCCCCAGCGCTCGCCAGCGCAGACGCGCGGTATCGAGGCCGAGCATGGCGCTGGCCCAGGGCGGCAGCAGTTGCGTGCCGGCTGCGGTGAGGATGCGGATGGCCGGCAGGGCGGCAAGATGGCCGGACGATAGGTTGAGCAGCCGCTGCGCCACGTCATGGGCGCGTGCATCGGCGATCAGCTCGGGACGCATGCGCTCGATGTAGCCGGCCACTTCCTGGCGCGAACGCGGAATGGCGATGGCGCCAAGTGCAGCGGCGACATGGGCGGTTTCGGCGTAGTACTGGTCCTGTTCAGCCGCCGACAGGGACGGGTTCACGTGACGCAGGTAGGCTGCCATGAAGCTGGAGACCTCGGCGACATGCACCCAGGTCAGCAGATGGGGGTCGTCGGCCCGATATGGCCGGCCATCGGGGGCGATGCCCTGGATGCCTGCGTGAATCTGTCGCACCCGGGCGATCAGGCGTTCGGCATCGGCCCGGCAGCCATAGGTGGTACCGGCGATGAACTGGGCGGTACGGCCGAGCCGGCCCTGCATGTCGGTACGGAACGACGAATGATCCCAGACACCAGCGAGCGCGAGCGGGTGGAGGGCCTGCAGCAGCAGGGCGCTCACGCCGCCGGCCAGCATGGCCGGAAAATCGGCATGCACGCGCCAGCAGACGGCGTGCGGGCCGAACAGGCCGGGGTCGCCAGGCGGATTGTCGAGGTCCAGGACGATGCCTGAGCTGGTGCCGCGCGTCATTCCGCGGACATGGTCGGCAATGCGCACGCGCAGGTGCGCGAGAGGGGGCAGGCGCGTGATCACGGGTTTCGTTCTTGGTGCATCCGGCGTTCCTGCATCATACTGTGTTTTGTGCGGCGGGCCCCGCCTGGCGAGCCCGGCTGATACGCAAAATGCCGCACCCACTGACGCTGTTTTTATCACATTGGATGTTGCATACTCCATGCGTGCG
The DNA here is from genome assembly GCF_964332355.1 of Imbroritus primus. Lineage (NCBI taxonomy): Bacteria > Pseudomonadati > Pseudomonadota > Betaproteobacteria > Burkholderiales > Burkholderiaceae > Imbroritus > Imbroritus primus. The sequence continues at coordinate 121,124 of NZ_OZ201294.1, read as the reverse complement.
GCGCAGCATGGCAGACAGCAGACAGACGCCGCGGATACTCCGGCGTCCCCGTGACTGCCGACTGGATGGATCATGCTAAGTCTGAGCGCACTGGATCTCGCACGAGTCCAATTTGCCTTCACGGTCTCCTTCCACATCATCTTCCCCGCGTTGACGATCGGGCTGGCCAGCTATCTTGCCGTGCTCGAAGGCTCCTGGCTGGTCACGCGGCGCGAGGTGTACCGGGACCTCTACCACTTCTGGCTCAAGGTGTTCGCCGTGGCATTCGGCATGGGCGTGGTGTCGGGGCTGGTGATGGCTTATCAGTTCGGCACCAACTGGAGTGAATTCTCGCGCTTTGCCGGCGGGGTCACCGGGCCGCTGCTGGCCTACGAGGTCCTGACGGCCTTCTTCCTGGAGGCCGGCTTCCTGGGGGTGATGCTGTTCGGCTGGAGCCGGGTCGGGCCGGGACTGCATTTCGGCGCCACAGTGGCCGTGGCGGTCGGCACGCTGATTTCCGCGACCTGGATCCTGGCGTCCAACAGCTGGATGCAGACGCCGCAAGGCCACGAGATCATCGATGGCCGCATCGTCCCGGTCGACTGGTTCAAGGTCATCTTCAATCCCTCGTTCCCGTATCGCCTGGTGCACATGGTCGTGGCCGCTTTCCTGGCGACCGCGCTAATGGTGGGGGCGTCGGCCGCCTGGCACCTGCTGCGCGGCAATGACCGGCCGGCGGTGCGCAAGATGCTGTCGATGGCCATGTGGATGATCCTGTGTACCGCGCCGATCCAGATGCTGATCGGCGACATGCATGGCCTCAACACGCTCAAGCACCAGCCCGCCAAGATCGCAGCGATGGAAGGACACTGGGAGAACAAGCCGGGCGAAGGCGTGCCCCTGCTGCTGTTTGGCCTGCCGAACATGGAAGCGGAGCGCACCGACTATGCCGTGGGCATTCCCAAGCTGGGCAGCCTGATCCTGACGCATTCGCTGGACGGGCAGTTCCCCGGCCTGAAGGAGTTTCCGAAAGAAGACCGCCCCAATGCGGCCATCGTCTTCTGGTCGTTCCGCGTGATGGTCGGGCTGGGTGTCCTGATGATCCTGCTGGGGCTATGGTCGCTGTTGTTGCGGCGGCGCGCGCATATCTTCGAATCGCGCTTTTTCCTGCGCTGTGCGCTGTGGATGGGGCCGTCCGGGCTGATCGCGATCCTGGCCGGGTGGTTTACCACCGAGATCGGCCGGCAGCCATGGGTGGTCTACGGTGTCATGCGGACCTCGGAAGGTGTCTCGGCGCACGATGCCTCGCAGGTCGGGCTGACACTGGCGATTTTCGTGGTGGTGTATTTCGTGGTGTTCGGCGCTGGCACGCTGTACGGACTGCGTCTGCTCAGGAAAGGGCCGCAGAGTTCTGCGGCGCTCGATGAACCGCAGGGTGGGCCGGGCCAGATGCGCCAGCCGATGCGCCCGATCTCGGCCGCCTCGGACGGCTCTGACGAGGCGCTCGACAGCGCCCCCGGCCAGCGTGCCGACAACCACGCCAAGGGGGTTTGAATGGGCATCGATCTTCCGCTGCTGTGGGCCGTCATCATCCTGTTCGGCGTGATGATGTACGTCATCATGGATGGCTTTGACCTGGGCATTGGCATCCTGTTTCCCTTCTTCAAGGATGAGCATGACCGCGATGTCATGATGAACACCGTCGCGCCGGTCTGGGACGGCAACGAGACCTGGCTGGTACTGGGCGGGGCCGGGCTGCTGGCCGCGTTTCCGCTGGCGTACTCGGTGGTGCTGAGCGCGCTCTATCTGCCGCTGATCCTGATGCTGATCGGCCTGATCTTCCGTGGCGTGGCCTTTGAATTCCGCTTCAAGGCCACCCCGGAACGGCGCCACATCTGGGACAAGGCATTCATCGGCGGCTCGCTGCTGGCGACGTTCTGCCAGGGCGTGACGCTTGGCGCATATATCGAAGGACTGCCGGTGCTGAATGGCCGCTACGCTGGCGGCGCGTTTGACTGGCTGCACCCGTTCGCACTGTTCTGTGGGCTGGGGCTGATTGCCGGATACGCACTGCTCGGCAGTACCTGGCTGATTATGAAGACCGAAGGCGAGTTACAGACGCGGATGCGGAAAATTGCCATCCGCCTGGCGTGGGTGTTGCTGGGCGTGATTGTGGTGGTCAGCATCTGGACACCGCTGGCGCATGCCAATATCGCGGCCCGCTGGTTCTCCTTCCCGAACATTCTGTGGTTTGCGCCGGTACCGGTCCTGGTAGCGGTGACCATGGCGCTGCTGCTGCGCACCCTGGCGCGTGGCGCTGGCGATGCCGTGCCGTTCGTGTTGACGCTGGCGATGATCTTCCTGGCCTACAGCGGGTTGGGTATCAGCGTGTGGCCGAACGTGATCCCGCCGGACATTTCCATCTGGGCGGCAGCCGGACCGCCGCAGAGCCTCGGTTTTGCCTTGGTCGGCGCGCTGCTGATCGTGCCAGTGATCCTCATGTACACCGCATGGGGCTATTGGGTGTTTCGCGGCAAGGTGCGGCACGGCGAGGGGTACCACTGATGCAGAGCGACGACGCCCCGCCGCGCAGCCGGCTTTGGCTGCGCCGGATCGGTTGGCTGGTGGTGTTCTGGGCGCTCGGCGTGGTGGCCGTGGGCATGACGGCCTATGTCCTCAAGTTCTTCATGCGCATGGCGGGGCTGAGCACCTGAGCATTGCGACATGATGCCCCCTGCGCCAGCCAACGCTCGCCTGCCCGCCGTGCATCTCTCCCCATACCTTCAATAGTCGCCATCCGCTGCCGAACGGGTCTGGCGGAAACGTGCCGCGACTGCCTCCGCGCCGCGTGCCAGCAATTGCATGTCCATGGCGACGGCGACGAAAAGCGCGCCCAGGTCCAGGCATTCGCGGGCGCGCGTCTCGTCCGTGGTGAGGATGCCCGGCGCCTTGCCGCAGGCGCGGATCCGGCGGATGGCATCATCGATGGCGGCGCGTACCTCGGGATGGCGCAGGTTGCCGACATGGCCCAGGCTGGCCGACAAGTCCGCCGGGCCGATGAACACCCCATCCACGCCATCCACGCTGGCGATGGCTTCCAGCTGGTCGAGCGCGGTGCGCGATTCCACCTGCACCAGCAGGCACAATTCCTCTTCGCAGCGCTGCGCGTAGTCGGCAATGCGCCCGAAATTCGAGGCGCGCACGGAACCGCCGACACCGCGGATGCCGCGCGGCGCGTAACGCATGGCGGCAACGGCAGCGCGGGCTTCGTCGGCGTTCTGCACGAACGGCACCAGCAGGGTTTGCGCGCCAATATCGAGATAGCGCTTGATCATCACTGGATCGTTCCACGCCGGGCGTACCACCGGCGCGGTGCGATGCAGGGGAACCAGCGGCGTAGCGGCGGCCACTGCCTGCAATTGTTGAACCATCTGCGGCACATCGCTGGGCGTGTGCTCGGTGTCGAGCAGCACCCAGTCATAACCTGCGCCGGCAATGATCTCGGCGACATAGGCATGCGGCAGCGTGGACCAGATGCCGATTTGCGGCGTACCGGCGGCCAGCGCGCGCTTGAAGTGGTTCGGGGCGATTTCCATGAGCGAATCCGGTGAAGTCAACGTCGCGGAGCAGGGGGGCGGTAAGGCGGCCCAGCACGGCCACACGACAAAACGTCATTGTGCCGCCGATTGCCGCGCGATGGTATGTATCCGTTGGTGATAGAGTCGCTGCTTCAGACACACTGGCGCAAGCGGGCGCGTGGAGAACAGCATGACAACACCCATTAAGATCGATTTTGTCTCGGACGTCTCCTGCCCGTGGTGCGCCATCGGACTGCATGCCCTGGAGCGGGCGTTGGCAGCCTTGCAGGGGACAGTGACGGCAGAGATCACGCTGCAGCCGTTCGAACTCAATCCTGACATGCCGCCCGCCGGTCAGGAGGTCGCTGCGTACCTGCATGAGCGGTACGGGATGAGCGCCGCGCAGCTGGCGCAGAATTCCGAGGCGATTCGCGCGCGTGGCGCCGAGGAGGGGTTCACCTTCCGCATGGAGCGCCGCACGCACATCTATAACACCTTCGATGCGCATCGCCTTCTGCACTGGGCCGCTCCGTCGGGCCGGCAGCTGGCCCTGAAACATGCGCTACTCAAGGCGTATTTCGAGGACGGGCGTAATCCGGGGGCGCACGATGTGCTGCTGGATTGCGTGGAGGCTGCGGGACTCGATCGCACGGAAGCTCAAGCCGTGCTGGCATCGGATGCCCATGCCGAGGCGGTGCGCGCGCAGGAGCAGTTCTACCAGGCACACGGCATCCGCTCGGTGCCGGCCATCATCATCAACGACCGGCACCTGATCGAAGGCGGGCAGCCCGCGCATGTGTTCGAGGCGGCATTGCGCCGTCTCGCGGAAACCGCCTCTCAATAGCGGATTGCCTTCGGCCTGGGGGCTGAAGACTTACTACAGGTCCAGCTTGGTGATCTTGGTGCCTTCCAGCGTCAGGTTAGCCATCAGGCCGGCGTTGGTGAGGACGAAGCCCACGACCGATTGCTGCGCGGTATTGGTGTCGATGTCGCCGTTGGCACCGACCTTGGCGAGGGCCACCGAGGCATCGACGCCGGCCGTCCAGCCCTTGCTGGCAACGAATTTGTCGAGTGCCTGCTGCGTCATGAACATGAAGTAGACCGCTTTCGATTGGGCGCCGATCTGCAATCCCCACGAGCCCGTGATGGTGCGGTAGTAGCCGGCGTTGCGGCCGCCGGTGCGCAGCGCGCCGTCGCCGAATTCGCCACCGACCACGAAGCCGGCGGCCACGACATTGGGGAACACAAGAATGCCGCGTGCGCGGTTGCCCATCTCGCGCGCGCCCTTGACGGTGCTGTAGAGCCGCGACAGTGCCGGGTCGATGGCTGCGTCGATTTCGCGCCGTTTCGCGGCCTTGTCGGTGGGCGCGTCGGGCGTTGTGGTACAACCGGCCAGCACCAGTCCACTCGTGCCGATGATCAATCCTGCGGTGCTGGTGATGAATGCTCTGCGTTCCATGATCTTGTCCTTGTGAAGTGAAGGGCTCAATGCAGCATAGGAGCCGCGCAGGATGAAGTCAATTTGCCGAACAAGCCCATCAGGCAAGGCTGTGACGTGGGCGAGACACGTCAGACAAACACGGATAGCAGGTATTGATGCCGCGGCCGTATCATGGCTTCCGCCCATCTTCCTGCTGTGTGCGCTGGCTGTGTGGCGTTCGTCGGATGTTCCGCATGCTCCAATTCAGAGGGTGACATGCAGTTGACCTTTCTCATGTTGTCGCCGCTTCGTCACCGCCGCCTGCTTCTGTGCCTGTGGATGGTGCTGTTCAGCCTGACGGGCTGCGCGAGCCTGCCCGAGCATGTGCCGCGCAAGCCGTCGGTCGCACTGCATGCGGACAACGGAACGTCCCTGGCGCGGCTGGTGAGCAGCAGCGTGCCAGCCAATATGCGCGATGGCTCGCAGTCTGGCTTTCGCCTTGTGACCTCCGGCGAGGAAGCGTTTGCGACGCTGATCGCGCTGGCCGATAGCGCCGAGCGCACGCTCGATCTGCAGTACTACATCATCAACGACGACAATTCGGTGCGCGAGATCATGAGCCATGTTATGCGCGCAGCGCGGCGGGGTGTACGCGTGCGGGTACTGGTGGACGATCTCAATACCGACGGCAAGGACATTCCGTTCCTGAAGTTCGCACGTCACCCAAACATCGAGGTGCGGCTCTTCAATCCGTTTCCCGCAGGACGTTTTTCCAAGCTGACGCGCTTCCTGAACGTGGTCACCGATGCGCGGCGCATCAACCGGCGCATGCATAACAAGGCATTCATTGCAGACAATGCGCTGGCCATGACAGGTGGCCGCAATCTTGGCGCGGAGTATTTCCTGCGCGACGATAATACCAACTTCGTCGACCTCGATGTGATCGTGGCTGGCCCTGCGGTCCAGCGCTTATCATCAGGTTTCGATGCCTTCTGGAACAGCCGTTTCGCTTTTCCGGTAGAAACCATCGCCAGCGAGGCGCCGGCATCGGCTGCGTCCGCCGCCCCGCCGGATCGGCCGCGCGGCGAGGCTGTGGTGGCGGACGTGCCGGGCGCCGCGTCAGGTCCCGCCGCGGTATCTGCGTCGGCCTCACCAGCGGACAAGCCGAGTTTTGCGCAGCCGGATCGCGAGGCGGCGCCAGCCGAGCGGCCCGAGGCGCAGGCCAATGTACTAGGGCGCCAGATCAAGGCGCGCCGGCTGCAGCTGGAGTGGGCGCCGGCAGTGGTGCGGGTAGACGATCCCTCAAAAATCGATCCGGATCACCCGCGTGACAGCTCGCAGACGATGGGCGATGAACTGGCGCGGATGGTACGCGGCGCCCGCGAGGAGGTCATCCTGATCTCGCCGTATTTCGTGCCCGGTGAGCGGGGCGTGGCGCTGATCCGCCAGCTGGTCGAGCGCGGCGTGCGCATGCGCATCCTGACCAATTCGCTGGCGGCTACCGATTCGCCGATCGTGCATGTCGGCTATGCGAAATATCGCAAGCCGATGCTTGAAAGCAAGGTCGAGCTGTATGAGCTCAAAGCGAACCAGGCAAGCACGGATCCACGCGCATCGCGGCGGCGTGGCTTGTTCAAGTCATCGCAGGCCAGCCTGCATGTGAAGGCGGTGGTGGTCGATGGCAATACGTTGTTTACCGGCTCGATGAATCTTGATCCGCGTTCGGTGACACAAAATACCGAGACAGGCCTGTTCATTCCCAACCGGGTGCTGGCGCAAGGCGTCGTCAAGCTGTTCGAAGAGTCGGCCTACGAGCACAGCTACCGGGTTGAGTTGGATGAACACGGTGGATTGCGCTGGGTCGAGGAGGTCGACGGCAAGGAAGTGGTGCATACCACCGAGCCGGAAACCTCCTTCTGGAAGCGCTGGTCGATTCGACTGCTTGGGCCGATTACGCCAGAGGAACTGCTGTAGCGCCAAACAGCCAGTGCACGCCAAGGTTGATGCCGAGGCCGCCGATCACAAGAAAGGCAAACAGGCAGGCAGCCAGCAGGAGCGGCCGGACGCCGGCGGCGCGGATTGCGCTGACCTGCGTGCGCAGTCCGAGCGCGGCCATGGCCATGGCGAGCAGGATGTTGTCGAGCTGCACCAGAAGATCGACCGCTGGGGCAGGAATCCGTCCTGTCGAATGCACGCCGCACGCCACGATGAACAGTACGGCAAACCACGGAATCGTCACGCTTCCGGCGGCGCGCTGCGGATCGCGCATGCCGGGTACGCGGACCAGCAGCAGAAGAAAGGGCGCCAGCATCATGACGCGCAGCATCTTTTCGATCACCGCGCTCGAGGTCGCGTGTTCACCGATTGCCTTGCCCGCGACCACAACCTGCGCAACTTCATGGATGGTAGAGCCGGCATACACCCCATAGACGTGCTCGGGCAATTGCAGCAGTGTCTGCAGCACCGGATACAGGAACATGGCGAGCGTGCCGAAGACTACGACGGTCGCCACGGCTACGGCCACCTTGTGGGCCGGGGCCTTGATCACCGGTGCGGTCCCCATGACCGCGGCTGCGCCACAAATGGCACTGCCAGCCCCGATCAGCGTAGCTGTCTGGCGATCCAGGCCGAACACGCGCGTGCCGAGCTGCAGGGCCAGCGTGAAGGTACCGGCGATCATCAGGACATCGATCAGCAATCCGGCCAATCCCACGTCGCCGATCTGCTGGAACGTTACCCGAAAGCCATAGAGCACGATGCCGGCGCGCAGCAGGCGGTTCTTGCTGAAATCCACACCTGCGCCAGTCTGGCTGGCCATGTGCGGAAAGATGGTGTTGCCGGCGAGCAGGCCAAACAGGATGGCCAGCGTAAGCCCGCTCAGGCCGGTCGCCTTGACCCAGGCGGTGCCGGCCAGCCACAGTGCGGTGGCAGCCAGCGCACCCGTGAGCGCAAGCCCGCGCCACCATGCACCATCGAGCCAGATGCGGTAGGGCGATTGATGTGACGGGTCGAACGAGGAACTCTGGGCGGAAGACATGGACGGCAGCAAAAGAGAGTGGAATTGCTGCCAGTCTAGGAAGGGCCGTGCTATATATCCAATACATCTTTTTACCATTTCCATGAGTTCAGGTTATGGCTCTCAATCTGCACCTGCTGCGCATCTTTTATACGGTGGTCGACACCCAAAGCTTCTCCAAGGCCGCCGAGACGCTGTTCATCAGCCAGCCCGCGGTATCCAAGGCGGTACGGGAACTCGAGCGGCAACTCGATCTTGCGCTCATCGAACGCGGCGCGCGGCCGGTGCGTGGCGTGCACCTCACCGAGGCGGGCCGTGCGCTGCACGAGCATGCACGCAGCATCTTTGCGCTGGAGCGCGTGGCGCTCGAAGACGTGCGGGCCCGCGTTGGATTGCAGCGTGGTTCGCTGACCATCGGCGCGAGTACGACGGTCGGCGGTTTCTGGTTGCCGCGTTACCTGTCGGCTTTCATGCGCCGCTTTCCGGAGGTGCCGCCTGATCTCCGGATCGGCAACACACATACCATCAGTCAGGCCTTGCTCGACTGCCATCTCGATCTCGCCGTGGTGGAAGGCTCGGTCGAGGATCCGCGCATTGCGTCGACACATTGGCATGACGATGCCTTGCTGCTGGTAGCCGCGGCCGGATCGGAGCTCGTGGCGCGCCGGCGCGTGGCTCCCGCCGATCTGAGCGCCAATGTGTGGTTGTTGCGCGAGCCGGGCTCGGGAACGCGCGAGGTGGCGGACCGGTTTCTTCGGGAGCATGGCGTGACGCCGCGCCATACGGTGGAGATCGGCAGCAATGCGGCCATTGCGCGTGTGGTGGCGGAGGGCGCAGGAATTGCGCTGCTGCCGGCGATGATGGTGGCCGATCTGATCGCGCTCAAGCGCGTCATGCGTGTGCCCTATCGCAAGGACGAGAGCGTGTCACGACCGCTGTTCGTGCTGCAGTTGAAGGACCGCCCGCTGTCACCGGCCGCGACCGCGTTCCGGGCGCTGCTCGATCAGTCACCGTCGGCGCGCCTGTAAGCACAGCTAGCTGTGCCCGCCCGTATGGCGCCAGCGTGAATTTGTAACGGCGATTGCACTGTCATGGGTGGATGTCGATACTGACGGACTGTTGCTGGTCGTCAGTGGTGCATGTTGCATGTCTGTGGTCGTCAAAGGCGGATTCCGCCAGCGTGTTGCCTTCCCGTGGATTGTCTCGTTCTGTCTCGGTGCCATCTCGGTGACCGGGGGATGCGCGCTGTCCGGCATCGAGGTGCCGGAGGCGGAAGCGGATTGGCATGTGCCGGAGCCCGATAGCGCGATTGCCCAGGCCATTGCACGCTCGGCGCGCACGCAGCGGATCCATTCGGTATACGGACTATGCGCGCGGCCCGGCGGATGTGCGAATGCGCCGGCGTCAGGCTCGGCCCGCATGGAGCGGCGTCTGGTGGAGCTCGACGATGGCGTGACCGTGCGCGTGGTGGTGGAGGGACATGCGCCCGCTGCTGCCCACGACGGCGCAGCAGTGCCGGTGGATCCGGCCGTGGCCCTGCCGCAGCTATACGGCGAGGTCTCGGGCCTGGACCTGTTCAATGGCGGCACGCTGTGGGCTGGCCGTCGTCCGGCGGTGGCGCACATGCCCAGCACGGGCGAGCAACCGGGCGGCATTCCGGCCATGAGCGCCGGCCTGGAGCGCATGCACCTGTTCGGTCCGCTGCGCTTTAACTACACCTATGCGGAAGCGGCCAATACCACGCTGGGTATCGTGCCGGCCTACCATCATTTCCGCATCGTCGATATTCCTGCCAATACCGGCGGGACGCTGCAACTCGGCATGACGCGGATTGGCGGAGTGCTGGAAGACGGATTGGCCGAACCGACTCCGCGTGGCTGGTGGCTGTCGGCCATGCACCGCCAGGAAGACGTGCTGGCCGCGACCAATCGCCTGGCCATCCAGCGGGGTGGCGGCGGCCTGCCTGGACCGCTGCAGGATTGGCAGGATGCGACATCGCTGGAACGTTGGCGGGTTGCCGATACGCTTGACTGGAAATTTCCGGCGGGTTTGTCAGGCACGCTCGGCGCTGCCATGCAGGTCGACCGCTCCAATGATGGCGAGGCGCGCTGGGTATCGCTCAGTGCACGTCCGGTGTTTGCACTGGATCGAGTGTTCCAGGTGGCCCTGCAGGTGGCGCACGACCGGCTGGCAGCAGAAGCGGCCTCGGCCAATCGCACCACCTTCACCGTTGCGCCGAGCTGGACCTTCGGGAAGACGCAGGGCGACGGTTCGATTCACGCATACTACAGCTACAGCCGCTTGTCCGATCCGCTTAATCCCATCAATTTTTCCGCCTTGTCTGGCGACGCTATGGTGATGGGCCCGGGTACGTCATTTGGTGTGCGATTGCAGCGTCAGTGGTAAGAAATTTCCCAGTACGGTGGTATGATCGGTACATTAAATATCTCTTAATTAAGAGATTAAATTTTCTTAGATCATCTTTGTATCGATTTAGGAAATAGATACGGCATATTGACTGTGCCAGCGTCATAGTTTGGCGCTAAGGTCACGGCACCTTGGGGGCGCGGGTAACCGCGCGGGATTCGGGCTGGCGGGTCGCATGAAGCAAAAGCAGTCCTGGTATGAAGCGATATATCGGCAGTTGCCCGCAGGCATTGCCGGGCTGGCGCTCGACGGTACCTTGTGTTTCGTCAATCCGGCTGGTTGCGCGATGCTCGGCTACGATGAATCCGAACTCGTCGGCCTGTCCCTGCGTTGTCTGGCATGCCCGGACGACGACCACCACCAGGATGCGCCTCCCGACCCCTCCATGGCCGGCCTGTTGCCCGGTGTTTCCCTTGTTACCTGCTGGCGTCATCGCCTCGGTCACCCGGTCTGGGTGCAAGTAACCTGCGTCCTGCTGGATGCCAATGATGCGCCAGCCGCGCGCATCCTGCAATTCCAGGATATCAGTGCCCGTCATGAAGAATTACTGACGTTGCGTCAGGCCGAGCAGCGCCTGACGCTCGTGCTGGAAAGCGCGGGCCTGGGTGCGTGGGACTGCGACCTGCGGACGGGAGCGATGGTGCTCAACCGCCAGTGGTACACCATGCTCGGTTACGAGCCGGATGAGCTGCCGGCCAAGCTGGGGGCGTGGCGTGATCTTGTCCATCCTGGCGATATCGGGCGTGTCTCCAAGGCGTTCGAGGCACATGTGCGCGGCGAAACCGACCGTTTCGAAGCCGAGTATCGCATGCGGACCCGCGCAGGCGACTGGCGCTGGGTATTGGGCCGGGGCCGCGTCGTGGCGCGTAGCGCGACAGGCGAGGCGACGCGCGCGGCTGGCACGCATCTCGATATCACTGCCCGTCGGCGCGAACAGGAGCAGGCGCGGCATCTGTCCCTCCACGATGTGCTGACAGACTTGCCCAACCAGCGTCTGCTGCAGGACCGGCTGTTCGTTGCGCTGAACGCCGCGCGTCGTTCACGCGAGACGGTGGCGGTTGTCTTCATTGATCTCGACAATTTCAAGAGCATCAACGACAGCCATGGCCATGGCGTTGGCGATGTGGTGCTGCAGGTCGCCGCCAAGCGGCTGCGGATTTCCATGCGCGGACACGATACCGTGGCGCGCGTGGGTGGCGATGAATTCGTGCTGGTACTGACACGCTGCGAGTCCCGCGTGGCGGTCGAGCAGACGGTGGACCGTTTGCTTGACGAGCTGGCACAGCCGATCGTGATCGGTAGCGGTAGCGTGCGGCTCGAGGCGAGTGCCGGGATTGCACTGTTTCCAAATCATGCCACCGATGCGCAGTCGCTACTCCGCTGTGCGGACATCGCCATGTATGCGGCCAAGCGCAAGGGCAAGGGTTGCTGCGCGACCTATGATGCCTTCGCGATGTTGCAACAGGCGGAATGACGCCGCCTGTCGTTCCCGCGTACTGACATATTCAGAAACGGTAGCGCAGGTACACCTGGCTGAAGTCGACGCCGGGATTCGGCCGCTTGATGTTGGCGTTGGAGATGTGCTGGAAGCGATAGCCGAGCGCGAACTGCTGCCGGTCGCCCATGGAAACGCCGACCCCGATCGTGTCGGCAAACTGGAAGGCGGTGCTGAAGCGATGCTCGTCCGACACACTGGTGTGCGAGAGACCGCGTACGCCGATACCGGCCTCAAGGTAGGGCACTACGCTCCAACCGCGATACTCCAGTCGGAACATCGGTGAAACACCGGCCTCGAAGAGGTTGCGGCGATTGGTGCCGCTCTTGGCATTCCAGTGCGCCAGCGCCAGCTCCACATCGAGATTCAGTTGCCAGCCTTGCGGGTTGCCCCATTTCCAGCCGGTATCCCAGATCAGGTTTAGTTCCGTCTTGTCGATATCCTTGCCGGCATCGCGGCCGACCAGGACCTGTACGGCCGGTACGGGGACGAATGGATCCGCCTGCGCGGCGGTGGCTGTAGCGCCGAGCACGGCGGCGGCGAGCCAGTGGCGCAACTGGGCGGGACGTTGGGCGAACATAGTGACCTTCCTGGTTTTCGTTATTTGTTGTTTAGGATGCAGCGCGTGACCGCTGCAAAGACTTTAAAACGTTGCCTGCAGGTTCGGCAAGCAATATCCAGTCCCGCTGTGCGGATAACCTGTCAGCGGGATTGCAGCATGAGCAGCGCCGTGGTGAGCAGCAGCCCGCAGAACAGCAATCGCAGTTTGCGCTCCGGCAGGCGATGGGCGAGCGCGACACCCCACGGAATGCTGAGTATGCCGCCCAGCGCCAGCGGAATACCGGTATGCCAGTCGACCAGGTCGGCTGCGGCATAGGTTCCCAATGCCACGAGGGCTCCCGGTGACACCAGGGCAAGCGAAAAACCCTGTGCGGCGGCTTGTGTCACACCGAACAGGCCGGTCAGTGCTGGCGCGGCAATGACGCCCCCGCCGACACCGAAAAGGCCGGAGGTCAGGCCGCCAAGCATGCCGACCACGATGGCCCAGGGCCTTGCCAGAACGACTCGCGCCCGCGTGGCGCGGCCGCGCAGCAACCGCCACGCGAAGAAAGCGGTAAGCGCGATCAGGAAAAAGGCAAAGGCGGTGCGCAGCGCATCGGCATCGACCACCGTGGCCATGCGGGCGCCCAGATACGTGAACAGGATGGCTGACAGGCAGAGGAGCGCGACCATGCGCATGTCCAGGTGGTTGCGCCGGTGATACTGCCAGAAACCGACGATCACGTTGGGCGCGACCATGACCAGTGCCGTACCCTGCGCCAGGGGTTGATTCATGCCGAACACCAGGCCCAGGACCGGGATGGCGATCACGCCGCCACCGATGCCAAAGAGACCGCCCATCACGCCAAGGGCCGCGCCCAGCACAACATCGGCGATAAAGGAAACGACAGTCATGAAGCGGTGAACGGGAGGCAGACTCGAGCGGCGAAGGCGGTATTGTGCACCCAATTCATGCGCATTGCCGGGGCCGGATGCAGGTGTGATTTGCGCTTGCCGTTAAAATGGCGTTCATGCGATGGCCTCAGCGTGCCGTCATCGTCCCATATTGCCATGTTGCCGGAGTCCCGCCATGTTCTCTGTCCGTCGTGTTGTTTGCTGTGTTGTCTTGTCGGCAGGAGGGCTTGCCAGCCCCGCAATGGCGGCCGATACCGCCGCGACGCCGCGTTCTGCATTGTCTCTGTGCCACACGCCAGATGGCGGCGTGGCGTTCCTGGGGCGTGCGCAGTCAGGGTGCGAACTGGTGGCGCCGGCTGCCACGGGTAATCCCAACCCTGAACGTTGGATGTCGTGGATGGGTCCGACCGGGCGTGTGCTCTATCTCGATCGCCAGTCGGTCGTCCACGATGGCACCAAGCTGGGACTGGTCCTGATGCGCAATCTGCCATCGGCGGCCGGTGACGATGGCGTGATACGCACCGCGCACGGCGAGACCATCCGTTCGTCGCTCAAGCGCGTGGTGTTCGACTGCCTGTCGTCAACCTATGCCGTCTTCGAGCAGTCGCTGTTCGGCAAGCGCTATGCGGCCGGCAAGCCGCTGATGACGTTCCGCTACCCGGGTGGCAAGGCGCGGCCCGTCACGGAGAATGGCGCCCTGGCCCAGCTGGCGTCGCGTTTCTGCTCTGCACGATAAGCGGCAAGCGACGGCATGCCTCTGACCCTTGCCGCGCCTGCGCATAGCGATCTGCAGATCCGCAAGAGCCGGTTCATCGGCTGTGTCGAACCGGTGGCTGGTCGTGTGGCTGCCTTGCAGCGTGTGAGCGCCTTGCGCGCGGCCCACCCTGGCGCGGCGCATGTGTGCTGGGCCTTGATGGCAGGCGGTGAATCGGCGGCAGTCGACGATGGCGAGCCGAGCGGAACGGCGGGTAGGCCAATGCTCGATGTGCTGCGCCATCATGATCTCGAAGGCGTGCTCGCGACGGTGGTGCGCTACTTCGGCGGCGTGAAGCTGGGCGCGGGCGGCCTGGTGCGCGCCTATACCGATACCGTTGCACAGGCGCTGCTGGAGGCCGACAAAGTGCTCCTGGTGCGCAAGCGTACGGTGGGTTGCAGCGTGCCATACGCGTTCGAAGGCGTCTTGCGTCGCAGCCTCGAAGCGGCGGGCGCTGAACTGTTGCGTGTTGCCCATGGTGGCGTGGTTGAGTTCGAATTCGCGCTACCCGAGGGGGACGTTGCCGACTTCATGCACCGCATGACCGAGGCGAGCCACGGGCAGCTGTCATGGGATCGCGATGCCGGGGCGGACGAGGCTTCCGGTCACCGGTAGCGTGCACGCTGCACGCGTACGCCTGGCAATTCACTTGTCTCATATCCACGCATCGGGCCGGAGATGTCGCCACCGCGTATTCGCGGTAAAGGTGCTGCCAAGGGCATGCGGTGAGACGTCCGATCCCACCCACCGTGCACGGCGCGAGCGCCAGTGTCCGCACGGCCGTGCCTCCGCGGCTGCACAGATAGTCAAATAATTTGATGAATTAATTCAATCGATGCCCAACCAGCATGGATGGCGAAACCCTATAGTTCAACCATACAAGCTGATTCAGATGGAGATCGAAATGTCAAAGTATTTGTTTATTGAGAGCAGTGTGCGTGGCGAAGCTTCGGCTTCCGGTCAACTGGCGGCACGCCTGAAAGCGCAGGTGCAGGCCGCCGGGCACGTCGTCGCCACACGCGATGTGGGTGCCGACCCGTTGCCGCCGCTGGATGGCGCCCTGCTGGGTGCGTTGTTCTCGGCAGCGGATGGCCGATCCGCCGAGCAGCAAGCCCAGGCGGATCGGGTCACGGCCCTGATCGACGAATTGCAGGCGGCCGATACCGTGGTCATCGCTACCGGCATGTACAACTTCGGCGTACCCGCACAACTCAAGACGTGGTTCGACTACGTCCTGCAGGCTGGCCGGACGTTCCGCTACACCGCCGACGGCCCCGTGGGCCTGGTGACCGGCAAGCACGCCATCATCCTGGCGGCGACGGGCGGCATCTACAGCAGCGGTCCTGCTGCGGCAGCCGATTTCATGGTGCCGCACGTCAAACAGATGCTGGCCTTCATCGGCATCACCGATGTCACCGTCGTGCGCGCCGAAGGTCTGGCACTGGGCGAGGCGTCGGCCCAGGCGGGCATGGCCCAGGCCCTTTCCGTGGTGGAAACACTCCAGGCGGCTTGAGCCTTGGGCAGCCCTGGTGGCTGTTCTTCGTTCTTCAGGTGCGGCGGCCCGGTCAGTGAACCGGGCCGCCTGCCGTTGAAGAGGCCGAGCCGGCGCAAGGCGTCCGGCACGCCTGCGTTGTAGCGGCCGGTGCATCTGTTACCGGCATTTTTTACATCGTCGCGTTCTTCTTCCACTGATTGTCGCGACGCGGGCTGCGCTGGATTGCCGCCGTCGAGGTATTCCGCAAGACGGTCCCGGACTTGCTTGTCAGTGAGCATCGATTTCATACCTGCTCGCAAGGAGGAACCCATGCAAACGGAAACGCTCCAGCAATGTATTCGCGCGTGCTATGGCTGTGCGGTCGCCTGCGATCACTGCGCGGCGGCGTGCCTGTCCGAAGGCCAGGCCAACGCCATGGCGACCTGTATCCGGCACAATATCGATTGCGCCACGTTTTGCCGTACCGCCGCCGCGGTGATGGCGCGGCGGGGTCTGCTGCTTGGCGAGATCTGTGCCTTGTGCGCCGGTATCTGCGATCTGTGCGCGGCCGAATGCGCGCGCCATGAAGCAGCGCATTGCCAGCAATGTGCCCAGGCGTGCCGGAGTTGTGCAGAGGCATGTCGTGCAATGACCGTTGCGTGAGACTGCCGGGCGGGCCAGTTGCAGGGCCGGGTGGATGATGCCTGCACCCGTGCCAAGGGGCAATGCGCTATATTGTCGCTACCACGACAAGACCTCTTATGAATCCCCCTGTTTCCTGCGCGTTGACTCCCGACCAGGTCGCCCGCTTCGATCTTGATGGTTTCCTTGTTCTGCCGCACCGCGCCAGTCCGGCCACGTGCACGGCACTTGCGGCGGCGGCCGGCGCCCAGTTGCAGAACCATATACCGCCGCTCGAATACGAAGCCGATCTCGGCTACCCGGGCGCGCCCCCCAGCCGTGCCGCCGAGGGCGGTACGACCGTGCGGCGGTTGCGTGGTACGTTTGGACGCGGCGCGGTGTTTCGCGACTGGGCCTTCGCACCGGAAGTGTGTGACCCAGTAAGGCAATTGCTGGGCGCGCCGCTGTATTTGACGCTGGCGCACCACAATGCGGTGATGACCAAGCACCCGCGTTACGGAACGGCGACGGGTTGGCATCGCGACAACCGCTACTGGTCCTTTGTGCAACCACAGTTGATCACGGCCTGGCTGGCGCTGGGTCCGGAAGATGCGACAAATGGGGCATTACGTGTCATTCCTGGTTCCCATCAGGTTGCGCTGGCACCTGGCCAGCTCGATTCCCTGAGCTTCCTGGTCGAGTCGCACCCGGACAGTGCGGCGCTGGTGGCGCGGGCGATGGAAGTCCCCCTGCAGGCCGGCGACGTCCTGCTGTTCGACAGCAGACTGTTTCACAGTGCCGGCCGCAATGAGGGCGAGCGCGTCAAGATGTCGGTCGCCTTTACCTACTACGGTGCAGGCAACCAGCCGGTACCCGGTTCGCGGACCGAGGCGGGCGGCAGCGTGGCGGTACCTGCTTCGGCTGACCCATCCTGATTCCATCACCGGCGAAGCTCGGCCCGGCTGCGCGAGGTACCCGCTGCAAGTGGCGGGGCGTCAGCCTGCTGCCCGGCGGCCCGGAAAAGGTGTGCGGTACCATAACGGCTTGGTTGCCGCCAAGATGCGGTGTGCCCGTATTTCACGTTTCCCTGCGCTCTGATCGGTCCAGCCTGTCCCACGTGCGCGCGCACGTCGACCGATCCGCCCCAACCGGTTTGGAGAGTTATGACCCTGATGTCGTCCCGTATTCTGGTGGCCTGCCGCATGGCTCTGCCGGCGAGCCTCCTGGCTGTGCTGACAGCCTGTTCTTCCTTGTCTTCCGGGCCGGTGGAGCCCGGCCACTACCGCGTACAGCGCGGCGATACGCTGTACCGGATCGCCTCCAAGCACGGCCAGCGCGTGGCCAACCTGGTGCGCTGGAATAACCTGGTTGACGCGAACCGCATCGAGGAGGGGCAGGTCTTGCGGGTTGCGCCGCCGACAGCGCAGGCCAGTAGTGGTGAGGGTTCTGCCACGACGCCAGTGGCGACGGTGCCGCCGGCAGCCGCAGGCGCGGGGGAGAACGCGGCGGCGGGTGAACTTGGCGCGGGTTTCTCGTTGCAGTGGCCGGCGCGCGGGCAAGTCATCGGGCGTTACGATGGCAAATCGAACCGCGGCATCGACATCGCTGGTGAACGCGGCGAGCCGGTCCTGGCGGCGCACGAGGGGCGTGTCATCCATGTCGGGCCGCTGCGCGGTTATGGCAACCTCGTCATCCTCAAGCTGAACGATCGTTATCTGTCTGCCTACGCCCACAACGAGCAGGTTCTGGTGCGCGAGCAGGAGACCGTGGCGCGCGGCCAGAAAATCGCGGAAATGGGCAGTTCCGATACTGATCGGGTGAAACTCCACTTCGAGTTCCGCCGTGACGGAAAACCGATCGACCCGACCCGTTTTCTGTCACCGCGATAGCTTGATGTTTCACGCGTGTAACCGCTGTAACGGTAGAGTACATCTGAGTGTTTGCCAGCGTTGTGATTTTCCCTGAAACGTCCTATTGTCCACATACGGGCACGAAATATCGCGCACGCTTCCCTTGCCGTGTGCATAGCAAGATGCTCGACCGGGCATGTGATCCACACATGGTTTTTTGAGCGGACGTTGCTGCCAGGAGCAGCCGCGCAACAGGGACACACATCATGAGTGAGCTATTCAAGCAATTGCGCGCAGTGCGTAAGTCACGCCGCCTCAAACAAGAGGAAGTGGCCCAACGCGCGGGAATTTCTCGCGAGGCCTATCTGCGTGCGGAGTCGGGGCAGGCGGATCCAAGAATGTCGACGTTCGTGTCGGCCTGCAATGCCCTGGGGCTGGATGTCTTCATGGTGCCGAAGCATTTGAGTCCCGAGATCACCGCGTTCCTCCAGGCCAACGATGCCATTCCTGACGAAAGCGCCGGGCGGCGCGGCGCCAGTCAGCCAGCTGGATTGACGCGCGATGCCGGAGCGCCTGCCGCACCCGCGGCGGATGGTGGTACTACTGCAGGCGGTGCGGGCGGGTCATCGGGCGGCGCAGGATCTTCCTCGCCGCCGTTGAACAAGGCCTGACACCGCTGGAAATCTATCCGCTGGCATGCGCCAGCGTGCATCTGTCCATGCCCCGGTGATCCGGGGCATGCGGCTTCCGTTATTGCCGTGGCGTCGTAAATTCGAAACTCGGCGCGCTCGCGCTATTTCCCTGGTTGCCCGCCGGAGGCAACGACAATTCGCGCGGTGTTTCGCTGCCACGTTCCTGGTTCCGATCTCCCCCCAACTGCAGTTCCCGCACGACCGAACGGTCCTGTTGCGCGTGCTTGTCCACACTGACCAGCGCAGGGAAGGCGATGATGAGCGCCACCATGATGAGCTGGATGACGACAAACGGTACCGCGCCCCAGTAGATGTCGCTGGTCTTGACGGTGCGCGGGGCGACGGAGCGCAGGTAGAACAGAGCAAAGCCGAACGGCGGGTGCATGAATGACGTCTGCATGTTGACGCCAATCAGCACGCCAAACCAGATCAGGTCGATGCCGAGCTTGTCGGCCACCGGCCCGACAAGCGGAATCAGGATGAAGGCCAGCTCGAAGAAATCGAGGAAGAAGGCGAGCAGGAAGAACAGGATGTTCACTACGACCAGGAAGCCAAGCTGGCCACCCGGCAGGGCAGTCAGCAGGTGTTCGACCCACAGGTGGCCATCGACGGCATAGAAGGTCAGCGAAAAGACGCGTGCGCCAATCAGGATGAAAATGACGAAGGCCGACAGCCGCAAGGTCGACTCCATGGCTTGCCGCAGCAATGGCATTGCCAGGCGCCTCTTGGCCAGCGCCAGCACTAGCGCGCCGAATGCGCCCATGCCGCCGCCTTCCGTTGGGGTGGCCACGCCGATAAAGATGGTGCCTAGCACGATAAAGATCAGCGCCAGTGGCGGAATCAGGACAAACGTGACTTTCTCCGCCATCCTGGACAGCAGATTCAGGTGCAGCACCCGGTTGGCAACCGCGATGCAGAAGGCGAGGGCAATGCCCGCGCCGATGGCGACGACCAGGCGCTCGTCGAGCGGCCCGCCGGGTTTGTAGCGCAACGCAGTGACGATGCCAGTGGCCGTGGCGAGGGCTGCCAGCACCAGGACCGAGCGCACGCCGGAACGGCCATCCGCCTCGCGGAAGATGCGCGCCTCGGGCGGCAGGGCAGGGGCCGCCGCCGGCCGGATCATGCTGACGATGAAAACATACGCCATATACAGCCCGGCCAGCAGCATGCCAGGAATGAATGCACCCTTGTACATATCGCCAACCGAGCGCCCAAGCTGGTCGGCGAGCACGATCAGGACCAGCGACGGCGGAATGATCTGCGCAAGCGTCCCTGATGCGGCGATGACGCCGGTCGCCAGGCGTTTGTCGTACTGATACTTCAGCATGAGCGGCAGCGAGATCAGGCCCATTGAAATGACCGAGGCGGCCACGACGCCGGTAGTGGCCGCCAGCAGTGCACCGACGAATACCACCGCATAGGCCAGTCCGCCTCGGATGGGGCCGAACAGCTGGCCGATGGTATCGAGCAGGTCCTCGGCCATGCCCGAACGCTCGAGAATCAGGCCCATGAAGGTGAAGAACGGGATGGCCAGCAGCGTGTCGTTTTCGATGATCCCGAACAGGCGGTTCGGCAGCGCTTGCAGCAAGGCTGGTTGCAACAGGCCCAGCTCGATGCCGAGGAAGCCGAACAACAGACCATTCGCGGCGAGGGCGAAGGCAATGGGAAAACCCGACAGCAGAAAGAGCACCAGCGAGACGAACATGATCGGCGCCATGTTCGCGATGAGAAATTCCGTCATGGCTGGCGCGCGCTCACGGTTGCAAGTCGTTGGAGGGGGAAGGCGCGTCGTCTGCCAGCCCATTGGCGGCGCGGCCGAACATCGCAGCAGGCAGCTGGCCCCGCAGGTAGGCGATGCGCTTGATCAGTTCGGAGAGCGCCTGCAGGATCAACAGGACAAATCCGGCAACAATCAGGAATTTCGCGGGCCAGCGCACCAGACCTCCGGCATTGCCGGATTTTTCGCCAGATACGAAAGCGTCCCATGCATAGGGTGCGGCAAACCACAGGATGACGGCACTGATGGGCAGCAGGAACAGGCACAGCCCGCCGATATCGATCCAGACCCGCACGCGCTCCGGAAAGCGCCCGGTGACGACATCGATGCGTACATGTTCATCGCGCTTCAACGTGTAGCCCGCTCCGAGCAGGAAGATTGCTGCGAACAGGTACCACTGCAGTTCCAGCCATGCATTCGAGCTGATATGCAGGCTGTAGCGAATCAGCGCGTTGCCCGCGCAGATCAGCACGGCCAGCAAAACCAGCCAACTGGTCCAGCGGCCCACGGCTTCGCTCAGGGCATCGATGGCCCGTGATAGTCCCATGAGAGCGGCCATGGCGCCTCCTGGTTGAAATGACCGCCACATGCGGTCGGTAGCCTCGGTGACTGTCCTGCGGCCTACAGCTTGTGCTGGAAGCTGAATTGCGCGAATGCCTGCTCCGTGACGTTGAACCAGGCGGCTTCATTGTTGCGGTATACGCGCCAGTCGTCGAAGATCTTCTTGAATGCCGGGTTCTTCTCGCGCTCTTCCGCATAGGCATCCTGCGTGGCCTTGAAACACGCCTCAAGGATTTCCCGGGAGAACGGGCGAAGTTTCACGCCGTTTTCCAGCAGCCGGGCAAGGGCTTGCGGATTGACGTGGTCATACTTGGCCGTCATCTGCGTATGGGCCTCAAGCGATGCGGTTTCGATGGCCGCCTGGTATAGCGGCGGCAGCTTGGCCCATTCTTTTGCCGACACGTAGAACGACAGCTGCGCGCTGCCTTCCCACCAGCCGGGATAGTAGTAGTAAGGCGCAACCTTCTGGAACCCGAGCTTCTCGTCGTCATACGGGCCGACCCATTCGGCCGCGTCGATCGTGCCTTTTTCGAGGGCCGGATAAATGTCGCCCCCGGCGATCTGCTGCGGCACCACGCCCAGGCGCGAGAGCACGGCGCCGGCAAAACCGGCGATCCGGTACTTGAGCCCCTGGAGGTCGGCCACGGTGCGGATTTCCTTGCGGAACCAGCCGCCCATTTGTGCGGAGGTGTTGCCGCCCAGGAAATTGACGATGTTGTAATCGCTGAAGAACTCCCGCATCAGCTTCATGCCGTTGCCCTGCAGCATCCACGCGTTCTGCTGGCGTGTGGTGAGGCCGAAGGGAACCGTCGTATCGAAGGCCATGGCCGGATTCTTGCCGTAGTAGTAATACCCTGCGGTATGGCCGACCTGAACGGTATCGTTCTGCACGGCGTCGAGTACCTGCAGGCCCGGCACGATTTCGCCTGCGGCGAAGATCTTGATATTGAACTTGCCGTCGGTCAGGCTCTTGACCCGATTGGCGAAGAGCTCGGCCGTACCGTAGATGGTGTCGATCGACTTGGGAAAACTGGAGGCCAGTCGCCACTCGATGGCTGGGTTGCCGGTCGTCACCGAGGGGGCTGCGGAAGGCGCTGGAGCCTGCTCTTTCTTGCTGCAGGCTGCCATGGCCGTACCGGCCACGGCGGCTGCCGATGCCTTCAATAGAAAGGAACGACGTTTCATCTGGGGCTCTCGCGGGTCTTTTTGCCCGGATGATGCCGATCCTGCCTGCAGATGACGGGCAAAACTGGTTGCTGGTGTGCCATAGCCAAGGTGCTGGTCATGGCACACCGATTGTAGAGAGGCGGCTGGGCATGCACAAGGCGTGGAATTCCCGGAGTGACAGATAACTGTCAGCACTGACGCACGCCGCGACGCGGGTGCGCATGACTGCCGGCTGCGGTATGGCGGCAGAGAGCGTGGTCGTGGAGCGGGGAGGGGAAAGAAAGGTGTCCGTGCCTCCCCTCAGGGAGGACGGACATAGTCATCGCGCCGGGTAGCGACTGGCTGGATCAGTCAGTACGTTGTCGCAGCATCGGTGCGATTTGCGCCTCGGGTGAGGCAGGCGACACGTGCCTGGATGGCTGGATCGGCGCTGCCGAAACTTAGCCGTTCACGTAGGCGATGTTGGCCTTGCGCGCGACTGCCTGCAGACGCGCCACGAAACCGTGCAGCGTGTTCCACAGGCCGGCGAGCGACGTGTCGCGATCGGCCATGTCACGGAAGTCACCGTTCAGTTCGCGGGCGATCAGTTCACGTTCGAGTTGGTCAGTGAGTTTGACGTCTTGGCGGGTTTGCATGGTAAGCACTCCTTAAAGTTGCCCCGGTCCGTTGACCTAGGGATTTCCCTCTTAGGGATTACCCTAAGTATAGCAGCATTCTTGTGCAATGCACCAGTCGCTGCTCCATTGTGGTGAAAGTGTGGTGCGGAACAGACATTGCCAGTTTGGGTGGCAGGACATAAAATGCAATTAACCGCCGTTCGTTTGTTTCGCCCACATCATGCCTGACTCGCAAATAATGGGGGGCTCCGGCCTCTTCGATCCAAACCTGGAAGATTGGCTGCAGCGGCCTGAACAGGCATTTGAGCACTGGTTGGCCATGCAGGGATTCCGCGCCAGCACGGCAACCGTCTATGGAGCGATGTGGCGTAAATGGTTGCGCTGGACAGGTGAACGCAAGCTCGCGCTGCCACGATGGCAAGCGCACCATATTGGTGAATTTCTTGACGATGGCGGATTGGAGAAGCGGCATCGGTATCGGTACGCCCGTTTGATCGAGCGTGTGTTTCATCATTTGCAGCATATTCAGGCAGCGTCTCACAACCCTGCGAGCCGCGCCGTCAGAGAGCGGCTCGCGGAAGGTGATAACGATCCGACTGCGTTTCTTGCGCCAGCGGAAATCGAGCATCTGATTATCCTGCTGCAGGTGCCCGATGGACGCCAGGGCGCTCATTCAACCCGTGTGACGGATTGGAAAGCCAGCCGTGACGCCGCGTTGGTCGCCGTGTTTCTGGGCGCCGGGCTCAAGGTTGGAGAAGCCCGCGCGCTCACGCTGGAGGCATTGGCGCCGGACTGCAGCAAGATCACTGTACCGCGCGGCAGACAAGGTCAGGTACGGCAGGCCGTCGTTCTGCCATTCGCTGCCGGGGTACTGCGTCATTGGGTCGCGCTGCGCGCAACGGCCGGCACGCAAGGAGGCTGGCTGTTTCCTGCAAACATCACCGGCCGCGCCATGCACGCCGCTTCGATCTACCGGCGTATCGAGCACTGGCTGGACGGAGCCGGCATTCTCTCAACAAGGCGCGAGCGGGCGTCGCCCCAGACCTTGCGGAATTCGCATGGCGCGCTATTGATCGAACAGGATCTGCCGCCTCAGGAAATTGCCAGCCAGCTCGGCATGCGGGATGTGGCCTCGGGGTGGCGGCTGGTGCAGGCATATCGCGACTGGCAGGCGCGCCTTGCCGGGCACCCACCCGCACGTGCTGCGGAGTGACCGAGGGTGGCCTGAGCGTTGCGCTACAATCACTCATCCTCTCAGGCACCTGTAAACCCATGCAAACCGTACTTCTGACCGGCGCGACCGGCTATATCGCAACGCATACCTGGATTGAGTTGCTGCAAGCCGGATATCGGGTAGTCGGCATCGATAACCTCTGCAACAGCAGCCCCAAGGTGCTCGGGCGCATCGAGACGGTCACCGGTATGAAACCGGTATTTGTACAGGGTGATGTGCGCGACCGCGCGCTGCTGGATCAAATACTGCGTGACCATGCGATCGAGGCGGTTGTGCATTTTGCTGCACTTAAAGCGGTTGGCGAATCGGTTTCCATGCCGCTGGCTTATTACGATAATAATCTCGGTAGTTTACTGACGCTGTGCCAGGCCATGGAATCCGCCGGGATTTATACCCTGGTATTCAGTTCATCCGCCACGGTTTACGGCAATCCGCATACGGTACCGATCCTGGAGGATTTTCCCCTGTCGGCCACCAATCCGTATGGGCAAACCAAGTTGATGTGTGAACAGATTCTGCGCGACCTCGAGTATGCCAATAAAAAGTGGCGCATTGGTTACTTACGCTATTTCAATCCGGTGGGGGCGCATGAAAGCGGGTTGCTGGGCGAGGATCCACGTGGCATTCCCAATAATCTGATGCCATATGTTGCGCGCGTGGCCGCGGGGAAGCTCGAGCGCCTCAGCGTGTTTGGTGGTGATTATCCGACCCATGACGGCACCGGAGTGCGCGATTATATCCACGTAGTGGACCTGGCGCGTGGTCATCTGCGCGCCCTCGATTATCTGGCAGGCGCGGACCATGGCATCACCGTCAATCTGGGTACCGGGCAGGGTTATAGCGTGCTGGATGTGGTGGCCGCCTATGAGAAGGCATCCGGCCGCCCGATTCCTTATGCAATCGTGGCGCGCAGGGCGGGGGATATTGCTACCTGTTATGCCAATCCAGCATTGGCGGAGCGACTGCTCGGGTGGCGCGCAGAAAAGACATTGGACGACATGTGCCGGGATTCGTGGCGCTGGCAGTCGGCTTATCCGGACGGTTTCAACGACTGAGGGACCAGACTGGCTTTGGTAACGCCGGTCTTGCTGGTTATCCGCCCGTAAGCAATCGCTGGAGCAATGGCCATTGCTCCAGCGATGCAGCGTCTTACCCGACCAGGAAATCGTCCACCGATTTACCGTTGGCCAGTTCTTTCACCAGCCACGACGGGCGTTTGCCGCGTCCAGTCCAAGTATTTCCGGCCGCATCGCGATAGCGGACAGCAACCTTGCGCACCGGTTTTTTTGCGGCGCTGCCGCCTTTGCTGCTGAAACCCAGTTCTTCAGCGGTGAGTCCGTATTGCGCGATTTTTTCCGTAATTTCCTTGATCACGGATGATTTTTCCCGTGTCTTGATCTCTTCCGCCTGTTTTTGCAACTCTGCGATTTGCTTGAGAATATCCTGATAGTTTGCCATTGCATTCCTTTTATTGATCGATTCGTCCTTATCCTGGACGCGCCCAGTGTGCCATTGAATCACCGGATTGTCATGCGCTTGAATCAATAATTCAGAGAAATACGCAAAATTTTGAGTCGCAACCAACAATGCTCTTGGTGACTCAGTATTTACATTTACCCATCAAGTAGGGTGGACGAATTATTGAATAAGGGTGAGCTCGCTGATATTCAGCACTGTGAGCGCTATGGAAACATTCAATGGAGGTTGGGGATCACAGGCGTGCCATCGCTGCTTCGGAGAGAAGTAAAAAGTTAAGAAAAGATCTCTTTTAATAACTTTTAAAAGATTTACTTTCTGCGCTGAAAGCGCGTAATGTGTACCCGTTTCTGCGGAGCCGCCTGCCGGCCACGTCTCAGGCGACTTCCGCGAGCCGATCGATCCGCACCAGGGCGGGGCCCGTCTTGGCGGGGAGGTGCGTTAGATTGCGTTGGGCGAGATATTCCGCGAATGCTTCGGCAAGTTCGGGGTGGCGCAATGCCATCTCTACGGTCGCCTTCAGGTAGCCGAGTTTGCTGCCGCAGTCGAAGCGCTGGCCTTCGTATTCGTACGCCAGCACTTGCTCTTCTGCGAGCAGGCTTTGGATGGCATCCGTCAACTGGTATTCGCCACCGGCTCCCGGTTGCAGGGCCCGGATATGGTCAAAGATACGCGCGGTCAGGATATAACGGCCAACCACGCCAAGATTGGAGGGTGCCGCTTCCGGAAGAGGTTTTTCCACAATGCCGTCAAGCTTGATCAGGCGGTCGTCCCAGTGGCGACCGTCGACGACGCCATAGGAACGGCTATTCTCCGGCTCGATGGTTTCCACCCCGAGTACGGAGCAACGATAGTGCGAGTAAAGATCCGCCATCTGGCGGAGCACGGGCGGGCTGCCGTCGATGAAATCATCGGCCAGCAGCACGGCGAACGGCTCGTCGCGGACTAGCTTTTCCGCACACAGCACGGCATGTCCCAGTCCCAGCGGTTCAGCTTGCCGGATATAGAAGCACTCCACGTTGCGAGGCTTGATGGACTGCACGGCTTCCAGCAAGAGCTGCTTGTCTTTGGCGGCTAGCTCTGCCTCGAGTTCGTATGCCTTGTCGAAATGATCCTCGATCGCCCGCTTGGAGCGACCGGTAATAAATATCATCTCTGTCATTCCTGCTGCTGCAGCTTCTTCAACGGCGTATTGAATCAGCGGCTTATCGACCACCGGCAACATTTCCTTGGGGCTGGCCTTGGTGGCAGGAAGAAAGCGCGTTCCGAGCCCGGCGACCGGGAAAACGGCCTTGGTGATCCGTGTGTGCATGGCGACTCCTCAGAATGAACAGGAGGAATATCGCAAGATGCGTTCCAGAACAGAACGCGGAGGGCGTATACAGAAATATTACGCAGAAACGGGTACGCTCTGCTGCCCGGTTCAGGGGCGATGGCGGACGATCTTGATGGCGTGGGGCGTGTCCGTTGATGACGAGCCGCAGGTGCCGCAGCCGCTATCGTCCCCACATCCGCTGCCACAGGCTGCTGCAGGAGTGTCATCGGTAAATCGCATGCCGAGGCGATGCCGAGCGCTGCCGGCCGGCGCTCGCATCAGGGCACGGGCCAGCGTGCGGCGTAGCGGCCGGACGACTGGACGCGCATAGCGGTTCAGCACCGCCATCAGGGCGATGCCGACCACCAGCGTAACAACGGCGATTTCAAGTGCGTGGTACATGTCAGCTCAAGGCAAGCGTCACACGGTATGTCACAAACGCGGCGAGATAGGCAAGACCGGTCAGGTACGCGGCGGCGAACGCCATCATCTTCCACGAGTTGGTTTCACGGCGGATGACCGCCAGCGTCGAAATGCATTGCGGTGCAAACACGAACCACGCCAGCAGCGAAAATGCCGTGGCCAGCGGCCACTGTGCGGCGATCATGGGCATGAGCTGGGCGGCGGCGGCGTCTTCGGAGCCCGACAACGAATACACCGTCGCCAGCGCACCCACCACCACCTCGCGCGCAGCCAGGCCCGGCACGAGTGCAATACAGATTTGCCAGTTGAAGCCCACCGGCGCGAATATCACTTCCAGCCCGCGGCCGATCATGCCGGCAAAGCTGGTTTCGATTGCCGGCACCGTCGAGCCGTCGGGCGGCGTCGGAAAGCTTGCGAGGAACCACAACAGTACCGTCAGCGAAAAGATGATGGTGCCCACGCGCCGCAAGAAGATGCGGGCCCGTTCCCAAAGGCCGATCAGAATATCGCGCGGATGCGGCAGACGATACGACGGCAGTTCGAGCAGTAGCGGATGGGCATCTTGTGCGGACCGGTACCATTTCATGACGTAGGCGACCGCGAGCGCGCTAACGATGCCGGCCACGTAGAGCGCGAACAGCACCACGCCTTGCAGGTTGAACAGGCCGCCAACGGTACGGTCCGGTACGAATGCGCCGATCAGCAGCGCATACACCGGCAGCCGGGCCGAGCAGGTCATGAGTGGTGCAACGAGGATCGTCACCAGGCGGTCACGCGGATTCTGGATGCTACGTGCAGCCATGATGCCGGGAATCGCGCAGGCAAAGCTCGACAGCAAGGGAATGAAGGCGCGGCCTGACAGCCCCGCGCGCGACATCAGTTGATCCAGCAAGAACGCGGCGCGTGGCAGATAGCCCGATTCCTCAAGGATCAGGATGAACAGGAAGAGGATGAGGATCTGCGGCAGGAATACCACCACGCCGCCGACGCCAGCAATCAGCCCGTCCACCACTAGGCTTTTCAGCAACCCCTCGGGCATCATTGCGCCGACCCATTCGCCCGCGGTCGCCGTCAAGCCTTCGATGCCATCCATCAACGGTTCGGCCCAGGAATACACCGCCTGGAACATCAGGAACAACACCACGGCCAGTAGCAGCAGGCCGAGCACTGGATGCAGCAGCACGCGGTCCAGGCGCTCATCGAGTTCGGCTGTGGCACGCGGCATCGTCACCGCAGCCTCGAGCACGCGCTTCACTTCCTGGTGCACATCGAAGCCGTCGCCAGGCGAGGTCGGTGCCGGCACGGACGGCAGGGCGCGATCGATGCACGCCAGCAACTCAGCTGCGCCACCCCGGCGGACGGCCACTGTTTCAACCACTGGCACACCCAGTGCTGTTTCCAGTGCAGCCCGGTCGATGCGAATCCCGCGCCGCGCTGCGGCATCGCTCATGTTCAGGGCCACCACCATCGGACGGCCAAGCTGGCGGATCTCCAGTGCGAAACGCAGGTGCAGGCGCAGGTTGGTCG
Organism: Imbroritus primus; assembly: GCF_964332355.1. Classification (NCBI taxonomy): domain Bacteria; kingdom Pseudomonadati; phylum Pseudomonadota; class Betaproteobacteria; order Burkholderiales; family Burkholderiaceae; genus Imbroritus; species Imbroritus primus. The sequence continues at coordinate 92,266 of NZ_OZ201294.1, read as the reverse complement.
CGTCGACCACGCAGACCAGCAGGTCCGGCTGGAACTCATCATGCAGTGCGCCAAGGACGATATCCCGCGTGATCGCCTCATCGGGGCTGGCAGCCTCCAGGCTGTAGGCGCCCGGTAAATCCATGACGCGCACGGCGCGGCCGGCAGGCGTCACAAGTCGGCCTTCCTTGCGCTCAACTGTGACGCCGGCGTAATTGGCCACTTTCTGGCGGCCACCGGTCAACAGATTGAAGAGGGCGGTCTTGCCGCAATTGGGATTACCAATCAGTGCAATCCGGCTGGCTGCGCCAGTTATCGAAGGGGAAGAGGGCAACATACTCGGTCAGGCGGAACGCAAATGAACACGGGCAGCCTCCGCGTGACGCAGAGCAAAGCGCGTAAAACCAATCTGGACGACTATCGGATCGCCGCCGAACGGGCTGGTTGCAACCACCCGCACCGGCTCTCCCGCAACAAAGCCGAGATCACGCAGGCGATGTGCAATCACATCATCCGCTGAAAGCGCATGCACAGCGTCGACAATCCCCACCTGGCTGCGCGCCAGTTCCGAAAGCAGCATGTTACGACCCGTTGTAAATAGAAATCATTCTTATTATATAGTCATTACTCCACAGATGGCTATTGCCGTGCCCGCCCAGTCAAAAAGGAGCCCGCAGGCTCCTTTCAATGGGTTCATTTGCGATGCGTTTTAGTGGACAGCGGCCAGCACTTCGCGCATGGCCTCGACCACGGCCGCACATTCTTCCTGCGTGCCAATGCTGATGCGCAGGTATTGCGCGATGCGCGGCAGTGAAAAATGCCGGACGATGACGTTGCGTGTCCGCAGACCGGCAGCCACCGCTGCGGCATCGTGTTCGGGATGCGTCACGAAGATGAAGTTGGTTGCCGATGGCAGCACCCGGAATCCCAGCGTTTCAAGCTGCTCCGTCAGCCAGTCCCGCGACGACATCACGGCCTTGCAGGTCGACTGGAAATAGGCTTCGTCCTCGTACGCCGCAATCGCGCCGGCCAAGGCCAGCCGATCGATCGGATAGGAGTTGAAGCTGTCCTTCACACGGTTCAGGCCCTCGATCAGGGGCTGCTGGCCGAAGGCGAGACCCACGCGCAGGCCCGCCAGCGAGCGCGATTTTGACAGCGTCTGCACGACCAGTACGTTCGGAAACTCCTGGATCAGCGCAATCGCCGATTCCGCACCGAAATCGACATACGCCTCGTCGATCACCACCACCTGGTCCGGATGTTGTTCGAGCAACCGGCGGATCTCCGGCAAGGGCAGGGCAATACCGGTCGGGGCATTCGGATTGGCGAGGATGATGCCGCCGCAGGGACGGTTGGCGTAGGCATCGACATCAACGGCCATGGCATCCGTCAACGGCACCGTTTCGCTGGCGATGTCATAGAGTCGGCAATACACCGGGTAGAAGCTGTAGGTGATGTCTGGAAACAGCAGCGGCGCATCGTGGCGCAGTAGGGCCTGGAAGACCAGCGCCAGCACTTCATCCGAGCCGTTACCGACGAACACCTGATCGGCCGACAACCCGTGATAGCGCGCCACCGTCTCGCGCAGCGCCGAAGCACCCGGATCCGGATACAGGCGGAGCGTATCGCCCACGGCGGCCTGCAGCGCAGCAATCACGCGCGGCGACGGCCCGTAGGGGTTCTCGTTGGTGTTCAGCTTGACCAGGTTGGTCGACTTGGGCTGTTCGCCCGGGACATAAGGAGTCAGCTTATGAACGATCGGACTCCAGTAACGGCTCATTGGTATTCCTTTTGTTTCGGGAAGGCTGCGGCAGCGCGGAAGCCTGCAGGGCAGGCATCCACGATTCTATTGCATCCGCGAAAGACAAGGAACAAAGCCGGGAACGCCAGGCGCGCAGCACGGCGGAAGTGCGCATGCCACCAGCCTGGCTGCCTCGGCTCAACGGCCGCCGATCACGATCTCCGCGATCACGCCAGTCGTAATCGCCACCAGCAGGAAATCGCCCCCAATACTCATCCAGTGATAGCCACGCGGCGGAGGCGCCAGGCGATAAGCGCGCCAGTCGTCCACGACATATTGCCGGCCATACCTGTCACGCGGTAGCCGATCTCCCTTGCGCCAATGCCCAGGCGCATAGGCCGATGCACCCGGCCCGCCGGGGCGATGGCCCGGCGGCATGCCGTCGTGTCTCCCATGGGGCGGGCCGTTTCTCATGTGTGGCCCTTGTCCGCCCTTGCCATGACCCGGTCCCTTTCCATGACCGTGACCCGGTTCACCATGTCCACCGCCGCGGCCAGGCTGCGCAAAGCTGGACGACGACACCAGCAACCCGGAAATCATCAATACCTTCAACACCATTCGGCGTGTCTGCATGGCGTGCTCCTATGGAAATGAACCGCGTCTTGAACTTGGCCATCGCGTGGCGTCTCTAGCCTAGCACCAGGGCTTTCAGACCGGCAAGCGGCGGAAAGTATGGCCAATCGCATGAAGGCAATAGGACAATCGTGCCTAGGGAGCAGGGAGGCCACTTGGTGGGGATGAGACCAGTTTGGTATCTCTGAATTTAATTTAACATAAGGTAAATTATGCGAAATTGATATATTGAAACGAGGCGGGAATCCGTTGGCGCGGAAGTCCGCCTCTGACCACAAACAAACTGATTAGGAGTTTGAATATGGCTACCTTCCATTTTATGGCGGCGGCGTGCTTGGCGGCCGTTGCGCTGCCGCATCCTGTGATCAGCAGGGTTCAAGAAAATTCACCGAGTTTGGCCTTCTCGGTGCCTCCCTCCGGAAAATATTTTGCTCGCGTTGCGGGTGTGCGACACGCGCAGCGCGTTGCATACCCGCGCTCGCGGGGAAATTATTTCCATGGAGGCAAAGCATGAAACCAGACCAAATCGTGGCCGATATTGAGGCGGTGTATTTCGGTGTGTCTGCCATCGAAACGTTTTCTCGCCTGCTGACGGATGCAGGGCATGCACAAATGCCGGCTCAGGATGTTGGCATGGTGCTGGATTATATGGCCCAGTCTTTGTGCGCACGGATGGATGCCGTGAATATCGTGTTCAGGGATAGCGTGCTGCCCTTCTATCGCGATTTCCAGTCTGCAAAGGAGGCCATGCGTGGATCCGTTAAAGCTTGATTCCAGGTGGGGCAACCTCGCGGAGTTTGAGCACTATGCCTCTGGTCTGCCTGTCCGCTTCTTGTGTCGTTTGCTTAAGCGTTGTCCTCGGACCCTGCGTAACTGGCGGTCGGGGCGTCGTGCGGTGCCGGTTTGGGCGGTAGACGTGCTGCGCCTGCATGACCTGGAGAGCCGGGAAACGCTGCGCCAGATCACCGGCATTACGCTGCCGCCGAAGGGTCAAGCATCCAGCGTCGGGAGTGCCTGCGCGCCTGCCATGGCTGCGGAAGCTCCGGCCTCTGTCAGTGCTCCTGGCTTGTCCGGCGCGACTCAGCGCCCTTCCGCAGGCCGAGCAGCGGGTATCACTGAGGGGGTGGGAGCCGGAGCGCAGGCCGATGCGTTGCCATCTATCTTGCGGGCATCTCCGAAGCGACGGCTTGCCGTCGCGGCAGTTTAGTTCTATGATGAATGCACAGATTGGTTACCTAGTGGATACGATGATGTTCCGATTGGTAACGAAATTTGATGTGTAAGGGGATGGAGTGGTGGATTACAAATTGTTCCGTTTGGTTTCTTTTTGGGTACGTAGCGGAACAATTAACGGTTCACCCCTCCATGTGAGATGAAGTTCTAAACCCCCCGTACTAATAGGGGGGTACAGATTTAAGGGGAACCAATTGGAGCAAGGAAGTGCGGCACGCCCTCGCCTGAACCTGAGTCCTTCAGCGGAACTCATGGCGGCATTAGAAGCGGCGGCGTTGATGACGGGGCTACCGGCGACTCAGATTGCGATGCAGGCGATCATTGCGGGCATGCCAAAGGTGATTGAGGAGGCAACGGCAGTTGCTTCTCTCGGAAAGATCGGGCGCGATATCAAAAAACAGCTGGCAGGCCAGCAAAGGAGGTAATCGGCATTCGGTAAATTATGCGAAATTGATATATTGAAACGAGGCGGGAATCCGTTGGCGCGGAAGTCCGCCTCTGACCACAAACAAACTGATTAGGAGTTTGAATATGGCTACCTTCCATTTTATGGCGGCGGCGTGCTTGGCGGCCGTTGCGCTGCCGCATCCTGTGATCAGCAGGGTTCAAGAAAATTCACCGAGTTTGGCCTTCTCGGTGCCTCCCTCCGGAAAATATTTTGCTCGCGTTGCGGGTGTGCGACACGCGCAGCGCGTTGCATACCCGCGCTCGCGGGGAAATTATTTCCATGGAGGCAAAGCATGAAACCAGACCAAATCGTGGCCGATATTGAGGCGGTGTATTTCGGTGTGTCTGCCATCGAAACGTTTTCTCGCCTGCTGACGGATGCAGGGCATGCACAAATGCCGGCTCAGGATGTTGGCATGGTGCTGGATTATATGGCCCAGTCTTTGTGCGCACGGATGGATGCCGTGAATATCGTGTTCAGGGATAGCGTGCTGCCCTTCTATCGCGATTTCCAGTCTGCAAAGGAGGCCATGCGTGGATCCGTTAAAGCTTGATTCCAGGTGGGGCAACCTCGCGGAGTTTGAGCACTATGCCTCTGGTCTGCCTGTCCGCTTCTTGTGTCGTTTGCTTAAGCGTTGTCCTCGGACCCTGCGTAACTGGCGGTCGGGGCGTCGTGCGGTGCCGGTTTGGGCGGTAGACGTGCTGCGCCTGCATGACCTGGAGAGCCGGGAAACGCTGCGCCAGATCACCGGCATTACGCTGCCGCCGAAGGGTCAAGCATCCAGCGTCGGGAGTGCCTGCGCGCCTGCCATGGCTGCGGAAGCTCCGGCCTCTGTCAGTGCTCCTGGCTTGTCCGGCGCGACTCAGCGCCCTTCCGCAGGCCGAGCAGCGGGTATCACTGAGGGGGTGGGAGCCGGAGCGCAGGCCGATGCGTTGCCATCTATCTTGCGGGCATCTCCGAAGCGACGGCTTGCCGTCGCGGCAGTTTAGTTCTATGATGAATGCACAGATTGGTTACCTAGTGGATACGATGATGTTCCGATTGGTAACGAAATTTGATGTGTAAGGGGATGGAGTGGTGGATTACAAATTGTTCCGTTTGGTTTCTTTTTGGGTACGTAGCGGAACAATTAACGGTTCACCCCTCCATGTGAGATGAAGTTCTAAACCCCCCGTACTAATAGGGGGGTACAGATTTAAGGGGAACCAATTGGAGCAAGGAAGTGCGGCACGCCCTCGCCTGAACCTGAGTCCTTCAGCGGAACTCATGGCGGCATTAGAAGCGGCGGCGTTGATGACGGGGCTACCGGCGACTCAGATTGCGATGCAGGCGATCATTGCGGGCATGCCAAAGGTGATTGAGGAGGCAACGGCAGTTGCTTCTCTCGGAAAGATCGGGCGCGATATCAAAAAACAGCTGGCAGGCCAGCAAAGGAGGTAATCGGCATTCGGTAAATTATGCGAAATTGATATATTGAAACGAGGCGGGAATCCGTTGGCGCGGAAGTCCGCCTCTGACCACAAACAAACTGATTAGGAGTTTGAATATGGCTACCTTCCATTTTATGGCGGCGGCGTGCTTGGCGGCCGTTGCGCTGCCGCATCCTGTGATCAGCAGGGTTCAAGAAAATTCACCGAGTTTGGCCTTCTCGGTGCCTCCCTCCGGAAAATATTTTGCTCGCGTTGCGGGTGTGCGACACGCGCAGCGCGTTGCATACCCGCGCTCGCGGGGAAATTATTTCCATGGAGGCAAAGCATGAAACCAGACCAAATCGTGGCCGATATTGAGGCGGTGTATTTCGGTGTGTCTGCCATCGAAACGTTTTCTCGCCTGCTGACGGATGCAGGGCATGCACAAATGCCGGCTCAGGATGTTGGCATGGTGCTGGATTATATGGCCCAGTCTTTGTGCGCACGGATGGATGCCGTGAATATCGTGTTCAGGGATAGCGTGCTGCCCTTCTATCGCGATTTCCAGTCTGCAAAGGAGGCCATGCGTGGATCCGTTAAAGCTTGATTCCAGGTGGGGCAACCTCGCGGAGTTTGAGCACTATGCCTCTGGTCTGCCTGTCCGCTTCTTGTGTCGTTTGCTTAAGCGTTGTCCTCGGACCCTGCGTAACTGGCGGTCGGGGCGTCGTGCGGTGCCGGTTTGGGCGGTAGACGTGCTGCGCCTGCATGACCTGGAGAGCCGGGAAACGCTGCGCCAGATCACCGGCATTACGCTGCCGCCGAAGGGTCAAGCATCCAGCGTCGGGAGTGCCTGCGCGCCTGCCATGGCTGCGGAAGCTCCGGCCTCTGTCAGTGCTCCTGGCTTGTCCGGCGCGACTCAGCGCCCTTCCGCAGGCCGAGCAGCGGGTATCACTGAGGGGGTGGGAGCCGGAGCGCAGGCCGATGCGTTGCCATCTATCTTGCGGGCATCTCCGAAGCGACGGCTTGCCGTCGCGGCAGTTTAGTTCTATGATGAATGCACAGATTGGTTACCTAGTGGATACGATGATGTTCCGATTGGTAACGAAATTTGATGTGTAAGGGGATGGAGTGGTGGATTACAAATTGTTCCGTTTGGTTTCTTTTTGGGTACGTAGCGGAACAATTAACGGTTCACCCCTCCATGTGAGATGAAGTTCTAAACCCCCCGTACTAATAGGGGGGTACAGATTTAAGGGGAACCAATTGGAGCAAGGAAGTGCGGCACGCCCTCGCCTGAACCTGAGTCCTTCAGCGGAACTCATGGCGGCATTAGAAGCGGCGGCGTTGATGACGGGGCTACCGGCGACTCAGATTGCGATGCAGGCGATCATTGCGGGCATGCCAAAGGTGATTGAGGAGGCAACGGCAGTTGCTTCTCTCGGAAAGATCGGGCGCGATATCAAAAAACAGCTGGCAGGCCAGCAAAGGAGGTAATCGGCATTCGGTAAATTATGCGAAATTAAAATAACGCGAAAGTGAAGGGATCAGCAGGAAAGCTATTCCCCGACTTGTATGGATGAAGGGGCATTCACATGTCAAGGCTAGTTGGCCGAAGGCCACTGACAGCCGACCAGATACTCATCTTTTCATCGTCGTGCCGGAGAACATGATGAAGCGCCCTTTGACCCTGGACAAACTTCTAACTGCCGTCCCCCGGATGCTCAGCGCGGTGCGACCGCCTGCAACCTGGCGACCACGGCACCGCCCTCATTCAGCAGTTCCAGCTGGCCGCCGGTAATCCGGTAACGCCGGACGGTCTCCAGGGCTTGCAGGAAGGCCGATTCCTGGGCCATGTTCTCGCAGGCCATCATCGTTCCCACCATATTCTTGAAACGCAGGGTGCTACTGTCAGCGTCGAAGCTGCCGCCAATGCCATTGCAGCCGCCGTGGCCGCTCAGGCGTGCTTCCGTCGTGGAAAAGAGCAGATGCGGTTCGCGCAGGTCACCGGATGCCTTCACTGCCGCCTGGTTGACCTGCATCAGTTTCCAGTACGTGCCGCGCAGTGGGCTATCTGCCACAGTGCTGGCGCCCTGTTCGCCCGGATCAGCGACGTGCACCATCTGGATGGCGACCTTGCTGCCCTGCTCGAAGGCGGGCACATACGTATCCGTCGTAAACAGCAGCTTGCCGCGATGGCGGACCACGGCGCGCACGGCATACCGGTGGTTGGGAACAATGGCCCTGTCCTGGTAGGCGATGCCGAAATGGAACGGCGGCTGGCCGGCCGGATCGAGAATTGAACGTCCCAGTACCTTGGCGGGCGCGTCGGCCAGCGACACGTCCTGCAACATCACTTCGAAGGTGGCATCGGGCGGTAGCGCGATGCGTTCACGGTAGGTTGCCGTGCCGGTGAGGACGCCTGCCTGGGCGGCGCCGGCGAGTACGACGCTCGCGACGGCAGCCGATGCAATTGCTTTTGCCTTCATGATTTTCTCCTTCTGTCTGCGGCACCACCCGCGCCATATCGCCGAACCCGGCAATACGGCTTCGCGGACGCCATTGCTGGTGCAGCTTACACCACAGACATGGCCCACAGAAAAGGGCAGGCATGCGCCCGACCCCCATCGAATGCGCACTCTGCTGATCGCCGACCGTCCGGAAATGGATGACGCGTGGCACGGGCGACATTCCCTGCACGCAAGAAAAAGCCCGGCATGCCGCTGCGGTATGCCGGGCGCGCAGAGGTCCAAGCCGTTACATGCGATAGCCAACACGCGTGCGCGTGGCGTCTTCCATGAGATCGAGAAACTGGTCGATGCGCATGTGGATAAGCGCCTCGTGATCACCGCCCTCGAGATACACATCGGGCTGTGCCGCGAGGCTATCGTCGAGATAGGTCTCCATGCCATAGGCAGGACATGCAGCCGGAATCGCACCGGCCTCGCAGTCCTTGAACAGCTCGCGCAGCTCCCACTCCGGCACGAGTGACAGGTCGCGCCCGGTGCGGGCGCGCAATTCGGCCATGCCGACATGGTAGGTGGACGGCAGCACCACGGCGACGTAACCGTGCGCGTCGGACAACAGCACCGCCTTGGCGAGACGGTCCCCCGGAATATGCGCCGCTTCGGCGGTTTCCATGCTCGTCCGGGTATGGGGATGCCACATCACTTCAAACTCGCAGCCTTTGCTGCGCATGTACTGCTGCATGGTGGCGGAAACTGACATGATGTCCTCCTATTCATTGAACAGGGCCTCCCTCCACCAGCATAGTCAGCACGCTTCCCGCCGCCAAGCCGCCACCGCACCAGTGTCGGGAAGACTGCGCGGTTGGCGGGCATGTCACTGCATGTCGCCGCCTCAGGCGTCGGTCGGCCGATCGCGTGCCTGGTCCGGCGCGTCGGCCGCCTTCAGGCGTCGCCACAGGGTGGTTGGGCTGATGCCGAGCGCACGGGCGGCTTCGTTGCGCCGCCCGCCATGCGCTGCCAGCACGGCGCGGATATGCGCGAGCTCGCTGGCGCGCGATACACGCGTCAGCGCCTCCGCCGCGTGGAGCACGGGAACGGACGTGGGGATGGGCGCTGCGGGGGCGGGCAGGGCAAACAGCTCAGGCGCCACTGAACGTGCGGCTTGCGCAAGACTCTCGACCCCTTCCAGTCCGCCCGCCATCAATACCGCCACCCGCTCCAGCACGTTTTCCAGCTCGCGGATATTGCCTGGCCAGTCGTAGCACTCCAGCTGCTGCGCCAGGATATCCGGCAGCGGCACCGGATCGCCCGGCTGCAGGCGACGCTGGATGCGCCGGAACAGCGCCTCCGCCACCAGGCGGATATCCTCGCGCCGCGTCCGCAGCGGCGGCACGCGCAGGCTCAGGATATTGAGCCGGAAATACAGGTCTTGCCGGAATACGCCCTGGCGCACGAGCTCAGCCAGGTCGCGGTGCGTGGCGGCAATAATGCGCACATTCACCGGCACGGCATCGAGGCTGCCGACCGGCTGTACCTGCCGCTCCTGCAACACCCGCAGCAGGCGGATCTGCAAGGCGGGCGGCATGTCGCCCACCTCGTCGAGAAACAGCGTGCCGTTGTGCGCCGACTCGATCAGCCCGACCTTGCCGCCGCGTCGTGCGCCGCTGAACGCACCCTCTTCGTAGCCGAACAGCTCGCTCTCCAGCAACGTCTCCGGAAATGCCGCGCAATTCACCGCGACGAACGGAAACGGATGGCGCGGACTGGCCTGGTGCATGCCCTGTGCCAGCACCTCCTTGCCGGTACCGCTCTCACCCTGGATCAGCACGGTGGAATCGACCTGTGCATAGCGCTGCGCCAGCGCGCGCACCTCGCGCATCGCGGGCGAGTCGCCAAGCAGATCATCGAGCGTGTAACGCACGCCAGCAGCCCGGGCGCGGGTGCGCGTGCGCAGGCTGCGGTCGGCACGGTGGATGGCGTTGGCATCCTGCATGGTCAGCACCGCGCCTGTGGCGCGTCCGTCGCTGAGTAGCGGAATACGGTTGACCACCACGGTCTTACCGCGCACGTGATGAATTGCCGCCAACTCGCGCGTGCCGCTTTCCAGGACGGATTCGAGCGGTAGCGACGGCACCAGCGATTGCCAGCGCCGCCCGACCACGCTGGCCGCCGGCATGTCGAGCAGGCGCTCCATGGCCGGGTTGAACGACTGGATGCGCCCGCCTTCGTCCACTGCCACAACACCTTCCTCAAGGTGCGCCAGAATCGCATTCACATACTCGCGCCGGCCGGCCTCGATGCGCCGCAGGCGCACTGCCTCAATGGCATCTTCGAGCGCGCCCTGCACCGAACTGCCGGAATACAGGAACACCGCTGCCATGCCGGCGCGCTCGGCCAGGTCGGCCACCATGCCGGGGCCGACGACCACTTCCACGCCCTCCTGCCGCAGCGTCTGGATCAGCGCGGTGGCATCTTCTTCGGCCCGGTAGGTATAGGCAGGAATCGCCAGTGCGAAGGCACGGCAAAACGCCTCGACCTCGGGATACACCTCCGCATGCGTCACCAGCGCGATGCGGGACGAACGCTGGCGCGCGGTCGCCAGTGCATTGAGCACATCAAAGCCAGTGACCTTGACGACAATGACGGGAATATCAACATGCTGGCGCAGGTAGGCCCCGTTGGCCCCACCCGAGACCACGGCGTCGAGCCGGCCTTCGCGCACCTCGCGGGCAATGGCGGCGGCGGCCGCCTCGAAGCCTTTGTCGAGAATGCGGAAATCAGCCTGGTCGGCGTAGACAGGAAGCCACTCGGCAAACGCCCGGTTCAGGCGGCTGATGCCGATGGCCCAGATACGGGGACGGTAGGAAACAGGGGCCATGATACGGAGCCGGCGGTGGCCGGAAAACGACGGACGTCTCATTATCGGCGCGTTGCACATGGATTTCAATGTGAAATACCAATGTTTCAAAAATGAAATACAACAATGAAACGCGTCTGCGGAGCACAAATTATTGAATTAAATTTCTGTTTAAATTCAATAGATAAAGTATTTTATTAAAAGTAATTTATTATATGGCACGCGCCTTGCGATACCTGCCGCAACCCACTCCGGAGGTATTCACCGTGTCCATTCCCGCATCCGCCGGCGCCCGTTTCCGCCTGGCGCTCGCCGAAGAACAACCCCTGCAGGTCATCGGCGCCATCAACGCCAACCATGCCCTGCTCGCCAAACGCGCAGGCTATCGCGCCATCTACCTCTCGGGCGGCGGCGTCGCGGCCGGCTCGCTGGGTCTGCCGGACCTCGGCATTTCCGGTCTCGACGATGTGCTGACCGATGTGCGCCGCATCACCGACGTGTGCGACGTGCCGCTGCTGGTCGATGTGGATACCGGTTTCGGCTCGTCGGCTTTCAACGTGGCGCGCACCACGCGCTCGCTGATCAAGGCCGGTGCCGGTGCCATGCATATCGAGGATCAGGTCGGCGCCAAACGGTGCGGCCATCGCCCGAACAAGGAAATCGTCTCGCAAGGCGAGATGGTGGACCGCATCAAGGCGGCCGTGGATGCCCGTACCGATCCCGACTTCGTCATCATGGCGCGTACCGACGCGCTCGCCATCGAGGGCCTGGACAAGGCCATCGAACGCGCCGTGGCCTGTGTGGAAGCCGGCGCCGATGCGATCTTCCCCGAAGCCATGACGGATCTCGCCATGTACCGCAAGTTTGTCGATGCCGTGCAGGTACCGGTGCTGGCTAACATCACCGAATTCGGTCAGACGCCGCTGTTCACGCGCGATGAACTGGCCAGCGCTGGCGTCGCCATGATCCTCTACCCGCTGTCGGCCTTCCGCGCCATGAACAAGGCGGCCGAACGTGTCTACGAGGCGATCCGCCGCGACGGCACGCAGAAGAATGTGCTCGATACCATGCAGACACGCATGGAACTGTATGACAGCATCGGCTACCACGATTTCGAACAGAAACTCGACGCCCTGTTTGCCCAGGGCAAGGGCTGATCAGCACCCCCACGATGCATTGCGCGGTCCGGTCTACGGCCGCGCCCAGGACGCACCCACGACGTACACTTTGCGCAGACACCAGGAGACCCAGAAATGTCCGGAGAACAAGTCCTCCCCAAAGCCAAGAAATCCGTCGCCCTGTCGGGCGTTGCCGCTGGCAATACCGCGCTCTGTACGGTCGGCCGCACCGGCAATGACCTGCACTACCGCGGCTACGACATCCTCGACCTTGCCGACGCCTGCGAATTCGAGGAAGTGGCCCACCTGCTGGTCCACGGTACGCTGCCCAACCGCGCCGAGCTGACCGCCTACAAGGCCAAGCTGAAGGCCCTGCGCGGCCTGCCCGCCAATGTGAAGACCGCGCTCGAATGCGTGCCGGCCAGCGCCCACCCGATGGACGTGATGCGCACCGGCGCCTCGGTGCTTGGCACGGTCCTGCCCGAGAAAGACGACCACAACACGCCGGGCGCGCGCGACATCGCCGACCGCCTGATGGCCTCGTTCGGCTCGATGCTGCTGTACTGGTACCACTACAGCCACAACGGCAAGCGCATCGACGTGGAAACAGATGACGATTCCATCGGCGGCCATTTCCTGCACCTGCTGCATGGCGCAAAGCCATCGGACAGCTGGGTGAAGGCCATGCATGTGTCGCTCAACCTGTACGCCGAGCATGAATTCAACGCCTCGACCTTCACCGCCCGTGTCGTCGCTGGCACCGGCTCCGATATGTACTCCGCCATCTGCGGCGGGATCGGCGCCCTGCGCGGTCCCAAGCACGGCGGCGCCAATGAAGTTGCCTTCGAAGTGCAGAAGCGCTACGAATCGCCGGACGATGCCGAGGCCGATATCCGCCGCCGCGTGGAGGCCAAGGAAGTGGTGATCGGCTTCGGCCACCCCGTGTACACCATCGGCGATCCGCGCAACAAGGTGATCAAGGAAGTCGCGCTGCAACTGTCGAAAGAAGCCGGCTCGACCAAGATGTTCGACATTGCCGAGCGCCTGGAAACGGTGATGTGGGACATCAAGAAGATGTTCCCCAACCTCGACTGGTTCAGCGCGGTGAGCTACCACATGATGGGCGTGCCGACGGCCATGTTCACGCCGCTGTTCGTGATCGCCCGCACGGCAGGCTGGAGCGCGCACATCATCGAGCAGCGCATCGACAACAAGATCATCCGCCCGAGCGCCAACTACGTCGGACCGGAGAACCTCAAGTTCGTCCCGCTCGACCAGCGTTGAAGCACGGCGCGGCACGCATCAATGCATGTGCCGCGCCACGCTGCCGCCGGATGTCAGGTCCGGCGGCTATCCTGAACAGGAAGGCTATCGCAATGCCGCTGCCGGATGTGTCGCCGCAAGCTTTGTGCTTGGGCAATGACCACGGAACCACGCCAGCCGCCTTTCGATAACGTTTCCCCAAGACCCCACCCGGCACCCACACCATGAATACTGCACACCGCAAGCTGCTTCCGGGCACTCAACTCGACTACTACGACGCGCGCGCAGCCGTCGAAGCCATCCAGCCCGGCGCCTATGCCACCCTGCCATACACCTCGCGCGTGCTGGCCGAGAACCTCGTGCGCCGCTGCGATCCGGCTACGCTCGAGGCTTCGCTGCGCCAGCTGATCGAGCGCCGCCGCGACCTGGATTTTCCGTGGTATCCGGCGCGTGTGGTGTGCCATGACATTCTCGGCCAGACCGCACTGGTCGACCTCGCCGGCCTGCGTGATGCGATTGCCGACCAGGGCGGTGACCCGGCCAAGGTCAACCCGGTGGTACCGGTGCAGCTGATCGTCGATCACTCGCTGGCGGTGGAATGCGGTGGCTTCGATCCCGATGCCTTCGCCAAGAACCGCGCCATCGAAGACCGCCGCAACGAAGATCGCTTTGATTTCATCAACTGGACGAAAAACGCCTTCAAGAACGTGGATGTGATTCCCCCGGGCAACGGCATCATGCACCAGATCAACCTGGAGAAGATGTCGCCCGTGATCTACGTGCAGGACGGGGTGGCCTTTCCCGACACCTGCGTCGGCACCGATAGCCACACCCCGCACGTCGATGCGCTCGGCGTGATCGCCATCGGCGTGGGCGGGCTCGAAGCCGAGAACGTCATGCTCGGCCGTGCCTCGTGGATGCGCCTGCCCGATATCGTCGGCGTCGAGCTCACAGGCCAGCGCCAGCCCGGCATCACCGCGACCGACATCGTGCTGGCACTGACCGAATTCCTGCGCAAGGAGCGCGTGGTCGGCGCCTACCTGGAGTTCTACGGCCCCGGCGCGGCCAGCCTCACGCTTGGCGACCGCGCCACCATTTCCAACATGGCGCCCGAGTATGGCGCCACGGCGGCGATGTTCTACATCGACAACCAGACCCTTGACTACCTGCGCCTCACCGGCCGCGACGATGCCCAGGTGGCGCTCGTCGAAACCTATGCGAAAACCGCCGGCCTGTGGGCCGATACGCTGCAGCAGGCACAGTACGAACGCGTGCTGAAGTTCGACCTGTCGAGCGTGGTGCGCAATATGGCCGGCCCATCGAATCCGCACAAGCGCCTGCCAACCTCGGACCTGGCCGCGCGCGGCATCGCCGCCGACTGGGCCATGCCGGCACAGGGCGAAGGCACCATGCCTGACGGCGCGGTGATCATCGCCGCCATTACCAGCTGCACCAACACCAGCAACCCCCGTAACGTGATCGCCGCCGCCCTGCTGGCGCGCAATGCCAATGCACGTGGCCTGACGCGCAAGCCCTGGGTCAAAAGCTCGCTCGCGCCTGGCTCGAAAGCCGTCGAACTGTACCTGCAGGAATCCGGGCTGCTGCCCGACCTGGAGAAACTCGGCTTCGGCATCGTCGCCTTTGCCTGCACCACCTGCAATGGCATGTCCGGCGCGCTCGACCCCAAGATCCAGCAGGAAATCATCGACCGCGACCTGTACGCCACGGCCGTGCTGTCGGGCAACCGCAACTTCGACGGCCGCATCCACCCATATGCCAAGCAGGCCTTTCTCGCGTCGCCGCCACTGGTCGTGGCTTATGCCATTGCCGGCACAATCCGTTTCGATATCGAACAGGATGTGCTCGGCACCGATGCGCAGGGCAGGCCCGTGACGCTCAAGGACATCTGGCCCACCGACGCAGAGATCGATGCCATTGTGGCCAAGAGCGTCAAGCCGGAGCAGTTCCGCAAGGTGTACGAACCGATGTTCGCGCTGTCCGTGGATAGCGGCGAACAGGTCAGCCCGCTGTACGACTGGCGGCCGCAGAGCACCTACATCCGCCGTCCGCCCTACTGGGAAGGCGCACTGGCCGGGGAACGTACGCTGCGCGGCATGCGTCCGCTGGCTGTGTTGGGCGACAACATCACCACCGATCACCTGTCGCCGTCCAATGCCATTCTGTTGAACAGTGCGGCCGGCGAGTATCTCGCCAAGATGGGCCTGCCGGAAGAAGACTTCAACTCCTACGCCACGCACCGCGGCGACCACCTTACTGCGCAACGCGCCACCTTCGCCAACCCGACGCTGCTGAACGAAATGGCAGTGGTCGATGGCGCGCTCAAGAGAGGCTCGCTGGCGCGCATCGAGCCGGATGGCAAGGTCGTACGCATGTGGGAGGCGATCGAGACCTATATGGACCGCAAGCAGCCGTTGATCATCATTGCCGGCGCCGACTACGGCCAGGGATCGTCGCGCGACTGGGCCGCCAAGGGCGTGCGGCTGGCCGGCGTGGAAGCGATCGTAGCCGAAGGGTTCGAGCGCATCCACCGCACCAACCTGATCGGCATGGGCGTACTGCCGCTCGAGTTCAAGCCAGGGGTGAACCGCAAGACGCTGGGCATCGACGGCACCGAAACCTTCGACGTGCTCGGCCAGCGCCAGCCGCGCGCCGACCTCACGCTGGTGATCCGCCGCAAGGACGGCAGCACAGTCGAGGCCACGGTCACCTGCCGCCTCGACTCTGACGAGGAAGTATCGATTTACGAGGCCGGCGGCGTGCTCCAGCGCTTTGCGCAGGACTTCCTCGAATCGTCGCGGACCGCGTGACGACATGGCAGCGCAACACGGAACACTGCGCTGCCATGTACCACCCAATCCATCGGAGCAAATGGCCGGCAATCCAGTACAGCCGTGCGCGTCACGCACACCAGATTCCAGACCGAGCCATTGCTCCCCATCCTTTGAGACCGGACCATCATGAGCTACGCTCCGCAGATCAAGATTCCCGCCACCTACATGCGCGGCGGCACCAGCAAGGGCGTGTTCTTCCGCCTGGAAGACCTGCCCGCCGCGGCGCAGACGCCCGGCGCCGCGCGCGACGCCCTGCTGCAACGCGTGATCGGCAGCCCCGACCCCTACGGCAAACAGATCGACGGCATGGGCGGCGCCACCTCGAGCACCAGCAAGACCGTGATCGTCTCGCGCAGCACGCGCCCCGATCATGACGTGGACTATCTGTTTGGCCAGGTCTCCATCGACCAGCCCTTCGTCGACTGGAGCGGCAACTGCGGCAATCTTTCGGCCGCCGTCGGCCCGTTCGCCATCAGCAACGGCCTGGTCGACCCCGCGCGCGTGCCGCGCGACGGCATCGCCACCATCCGCATCTGGCAGGCAAACATCAGCAAGACCATCATTGCGCACGTGCCGATGACCAACGGCGCGGTACAGGAAACCGGCGACTTCGAGCTCGATGGCGTGACTTTTCCCGCCGCCGAAGTGCAGCTCGAATTCATGGACCCGGCCGAAGACGATGGCGACGGCGGCGGTGCGATGTTCCCGACCGGCAATCTCGTTGATACGCTCGAGGTGCCGGGCGTCGGCGCACTGCAGGCCACGCTGATCAACGCCGGCATTCCCACGATCTTCATCAACGCCGACGCCATCGGCTACACCGGCACGGAACTGCAGGACGACATCAACAGCGACCCCAAGGCGCTGGCGATGTTCGAAACCATCCGCGCACACGGCGCCCTGCGCATGGGGCTGATCTCCTCGCTCGAACAGGCCGCAACGCGCCAGCACACGCCAAAAGTCGCCTTCGTCGCCAAACCGGCCAGCTACACGGCATCGAGCGGCAAGGCCGTGGCAGCCGGCGACATCGACCTGCTGGTACGCGCCCTGTCGATGGGCAAGCTGCATCACGCCATGATGGGCACGGCAGCGGTGGCCATCGGCACCGCCGCAGCGATTCCCGGCACGCTGGTCAACCTCGCGGCCGGTGGCGGCACGCGGCAGGCGGTACGTTTCGGCCATCCGTCCGGCATATTGCGCGTCGGCGCAGAAGCGCGCGAGGCCGATGGCGCATGGACCGTCACCAAGGCCATCATGAGCCGCAGCGCGCGGGTGCTGATGGAAGGCTGGGTGCGGGTGCCGGGCGGGACGTTCTGATCCGGCGGATGCATACGGGCTGTGCTGCCGTAGCGTGGGCAGCCCATCGGCACGCTGCGCGCCCAGTGCTTTATCGTCAGGCAGCAGCAAGGGTTGGGAACTCTGCGGACCTGACATGGACAACATGCATCGGAAAAATATGAGCTTGCGAGGGCACACTGACGACATTGCATAACAAGTCGATGAATCAAGAATAATTGACACTCCCGGCCTGCCTGATCTCGTATCGCTGCCTAGACTGACCAGCAGTTCTTTCTGTCCGAGGTGGTATCCATGAAGAAGATTCTTTCGGGTTTTTCGAGTTGCTGTGGCAGCAACGCCCCTCCCTCTCCAACCACGACCAGAAGCGCAGAAATCGGAACGGCTACGGTATGCAAAAAGGAAGACCTCACGCCCCACAATCGGGAACACTTCATTCAGCGAGGGACGCCGGGCTGTCAGGAACGCGCGCAGGAGTGGGAAAGAAGAGTATTTTTTTTCAGAGCTCAGGAGATTGGGTGGGACGCCGCGCTAGAGGAAAAAAGGCGTGAGGTCGCCCCTCGACGGCCCAACTATTACAACGAAAATATCCATAAGCTGGGATTGAGTCCGACAGCGCAGGAGGAATGGAATCGGAGAGCCGTAGCACAGGAAGTGAAGCGGCAGTGCGATGCGATGGGATATGTGCCACCATATGAGAATTGATTGGTGCAGGCCGGTGGCCGGCCCTTCTCACGGATGCTGATGGACGCTTGGGGCTATCGCAGACCGGGTGTTCTGGGCGAAGGACATGCACCGGCTCATCCCGCCGCCCATTGCGGCGGAGCAGCCGGAAACTGAAGTCAACCGCCCGGGCGGACGGTTACGTCGTGACTGGCGATATGGACAAGCCGTTACGAACGTCCGCCGCGTATCGGCACAGGAAACAGCACGGTATCGCCAAAGCCCGGCTCATCGTCGTCGGCCCGCGCATCGGACCCCGCCATTGAGATTGGCTGCAGCGCCTTCGTGACTTCCTGCTCCAGTCGGGCAACACGCTCGGCATACATGCGCGCCAGCGCGGCGTGGTGTTCGGCCGCGGCCTGGTGCTCGACCCGCGCCAGATTGGCCTCCATCAGGTATTCACGTGCCTTGCGCACGTGGGCGTCCAGACGTCGCTCAAACAGATGAAATCGCATGGCGGACCTCCTGTCGTGACTGCACAGCCTCCGTCAGCCATCCGGCCTATTCAGAAGTCACTGCCTGACCGTACCACGTGGCGCGTATGGCCGGGCGGGTGAATGGCGGATGCGTGATGGTCTAAGAATATTCCTACCGGATGTTTGCTGCTGTCAATCTCCGACTTGCCGGGCCGACACAACGTGGCGAAAGGGACACAGCCGCGCTGCCCGGCGTATGCGTCACATATCATCGCCACCCTGCTGCCGCCGGCAGTGGCAGCCGTCATCAGGCGCGCGCCCCGGTCCGTCATCCTGGCATTACGGTTTCCCGCACCAGCAAGCCGGGCAGATGGCCATCCCGGCGTGTCAGGCGAGGCTGGGCGATAGATGGTGATAGCGCCGGCCAAACCGCCAGCTTGACGCTCCGCCGCCCGTGGGTCACACTCGACCGCAGGCGACTGCCCCGATGTTCCGACCCCGCCTGCGCGGGAAAAACGAACGCACGGAAAAAGCACACCCATGGGCGACCCTATGAGTCACTTACCCGGTCTCAGTTTTGCCCTCGGCGCAGATCTTGATATGCTGCGCGCCACTGTCCGGCAATGGGCCAGCGCGGAACTCGCGCCGCTGGCTGCGGGCATCGACCGAGACGACCGCTTTCCGCGCGATCTGTGGCGCAAGATGGGCGATCTCGGGGTGCTCGGCATCACCGTGGCGGAAGACTACGGCGGCGCGAACATGGGCTATCTGGCCCACATGCTCGCCATGGAGGAAATCAGCCGCGCCTCCGCTGCCGTAGGGCTCTCCTACGGCGCGCACTCCAATCTCTGCGTCAACCAGATCCACCGCCACGGCACGCCCCTGCAAAAGCAGAAATACCTGCCGCGCCTCGTCTCCGGGGAGTGGATCGGCGCGCTGGCCATGAGCGAACCCAACGCGGGGTCCGATGTGGTTAGCATGACCATGCGTGCCACGCGCAAGGGTGACCGTTACGTCCTGAATGGCACCAAGATGTGGATTACCAACGGTCCCGACTGCGATGTGCTGGTGGTGTACGCCAAGACCGAACCGGACCGCGGTGCGCAGGGCATGACGGCATTCCTCGTGGAAAAGGACATGCCCGGCTTCAGCGTGGCGCAGCGACTCGACAAGCTCGGCATGCGCGGTTCGCCGACCGGGGAACTCGTCTTCAGCGATGTCGAGGTGCCGGCCCACCATGTGCTCGGTGGCGAGAACGAAGGCGCGCGTGTGCTGATGAGCGGCCTCGACTATGAGCGCGCCGTGCTGGCCGGCGGCCCGGTCGGCATCATGCAGGCCTGTCTCGATGTGGTTACGCCCTATATCCATGAACGCCGGCAGTTCGGCCAGAGCATCGGGGAATTCCAGCTGATCCAGGGCAAGGTGGCCGATATGTACACCACCCTGCAGGCCTGCCGTGCCTACCTGTACGCGGTCGGCCGCAACCTCGACGCGCTCGGCGCGACGCACGTGCGGCAACTGCGCAAGGACTGCGCGGGCGTGATCCTCTACACCGCCGAACGCGCCACCTGGATGGCCGGCGAGGCGATCCAGATCCTCGGCGGCAACGGCTACGTCAACGACTATCCGGCCGGTCGCCTGTGGCGCGACGCCAAGCTGTACGAGATTGGCGCCGGCACCTCGGAGATCCGCCGCATGCTGATCGGCCGCGAATTTTTCAACGAGACGGCATGATCTGGATCCTCCCGTCGCTGCCTCTGTTGGTGCCTTGGCTGCTACCTCTTTCGTTCCAGCTCCACGACTGCCGATGCCGATCCTCGACTCGCAACTGAAACCGGATTCCGACACCTTCCAGAACAACGCGGCCGCCATGCAGGCGCTGGTCGATGACCTGCGGCGCGTACTGGCGACCCTGGCCGAAGGCGGCGGCGAAACGGCGCGCGCCCGGCATCTGGCACGTGGCAAGCTGCTGCCGCGCGAGCGCATCCGCCAGCTGCTCGACCCGGACACGCCGTTTCTGGAACTGTCGCCACTGGCTGCCTACGGGATGTACGGCGACGAAGCACCGGGCGCTGGCATCATCACGGGCGTCGGCCAGATTGCCGGACAGGAATGCGTGATCGTCTGCAACGATGCCACGGTCAAGGGCGGCACCTACTATCCGATGACCGTCAAGAAGCATCTGCGCGCGCAGGAGATTGCCGGGCAGAACGGTCTGCCATGCGTCTACCTGGTCGATTCGGGCGGTGCGCATTTGCCGAACCAGGATGAAGTGTTTGCCGACCGCGAACATTTCGGCCGCATCTTCTACAACCAGGCCAATCTCTCCGCGCGCGGCATCGCGCAGATCGCCGTGGTGATGGGCTCGTGCACCGCAGGCGGCGCCTATGTGCCGGCCATGAGTGATGAATCCATCATCGTGCGCAAGCAGGGCACGATCTTTCTTGGTGGCCCGCCGCTGGTCAAGGCCGCCATCGGCGAGGATGTCAGCGCCGAGGACCTGGGTGGCGCCGATGTGCACACACGCCTGTCGGGCGTGGCCGACCATCTGGCCCAGGACGATGCGCACGCCCTGTCGATCGCCCGCGACATCGTGGCGCGCCTGAACCGTACCCGGCCCGCCGTGCTGCAGATGCGCGCGCCTGTGCCACCCCGTTATGCGGCCGAGGAACTGTACGGCGTTATTCCTACCGACACACGCAAGCCTTACGATGTGCGCGAGATCATCGCGCGCCTGGTCGACGACTCCGCCTTCGACGAATTCAAGGCGCGCTATGGCGCGACGCTGGTCTGCGGCTTTGCGCACCTGTGGGGCTATCCGGTCGGCATCATCGCCAACAACGGCATCCTGTTCTCCGAGTCGGCCCTCAAGGGCACGCACTTTATCGAACTGTGCTGCCAGCGCAAGATTCCGCTCGTCTTCCTGCAGAACATCACCGGCTTCATGGTCGGTCGAAAAGTCGAGAACGAAGGCATCGTGCGGCATGGCGCCAAGCTGGTGACGGCCGTGGCGACGGCGCAGGTGCCCAAGTTCACCGTGATCATCGGCGGTTCGTTTGGCGCAGGCAACTACGGCATGGCCGGCCGTGCCTTTGCGCCACGCTTCCTGTGGATGTGGCCGAATGCGCGCATCTCGGTGATGGGCGGCGAGCAGGCCGCCAGCGTGCTCGCTACCGTGCGCCGTGAAGGTATCGAAAAAGGCGGCGGGCAATGGAGCAGCGAGGAGGAACTCGCCTTCAAGCAACCCATCCGCGAACAGTACGAACGGCAGGGCCACCCCTACTATGCCAGTGCGCGCCTATGGGACGACGGCATCATCGACCCGGCGCAGACGCGCGACGTGCTGGGCCAGGCACTGGCGGCCAGCCTGAACGTACCAATTCCTGAAACAACGTTCGGCGTGTTCCGCATGTAGCGTCGTCAGGCAAGGTATCGACCTGACCATGCGCCGCGGCGCGAGCGGGCCTGCAACCGGCAGATCAGGTCGCCATTGAATCAACTGCCCGCGCGCGTCGCGGCGTGGCAGCGCCTGGCATCCTGGAATATATTTTTGTAGCGAGAAGAAGGTTACGCATGGAATTCAGCACACTCACCGTCACCACGGCAGGACATATCGCCACCGTCACGCTCAACCGCCCCGACGTACGCAACGCCTTCAACGACACCCTGATTGCCGAACTCACCGGCGCGTTCCGTGCGCTTGGCGACAGCCCGCAGGTGCGCGTTATCGTGCTCGCCGGCGCGGGGCCGGCTTTCTGCGCGGGCGCAGATCTCAACTGGATGCGCCGCATGGCGAGTTATGCGCCCGACGAGAATCGGGCCGATGCGCTGACGCTGGCGCAGATGATGCATACCATCTGGTCGTGTCCGCGACCGGTCATCGCACAGGTACAGGGCGATGCCTATGCAGGCGGCGTGGGACTCGTCGCCGTGGCGGACATCGTCATCGCGGCCGACACTGCGCACTTCGCGATAAGCGAAACCCGGCTCGGACTGATTCCTGCCACGATCAGCCCCTACGTGATTCGCGCCATGGGCGAACGGGCGGCGCGCCGCTACTGCCTCAGCGCCGAACGCTTCAGCGCCGCGCAAGCTGCGCACTGCGGCCTGGTGCATGAAGTGGTACCGGCGGCGGCACTCGATGCCAGAGTCGCCGAGCTGGCGGCAACCTTGTCGGCCAACAGCCCGGAAGCCATGCATGCGTGCAAGCGGCTGTTGCGGGATGTCGCGGAGGCGCCCATCGACACCGATCTCATCACCGATACGGCAAACCGCATCGCTGATATACGCGGTTCAGCAGAAGGCCGGGAAGGCATCGCGGCATTTCTCGAGAAAAGGCGACCCGGCTGGCTGGGAACGTAAGCCGCCCACCCGAACGCTCTGGCTCAAGCTCTCAAGCAGATTGAAGGCAATACCCGCGCCCGGTGAGGCCCCCACCCCTGCACAATCCGGGAAAATGCGCGAGACCTCATCATGGCGGTTAATTGCATAATTTTGACGGACATTCAGCCACCCCCACTGCCCGCATGCCGTGTTACATGACCTGGACCGCGCGGCCAATATATTGGATCGGCCCTGTGGGGCGCCCGGTCGGCGAACCGCTTGCCGGTTCCAGCGTCAGCTCGAACAACTGGTTGGGCTGCAGCGGCGGCAAGCTATCGAGGGAGACCTGCAGGCTCTCCCCGGACTGGAGCAAGCCCAGCGAAACCGGCGCGCCCCACCCTTCGCCCTTGGTCCAGAACTGCAGCGCCTTGCCCTCCGGCACCGTCACGGTCGCCAATGGCATCAGGCGAATACGCCGGGTGTCGCTGGCCTGCACGATCCAGCCGGGCGCTTCGCTCTGCGGCGCGGTCAGCACGACCACGTAGCGGACTTCCGGCGGCATCGCGACGCGGGCGGCCAGCAGCCCGCCGAGCAGGATGGCAGCGGCGCCCCCGGCTGCTGCGAGCCCGCGCCATAGCCCCAGGTTCGCCCAGAACCCCTGCCACCGGTCTGGCCGCGCAGCCGCCCCCGCACCGACGGAGACATCCACCATGCGGACCTGCAGGCTGCGGCGGATGCGCCCCCACAGCCACGGGGACGGCGTCACCGGCGCCGCCAGGGAGGCAAGCGGCAGCAAGCGCGCTTCCCAGGCCGCCACGGCATCGCGCGCAGCCGGATCGGAAGACAGGCGTACCGCAAAGGCCTCGCGCTCGTCGGCGGACAATGTGCCGAGCACATACTCGCCCGCCAGCGCCTGCAGGTCGTCGATATCCGAAGGCTCGCTCATGCCAGGCACTCCCGCAGCGCCTCAAGACTGCGCCGGATCCAGGCTTTGACCGTGCCCAGCGGCGTCCCGATGCGGCGGGCAATCTCGCTATGCGTGAGTCCTTCCACATAGGCATGGAGCACACAGCTGCGCCGCACGGGTTCGAGTCGTTCGAGGCAGTGCACCATGCGGCCAGTGGAGGTCCGCCATGCCAGCGCGTCAGCGGACGCCTGCCAGTCTGCCAATGCGGCTTCGGCATCGAGAACCGCCGCGGCCTCCTCGCCGACGACGGTCTCCCGGCTATCGTCGCGCACGGCATTGAGAGCGAGATGGCGCGTCACGCTGTAGATCCAGCCCCGTGCCGACCCGCGCGCCGCATCGAAGCTGGCGGCACGGGTCCAGATGTTGATACACGCGTCATGCACGATGTCCTCCGCCAACGCGTGGTTGCGCACGATGCGCAGCGCCACGCCGAGCATGCGCGGTCCCTCGTGCTCATACAGCGTACGCAAGGCGTCGGCATCGCCCGCGGCGCAGGCAGCTAGGGCGGCCTCATAGTCAAAGCGTGCCACGTCGTCCATGCACGGTCCGTGTCGTCAATCGATCACGCATTGTGCCGGAAACATACGCTCGCTGGCGAACAATTTGCCAGCGAGCGTGCCCTGCGCTGCCGGTGCCGCGCAGCCAACCTCAGAGCGCTTTCCAGAAGATGTAGTCGGCCTGGTACTTGACGATTTCGCGGGTACCCTTTTGTGCCGGGGTACATGGACTCGCCGGCGCCACACCGCCTTTCAGCGCGACGCGCTGGATGTAGGTCACCCCTTGCATGGCACCACTGCCCATGGCCGGATTAGCCTTGACCAACTGGTATGGCAGGTTGCCCGTGCCAGCCGGTGCGACGGCCAGCTGCGTGGCGGTCACACGCGAGCCATCGAGGGCCTGCCACGTCGCCGGCGGGCCATAGTAGGTGCCGACCTGCTTGCCATGGCGATCCGCCAACACCGCCTTCGGACCGACGAACACCCATTCCGTCTGCCCGGCCATATTGGCCTTGTCGCGGCACTCATAGGTAATCTCGCCGGTACCCACCGTCTCCCAGGCAAGCTTGTGGCCGGCCGGTACACGAATGCTTTCGGGCACCGTGGCCTGGTCGAACGCCAGCATCGACATGGTCTTGCCGGGCGACATGGATTCGCATCCCGCCAGGACGAGCGTACCAGCGGCAAGGCAATACAACAGGGGTGCGGTTTTCATGGTCATTCTCCGTCTGCAAAGGTGATACAGTGCGCAGCGATATTGCTGCCTGAAGTACTACCCGCCAGCCCGCCATCCGGATGCCCCCGCCGCGAAATTCTTTTCCCCGCCCATCGTGGGGGTGGCACCGTATAATCGCTGGCATACGCTATCAGTCCCTGTTTTCGGATATGCCATGCCCATTGCACCTAAAAACAATACTGCAGAACCACTGCAATCCGTGGCCAGCGGCACCGCAGCCAAGCGCGCACCACGCAAGAGCACCCGGAAAGCCGGTGCAAACGGCGAATCGCAACCGTGGGGCACTCAGAGCATCCATCGCGCCATCACCATCCTGCGTGAGATCGCCGCACGCAGCCAGACCGGCCTGCGGCTGGCGGACATTGCTGACGCGCTCGAACTGGAACGTCCGACCGCGCACCGCATCGTCAAGGGATTAGTGGCACAGGGCATGGTGGCGCAGGACCCTGTCAGCAAGCGCTATCGCCTGGGTCACGTCGTCTATGAGCTGGGACTGGCCGCCACGCCGCACTACAACCTGAAGGAAATCTGCCAGCCGGCCCTGCACCGGCTGGCCGACAAAAGCGGCGATTCGGTATTCCTGGTGGTGCGCAGTGGCCTCGACACCGTGTGTATCGACCGCATCGAAGGCAGCTATCCGATCCAGACACGCACGCTCAATATCGGGGGCCGCCGGCCGCTCGGTATCGGCGCGGGCAGTCTGGCGCTGCTCATGGGCATGACCCCCGAAGAAATCGACCACGCCATCTCCACTAACGCGGCCCGTTTTGCGACCTTCAGCCAGTTGACGCCCGAGCGCCTGCGCAAGGCACTGAAGATCTCCCAAGAAGCCGGTTACGCAATCAACGTGGAAGACGTGCTGCCAGGCGTGGCCGCCATCGGCATGGCGATCCGTCCGCCAAGCGGACAACCGTACGCGGCCATCAGTATTGCCGCCATCGAATCGCGCCTGGCCGGACCGCGGCGCGAGGAAATGGCGCGCCTGCTGGCCAAGGAAGTACGTCAGCTGGAAAAACTGCTGGAAGCTGAGCAGCAGAACTGGGAGTGATGGCGAGCGTGCTGGATGGCACGCTAATCGCGCTTAAGGCACGGACTTACGGCCGGACCAGATCGGTCTCCCACGCCAGGTAGTCGCGCATGGCCTGTTCGCCGCGCGCATACGGCGGCAACAGGATATCGTCCTGCGGCGGCAACTCCGCTGTTTCGAGCCGGTAACCGGCACGCCGCCAGCTCGCTGTCCCACCGTCGAGTACCATGACCGCGCGATAACCGAGCGCGCCCAGCGCGCCCCCAGCGTAGACACCCTGCACACCCGTTGCACAGGTCACCAGCACCGGCGTTGTGAGGTCCGGCACCAGAGCAGCAATCCGCGCCTCCAGCCAGCCACGCGGCACCCACAGTGCGCCAGGCAAGTGCCCGTGCCGGAAATGAGCGCTGGTATCGACGTCGAGCACCACCAGGCCCGGCTGCTGCAGGATCTGTGCTTCGACATCCTGTGCCGTGACCAGACGCACGCCCGCGCGTGCCGCGAGCCAGCCAGCGGGCGCACGTCGCACCCGGCCGCTCTCGAGCGCACCGCCTGCCGCCCGCCACGCGGCAATGCCGCCGGACAGCACCAGTACGTTCGGGAACCCCATGCGCCGCAGCCACACGGCGGTCAGCCGTGCGCGGGTGCCGTCGTCATCCACCAGCACGATGCGGGCGCCGCGCACCGCAATGAAATCATCGGCGCGCTGTACTACCTGCCCGCCGGGCACTGCCTGCGCGCCGGGGATATGGCCGGCCATGTAGGCATCGACCTGACGGACATCGAAAACATAGAGGTTGTCGGCCTGGCGCAGCCAGATGGCCAGCATGGTCGCATCGACCACACCGACGCCAGCAGCCTCGGCGAGTCGCAGGCTGCCATGAATACCCTGTGCCACACTCGCGGCGGAAGGCGTGCCAAGCGCCCGCGCGGCACCCCGCTCGACTTGCAGGCCGGCGAGATGCCAGCCCATGGTGCCATTGCGCAAGGCAACGGCCTGCTTGACCCCGAGCTCGCGCAAGGTCTGCGCAGCGATCAGGCTGCGCGTCCGGCCAGCACAGTGCACGACCACCGGGCCGTCGTGCTGTTGCAGATCACCAGCATGCCGGGCGATGTCGAAACTGGGCCCGCTTGCCGCGCCGGGAATGCACGCTTCCGCGTACTCTTCCGGCGTGCGCACGTCGAACAGTTTTACGTCGCGGCCTTCACGCTGCCATGCGGCGAGTGTGTCGGCGGCAACGTCGGGAATGGAGTAATCGTGATAAGCCTGTTCGCCAAAGAGCTTGCTCGGCACATTGTTGCCGGTGGCAAGCCGATGGCCGGCGGCTTGCCATGCAGCAACACCGCCCTGCAGCCAGCTGACCTTGCGGTAGCCGAGTCCGGCCAGCGTCCGGGCCGCGAGCGACGCCCGTCCGCTGTCATCATCCACCAGCACGATGGGCGTTCCACGGTCGCGCACCAGCGCCTCGATACGCAACTCGATGCGCCGGCGTGGCAAGCTGGTGGCGCTGGCAATATGCCCCCGCTCCGCCTCGACCGGTTCGCGTACGTCGAACAGCGCCCAGTCATCGCGCTGCCGGAGCATCTGCTCCAGCTGCGCGACATCCAGCGCGCACGCAGACACGCCCATGCGGGCTTACTCGATGCGCTCGACGATGGTCGCCGTACCCAGGCCACCACCGCAGCACATCGATTGCAGGCCGTAGCGACCGCCACGGCGCTCCAGCTCGTCGAGCATGATGGTCATCAGGCGTGCCCCGGTCGAACCGAGCGGATGGCCCATGGCGATGGAGCCGCCATTGACGTTTACGCGGTTGAGGTCCGGCTTGATGTCGTGCAGCCACGCGCCCAGCACCGAGGCAAACGCCTCGTTGATTTCGAACAGGTCGATGTCATTGAGCTTCAGGCCCGAGCGCTGCAGGATCTGCTGCGTGGCCGGGATCGGCCCGGTCAGCATGATTTCCGGATCGACGCCCACCACCAGCTGCGCCTTGAGGCGCGCTCGTGGCCGCAGACCGAATTCACGTGCCTTGGCAGCCGTCATCATCAGTACTGCGGAGGCGCCGTCCGATACCTGGCTCGCGTTGCCGGCAGTGACGCGGCCGTCTTCGCGGAACGAGGTCTTGAGGCCGGCGAGCGTTTCCACCGTGGTGCCGCGGCGCAGGCCCTCGTCAAAATCGAACACCGAACCGTCCGGCTGCTTGATCGGCAACATCGACGCGGCAAAACGGCCCGCATCATGCGCCGCCGCCGTCAGCTCGTGGCTGCGCACCGACAGTTCGTCCAGATACGTCCGGCTCATGTTCCAGCGCTCGGCGATACGCTCGGCGGCGATGCCCATCGACGGCATCGACAGGCGCTGCACCAGCTCATCCGGATAGCGCTTGCCATACGTCGTATCCTCGTTGCCACCACGCGTCTTCGACATCTGCTCGACGCCGCCGGCCAGCACCACATCGCACACACCGCTGCGGATCAGGTTGTCGGCGAAATGCACAGCCTGCTGCGAGGAGCCGCAGGCGCGCTGCACCGTGGTACCCGGCACCGAAAACGGAAAGCCCGCCATCAGCAGCGCGGTACGCGCCACGTTACCGGCCTGTTCGCCAACCTGGGTGGCGCAGCCGGCCACCACATCGTCGATCTGCTCGCGCGGGATGCCGGCGCGATCAATGATCGCGCCAAACACTTCTGCCAACAGCGCCGTCGCATGCCAGTCCTTCAGCGACCCGTTGCGACGCCCGACAGGCGTGCGCAGCGTGGCCACGATGACGGGTTCGCGGTCCTGCAGTTCTGCGAGTTTCATTCCTTCCCCTTGGCCCACTGGCTATTCTTGCGCTTCAGCAGATGGCCAGCGATCATGTTCTTGTGGATCTGCAGCGTGCCGCCGTAGATCGAACCGCCGCGCACCTCACGGTAGCGCGCCTCGACCGGGTACTCGGTCATGTAGCCATAGCCGCCCAGCAGCTGGATCGCGTCGTCGCAGATTTCCTTGGCGGCCTGGGCCACGTAGACCTTGGCGACCGACGTTTCGAGGGGCGACGGCAGGCCGATAGCCGTATTCGCCGCAGCGCGGTACGTCAACAGCTGCGCCGCTTCGAGCTTGACCTTCATCTCCGCCAGGATCCACTGCAGACCTTGGAAGTCGGCCAGCTGGCGGCCGAACTGCTCACGTTCCTGCACATACTGCAGGGCGAACTCGAACGACGCTTGCGCTGAACCAAGCATGCGCGAGATGCTACCCAGACGCTCGCTGTTGTAAACACTGATCAGCTTGCCGAAGGCATTGCCCTCGGCCAGGATATTGGCCTTGGGAATACGGCAGTCGTCGAAGAACAGTTCGTACTGGCGTTCGCCGGCCATGTTCTCCGAGCCGTTGCCGATGGTCAGTCCCGGCGCATCGTGCGGCACGATCACCGCGCCGATGTCGCTGGCGCGGCCGGTGGTGCCGAAGCGGCAATACAGCATCGTGTAATGATGCGCCTTGGCCGCGCTGATAAAGATTTTCTGGCCGGTGATGACCACCTCGTCGCCCTCGATGCGGGCGCGGGTCGTCATCGCCGTGGCAGCCGAGCCGGCATTCGGCTCGGTGATGCCGATACTCACGCCGATATCGCCGCGCGCCACGCCGGTCACGTACTGCGCCTTTTGCTCGTCCGTGCCCAGCTCCAGAATCGCGCCGATCGCCCCGGTCGAGGTCCGGTGCGTCAGTCCGCCCATGGTGGAATCCACCTTCTGGATGGTCTGGATCAGCAGCAGCGTATCCAGCAGCGGCAGGCCCATGCCGCCGTACTCGGTCGGCATGTTCAGGCCGAGCAGGCCATTCTCGGCCATCGCCTTGCGCAGCTTTTGCAGCGGCGCGAAATCGCCACGCTTCTCGCCCTCGTGCGCTTCCTTGGCCAGCGGCAGCAGCTGCGTGC
The DNA here is from genome assembly GCF_964332355.1 of Imbroritus primus. Lineage (NCBI taxonomy): Bacteria > Pseudomonadati > Pseudomonadota > Betaproteobacteria > Burkholderiales > Burkholderiaceae > Imbroritus > Imbroritus primus. Next base: position 62,366 of record NZ_OZ201294.1, on the reverse strand, counting down.
ACAGCTTTTCGGTAGCGGCAATCAGCTCGCGCTGATCACCCGTGAGTTGAAAATCCATGTTGCTTCCTTAATTCCTTAGCGTTGCAGCGTCGAGTCGAACACTTCGCCCAGCTCGGACGCACCGATGATCTGCGCCGTGCGGTCGTGGCCGACGTGCAGGATGTGCGTATCGAGGTCGCGCAGCATACGGCCCAGCGGGAACTCGTCGAACAGCGCGGTCGAACCCGACAGCATGATCAGCTGGTCGCGCGACTGCAGGGCAGCGTGGGCACAGATCGCCTTGGCACGCATGGAGGCCAGCTCGGCACGCTGGATGTCCTTGCTGCGCCACGTGTCGATGGCGTTCTCGAAGGCCACTTGGGCACCGTACAGGGCGGTGCTGATTTCGCCGATGCGCAGCTGGGCAAACGCATCCTTGCCGCGGCCGCGTTTCACCAGGCCATCCTTCACCCACATGTACATGCCTTCGAGCATGCCCAGGTAGTTGGCGGCGAAGCCCAGGTGGAAACGGCCCTGCCAGCGGCCGGCGGGGTATGCGCCCGGCTCGCCCAGCACATGGTTCTGGTCGATCATCACGTTGTCGAGGTAGATCTCCGGGCTCGGGCACGAACGCATGCCGGTCGGACGGTACCAGTTGTCGTTCTGCGACACGCCCTTCATACCCGGCTCGACGATCACCATCAGGTGCGACTTGAAGTAGTCGGTCTCGCCTTCGATGGTCGCGAAGATCACGGCCAGGCCACGGTCGAAACCGTTGGTGGCGTAGTTCTTGTTGCCATTGACGATGTAGCCGCCATCGACCTTCTTGGCCGTGGTGCGCAGCACGTACATGTGCTTGCGGTTGGCTTCACTGCCGACGAACGACGACAGCTTCATTTCCTTCATCATCGGCTCGATGAACAACTTGCGCTGCTCGTCGGTACCGATTTCGTCAATGGCCCAGGCCACGTGGTTCTGCACCTGCATGCAGTGCGCCGTGCCGGGCGACACGCGAGCAACGGTACGGATCGACTGGTAGAACGTCGCCGGATCTTCATCCGACAGCACGTTGCTGCCCAGGCCGCCATGCTTGCGCGACACGGTCGTGGTCAGCAGGCCGCGTTCGAACAGGTCCTGCAGGTTCTCGAGCGGCATTTCGACGTTGTCGAAGTACTTCGCCTCACGCTCACGGAACTTGGTCTGGACGAGCTCATTCAGCTCGGTCAGCAGGGGGGTCTTCAACACTTCGTGCGAATCGAAATTCATGGTGTCTCCTGGACGGGAACAGGTTTTTGTACCAGCGCAATATGGGGTTGCGCTGTCTTGGCGGAAGTATCGACTGCCGGTGCTGCGGTGTTCGCTGTCACATTCGGAATCGATTCGGAAAAATGGCATGCAGCCCAGTGGCCGGGGCCGATCTCGCGCAGCTTGGGTTTTTCGCTACGGCAACGATCGACGGCGTGCGGGCAACGTGGATTGAACGGACATCCGGGCGGCGGATTCATCGGCGAGGGGATTTCACCCGATACCAGCTTGGCCGACCCGCCGCCGCTGCGCGACTCCACCGAGGCGATGAGCGCCTGGGTGTACGGATGGCGCGAATTGCGGACGATGTCTTCGGTCGCACCGATCTCCATGAACTCACCGAGATACAGCACGCCGATGCGCTTGCTCATGTACGCCACGACCGCAAGATCGTGGGAAATCAGAATGTACGTCAGGTCGAGCTGGCCTTGCAGGTCCTTCAGCAGGTTCAGGATCTGCGCCTGGATCGACACGTCGAGTGCCGACACGGGCTCATCCAGAACCATGCACTTAGGATTCGGACCGAGTGCACGGGCAATCGACACACGCTGACGCTGGCCACCCGACAGTTCATGCGGGAAGCGGCGGCCACCGTCACCCGGCAGGCCTACCAGTTCGAGCAGCTCCTTCACGCGCTTTTCGCGCTCAGCGCCACTCAGCAGCTTGTGGATACGCAGCGGCTCGTCGATGATGTTGCCGATGCGCATGCGCGGGTTCAACGAGCTGAACGGATCCTGCAGCACCGGTTGCAGTTCCAGGTGGAACTGGTCGAGTTCCTTGCCGCGCAGCGCTGCCAGGTTCTGGCCATTGAGTTCGATCGAACCGGCCGTGGCGGGCTCGGCCAGCATCAGCATCTTGGCGATGGTGGTCTTGCCCGAGCCCGACTCGCCCACCAGGCCGAACGTGGTGCCCGCTTCGACCTCGAACGAGACGCCGGCGACCGCGTGCAGCGGCCGCGCACGGCCGAACAGGCCGCGGCGCACGTCGTAGGTCTTGCGCAGACCCTCTACCTTGAGAAACGATTGACTCATCAAGCCACCTCCGAAACCGATTTTTCCGAACGCACGGGAATACCGGCCAACACGCCGGCCAGCGACTCCTGCGTGCGCCAGCAGGCAGTGCGACGGCCGGAGTCGCCCCACTCGAACCAGTCCGGATACTGGCTACGGCATTGCTCGATGGCATGCTCGCAACGCGGCTCGAAACGGCAGCCCTGCGGCAGGCGCGCCAGCGTCGGCTGCTGGCCGGGAATCGCCGACAGCCGGTTGCTGTAGGTCGCCAGCGACGGCACTGCACTCAGCAGGCCGATGGTGTACGGGTGCGTCGGCTGGGCGAACACCTCGTTGATCGGCCCCGTCTCGACGATGCGGCCACCGTACATGATGGCGACGTCATCGCAGAACTGCGCGGCCAGATGCAGGTCGTGCGTCACGAACACAATGGCCATGTTGTTCTGCTGCTGCAGGTCGCGCAGCAGCTTCAGCAACTGCTGCTGCACTGTCACGTCGAGTGCCGTGGTGGCCTCGTCGCAGATCAGCAGGTCGGGCGACATCGCCACATTAATGGCGATGGATACGCGCTGGCGCATGCCGCCGCTGAACTGGAACGGATAGCTGTCGAGGCGTTCTTCGGCAGCCGGAATCTTGACCTTCTCCAGCACTTCGATGGAACGGCGACGCAGCTCCGCCTTGTTGGTAATACCCTGGTGCACGCGGAAAATCTCGCTTACCTGGTCGCCAATGGTCAGCAACGGGTTCAGCGAGGTCATCGCGTCCTGCAGGATCATGCCGATTTCCTTGCCGCGCACCTTCTGGATCTCAGCGCGCGACATCTTCGCCAGGTCACGGCCCTTGAACAGCACCTCGCCGCCCATCAGCCTGCCGCTCGATGGCAGCAAGCCCAGCATTGACAGGCAGGTCATGCTCTTGCCCGAACCGGATTCACCGACCAAAGCCAGGGAACGTCCGGCGCGGACTTTCAGGCTGACGTTGTCGACCGCGGTGACGATGCCCGCGCGGTTGCGCAGCATCGTCGTCAGGTTCTTCGCTTCCAGAATGACTGTCATGACCACGCTCGCTGCATGTTGGGGCTCAGCCAGTCGCGCAGGGCGTCACCGAGCTGGTTGGCGGAAAGCACGGCTGCCATCAGCACCATGCCAGGAATACCGCAGATCCACCATGCGGTTTCGAGGTAGCCACGGCCGTCGGCGATCATCGATCCCCACGAGGCGGTCGGCGGTTGCACACCCAGGCCCAGGAACGACAGCGTCGCTTCCAGGATGATGATGATGCCAACGTCCAGCGTCGCCAGAACGATGAAAGTGTTGATCACGTTCGGTACGATGTGTGCCAGGATGATGCGGATCTTCGATGCACCGGCCAGCTTGGCCAGCAACACGAAGTCGCGCTGCCGCAGGGACAATGCTTCCGAACGCGTTACGCGGGCAAAGCGCGCCCAGTTGGCGAGGCTCAGCACCACGATCAGGTTGAACATGCTGAAACCGATCGCGCCCACCAGCACCAGTGCCAGGATCACCGCCGGCAGCGCCAGCTGGATGTCGGCCAGGCGCATGGCGACGGCGTCCACGGCACCGCCGATATAGCCGGCGGCGATACCGATCAGGCTGCCGACGATGCCGGCCAGCATGACAGCGGACAGCGCCACGTACAGCGACACCTGCGAACCCCAGATGACGCGCGAGAGAAGATCGCGCCCCAGCTGGTCGGTACCGAACCAGTGTTCGGCCGAAGGCGGTTTGAGGATGTCCGACAGCGAGATCGCGTTCGGATCATGCGGAGCGAACACGCCGGGGAACAGCGCCACGGCAACGATAGCAATCGCGATCAGGGCAGCGATGCCGACCTGCAGCTTGGCCAGCATGCGGCCACGCGAGGTACGGGCCTGCGGCGCCGGCAGGCTGGGATCAGCCGGCACCTGCCGCAGTTGGATAGTGGGTGTATCACGCATAGCGAATCCTTGGATCGATGTAGGCATAGAGGATGTCCACGCCAAGGTTGACCAGGGTGAAGATCAGTGCGCCAACGGTCACGGCGGCCTGAACGACGGCATAGTCGAGATTGGAAATCGACTCGAGGATGAGACGTCCCACGCCCGGCCAGGCAAAGATGAACTCCACCGACACGGCGCCGCCCATCAGGATGCCAAACTGCAGCGAGGTGAACGTGATCATCGGCAGCAGCGCGTTGCGCAGCGCATGCTTGCGGATGATGGTGCGCTCCGGCACGCCTTTGATACGGGCCAGCTTCACGTACTCGGAATCCATCACCTCGCTCATGCTGGAGCGCGTCAGCCGCATGATGCCGGCCGCCGAATACCAGCCCAGCGCAATCGCCGGCAGGATGAGGTTACTGATACTGCCGTAGCCGCTGGTTGGAAACCAGGAGAGCTCGATCGAGAACAGCCGGATGAACAGCAGGCTGAACAGGAACGGCGGCGCGGCCTGTCCGAGTACACCGAACACCGTGGCAATCTGGTCCACCACGCCGTCGCGGCGCACGGCCGAGATCACGCCGAGCGGCACACCGATGAGGATGCCGAAGGCCAGCGCCGTCACCGTCAGCAGTAGCGTCGGACCCAGTGCATGCAGCACCACGTCGAGCGCCGGCAGCGCAAACCGGTAGGACATGCCAAGGTTGCCCCGGAACAGATCCAGCAGGTAAATGCCGTACTGCACGATCAGCGGCTTGTCGAGTCCCATCTGGTGACGCAACACCTGGCGGTCGGCCTCGGTGGCCTCCGGCGGCAGCATCAGGTGCGTGGGATCGCCGATCAATCGGATGATCAGGAAGATGATGATGGTCACCAGCAGCACGGTGACCAGCGACTGCCCGAATCGTTTGAGGATATATCTGATCATGTCGCCTCCGCCTGCTGTGGCGCGCGCGCCTGGAGCGTTTGCTCGGCACGGGCCTTCAGTTCCAGCTTCTTGATTTTCTGGCTACCGGTGAGCGGCCATGCGGTCACGAACTCGACGTAGCGCGGCACCTTGTAGCTGGCGATGTTGTCCTTGCAATACTGGATCAACGCCTGCTCGGTCACGTGCGCATCATCCTGCAGCTCGATGTAGGCATAGGCCACTTCACCAAGCCGCGCATCGGGCACGCCCACAACGACTGCCTGGCGCACGCCGGCGTAAGTCTTCAGGAAAACTTCGATTTCCTGCGTCGCGACGTTGAAGCCGCCGGGCTTGATCATTTCCTTCACGCGGCCGCGATAGATCAGGTAGCCGTCCGGATCGAGCTCGCCAAGGTCGCCCGTGTGCATCCAGCCCTCGGCGTCGAAGGTCTTGGCGTCTTCGTCAGGCCGCTTGTAGTAGCCCTTCATGATGGTATAGCCCGACACGCAGATTTCGCCAACCCGACTGTGCGGCAGCACTTCGCCCGTCTCGATATCGATGATGCGGACGTGCACGCCATCGCAAGGCCGGCCGCTGGTGATGGCACGCTTCTCGAGCGGATCCTCGCAGCGCGTGCGGACCACGGCATTCGAGGTCTCGGACAGGCCGTAGGCGCTGACCAGTTCCTTCATGCCGATGGTTTCCGTCAGCCAGCGGAACGAGGCGGTCGGCAGCGGCGCGCCCGAACCGGTCCGGAGGCTCGACAAGTCGTACTTGTCGCGATCCGGATAGGCCTTGAGATCCTGCACGATGGTGTCGACGAAGTAGCTGCCGGTGATGCGTTCACGCTCGACCGTCTCGCAGAAGATCTGCGGGTTGAACTGGTCGGTGATGACCATGGTCGAGCCGGCCAGCCACAACGCAATCGTGTAGAACGTGCCGGTAGCGGTGAACAGCGGCACGCACGACAAGTACTTGTCGGTCGTGTCGAAGCCCATGCAGTCAGCCGCATAGGCATTGTTCTGCAGCAGCGGGCCGTGGCACACCATGGCGCCCTTGGGAAACGAGGTGGTGCCGGAGGTGTAGAGGATCTGCGCCACATCGCCCGGCTTGACGCTGGCCACACGCTGCTCCAGCACCCCGTCGTCGAGCAGTGCCTTGCCGGCCGCCTCGATGGCCGCAAACGACGTGATGCTGTCCGGCAGCGGCGTCGACTCGTCCGCCTGCAGACCAATCACGCGGCGCAGCTCCGGCATCTCCTTGCACTGCCACGCCCCTTGCGGCTGCGTGGCCAGGCCCGGCTCGAGGCGTTCGAGGATGTCGAGATAGCGCACGCCGCGCACCGCGCCGTGCTGCACGATCAGCGTGCGGGCATCGGACTGCGCCAGCACATAGCCGACATCCTTCTCGCGAAAGCGCGTGTTCACCGGCACCAGCACCGCACCGATCATGGGAATGGCCCAGCGGGCCACGAGCCAGTCGGGCCGGTCGGCCATCCAGAGCGCGACGTGTTCGCCGGACTCGATGCCCTGGGCGATCAGCCCGCGGGCAAAGGCCCGCACGCGGTCGGCCAGCTGTGTGAAGCTGATGCGGTCAGCACCATAGACGACAGCCTCGCGGCTGCCGTATTCGCGCGACGCCCACAGCAGGGCATCGCCGAAGGTGCGTTCAACCCAAGGTTGTTCGCTCATTTCCAACGTACTTCCTTCAGGTTGTAGTAGCCACTACCATGCTGCGGCTCCCAGTCGAGACCGGAATCCTGCGCAAAGGTGTAATAGAGCTCAGTCAGCAACACGGCATGGCCGTCTTCGTGCAGCGTCCGGCCGATCTTCTGGAAAAGTTGGTCACGCTTGGCGCGATCCGTCTCGGCATCGGCCTGGGCAATCAGCTTTTCCACTTCCGGGTTCGAATAGTCGGACCACGTACCATCCTTGGACGCGGCGCCGCTGATCGGGTGAATCGGGTCGTAGATGGCGTTCGAGAACTGCATCACCGTCATCGGGCCCGACTTGTGCGTATTGTTCAGACGACTCCACGCGGCATAGTCGATGACCTTGACGCTGGTGCGCACGCCGATGGTCGACCAGTAGGCGGCGATCGCCTCGCACAGCTCCTTCGGGTTGTCGCTCGAGCAGTACATCTCGGTCTGGAAGCCTTGCGGATAACCCGCCTGCGACAGCAGCTTCTTGGCCAGGGCCGGATCGTACTTGTACGGCTTGAGCGTCTTGTCCACGCCATACGGGTAGCTGGCTGAGATGTACGACGTCATCGGCGCGCCCACGCCATGCAGCACGTTCTTGATGATGGCGGCGCTATCCAGCCCGTGGTTCAGGGCAAGACGCACTTCGCGCTTGGCCAGCGGCTGGCCTTCGACGTTCGAGTAAAGACGCACGGCCAGCGGGCTGCCAGCCGGCACCGATTTCACGAGCAGGCCCTTGGTGGCCTTGAGGCGCTTCACGTCGACCGGCGCGACATAGTCGATCACGTCGACCTCACCGCTCATCAGCGCGTTCACGCGGCTGGCTGCCTCGGGAATGCTGCGGAACACCAGCTTCTTGATGCCCGGCTTCTTGCCCCAGTAACCATCAAAACGTTCAAACGTTAGCGACTGACCGATACGCTGTTCGACAAACTTGTACGGACCCGAACCGATCGGCGCCTTGGAGAATGCTTCCGGGGTCGGCAGCGATTCAGTATATTTTTTCGGCACCAGCAGCAAGTAGCCGGCGATCTTGTTCAGGAAGGCGCCATCCGCGCGCTTCAGCTTGAAGGTCACCGTGTGGTCGCCGCTGGTCTCGGTGCTTTCCACGAGATTCACGAAGTACGGACGGCGGGTACTCTTGGTTTCCGGCTTGAGGATCCGCTCCATCGAGTACTTCACATCGGCAGCGGTGAGCGCATCGCCGTTGTGGAACTTCACGCCCTTGCGCAGGGTGAAGGTGTACTGCAGCCCATCCGGCGAAATCTTGACATCGGTGGCGACGCTCGGCTGCACATTGCCCTTGCGGTCAAAGGCATACAGCGTGTCGTACATCTGCCAGCCATAGCGCTGGGAGTCACCGGTGGCAGCCACCTGGCCATCCAGATTGCCGATTTCCTTGCCGATGGCAAACACCACGGTATCGCGGTCGACAGCGGGCTTGCCATTCAGGGCGTGTGCGGGCACGGTCGCGAGGAATGCGCAGGCAGCGGCGGCGCCCAGCGTAAGTTGCGAGACCAGTTTTTTCATTGTTCCTCCAGTTTTTACAACGGGCGATTCTTGGCGAACCATGCGCTCAACGCACGGTTTCCGGACCGCCTTTCACATAGATGATCTGCCCCGAGACGAACGAAGCGTCTTCGCTGCACAGGAATGCAATCACGTTGGCGATGTCGCGCGGCACACCGACGCGGCCGAGCGGAATGCTCTTGGCGCGCATGGCCTTGTATTCCTCAACCTCATAACCGCGACGCGCGGCTGTCTGGCGCGTCATTTCGGTATCGACGAAACCCGGGGCCACGGCATTGACGTTGATGTTGAATGGGCCGAGTTCGACCGCTGCGGTGCGGGTGAAAGCCTGCAGACCCGCCTTGGCGGACGAGTAGTTGGCTTGGCCGCGATTGCCCAGTGCGGAAGTGGAAGAGAGATTGACAATCTTGCCGGCGCGCTTGTCGACCATGTGACGCTGGACAGCGCGCGTGCACAGGAAGGTGCCGCGCAGGTGCACGTTCATGACGGCATCCCAGTCATCGACCGACATCTTGAACAGCAGGTTGTCGCGCGTGACGCCGGCATTGTTGATCAGGCAGTCGATGGAGCCGAATTTCTTCAGCACCGATTCGACCATCTGCTCGACCTGCGCCTCGTCGGCCACGTTGCAACCAACGCCGATGGTCTCGACACCATACTCGGACGCAATGGCGGCAGCGGTTTCAGTCGCAGCCTCGGCGGACAGATCGCACACGGCGATCTTGGCCCCCTCCTCTGCAAACCTGGCCGCGGTGGCTTGTCCGATCCCTCGTGCCGCGCCGGTGACGAGCACGACTTTATCCATGAAGCGTTTCTGCATCGCTTGGGTCTCCAGTTTTTTTTGCCGGGATAGGCGCATTGCGCGCTCCTCGGCTGTTTTCAGGCAGTCTAAGTGGCTGGATTTGCAGTGTCAATATTTGCCACATTTTCCGAATAACCTCGAAAACATGACCAGGATTCTCATCCTTGCGTCTCCGCCAAATATGAACACAACATTGCCATTGACACGGATTTAAGAGCAATAAAATTGCCGATTTTAGATACTATTGAACTTAAATTTCTTTTTAGAACATAGAAAACTATTCCACTATTTGTGATTTTTTTGCTATGCACCATGATTTCAGGTGCGCGGCGCACGCGCGGCGGCCTCCCGACCCGCGATGCGTCCGCCCACGAAACATTCCGCCAGATTGCCGCCCGACACGTAGACATGGCCGAACACGCTACCCAGCTCGCCCGCCGAGTAGAGCCGGTCGATCGGCTGACCCTCGACATCAATGACGCGCTGCCGCGCATCGTGCACCGGACCACCTTGCGTATTGATCACCACCGGCCACAGGGCGGCCCAGTAGTATGGCGGCTCACGCAGCGCCATCATGGTTTCCGGACGGCGACCGAAGGCCGTGTCCTCGCCTGCGTCGCAATCGGCATTCCACTGCTCGACCGTGGCCCGCAGGACCGCCTCGTCCACACCGGTCTGCTGCGCCAGCTCGGCGAGCGACTCGGCGCGGTTCAGGATGCCGTTCTCGACCTCGCGCAGGTTGTCGTCGCTCCACTCGTACCACGCCTCGCGGTCATTGGTGATGGCGCGGCCGAGCGGATAGGCCTTGCGCCCAGCCTCATCAAACAGCAGAAAGGATGGCAGGCGCGGATGACGGTATGTTTTCGGCTCGTAGAAATCGAACTGGCGCACACCGGTGTCGGACATGTACGGAGGATATTCGTCAACGTAGCGGCGGCCGTCCTGGTCGACAATGATCCAGGCCATCTTCGGCAACGCACGCTCGGTGCGCTCGGGCGTCCACATGGGCAGCAGCTTGACATACAGGCCGAACGGATACTCGGGATCGGGGTGGCGCAGTCCGTACGGGCCGTGGTACAGCCACATGTGCCAGAGATCCGCGCCGACCGCCTGGGCCATGCGGATGCCATCGCCGGTATTGCCACGGAAGCCGGTATTGATGACCGGCGTCGAGACCAGGTACTGGCGCTTCATTTCCTCGTTGGCCTCGAAGCCGCCACAGGTAAGGATGACGCCGCGTCGCGCCTCGATATCGACTGTCTGGCCCTCGCGCTCCGCGCGCAGGCCGACGATCTCGCCCGCATCGTTGCGATGCAGGCGCGCGGCCGCGGTCGAAGTCCACACGTCGATGGCCGCGCGCCGCAGCTCGACGTTATCGACCAGCACCTTGAACAGCAGGCAGCCGGGCCGCATCGGGCGCGCCGCCAGATAACCATCGCGCGCATCGAATCCGGGAATGCTTTCGATCTCAGCATAGCCGAGCGAATCGCAGCCTGGGAAAGGATAGTTGCCAGGCGAGTTGACTACCTTGACGGTCGCATCGCTCGCCTTCGCAAGCGAACGCAGGTAATCCGGCGCCTCGGCCATGCCGTCCGCCAGTACGCGCAGCACATCGTCCGGCGTACGGCCGCCGCAGGTATGCTTGAGATAGCGGAAGGCATCGTCGGCGCTGGACGTAATGCGCAGCCCGCCCGCCGAGAGAATCGAAATACCGCCCGGATCGGGCATCTTCTCGATCAGCAGGACGCGCGCACCCGCATCGGCAGCCTCGATGGCCGCCACGGCACCCGCGGCACCATAGCCCACCACCACGACGTCATAACTGGCATTCCATGCCGGCAAAGCTTGCGCCATCTCGTCTCCTTAAGTCCACATATTGGTCTTTATTATCATGAAAAGAAAGCATAGCACTCTTGCATAACTTCCGCATGATGCGAATTTCCCTTACCAGATAGAGAGCCTTGCGCTACCATATGCAGGCAAGGCAGTTTTGTTATAATTCCATATATTGAATACTAACCAGCGGAGGAGCCATGGCGACCTACGAAGTCAAATCAGAAATCACGGGGACGGTATGCAAGGTCACGGTCAACATCGGCGATCACGTGGCGGAAGATGATCCGCTCGTATTCGTCGAGTCCATGAAGATGGAAATCCCGGTGGTCGCTCCACGCGGTGGACGCGTCACGGAGATCCGGGTAGCCGAAGGCGACAGCATCGGCGAAGGCGACGTCACGGCCATCCTGGAAGTCTGACCGCGGTACTGCTGCAGCCCGGCATCGCCGGGCTGCCCTTCAAACTGCTTCGATCACATCAGCGCCAGGACACGTTGCGGAAGTTCAGGAAGCCCGAACCCTCCTGCACCTCCCAGTTCAGATCCTTCTTCTTGGCAAACACGTTGAACAGCTCCGTGATGAGCACCGTCGACGCATCGTCATGCAGCAGCTTGCTGATCTTGCGGAAGATCGCGCCGCGCGCTTCCGCGCCGGATGTCTTGTCCAGCTCCTTGATCAGCGCCTCGACCTCCGGATTGTAGTAATCCGACCAGGCGCCTTCCTTCGAGAACGAACCGGCGATCGGGTGGATCGGGTCGTAGATCGCGTTGGTGAACTGCGTGGTGGTCATCGGACCGCTCTTGTGCGTATTGTTCAGGCGGCTCCAGGCGGCGTAATCCAGACGGTTGATCTCGGCCTTGATGCCAACCTGGCCCCAGTACGCCACCAGCGCCTCGGCCAGCTCCTTCGGCCAGCCCACCGCGTCGTACAGCTTGACGGTAAAGCCGTTCGGGTAACCTGCCTGCTTCAGCAACTCCTTGGCCTTGGCCGGGTTGTAGCCATACGGCTTGATACTGGGATCGTGCCCGTACGGATAGTACTTGGAGATGAATGTGCCCATCGGCGCGCCAATGCCGTGATATACGCCCTTGATGATGGCGTTGGCATCGATGGCATAGTTCAGCGCCAGCCGGACCTCACGCTTGTAGATCGGCGTACTCGGGTCGTTGGTATACAGGCGCACGTGCATCGGCGACGACACCGGATTCGAAATCACGTTGAGCGCAGCATCCTTCTTCAGGCGCGCCACTTCCGACAGCGGCACGATGGCGGAAATGTCCACCTCACCCGCGAGCAGCGCATTCACGCGGCTGGCCGGCTCGGGAATATAGCGGAACACCAGGTTGCTGATGGCCGGCTTCTTGCCATAGAAATCCTCGAAGCGCTCCAGCTCGAGCGAGCGGCCGATGGCATTGTTCTTGACCTTGTACGGGCCGGTGCCGATCGGCGCAGCGGCAAATGCCTCGGGCGTCGGCAACTTCGACGTATAGGCCTTGGGCACGATGAACAGGAATCCCGCCACCTTGTTCATGAACACGCCGTCCGGCTGCTTCAGCTTGACCACCACGGTGGTCGGCGACGGCGTTTCGATGCTATCGACGACTGGCGCAAAGTAGACCCGGCGCGTACTCTTCGAAGCCGGATCAATGATGCGCTCGATCGAATATTTCACGTCTTCCGAGGTGAAAGGATCGCCGTTATGGAATTTGATGCCCTTGCGCAGCGTAAAGGTGTAGGTGAGGCCATCGGGCGACATCTTGTAGTTTTCCGCCATGCGCGGAATCACGTTACCCTTGGCATCGAAGCCATACAGCGTATCGTAGATCTGCATCGCATAGCGCTGCGAATCGCCACTCGCCGTCACCTGCGCATCGAGACTCTGGATCTCCTTGTCCAGCGCCACGACCACCGTGTTCTTGTCGACCGCCGGCGTGGTCTTGTCCGCCGCAACCGCGACCCCCGTAGCCAGCAAGGCTGCGCTCACCATCATCCCTACCAATCGCTTAACTTTCATGCTCCGACCTCACATTGACCACATAGTGGAATAATTATGTTGTATAGAACTACATGAAACGGCATTGAAGAATGCGCTTTAAAGCTAATAACTTCAATGGTGAATGTCAATGCGCAATATTACCGAGGATGGTGTACGATGAGTTGTGGAACACTTATGATATTTCCGCATTTCAATATATGGATCGTGCTTCGCACAATGTGAAGCCCCAGAAAAACACTGAGACATGGACAAGACTCGGATTGAAGACTTACTGCACCGCCGCGCAGCGGTCCGCAACGCTACCCCGCCGGCCGCACTCGACAAACTGCGCAGCGCCGGCAAACTGACCGCGCGCGAGCGCGTCGACACCCTGCTCGATCCGGGCAGTTTCGTCGAACTGGGTGTCCTCGCACACAGCGGCCATGCCAAATTGAAGGACCGCACGCCGGCGGATGGCGTGGTATGCGGGCATGGCACCATCAACGGCCGCATCGTCTATGTCGCGGCCGACGATCCCACGGTACTGGGCGGCACGCGCGGCCGCGTCGGTGAGGTCAAGATCAACCGTACGCGCGCCCTTGCATTGAGCCACGGTAAACCGTTCATCGCGCTCATGGAGGCCGGCGCGGCACGTGTGCAGGAGAGTTATGGCGCCATGGCCGCCGCCATGGGCACGCGCTTCGGCGATCATTTCCGCATGTCGGGCCGGATTCCGCAGGTCGCCGGCATCATGGGTCCGGCATTTGGCGGGCCATCGTTCACCGCAGCCCAGTCGGATTTCACGACCCTGGTCAGCAAGACAGGCTTCATGGGCATGTCCGGCCCCCTGGTGGTCAAGGTTGGCATCGGCGGCGATGTCACCAGCGACGAGATCGGCGGCGCGGAAATCAGCAGCACGGTTACCGGCCAGACCGACCACGTCGGCGAGCATGAGCAAGACTGCCTGCAGGCCATTCGAGATTTCCTGTCTTTTCTTCCGGACAACTGCGATGAGCTGCCGCCCGTGGCCGAACCCCGTCCGGCGCTGCTCGATACCGAAGAAGGCAAGGAAAAGCTGCGCGCCATGATTCCGGAATCGAGCCGGCAAGCGTATGACATGCGCAAGGTGCTGGCCCTCATCGTCGACGCCGGCGAAATCTTCCACTACCGTCCGCGCTACGGCCCCAACCTGGTGACGGCGCTCGGCCGTATCCAGGGCCATCCGGTAGGTTTCGTCGCCTCGAATCCGATGGCGCGCGGCGGCACGCTCGATGAGCGGACCGCGCAAAAGCAGCGCAAGTTCATCGACATGTGCGATGCCTTCCATATTCCGCTGGTGTTCATCGGCGATGCACCCGGCTTCCTTGTCGGACCGGACATCGAAAAGCACCGCATGGTGTCGCTGGCCTCTCGCCTGCTCAATACCATGTGCGCCATCACGGTACCGCGTGTCACCATCGTCGCCCGCAAGGCCATCGGCCTGGCGTACATCGCACTGGGCGGCCGCGTTACCAACCCGGACAAACTCGTGGCGTGGCCAACCGCACACTTTGATGTGATGGGCCCCGAGGCGGGCGTGGAACTGGTCCACGGCAAGGAACTCGCCAAGGCCGAGGATCCGGTCAAGCGCCGTGCGGAGATCATGGAAAAGCTGGAGGCCGAATCGAGCGCCTATGAAGCCGCGGCCATGGGCCTGATCGATGACGTGATCGATCCAGGTGAAACCCGCGATGTGATCATCGACACACTGGCACGCGCCAGGGCGCGCTACAAGCCGGGCTTCAAGCACCGTATCGATCCGTGAGGCAACATGACTGTCGACCTGCACATTGAGGAAGGAATCGCGCTGGTGACGCTGAACCGGCCAGCCGCGCTCAACGCCATCGACTATCCGATGCGGCGCGCCATCCAGGCGCTCTGGCCACAGCTCCAGAACGATCCGGCCGTGGATGTGATCATCCTTACCGGTGCAGGCGACAAGGCATTCTGCGTCGGTTCCGACCTGAAGAACACCCCGCCGCCCGATACCTCCTTCGCACAGGAAACCTTCGGCGCGGGCGCCAACGACTCGCTGCTGACGGGCCTCGATACCGACAAGCCGATCCTCTGTGCTTTCAATGGCTCGGCATACGGCGGAGGGCTGGAGCTGGGGCTGGCGGCCGACATCCGCATCTGCGCACCGCATGCCAAGTTCGGCTTGCCGGAAGTGCGCGTCGGCACCCTGCCCGGCTCGGGCGGCACGCAGCACCTGCCGCGCCTGATCGGCGATACCAATGCCATGTACATGCTGCTGACCGGCGACAGCATCGATGCAGAGACCGCGCTGCGCGTCGGCCTGGTGAGCCAGGTCGTGCCAGCGGCGGAACTGCAGGATGCGGCATTGCGCATCGCGCGCCGCATCCGCGCCAACGCACCGCTATCGGTGCGTGCCGCCAAGCGGCTGGTGCGCGATGGCCGCGATATGCCGCTGCCCATGGCGCTGCGCCACGAGCGCCAGACCTGGGGCTTGCTGCGCGATACCGAAGACCGCAAGGAGGGGCGCGCCGCTTTCGCGGAAGGCCGGCCACCGCGCTATACAGGACGCTAGAAGGAGCACTGCGCCGGTGCATCGGCCGCCGCGCCATGCATGGCACCGCCGTACCGCTGCATTACCCGAATCATGCCGATCCGTGCCGGCGCCATACTTATTCGCACGGCGAGGAGAAATCGTGTCACGTACCGTGCCCGAATGCATTCCAGAGCTTGCCGCCGTGCCGCCGCGCCGGTCGTCCAAGCCGCAGGCGTCCTACACGGAAGGCACGCAGAGCATCCAGCGTGCCATCGCCGTGCTGCGCGAAATCGCCGCGCACAACCCGCGCGGCATGCGGCTCGTGGACATCGCCGCCAAACTGCAGATCGAGCGCGCCACCGCGCATCGCATCATGAAGGGCCTGAGCGTCTACGGCATGACCATGCGCGACCCGCGCACCAACCATTACAAGCTGGGCCCGGCCGTCCATGCGCTGGGGCTGGCATCGTCCGTCCACTACTCGCTCGCCGAAGTCTGCGAACCCAGCCTGATCCGCCTGGCCGAGGCCAGCGGCGATTCGATTTTCCTGATGGTACGCAGCGGCTACGACGCCGTCTGCCTGCGCCGCGTGG
Organism: Imbroritus primus; assembly: GCF_964332355.1. Classification (NCBI taxonomy): domain Bacteria; kingdom Pseudomonadati; phylum Pseudomonadota; class Betaproteobacteria; order Burkholderiales; family Burkholderiaceae; genus Imbroritus; species Imbroritus primus. Next base: position 46,244 of record NZ_OZ201294.1, on the reverse strand, counting down.
AAGGCAGTTTCCCCTTGCAGACCCACAGCCTGGACACGGGCACGCGCCGCCCGCTCGGCGCCGGCGCCGGCGCACTGGCGCTGCTGACGGTGCTGGAGGATAGCGAGATCGAGCACATCATTGAGGTCAATACGCCACGCCTGGAAGGGTACCGGATCAAGGAGCCGGAAGCGCTGCGCACCGCAGTCGAGCAATCGCGCCAGCTGGGCTACGGGATGAACCAGGAACTGCAGACACCTGGCATCTGCGCCATCGGCATGGTGGTTCCGCTCGCGCATGGCGTGCCGTATGTCGCCCTGAGCATCGCATCCTCGTCGTCACGCATGCGTACGCGGCGCGAAGAGCTGACGGCACTGCTTACCACCGAGGTCACGCAACTCGCCAAGCTGCTCGCCAGCCAGCCACCGTGGATCTGAGCACGCACAACGATACGGCGCGAAACCCGCGGGGCAAATAGAAAACGCGCCGCACCATCCCGAGCAACGTGGGACGGTACGGCGCGAATAAAACAGGGATCAGGCGCGCGCCAGATCGGGGTGCGAATGCGGCACGCTGTAGTTGCCGCTGGCATACAGCAGCGGCGTGCCTTCGGAGTGCCCCGTGTCGAGCACTTCGCCGATGAAGATCAGATGATCGCCGCCCTCATGCCGCATATTGCTGGCGCACTCGAACCACGCCACGCTGCCCGCGAGCAGTGGCATGCCGTTCTTGCCGTAATACCAGTCCACGCCTTCGAAGCGGTTCTCCACTGGCGATGCGAAACGGCCGGCGAGCGACATCTGGTCGGCATGCAGGATATTGATGGCGTAGTGCCCCGCATTTTCGAATGCAGGCAGATTGCGCGAGCGCTTGTTCAGACTCCACAGCACCAGCGGCGGGGTGAGCGACACCGAGTTGAACGAATTTGCCGTCAGGCCGATCGGCTCGCCTTCCGGCGTGACGGTGGTAATGATCGTCACCCCGGTCGCAAAGCACCGCAGGGCCTGACGAAAACGCTGCGCATCCAGTTCGTTGTTCAACATGTCTCTCCAAGTCAGCTTGACAGCACCGGCGCCCATGCACCTGGCGGCGATCTTCTTTTAAGAAAACTTTAGTCAACAAGACTAGTTATGTCAATATATGATACTTTAAAATAGCGTTGAAACGACGCGATTCGCGGCCCTGTCTCACTGCAACATCGGCTGAAAAATCGCAGTTTTACATTTATATTCAATAACTTAAAAGAACATCGTTTTCTCCGGCGTTGTGCAACCGCAAAATTTGCGCCGGTCATAATAAAGTGTCGTTTTTATAATAGTTGCAATATGTGGAATAATTGGCCGGCTTCCACAGCGGCTTGAACCACCTTCAGGAGACCTGCAATGTTCCAGAAAATCCTCGTCGCCAACCGTGGGGCGATTGCCCGCCGCGTCATCCGCTCGCTGCGCCAGATGGGCATCCGCTCGGTGGCGGTGTACTCGGAGGCCGACAAGGACCTGCCTTATCTTGCGGAAGCCGACGAGACCTACGCCATCGGCGCCGCCGCGCCCCTGGAGAGCTACCTGAACCAGGACCTGCTGTTGCAGGTCATCAAGGAAAGCGGCGCGGACGGCGTGCACCCCGGTTACGGCTTCCTCTCGGAAAACGCCACCTTCGCGGCCCGCGTGAATGCCAGCGGCGCACGCTTCATCGGCCCCTCGCCGGAGTGGATCGAAGCCATGGGCCACAAGACCCGTGCCCGCGAAACCATGGCCCGCTACGGCATGCCGATGTCGCCGAGCTCGGGCCTGCTCGATGAGGACTGGACAGCGACGCTCGCCGCCGCCGAGAAGATCGGTTTTCCCGTGCTCGTCAAACCTGCCGCTGGCGGCGGCGGCATCGGCATGCTCGCGGCACACTCGGCGGAAGAACTGCAGAACGCCGTGACGCAGGCCCGCTCCATGGCTGGCCGCAGCTTCGGCAGCGCCGAGATCTACCTGGAAAAGCTGATGGTGCAGCCGCGCCATATCGAGTTCCAGATCCTCGCCGACCGCCATGGCAATGCCTGCCACCTGTTCGAACGCGACTGCTCGATCCAGCGCCGCCACCAGAAGGTCATCGAGGAATCGCCCGCGCCGCGCCTGCCGCGCACCGATGTGGAGGCCATGGGCGACCGCATCGTGCAGGCCATGGAGGCGAGCGGCTACGACGTGATCGGCACCGCCGAGACGCTGCGTGACCGCGACGGCCTGTTCAGCTTCCTCGAAATGAATACGCGCCTGCAGGTGGAGCACGCGGTCACCGAGGAGATCACCGGCATCGACCTGGTCGCCGCGCAGATCCGCCTGGCGGGCGGCGCGCGCCTGAACGAGGTCATTCCGTCGCAGCCGCAGATCAACGGGCACGCCATCGAGGTGCGCATCTATGCCGAAGATCCGGTGCGCTTCTACCCGTCGCCGGGCACGCTCAAGACGCTGCGCCTGCCGAGCGGACCTGGCGTACGGGTGGAGTGCGGCTTCAGCGAAGGCAATCGCATCACGCCCTACTACGATCCGATGATCGCCAAGTGCATCGTGCATGCCCCCGACCGCGCCCAGGCCATCGCCGGCATGCGCGCAGCCCTGGAAGCGACCGTCATCGAAGGCGTGAAGACAAACATTCCGTTCGCGCAGAAAGTCCTGGCCGATGCCACCTTCGCCTCCGGCGAGGTGCATACCGGACTGGGCATGCAGATCCTCGGGCAGTAAGAGACCCGGGCGCGGGTATGCCGGGCTTCGGCCCGGCTGCTTGCGCCATCGCCAAACTCCTCGGGCGTGCGTCATCGCGCCCGGCACCGCCGCACGCGTGGTCGGACCTATGGCCGAGCATCGGGCCCCAAACGCAACCCTGTGGCTCATCTCATGCACGACATCACGCACCACGACTTGCTTTCCGCCACGCGTCGCCTCCCCAGTGGCCACATACCCCTCCGTTTTCCCGTGTGCCGCGTCCTGATACCAACTGCCACACGCCGGTCCGCACCCACGCCGATTGCCACGCTCGACACAATGCATTATGATTTATCGGACAATTTTTGCAAATTGTACCCACTGAATCGCGATTAATTGATGCAATCCATTCAGACATTGCCAGCGGCTTGCGCGCGCCCTGCTTCGCGCGTTTCCCCACCGAGCACCTCGATAAGATGAACGCCATGCACTTGGCCGCACCCCGCCCTACTCCTGCCACCACGGTCAACACAACCAACGCGGCCAAGGTGGAAACCAATCCTTTCATCGGCCTGACCTATGGCCAGTCGCTGCGTCTCATCGCTGATCGATTCGGTGAGCGCGAAGCACTTGTCATGGATGGGCGCCGCTGGACGTTCCATGCCGCGCTGGCGGAAATCGATCGCGCCTCCGCACGGCTGCTCGCCGCGGGCTTCCGGCCCGGCGACAAGCTTGCGCTGTGGATGCCCAACCGGCCCGAGTTTCTATGGTACTGGCTGGGCGCGGCGCAGATCGGCATGCTCGCCGTGGTCATCAACACGCGCCTCAAAGGCCAGGAGGTGGCCTATCAGGTTGCGCAGTCCGACAGCCGCGCGATCATCGTTCCGGGCGATGGAGCGTTCAAGGATTTCATCGGTGACATCGCTTCGTTCCGCGCCGAATTGCCAGCCCTCGAGCAGGTGATCGCGCTCGATCCGACAGCGCATCCGCATGTGCTCGACTGGTCCCGGCCCGATGACACGGATGAGACGGAAAACGCCAAGGACATCCAAAGCGGTCCCCTGCCACTGGCAGAGGACCCGGAAGCGCCCGCGCTGATCTCCTACTCATCGGGCACCACCGGCCTGCCGAAAGGCGCGCTGATCGCCCATTCGGTGTTCCGCAAGGCGTGGGACATCGGCATGTACACGGACCAGACTGAAAACGACCGGCTGCTGCTGGCCATCCCGTTGTTCGGATCGCTGGCGATGATGAACGGCGTGCTACCGTTCTGGACGCGCGGCGGCGCTATCGTCGTCATGGAGCGCTTCACGCCGCAAGCATTTCTCGACCTGGCCGCGCAGGAGCGTTGCACGATGACGCACCTGCTACCGCCGATGATCGTGGCCCTGGAGGCGCTGCCGCACGCGGAAGTCCGCAGCAAGCTGGCGACCATGCGTACGGCGAACGTGGTGTCGCTCGATCACTCGATCTTCCAGCTGGTGACGGACAAGCTGGGTATTCCCGGCGCCATCATCGGCTATGGCCTCACGGAATCGACGACGGTCGCAGTCCGCAACCGCTGGGACGATCCAGCCGAGGCGCGCATGACCTCGCAGGGGCATCCGCTGCCCGGCATCGAGCTGCGCATCGTCGACCCGGAAACCGGCGCGATCTGCGGCCCCGGCACACCGGGGGAAATCCAGCTGCGCGGCTACTGCATCATGAAGGGGTACTACAACAAGCCTGAGGAAACGCGGCAGGCGGTGGACACGGACGGCTGGTTCCACACCGGCGACTTCGGCGTGGTGCGCGACGATGGGCGGCTCAGCTTCCTGTACCGCTACAGCGACGGCTACAAGACCAACGGTTTCAATATCTCGCCATCCGATGTCGAAGCCGTGGTCCGGCAGCATCCGGACGTCGTCGATACGGCGGTATTCGGCCAGGACGATCCGGTCGCGGGGCAGGTCGGTGTGGCGTGCGTGGTGCTGTCCGGGGCTGCGCGGGACAGCTTCGACGAGGCCGCCTTTCTGGCCTTCCTGCGCGAGCACCTGCCGTCATACAAGGTACCGCGTCACGTGGTGCCGGTGGAGAGCCTGCCGGTTACCGCCGGGACCGGCAAGGTGCAGAAGTTCCAGCTGCGCAAGATGGTCGAACATCTGCTACCGGTACGCAACCTTGCATCGAGGGCGACGGCCTGATCTACCCGCCTCGGGTCATACCGGAAACCGGTCGCTGGGGTCGATCGCCAGCACCGGTACCAGGCACAGATCTGCAGATTGATGCGGACACTCAGACTGACCACCGCCCATCGAGCGCGCATGTTGGCCGCCCGCGGCTGATGCAATCGATGCCGCGCGGCGACCGGCGCTGCGCCGCAGAGCCCTGCTCAGACCACCGAGCTGTAGCGCGTTGGCCGTGACGCCAGCAGCGTTGCCAGCTTGGCAAAGCAGGTCTTGAGCATGTCTGGCGCGAGCGCGGCATTAAGCGTGATGCGCGTGCCCACGTCGCCCGCCCGGCTGTCGATCAGGAAGTTGTCGAGATACGGAATCGCCAGCCCCTGCTGGCGTGCGGCACGCACGAATTCGTCGGCATTCCACGCCCTGGGAATGTTCAGCCACAGGTAATTGCTGCCGAGCGCGGCGCGGAACTGGTCGGGCGCGAAGACGGCGCGCGCGGTATCCAGGCACCGGCCCATGGCATCCAGATAGGCATCGGCCAGCGTCTCCGCCGCACGTGATTGCACCAGTGACGTGGCCAGCTCCAGGTTCAGGGTCGAGGGCCCGAGGCGGTTCGCATACAACGCATCCGCCAGCGCACCCAGCATGGGTCCGCTGGTGTGAAGATAGCCCACGCGCACGACCGGACTCATGAATTTCGAGAGGCTGGTGATATAGCACGCACGGCCCGGCAGTTGCGCGCTCAGCGGCGCCGGCCGCTCGCGCAGCGGGCTCACCGCGGCATCGTCCTCGATCAGCACGAGATCGTGCTTCTTGATGATCCGCGCAATCTCGGTACGGCGTCGCGCCGACATCGTGCGCGTGGTCGGGTTGTGCACCGTCGGCTGGAGATACAGCAGGCGGGCGCGCGTTTTCTTCGCCTCGCGCTCCAGCGCCTCCGGCGTCACGCCTTCGTCATCCATCTCCAGCGGCTGCAGGTGCAGCCCCTTGATCGCGGCCATCGATTTGAGGCCCGCGTAGGTAATGGCCTCGGCCAGTACCGTATCGCCACGTTGCGCAAGTACGTCGAGACAGATCGACAGCGCCTCCTGTGCGCCATAGGTAGGCAGCACATCCGTTGCCGCGGCTTCCAGTCCGCTACGCCGGATCCACGTGGCGCCGGCCTGGCGATGGGATTCCGTACCCATATTGGCGGGATACTTGTGCAGCGGCATCATCAGGACGCGCTCGGCCAGCTCGCCCAGCGCGCGGGACAGCAGCAGGCTACCCTGGTCGGTCGGGGCGGCGCTGTATGACTGCAGGTCAATCACCGCATCGGCCTGCGGGGAGAAGGTGCGTGGCGCTTCCACCTCTGTCGGCATGCCGGTAATGAACGTTCCGCGCCCGACCTCGCCCGACACCAGGTTGTGCTTGCGGGCGAGCGCATACGCCCGGCTCACCGTGCCGACCGTCACACCCAGCTGTTCAGCCAGATCGCGCTGCGGCGGCAACTGGTCGCCGGGCACCAGTTCTCCGCTCTCGATGGCGCGCGCGATCTCTCCCGCGACCGCCAGATACTTCGGACCGACCGCACTCGACAGGTCTGGTACCCACTTTCCCGACATAGCATTACCCGTATTGATTGATGACCGATTGTATCAGTTCGTCTGGCCTGCCCAGCCCGCCTGATGCGGGCAAAGCCAACGTCACCGCGCGATATTTCCCAATATTGATTTACTTAGATGGTATCATTTGAAGACAATTGATCCATAAGAATGACATCACAATAGAATCAATCCCAAAGGAGGCAGCATGACCCAGACTTCAGCGCTTCACCGGTACACCGCTCTGGACGCGGAACAGGCGGCCCAGACACCGCGCATGCAGGAACTCCGCCGGCTGGTCATCGACGATTTCCGGCCGACCGGCCGTGCCTGCGGAAAAACCTGGGACATGCCGATCCGCAACATCGAACAGCTGCATGCACGCGGCTGGCTGCGCACGGCCGTCAGCGAGGCGCTCGGCGGCGCCGGCTCGACCCTCGACGACGCCGACAAGGCCACCTATGTGCAGGCGATCCGCACGCTCGCCTATGGCTGCCCGAGCACGGCGCATTGCTTCCAGGTCCATATGCATGCCACCTGGATCATCGAGAAAATCGGTACGCCATACCAGATCGACCGCTACCTCAAGCCGGCGCTGCGCGATGGCCGCCTGATCGGCTTTGTCGGCTCGGAAGCCAAGCGCCGCAGCCAGTACATGGTCAACACCAAGGCCAAGCGCGTGGAAGGCGGCTGGCGTGTGACCGGCGAGAAAAACTACGCCACCAATGCGAGCTACATGGGCGCAATGATCGCCACCGCCGCCATCGACGGCGTCGACAATCCGCTCGAGAACCATCTGATGATGCTGATCGACGACAAGATGGAAGGCATCACCGTTGACCCCACCTGGTACCGTCCTGCCGGCATGCGCGCGGCAGACAGCCCGATCATCGTGTTCGACAACGTCTTCGTGCCCGACGAACAGATCCTCGGCCAGCCCGGCGAATATCCGCGCGGCCGCTGGCAGGGGCGCTATCACCTCGGCTTTGCCGCCAACTACCTTGGCGCCACCGAGGGCATGTTCGACTGGTTCATCGACTATATGAAGCTCAAGGGCCGCACCAAGGACAACATCCTGCACCTGCGCACCGGCGAGATCCGCATCGAGCTGGAAGCGACGCGCGCCCTCTTCCACCGCGCGATTGCCGCGTGGGCCGAAGGCGATATCGTGCAGGCCGAGCTGCTGTCGATCGCCGCCAAGTCCACAGCCGCGCACATGGCCTTCAATGCCTCCCACAAGATCATCCATGCGGCAGGATCCACCTCGCTGTTCGAGGAATATCCGCTGGCCACGTACCTGGCCGACTTGCACACGCATGTCCTGCATGCGGTGCACGACAAGTCCGCGCAGACGCTCGGACTGGCCACACTGGGCGAGCAGTTCGATTCGACGACACAGCGGTAAATACACATGGGGCAGCACAGAGCTGCCCCATGCCTTTGACGGCGGCACCGCCTCACGGCCCGCCATAACGTACCTCGTGGCGGCGCCTTACAGCGAGGCCGTGCTGCCCCCATCCGTCTGCATCACGATGCCATTCAGCAAGCTCGCGGCATCGGACAAGAGAAACGCCACGGCCGCGGCAATCTCTTCCGGCAACGCATGCTGACCGCTCAGCGGCTGGGTATTGAACGCACTCGCCGGCGCATGGCTGCCGCTGCCGCCCAGCGCCTTGCTGGCCGCCAGGATGGCATCGTAGCGCTGCGACCGTACCGGCCCGGGCGCCACCACGTTGATGCGGATGCCGCTGGCACCATACATGTTGGCCAGCCCCTTGGTCATCAGGTTGACGGCAGCGTTCGCCGTCATCCCGGGCAGGTGCACCGGCTGCGTCGGCTGGTGGCCACCGCGCCCGGAAACGTTGACGATGCGTCCGTACTGCGCCTTGGCCATATGCGGCAGGACGGCGCGCATCACCTTCAGGTAGCCGAAGAACTTGGTCTCGTAGACTTCCTGCCACGCTGCATCCGGCAACTCGAGAAAATCGCCGAAGCGCGGCACCGTGGTGGTGTTCACCAGGAGATCGATGCGGCCATGCCGCGCCACGATCTCATTGGCGGTCCGGTCCACGGCTTCGCGCTGCGTGATATCCATCGGCAAGGCCAGGCAATCGGCACCGGTACTGGCACGCACTTGTTCCGCCAGCGCCACGAGGCGCTCGGCATTGCGCGACGAGATCACCACGCGGCAACCCTCGGCAGCCAGCAGCGCGGCGACCGCCTGGCCCACCGCACCGCTCGCGCCGACCACCCAGGCGACCTTTCCCGACAGCCCGTACTTCACCATGTCATCTCCCCTGTGCCAGCCGCTTCAGCGCGCCGCCAATGTCAGTTTGCAGCAATACCGGCTTCCCGGACCACGCGGGCCCACTTGACTGCTTCCTCGTGGACGAACTGCTTGGCCTCGTCGACGGTATTGGGCTGTGCCGGCGTGGCGCCCATGTCGGCAATCGCCTTGCGCACTTCCTTCATCTGCAGGATCTCGTTCATCTCGCGGTTCAGCCGCGTCACGACGGCCGGCGGCGTCGCGGCCGGCGCGAACAATGCGAACCACGTCGCCACTTCCAGGTCCTTGTAGCCGAGTTCCTTGAACGATGGCACATTGGGCAGCTGCTCCGCACGCTGCGCCGAAGAAACCGCTACCGCCTTCAGCTTGCCGGCATTCACATGCGGCACCAGCGCGGTGAAGGTGTCGATGGTGAAATCGACATGGCCGCCCAGCAGGTCATTCAGGGCCGGGCCTGTTCCCTTGTACGCCACCGAGGTGAACTTGCACTTGGTGTCCATGCCCAGCTTGGCTGTCAGCAGGTGCGCCATCGAACCGGGCACGTTGACGGATGCATTCAGCGTATTGGGCTTGGCATGGCACAGCGACACGACATCCTTCAGCGTGCTTACGTTGAGCTTGGGGGACACCACCATCACCTGGTAGACCTCGGCGATCCGCGATACCGCCACCAGATCGCGTTCTGCCTGGTAAGGGACCGACTTGAGCAGGGCAAGACCGGAGCTGACGGGGCCACCATAGGTCAGCAGCAGCGTGTAGCCATCGGGTGCCGCCTTGGCGACCTCGTTGGTGCCGAGCACACCGCTCGCGCCACCCTTGTTGTCGATCACGAATGCCTGGCCCAGGCGTTGCTGCAACTGCTGCCCGATGATGCGAGCCAGCATATCGTTGGCGCCGCCGGGCGGCACGGGCACCACGATCTTCACCGGCTTGCTGGGATACGTGTCTGCGTAGGCCGGAGACCATGCAAGGCCGAGGCTGCCCAGTACCACAGCGCCAATGCACACCCACCGGGCGGCCCATGTGGCCATCCGGGCCGGCACCGGCTCGCCGGGCTTGGCCGGCGTCCTGCTAGCGGCATGGCTCGCCCCCGCTGTCGTCATAATGCCGATCCCGGTATGTGGGTCCGTCTGATGCAGTTGCATGCTGCCTTGAGCGCGTTGGTCCATTCCACAGTCTCCGTTCTGAGTGCCTTGCACGATGCAGGTGGCCAGACGCCGATTCGCCCGGCCACCTGCGAGATGGAAAATCGAGAAGCCGAATGCAGCATTTCGGGGCAATATACCAAGATTGCGCGCATATTAAATAGGTGCAACCCCTAGATAATTTGGTATCAATTCGTATAATTGATACCATTCTTTAGGGATCAATTTCGATTTGACCGCAACGGCTGGCAACCGCCGTGCTGGAGAACACGTTGGAAATCAAAGACCTTCCCTGGGTTGAACGCACCTTCGGCGATGCCCTGCTGTGGGCGTCGCGCGAATACGGCAGCCGCGAGGCTGTCGTCTATGGTGCTGACCGCATCAGCTTTACACAGCTGGCCGACCGCGTGCGGGCCTTTGCCCGCGGGCTGATCGCCCAGGGCATCGAGTCCGGCGAACACGTCGCGCTCTGGATGGCCGACCGGCCCGACTGGCTCGTGGCCCGCTGGGCCATTCCCATGATCGGCGCGGTGCTGGTGCCGGTGAACACGCGCTTTCGCGAGAAGGATGTCGGCTATGTGCTGGCGCAGTCCGATGCCCGCACGCTGATCGTGCAGCACGGCGCGGTGCGCGGCGTGCGCTATCTCGACATCCTCGAACGCCTCGAGCCGGGCCTGGCCACGCAGCCGCAAGGGGCGTGGCAGTGCAAGGAGATGCCTGAGCTGCGCCGCGTGATTGGTCTGCAGGCGGACGAGTCGACGCCGCTGCCGGACAGCATCACGTCGTTTGCGGCCATCGAAGCGGCCGGCAAGGCACTGCTCGACGACGGGGTGCTGGAGCAGCGTGTGGCCAGCGTCAAGCCGGGCGATGTGGCGCAGATCCTCTACACCTCCGGCACCACCTCGTTTCCCAAGGGCGCCATGGTGTGCCACGGCCCGCTGCTGCAGAACAATGCCTATGCAGCATGGTGCTTCGGCTTCGATACCAAAGACCGTTATCTCGCCAGCGTGCCACTATTCACGGCCACCGGCACCGGCTACACGCTGGCGCTCTGGTTATCAGGTGCGACCATGGTCATCGACAGCAATCCCTACGATGTCCACAATTTCTGCACGGTCATCGAACGCGAGCGCATCACCGCGAGCTTCTTCGTCGACACCATCGTCCAGGACCTGAAGGGATATCCCGCACGCGATACGCATGACCTCTCCAGCCTGCGGGTCGGCTACGGCGCACCGCTGCCGACGGCCTCGTTTCTGTGGCTCGTCAACACCCTGGGCGTGCATGACATGATCGGCACCTACGGCATGTCAGAAACGACCAACGCCGTCTCGCGCACGCGCTATGACGACCCGCTCGACAAACGCGCGCACACCAACGGCCGGCCCTGCGCCGGCGTGCAGGTACGGATCGTCGACATCGATACCGAAACTGCCCTGCCGCCCGGCAAGGTCGGCGAAATCCGCGTGGCCGGCTATACCGTCATGCCCGGGTACTACAAGCGGCCGGACGAAAACGCCAAGACCTTCGATGCGGAAGGCTGGCTGCGTACCGGCGACCTCGGCGAGCTCGATGCGGACGGCTACCTGATCTATCGCGGCCGCGTGAAGGAGATGATCAAGCCCAGCGGCTTCAACGTCGCGACGCAGGAGATCGAGGAATTCCTGCAGACCTATCCCGGTGTCCGCCAGGCTGTGGTCGTCGGCGTGCCAGACGCCCGCCTTGGCGAAGTAGCGTATGCCTACGTGGAAACGCTGGCCTCAGCTGACGTTTCCGCGGAAGCGCTCATCCGGTATTGCAAGGACAACATCGCCAGCTACAAGGCGCCACGCTACGTCGAGTTCGTGACCGAATGGCCGCTCACCGGCAGCCAGAAAATCAAGAAGCTGGAATTGAAAACCCGCGCCAATGCGACCCTCCAGGCGCTCCAGGAGCAGGCACCGGCACAGGCGCCCGCGCAGCCCTCGATACCAGCCGCATGAGGCTATGCAGGCGACCGGCTCTTCTTCCACCGATCATCCCTTTTTCTGCCAGGCACCCATGTCCCGCACCAATACCATCAACGCCGCAACCCTCCACCAGTGGCGTGAAGCCAAACAGCCGATGGCACTCTTCGATGTCCGCGAACCGATGGAAGCCGACCGCGGCCATATTCCCGGCGCGACCGTTCTGCCGCGCCGCCGCATCGAGCTGCGGATCGCCACGCTGGTGCGCGATCCGGACACGGCCATCGTCGTGACGGATGACGACACCGGGCGGGCCACGCTGGCCGCCGAAACGCTGGCGACGCTTGGCTACCGCAAGGTCCATTGGCTGTGCGGCGGCATCGAGGCGTGGCGCGCAGCGGGCTACCCCATCGCGACCGGCAACAATGTGCCCAGCAAGCTCTATGGCGAAGTGGCCTACCACCACTACGCGATTCCGGATGTCGACGCGGAAAGCTTCCGGCAATGGCAAGACGAAGGCCGTAACATCCTGCTGTTCGATGTCCGTACGCCGGAGGAATATCGGGAAGCATGCATTCCCGGCTCGACCAGCGGACCGAGCTTCGATATCGCACGCCATGCAGGCGACTTGCGCCACCATGACGGTCCGGTCGTGGTCCACTGTGCTGGCCGTACGCGCAGCCTGATCGCCGCGCAAACGCTGCGCGAACTTGGCGTGACGCAGGCCGTGGCGCTGCGCAACGGCACCATGGGCTGGCTGCTGGCCGGCAAGGAAGTCGAGCGCGGCGCGCGGCGCACACTCGGCACGCCGTCGGCGACAAGCCTGGCCCATGCCTCGGCAACCAGCCGGGCCATGGCCGAAGCCGCGGGCATCGCCAGTGTGGATGCGGCAACGCTGGCGGCATGGCTGGAGGATGCCGGCAATCTCTACGTGTTCGATGTACGCCAGCGCGACGACCACATTGCCGGGCACGTCCCTGGCGCGCAGTGGGTTCCGGGCGGACAGATCGTGCAGCGCGCCGACGATTTCATCGCTGTCCGGACCGCCCGCATCGTGCTGATCGACGACGATGAAACGCGCGCGCGCCTGAGCGCAGTCTGGCTGCAGCGCATGGGCTTCACGCAGGTCGGCGTGCTGGCCGGCGGCATGGCGGCGTGGCGAGATGCCGGCCATGCTGTCACCACTGGCCGTGCGCGCCAGCAGCCTGCCGGATGGGAGGCCGCCCGGAACGCCGTACGTTGCATCACGCCGGTCGAGGCACATGAGTTGATTCGCCAGTCCGGTCGCTTGCACATTCTCGACGTGGATACCAGCGCGCACTATTGTGAGGGTCATATCGACGGTGCGACGTGGTTGCCGCGCAGCTGGCTCGAGCATCTCGTGGCGCAGGTCATTCCTGACCCGTCCATGCCGGTGCTGGTGACCTGCGGCTCCGGTATCCATGCCGTCTACGCCGCGCATACGCTCCAGCAACTCGGATACAGCACGGTCGCCGCACTTGAAGGCGGCACCGCAGCGTGGAAACATGCCGGCTACACGCTGGAGACCGCCACCATGCCGCCCCAGGACGATATCCTGCTGCCGCCGTACAAGCGCGGCGAACAGGCGATGCGCGACTACCTGTCGTGGGAAATCGAACTGGCGGCAACCCATCCGCACCACTGAGATACCGCTGACCGCAGACTATTGCGGCCAGCCCCGCATTGCGCCGACCCAGCGCGCCGATGAGCACGCATTGACCAGGCATCACGGCCGTATGGCAATCACGTAGAGGCCATACCTCCACACGGCACACGGCGACACAGCCCCACACCGCGCCCACGTGGCAACGACAAGTGGCATACGGCTTGCTTGAGTCTGCCTGGGCGCCCCTCCAGGCGCCCGCGCGAATCCCGCATGCTTCCTGTCGCGGGCTGTGTCCAAGGTCAACCGATGCTGTGCCGTCCCTGCGCGCGCGTGCGCGCCACCCTCCAAACCCACCGCCATGCCCTGCATTGGGGCATCGTGCACGCCCTGCCCTACACCATCTTTGTGCTGATTGCGCTACAAACCGGGCAGCGTGCCTGGTACGGCGCGGCCATTGCCGCCGTATGGACCGCGCTCGCGGATCTCGTCGGCCCAGTGCATGCCCGCCTGCGCAATATGTCGATCCTGGCCTTGGCCGGCAGCCTGGCGTGCGGCCTGGGGGCATTCACCAGTCACAACCTGCCGCTGGCACTGGCCGCAGCGGCCGTGGTCGGCCTGATGGTGGGCCTCTATGGCTCGCAGCACAGTGCCGTGGCGCAGCCGGCCAAACTGGTCTTTGTCGCGTTCCTGACCTCGGCCGGCGTGCCGCTGGCCGATAGCGCCGCAGCGCTGCCAGCTGCCCTGCACTACGGCATAGGCAGCATGGCGGCCATCGCGTGCTGCCTGGTTCTGTTCCCCAGCGAACCGGATCGCCGCCCGCGCGATGAAATCATCGCGATGTTCAGCGCCCTCGCGGAGTTCGCGCGCCTCGCCGCAACCCCGGACGCTGCCGTCCACGGTAACGAAGCAGCGCAACGTTACCTGGATGCCAAGCGGCAATTGCGTCTGGCGATCGAACAGGCACGGCAGGCAGTTCATGCCGTCCGCCTGTTCGGCCACGGCCGGTCGGATACCTTTGGCGAACTGGTCACGCTTGCCGATGCGTGCTTTCGTGTTGGCCTGCTGCTGGCGGAATACCCTCGGCCGGCACACGCCGCCTACCATCCTGGACCGGCACAACCGGATGCCATGCAGATTGCCATCGCCCGGGACTTTGTTGCCGCCATGGAAGCCGCCGACCGCCAGATCCGGCATGCCCTGCTGCCGCGCCAGACAGCGCCCGTCGAGCTGCGCGACCGTCTTGCCGCCGCGCTGGCGCCGCTGCAGCAGCATGCCGTGGTCACGTCGCGGCCGTCGGCATTGACACAGGCCCTCGCGGCATTAGGGCAGCCATTGCCCGCAGTGTCGCCATCAACGTCACAGCACACTGCGCATACCGACGCGGACGATGACATGGACGCGCCTGTCTGGCATCTGCTGCTGCCACGCAGCGCACGTGCTGCTCTGCGTCGCGATGCCGCGCTTCCCCAGCATGCCATCCGGCTCGCCGCCGGCGGCACGGCCGGCCTCGCCATCGCCACGCTGCTGCTGCCCGGCCACGGCTACTGGCTTGCTATCACCCTGGTGATCGTACTGACGCCCCATATGCAGTCGACCCGACGTTCCGCGTGGCTGCGCCTCGCAGGTTCCGTCGCCGGCGCGGCCAGCGCCGCGCTGCTGTCATGGGCCGACGTGCCGCCCGGCGCCATGGCCATGCTGACGCCGCTATTCCTCGCCGCAGCGTATGGCACGCGCGTGCGCGGGCAAATGGGTGCATTCGCATTCTTCCTGACGCTGACGGTGGTGTATTTTTCGTGGCTCGAGCATCCGCTCGGTTCGAGCCTGGCGTTTGCCGTACTGCGGGGCATCGACACCCTGCTGGGTTGTGCACTGGCGCTCGCGCTGGTACTGGTGTCGCCCCGTCCACGGCCGCTCGCCTGGCTCGCGCGCCATGTGGCGCTGGCCGTCGATGCCGCGGCCCTGTACGTCGCGAGCGCAGTGTACGAGGGCAAGTCGAACAGCGACGGCATGCACGGCAACAGCGGTGGCAGCCTGAACAGGCAGGAGATACGCAACGACATCCGCAATGACACGCGGCGCGCCCGTACCGGCCTCGCCGTCAGCCTGGCGGAGCAGGCGCTGGCCTCAAGCACGCCGCTGGCGCGCGAGCATGCGGCGCAGTTGCAGCAGATCCTGCTGGCATCGCGCCGCCTCATCGGCATTGGCCTGCGCCTGCAGTCGGCCCTGCATGACAGCACGCTTGATGACGCTTACCGTCACGCCGCCATGACGCTGGTACGCCGGCAATGCAGCCTGCTGCATGCCGCCTCGCACGTGCTGCGGCGACTACCGGTAGCGCCGCTGGCCATGCCGGGCACGCTTCCACCCGCCCGACATGCGGTAGAGAAACGCCTCGAAGATCAGTTGCTCGACCTGGCGGCAGTAAGTTCCAGCATCATGCGGGCCGTTACGGTACTCGAGGAATTGCGCGAACAGCGTGCGTCCACGCTGGCAGCAGCGCAGCGCCGTTCCGTACGGGCCGCATGGCTGGCGACGCGGCGCAGCCGCGTGTGATCTAGCGGCCTTCGCGCGGCAGCACGGCCATGGTCAGCCGCGCGATGCAGACCAAGCGGTCAGCCTCGTCGCGGACTTCGATGCCCCAGACATGCGTCGAGCGGCCCACGTGGATGGCGCGCACGGTGCCCGTGACAAACCCGCTGGTCACGGCGCGCACATGGTTGGCGTTGATGTCGAGCCCCACGCAGTAGTGCGTGGCAAGGTCGATGCACATGCTGGCCGCCGTGCTGCCGAGCGTTTCCGCCAGCAGCACCGAAGCCCCGCCATGCAGGATGCCGAATGGCTGGCGGGTACGCGCGTCCACCGGCATGCGCGCGCTCAGTGACGCGTCATCCATGTGGGTATATTCAATGCCGAGATTGGAGACGGCCGTATCCTGCGAGCGCGCCTGCAGCGCCTCCAGCGGTTTGGGGTGGGTCCAGAGCATGGGTTGAACGGATGAATGAAAACCATCCGATCATACCGGCATCCGGCCGGCGGCACCTGCCGCCGGGGCGGCTACCCCAAACCACGCCAACTGCGGTCACCCCGCCGCAGTCGCTTCACGGCCATCACATCGGTTCCGGCGGATGCCGCTCAAGGTGCTTGTATGCCCCTGCCGCCATCAGGCCGAAGACCATATGCGCGAACAGGCTTTCGATGCTGCGCGCCTCGTTGAACCACGGGAAGAAACGCACCAGTCCGTAGAAGTTGACCACATACACCAGCGCACCAAAGGCGATGCCCGTGCCCAGCGCCAGCGCGTAGCCGCTGTCGAGCCGAAACGCGGTGATCAATGCCGCCAGCAGCGTCGCCAGCACGATGGCCAGCGCGTAATGCACAAGCAGCGCGACCCCTACGACCATCCACGCCGGCTGCGCTGGCGCCGTGAGAACATCGCGGCCGAGGACGATGGCGGCCACCATGGTGACCGAGCCCCAGGCGCCCTGATACATCAGGAACCGCACTACCAGCAGTTCCATGACGATGAACACCGTGCCGGCCACGAGCCCGGCGAGCGCAGCGGCGCGCCAGTCCGGCAGGCGATGGGTGAAGTGGTGAGATTGCAGATGGAGTTCCATGTTCCGCTCCTTGCCATCCTCCCGCCGCACTGTTGCGTACTGTTTGCCGTGGCCCCGGTCCGCGGCCCGTCAGGCGCGCCGCATACTTCATTTATAGTCCATCGCCAGCGGGGCGTGCAGTGGCGCAGCGCCGCCTGCCCGCTGACGCTGGCAGGTGCTGCCACCGTGACATACCATGGAGTGAAGCAGTCGGTGCCAACGCACCGCAAGCCGGAACGGGAACATGTCGCGAAGAACCTGGACCTACGTCTGCCTGCTGTTGGGGATCGCCGGCCTGGTGTATGTGGCCGTGGCGCTTGTCGTGGACGAATTGCGTACCTCGCAACGCCAGGCGCACTACCTCAGCGACTTCGCCCGCGGGCTGACGTTCGAGGAGCAGCCCGGAGCAAGCGACGCCATCCGTTTTCCCATGCATGGGCCGGCCGACACCCGCTTCGGCTACACCTGGATTCCTCAACTGACCACGCGCCTCGAGGCGCGCGGCTTCACCCGCGAAGCGCAGGCACGCCAGTCGCCCGCGCTCATGCACTGGCTCGACTCGGGCATGTACGCGCCGTACCGCGAAAAAACCACAGCTGGCCTCCAGCTACTGGACTGCCACGGGGAGACGCTGTTCGCCCGCCGTTATCCGGAACAGCAGTACGCCGGGTTCGCGGACATTCCTCCCGTGCTGGTCAACAGCCTGCTGTTCATCGAGAACCAGAGCTTGCTCGACCCCGAGTTTCCGGAGCGCAATCCGGCCGTGGACTGGCGGCGACTCGCGCGTGCGGCGCTCGATCTGCCCTTGCGCGCCATCGATCCAGAGAACAGTACGCCGGGTGGCAGCACGCTGGCGACGCAAATCGAAAAATTCCGGCACTCGGCGGGCGGGCGCACGGAATCCGTTCGCGAGAAATTCCGGCAGATGGGTTCCGCCGCGGTACGCGCCTATCGCGACGGACCGGACACCACGCTGGCACGCCAGCGCATCGTCACCGACTACCTGAATGCAGTGCCGCTGGCTGCGCGCAGCCCCGTCGGGGAAATCCTCGGCATCGGCGAGGGCCTCGCGCTCTGGTATGGCACACCCTTCGAGGAAGCCAACCGCGAGCTGCACGCGCTCGACATGCACGCGCCGACACCACGCCAGGGCGAGATCTACAAACAGATGCTCTCGCTGGTGGTCTCGCAGCGCCGACCGTCGTACTACCTGCGGCGCGATACCGACGAACTGACCGCCATGACCGACAGCTACCTGCGCCTGCTGGCGGCGGCCGGCATCATCTCCCCCGCCCTGCGTGATGCCGCACTGCAGGCACCGCTGCATAAGGCGCCCCCACCCGTGCCGCTTGCCACCAGCTCGTTTGTCGCCAGCAAGGCTGTGAACCAGGTACGCAGCGAGCTTGCGCGGCTTACCGGTGTCGCGAGCCGCTACGATCTGGAGCGTTTCGACCTCCAGGCCGCCAGCACGATCAATGGCGTCCTGCAGGTGCGCGTCGCGGAAGCGCTGCAGGCCATCCGCACAGCAGCCGGCGCGCGCAGTTTCGGTCTGTATGGCAAGAACCTGCTGCGCGAAGGCGATGATCCTTCACGCCTGAACGTCAGCTTCACGCTCTACGAACTGGACGGCGACAGCAGCGCACTCCGTGTCCAGGCCGACACGCTCGACCAGCCATTCGACCTGAATACCGGCGCACGCCTCAACCTCGGTTCCACAGCCAAGCTACGCACGCTGGTGACCTATCTGGAAATCATCGCCGAACTGCACAGCCGCTACGCGGCGCTGGACGACATCGGCCTGCACGCGCAAACGCCGGAACGCGATGACGCCCTGAACCGCTGGGCGATCGACTATCTGCTGCGCACGCGGGACCGCGATCTGGGCGCGATGCTCGACGCCGCGCTGGAGCGTAAGTATTCAGACAACGACAGTGAACTGTTCCTGACAGGCGGCGGGCTGCAGAAATTCTCCAACTTCGAGTCCGCCAAGACTGGACAGATGTTGTCCGTGCGCATGGGCTTCCGCAATTCAGTGAACCTGGTGTTCATCCGCCTGATGCGCGATATCGTCCGCTATGAAACCTACCGTGCCGTGCCCGAAGCCGCAGCGATCCTCTCGGGCCAGGCCGCCGATGCGCGGCTTGCCTACCTGCGGCAGTTCGCCGACCAGGAAGGCGCGGCCTATCTGACGGATTTCCAGCGCATCTACCGTGGCCTGCCGCGGGCACAGCGCGTGGCGCGCCTGCTCGATCGCGTCAAGCCGGTTCCGACTCGGCTCGCGGTGGCACTGCGCAGCGCCGACCCGGCACTTGGCGTGGACGATTTCGCCCGCACGCTGCGCGCCCGGCTGCCACGCCAGCGCCTCACCGACGCCGACGTGCAAACGCTGTACGACAAATATGCGCCGGAGCGGTTTTCGCTCAACGATCGCGGCTACCTGTCCGGCATTCATTCGCTGGAATTGTGGCTCGTGGCGCATCTGGAACGCTACGGAGATACCTCGCTCGACCGCCTGCTGCAGGAAAGCAAGGCCGTGCGGCAGGAGGTCTACAACTGGTTGTTCAAGACCAGTCGCACCGGCGCGCAGAACACACGCATCCGCACACTGCTCGAACAGGCGGCATTCGAACGCATCGGCAAGCGCTGGCAGCGGCTGGGCTATCCGTTCGACACGCTCACGCCGTCGTACGCGGCCTCCATCGGTGCCTCTGGCGACCGCCCGGCCGCGCTGGCCGAACTGGCGTCGATCATCCTCAATGACGGACGGCGTCCGCCCGTCACGGCTGTCGAGACGCTGGACATCGGCAGCGATACGCCGTTCGCCACGCGCTTCCGTTTTCGACCTGCGTCCGGCGAGCAGTTGCTGGTACCGGAGATCGCCTCGCGGGTACGTGACGCCATGCGCGACGTGGTCGACAACGGTACGGCCCGCGCGCTCCGGCCATTTTTCCAGAAAGCCGCCGGCAGCGCCGGCCCGCCGCTTGTACTGGCCGGCAAGACGGGCACGGGCGATCACCGTCACCAGTCGTTCTCGCCGAGCGGCGCGCTGACGGCGTCACGCGCCATCAGCCGCACCGCAAACTTCGTCTTTACCATCGGGGAACGCTTCTACGGCACGGTCACGATCCATGTGGGCGAGCCGTATGCGGCGCGCTACAGCTTCACCAGCGGCCTCGCGGTCCGGCTGCTGGGCGGACTCGCGCCCGAGATCGTCGCGGCGCTGCAGCCGCCCGGTACCGGCGCCCGGCTGGCGTGCCCGCGCACGCCAGATTCCGGCCTTGCGGGGTCAACGCCTGTATCGATGCCCGCGTCGACGCCGCTATAACATGTGATGTGCGGGGCGCTATGGCTCACGTGATGCAGGCATCGCCACGGATATCGATCACGATCAAGCCCGGCCCGCCCCGGGCTTGATCCTTGTCAAGGCGTCCTCCACGGGCTTGCCGTACGGTAACGGAAATCGTTCCTGTTGCGTCTGAGCCCATCATGCGACCTGCTTCCACCATCCCTGTCCGTGGTACTTCCGCGCCTGCGCCCTGTGTCTCTGGCGATGCGCCGGCCGACGCGGCTGCAGCACGCCTGCGCGATACCTTGCAGCGGTTCGGCGGCAGCGGGCCACGCTACACCTCCTATCCCACCGCGGACCGCTTTACCGAAGCCATTACCGCCGAGGACTACATCCGCCAGCTACGGGCTGTGGCGACGCGCACAGCCGCTCCAGGCGCCGCGCCGCTCTCGCTGTATTTCCATCTGCCGTTTTGCGCACACCTGTGCTGGTACTGCGGCTGCAACAAGGTGGTGACGCGCGACCATGGCCGCAGCGCCAAGTACATCCGCTATCTCGACCGTGAAATGGCGCTGGTGACCGAGGCCACCGGACGCGGCCTGCCGGTGGGGCAGTTGCACTGGGGCGGCGGCACGCCGACCTTTCTCAGCCACGAGGAAATGCGCGACCTGATGCGGCGCACGCGCCAGTATTTCGATCTGCAGGCAGACGGCGAGTACGCCATCGAGATCGATCCCCGCGCAGTGCAGGACGATACCGTCGCCGTGCTGGCGGAACTCGGCTTCAACCGCTTCAGCCTGGGCGTGCAGGATGTCGATCCGGCCGTACAGGAAGCCATCCACCGCGTGCAGCCGGTCAGCCAAACGCGTGCCGTGATCGATGCCGCGCGCCGCCACGGCATCCGCTCGATCAACCTCGACCTGATCTGCGGCCTGCCGTTGCAGACGCTCGCCAGTTTCGACGCGACGCTGCGTACGGTCATCGACATGGCCCCGGAGCGCATCGCCATCTACGGCTACGCGCACCTGCCGCACCTGTTCAAGCCGCAGCGCCGCATCGATGAGGATGCTCTGCCGACTGCCAGCGAAAAGCTCGACATGATGCTGCTGGCTGGCGAACGGCTGGCCGCCGCCGGCTATATCGACATCGGCATGGATCATTACGCGCGGCCTGATGACGACCTGGCACGTGCACAAGCCGAAGGCCGGCTGCACCGCAATTTCCAGGGCTATTCGACGCAGGCCCAGTCCGACCTGCTGGCCTTCGGCATCTCCGCCATCGGTAAACCCGGCGAGGCGTTCGTGCAGAACGTGCGCACGCTCGACGACTACTACACCGCGCTCGATGCACGCCGCTTTCCGGTCCTGCGCGGCCACCACCTGACGAAAGAGGACCATCGGCGCGCCGAGATCATCCAGGCGCTGATGTGCCACTTTACGTTCGATATCCCGGCCTTCGAAGCGCGTCATCAAATTGACTTCCAGCACGCTTATGCTGGCGCGCTGGCACAGCTCGTCCCACTGCAGGCGGCTGGACTGGTGACCGTGGACGCCACGCGCATCGGCGTCACTCCGCTGGGGCGCCATCTGGTGCGGCGCGTGGCCATGGCCTTCGACGCCTACCTGGCGGCCGAGCCGGTGGGAGATGGCCGCACAAATGACCGCGCGGACCGTCACCCTGAGGGGTGCGGCACATCCCGCGCCATCCCGATTCAGCCCCTGCGCTATTCGCGCATCTTGTGAGTACCATGCCGACCCAGACCCGTTCGTCCAATCCTTCCCCGGTGCCGCACCGCAAAGTGCTGCGCCAGCATCTGCAAGCCTACGAGGCTAAGCGCACCGCGCTGGCCATTGTGCTGCTGTGCGTCGACCTGGCGCTGCATGCGGCGCTGTTCGCCAGCATCATCCTGTTCGAGGCATGGTGGGCCAAGCTGCTGTGCGCACTGGCCGCCGGCTTCGTGATCGGCCGCCTGTTCATCATCGGCCACGATGCCTGCCACCAGAGCCTGACACCGCACCGCGGCCTGAACCGGGTACTGGGGCGCATCGCCTTCCTGCCTTCGCTCACGCCCTACAGCCTGTGGGATGTCGGCCACAACGTGGTGCACCACGGCTACACCAATCTCAAGGGCGTGGATTTCGTATGGGCGCCCAAGACACGTGAGGAATATGCCGCGCTCTCGCCCACCCGCAAGGTGCTCGAACGCATCTACCGCAGTGGCTGGGGACCGTGGCTGTATTACTTCATCGAGATCTGGTGGCTGCGCATGTTTTTCCCGAGCAAGGCCCACATGCCGTCGCAACGCGCGATATTCCTGCGCGACAACCTGCTCGTCTCGGCCGCCGGCCTGTTGTGGATCGGCGGCATGGTGGCTGCCGCGCTGGCCACCGGCCAGTCGGTGGCGCTCCTGCTGCTGATGGGCTTCGTGGTGCCTTTTGTGTTCTGGAATGCCATGATCGGTTTCGTGGTGTACGTGCACCACACGCATCCGCGCGTGTCGTGGCATGCCGACAAGGCCGCATGGGCTGCCGCCAATCCGTTTGTCTCGACCACCGTGCACCTGACCTTTCCGTTCCGCATCGGCGCGCTGATGCACCACATCATGGAGCACACCGCGCACCATGTGAGCATGGCGATTCCGCTGTACCAGTTGAAGCAGGCGCAGGGCTGGCTCGACGAGACCTTGCCCGCCTGCGTGATCGTGCAGCGCTTTTCGTGGCGCTGGTACTTCGACACGGCGCGCCGCTGCAAGCTGTATGACTTCGCCCAGCGCTGCTGGACCGATTTCCAGGGACGTCCGACCAGTACGCCGGCACCGGCCGTGGCCGCGGCCTGACGGTCCACACGCTATCCCCTCGGGGGTAGGTGTGGATCCATGC
Organism: Imbroritus primus; assembly: GCF_964332355.1. Classification (NCBI taxonomy): domain Bacteria; kingdom Pseudomonadati; phylum Pseudomonadota; class Betaproteobacteria; order Burkholderiales; family Burkholderiaceae; genus Imbroritus; species Imbroritus primus. Next base: position 23,067 of record NZ_OZ201294.1, on the reverse strand, counting down.
CCTGGCACCTGCTGGTTCTATAGCGTTTCCGGCCCCTCGGCTACGCTGTCGGCATCGCGACAAGACTCAGAGAGCGCCGCATGCCATCGTCCGCAACCGCTTCCCCGCCCGCCCCGGCCATCGCCATACGTTCGCCGGCACGTCTGCGTCGTGGGCCGTTGATGCTCATGCTGGCACTGCTGCTCGGCATGCTCGTGGGACTTGTGGCCTACCGGCTGCTCGGGCCGCAGGCACCGCGCATGGCTGGGACACCGCTGCGCCAGGGCGCGGCGCTGCTTGGCGCGCTGCTGTTGTGCGTGCCGGCGCTGTTCTCGTTGGTCAAACGCGGCGGCCTCACCGAACGCCCGCCGGCTTGGTTCGTGGCGCATGCGCTGGCCAGCACGGCCGGCGCGGCGCTGATCCTGTTTCACGCCAGCGGTGGGCAGTTGCTGTCCACACCGGGCGTATTGGTCGCCATGCTGCTGTTCCTGGCGCTGCAAGGCACGCTGGCGCGGCTGTTCATGGCCAACCGCTTCGCGCGCCAGTTCGGTTCGCGGCCGCTCAGTTTCCACGATGCCGATGCCGCTGATCTCGCCGATCTCACCACAAGACGAGCCGCGCTCGCGGATCTCATTGCGCGCAAGCGTGCCCTGCTGGCCAGGCTCGATCCACTGGCCAGCGAAGCGGTGTTCTCCCCTAATCTGCGCCACGCGCTGCGGCACCCGTGGCTGACATGGCGCTACGCCCGGCTGGCCGGGGCCGAAGCCCGGCTGGTCGGCGCACGGCGGGCGGCCGGCGTGCCATTGTCGCTATGGCGGCGCGTGCATCTCGCGGTGGCGTTCCTGTTCCTGTGCGGCATGGCGCTGCATATCGTGCTGGTGACATTTTTCGCGGGCTATGTGGCCAAGGGTCGCGCCATCTACTGGTGGCATCTCGCCGCCTGGGGAGGCGGGCAATGACGCAACTGGCTCTGAGCATCGACCTGGAGCGCTGCACCGGCTGCAAGAGCTGCGAAGCGGCGTGCAAGCAGGTCAATGGACTGGGACCACAGGAATATCGCAACAAGGTGCTGTGGCTTGGCGCACCCGATGTGCCGCAGCTCGACTTCCTGACCGTGACCTGCCAGCAGTGCGAACGGCCGGCCTGCGTGCGCGCCTGCCCGGTGGCGCCCAAGGCCCTGAGCAAGGATCCCGTGACCGGCGTAGTGAGCGTCAACGAAGCGCGCTGCACCGGTTGCGGGGAATGCGTGCTGGCGTGCCCGTACGGTGCAATGGGCTATGACCCGGTGGACCACCACGCGGTGAAGTGCGACCTGTGCGCCCCACGCCGGGCACGCGGTGACGGGCCGGCGTGCGCGAGCGTGTGCCCGACGCGCGCCATCACCTTCGGCGTGCGCGATGCGCTGCTCGAGGCGGCGGCCTCGCAGGGTAAGCCGGTGCGCGACCACGATCATTTCCTGCAGGGCCCGGCAACGCTGTATCTCGACCGCAAACCCGCGCCGCAGGTCATGATGCCGGATGCGATACCGGTAGCCGCACCCGCCACTGCAACCAATGAAGCGATAACACCCGCGCGCATGCCGGACCGGCTGGCGCATACCCTGCAACCGGCAATCCTGAATGACCATCGTCCGCGTGCGCGGCTCTCCGGCACGGATACCGCGTTCCCCTACCGCCACGACAACAGCGCCGCGCCCGAACGCGTTACGCCCGGCGGCTGCCATATCTGCTTCAACGGCTGCACGGTGAAATTCCACCATCGCGACGGCCAGATCGTAAACATCCTCGGCAACACGGATGACCCGGTGTTCCAGGGCCGCATCTGCCCGAAATCGCAGATGACCTTGCAGCTGTACCGCAACCCGGGGCGTCTCACGCATCCGCTCAAGCGCGTGGGACCGCGCGGCAGCGGACGCTTCGAGCGCATCGGCTGGGATCAGGCGCTCGACGAGATCGCCGCGCGGCTGCGTGCGGTGCGCGACCAGCATGGCAGCGAAGCACTGGCGATCCACATGGGCACGCGCACCGGGGTACTCAACATCATGGGATACATGCGCCTGTTCGCGCAGCTCTGGGGCACGCCCAATGTGCTGACGACCGAGCCGCTGTGCGATGCCGGCAAGGTGGTGGCGCTCGAGCTCACGCTCGGTTCGACCAATCTCGGCAATATCTATACGCCCGACGACATCGGCAGTGCGCAGCTGTATGTGTACTTCGGCGACAACCAGGCCGAAACGCGGCCGGTGAATTTCGGCATGCTCAACGACTGGCGGCTGCGCAATGGCGCCCGACTGGTCGTGGCCGATCCGCGCCTCACGCCGACCGCCAGCAAGGCCGATGTGTGGCTGCCGATCCGCCCCGGGACCGACATGGCGCTGGGGCTCGCGCTGATCCACGAGATCTTCGTCACCAACCAGCATGACGCTGCCTTCTGTGCTGACTGGGTGCTTGGTTGGGAGCGCTGGCGCGAATTCATTCTGACGCAGGGGTATTCGCCGGAATGGGCGGCCGCCGTCACCGGTCTCGACGCCCGGCAAATCCGCGCACTGGCGGCAGAAATCGCAACGGCCGACGGTTGCATGATCTATGCAAGCCGTGGCGTTAACCAGCACAGCAACAGCCTGCAGACCAATCGCGTGCTGATGTTCCTGGCGGCCATCACCGGCAACTGGGGACGCAAGGGCGGCGGTTATTTCAACGTGGCCGCCGAACCCGACTGGCAGACGGTGCCGGTGCCCGACGCACGGCGCGCGACGATGACGCGCCCGGCAATGGGCCGCAGCCCGGTGGCCTGGCTCGACGGGATGCTGCACGCCCAGCCGTATCCGATCCGCGCGCTGATCACCGGCAATAACCCTGCAGCGCAATGGCCGGGCGGCGCGAAGGTGCGCGAGGCACTGGAAGCGCTGGACTTGATCGTGCATGTCGAACTGTTCCAGAACGCGACCTCGGCGCTGGCCGATTACGTACTGCCCGCCGCCACCGGCATCGAGAAAGGCGGCATCAGCCGACTCTCGGAAGACCGGCGCATCGTGTGGAACGACAAGCTGATCGAACCGCCGGGCGAGGCCCGCTCTGACCACTGGTTCTGGATCGAGCTGGGCAAGCGGCTCGGCTACGACGATGTCCTGCAGGAACGCTACAAGGATCCGGGCACGTTCTGGGATGAAGTGTTCCGCCCGGCCACGCCTGATCTGCACGGTGCAACGCTCAAACGGCTGCGCGGCCTGCCGCATCGCTGGGTGCGCACGCCAGTGGCACACGAGGATGCGCCCGAAGCCGGCACGCTCTATCTCGATGGCAGCACGGCGTTCGGCCAACCAGCCGGCAAGCGCTTTCCCACGCCGAGTGGCAAGCTGGAGTTCTGGACCGAGTCACTCGAAGCCAAATTCCGCGCGCTCGGCCTGTCGGCGCTGCCGGAGTTCTATACCGAGGCCGAGCAGCTGGTGCCGCTACCGTGGCTGCCAGCCGGCTGCCTCACGGACGGCGATGGCGAAATTACGACCTCGCCGTTCTTCCATGCACCGGCGCTGGCCCCGGTAGTCGATATCGCCCAGCCGGACGACAGCGGCACGCCGGGCACGCGCCTGCGCGATGCGGGCTATGACACGGAACTGGTCACCGGCCGCCCGGCGGCCCCGCATTTTCATTCATGGACACACTACTTCTGGCAAGCGCAGGAAATGTGGCCGGAACTGTATTGCCAGATGCATCCGGACAAGGCTGCCGCCATCGGCGTGCGCGACGGCGAACGCGTGCGCATCGACACGCCGCGCGGCAGCGTCGAGGCGCGTGCCTGGGTGACCACCGGCATCCGCCGCGAAAGCGTGTTCGTGCCAATCGGCTGGGACCAGACGCAACCGTTTCATCCTGCCGCCTCGGTCAATATGCTGACCGAGGGCAAGCTCGACCCGGCCTCGCAGCAAAGCAACCTGAAGCTGCATCTGTGCAAGGTGCGGGCCGTGGCGGGCACGTAGCGAAAGCGGGAAACAAGAAAAGCTGACACGAGGGGCGGGACGGAGCCACTAGGCTCCGCCCCTGCACTATTCGGACACGAGAAACCGCTCGGCCAGGCAGGCCCAGTATGCGGCGCCGGTCACCAGCAGGCGGTCGTTAAAATCATAGGAGGGGTTGTGCACCATGCACACTTCCTCGCCATCCCCTGCGCCGAGGTACAGGTATGCGCCGCGGCAGTGCTCCAGCATGTAGGCAAAGTCCTCACTGCCCGAGCGCTGCGGACCCGGCACCATGACCTGGGCCTCGCCCACCAGTGCACGGGCTGTTTCGCAGGCGAACACGGTCGCGCCACGTTCGTTCACCAGCACGGGAAAACCTTGCCGGTAATCCACCGTGGCGCGCACGCCGTAACTCTCCGCCTGGGCCGTGACCAGGGCCTTGAGGCGCTGCTCGAGCAGCCGCCGCACATCGGGATCGAGGGCGCGGATGCCCACCTCCATGGTGACCTCGTCCGGAATGACATTGCCCGCGCTGCCGCCATGGATGGCGCCCACCGTGACCACGGCGGTTTCAAGCGGCGGCGCGTTGCGCGACACCAGCGTCTGCAGCGCCATGACAATGGATGCCGCGGCCACGACCGGATCGGCGCTGCGGTGCGGGTGTGCGCCATGCCCGCCGACGCCGGTCACCACGATGGTGGCGGAATCCGATGACGCCAGGGTCGGTCCGGCACGGAACACGAAGTGTCCCTCGGGATAGCCCGGCATATTGTGCATGGCAAAGATGGCATCGCAGGGATAGCGCTCGAACAAGCCTTCCTGGACCATGCGTAACGCGCCGCTCTGGCCATTCAGGCCCTCTTCCGCAGGCTGGAAGATGAGATTCAGGGTGCCGGAGAAAGCGCGCGTTTTCGCCAGGAAGCGGGCTGCGCCGAGCAGCATGGCCGTGTGGCCATCATGGCCGCAGGCATGCATCACGCCCGGATGGATGCTGGTATGCTCCACGCCGCTCTTTTCCTCGATCGGCAGGGCATCCATGTCGGCCCGCAGGCCAAGGCGGCGCTTGCCATCGCCGCACACCAGCTGCGCGACCACGCCGGTGCCGGCCATGCCGCGTTCCACGCGGTAGCCCCACTCTTTCAGCAGGCGGGCTACCAGCGTACTGGTACGGTGTTCTTCAAAGCCAAGTTCAGGATGGCGGTGCAGGTCACGCCGCAGCGCAACGAGCTCCGCACGGGCCTGCTCCATGGCATCTAGGTAACGCTGGGCATCCATGTCGATGTGCATAACGGCTCCGCACAGGGAGCCGGCGGGCAATCCTTCCAACTGGCGTGCCACGTTGCAGCACAGGCCCGCTCCGCCTCCCTTGCCGCCCAGTATCCCGCTGGCGTCCGCGCATATCAATGCGTGGACGCCGTTATCGGGCATCGCTGTCGCACATTTGCATCATGCGCCAAGCGGACCCAGCCACACCGGAGACTGCGTCAGCCGAGGCGCGCAGCGTGTTCGGCCTTGAGCGCCTGGCGGAGGTACCACGTCAATGGATCCAGAGCCTGTTCATAGGGTGGCTGTTCAGTGTGATTGCATGTCGCGCCAACCACCTCCTGCTCCCGTACTTCAGCGGACACAGGAGACGCATGTCCGCGAGCGTTGCGCCCCGTCTGCGCAGTGACGTGCGACGCAACCGGCAGTAGCCTCGGCCTCACGGTAGCGACGGATACATTGGCAGGCGGCGTGTCCGGGTACACGCTGCCACGCGTCCGGGCCGGCGCGGATCTCTCGCCAAAACCCAGAGCCACCGGCCGGCCCACGAGATCCGGCCACGCAGGCCCACTCCAAAGTCCGGTACCCCGCACTGCAAACAGACGAAACGACATGATGGTTTCCTCAAAAGAACTGGGCCGGACCGGGATGCCCCGCAGGCCGGCCGCATTGATCGGATTGCAGCATTGCGACGCCGCAGCCGGCCACTGTACGGACAGCGCGCCCCATCCACCGTTTCTTTGACGAAATTTAATGTTGGCCGTCACCCATGCCCAAACGCGCCGCAAAGGCATAAGATGGAGCCAGCCCGTACCCATCCGAAACACCCTTCAGAGGAGTCGAGCATGCGTCCCTATCAAGTCAACGTCGAACGCTGTGCCGATACCGGCCTGTGGAGCGTCGTGGCCAGCGACGTGCCGGGGCTGGCGGTGGAGGCCGGCAGTTTCGAGGCGCTGATCGCGGCCATCGGACAAGCCATGCCCGACCTGCTGGGCGAATGCCACAGCCATGCGCATGGCAACGTGCGCTACCGCGTGGTGTACGACGCGGTGCACGAATGCACGCCCCATGTCACCCAGCCGGTAGCTCAGCCGTAGGAACCTTCGCCACCGGCCGGATGTCCCTCAGGAAACCCCGCGCACCCGCGCGGACTGCCCTGCCTTTCCGGGGCTTTTTCAGGAGACCGCCATGAGCACCCATACCTACAAGCTGATCGAACTCGTCGGCTCGTCCCCGAACAGCAGCGACGATGCCATCCGCAACGCGCTCGCCAAGGCATCGCAAAGTCTGGAACATATGGACTGGTTCGAAGTGGTGCAAACACGCGGCCATATCCAGGATGGCAAGATCGCGCATTTCCAGGTGGTGGTAAAGGTCGGCTTCCGGATCGAGGACTGATCCGGGGTAACTTGGGGCCGATGCGGAGTCGATGCCGGTTCTGATGGGGACCGGCGTCGGCTGTGCAGCCCTGTAGCCGTAACCGCTCCGCGCACGCTCTGCATGGCGGTGCAATGCCGATGGATGGCCGCTGGCTGCCCGACCAGCGGTTTCGCTGCGATACTACCGTCTGGCGTGCTGCAGATTCATGCAGTGGCTGCGCCGCTCCATTGACCCGAAACCCGGACCCGCGTCATGACCTTTCCCGTAACCGGCATCCTGCTGGCGGCTGGCTTCGGCCGCCGCTTCGATCCCATGGGCCGCGACAGCAAGCTGCTGGCGCGGCTGCCCGATGGCCAGCCGGTTGCCTGGCACAGCGCCCGCGCCATGCTGGCATCGCTGCCGGAAACCTATGCCGTGGTCCGTGCCGATGACGATGCGCTAGCCGATGCACTGCGTGCCGCGGGGTGCACGGTGGTGGCAGTGCCCGAGGCGCGCGACGGCATGGGCCACGCGCTGGCTGGCGGCATCGCCGCGACGCCGCAACCGGCATCCGGCTGGGTGGTGGGGCTGGCCGACATGCCGTGGATCCGGCCCGAGACCATCCAGGCCGTCACCACCTCGCTGGCCTGCGGCACCGGCACGCCCGAGCAGGCGGGCCGAATCGTCGTGCCGCGCTACCGGCAGCAACGCGGACATCCGGTCGCCTTTGCCGCCAGCCATGGCCCGGCGCTGCGTGCGCTGACGGGGGACGAAGGCGCGCGGATGCTACTGCAGCAGCATCCGGTGACCTGGATGGAAGTGGACGACCCCGGCGTGTTGCGCGATGTCGATACGCCGGTGGACCTACGCACCTGAGGTCAGGCGTTCATGACCGACACGGTACGCACATTCAGATAGGCTTCCACCGCCTCCGGTCCGCCTTCCGATCCATAGCCCGAATCCTTGATGCCGCCGAATGGCAGTTCGACCATCGGCATGGCTGGCATATTGACCCACAGCATACCGACTTCGACCCGACGGCTCAGCAGGTCGGCATTTTTCAGCGAACGCGTGAAGGCATAACCCGCCAGCCCGTACGGCAGGCGGTTGGCTTCGGCGATGGCGTCTTCCAGCTTGCTGAAGCCGCGCACCGCCGCCACCGGCCCGAACGGCTCGTCATTGAAGATGCGCGCCTGCGGGGAGACGTCGGTCAGCACCGTCGGCTGCCAGAAATTGCCGTCGCCCGACATGCGTTCACCGCCCGCCAGCACTTTCGCACCCTGCTGGATCGCGTCGGCGGTCATCGCCTCCATCGCGGTGATGCGCCGCGTGTTGGCCAGCGGACCCATCTGCGTGCCATCCGCCAGACCATCGCCGACCTTCAGGCTTTCGGCATGCTTCACCAACGCCTGCTCGAAATCGCGGCGGATGCTTTCATGCACGAGAAAGCGCGTCGGCGAGATGCACACCTGCCCAGCATTGCGGAACTTGGCCGCGCCGCTGGCCTTCACCGCCAGTTCGATATCGGCGTCTTCCGCGACGATCACCGGGGCATGCCCGCCCAGCTCCATCGTCACGCGCTTCATGTGCTGCCCGGCCAGCGCGGCGAGCTGCTTACCGACTGGCGTGGAACCCGTAAAGGTAATCTTGCGGATCACCGGATGCGGAATCAGGTAGCTGGAGATCTCCGCCGGATCGCCATACACCAGACCGAGCACGCCCGGCGGCAGCCCAGCGTCGGCAAAGGCGCGAATCAGTTCGGCCGGGGCCGCTGGTGTTTCCTCGGGCGCCTTGACGATCATCGAGCAGCCTGCAGCGAGCGCCGCGCCGACCTTGCGCACCACCTGGTTGATCGGGAAGTTCCACGGTGTGAAGGCGGCCACCGGACCGACCGGATCCTTCAGCACCATCTGGCGGATCGACAGGTTCACGCGCGACGGTACGATGCGGCCATAGACGCGGAACGTTTCCTCGGCAAACCACTCGATGATGTCCACCGCCGCCAGTGCCTCGACACGTGCCTCGGCCAGCGGCTTGCCCTGCTCCTGGGTGAGCAGCCGGGCAATCGCATCGGCACGCTCGCGCATCAGCCCGGCGGCCTTGCGCATAATCTTGCTGCGCTCCGAGGTGGTCATGTCGCGCCATGTTTCGAATCCCTTCTGCGCCGCGTCGAGTGCGGCATCCAGGTCCACCTTCGAGGCATGCGCCACGCGCCCGATCTCCTGCCCGGTGGCGGGATTCACGACAGCCAGGGTGCGGCCCTCGGCGGCATCGCGCCATTGGCCGTTGATGAACAGTTGGGTATTCGGATACGTCATGGGGAGTCTCGTGGATGGAAGGTCAAACGGGGACGCAAGAACGGATACGCACGGCCAGAGACTTCTGGTGTGCTGCGGGCATCGCTTGCGCGGCGGCTTCCTGTCACTTTACCCTGATCGCCGGGCATGGCAAAGCGCGCGCTGCGTGCCCGATGGCGTCGCCAATGACGTGCTAATAGCGTACGCGACCGGCAGATCATTCCGGCAAGGCATCATCCCACCATCGTCGCTTGCATGCCTCGCCTTCTCGCCTATGCCAAAATGGAGTTTGATTTCTCCATTTTGGTAAAAACCGCTATAATGGAGCCATCGTCATCCCACCCGGGAGCCTGCCCATGACCACACGCCTGCCCGCGTCCCCTGCACGCAAGCCTGCCCGCACCGCCGATGCCGGGCGGACGGTCCCGGCCGCTCCCCGCCCGGCGCGCGGCGGGGCCGTGCGCGAACTCGAATTCGCCAAGCTCGACGCCAGCGCACAAATCCAGGTGATCCGCGACGGCATGGATCCGTCCATTGTCGGCCGCATGGCCACCGACCTGCTCGGCATTCCCGTCCAGGCCCTGTTTACCAGCATCCGCTGGGCGCCCAGCACCATCAACCGCAAGATCGCCACCGGCGAGCGCCTGAGCCCCGGCGAATCTGACCGCGTGGCCCGCATCCTGATCGTGCACAGCCAGGCGACCGATGTGCTCGAGGATGCCAAGTTGGCCTCGCAGTGGATGTTGCACCCGAATGCCCTGCTCGGCGGCGAACGGCCGCTCGACATGCTCGACACGCAGGCCGGTTATGATCGTGTGAGGGATATCCTCATGCGCTTCGAATACGGCGTCGGCGTGTAAGAGACGCTAGCAAAATGATTCTGGCGTCGTTACGTGGCCTTACCGTACTAGGTGTACTGTCTGCGGCCACGTGCCTAGCCAGAACCGCTTCGCTTCATTTTGCTAACGTCTCTAACACCAGGCGAGTGACCAGCGCATGATCGTCCACCGCCTCGCCAAGGAACGCGCGGGCCGCTATCAGGCCGACGACCTGAGCGGCCAAGGTGCGGCGCTCGCGGGCGGGCGCTGGAATCCGCGCGGCATGGCGGTGCTGTATACCTGCGAACATGTCTCCACGGCCGTGCTCGAGGCGCGCGTGCACATGGCCGGACTGTTGCCCGTCCGCAACCTGTTCCTCGTCACGCTCGAGGTGCCCGATGCCGATGTGGAGGCCGCCGTCTCGCCGCCATTGCCCGAAGGATGGGATGCGCTCGACCACGACCCGGCCGAAACCGTGGCGCTGGGCCGGCAATGGCTGAGCGACGGCACGCGGCTTGTCATGCGTGTGCCCTCCGTGGTGTGCCCGCAGGAATTCAACCTGCTGCTCAATCCCGCCCATCCGCACATGCGCCGCGTGAAGGTGATGGACAAGCAGCCGTTCGCGATGGATTACCGGCTGTTCCGCTGAGGCGCATTCATCATGCCTGACAGGAGATCATCATGACCACTGGCACCACCCCGACCGAAACCGCCTCGCAGATGCGCGATCACCTCGACGCCGCTTGCCACTGCGGCACGGTGCGTTTCCGCGTGCGCCTCACCAATGGGCTGCAAACCGCGCGGCGCTGCACCTGCTCGTACTGCCGCATGCGCGGCGCCATTGCGGTGTCGGCCGATCTAGCCGACATCGAGATCCTGGCCGGCGAAGAATCGCTCACGCTCTACCAGTTCAATACGCAGGCGGCGCGCCATTACTTCTGCGCGCGCTGCGGCATCTACACCCATCACCAGCGCCGTTCGAATCCGCATCAGTATGGCGTGAACGTCGCCTGCCTGAAAGACGTGAGCCCGTTCGACTTCGCAGAAGTCCCGGTGTACGACGGCGTCGCGCATCCGTCGGACAAACCCGCAGGCAGCGGCCCGGCGCTGGCCGGTACGCTGAAATTCATCCCGGCGCAGCCCGGACAGGCAGCATCGCCGCCCACGTTGCTCCCCCCGGAAGCGCGCCCCAAAAAATAAGCGGGCCGCCCCGGTAGCACGACCCGCCCTGCAAACCTGGACACACGCACGCTGTCGCGTCTGTGTCCGCGCACTCACACACCGCGCTCAATCGATATAGCGCAGCCCGAGCTTCGCCAGCGGTTCGCGCATGTTGTAGAGATCGAGCCCCAGCGTGCCCGCCGCAAAAATCTCGCGTTTGCCCTGCTCGTTGGCTTCGCGCTTTGCCGCCGCGTCGGCCACGGCCACGGCGCGCTCTGCCGGCACGCACACCACGCCGTCGTCATCAGCCACGATCACATCGCCGGGCCGCACCCACATATTGGCGCAGACCACGGGAATGTTCACCGAGCCGAGCGTTGCCTTGACCGTGCCGCGCGCCGAGATGGCCTTGCTCCAGACCGGAAAGCCCATCTCCTCCAGCGTGGTCACATCGCGCACGCCAGCATCGATGATCAGTGCCCGTGCCCCGCGCGCCATGAAGCTCGTCGCCAGCAGGTCGCCAAAGTAGCCATCCGTGCTGGGTGCGGTCACGGCCGCCACCACGATATCGCCAGGCTGGATCTGCTCGGCCACCACATGCATCATCCAGTTGTCGCCGGGCTGCAGCAGCACCGTCACCGCCGTGCCCGAGACGCGTGCGCCGCGATAGATGGGCCGCATATACGGCGCGAGCAGCCCCACGCGGCCTATGGCCTCGTGCACCGTGGCCGAGCCGAAATCCGCCAGCCGGTCCGCGCTCGCACGGTCGGCCCGCTGGATAGAACGATAGACGACGCCCAGTTCATACATTGTCGTGTCCTCCGTTCAACGGCCCTGGCGCTTGAGATGCGCATCGAGACGCGAGTACACGCGCCGCGCATTGCCCTCGAAGATCTTGAAGCGCGCCTCCGGCTCGATCTCCGCCGCGTTGATGTAGCGGCGCGTATCGTCGAAGTGATACCCCGTGTCGGGATCGATGCCGCGCACCGCGCCGATCATTTCGCTGGCAAACAGGATGTTGTCGATGGGAATCACCTTGGTCAGCAGGTCGATGCCCGGCTGGTGATACACGCAGGTATCGAAGAAGACGTTGTTGAGCAGGTGCTCTTCCAGCAGCGGTTTCTTCAGCGCCTGCGCCAGGCCGCGGAAACGGCCCCAGTGGTACGGCACCGCGCCGCCGCCATGCGGAATGATGAACTTGAGCGTGGGAAAGTCGCGGAACAGGTCCGAATCCAGGCACTGCATAAAAGCCGTGGTGTCGCCATTCAGATAATGCGCGCCCGTGGTGTGGAAACACGCGTTGCAGCTCTGGCTCACGTGGATCATTGCCGGCAGGTCGTACTCGACCAGTTTTTCATACAGCGGATACCAGTGGCGATCGCTCAGCGGCGGGCTGTTCCAGAAGCCGCCGGCCGGATCGGGATTCAGGTTCACCGCCACCGCGCCGTATTCGCGCACGCACCTTTCCAGCTCGGGAATGCACGTGGCCGGATCGACACCGGGGCTCTGCGGCAGCATTGCCGCCGGCACGAAGTTGTCCGGAAACAGTTGCGACACGCGATGGCACATCTCGTTGCAGATCGCCGCCCAGGTCGACGACACGCCAAAATCGCCCACATGGTGCGCCATGAAGATGGCGCGCGGACTGAAGACGGTGAGATCGTGCCCGCGCTCGCGCATCATGCGCAGCTGGTTGGCCTCGATGGTCTCGCGGATGTCGTCGTCGCTGATGCGCAGTTCGGAAACCAGCGGCAGCGTGGTGCCGTCGTTGACGGCGGCAATCTGTTTCAGGCGCCAGGCTTCCAGCGCTTTGGGAGCGGTCGTGTAGTGACCGTGGCAATCAATGATCATGGAACGCTTTCTTCAAGCCCGGCAAGCCGGGCAGTCAATTCAATAAAACGATGCCGCTGCAAGACAGGCCGCGCGCACGCGCAACGGCATGCCATGCCGACGCTCACCCTTCGTTCGAAATCCCCGCCGAGCGGATGATGTCGCCCCAGCGTTTCGTCTCGTCCGCCAGGAATTTGCCGAAGGCCGGCGCCGGCTGCGGCTCGACAATCGCGCCGATGGTCGCCAGGCGCTGCTGTACGTCCTTGTCCTTCAGCGCGGTCAGGATCTCGACACTCAGCTTGTTGATCACGGCAGGCGGCGTCTTAGCTGGCGCCATGAAGCCCCACCACACCGTGGCATCGAAATTCGGCACGCCCGCTTCGGCAAACGTCGGCACGTTCGGCAATGGCCCGATGCGCTTGCTCGTCGCCACGGCCAGCGCACGCAGGTTGCCGGTGTTGACGTGCGGTGCGGCTTCCAGTGGATTGATCATCATGAAGTCAAGCCGGCCGCCCACCAGATCGGTCAGCGCCGGCGCGCCGCCCTTGTAGGCCACGTGCTGCGCTTCCATGCCCGTGGCGCGCTTGAGCAGCTCGCTCGCCAGATGGCCCGAGCCGCCCACGGCCGACGAGCCATAGTTCATCGCACCGTTCTTTTCCTTGGCGATGCGCACCAGGTCCGCTACCGTGCGCGCCGGCGAGTTGGTCGGCACCACCAGCACCAGCGGGGCATAGCCCACGCGCGCCACCGTCACCAGATCAGTGAGTGGATTGAAGGGCAGCTTCTTGTCGAGCGCGGGATTGGTCGCGAGCCCGTTCGCGCCGAGCAGCAGCGTGTAGCCATCGGCCGGTGCCCGCACCACTTCATGCGCGCCGATATTGGCGTGGTTGCCCGGCTTGTTGTCGACCAGCACGGTCTGCTTGAGCTGCTTCGACAACTTGTCGCCGATGATGCGGCCCACCGTATCCACCGCGCCGCCAGCCGCGAACGGCACGACGATGCGGATCGGCTTGGAAGGATAGTCATCTGCCTGGACCGGCGCGGCGGCCAGCATCAGGCACAGGGCTGCGCCGGTGGCTTTGAGAACGGTACGTCGGATGCCGCCCACCGGCGGAACAACATGCTTGGTCATGGTCTTGTCTCCTGTCTGGAAGCGGGCCGCTTGTCATCGCCGGCACACCGCACATCGCGGTCGCCAGCGCGCACGGCACATCTGCTGTGGCTGAACATTCAAGGCTTGGGGCCTGCCAGACAATGATGCTAGACTCGTAAAAGCGAGTCCAATATATATTTCAGCGTCGTTGTATACGTTTATCGAATAGAAGAGATTCGCGCAAGGAGACAGACACCATGGACCTACGCCAGCTCCGCTACTTCGTGGCCGTGGCCGAAGAACTCAGCTTCACCGCCGCCGCACAGCGCCTCAATATCAGCCAGCCGCCGCTCAGCATGCAGATCATGGCGCTGGAAGAGGCGGTCGGCACCAAGCTGATCGACCGCTCGCGCCGCCACATCAGCCTCACCGAAGCCGGCCGCGTGTTTCTCGAGCAGGCACGCGCCACGCTCTCGCAACTCTCCAACGCCGTCGAACTCACGCAGCGCGCGGGGCGCGGCGAAGCCGGCCTGCTGCGCGTGGCCTTTACCGGCTCAGTCCCGCTGGTGCCCGGCTTTGCGGCGCTGATCCGCACCTTCCGGCAGGAATGGCCGCTGGCCCGTCTCGAGATCATGCACATGGCCACCGGCCCGCAACTTCAAGCGCTCGAAGACCGCCACATCGACGTTGGCCTGCTGCGCCCCTCGCCGCAGTTCCAGCCGCCGCCGCATGTGCGCTTCACCCCGTTCTGGAAAGACGAATTGCGCGTGGTGCTGCCCGCCGACCATCCGCTGTGCTCGCACCAGGGGCCGATCCCGATCCGCGCGCTCGGCGGCCAGTCGCTCATCCTGTTTCCGCGCGCCCTCAGCTGCGGCCTGTACGGCCATGTGATGGATCTCTGCAACCAGGCCGGCGTCGTGCCGCACGTCGCACAGGAGGCGCGCGAAGGCGCGACCATCATCGGCCTCGTCGCCGCGGGCGTCGGCATCTCGGTGCTGCCCGAAGCCTATGCGCGTCTGCAGACCGTGGGCGTGCACTACGCCCCGCTCGAGTCCACCGCCGCGCACAGCCAGCTCTATGTGGCGCACCGCAACGACGAACCTTCGCTGCTGACGCGGCGCTTTGTGGAACTCGCCGAGCAGTTAGCGCGCGACACCCCGGAGGCAAACGCTCCTGCGCCGACCGGCAAGCGGACAGGCAGACATGCGGCTGCACCTGCCGTCGCCGAACCGGCTGCATAGGGCCGCTCATCCGGCCCACACGCGGCCCCGCCCCCGCCACATCGCGCTGCAACATCCGGACGGGAACCAGTCCCGCTCCCGCGCAATCCAACCGCTGTTTGCCAGCCACGTACGGGCACACCAGATCACCCGGATCATCACGATCACAAGGACCGCCATGACCCACGACGAAATCCGCGCCACCGTTACACTCTGCCTGCTCGCCGCCTACGCCGACGGCGACAAGCACGACCGCGAACGCGAGCAGATCAAACAGGTGGCCGAAGGCCTTGCGCAGGACCAGCAGATCAACCTGCCCGGTCTGTACCAGGACGTACTGCTGCGCCGTGTCACCGTCGACACCGTGCTGCCACGCCTCACCAGCCCCGAAGCGCGCCAGCTCGCCTATGAAATGGCCGTGTGCGTGTGCGATGCCGACGGCCACACCAGCGCCGCCGAACAAGCGTTTCTGAGCAAGCTGCGCCAGGCGCTCGGCCAGCCATCCGGCACGGCCGGAACCACAGCCGGCACTGCCACGGCAGCCACCCTGGCAAACAGCGACTTCGCCATCCAGGCCGAAGCCATTGCCGACGCACCGCTCGATGCCGACAGCGATCCCGTCATCGTCGAACCTGCGCCCGCCCCGCTCGCCGGCCAGCCCGCGCCGCACCCCAGCGCCGTGGACGCCCTGCCCACCGACGCCATGCGCCGCCCGAGCAAACTCACCACCGCCGAGATGGACCGCAAGATCCTCAACGCTTCCATCATGAACGGCGCCATCGAACTGCTGCCGGAAAACCTCTCCACCCTCGCCATCATTCCGCTGCAGATGCGCCTCGTCTACCAGATCGGCCAGAACTACGGCTACGACCTCGACCGCGGCCACATCAAGGACCTGCTCGCCGCCCTCGGCGTCGGCCTCACCTCGCAATACCTCGAACAGGCCGGTCGCAAACTGCTCGGCAGCCTCCTCGGCAAAGCCGGCAAAGGCATGCTCGGCGGCCTCGGCAAACAGGCCGTCAGCAGCGGCATGAGCTTCGCTTCCACCTACGCCCTCGGCCACGTCGCCAACCAGTACTACGCCGGCGGCCGCACGCTCAGCATGCAGATGCTGCGCGATGCGTATGAGCATGTGATGCGGGATGGAAAGCAGATGCAAGTAAGGTATCTGCCGCAGATGGAGGAGACGGCGCGAGGGTTGAATACGGCGCGGATCATGGAGATGGTCAGGGGACGCTAAGCCATCCATCGAGACCGAACGCACGCATGACCAACTGCGACCGGTGTCAACCTCACAAGGATGTGCACCTCCATTCAGCCCGCCGCATCGCCTGATCCGGCGGGCGATTCGATCACGTTCCCACGCCTGAAAGAGCAGGCGCGCCGGGCACTCGGCCCACGCGCCGAGGCCTGCTCGCGCACGTCACTTGCCGCGCGCGCCTGGACAGTTCGCGTACTTACGGTTACAATGACCGACTTTACACGGTGATCGACGGCTGAAGCCAGCTTGTTTGATCAGCCATCAACAGGCCGCGCACAGCGGCCCGGCATTTTTGCCGAAACACTCAAACCCGGTCGTGTTTGACCGCGGAACAATTTAGCCAGCCTACCCGGCTGGTTCATCGCCAGACCACATCAGGGCCCCGGCCCTTGTTCATCCATTGTGGTCGCGCGGCACCTATGTGCTGTGTCCTGATGCTGCTCGACCTTGCGCGGACGATCCCGCCCAGGCCGCGCAGGCGTTCGTGCGCGCGCTTCGCCCCACAAGTGTTTCGGTACGCCAATGGGATAGTTGCCGCCCATCGCGTCCTGCGGAAACGGTATGGGCGCAGCCGAACACCGCTGCGAAGGAGTGAGAGTCCCCCATGCAAGAAACAGAGTTCTTCAAGTTATCCGGTACGACCGCCATTCTTCTATTGCTCGGCTTCTACGGCGCCACCTTCCTGATGTCGCTGATGATCGGCAAGCGCAACGAAAACGTCGACGGCTACATGACGTCGAACAACGCGGTTGGTTTCGGCCTTTCCGCTGCCAGCATGATCGCCACCTGGATCTGGGCAGCCTCGTTCTATGCCAGCGCCACCTCGGGATTCAAATACGGTTTGTCAGGCCCGATCCACTACGGACTCTGGGGGGCGCTGATGATCCTGTTCATCTACCCGTTCGGCAAGCGGTTCCGCCAGCTTGCGCCCAAAGCCCACACCCTCGGTGAAATCATTCACGCACGGCATGGCACCTCGAGCCAGATGATCATGGCCGTGTCCAACATCATCGGCAGCTGCATCAGCCTGATGGTGAACTTTACGGCCGCGGGCGCGCTGGTTTCCATCCTGAGCCCCATGACCTTCACGCAAGGCGTGTTGATTACAGGTCTGGGTGTGCTGTCGTACACGTTCTGGTCAGGCTTCCGTGCATCCGTCATGACCGACTTCGCGCAACTGACTGCCATGATCCTGTCGGCCGTGATCATCATTCCGCTGATCTTTTTCAACGCGGGCGGCACCAGCATGCTCGAAGCCAATATGTGGCGGCTCTCCAGCGAGCAGGCCAGCTTCTACTCCACCCAGGCCATCCTCGAACAGGGGGCGCCCTACTTCGTCGCCGTACTGGCCTACGCCATCGGCAACCAGACAATTGCACAGCGCCTCTTCGCCGTACGCGAAGACCTGATCAAGCCGACGTTCCTCACCGCCACCCTCGGCTACGGCGCCGTTGTCATCGGCCTTGGCATGCTTGGCCTGCTCGCTTTGTTCGTCGGCCTGGAGCCCGTTGACGGCAACATGAACAACATCATCCCGCAAATGGCATCGGCCTATCTGCCGCCCCTCGGGATCGCACTGTTCTTCATCCTGGTGGTCGGCTCGCTGTCGTCGACGGCCGACTCGGACTTATCCGCCCTCTCGGCCATCGTCATGACCGACATCTATGCCAAGAACATGGCCGGCGGGAAACCCAACCCGCGCCGCATGCTGTGGCTGGGCCGCGCCACCATGATCATCGCGACCATGATCGGCGTGATCTTCGCCAGCCTGCGACTCGACATTCTCGTCATGCTGGTATTCGTCGGCGCGCTCTGGGGCGCCATCGTGTTTCCCGTTATCGCCAGCTTCTACTGGGACCGTGTCACCAACCGGGCCTTTGTCTCGTCGGTACTATCGGCCGTCGCACTATTCACCATCGTGCGCTTCCAGCTGATTCCGATCGAAGGCGCCATCGCCATCTTCTTCGAAATCTGCGCCGCCGTCGGTGGAGCGGTGGTGCTGGGCCTCATGAGCTTTGGCTTCTTTGGCCGCCGTACCGCGCTGGCGGTCGGCACGCTGGCCTTGATCGTCATGCTGCCCTTCTTTGTTGGAACGCTGCGCGACTACATCGTGCTCACCGCGTCCCTCACCGCCTACGGCGTCAGCACCATGGTCTGCGTGGCACTCAGCCTGCGTAGCCGCGAACGCTTCGATTTCTCCCGACTGGCGGATCGCGTCACGTCGTTTCAGCGCCGCCTGGATACGACAGCAACGCCGTCCGGCATCCAGCCTTCAGCCGAACCAACGCGCCCCTAACTCCAACCAAGGATATTGCTATGTGGCTCACTTCTTATATTCTCGTCTGGCCGATCATCTCGGCTGCGATCCTCGCCATTCTGCTTGTGGCGCTGTGGCGTGACATACGCGACGCCAAACAGAGCGGGAAATCGATGATCTGATACTGGCGGTGCGGGCAGCGCAGTT
Organism: Imbroritus primus; assembly: GCF_964332355.1. Classification (NCBI taxonomy): domain Bacteria; kingdom Pseudomonadati; phylum Pseudomonadota; class Betaproteobacteria; order Burkholderiales; family Burkholderiaceae; genus Imbroritus; species Imbroritus primus. Next base: position 4,367 of record NZ_OZ201294.1, on the reverse strand, counting down.
AGCGCTGCCCTAGCAACTCTTCTTTAGAAATATGCCCGATGGATGTTGTACGTTGGCCCATATTGTTGAATATTGTTAATCCACGCGGCATTTGCCGCACAAGACAACCTCTCAGGGTTGGATTTTCTTTGCAGATCACTTAAACAGCATGCCTCAGGAATCGCAATGCGACGAGGCAGAAAAGTGAATATCAAAGGGAATCGTTTCGAAAACCAGCTTGAGAGAAGCCGTTTCGCCGTCAAATGGGGCGGCATTCTGGGGGCCATCTGCCACCCTGTCTACTATCTCCTGTGGACGTACGTCCTCCCCCAACCGTATGACAATCCCTGGCTCAGGCTGAGCGCAGCCGCACTGTGCATTCCTCTCATTTATCAAGATAAATGGACAGGAGCAGCCCGCCGATTCTTGCTGCCGTACTGGTATTTCTGTCTGGTGTACGTCTTGCCGTTCACCTGTACCTATCTCACAGTACGCAATGATTTCTCGATGATGTGGATGATGACCGAGGTCATGATGATTTTCATCATGGCTATCTGCATCAACATCCCTGTTCTGCTGCTTGGCTGCGTCAGCATCGGCATGTTTCTGGGAGCATTGACCGCCATCATCGCAGCGCCCGAACCCGTCACACTCGACGCAAGTGATCAGGCCGGTATCGCGCTCCTGCCGGTCATCATGCTATGCAGCATGGTATTCAGCTACGCCATCAATAAAATCCACGAGCAACGCAACAGAGCCCTCCGTGCGCTTGCCGGTTCAATCGCCCATGAAATGCGCAATCCATTGGCTCAGGTCAAATACAGCCTCGACAGTATCGGCCACATGCTGCCCTCGCCGTCCGCAGAAGACCGCAGCCGCACGATTGAGAGTCCACAGATGGGCCATCTCTACCGGCATCTGAGCCAAGGCCAGGTTGCCATCGAGCGCGGCCTTCAGGTCATTGCCATGACACTGGATGAGGTCAAAGCCAAACCCATCGATGCCTCCCGCTTCACCTATCTCTATGCTGGCAAGACAGTACGTCAAGCAGTGGATGAATACAGCTTTGAAACCGAGGAAGAACGCCGCAAGGTATCCATCGATATCCGCAAGGAATTCCTGTTCAAAGGCGACGAAACCATTCTGATCTTTGTGCTGTTCAATCTGATCAAGAATGCATTGCACTACTTCAAATCACATCCACGTGCCACCATCGTACTCACCGTCGATACCAACCGCATCTGCGTTCGTGATACCGGACCCGGCATCTCCAGAAATGTCTTGCGCAAACTGTTTGAGCCGTTCCAGACATCCGGAAAAATCGGCGGCACCGGCCTCGGATTGTCTTATTGCAAACGCGCCATGAAATCCTTCGGTGGCGATATTCACTGCGAATCAAAAATCGGAGCCTACACAGAGTTTGTATTGCGCTTCCCCATCATTGACGAGGCCGAATTCAAAGCACACGAAACCGCCTTGATGGAATCCGCCAAACCCATCCTCGATCAAAAGCGGATCCTGGTCGTGGACGACGAGGCATTTCTACGGCAAGCCTCCTGCGACGTATTACGGCGACTTGGCGCCGATATAGATGAAGCGGAGAACGGTAAAGCGGCACTGGAAAAGTTACACGCCGAACATTTCGACCTTGTGCTGATGGACCTCAACATGCCGGTCCTCGATGGCTATTCCGCGACGGAACGCATCCGCTCCAGCGGCGATGTCCGTTATCAGGATATTCCCATCATTGCCTGCACCACCGAATCGGCCTATATGGCCACCGTAAAGACGCAAAAAGTGGGCATGAATGGTTTTATCGAAAAGCCGTTTCGCCCTGCCGAACTGGTTCAGGTCTTGCAACATGCATTGCAGACCGCCACCCATCAAGCGACCGGATGCGACACATCAGCCCTCGCAGGCAAACGCGTGCTGGTGGTGGACGATGAACCGCTGAATCTCTCCATCGTCACCGCGCACCTCAAGCGCTGGCATGTCGAGGTAGTCACGGCCAACCACGGGCAAGCCGCGCTGGATGCGTTGTCAAACAGCTTGCAGGTTGACGCGATACTGCTCGACCTCAACATGCCAGGCATGGATGGTGTCGAAGTCGCGCGCACCATCCGCACGATGCCAGGCAAATCATCCGCCATTCCCATCCTCGCGCTGACGGGCTACTCGGATGACGAAAAGCTGCAAGTCGCTCTCGCAGCGGGGATCAATGCCTGTTTGACCAAACCGGTAGCGGCCACGCAGCTGGCGCAATGTCTGGCACAGGTGCTGATTCCAGAAACCACAAATGATCTGTCGATATCGCCGGCGCAGACTTTGTCCGTTCGACCACCTCAGGAAACGATCACTGACATCTCACAGATACCGGGTATCGAACTCTTCGATCTGGACAAGCTCACCGAGCTGGTGACCTATAACGGCATTGACGAAGTGCTGCTGTTGCGGGATCGGATTGCGGAGCTGCTGGTGGATATCGAGATGGGGAACAAGGAGCAGGACATCGAGCGTATCCACAATGGCATGCATTCGTTGATCTCGATGGCTGGACATGCTGGGGCTACGAGATTGATTATGCTTACACGCGAACATTACCTGTCGATAAAAATTGAAGAAGATTTGATTGAAGTAGAATGGTTAAAGCAGCTCATGGAGATGGGCGCGAGAGCTACTCAGACCATGACGCACTATTGGGAATATAAAACGCTGCCTTGATAATATCGCCACCAGATGAGGAGCATTAGCAATGCTGTCTCATAGCACTACCAAAACAAAGGATTTTTACTGCACACTCTTTGATTACAGCCTCAAGAAGCACCAACTACACCTGTTAGTGCAACCATCCTCTTAAGCGTCAGTTTTTACGTCTTTCTCTGCTTTGTTTTCGATCTTTGTTAGACTTTCAAGGCGCTCTAGTCTTCGACGCCTCATTCGTGCCAGCAATTTGACACCAAAATCAGAAAGCGCCCAATACTCTTCTTTGTCCGCAACTGGTTTTCTTTTGTTTGATGGCGCAACACAACCAAGCGCCGCCAAATCCGCAAGCAACGAGCGAATAACATTGCGTGGGGTAGGCCAGCTAGCCCGGAGTTCTTTGGCGGAAACACTTAGTGCGTGAGTAGCCGTAAATCGTGAAATTTCTGGAAGCGCCAACTCAACCTGCATTTCCGGCGCTAGTACTTCGAAAAGTTGATATAAAGTAATTTCCTTTCCCTCATCCCAATCCGTTGATGTTTTTTTCCATACGGATATCTTTCTCTTGTTCGCCCTCATTGTGACAATTGTCTTTTCGATTGCCACTTCCACATCAGCTGCAATTTCAAAGCCGTGAAGACGCTCTCGGAGAGAAGCATTCTCAGAGCTTAATCGGACGATTTCTTTTGCGGCAGCAGCATCCTGGACTTGCGATGCTCTCACCCAACCCTCTCTTGGATAGGTATTAAAGGCTTTCATGAGGGCAATTGAGCATCTTCCATACAAATCTTCACCGTTCTTCCAGAAACTAACATGCTTTAATTTCACCTTCTCCTTGAAAACTTTAAGCTTTTTAAGCGTTGCGCGATCTGTATCTGACTTATCCTTAGGCCACGAGATATCATCATCGACCACGAATCCTAAAGCTGGCACTCCCTGAGAGACTGCATAATCGTACTCTTTTTCTGTATAGCTCAATCCGGTTGCATCACAACTACCGTAGCGGTGGGCGACTATAACAATATAGTAGTCAGATTGGTCAATCTGCTTTTTTATTACATTCCACTGCTCTTCATCAGCCGCGCTAAACATCTCCATCCCAACCGGGATATGTCCCATTTCCAATATAGCTTTAATTACCGAATCTCTTTCCCCTGAAAGATCCATATATGTTGAGCTTACAAAAACTTGGTATTTTGCTGACACATTTATCCCCGATTTTATTATTAATTTATAAGAAAATTACAGTCACTCTTTTTCAGTTCTTTCGCAAGATATCAACCAGGCCACTTATTATGGCAGGAATCAACGATATATTTCTCATAGTTGAATATCTCATTGAAAAATTATCTTTGACCAACGACTTCGTCTTTTACATGCACGTCGAAGTCGTTGAGTGAAACCATAGTGGTCTATCAGACTACTAGACGCGCTACGAAACGTACCAGCTTTGGCATCTCAAGGGCGCACGAAAGGTATCGAACCTCATTCGCTTCTCGAGGAATCCTATTCGGAGAAGATGCCCCCTAATGCTATAACAGACAGTGGCAACGATATACAAGCGACAAAAACGCTGGCGCACATGTATCGTAAAAATCGCACTCCACCGAGCAGTGCGTGTGGGGTAGCCTGCTACCCGTACGACACTACAGGCAAGTTAACGGCTTGACAAAGCTGCACATCGCTCC
>NZ_OZ201293.1:0-3246246 GCF_964332355.1 Imbroritus primus | reverse complement strand
GCCATTGAACTCATTCCCCGAATCAAGCATCTTGTTCGCCCAAGATCAACGGAATCAGAAGTAGTCCTGCGGCTTTTCGACCACATTCTTCCTGCAAAGACCTCAGAGCACGAAGTTAGCTGCGGGCCAATCGCTTATGTAGATTGATTGAATAGAAGGTCGCGTGTCCGGAGTTTTGTGTCAAACGGCGATTGCTTGCTTTGCTAATAAACGGCGATTTTGGCGGACGATGCGATCTGTCGTGTCTAGCCCAACGTCGACGCAAATGACATTGGGGGCTGTTCGAGTGGGGCGATGGTTGCGATTGATACGAGCCAGATCGAGGCGCGTTATGTCGGCCGTTCCATGTCCGCGATCTATCGCCATACCCGCGTATGGCAGCGAAACGTGGAGGATCGATGGCAAGTGTTGATCGCGCATTGCAGTGTGGTGCAACCGGCATCGCCGGTGCGGAAATAGCATGCATCACAATGGCGCCGCCAGCGAAACCCGCCATTCTTTGCTACATTGACGTCTCCCACCCCCGCACTCCAGGCACCCCATGCCCGATACCGCCAATCTCCTCGCTTTCGCCCTTATCGCCCTCGGCATGGTGCTCACGCCCGGGCCGAACATGGTCTACCTGATTTCCCGTTCGATCTGCCAGGGCCGCACGGCGGGGCTGATTTCGCTGGGCGGGGTGGCGCTGGGGTTCGTGTTCTACATGATGTGCGCGGCGCTGGGGATTACCGCGCTGCTGATGGCGGTGCCGTATGCCTACGATGCCTTGCGGATTGGCGGGGCGCTGTATCTGCTGTATCTGGCATGGCAGGCGGTGAAGCCGGGTGGGCGGTCGCCGTTCGAGGTGCGGGACCTGCCGGTGGATAGCCCGAAAAAGCTGTTCCTGATGGGCTTTCTGACGAACCTGCTGAATCCGAAGATTGCGGTGATGTACCTGTCGCTGCTGCCGCAGTTCATCAAACCCGAGCATGGCGACGTGCTGACCCAGTCGCTGATGCTGGGCTTTACGCAGATCGTGATCAGCGTGAGCGTGAATGCGATGATCGCCATGGCGGCGGGTTCGCTGGCGCTGTTCCTGGGGCAGCGTCCGACCTGGCTGGTGCTGCAGCGCTGGCTGATGGGGACGGTGCTGGCGGGACTGGCAGTACGGATGCTGGCGGATTCGAAGCGATAAAGCGTACCGCCTGAAGGAACACGGGCCTGCATGCGTGATGCGCATGCAGGCCCGTGTGGTTTCTGCCGTCAGGTTTGCCGTCAGGTTTTTGTCCCTGGGCGTCTGCCTTTAAACCATTCAGAACGGCGCGACGAATGACAGCCGCACGCCCTGCTGCAAGCCGCCCATGCCGAACATGACGTTGTAGTCGAGCCCGAACGACAGGGTGCCGGTATTGAGTTTGGCACCCAGGCCGATCTGCATGCGGTCGCGGCCGAAGGCGGAACCGCGCACGGTGTAGAACGGGTCGTTCGCGCCAAAGTCGGCATAGGTGATACGGGCCGCGCTTTCACCGTTGAGGTCGCGCTGGTATTCGACGCGCATAAACGGCAGCAGCATGCCCCAGCGCACCTGCTGGGCGTATTCGGCGCGCAGGCCGAGCGTGCCGGCGAGGCTGGTCACAGTCTGGTCGAAGTAGGTCAGCGCGTGATAATCCGCGCCGCGTTCGCTGAAGCGGTCGAGGCGCGTCTCGGTCACGGACAGCCGGCCATACGGCGAGATCAGCCACGCCTGGTTGCGGTACTCGTAGCCGGCGGATACCGAGGCGAACCACTGGCGGCCATCGCGCTTGCCGGTGGCGAAGGCGTTGGCGTCATTGACCCAGCGGCGCGAGTCGAAGCTGAGGGTGCCGAGCCCGGCCACGCCGTCGATGAAGTACGCGGGCGTGGGGCGGAAGCTGCCGTACAACGCGAGGCTGTAGCTGTCGCCGGAACTGTGCGTGCCGGCGCTGCCGATGTCGGTGGAGTCACGTGCATAGCCGAAACCGCCGCCGACGGAGACTTGGTCAGACACGCGATAGTCCGCACCCGCCGTAATGCCGCCGGTGGTGAAGCGGAAACCGGCGCGCTGGGTGCCGCTGTTGGCAAAGCCGAAGTCGAGCATGCCGGCGCTCCAGAACGCGAGGTCGGAGGCGGTCGGGTCGGCAACGGCGTCATGGCCGGGCAGGTCAGGCAGCCCCTGTGCGCGGTCCTGAGCACGCGCAGCGCGCGTCTGCGCGGCAGCCAGCGTGCGGAAGGTGCCTGTCGGCGTACCGGGGCGATAGGCGGTCCGCAGGAAACCGTCCGGGGCTGGCATGCCGGCATCCGTGCCGAGCGGCATGCCTGACGTGATACCGGCGTTGATGTCCGCCATCCGGCCCGCTTCGGCACCCGTCAGGCACGCGTTGCGGGCGCGCAGGCCAACGATCTCGGCGCAGCGCTGGGCAGCATCCATCTGGCGCGTCGGCAGCACCACCGACAGATTGTTCTGCGACGGTGCGCGGCCGGTGCCGTGCAGGGCTTCAAGACGCTGGTTGTAGTTGCTGATCTGCGTGGTGGCGAAGCGGCGGGCCGCCTGCACCTGCGCGTTGATCAGGCCGACCACGTCGGGATCGGTGGACGGATCGCGGCGCGGCGTAACGCTGACGGTGATCTGGCCCGGGGCCGAAGTCGTCGTGGAGTTGCTCAACGTATAGAGAATCGTCGCCGTGCCGCCAAAGGCCGCGGCCGGGACGAACTCGAGCGTATAGCCGCTGCCGGCAGGCGCTGGGGCGGCGGGCAGCAGGCTGGCGCTGGCCGGGGCCTTGCCGGCCGTCGGCGTGATGGTAACGGTGCCGGCATCGGCAGGCGAGAGCGAGACGAGCGCTGCGCCAGTGAACGGGCCACCCGTGGCGCCCTCGGTCAGCTCGATGCGCGCGCTGCGACCCGACACGGCGGTGAGGGGCCGTTGCGCCAGGGCGACCGGAATCACGCCTACGTCCACGGTCACGCGAACGGGGAGGGAAGGACCGGTAGCGTTGCTCAGGGTGTAGTCGAAGGTGACTTCGCCGAGCGTGTTCGCAGCCGGCGTGTACGTGATCGCCGTACCGCTGGTGGTGGTGCTGCCGCTGGCAGGCGCTGCGACGATGACAACGCCCGTGAAGGGTGCGCCCGAGGCACCGGTCGCCACATCGATCGTTACCGGCACGCCCGGCTGGGTCGAAACACGGGCCGGCTGCGCGGTCGGTACGCCCTGAGCGACCGTGAAGTTATAAACCTGCGTAGCGCTATAGGGCGCACCGGTGCCGGTCGTGCTGTCCGTCGCGCGGACGGTGAATGAATAGACCTGGCCCGCCGTCAGCGCGGCGGGGGTACCGCTGAGGACGCCGCCCGGGGAGAGCGTCAGGCCGGTCGGCAAGATGCCAGTGGCCGAAAAGGTATAGGGGCCGTTGCCGCCGCTGGCCGTGATGGTCTGGCTGTAGGCAATGCCGGCGGCAGGCCCCGGCAGGGTCGTCGGCGTCAATGCAATACCAGGAGCACCGATGACGATGCTGTATGCCTGGCTGCCGGTGAAACTATTGTTGTCCCTGGCCTGCACCGTGAAATTGAATGTGCCGGCAGCGGTCGGCGTGCCCGATATCGCGCTACCGGCGAGCGTCAGCCCCGCAGGCAGGAGGCCGGCTGTCACGGAATACGTGTATCCGCCACTGCCACCTCCGCTGGCCGTGAGCGTCTGACTGTACGCCACACCAGCCGCGCCGCTCGGCAAAGTGGAAGGGGTGAGCGTGATCGTCGGCGCACCGGTCGTCAGCGTATAGCTGTTTGACACAGTCGCAGTGGTACCGCCGGTGGAGTCGGTCGCGGTCACCGTAAAGCTGACCGTGCCGGCCGTTGTCGGCGTACCGGACAATGTGGCCGTGCCAGCATTGAATGACAGCCCGGCCGGCATGCTTCCGGAAGTCACGTTCAAGCTATATGTATAGGGTGCAGTGCCGCCAGATGCACTGAAAGTCTGGCTGAACGCAGCACCCGCCGTGGCATTCAGCGTACCGGGGGCCGGTGACATCGCCAATATCGGTGACGCGATGACGATGCTATATGCCTGGCTCCCCGTGAAACTATTGTTGTCCCTGGCCTGCACCGTGAAGTTGAATGTGCCGACAGCGGTCGGCGTGCCCGATATTACGTTACCGGAGAGCGTCAGCCCCGCAGGCAGGGCACCGGCTGTCACGGAATAAGTGTATCCGCCACTGCCTCCGCCGCTGGCTGTGAGCGTCTGGCTGTACGCCACACCAGCCGCGCCGTTCGGCAAAGTGGAAGGGGTGAGCGTGATCGTCGGCGCGGTAGCGGTCAGTGAGTAGTTGCCGGAGACGGTGGCAGGACTGCCACCGGTCGAGTCGGTCGCGGTCACCGTGAAGCTCACCCCCCCTGCAGTCGTCGGCGTGCCCGACAAGGTACCGGTGGCGGAATTGAATGACAGCCCTGCCGGCATGGTACCGCTGGTGATGTTGATGGAATAGCTGTAGGGCGCAATCCCGCCCGCAGCGGTAAAGCTCTGGCTGAACGCCGTGCCGACCGCCGCGCTCAATGCGCCGGATGCCGGGGACAGCGACAGCGTCGCCGAACTGACGTTCAGGCTATAGGTCCGGGTACCTTCATACGGCCCGGTACCGGTGCTGGAATCGCGGGCCTTGACCGTGAAACTGAAGGACCCGCTGGCCGTTGGCGTACCCGAGAGCACGCCGCCGGTAGACAGTGACAGCCCGGCGGGCAGCGCGCCGCTATCGACGGTATAGGTATAGCCGGACGTTCCGCCGCCGGCAATGAACGTCTGGCTGTAGGCGGTGCCGGCCGTGCCGTTGGGCAGCGACAGCGAGGCCGGACTGATGAAGATGCTGGGCGCGTTGACGGTGAGCGTGTAGGCACGGCTGCCGGTATACGGTCCGGAGCCCGTGCTGGAATCCAGCGCCGTGACCGTGAAATTGAAGGTGCCGCCCGCCGTCGGAGTACCAGACAGGACACCGCCTGTGGAGAGCGTCATGCCGGCTGGCAGGGCGCCGGCGGTGATGGAATAGGTGTACGGCGCCGTGCCCCCGGCGGTGGAGAGCGTCTGGGAATAAGCTATACCAACCGTCCCAGCGGTGAGGCTGGTCGGAGAAAGCGTAATCGCCGCAGCGCCGACCGTCAGCGTCAGGGTGCCACTGGTAGCGGAGAACGGACCGGTGCCGGTACTGCTGTCCATCGCGCGCACCGTGAAGTTGAAGGTGCCGCCGGTGGTGGGCGTGCCCGATATGGTGCCATTGGCCCCCAGCGTCAGGCCGGCAGGCAGGGCGCCAGCCGCGACGGTATAGGTATAGGATCCCGAACCACCGCTGGCGCCGGCCACGGATTGGCTATAGGCCACCCCCGCCGTGCCGCCGGCGGGAGACGTAGGCGTATACGTGATCGTAGGCGGCGAGACGGTGATCGTGACCGTCGCAGGCGCCGAGGTTCCATTGGCATTGGAAGCGGTATAGGTGAAGCTGTCCGGCCCGGCATAGCCGGCTGTCGGCGAGTAGGTGATGCTCGTGCCGGAGGGGACCGCGGTACCGTGTGCCGGTGCCGTGCCGACCGCCACGCCGGTAGGCGTGCCGCCGGTGATGTTCAGGGTAATGGGATTGCCGGTGCTGCCATATGCCACCGTGGCGCTGACGGGATTGGCCACAGGAGGGCTGCCAGCGGTGTAGGTAAAGGCGCTCTGTAGCCACACATACCCGGACGGAGCATCCACATCCACATCGCTTGGCCCGAGGGGCACGCCCGACGGTGCCGTGGCAGTGATCGTCGTGTCGTTGACGACCGTGAAAGTGGCCGGCTGTAGCCCGGAGTCGAAATAGACCCCATAGGTCCCAGTGAACCCGGACCCCGTGATCGTGACCTGCGTCCCCGCCGGCCCGGACGCGGGCGAAATACTTGTGATCGTCGCAGCCATCGCCAGCGACGATGTCATCGCCAGCAAGCTGGCGACCAGCCACAACCACATCCACCGCCAGACCTGGCGCATACGCTTGGCGCAATACGCCCCCCGTGCCGCGCAGCCGCGCGGACCCAACCACCAACCCCGTTCCAAAATATATTCTCCGTGCCCCCGTCTTGAAATGCGGGGATCAGGCCGTTCCGGGAAAGACTCGACCTCGACCGCGAACGGACTTCCCTTGCCCGTTCGGGGCATATTGATTCACGGAGATGACAGCGGTTTGCGTGAAGCGATGCGGATGCAGATCGGCGAATGACATTTTTGTCACTCGCGATTTAACAGAAATTGAGGTTTCGTTGTCAATCGCCAGATGGACTTTTCTGGCGATCGAACGGGCACGTGTCGCGGCAAGCGAACACTATGAGCCGCGACGTCCCGGCAGGAGGGCACGTACCCGGGCATCGCCTGCAGGCGTATCCCGGCCCAAGGCATCCCGGCCCATTGGCATGCCAGGACCGGCGGGGCGCCCACGGCCTTCCGGCGGCGGGCCGCGGCGCGGACCCATCGGGGAGGGGCGCTCGCCGGCATCGCTGGCAGTGCGGTTCACGGCCACATCGAGCGTCGCCACGTAACGGTCCGCGCGTTCGTGCACCGCACCGAGGACCGTCTCCCCGGCGGCAATGAGGATGCCGTCGGTACTGTTCAGGGTGTCGCGCAAGGCGGCACGCCGGTAGGCCGGCAGCTGCGTGTAGAGAAATTCGCTGAGCGCATCCGGCAGAAAGAACTGGCTCGTCAGGACCGTGCGTGCGCCCTGGAAGACCTTGAAGTGGATATGCGTCGTCCGCCCGCGATACCAGCCAGGATAGATCGAGCGGAACGTGGCACTGCCGCCGGCATCCGTGACCTGCGTGCCGCGCAGGAAGGTCCTGCCGCGCATGTCGACCGCGCGGTCATCACCCTGGCCGGCGTAGCCGGAATACATGCCGGCGGCATCGCAGTGCCACAGGTCCACGCGTACGCCGGACAGGCGCGCGCCCGTCTCGTCGACGACACGCAGGCAGACATCGAGCGGAATGCCCGGCAGGCCTTCGGTGATGTCCGCGCGAACCTTCCCGGCATCGAAGTAATACGGGCCCTCGGTGGACGACGCCGTCAGCACCGGGGCCACCCCGGCCGCCGCGCCGGCAGGAGAGGCCGCGGCAGCACGCTGCGCCACGAGCCCGCCAAGGCCAGCGACGCCGGCCGTCAACGCCCGGCGACGGGCACGCTGAAACATGTCTTGGGCCATGGCAAAGCTCCGGCAGGATCGAAAGATGCCAGTCTAAGGCCGGACCCTTGCGGATGGACGCGCAGCCGGCGCGCCTTTACGCTGCGGCAACACTTTCGACACTTTCTTTGCAGATGCGGGTGTGCACCACCCGCCGCCACAGCACGGCATTCAGGGCAGCGCGGCGAGCCGCTGGCGTGCCGCCTGATACTCCTGCCGGAGCCGCGCCACGATCTGCGCGGTGGCCGGCACGTCGTGGATCTGCGCCACGCCCTGGCCCGCACCCCAGATGTCCTTCCAGGCCTTGGCCTTGGAGCGGCCATCGGCAAAACTCATCTTGCTCTTGTCGCCGTCCTTGAGATTGTCCGGATCGAGACCCACGCGCTCGATGCTCTCGCGCACGTAGTTGCCGTGCACGCCGGAGAACAGGTTGCTGTAGATGATGTCCGATGCGCCTGCCTTGACGAGCGCCTGCTTGTACTCGGCGCTGGCGTTGGCCTCCTGGCTGGCGATGAAGCGCGTGCCGATGTAGGCGAAATCCGCACCCATGGCCTGCGCGGCCAGGATGGCATCGCCCGTGGCGATGGCGCCGGAAAGGGCGATGGGGCCATCGAAACGGCGGCGTACCTCGCCCACCAGCGCCATCGGCGACAGCGTGCCGGCATGCCCGCCTGCGCCCGCGGCGACCAGGATCAGGCCATCGACACCCGCCTCCAGCGCTTTCTCCGCATGGCGCAGGTTGATCACGTCGTGAAAGATGATGCCGCCGTAGCTGTGCACGGCATCGACGATCTCGCGCACCGGGGCACGCAGCGACGTAATGAAGATCGGCACGCGATGTCGCACGCAGGTTTCCACATCCTGCATCAGGCGCACATTGGAGGTATGTGCGATCTGGTTGACGGCAAGCGGTCCGACAATGGCGTCGGGATGCGCCGCGCGGTAGGCATCGAGATCGTCACGCATACGCGTGAGCCACTCATCCAGCAGTTCGGGCTGGCGCGCGTTAAGCGCGGGAAACGAGCCGACGATGCCCGCCTTGCACTGGGCGAGCACCAGCTCCGGATAGCTGACGGTGAACATCGGCGAGGAGATCACCGGCAGGGCCAGGTTCTGCAACACCGGTGGCAGTTGGCGGGCTTGGGTCATGATCACGTCCTTCTGAATATCGGGTGCGTCAGTCGAGCGACACGCCGGAGAGTTTTACGCGCTCGCCCTGGATCTTGCGGTCACGCGCCAGAAAATCGCGGAACTCGGCAGGGGTGGAGCCCACCGCGACATACGAGAACGCGTCGATATATTTTTTCTTGAACTCAGGCGTGCGCACGATGCGGTTGGCATCGCGGGCGATCTTGTCGAGCAGCTCGGGCGGCGTACCGCGCGGCGCGACCAGGCCGATGTTGAAGACCGCGTTGATGTCTTTCACGCCAAGCTCCTTGAAGGTCGGCACATCAGGGAGCGCGGCCGAACGCGTCTCGGACGATACGGCGAGCGCTTTCAGCGTGCCTGCCTTGACGTGCTGCTCGATCACCGACACGCCAAGCACGGCAGCATCGATCTGGCCGGCAATCACTTCGGGAATCAGCGGTGCTGCGCCCTTGTATGGCACGTGCACCATGGTCAGCCCTTCGTTGTGTGTAAACATCGCCATCGGCAGGTGTGCAATGCCGCCGGCGCCGGACGAACCGTAGGTCATCGGCCGCGTCGTGGAATTCTTCTTGGCAATGGCGATGAATTCCTTGAGCGTATTGGCCGGAGAATTCTTTGGCACGAAGAACACCAGCGGCAGCGCCACCAGGCGCGTGATCTCCGTGAAATCCTTTTCCGGGTTGTACGGCAGCTTCTTGTACAGGTGCTGGTTCATGGTCAGCGCTGCCTCGGTACCGGCGAACAGCGTGTAGCCGTCCGGCGCACTCTTGGCGACAAAGTCCGCGCCGATGATCTCGTTCGCGCCCGGCTTGTTCATCACCACCACGGGCTGCTTCCACGTTTCGGCCAGCGCTGGCGTGAGGCCACGCACGAAGTTGTCGACCGGTCCGCCGGCAGCGTATGGCACGACGATGGTGACCGGCTTGTTGGGGAACGACTGGGCCACGGCCTGGCCAGCGCCGACGACGGACAGCAGGGCAGCGGCAAGCACGGCGATATGTTGCATGGGTTTCATGGTGTCTCCAACCTCTCTTGTTTTAGGAAAGCGCGCCATCTGCGGCGCGTGATGCAGGGCCGTATTGAATCCTCAGACGGGATCCCACGTGAACACATCGCCGGAACGCTCCAGCGGATAGAACGAAGCGCGCAGAGCAGGCATGCCATGCTCGGCGATGGAAGCCACCGTCCAGCCTTCCGAGCGGTGCACGGAGCGCTCGGGGCGCGGCTGGCTCATGAGGAAGATCTCGTTGTTGCGCACGGCGAAAATCTGGGCGTTGACATCGCGCGCGGCATCGCTGGCGAGATAGCCGGCCAGCGGCGCGATCTTGGCCGGCGTCATCTGCTGCATCTTGGCGACGCGCGCCTGTTCCTCGGGCGTTTCGGTCGGGATCGAACTGATCATGCGGCTCCATGCGAACGGTGCGATGCAGTTCGAGCGCACATTGAACTTCTGCATGTCGAGCGCAATCGACTTGGACAACGCAGCGATACCGAGCTTGGCCGCTGAGTAGTTAGCCTGGCCAAAGTTGCCGATCAGGCCCGAGGTTGAAGTCATGTGGATAAAGCTGCCGGACTGCTGTTCCTTGAAATGCACGGCGGCGGCGCGGCTCACGTAGTAGGTGCCGTACAGGTGCACCTTGATCACGGCGTCCCATTCGTCGTCGCTCATCTTGTGGAAGAAGCGGTCGCGCAGGATGCCGGCGTTGTTGACCACGGCATCGATGCGGCCGAAATGATCGACTGCAGCGCCGACGATGCGCGTGGCCCCTTGTGCGTCGGCAACGCTATCGGTATTCGCCACGGCCTTGCCGCCGGCTTCGGCGATTTCATTGACGACGCGTTGGGCGGCGCCGACGTCGCCGGCCTCGCCGCTCAGCGATGCGCCGAGGTCGTTGACAACTACCGACGCGCCTTCACGCGCCATCAGCAGGGCAATGTCGCGGCCGATGCCGCCGCCCGCGCCGGTGACGACGACGACCTTGCCTTCCAGCATGTTGTTTGCAGCCATGTGTTTTCCTTCGGATTGAACGGTGCGCTCAAGTGGCCTGTGCCGCCGCGCGCTTGAGAACGAGGACATCCGTGACGCCCTCCTGGATGACGGCGCCGGCCTGGTCGAGCAGTTGCAGGCGACGGTCGATACGGCCGGTACGCGGGCTGGAACCGGCTTCGATGGCGATGATTTCCATGCGCAGGTGCAAGGTCTGCCCGATCAGCATGGGTGCGACGAAGCGCCACTCACGCAGCGACATCATCGCCACGGCGGAGCGCTCGAACACGCCGATCTGGTGCAACATGCCGGTTGCCATGGCAATGCCCAGCGCGCCATGCACGACACGCTGGCCGTAACGCGTCCTGCTCGCGAACTCGGCGTCGGCGTGAATCGGATTCCAGTCGCCCGACAACATCGAGAACATGGTGAGGTCGGCTTCGGTCACGGTGCGACCCGTGCTTTCGAAAACCTGGCCCAGGTTGAAATCTTCGAAGTACAGCGTGTGCGACATGAGGTGACGCTCCGGATCAGGTACCGACACTGGCGGTTTCATCCGCGAGCCGGGCCAGCGCAAGGTCGCGCAGCTTGTTGCGCTGCGTCTTCACGCCATTGGAGCTGAGCGTGACCGGATAGGCATCGACTTGCCATACGCGCGCGGGCACCTTGAACGGTGCAACCTGTGCGCGCATGCGGGCAACGATGGCGTCGGCATCGACGACCGCTCCCGGCGCACCGATGACGAAGGCCACCACGCGGGTCTGTCCGCCGATGTCCACGGCGACCACCTGCGCATCCGCCAGTTCGGGAAAGCGCTTGAGGACCGCTTCGATCTCCACCGGGTTGACGAGAAAACCGCCGAGACGGATCGCGTCGCCCATGCGTGTTTCATAGACGAAGCTGCCATCGCCGCGCAGGTGGCCAAGATCGCCGGTGCGGAAGAAGCCGTCGGGCAGGAGGGCTTCGGCCGTTGCCTCGGGATTGTTGTGATAGCCCGGAAAGACGCTGGGCCCACCGATCTCGATTTCGCCCGATTGCCCCGGCGGCAACAGCGCGCCGGTTTCGACATCGCGGATGCGCACGGTCGCGGCCAGGCCGGCAACCGGTACGCCGCCGCCTTCGATACGCTGCTCCACCGGCAAGTCCATGGGCTGCGCGGAAAACAGCGCCAGCACTTCACTCGACCCATACAGGCCAGTGAGCGGCACGCCGCGCGCGCAGGCTTCGCGGGCATAGGCGCCGAAACTCGAGGTGAACGCCCCGAAACCGAACATGCGCGCCGCCGGAAACGGACGTTCGCCAGGCACGGTGTCAAGCACGCGGCGATACATTTCGTCGCTGCCGAAAGTGTGCGTGACGCTATGCGTGAGCAGCAACTGCGCAGCCTGCGGGCCATCGAACGTTTCGATCAGCACTGTCGGCGCGCCGACGGCGAATGCAGCCAGCACGCCATTCAGCCCGAACACGCCGCAGAACGGCAGCATGGCGAGGAATGCCGCCCCGTCCTGATCCAGGCCATAGGCACGTGCGCAGTTCCAGGCATGCTGCACCAGGGTGCGCTGCGGATGCACGACCAGCTTGGGACCCTTGGTGGTGCCGGACGTGGTGAAGAACACCACGGGCGCCTCGGCATCGGAAGTATCCGCAGCCGGCGCAGGCTCGCACATCGAGACCGCGAACGGCACCACAGGACGGCCGAGGAGCGTGGCAGGCGTGGTGGCGTCCGCGTCGAGCACGGCGATGGTGCGCAGCGCCGGCAGCAGTGCGGCATCCATGCCGGCGAGGATGCCGGCGAAATCGATGGAGCGGAACCCCGGCTGTAGCACGAGCATGGACGCGCCGCTGCGGTCGAGAATATAGGCGACTTCTTCGCTGCGATAACGCGTATTCACCGACACCAGGGTGGCTCCGATGCGCGCCAGCGCAAAGAAGAGCGCCAGCCATTCCACCCGGTTGACCAGCCAGACGCCGACCTTGTCGCCGCGACCGATGCCCTGCGCACGCAGCCATGTCTCGGTGCGCCGGCAGAGGTCGGCGAATTCGGCATAAGGGATGCGTCGCTCGCCGGCGATAAAGGCAACGCCGTCGGCACGCTCCTTCAGCCCTGTTTCGACGAGGCTCCACAAATTGGTTTGCATGACTGCCCGCCTTATGCGCGTTCGAAGATCGCCGCCACGCCCTGGCCGCCGCCCACGCACATGGTTTCCAGACCATAGCGCGCACCGCGACGCTGCATTTCATGGAGCAGACTGGTCATGATGCGCACGCCGGTGGCGCCGATGGGGTGGCCGAGCGAGACGCCGGAGCCGTTCACGTTCAGGCGCTCGGGGTCGTTCCAGTCCCAGCCCTTGAGCACGGCAAGCACCTGGCAGGCAAACGCCTCGTTCAGTTCGACCAGGTCCATCTGGTCGAAGCCGAGGCCAGTCTTGTGAAACAGCTTGCGCACGGCTTCGACCGGGCCGATACCCATGTTCGCCGGTTCGCAGCCGACCGCGCTCCAGCCGACGAGATAGGCCATGGGTGTGAGGTTCAGGGAGGCAAGGCAATCTTCCGCGACCACCAGGCAGGCAGCAGCGGCATCGCTCTGCTGGCTGGCATTGCCGGCGGTGACGGTACCGCCCTTGATCATCGGCCGCAGGCGTCCCAGCGTGTCCATGTCGGAGCCGGGGCGGATGCCTTCGTCGCGCGCGAACATCAGCGGATCGCCTTTCTTTTGCGGCACGCTGACCGGCACGACTTCGGCATCGAACCTGCCGGCTTCCCACGCGGCGGCGGCGCGCTGGTGGCTACGTACCGCATAGGCGTCGGCTTCCTCGCGCGAGATGCTGTAGTCGCGCGCCAGGTTCTCGGCCGTTTCGATCATGCCGGAGATGTAGCCGAACCTGTGTTCCGGCTGCGAGCGCTCGCGGCCGCGATCGAGTCGATCATGGAAGGTGACGCTGCCGGCGCGCTTGCCCCAGCGCATGTCGGTCGAGTAGTACTCGATATTGCTCATGCTCTCGACGCCGCCGGCAATCACCACGTCTGCCGCGCCGCTCTGCACCATCATCGCGGCCGTGGCGACGGCCTGCAGGCCGCCGCCGCAGCGGCGGTCCAGCTGCATGCCCGGCACGGCTACCGGCAAACCGGCCTGCAGTGCCGCCCAGCGGCCAACGCACGGCACTTCGCTGTTGGCGTAGGACTGCGCGAAGACCACGTCCTCGATACGCGCCGGATCGATGCCGGAACGTGCGAGCACAGCGTTGACCACCGTGGCGGACAGGTCTTCCACGCTGACCGGGCGGAGGGTTCCGCCGAAGGCGCCCACCCCTGTGCGTACGGGGGCAACGATGGCGGCACGCCGGACTTTCGTCATAATGCTTGTCTCCTTGCCGGTCACCGAAGACCGGACGGGGCGGCTGGCGCACGCGGGAACTCACGCCTGTGCCATGCCGTTGGTTGTCAGTTGCAGGGGTGCCGCAGCCTCGCCTTGGACAGCTGCGGCGGCACTCCACCATGGGGCAGATTATGCTGCTCAGGCGGGACCGTGTCAATGAAATTGACGAATTTCTTCGACACTCTAAAATATTGATTTACAAGGTTTTTTGTAGTTACAAACAAATTTTGTCGAAAAAATAGGACACACAATGGATCTTGAGCAGGCAATGGACCAACTCGGTATCCGCGGCAAGTTATACAGCGCCTACATGGCCGCGCTCGAGCTGGGTGAAGCCACGGTCAACCAGATCGCGACACGGGCCGGACTGGGACGCACGACGGCCTACAGCATCCTCGAGCGGCTGGAGGAAGAAGGCCTCGTCACCATGGTCGAGCGTGGCGAAAAACGCCTGGTGGTCCCGGAGGACCCGCATGTCCTGTTGCAGCGCCTGGAGAACAAGCAGCGCACGCTGATCGAGCTGATGCCGCAGCTGCGTTCGCTCTACAACAGCTCGCGCACCAAGCCGGAGATCCGCTTCTACGAGGGTGAGGATGCGGTGCGCACGGTGCTGTGGGATACGCTCACCGCGCAATCGAAAATGCTGCGCGGCGTGCTGTCCACCAGCCAGTTGCTCGAATCCGTCGGCGAGCAGCAGATGGAGGAATACATCCAGCAGCGCATTGCGCGCGGCATCCACTTGCAGGTACTGCGCTCAGCCTCACAAGACATTGACACGCTGTGGCCAGATTCGGACGGTCAGCTGCGCGAGCTCCGCTATGCGCCCGAGCACATTACGCTGGGCATGACCACCTATGTCTACGATGACAAGGTGGTCATGCTGTCCTCGAAGCGCGAGGATTACGGGCTGATCATCCGCAGTAAGGACTTCGCCAATCTTTACGCGGCGATGTTCGATGGCCTGTGGGCCATCTCCCATGCTCCCGCCCCCCAGGACAAACCCGCGCGTCTGCGCAAGCGCTCCGCCTAGCTAGGCACGGTGCACGGCGCGCTCAGATGCGCCGCCCCGCGTCCTGCCAGTAGGCGTCGCGCAGCCTGCGCTTGTGGATCTTGCCGCTCTCCTGGCGCGGCAGCGCATTCATCAGCTCGATGCGCTTGGGCACCTTGTAGCTGGCGAGGCGCGCCTTCAGCCAGGCGCGGACAGCCTCCACATCGACCGGCACACCAGGCGTCGGCTCGATCACCGCCACCAGCGCCTCGCCGAACTCCGCATGCGGCACCCCAAAGACGACACAGTCGGCGACCCCAGGCATGCCGGCAAGCGCATTCTCGACCTCAGCCGGATAGATGTTGACGCCGCCGGAGATCACCATGTCGCTCTTGCGGTCGCAGATAAACAGGAAACCTTCGTCGTCGAGATAACCTATGTCGCCCACGCAGGCCAGTCCTTCACGATCGATCTCGGCGCGCGCTTCCGGGCGGTTGTGATACGTGAAGTCGGCATAGGCTGGCTGGCGTACGTGAATATTGCCGGTCTGCCCCGGCCCGAGGCGACGGCCCGCGTCATCGTAAATGCGGACCTCGGCGGCACTGACCGGCCGGCCGACCGAGCCAGGCTTGCGCAAGGCATCGGCGGAGGAGATGACCGTCACCATGCCGGTTTCGCTGGAAGCGTAGGATTCATTGATGACCGGTCCCCACCACGCGATCATGGCCTCCTTGACGGGAGGCGCGAAGGGCGCACCAGTGCACGCCACGAAACGCACCGAGGACAGGTCGTATCGCGCTTTCACATCGTCCGGCAAGGCCAGCAGGCGCACGCACATGGTCGGCACGAGATAAAGGTGCGTGATGCGATGCCGTGCGATCGCGCGCAGCGTGCCTTCAGCATCGAAACGCGGATCGAGCACGACCAGCGCGGCAGTCAGCATTGCCTGCACGCCATAGAGATTCGGCGCGCCGTGGTAGAGCGGCGCGGACAGATACACACGCGCATCGCTCTCATAGTCAAACGTGGCCTTGACGGTTTCTCGCAGCAGGCGCGGTTGCTCCGGATGCAATCCCTCGGCGATGCGGCGCACGCCCTTCGGCTTGCCGGTGGTGCCGGAGGTATAGGCAAAGCGACCGCGGGGGCGGCATTCCGGGCCAGCATCGGGGATCTGCGCATCGCGCCACGCTGCGTAGTGCGTGACGGGTGGCGCGGCGGGATCCTGGACGGCGGCTGACGCGACATTACGATAGGCCTGCAGCGCCAGCGGCGCCGGCTCCACCGCGATGACCGTGACACCCAGCGGTATCGCGGGAGCCAGCGCGGCCAGCAGGTCGGCATCGATGAACACTGCGCGCGCGCCGCTGTCATGCAGGATGTACGACAGTTCGTCGACCTTGAAGCGCCAGTCGATCGGACAATGAAACGCGCCAATGCGGTTGCAGGCCAGCGTGATTTCGAACAGGGCCGGCGCATTGCGCATTACCAGCGCAACCACCGCATCCTCGCCAATCCCGATGGACCGCAGTCCACTTGCAACGCAGGCGGCGTGGCGCGCGATCTCTGCTCCTTCGATGCGCTCATCGCCATACTGCAATGCGGCAACCATGCTTGCTTCTCCTGTGTGTTTGCGTAGGGATTCGGGGCGGGGGCGGACCAGCGCATAGCGCCGGTCCGCAATGTCGGTCAGTCGGGCTGCAGGCCCGCCGATTTGACGAGGCGCGCATGGATGGCAAGCTGTTCTTTCATCATCCGGCCGAAGGCTTCCGGCGTGGACGGTGTGAGCGGAAAGCCCAGCCGATCCATCTGCGCGCGCACCTCGGGCTTGTTGAGCGCGGCGACGAACGCCTTGTTGAGGCGCGTCACAACATCGCGCGGCAGGCCGGCCGGACCGACCAGCCCGGCCCAGGGCACGATCTCGAGATCGCGCATGCCGCTTTCGCGCAGCGTCGGCACGTCGGCGAGCAAACTATTGCGCTGCGCGTTGATGGTGACCAGCGCGCGCAGCTTGCCGTCACGCATGTATGGCGCACCGATGGTGGTGCCGATCATGGCCTGCGTGCGGCCGGCGATCAGGTCAAGCATCGCGGGCGGCTCGCCCTTGTACGGGACATGCGTGAGATCGAGGCCGTTGAGCGTGTTGAAATGCGAGAAGGCGACGACACCGGTGTTGTTGCCGGTGCCGTAGCTCATCTTGCCCGGATTGGCCTTGGCGTAGTCGAGGAATTCCTTGAGCGTCTTCGCCGGCACGCTGGGGTGCACGTAGAGGAAGAAGCTGAAGCGGCCGACATCGGCCACCGGCGTGAAGTCGGTCAGCACGTCGTAGGGCGGCTTCTTGCGTAGCGCCGGCACCAGCGAGAGATTGCCCGAGGTACCGAGCAGGAGGCGATAGCCATCGGGCGCGGCGCGCACCACATCCTGCGCCGCCACCTGGCCTTCCGCGCCCGGCTTGTTGTCGACCACGATGGGCTGGCCCAGCTCGATCGAAGCCGCCTGGCTAACCACGCGCGCCACGGTATCGGTGGTCGCGCCCGCCGGAAACGGCACGACCAGCGTAATCGGCCTGTCAGGATAGGCCGCCTGCACATTCGTTGCGATTGCCGCAGCACACGCTGCCAGCACGGAAATGATCCGCTTCATGTCTCCTCCGGGTTATGCGTTGTCGATATGAGGTTTGCTGCAGTATTGCATTGGCGTGCGCGCTCTGTAAGACTACTGGCGCGCACAAGTTTGTTGCGCACAACGCATCAATCGACAGGATCATGGAACTCGACGCCTATCTCTTCTTCGCCACCGTGGTGGAGGCCGGCAGCTTCATGGGCGCGGCGCGCAAGCTCGGCATCGACCGCTCCAATGTCAGCCGCCGCATCCGCAAGCTCGAGCGCGACGCCCAGGCGCAGCTGCTCCGGCGCACCACGCGGCGCATGAGCCTGACCGACATCGGCGAGGCATTCTATGCGCAATGCACCGTGATCCGCGCCGAGGTGGAGCGCGCCGCCGAGTTGCTCGACACGCTGGGCAGCGTGGTGCGCGGACCTTTGCATGTCAGCTGTCCGCCGGCCGTGGGACGGCTGTACCTGACGGCGCTGTTCGCGGAGTTTTGTACGCGCTTTCCGGAGGTAACGCTGTCCGTCACCTTCAAGGGCGGCATGGTCGATCTGATGGAAAGCAATATCGACGTCGCGCTGCGGGTCACCAACGAACCGGGCGAGCATTGTGTGGCGCGCGCGCTCGGGCCGATCGAGTGGCGGCTATGCGCAAGCCCCGGCTATCTCGCGGCGCGTGGGCGACCGCAAACACCGGAAGACCTGACCAGCCATACCTGCCTGGGCGTGCGGCACCGCGTGGCGCTCGAGCTGGCGCACGCGCAGACCGGCCAGTTGCACCGCACGGCGCTGCAGTCGCATATCGAGTCGGCCGACTACGGCTTTCTCGGCGAAATGGCGGCGGCGGGCCACGGCATCGCGCTGCTGCCATCCTACGTGGCTGCGGAGGGCCGCCAGCGCGGCACGCTGGTGACGGTGCTCGACGACTACCGGCTGACCGGCTCACCCGGCGCGACGCTCTACGCCATCACGCTGCCAACGCGCTATACGCCACCGCCGCTGCGCGCCTTCGTGGAGTTCCTGAAAAAACGCTTCGATACCGGCCTGCCATGGGAGACGCGGACGAGCGCCGGTTGATGTTCACACGCTGGAGCAGCACCAATACGGGTTATCCTTACGGCTGTGCCGGCTGCGCGCATGCGCGGGCCGCAGAATACCGACTGGAGATTGCCGTTCATGAGCGAAGCGCTCTGTTTCCTGTCCGCCGCTGAGCTTCGCACCCGCATCGCCCGCAAGGACATTTCCCCCGTAGACGTGACGGCCGCCGTGCTGGCACGCGCCGCACGCCTGCAACCCGAACTCAACTGCTTCATTACGCTCTGCGCCGATTCGGCGATGGAAGAGGCCCGGCAGGCCGAACAGGCCATCAGCGCAGGCCGTCCGCTGGGCCTGTTGCATGGCATCCCGTTCACCGTCAAGGACATCGTCAACACCGCCGGTGTGCGCACCACCTTCGGCGCGGTACCGTTTGCCGACAATGTACCGGCGCAGGATGCAGTGTCGGTCGCACGCCTGCGCGCGCAAGGCGCAATCCTGATCGGCAAGACCACATCGCCGGAATTCGGCTCGAAATGCCTGACCGATTCCCCGCTCTACGGCCGCACCCGCAATGCCTGGGATGCCACACGCACCAGCGGCGGCTCGAGCGGCGGCGCGGCGGTGGCCGTCGCCAGCGGCATCGCCCCACTGGCGGTGGCCACTGACGGCGGCGGCTCGACGCGCATTCCGGCCGCCTGCAATGGCGTGGTGGGCATCAAGCAAAGCCAGGGCGTGGTGCCGCACAGCCAGGCACAGGACCTGTTCGGCAACCAGACCTATGTCACGCCGACCACGCGTACCGTGGCCGATACCGGCCTGATGCTGCAGGCCATGGCCGGACCGCACGCCTGCGATCCGTGGTCGCTCGGCATGCCGTCTCCGGATTACATTGGCGCGGCCCAGCCGCAGGGCGACCTGCGCGGCCGCCGCATCCTCTACTGCCTGGCGCCGCCGGGACGGCCCGTGGCCGCCGATGTCGCCGAGGCCTTCGAGGCCAGCCTTACCACCCTGGCAGGACTCGGCGCGGAACTGGAAGAATTTTCCGGCGAGGGCTTCAATGTCGAAAGCATCTGGCGCGCCATCAACCACACCGTGTGGCGCACGCGCTTCGTGGAACTGGCGGAGAAACACGGCGACACACTGAGCCCGACCTTCCTCAAGCAGATCGCCTCGGCCTCCGAAGTCAGCGGCGTGGAATACCAGCGCGCCATGTTCGACCGCAGCGCGCTGTTCCTGCGCGTGCAGGACCTGCTGGGGCGAGCCGATTTCCTTGCCATGCCGACGCTGACGCGCACGGCGCTGCCGATCGACCAGGACCTGTTCGGGACCATCGACATCGATGGCCAGGCCCTGGAGAACGTGCGCGCGCACTGGTTCCCGTGGACCATGCCGTTCAATATGACTGGCCATCCGGCTATCAGCCTGCCGTGCGGGTTCGGTACGGATGGCCTGCCCATCGGCCTGCAGCTGGTAGGGCAGTTCCGTGGCGATGCCGACCTGCTGCGCGCCGCCGCCGTGTTCGAAGCGGCGTGCGACCAGCGCGGCCGCTGGCCGCAGTTTCCGGCCGCGGCAACCGGCGGCGCGTGCTGAGCGCGGCGGCACACCGTTGCTTGCATTTTTGTTTGTTCTTTTGCTTCTTTGTTCTTTTGCTTCTTCGTTCGTTTGTACTTGAGAGACCCATCGACATGACTTCCTCTACCCGCCGCCGCTTCGTTCAACATTCCCTGGCTGCCTCGGCGGCGATGCTGGCGGGCCTGGCCCTGCACGCTCCGGCCTGGGCCGCAAACGACAACGACACGCCGATCCGCATCATCGTCGGCTACGCGCCGGGCGGCGCCGCCGATAACCTGGCGCGCCTGTACGCCGAGCAACTGCGCCAGGACGGCCACGGTACGGTGCTGGTGGAAAACAAGCCGGGCGCCTCGGCGCGCCTCGCGCTCGACTATGTGAAGCGCTCGAAGCCCGATGGCAAGACGATCTTCGTCGGTCCGTCGCCGCTCTTCACCATCTTTCCGCTGACCTACAAAAAGCTCGGCTACGACGCCGACAAGGACCTGGTGCCGGCAGCCCTGCTGACCGATGTGCCGACAGTCATCGCAGCCGGTCCGCAGCAACCGTACAAGACCCTCGGGGAGTATGTCGCCTGGGCCAAGAAGAATCCGCAGCAGGCCAGCATTGGCCTCGCCACCATTGGCAGTGCAGGTCATCTCGGCGCGGTGGCGCTCGGCAACGACATCAACGTGAAGATCACGCCGGCGGCGTATCGCGGCGCATCGCCGATGCTGGTCGATGTAATCAGCGGCAATGTGTCGATGGGCTGGGATGCGGTCGCCAGCATGATGCAGCTCTACAAGGGCGGCAAGCTGCGCTTCCTCGGCGTGAGCGGCACCAAGCGCGCCAAGGCGCTGCCGGAAGTGCCGACAGCCAAGGAGCAGGGCTTCGGCCAGTTCGAATACGCCACCAGCTGGTACGGTGCGTTCGTGCCGGGCGGCACGCCGCCGGAAGTGATGGCGCGCGTGGAGAAGATGTTCATTGCAGCCTCGAACAATGCCGCGACGGCGGCCAAGCTCGAAGGGCTGGGCCTCGAAGTGGTCGGCAAGACCGGCAAGGAAGCGCAGCAGCGCATGCTGACCGAGCGTGCCGCCTGGAAGCCGATCGTCGAGGCCTCGGGCTTCGTGGCGGAGGACTGAGTTTCCCGGTGTCTTCCCGTCACGCTTCAGGTTGACAACGCGGTGCCGCTGCATCAACACTCGTAGGGCGCTTCGACCCTGCGGGCACGTGTCGCGTGCCGCTCAACCTGGAGACAATAATGAAGATACCGCATCCATTCCGAACGGCCGGCCGGTCGGCCCGTATCCTGGCCACCGCGGGTGTTGCCACTGCAGTCGCGTTGGGCCTGGCCGCATGTGCCACACCCAAGCCTTCGGCCGTCGCCACGGCCCAGCTCGAGCCAACGCGCGGCAATACTGCCAACGGCTCGGTGCGCTTCGAGCAGATTGGCGACAAGGTGCGCGTGACCGGCACGGTACGCGGACTGACACCGGGCGCGCAACTGGGTTTCCATGTGCATGAGAAGGGCGACTGCTCGAGCGGTGACGGCATGAGCGCGGGCGGTCACTTCAATCCGGGCGGTACGCCGCACGGCCGCCACGGCGCCGGACCGCATCACGCGGGCGACCTGCCGTCGCTGGTGGTGGATGCCGCCGGACAGGCGCGCGTGGAATTCGTGACGACGTCGATCAGCGTGGGGCGCGGCGCGAACAGCGTGCTCGACCGCGGCCTGATCGTGCACCGCGATCCGGACGACTACACCACCCAGCCGACCGGCAATGCCGGGCCGCGTCTGGCGTGCGGCGTCATTCGCCAGGGCTGAGCGAGCAGTACGGAGCCGGCGCGTGGCGCGGGCTCCGCTTTGATCCTGTGGTATTCCTGCGGCCAGCGTGCGCTGGCCGTCTTTCATTCCTCTAGCCGGGCGCGCAGTTCACGCGCCTTTTCGAGCAGCCCCTCGTAACCCGAACGGACATGCGCCGGCAGGTCCGGGTCGCCGATAACCGTGCCGAGGGTCTCCATCACGCTGTACAGCAAACCCTTCGCGGCACTGGCCGCAATGCTGTCATCGTCGACGGCGTTGCTGAGATGCTCGAGCGCATCGCCAATATGTTCTGCGCCGGCGTGCTTGCCCGGCTCCGGATCGGAAGGCAGATGGGAAACCATGTCGTACTCCCCTGATGGCGTCAGCCGTGGTCATGGGGCGGTGCACCGCGCAATGGCACGGGCATGCCCTGGATGCCTCTGGTTACGTTTCTACTTTACCGGACTTTGGCCTGGTAGCGTGTGTAGACGACGGACTGCTCGAGATACGTCTGGACCTTGCGCTCGGTGTCGCGCGCCAGCTGGTCGGCGGCGCGGCGTGCGCCAGCCTTGCCATGCGAGGACACCATCTGCGTTTCGAGGTAGGTGCGGAAGGAGGTGCGCATGGCCGAGAGCCGGTCATCGCACGCGCGCAGCGCCTGGCGGGCCACGTCGGGCGAGGAGGCGCTGCCACGCATGAGTTCGTTGGCCTTGTCGGTGGCACATTCGAAATGACGCGCACGCAGCATTTGCCATTCCGGCATCTGGGCGGGTGCCGCGGCCTGCGCCGCCGGAGTATCGGCGGGGGCCTCGGCCGCCTGCTGCTGTTTCGGAGAGCTGCCGCAAGCAACGAGCAATGTCGCCGTGCAGAGCGCGAGGGGGAGGGAGTATGCGCGCGTATTCATGCCCGGTGGACCGTGCCTGTCGGGATTGGTTCCGCGCATTGGCATACGCCAGCCGCATCCATGTCCTGGCGTGTCAATCGCATCACGTCGCGATACCGGTGCGGCGTCTGCCGCGTGTCGGAGAAAGCACGGCAGACAACCCGGGCAAACCTGTCTAGACTCTGTGTTACCCGCACGGCAGATCATGGTTCGCACTGTTTGCTCGAGACTCCATGGTCGCGCCCGCTGCCCACCTTCGCGGTCTCCCGCGTATCCGCTTCAAGGAGAAGCCATGTCCCCGTACACCATCGCCGTTGTCATCGGCAGCCTGCGCAAGGAATCGTTCAATGTGCGCCTGGCGCGCGCGCTCGAGAAATTGGCGCCGCCGGAACTGAAGTTTCATTACGTGCGCATGGACGACCTGCCGCTCTACAACCAGGACGACGACGACCATCCCGCTGCGCCGGTGCAGCGCATGAAGGATGAGGTCAAGGCGGCGCACGGCGTGCTGTTCGTGACCCCGGAATACAACCGCTCGATGCCCGGCATCCTGAAAAACGCGCTGGACCACGGTTCGCGGCCGTATGGCAAGAGCGTGTGGGCCGGCAAGCCGGCAGGCGTGGCCGGCATCTCGCCGGGTGCGACCGGTACCTCGATGGCGCAGCAGCACCTGCGCAATGTGCTGTGCTACCTCGACATGCCGCTGCTCACGCAGCCGGAGCTCTACCTGCAGATGAAGGACGATCTGTTCGATGCCGACGGCGGCATCGGCAATCCCGGCACCCGCAAGTTCCTGCAGGGCTGGATGGATCGCTACGTGGCCTGGATCAAGCAGCACGCGCACTGAGCGCCGCACCAGGCGCTTACTGGGCGCTTACTGAGCGCTTATTGGACCGGGGGCGGGGAGGGATACTTCGCCGTCGCGGTGGAGTGGACCGCGCCATGGTGCCGCGGCACGCTGGCGCAGCCGCTCAGGCAACCCTCAGGCCGCGCGTGTACCGATGCGCGCGGTCAGCCATGCGCCGATCTCGGTGATTTCCTCGAGGCACACGGAGTGCGCCATCGGATAGGTGCGCCACTCGAGCGGATTGCCGAGGTCCGTCAGCACCTGCCGTGCCTGCTCGCCGAGCTGCAGCGGCACCACGCCATCCTGCGTGCCATGGGCGGCGAACACCGGCGTCGCACGGTTGGCGGGATCGAACTCGGCAGCGAGCAGGGCCGGGGCGGGAATGTACGTCGACAGCGCGATGATCCCGGCCAGCGCCTCGGGATGCGTGAGACCGGCGATATAGGCAATCGCGCCGCCTTGCGAGAAACCGGCCAGCACGATGCGCGAGGTCGGCACGCCGCGTCCGTTCTCGCGTTCGATCAGCTTGCGCACGATGTCGCGCGAGGCGCGGATCCCGGCCTCGTCGGCGTGGCGCGCACCGCCGTCAATGGCGACGATGTCGTACCACGCGCGCATCACGTAGCCGTTGTTGATGGTCACCGGAATCGTCGGCGCATGAGGAAACACGAAGCGCACTGCGACATCCTCGGACAGGCCGAGCTCAGGCACCACCGGCACGAAATCGCTGCCGTCCGCGCCGAGGCCATGCATCCAGATGACGGAGAAGTCGGGATTCGGTGCGGTTTCGATTTCGATGGCGGGCAACGTCGTGGTCATGTCGGCAGTTCCAGCTAAAAAAAGTCCATGCTGCGGTAAGGGCGGGCTCAAGCGTCGAAGGGCGAAAGCGCGCGAAGGATCGGTACAGCCTTGGGTAGCAGTTCCGGCAATATCGAACCGCGATCTTAGCGCACCTTCCACTGCCCGCGCATCCGCGCCAGCATATCGATGGCGGCGGGCGGCGGGCGACGCGAGGGCGGCAGCGGCTCGAGCGGCGGCGGGGGTGGCCACGAGCACGTCTCGAAGGTGCGCGCCACGACGTTGGAAATGAAGCGGCTGCGCCCTGCGAGCACGTGGCGGTCACCGTACTTTTGCTGCGGCACATAGAAGCGCTGCGGCACGATCAGCTGCAGATGATCGCGCGCCCGCGTCATACCCACGTACAGCAGGCGGCGCTCCTCTTCGATCTCATCCTGCGAGCCGGTCGCCAGATCCGAGGGCATGCAGCCATCGACCACGTTGAGGATCGACACCGCGCGCCACTCCTGCCCCTTGGCCGAGTGGATGGTTGACAGCACCATGTAGTCATCATCGCGCAGCGGCACGCCGGATTCGCCACTCGACGCTTCCGGCGGATCGAGCGTCAGCTCGGTCAGGAAACGCTCACGCGAGGCATACGTGGCGGCGATGCGTTCAAGCTGATCGATGTCGCCGCTGCGCACCGCCGCGTCGTCATGCAGGCGCTCGAGATGCGGCGCATACCAGCGCGCCACCGCACCGACCTCCGCAGGCCACGCGGAACGCTCCCGGTGCAGCATGGCAAACAGCGGGGCAAATGCGGCCCAGGCCTCTGCTGCCGCAGCGGGCATGCGGAAGGCGAGCAGGGCCGCCAGCGGATCGGCCGACGCGTCCATGGCATCGAGCAAACGCGTAGCGCTCACTGGACCGATGCCAGGCAGTAGCCGCACGACGCGAAAACCGGCGATGCGGTTGCGCGGATTCTGCGCCCAGCGCAGCATCGAGAGCACGTCCTTGACGTGCGTGGCCTCGAGAAACTTCAGCCCGCCGAATTTCACGAACGGAATATTGCGCCGCACCAGTTCGATCTCGAGCTGCGCGCTGTGGCTGGCCGTGCGGAACAGCGCCGCCTGCGCCTTGAGCGCCATGCCCTGCTCGCGATGGGCGAGCACCGAGGCGGCGACACAGCGCGCCTGCTCGGCCTCGTCAGCCACCGACACGAGACGCGGCTTCTGCCCGCCGTCGCGCGTGCTCCACAGGTCCTTGGCATAACGCTCGGGCGCGAGGCCGATGATGGCATTCGATGCGGCGAGGATCGGCGGCGTCGAGCGGTAGTTGCGGGAGAGCGTGACGATGCGCGCCGGCGGATCGAAGTGGCGAGGAAAATCGAGGATGTTGCGGACCGTGGCCGCACGAAAGGAATAGATGGACTGCGCATCGTCGCCGACCACCGTCAGGCCGCGCCCGTCGGGCCGCAGCGCCAGCAGGATGGAGGCCTGCAGGCGGTTGGTGTCCTGGTACTCGTCCACCAGGATGTGATCGAAGCGCGCCCGCAGTTGCGCAGCCAGTGCAGGCTCCTGCATCAGGTGCGCCCAGTACAGCAGCAGGTCGTCGTAGTCGAGCACGTGCTGCGCCTGCTTGGCAGCCACGTAGCTTTCGAACAGTTCGGCCAGTTCCGCCTCCCATTGCGCGCACCACGGAAAGGCGGTGCGCAGCACGGCGGA
This sequence comes from Imbroritus primus, assembly GCF_964332355.1. Taxonomy (NCBI): domain Bacteria; kingdom Pseudomonadati; phylum Pseudomonadota; class Betaproteobacteria; order Burkholderiales; family Burkholderiaceae; genus Imbroritus; species Imbroritus primus. The sequence goes on along the minus strand of NZ_OZ201293.1, from coordinate 3,220,347 downwards.
CAGGTCCGCCTCGCTGTTCACGGCGCGCGAGTAGATCGCCAGGCAGGTGGCCTTGGTGGGAAAGCGGTCCCGCGTGGCGTCGAGGCCAAGATCGTGCCGCACCAGCGCCAGCATGTCCTCGGCATCGGCGCGGTCGTGGATGGTGAAGTCGGGCGACAGGCCGATCTGCTCGGCCACCTCGCGCAGCAGCCGTGCGCCCACGCCGTGGAAGGTGCCGGCCCATGGGAATACCGGCGGCCGCTGCCCGGCCGGGGCGCCGAGCACACGGTTGATGATCTGCCCGACACGCCGCTCCATTTCGGCGGCGGCGCGGCGCGAGAAAGTCAGCAGCAGGATGCGCTGCGGATCGGCACCGCTGAAGACGAGATGCGCGACGCGGTGCGCCAGCGTGTTGGTCTTGCCCGAACCAGCGCCGGCGATCACCAGCAGCGGACCGTCAGCGGCGGCATGCAGCGCGGCGGTGCATTGCTCGGGGTTGAGGCTGGCCAGATACGCGGGCGTGTCTGCCGCACCTGGGGCGGGCTGCCCCCCGGTCGCTGCCGCGTCGAACACGGCGCTCATGCGCGCGGCCGCCCGGCCTTGCGGAACAGGCCGATATAGACGCCATAGATTTCCAGCGCCCGCGCCGGGCGGATCGGCCCGTAGGCCGCATTGGCCGCTTCAAGGTAGTAGCCGGCCGCATCCTGCGCCAGGTATTTCAGCGTGAATTCGTCATCGACCATGGCCAGCACGATCTCGCCGACGCGCGCCGTGGTGCGCCGTTCGATCACGACGAAATCGCCATCCTGGATAGCGGCATCGATCATCGAATCGCCCTTGACCTTGAAGACCACGGTGTCCGACGGCTTGTCGATCAGGTAACTGTCGATGGTCACCACATCGGCCGGCGCATCCGCCGCGGCTTCCGGCAAGCCAGCACGCACGCGGCCCGCCAGCGGACGCTCGAAAAAGCGCGGCCCCGGGCGCAGTCGGTTGCCGGGCGCGTCTTCAAGGAAACGTTCCTCCTTGAGGCGTACGGCGATGCGGTGGGCCCAGGAACGCGCTTCCACGCCCCACAGGGCGCCCAACTGCGTGGTGGAGGGAATGATGGACTCGGCGCGGTAGTAATCGCGCAACTGGCCCAGGTAACGCGAGAGATCGGCGGGTTGCATGGGGCGGCTCGGCTAAAACGGGAATAGATGTCGACCGGGATGCCAGCTGCGAGGCGGCAGCAGGACAATTGCTCTCAGTATAGAGGACAATCGTTCTGCCGCGAAAGTCTTCGGGTCGCCGCCCACGCCATCAGCGTACCGGCCCGGGGATGGACGCAGGACGCACCAACAGTGGCAAGGCCGCCAGCGCTGCGGCGGCAAGACCGGCGCCGACGGTAAAGGTGAGCGCCGGACCGCTGCGGTCCCACAGCACGCCGGCCAGCACGCTCGCCAACAACAGCGCGCCGCCGCTGACAAGATTGAAGAAACCATAGGCCGTGCCGCGCAGGTCGGCCGGCGCGGTATCGGCCACCATGGCTGCCAGCAACCCCTGTGTCATGGCCATGTGCAGGCCCCACAGCAGGATCCCGCCCCACAGCCAGCCACCGTGCGCGCCCATTGCCAGTGCCACGTCGGCGGCGATCAGCAACACCAGTCCGAGCGCCAGCAGACGCCCGTGCGACACCCGGTCCGCGAGCCGGCCGCATGGATAGGCGGCGGCGGCATAGACCACGTTCATGGCAATCAGCACCAAGGGCGTCCACGCGACCGGCAGGCCACCATCGAGCGCACGCAACACGAGAAAGGCTTCTGAAAAACGGGCCAGCGTAAACAGCGCCCCCACGATCACGACACCCCAATAGGCGCGATCGAGCCGGGCGAGATTGGCACGACTGATCGGATTGCTCCGCACCGGTCCGCGTGGATGATCGGGTTCGCGCACGCCCAGCGCGAGCACTGCCACCGACAGCGCGGCCGGGATAATGGCGACCCAGAACACCGCGCGAAAATCGCCGGCCCACAGCAGCATCAGGCCAATGGCCAGCAAGGGGCCGAGGAACGCTCCGACGGTGTCGAGCGCCTGACGCAGGCCGAACGCCGCGCCGCGCATGCCGGGCGGCGCGAGATCAGCCACCAGGGCATCGCGCGGGGCGCCGCGCACGCCCTTGCCGACACGGTCGATCAGGCGCGCACCGAGCACCATGCCGGGGCTCAAGGCCAGCGCGAACAGGGGTTTGGACAGCGCCCCGAGCCCGTAGCCGAACAGTGCCAGCGGCTTGCGCTTGCCCCAGTAGTCGCTGATGACGCCCGAGAACACCTTGAGCACCAGCGCGGTGGCTTCCGCCGCGCCCTCGATCAGGCCCACCATGGTGGCGCTGGCCGCCAGCGTGGTGACCATGAAGACCGGCAGCAGGCTGTGGATCAGTTCGGACGAAATATCCATCAGCAGACTGACGCAACCCAGCGCCCAGATGGCCGGCGGCAGGCGGGACGACGAGGCGGAGCGAGAGTGCATGGCAAGGCTCGGATGGAAACACGCAAGGACAAATGCGGCGTGCAGCGACCAGTATGGCGATCCATGTGGCAGCTGGGGAAACCGGCAACCGATTGTACGGCGCTCGGCAACGGCCATCATGACACGCCTGTGACGGCGCCGCGCATCGCATTCGTCATGCGCAACCCGTACAATATCCGCAACGGCCTGCCGTGCCGGCGGCCACCCGCTCCGACCTGCTCACGACCTTTCCGGGAGTCGCACGTTGCTCACACCGCAATACATCGCCCCCGCCCGTTTCGACGACCCTGCCGCCGCCATGGCGTGCGTGCGTACCATCTACGACAACAGCATTGCCCATCTGCGCGAGCACCTGCACCGTTTCGTCACCGGCGATACGCCGAACGCGCGCGTGCGCGCCTGCTATCCGTTCGTACGCTTCCATACCGACAGCGTGGCGCGCGCCGATTCGCGGCTGTCGTATGGTTTCGTTTCCGGTCCGGGCACGTTCGAGACCACGCTCACGCGGCCCGACCTGTTCGCCAACTACTACGAGGAACAGTTCCGCCTGCTGCTGGCCAACCATGAGGGCAACGCAGGGCTGCAGCTGGAGATCGGCACCAGCTCGCAACCGATTCCCGTGCATTTCTCGTTCGCCGAGCACTACCACATCGAAGGCGACCTGAGCCTCGAGCGCCGCCGCCTGTTGCGCGACCTGTTCGACCTGCCGGACCTGTCGGCCATGGACGACGGCATCGCCAACGGCATCTATGACATCGTGCCGGGCCAGGCGCAGCCACTGGCGCTGTTCACCGCGCCGCGCGTCGATTATTCGCTGCAGCGCCTGCGCCACTACACCGGCACCGCGCCGGAGCATTTCCAGAACTTCGTGATGTTCACGAACTACCAGTTCTACATCGACGAGTTCGTACGCCTCGGCCACGAGATGATGAACCGTGCGCCCGATGCCGCCACGCCCACCGATGACGACGGCTACATCGCCTTCGTCGAACCAGGTAACGTAATCCACCGGCGCGTGGGCAACGGCGCGGACGATCCAGGCACGCCGCCGCCGCGCCTGCCGCAGATGCCGGCCTACCACCTGATCCGCGCCGACGGCAGCGGCATCACCATGGTGAACATCGGCGTAGGGCCGGCAAACGCCAAGACCATCACCGACCACATTGCCGTGCTGCGCCCACATGTGTGGCTGATGCTCGGCCACTGCGCCGGCCTGCGCACCACGCAGCAGCTCGGCGACTACGTGCTGGCGCATGCCTACGTACGCGAGGACCATGTGCTCGATGAAGACGTGCCGCTGTGGGTGCCAATTCCGCCGCTGGCCGAGGTGCAGGTGGCGCTCGAGGATGCCGTTGCCGAAGTGACGCAGCTGACCGGTTACGAATTGAAGCGCATCATGCGCACCGGCACGGTGGCCAGCACCGACAACCGCAACTGGGAGCTGTTGCCGCACCGCACGCCCGAGCGGCGCTTCAGCCAGAGCCGCGCCATCGCGCTCGACATGGAAAGCGCCACCATCGCCGCCAACGGCTTCCGCTTCCGCGTGCCCTACGGCACGCTACTGTGCGTGAGCGACAAGCCGCTACATGGCGAGATCAAGCTGCCAGGCATGGCCAACCATTTCTACCGCGCCCGCGTCGACCAGCATCTGCGCATCGGCATCGCCGCGCTCGAAACGCTGCGGCGGCAGGGCGTGGACCGCCTCCACAGCCGCAAGCTGCGCAGCTTTGCTGAAGTGGCCTTCCAGTAAACGGACCGGCCGGCGACATCGTCTTGATGCGCCGCCCGTCCGGTTTGCCCCGGCCGCCACGCCTGCCGCTACAATGCCAATCTTCCGCCCCCGCCCGCGCGCCCAGGCGCGCCATGCCCCCATGATGCTGGTGTCATGACCCCGCAACATCTGAAAAGCCTGGCCGTCGAGGTATTCGGCCGCTTCGGTGCGCGCCTGCGCCATCCGACGCGGCGCGATATCGTGCTGGCAGTGGCGGCGGTTCCCGCGCTGTTTCTGCTCTATGCACTGCTGCTGGTGCCTTTCACGCCCGGCATCGGCGACATTCGCAAGGCCAAGATCGATCAGCCTGCGCAGGTGCTGTCGGCGGATGGCAAGGAGCTGGCGGTGTTCAAGCGCGCGAACCGCGAGTGGGTGACGCTCGACCAGGTCTCGCCGTTTGTCATCGACGCGCTGATCGCCACCGAGGACCACCGCTTCCGCGACCATTTCGGGCTCGACTGGCGGCGCATCGGCGGCGCGGCCCTGCGCACGTTCTCCGGCGACCGGCAGGGCGGCTCGACCATCACCCAGCAATTGGCGCGCAATCTCTATCCCGACGACATCGGCCGCGCGCCCACGCTGACGCGCAAGCTCAAGGAAGCCATCACCGCGCTGAAGATCGAGGCCCTCTACACCAAGGACGAGATCCTCGAGACCTATCTCAACACCGTGCCGTTCCTGTACAACGCCTACGGCATCGAGATGGCGGCGCGCACCTATTTCGACAAACCCGCACGCCGCCTCGACGTGCTCGAGAGCGCGACGCTGATCGGTATGCTCAAGGGCACCAGCTACTACAACCCGGTGCTCAATCCCGAGCGCTCGGTGCAGCGGCGCAATATCGTGCTGGCCCAGATGGCCAAGCGCGGCAAGCTCGATGCGGCGAAACTCGCGGGCCTGCAGGCGCGCACCCTGCGTATCGACTTTGCGCGACAGGTGGCCTCGCCGGGCCCGGCCCAGCATTTCGCGGAATACCTGCGCAAATGGCTGATCGACTGGGCCGACCGCAATGGCTACAGCCTCGACGCCGACGGCCTGGTGGTACACACCACGCTCGACGCCCGGCTGCAGACCATGGCCAACCAGGCGGTGATGCGCCAGGGCGACCGCCTGCAGGCGCTGGCCGACCAGACCTGGCGCGGCGCGTGGCAGAACAGCCCGGCGCTGGTCGACAGCTTTATCCGCGAATCGACGCAGTACCGCACGCTGGTCGAGCAGGGCCGCAAGCCCGAGGAGGCGTTGCGCCAGCTGCGCGACGATCGCGAGTTCATCCGCGCGCTGCGCCGCCAGAAGACACGCATCGAAGCCGGCTTCATGGCACTCGACCCGGCCACCGGTGCAATCCGTGCCTGGGTCGGCAGCCGCGATTACAGCGTGGATGCCTTCGACCATGTACAGCAGGCACAACGTCAGCCCGGCTCGACCTTCAAGCCTTTCGTGTATGGCGCGGCCTTCCAGCAAGGCGCGAAACCCGAGGACACGCTGCCCGATACGGCAGTGGAGTTCCGCCTGCCTGGCGGTGAGATCTGGAAACCCACAGACGGCGGTCCGCCGAGCGGCCAGTCGCTGAGCCTGCGTTACGGACTGGCCTACTCCAAGAACACCATCACCGCGCAACTCATGCAGAACACCGGCCCGGCGCGCGTGGCCAAACTGGCGCAGGCGATGGGTGTGCGCCAGAGCAGGCTCGACGCGGTGCCGTCGCTGGCGCTCGGCACCAGTCCGGTCACGCTCAAGGAAATGGTTGCGGCCTACGGCACCATTGCCGACGGTGGCGCCTATCGCGAACCGGTCTTCGTCACGCGTATCGAGAATGCCAACGGCAAGGTACTCGCGGAATTCCGGCCAGCACGTGCCGAGCGCGTGCTGGCACCGGCTACGGCCTACACGCTGCTCGACGTGATGCGCGACGTGATCGACCGCGGCACTGGCACGCTGATCCGCTCGCGCTTCGGCATTCCCGGCGATGTGGCCGGCAAGACCGGCACCACGCAGGACAATGCCGACGGCTGGTTCATCATGATGCATCCGCAACTGGTGGCCGGCGCGTGGGTGGGCTTCAACGACGCACGCGTCACGCTGCGCAGCGACTACTGGGGGCAGGGCGCACACAGCGCGCTGCCGATCGTCGGCGAGGTGTTCCAGCGCGCGATGCGCACGCGCGTGGTGGATGCCAAGCAGCGCTTTGCCGAACCGGACAACACCAGCTTCCTCGATCCGCTGAAGGCGCGCCTGCAAGGGTGGTTCGCGCAGTGGTTCGGCAAGGAAGAACCGGCGGCGCCCGCCGTGCCGGCCAAACGGCCGGCGGCACCGCCCACACCGGTGTCCGCCGTGGACGTACCGCCCGCCTCGGAATCCTTGCCGGAGCTGCCGCCCGCGCCCTCGGCCACACCCGATGCTGCCGGCGCCTTGCCCGATGTGCTGCCCTCGGGACCGGTGATTCCGGCGCCGCCCCCATCCTCGCTTCCATCCTCGCTTCCATCCTCGCCGCCAGCTTCACCCGCAGCCTCCGGCGTGCTGCCGCCGGCACAGCCGCAGCCGGCCGTGCCGCCCGCCGCGCCGGCGCTGCCGGCGACTGCTCCGCAATGAACCCAGGAGACCGTATGAGCCTGATCAACACTTCCCCGCTGGCCGCCTCCGAGAACGCCACCGCCGATGCCCTGCAGGCCGCGCGCCGCGATCTGGCGGCGGTATTCCGCATCGCCGCGCAGCTTGGCCTGCACGAAGGCACCTGCAACCACTTCAGCGCCGTGGCGCCGGGCCGGCCGGATTGCTACCTGATCAACCCGTTCGGCCTCCATTTCGCGGAGATGCGCGCCAGCGACCTGCTGCTGGTGGACGATGCAGGAACTGTCCTGGAAGGTTCGGGCGAAGTGGAAATCACCGCCTTCCACATCCACTCGCAGATCCACCGCGCCAACCCGCGCGCGGTGTGCGTGCTGCACACGCATATGCCGCACGCGACGGCCATCACGGCGCTGCATGACGGGCGGCTGGCGATGTGCCACCAGAACGCCGTGCGTTTTCACGGCCGTATCGCCTACGACCACGACACCACCGTCGGCTACCAGGGCCTGGCGCTGGCGGGAGAAGAAGGTGCGCGTATGGTGCGCGCACTGGGCGAGCACAGCGTGCTGTTCCTGCGCAGCCACGGTCCGATCGTCGTTGGGCCCACCATCGCGCAGGCCTTCGATGATCTCTATTACCTCGAACGCGCCGCCCAGGTGCAGGTGCTGGCGTCATCCATGGGACAACCGCTGGCCGAGATCGAGCCCGCGCTGGCGGCGCGCACGGCGGCCGATTTCCTGCGCGATGCGCCACGTTATGCGCGCGCGCACCTCGACGCATGGCAACGCATGCTGGAGCGCGCCGATCCGTCCTGGCGCATGTGATCTCGACAATGCACGGGCCACCGCACGGCGTCGCGGCGACCCGTGGAGTGGCGCTTGCACCACGTCCTCTCGCGGCGGTTGGAAGCGCCCGGGGAATCCAATACACTGGCGCCATTCTCTCCCGCGTGGCGCATCATGACCGTCTCCTCAGCTCGTTCCACCTCCCCCGCGATTGCCAGCGAATACGACCACGCCCAGATTTTCGATCTCGCCCCGGTTTCCCTGTGGCTGGAAGACTATAGCGAGATGCGCGCGCTGTTCGAGACCTGGCGCGCCGCGGGTGTGGTGGACCTGCGCGCCTGGCTGCAGGACGATCCAGCGCGCGTGCAGGCCTGCTCGGCCTGCATCCGCGTGCTGCAGGTGAACCGCCGCACGCTGGAAATGTACGAAGCGCGCGATCTCGACCACCTGGTCACGCACCTCGGCAAGGTCTTCCGCGACGACATGCTGACGGCGCACATCGATGAGCTCGTGCAGCTGTGGGACGGCAAGCAGTCCTTCGTCGGCAAGAGCGTCAATTACTCGCTGGGCGGCAAGCGCCTCGATATCGAGCTGAAGGGCACCATCCTGCACGGCCATGAGGCCAACTGGGACCGCGTGCTGCTGGCCATCGAGGATGTCACGGAAAAAGAGCAGGCCAAGCGCGGACTGGAACTGAGCGAGTTCTACGCGCGTGGGCTGTTCGAGAATTCGCCGGTCTCGCTGTGGGTCGAGGATTTCAGCGCGGTCAAGCGCCTGCTCGAAGACATCCGCGCCAACGGCATCGAGGATTTCCGCGTGTTCACCGATGTGCACCCGGAATTCGTCGAGCGCTTCATGCGCGAGATCCGCGTCATCGATGTCAACCAGCACACACTGACCCTGTTCAACGCGCCGAACAAGCAGACGTTGCTCGACAACCTGAGCCTGGTGTTCCGCGACGACATGCGTGTCCACTTCCGAGAACAATTGATCGACCTGTGGAACAACAAGCTGTTCCACCAGTACGAGGTCATCAACTACGCCCTGAACGGCGACCTGCTGCATCTGCACCTGCAGTTCTCGGTGATGCCCGGGCATGAAGAAAACTGGGATCTGGTGCTGGTCGCGCTGACCGACATCACGGCGCGCAAGAAGGCCGAGGCCTACCTCGAGTACCTCGGCAAGCACGATGTGCTGACCAAGCTGTACAACCGCTCGTTCTATGTGGATGAGCTGAACCGCCTGCAGCGCAAGGGGCCGTCGCCAGTCTCGGTGCTGATCATCGACCTGAACGGCCTGAAACCGATCAACGACCAGCTCGGCCACGCGGTCGGCGATGCGCTGCTGCGCCGGGCCGGCGAGGTGCTGATCAAGGCGGTGGAAAAGCCCGCCTATGCGGCGCGCATCGGCGGCGACGAGTTCGCGGTGCTGATGCCGGCCACGGATGAGCGCGGCTGCATGGCGCTGGTCGAAAATATCCAGAAGCTGGTGGACATGAACAACCAGTTCTATTCGGGCGTAGCGCTGAGCATGTCGATCGGCGTGGCTACCAGCCTGCCGAACGAGCGCGTGGAAGATACCGTGCGGCGTGCCGACCTGCTGATGTACGAGCAGAAGAAGGCGTACTACGCATCACTGTCCGCCGCACGCCGCCACGACGATCCGCAGCTCACGCCGCCAGCGCCCTGAGTGGGCTCCAAGTCATACGCATGATGCGCCGCTCAGGCTGCCGCGCCATGCAGGCGGCTCAGCGCTGCTCGAAGCGGTCGAAGCGCCGGTCGGTATATTCGCGCCGGCTCTCCAGTCCGTCCACCTGGGCATGCGGAGGCCCGCGCCGCATCCATTCGAGCATGTGATCGACCTGGTCGGGCGTGCCCTGCACCATCGCATGAACCGCACCGTCCGGCATGTTGCGCACCCAGCCGCGCACCCCGAGCAGGTGCGCCTGCCGCACGGTCGAGGCACGATAGCCGACGCCCTGCACGTGACCCGTCACGTGAACGAAGTAGGTTTCCAGCGCGGCAGACACAGACATGGCAACAGAGGGACAAGAATGGCAGGACCGGTCATTCTACCGCCCCGCTGCAGGCCACGGTCTCTCGCCGCTATACGCCTTCAAGTGTCTTCAGGTGTCTTTACGCGCCTCGACGCGGCGCTGCTCGCCCGGGCATCACGATGCAGACTGCACCGCCGCCAGCTTGGCATCCTCCGCACGCGCACGCTGGAATGCCGGGCGCGTGGTCACGCGCGCGAGATACGCCGTGATCTCGGGCGTGGCCGGCACCAGCTTGAAACCCGTGGTCCAACGCAGGGCACCCGCCCACAGTACATCGGCGGCGCAGTAGCGCGTGCCGAGCAGATACGGCCCGCGCGCCAGCTGCTGGTTGAGCGTCGCGAACATCGTGTCGAAATCGCCATAGGGCGAGGTGGCCGGCGGCGGGGCGGCCCGCTGCAGCGCACGGTCGGCGAGTGCGGGCTCGAAGCAGGAGCCATAGAACACCATCCAGCGCAGGTACGGTCCGCGCAGGGGATCGCCGATCGGCGGCGCGAGCCCGGCCTCGGGATAGAGATCGGCGAGGTAGATGAACACTGCGGCCTGCTCGGTGATGACCGCATCGCCATGCCGGATGGCCGGCACCTTGCCCATCGGGTTGATGGCGAGATAGGCCGGCTGGCGCTGCTCACCGGCCTGCAGATTGAGTACGTGCAGGCGATAGGGCACGCCCAGCTCCTCGAGCAGGGTCAGCGCGCCGAGCGAGCGCGTGTTGGGGGCGTGGTACAGCGTGATCTCGGCACTGCGCGGCTGGGCCATGGTCATGCTCCTGTGGGTTGCGCAGGGCCTGCCCGCTTGCCGGTCTGCCACGCCGGCATGCCGCAGGAATCCTGCAGGCCCTGCCTCCGAGTCTATACAATGCAGGTCTGGTCGGTTGGCCGACCCATACCCAGAATCGTCCATGCTACGTCTTAGCGAACTCAAACTTCCCCTCGACCACGACGAGGCGGCGCTCGAAGCCGCGATCCGCGCCCGCCTGGCCGAATTCGGCGTACCGCCGGCCGGCCTGCTGCGCTACACCGTCTTTCGCCGCGCCCACGATGCGCGCAAGCGCAGCGACATCAAGCTGACCTATGTAATCGACGTGGAAGTGGCGGACGAGGCTGCCGTCCTCCAGCGCATGACCGGTACGCCGCACGCCGGACCGACGCCGGACATGGGCTACCGCTTCGTGGCACAGGCGCCAGCGCACGGTGCGGCGCTGCGCCCGGTGGTGATCGGCATGGGGCCGTGCGGACTGTTCGCCGGCCTGATCCTGGCGCAGATGGGCTTCCGCCCGATCATCCTGGAACGCGGCAAGGCGGTGCGCGAGCGCACCAAGGATACCTGGGGCCTGTGGCGCACGCGCGTGCTTAACCCGGAATCGAACGTACAGTTCGGCGAGGGCGGCGCAGGCACGTTCTCGGACGGCAAGCTGTACAGCCAGATCAAGGACCCGCGCCACCTTGGCCGCAAGGTGCTGGAGGAATTCGTCAAGGCCGGCGCGCCGGACGACATCCTGTGGCGCGCCCGGCCGCACATCGGCACCTTCCGGCTGGTGAGCATGGTGGAGAAGATGCGCGCCACCATCCACGCACTGGGCGGTGAAGTGCGCTTCCAGACGCGCGTGGACGATATCGAGATCGAAGATGGCCGGGTGCGCGGGCTGGTGCTGAGCAACGGCGAGACGCTGCGCTGCGATCACGTGGTGCTGGCGGTCGGCCACAGCGCGCGCGACACCTTCGAGATGCTGCATGCCCGCGGCGTCTACCTGGAAGCCAAGCCGTTCTCGATGGGCTTTCGCATCGAACATCCGCAGGGCGTGATCGACCGCAGCCGCTTCGGCAAGTTTGCCGGCCACAAGGAGCTCGGCGCGGCCGACTACAAGGTGGTGCACCACGCCAGCAACGGGCGCTCCGTATACAGCTTCTGCATGTGCCCGGGCGGCACGGTGGTGGCGGCAACCTCGGAGCCGGGCCGCGTGGTGACCAACGGCATGAGCCAGTATTCACGCAACGAGCGCAACGCCAATGCGGGCATCGTGGTCGGCGTCACACCGGAGGATTTTCCGGGCGGTCCCCTGGCCGGCATCGCCTTCCAGCGGCAGTGGGAGACACGCGCCTTCGAACTGGGCGGTGGCGACTACAGCGCACCGGGCCAGCTGGTCGGTGACTTTATCGCTGGCCGTCCTTCGACCACGCTGGGCGCCGTCCAACCCTCGTACACGCCGGCCGTGCATCCGACCGACCTGAGCACGGCGCTGCCGGACTACATCATCGCCGCGATCCGCGAGGCGCTGCCGCAGATCGACCGCAAGATCTCAGGCTTTGCCATGCACGATGCGGTGCTGACCGGTGTGGAGACGCGCACCTCGTCGCCGGTGCGGGTGCGGCGTGGCGACGACTACCAGAGCGTGAATGTGCGCGGCCTGTATCCGGCGGGTGAGGGTGCAGGCTATGCGGGCGGCATCTACTCGGCTGCCATCGACGGCATCGAGGTCGCGGAAGCGGTGGCCCTGAGCGTCACGCGCGGCGCGGCGCAGTAAGCAAGCCACGCGGCGCTGTGGGCTGATGCGCGGATGCGGATGATGCGAGTCATGCGGGAACGCCGTATCGCACCGCTGCGCCAGCGTCAGTGCACCGTCGCCTCGAGCCAGGTCTGCACTCCTTCGCCTGCGACCACGCCACTCGCCAGACAGGCCGTGAGCAGATAGCCCCCGGTCGGCGCATCCCAGTCGAGCATCTCGCCCGCGCAAAACACGCCGGGCAGGGCACGCAGCATCAGCTGCGCATCGCAGGCCTCCAGCGCCACCCCACCGGCGCTGCTGATTGCTTCCTCGAGCGGGCGCGGGCGCAGCAGGCGGACCGGGCAGGCCTTGATCGCCCGCGCCAGTTGCGCCGGGTCGTCATGGACCGCCTTCGACACGCACTCGCGCAGCAACCCCGCCTTGGCACCGGCCAGCCCGAGGCGGCTCTGCAGATGGCTCGACAGCGAACGCGAACCGCGTGGCGCCACCACGGCGGCCTCGACGCGTGCGGCGGGCACGTCCGGCAACAGATCGATCAGGACCGTGGCTTCGCCGTCATTCATCCACTGCGCACGCAGCGCTGCGGACAAGGCATAGATCAGGCTGCCTTCGAGGCCCGTGGTGCTGACCAGGCATTCGCCGGCACGGAACGGCTGGCCGCTGCCCTGCACCGTCATGGCGATCGACTTGAGCGGCTGGCCGGCAAAACGCGTAGCGAAATGCGCGCTCCAGTCCGCCTCGTAACCGCAGTTGGACGGCATGAGCGGCACGACCTCCACACCACGTTCCGCCAGCCACGGCACCCACGCCGCATCGGAGCCGAGCCGCGGCCAGCTGCCGCCGCCCAGCGCCAGGACCAGCGCATCGGGCTGGATGGCATGCGGACCATCAGGCGTGGCGAACTGCAGGCTGCTGTCCGCGCCCCAACCCTGCCAGCGATGGCGCATGTGGAAATGCACGCCACCTTCGCGCAGCCTGTGCAGCCAGGCGCGCAGCAGCGGTGCAGCTTTCATGTCGGTGGGAAACACGCGGCCCGAAGTGCCGACGAAGGTGTCGATACCCAGCCCATGCACCCAGGCGCGCAGATCTTCAGGCCCGAAGCGGTCGAGCCAGCGCGCGACCTCGGTAGCGTGCACAGCGTAGCGGGCGACGAAGCGCTCGCGCGCCTCACTGTGCGTCAGGTTGAGGCCGCCACGCCCAGCCAGCAGGAACTTGCGCGCCACCGACGGCATGGCATCGTAGACATGCACCTGCACGGGCGGCGCGGACGGCTGGCGCAGCAGCGTCTCGGCGGCCATCAAGCCGGCGGGGCCGGCCCCGATGATGGCGACAGTGCGAAAGGAAGGGGAAGCGAGTGAGGCGGGCACGGCGCGATTATAGATCGCGCGCCTCAGAGATCCGTGCGCAATTTCCACAACTCGGGGAACAGCACCACATCGAGCATGCGGCGCAGGTAATTCACGCCTTCCGTGCCGCCCGTGCCGCGCTTGAAGCCGATGATGCGCTCGACCGTGGTGACATGGCGGAAGCGCCACTGCCGGAAGGCATCTTCGAGATCGACCAGCTTCTCGCCGAGCTCGTACAGCTCCCAGTGTTGCGCCGGGTCGCGATAGACCGCCAGCCACGCGGCTTCGACGCTGGCGTCGTACTCCGTCGGTAGGGCCGGATCGCGCGCCAGCCGCCCGGCGTCGATGGCCAGGCCGCGCCGCGCCATGAGGCGCACCGCCTCGTCGTAGAGCGAGGGCAGGTGCAGAGCCGCCTCCACTTCGGCGAGCCGCTCGGGATGATGCGCATGCGGCTTGAGCATGGCGGCGTTCTTGTTGCCGAGGATGAATTCGATCTCGCGGTACTGGAACGACTGAAAACCCGACGACTGGCCGAGGTAGGGGCGCATCGCCGAGTATTCGGGCGGCGTCATGGTGGCGAGCACGGCCCACGCCTGCACCAGCTGCTCCATGATGCGCGAGACGCGCGTGAGCATCTTGAAGGCGGGCCGCAGCTGGTCGTCGATGACATTCTGCCGCGCGGCGCGCAGCTCGTGCAGCATCAGCTTCATCCACAGCTCGGATGTCTGGTGCTGGATGATGAACAGCATCTCGTTGTGATCGGGCGAGCGCGGATGCTGCGCATGCAGCAACTGGTCGAGGGCAAGGTAGTCGCCGTAGCTCATGCTCGACGAGAAATCGAGCCGGGCATCATGCCAGCCCGCCGGGGAAGATGCACTGCCGGCAGCCGGCGACGCGCCGCCTGCGCCAGCCATGGGTTCGGAATCGGGGGAGGTGTGATAGGGGCACATGGAAACACTCGCTTGCGTTCAGGTCACCAGGCCGCGCGCCTGGAATTGCGGGGCACGCCAGGCCTCGCTGTCGAGCACGTCGCGCAGGATCTCCACGGCATCCCACACGTCCGCGTAACCTGTATAGAGCGGGGTGAAGCCAAAGCGCATGATCTGCGGTTCGCGGTAGTCGCCGATAACGCCGCGCGCGATCAGCGCCTGCACCACGGCATAGCCTTCCGCATGCGCGTAGCTGACATGGCTGCCGCGCTGCGCATGGTCGCGCGGTGTGATCAGCGTCAGCGCGTGCTGACTACAACGCTGCTCCACCAGCGCGATAAACAGGTCAGTCAGCGCGAGCGATTTGCGCCGGATGGCGGTCATGTCGGTTTCTGCAAAAATATCGAGGCCGCACTCGACCATGGCCAGTGCGGTAATCGACTGGGTCCCGCACATGAAGCGCGTGATGCCGTCATGCGGCTGGTAGTCAGGCTGCATGGCAAACGGCCGGGCGTGACCCCACCAGCCCGACAGGGGCTGCCAGAAGCAGTCGCGCAGTGCAGGCGCGGCCCACACGAAAGCCGGGGCGCCGGGGCCGCCGTTCAGATACTTGTAGGTACAGCCGATCGCATAGTCTGCCTGCGCCGCATGCAGGTCGACAGGAACCGCACCGGCGGAGTGCGCCAGGTCCCAGACCGTCAGCGCGCCCCTGGCATGGGCCAGCGCGGTGGCGGCAGCCATGTCGTACATGTGGCCGGTCTGGTAGTTCACATGCGTGAGCATGACCACCGCGGTGTCGTCGCCGATGGCGGTTCCGAGTTCGTCGGGGGCGTCGATCAGGCGCAGCGTATAACCGCGCTGCAACAGGTCGGCGAGGCCCTGGGCGATATACAGGTCGGTGGGAAAGTTGCTGCGCTCCGAGACGATGACGCGCCGTGCCTGGGCACGTTCGTCCTGCACGCGCAGCGCGGCGGCGAGCACTTTGAAGAGATTGATCGAGGTGGTGTCGGTGATGACCACTTCATCTGCATGCGCGCCGATCAGCGGTGCCAGCTTGTTGCCGAGACGCTGCGGCAGCGTGAACCAGTGCGCGGTGTTCCAGCTGCGGATCAGTCCCTCGCCCCATTCTTCGGCGATCACCTGCTGTGCGCGTTGCAGCGCCGCGCGGGGGCGCGCGCCAAGCGAATTGCCATCGAGATAGATCACGCCCTCGGGCAGGGCAAAGCGCGCACGCAGCGGCGCGAGCGGGTCGTCGGCGTCGCGGGCGAGGCAGTCTTGGCGGGTCAACATGGTGAAGATCCTGGAACAGAATGGTGTGAACAACAACGGCAGCAGCGACGGCGCATGAAGCTCCCTGCGTTCATGGCGGCAGGGTGCGCAGCACCGCACGCACGGGGCTGGCATCGAGATGCGCGAGCCGCAACGGCAGGGCGATCAGTTCGTAATCGCCAGCGGGCACGGCATCGAGCACGAGCCCTTCGAGAATCGCCATGCGGTGCGTGGCGATCATGCGGTGCGCGTCCATGCTCTTGGAATCCTGCGGATCGAGCGAGGGCGTGTCGATGCCGATCAGGCGCACACCATGGGCGGCCAGCAGGGCGATCGTCTGCGGCGCGACGGCGCAGAACCCGGCATCCCACGTGGCCTGCGGCGCGGTCGCGTAGGTCCGCAGCAGCACGCGCGGCGGTATCCCGTGCAGGGACGGCTCGACATGCGCCGGCAGGACCAGCGGATGGGCGCCAAGGCAGTGGATGACCCGGCATGGCCCGAGGTACGGTTCGAGCGGCACGGCGCCGATCGGCAAGCCGTCGGCCGCATAGTGCAGCGGCGCATCGGCATGTGCGCCGGTATGCGGCGACAGGGTGAAGCGCCCCACGTTCACCGGGCAGTCCGGCCCCATATGCCAGGTGCGCGCCTCGGTAAAGGGTGTGTCACCCGGCCACACGGGCGTGGCGGGAGAGAGCACCGGGCTGATGTCGAACAGGCGCGGAGTAGCGGGGCGGGAGACGGGCGCGGCGGGCGTGGTCATGCCCTGCATGATAGGCGGTGCAGCGCGAAATGAGTTTGCGTATTGGGCGTGGATAGCGTTGTTTTTCGCATAAAATTTCATAATCTTTGGATTAATGGAATTTCATGCAGCCATGACGCTCGATACCCTCGATCTGCGCATCCTTGCCGTGCTGCTGGAAGACGGCCGCATCAGCAACCAGGACCTGGCCGAACGCGTCGCGCTGTCGCCCTCGGCGTGCCTGCGCCGCGTGCGCCTGCTGGAAGAGGCCGGGGTGATCGCCGGCTACCGCGCGGAACTCGACCTGGAGCAGCTGGGCATCGAGGTCGATGCGATGGTGCAGGTGTCGATGCGGCAGGACGTGCAGGGCTGGCACGACACCTTCATCGAGGCGATCCGCGACTGGCCCGAGGTGACGGCGGCCTACATCATCACGGGCGAGTGCAACTACGTGCTGCGTGTGCAGGCGCGCAACCTGCGGCACTACTCGGATTTCATCGTCAACCGGCTGTACCGCACGGCGGGCGTGCTCGACATCCGCTCGAACATCATCCTGCAGACCATCAAGTCCTCGAAGAGCGGGCTGGCGCGCCTCGCGGAGGGTGGTACTGCCTGAGCCGATCCCTCATGCCCATGGCGACCGCGTACGCCGCAACGTGCGCTCGGGTATGATCGGCGCCAGTGTTTTTTCGCGGAGCAGTCATGGCACATACGTCTGAACCCGGCGCGGTTCAACCTTCCACCCGTCTTACCTCGTTCTCGCATGGCGGCGGCTGCGGTTGCAAGATCGCACCCGGCGTGCTGTCGCAGATCCTCGCTGGCAGCGCACAGCGCCTGCCCGTACCGCCGCAGTTGCTGGTGGGCATCGAGTCGTCGGACGATGCGGCGGTGTATCGCCTGAACGACACGCAGGCGCTGATCGCCACCACCGATTTCTTCATGCCGATCGTCGACGATCCGTACGATTTCGGCCGCATTGCCGCCACCAATGCGATTTCCGATGTGTATGCCATGGGCGGTACGCCGATCATGGCGCTGGCGCTGGTCGGCATGCCCATCGACAAGCTGCCGATGGACACCGTGCGCGGCATCCTCGCCGGCGGAGAATCGGTGTGCGCGGCGGCTGGTATTCCGGTCGCGGGCGGCCACACCATCGACTGCGTGGAGCCGATCTACGGCCTGGTGGCGCTGGGTCTCGCGCATCCCGACCAGATCAAGCGCAACCGTTCGGCCCGGGCCGGCGATGTGCTGATCCTCGGCAAGGGGCTGGGCGTCGGCATCTATTCGGCAGCGCTGAAGAAGGACCGGCTCGATGCGGACGGCTATGCGCAGATGATCGCCTCGACCACGCAACTCAATACGCCGGGCCAGCGCCTCGCCGCGCTCGACGGCGTGCATGCGCTGACCGACGTGACAGGTTTCGGCCTGCTCGGCCATCTGCTGGAAATGACGCGCGGCTCGCATCTGTCGGCCACGGTGCGGCTGGCGGATGTACCGTGCCTGCCGCAAGCCGTGCACCTGCTCGAAGGCGGTTGCGTGACCGGCGCCTCGGCACGCAACTGGAATGGCTATGGTGCGGAGGTTTCACTCGATGCCGCGCTACCAACCTGGGCGCAGGCCCTGCTGACCGATCCGCAGACCAGTGGCGGCCTGCTGGTGGCGTGCGCGCCGGAAACGGCGGACACGGTACTGCAGCTGTTCCGCGATGAAGGGTTCGAGCGGGCTACGGCTATCGGCACGCTGGGAACGGGAACCGGCGTCACGGTGACGCCGTAAGCCCGTCGTTGAGATCACCCCGGACCAGCATCACCAGTCTCGGGGGAATCGCTCTGCAGACGCGCCGGCCGGGTGACCGGCTGCAGTGATATTGCCGCGCGGCGACCGTGGGGCCCGTCACCGCGCGACAGCCGGCACCTTCATGCCGGCCACGCTGCTTCACTCCTCAGCCTTGTCCGAAGGCTTCTTCCACGCCTGCAGTACTTCCTTGCTCGGCTTCAGTTGCAGGTTGATGCCACGCGGACCGATCGGCTTTTCGAACCAGCGCGCATGCAGCGTGCGGATCTGCGGACTGTGGAAGATATCGATCAGTGTGTTGTCGACAAACGCTTTCCACTGCGGATCGTCACGCTGCAGCATCAGGGCATTCTGCTCGACCGACAGCACCGGGCCGGTGATTTCATACTTTGACGGTTCCTTCGCTCGGGCACGGAGTCCGGCCAGCAACACGTCGTCCATCACGAAGGCCTTGGCGCGGCCGGTTTCCAGCAGCAGGAACGACTCGCCGTGGTCCTTGGCATAGATGTCACGATAGCCATACTCGTCCTTCAGGCGGCGCACATGGCGATCGCCAGTGGAGCCGGCGCTGGTCACCACGGACTTGCCACGCAGGTCTTCGAATCCCTTGATGTGGTCCGCGCGCGGCACGAGCATACGCACCGTCGACACGTAGTGGGACACGCTGAACGCTACCTGCTTCTGGCGCTCGAGGGTGTTGGTGTTCGGCGCGCAATCGAGGTCCACCAGGCCATTGCTGACCGCAGGAATACGGTTCTGTGGCGTGAGCGGAATCCAGCGCACTTTCAGGTTCGGCAGGTTTTCCTGCTTGCGCACCGCCTCGGCCACGCGCAGGCACAGGTCGACGGCATAGCCAGCCGGCTGGTCGCGGGCATCGGCAAAGGAAAACGGCAGGGCCGACTCGCGATACCCGAGCTTGATCATGCCGCTATCGTGGATGCGTTTCAGGGTGCGGCTTTCGCTCTGGACGGGCGCTTGCGTCGATGCTTGGGGCTGGGCCAGGGCAGGCAGGGCCGCGGCCAGGAAAAGCGCGGCGGAGAAGAGGCGAGGGGCAGACATATTGATAGCTTTTATTACTAAAGCTACACCATAGCCAAAAGCGTTCCCCGAGGGAACGATTTGTTGGTTATACAGGTATACCCTAGGTTCGCTGTCCCGGCTGCTGGAAGCTCAGAGCC
Source organism: Imbroritus primus (assembly GCF_964332355.1). Classification (NCBI taxonomy): domain Bacteria; kingdom Pseudomonadati; phylum Pseudomonadota; class Betaproteobacteria; order Burkholderiales; family Burkholderiaceae; genus Imbroritus; species Imbroritus primus. Next base: position 3,200,922 of record NZ_OZ201293.1, on the reverse strand, counting down.
AGCGCACCAGCTTGAGCTGCATCTTGATGAAGGCGTAGAACACCGGAGCCAGCACCAGCCCGGCGATGCCGAAGATCGCTTCCATCAGTAGCATGGCGCATACCAGCTCCCACACCGAGGCGTGGATCTTCTGACCGACGATGCGCGCGTTGATGAAGTACTCGAGCTTGTGGATGATGACCAGGTAGGTCAGCGACACGATCGCCACCAGCACGGAATGCGTGAGGGCGATGACGGTCAGCAGCGTGTTGGCGATGAGGTTGCCGACCACCGGCAGCAGGCCGAGCCCAAAAGTCAGCAGGCAGACGAGTTCGCGGTACGGCAGCACGACATCGAAGCGCGGCAGGATGCCGTACAGGTAGATGATGGTGAAAGTGGTGTTGGCGCAGGCGATATACACCTGGGCACCGAGCAGCGCCTTGAAACAGGTCAGAAAATCTTCGCCACGCCCGGCCAGCGCACGCGTCAGCGGACCCGCCTGCTCATGCGAGGCGACACGTGTGGCCAGTGCCGCGGCCAGCGCGATGATGGTCGCCAGCATGAGCTGGAAGGCGGCATGCACACCTTCCCGGCCGAGCGATGCCAGCGAACCGGCATGGTCACGCAGCGTGGTCAGGCCGATGGCCTTGAGCTTTTCTATATCGGTCGGCAGGGCATTGCCGATGGCCGCCGGCAGTTGGCCGCGCAACTGGTCGACCAACGCCTGTACCTGCGTGAGAAAGCCTGGCCCCTGGTGGATCAGGTAGTCAAGTCCGCGCTGGATGCCGAACTGCGCGAGAAAACCGAGCGCAATGACGATCAGCACCGTCATCATCATGACGAGCGGACGGGCCACCCAGCGGCCCTTGCCACGGTCGAGGAGGCGCAGCATCCATCTCGCCCAGAGAAAAATACCGAGCCCCACGATCAGTGCGGGCGCGATATGGAGCTTGAGGACTGCGATAATGGTCACCGCGATGATCGCGGCAGCGGCCAGATTCCAGCATCGGGCCTGTTCGGCGGGGGCACATGCGTTCGACTCCATCCCCGCATTGTATCCGTGACTCGCGGCATGTCGCGCTGGCGACATTTCCGGATGTCGCGCCGGCGCATCGCCGCGCGGACTGTGCATTGCTTCTTTCAACTTCTCTGGAGTACCGATGGGTTCATGGATTCTCGACACCATTCAAAGCATGGGCTATCTCGGCCTCATGTGGCTGATGTTCGTCGAAAACGTTTTTCCGCCGATTCCGTCCGAGCTGATCGTGCCGCTGGCGGGCTACCTCGCCGCAGACGGCAGCCTGACTTTTGCCGGCGTGGTGCTGGCCGGCACGGCCGGCGCACTGATCGGCACGATGCCGTTCTACTGGGCGGGGCGGGCGCTCGGTGAAGCGCGTGTGCGCAAGCTGGTGCGCCGCTATGGCCGCTGGCTGGCAATCACCGAAGACGATATCGACATGGCCGCGCGCTGGTTTGACCGCCATGGCGGCGCCACGGTGTGTTTCGGGCGCCTGATCCCGGCGGTACGGTCGGTCATTTCGCTGCCGGCAGGGCTGATGGGCATGCCTTTCCTGCCATTCCTGTTCTACAGCGCCATCGGCTCCTTCACCTGGACCTTGATCCTCGCCAGCGCAGGCTACATGCTTGGCAGCCAGTTCGAAGCGGTATCGCATTACCTCGATCCGGTGTCGACCGTGGTGGCCATCATCGTCGTGGTGCTCTATGTCCGCAAGGTCTGGGTATACCGCCACAGCGCCTGATACCGCCAGCTGGCCAAGCGGCGGCGCGGAATGAAGCAACGCTGCAACCACCGCTACAGATCATCGAGCTTGATGCGCTCGCGCAACCATGTCATCAGCTGGCGTGTCGCCTGCGTACGGTAGCGGCTCGGCAGGGTCAGCATAAAGACGTGCGAGCCGAATACCGTCAGTTCGTGATCGCCGAATAGCCGCAACAGGGTTCCGTTGCGCAGCTGTTCAGCGACGACATAGCGCGGCAGAATGCCAAGGCCCAGGCTGGCCAGCGTGGCGTCGCGCAGGAACGCGAAATTCTCCGACTGCACCTCGGGCACCAGACGGATCTCCAGCCGTGCCGGGTCGTTACCCAAATGGCTGCGCGCGATCAGCTTGAACGGCTGGCCAACCGCCGCCGCGCAGATGATGCGCGCGTGCTGCAACTGGCGGATGTCGTCCCCCGGCGGATTGGCCGCCAGATAGGCCGGCGTGGCGCACAGCACCCAGTCGACCTTGCCGAGGTCCGTGGCAACCAGCGATTCCGGCGGACGCGACAGCACGCGGATGGCAATGTCGATATCTTCCGAGACCAGGTCGGTGATCTGGTTGTCGAACACCACATTCAGCGTGACGCCTGGATGACGGCGCTTGAAGTCGATCAGCAGGGGATTGAGCCACACCTGGCCAAAACCCGTCGGCACGCTCACGCTCACCTTGCCATGCAGCGACTTGCCCAGTGACGAGACGGTCGCATGCGCGGCCGCAAGCTCGCGCGCCACGATCTGGCCATGGGCATGCAGCGCGCGCCCGACTTCGGTCAGCTCTAGCGAGCGCGTGGTGCGCTTGAACAGCTGCGCGCCGACGGCCCGCTCCAATGCCTTCAGGCGGTAACTGAGACTGGAGCGCGAGAGCTTGAGCCGGCGCGCGGCGGCGCTGAGATTGCCAGCATCGACGATATCGACCAGCAACGTGAGGTCGCTTCCCTGCATGACGATCCGATTTTGTTGAAAAGATTGCGACATTCTGTTCGCCGCTGTGGATATTGTCAAAACGGCCGCATCAAATCAGACTGGATGCTCGCCGGCCCATGCCGGCTGGCATTGTTTTCGAAAGGATGGACCCCATGGCGATCGATACCGAATCGTTTTCCCTGCTGCGCGACAGCGTGCAGCGTTTCATCGACACCCGTCTGGTGCCGGCCGAAAACCGCATCGAGGAAGAAGACGATGTGCCGCAGGAGATTGTCGACGACATGAAGGAAATGGGCCTGTTCGGCCTGTCCATTCCCGAGCAGTATGACGGCATCGGCCTGTCGATGGCCCAGGAGTGCGAGGTGGCATTCGATCTCGGCCACACCGCGCTGGCCTTCCGCTCGGTGTTCGGTACGAACGTCGGCATCGGTTCGCAAGGCATCCTGATGGATGGCACCGATGCGCAAAAAGCCGACTACCTGCCGCGCATCGCCAGCGGCGAGCTGATCATTTCCTTTGCGCTCACCGAACCGAATGCCGGCTCGGATGCGGCTGCGCTGCAGACGCGCGCCGAACGGGATGGCGACCATTACGTGATCACCGGCACCAAACGCTTCATCACCAACGCGCCACGCGCCGGCGCCTTCACGCTGATGGCCCGCACTGATGGCCCGGGTGCCTCGGGCATCTCGGCCTTCATCGTCCCGGCGGACCTGCCCGGCATCACGCTGGGTAAGCCAGACCGCAAGATGGGCCAGCGCGGCACCAAGACCTGCGACGTGGTGCTCGACGGCGTGCGCGTGCCGGCAGCCAATATCATCGGCGGTGTAGCGGGGCGGGGCTTCAAGACCGCCATGAAAGTGCTCGACCGCGGCCGCCTGCATGTCTCCGCGCTGGCCTGCGGGATGGCCGAGCGCCTGATCCGCGATGCCGTGGAATATGCCAAGGAACGCAAGCAGTTCGGCCAGCGCATTGCCGACTTCCAGCTGGTACAGGCCATGCTGGCCGACAGCCAAGCCGAACTGTATGCCGGGCTGAGCATGATGCGCGACTGCGCACGGCGCTACGACGCCAAGCCGGCCGGGCAGGCCGACCCGGAAGTCAGCATGCTGGCCTCGTGTACCAAGATGTTCTGCACCGAGATGGTGGGGCGCGTGGCCGACCGAGCCGTGCAGATCCACGGCGGCTCCGGCTACATCGCTGAGTACAAGGCCGAACGCTTCTATCGCGATGTGCGTCTGTTGCGCCTGTACGAAGGCACCACGCAGATTCAACAGTTAATTATTGCAAAGAACATGCTGCGCTGAGCCGGGCAGCTCGAGAAGCGGCTAAGCTGAAACAACGTCGTTTCAGTGCAGATTTTCTGTGCAGGTCTTCCCGGCATGAAACTGTTCCATACGCCCGCGATCTCGGCCCTGGCGGCCCGCATTCTTGTTGCCGAATCGGGGCTTCCGGTGCGGCCCGTACGCGTGCGCCTGAATTCCGGGCTCGATGAGGATGGCCAGGATTTCCGCGCAACCTATCCGGACTGCAGGCTGCCTGCGCTGTGGTTCGATGACGAGACACTGCTCGACACCGAAACCGACATGGCGTTGGCACTGCTGGCCCGCATGTCGCCGCATCCGGTCACCGCGCCGTTACCCGACATGCCGGCCTTCCAGCAGATCCGCATGTGCCTGAAATTTCTGGCGCATGACGTGCATGTCCACTTTTCTCCGCTACTGCGGCTCGATACCTTGGCTCCTGCGCGGTCCGCCGCCCACGAAGCATTGCAGCGTGCCTATGCGCAACTCGATGCAATGCTCGCACGCCAGTCATTCCTGCTGGGCGAGGCTTTCACCTTGCCGGACGCTTATGCCTTCACACTGTTGACCTGGAATCCCCTGGCGGGCCTCGATACCGCCACATGGCCTGCGCTGGCGGCCTATGCCGGGCGGATACGCCAGCGGCCCAGCGTGATGGCTGCGTTGGCGGAGGAAGGCTTGCTGGAGGGCTGGCGGGACGATCTGCAACCGTACTCCGGCTGCGATCCCTCGCGACGAGCATGAATCCGGGTCGCGCGCCGTGGCGTGAAAATGGGCTGACTACCGGCAGACGCTTCACCTACGGCGATCACGCAGCGATCCGCCGCCCGCGCAAGCGGATCTCTCACATCGGCAACTGATTGCGCATGAGCAGTAGCCACGGCACTGTCGAATTGGTGACGCCGTCGATCTGCCCCGAATCCCCGAGCTCGATCAGGCTCATGGACACAGACTGCTGTACGTTGCCGCCAATGGCCTTGACCACGTGCGCAGTCGTGTCCACCTCGACCACCAGGTCGCAATGCATCGGTGTCGCCCCAAAGCGGATTTCAGCGATATCGTTCATGTACTTGTCGCGGCCCCGGCCTCCGCATACCATATCGCCGACACGCGGCATGGCTGGCAAGGGCGCAACGCGGAATGCCGGCTCCGGAAGAATGCCATCGCGCGCATCCACGACATACATGGCATGTGAGGCACCCGTCAGGAACTGGCGTTCATTGAGACCCGCCGCGCGCATCAGCCACGAGAGGAAAGTTGCAGACCAGGCCCAGCGCCCGGTGGTGATCTGCATGCAATCCGGTACCCGTCCCACGATGGCCCAGTAGCGCTGCGCCAGATGGCAACCCATTGCCGAGGCTTCAGCTCCGGTACCGTCTGGAAAACGCAAACAGGGCGTGCCGTTGGTCGATACCTGCGCGCTGGCCTCGATGTCATCGAATACTTCGCTCTCTGCACTGTCGGGCGCAACCGATGTTGCATCAGCCGGCCCCACGGGTGACGGTATGATCGGGAGTGCCGGCGCAAGCGAAGACGGCGCGATCACACAATAGCTGTCGTCACGGCCAACGCGGACCTGCTGACCTCCCCAGCGTTGCCACTCTTGCAAGGCAATCGCCACCATTTTCTGGCGCACAGGCAAACGTTTGTCGATCTCCGGCGGCAAACGGTGCGCCACATTCAGAACCGGCGTGGCCTGCGGACGCACTGTCGATGCCGGACCGGCACATCCGGCCAGACCCACCAGAGCGGCAAGGGCAAGCAATACCACGACGACGCGGCGAACATCGTGCTGGAACGGAAACAGGGAGCGATACGGAACGTGCGTCATGGCATGCACTAGCGAACCGGCAGGAATTGCAGGAACTGGGCGCCGAACAGGCTTTGCACATACCCGATACCGGCACGGCGATATTTTTCGGTGACCAGGCTGGCCACCAGATCGACCCGTCCGATCATCTTGCCGAATTCACGTTCGAACGTGACGTTACGGGATGTCTCGCTGATTTCATTCGACAGCAGCAAAGGGCGCTGACTGGCATCGCGGCGCGAGGCGAGGATCCATGCCGCGACCTCGAGGTTGCGCGCGGCATTGTAGAGATGCTGGGCATCGAGCCCGTCCAGCAGATAGAACTCCATGCGGTTGCCGTGCGCCATGATGAGCATGTCGCCAAGCGCATAGATAAAGGCCGCAACGCGGTCACCGGAAAAATTCGGATCGAGAGCCAGCGACAGGGCCTCGATATCGCGCTTGCCGTTGAGGTCGGGCCACGCGGTACGGTTTTTGAGCGCGGCCAATACACGTTCGCTGGCTGCTGCCTGTGAAGTGGCGTGCTTGCGCCACTCACGCGGATTGCGCTTGTACAGCTTGTCCATCAATGCGGCCAGGCTGTCGAGATTGGCCCGCATGGTCACGGTGGCAACCCGGTTGAAATCGGATTGTGCGATTTCACCGACCGTGACCGAGGCACCCTTGACTTCGCCCCGTGTCACGGGAGCGGTGGTACAGCCAGCCAGCAGGGCAATCGCGAGGATCGCGCACTGGCAGCTGGCGAATTGCATGCGGGGATGGAAGACCATCCTGCCGCATCAGCCGTTGACGGCGTCCTTGAACTTCTGGCCAGCCTTGAACTTGACGGTCTTGGCGGCGGCAACCTTGATTTCTTCGCCGGTGCGCGGGTTGCGAGCCATGCGTTCGCCGCGCTCGCCCTGGCTGAACGTGCCGAAGCCGATCAGGCTGACGGAATCGCCATTGGCCACAGCGTCCATGATGGTGCTCATCAGCACGTTCAGGGCTTGTTCTGCCTTGGCCTTGGTCAGACCGTCCACGCCGCCAGCGATGGCATCGATCAGTTCGGTTTTTGTCATTCTTGACTCCATCTTTGAAAAATTGAAGAGAAGCAGTCCTCGCGAGGAGAACGCTCACGGGCCACATGATAACGTGTTGTCGCGGCCTTCCCATCAAAATTTTGTTTCAGGATCGTTCTGTGGCGCGGGTGTGCGTCCTTGTCGCAGGGTTTTTCGCGACCTCAGCGAACACGGCTGTGAGGATGGAAATGGTGTCTTGAAATCGGGGAAGGTGAGTTTGTTCACAACTCGATAGGACAATTCTTCAGGGTTTACTGTGTTGTTTACGTATACAAATAGTAGGTAATAGATAGAGGAGCTATTTTTCTGTGGATAAGCCAGAATTGTTCTTGATAATCATGTGTTTGCGAAACAGATAACTACGTGGACGAACTCGTGCCGGAGCGGGGATAAGCTAGTGCGATGTCATCGGCCCGCAAAAGTTGTTCGATATTGTCCCGGAACTGTCACCGCGGCACCCCCAGCCTGCTCACAAGGTTTTCAGTAAGTTATCCACAGCTTGCGCAGGAAGTGGGGGATTCGATTCTTGTTCTTGCTGCGACGGTTTGTATCTTCCATGGCGGCATGCGGCGGCTTACAGGAATGAAAGAGGCGTGGGCTGGGCAATGTCAGCCTTCCGGTGTACGCTCCTTGTCTCGCGCAAGGCGAGATCTTATTTTCGGGAAAAGTGTAATGGCAGCTTCGGGGACGAAGCGGGCGGCCCGGCCGTCCGGCAAACCGTTGGGAAAACATCAGGCAGGCATGACAGGTGACGCTGGGACACCGCGTCAATCCCGTGCGCGGCGTGGCGCCACGGTGCCGCAAGTTGAGCGCGATGCCGGCCTGGACACCGCGTTGCCCGCCGATACATCCTTGGAGGCCCGGGATGAAGGTGCGGCTCAGCTGAACGATCGCAGCAAGGTGAAAGGCAAGGATAAGGACAAGTCGAAGAAGAAAGACAAGAAGAAGGCCGGAAAAGTTGAAAAAGCCGGTAAGGCCGGCAAGCGTGACAAACCGACGGCAGAAGACCGTATCGTGGTGCGCGAATCCGGTGTACACGGGCGCGGGGTGTTTGCGCTCGCGCCGATTGCCCGTGGCGAACGCGTGATCGAATACAAGGGCGAGCATATTTCCTGGAAGGAAGCGCTGCGCCGTCATCCGCACGATCCGGACGATCCCAACCACACTTTCTATTTCAGCCTGGAAAACGGCGATGCAATCGACGCCAAGTATGATGGCAACGATGCGCGCTGGATCAACCATGCCTGCACGCCGAACTGTGAAGCGCGTGAAAAGAAAGGTCGCGTGTTCATCCATGCGTTGCGCGACATTGCCCCGCAGGAAGAACTGTTCTATGACTACGGGCTGGTGATCGAAGGCAAGCTGACGCGCAAGTTGAAGAAAGCCTTTGCCTGCCATTGCGGCTCGCCGGAGTGCCGCGGTACGATGCTTGCGCCGAAAGACTGACAGGTTCGGGCTCCAGTTGCGCACGCCCTGTGGTGGGCGCCAACACCATAGGCTTCTCAGGCAGACGAGTGGATCGCCCTGGTAGGTAAGGATTCATTATTCACCGGCAGGCAGATCACAAAGCGCATGCCAGTCCCGGGATGCGCCGGCACATCGTCGATCACGATGGTGCCGCGATGCAGCGTGATGATCTCGTGCACGATGGCCAGACCCAGGCCTGCCCCGGCCACGCCACCACCTGGGGCGCTGGCCTGATCGCCGCGAAAGAAGCGCGTGAATGCCTGGCTGCGCTGTGCGTGCGGAATCCCCGGTCCATTGTCTTCGATCACGATCATGGCCTGTACCGTATCGGTATAGCCGGCCCGCACTGTGACCTTGCCGCCGACCGGCACATACTTGATGGCGTTATCGAGCAGATTGGACAAGGCTTCGCGCAACAGGACCGCATTGGCCTGCACGCGATAGCGCAAGGCTTCGTCCAGCGTGGCGTTGCCAATCGTTTCGAAGCCCATATCGATCTGTTTTTCCAGGGCCTGCGGCACCCATTCAGCGCCGGATTCGAACGCGAGCGCCACGACATCGACCGGTGTGGTGCCGCCGAGTTGCTCGAGGGTGAGGCCGGGCTCGGCGCGGGCCAGCGACAGCAACTGGTTCGAAAGGCGGATCGCGCGCTCCGCTGAGCGCTGCAATTCCAGCACCGCGGGGCGGGCCTCGGACAGGCTGTCGGCCTTGGCGGCGCGGTCGGCATGGAGCTTGAGTGCGGTGAGCGGCGTGCGTAGCTGATGCGCGGCGTCGGCAATGAATTTGCGCTGGGCATCGAGCGCTTCGCGCAGGCGCGCCAGCAAGGCATTCATGGCGCGGATCAGCGGCGCGAGCTCGGACGGAAGTTGCGACTCTTCGAGCGACGCCAGTGACTTTGCCGTCTGGCGATTGAGCTTGTCCGCGAGCAGTTGCAGTGGGACCAGTTCTTCCTTGAGCACATGCGACAGGATCAGTCCGCCGATCACCAGCAGCATGATCAGCGGAACCGATACAGCCAGCAGGATTTCATTGGCGGCGGTTTCGCGCCGGTCGAGCTGTTCCGCCACTTCGATGACGATGGGGCCGGGCAGGCCGCGCATTTTTCCGGAAGCTAGCGCCGTCGTGCGTTCCTCGCTGTCCAGCGCATCGCCAACGATGTGTTGCGGACGGCTGTCTTCCGGCGAATCCAGCCATACCGGCAGGCGTACCGCGCGCACCTGCCGTCCGTTGTACCAGGCATAGAACAGGCGCGCGTCATACAGTGTAGCCTGGCCCGTGCCGTAGCCGAGCCAGGTATCGTTTCCGCCGATCGGCCCGTCTGGACCATGGATGCGCCAGTAGACGCGGTCGCTGCCAGCGCCTTCTACAAGCGTCTTCGCGATCAGTGGAATGTCATGGTTCAGGCGTGGTCCGGAAATGCGGATCTGCTGCGCGATGTTGTTGGCCACGCCATACAGTGCGCGATCGAAGACCTGCGTGGTGTAGTGCCCGGCCAGCCAGTAGGCGAGTGAGCCGCTTGTCAGGACCAGCGCGAAGAGGGGCGTGGCCAGGGCCCGCAGCAGATGGACGCGCAGGCTCAGCGTCGTGGTGTTGCGGGCCGGTGCAGGACCGGAAGGCGGGCGCGGACGGAGCCACATGGCGGGAGTCAGCCGGCGCGTGCCTGAAGGAGATAGCCGAAGCCGCGCACGGTGACGATCTCCGCATCGCAGGCTTCGATCTTGCGGCGGACGCGATGTACGTACACTTCGATGGCTGTATCGCCAACCGTATCGCCGCCATCTCCGGCTGGATAGGTGAAGGTGGCCAGATGGTCCTGCAGTTGCGCCTTGCTAACGACGCGGCCATGCCGTTGCATCAGCAGTTCCAGTACGGCAAATTCGCGAGGCGACAGTTCGAGTGCGCGGGCATCGCTGAAGATGCGCTTTTCACCGCCGGCGAGGCGCAACGTGCCGACGCGCAGGTCGGGACGGATCGGTTCGGTGTCGGCGCCCGGCAGCCGGCGCAGCAGCACGCGCACGCGTGCTTCGAGTTCCTGCAGCGCGAAGGGTTTGACGAGGTAGTCGTCTGCGCCGGCATCGAGGCCGCGGATGCGGTCGTGCACATCGTCGCGCGCGGTCAGGATCAAGACTGGCGTGATGCGGTTGTAGGTGCGGTAGCGGTTGAGCAGGGTCATGCCATCGATACCCGGCAGGCCAAGGTCCAGAATGACCAGGTCGTGCTCGTCGCGCTTGAGCTGGTCGGCTGCGAACACGCCGTCGTGCACGGTGTGAACCTTGTGCCCGGCCTGTACCAGTCCGGCTTCGATGCCGCTGGCGATCTGCTGGTCGTCTTCTATCAGAAGAATTCGCATACTGCTCGTCGTGATCCAGGCCGCACGGGCCCGGTAATGGGAAGTCAAACAGGATTACAATCGGCGCATGTCGACCGCCATGCTCACCATTAACGATCTCGAAACCGCCATCAATTTCTGGCGCAGCCGTTCGCCGGCCGTGGGAGATGAATTGCGCTTGTGTCCGGAGGCCGCGGCGCTGGCCAAGCCATACGCATTGATGATTGTACAGGGCGCGACGACGATAGCGCCGGAACAGCTCGGCGACAAGGCTCTGGCCGCCTGGCAGGCGTACCGGGCCACGCGGGCCGGCGGTTAGCAGCTGGATTGACGGTCAGTCGTGGGTTAGGCGCGTCCTGCGCCGTGATTCCGTCGCGGCCAAGCGGCGACCAGACCGTCATCACGTCACGCCCGGGACCGCGGATTAAAGGCTGCTTACCGGGATCAGTTCGCTGCCGGCATACACGAGGCAGCTTCTTCGATGAAGCGCGCGAGGGCCACGTCTTTTTCAGTGACGCCGTTGGCATCATGGGTGCTGAGCGTGACTTCCACGACGTTATACACATTGAACCACTCAGGATGGTGGTCCGCCTGTTCGGCGCGTAGCGCCACACGTGTCATGAAGGCGAAGGCCTGGTTGAAGTCCCTGAATTCGAAGCGCTTGTGCCAGGCATCGCGCCCCTCGAGCGCCTGCCATCCGGGCAGGGTGTCGAGTGCGGCTGTTCGTGCAGCGGCTGTCAGTGGAGTAGTCATAGGATGTCCTGTTGTCTTGTTGGCCCGACGCTGATGCCGTGATGGTAGCGTCTGCGGCAGCGCAGCGCATCCGGCCAGGCTGACCGGGTTCATCCGCACGGCGGCGGTGATAGGCTCCTGGCGGTGCACCAGATCCTGTGATCTATGACAGTGCCGGCTCCTGACCAGTGCCCTGGTGCAGCACCCGATCGCCATCTTCGATGGCTTCCGCCGCAAATTCCCGCTGGTCCCGCAGTTCGGCATAGAGCGGGGTGAAATCCGGCCGTGTGGCATCGAACAACTGATCGAAGCTATCGATCACAAAGTACGTTTTCTGAAACGTGTCGATGCGGTAGTGCGTCCGCATGATGCGCCGCAGGTCGAAGCCCAGGCGGTTTGGCCGCGTATCGTCGAGCGCATAGATGGATTCGCTCTTGCTCGAGACGATTCCGGCGCCATAGATGCGCAGTCCGGCGTGCGTGCGGATCAGTCCGAACTCCACGGTGTACCAGTAGAGCCGTGCCAGCATGTCCAGCGCACCGAGTTTCTGGGCCTTGAGCCCGCCACGGCCGTATGCCTGCATATAGTCCGCGAAGACTGGGTTGATGAGCATTGGCACATGCCCGAACACATCATGGAAACAGTCGGGTTCCTGCAGGTAATCCATCTGCGCGGGCGTGCGCATCCACCAGCTTGCCGGAAAGCGGCGGTTGGCCAGGTGGTCAAAGAACACTTCGTCGGGTACCAGACCTGGCACGGCGACGACCTGCCAACCGGTGGCGCGCATCAACCGTTCGTTGAGCTCGGCGAAATCGGGCACGTGGTCGCGCGCCATGCCAAGGGTCTCGAGGCCTTGCAGGAACGCATCGCAGGCGCGTCCCGGCAACATGGCGGCCTGCTGGTCATACAGCGCGCGCCAGATCTCGTGGTCGGCCTGGGTGTAGCGGGCGAGCGGCTGCGCCATGGTGAAATCGGCATGCAGCGCTTGCCCCGCGAGCAGGCCGGCATCGAACTGCTCCTTGAGCTTGCTGGTCAGCGTGCCCTGGAACTGGGCTGGCGAGGACAGACCCATGGCCCACTCCGCGATCAATTGAACATGTGAAAAGTGTATGCCGAAGCGCATGCGGTATTGCCGCAATCTCGCTTTAAAAGTCGGATAATGCGTAGAATAGACGCATCAATATCCATTTAAATGCAGGAAACATGCATGTTATCGCTTGACTCCTATGATCTGGCTTTGCTGGACGCCTTGCAGGGCGATGGCCGTGCGACGCATCAACAGCTGGCGGATCGGGTCCATCTGTCGCCGAGCCAGATCGGCCGTCGCCTGGCACGGCTCGAGACTGCTGGGGTCATCGAGGGCTATCGGGTGGTGTTGTCGCCGGCCGTACTCGGGCTCGGTGTCACGGTGTTCGTCGGCGTCAAGCTGGCCCATCACGGCGATACGATCATCGAAGCATTCCGCGAGCAGGTGATGCTGCTCGAAGAGGTGCAGGAATGCTATGCCGTCGCCGGCGAGGCGGACTATCTGCTGCGCGTGGTAGTCCCCGATCTGCCCGCCTTGTCGGCTTTCATGATGAAACGGCTGATGCGCGTGCCGGGTGTGGACAGCGTGCGTTCCAACATCGTACTGACGGCGTTCAAGCGTGACGGACCGCTGCCGCTGGGGCACCTGCGAGGCGCAGCGCCGCCGAGCGATCCGCATGACGGAGCGATACCCCCAAAAAGGCTGGGGTGACCAAATGTGGTGGCGTTGCTACGCTTCGATATGCATCCGTCGTGGGTGTCACGCATAGCGGAGCGTGCGTGTAGACCTTGTGAATCCTTGAAGGCCATGGTCTGGTCAACGGTGCCAGATGCTGTGGCCGGTTAGCTGGCCTGTGCCACCGCAGCGACACTGACGTGTTTACTCTAAAAAGTTTTTCGCCGGATTTGATCGCAATCGTGATAATGCATTGAACGCTGCACGAGACCGTTATTAGTCAGGCAGAGCAGGCGTTCTTACCCTATCAGGAGACACTCTATTCATGTCCATGTCACATCATCGACTTAGCGCGGCCGTTGTCGGCGCCTTGCTGATGGCTGGCACTGCCGCCTATGCCCAGACTGCCGGCACGACCGTTGTCAGCGCCGGCTGGTTCCGCGTCATGCCCCAGTCGGACAGCGTGCCGCTGCGTACCACCAATATCGGCGGCGCGCCGGTGAACATTGTCAGCTCCGGTACCGGTGCCAAGGTCGAGGACGCCGACACGCTGGGTCTGGCAGTCAGCTACTTCTTTACCGATAACATTTCTGGCGAACTCGTGGCCGGCGTGCCGCCGCGCCACAAGGTCTCGGGCGAAGGCAAGCTCGCGCCCTTCGGCGTGATCGGCTCGGTGCGCCAGTGGAGCCCGGCCATCCTCGCCAAGTATCACTTCGGCACGGCCCAGCAGCGCTTCCGTCCCTATGTCGGTCTGGGGATCAACTACACCTGGTTCACCGACGGCAAGATCACCAGCACGCCGTTCAGTAACGCCACGTTCGGCCCGGGCGCCACCACCACGGTGAAGGCGGACTCAAGCTGGAATCCGGTCTTCAACATCGGCGCAACATACGCCATGACCGACCGCTGGATCCTCGGCCTGTCGGTGTCTTACCTGCCGCTCAAGACCAAGGCCACGCTGAACACGCGCACGGCGACGGGCGTTCCCGTCACCAGCGAAACCAGCATCAAGATCCGCCCGGTGGTGACGTTCCTGACCGTCGGCTACGCGTTCTGATACCGACGATGGCGATTTGCGGGTCGAACATCATCGGCACGTCATCCGCGTCTTGAACGTTTCAACGGCGTCCCTGCGGCGTGTTCGCGCAGTCCCTGCGCGGACGCGCCGCTTTTTTTCGGGTGCGGCAATCAGGACTGGCTGACGCTCGTCACCGTATACCCTTCGGCTTCGATGGCCTGACGCAACTCGGCAACTTCCGCAGTACTGCCGACATTCACGGTCTTGGTGGGTAGGTCGACCGTAACCGACGCCACCGGGTCGCGTTCGCGCACCGCGCGCGTGATGGCCTGCACGCAGTGGTTGCACGACATGCCTTCTACCTTGAATTCGATCATGAGATTCCCTGTTCCTGAATGGCTTGACCTTCCCCGCATGGGAAGGTGCATGATGTGATCGTGGACCGCGCTGTGGACGATTTGTACACCGCAGTGGTAAAGGAATGATGACACAAGCGCCGGAGCGCGTCCGGCGCCGCCAGCGCCGGCGCAGTTCTGCTGCAGCCGGGCAGGAGGATAGCGATGAATATCGGAGAGGCTGCTCGCCAGAGCGGTGTATCGGCTAAGCGTATCCGGCACTACGAAGCGATCGGCTTGCTGCCCGAGAGCGCCCGCAGCGATAGCGGTTATCGCCGCTACGACGGGAACGCGGTGGATACCTTGCGTTTTGTCGAACGGGCACGCCGGTTGGGCTTCGCCCTGGACGAGATCCGGCAACTGCTGGCGTTGTGGACGGATCGCTCGCGCGCCAGCGCCGATGTCAAGGCCTTGACGCTGCGCCATATCGCAGCGCTCGACGAGCGCATTGCCGAACTGACGGCCATGCGCGCCCAATTGGCTCATCTGGCGAACCATTGCCATGGCGACGACCGTCCCGAGTGCCCGATCCTGGATGACATGGCGCCGGCATCCGCCACCGCGCCGGGCGCGCGCAAGCATCACGCCAGCGGGTAGGGGCGTGCGCTCGCACGCGGTTGGTTTCCGGTCGTAACGGATGTCGGCGCGCTGCCCTACATGCTTTATATTGTGGCTGACGACGGACCGCGCGCATGACCGCCCAGTTTTCCATCCTGGGTGCACCTGCGGTTCACGGCCCGGTTGCTTCACCGGCCCGGGACATGGCGACGCGCGCGACCCACCAGGAGACCCTTGTGATGCTGCTGCCCGACCTGCTGCCCGCCTTGCCCCTATCCCCCTGTTCACACGCCGCGCACGCTGCGCACCACGCTTTCGCCGGTGCGGACGGCGTGTAATGGATCGATACGACTACATCATCGTCGGGGCGGGCTCCGCCGGCTGCGTGCTGGCCAATCGCCTGACGCGCGATCCGGATGTTAACGTCCTGCTGCTGGAAGCGGGCGGCAAGGATGACTATCACTGGATCCATATCCCCGTTGGCTATCTCTATTGCATCGGCAATCCACGTACCGACTGGATGTACCGCACGCGCGAAGAACCCGGCCTGAACGGCCGGTCGTTGCGCTATCCGCGCGGGCGCGTGCTGGGTGGCTCCTCCTCGATCAACGGCATGATCTATATGCGCGGCCAGCGCGAGGATTACGACGGCTGGGCGGCCTTGACCAGGGACGACAGCTGGCGCTGGGATGCGGTCCTGCCGCTGTTCTGCCGCAGCGAGGACCATCACCTCGGCGCGAGCGACTTCCACGGTGCCGGCGGCGAGTGGCGCGTGGAGGCCCAGCGGCTGCGCTGGGACATTCTCGAAGCTTTCATGGCGGCTGCCGAGGCAGCGGGCATTCCCCGTACCGACGACTTCAATCGTGGCGACAACTTCGGCGTCGGGTATTTCGAGGTCAACCAGCGCAAGGGCCTGCGCTGGAACACGTCCAAGGCATTCCTGCGCAAGGCATCGGAACGGCCCAACCTGACGCTCATCACCGGTGCGCACGTCGAGCGCCTGCGTTTCGAGGAGGGGCGCTGCACGGGCGTGGACTACTCTGGTGGCGGCGGGGCCTACAGTGCGTTGGCGGATGAAGAGGTGATCGTGGCCGCTGGTGCGATCAATACGCCGCAACTGCTCGAGCTCTCGGGTATCGGCGATGCCCGCCGGCTGAGCGCCTTGGGGATTGCGATCCAGCACGACCTGCCCGGGGTGGGCGAGAACCTGCAGGATCACCTGCAGCTGCGCAGCGTGATCAAGGTGCGTGACGCGCGCACGCTCAATACGGCTTCGGCGAGCTGGCTGGGCAAGCTGCGGATTGGTCTCCAGTATGCCTTCAACCAGAGCGGGCCGATGAGCATGGCACCCTCCCAGCTGGGGCTGTTTGCGTGCTCCGACGGCGCGCAGGTGCGGCCCAACCTGGAATACCACGTGCAGCCGCTGTCCCTCGATGCCTTTGGCGATCCGCTGCATACCTTCGATGCCATTACCGCGAGCGTCTGCAACCTCCGCCCCACATCGCGCGGCACGGTCCACATCACCAGCCCGGATTCGCACAGCGCGCCGTGCATTGCCCCGAATTACCTGGATACCGAGGAAGACCGCCGCATCGCAGTCGATGCCCTGCGGCTGACACGGCGCATTGTCGAAGCGGAGCCACTGGCGAAGTACCGGCCGGAGGAGTGGCTGCCTGGTGCGAATATGCAGACCGATGAAGCGCTGGCGCAGGCCGCCGCGGAAATCGGTACGACGATTTTCCATGCGGTGGGAACCTGCCGCATGGGACCTGCCGAGGACCCTGGCGCGGTGGTGGACAGCCGTCTGCGCGTGCGTGGCGTTCCCGGTTTGCGGATCGCGGACGCATCCGTGATGCCGACGATACCTTCGGGCAATACCAATTCGCCGACCATCATGATTGCCGAGAAGGCCAGCGAGATGATCATCGAGGACCGCCAGCGCCGGCGTGCGGACGGCGCATGATGGCGGGAGATCGCTGCAATACCACAGTTTTTTCCGCCGGAATACAGGCGAAACGCAAACGATTGTGGCTACTAGGGTTTGTTCTAGGTTGTCCTACGTCGCCGGCCCCTGTAAATTTCGGCCATCGGTTGCCGCAGGATATCAGGCGGAGGCGAGGAGACAGATCAAAAAAGCACGGACCGCACGGCGGTATCGGCATGGAGACAGAGAGCGTTGTCAGGGTTTCCTGACAACGCTTTTTTTATTGATTTGTGCCGGCGTGCTGGCCGCCTTACGGATGCAGAGATGCTTGCGACCGACCCTTCACCCCCTTCTTCCTGGCCCGCCGTTTCGCTTGCGGGCATTGACGACCTCCCCGGACTGGCAGCGCTGTGGCTGCAACAACCGAACGTTGCCATCCAGCCGGCGTTCCGTACGAGCGGGGCGCTTGAACAGCTGGTGCGCCACCCCGAGCGTGGTTGCTGCCTGCTGATCCGTGAGGGTGGGCAACCCGTGGCGGCGCTGGCGTTGTCCTTTTTTCTGAGTCTGCGGGAAGGCGGCAGGTGCGCTCTGGTGACTGACAGTGTGGGGCACGACCCACACGTCGCAATGTTGCTCGGCGCCGCCATCGGTTATGCGGCGGCGCATGGCATACTGCACCTGTTGCTGGAGGATGGCGTCGTGGCCCCCGCGCTTGCTGCCGGCGCCGGATTTGTCTCCGGCCCCGGAATGTGGCGCCACCATGCCGCTGCAACTGGCAAACAATTGGCGTGACCGCTGTTTTCCTGCTTTTCGTCCTTTCCCTGTTTCTCCCGTATCGTCCCTTATGGAACTCGCATTTCTTGCGGCGGCCGCATTCCTTGCCGGCCTGATCGACGCTGTCGCCGGCGGCGGTGGTCTGGTGCAGATCCCCGCACTGTTTTCGGCCTATCCCAATCTCTCCCCCGCGACCCTGATCGGCACCAACAAGGTGGCTGCCATGTCGGGCACCGCAGCCGCTGCCTGGCGCTATGGCCGACGCGTACGCGTGTACTGGGGCGCCACCGGCCCCGCGATTGTCGCTGCCTTCCTGTTTTCCATGCTGGGCGCCTATGCGCTGACCCTGATCCCGGCCGACCCTCTGCGCAAGGCGCTGCCGTTTGTCCTGCTGCTGTTGTTGGGCTACACCGTGGCCAAGAAAAACCTGGGGACCGAGCATGCACCCTCGCTGAGCGGACGGGCAGAGCGCTGGGCGGCGATTGGCGTGGGCATCGTGATTGGTTTCTACGACGGTATCTTTGGGCCGGGCACGGGCAGTTTCCTGATGATCGCCTTTGTGCGGATCTTCGGTTATGACTTTTTGCATGCTTCGGTGTCGACCAAGTTCGTCAACCTGGCCACCAACCTGGCGGCGCTGCTGCTGCTGGCCGCGAAAGGGCATATCTGGTGGCAGCTCGGTCTGATCATGGCGGTGGGCAATGTCGCGGGCAGTCAGGTGGGCAGCCGGCTGGCACTCAAGCACGGCAGCGGGTTCGTGCGAAAGGTGTTCATTTTCGTGGTGCTGGCGCTGATCCTCAAGACGGCCTACGACGCTTTCCTGCGAGGATAAGAACCGCAAGCGGCGAGGGTGCTGTTTCACGTGGAACAATTCCTCGCGTAGAAACGCCGTGTTTCACGTGAAACAGCCGGCGCGAATTCGATTGTCGGTATAATTCCCCCTCTTGTTGCCAATGTGCCTCCAAGGGGGAGGTCCTATGCTTTATCCGAAAGAATTCGACGTGATTGTGGTCGGCGGTGGCCATGCGGGGACAGAGGCCGCGCTTGCGGCCGCCCGCATGGGGTGCCAGACTCTCCTGCTGACCCACAATATCGAGACCTTGGGGCAGATGAGCTGCAATCCGTCCATCGGCGGGATCGGGAAGGGTCATCTGGTCAAGGAAGTCGACGCCATGGGCGGTGCCATGGCCGCGGCGACGGATGAGGCGGGCATCCAGTTCCGGATCCTCAATTCCAGCAAGGGTCCGGCCGTCCGGGCCACCCGGGCGCAGGCCGACCGCGTCCTGTATCGCGCGGCGATCCGCCATCGGCTGGAAAACCAGCCCAATCTGTACCTCTTCCAGCAGGCGGTCGATGACCTGATGGTCGAGGGTGATCGCGTGGTCGGGGCCATCACCCAGGTGGGTATCCGCTTCCGGGCTGCCGCAGTGGTGCTCACGGCGGGCACCTTCCTGGACGGCAAGATCCACGTCGGCCTGAACAACTATGTGGGTGGGCGTGCCGGGGATCCGGCTGCATTGACCCTGTCGGCGCGGCTCAAGGAGCTCAAGCTGCCGCAAGGGCGGCTCAAGACCGGGACGCCGCCGCGCATCGATGGGCGTACCATTGATTTCTCAGTCCTGGAAGAGCAGCCCGGCGATCTCGATCCGGTGCCGGTGTTCTCGTTCCTGGGGCGTGCCGACCAGCACCCGCGCCAAGTGCCGTGCTGGGTGACGCATACCAATTCCCGGACGCACGACATCATTCGCGCCGGGCTGGACCGTTCGCCGATGTACACCGGCGTGATCGACGGGGTGGGGCCGCGTTATTGCCCCAGCATCGAAGACAAGATCCACCGCTTCGCCGCCAAGGATAGCCACCAGATCTTCCTGGAGCCGGAAGGCCTGGATACCCATGAGTTCTATCCAAATGGCGTGTCCACGAGTCTGCCGTTCGATGTGCAGCTGGAACTGATCCACTCCATGCGCGGGCTGGAGCAGGCCCATATCCTGCGGCCCGGCTATGCCATCGAATACGATTACTTCGATCCGCGTGCACTTAAGAGCACGCTCGAGACCCGTGCGCTGAGCGGGCTGTACTTTGCCGGCCAGATCAACGGTACCACTGGCTATGAAGAAGCCGCTGCCCAAGGGTTGCTCGCCGGCATCAACGCTGGACGGCGAGCCAGGAGCCTGGAGCCCTGGTCGCCGCGCCGCGATCAGGCCTACCTTGGTGTGCTGGTCGATGATTTGATGACGCGCGGCGTGACCGAGCCGTATCGCATGTTCACCAGCCGCGCGGAGTTCCGCCTGAGCCTGCGGGAAGACAATGCCGACATGCGCCTGACCGAGATCGGCCGCGCACTGGGTGTGGTCGACGATGTCCGTTGGGACGCGTTCAATCGCAAACGCGACGCTGTTTCACGTGAAACAGAACGCCTGAAGTCGACCTGGATTAATCCTGCCAGCTTCCCTGCCGAGATCGCCATTCCGCTGCTGGGGAAGGCTATCGAGCATGAATATACCCTCGCCGACCTGCTGCGTCGGCCCAATGTGCACTATGCAGATCTCATGGCGGTACAGGCCGGGCGCTTTGCCTCGCCGACGCCGCTCGCCGACGATGCTGCGGGTCTCGGTCAGATCGTGGAGCAGGTCGAGATCGGCGTGAAATACCAGGGCTATATCGATCGCCAGGCAGCCGAGGTCGAGCGTCTGGAGGCCAATGAGAACTTGCGGTTGCCCGAGGCATTCGACTACGAAGCCGTGCGCGGCCTGTCATTCGAAGTGCGCCAGCGCCTGATGCAGCATCGGCCAGAAACGTTGGGCCAGGCTTCGCGCCTGTCGGGGGTGACGCCGGCAGCGATTTCGCTCTTGCTGGTCCATCTCAAGAAAGGGGCGGGGCGTCGTCGCGGCACCGGCCAGGAAGCGGCCTGAATGCCAGCTATTCTTGAACCGACAGAGCGCCTGCAGGCGGGCGCCGCAGCACTCGGCCTGTCCCTTGATGACTCGCAGCTCGCCAGCCTGCTCGCCTACCAGGCATTGTTGGCCAAGTGGAATCGTGTCTACAACCTGACGGCGATCCGCAAGGCCGACGATATGCTGACGCACCATCTGCTTGACTCGCTGGCCGCAGTCCCGCATCTGGTGCGCTGGGCAACGCTTGCCGACACCCCGCCACGCGTGCTGGATGTAGGCTCGGGCGGCGGGTTGCCAGGCATACCGTTGGCCATCGCCGCTCCCGCGCTCGACGTGACGATGGTCGACATCGTGCAGAAAAAGACGGCCTTCCTGACGCAATGCAAGGCTGAGCTCGCGCTGCGCAACGTCCATGTGCACTGGGGTCGGGTCGAGCAATTGCAGGATGCGCAGGGCTTTGGGGTGATCACCTCGCGAGCCTTCGCCGACCTGGCCGATTTCGTGACCTGGGCGGGCCACCTGCTTGCGCCAGGCGGGCATTTTGTGGCCATGAAGGGGGTGCACCCCGGAGCCGAAGCGGCCGCGCTGCCGGCCGGCTGGGTGGTGACAGCGATCGAACGGCTGGAAGTGCCGGAGCTGGATGCCGAACGGCACCTGATCGTGATCGGCCGGGCGGGCTGAAATGGCGGTGGGCGGCTGCGGCCGCGGACCGGGATGGGGCAGGGGCTTGTGCGCCTGTTCGTTTGTCGAACAAATCGGGATGATATGACCAAGATTTTCGTAGTGGCAAACCAGAAGGGCGGCGTCGGCAAAACCACCACCACGGTGAACCTCGCAGCCAGCCTCGCGGCGCAGGGGCAGCGCGTGCTGCTGGTTGATCTGGATCCCCAGGGCAATGCCTCGATGGGCTCTGGCATCGACAAGCAGCACCTCGAGCGCAGCGTGTATCAGGTGCTGGTTGGCCTCGCAACGATTCCCGAGGCCCGTCAGCACTCCGAATCCGGCAAGTACGATGTCCTGCCGGCCAACCGCGAGCTGGCGGGCGCGGAAGTCGAGCTGGTCGACCTCGAACGGCGCGAGATGCGCCTCCGGGAGGCGCTCGCCGAGGTGCGTGACAGCTACGATCTCGTGTTGATCGACTGCCCGCCGTCGCTGTCGTTGCTGACGCTGAACGGCTTGTGTGCCGCCCATGGCGTGATCGTGCCGATGCAGTGTGAGTACTTTGCGCTGGAGGGGCTCTCTGACTTGGTCAACACCATCAAACAGGTGCATGCCAACCTGAACCGCGAGCTCAAGGTCATCGGCCTGCTGCGCGTCATGTTCGACCCGCGCGTGACACTGCAGCAGCAGGTGTCCGCACAGCTCGAGGCGCATTTTGGCGACAAGGTGTTCCAGACGGTGATCCCGCGTAATGTGCGGCTCGCCGAAGCGCCGTCCTACGGCATGCCGGGATTGGCTTTCGATGGCGCATCCAAGGGTGCCAAGGCGTATCTCGCCTTCGGCGCCGAGCTGATCGCGCGTGTCCAGAATATGAATTGAAGCAGGTGAAGAAATGAGTGCAGCCAAGAAAAAAGGATTGGGACGCGGACTGGAGGCGCTGCTCGGCGGTTCGGCCGAGATCGTCGAGGCCGTGAAGCAGGAGGGGGCGCCGACCGTGCTGCAGCTGGACCAGATGCAGCCGGGCAAATACCAGCCCCGCACTCGCATGGATGAGGGCGCATTGCAGGAACTGGCGGCCAGCATCCGCGCGCAGGGACTGATGCAGCCGATCCTGGTGCGTCCGGTGGACGGGCATCAGCGCTTCGAGATCATCGCCGGTGAGCGTCGCTTCCGCGCCGCGCGGCTGGCTGGCCTGCAGGCCGTGCCGGTGCTGATCAAGGACGTCGCGGACGAAGCCGCCGCAGCCATGGCGCTGATCGAGAACATCCAGCGCGAAGACCTGAACCCGCTGGAAGAGGCGCAGGGCATCGCCCGCCTGATCCGCGAGTTCCATTTCACACACGAGCAGGCGGCTGAGTCCGTCGGCCGCTCGCGCAGCGCGGTCTCGAATCTGTTGCGCCTGCTCAACCTCGCCCCGCCGGTGCAGACCATGCTGATGGCCGGCGATCTCGACATGGGCCATGCACGTGCACTGCTGGCTGTCGATGGCGCCAACCAGATCACACTGGCCAACCAGATCGTCAACAAGCGCCTCTCCGTACGCGAGACCGAGAAGCTTGTGGCATCCACGCTCAAGCCGTTCGATCTCAAGGCGGTGCGCCAGTCAGGCAAGGGCGGCCGCGATATCGCGCGGCTCGAAGAAGAACTGTCCGATATCCTGGGTCTCAATGTGCAGATCAAGGTCGGGGTGAAGGGCAAAGGCCAGCTGACCGTGCAGTTCAGTGGCAACGACGAGCTGGATGGCGTGCTGCTGCGCCTGCGCGCGCCGCTGGACGGCGCGGATGCTGCCAGTGCCTGAGCGGCCTGCCGGGGGTCCGGGGGCGGGATCCAGCCCCCGCCCCGTTCCACATTGACTCCCCACCCCTTGTCCCGTAAAATCGTGCGGTTTCAATTCCGGTGCGGCCTGGTGGCCCGGCGATGAAACCAGCAGATGCCCACGCTCACGCCGCTTCCGGCAAGCAGCCGGATACAGTCCGGCGAAGCGATGATCCGGAGCAGGATGAACGTCCGCCCCTGACGCATCAGGAAGCCGTCGCCCTGTTTGGCGAGACGGCCCTGCGGCCGGCGCGCATGACGCCGTTCCGTGTCGTTGCGTTGCAGCTCGGCGTGACGGTGCTGGCCATGCTGGTCTGGTATGCCGTGCGTCATATGACCGGGGGCGCGGCGGAAGCCGCGGCGGTGTCGGCCCTGATCGGTGGTGCCTGTGTGGTGATCCCGAATGCAGTGTTCGCGCTGCGGCTGGCGCTGACGCAGCACAGGCCGACGGTGGGTGGGCTGATTCTGGGCGAGATGCTCAAGATCGTCATCACGCTGGGCATGCTGATCGCGGCGAGCATGTTGTATGGCTCGATGGATTGGCCGGCGATGCTGGTGACCTTCCTGCTGGCATTGAAAATGCTGTGGATCGCCCTGGTGTTGCGCTGAGCACGCCCGTAATGGCCCGCAGCGGCCGCCGGCAGGCCTGTTTGCCGGGGCCTGCAGTTGAAACACATGCCGCACAGGTGTGTCATGGACATGACACTCCGTTGCGCTAGATTACCGCACGCCTTGTTCCGTCCACGTAACGTGGCCGCCAAAGTGGCCCGTTCGCAGCCTGAGGCTGCGCCGAACGAACGCCGGAACGCGGAGTGCACAGGGTCGAACCAAGGTTCGACTTGCAGATTTCGTCATTTTTGGGTTGTTTGATATGGCAAACGCAGCGCACGGAGCGGTTCACGCGCCGACACCGTCCGAATACATTTCGGAGCACTTGCAGAACCTGAATTCCGTCGGCGGCAAGCAGCTGTCCGTGGTGGATTTCTCGGTACTCAACTACGACACCATTGTCTGGTCCATCATCTGCGGCGTAATCACGCTGCTGTTCCTCGGCATGGCCGCCCGCCGCGCCACTTCCGGCGTTCCGGGCCGCTTCCAGGCGTTCGTCGAGATGATCGTCGAGATGGTCGACGACCAAGCCAAGGCCATCGTGCATGGCGACCGTTCCTACATTGCTCCGCTTGCCCTGATGGTCTTTATCTGGATCATCCTGATGAACACCATGGACCTCGTGCCGGTGGACTGGGTATATGGCGCCAACCTGCTGCTCGAGCTGTTCGGCGTGCACCTCCCGCACCACAAGGCGGTGGCGACTACCGACCTGAACGCCACATTCGGCATGTCGTTCGCCGTGCTGGTCCTGATGATCTACTACAGCTTCAAGGCCAAGGGCGCCGGCGGTTTTGCGCATGAACTGCTGTCCGCCCCGTTCGGCGCGAAGTGGTACCTGGCGCCGTTCAACCTGATCCTGAACATCATTGAATTCCTGGCCAAGGCCGTCTCGCTCGGTATGCGGCTGTTCGGCAACATGTACGCCGGCGAACTGGTGTTCCTGCTGATCGCACTGCTGGGCGGCATCTGGACCATGGGCCTCGACCTGAGCGTGCTGGGCTTCGTTGGCCACGTCATCGCCGGCGCTGCCTGGGCCATTTTCCACATCCTGGTGATTCTGCTGCAAGCCTTCATTTTCATGATGCTGACGCTGGTGTACCTGGGTCAGGCACACGATCATCACTGATCCGGTTTCGTTGAATTCGCAAGTTTGATTTTTGGTTTTTCTGGTTCTTAGTCTTTTAAATTAAGGAGTTATCATGCAAGAGTTTCTCGCCGCCATCCAAGGTTCGACCGCCATCGCCATCGGTATCATCATCGGTCTGGGTGCTATCGGTGCCTGTCTGGGTATCGCACTGATGGGCGGCAAGTACATCGAAGCGTGCGCACGTCAGCCTGAACTGATGAACCCGCTGCAAACCAAGATGTTCCTGCTGGCCGGCCTGATCGACGCTGCGTTCCTGATCGGTGTTGGTGTGGCCATGCTGTTCGCCTTCGCCAACCCGCTGCTGTCGGTCATCAAGTAAATCTTTTCGGTCTGTCCGGTGCGTCCAGGCGGCCAGGCAAAATGCCTCGCCGCCTTGCGCATTGATCTGTCATACATTACCGAAAGGAACACACCATGAATCTGAACGCAACGCTATTTGCGCAGATGGTCGTGTTCTTCATCCTGTGGTGGGTTGTTGCCAAGTTCATCTGGCCGCCGCTGGTGAAGGCGCTCGACGAACGCGCGAAAAAGATCGCTGATGGTCTGGCTGCTGCCGAAAAGGGCAAGGCCGATCTGGAAAGCGCCAACAAACGTGCTGAACAGGCACTGACCGAAGCCCGCACCGAAGGCGCCCAGCGTATCGCTGATGCCGAAAAGCGCGCGCAGCTGTCGGCCGATGAGATCAAGCACAACGCCCAGGCCGAAGCCGCCCGCATCATCGCGCAGGCCAAGGCAGAAGCCGAGCAGCAAGTCACCCGCGCGCGCGAAACCCTGCGCGACGAAGTGGCGGCGCTGGCTGTCAAGGGTGCAGAGCAGATCCTCAAGCGTGAAGTCAACGCACAGGCGCATGCCGACCTGTTGAATCAACTCAAGGCTGAGCTCTAATCATGGCAGAACTCGCAACCATTGCCCGTCCATATGCAGAGGCGCTGTTCCGCGTCGCCAAGGCAGGGAATCTCGGGGCATGGGCCGAGCTGGTGTCCGAGATGTCGCAGCTTGCTGCGCATCCGGACATGAAGGCAATTGCCGACAATCCGAACGTGCCGGGTGCCGAGGTGGCCGCGCTGTTCCTGTCGGCGCTCAAGTCTCCGGTGACGGACGAAGCGAAGAACTTCGTCAACATGCTGGTCGAAAACGACCGCCTGACGGTTCTGCCGGAAATTGCCGAACAGTTCCATGACCTGAAGAATGCCAGCGAGGGCGCGGACGACGCCGAGATCACGAGCGCATTCCCGCTCGAAGGACAGCAGCTGGCCGAACTCGTGGCCGCGCTCGAACGCAAATTCGGCAAGAAGCTGCAGCCATCCGTGGCGGTTGATCCGTCGCTGATCGGCGGCGTGCGTGTCCGGGTCGGCGACGAGGTCCTCGATAGCTCGGTGCGGGCGCGTCTTGCCCAGATGCAGGTTTCGCTCACGGCGTGACCTGACCATACAGAATTAGGAGCATCCAGATGCAACTGAACCCCTCTGAAATCAGCGAACTGCTCAAGAGCCGCATCTCCGGCCTTGGCGCAGACGCTGAAGTGCGTAACCAGGGCACGGTGATTTCCGTGACCGACGGTATTTGCCGCGTGCACGGCCTGTCTGGCGTGATGCAGGGCGAAATGCTGGAATTCCCGGGCAACACGTTCGGCCTCGCGCTGAACCTTGAGCGCGACTCTGTCGGCGCCGTGGTGCTGGGTGACTACGAACACATCTCCGAAGGCGACGCCGTGAAGTGCACGGGCCGCATTCTCGAAGTGCCCGTGGGCAAGGAACTGCTGGGCCGCGTGGTGAACGCGCTGGGTCAGCCGATCGACGGCAAGGGCCCGATCAACGCCAAGGAAAGCGACGTGATCGAAAAGGTCGCGCCGGGCGTGATCGCACGTCAGTCCGTGAGCCAGCCGGTGCAGACCGGCCTGAAGTCGGTCGACTCGATGGTGCCGATCGGCCGTGGCCAGCGTGAGCTGATCATTGGCGACCGCCAGACCGGCAAGACCGCCGTGGCTGTCGACGCGATCATCAACCAGAAAGGCAAGGGCATGTATTGCGTGTATGTCGCAATCGGCCAGAAAGCCTCGACGATCGCCAACGTGGTGCGCAAGCTCGAAGAGAACGGCGCGCTCGAATACACCATCGTGGTGGCTGCCTCGGCATCGGACTCCGCCGCCATGCAGTACCTGTCGGCCTACGCCGGCTGCACGATGGGTGAATACTTCCGCGATCGCGGCGAAGACGCCCTGATCGTGTACGACGACCTGACCAAGCAAGCGTGGGCCTATCGTCAGGTCTCGCTGCTGCTGCGCCGCCCGCCGGGCCGCGAAGCCTACCCGGGTGACGTGTTCTACCTGCACTCGCGCCTGCTCGAACGCGCGGCTCGCGTGAACGCTGATTACGTCGAGAAGTTCACCAACGGCGCCGTGAAGGGCAAGACCGGTTCGCTGACGGCACTGCCGATCATCGAAACCCAGGCTGGTGACGTGTCCGCCTTCGTGCCGACCAACGTGATCTCGATTACCGACGGCCAGATCTTCCTGGAAACCGACCTGTTCAACGCCGGTATCCGTCCCGCTATCAACGCCGGTATCTCGGTGTCGCGCGTCGGTGGTGCCGCCCAGACCAAGGTCATCAAGAAGCTGTCGGGCGGTATCCGTACCGACCTCGCGCAGTATCGTGAACTGGCTGCGTTCGCGCAGTTTGCTTCCGACCTCGACGATGCCACCCGCAAGCAGCTCGAACGCGGCCGCCGCGTGACCGAACTGCTCAAGCAGCCGCAGTACCAGCCGCTGCAGGTGTGGCAGCTGGCCGCGACGCTGTACGCCGCCAACAACGGCTACCTGGACGATCTGGATGTCAAGAACGTCCTGG
This sequence comes from Imbroritus primus, assembly GCF_964332355.1. Taxonomy (NCBI): domain Bacteria; kingdom Pseudomonadati; phylum Pseudomonadota; class Betaproteobacteria; order Burkholderiales; family Burkholderiaceae; genus Imbroritus; species Imbroritus primus. The sequence goes on along the minus strand of NZ_OZ201293.1, from coordinate 3,173,194 downwards.
CTTTCGAAAAGGGCCTGCACGACGAGCTGAAGACCCGCCACGCCGACCTCATCAACCGCATCGAGGACACCAAGGACCTCAGCAAGGAAGATGAAGCCGCCCTGCGTGCCGCGATCGAGGCATACAAGAAGTCTGCATCGTTCTAACCGGAGGAATTCCAAGGGCCGCATGATGCATTGATGCGGCCCCCACGGAGAGAAAGAGATGGCCGGAACGAAAGAAATTCGAACCAAGATCAAGAGCGTGCAAAACACGCGCAAGATCACCAAGGCGATGGAGATGGTCGCCGCATCCAAGATGCGCAAGGCGCAGGAACGGATGCGTCACGCCCGTCCCTATGCGGAAAAGGTGCGCAATATTGCTGCGCACATGGCGCAGGCCAACCCCGAGTACCGTCATCCGTTCATGGAGTCGCGCGAAGTCAAGCGCGCCGGCCTGATCGTCGTGACGACCGACAAGGGGCTATGCGGCGGCATGAACACCAACGTGCTGCGTACGGTGACCAACACCCTGCGCGAACTTCAGGCCAAAGGCGTCGATGCACAGTCGACGGCCATCGGCACGAAGGGCATGCAGTTCCTGGGCCGCATCAACGCCAAGGTGGTTTCGCACGCGGTGCACCTCGGTGACACGCCGCATCTGGAAAAACTGATCGGTGCGATCAAGGTGCAGCTCGACGCGTTCGCCGCTGGCGAGATCGACGTCGTCTACCTCGCTTACACCCGCTTCATCAACACGATGAAGCAGGAACCGATGGTCGAACAGCTGCTGCCGCTGACCGCCGACAAGTTCAACCAGACCGAAGCCGAAAAGCAGGCCTACTCGTGGGATTACATCTACGAGCCGGATGCCCAGACGGTGGTCGATGAATTGCTGGTGCGCTACGTCGAAGCGCTGGTGTACCAGGCCGTGGCCGAGAACATGGCTTCGGAACAGTCGGCCCGGATGGTTGCAATGAAGGCGGCTTCGGACAACGCGAAGAACGTGATTGGCGAACTGCAACTGGTCTACAACAAGACCCGTCAGGCAGCGATTACGAAGGAACTGTCCGAAATCGTCAGCGGCGCAGCCGCGGTCTGACGGCGCGGTGTCAAGAATTTAAGCTATTGGAGATACAAATGAGTATCGGAAATATTGTTCAGTGCATCGGCGCCGTCGTGGACATCCAGTTCCCGCGCGACGCGATGCCCAACGTGTACGACGCACTCGTGCTGGAAGACAGCAACGAGCAGTCGTTCGCGGAAAAAGGCCTGACCTTCGAAGTCCAGCAGCAGCTGGGTGACGGTATCGTGCGCACCATTGCGCTCGGTTCTTCCGACGGCCTGCGCCGCGGCATGGCCGTCAAGGGTACCGGCGCACCGATCTCGGTGCCGGTCGGTGAAGGCACCCTGGGCCGCATCATGGACGTGCTCGGCCGCCCGATCGACGAAGCCGGTCCGATCGCCAGCGACGAGCGTCGCGGCATCCACCAGAAGGCGCCGAAGTTCGACGAACTGTCGCCTTCCGTCGACCTGCTCGAAACCGGCATCAAGGTGATCGACCTGGTCTGCCCGTTCGCCAAGGGCGGTAAGGTGGGCCTGTTCGGTGGCGCCGGCGTCGGCAAGACCGTGAACATGATGGAGCTGATCAACAACATCGCCAAGCAGCACTCGGGCCTGTCGGTGTTTGCAGGCGTGGGCGAGCGTACCCGTGAGGGCAACGACTTCTACCACGAAATGAAGGACTCGAACGTGCTCGACAAGGTGGCCATGGTATTCGGCCAGATGAACGAGCCGCCGGGCAACCGTCTGCGCGTGGCGCTGACCGGCCTGACCATGGCCGAGCGCTTCCGTGACGATGGCCGCGACATCCTGTTCTTCGTCGACAACATCTACCGTTACACCCTGGCCGGTACCGAAGTGTCGGCACTGCTGGGTCGTATGCCTTCTGCCGTGGGCTACCAGCCGACGCTGGCGGAAGAAATGGGTAAGCTGCAAGAGCGTATTACGTCGACCAAGACCGGCTCGATCACCTCGATCCAGGCCGTGTACGTCCCTGCGGACGACTTGACCGACCCGTCGCCTGCCACCACCTTCCTGCACCTCGACTCGACCGTCGTGCTGTCGCGTGACATCGCTGCGCTGGGTATCTACCCCGCCGTCGACCCGCTCGACTCCACCTCGCGCCAGCTCGACCCGCAGATCGTCGGCCAGGAGCACTACGAAGTGGCTCGCGGTGTGCAGCAGACCCTGCAGCGCTACAAGGAACTGCGCGACATTATCGCGATTCTGGGCATGGACGAACTGTCGCCGGAAGACAAGCTCGCCGTGTCCCGCGCGCGTAAGATCCAGCGTTTCCTGTCGCAGCCGTTCCACGTGGCCGAAGTGTTCACGGGTTCGCCGGGCAAGTACGTGCCGCTGAAGGAAACCATCCGCGGCTTCAAGATGCTGGTCGATGGCGAGTGCGATCACCTGCCCGAGCAGGCGTTCTACATGGTCGGCTCGATCGACGAAGCCTTCGAGAAGGCCAAGAAGCTGTAATCAGTCTGTCGTGTGCCATGCCCGTGCTCCGTGCGCGGGCGTGGTGGCGGTCCGCGTCGCGGGCTGCCGCGAACAGGGTGAATACAGAGAGGAACCGAAATGGCAACCATTCACGTAGATGTCGTCAGCGCCGAAGCGTCGATCTTCTCCGGCGAGGCCAAGTTTGTGGCCCTGCCTGGCGAGGCCGGCGAGCTGGGTATCCTGCCCGGCCACACGCCGCTGATCACTCGCATCAAGCCGGGTGCGGTGCGCATCGAAAGTGCTGAAGGCAGCGAAGAGTTCGTCTTTGTCGCCGGTGGCATTCTGGAAGTGCAACCCAACCTCGTGACCGTGCTGGCCGACACCGCCATCCGCGGCAAGGACCTGGACGAGGCGAAGGCCAGCGAAGCCAAGCGCGCTGCTGAAGAGGCGCTGCAGAACCAGAGCAGCGAACTCGACCTGGCACGCGCCCAGTCGGAGCTGGCAGTGGCTGCCGCGCAACTGGCGGCGATTGCCCGCCTGCGCCGCAAGCGCTGAGCACGTCGCATCCGCTTCAAGAAGAAGGCAGCCTGCGGGCTGCTTTTTTCATGGCGCAGCACGAAACCCTGCGAATTCCTGGATGGCATCATGCCGTCATCGGCCCGCGCACATGTTGCCGGGCAGTCGTCTGGAGAACCCCATGCCCCGTTTTGCCGCCAATCTCTCGTTGATGTACACCGAGGCACCGTTCCTCGAACGCTTCGCGCTCGCCGCAGCGGATGGCTTCGAAGGTGTCGAGTACCTGTTCCCGTACGAATACGATCCCGGCGTGCTGGCGCGCCACCTCGAAGAGCATGCGCTGGAGCAGGTACTGTTCAATGCGCCGCCGGGCGACTGGGCTGCTGGCGAGCGTGGACTCGCGGCATTGCCGGGGCGCGCCGAGGAATTTCGGGCGGGGATCCGCTTGGCGCTCGACTATGCCGCCGTCCTCCAGGCGCCACGGATCCACGTGATGGCCGGTATTCCGCAGGACAGCGACGACCTCGATCATTGCCGCGATGTCTATCTCGACAATCTGGCGTGGGCGGCCAGCGAGGCGGCCCAGCAGGATGTCGACATCATGATCGAGCCGATCAACCAGCACGACATGCCAGGCTATTTTCTGAGCCTCCAGGACGAGGCGCTGTCGGTCTGCGAGGCGCTCAATCTGCCGAACCTCAAGGTTCAGTTCGACGCCTATCATTGCCAGATGAGCGAGGGCAACGTCGCCACGCGCCTGCAGGCCGGCCTGCCGCGCATCGGCCATATCCAGATCGCGGGCGTACCCGGTCGGCATGAACCGGACATTGGCGAACTGAACTATCCGTTCTTGTTCGCGGCGATGGATGCACTGGGCTACATCGGCTGGGTCGGGTGCGAATATCGGCCGCGCGCCGAAACGCGTGCTGGCTTGGGCTGGCTGCGCCAGGAAGAGGCTCGCGCCAGCCGCACGTCAGGCAGTGCGGCATAAGCTTGAGCGGACCGCTGCGGGCTGGCGCAGACGTGCCATCACAGCAGCAGAAGGATTCGAGGCGTGGTGGAGGGGCCGAGAGGGCAGGGGAGTTTGAAACGTTGCCGGGCCGCGCAGCCGGGGGCGGGCGGTCCAAGCACTCACGAGCGCGGCCACGAACCCAGCCAGCCGCGCGATCCACGGACGATGCACAAAAAAAAGCGCGCGGGCCTGACGGCACCGCGCGGACGGGAATTCCCTTCGAGGGGTCAAGTTCGGAGGGAGGGGGTAAATCACGAAGCGTGCGCCGAAGATGCCGTTTTCCGACAAAGCCAGCACGATCGCTTGCATTGAAAGCATTGTGCGGGAAGAAAGCAGCGGATAAAGTAACAAAGTGTGACTTTATGCAAGTCTTTGCAAGGTGAGCAGTCCTGTCCACACGAGGGGCAAGTCGAGCCTGCTGCAAGCCATTCCGCTGCACGGTTCGCATTGCACCGTGTGCTCGGTAGAATAGGGGCATGTTCTCCTCGTCCGCCGCACGTTCCGCGCGCATTTCCCCGATTTTTTCCGCTTCGTTTGATGCCTGGCCACAGCGCCTGCGTGCTGCCTGGCTGCTGCCGCTGTTTCTGGTCAGTGGTGTCGACGCCGTGGCACAACCAGTGGCCAGCGCCCCCGCCGTGCCACCGAATCGCCCCGCCAGCGCGCCTTCGCAACCGGTCGGCGCACTGTGGCAGGGCATGCTCGACGAAAAAACCAGCATCGCCCTGACCATCTTTCGCGAGCCCGCCGAGGGCGCGCCCCTGCCGGCAGAAGCCGTGGGGGAGCGTACCAGCGACCGACGCGAACGCGTCGCTGGCACAGTGCGCTATGGACCGGTGCCTGCTGCGGGGCGTCTGCTGCTGGAAGGCGCTGCGCCGCAACAGGGGCGGATCGACTGGCGCGTCTGGGAAGTCGGTCTCGACGAGCAGGGCCATGCGTTCCGGCGCGAGGCCGGGCGCCTAGTCGGCCGGCTGGAGCGCGATGGCCGGTCCATTGCTGGCGAATGGACGGGGGCGGGTGGCGCGCAACCGCTGCCAGTGAGCCTGCGTCAGGCGGCGCAATACCGCGAACAGGTATTCCAGCGCGACAACGTAACACTGACCGAGCGTTATCCGGTCACCGGAGACGCAGCGATCGACAAGCTAATCCAGACGATGCGCATGACAGCCTGCCGGGCCGGCATGGTGGAGTGCCGCAATGGCATCGAGATCGCCTGGCTGGACCGCGAGCGTGTCAGCCTACTGCGCACGTTCTGGTTCTTCAGCGGCGGCGCGCACGGCAACTCCACCTACGCCGCCGGCAACTGGCGTAAGACGTCCCAGGGCTATGAGTCGGTTACGCTCGGTGACATTCTCGACACGACGCCGGCTTGCCGCGACACCTTGAACCGGCGGCTGGTCGATGTCCTGCGCCGGCAGGGGGCAAGCCAGGCGCCGGCCGGGGCGCTTGACGACAAGGCATGGCGCAACGCGGGTCTGCCGTTCGTCTGGTATGGCAAAGGGGTGGTGATGTATTACGCGCCATATGCGGTGGGTCCGTACGTGCAGGGCAGCTTTCGTGCACCGGTCGGATTCGCGCAGCTTGGCGCATGCGTGCGGGGTGAGCCGGCACGCCAGGACGAGGAGAAAGGATGAACGAACGCATGCATCTCGAACAACAGGCGGTGCGCACCATGCTGGGTTGGCGTACGGTGGCGGTGGTGGGGCTGTCCGGCAAGCCCGGACGTCCCAGCCTGGATGTCGCCGCTTATCTGCAGCGCCATGGCTATCGCATCGTGCCGGTGAATCCGGCCTTCGCCGGCCAGGCGATTCTCGGCGAACCCTGCCACGCCACCCTGGCTGAGGCCGCGCAGGCGCTGGCCGCCGAGGGCGGCCGCATCGACTGGGTGGATATTTTCCGCAAGGCCGAGGATGTGCCGCCGGTCGTGGCCGAGGCCATCGCCAGCGGCGCGCGCGGCGTCTGGCTGCAACTCGGCATTGTCAACGACGATGCGGTCGAGGCGGCGCGGGCTGCGGGGCTTCTGGCCGTGCAGGATCACTGCAGCAAGATCGAGCATATGCGACTGAGCGCGGTTGGCGCACTGGCATGAGGCCTGTGATGACCATGACGCCGCCTACCGCGCGGTTTTGTGCGAGCGCCTGACCATGGCAGTCGATCCCCAACTGCTGGCCTATTACGCTGCGGTGGCACAGCGTTTTGCAGCGCTGCCCGAGCCCGCCGACATGGCGGCGCAGCGCCAACGCATGCGCGACGTGGTGGCCATGAGCCCGGCCGACTGGACTAGTCTTGCCGATGTCAGCGAGCTCTTACTTCCGCTGTCAGATGCGAAGCTTGGTGCGTTGATGTTCCGGTCACGGCAGCCGTGCACCGCTCCACCGCCACTTCTCGTGTATTTCCATGGCGGAGGCTGGGCCGTCGGATCGCCGCAGACCCATGCCGCGATCTGCGCCATGCTTGCCCACGATACCGGTTGCACGGTGGTCAGCGTGGACTACCGGCTGGCGCCCGAGCATCCGTTCCCCGTACCGTGCGAGGATGCGCTGGCAGCCCTCGAATACCTCGCCGGCCAGCGTGCGGCGCTGGGCTGCCGCACCGACCGGCTGGCTGTCGGCGGCGACAGCGCGGGCGCGCATCTGGCCGCACAGGCCGGGCTGCGCGCCAACCTGCGGGCAAGCCAGAGTACCGGCCGGCTGGTCGATGCACAGTTGCTGATCTATCCAGCCGTCACCCCTGCGTTCGGCAGTGACAGCTATGCAGCCTTTGCCGATGGACCCGGCCTGACGCGCGAGGAGATGCGTGCGTACTGGGCGCTATTCATCGGTGCCGAGGCGCTCGCACAGGGCGGCGCTCATCCCGATTCCCGCCTGAACCTGCTGGCCGCTGCCCCGCAAGGTATTCCGCCGGATACCGTGATGGTGGTCGCCGGCCATGATGTGCTGCGCGACGACGGCCTGCAGTATGCCGATTTTCTCGTCGAGCATGGCGCACAGGTCGTGTGCCTCGAGGCCAGCGGCATGACGCACAGCTTTGCCCGCCTGCAGGTTCACAGCGCCCGCGCGCGGCAATGGATGGAGCGGACCGCCGCGGCATTCCGGACGCTGCTGCCGGATACCTGAGCGCAGGGGGGCCGGATCGTGCCGTCCGGGCCCCGCATACCGTAGAATGGCGGGCAACTGAAGGATGCCCATGACTGTTTTGCGTAACGATACGTTCCTGCGCGCCCTGCGCCGCGAACCCACCGAATATACCCCCGTCTGGCTGATGCGCCAGGCCGGCCGTTATCTCCCGGAGTACAACGCCACGCGCGCGCGCGCCGGCAGCTTCCTGGGCCTGGCCAAGAATCCGGCCTACGCCACGGAAGTGACGCTCCAGCCGCTCGATCGTTTTCCGCTCGACGCCGCCATTCTGTTTTCCGACATCCTGACCGTGCCGGACGCCATGGGTCTTGGCCTATCGTTCGAGCAAGGCGAGGGACCGCGTTTCGCGCATCCACTGCGGACCGAGGACGATGTGGCCCGCCTGGCCGTGCCCGACATGCACGAACTGCAGTATGTATTCGATGCCGTCTCCGAAATCCGCCGCGCCCTCGTGCAGGATGGCCAGCAGCGTGTGCCGCTGATCGGCTTTTCCGGTAGTCCGTGGACGCTGGCCTGCTACATGGTCGAAGGCCGTGGCTCGGACGACTACCGCACCGTCAAGTCGATGCTCTACAGCCGGCCCGATTTGATGCACCGCATCCTGGAGATCAACGCCACCGCCGTGGCGCAATACCTGAACGCGCAGATCGAAGCCGGGGCGCAGGCCGTCATGGTGTTCGACTCCTGGGGGGGCGCGCTGGCCGACGGCATCTACCAGACCTTCTCGCTGGCCTACATGCAGCGCGTGGTCGACCAGCTCAAGCGCAGCCACAACGGCCAGCAGATCCCGGTGATCCTGTTTACCAAGGGCGGCGGGCTGTGGCTCGAGGACCTGGCTGCCACCGGCGCGGACGCGCTGGGCGTGGACTGGACCGTCAACCTGGCCCGCGCGCACGCACGCACGGGCGGCCGCTGCGCCCTGCAGGGCAATCTCGACCCGATCGTGCTGTTCGCACCGCCCGAGGCCGTACGCGCCGAAGCGCGCCGCGTACTGGACGATTACGCCGCCAGCGGCAGCTCTGACGGACACGTGTTCAACCTGGGGCATGGCATTTCGCAATTCACCTCGCCGGATCATGTGACGCACCTGATCGATGAGGTGCACGGGTATAGCCGGCAACTGCGCCAGCGCGCCTGATCCGGAATGGTGCAACGCGTGGTGAGCGTGCGCTAACCGGCACACGTAACCACGCTGGTGTCATGCTCATCCATGCACTGTCAAGCGGAAAATTTTGCACATCCGGGTGCATATCAGGGATGTCAAGACTTGACTTATGCACACAAATGAATTGCTGCGCTCGCACGTGAACGGCGCTTTCGACATTCGCGCGCGAATCGCATAAGTCTATGATTTTATTGGTAATGTCGACCCTGCGCAGAAACGCGGCAGGTTAAAGGAAGCCTTGATTTATCGGCCTTCGCGGGTGGTTCCGCAAAGTTTTCAACAAAGTTATCCACAGAAGATGTGGACAGTTGAAAAACTTGCCGCCAATCATCGACTTAGCGCGCTACTTGAAGTGTTACATTAAGTTTGCAATGCATCGCAGAACCTTTTGCTCCGCTTCGGTCACTCACGCCTTCTTCAACGGAAGATACGATGACTGATCGCGCCACCCGATCCACTCCGCGTCGCGTGCTCGTCGTCTGCACGCGCCTGATCGGCGACGTGCTGCTCTCCACGCCACTCGTGCGCTCCCTCAAGCAGGCGTGGCCCAATGCGGAAGTCGACGTGCTGGTGTTCGAGGGGACCGACGGCGTACTGGCCGGCAATCCCGACATCCACCGCATCCTGACCACGCCGCGCCGGGAACCGCTGCGCAGCAAAATCGCTTACCTGCGGCCGCTGTGGCGCACCTATGATCTCGCCGTGGCGGTCACGCCTTCGGACCGCGCCCGGCTGTATGGCTGGGCGGCGGCGCGCCGCCGCGTCGGACTTGTCACGCCGGGCGCCAAGGACTGGGCCAAGCGCTGGCTGCTGCATGTGCGCGAACCGTTCGACAACGTCCATACCCATACCGTCACCATGGGCCTGCAACTGGCGCGCGCGCTCGATCTTGCGCCGGCGCATGCCGTGGTGCCGCCCACCGCCGGCGGAGCTGGCTGGGCGCGCCTGACCGCACGGCTCGCGGCAGAAGGGCGGCCGCTGCCCGAGGGCCGTTTCGCCGTGGTGCACGTGGCGCCGCGCTTTACCTACAAGCGCTGGCATGTGGCCGGCTGGCGTACGCTGATCGCCTGGCTGCGGCAGCAGGGTCTTGCCATCGTGCTGACCGGCGGGCCGGACGCCGAGGAACGCGCCTATGTCGACGAGATCATGGCGGGCGTCGAAGGTCCGGTCACCGATCTGGTGGGCACCCTGAAGATTCCCGAAACCGCCGATGTGATCAGCCACGCGGCGCTGTTTGTCGGACCCGACACCATGGCCACGCATATGGCCGCTGCTACTGGCGTGCCGGTCGTGGCCCTGTTCGGGCCATCCAATCCTGTCAAGTGGGCGCCATGGCCGGCCGCGTGGACGCAGCTCGACAGTCCGTGGCGCATGCAGGGCAGCCAGCGCCAGGGCAACGTCTTCCTGGTGCAGGGCGCCGGCCCGTGCGTGCCGTGCGCGCAGGAAGGCTGCGACCGCCACCGCCGCTCCGCCAGCCGGTGCCTCGACGAACTGCCGGCTGCCACGGTGATCGATGCCGCTGCCCGCATGCTCGGGCAGGTCCCGGCCGCACCGCTGCGCATGGTCACCAGCGCTGCCAGCGCCACATGAACGCCGCCGGTGCCGTGATCGCGCGCGTGGCGCTCGACACGCCGGCGGGCGAACTGTTTGACTATTCTATTCCCGCTTCTCTTGCTGGTACGGTGCAGCCTGGCCAGCTGGTGACCGTGCCATTCGGTCGCCGGCTGGTGCCGGGTCTCGTCACCGCGCTGGCGGAGAGCACCGACGTGCCGGCGGACAAGTTGCGCGATCTGGCGGCCGTGTGCGACAGCATCCCGCCGCTCGACCGCGCCTGGCTCGCGCTCGGACGCTTTGCCGCCCGCTATTACCACCGACCGCTGGGCGAGGTGCTGCTGCCGGCACTGCCGCCGATGCTGCGCGATCCGGCCAGCTGGCCGCGTCTGGCCCAGCGCAGCCACGTTCTTGCCTATCGCCTGCAAGAAGGGGCAGCCGCCGACCTGCTGGCCGCACTGCCGCCGCGCGCGCCGGGGGTGCGTCGTCTTGCTGAAGCGCTGATTGCGCATGGCAGCCTGGACGAGCGCGCTGCGGTCGCGCTCTATGCGCAGGCCCGGACTCGCCTGGAGGCCTGGTGTACCGCAGGCTGGCTCGTGCGCGAACAGCGCGCCGCCGCCTTGCTCGACGTGCGTGCGGCATCCGCCACGCCGCCGCCGGCGCTGCATGCGGAGCAATGCGCCGCCGTGGAGGCCATCACGTCTGCCACCGGTTTTGCGCCGATGCTGCTGCATGGCGTCACCGGCAGCGGCAAGACCGAGGTCTACCTGCATGCCATGGCCGAGGCGCTCGCGCGCGATCCGGCCGCGCAGGTGCTCATGCTGGTCCCGGAAATCAATCTCACGCCCCAGCTCGAGGCGCGCATCGCCGCGCGCTTTCCGCACATGCCGCTGGCCACGCTCCACAGCGGGCTGGCCGAGCAGGTACGCGCCATGCAATGGCTGGCCGCGCATCGCGGCGAAGCGCGTATCGTCCTCGGCACGCGGCTGGCGATCCTCGCCTCCTTGCCGAACCTGGCCCTGATCCTCGTCGACGAGGAACACGATACCTCCTACAAGCAGCAGGAAGGTCTGCGCTATTCTGCCCGCGACCTGGCGGTGTGGCGCGCCAAGCAACGCGGCATTCCGGTCGTGCTCGGTTCCGCCACACCCTCGCTTGAAACCTGGTGGCGCGCACGCCAGGGCGCTTATCGCACGCTCACGCTGCGCGAGCGCGCCCAGGCCGACGCCGTGCTGCCGCGCATCGGCCTGATCGATCTCAATCTTGAACGGCAGCGCCAGCGGCCGTTGCAGGATGGGCTGTCGGTGCCGCTGATCGAGGCCATGCGGCAGCGCCTCGCGCGCGGCGAGCAGACGCTGCTCTTCCTCAACCGGCGCGGCTACGCTCCGGTGCTGTCGTGCGCGTCGTGCGGCTGGCTGTCGGGCTGCCCACGCTGCTCCGCCTACCTCGTGCTGCACAAGCCCGAACGCCGCCTGCGCTGCCATCACTGCGGCTGGGAAGAGCGCATTCCGCATCATTGCCCGGACTGCGGCAATGTCGATATCGCCGCGCTCGGACATGGCACCCAGCGGCTCGAGGAACGTCTGGTCGCGCTGTTCCCCGAGGCGCGCATCGCCCGTATCGATGCCGACTCCACGCGCCGCAAGGGCACGGCTGAGGCCTTGTTCGAAGAAGTGCACGCGGGGCAGGTCGATATCCTCATCGGCACGCAGATGATCGCCAAGGGGCATGACTTCCAGCGCGTCACCCTGGTTGGCGTGGTCAATCCGGACCAGGCGATGTTCAGCCACGACTTTCGCGCTGCCGAACACCTGTTTGCCGCGCTCATGCAGGTGGCCGGCCGTGCCGGCCGCGCCGGCCTGCCCGGCGAAGTGCTGATCCAGACGCGCTATGGCGAGGCCTCGGCGCTGCAGGCCCTGCTGCGTCACGACTATGACGGGTTTGCCGATGCGCAACTGACCGAGCGCCAGCAGGCCGGCCTGCCGCCGTTCAGCTACCAGGCACTGCTCACGGCCGAGCATCGCGAGCTCACCGGCGCACAGGCCTTCCTGCGCGCGGCGCGCGAGGAGGCGCTGGCGCTCGCCGGCGATACCGTGCACATACTCGACCCCGTGCCCATGTCGATGGTGCGCATCGCCAACCGCGAGCGTGCCCAGATGCTGGTCGAAAGCGATTCGCGCATGGCGCTGCAGCACCTGCTGGCGGCGTGGATGCCGGCGTGCGACAGACTGCCCCAACGGCAGGGCGTGCGCTGGCAGCTCGAGATCGATCCGCTGCGGATCTGAGCGCACCTCGGCGCATGTGAACAGAGTGCGCTGGCAGAAAGCGCGAGCGTCATGCACCGCTAGTTTTTCCGCCGCCGCTCAGACCCGCTTCTCTGATAGTCCTTGACTCCCAGGCCCATCTGCACACCGGGTAGCAGCCCGATGCGTGCGGGAGTACGATACCAACACTAGAGTATGTGAGGCCACTTGCGTACCCGCGAGTACCGGGGATAGATCCGGTCATCAGGCACAGGATGCGCCACAGTTGGACACTACAAGCGCGTTGCTCTAGGCACGGCGGGTGACACGACGCATCCGCCTTCCACTCGACCCGGATCCGGGAGAACGTAGATGGCGACCACCCACTTGGGCACGGCACACGACGACGCGCCCGATCCCGTGTTCGACCCCATGCCGGGCAGCCTGTCCGGGGGCGCATCCAGCGAGGAATCCCATCTCGCCCCCGAGCCGCCTTTCCTCGCCTTTGCCCAAGGCATCCAGCCGCAAGGCGCATTACGTGCCGCCATTACTGACGCCACCCGCCGTCCCGAGCCGGAGTGCCTGCCGTGGCTGCTCGAACAGGCGCGTCTGCCGCCACCGCTCGCCACTCGGGCGATCACCCTCGCTACACAACTCGCCGCCCGCCTGCGCGAGGCACCCGCCGGCTCCGGGCGCGAAACCCTGGTGCAGGGCCTGATCCAGGAGTTCTCGCTGTCGAGCCAGGAAGGCATCGCGTTGATGTGCCTTGCCGAGGCACTGCTGCGCATTCCCGATGCCGCCACGCGAGACGCCCTGATCCGCGACAAGATCAGCCATGGCAACTGGCAGTCGCATCTCGGGCACAGCCGCTCGCTGTTCGTCAACGCCGCGGCCTGGGGCCTTCTGCTGACCGGCAAGCTGGTAGCGACACATACCGAGACCGGCCTGTCGAATGCGCTGGCGCGTTTGATCGGCAAGAGCGGCGAGCCGGTGATCCGCAAGGGCGTCGACATGGCCATGCGGCTGATGGGCGAACAGTTCGTCACTGGCGAAACCATCGACGAAGCCCTGGCGCATGCACAGACGCGCGAGGCGCAGGGCTTCCGCTACTCCTTCGACATGCTGGGCGAAGCCGCCATGACGGCGGCCGATGCCCAACGCTACTGCGACGCCTATGCGCAAGCCATTCATGCCATCGGCCGCGCCTCCGCCGGGCGTGGTGTGTTGGCCGGGCCGGGCATCTCGATCAAGCTCTCGGCCCTGCATCCGCGTTACAGCAGGGCACAGGCTACGCGGGTGATGGCGGAGCTCTATCCGCGCTTGCGCGACCTGGCCGAACTCGCGTGCCGCTATGACATCGGCCTGAACATCGATGCCGAAGAGGCCGAGCGCCTGGAGCTGTCGCTCGATCTGCTCGAGCGCCTGTGCTTCGAACCGGCGTTGGCCCGCTGGCAAGGGATCGGCTTTGTCGTGCAGGCCTACCAGAAGCGCTGCCCCTTCGTGATCGATTACCTGATCGACCTTGCCCGCCGCAGCGGCCATCGCCTGATGGTGCGCCTCGTCAAGGGTGCCTACTGGGACAGCGAGATCAAGCGCGCCCAGGTCGATGGGCTGGAAGGCTATCCCGTCTATACGCGCAAGGTCTACACCGATATCTCGTACCTCGCATGCGCCCGCAAGCTGCTTGCCGCGCCCGATGCGGTTTATCCGCAGTTCGCCACGCACAATGCGCATACGGTCGCCGCAGTGTGCCAGATGGCTGGTCCCGACTACACGCCGGGGCAGTATGAATTCCAGTGCCTCCACGGCATGGGCGAGCCGCTGTACGAGCAGATCGTTTCGTCCGCCGCCGATGACGCCGGGGGACGAGCATCGATCATGCCGCGCCGGCCATGCCGCATCTATGCACCGGTCGGCACGCACGAGACCCTGCTCGCCTACCTGGTACGCCGCTTGCTCGAGAATGGCGCTAACACGTCCTTCGTCAACCGCGTCGCCGATACCCGCGTGCCGCTGGCCGAACTGGTGGCCGATCCGGTCGCCAGTGTCGAACGACTCCAACAGGAAGAAGGACAGCCGGGATTGCCGCATCCGCGCATTCCCTTGCCGCGCGATCTGTTTGGCTGTGCGCGCCGCAACTCGGCCGGTCTCGATCTCGCCAGCGAACAGCGTCTTGCTTCTCTCGCATCGTCCCTGTTTGCCAGCGTCGCCACACCATGGCTCGCCATGCCCCTGCTGGCCGATGACGAACCGCCCGCCGGCATGCCAGTGGACGTACGCAATCCTGCCGATCATCGCGACCGTGTTGGCACCGTGATCGACGCCACACCGCAGGAAACGGCGCGCGCCCTCGCGCATGCCGAGGCAGCGGGTACTGTCTGGCAAACCACGCTGCCTGCCGCGCGCGCTGCGGTTCTCGAACACGCCGCCGATCTGTTCGAAAGCCAGATGCCGGTGCTGATGGGGCTGATCGTGCGCGAGGCCGGCAAGAGCTTGGCCAACGCCATCGCCGAAGTGCGCGAGGCGGTCGACTTCCTGCGCTATTACGCCGCACAGGTACGCGCCACCTTCAGTAACGACACGCATCGTCCGCTCGGCCCAGTGGTGTGCATCAGCCCATGGAATTTTCCGTTGGCGATCTTCACGGGCCAGATCAGCGCGGCGCTGGCGGCCGGCAACACCGTGCTTGCCAAGCCTGCTGAACAGACGCCGCTGATCGCCGCGCAGGCCGTGCGCATCCTGCATGCCGCCGGGGTGCCACGTGGCGCCTTGCAACTGGTGCCGGGGCCTGGCGAAACCATCGGTGCGGCGCTCGTCGCGGATGCGCGCATCCGTGGCGTGATGTTCACCGGTTCGACAACCGTGGCGCGGCTGCTGCAGCGCAGCCTTGCCGGACGGCTCGATGCGCATGGCCGGCCGCTGCCGCTGATCGCGGAAACGGGTGGGCAGAATGCCCTGATCGTCGATTCCTCGGCGCTCGCGGAGCAGGTCGTGGCCGACGTACTGGCCTCGGCGTTCGACAGCGCCGGCCAGCGCTGCTCGGCCTTGCGCGTGCTGTGCCTGCAGCAGGACATCGCCGCGCCATTGCTTGCCATGCTCAAGGGCGCGATGGCGGAGCTGCGCGTGGGTAATCCCGACCGGCTCGAGGTGGATGTCGGCCCGGTGATCGATGCCGAGGCGCGCGATGCCATCCAGCAGCATATCGACACCATGCGCGTCAACGGCCGGGCCGTGTATCAGGCAGCGACGCCGGATACCACCGTGCATGGCACCTTCATTCCGCCGACCTTGATCGAAATCGACCGCATCGACGAACTGCAGCGCGAAGTGTTCGGGCCGGTGCTGCATGTCCTGCGGTATCCGCGCACCGGCCTCGATCTGCTCATCGGCCAGATCAACGCCACGGGCTACGGCCTCACATTGGGACTGCATACCCGCATCGACGAAACCATCACCCAGGTCACCACACGGGCCAGCGTTGGCAACCAGTACGTCAACCGCAACATCATCGGCGCGGTGGTCGGCGTGCAGCCGTTCGGCGGCGAGGGACTATCGGGTACCGGCCCGAAGGCCGGCGGCCCGCTGTATCTACTGCGCCTGCTCTCCGCCTGCCCGCTGGACGCCGCCGTGCAGGCCGTCACCGCAGCCGGCGTATGGCAGCGGGCGACCCAGGCTGCGTCAGGCGCGGGACGCTGGTCGCGGTGGCGCGCGTGGTTGCAACAGGAAATGCCCATGCTCGCCGGCACATGCGAGCGCTTCGCAGACCATGCGCTCGCGAACAGCAGCACCATGCTGACCGGGCCGACGGGTGAACGTAACGTCTACACGCTGTTGCCACGCCAAGCCGTACTTTGCCTGGCAGAAGAAATGAACGACCGCCTGCTGCAGCTGAGCGCCGTCCTCGCCATCGGCAGCCGCGCCGTCTGGCCCGACACACCCGACACCCGCGCGCTGCATGCGCGCCTCCCGCCGGAGATCGGCGCACAGGTGCAACGGGTACCCGACTGGACCACAGCGGCGTACGATGTCGCTTTGTATCATGGCGATGCTGACCGGTTGCGCGCCGTCTGCGAGCAATTGGCACAGCGTTCCGGGCCGATCGTCACGGTGCACGGCTACGCACGGGGCGATACCGGAATTGCGCTTGAGCGCCTGCTGCGCGAGCATGCGCTGAGCATCAACACGGCGGCGGCGGGCGGCAATGCGAGCTTGATGACCATCGGCTAGTCACCAGCCGCCATGCCGTGCCGGATGCACGACGGCGTGCGGCAGACGCTATGACAGAAGTTTTTGCGGGAGACGCATCCTCCCGCACCATCGGACCTGCGCCAGCACGGCGCGGAACACACGCCGGCAGACCGAAGCGGTCCGCCAGCTTGATCACCTACGGGAGACTTGTATGAAAACAGCGTTTCACAAGACCGTGTTGCAACTGGCGCTCTTGAGCACGGCGCTCGCCTTCGGGACGACCGGTGCGCAGGCCGAAGACATCAAGCTCGGGTTTGCCGCGCCCATGACCGGCGCGCAGGCGCAGTACGGCAAGGACATGCAGAACGGCGTCGTGCTGGCCATCGAGGAATTCAATGCAACGCATCCCAAGATCGGCGGCAAGGAAGTGAAGTTCGTGCTGCTCTCAGAAGACGACCAGGCCGATCCCAAGACCGGCTCCGTGGTCGCGCAGAAACTCGTCGACAAGGGCATCCAGGGCATGCTCGGCCATTTCAACTCGGGCACCAGCATTCCCGCCTCGACGGTCTATAACCGCGCCGGCATCCCGCAGATCGCCATGGCGACCGCGCCGGAATATACCAGGCAGGGCTTCAAGAACACCTTCCGCATGATGACCTCCGACACCCAGCAGGGCTCGGTCATCGGCGCCTTCGCCGTCAGGAAACTTGGCGCCAAGACCATCGCCATCGTCGACGACCGCACCGCCTACGGCCAGGGTCTTGCGGACGAATTCGAAAAAGCCGCCAAGGCTGCCGGCGGCAAGATTGTGCGGCGCGAATTCACCAACGACAAGGCCGTCGACTTCAAGGCCGTGCTCACCAACATCAAGCGTAGCAATCCGGACATCATCTTCTTCGGTGGTGCCGAAGCGCAATCCGCGCCGATGGCGAAGCAGATGAAAGAACTCGGCCTGAAGGCCCCGCTCGTCAGCGGTGAAATGTCCAAGACCGACAACTTCATCAAGCTTGCTGGCCCCGCCGCCAACGGCACCGTCGTCTCGCTCGCCGGTCTACCGCTCGATCAGATGCCAGGCGGCCCCGGCTACAAGCAACGCTACGAAAAACGTTTCGGTAGCAAGGTCGAAACCTATTCCCCCTATGCGTACGACGGCGCCATGGCGATGATGAAAGCCATGGTCAAGGCCAACTCCGCCGAACCCGCCAAGTACCTGCCGGTGCTTGCCAAGACCAGCATGATCGGCGTGACCACCCGCAACCTCGCCTACGATGCGCGTGGCGATCTGAAGGATGGGGGCATCACCGTGTACAAGGTGGTGGATGGGCAGTGGACGGTGCTGGAGTCGGTGGGGGGGAAATAAGCGTCACCATGGTGCTGTCATGCGGCGTGTTCTGGCGCCCGCATGACAGCGGAAGAGGGATACATATCAAGGATGGACGGCGTGAGTTGGCTTAGTCCAGCCCCTCTTCGCGTATGGCGTCGATATGGTCGGATAGTGCTGTAATGACTTTTAAGAATTCCTCATCGCGCTTGGCGCCTTTAGGTAGCTTGGGACGCGTGGCCTGCAGTCTTGTCACGTATATCTCCTGGCGCTCCTCTTTAGAAAGCGGCTTCTTGGCCATATCATCACTCAAATGCGTAGCAAGTTGATGCAACGATTGTGTGAGCATACTTAGGTGGGCACAGCTATCCTGACATGCTTTGGAGAGCGCTCCCAGAACCTCGCTTGGGGGAACTTTCCCCATCGGCTTGGCGAGAATCTCCAGTTTTGAACCAATCGATTGATCGACGACTTCCACCAATTGCGCCGCTTCTCGATAGAGCGGGTGCTGTTGTAACGACGCCTGGAGTGCTGCATTTTTTTTGGCAAGGCTGTCCAATGCAGTACGCGCCTCTCCCAGGCGGATCGTCGCATTGGCAACGATCGCGATATTCTTCTCACATATCGAGATATGCTGAAGACGCTTTCGCAACTCCGCATTTTCTTGTAGCTTGCCGCTGTGCCCAGTCGTTGACAGACGGATGTCGCGAGGTGTGATGGAGCGGTGTGTTGTCTTGGCGGCACTGCCGCTTGTGCCACGCAGGGCCTGGTACCCCTGCAGAATCTTCAGGATTTCGGTTCTGTTTTTTCCCTGTGGCCGCTCCATGGCCCAGTCTAGAACCGTCCGACCGAGACGATCCGTTTGGTTGAGCGCAGACTGCGCTGCAGGGTTGTCCCAAAGCATGTGGCGAAGCACGTCCGGATGACGGTAATTGGCGGCAATGTGTAACGGCGTCGATCCTTCCCAGCCGACCCTGGCGGATTTCGTGACCCGCTTGAGGTCTTCTTCGGAAAGTTGTTTGCCGAATTGCCCGCGCAGGTGTCCACAGAAAAACATGAACTCATCTTCACGTCGCTGGAGATATTCAGGGCTTTTGCGGTTGACTCCGTGGGCCAGGTCACCGGGATTGGCCAGAAACGAAACAAAATCCCTCATCGTGACAACAGGCTGCCCAGAGGCGGCCGGCGTGGCTACTGCGGCGCGGTATATGGTGTTGGTGTTGGGTGTTCGCATGACGATCGAATAATGGGCAGTTGGCTTTTTTTGTTGGCAACCCGGTCACGCCAGGTGCTCGGCCGAAAGTGTCCGCCTAAATCCGACTTGAAACTGTGAACAAACGCCACACACGGCGGCCTCGTTCACAGTTTTTTGCGACCTCCGATCAAGCCCGGGACGGGAGATCGTTCCCGGGCCGATACATCACCTGCGTGACCTCACTTCTGCAGCGCCGATTCCGCCTGTGCGTCCGCTGCCTTGCGGGCGGCCTTGCGCTCGGCCTTGGCGGCTTTCTTGGTTTGACGATACTCCTGGCGGGCCTCGCGCCGCTGCTCGCGGCGTTCCACCAGCGGATCCTTGGGCGGCTCGACCTGGGTCGGGGCTGGCGCGACCGCTGGTGTTGCCGGTATCGCCGGTGTTGCGGGCATTGTCGGGGCGGGGACGGTGCGCGGACTGTCTTCGGGTGGCGTGGGTTGCATCTGACTGGAGGAGGGCATTGCGTTCGGGCGCGTGCCAGCGGGGTCGGTTGCCATGCCCGGGGTAGCCTGGGCCCAGACCATCGGGGTGGTGGCCAGTAGCGCTGCCATCAAGCTGAGCCGTCGAGTGTGTGTCATGGGTAACTCCTGCGATGGTTGTAAAAACTTCTGGCGCGGTCGTGGAGCGTCCGTGGAAAGACAGTGCTGCCGGCCGCATACCTGGTAGGGAGGCAAGGAGCGGGCCAGCAGTCGACAGACAAGCGCGACAGTGGATCAAGGAGGCCATGCAGACGAGCGATCTCGTCTACAGGCATGCGGATCAAGACGAAGTGTCTCGCCACACGTGAGCTTTCTCGCGGGCATGCGGTGACGCATGCGTTACCATAGGGCGCATGGAAACCATGTCCGCATTCTTTCCTTCCCTGCCCTTGCAGCCGGGCGGCCTCTTCTGGATGGGGCTTGCGCTGATCGGAGCCGGGCTATGCGGTGAGATCTGCCGCAGCCGCCTCGGCCTGCCACGCATCGTCGGATATGCGCTCGCCGGTTTGCTGGGCGGGCTCTTCGGCCGCGACGTGATCGCGCCGCCCTTGCTTGAGCAGACGCGCTGGCTGATCGAGATGGCGCTGGCGCTGGCGCTGTTCGAGCTGGGGCACCGCGTGACGCTTGGCTGGTTGCGTGCGAACCCTGGGCTGGTGATCACCAGCGCGGTGGAAAGCCTGCTCACCGGTGGCATCGTCGCGTGGTCGCTGCAGCTGATGGGCGTGGCGCCGGCGGTGGCGATGATCGCCGGCGGGATTGCCATCAGTACCTCGCCCACCATCGTGCTGCAACTGAAGAACGAATTGCGGGCCGACGGGCAGGTCACGCAGCGCCTGCTGGCAATGAGCGCGCTCAACAGCATTCTGGCCGCCGCCGTTGTGCAGATTGCCGTGGGCGGATTGCATAGCGTGTACGGCAACGTGTGGGCGGCGTTGCTGCATCCGGTCTACCTGTTGTGCGGTTCGCTGGCGCTGGCCTGGGTCATGGGCGTGGGCGGGCACTGGCTGTATCGCCGCATGTCCGGAGATGATCACTACGCTTTCCTGCTGCTGGTCGGGCTCGTGCTGTTTACCCTGGCGCTCACCAAGCTGTTCCGGCTGTCGATTCCGCTGACCTTGCTGCTGGCGGGCGTGGTGTTCAAGAATCGCGACGTGCAGGCGCGCGTGTGGCCGGCGCACTATGGCAGCGCGGGCAGCCTGCTGATCGTGGTGATGATCGTGTCACTGGGCCTGCCGTTGAAACTCGAGCACTGGCTGCTTGGCGGCTTCGCGGCAGTGATGCTTGTCGCGGTGCGCTTCGCGGTGAAGTTCGGCAGCGTGATGGCCTTCGGGACCTTCAGCGGCCTGAGCCTGCGCCAGTGCATGGCACTCGGCCTGTCGCTCGCGCCGATGTCGGGTCTTGCCTTCCTGTTGATGACTGATGCGGCGCAACTCTATCCGGCCGCGCGCGAACCGTTGCAGGCGATTCTGCTGTGTGCCATCGCCATCCTGCAACTGGTGGGGCCGGTGCTCACGGCATGGGGCCTGCGCCTCGCGGGCGAGGTGCGGATCCAGGACGGGAGAAGCTGATGTCGCTGGAAGCTTTCAGCCAGTCGGAGGCGCTGACCTTCGGCGTGGAACTCGAGATGCAGCTGGTCAACTGCTACGACTACGACCTTGCGCCATTCTCGGCCGACCTCCTGCGCGCGCTCAAGGGCGCGCAGCACGCGGGTGACATCAAGCCCGAGATCACCGATTCGATGATCGAGATCAGCACCGGGATCTGCCATTCGCATGACCAGGCGCTGGCCGAACTCACCGAGATGCGCGACCTGATGGTGCGCGCCGCGCAGACGCTCAACGTTGGCATCAGCGGCGGCGGTACGCATCCGTTCCAGCAGTGGAGCGATCGCAATATCTCCGATTCGCCGCGTTACCAGTACATCTCCGGTCTGTATGGCTACCTTGCCAAGCAGTTCACCGTGTTCGGGCAGCATGTGCATATCGGTTGTCCCAATGCGGACGATGCGCTGTACCTGCTGCATTGCATGTCGCGCTACATTCCGCATTGCATCGCGCTGGCTGCCTCGTCGCCGTTCGTGCAGGGCGTGGACACTGGCTTCTTCTCGGCACGGCTCAATTCCGTGGCGGCGTTTCCGATGAGCGGGCGGGCGCCGTTCCTGTTGCGGTGGGACGATTTCATCGCCTACTTCAACAAGATGCACGGCACCGGCGTGATCGACAGCATGAAGGATTTCTACTGGGATATCCGGCCCAAGCCGGAGTTCGGCACGATTGAAATTCGCGTCATGGATACGCCGCTGACCATCGAGCGTGCAGCCGCCATCGCGGCCTTCCTGCAGGCACTGGCCCGCTACCTGTTGCAGGACCGGCCATTCGTGCCGAAGGAGGACGATTACCTCGTCTATACCTTCAACCGTTTCGAGGCCTGCCGTTTCGGGATGGATGGCGAGTATGTCGATCCGGCCACGGGCATGCGCCTCGCGCTGTCAGAGCACCTGCTGCACACGCTCGACGTGCTCGCGCCGCATGCCGCGGCGCTTGGTTCGGGTGTCGCGCTGGGCGACCTCAGCGCCCTCGTGCGCAACCGTGGCGAAGATGCGGCATGGATCCGCGCCGTGGAGGAGAGCTCGCGCAGCCTGCCAGAAGTCGTGCGCCAGATGTGTGGCCGCTGGGCTGGCACGCCGGACGCATAGGACGTTGCTTTAGCGTCGTGCGGCCGCACGGCGCGGCCTCGAACACGAGACGTGCCGGCATGCACCCTGCGTGTGCCATGATCGGCTGGCACCTGCGACCACGCCTGCACTCAACACTCGACGATATTCACCGCCAGCCCGCCGCGCGCGGTTTCCTTGTACTTGGTCTTCATGTCCGCGCCGGTCTCGCGCATGGTCTTGATGACCGAGTCGAGCGACACATAGTGCGTGCCGTCACCGCGCAGCGCCATGCGCGCCGCGTTCACGGCCTTCACTGCAGCCATGGCGTTGCGCTCGATGCAGGGAATCTGCACTAGCCCGCCGACCGGATCGCAGGTCAGGCCGAGGTTGTGTTCCATGCCGATCTCGGCGGCGTTCTCGACCTGCTCCACGGTGCCGCCCAGCACCGCGCACAGCGCGCCGGCGGCCATCGAGCAGGCCACGCCGACCTCGCCCTGGCAGCCGACCTCGGCCCCCGAGATCGAGGCATTGCGTTTGTACAGCATGCCGATCGCGCCAGCCGTCAGCAGGAAATCGATGATGCCCTGGTCGTTGGCGCCCGGGATGAAGCGGTCGTAGTAATGCATCACGGATGGAATGATGCCGGCCGCCCCGTTGGTCGGCGCGGTCACCACGCGGCCGCCCGCGGCGTTTTCTTCGTTGACGGCAATCGCGTACAGGTTGACCCAGTCCATCACCGAGAGCGGATCGGAAAGCGTGCGCTCGGCCTTCTCGGTGAGATTGCGGTACAGGTCGGGCGCGCGGCGCTTGACGCGGAATGCACCCGGCAATTCTCCTTCGCTCACGCAGCCGCGCTTCACACAGCGCTGCATCACATGCCAAATGTTCAGCAAGCCGTCGCGGATCTCGGCTTCAGTGCGCCACACCTGCTCGTTGGCCAGCATGAGCTGGGCAATGCTCTTGCCGTTGGCGCGGCACATTTCCAACAGCTCGCGCCCGCTGGTGAAGTCAAACGGCAGTTGCGTATGCGCTTCCAGGACCTGCGTGTTCGGTGCGCCGGCGGTCACCACGAAGCCGCCGCCGACCGACAGGTAGCGGCCTTCGCGCAGGCTGTTGCCGGCGGCATCGAAGGCATGGAATTTCATGCCGTTGGGATGCTCGGCCATGGCCTCGCGGCGGTAGAAGGCCACATGTTCCTTTTCGATGAAACGCACGGCGTGGGTGCCCAGCAGCCGCAGCGTCTGCGACTGGCGCAGTTCGGCGAGGCGCGGTTCGATGGTTTCCGGATCAATGGTGTCCGGCGCATCGCCCATCAGGCCGAAGATCACGCCCTTGTCGGTGCCGTGGCCCTTCCCGGTGGCGCCGAGCGAGCCGTACAGCTCGGCACGTACCGCATGGACTTGCGGCAGCAGGCCGTCGCGCTCCAGTCCCTGCACAAACATGAGGGCGGCGCGCATGGGGCCGACGGTGTGCGAACTGGACGGGCCGATGCCGATCTTGAAGAGGTCGAAAACGCTGACTGCCATGGGTGTCTCCGGGTGTCGTGGCGTAG
This sequence comes from Imbroritus primus, assembly GCF_964332355.1. Lineage (NCBI taxonomy): Bacteria > Pseudomonadati > Pseudomonadota > Betaproteobacteria > Burkholderiales > Burkholderiaceae > Imbroritus > Imbroritus primus. The sequence goes on along the minus strand of NZ_OZ201293.1, from coordinate 3,149,645 downwards.
GGCGAGAAGCGCCGGTGGCGGGGCATCTGCCCGGCGCGCCCCATCTGCGCGTCAAGGCGCGGATGGGGCTGCATGGTAAATGTGCTTCTTATTCTAATGATAGTACGACTTGGCCTGTGCACGCAGGTTCCGGCCATAAAAAACCGCCGCGGACGGCTGTCGACGACGGCTAAAGGGAACACCGGCATGCCACAGCGGCCCGTCCAGTTGTCCGGGCCGCTGCCGCCGCGCCTTAGGCGTAGTCAGACATCGGCACGCAGGCGCAGAACAGGTTGCGGTCGCCGTACACGTTATCGGCGCGTCCGACCGGCGCCCAGTACTTGCGTGCCCGTAGGCTGGCCAGCGGATAGGCGGCTTCTTCACGCGAATACTTGTGCGTCCAGTCGTCGGCGCAGATCATCTGTGCCGTGTGCGGCGCGTTCTTCAGCGGGTTGTCCTCGCGGTCGAAGGTCCCGTTCTCGACCTTGGCGATCTCGCCGCGGATGGCGATCATCGCGTCGATGAAACGGTCCAGCTCGGCCAGCGATTCGCTCTCGGTCGGTTCGATCATCAGCGTGCCCGGCACCGGGAAGCTCATGGTCGGGGCGTGGAAGCCGTAGTCGATCAGGCGCTTGGCGACGTCCTCGTTGCTGATGCCGGTAGCATCCTTGAGCGGCCGCAGGTCGAGAATGCACTCGTGCGCCACCAGGCCCTTGTTGCCCGTGTACAGCACCGGGTAGTGCGGTGCGAGACGCTTGGCCACATAGTTGGCAGCGAGGATGGCGGTTTCCGTCGCAGCGGTCAGGCCGTCGGCGCCCATCATGGCGATGTACATCCACGAGATCGGCAAGATGCTGGCCGAACCGTACGGCGCGGCCGACACGCCGCTGATGCCGTCTGCGCTGCGGGCATAGCCGACGCTGCGCTGGTTCGGCAGGAACTTGGCGAGATGCGCGCCGACTGCCACCGGACCCACGCCAGGGCCGCCGCCGCCGTGCGGGATGCAGAAGGTCTTGTGCAGGTTCAGGTGCGACACGTCGCCGCCGAACTGGCCCGGCGCGGCGGTGCCGACCATGGCGTTCATGTTCGCGCCGTCCACGTATACCTGGCCACCGTGCTGGTGCACGATGTCGCAGATCTGCTGGACTTCCGATTCGAACACGCCATGCGTCGACGGGTAGGTGATCATCACTGCGGCCAGGTTGGCGCTGTGCTGCTCGGCCTTCTTGCGCAGGTCGTCGAGATCGACGTTGCCGTTGTCGTCGCAGGCCGTGACCACTACCTGCATGCCGGCCATCTGCGCCGAGGCCGGGTTGGTACCGTGCGCCGACGACGGAATCAGGCAGATGTTGCGATGGCCTTCGCCACGGCTCTGGTGGTACTTGCTGATGATCAGCAGGCCCGCGTACTCGCCCTGCGAGCCGGCGTTCGGCTGCAGGCTTACAGCGGCGTAGCCGGTGGCAGCGCACAGCATGGCTTCGAGCTGGTCGATCATTTCGCGGTAGCCCACGGTCTGGTCTGCTGGCGCGAACGGATGGATGTTGGAGAACTCGGGCCAGGTCACCGGAATCATCTCGCTCGTGGCATTCAGCTTCATGGTGCACGAGCCGAGCGGGATCATGGTGCGGTCAAGCGCCAGGTCCTTGTCGGCGAGTGCGCGCAGGTAGCGCAGCATCTCATGTTCGGCGTGGTAGCGGTTGAACACCGGGTGCGTGAGGTAGGCCGACTGGCGGGCCAGTACGGCCGGGAAGGCGTCCTGGGCAGCCGCTTCCTGCGCATCGAACGCCGGCACGGCTTTGCCTTGCGCGAAGAGGGTCCACAGCGCGACGACATCGTCACGCGAGGTGGTTTCGTCGAGCGATACGCCGATCTGGGTGGCACTGACGCGGCGCAGGTTGATCGACGCCGCGGCTGCGGCAGCATGGATTGCTTCCGTGGCCGCGCCCGTGTCCAGCGTCAGGGTGTCGAAGAACGTTGCGTTCACGCGCTTGATGCCGAGCGCCTCGAGGCCGCCCGCGAGCGTCGCGGTCAGGCGGTGCACGCGCTGCGCAATGCGCTTCAGGCCGGCCGGGCCGTGGTACACGGCGTACATCGAGGCCATCACGGCCAGCAGCACCTGGGCGGTACAGATGTTCGAGGTGGCTTTCTCGCGGCGGATATGCTGCTCGCGCGTCTGCAGGGCGAGGCGCAGCGCGCTGTTGCCTTGCGAGTCGACCGACACGCCGACCAGGCGGCCGGGCATCGAGCGCTTGTAGGCATCCTTCACCGCCATGTAGCCGGCGTGCGGGCCGCCAAAGCCGAGCGGCACGCCGAAGCGCTGCGAATTGCCGATGGCCACGTCCGCACCCCATTCGCCGGGCGGCGTGAGCAGCGTCAGCGCCAGCAGGTCGGCAGCGGCAATCACCAGCCCGCCCTTGGCATGCACGGCTTCGGTGATGGCACGGTAGTCGGCCACCGTGCCGTCCACGCCCGGATATTGGAGCAGCACGCCGAAGGCATCCGCCTCGGCTGCGGCCGCAGCGGGGCCGACGCGCACGTCGATGCCGAGCGGCTCGGCACGCGTACGCACCACTTCGAGCGTCTGCGGCAGCACGTCGTCGGCCACGAAGAAGGTATTTGACTTGCTCTTGCCCACGCGCTGCAGCAGCGTCATGGCTTCGGCCGCGGCCGTGCCTTCGTCGAGCATCGAGGCGTTGGCGATGTCGAGACCGGTCAGGTCCATCAGCATCTGCTGGAAGTTCAGGATGGCTTCCAGGCGGCCTTGCGAGATTTCCGGCTGGTACGGGGTGTAGGCGGTATACCAGGCCGGGTTTTCGAAAATGTTGCGCAGGATTACGCCGGGCGTCAGCGTGCCGTAGTAACCCTGGCCGATGAAGCTCTTGAACACCTTGTTCTTTTGCGCGATGCCTTTCAGGCGTGCCAGCGCGAGATGTTCCGGCAGCGGTTGCGCGAATTCGCCGAGCGGCATCGGGCCACGGCGGATGGCGGGCGGTACCACGTCGTCGATCAGCGCGGTGCGGCTGCTGTAGCCGAGCGTCTCGAGCATGGCCTGCTGCTCGGCGCTATCGGGGCCGATATGGCGTGCCGTGAAGGCATCGCGCGCCTCCAGTTCGGCAAGGGTGGGGCGTGCGGCGTTCGCGCCGGTGGCGGAAGCAGGCAAGGGAGCGTTCATGGCAAAACCTCGGTCAGCAGCAGTGGTGCGGTCGTTCGTGCGGTGGTTCGTTCAGTGGCGCCTTCAGGCGGGGCGCGGGCCCCGCCGGAGGGGTCAGCCGCCGATGGCGGCCTTGTAGGCGTCAGCCGACATCAGGCCGTTCACATCGTCGGCATTGGCCGGCTTGAGCTTGAAGAGCCAGGCGTCGAAAGCGTTGGCGTTGACACTTTCCGGCGAACCGGCGGCGTCTTCGTTGACCGCCACGACTTCTCCGGCCACCGGCGCGTAGATGTCCGAGGCTGCCTTCACCGACTCGACCACAGCGCAGGCGTCGCCGGCATTGAGGGCGCGGCCCACTTCCGGCAGTTCCAGAAACACGATGTCACCGAGCGCTTCCTGCGCGTGGTCCGTAATGCCGATGGTCAGCGTGCCGTCGGCTTCGGTGCGGATCCACTCGTGCGACTCGGTGTACTTGAGGTTGGCGGGGAGGGTCATGATGCGTGCTCCAAAGAGGAATGTTCGTTTAAATGATTCGGTTCGAAAAATCGTTCAGCTGACGAGCGCCTTGCCATTGCGCACAAATGGCAGTTTAACCACTGTGGCCGCCAGTTTTTTGTCGCGGATGACAACCTGCACGTCGCTGCCGACGGCGATGCCGGTCGGGATGCGGGCAAAGGCGATCGACTGCTGCATCGACGGGCTGAACGTGCCGCTGGTGATCTCGCCATCGCCGGCGGGCGTCGCCACTACCTGATGGGCGCGCAGCACGCCGCCTTTCTCGCGCAGGATCAGGCCGACGAACTGCTGCGTCTGGCCCTGGGCCTGCAGGGCGGCTTTGCCGATGAAGTCGCGGTCGCTCTGCAGGTCCACCGTCCAGCTGAGACCGGCGTTGAGCGGCGACACGTGGATATCCATGTCCTGGCCGTACAGATTCATGCCCGCTTCGAGGCGCAGCGTGTCGCGTGCGCCCAGGCCGGCCGGGCGCACGCCCTGGTCCTTGAGCGCGGTCCAGGCCTGTTCGGCCGCATTGGCAGGGAGTACCAGTTCGAAACCGTCTTCGCCGGTATAGCCGGTGCGGGCCACCATGATCTCGCCGATGCCCGGCTCGGTCGCGAAGACTGCGTTGAACGGCTTGAGCGCCTCGCTCGGCGCCCGCGTGGCAGGGAAGGCCGCCCAGACTTTCTCGCGGGCGTTCGGGCCCTGGATCGCGATGATGGCGAACGGCGCGATGCCGTCGGGCACGTTGTCGTCGCGGCGCGGCGTGATGGTCACGCCGGTACCCAGGGCGGCATTCTGCTCGCGCATCCAGGCGAGGTCGCCCTCGGCGGTGCCGGCATTGACCACCACGCGGAACCAGTCTTCGCGGAAGAAATAAATGATCAGGTCGTCGATCACGCCGCCCTGCGGATTCAGCATGCAGGAATAGAGCGCCTTGCCCGGGGTCTGCAGCTTGTCGATATTGTTGGCCACCAGCTGGCGCAGGAAAGCGCGCGTATTCGCGCCTTCAAGATCGACCACGCACATGTGCGAAACGTCGAACATGCCGGCGTCCTGGCGCACGGCGTGGTGCTCTTCGATTTGGGAGCCATAGTTGACCGGCATGTCCCACCCGCCGAAATCGACCATGCGGGCGCCGAGGGCGCGATGGGTGGCGTTGAGCGGTGTGTGCTTGAGCGGGGCGGAAGAAGTCATCTCAGGAGTCCGATAGCCAAAAGGGAATTCCTGCATGCGCCGCGCACTTTGCGGGCGAAGTCATGCAAGGCTACCCCTCTGTCCTCGGTACCTGAGAGATTGCAGGCCGGCGCGTGGTGGACACGCTGCGCGGTCTGGGGCCCCTTCGGTGGGCAGTCGATGCTGCCGCTCTCCAGAGTGCGAACCGGTTAAGGTTCGATCCGATCAGTCCTTGATGCCTGAGAGTTTATGGGTGATCCCCTTCGGCGGCGTCCGTTGTGCGTTGGACGCGCTCTCCTGGCCGGATGGGCGAAATGTACGGGAGTGGCTGGGGTTTGTCAAACGGCGTGCAGTCTGGCTCAGACCGCTGGTACGGCAGGCCCTACGCGACGGCATTCCAGTGTGAGAGACGGTGATGCAGAAGACATCACACGCAGCATGCGCAGACGGGTCAACAGCGACCGCGGAGCGCGCGACGGCTGCGAAAATGACAACGCCGCCGGCAGCGTCCACTGCCAGCGGAGTCAGGTTTGCGGGGACTTACTTCTTGTCAGTCGCCACATTCCCCACAACACCGCCAAGGGCGGCGCCGCCCAGGGTACCGGCTGCGCTACCCGTCACGAGGGCGCCGCCGACTGCACCGATACCGGCGCCAACAGCGGTATTGCGTTGCTTTTCGGTCATGCCGGAACAACCCGCAAAGGTTCCGGCGACCAGGAGGACTGCAGCAGCTTTCGCAAATGTTTTCATGATCGTCTCCATGGGGGGTACCCACATGAGAGCAGCGGAGCTGTCGTGGAGTTCCGACGGTTACCCTCTGTTACCTGCGGCTGGGTTCGCTTGGCACGCATCCTCCAGCCGGCATCGGCTCCATTCGGCTGTTTTTTCGCCAAGCGGCCAGGCCACGCGTGTTAACATCGGCCTCCGCCGACCACGACCGCAGATGTTGCAATGACCGCTGGCCTGAATGCCGCCCAATCCGAAGCTGTTCACTATCTCGATGGCCCGTGCCTCGTTCTGGCCGGGGCCGGTTCCGGCAAGACGCGCGTCATTACGCAGAAGATCGCCCACCTGATCGAGAACAAGGGTTTCGAGCCGCGCCATATTGCCGCCGTCACGTTTACCAACAAGGCGGCCAAGGAGATGCAGGAGCGCATTGCCAAGCTGATGGAGGGCAAGACGCGCGACGGCAAGCGGATTGCGGTCAAGCAGATCACGGTGTGTACCTTCCACTCGCTGGGTGTGCAGATCCTGCGCGCGGAGGCGGAGCACGTGGGCCTCAAGCCGCGCTTCTCGATCATGGATTCGGACGACTGCTTCGGGCTGATCCAGGAGCAGCTGGCGACCACCGACAAGGGGCTGATCCGTGGCGTGCAGACGCGCATCTCGCTGTGGAAGAACGGTCTCGTCACGCCCGATGACGCCATCGCCGAGGCCGTCGCCAACGGCGATGCCGATGCGCACCAGGCGGCGCTCGTCTACCGCAACTATGTGGCCACGCTGCATGCCTACCAGGCTGTCGACTTCGACGACCTCATCCGCTTGCCGGCCGAGCTGTTCGCGCGCGACGAGACTGTGCGCCTGCGCTGGCAGAACCGCCTGCGCTATTTCCTCGTCGACGAGTACCAGGACACCAACGCCTGCCAGTACCAGTTGCTCAAGTTGCTGGCCGGTGGCTCGCACCTGCGCGCGCCTGCCTTTACCGCGGTCGGCGACGACGACCAGGCCATCTACGGCTGGCGCGGTGCCACGCTGGAGAACCTGAGCCTGCTGCAAACCGATTTTCCCAATCTCAAGGTCATCAAGCTGGAGCAGAATTACCGTTCTACGGTGAACATCCTGACGGCTGCCAACCAGGTCATCGCCAACAATCCCAAGCTGTTCGACAAGAAGCTGTGGAGCGAGCACGGCATGGGCGACGCGGTGGCCGTGCACGGCATGAACGACGAAGAGCACGAGGCCGAAGGCGTGGTGTTCCGGCTGTCCGCGCACAAGTTCGAGCGGCGCGCCCAGTTCCGCGACTACGCGATTCTTTATCGCGGCAATTTCCAGGCGCGGCTGTTCGAGCAGATCCTGCGGCGCGAGCGCATTCCCTACGTGCTGTCAGGCGGCCAGAGCTTTTTCGACAAGGCCGAGATCAAGGACCTGTGCGCCTACCTGCGCCTGATCGCCAATGCCGACGACGATCCCGCCTTCATCCGCGCCGTGACCACGCCACGTCGCGGCATCGGCAACAGCACGCTGGAAACGCTCGGCACCTTCGCCGGCCAGGCCAAGGTCTCGCTGTTCGAGGCAGCCATGATGGGCGGCATCGAAGCCCGCCTGCAGCCGCGCCAGCTGGAGCCGCTGCGCGTGTTCTGCGAATCGATCGTGCGGCTGGCCGACCGGGCCGGCAAGGAGCCCGCGACCGTGGTGCTTGACGATCTGATGGAAGGCATCCACTACGAAGCCTACCTGTACGACACTTACGACGAACGCCAGGCCCAGAGCAAGTGGACCAATGTGCTGGAATTCCTCGACTGGCTCAAACGCAAGGGTACCAAGCCCGAGAGCGACGATCCGGACGCCGAGGCAACCGGCTTCGATACCGCCGACGGGCTGGGCGACACGGGCAAGAACCTGCTGGAACTGACGCAGACGGTCGCGCTCATGAGCATGCTCGAAGGCCGCGAGGAAGATCCCGACGCCGTGCGCCTGTCCACCTTGCATGCCTCGAAGGGACTCGAGTATCCGCATGTCTTTCTGGTTGGCGTGGAAGAGGGCATCCTGCCCCACGCCCGCGAAGAGGACGAACTGACGGACGAGAAAATCGAGGAGGAGCGCCGTCTCATGTATGTCGGCATCACGCGCGCGCAGCGCAGCCTGCATGTGAGCTGGTGCAAGAAGCGCAAGCGGGCGCGCGAGACCGTGTCATGCGAACCGTCGCGCTTTATCGCCGAGATGAAACTCGAGCAGGATGTGGCGCCGGTCGATGCTACGCCCGCGATGAGCGCCAAGGACCGGCTGGCCAATCTCAAGGCCCTGCTGGGCGGCGGCGCGCCGCGCGCCAGCGAAGCCTGAGGCTGGAGCCGTCAACAAAAAACCCGCGTGCCTTGCGGTCACGCGGGTTTTTTGTGTGCGACTTGCGCAGGGACTTATTTTGCAGCCTGGATCATGTAGTCCGAAGCCGCCACCACATCGCTGTCCGGGCCGGCGTAGCCACCCTTCGGCGGCATGATGCCCTTGCCCTTCAGCACCGAGGCGTGCAGTGCATCGGCGCCTTGTGCCAGGCGCGGCGCCCAGGCAGCCTTGTCGCCAAACTTCGGTGCGCCTGCAACGCCAGCGGCGTGGCATGCTGCACAGGTCTGCTCGTAGACTTTCTTGCCCAGGTCGGCAGCCGGCGCAGCGGCGGCGGCAGGAGCGGGCGCGGCCGGTGCGGCGGCAGGCGCTGCAGCAGCGGGAGCTGCCGAGCCTTCGGCTGCTGCCTGCGGTGCGGCTTGCGCCGGGGCGGCCGGTTCCGTCAGCTTGCCACCGGCGGAGTTCGCCAGGTGCACCACGGCGCGGGCCAGTTCGTAATCGGAGTAGTCGTCAGGCGACGAACCAGCGCGGGCGGCCATCGCGCCCTTGCCGTGCAGCACCGACTTCAGCAGGCCATCCAGGCCCTGGCCCAGGCGGGCCGACCAGTCGCCGGCGGCGCCAAACTTCGGCGCACCAGCTGCGCCGGTGGCGTGGCAGGCCACGCACAGCTCGGTGTAAACCTGTTCGCCGGTCTTGAACACGCGCGGCGCGCTCGGGTCCTTCAGCGACAGCGTGGCAACCGGGTGGATCCGCTTGGCGACAGCCTCGGCACGCTCCTCATCGGTCGAGCCGCTCGACTGCGTCGGCGTGTTGCCGACATAGTTCACCAACAGGGCGATGATGAAAATCGGCACCAGGAATGCCGCAACCACCGCAACAATCAACTGCTTCGGGGTCTTGATAAGTGACTCGTGCTCGTCGTGGGCGTCGCTCATGCTGAACTCTCAATTTTGGATAAACCGGCGCCGGAGGGGACATTCCGGCCTGACACGCAGGCCCTCCGGGAGCTTGCCAAGCGGCTTTGAATTCTCATGGCCGGCCGGTCTGCGCGCAAATAACTTGCAATTATATCCGCAAAGCCTGCCGATTTGGCGCTCGCGGCAAGGTTTTGCGCCGTGCGGATGGCCCGGGTCGCCGGCCATGCCATCTATCGCCACCCGCCAAAAAGCGAATCCTTGCCGACCAGAATGCCCGAAACGCGCCGCCAAAATGGATGAAGATGGACGAAAACGGCCAAACAGAGTAAGCTGTGCGACTCTTTTCGCGGCGGCATCCGCCCGCCGCACTGCACCTCCCGCGGCGCCCGTAGCTCAATGGATAGAGTACTGCCCTCCGAAGGCAGGGGTTGCTGGTTCGATCCCAGCCGGGCGCGCCAATCATCTGTAGAATCAATGGTTTAGGTACTTCCCCGAAGCGCTGGTAGGCCATCCCCTCGTTCTGCGCTCTCGTTGAGCGGCAACCTCGGGACAAGCGCGCGATCGCCAGACGCAGGTGCCACGGCGTAGCCGTCTCAGCTGTCTATCAGGCCAAGGTCCGGCGGAATGGCCAGCACGACAGGTGCAGCAAAGGTCGCCACGGAGCATTGAGCGCACCGAATCGCGTGCTGCCTTAAAATGAGCGTTTCATCGAAAGAACCGTCATGGCCGTAGCCATGAAGGGCTTTCATCCTTTATTACAACCAAACGTGGTGAAGATGAACAAGCCTTTCATTTCGCTGTGTCCAGAGATTACGCGGGCACACGCACTGACTCTGATGGACTGGTTGAAGGATGAGGAGATCACTTGCTATCTGAGTGATTCGCGTCATGTTTCCAGGTTCATCGAGCAGGTCATCGGCCGGGTGCAGTTGCCGATCCTGACCCATCTGTTCAACCAGGGCGGGCGCTTCTTCATGGCCTACGACCGGCATGACGCGCCGGTAGGTTTCGTCCGTCTCGTCAAGACGGGCCCGGACTGCGAGATTGTTCTGGTGATTGGCGACCGCGACAACTGGGGCCGCAAGCTCGGTGCCAGCACCATCCGCGAAGGCATGAAGCTCGCCTTCCTCGACATGCGGGCCGAGAAGCTCATCGCCAAGATCCATCCGGACAACGTACGCTCGCTGAACACCTTTCGGCGCTGCGGCTTTCTTCCTGAAAGCGACACGCCGACGCTGAAGTCATTTTCCATGACGTCCGGGCGCTATCTCCGGCTCTTGCGCGAAAATGCGATGGGCGACTCGACGGATATCTACATCACTGAAATCGACAAGGCCCGGCTCAAGAGCCTGATCGAGATCGAGCAGGGCCCGGCTGTGGTCGAGCTCGAACACGAGATCGAGCGCGCCATTGTCGTCAAGCCTCAGCAGGTGGTGCGGAATGTCGTCACGATGAACTCCCGGGCCTTGCTGCATCTGGACGACGAAGAAATGGAGGTGGCCCTGGTCTACCCCCAAGACGCGGACGGCAGTGCCGGGAAGCTTTCGGTGTGCTCCGACGTTGGCGCGGCCATCCTGGGCTACCAGGAGGGCGATGCCATCGACTGGCGCATTTCGGGCCGGACGCGCCGGATCGGGATTGAAAAGGTGCTTTACCAGCCGGAAGCCGCAGGGGACTTCCACCTGTAGCCTGCGCTCAGCGCAAGGTCGTGCCGCGGCAGCGGTTCGGGCTCGGTCCGCTGCCGTTTCAATGCAGGGATTGCTGGTTCGATCCCGACCGGACCCGCCGATTCGCGCCAGCATGTCCCGGTGTCGCCCGGATTGAAGGTTCTATTTCGAGCGCCACTTGGCGAGGAGCCTCGCCTTCAGTGCCTTGCGCTCCGGCGGCGATTCGCCGCGGCGGTCGGCAAAGCGTTCCGCTGCGGCGCGCTGGCGGCGCGGGGCGAACCAGGATTTGCCGTCCTTGGCCATATCCCAGGTGTCCGAGACGGCCCGGTGCTGGACCGGGATGGGATCATCGTCGGGGCGCAAGGTCGCCAGCTGATCGCGCTGCCGTGAGCGCCAGCGCTTGTGCCACAGCCGCTTGTCACCGGCTTCCGAGCGGGCGGTGGTAAAGCCGAAAATCGGCAGTTTGCGGCGACTGCGGCTCATGCAATGTTCTCCGTGTCAGGCCTGGCGGCTGCGGAGCAGGATGACACAGATCGGCTCGGTGCGCTGGCATGAAAACCCGCCAATGCACCCCGTCGTGAGCGCAGCGCCTCGTCGCGTCATGGCCCGGCGGCTGCGTGGATCCGCGGGTTGCATGACGCGCCCCTCGACCCGTGGCGCTAGTCGCTCGCCACCAGCACCTCGCTCCGTTTCCTGCGCACGGCCGGCAGCACCACGAGCACCAGGGCGGCCGCCGAGATGGCCAGCATGCTGGCGCTGATCGGGCGCTGGATCAGCACGCTGGGATCACCCTCCGAAATGAACAGCGCGCGGCGCAGGTTCTCTTCCATCATCGGCCCCAGCACGAAGCCGAGCAGCAGCGGCGCGAGTTCGCAGCCGAACTTGATGAACAGGTAGCCCATCAGGCCGAACAGCGCACACAGGTAGATATCGACCGCGCTGTTGTTGGCCGAGTACGAGCCGATGCAGGCAAACAGCAGGATGGCCGGGAACAGCAGGCGGTACGGAATCGTCAGCAGCTTGACCCAGATGCCGACGAGCGGCAGGTTCAGGACGACCAGCATCGCGTTGCCGATCCACATCGACACGATCAGGCCCCAGAACAGTTCCGGCTTCTGGCTCATGACCTGCGGCCCGGGGACGATGCCCTGCATGGTCATGGCGCCGAGCATCAGCGCCATGACCGCACCCGTGGGAATGCCCAGCGTCAGCATCGGAATGAAGTAGGTCTGCGCCGCCGCATTGTTGGCGGCCTCGGGCCCGGCCACGCCTTCGATCATGCCGGTGCCGAATTTCTCGGGATGCTTCGACAGCCGCTTTTCCACCGTGTACGAGGCAAAGGAGGAAATGATGGCGTGCGAGCCGGGCAGGATGCCGAACACCGAGCCGATCGCGGTGCCGCGCAGCACCGGTTTCCAGGAGCGGCGCATGTCTTCCCGGGTGGGCATGAAGTGCGTGATCTTGCGGTCGAGGGCCTCGCGCTGTTCCTTGATATGGAGGTTGTTGATGATCTCCGAGATGCCGAACAGGCCGAGGGCCACGCCGACCATTTCGATGCCGTCGACGAGTTGCGGCACGCCCAGCGTAAAGCGTTCCGCGCCGGAGTTGACGTCGGTGCCCACCAGGCCGAACAGCAGGCCGATCAGCACCATGGCGATGGTCTTGAGCAGGTCGCCATGCGCCAGGACCACGGCCATGACCAGCCCCATCACCATCAGCGAGAAGTTCTCGGGGGCCTGGAACTTCAGGGCGATCTCGGCGAGCGGCGGACCGAACAGGGCGATGATGAGCGTGCCCACGCAGCCGGCAAAAAAGGAGCCCAGCGCGGCGATGGCCAAGGCCGGACCGGCGCGGCCCTGGCGGGCCATCTGGTAGCCGTCCAGGCAGGTCACGACCGACGACGACTCGCCCGGCAGGTTCATCAGGATCGACGTGGTCGAGCCGCCGTACTGCGCGCCGTAGTAGATCCCGGCCAGCATGATCAGGGCCGAGGTCGGATCGAGGTTGAAGGTGATCGGCAGCAGGATCGCGATCGTCGCCAGCGGCCCGAGGCCCGGCAGCACGCCGATCAGGGTGCCCAGCAGGCAACCGGCGAACGCGTAGAACAGGTTCGACAGGCTGACGGCGGTGCTCAGTCCGAGCAGCAGGTTATCGAGAAGCGTGGCATCCATCATGACCAGGGCCCCAGTTTGAACGGCAGTCCCAGCGCGTAATAGAAAATCAGGATGGCCGCGGTGGTCAGCGCGACGATGAAGACGGCCACCTCGCGCCAGCGGAACTCGCCGCTGGCCAGCGAGCCGATGACCAGCAGTGCCGCACAGGAGGCGATCAGCCCGGCGGTGTTGATCAGTGCGCCGAAGACGACAAGCGCGCCGAGGATCAGGACCATCTCGCGTTTGGCCAGTGCGCCGACGCGTTCGCCTGCGATGACGAGGGAGCGCAGCAGCACGGCACAGCCGATCAGGAACAGCAGGCCGGCGAGGGCCGTGGGGAAGTAGGCCGGGCCCATCTGCAGGGCGCTGCCGCGCGGGTAGTCCTGCGCCACGTACAGAAACACGCCGCTGATGAGAATGAAAGACAACCCGGCGCAGAAGTCTTTTGGAGCCTTGATGGTAATCATGGGGATCCCTTTCTAAGAAGGCTGAATGCGCGGCGCACCGCCGGTGCGAGGCCCGCTGCGGGCGGCCTCGCACGGCGGCCTGCCGCGCACGCTCACCCGGTTATGCCGCCAGGACGAGATGCTTCATCAGCCCGCGGATCGACTCCTCCCGTTCCAGGCTGAGCAGGATGTTCTGGGCCTGCAGGATCTGCGCCTTGCCGATGCCGCCCCAGGCGAGGCACTCGCCGAACTTGCGCGTCAGCTCCTCCAGGTTCATCGGATTGTCCGCGGCGCCCTTGGCGGGGTAGTAGGTCTTCTGCAGGCTGCGTCCGTCCTTGAGCTGCACGGAAATATTGACGCGCGCCTTCGAGACATCGATCGACTCGTCCGGATCGACCTGGACCTTCTTGATCAGCGCCTGCACTGCCGGGTTCTGCACAGCCTCGTCGGTGATCTGTTCCAGCCCCAGCTTGCCGTACACCAGCGTGGCTGCCATCCAGTACTCCACGCTGAACTTGGCCTGCAGGCCGGTCTGCGGCTGGTGATGCGCCAGGATGTTGAGCGAACCGGGACGCACGCCGCAGCGGATGCTTTCCACGTCGGCGGCCGAGAAGCCGTGTTCCGCGATCAGCTCCTGCATGCCCTCGATGCCGCCGACGCCCGAGGCGCACACCGGATGGGCCTTCAGGTTGATGCCGCGTGCGAAGGTCGATTCGAGGATGCCCCACGGCTTCCCGAAGTTGCCGATCTTGTCAGCGCTGTAGCGATTGCTGATCAGGCCGAAGTAACCCACCTTGCCGTCGAGCGCGGTCCGCGCGCTGGTGAGCCCGGCCTTGGCGAGCAGCGCGGCGCGCACGCCCACCTCGTTCGACCGGCCTGCGTGGAACGGCTTGGCATGCGTGCCGAACTGCTCCTGGAAGCCGCCGGCTTCCGAGGCGACGAGGCCGAAGGCCATGGTGGTCTGGCGGTGATCGAGCTTGAGCAACCATGCCGCCGCCGCTGCCGCGCCGAATGCGCCGACGGTGCCCGTGGAATGCCAGCCCAGTGCGTAGTGGTCGCCCGCATTCACGAGCGCCTCGCCGAGCTTCCACTGCACTTCGGAGCCGACCATGTAGGCCGCGATGATGTCCTTGCCGGTGGCATGGGTCATCTCGGCAAGCGCAAAGATTGCCGGCACGATGACGGCTGACGCATGCCCGATGAAGATCTGGTTGGTATCGTCGAAATCCAGCAGGTGGCCGACCGTGCCGTTGTAGAGCGCCGCGTTCGTCACCGAGGTCCTGGTGCCGACGCCGAGCAGCGTGGCATCCGGTGCGCCGCCAACGGCGTCGACATAGGCGCGCAGTGGCCGCGTCACGTCGTCCCGACTGGCCGCCATGGCCACGCCGACCCAGTCGAGGATGCAGGTCTTGGCCTTGGCGACGGCGTAATCGGGCAGGTCCGCATAGCGCACGCCTTGGACAAAGGTGGCGAGGCGCTCACTGAGGGTTTGGGAATTCTGGGTCATGGTCATTTGGCGTTCGCATCCAGGACGATGTGCGATTTCTGGGCGATGTCCTTGTAGGCTGCAATCTGCTGGTCGCCAAACTTCTTCACTTCCTCGGGCGTCATCAGCTTGGTCGTGATGTGGTGCTTGCGGAGGTTCTCCTTCACATCCGGCAGTTCCAGCACCGCGTTGATCTCCTTGTTCAGCCGCTGGACGATCTGCGGGCTCAACCCTGCCGGGGCATAGAACGCATACCACGGACCGACATCGAAGCCGCTCATGCCAAGTTCGTTCAGGCTCGGGACGTCCGGCATGGTCGGCAGGCGGTTCAGCGAGGTGACCGCGAGGGCGCGCAAGCGCCCATTCTCGATATGCGGCGCAATCGAGCTGGCGTTGCCGAACACGGTCGACACTTCGTTGCTGATCGTCGCGGTGTAGGCCGGGACGCCCCCCTTGTAGGCCACGTGCTGCATATTGACCTGGGCGGCGTCCTTGAACTTCTCGCCCGCGATATGCGTCGACGTGCCGGTCCCTGCCGTCGCGTACGGCAGGCGGCCGCGCGCCTTGGCGGCGGCGATCAGTTCATCCACCGTCTTGGCCGGAAAGGTCGGGTTGACGGCCAGCACATTGGCGCTGTAACCCACGAAGGCGATGGGCACGAAATCCTTCTGGATATCGTATGGCAGCGACTTGAACACCGCCGCGTGAATCGCATTGGTCGAGCTTCCGCCCACGCACAAGGTATAGCCGTCGTTCTTCGCATCGGCGCAGGCACGCGAGCCGATGCGTCCATCCGCGCCCGGCCGGGAATCGATCAGGAAACGCCAGCCCAGGCGTTCCTGGAGCTTGTTGCCGACCAGGCGGCTCACCATGTCGAAGGTGGCGCCGGGGGCAAAGCCGTTGATGATGGTGATCGACTTGGTCGGGTAGTTCTGCTGCGCATGCAGCGTACCGGCCATGGCCAGACACACTGCACCGGTGACGAGACTCAGCTTTTTCATACCAGCTCCTTGATGTGGAAATGACGTCCCTGCCGGGATCTTTTCTATGTCATGCACGCTGCTGTGAATGACGATTCCGATGTCGTCGGGTTGTGCATGGCGGGGGTGGGTTCGGCAGTGCCTCGAGGCACTCGGGGAGCCTGCCGGGAACGAACGGCAACGTTCGCGTGGATACGGGCAGCGTCTTCATGCGCTTTGAAACACCGTCTCGGCCTGCATCGACACCGTGCCGTCCGGCTGCGCAGTCCACAGCGTCATGCCGTCGCCGCTGGGCGCTGCATTGATGGTCAGCGGCGTGCCGAGGAGATTGGGCTGCACGCCACGGTAACGGAACTGGCGTAGCGGCCGCGTGCCCAGCCGCGTGGCCAGGTCGGCCAGCAGCGTGGCCTGCAGCGGACCGTGCACGACCAGGTTCGAATAGCCTTCGACATTGCGGCAATAATCCACGTCGTAATGGATGCGGTGGCCGTTGAAAGTCAGCGCCGAGTAGCGGAACAGCATTGTCGAGGTGGCCTCGAAGCGCTCGCTGTGGCTCGGTGTCGGCATCTCGGCCACCGTCGCGCGCGCCGTGCCGGGCGGCGCCGGCTGGCGGTAGACGATGTCGTGATCTTCGGTGATGGCCACCGTGTCGCCATCGAGAATGTCGTGGCGCACGGTGACGAAGACCAGATTGCCGCTACGGCCGCGCTTGTGCTCCACGGAGGTCACGGTGGAGCGCTTGCGCACCGTTCTCCCGAGCGCCACCGGGGCATGGAATTCGAGCCGGCCACCGGCCCACATGCGGTTTTCCAGCGGCACCGGCGGCAGGAAGCCGCCGCGCGCAGGATGGCCGTCGCGACCGAGTTCGGCGGGCGGCAGGCCCTCCAGAAAATAGAGCCAGTGCCACAGCGGTGGCAGCGGCGTGCCTACCGTGAATTGCGTCTGCGGCAGGCCGAGCGTGGCCGCCATCAACCGTGCATGGCGGACCGAGAGCGTGTCTTCGCTCACCGATTCGCGGCCGATCCAGGTGCGCAGGTAGTCCAGGTCGATGGCGTGGCCCTCTGCGGGTTGCGCGCGGCTCACGGCGACACCTCGTGGCCTGCGGGCAGGAATTCGGCACGCACGGCCGCGCCATGCTCGTTCAGGGCCGGCGCGGCAGCGAACCGTCCGCTATCCCAAGGCGCACGCACCGGCGGCGCAATCAGGTCGAGCGTCCGGTCGCCCACCGTCATGGGCCATTTGCGCAGCGCCGGATGCTCCCCCAGTTCGGCCACCGAGCGCACCTGCCCGTAGGCCGTGTTCGCGGCCTCCAGGCGCTCCAGCGCCTCGGCCAGATCCAGTTCGCCGAACCGTCCGGCAAGGAGCGCATCCAGTGCAGGCCGATGCTGCACGCGCTGGTAATTGCTGGAGAAGCGTTCGTCGTGTGCCGCCGCTTCCTGTTGCAGAAAGGTCGTGCAGAAATTGCGCCATTCGCGCTCGTTCTGGATGCTGATCACCACGCTGCTGCCGTCGCGCGTGGTGTATGCGCCATAGGGCGCGATCGAGGGATGTTGCAGTCCCTGGCGCGTCGGTGCGCCGCTGCCGTAGCGTTCGTGGACGTAGGGTACCGTCATCCAGTCGGCGGCTCCGTCGAACAGGGAAACGGAAACGCCGCAACCGGCGCCGGTACGCTCGCGTGATGCGAGGGCAGAGAGGATGCCGATGGCCGCGTTGAGGCCCGCGCCGATATCGCAGATCGACACGCCGATGCGTCCGCACGCCTCCGGTGTGCCGGTGATGCCCGCCAGGCCGCTTTCGCACTGCACCAGCAGGTCGTAGGCCTTGAGCGTGCTGGCCGGGCCGCTGGTGCCGTAACCGGTGATGTCGCAGGTGATGAGACGCGGATGACGGGTGCGCAGCGTTTCACTGTCCAGGCCGACGCGCGCCAGCGCGCCGGGCGCAAGGTTCTGCACGAAGACATCGGCTTGCGCCAGCAGGGCCTCGAGCACGGCGCGGTCGGCAGGCTGCTTGAAATCCAGCGTGACCGACTCCTTGCCGCGGTTGGTCCAGACGAAATACGAGGCCTCGCCGTTGGCGGCCCGGTCATAGCCGCGTGCAAAATCGCCTTCGGCGCGCTCGATCTTGATGACCCGTGCGCCCATGTCGGCCAGCCGGCACGTGGCAAGCGGCGCCGCCAGCGCCTGCTCGAGCGTGACGACCAGCACGCCGGCCAGCGGCTTGGGCGTCGGGTCTGCGGGTGAATTGGGGTTTGACAAAGTATCGTGGTCCATGGGGCGAGTGTCTGTCTGATGCCGGTACGGAACAAGCGATATCTGGCAAACTGTGATTTTGTTAAATACAAAATCAGTGGCCCACACGGACTGTGCGATGGTCCGGCCCGGGACGGAGTCCGACCCATGCACTACGACCTGACCGATCTGAAGGTTTTCCTGGCGGTGGCGGAAGCGCGGAGCCTGTCGCGCGGAGCGGCCCGCTGTTATCTGTCGCCGTCCTCGGTGAGCCTGCGCATCAAGGGACTCGAGGAAACGATCGGCGCGCCCTTGCTGCGGCGGCGCGCGCACGGCGTCGAACTGACGCATGCCGGCGCGGTGATGGTCGAGCATGTGCGCCGCTGCCTCGCGCAGCTCGAGCAGATGCACGCTGACCTGCTGCCCTTCGCGCGCGGCATCAAGGGCCACATCACGCTGTTCGCCAACAACAATGCCATCAGCAGCCACCTCCCGGCCGACCTGGCGCGGTTCTTTGCACGCCATGCGGCGGTACGCATCACGCTCGAGGAACGGCCCAGCCTGGATATCGTGGCGGCCGTCGTCGCGGGACGGGCCGATCTCGGCGTGATCGCCGTGGAGCAGCCGCATCCGGAACTGCGCTATCTGCCCTACCGGGAGGACGAGCTGGTGCTGCTGGTGCCACTGTCCAATCCGCTCGCGGCGCTCCGCCACTGCAACTTCAGTGTCTGCCTGAGCGAGCCGTTCGTCAGCCTGCAATCGGGCATGGCGCTGCACACCTTCCTGGCCAATCACGCGGCCGCGCTCGGCGGCAAGCTCGATGTGCGCGTGCAGGTGTCGGGCTACCGCGCCATTGCGCAACTGGTCGCTTCCGGCGCCGGCATCGGCGTGGTGCCGCGTTCCGCGCTCGAGCAGGCCGACCGGCAGCATCTGGCCGTGCTCGATCTCGACGAACCCTGGGCCATGCGCCACCTGCAGATCTGCCTGCGCGAGCAGTCCCTGGGCAGCCCGTTCGTCGCCCAACTGATCGACACGCTGTGCGAGAACGCGCCGGGCGCGTAACGGCCGCCCGGGCAGGGGCGCATTACTTCTGCGCGTCCGGCGCAATCACCGTCATCAGCATTTCCACGAACTCCTGCGCCAGCCGCGACAGCGCCTCCGTCTGCAGGTGAAAGATCTGCACCGAGGCATTGACCTTGGTGCGCACGGGCACCGCCACGCAGCCGTCGCGCGGCTCGCCGAACACCGTCATCGCATCGACCAGCGCGATGCCCGCGCCCACCTGGGCCATGGCACGGGCGATCTGCGCCTGGTCCACTTCCATCTGCATCTCGGGCGGTTCGTCGAGGCTCGCGAAGATCTCGTGGATCAGCAGGCCGAAGGGCACGTTCTGCCGGTAGCCGATCAGCACCTCGCTCGCCAGCTCGGCCGGCCGTACCCACGCCCGCGTGCTGAGCCGGTGGCCTTCCGGAATGAGCGCGACGATCGGATTTTTCACCAGCAGCTGCGAGGTCAGGTTGGGATGCACGATAGGCATATTGGACACGGCCAGATCGACCTGCCCGGACAGCAGTGCTTGCAGCATATTGGTGGGGATCTGCGAGCGCACCACCACGCGTACCGCCGGATGCGCCGCTCGGAACTGGGCGATGGCGCGCGGCAGCGCCGTCTGTCCGAGATTCGGGCTGCACGAGATGCGCAGGCTGCCGGTGCGGTTGGCGGCCAGATCGTCGGCGACCTCGTTCACGCGTTCGACGCCTTCGTACACCACATTCACTTCACTCAGCAGGCGGCGCGCCTCGGGCGTGGGATAGAGGCGGCCCTTGGTGCGCAGGAACAGCTCGAAGCCGAGACGCTGTTCGGTGTGCGCGATCAGGCGGCTGATGGCAGGCTGCGAGACATACAGCAGCTTGGAGGCGCCGACCACCGAACCGGTCAGCATCACCGCGCGGAACACCTCGATCTGGCGGAGATTCAGTTTCACGGGATTAACACCATGTTAAGACATGCATACATATAAGCATATGACAGTTAATCCGACAATATCTACACTGCTTTCATCGATGGCATGACGGATGCCCGTCGCAGCTGCCGCGCCCCGCGGTACATACGCTGCGGCACAGCGGATCCGCCATGCAGGCTGCAGCAACGGGACGGCGCAAGCCGGTCAGGCTGATGCCGCAAGCGCGGCATGCGGCACTTCTCTCAGTGTGGAACGCGACAATGAACGACCTCAACCTCAATCTCACCTACATCAACGGCAAGGACATCGCCAAGCTGGCCATGACCGATGCGGAAATCCTCGACGCCGTGGAGCAGGGCCTGCTGGCGCAAGGCAATGGCCAGACCACCATCGAGCCGCGTGTCCACCTGTGCCCGGATCCGGCGTTCAACGGTCACTTCAACGTGCTGCGCGGCTATGTCGCACCGCTGAATCTCGCTGGCGTGAAGATCGTGGGTGACTTTGTGGACAACTACAAGGTCGGCCTGCCGTCCGAGCTGGCCATGCTGAATCTCTTTAATCCGCGTACCGGCGTACCGATCGCCATGATCGACGCCACCTTCATCACCGACGCCCGTACTGGCGCGGTGACCGCACTCGGCGCCAAGCATCTGGCGCGCCGCAACAGCAAGGTGCTGGGCCACATCGGTGCACGTGGCACGTCGTACTGGAACGTGCGCCTGCTCAACAGCATCTACGACTTCGACGAGATCCGCGTGCACTCGCGCCGTCCGGAAAGCCGCAATGCCTTTGCCGAGCGCCTGGAGCGCGACCTGGGCAAGAAAATCGTGGTGACGGAAGATTGGGAATCGTGCGTGCGCGATGCCGATATCGTGGTCGAAGCTTCGCGTCTCGAGCGCCCGACCCCGCTGCTCAAGACCGAATGGATCAAGCCGGGCGCCTTCGTCGTGCCGTACGGCACCATGAGCGCGGTCGAGCTGTCGCTCACCGACATCATGACCAAGCTGGTGGTCGACGACTGGGGCCAGTGCAAGGGCGGCATCCTCGGTTCGCTGCGAGCGCACGTCGAGGCCGGCAAGCTGTCGGAGCAGACCCTGCACGCCGAACTCGGCGAAATCATCGCTGGCAAGAAGCCGGGCCGTGAAAGCGACGACGAGACCAACCTGTTCTGGCACCGCGGCCTGTCGCTGAGCGATATCGCCCTCGGCCACGCCATCCTGAAGAAGGCCGAGCGCATGGGTCTCGGTCAGCAACTGGTCTACGCATGATCTCCAACGCCCGCATGTACGCCGTCACGCCGCCGCTCGCGGCGGCCTGGCGCGCGTTGTTCGAACGCGTGGCACAGCGCGCCGGCGTTGCGCTCGAGTATGTCGAGCACACCGCGCCGGCGCCGATCAGCGCGCTGTGGGCACGGCCCGACTGCGGCTGCGTGTTCATGTGCGGCTATCCCTACGCCTGCGATCCGGCAGGCCGGCAACTGCTGGCCGCGCCGGTACCCGCCGGGGCGCGCTACGGCAACCGCCCGGTGTACCACTCGGAATTCATCGTGCGTGCCGATGCGTCCGCACAAGCCCTGGCCGACACGTTCGGCGGGCGGCTGGCCTGCATGCTGCCCGAGTCGAACTCGGGCTACAACGCGCCGCGCCACTATCTGATGAGCAGCGCACCGGCGGGTGCGCACGCGGTCTACCGGCCAACCGCGCAGCCGACCCCAACCCCGCGCGAAACCATCGATGCCGTGCTGAATGGCCAGGCAGAAGTCGGCGTGGTCGATAGCTACGTACTGGACCTGTTCCGCCAGCATGCGCCTGAACTGATGACCCAGGTAAAGACGCTGGCCGTGACGCCCGCCGCGCCGATTCCGCCGGTCTTGGCATCGCGGGATGCCGATCCGGCGCAGTGCGAGCGTATCCGTGCCGCACTGTTGACGATCCATGAAGATGCCGAGGGCGCAGCCCTGCTGGCGACGCTCGGCCTCGCGCGTTTCGCCGCCGTGCAATCCGACGATTACGTGTCGCTGGTCCGGCTCGCGCAAGCTGCGGATGCCGCCGGCTTTGCGCTGACCGACGCCACGCTGTCCACGCAGGTGCCGGCATGACGATATCGACGACATCGACGATCGCAGCGGACGCCGCCGATGCCATGCCGCCGCTGCATGGCCTGAAGGTGCTCGATTTCACGCGCGTGCTGGCCGGACCGTTCTGCACGGCCATGCTGGCGGACGCCGGCGCGGAGGTGATCAAGGTCGAACCGTTCGAAGGCGACGACTACCGGCAGATGGGTTTGCAGGTGGAGGGGCACAGTGCCAACTTTGCCTTCGTCAATCGCGGCAAGCGCAGCGTGCGGCTCAACCTCAAGCAGGCCGGCGCGCGCGACGTGATCGCGCGCCTCGCCGGCTGGGCCGACGTGGTCATCGAGAACTTCAAGCCGGGCGTGGCCGACCGGCTCGGCATCGGCTACGGCGCGCTGTCGGCGCTCAATCCCGGCCTCGTGTATTGCAGCATCTCCGGTTTCGGCCAGAGTGGCCCGTGGGCCGAACAGCCGGCCTACGACACGGTGATCCAGGCGCTGTCCGGCCTGATGGACGTGACCGGCGACCCGGAGGGCGCGCCGACCCTCGTCGGCGAATCGGTGGCCGATGTGGCCGCCGGCATGTTCGCCTCGTGGGGCGTGATGGCGGCCCTGTGGCAGCGCGAGCGCACCGGGCGCGGACGCTATCTCGACGTGGCGATGTACGACTGCCTGCTGAGCATGATGCCGACGCTGGTGTCGCGGGTCATGGCCGGTGCCACCGCCGTGCGGCAGGGTAATCGCCATGCCAATTCCGCACCGTTCGGCGCGTTCCGCGCAGCCGATGGATTGTTCGTGCTCGCGGTCGCCAACAACCGGTTGTTCGCCAAGCTCGCCGAGGCGCTCGGCCAGCCGGCGCTGGCAAGCGCCCCGGAATTCGCCACCAACCAGGACCGCAAGCGCCAGGAAGCTGCGCTCGCCCGCCTGATCGAAGACTGGGCAGCGGCCCTGCCGGTTCAGGAAGCCGTGCGACGCCTGACCGAGGCCGGCGTGCCGGCCGCACCCGTGCTGTCGGTGGCGGCCACGGTTGCCAGCGACAACGCGCAGGCACGCGGCCTCGTGGTGCGCCAGCAGCCGGCCAGCGGCCCGGCCATGTGCCATGTGGAGCAGCCCGTCCGCTTCGACGCCATGCCGCGCGGGCAGACAGCTGCCGCCCCGGCGCTCGGCGCCGATACGCTGGCGGTCCTGGAGGCGCTCGGCTTCGATGCCGGGGCCATCAACACAATGCAGCAACAAGGAGTGATCTGATGCACGCAGATTCGCAAGCGAGCGTGTCGCATGTCGATGAAGAAAGCTTCGCGCAGATGATGGACGCCATCGAGCGTTTCGTGCGTGAAGACCTGATCCCGCGCGAACAGGAGGTGGAGGACACCGACCGCGTGCCGGACGAAATCATCGAGGCGATGAAGGCGCAGGGTTTCTTCGGCCTGTCGATCGCGCCGGAATTCGGCGGCAGCGGCTTGAGCGCCGAACAGCAGGCGCGTTTCCAGATGGCCATCAGCCTCAGTTCGCCGGCTTTCCGCTATGTCTACAGCTCGAACCTGGGCATCGGTTCTCGCGCCATCTCGCTGGATGGCACGCCGGAACAGAAGGCCGAGTTCCTGCCGCGCCTCGCCAGCGGCGAGTTGATCGGCGCGTTCGCGCTCACTGAGCCGAGCGCCGGCTCGGATGCCGGCAGCCTGAAGACGCGCGCGGACCGCGATGGCGATCATTACGTGCTGAACGGCACCAAGCGTTTCATCACGAATGCACCGCGGGCGGACGTCTTCACCGTGATGGCGCGTACCGACCAGTCCAAACCTGGTGCATCGGGCGTCAGCGCCTTCATCGTCGACCGCAATACGCCAGGCCTGACGGTGGGCAAGCCGGAAAAGAAGATGGGTCATCGCGGCTCGCAGATCGCCGACGTGATCTTCGAGAACGTGCGTGTGCCGGCCGAGCGCCTGATCGGCGGCGAGGAAGGGCGTGGTTTCCGCACCGCCATGAAGACGCTCGATCACGGCCGCATCAATATCGCGGCGATGGGCGTCGGCATGGCCCAGCGCTTGCTTGATGAAGCCGTGGCGTATGCCGGCGAACGCCAGCAGTTTGGCAAGGCGATCATCGACTTTCAGTTGATCCAGGGGATGCTCGCGGATTCGGAAACCGAGATCCAGGCAGCACGCGCCATGACCCTGGCGGCCGCGCGCCAGCTCGACCTGACGCGCACGGCGGTGAAAGAAGCTGCCGCGGCGAAATACTTCGCCTCAGAAATGCTGTGCCGGGTGGCGGACCGGGTAGTGCAGGTGTTCGGCGGCGCTGGCTACGTCGCGGATTATCCAATCGAACGCATGTACCGCGATGCCCGCCTGCTGCGCCTTTACGAAGGCACCAGCCAGATCCTGCAGATCGTGATCGCGCGTGCGATCGGCAGCGAACGGGGTATCCGCGTCGCGTGAACTTGCTGCGGCACGGACCTCGCCGGTCCGCGTCGTGCACCAACCAGAGGAAATTACAATGAAGCTTGCTGCCCAATCACTTCTTCAGCGCCTCGTTCGAGGCAGTCGCACCAGCTGGCTGGCTGCCGGCCTCGCGTGCATGCTGGCCGCGCCTGCCTTTGCGCAGACCTTCCCGAACAAGCCGATCCGCCTGGTGGTGCCGTTCGCCGCCGGCGGTCCGGCCGACGTGCTCGGCCGCGTGGTCGGCGAAAGCATGGGCCGCTCGCTCGGCCAGAGCATCCTGGTCGACAACAAGGCGGGTGCTGCAGGTACCATCGGTGTCGATTCGGTGGCCAAGTCCGCGCCCGATGGCTACACCATTGCGCTGGTGCCGGTCGGCAACATCGCGGTGAACCCGTCGCTGATGCCCAGCCTGCCGTACAAGCAGTCGGACCTCGCGCCGATCGCCATGCTTGCGACCGCGGAAAACGTGCTGGTGGTCAACGCCAGCGTGCCGGCGAAGAATCTCGCCGACCTGCTCAAGCTCGCCAACCAGAAGGCCGGCCAACTGACGTTTGCCTCGCCGGGTGCCGGCAGCCAGGCGCACCTCGCGGGCGAACTGCTGCAGCTCGAAGCCAACGTCAAGATGATCCACGTGCCGTACCGCGGCGTGAGCCCCGCCATGACCGACCTCGTGGGCGGCCAGGTCACCATGATGATCGCGCAGGTGCAGTCCGCGTTGCCGTACATCAAGTCCGGCAAGCTGCACGCCATCGGCGTCGCCAGCCCGAAGCGCTCGCCGCTGCTGCCGGACGTGCCGACCATCGCCGAACAGGGCTTCCCGAAGTTCGAGGCAATTTCCTGGTATGCCCTGATGGCCCCCGCCAACACGCCGCGCGATGTGGTGCGCAAGCTCAACCAGCATGCCAATACCGCGCTGTCTGAAACCACTGTCAACGAGAAGCTGTCAGGGCTGGGCATGAAAGCCACGGGCGGCACGCCGGAACAGCTGGCCAGCGCCATCCAGAGTGAAAGCGTCCGCTGGAGCGATGTGATCCGCAAGCGCAACATCACTGTCGACTGAGCGCAGCCTTTCGGGGCTGCCTCGCTTGGGCCTGGCAGGGAGGCCGCCGCCATGGACGGTCGGCGTTCGATATTCACATGCTGTACGTGGGCGATTGTCGAATGGACGCAACTGGACTCCCTGCGCGTGCCCGTGGCGGCACTCCCCTGATGCGTCTCAACGACCTGATGTGGGAGGTCCGCAGCGTGACACACGCGGCCGAACAGGCCGCGCGGACCGCCTGCGCACGCGGCGAGGCGCGCTATGACACGGCGCTGGCAGCGACCTTTGATGCGTGGCTCGGCAGCTGGGTGTCGCGCGACCTGCTGGTGTGCTTTTGCGCGGCGCTCGAGCTCGGCATTCATCCCGGTCGGCATCTCGATCGTTGCCTGGAGACTGCCAACGCGCGGCTGACGGCCGACGAGCGCGCGCTTTTCTGGGCCGGCATGCGCCGTCTGCGCGCGCATGGCCTGCACGCCGGTGGTGCGCCCCGACGCGGCCTTGCGCCGGCAGGTGCCGGTTCCGGATATCGTTATTGAAAATCGGCTGTGTGTGCCGGCGTCATGCCGGTGCGCAGGCTTTCAGCGGGTGGCTGGCGCATGTCCTGCGGCCAGCCAATCCCTGTCCCTCTCTATCGTTGCTTTGCTGTCAGGCCTGCCGCGCTGCGCCGACATGTGCCAGCACCGCAGCGAGCATCGCCTTGAGATGCGGCTTGACCTGTGCCGCCAGATCTTCGCGGTAGGCAAACGGATGGGTTTCGTTCATGTACACGCGTTGCGACAGTTCGAGCTGGATGGCATGCACGCCGTCGGATGGCTTGCCGTACTGGCGCGTGATGTAGCCGCCCTTGAAGCGCCCGTTCAGCACTGCCGTGAATGGCGTCGCGGCTTGCGCGATGGCGAGTACCGCATCCGCCAGCGCGGGATCGCAGCTCGTACCGTTGGCTGTGCCGAGGTTGAAGTCCGGCAGCCGGCCCTCGAAGAAGCGTGGCAATTCAGAACGGATTGAGTGCGCATCCCACAGCGCTACGCTCGGGTGCAGCGTGCGCAGGCGCGCCAGTTCCTGCTGCAGCGCGTGGTGATAGGGCGTCCATATGCTGTCGCGTCGCACGGCGATCTCGGCGTCGTCGGGGCCGATGCCGTTCTGGTACAGCGGCGTCTTGTCGAAGGTATCGACGGGGCACAGGCCGGTGGTGTCCTGCCCCGGATACAGGTTGGCGTTGTCGGACGGTCGGTTCAGGTCGATCGCGTAACGCGAGTGCGTCGCCATCAGGATCGATGCGCCCAGCGATTCGGCGAAGTCGTAGAGCAGCGGCAGGTGCCAGTCGGTATCCGGCACGCGCCGCCCTTCGTCGGTCAGCCGCGCTGCCAGGGCATCGGGCACGTGGGTGCCGATGTGCGGCATGGACACCAGCAGCGGTGCGGTGCCCTGTTTCAGGATGAAGGGAGGATGCGCCATGGTTATTGGTCCGTATCGAATGCCGCGGAGACCTCTGCAAAGGGTCGCCACGGCATGGTTTTCATCAGGGCGATGATTCGCTTACCTACGCCTCGTTCAGCAGGGAGGCGCGCGCCGCGATGTAGTCGCGCGCCGCCGTGGCATCGAGCACATGCCGGCCGTGTTGCACCATACGCTTGCCGCCTTGCCAGACCTCGGCGATGGCAGCCGTGCCGCGATGCGAGAACACGTGTGCCGACAGCGCGGCGTCCGGTGCGAGTCCCGCGACATCGGCATTGCTGGCATCGAGGATCATGAAGTCGGCCTGCTGCCCGGTGGCGAGTCCGGCCACGGCCCGCGCGCTGGCCTGCGCGCCGCCGCTCACCGCGGCCTGGTACAGGCGCGTGGCGACCTGCGGAGCACGCTCGCTGGCCAGCACATTGCGTCGCAGGGTCGTGAGCCGTTGTGCATACTCGAGCCAGCGCAACTCTTCACTGACGCTGACGC
Organism: Imbroritus primus; assembly: GCF_964332355.1. Taxonomy (NCBI): domain Bacteria; kingdom Pseudomonadati; phylum Pseudomonadota; class Betaproteobacteria; order Burkholderiales; family Burkholderiaceae; genus Imbroritus; species Imbroritus primus. The sequence continues at coordinate 3,122,453 of NZ_OZ201293.1, read as the reverse complement.
TGATGTGGCTGTCCGAACCGATGCCCCATGCGCCGCCCGCCGCCAGATAACGCTCGGTCGGGAAGATACCATCGCCCAGATTGGCTTCGGTCGTCGGGCAGATGCCGACGATGGCGCCAGAGGCGGCGGTGCGCGCCAGTTCATCGTCGTCGAGATGCGTGGCATGCACCAGGCACCAGCGCTTGTCGAGCGCGACGTGATCGAGCAGCCACGCAACCGGACGCTGGCCGCTCCATTGCATGCAATCCTGCACTTCCTGCACCTGCTCGGCGATATGGATGTGCACCGGTGCAGCGGCATCGAGCGCGTGGAGCGCCTCGACCGCCAGGCGCAGGCTATCGGGTGGCACGGCGCGCAGCGAATGCGGCGCCAGCCCCAGTTTGCGGCCGGGTACCGTGCATTCCGGTTGCAGGCGTTCCAACAGGGCCACCATGCGGTCCGTCGAATGGATGAAGCGGCGCTGATGCGCGAGCGGCGGCGTGCCGCCGAAGCCGGCGGTCTGGTACAGCACCGGCAGCAGGGTGATGCCGATGCCCGCCGCCTGTGCGGCGGCGAGCAGGCGTAGCGACAGCTCCGCGGCATCGGCATACGGCTTGCCATCGGTGTCGTGATGCACGTAGTGGAATTCGCAGACCGAGGTGTAGCCGGCCTTGAGCATGTCGATATACAACTGCGTGGCGATGGCCTGCAGCGCTTCCGGCGAGATGCGCAGCGCAAAGCGGTACATCTCCGCGCGCCAGCTCCAGAAGCTGTCCTGCGGATTGCCGCGGAATTCCGTCAGGCCGGCAAAGGCACGCTGGAACGCGTGCGAGTGGAGGTTCGGCATGCCTGGCAGCAGCGGACCCGGCGCGCGCGGGACGGCCGCATCAGCCTGCGCGTCGGCCTCGATGCTGCACAAGGTGCCGGCGGCATCCCAGCGCAGCAGCACATCGCGTGCCCAGCCGTCTGGCAGCAGGGCGTCGCTGGCGAACAGTTCACCCGTCGTCATACGTGTGTCTCCCGAGGAAAGATGCACCCCTGCCGCACCACGCAGGCGGCGGGATTGCGGCCGAACCAGTAGGCCAGTTCGGCGGGGCTGGCGACATCCCACAGGACGAAGTCGGCGGCGCGGCCGGCCTCCAGGCGGCCGGCGCGGTCGGCCAGGCCGAGTGCGGTCGCCGCATGGCGTGTCACGCCGGCCAGCACTTCCGGCACGGTCAGGCGGAACAGGGTACAGGCCATGTTCATCATCAACAGCAGCGACGTCGTGGGCGATGTGCCGGGATTGTGGTCGGTCGAGACCGCCATCGGCACCCCGTGGCGGCGCAGCAGGTCGATGGGCGGCACCTTGGTGTCGCGCAGGAAATAGAATGCGCCCGGCAGCAGCACGGCTACGGTGCCCGCAGCCGCCATCGCCACGACGCTGGATTCGTCCAGATGCTCGAGATGGTCGGCGGACAATGCGGTGTAACGCGCGGCCAATGCCGCGCCCTGCAGGTTCGATAGCTGTTCGGCATGCAGCTTCACCGGCAGGCCCAGCGCCTGGGCGGCGCGGAACACGCGTTCGGTCTGCGCGGGCGAAAAGCCGATGGTTTCGCAGAATGCATCCACGGCGTCGACGAGGCCTTCTTCGGCCAGGGCCGGCATCATCGTGTCACACACCAGGTCGATGTATTCATCGGCGCGTCCGGCATACTCGGGCGGCAAGGCATGCGCGCCGAGGAAGGTGGTCGATACGGTCACACCGAATGCCTGGCCCAGCTGCCGCGCCACGCGCAACTGCCGCCGCTCGGCCTCCAGCGACAGGCCATAGCCGGACTTGATCTCGATGGTGGTGACGCCTTCCGCCAGCAGCGGTCGCAGGCGTGCAGCAGCCGTATCGAACAGTTCCTGTTCGCTGGCCGCGCGCGTGAGGCGTACGGTGGAAGCAATGCCGCCGCCGGCGCGCGCGATGTCTTCGTAGTTCGCGCCGGCCAGCCGCATGGCGAATTCATCGGCGCGCTGACCGCCATAGACGAGGTGCGTGTGGCAGTCGATCAGCCCGGGCGTGACCCATGCGCCTGCACCGTCGTGACGTGGCAACGCAGCGTAGTGTGCGGGCAGTGCGGCATGCGCGCCGATCCAGAGGATTCGTCCATCTTCCACCACCAGCGCGGCGTCGCGCACGGCGTGGTCGGGGTCGGCGTCGGGCAGGACATGAAGGTTGTGCCACAGGCCATCGGCACTGGGGGAAGCGGAGCGTCCATGCATATGCAGTCCTCGTTGGTCGTGACTAAGGTGTCGCCATGCGCGACAGGCAGATCGCCACGAGCGCGGCATCCGCCGACGTATCCGGCACCAGTTCGTGCGCGCCGCAGACGTGGGTCCACAGTGCACCTTCACCCGCCTGCAAGCCATGTGGCGCCCAGCGGCCGCGAAGCGCCAGCAGCATCAGAGCATCGCACGCGGGCAGGCGCCCTGCACGCCGGAGTACATGTATGTCGGCGCGCATCCGGCCCCGTCGCGTCATCACGTTCAGGTCATGCGTCACGCCGCCCAGCAGGGTGGCCGCGAGCGCTGCGCCGCCATCGAAGGCGAACGGCGCGAGCGGCACATCGAGGCGATGATCGATTCCCTGTCCATGCAGGTGTACGCCATCGCCTTCGAGCAGCATGATCTGCCGGTCGATACCGGCGAAGCACGAGAAGGGGCCGGACGAGGCAATCTCCGCCACGCTGATGCGCCAGAGGAAATCGTCCATGCCGGCGCCGGCCGGCATCGCGGCAATCTCGCGTGTCACACCGCCGCCGTTTTTCCACGGCTGCGGTGTCAGGCTGGCGAGTGTGAAGCGTCGGTCAGGCAGGGTCACCGGCCCACCATCGGGAGGTTCAGGCCCTTTTCCTTGGCGCATGCGATGGCGATATCGTAGCCTGCGTCGGCATGGCGCATCACGCCCGTGCCCGGATCGTTCCACAGCACGCGCTCGAGGCGCTTGGCGGCTTCATCGGTACCGTCCGCGACGATGACCACGCCCGAGTGCTGCGAGAAGCCCATGCCCACGCCGCCACCGTGGTGCAGGCTGACCCAGGTCGCGCCGCCGGCGGTGTTCAGCATGGCGTTGAGCAGCGGCCAGTCGGACACGGCGTCCGAGCCATCGCGCATGGCTTCGGTCTCGCGGTTCGGCGAGGCCACCGAGCCGCAGTCGAGGTGGTCGCGGCCGATCACCACCGGCGCTTTCAGCTCGCCCTTGCGGACCATTTCGTTGAAGGCCAGGCCGGCGCGGTGGCGCTCATCGAGGCCCACCCAGCAGATGCGCGCCGGCAGGCCCTGGAAGGCGATGCGCTCGCGCGCCATGTCGAGCCAGCGGTGCAGCGGCTTGTCCTCGGGGAACAGCTCCTTCATCTTCTGGTCGGTCTTGTAGATGTCTTCCGGATCGCCCGACAGCGCGACCCAGCGGAACGGACCCTTGCCACGGCAGAACAGCGGGCGGATATAGGCCGGCACGAAACCGGGGAAATCAAAGGCGTTCTGCACGCCTTCCTCGAGCGCGACCTGGCGGATGTTGTTGCCATAGTCGAGCGTCGGGATGCCCATCTGCTGGAAGGCCAGCATGGCGTTCACATGATCGACCACCGACTTGCGTGCAGCCAGTTCGACCGACTTGGGATCGGCCGTGCGCTGCGCTTCCCACTGTTCGACGGTCCAGCCCTTGGGCAGGTAGCCATTGACGAGGTCGTGGGCCGAGGTCTGGTCGGTGACCATGTCCGGACGCATGCCGCCGGCCTGTGCGCGCTTCACCAGTTGCGGTAGCACTTCGGCGGCGTTGCCGAGCAGGCCGACCGAGATGGCTTCGCCCTTGGACGTGGCATCGGCAATCATGGCCAGCGCTTCGTCGATGGTGGTGGCCTTCTTGTCGAGATAGCGCGTGCGGATGCGGAAGTCGATGCGCGATTCCTGGCACTCCACGGCCAGTACGCATGCGCCGGCCAGCACGCCGGCCAGCGGCTGCGCGCCGCCCATGCCGCCGAGGCCGGCGGTCAGGATCCATTTGCCGGTGAGGTCGCCGTTGTAGTGCTGGCGGCCAGCTTCGACAAAGGTTTCGTAGGTGCCCTGCACGATGCCCTGGGTACCGATGTAGATCCACGAGCCGGCCGTCATCTGGCCGTACATCATCAGGCCGGCACGGTCGAGTTCGTTGAACTTGTCCCAGTTGGCCCAGTGCGGCACGAGGTTGGAGTTGGCGATCAGCACGCGCGGGGCGTTCTCGTGCGTCGGGAATACGCCCACCGGCTTGCCCGATTGCACCAGCAGCGATTCGGTCGGCGCGAGGTTGCGCAGTGCGGCGAGGATGGCGTCGAAACATTCCCAGTTACGCGCGGCCTTGCCGATGCCACCGTACACCACCAGGTCTTCCGGGCGCTCGGCCACGTCGGGGTCGAGGTTGTTCTGGATCATACGGTAGGCGGCTTCGATCAGCCAGTTCTTGCAATGCAGCTCGGTGCCTTGCGGGGCGCGGATGACGCGCTTGCCGGTGGCGCTCAGGAATTGTTCATTGGCGTTCATCGGTCAATCTCCTTGGATCGCATGTCGGGCCGGGTGCACGCGCACCCGGCAGAAAAGGTGTCGGAACAAGGGGATGGGCCCGGAAGCCGGAAGGGGAAAACCGGGCGCAAATGATGCTGTATGTTCCTGTATATACAAGTATAGGAGATCAATCCGAAACGCACCAGTGTTTTTGCGCGGAAAGCGTTGTGACCATGCCATAGCCGGCATGGGACGTTCGTCTGCACCGGGCTTGGGGTGAAATGTGCGACCTGTATCCCAGACCGGACGGAAGGCTGCGACGCTGTCGTGCGATCAGGGCGAAGGGGGCTGGCGGAAGGCTAGGCGGTGTTTCGAATAGACGTCATCACGCGTCCAGGGCCGGGGGCGATATGTTGTCGGACCGGAATCCCGCGTGCTCCATCGGCCTGGGCATGTGGCGTGGGTGCGGGCGGGCACCGTTGCCGCGCTGACGGCCACCGGCAGGCCGTTCAGCCAATGGCCGGGTTGCCCTCGACGTGAAAGCGCCCGCCCAGCCGGTAGCGGTTGCCTGGGTGGATGCAGCGCACGAAGGTGACCGGTGTCCCGCTGGTCCAGGTGCGGCGCGTCAGGACGAGGCACGGCTGGGCGGCCGGCATCTCCAGCAGTTGCGCCTGCTCGGGCGTGGCGGCGATGGCATCCACCACGTGCTCCACGAGGTCGTACGGCACGGTGCGCAGCAGGTACTCGCCCGGCTTGGTTTCGTCGAAATGCTGGGCCAGGAAATCGGGCGCGACGCGCGGATTGACGTAGCGGTCCTCGAGCTGCACCGGTAAACCGTTTTCGCGGTGCACGCACACCGAGTGGAAGACCGATTCGCCCGTGCGCAGGTCGAGCGCCGCCGCTACCTCGAGCGGTGCGGCGATGCGTTCGACCGTGACCACGTCGCAGCTGTAGTCGTGGCCGCGCTGGCGGATTTCATCTGGCAGGTTCACCACCGTTAGCAGTGGCGACTGCACTTTTTCCTCGGCCACGAAGGTACCCACGCCCGCCACGCGCACCACGCGGCCCTGCTCGGCAAGCTCGCGCAGCGCGCGGTTGACGGTCATGCGGGAGATGCCGAACAGCGTAACCAGCTCCTGCTCCGAGGGTACCCGGTCGCCGGGTTTCCACTCGCCTTCCTGGATCTTGCGGGCGATATAGTCCTTGACCTGCTGGTACAGGGCGGAGGCGGGTTCCGAGGCAGTCGGGCGCGGCGATACGGGCATGGGCGATGGTCGTGAAGAGTCGGGGCCGGCAGTCCTGCGGCGGGCGCCCGGTCCAGCATGCCAAGGTGCGGAGCGCGCGTCGGGCATACGCGGTGGAGCGGCAATCCGGGCCGGCGGCAGGGCGTCTAGTGCGGGAGTGTACCGCGAAGTGATCGACGTTCAGCAGGCGATCTATACAGCAATGGACAGGGGCGCCAACATCCACGGTGACAGGCCCGTTTGCGAAGTGGCAGGCGTGGCGGCTTCTGGCCGTGGCCACCCAAGCGTGTTGCCATCGCCAGTGGGTGGCTTGCACGCAGCGGCCTAGGCGCTATCGCAGGTACGTGGATGTCGGTCCACACCGACAGTGCGGCCGGCATCGCATCGCAATGCCATGCGGAATTTGAAACACGGGTGCGCTTGTCATTCATCAAATTTAACCTTTACCATTGGGCATCCGAGACGCGCCCGCAGAGGTGCGCCATCACGTCGCCCCAACCAGCCCAGGTCACGGTGCGACGCAGCGGAGACACATCATGGACCCGGTAATCCAACTGCGCATGGCCCAGCCAAGTGACGCAGCCGATATCGCAGCGCTGTTGACGCGTTGCGACCTACCACCCGGCGAAGCATTTTCGCCGGCCAACAGCTTCAAGGTTGCCTTGGTCGATGGCCGGATCGTGGCCTGCGGCGCGGCCGAAACGCTGGGCGAGTCGGTGCTGATTCGCTGCGTGGCGGTCGAGCCGGCCTATCGCAACCGCGGGATCGCCAGCCGCCTGGTGGAATGCTTGCTGATGCGCGCGCGCAGTGCCGGCGCCCGCTCCGTCTATTTGGTGACCGCCACCGCGCCTACCTATTTCTCGCGTTGGGGATTTCTCCTGATTGCCGCCGAACGCGCGCCCGAGGATATTCGGGTGTCTTCGGCTTTCATGCGCGGCGGACAGGCGGCATCCCACTGCATGCGCTGCGAGCTTAACTGAGCCCAGTAGCGTGCGCGTTTAGCTGCGTCGCGGCGACCGGTGTGCGTGGAACCGTCCTGAGGGGCGAGGCACCCATGCAGACGGCGATTTGCCGAGCCGGAATTTTCACACACTGTTTATGAAACTGATCCGTACGGCGGCCTGGACCGCTGCAGGCGTGGCGCTCATGCTCCTGGCGGGCGCGGCGTGGATCGCCGTGACTTTCGATCCGAACGACTACAAAGCCGACCTGGTCGCGCTGGTGGAGGCGCGTACACAGCGTACCCTGCGTATCGACGGCGATCTCAAGCTGTTCTTCTGGCCCAGGCTCGGGGCAGACCTCGGCCGCACTGCGCTGTCCGAGCGGCGGTCCGCTACCCCTTTCCTGTCGGTCGAGCAGGCGCGCGTGTCGCTGGCCATCTGGCCGCTGCTACGGGGGCGCATGGTGGTCGACGAGGTATCACTCGCGGGCGCCAGTGTCACCCTGGCCCGGGACAAGAACGGCCGTTTCAACTTCGACGATCTGCTGTCGCAGTCGTCAGGCGGCGGTAGCGAGTCGGCGCGCGTTGACCTCGATATCGCCGGCATCCGGCTGAAGAATGGCGCGCTGGTATTCAAGGATGCGCTGAGTGGCAACACCGTACAGCTTGGCCAGCTCGATCTCGACACCGGCCGCCTGACCGACGGCGTGCGCACGCCCATCGCCTTGCGCACCCGCGTGAGCAGCGTGCTGCCGGCTGCGGCGCTCGATCTCAACCTCAAGACACAGCTGACATTCGACCGGCAGGCGCAACGCATTGCCCTGCACGGGCTGCATGCGACGGCGGCCGGGAATGCGCTCGATATCCGTGGTGTGGACGCGGCGGTTTCCGGCGACATTGCCCTGTCGTGGGCCGATGGCGCACTGCAGGTGGCCGATCTGGTCGCCAGCGTGAAAGGACAGCAGGGCACGCGGCACTTCGAAGGCAAGCTGTCGGCACCGAAGATCGCGCTCACCGGCGATCTGCTCGAAGGCGATGCGGCGACGTTCACGGCCAAAGTTAACGAAGCCCAGCGCACGCTGGCTGCGGACCTCAAACTGCCGGCCTTTGCACGCGAGGGGCGGCGCTTCCGCTCGGGCGTGGCCGAGCTGGCGCTCGATTTCACTCAGAACAACGGGACCGGCAAGGACACCCTGAAGGCGACCGTGTCAGCGCCGCTCAACGGACAACTGACAGCGGATGGGCGCGGACTGCAGAGTCTTGACATCACCCTGCTGACGCTCAAGGGCAGCGGGACCCTGCAAGGGCAGAACATCGACATGCAGCTGACGTCGCCGCTCGCCGTTGATATGGCGACCCGCGCGCTTTCCATGCCGGCGCTCAAGATGGGCGCGCAGGGCCGTGGCGAGCGCCTGCCTGGCGGCAAGCTGGCTGTCGATCTGGTGGGTGCGCTGCAGGCCGGCCTGCGCACGGAGCAGGTGTCGCTCGACCTGAAAGGGAAGGTCGACACGAGCCAGCTGGCGGCACATGTATCGGTCAAGGACTTCAATGCGCCGCGGTTCAAGTTCGACGCCACAGTGGATACCCTCAACATCGACCAGTACCGTCATGCCAGTACGCCCGCGCTGGGCGACAAGAGCGGGCGGCCGGGCGGCGGCGTGCCGGGGACGCTCGACTTCTCGGCATTGCGAGACCTGCACGGCGAGGGCTCGGTAAAGATTGGCCGCCTGGTGGCCGACGGCTTGACGCTGGCCGCGGTCAGCGCCGATCTGCGCGCAGCGGGCGGCAAGCTCGAGGTTGCGCCATTTTCCGCCGCCGCGTTCGAAGGCAATGTACGCGGGGCGCTGACACTCGACGGGTCGGCCAGCACGCCGGCCATCGCGCTCAAGACGCAGGCCAGCAGCATTGCCATTGCGCCGTTGCTCAAGCATTTTGCGCAATCCGATACGCTGGAAGGGCGCGGCAGCCTCAACCTCGACGTTACGGCGCGCGGTAATACCACGGCGGCGTTGCGCGCCGCTCTCAATGGCGGTGGCGACATCCTGCTGGTGGACGGGGCGATTCGCGGCTTCAACCTGGCAGGCACCCTGCGCGAGGCGCGCGGCATGCTGCAGCAGTTGCGCGGGGAAAAGAGCTATCGCGGCAGCGCGACCGAAAAGACCGACTTCTCGGAGCTGAAGGGGACGTTCACGATCCGCGACGGTGTCCTGCAAAACCGCGATCTCGCGCTCAAGGCGCCCCTGTTGCGCGCCGCCGGTGCCGGCAATGTGGATCTCGCGCACGGCACGCTGGACTACACCACGCGGGCGACGCTGGCGGCGACGTCCAAGGGGCAGGGCGGCAAGGAGGCCAGCGAGCTGCGCGGCTTCACCGTGCCCGTGCGCTTCACCGGGCCACTGTCCGCGCCGCAGTACACCATCGATTTCGCGGGTATGGCCATGGATGCGGCGCGCACCGAGGTTGAAAGCCGCGTGCGCGAGGCGCTGGAGAAGCGGCTCGGCGGGGGTGCGACGGGCGATGCCACGCAGGGCACCCAGCCGAGCAAGCCGGCCGATGTTCTGCGCGAGGGACTGCGTGGCCTGTTCGGTCGTTGAGTTCGGCGCCGGATTCAGGTGCTGAAGTGCGTTGCCGGCGGTTCTGACTTGTGAGCGCCTCAGGGGCGCGGCGCGCTAGTCAGACGCGAGCTCGCGCCACAGCGGCACGATATCGTGCATGCCGATGCGCTCGGGCTCCTCGCATGCCACGATGCGCTCCTGGGCATGCAGCAGGTTCAGGCGGCGGGGCGTCACGCGTTCTTCGGTGGCGGTATCGTAGATGACGCTCACGATGGGCCGGAGCAGGGCATGCTCGTTCTGGTCCAGGACGATCGCCAGATAGCCGGAGTCCAGGCGCACCAGGGTGCCGGCCGGATAGATCCCCACCATGTCGATGAACACGCGCAGCAGCTTGGGATCGAAATGACCGTCCCATTCCGACATGCGGCCCAGCGCCACGGGCGGCGGCCAAGGCTTCTTGTAGGGCCGCTCGGCGGTCAGGGCGTCGTACACGTCGCAGATCGCGGCCATGCGCGCCAGCAAGGGGATCTCGTCACCCTTCAGGCCCAGCGGATAGCCGAGGCCATTCATCTTCTCGTGATGGTGGTGGGCGATGTCCAGGGCGGCCTCCGTCAGCCCGTGCTGCCGCAACATCGTATAACCCCTGTCCGGATGGATTTGCGCCACGGCATATTCTTCGGGCGTCAGCGCGCCGGGCTTGTTCAGGATCTCCAGCGGCACGGCCATCTTGCCGATGTCATGCAGCATGCCGCCCACGCCGGCATCGCGCACCTCCACGGGAGACAGGCCCAGGCGCTGGGCAAAACTGGTCATCAGCGTGCCCACGGCCACGGAGTGCAGATAGGTGTACTCATCTTTCGAACGCAGGCGCACCAGCGTTAGCATTGCCGTGCTGTTGCGCGCCAGCGATTGCGCCACGTTGTCCATGACGGCCGGCAGTTCTTCGTCGAGCTGAAGGTGGCCGACACGCGCGCCGTCGTAGAAGGAACGGACCGCACGCACGGTATGCGTGCGCATGCGGTCGGCGTAGCTGATTTCTTCGCCGAGACTGCGCTGCACTGGCGACGCGGACGGCGGCGGGGATTCTTCCGTGTCCGCGATCCATACCATCCGCACGCCGCTGTTGCGCAGATTGATGGCGTCCTGCGGCGATTCGACAGTGAACCGGGCATGGACGAATGGATGGCGCGACCACGGTACATCCAGTTTTTCCACCCGCATGCCGGGGGCGAGTTGTTCAACGGGGAGACGTCGGAGACCGGGCATGAGGCAGAGCGATCGGACTTGGTATGGGGCAGAGCAGCAATGGTATGCACGGCGGGTGTGTCGCTATCATAGCACCGCACGCGCGCCGGGCTGGCGTGCGTTCCGCTCCTGCTAAGGTGGGGGTAAGCGCGAGCATGGCGTGGCGATGCTGTACATGTCACTTGAAAAGTACGTGCAAACAGTTACGATACGCGGGGTCGGGCCGGACCAATCGTGGGCCCGCTTCTCTGCCATGTATCCTCCTCCCCTGATTTCCAACCGCGAAGCCGCACACCTGCGCGCCACTGCCGACACGCTACGCGGGGAGCGGCGCGGCCGGCTGCTGCGTTTTCTCGACAGTGCGGATATCGTCGATGCGGCAGCAGTACCGCCGGAGGTGATTGCCACGGGGGTGAGTTTTCTGTGCCTCGACACTTCCTGCAATGCACTCGTCCGGCTGATGCTGGTGCCGGAGGGGCAAGCTGATCTGGCTACCGGCCACATTTGCGTGACATCACCGATGGGCCTGCCCTTTCTTGGACGCAGACGAGGCGAAATCGTCACGTGCCCCACGCTGGTCGGCGTAGAAATGGCTTTTGAAATCGTCGAGGTGCCCGCACCGCTCGCCGTCGACAGCGGCAGCTGAGCGCTCGTTCCAGTCCGGCTTGCGTGCATGCGGCCATCACCCTCGCCGGTGCGGTCCAGTTGCGGTCGGGCAGGAGCGGCGCCGGCGCGTATCCTCGAACATCGTCGGGTCACGCGGCAGCCCAGCCCGGTGATGTGCGCAGGCGGCATTGGGTATGGCAGGAGTGAAGCGGTCGGGGAGGGCAGCGCACCACTGGCCAGTTTCACATCGTCGACCGGCAGGTGTGCGGGTGCTGGCGATCCTCCGGGCAGCGTTCAGTGCGCCGTCGCCCCTAGGTCCACCAGCGCATCGGCCCCGTTTTCCCGGCCCACGCTAACGGCGTTGCGTCCCGCGGCCTTGGCGGAATAGAGTGCGGCATCGGCACGCTGCAACAAGGCGGGCAGCGACTCGCCCGGGTGGCGTTCCACCAGGCCGATGCTGACGGTGTACATGATCCAGTGATCGTCGGATGGGCATCCGTGCCGCTCGATGTCGGTGCGCAGCCGATAGGAATGCAGGCGCGCATCTTCCAGCGCCATGTTGTGGTACAGCAGTCCAAACTCCTCACCGCCCAGGCGGCCGAAAGCATGCTCGTTACCAATGCTACGGGTCGTGCTGGCGGCAAAGTGCTCCAGCACACGGTCCCCACCGAAGTGACCATACACATCGTTGATGGTCTTGAAGTGATCGAGATCGATGAATGCCAGGCACACCGGACGGCCAAGACGGTCGGCGCGCTTCAGGATGGCATCGCAAGCGTCCATGAAGCCTGTGCGCGAGAGTGCGCCGGTCAGGGCGTCGTGCGTGATTTGCCGTTCCAGTGAGGCACGCAGGCGGACGTGCGCGAGCATCAAAAACCCAACCGCGAGCGCCGTCATGGCGAAGGCGTTATACAGCCGCACCACGTGCATCAGCAAGACGGGGTCGAATACGGGCGTACCGCCGGCGAACATCCAGCCAGCCTGTGTCGCACGCAGCGCATGCAAGGCAGCTCCCGCCAGCGCCACCGCACCCAGCACCAGTGCGGGAAACCGCATGATGCGCTCGCGTGCGCCCGGCAGGCACAGGCGGGCAACGTCGAGCAGCACGATAGTCGCGAACCCGCCAACCAGCGTGATCCGCATCAGCGACTGGTTGTCCACGAAGGTGAAATACAGCAGGCCGAGCGTGGCCAGCAGGGCCGTCAGGCCGACCAGGCGGGTGTAACGCGGCAGTCCGAAAAATTCGCGGCAGCCAATGACCAGCGCAGCCATGCCGGCGATGAACAGGGTGCTGCTCAGGCCGATCCCGAGCGCCAGGCCGAGCGCACCCTGGCTGACTAGCAGGGCGGACGCTACAGCGAACTGGGCATTCGATAGCCCCCACCAGTACAGCCCGCCTGGCGCCATGCCGGGAATGCGCCGCATGGCGAAAAAAACCATCGCCATCAGGGCGGCACACATGCCGGATGTGAGGATCATGGAGTCGGTATGGAGCATGTGCGGCGGCGGTGTAGAAGCTGCGGACAAGGGAAGCCCGGCTGAACATAAGCGAGGTCGTGCGCGAGCATACGATGACGCCGTGCAATTTGTCACGGCCCCAACCATGATCGGCACCCCCTCTTCGGGAGGGTTATTAGGCGGCTGCCAGATACCGGCCTCAGCGGATCGGAGGCGAGTGGGCACCGGGTTTCTGTCGGAATACATCACATTTCGTAACAAAATCAATGCTTAAGCGTGCATCCTGCCCGTGCTAGACTGCGCCGATGTCAGCCCAGCCACCCTTCACGCCCCCGCGTGCGGTTGCTTCGACCGTGCTCGCCACGCCAAACGCGTCGGCCGGCGGAGCCATGCGCGACGGGGCTGAATACCGGCGGCGCCTGCGTCAGATCCTCACCATGGCGGTTGCCACCGGGCTGCTGGCTGGGTGCCAGACCTTGTCCTCCGGTCCCGAGTCGCCGCAGGCAGGTACCGCCCCGGGCGTGGGCGCCCTCGGTGCCAAGCCGGGCAAATCGGGCGGGCTGGCCCGGCCCGATGCCGCGGCACCCGTGGCCGCTACGCCGCCGATGCCGTTCCAGCGCCCGCTGACGCGCGCCACTGCAACGCGCGGGCTCAATGAGGGCCTGCTGCTTCCCGATGATGAAGACAAGAGCTTCGGCAGCCTGCGCGCCGACATGGGCCTGTTCGTCCAGCGCGGAACGGCGTCCTGGTACGGCCCTGGCTTCCATGGCCGCAAGACGGCGAGCGGAGAGCGTTTCGACATGGACGGCATGACGGCGGCGCACCCCTCGTTGCCGCTTGGCAGCTGGGTCCTGGTGCGCAATCTGCGCAACGACCGCGCTGTGGTCGTACGGGTCACAGATCGTGGTCCGTTCGCCAAGAAGCGCGTGCTCGACCTGTCCAGGGCTGCTGCCAGCAAGCTCGGATTCTTGCGCCAAGGGGCGACTCAGGTCGAGATCCGCAAACTGTCGCGCACCGAAGTCGCCGCGATCCAGCAAGCCGACGGCGAGATGCCCTCCGAGCCGGTGCACACCGTCGACATCCTGGCTGATGGTCATACCGGCGGCTGACAAGCGGTTTCACCACGCGGTCTTGCGGACCTCGCCCGAGTGGACTGGACCTTTTGGCGCATCATCAATCCATCTGCCGGTAGTCGGTGTGTACGCGCGCAGGCGTGTCCTGCGAAGGGGTCGTTGCGGACCGCACATGCCGGTGGCAGCGCCGTGGCGCGCCATCGAAAGCCCGTCGAACCTACCAAGACAAGTTTTAAGGTGTTGCACCCTTGGCGGCCAGTGCCGCCGCGTAGAGGGTGTCGGTGGGTACGCCCGTGATCGCCGAGGTCAGCTTGGCCGCGCGCTTGGCCGGCAGTTCGGCCAGCAGCAGGGCAAGGACATGTTGCGCGTTCACCGCCGCCCCGGCCTCGCCCGCCGTGCTCTCGCCGGCGCCTTCCACCACCAGGACGAACTCGCCCTTGGCATGCGCGGCATCTGCGGCCAGCCAGCCGGACGCCGCATCGGCGCGGACCACCACCAGTTGCTCGAACAGCTTGGTCAGCTCGCGGCCGATCAGGATGCGGCGTTCGCCGGGAAGGACCGCCGCCAGGGCCGCGAGCGTGGCGGCGATACGATGCGGCGCTTCATACAGGATCCACGCTTCCGGCCGGGCCGCCAGCGCACGCAGCTGCGCCTCCCGTGCCTTGGCCTTGGGCGAAAGGAAACCCACGAAGGTAAAGCGGCCGTCGCCTGCCTCCAGCAGGTCGCCAGCCGCGCTCAGCGCAGTGATGGCGGCATTCGCGCCCGGCAACGGCATGACGCGGGCGCCTGCGGCGCGCGCGGCGGCGACGATTTTGGCGCCCGGGTCGGAGATGCCGGGGGTGCCGGCATCGGAGACATAGGCGATGCGTTCGCCAGCAGCCAGCCGTGCGGCGATGTGCTGCGCGGCTTCCATCTCGTTGTGCTGGTGCGCGGCCAGCAGGGGCTTGTGCAGACCCAGGCGATTCAGCAGATGGGCGGTGTTGCGCGTGTCCTCGCAGGCGATCGCGTCGGCCTGTGCCAGCACATGCAGGGCGCGCGCCGACAGGTCGGCCACGTTGCCGATCGGCGTTGCCACGACATAGAGCGTGCCGGGCGGGTAAGACTGGCCTTCGGCCAGCGTGTTCCAGTCATTCATGGGAAGGCGATGACACTGTTCGAACGTTTACGGGCCCGCGCCGCGGGCAGCGATGGCGAAAACCGGGCGCTGGCGCATCTGCGCGCGCAGGGTTTGCGGCTGATTACCCGCAATTATCGCTGCAAAGGCGGCGAGATTGACCTGATCATGGCAACACCGCGCGGCGAGACCGTATTCGTCGAGGTACGTGTGCGCAACCGCACCGATTTCGGCGGTGCGGCGGCCAGTGTGGGCGTCCGCAAGCAGCAGCGCCTGATCCGCGCCGCCCACCACTATCTGGCCCGCCTGCAGAGCCTGCCGCCATGCCGTTTCGATGTGGTGGCAATCGACGCCGGCCAGATCGAATGGTTGCCTGATGCCTTCGGGCTGGCTTGAGCGATAATGGCGCTGCCATCTCTGCATGCAAGACGATCGGAGCGCGATCCGGGCGATGCGCCCACCTCGCACGTTCCGGAGCCGATGGGCAGGAACACTGCCCGCCTGCCGATGTCCATGCGAAAGAGCTGGGCCGATTTCAAGATGATTCACCTGGGCTGATCTGTTTCATGTCGACAACCGCACGTATCGAGCAACATTTCCGCGACAGCGCGGAGACCAAACTGCGCGCCGCAGAAACCCTCGCGCCGGCCATCGCCGAAGCCATCGACCTGCTGGTGGCCGCGCTCACCAGCGGCGGCAAGGCGCTGGCCTGCGGCAATGGCGGTTCGGCCGCCGACGCGCAGCACTTCGCGGCGGAACTGGTGGGACGTTTCGAACGCGAGCGTCCCGGTTTGCCGGCCGTCGCCCTGACGACGGACAGCTCGATCCTCACGGCCATCGGCAACGACTACGATTTCAATGTCGTGTTCGCCAAACAGGTCCATGCACTCGGCCAGCCTGGCGATGTGCTGCTGGCCATCTCCACCTCGGGCAACTCGGCCAACGTGATTGCCGCGATCGAAGCCGCGCATGAGCGCGAGATGCGCGTGATCGCCATGACCGGCCGCGATGGCGGCAAGATCGCCGGCCTGCTGCGCGAAGGCGATATCAACCTGTGCGTGCCGAGCCAGCGCACGGCCCGCATCCAGGAAGTCCACCTGCTGACGCTGCATTGTTTGTGCGACGGCATCGATGTCGCGCTGCTCGGCGAATGACCGGCTGCCCGACACGCCCTAGATCCACTTTTCAGAAGGACGCCATGAAGAAATCCCTGCGCATGTCTCTCGGGCCAGTGATGACGGCCACCGCCATGTTGCTGGCCACCACCCAGCTCACCGCCTGTTTCCCGATCATGGCAGGTGCCGTGGCGGGCGGCGTCCTGTCGGCCACCGACCGGCGCAGCACGGCCACGCAGGCCATCGATCGTGGTTTGCAGATGGAGCTGGAAGCCACGTTCGCGTCGCAGTACAACGGTCAGGCCCGCGTGGCGGCCACCGTTTACAACCGCAAGGTCCTGCTGACGGGCGAGGCACGCAACGAAGCGCTACGCCAGCAGATCGAGACGTATGCGAAGGGCCGCGAGAACGTGCGTGAAGTGATCAATGACATCCGAGTCGCCTCGTCGCCATCGCTGGCGGCGCGCAGCGAGGATGCATTCATTACCACCAAGGTCAAGTCGTCGCTGATCGCCGAGACCGGTGTGCCGTCGAACTCCATCAAGGTCACCACGGAAGGCAATACTGTGTACCTGCTCGGCGTGGTCACCGAACCTGAAGGCGAGCGCGCCACCAATGTGGCCCGCACCGTCAGTGGCGTGAGCAAGGTCGTGAAGGCATTCGACTACGTGAGCGAGGCCGAAAAGGAGCAGCTCGACCGCATGAGCAGCGCCCAGCAATCGGGCCAGCCGGCGGCAGCTCCCGTCGCGCCGGCGACCACCGCACCGTCGTCAGCCACGCCTGCCGCGCCCGCCGATACCGGCGTGCAGGTCACGCCGGTCGCCTTGCCCTGATCCTCCGCACTACTTATGCTTGACCTGTTCGTTCGTGCGTCATAGACGCCGGACGAATAAGGTCATGCGCAGAACGCTCCACAAGATATCGTTCTCCGTGTTACCTTGCGCCTGCGGAAACGCGATCCGTCGCACTAGAAGTGCGCGATCGAAATGATCCTGGCGTCGTTGCATGGCCTGCGCGGTATCTTGGCGCGCCATGTCGTGTCGGCACGGTGCACCGGGCCGGAACCGCTTCGCTTCATTTTGATCGCGCCATAATATGGAGAACGAAGTGACGAAACCTGGTCCCCTCTTGCGCCGCGCCTGTGTGCCGGTCGCCCTGGCGCTGGCCTCTTTCACCGGCCTCGCCCACGCTCAATCCACGTCCGGTACCGTCAGCCCGCAGCAGGTGCGCTCCTGGGCGGCTGCCTGCGCCAGCTGCCATGGTACTGAAGGCCGTGCGCTGCCCGGTTCGCCGGTGCCCGGTCTGGCTGGCCGTCCGGCGGCTGATCTCACGGCACGCATGAAGGCCTTCAAAGTGGCTGGTGCGCAGAACGTGACGATCATGCACCAGATCGCCAAGGGCTATACCGACGAACAGATTGCACACCTGTCCGCGTACTTCGCGGCAGTCAAATAAGGGGGCTGCCATGCAACGACGTGAATTCATCGGCGCGCTGGGCGCCTCCGCCGTGGCCGGCTCGCTGGCCGGATGCGCCACCGCAGGCGGCAGCGCTTCGGGCGCCAAGGTCGTCGTCATCGGCGGCGGCTTCGGGGGCGCGACGGCTGCCAAGTACGTGCGCACCTGGAGCAACAACACCATCGACGTCACGCTGGTCGAGCCGAACGCCAATTTCATTTCCTGCCCGCTGTCCAATCTCGTCCTCGGCGGCAGCCGGCGTATCGAAGACCTGACGGTGCCATACGACAACCTCGTCAAGCGCCACGGCGTGAAGCTGGTGCGCGATATCGCCACCGCCATCGATCCGCAGAAACGCACGGTGACATTGGGCAACGGCACCGTGCTGCCATACGACCGCCTGATCCTGTCGCCGGGCGTCGACTTCCTGCTCGACGAAATCCCGGGACTCAAGCAGCCGGGCGCGGGTGACCGCATCCTGCACGCCTGGAAAGCCGGCCCGCAGACCGTGGCCCTGCGCCGCCAGCTCGAAGCCATGCGCGATGGCGGTACCGTCGCGATCAGCATCCCGGTTGCACCGTATCGCTGCCCGCCCGGACCGTACGAACGCGCTTGCCAGATCGCCTTCTACCTCAAGCAGGCCAAGCCGAAGAGCAAGGTACTGATCCTCGACGGCAATCCGGATGTCACTTCCAAGGGCGCGCTGTTCAAGAAGGTATGGGCCGAACAGTACGGCGGCATGGTCGAATACCGCAACCAGCACAAGGCGGTGGACGTCGATGTCGCCACGCAGACGCTGAAGTTCGAAGTGCAGGACGATGTGAAAGCCGACGTGCTCAACCTCATTCCGCCGCAGAGCGCCGGCAGCATCGCCGTCAAGACCGGCCTGGCCACCGCCAACAAGCGCTGGTGCGAGGTCGACTTCCTGACATTCGAATCGAAGGCCGTGCCGAACATCCATGTGCTGGGCGATGCCATCCAGATCGCACCGGGCATGCCCAAGTCGGGTCACATGGCCAACCAGCACGGCAAGGTGGCGGCAGCGGCGGTCGTCTCGCTGCTGTCCGGCCGTCCGGTCGATGCGCATCCGCTCTACAACAACACCTGCTACAGCTTCACTTCCGACAAGGAGGTGGTGCACGTCGCCAGCGTGCATCGCTACGACGCGGAGAAGAAGACCATGGTGACCGTGGATGGCTCCGGCGGCCTGTCGCCCGCGCCGAACACGCTCGAAGGCACCTACGCGCAGAGCTGGGCCAATACCATCTGGGCCGACGCGCTGGCCTAAGCGACTCGCAACGGCACGGCGTGCAGGACCTGCACCGCGCCCGTTGGCAGTCTTTGCGCCACAGCGGTCCGCCCGCTGTGGCGTTTTTCGTTGGCACCTATTCGTGACGGCAAGCGGTGCACCGGCCCCGGTGCTACCGCCGGTTGCGGAATGGCTTGCACAAGGGTAAACACTATATGCGCATAGACGCATATAGATATAGAGTTATGACCATGGAAGAACTTGATCGGGTATTCGAAAAGGTATCGGGCTATTTCAGCCTGCTGGCCGAGCCTACGCGCCTGAAGATTCTGCACACCCTGTGCGATGGCGAGAAGCCGGTGAATGCCATTGTCGAAACCGTGCAGACCTCGCAGGCCAACGTGTCGCGCCACCTGAACGCCATGTACCGCAATGGCGTGCTGTCGCGCCGCAAGGACGGCAACCTGGTGATCTACGCGATCGCCGATGCCAGCGTGGTGGAACTGTGCCGCACGGTGTGCGTGCAGGTGGCCGGGCAGATGGAAGAGACCACCTTGCCGACTCACGCCGTCGATCATTTCATGCCCCGCAGCAGCCCGTCACAGACATAAGCAGATGTCGCTGACATAACAAGATTCAGGCAGGAGACCAGCGTGTCCGATCGCGATCATTCGAAGCGCGAGGGTTCCGGCCGCATATTGCGCGCCCCGGAGAACTTCGTCGACCTCACCTTGCAGCAGGATATCGAGCGGCACGGCCTCGATGCCAAGCGCCGCAGCTTTCTGCGCCGCAGCTTTGCCGGCGCGGTTGCAACGACAGCCGCTGCCGCTACCGCGCCCCTGGCTTTCGCGCAGTCCGAGGGTGATGAGATGATCCTCAAGCCGCGCCCCTGGGCCACCTCGCTGGGCCAGCCCGTGGCAGCGCGCCCGTACGGCTTGCCGTCCGAGCACGAAAAGAATCTGCAGCGCCGCCAGTCGCCGGGCCTGACCCGCGTCGCTGCGTCGTCGGTCGCCTTCACGCCGTTGCAAGGTCTGTTCGGCATCATCACGCCGAACGGCCTGCACTTCGAACGCCATCACCAGGGCTGGCACGATATCGATCCCGCCCAGCATCGCCTCATGCTCAATGGCCTGATGCGCGCGCCGCGCGTCTACACCATGGACGACCTGATGCGCCTGCCGTCGGTGTCACGCATGCACTTCATCGAGTGCGGCGCCAACACCGGCATGGAATGGGGCAACGTCGCCGTGCCAACGGTGCAGTACACGCACGGCATGCTGTCGTGCTGCGAATTCACGGGTGTGCCGCTGTCGGTGCTGCTCGAAGATTGCGGCGCCGATCTCAAGCGCGGCAAGTACCTGCTCGCCGAGGGTGGCGACGGTTCGTCGATGACGCGCACCATTCCGCTCGAGATGGCCGACGAGATCATCGTCGCCTGGGCCATGAACGGTGAAATGCTGCGTCCCGAGAACGGCTATCCGCTGCGCCTCGTGGTACCCGGCGTGCAGGGCGTGTCGTGGGTCAAGTGGCTGCGCCGCCTCGAAGTCGGCGACCAGCCGTGGAACACCAAGGACGAAACGGTGCACTACGTGGACATGATGCCCGACGGCATGCATCGCCAGTACACCTCGATCCAGGAATGCAAGTCGGTGATCACCACCCCGTCCGGCGGCCAGACGTTGATCGGCAAGGGCTTCTACAACATCAGCGGGCTCGCCTGGTCGGGTCGTGGCAAGGTCAAGCGCGTCGACGTCAGCGTCGACGGTGGCCGCAGCTGGCGCACCGCACGGCTCGAAGGGCCGGTGCTGTCGAAATGCCTGACGCGCTTCAATCTCGACTGGGTCTGGGACGGCAGTCCGGCCATCCTGCAAAGCCGCGCCATCGACGAAACCGGTTATGTGCAGCCGCGTACCAACGAACTGCGTGCGATACGCGGCACGCGTTCGATCTATCACAACAATGCTATCCAATCGTGGCGCGTAGCACCCAGCGGGGAGGTGGACAATGTTCAACTGGGTTAATGCCGTGATGCGCAGCACAACGTCTCTCGCCGCGTGCGGGTTGGCCGCCAGCCTCCTGGCTGTGCCTGCCGCCGCCGAGCCAGCCAAGAACGCGCGCGCCCAGCTGGGCCGCACCGCCACGGCCGCGGAAGTGAAGGCATGGGATATCGACGTGCGTCCCGATTTCAAAGGTCTGCCCAAGGGATCGGGCACGGTCGCGGCCGGCCGCAAGATTTGGGATGCGCAGTGCGCGTCTTGCCACGGCGATTTCGGCGAGTCGAACGAAGTGTTCACGCCGCTGGTCGGCGGCACCACCAAGGCTGACATGCAGAGCGGCCATGTCGCCGCGCTGCGCGGCCACGATCAGCCATACCGCACCACGCTGATGAAGGTCAGCACGATTTCCACGCTATGGGATTACATCCACCGTGCCATGCCGTGGACGGCGCCCAAGTCGCTGTCCGCCGACGACGTCTATGCTGTGACGGCCTATCTGCTGAACCTTGGCGATATCGTTCCGGCCGACTTCACGCTGTCGGATGCCAACATCGCCCAGGTCCAGGCGCAGATGCCCAACCGCAATGGCATGACCACCAAGCACGGCATGTGGCGCGTTGGGGAAAAACCGGACGTGCGCGCCACGGCCTGCATGCGCGACTGCCCGAGCGGCAAGATCACCTCCGAACTGCCGGATCATGCCGATGGCTCGCATGGCGTGCTGGCCGAGCAGATGCGTACCTTCGGGCCGGTACGCGGCGGCGTGCCCGGCGAACTGCAGCGCTTGGCCGCAGCTGCGCCGGCGCCCAAGCAGGACCCGATGCTGACCGTACTCAACAATAACAACTGCATGGCCTGCCACGGCGTGGACAAACCCGGTGTCGGCCCGGCCTTCCGCGAGGTCGGCAAGCGCTACCACGGGCAGGCCGATGCTGCCGCCAAGCTGGCCGATAAAATCCGCAGTGGCGGGCAGGGCACCTGGGGCAGCATCCCCATGCCGCCACAGGCCCAGCTGAGCGCCGCCGAGGCGACGAATATAGCGAAATGGATTATTCAGGCAAAATAACGTTCTGGCCGCATAAAAAACGCATCGCACAAGGCCGACACGTAACCTCACAAATGGAGTGAAAGAATGAAACGCTTGATGATTGCCCTGCTGATGACTGCAGCCAGTGTGTCGGCACACGCCGTGGACGTGGCCAAGGCCCAGCAGATCGCCCAGAAGAACGCCTGCATGGGCTGCCACGCCGTTGACAAGAAGCTCGTGGGTCCGTCGTACCAGGACGTCGCGGCCAAGTACAAGGGCAACAAGGGTGCGGCCGCCACGCTGGTCGCCAAGGTCAAGGCCGGTGGCTCGGGTGTCTGGGGTCCGGTGCCGATGCCCGCCAACCCGGGTCTGAGCGATGCCGATGCCAAGGTCGTGATCGACTGGGTGCTCGCAGGCGCCCCGGCCAAGTAATACGCAGAAGCACGACCGCGCAGCGACGGGCTGCGCGGCGGTATGACCCTTCAGTACAGAGGAATCGACATGAATCAGCATCGACGCGAAGTGTTGCGCGCAACCGCACTGTTCTCGCTGCTGGCCGCTACCGGCCTGGTCAGTGAAGCGCAAGCCGCTGAATGGAACAAGGCAGCTTTCGAAGGCAAGAGCTATAACGATACGCTCAAGGCGCTAGGCGCCGGCTCGCCGGAAAAGAGCGGCAGTGTTTCCTTTACCGCGCCCGACATCGCCGAAAACGGCGCTGTGGTGCCGGTGGCGGTCACCAGCACGCTGCCCAACACCGAGCAGATCGCCATTCTGGTCGACAAGAATCCCAATGCGCTGGCTGCCAGCTTCAATATCCCTGCCGGTACCGAGGCCTTTGTCTCCACGCGCGTGAAGATGGGTCAGACGTCGAACGTGCACGCCGTCGTCAAGGCGGGCGGCAAGTGGTACGTCGCCACCAAGGAAATCAAGGTCACGCTGGGCGGCTGCGGCGGCTAAGTCGTCGCCAAGGGGCAGTCAAGGGGACAGCCGGACGGGCTGTAGCCGTCAGGTAGACGCAGTAGATTCACAGAACACAGGAGTTTGAAATGGCAGATCCGATGCGCGTACGCGCAACCGAAAGCGGTGGCGTGGTGGACGTCAAGATTCTTATGAAGCACGACATGGAAACCGGCCAGCGCAAGGACGCCTCCGGCAAGACCATTCCCGCCTGGCACATCCAGACGGTCACGGCGCAGGTCGGCGGCAAGACTGTGTTCGATGCACAGTTCGGCCCGGCCGTGTCGAAGGATCCGTTCCTGAACTTCAAGTTCAAGGGCGCCGCCAAGGGCGACAAGCTGTCGGTCACGTGGGTCGACAATCGCGGCGACAAGCGTACCGACGAAGCCACCATCTCCTGATGACGGCCTTCGGGTCCTGCCGGTGCCGGCAGGGCCGATTCACGCGAGCTCACTCGCAAAAGGACACCGCATGCGACGCGCATTCTTCAGGCTCGCGGCCGCGCTGACCGCAGCCGGGGTGGCCGGCAAGGCCGCCGCGCAAGGCAGTGGGGCGGCCCGTTCGGGCGGCGCCAAAGTTGTCTACCAGCTCAGCGAAGGCAATGCGCAAGCGATGCGCGCCATCGGCAATCTGCGCAATCACCTCGCGGGCGCGCCCGGCACCAAGCTGGTCGTCGTGGCCCTGGGCGACGGTGCGGAGTTTCTCGTGGAAGGTGCGCGCGACCCGCGCGGCCGGCTGTTTGACGCGCCCGTCGCGGCGCTCGCCGGACTGGGGGTGGAGTTCCGCGTGTGCCACAACACGCTCGCCGCACGCAAGATTCCCGAGGACAAGCTGCTGCTCGAAGCCAAGGTTGTCCCGGCCGGTGTGGTCGAGATCGCGCGGCTGCAGTTCGAAGAAGGATATGCATATATCAAGCCATGAGGGGTAACATGGCAAGCGTTGATGCTTTCGCCGCGTCTTTCTGCGCGTGATGGCGCCAGCGACAATAACACCGAGGAGAAACCTATGTCCCTACTGCAAACCGTCCTGAGCCGGGCGGTGCCGCTGACATTGGCGTTTACGGCGGCCTTCGCCGTCCCGGCCGCGCATGCCCAGGGCAGCACCGCCGATGAAATCGCCAAGTATCGCCAGATGCTGGCCGATGGCAATCCCGCCGACCTGTGGGAAGCCGCCGGCGAAGAAATGTGGAAAAAGCCTGCCGGTCCCAAGAAAGCCTCGCTCGAACAATGCGATCTCGGCAAAGGCCCCGGCGTCGTCAAGGGTGCCTACGTCGAACTGCCGCGCTACTTTGCCGACACCGGCAAGGTCATGGACCTCGAGCAGCGCCTGATCCACTGCCGCATGACCCTGCAGGGCCTGACCCAGGCCGAAGCCACTGCCACGCCGTTCTCCGGCGGCAAGCGTTCCGACATCGAGCGCCTGGTGGCCTATGTGACCGGCGCCTCGCGCGGCCTGCCGGTGAACGTGCAACTCAAGCATCCCGCCGAGAAGGAAAGCTACGCCCTCGGCAAGCAGATGTTCTTCTACCGTGGTGGCGCGTACGACTTCGCTTGCGCCACCTGCCACGCCACCGATGGCCAGCGCATTCGCCTGCAGGATCTGCCGAATCTGCTCGAAGAGAAGGGCGCACGCTTTGCCTACACCACGTGGCCGGCCTATCGCGTTTCGCAGGGCGAGGTGCGCACCATGCAGCACCGTCTCTACGACTGCCTGCGCCAACAGCGTTTCCCTGAAGCCGTCTATGGTTCGGAACTGATCACCGCGCTGACCATGTTCCTCGCCAAGAACGCCAACGGTGGCACGTACGACGCCCCCGCGCTGAAACGATAAGGAGCCGGCGATGCAAATGACTCAACTGATTCGCGCTTTCACGGGCGCAGCGGTGCTGGTCGCCAGCGCCGCGGCAGGCGTGGTCCACGCTGCCGACAAGAAGGATGCCGCGCTGCATTTCGACGGCAAGGCCGATCTCATGCATGCCATGGCTGTGTCGCTCAAGTCCAAGGGACCGGCGACACTTGAAGGCGTGCTCCAGCAGGACAGCGTGCAGGCCCTGTGCAGCAACTATCCCGATGCCGCGCACGTGCCCAAGGCTGCTGCCAAGCAGATCGAAGCCGAGCAGCTCAAGCTGGTGAAGTACCCGTCCGACAACAAGTACCTCGGTGACTGGAAGGAAGGCGAGAAGGTCGCTCAGCTCGGTCGCGGCATGCAGTTCAGCGACAAGGTCGGCAGCACCAACGGCGGCAACTGCTATGCCTGCCACCAGATGACCAAGGAGGAAATCTCCTTCGGCAACATCGGCCCGACCCTGTACAACTACGGCAAGATCCGCGGCAACAGCGAGGCAATCCTCAAGTACACCTGGAGCAAAATCTACAACTCCAACGCGTACAACGCCTGTTCCAACATGCCGCGCTTCGGTCACAAGAACATCCTGACCGAACAGCAGATGCGCGACGTGATGGCGCTGCTGCTGGATCCCGCATCGCCGGTCAACAAGTAACGGAGATACGGAGACGGGCATGGCGCACGCGATGATGCTTTCCCCTGCGACATTCCGCCCATGGCGCGCGCTGCGCCATGGCGGCATCGCGTGCCTCATGGCGGTTCTCATGGCGCTGGCACTTCTGCCCGCGCCGGCCCGCGCCGTCGCGGTGGGCGATACCGTGCAACTGCCGGCGGTCACGCTCATCGACGGCCGCACGCTCGGCCCCGAAACGTGGCGCGGCAAGCCGGTCGTCATCCAGATCTGGGCGACATGGTGCCCGTTCTGCGCCATGCAGAACCCGCGCCTGCAAAAAATGTACGCCGCCACCCGCCACACCCCGCTGCAAGTGCTGACTGTCTCCATCGATCCGAAGCCGGAAACGGTGCGCGAGTATGTCGCCCAGCGCAAATACACCTTCCCCGTGACGATGTCGAACCCCGCCCTCAAGCAGGCCATCGGCGCGCATCGCGGGATTCCCGAAGTGATCGTGCTCGATCGCAACGGCCGCGTCGTCTTGCACGAGATTGGCGAAATGCTCGAAGAAGACGTCGCCGAACTGGCGAAATACGCTACGCAATAACACGCAACAACACACGCAATCACGTGGACACCACGTAACGACCAGTCATCACGCACCACCGGCGGGCAGGCGACCGAGCCACGCCGCATCACAACGACAATGGAGACCCGGGCATGAACCGACGCGAGTTCCTGCAAGTGCTGGCTGTTGCCAGCGCGGGCGGCATGACGCTCTCGCATCATGACGCCATCGCTGCACAATCGGCTGAAGCGATGTATCAACTGCCACGTTTTGGCAACGTGCACCTGCTGCATTTCACCGACTGCCACGCACAGCTCAAGCCGATCTACTTCCGCGAACCGAGCGTCAATATTGGCGTTGGTGCCGCCGCCGGCCAGCCGCCGCACCTCGTCGGCGAAGACCTGCTGAAACGCTTCCGCATCGCCCCGGGCAGCGCCGAAGCGCATGCCTTCACCTACCTCGACTTCACCGAAGCCGCGCGCAAGTACGGCAAGGTTGGCGGCTTCGCCCACCTCGCCACGCTCGTCAAGCGCATGAAGGCCAGCCGCCCCGGCGCACTGCTGCTCGACGGCGGCGATACCTGGCAAGGCTCCGGTACCGCGCTGTGGACCAAGGGGCAGGACATGGTCGATGCCGCCCTCGCGCTGGGCGTCGACGTCATGACCCCGCACTGGGAAATGACCCTGGGCGCCGAACGCGTCAAGCAGATCGTCGATGGCGACTTCAAGGGCAAGGTGGCCTTTCTCGCGCAGAACATCAAGACCAATGATTTTGGCGACCCGGTCTTCGACCCGTACGTCATCAAGCAGATGAACGGCGTCAACGTCGCCATCATCGGCCAGGCCTTCCCCTACACGCCGATTGCCAACCCTCGCTACTTCACGCCCGACTGGACCTTCGGCATCCAGGAAGACAACCTGCAGGCCATGATCGACGAAGCGCGCGGCAAGGGCGCACAGGTCGTCGTGCTGCTCTCGCACAACGGCATGGACGTCGACCTCAAGCTCGCCTCGCGCGTGCGCGGCCTCGATGCTATTCTCGGCGGCCACACGCACGACGGTGTGCCGCAGCCCATCGTCGTCAAGAACGCCGGCGGCACCACGCTCGTTACCAACGCCGGCTCCAACAGCAAGTTCCTCGGCGTGCTCGACTTCGACGTCCGCAACGGCAAGATCGCCGACTTCCGCTACAAGCTGCTGCCGGTGTTCTCCAACTACCTGCCGGCCGATCCCGCCATGGACGCGCTCATCACGCGCATCCGTGCCCCGTACCAAAAACAGCTCGGCGAAACCCTCGCCACCACGCAGGGCCTGCTGTACCGCCGCGGTAACTTCAACGGCACCTTCGACCAGCTCATCCTCGACGGCCTGATGCAGACCCAGGGCGCCGAAATCGCCTTCTCGCCCGGCTTCCGCTGGGGTACCTCGCTGCTCCCCGGCCAGGCCATCCGCATGGAAGAACTGCTCGACCAGACCGCCATCACCTATCCCAAGGTCACCGTCACACCGATGACCGGCGCCACCATCAAGACCGTGCTTGAAGACGTGGCCGACAACCTCTTCAACCCCGACCCCTACTACCAGCAGGGCGGCGACATGGTGCGCGTGGGCGGCCTGCAGTACAGCATCGCCCCCGCCGCCGCCATGGGCCAGCGCATCGGCGACCTCACCCTCAACGGCAAACCGCTCGACGCCGACAAAACCTATAAAGTCGCCGGCTGGGCCGGCGTCTCCGAAGCCGCCCGCGACGCCGCCGGCCCGCCCGTGTGGGAAGTCATGGCCAGCTGGCTGCGCCAGCAGAAGGAAATCGCCCCGCGCAAGCTCAACGAACCCAAGCTGCGCAGCTGATTCGAGGCGTCGATTTGATGTCTCCGACGGGGACCGGCAGACCATCGCCGCCCCCGTTGAAGCGCCCGCCCGAGTCGGATAGAATCGACGACACGGGCCGATAGCTCAGCTGGGAGAGCGCTGCGTTCGCAATGCAGAGGTCGGGAGTTCGATCCTCCTTCGGTCCACCACTATTCAGCGCCCAACCGTTCTCGGTTGGGCGTTTCCATTTCCGGGGTCCGCAGACGACGCGGGGTTCCGGGCCATTCTGCGTGTGCCGACGGTTGGCGGACAAGGGGCCATGACGCGGCCGGTTCGCCCCTGTTCCGCCCTATCTTCTCTCGAAACCTGCGCCAACCTCTTCGTCGTGGCACACGCACGCGGCCTTGTGTGCCCGCAACTTGCGCGCGTGCCATTGCCATTGGTTGTCCAGCGAACTTGGAGCAGCAATCCATCACGCCAACGCACCCGCCGCGCAGGGCATCGAGTACAACCCTGCGCGTTGCTGCGTGACCACGAGGGCAACGTAGGCCGCGTGCTGCGTCGCAGGTTCCGGCTTGCCCTTGTCCTTCGACTTGATCTTGAACAGGTCGCTCGGTTTCGCGCTGTCCAGGCCTGCGCGTTGCATGATCCGTTCCGCCGTCGTGGCTTCGCCTTTGAACGACCACAGCGCCTCGAGCACCTTGGCCTGACCGTCGGTGAATCGGATCGGCGTGCTGCTGATATCAGGCAGCGTCGCCCATTTGAAGTCCGCCGAGAACGGCCCGTTCACCGGCGTGGCCGGATCGGCGGCCGCCGATTGCGCGGACGGTGATGGTGCGCCGATGAGCGCGATCCCGCCGCCGTAGAAGGTGAAGCGCTCCTCCAGCGCCAACCACCCCACACCCGCGCCGAAGGGCGATCCGCGCGTCGTGCGCGGCCTTGGCGTGATCACGCGGATGTCGCCGCCGGCGACGCGCACCCGATCCAGCAACGCTGGTTCTTGCAGCACGCGCGTCAGATCGCGGGCCAGCAGCACGGGCGAGCGGCGGGCCTCGCCCAGCCGCCACACGCCGTCGCCCAGATCATCGATGCCGTCGCGGCTTTCGATGCCGAGCGCGAGGCGCAGCTTCTGGCGCAACCATTCCTCGTCCAAGGCCAACGCCGCACCATCGTTCGCTTCGACGGCCACGGGCCCGCAGTCCGGGCAACGGCACATACGTCCACCTCGACCATCGCCCCAAACCTGCGCCCGATGCTGCTGGCAGTGTGGGCAGAGCACGAACGACCGATCAACGACCGTCGGCTTGACCGCCTTGCCGAGGACGGACAGTGCAGCCACCTCGCGGGGCGACAGCGTGGTTCGCAGCACGGGCGTGCCGTCCGCGAACAGGCGGCAGACCAAGGCCCAGGCATCGTGCGCCGCCATCGATCAGTCCTCGAACGCCGAGGAGGAACTGATCGCGTCCGCTTCCGGCGGAAGCTCCTGCGCGCTCAGGGTCTGGCCCTTCTGCAAGATGCCCACCGAGACCAGATAGCCTTCCAGCTGCGCCTGCATCTTCGCGTCGAACTTGTGCAGGTTCAGACGCCCCTTGCTGGTCACTTCGATGGTGACCACCTTGGCACGCGTGCGGCCCGGCTCGGGCGGATAGTAGAGATTGACCTGCGCCGCCGTCACCGCCCAGTTGCCTTCCAGCGGGCCGGGCAGTTTCTCCTTCAGCAGCTCATGCACCGAGCGTTGCTGGCTGGACTGCATCGCAGTGCATTCGATCTTCAGCGCGGCGTCCGGGCTGAGGAGCGTGAGCGCCTTCAGTTGCACCGTCGAGAAGCCGTCCTCGAACGCTTCTGGCACGTCGAAGCCGGTGCGCAACATCGACAAATTCAGCGTTGGCGACTTGATCCGGTGCGCGTTCGCCTTGACGCCCAACACATGCTCGGCAAAGGCCTCGACCAGCATCTGCTGGTACTTCTGGCCGCCGCGTACCAGCGTGCGCACCACGCCGGTGGACTTGGCGTATTCCAGCACCATGTGGATGTTGGGATTGCCGACGCGACGCTTCAGGGTCGAACCCTCGAACTCCAGCCGCAGCATGGCCATGTCCTTGACGTGGACGGTCAGCAGGAACACGCCGGGGCTGCGCTCGACCAAGTGCGCCACGCTGCTGTCGCCGCACTGCATTTCGCGCTTGTAGAACGCCGAGATGGCGTGGCGCAGTGCGGCCAGGTTGGTGTCCGAACCGTTCGGCTGGCGCTTCAGGCCCAGATCGTATTGCTGGGTTTGCGGCCCGTGATGCTCCCAGAAGCTGAAGTCGTAGGCGCGCTCGAACAGCGCCGGGTGGTTGACGTACAGCCAGAACGAGCGATGGACGTCGCTGCTGCACAGCGTCAGGCCTGCCAGTGCGGCACCGTCCGCCACTGCGGCCTCGAACATCGCCTGCTTGCCCGCCGCATCACCCAGTTGGACGGCGGCCATGAGGTTGGCGATCATCTGGTCACGGGCGGCAGTGTCCGGCCAGACCTTGACCGCCTCCACCAAGAACTGGCTGGTCTCCGGTGCATCGTCCCACGCGAACCCGTCCGGCACCGGCAGGCCATGTGAGGTCAGGAAGTCGCGCAGCGTGGCGTCCACCGGCAGCTCGAGCATCACGTCGACAAAGGTCTTCTTCATCTTGTTTGTCCTTTCTGGATCGGCGTCGGAGGTCTGCGACCGATGTACGGGCTGCACGGGCGAGCGACAGGGTTACTGAACACGCATCTCGCGCAAGTAAAGTAACGAGATACAAGCGCGATTCTGAACCGCGGATTTCCGCTTGTCAATCAACGGGGCACATCTAGACCTTTTGTGTATCTCGCGGCTATACTGACAGTCTTGATTCATTCACCGGCTGTTTAGCCGCGACAGGAGCATCGCCATGGCTTCGGCGTTTGGAGCACGCCTGCGGCGCTTGCGCGAGGCGAAGAAGTTGACCCTGCAACAAGTCGCCGACGCGGTCGGCTGCACCAAGGCCTACATCTGGGAACTGGAAATGAAGGAGGGGCAGCGCCCCACCGCCGAGCGGATTCAGAAGATCGCTCAGGTGCTCGGCGTGACGATGGAGGACGTGATGGGTACGCCCATGCAGCAGGCACCCGAAGCCAGTCCCGAGGACGTGGCTTTCTTCCGCGAGTACGCCGGGATGACGGACGAGGAGAAGGATCGCTACCGGCAGGCCCTCAAGATCATGTTCCCCGACAAGGGCCAAGGCGGGGACTGAGGATTGAGCGCAGCGCAGACCCTCACTGGCTCCATTGCCGCCAACACCGTCCAGAAGTGGTTGCGGGCGTGGTACAGCACGGGCATGCCCGACGCCATCGATTTGGAGATCGTCCGGCAGATGCTGCCGAGCACGCCCTACGGCACGGGCGTGCGGGAGATCAAGGCGCCGATGGTGCTCGATGTCGACAGCTGCGAAGGCATGCTGGTGCGCAACCCGAAGGACGCGGCCGAGTGGGGCATCTTCTACAACGGCAAGGCCAGCTCTGAACGCCGACGCTTCACCATCGCCCATGAGTTGGGCCACTTCATCCTCCATCGCGGTCAGCAGCAGAGCTTCAATTGCGACAAGGAAAGCGTCTACTCTGGCGTCGACACCATCCGCGCCATCGAACGCGAAGCCGACGACTTTGCCAGCAACCTGCTGATGCCCGGCGATCTGCTGCGCGACTGGATTTCGAGCCAGCGCATCGACCTGCACGTCCTCAGCGCCATCGCCAAGCGGTTTCAGGTTTCGTTCGAGGCGCTGTGCATCCGCTTCATCAAGTTCACCACGCAGCGCGCGATCCTCGTCTATTGGGACAACGGCTAATTTCGTTGTTCACCCACTGCGAGTACGACGAGCTGGTATTCAGGTTTTCGATGATCGTAAGAAAATAGTCCTTCTGGTTTGAGAGGAACCAGAAGCTCAGGCCGCAGACCCATTTCTCCATTTCAAAGGATTGGAACGGAAACCCGGCGGTTGCATTCCAGTATTTGAACAGCCGAATGGAGGGCTTGATCAGCGATTTATGCTCTTTGTTCTTGGCTTCGAGCGTGGAGTTGAAGTCATTCGGGTTGGTTGTCATCCAACCGCCGGAGCCATTCGGGATTTGCAGTTCGCCGAGCCATGTCGTCGTTGCAGGCACGAGGTCGAACCTGATGTGGTTCAGTTCGAGCACGATGGTCGGGCTGGACTGCCGGATTTCCGATGAGCTGTAGTACTTCTCGACGAAAGTCTTCAGACGATTCAAGTACGTCTGCGGCGTGGCATTGGTCTCGCTGAATACGATCATGTAATCGATATCCGAGTGCTCATCCATCGAGCGCGGCAAGATCGTGCCCCGCGTTGAGGAGCCGAAGCGGAAGTGCTGCTTGATTACACCGCTGGCGAAATGCAGCCCGATCCGGGTTTGCAGCGTCGAAATCGAGGTTGTGATTGACGACTGCTCAGTCGAAGAAAGCACGGCGTTGCTGGCCGTATCCGTGAGAAAACTCAATACCGACATCCCGTCACTCCTCCCTGTCCACCTTGTGCGTTGATTCGCCTTCCTCGATACCCCTGCGTGCGGCGACGAACGCCCTACGAGGAATGCTTGGACTTTTCTGGTTCAACTCGTTACGCGCGGTCGCCAGAGCCTTCAACTTCTCGGGCATCTCGTCCAGCCGACCCACCTGCAGCAGTTCGATCTCTCGGAAGAAGCGCGCTTCATTTCTGAGGGCCAGGAATTGCCCTGCGGCAGCCCTATGCATTGCCGCACGCTCATTGGGCTTGAGAAACGTCATCAACCCCGTCAGCAACGATGCCAGCAATGCGAATGCGCTTGCTAATTCCGGCTGGCTCTTGACCAGCGTGGCCCCAGCGATCGCCGCGAGAGCCGTCGCGGGAATCCCCAGCCAGTAGTTACGCCGCACCCAAGTATCCTCAGCGTTGAAGTGCCCTTTGCTGGAATACGTCGCATCCTCCTCAAGGCGCTCGGCTTCGCGGCGTAATGCGGCAATCCTGCTCTGATCGGTTTCGGACGATTCGCTCATGGTGTGTCGTGCCTCCTCGCATCGGCTTATTGCGCCTGCTGGATCGCCCGACGCAGCGATGCAGAGACTTCCCAGACGTTGGACTGGCCGCCCATGTATCTAGAAACCTTGATGTGATTGTTGCCTTCGAGCAGGTTCAGCACGAAGTCGACGAAGGCGCGGGGCTTGTCGACGCGCGTCGCCAGTTCCTCGTTGATGCGGACGTTCTCGTTGATCAGCAGCGCGGCGATCCGGGCGACCACGTCCTGATAGCCCTCGACATATGCCTGCGCAAACTGCTGAAAGCCGTAGTCCGTCAGCACGACATGCGACAGCGGCGCGCCGAGAACGCGCCCGATCTTGATGTAGTAGTGCTGCTCGAGAATGTCCAGCGAGTCGAGCAGTTCCTGCTGCGGCACATCTTTGAGCGCCGTTTCCGCGCGCAGCCGATCCCAATCCACAAGACCGGCGTCCTCGTCGATCTGCACTCTCGCAATGACGCGCAAGGCCAAGTCATCAACCCGCGTCAGACCTGAGATCAAGGGCGCTGGCCCAGAGAACCGGGCGGGCGGCTGGCCGATGGTCGGCTTGTCGTCCACGTCGAAGATGGCCGACAGGATGCGCTGCAAGCTCTGGTCGTAGTCGGCGAGGTCATCGACCTTCTGCCATAGGGTGGATCGCAGGCTTTCGGGTACTTCGCAATCGTCGATGACGACGGGGATCAACCGCGTTCCACGACTGATCCTGTTGACCACCGAGGTGTTCAGTTCTTCCCGAACCCAAGGCTTCTGGACGCTGACCTTGGACAGGACGACGATGACAGCCCGCGCCTCTTTCAGCCCTTCCTCGAAGATCTTGTCCACCAGACTGTCGCCCGGTTTCATCTCCCACTGGTCGAGCCACGCATCGACGCCATTCTCGCGCAAGCGCCGCGCGAAATCGATGACGAAACGATCCTTGTCCTCGCTGGCTTGGCTGACGAAGACCTTGGGCGCGCTCATTCGCCCGCCTCGAATTCCGCGCTCTTGAACTTCAGCACGTTGCAGTTCTCCTTCACCGCGCGCTGAAGGCCATCATCGAAGCCGGTCGGCGATTCCGCCTGAATCTCAATGGCGATCCGCACCTTCACGCCGGGGCGCAGGGTGAACTGCTGCACGACCTCGTCCACCACATCGGCGAACTGCCGCTTGGCCTGAATCGGATCGAGGTCGATGCTGGCGTAGAACTGCTTCTTGGCGCTTGCCGCGCCGCCAGTTGCAGCGCCACCCTTGCCGGAATCCTCGACGTGTGGAGGGATGCGACCGTCGCCCGTCACCACGACTGTCGTCGCAGCGCCGCCCGAATCGGCGGCCTTGGCGCGGGACGCTTCCTCGGCTGCGCGCAGGCTTTCCATATAGGCCGCTGCGGTGAGCGGTTCGATCAGCAACAGCGACGAATCCATGATCAGCGACGTGCGCTTGCCGTAGCTGAAGCCCACATAGCGCACCTTGTCGCCATCCGGTTCCTTGCCCTGCGCGAAGCCGAAGAACTCGCGGCTGTCCGCACCTGCGCCCATCGTGGTCTGGAACACCGCGTCGTCCTTCAGACGCGGCAGGTAGAGCTGCTGGCAACTCTGCTGCCACACGTTGAGGGCGCTGGTGTCCTTTGCATCGTCCTTCCAGAACCAGTCTTTCAGCACCTTGGCCAGATGGATCGGTGCCCATTCGCTGATGAGCAGTTCATTCTCCTTGAGCACGCGCTCGATTTCCTGCGACCAATTCTGCGCGCCGGGGTTGAGCGGGAAGTGCTCCCACTTCACTTCGGACAATCCCTTGCCGGGCCGGGCTTCCTGCACCGGCGCGACCAACCATTTGTAGGTTTCGCGGATCATGCGCCGCGCCGTTTCCTCTGCCTGATCCAAGCTGGCTTGCGCCTGCTTGGCCATCAGGTTGTCGAGGACGATGCGGTTGTCCTTGTAGTCACTGACGATGCTGCGCCACGCGAGGTGCGAGCGAACATGATCCTTCAGGCGGCTCACGCTGTCGTAGTCCGCCGCCACGAAGATCAGGCGGTTCTGCTTGAAGCGTGGCTGGTCGCCGCGCTTCTTCAGAATCTCGGTGGCGCGGTCAATCGCAAGGCTCTGGCCGCTCTTGCTGAAGGCCGCATCCGGCGGCAACACCACCAGCCGCAGCGCCCAGTCATCGGGCACATCGCCGCTGCCGGTGAAGATGTGGATGCCGCCGAACACCCCGCTGGCAAAGCTGCGCTGCACGCGCTCGCGGATCGCGGGGAACACATCTTCCTTGTCCTG
Source organism: Imbroritus primus (assembly GCF_964332355.1). NCBI lineage: Bacteria > Pseudomonadati > Pseudomonadota > Betaproteobacteria > Burkholderiales > Burkholderiaceae > Imbroritus > Imbroritus primus. The sequence goes on along the minus strand of NZ_OZ201293.1, from coordinate 3,087,789 downwards.
AAAGCGGCGCTTGCGCTCTTCCATCTCGCGCCGCAGGTTCGGGCGCGTGTCCAGCCAGAAACGATTGTTGGCGGCGTTCAGGTAGTGCAGCCGGTCGCCCAAACGCCGCAGCGCGTCCTTGAACAGGTTGGGCTGCTGGCCGGGCTGGGCCACGCCCAAGATCACGCGCTCCAGTTCCAGACCGCGCACGCCCTGGTTGGATGTGCTGGGCGCGCTGCCTAGAAAGATGGCGCGCGCGGCGCGTCGGCAGGCTTGCACACTGCCGAAGCGGGTGTCCTTGTTCTCGATCTCCCAGGTCTCCGAGCGCTCGCCATCCACGTCGCGCTCGATCACCGGCGTCCAGCCCTGCGGCAGGTAGTAGAGCACCTCGTTCAGTGTGTCGGCATCCATCAGCGGAAAGCTGCCGGGCATGATCAGCGGGTCGTTGTTGCCGTCCTTCCACAGGCGGTGGATCACCTTCGCCATCAACTTCAGCACGCCGCGCGTGCGCTGGAAGTTGTCCAGCGTTGACCAGTCCTCGTACAGACGGTCGAACACCTCGGGGTGGATCGGGTAGGCATGCGTCAGCCGCTCCAGATACTTGCTGTCCTGCGTCTCCTGCGGGAAGTCGTCGCGGTTCTCGATGTAGTAGTCCGCGAACGAGCGGCAGACCGACTCCATCGCCAGTTTGTCGTTGATGTTGCTGAAGAGCCGCCGACGCACGATCTCGAACGCCTCCTCGGTCGCCACCGGCTTCCACAGCGCCTGGATGCGCCCGAAGTAGTGCGAAAGAGAAGCCAGTGCCTTCTCGCCGCGCTGGCTGCCTGCTTCCTTGGCGGATTCCGGCAGCGAGGCCAGCAACACGGCGGTCGGCACGGCCTTCAAGGCTTCCGTCAGCGCCTGCACGAAGCTGAGGTTGGAATCGAAAGTGCCGCCTGTTAGTGCCTTGCCTTCCTCGAACTGGCGTACATAGGCCACCAGCTCGTCGATCAGGATGACGCAGGGCGCGTAGCGGGCCAGCAGATCGGCCAGCACGTCCTTGCCCGGCGACGTGCCCGAGGCGTCGGCCTCAGCCACCAGCGCGTAGCCCTCGGCCCCGCCCAACTGCCATGCCAAGTCGCCCCACAGGGTGCGGATGCTCTGCCCATCCTTCACCACCGGCTGGTTGGGTGAGGACTTGATGCCATCCAGCACGGCGATGCGCGCCTTGGGCAGTTCCGTCACGCCCGCCGCGTCGAGGATAGCGGGCACGCCCTGCAAGTCGCTGGCGGGCGCTTCGCCCTTGGCGAGGTGATAGACCGCCAGCATGGTGTGTGTCTTGCCGCCACCGAACGCGGTTTGAAGCTGGATCACCGGGTCGCCGCCCTGGCCTGCAAGGCGCTTGACCACCGAGTCCAGCAACAGCCGCATACCTTCGGTGATGAAGGTGCGCTGGAAGAACAGCGCCGGGTTCTGGTATTCCGCGTTGGCCGTGCCCGCATGCACGCGCGACAGATCCGCGGCGAATTCAGCCTGCTGGAACTTGCCTTCCCGCACATCGGAGTGCGGTTCCGCGATTTCGCGCCAAGGTTTCAATGCCATGTTCTTCCCCTCAGATGTCCAGTTGAGCTTGCGAGCCGAGCACGCCCGCCTCGCCAGCGGCCTGTTCGATGGCGCTCCACGCGGTGACGAGTTCGTTGTAGGCACGGGCTTCCTCGGCCCAGCCTTTGCGTTCGCACAGGGTGTAGAGGCGGTAAGCCAGAGCACGGATGGGTTCGGCGCGGGCGGGCATACGGGCGAGCAGCGCACCAGCACCGAATTCGCCGTCTTGATTCAGTGCTCGGATCAGTTGGTGCAGCGCCTCCCACACCGGGAGGCGCACGTCCTTCTCCGGCTGCCAGTCACGCGGCATTTCCGCCCACTTGAGCAGGCGAAGTTCGCCCTTGCTCGAATCCACCACGCCGCTGGCTTGCAGGCCACCGACGCTGGTGCCCTTGGCGCGGGCCAGCACATCGGCATCGCCATACTTGCCGGTGGCCCAGCCTTGCTGCTCGAACCAGTGCAGGCAGAACTGCGTGTCGTGGTCGAAGTCGTCCTCGGCAAGGAAGCGGTTGATCAGTTGAAGCGCGGTGCGCACGTTCATAGGCGTGCCGTCGGCTTCCAGCACTGTGGCGTACTGGCTGAAGATCGCCATGCCGGGCCCGATGATGGCTTGCGACAAGTCCACCGGCGCAACGGGCGAATTGACGCCGCCGCGCGTCATTTCGTCCAGCGCCTCGGGCAGCGTGGCATTGAGTTCGCGGATGAACTCGCGGCGCGAAACCGTGGGTGCATCGGTGGGGCGCTGGCGGCAGACGAGGATGATGCTGGAAGCCAGCGCGTTGGTCCCGGAACCGATCATGCGGTTGCCCAGTTCGGTGCGCATGGGCCAAGTGCCAGTCAGCGCGAAACCGGCCTTGAGCACGGCTTCGAGGAAAGTTTCCCACCCCGTACTGGAAGTGCCAGCTAGGTCCTTGGTCTCGGACTGTTTGAAGGCGTAGTAGATGGTGACGGGAAAAGCCGGATGCGCCTGCCGTGCCAAGTTGTGCAGTGCCTCAGTCATACCATCAAGGAAGAAGCTTTCCGCTTGCTCCTTGCTCCCGTGACGATAGGACGCGGCAACCAGTTCTTCGGCCTTGGGCACAGCCAGCGTGGCGAACAGACTCGGGTAAATAGGTTTCAGCGAGCGGCGCAGCCAGACATAAAAGAAGTCCGATAGATCGGCGTAGCCAATGTTGTCGTAGTAGGGGGGATCTGTAGAAACAAGCTTGTTCTTGCTGGTCGTTTGTGTCTGCGCGTCCTGTTGAACAACACTTCCCCCTGCTCTGGCAGGGAACAGTTGAACTGCTTTCACGCCCCACTCAATATTGAACATCCAGTTTCCGCTGGATTCCGAGAAGGGGTTTCCTTCCGCAAAGTCCCACGTCATCGGGATGGCCTGCCGTCCAAACGTGTTGCGTAGCGCCTCCATCTTCGGGCTACTGTCCCACGAGCAAATGGTCGAGCCACGATCTGCGGTTCGGCTAATCGCAAACGCCACATACACCCCAATTGCCTGTGCATACGCCGTCGCGCCAGAACCTCCCTCATCGAGGCTACGGCCGTCGTCAGCCATTCCAGCCGCCAACGCGTCGGCCTTGACCTTGGAAATCGTTTCGCCTACCAGATCGGAGAAGGTGGTCAGCGCCACCAGTTGGCGCGGGGTGAAGAGGTCACCCCATTCGGACAGGCCATAGGGCACGCACGTACCGCCTGTGAGTCGAGCAGGAACATCTCCGGAGGGCTTCCAGCTTGGCTGCGCTTGCAGGGCCGCATCTTCATGCTCTTGGGTCGGAGCCAAATAGATCCGGCCTCGCGCGCCTTCGGCGGCGATGGCCATCAATCTCTCGCCCATGCGTCCCGCCTGCCCCTCGGCCTTGATGTAGTCGCCGCCAATCGGTGTGTCCGAGAGCACGCAGCGGAAGTTCGCGCCACGGCCGGCAGCCTTGGTTCCTTCCTTCGCTTCTTCCGGAGGCTCGCCTACCTTCACCGTGAAGCGGTACTTGCCACCCTCAACCACAGGCTGCACATAGCTTTCCTTGCCCGCCTTGCTGGAGAGGATGAAGGTCGAAGCCAGCGGCACATCCACATGACTGAACGCCGGGTTGGGGCTCTTTACCGTGCGCGCCCACAGCCATGCGATGACGGTAAGTTTCTCGCCCAGCAGCGGCTTGAGGTCGGGCCGCTCCTTCACGATCTCGGCGGTGATTTCCACCTGCGGGTATAGATGGCCGATGCGCTTCTCGGCCTCAGTCCGCATCCATGCGCCGTAGCGGCGCACGTCTTCAGCCAGCCCTTTGGGGCCCGACCAATCTTCTGTCAGCTTGCCCTGCTTGTCGTCCGGCACGCGAGGCCCCACCGGCGCGCGGCCCGCGAAGCGCGGCGGGATTTCGATCATGGCCTTGTTGATGGTGACGGCCACGGGGTTGAGGTCGGAGGCGTAGCTCTCCAAGCCCAGACGCTGCGCCTCAAGCGGCAGCGCGCCGCCGCCCGCGAAGGGGTCGTGAAAGGCAGGAAGCTTGTCGGGGTTGAACAGTTCGGCGGCCTGGGGGTGGCCCTTGTTCAGTTCGCAGACCTCACGCCACGAGCGGCGGATTTCGGCGCGGGCGCGCTCCAGCACTTCCTCGTTGTTGGTGTTCTCCCACTGCACCAGGTCTTCGATGATTTTGAACAACCGCTCGCGCTCGGCCTGCGCCTTTTCCTTGTTGACGCCGTAGCGGAACCCGCCGCCTTGCTGGTAGCCGGGGTCGTTGACCATCTGCGCGAAGATGACTGCCCGCGCCGCCGCCAGCGGACGCCGCGCCCACCACAGGTGCAGCGTGCTGGGGTGGCCGTGGCGGATGCTTTTCTCGCGGGCAGCGGCGACATTGATGGCATCGAGCGGCAGGGCGACTTCGATTAGCTTCTTGGGTGTTTTGATGTTGTTGTTCATTTAGTCGTCCTTCTCCCAGCCGACCTTGCCATCGCATTGGCTACAGCCGACTGAGTAACTGTGTTCCATATCGCCGGTGTTGTATTCGTTGCACCACTGGCACTGCTCGATGTCATCGAAGATGTCGAAGCAGTTCGTGCAGAAGTAGTGGCCGCCACGCTCGACGACGGTGTGGTAGCCCTCGCAATTACCGCAGTTGGCAGGCAACCCGGTCTCGAAGTAGTCCTTCGTGCCGACCACGTCTTTGGTCAAGGCATCCACCAGATGCTCAGGCTCGATGCGTTCCTCGCAGTGCTCGCACGTCGCGTAGCCCTCGGTCGCAATGACGATGGGTTCGCCGCAATGCGGGCATTCGAGTTCGACCTGCGTTTCGGTGTGATCGCACACCAGACAGCGCAGCGACGCGATCTGATCGTCAAGGGCGTCCGGTATGGCGGCCTTGAAGCCGCAGGCGCTGCATGCTTTCGGTTTGCCACCCGCATTGCGAACGGCGTCCAATTCCGGGGCAAGCGCCTTGAACTTAGCGGCCAAGTATTGCCGGTGGCCCTTCATCGCCCGATCCGCGTGAGCGATTTCGCCGCTGAAGTCGTGGAAGTAGCTGTTCCACCGGTTCAACAGGCGGTGCAGATGAAACCACGAGCGGCAATGCTCGGCGACGATCTGCGCCTTGGCCTTTTCGTCGTTTTCCAGCCCGTTGTGGAAGAAGTGAACCATCTTGTTGCGATGGTTCGCCAGCGCGCGGAAGCTGCCGTAGGCTTCGTCGCCGATGTCCTCGCCCGCGACATCACGAATCCGCGCCCTGCAATCCTCCAGCGTGACCGAGATGAAGTCCCCGGCCATGAACTTGGCGAGGTTGGCCTGCTCGGGCTTGGAGACGATCAGCGACCAGTGCTCCTTCATCAGTCGCGCCTTGAGCAGCATCTCCACCGCCGCGCAGAAGTGGATGACGGAATACTTGGGCGTCTTGTCGAACTCCGCGATACCGCGCTCCAGGAAATCGAAGGCGTTGCGGGTCAGCGAGTCGAAGATGTCGTGGTGCTGATCGACCATCACAACGAGGCTCCCGGCGCGACGGCCTTGGCCAGCAACTGGCCCAGATCGAGGTTCTTGCTGGTTTCCGCCCAGTCCGGCTCCTGCGTGAAGGGCTGGCGCACGTAGAACGGACCTTCGTGCTTGTTCCCGTCCACCAGCACGATGGCGAGGATGAACTTGTCCGCTTGGTTCAGGCCGTAGAGGATTTCGTTGCGGGTGACTGTGATCGTGGACTGGCCCTTGGCGCGGCCCTTCACCTCGATGTGGCGCGTGGTCGTCAGGCGGCCATCCACAGGCTTGGGCTGGCTGGTCACGTCCCAGCCGCATTTCTGCGCCGACACGTCGATGACGTCGTGGCCGAGTGCGCGCTCGGCCTCCATGACCGCGCGCATGGCTATCTGTTCGACACGGGCGCGCGCATCGGCGTCCGCCGTCCAGCCGGTCTGCCCCTTGCGCTGCATCAGCAACCCGGCCGGGACTACGAGCGCGCCGCCGAGCACGACCGGCGTGGCCGAGACCACATGGCGCATGGCCAGCAGTTCTTTCTCGCGCGACTGGCGGCGTACCGTCAGGTCGTCGATGGTGCGCCGCACGTTCTCCAGCGTCAGGCGCACGTCCTTGCCTGCGGCCAGATCGTCTTGCAGCTTGATGTAGCGGTCTGACCAGAAGTTGATCTCCTTGACCAGCCGTTCGTGGACGGCGGCCAAGGTCTTGTCCACGGACTTCTCGCGCCGCGACCGCACTTCGTCGAAGTGCTCGGGCACGAGGTGGCTGCCCGCATGGGCGAGCGCCGCGTGCTCCAGATCCTTGGCGATCCACGGTGAGGCCAGGACGTCTTGGATCAGCGCCATGTCGCCAGCGGCGAGCGGCTCCAAGTCCAGGTGCGGTGCCCAGCCGGCATTGACGGTCTGGCCCGAAGCGTCGATCTCGACGAACTGCATGCGCCGCGAGGCGACGCGGCTGGGGTCAGCGCCTTCCTTGACCGAGTGGTCGATGATGAACATCACCTTCGGCGCCAGCCCCAAGTCGCTCGGATCGACCAGCACCGCGCCCTGCTTTAGCTTGTTGCGATGCTGCTCCAGCACGATGTCGGTGACCGACTGCATCAAGGGATGACCCGGATGCAGGAGGCTGGCCATCGGCGCGCCCACGCGGTCGGTGAGGCGCACGTACTGCTTCTCGAAGCAGACGCGCTCGTAGCGGCGCAGCACCGGGTCAGCGTTGCGGCGATCCCGGCCCGTGATCTGGCGGTCGCGCTCGCGGATGATGGCGGGGACGTTGGTGATCTCATAGCGCCCCTGCTCGCGGGGCCGCAGTTCGCCGCCCAAGGCCGCGAAGGCTTGGTTGAAGAAGGCGCGGATGAAGAAGGGCTGGAGCTTGCGGGCCTCGGCCTTCTCCATTTCCTCCTTGACGGCGAACAGGCGCTTCTCGTCCATTACCTCTTCGCACAGGGCATTGCGCTTGATGATGTTTTCGAGGTGATTGGTGTCGAGCGCGCCTTCGACCTTCTTGAGCAGGCGGGCGCGCACCTCGGGGTCGGCACCGTAGCGAATGGCCTCGATCAGCAAGTCCTTGAGGCTCTTCTCCTCGAACACCTCGCCGAGGATGTCGAACACGCGCCCGCCGAGCGCCGCGCGCTCGACTTCGAGCTTCTCGAACAGGCGCTGGAAGACGTCGCCTTCGCGGGTTTCGGAAGCGACCATGTTCCAGAGGTGGCAGACCTCGGTCTGGCCGATGCGGTGGATGCGGCCGAAGCGTTGCTCCAGCCGGTTGGGGTTCCACGGCAGGTCGTAGTTGACCATCAGGTTGGCGTTTTGCAGGTTCACGCCTTCGCCCGCCGCGTCGGTGGCGATCAGCACGCGCGCGGCCGGGTCGTTGCGGAACAGCTCCTGCACCTTGCGCCGTTCCTCGCGCTTGACGCCGCCGTGGATCATCACCACGGCTTCCTCGCTGCCGATCAAGCCGCGAATCTTGACCGCGAGGTAGTTCAGCGTGTCGCGGTGCTCGGTGAAGATGATGAGCTTGCGCTGACGCCCGGCGTCGTCGTGCATCTCCGGGGTGTCTTGCAGCAGGCGGGAGAGTTCGTCCCACTTGCGGTCTTGGCCGGAATGCACGACCTGCCGGGCCTGCTCTTCCAGTCCTTCGAGGATGATGATTTCGGCTTCGAGTTCTTGGATGGTCTGCGCCGCCGTGGCCTGATCGACAATAGCTTCCTCGAAGTCCTCGTAGGCTTCGGGCGAGAGATCGTCGGCGGAATCCCAGATGTCCTCGGGCGAGCCGTTGCCTGCGCTATTCGCGCCGGCGTTCAAAGGGGCAACGGTCTCGGCCAGCGACTGGCCGCGCTGGCGCAGTTTTTCGTCTTCGACACGACGCTTGAGCTTGTTGCGGCGGCGCTTGAGCGATTGGTAGATGGCCTCGGGGCTGGAGGCGAGCCGCCGTTGCAGCGCGGTCAGGGCGAAGCCGACCGTGCCCTTGCGGCCACCGTCGGCCAACTGGTCAGCTTTGGCAAACTCGGTCTTCACGTACTCCGTGACCGCCGCATACAGGGCGGCTTCCGGATCGGAGAGCTTGTAGTTGACGGTGTAGGCGCGGCGCTCAGGGAACAGTGGCGTGCCGTCGAACTTGAGCAGGTCTTCCTTGACCATGCGGCGCATCAGGTCGGCCACATCCACCTTGTGCGCGCCGTCGCGGAACTTGCCGTAGAAGCGGTCGGCGTCCAGCAGCGACATGAAAAGCTGGAAGTCCTCTTCCTTGCCGTTGTGCGGCGTGGCCGTCATCAGCAGGAAGTGGCGGGTGATCGAACCCAGCGTTTCGCCGAGCAGGAACCGCTTGGTCTTGTTGACCTTGTTGCCGAAGTAGCTGGCCGAGAGCTTGTGGGCTTCGTCGACCACGACCAAGTCCCACTGCGTGAGCATGAGCTTTTCTTGCAGGTCTTCAGCGCGGGCCAGCTGGTCGACACGAGCGACCAACAGGTCAATATCGTCGAAGGGGTTGCCGCTGCGGGACTGCTCGACCTGCTCGCGCGAGAACAGCGTGAACGAGAGGCCAAACTTCTCGAACATTTCGTCCTGCCACTGCTCTACCAGCGAACCGGGCGCGACGATAAGCACACGCTTGGCATCGGCGCGCATCAGCAGTTCGCGGATGAACAGGCCCGCCATGATGGTCTTGCCCGCGCCGGGGTCGTCCGCCAGCACGTAGCGCAACGGCTGGCGCGGCAGCATGGATTCATAGACCGCCGTGATCTGGTGCGGCAACGGCTCCACGTTCGACGTGTGCACCGCCATCATCGGATCGAACAGGTGGGCCAGGTTGATCCGGTAGGCTTCAGCGGCGAGCTTGAACTCCTCGCCAGGCGCGTCGAACGCCCAAGGGCGGCCGGCCTCAGCCAAAGACAGGTTGGCTTCATCGGTGCGGAAGAGCATTCGCTCGCGCAGCGTGCCATCGGCAGTCTTGTAGTAAACGGTGAGGGCGTTGTCGCCGACCGGCTCGGTCGTGACGATGCGGACCACCTGCCCGGGCTCCAATCCCGAGATGGCCGCGTTCTTCTGGATCTGTTCGAGCTTCAGCACGGTGCGCCCCTTATTCTTCTTGCTTGCCCGCCCTCAGGGCTTGCGCCGGTTGTAGGGCGACTGGTTCGTGGGCTTGAGGGAGACGTCGTTCTCGCTCGCCTTGTTGCGCACAGCGTCCTCAGTGCGGCCCATCTTGAGGCCGATGACGCGCGTGGGCGTGTTCTGCTTGGCGAGCTGCTTGAGCTGCGAAACGTCGGCAGGCGTCCATTGCTTGCCGTGGTTGGCCGGGGGGTTAGCCATGGTGTGACTCCTTTCGGTCGTTGCGGTCGGCGGGATTGCAGGCGTTGGCGATCATCGTGGTCACCACTCCTTGCTCGGTTCGCCGTAGCCCGGTGCGAGCACCAGGTTGGTGACGCCGTAAAGCGCTTGGCGATTTCGGAGCCACAGGTGGTACTCGCCACCCTTGAGGCTGTGGTCATCGGTGCAGTCCACGTTCCAGCGGCGCAGCAGGTAACCCGCCATCGCCGCACGCGCGCGGAACTTGAGCACGCCGCCCTCCATGCCGTACTCGGCCTCGATGGTGTCGGGGTGCTGCACGTTGGCCGGATGCGGCACAAGCTCGAGCTCAGTGATCCGGTTCCACTGGATGTCCTGATCGGACTTCTCGTGGTCAGCCACCGGCCCGGAAAGGAGTTGCGCGTCATCGAGGCGGCCCAGCACGAAATCCCGGAACTCGCCGCTGCGCCGGTCAAAGGCACGGACGTGCCAACGCAGTCCGCTGTCAGCCAGCGCGAAGGGCACGATTTCGCGGGTGGTCAGTCCGCTCGACAGGGCGCGGTAGGCAATCTCAACGGCTGCGCCTTGATGGATGGCGCGCGTCAGAACGGACAGCAGCTCCAGATCGATCTTGCCCGGCAGGCTGGTGCCTTCCTGCGCCACAACACCCTTCCAGCGGATCGGTTCTCCGTCGCCATAGCCCTGGGACAACCACGTGAGCACGCGCTCGGCCGGGAAGTCGAACAAGGCCCGAAACCAGGATGCGCGGACATAGACCTTGCCCTTGGGGTCGTACTCCATGTTGCCGGGCGCCATCTCCTTGTATTGGGCGATGTCCCGCGTCGCCGCCGCCGCCTGGATGTCGAAGCGCGTGACCAAGTCCTGTCGGCGGATTTCGCCCACGAAGCGCAGACGCAACTCGACGAACGCGAGTCGGTCGCGTTGCGCTTGGGTCATTCCTGAGAGTCGGTCGCTGGACATGGATTGCGGGAGTTTTCCTATCGTTTGGCGTAGCATACGCATATCAAAACAATCCGTCAAGCAGTTGCATAAATAGCTTCAGTGCATCGCAAAATGATGATGATTTTAAAGGGGCAGCTACCAGCCCGCCGCAGAGCGACTGATTGTTCGACTTAATAGGGGCTGGCGAAAAGAGCGAAATCAGCGAAATGAGAAGCCCGACAAGCACTTGCGGGCGGTTCGGCGCAGCGAAACGAGCGAAATGAGCTTCGCGCCACTACGCGAGTCGGTACACCCGCGTTGGCGTACCCGGCGTGTCGGCAGGCCGCTCGACCCACTGCACGCTGATCCTGGGCGGCGTGCTGGCCAACAGGTGCTCCAGGCTGGCGTCGATCCGCGCCTTGGTCACCTTGCCCCGGAAGCACTCCGCGCTGATCTGGCTGCGCGTGGCCTGGCCACGCTCGTGGAGGAAAGCCAGCACGCGGTTCGACATTTCCAGCACCTGCGCCAGCTTCGCCTCCTCGGCGGCGCTGACGAACACGAAGCGCACGGACGCCGTGGCGTGGCGAATCCATGCCGTCGCCGCGTCGATGTGCTGGGCATCGATGCGGGTTTGCAGATCGGTCAGCGCCATCAGCATCGCCAGCCGTAGCAGCATCGGGGCACGGCGCTCCAACAACGCGCCGACGACGCCGTCGCCGAGATCGTCGTTCAGTTCGCCCCGGTAGAGCTGGGCATAGCGCCATTGCGCCTGCGGCGATAGCTCCATCCGCAGGTGGTCGCGACGGTCGTGCCGATTGGCATGAACGAAGGCCAACACCTCGAGCGTCCTGCACGCCAGATGCTCCACCACCGCCTGCGGCGTCTCCTTCGGGAAGGGCAGCATCCGCGTGCGCTCGGCCCAGATCAACAGGAAGCGATTGGCGAAGCCGTTGGTGAGATCGCGGGCGCTCATCAGGCCCGTCAGTTCGCTGGGCGAGATCGCGCCGCTCAGGCAGACGTGTGGTTGGCTGGCGTAAAGCCGGTTCGACTTGGTGGCGGGCTTCAGATCGACGCCATCCCAACAATCGCGCAGCGCCGCCGACAGCGTGTTGCCGTCGCGCCGTCCCTGATGCAGCACGTTGGCGAATTCGGATTCGACCACCCACAGCCGCTTGTCCTCGATGGCGGGCACCTCTAGTCGGCCTTGCCGATAACCATCGTGCATCAGCGCCACCAACCCTTCGCGGCTGGACAGGCCGCCGCGATGAATCTGCGGCGCGAAGCCTTCGTTCATCGCGCGTAGCGCCTGATCGATGCGCAGCACCAGCGACACCGCGTCACCCTTGCGGCCACGGTCCGAGCGCCCGACATGCAAGCAGAACAGCCGCGCGTGGTGGCGGGTGTTGCCGACAGGCAGGTACACGCCGCGCCCGACCGCGCAGGACAGATAGGCCATGAAGTTGGCGGCGATGGCGACTGCATTGGTTTCCGTGCCTTCGCTGCCGGCATGGGCCACGTCGCCGATCAGGCCATACAGGCACGCCGGATCGGCCACGGGCGCATTGCGATGCGCGACCATCGCCGCCTCTCCGCCGTCATCGGCATCGTCCGGCGGTGATGTGGCGTGCGGTCGGTGAATAGCATCGCCGATCCGTCGCATTCACTTTCCGTCCAGCGCCACGGTCTGGATGATGTTCTCGAACTCGGCCAGCACGTCAGGCTGGCGCTGCGACAGAAAACGGAACACCGCCTTGTTGTCGATCAGCTTGCCGAGGTAGCCGCGTGCCAGGACCAGGAGTAGCACGTCCTGACCGTAGGACTTTTCGACCAGCTTCAGTTGCCCTTGGATGTTTCCCATCTCGCGCTCCATCTTCACCATCTGTTCCGCCGTGACGCCGGGCAGCTTCCGAGGCCGCTTCTCGCTGACCAGCAGGTGCGGCGGCGTGGCCGCAAGCAGGGCTTCGGCGTAGGCGACCGTCATGTTGTTGGCAGTGAGCATCAGCTCCACGCACTCGACCTGCCGGGTGGGTTTGAGTTTGCGCAGCACCGAACCGAGGTTGGCAGAGAAGTGCTGATCCTTCAGCATCTCGACCACCTCCGGGCAGATGCCTTCGAGCAGGCTCACCTTCTTGTGGATCTGGCTGATGTCCACGTTCAGCGCCTTGGCCAGCCGCTCGGGCGAAACGCCACGCTCGACTGCTCGCCGAAGCATGTGGTGCTCCTGAATGGACGAGATGCGGTTGATCCGGTTGTTGTAGGTGTAGCTTTCGTCGTCGGTAGCGACCAGGCACGGTGCGTCGACGTAGCCGAGCTGCCGCAGCGCCAGCAGGCGCATGTGCCCGTCGAGCAGGATGTGCTGGCCGGTGGCCTTATCGGCCTTGCCCACGCTCAAGGGTTCGATCAGTCCGACTGCTTCCATCGAGGCCATGATCTGCTTGAACTTTCGCGACGTATTCAAGCCCTCCGGCGTCTTGCGCGACGGCAGAATCCGATCCAGCGCAAGCGTGATCGGTTCTGGGATGAACCCCAGCGGTGGGCGGCTCATGCCGCGTGACCTCCAGCCCAGACGCGCTCGGCCAGTTGCTTGGGCAAGGTGTCCAGTCCTTCGGCGCGCAGCAGGTTGGAGAAATGCTCGTCGGCCAGCAACTGGCGCAGCGCCTCGATCACGAACAGCAGGCGCTGCTGGGTGAATTCGGCCTTCTTGACCATCAGCTTCTGCCGCTCGACCTCGTGCTGGTAGTTGCGCACCAGGCTGGAGGTGGTGACGGACGCTCCCTTGCGCGTGGGCCGGTGGGCCAGCGTTTTGCCCAAGCTGCTGCGCCGCTGAAGCACGCGACGCGCCTGCATCAGTTGCCCGCCGCGCAGTTGGCCGCTTTCGTAGGCGTCCTGCAACGCGGCCTGCACCGCTTCTTCGTCGCTTGCGCCCGCGATGGTGATGGCGACGTTGAGCGGAACCCTTCCGGCCTCGACGGCGGCCAGCAGGCGTTCCTCGCTCTTTTCGAAGAGGAGCAGGATACCTTTGATGTAGTCGAGACTCAGGCCGGTCTTCTGGGCGATGACGCGCTTGTCGTAGCCCTGTTGGCTCAACTGCTCGATGCTCATCAGCAGTTCCAGCGCACTGTATTTCCTGCGGGCGATGTTCTCGGTCAGGCTCATGATGAAGGCGTCTTCGTCATTGACCCGCACCACCAGTGCCGGAATCTCTCTCTCGCCGAGCGACTTGAAAGCCTTGAGCCGTCCCTCACCGCAGATCAGCAGGTAGCGTTTGCCGTCTTCGAGATCGTCGCGCGGCGTGACCGTGACCGGCTTCTTCAGACCGACGTTCTTGATGTTGCCGACGATCTCCTCGAACACGCGGCCGTTGCGGTCGCGTGGGTTGAGCACCGCGATCTGATCGACCGGGATCATCTGCAGCTCGGTGGCGTGGTGCATTTTGCTCATGCGACTCTCCTCAGACGGCTGCGCTCGGCCATGCCGTAGAGGTAGTCCAGGCTGTCGAAGCGGTAGCTCTCGAATTCGAGGCCGTTGTGATCGGCCAGGTGAATGCGCGGCTGGCCGAAGTCCAAACGCGGCAGCAAGTAGTAGTCCAACGCAGCCTGATTGCTGTCATCCAGACGCACGGCGACCGTGATGTCGGGCGTCAGGCTGGTATCGAAGCGCACCTTCCAGCGGCGGCGGTCGTTGTCCAGCAACTGGCAGCGCGAGAGCACCAGCGAGACGGTGAACTCGCGGTTGACCGTGAGCAGGTCGGTCGCCGGATCGCGCGCGACCGCGCCGCCGACATCGGCGATCATCCGCTCGGTTTGGCCAACGATCTCCGGGTGGAGGCGGCGCAGGAACTGGTTGACCTCCAGATACTGGTAGTCCCGATCCGGCGTGAAGCCCACCGTCTGGTAGGCGCGGATCAGGCTGCCGAAGCGGTGCGCGTAGGCCGCCGCCGACGGCATCCCCTCGGACTCGTCGATGATCAGGCCGGACAGGTAGCCGTGCTGCTGGAAGAGCCGCCGCAGCTTCTCGATCAGTTCCTCGTTGCTGAAGCGGTGGGCGCGTTCGCGCAGGATGCCTTGCGCCGTGTAGAACAGCTCGGGCGGCACGATGCCCTCGAACGCGCCTTCCTTCTTGATCCACATCTCCGGGCGGTTCACCACGCGCACCTTCTTGAGCTTGAAGGAGCGCCTGTTGTAGACGTTGTTGCCGATGTATTTCTCGTTGGACAACACCTCGCGCACCGTGGCCCGCGTCCAGTCGCGCCCGAGGTCGGTCCGAATGCCGCGGGTGTTGAGCCGGTCGGAGATCTCGGATTCGAACAGGCCGTCCTCGACGAACCAGCGGTAGATCTGGTTCACGACCGCCACTTCCTCGTCCGGGCCGGGCTGCAGGATCACGCGGTCGGTTTGCAGGCTCTTGTGCTCACCACGCGAAAGCTGCCCCTTCACCGCACCGGACTGGTCGATCAGCACGCGTCGCAGACCGTAGCCCGCTGGCCCGCCTTGGCGGAATCCGAGTTCGATCAGGCGGCACTGTCCGGCGAACACCTTGGCCGAAAGCTCGCGGCTGTATTCGCCCGCCATTGCACGTTTGACGCCTTTGACGATGGTGGACACCGGCGAGCCGTCGTTCTCGAACTGCTCGGCGCAGTAGGCGACCTGAATTCCGGCGCGGCGGCAGATGTATTCGTAGTAGGCGCTTTCGTCGGCGTCCTGGAACCGGCCCCAGCGGCTCACGTCGTAGACGAGGATGATCTGGAAGTCGGCCTTGCCTGCCTGGACGTCGCCGATCAGTTGCTGGAGCGCCTGCCGACCGTCGATGCGCAGACCGCTCTTGCCCTCGTCGGCGTAGGTGCGGACGATCTCGATGTTGCGCCGGGCGGCGTACTCGCGAATTTTGTCGGCCTGGTTCTCCGTCGAGTATTGCTGGTGCTCGGTGGACATGCGCACGTACTGCGCGGCGCGGAACACCGGCCCCGGCGGACTTATAGGCGATTCGTTCGATTGCATAGACCCGGTCACTCCGTGATTGGCGATCTCGGGTCTGCCGCCCCTTCAATGGACACGCCGCCGCCGCACGGCGGCAACGCACACGGTTGGAATCGTTGCCATGCAGGATGTTCGAGAGAACCCGTTTTGGAAGCAAAGTTACGGGCGAATCGACGAGGCGTCGATCACGTCCTCTCTTGACACGTCCATCTTGCACGGACACGTCACGCAGACCGGCGTGATCTCGACGACCCACGAGTCGCCGTTTTCCCTCGGCAATGCCGGATGCAGCGTGATGCGGTACAGGCCGCTCGGCAGGTCGCACGCGTCCATCTTTGCAAGATCCCCGTTTCGGCCCCGGTCCCGCGACCGCTGCTGCTCGCGGTTGCGTTGTGCGTATTCGGGCCGGGAATCGCGGTAGTTGCGCCAGTAGTCCTGATGGCGCTGCGACCACGCCTGCTGCGCGGCGCGCTGGTTGATCCGGTAGTCGGGATCGGACTGGAGCTTGGCCCGCTGCCACCGGCGCTTACGGGCGCGTTGGCAGTCGGGTGCGGAACAGAAGGCTTGGTCGGGAACTTGCGGGCGGGGTTCGAAGGGGTGGCCGCAGTGCGCGCAAAGTCGGGTGGTCATCGTGGTCTCCATGGAAGGTCCGTATGGAGACCGCCACTGACCGTGGCGAAGGGGACGAAGCGGCTGCCTTATGAAGGGGTGGTCAACGCAACGCGTTCAGCATCTTTTCGGCTTCTGGCCAGGGCAATCGACGCTTGCCCAACTTCATTCTGTCGAGCGCCTTGAAGGCGTCGTCGACCGTCAGCAATTGGTTTTCAATCATGGCGCACAGCAGCCCGATGGTGCCCATGACGTTGACCTGCTCCTTGCTGGCGACAACCCGCAAATTGGTGTCGCCCGTCAGCAGGGTGCAGGCCTCCTGCTTCGCAAGCGCCAGTGCCAAGTAGTCGTTGTGACTGGGCTTGGGGCCGTTTTTCGCCGGAAGCAGATGGTTGTGCTGGCCTGGCAATTGCTGGGCATACGCTACGAAGTCGCCGCTGACCTCCATGATCTGCAAGCCCAGGTCTTCAAGGCCCGGGCTGCCTGGCTCAATTTCTTCGTAGTACAGCAGGTCGGGGATGCCGAACTGCATCGGAAGCTGAAAGAGCGTATCCATCAACGCTCCTGCTTCCATGTCGATCAAGATGTTGGCATCACTGATGAGCAACCGCATCCGATGACTCCAACTGGCGTTCTTTGTGGAAGCGCATCATCGGGATGCCCAGCAGTTCCGCCGCCTTGCCCTCCGAAATGTATTGTTCGGCCAAGGCGCGGTACACCAACTGATCAAACAGTCGTGGATGCTCTTGCGGCAGCGGATCGCCCGGCTCGTTCTTGCGCCAGCCCTTTGCCGAAAACCGCTTGACCATCGAAAGGTGGGCGGCCTCGGTGATCACGCCACACTGTTTGGCGCGCTGCAGCCATCCGGACATCGATAGGCCAAATTCATGTTTGAGCACATAGAGCTCTTGCCATTCCAGCGCATGGCGTTGCTCCCCGAGCAACTGAAGTACTGCGACACGCGGGGCCAAGAATGCACCAGCGAAACGGTCGCAGGCTTTCTCTTCGTCGATGCCGTCAGCCAGTCGTCCTTCGAGCAGCAGGTGCCCCAGTTCATGCGCAAGGGTGAACCGTTGGCGATCACCGGGCCAGCGCTTGGAGACAGCCACGACCGGATACTCCCGGCCATCTTCGGTTCGCGCCTTGGCCGTCAAGCCAGAGAACCCAGGATTCCCTTCATCGACCACGATGACCAGCAGGCCAAGCCCTTCGAGGGTGTCGGTGAGGTCAGCAATCGGGTTCATGCCCAACAGCCAAGCGTTGCGAACCGTATCCGAGAACCCGTCGATCTCATCCAACGAAGCGACGTGTTCAGGCAGGTTAGCGGGAGGTGCAAACGCCGGGAACGGTAGTTCGGGAAAGGCACCGAGCAACTCCACGCGTTTTTCCACCAACTCGACGACCTTAATCTTCAGCGCATCCTGCGCCGTCTTGCCAAAGGTCGAGAGCTTGCGGAACTCGGGCTGCAGCAGTTCGACTGTATGCGTGCGGAAGAAGTACTCGGTCCGGATGCCGCAGGCACGGGCCAGCTTGAGCAGCTGAGACGATGAGGGGGTCAGAAGACCCTTCTCGTACTTCTGGATGGCGGTGTGAGAAACACCCACCTGTTCACCCAAGGCACCCAGGGTCAGACCTGCCGCCAATCGTGCTTGACGAATGCGATCTGCAATCATGACGCCTCCTTGGGTTTAGTTTAAAACGACCAATATTCTACCAAATTTTTAAACCAAAGAGAATCCCACGCCTCCAAGGCGGCAGCGACGTCACCCGTGGGCGACCACTTCCATGCTGGGACGCATCACGTTGAGAATCAGGAACATCTGGCACGACGCGCTCGACCGATGCGGCGATTGGCATCTTCATTCTCCGCACTTTGTGCGGTTAATCTCTTGCCTTTGCGGCGAATAAGGTGTTTAATCTCCGCATGGACAGCGGAGAAAAACTCTACATCTGGCAGGCCGAAGACTGGCCCAACTGGCGCTACGACCTGTCGGTGCTCACTGGGCCGTTGACCGAGGTCAGCCGCGCCCAGGGCGTGCTGCTGGGCCGTCTGGCCGACGTGGGCATGACGCTGCGCGATCAGGCCAGCCTCGCCGCGCTGACCGAGGACGTGGTCAAGACCAGCGAAATCGAAGGGGAAGTGCTGAACGTCGAATCGGTGCGTTCCTCGATTGCTCGCCGTCTGGGCGTGGACATTGGCGCGGTCGCCCCGGTGGATCGGCACATCGAAGGCGTCGTGGAGATGGTGCTCGACGCTACTTCGCGCGCCGCCTTCCCACTGACCGCCGAGCGCCTGTTCGGCTGGCACGCGGCCCTGTTCCCAACCGGGTACTCGGGCATGAACAGGCTCACCGTGGGGCATTGGCGCGACGATGCGGCCGGGCCGATGCAGGTGGTTTCCGGTCCGGTGGGGCGGCGCAAGGTTCACTTCCAGGCACCGCCCGCCGACGTGCTGCCCACCGAGACGGCGCGGTTTTTGGCATGGGCCAACGAGGAAACGGGCGAGCCCGCACTCATCAAGGCCGGGCTGGCGCATCTGTGGTTCGTGACGCTGCACCCCTTCGACGACGGCAACGGCCGCATCGCCCGCGCCGTGGGCGACCTGTTCCTGGCGCGCGCCGATGGCAGCCCGCAACGCTTCTACAGCCTGTCGGCCCAGATCCAGCGCGAGCGCCGCGACTACTATGACGTGCTGGAGCGCACGCAGAAGGGCACGCTCGACGCCACCGGCTGGCTGTCGTGGTTTCTCGGCACACTCGGGCGCGCGGTCGCCAGCGCGCAGTCCACGCTGGACGCCGTGCTAGTCAAAGCACGCTTCTGGCAACGCTGGGCGGGCCTGTCGTTGAACGAGCGGCAAGTGAAACTGCTCAACCGCCTGCTCGACGGCTTCGAGGGCAAGCTCACGAGCAGCAAGTGGGCCGCCATCGCCAAGTGCTCGCCAGACACCGCGCTGCGCGACATCACGCAGTTGCTGGACCAAGGCGTGTTGAAAAAATCACCGGGCGGCGGGCGCAGCACCGGCTACGAGCTGGCGGACTGAAGTGCATCGACGGACGTGCCCGCATCGCTGCGGCACGGACGCAGGTGGTGCACCTCCCAGCAGAAGACTTCTTCGATACTGAAACGGATGACGCCACCGCTGGTTAGGATGTAGCAAGGAATGCCACGTCGCTGGCGTTCCTGATCCTGTTGAAACCAGTAGACAGGTAGTCCAGTGATGTCGGCCACGGCCTTGCACGAGTAGAAAATCTGGTCACGCCGAGCGGGCCGCTGCTGCATCATCTGCTCGATGGCGTCTTCACGCGCTGTGGGCGAAGATTCGGACAGGGCGCGTCCCGCACTGGATTTCCATGTCACCCGCGCCTTGCGCTCGAAGGCCTCGACTTCCATCAGGAGGTAGCGGACAGACCTGTTGATGTGCCATGCGGGCGGGCCGATGCCTTCCGAGCGCCAGCGTTGCAGCGTCTTGGGCGAGAGGTTCCACCTCGAGCACAGCTGCGTTTCGTTAAGCACAGGATACTTGATGGGCGGTTCATCAGGGCCGGCGGAGCCGGCGCGACGGGCAGTGGCGTCAGCCTTGGGTTTCATCGTGCGCCTCCGTCAGGGCGGCCTCAGCCGCTGCAAGGCTGCCGTACTGCGCGATGAGCGCGAAGGCCTCGTTCAGGTAGTACCGCTTTGACTCCGATGCAGCGGGCGCGGGAGGTTCGACGACCGGCGGGTCGGCGATCAATGGCGGCAGGGCTGCGTCGGCGGGCATTCCCTGACGGCTCGCCTGTTCATAGGCGACAATTTCATCCACCGGATAGCGGATGGCCTTGGAGAGCTTGATGTATGGTGGGCCGACGCCATCGCTGCGCCAGCGTTGAAGGGTCGCGGCGCTGACGTTCCAGCGTAGTGCCAGCTCGGTTTCGGTGAAAGCGGGTTCGGTCAACATGGGCTCCTTTCGTCGTTCGTGCTGGGCATTACGGCGACGAATGCGAAGGAAGCCAAGTTGCAGGCTCGGAAGTGTCCGGCATTGGCGGCGACTGCGAGTGCCAATCGGCCTCTCGAAACTTCCGGCCGTGGGCATACGCGGGGGCGCGAAATCCTTCCCCGGAATCGCGCGAAGGTCGCGCGGTTTCCGACCGGGGACGAAGCCCGCAGAGACCGCGGGTTTCGTTTCTTGTTGAACTACGCCACCACAATCTGTTCTGACATGTTCCGTTGGAATCCTGGAATCCCTAGACGCCGCGTGCTCGGGGGTCTTGGATTTCCTTAGAGTCCGGCGCATCCATGGCAGTGCGCATCGGTGCGGTTGTCTGCCGACGCGCGGCGCCGAATGCGAGGCAGCTTTGTCGCCTGGCGACCCTCTCTACTACGGCACTGTGCCGTGCGGCTACCTCTAGTGACCTCTTCCGTTTTGCCTGTCCCCGCCCATGCACCCGATCAGCTAGGCTTGCTGGAGGCTGCGGTGACGCAGGCGTTCAATGCTGTGGTCATCACGAGTGCTGTGCTCGAGGGCGATGGTCCTCTCATCGTGTACTGCAATCCGGCGTTCTGTGTCATGACCGGTTATACAGCTGCGGAGTTACTCGGCAAATCTCCACGTATGTTGCAGGGACCGCTGACAGATCGAGACGTACTGGCGACCCTGCGTGACTGTCTGTATAGCGGCCAGTATTTTCAGGGTTCGACATTCAATTACCGAAAGGACGGCAGTACCTACCTGGTGGAGTGGAACATCTCTCCTGTGCTCGATGCGCAGGGGAAGATTCAGGCCTTTGTTTCGGTACAACGGGACATCACCGCAAAGGTGCGGGCGGAGCAGCGCCAAGCGTTGCTGGCCCGGGCACTGGACGCTACCCCGGATGCCGTATTGATTGCAGACCAGCAGGCCAATATCCTCTTCGTCAATCAGGCCTTTGAACATCTGACCGGCTACAGCAGTGCCGAAGTGCTGGGGTGTGCCCCACGCTTTCTGCAGTCTGGACAGCATCCACCGGCCTTCTATCAGCAGCTGCGCGACGCGTTGGGACACGGGGAGAGTTTCCAGGCTACCTTTGCCAGCCGCCACAAGGATGGGCGGCTTTACCATATCGCGCAGACCATCACGCCGCTGAAAGACCAGACGGGCGTCGTCCAGCACTACGTCAGCGTTGGCAGGGATGTGACAGAGCTGATCGCGCGGACTAGAGAGTTGCGTCAACAGGCCCACCACGATGCCTTGACCGGCCTTCTTAATCGCCGCGCGGGGGAAAAGCAGCTACAACTGTGTCAGCAGGCGGCCCAGGCTGAACATCGAGTTTATTCTCTGATCATGGGAGACATCGATGAGTTCAAGCAGATTAATGATCGTTTTGGTCATGAGGTAGGCGACCGGATACTGCAACATTGCGCAAAGTTGCTAAGCGCATCGGTGCGCAGTGACGATGCCATCGCACGCTGGGGTGGAGAAGAGTTCCTGATCGTGCTACCGGGTTGTCCGCGAGATGCCGCGCAGGAGCTGGCCGAACATATTCGCACAGCCTTGGCGGCGCATGAAGACGCCATCGTGGGGCGCGTCACCATGTCGCTTGGCGTCGCTACATGGCGGCAGCCTGAAGACAGCACTGAACTATTGCGCCGCACGGACCAGGCGCTCTACCTGGCAAAGCAGAGCGGTCGTAACCAGGTGGCTGTGGCGCCCTGAGGCCTTTCAGTCTGCTGGCCAGCTCACCGTGGGAAGCTGCTCGAAGGCGGGTCGTGCGAACAAATAACCCTGGAAATAGTGCACCCCTAACGCACGCAGCGAACGGTATTCGGCGTGCGTCTCGACGCCCTCGGCGATTACGTCGATCGACAGCGCCTGGCACACCCCCAGGATGCCTTGTACGATGGCATGGCGTACGGGACTGGTATCAATCTGGCGCACCAATGCCATATCCAGCTTGATGATGTCCGGCTGGAAGTCGGCTAGCAGGTTAAGCCCGGAATAGCCGGCGCCAAAATCGTCGATGGCTGTCTTGAAGCCACGCCGCCGATATTCCTGCATGATGCGTTTGAGGTGGTCCTTGTCGACCACGCGCTCATTCTCCGTGATCTCAAAAATCAGCTGGCTCGTTGGGAACCTGTGCTGCTGCGCAGCTTCGAGCGTCGTTCGGATGCAGGCGGCAGGCTCGTAGACGGCATTCGGCAGAAAATTAATGCTGACGTAGCTGTCAATGCCCAGTTGAGCGGCCAGACTGACAGCCTTGACCCGGCAAGTCTGATCAAACTGGTAACGGTTGTCGTCATTGATCTGGCTGAGAATCTCCGCAGCACCAGAGCCATCGATGCCACGCACCAAGGCCTCGTAGGCAAAAATCTCGCGGTTGCGGACATCCACGATCGGCTGAAAAGCCATGCTAAATGCCAGTTGAAACGGCGGACGATCCTGGCAGCCTTTGCACGGTGCGGACGAGGATGGAGTTTGAGGGAGCATTTCGCATATTACCGTACATCCATTGCTTGGCGCGAAGAGCCCAGAGTGTGGCGCGCCTCGAGCGATCTGCGGGGATGCAGTCATGATTCCCGGATCTCCGCGCTCTGGCGGATTCCGTCGCTTCAAGCGACTTATAGGTGTAATTCCCGCCCCTGCAACGGCACCGACGCTTCCCACCCCAACTCCCGCAAAATCCGCTCGCGCAGCGCCTCCGACGCCTCCGGTTCGCCATGCACGATGAACACGCGTTGCGGTGCTTTGGTAAAGCCGGCGAGCCAGCGCATCAGCTCGTCGCTGTCGGCATGGGCGGAGAGCATGGGGAGCTCTGCGACTTCGGCGTTGACACGAATCCACTGGCCAAACATTTTCACCTCGCGCGCACCGTCCAGCAACTTGCGGCCGCGCGTGCCGGCGGCCTGAAAGCCGGAGAACAGCAGCGTATTGCGGTGATCCGAGGCGTACGCGGCAATGTGGTGCAGGACGCGTCCGCCGGTGGCCATGCCGCTGGCCGAGATGATGACCTTAGGGTAACGGTTGGCCGACAGCGCTTTCGATTCCTCGACGTCCCGCACATAGGTCACGGCATCGCAGGCGGCTTCGTAGTCGTGGGCGGCGAGCTTGTGGTCGTGCTGGTGCGTTTGCAGGAGTTCTGTGGCACTGGTGGCCATCGGGCTGTCGAGGTAGATCGGAACGTTGCGCAGCCTGCCGCGCTGGCGCAGCAGCCACAGGCTATGGATCAGCAACTGGGCACGGCCGACGGCGAAGGCCGGGATGACGATGGTGCCGCCACGTTGTACGGTGCGTTCGATGATGCCGCCCAGTGCCTCGACGGGGTCCGCGCGATCATGTTGGCGATTGCCGTAGGTGGATTCGATAACCACGTAGTCGGCATCGGGCACGGCTTCCGGGTCGTGCATTACCTGATCGTCATAGCGCCCGAGATCGCCGGAAAATACGATACGCTTGCCGCCGATGTCGATCTGCGCGGTAGCGGCTCCCAGAATATGGCCGGCACGCCGCAGCAGGAGGGTCGCGCCGCCCGGCAGTTCGATCTCCTGATGGAACGGGGCGGGCCGGAATTGCTTCAGCGCGCGTTCGGCGTCCGGCACTGTATATAGCGGAAGGGCGGGCTTGTGCTTGGAGAAGCCTTTGCGATTGGCAAATTCGGCGTCCTTTTCCTGCAGCCAGGCGCTGTCGAGCAGAATCAGCTCGGCGACATCGCGCGTGGCCGGGGTGGCAAAGATCTTGCCACGAAAGCCATCGAGCACCAGGCGCGGGAGGTAACCGCAGTGATCGAGGTGGGCGTGGGTCAGCACCACCGCATCGATGTCGCGCGGTGGAATGGCGAGTGGCTGCCAGTTGAGCTCGCGCAGGTTCTTCAATCCCTGGAAGAGGCCGCAGTCGACGAGGATGCGGGTGTCACCGCAGGTCAGGAGATGCTTGGAGCCGGTGACAGTGCCGGCGCCGCCGAGGCAGGTCAAGGAGAGCATGGTGTCGTGATCCCGAGTAGAGGGCAGGACACTGTCCGCGCTGTGCATCCGGGGGGACGTGTACCCGCTGGGAAACATGATACGGCGGTTGTCTCCGATCCGGTAGCATGCCGCGCGTCGCAAGGGCTGTCTGGAAAAAACTCGGGGCGTCAATAAGGGCGAAGATGAAGGAACGGGCGTGCCTGCGTGGCAGTCGGCCCTCGCGTGCGTGCCGCTGGCGGCCGTGCTATGTTGCGCCATCTGTGCGCAAGAGGGGCCGTATCGGGTCTCGTCTTGCGACGCTTTGACATCCAGGTGAAGCATGAGCAATCAACCCTATTCCCGCGCGCCATCCGATTTCCTCGATGCTGGCGGCACCCGTCCGCGGGTCATCGTCGTCGGTGGCGGGGTAAGCGGCGTGTCCTGCGCGGTGCAGCTGAGCCGCCGCAGCGACCTGCCGCTCGACATCGTCATTGTCGAGCCTAGCGCTGCGCTGGGGCGTGGCCTGGCCTATGCGGCCATCGACGACGATCATCGGCTGAACGGCCCGCTGCCGGCGCATGCGGTGGATCCGTGTTGTCCGGATGAACTGCTCGACTGGTGCCGCAGCACGGGTGTGCTGGCGGCCGATCCGGATGCGACGCTGCCGAGCGGCCATGTGTTCCTGAGGCGTCGCGACTTTGGCAAGTATGTCGGCGAGCTGGCGGCGCGCGAGGCGTGCAATGCCGTTACCGGCTCAACCATCGCGCATCGGCGCGACCATGCGCTCGGCGCCACGCCGCGTGACGACGGTTCGGTCGACGTGGCGCTGGCCGACGGGGCGACGCTGCGCGCGGACATGCTGATCATCGCCACCGGCAATGCACCGCCGCGATTGTTGCCGCCGTTTCGCCCCGAACACGCGGCGCATCCCCGCATCATCGCCAATCCGCTCAACACGCCGCGGCTGGCTGAGGTGCCGCGCGATGCGCGCGTGCTGGTGGTGGGCACCGGCCTGACGGCGCTTGATGTGCTGTCGACGCTGGTTCGGCAGGGCCATACGGGCGCGATCATGGCGGTATCGCGGCGCGGGTTGCGGCCCCAGCCGCAACCGCCGGCGATCTGCGGTGAGACACCCGTGGAGTCCGATGGCCTGCGGCCACTCGACCGCGTGATGGCTGAGTTGCCGCCGTTCATCCAGGCGCTCGGGCCGGCTTACCGGTTGGCCGATGTGTCGCGTGCCCTGCGTGCGGAAATCCGCAAGGCCAAGGCGACGGGTGGTGATTGGTATGCGCCGTTCGATCTGGTGCGCGATGCAGTCTGGCGTATCTGGCCGACGATCCCGCTCGCGGACAAGCAGCGCTTCCTGCGCCGCATGCGCGCCTGGTACGACGTGCATCGCTTCCGTTCGCCGCCGCCCAATGACCGGATGGTGCGTCAGGCGGAAGCCACGGGCCTGGTAACGTTTGCCCGGGCGCGCCTCGACCGGGTCGATGCACCGAGCGGTGCGGGGCCGATCATGGTGCAACTGACATCGGATGCGGGTGTGACAACCCGGCCTTTCGACATGGTCATCAACTGCACGGGCCTGGATGCCACGAGCGGTTACCAGCGCAATCCGTTCCTTGCTTCCCTGGTGGCGCAGGAGACGCTGGTGCCCGACGGCTCGGGAATGGGCTTCGCGGTGACGGCGACTTGCCGGGCGGTGACGCCCACCGGCGCGAGCCCGAACATCCGCGTGGTCGGTCCGCCGTCGGCGGGCAGCCATGGCGATCCGCTGGGCGTGATCTACATCGTCGCGCAGATCCACCGCATCGTGCCGGATATCCTGCAGACCCTGAAGACTGGTCATGCTGCTGGCGTCCGTGCTGCGGATGCCATGACGGCATCCTGACTACCTTATCGTCCGGGTAGGACGCCCGGTGCAGCGCACGCACCGGGATAGGCGCGAGACACCAGTCGGCCGAATGTTGCACGCAGCGAGTCGCTTCACCGTCCTGCCAGCCGGGGCTTTGGTACCGGCACACTGCGCCGCCGGCCGCCCATGTCTTCGATCAGGAATTCCGCAAAGGCCCGTACGGCCGGCGATAGCTTGCGTCCGGCCATTGCCTGCAATTGCAGCGCGCGCTGCTGCATGGCCGAGGTGGCGATCGGCACCAGTACGCGGCGTTCGGCGCGCTGGTTGTTGCGTACCGCCAGTGAGCCGGTCAGGTACACCACATCCGCGTAGGCCTGGTATCCCACCAGCGCGCTCAGCGAGTTGCTGGTGAGCAGGATGCGCGGCTGCAGGCCTTCCACGCCACAGGCCAGATCGAACAGCCGGCGCACGAAATTGTCGGGCGTGGGCGCCACCAGCGGATAGGCGGCGACTTCACGCAGCGTGGCGCGCTTGAGTGCGGCGAGCGGATGCTTGCGGTCCACATAGGCGTAGATCGGCGCGATCTCGGAGTAGAGCACCTCGATGCCGTCCTGTGGTGCGACCACGAATGCCAGAGCGATATCGACCGCGCCGTCGCGCACCATCTGCGTGGCATGGTCCGGGGCGCAGACCTCCAGCACGAAATCGACACCCGGATGGCGGCGCTGGAACAGCGCCATGGTGTAGGGCATGTAGTCGCGCGCAAAGCCATCGGTGCAGGCGATGCGCACGGTACTGTGGTCGAGATTGCCCGCGCCCTGCAGCTCGGCCTGCAACGTCTGCGCCTCGAGAAAGGCGCGCCGCCCGTACTGCTGCACTACCCGCCCTGCCTCGGTCAGGCGCATGCCGCGTGACTCGCGTTCGAACAGGGTGACACCGAGATCGGCTTCCAGCCGTGCCACCTGCCGGCTGATGGCGGATACGGCGACATGCAGGTTGGCCGAGGCGGCGCTCAGCGATCCGGATTGGGCCACTTCAAGAAAATAAGCCAGTGGAACGGCGTGGATCGTGGTCAGTTTCATGTCGGTGCAAGCGGGTTGGGTTGCGGCATGGCAAGGGGCGCGACCGTACGGCATTCGCACGACGATCACATGACCGGACCGGAGCAGTCGCCACCAACACACGCGGGATGCGGCGCGGCCGGTGTCGCGGTACGCAGGTTCCCAGTCACGCGCGTTGTCCGGTAGGGGCTCGATCGCAGGACTGCAGGCCTGCTCGGCGGCGCACCTCTGCCTGCAGAATATTAAGACAAAGTCAGAGAATCGTTGCTGATTTTAGAAAGCTGCTTTCTCGTGGTGTTGACCATCCATGGTGCACAAATGCGCTGTCCATGCCATTTACCGCATGCAAATCCCGGTTTTGATGCTGTGGCGAGGAAGATCATGCGCACGGCTGCGCGCGTGCCGTGCACAAACGCACCGCAACATGCACCAGAAACTGTTGGGCTTTGCACACGGCGTCTGGCGCACGGGTGCGGCACGCCTGTCCGGGAGCGATATGGTTACGTCCACGATTCAATTTCTTGCAGGACCCGTGCTGTATGGAAGACCTTTGCTATCTCAGCGCCACGGCGATGGTGCAGGCCGTGCGCGACCGCCGCCTCAGCGTGCGCGAGCTGACGGCCGCACATGTGGCGCGTGCCGAACGGATCAATCCGGCGATCAATGCGATCGTCACCGATACCTACGCGCAAGCCCTGGCCGAGGCCGATGCCATGGATGCGGCACTGGCGCGCGGCGCGACACCTGGCGCGTTGTGCGGCGTGCCGGTGGCGCACAAGGATTCCTTTCTGACCGCAGGCGTGCGGACCACATTCGGCTCGGCGGTCTATCGCGACAACGTGCCGACGCAAGACAGCACGGTGGTGGCGCGCCAGAAGGCCGCAGGCGCCATCACGCTCGGCAAGACGAACCTGCCAGAGTTTGGCGCGGGTTCGCATACCTTCAACGCCGTGTTCGGGGTCACGCGCAATCCGTATCGTCGCGATGTTTCGGCCGGTGGCAGTAGCGGCGGCGGCTCGGCGGCGCTCGCGGCTGGCCTGGTCGCGCTGGCGGACGGGACTGACATGGGCGGTTCGCTGCGCAATCCGGCCAGCTTCTGCAATATCGTGGGGCTGCGTCCCTCGCTGGGGCGCGTGCCGATGACGCCCAGTGGATTCGCATTCAACACCATGACGGTCGGCGGCCCGATGGCGCGGACCGTGGCCGATGTGGCGCTCATGCTGTCGGTGCTGGCCGATGCCGCGCCGGGCGATCCGTTTGCCATTCCAGCCGCGCCGGCGGAGTTCTCGCCGCTCGCGCCGGTCGATTGCAAGGGGCTGCGCATCGCCGTCAGCCCGACGCTGGGCGGCCTGCCGTTCGAGCCGGCGGTTCAGCTGGCGCTCCAGGACGCCGTGCGCCATTGCGAGGCGCTCGGCTGTGTCATCGATGAGGCCGAGCCGGATTTCAGCGGTGCGGACCATGCCTTCGAAGTCATGCGTGCACTGGCTTTCGCCACCAACTATGGCAAGGTGCGCAGCGAGCAGGGCGAGCTGATGAAGGACACGGTGCGCTGGAACATCGACCTCGGCCTGAACCAGAGCGGCCTCGCCATCATCGAAGCCGAACGCGCGCGCAACCAGATGTTCCTGCGCATGCAAGCCTTGCTGCGTGACTACGATTTTCTGATTGCGCCAGTCTCGCAGGTCGTGCCCTTCAATGTAGCAATGGAATACCCGGCCAGCATCGCAGGCGTCGACATGCCGCACTACATCGGCTGGATGCGGTCCTGCTACCGCCTCACCGTCACCGGCCATCCGGCCATTTCCGTGCCCTGTTCATTCACTGACGACGGCCTTCCGGTTGGCGTGCAGATCGTCGGCCGCTATCGCGACGAACGCCGCTTGCTCGAGTTCGCGCAGATGTTCGAACAGGCCAATCCGGCCGGGCAGCGACGACCCGTGCTGTAGAGCCGGGTGATCTGCCGGCTCGTTCTATGACATCTCTCAGGGGGAACAACCATATGACTGAAAAACGTTGTGCTGTGGGTTTCAAGTGGCGGTTGGGCATGGTGGCGGGCGCCTTGGCCTCGCTCGCCTGGACCGGTATGTCGTCTGCGCAGGCCCAGCCGTTTCCGGACAAGCCGGTGCGCCTGGTGGTGCCGTTTACCCCGGGAGGCTCGACCGACGTGCTTGGACGACTGGTGGCCCGCAAGCTCAGCGAAGTGCTGGGACAGTCGGTGGTGGTCGAGAACAAGCCTGGTGCCGGCACCATCGTCGGCGCGGACTTTGTCGCCAAGTCGGCGCCAGATGGCTACACGCTGCTGCTGAGCGGCAACAGCACCTTCTCGGTGAATGCCGTCACCTATTCGCGCCTGCCGTATGACCCGATCAAGAGCTTCGATGCCATCGGCTACGTCGGCTCCACGGCCCTGATCCTGCTGGCCAATCCGGCGGTCAAGGCCAGCACGCTGCCGCAGCTCGTGGAAGAGGTGAAGGCCAAGCCGGGCGGCATGTCCTATGGTTCGTTCGGTGCGGGCACCACCTCGCAGTTCGCCGGCGAGATGATCAAGGCCGCCACCGGCATGGACCTGCTGCACGTGCCGTACAAGGGCAGCTCGCCCGCCATGTCGGACCTGATCGGCAACCAGATCCCGCTGACGGTCGATACCGTGGTGGCCGCCGTGCCCCAGGTCAAGGCCGGCAAGGTTAAGGCACTGGCCGTGACCAGCGCGACCCGCTCGCAGCTGCTACCGCAGGTGCCGACCGTGGCGGAAAGCGGCTACCCGAGCGTGGTGTTCTCCACCACCTTCGTGATCGTCGCACCCAAGGGCGTGCCGGTGCCGGTCCGCCAGACGCTCGAAGCCGCCGTCGCCACGGCCATGAAAGATGCCAAGCTGCAGCAGGGCATGATTGCCAACGGCTTCGAGCCGGAGTATGCGCCGGCCTCGGAGTACCGGCCGCGCGTGATGGCGGATATCGACCGGCTGCGGAAGATTGCCCAGGCCGCGAACATCCGCGCCGACTGATCCCGGTATACCGAACCAGGGGGCGGTCGAGGGGCGGTGACGAAGAGGGGAAGACACACAGGCTCACCCTACGGTTCCGTCCCCAAGGCCGCAGCCCGCGTGGCTGCTTGATCTCCGTCAAATCGCCGCCACCCGGCGCTTGATCCCGGTCAATATGCGCGGCAGGTGCGCCCGTTAATATCCCTACAACAATAAGGGAATTAACGGGAGTGCCCAATGCTGATGAAAAACACGATTGCTGTTGCCCTGGCCGCGCTTGGCCTGTTGTCTGCTGCCGGTGCAGCGCATGCGGACGAAAGTCCATGGATGGTGCGGGCCCGCGCCGTCTACCTCGATTTCCATAACGGCCAGGCCGACGGCCTGCCGCTGGGCGGCACCACGCGCGTGGATGCCAAGAGCCGCTGGATTCCGGAAGTCGACATCAGCTACTTCTTTACGCCGAACATTGCCGCGGAACTGGTACTGACCACGCCGCAAAGCATCGATATCCATGTCGGCGGCGCCAAGGAGGGCAAGATCCGCGCGCTGCCGCCGTCGCTGCTGGTGCAGTATCACTTCACGCAGTTCGGGTCCTTCAAGCCGTATCTCGGCGCGGGCGTGAACTACACGCTGTTCTCCAAGCGCAGCAATATCCTGAATGGCGCGGCTTCGGTCGATCGCTCGAGCGTGGGCTTCGTGGCGCAGGCTGGCTTCGACTACATGATTGACAAGCACTGGGGTGTCAACGTCGATGTGAAGTACGTGCAGATGAATACCGATGTGCGGGTTGGCGGCGCCAAGGTCGGCAAGATCGACCTGAATCCGGTGACGGCCGGCATTGGCGTGACGTACCGCTTCTGAGATCTGGCTCCAGGGTGTAGACCCGGGTGCGGCAACCCCGCCCCCAGCTTCGGCTCCGGGGTTGCCCATGCAGTTTGTCATGGCACGGAAGTCGTGCCGGTCACGGCGGTTGAAGGCGGAGGTCCACTGCTGGCAAGATGGACGCGATACCATGCTGGTGTGCCCGCCTACTCCGCCTGACCATGCCAGAAACCGCTCCTTTCGTCGTTCCTTCCCCCGACGCAGTTTTTCCGCCTTTCGCGGGGCTGACGCTGGCGCAGACCCATGTTCCGGCGACGGCCGCCGCCTGCGAGGCTGCGGCCCAGGCGTTGCGCCAGGCCGGCATCGTTGGCTTCGATACCGAGACACGTCCAGTCTTTACCAAGGGCGTCGATGCCGGCGGGCCGCACCTCGTGCAGTTCGCAACCCCCGATGCCGCCTACCTGTTCCAGTTGCATCATCCCGCCGCGCCGCCGGTGGTGCGCGCACTGCTGCAGGATGCCGGCTTGCTCAAGGTCGGCTTCGGCCTGCGGGAAGACCGGCGGCAAATTGCCGCACGCCTGGGGATCGAGGCCGAGTCGCTGGTCGATCTGTCGACCCATTTTCGCCAGCACGGCATGCGCCGCGATGTGGGTGTGGTCACGGCCGTGGCCATGGTGTTGCAGCAGGCTTTCCAGAAATCCAAGCGCATCTCGACGTCGAACTGGGCGGCGGAACGACTGCGCCCGAATCAGCTGCTGTATGCAGCGAATGATGCCTATGCCGCGCTGATGGTGTACCGCGCCCTGCATAAATAACGTCCGGAGGCGGGCGCGGCCCTTGCCAGTCCGATGGGATTCATTAGACTGTCGGATTTGCCCGGCATCCCGGCCATCAGGCCAGGATGCGGAGGGCTCGATAGTCGCGGCAACAGGATCGTGCAATGAAGAATTCTCCCTCGGAACAGATGGTGCGGGACTGGGCCGCCGTGGTGGCACAGTATGCACCCTCGACGCGGGCCCGGGTGCGTGCCCTGGCCCAGCAGCATCAGCATGCGCTCGCAAGCCGTTTTTACGACAGCCTGCTCAGCGACGCCGCTGCTTCGCAACTTGTCTCGCACGAGCAGGTGCAGGTGCGTCTGCATGCCTCCATGATGCGCTGGATCACCGACGTGTTTGCCGATCCGGAAGATATTGCACCCCAGGCATTGGTCGAGCGGCAGATCCGCATCGGCGAGGTTCACGCACGAATCGACGTGCCAGTGCATCTCGTGTTGCGCGGGGCGCGCAGTCTCAAGCAGGGTTTCTATGCCTTGCTTGGCGCCGAGGATGAAAGCCGGAACGATGGCGCAGCCGTGCAACTGGTCACCCAAACCATCGACCTGGCCATGGAAATCATGAGCCAGACCTATGCGCATTCGCATGAGCGCAGCGCGCGTGCCGACGAGGCCTATCGCCTGCTATCGATGGTGCAGAACGCCTCGATGGAGCGCGAGCGCCAGCGCGCTGCGCTGCTCGACTGGGAAAGCGCGGTGATGTACGAGATCGCGGTCGGAGAGGCGGCGCGCCTGCCGCGCATGGCGGCCAGCGAGTTCGGCCTGTGGTTCCGCCACAAAGGCGTCCATGCCTTTCAGGGCACCAGCGAAGCCGAAGCGATTCTCGCGGCCATCGCGCATGTGGACGAGGTGGTCCAGCCGGCGCTCGAAGCCGCGCAGGATGTCGAAGAGCGCCAGCGGCAGGCGCGCGAACTGCGCGATCATGCGCGGCGCATGGCGCTGGATCTCGACACGCTGTTCCAGAAGGCCAACGAGCTCGAAGGCGGGCGCGATGTGCTCACCAGCCTGCTGAACCGCAAGTTCCTGCCCGTGGTGCTGAGCAAAGAGGTGGCTTATGCACGCGAGCGCAACAGCCAGTTCGCCGTCATCGCCATCGACATCGATCATTTCAAGCAGGTCAATGATGTGCACGGGCACGAGGCCGGCGACATGGTGCTGCAGCAGTTCGCGGCGCTCCTCAGCGATAGCGTGCGCGGCGGCGACTACCTGTTCCGCCTGGGCGGCGAGGAATTCCTGATGCTGTCCGTGGATGTCGACGAGGCGCGTGCGGTGGCCGCCGCCGAGCGCCTGCGGGCGCGCATCGCCGCCGAAGTCTTCCGCCTGCCGCGAGATCGCACCATGACGTTGACCATCAGCATCGGTCTCGCCATGCACGACGGCCATCCGGATTACCAGCGCACCCTGCGCCGTGCCGACGTGGCGCTCTACGCCGCCAAGCAGCGCGGCAGGAATTGCCTTGTGGTGGCAGATCAGGTGGCAGACAAGGTAACGGCCGGCTGACCGGGCTCAGGGGGGATTCCGGCATGCAGCGCGGCGGTTTTCGCCCGGCCACGCGGCTGCGGACTGCGCTGGCTTTGCGGTAGGGCCGGCGCTCGTTTTTTTGACGCTACCTCTCAGGCGTCGTGCGCGCGCCGCGAGTCATCCGGCGCCTGTGCGCGCTCGTGCATGCCGTAGTCGCGCACGACCGTGGCAATGCGCAGCCGGTAGCCGGCAAATACCCCGTTGCGTCCCCGCGCCTGCGCCCGCCGGTGCATGTCCAGGTTGCGCCAGGCCTGTACCGCTGCTTCATCGCGGAAGAACGAGAGCGACAGGATCTTGCCCGGCTGGGTCAGGCTCTCGAAGCGTTCGACCGAAATGAAGCCATCGATCTGCTCCAGTTCGGGACGCAGCGTGGCGGCAATATCGAGATAGGTCTGGCGTTGGCCCGGATGGGGTTCGACCTCGAAGATCACGGCGATCATGGCGTCTCCTGTATATCGTTCTCTGTCTGCGGGGCGGGGCTGGCTATCGGCCCACTATAGCCCAACTGGCCGGCGTCCGGCGCATTGGGTGGGCCTCTCTGGCTTTCCACACCTGACTGCTCCACAATGGCGGCTTGCGCGCCTTCCGAGCGTGCGTGACTGGCAATCGCAGACAGAGGAGATGTGTGCCGTGAAATTCGAAACCATTGCCGTGCATGGCGGCTATGCCCCCGACCCGACCACCAAGTCCGTCGCCGTACCGATCTACCAGACCGCGTCGTACGCCTTCGATGACACGCAGCACGGCGCCGACCTGTTCGACCTCAAGGTCGCCGGCAACATCTACACGCGCATCATGAATCCCACCACCGCCGTGCTCGAGCAGCGGCTCGCGCAGCTCGAGGGCGGGGTCGGCGCACTGGCCGTGGCTTCAGGCATGGCGGCGATCAGCTACGCCATCCAGACGATCGCGGAAAGCGGCGACAATATCGTCTCGTCCTCGACCTTGTATGGCGGCACCTACAACCTGCTGGCGCACACGCTGCCACAGCTTGGCATCGAAGCGCGCTTTGCCGATCCGGCCAAGCCGGAAAGCTTCGAGGCGCTGATCGACGACCGCACCAAGGCGGTGTTCTGCGAGTCCATCGGCAACCCGCTTGGCAACGTCACCGACTTCAAGAAGCTCGCGGACATCGCGCATCGCCATGGCGTGCCGCTGATTGTCGACAACACCGTGCCGAGCCCGTACCTGTGCCGTCCGTTCGAACACGGTGCGGACATCGTCGTGCATTCGCTGACCAAATACCTGGGCGGACACGGCAACTCCATCGGCGGGGCCATCGTCGACTCCGGCAAGTTCCCGTGGGCGCAGCACAAGGCGCGCTTCCGCCGCCTCAACGAGCCGGATGTGAGCTACCACGGCGTGGTATACACGGAAGCGCTCGGTGAAGCCGCTTTCATCGGCCGCGCGCGCGTCGTGCCGCTGCGCAATATGGGCGCGGCGCTGAGCCCGTTCAACGCTTTTCTGATCCTGCAGGGCATCGAAACCGTGGCGCTGCGCATGGACCGCATCTGCGACAACACGCTGGCGGTCGCGCGCTATCTGGCAGGCCACGCCAAGGTCAAGTGGGTCAACTACGCCGGCTTGCCGGAGCATGCCGACCACGCGCTGGTGCAGCGCTACATGGGCGGCCGCGCCTCTGGCATCCTCACGTTCGGCGTGCAGGGCGGCCGCGACGGCGGCGCGCGCTTCCAGGACGCGCTGCAACTGATCACGCGCCTCGTGAACATCGGCGATGCCAAGTCGCTGGCCTGCCATCCGGCTTCCACCACGCACCGCCAGCTGTCGCCGGAAGAACTGGTGAAAGCCGGCGTCACCGAGGACACGGTGCGCCTGTCGATCGGCATCGAGCATATCGATGACCTGATCGCCGATCTCGAGCAGGCGCTCGCGGCGGTCTGAAGCCGGGTCAGCGCGGCGTCTGGCTCTCCGGGGCCGCCGCCGCGCCGGCGAACTGCAAGCCGTCCACCGGGTAGCCCAGGGATCGCGCGCGCTCTACCAGTTGTTGCGTGGTGGCTTGGTCGAGCGCGGGATCGCGGGCCAGGATCCACAGGTATTTGCGGTCCCGGGTGCCAACCAGCGACCAGGTGTAATCGTCGGCCAGCGCCAGGATCCAGTAGTCGCCCCAGCCGATGCCCAGCGCCCGCAGCCAGGCAGGCGCGAAGCTCACGCGCAGTTGGCCGGGATGCTCGGCTGACGCCGGCTCGCCGATGCCGTCGGCATCCAGCGCCTCGCCGTTGTCCGTCTGGCAGCGGTTGTGCACCTGCAGGCGGCCATCGTCGCGCAGCGTGTAGGTCGCCTGTGCCGGGCCGGCGCAGCGGCGCTGGAACCACGAGGGCATGCGCGCGATCTCGTGCCACACGCCCGCATAGCGCGTCAGGTCGAGCGCCGGAATGGTGGGTAAGTCAGTTTCGGCCTGCCGGCTGGCGGCGTAGACGTTGCTGGCCATCGCTACGGCAGCGGCGGTCGCTACTATCGTCGTGGCGAGCAGAACGGGGCGTGCAAGGCGTTTGGGGAGCATCCGGATTTCCTCGTGACACGGTGTAAATTGGATGGTGTGTGCGATGCGCCATCAATGCAAGCGGGACATTGCCGGCAGCTTGATCCGCATCAGCATCGTAGCGGCGCCGCTTGAGCGGCTTCGATCTGTTTCGATCTGTTTCGAGCGCCAATGATTTCGACTGCCAATTCGTCAACGAATTCAACCGCAAGCAGCGGAGTGCAGGCCGGCGCCTCGCACGCTAGAGTGTTTCAAAACGGGCCCGTTCGCCTGTGCCGGAAATCTGCCATGAACCCGACTTCCACCCAGCGGCGTCACGCCGCTGCCGCCGCAGCCACTGAAGCCGATCCACGCTGGCCGCGCGTCGTTAACCGCGACGCCAGCGCCGACGGGACCTTCTGGTATGCCGTCAGCACCACCGGCGTATATTGCCGGCCGTCTTGCGGCGCGCGGCTCGCGCGGCCGGAACATGTGCGCTTCTACGCCAGCCGCGAGGCAGCCGAGCAGGACGGTTTCCGCCCGTGCAAGCGGTGCCGTCCGGATGCCCAGGCACGGTCGCAGCAGCAGGCCGAGGCCATCGTGCGGGCCTGCCGGCATATCGAGCAGGCCGAGGCGGTGCCCTCGCTGCAAGCGCTGGCGCACGAGGCTGGCATGAGTCGTTTCCATTTCCACCGCCTGTTCAAGGCCATGGTCGGCCTGACGCCGCGCGCCTATGCGCAGGCGTGGCGTAGCGGCCGCATACGTGCCGCGTTGCAGGACGAGGGCTCGGTGTTG
Source organism: Imbroritus primus (assembly GCF_964332355.1). Lineage (NCBI taxonomy): Bacteria > Pseudomonadati > Pseudomonadota > Betaproteobacteria > Burkholderiales > Burkholderiaceae > Imbroritus > Imbroritus primus. The sequence goes on along the minus strand of NZ_OZ201293.1, from coordinate 3,051,736 downwards.
GCCGCGGTGTACGCAGCGGGTTACGCCTCGACCGGGCGCTTCTATGCCGACAGCGATGCCGTGCTGGGCATGACGCCGACGCGCTTTCGGCAGGGCGGGACCGACACGCAGATCCGCTTCGCCATCGCTGCGAGTGCGCTCGGTGCGCTGCTCGTCGCGCAGAGTACGCGCGGCATCTGCGCAATCGCGTTGGGTGACGATGCGGACCAGTTGGCGCGCGATCTGCAGGATCGGTTTCCGCAGGCCATGCTGGTCGGCGACGATCCGGATTTTGCGCGCACTGTGGCGCAGGTCGTGGGTTTCGTCGAGATGCCCGCACTGGGCCTCGACCTGCCGCTCGATATTCGCGGCACAGCCTTCCAGCAGCGTGTGTGGCAAGCCTTGCGCGAAGTGCCGGCCGGTGAGACTGTGAGCTATACCGAACTGGCGCAGCGGCTCGGGGTACCGCGCGCGGTGCGGGCCGTGGCCAGTGCCTGTGCCGCCAATACGCTGGCGGTGGCCGTGCCCTGCCATCGCGTGGTGCGGCAGGATGGCAGCCTGTCCGGCTACCGCTGGGGTGTGGAGCGCAAGCGTGCGTTGATCGACCGGGAGGCACGTGGAGCCGTGGCGAGCGGCGGGGATGATGTTGCCGGTCTCGATGAGATTCGTCAGGCCGTAGCCGTGAAGGCCGGTACATGATCGAAGATCTGTTCGCGGCACAGGATGCGGCGCAGCCGTGGACCGAATCCATTGATCCCGGCGCGGTGGTGCTGCGCGGCTTTGCCTTGGCGCAGGCGCCCGCATTGCTGGCGACGGTCGCGGACATCGCTGCCGTTGCGCCGTTTCGCCACATGCTCACACCTGGCGGGCTCGCCATGTCGGCCGCCATGACCAACTGCGGTCAGCTCGGCTGGGTCAGCGATGCGCACGGCTACCGCTACGCACCGGTCGATCCGCTGAGCGGCGCACCGTGGCCGGCCTTGCCACCGGGCTGGCTGGCGTTGGCCCGCGAGGCCGCGGCAACGGCGGGCTTTGCCGGCTTCGTGCCAGATGCCTGCCTGATCAATCGCTATGCGCCGGGCGCACGCATGTCGCTGCATCAGGACCGCAACGAGCGCGACATGACGCAACCCATCGTCTCCGTGTCGCTTGGCCTTCCGGTGATCTTTCAGTTCGGCGGCATGCAGCGCAGCGAGCGCCCGCGGCGCGTGCCATTGATGCATGGAGATGTGGTGGTGTGGGGCGGTCCTGCGCGGCTGCGTTATCACGGCGTGCTCGCGCTCAAGGACGATGTGCATCCGCTGACCGGAAATTGCCGCATCAACCTGACTTTCCGCAAGGCCGGCTAGCCGCAGTCCCACGTCACATATCCCACGGATTGGGACGAATGCGCCTGCAAGCCGCATGAATGCTGGCTCCGCGCTGCAGCCGCCAGCGAACTGCGCTATGCTGTTTGCTGGAGACAACCAGAGAGAACAAGATCATCATGACACTTCCCTCACGCCTGCAGCAGTTCGTCACCCAGTTCGAGCGCGTCATCGACAGTGCCGGTGGCGATGAAGAAACCATCCTCGCACAGGGCCGCCCGTTGCTCGGCGACCTGATCGGCACCGACGATTGGCTGCCCGAGGAATTCGCCAAGCCGCATCCCCAGTACTACCAGCAGTACCTGCTGTACTGCGATCCGCAGGAGCGTTTCTCGGTCATCAGTTTTGTCTGGGGGCCCGGGCAGAAGACACCGGTGCATGATCACAAGGTGTGGGCCCTGATTGGCATGATGCGCGGCTCGGAGCGCGGTGAACGCTTTGCCGTGCCAACGCCGGGCCAGCCGATGCAATGCATTGGCGACGATCGTCTCGAGCCGGGTGATATCGATTGCGTATCGCCGCGCCTGGGCGACATCCATCGCGTGTCCAACATCTACGACGATCGCGTCTCGATCAGCATCCACGTGTACGGCGGCAACATCGGCCGCATCGAACGGCATGTGTACGACCAGGCGACGGGTACACCCAAGTCCTTCATCTCGGGCTATTCCAACGCCACTGCCTGAACGGCGTGACGCGTCCGCATGGACGCGTCACAGCAGGTAGGGCTGCATCGCCTGCTTGAGCGTGGTCACGAAATTCTGCATCAGCAGCGAACGCGGGCGGTAGGCCGGAAACATCAGGCCCACGTCGAACCGGATGGCGGGCTGGAAGGGGCGCGCGACAATGCCGCGTCCCTCGTAGACCTTGGCGCTGACCGGATCGACGATCGACACGCCGCCGCCTGACGCGACCATCGCGCAGGCCGGTGCGAACAGCTGTACCTCGGCGCGGACATTCAGTTTCGCGCCTGCCTCCTCGAACGCATCGGCAATCCGGAAGTAGGTCATGTGATCGCCGTTGAGCGAGATGAAGGGCACTTCATTGAGATCCTGGGGCGTGATGACTTTCTTGCGCGCCAAGGGATGGCCTTCCGGCATCACGCACACGCAGCGCATCTGCAGCGGTTCCACCTCGATGGCCGGATCGTCCACCGGCAGTTCGGCAATGCCGAGGTCGAAATACTGTGCCGCGATCCACTCGCGCACGCGCATCGAGGAGCGAATCTGCAGCGACACCTTGATATCCGGCTTGTCTGCCTGGAACCGCGCCAGCACGCGCGGCATGAAGTCGAGCGCCAGCCCCGGCATGCAGGCGATGCGCAGCTGCCCTGCGGCGAGCTGACGCAGGTCGCGCGCCATTTCTTCCATGCGCCGGAAGCTGGCGATGGTGCGCTCTGCTTCCTCCGCCATGCGGTCCGCCTCCAGCGTCGGCACAAGCCGTCCCTTCACGCGTTCGAACAGCTTGAAGCCGACCTCTTTCTCCAGCGTGGCAATCAGGCTGCTCACCGCTGGCTGCGTCACGCCGAGAATTTCGGCGGCCTGGGTGGTGGTGCCGGAAGAAATGACGGCGCGCAGGGCCATCAGTTGACGGATATGCATAAGCGTCTCTCGTGTGCATGAAAACGGGACATCAGGCTGCATCGCGGTGCATGAAAATGCACCGGTTCACAGTATAAGTCATGTTTATAGAGTGCACAGTTTTCGTTATTTGCTTTTTTAGATAAGGCCTCGCATACTTTTTCAAACAGTCACATCAAGACAACAAGCTGGTGGCACGGCGCTTGCAGATACACGGTCACGGCACTGCTGCGATCCGGTGCGGCGATGCAGCGGGCCGTGCCACACAACAGCATCGATCAATCCAATGAAGGAGTCAGGTATGCAGGACAAGGACATCAATACCGCCCGTGAGACGCAAGCAGGGCGCCGTGCCTTCGTGAAAGGCGCCGCCGTGGTCGCCGGTGCGGCAGCGCTCGGCGCGCCGGCCATCGTGCTGGGCCAGAACCGCCGCCTCGTTACCCGCGATCCGGGTGGTCCCTTCACCAAGGCCTTCTCCCAGGCGTTCTACGAGCCGTTCAAGAAAGCCACCGGCATCACCGTCGTCGGCGTGGCATCCGAATCCGAGCCGAGCGGCATGGTCAAGGCCATGGTCGAGTCGCGCAACTACCGCTGGGACATGGCGCACCTGAGCAATTCCACGCACATGTCGCTGGCCAAGCTCGGTCATCTCGAGCCGATCGCCGGGCCCAAGGGCCTGGGGCCGAATGTCAGCAAGATTCCCGCGAACATGCGTGGCGAGTTCATCCTGGGCGTCGACGTGTACGCCACGGTGATCGCCTATCGCACCGATACCGTGAAGAAGCCGCCGCAAAGCTGGAAGGACTTTTTCGACACCAAGGGTTTCCCTGGTCTGCGCTCGCTGCGCAAGAATCCGTACGACACCATCGAGGAAGCGCTGCTGGCCGATGGCGTGCCGCCCAGCCAGCTGTATCCGCTCGACCTCGACCGCGCCTTCCGCAAGCTCTCCCAGATCAAGAAGGAAGTCGGCGTGTGGTGGGAAAACGGCGCGCAGACCTCACAGCTGCTCAAGACCGGCGAAGTCGACATGATTCCCGCCTGGAACGGCCGCGCACAGGTTGCCATCGACGATGGCGCGCCCGTCAAGCTGGTGTGGAATCAGGGCATCTGGACCTACGAAGGCTTCACCATCCTCAAGGGCGGCCCGAACGTGGCGCTGTGCCGCGAGTTCCTCGAGTTCTGCGCCCAGCCGCAGCAGCAGGCCATCTTCACCGAGACGCTGACGTACGGCCCGACCGCGCCGGACGCCTTCAAGTACATCAAGCCGGAACGCGCCAAGCTGCTGCCGAACAACCCGGAGTACTTCGCCTCGCTGACGCAGGCCAATGCCGAGTACTGGGGCAAGCACAAGGATGCGATCACGGATCGCTACAACTCCTGGCTGCTGTCCTAAGCTGACTGGGCGGGATCGACCGGTTCCGGTGCCGTGGCGTGCGTGTGCGATGTGATGTTGCGGCATCACGCGCACGACGGGCCGGCGTCGCCGGGCGGCATCTGATCCTGCCCTGGAATTGATATCAGGTTGCCGTGGCCACGCCACGGTATTTCGCTAGCGCAATTTCTTGCCCGCGCGCCGGGCAGGGGCGGCTGCCGCCCGGCGTTCGGAGACGCATATGAAGAATCCATCGATCAAACTCAAGATCCGCGACACGCGCAAGACCTATGGTCCCGTGGTCGCGCTCGAATCCACCAGTCTCGAGATGCGCGAGGGTGAGTTCCTCACGCTGCTCGGCCCGTCGGGATCGGGCAAGTCGACCCTGCTGATGGCCATTGCCGGCCTCAACTCGCCCGACAGCGGCGAGATCTGGATCGACGGCAAGCTGGCGACCTACCTCCCGCCGTTCCAGCGCGACATCGGCATGGTCTTCCAGAACTACGCGCTGTTTCCGCACATGACGATCTTCGACAACATCGCTTTCCCGCTGCGCATGCGCCGCGTGGCCGAGTCGGAGATCCGTACGCGCGTCGAGCGCGTGCTCAACACGGTGCAGCTCGGCCACGTGGCGGGCCGCCTGCCGCGTGAACTGTCGGGCGGGCAGCAGCAGCGCATCGCGCTGGCGCGCTGCTTTGTCTACGAGCCGTCGATTATTCTCATGGACGAGCCGCTCGGGGCGCTCGACAAGAAGCTGCGCGACGCGCTGCAACTCGAGATCAAGGCGCTGCACGAGCAGCTCGGCATTACCGTGCTGTATGTGACGCATGACCAGGAAGAAGCCATGGTCATGTCCGACCGCATCTGCCTGATGAATAATGCCCGCATCGAACAGCTCGGTACGCCGGATGAACTGTACTTCCGCCCGCGTACCGTGTTCGCGGCCGATTTCCTGGGCGAATCCAACCTCGTCGCCGCGACCGTGAAGCAGGTGTCCGATGGCCATGCGACGCTGGCCATGGCCGATGGCGCGATGATCGAAGCGATTGCCGATGTGCCGGTGCGCGGCGGCGAGCAGGTGACGTTCATGGTCCGCCCCGAGAGCGTGCGCGTGCTCGGCGAAGGCGAGCGCGACGACAACATGGTCAGCGGTACGGTGCGCGACACCATCGTTGCCGGCAACGTGACCAAGTCGTACATCGAACTGTCCGACCGCACGACCATGAAAGTCACGCAGCTGACCGGCACCAGCCAGCGCCTGCGCAAGGGCGAGGCCGCGCGCCTCGGCTGGTCGCGCGCGCGGACCGTGACGATCCGCGATGCACAGGGAGCACGCGCATGAGCGGGCCCGCTAGCGCGCCGCTCGCCGCGGCTCCAGCCGGGCAGACTGCGCCGCAGCGCAGCCTGCTGAGCCGGGTATCCAAGCTCTGGCCGCTGCTGCCGGCCATCCTCTTCCTGGGCGTGTTTTTTGCGTTCCCGATCAGTACGCTGCTGTACCTGAGCTTCTTCGATGACAGCGGTGCGGCCTCACTGGTGAACTACCTGCGGCTGATCAGCGACGACGTCTACCTCAAGGTCTTGCTGATCACGCTCAAGACCGCCGGCTGGACCACGGTGTTCGCCCTGATCGGCGCCTATCCCGTGGCCTATCTTCTGGCCACGGTCAAGGGTTCGACACGCAACTCGCTGGCCGTGTGGGTGCTGATGCCGCTGTGGACCAGCTTCCTGGTGCGCGCCTTCGCATGGATGGTGCTGCTCGGCCGCAACGGCGCGATCAACGACCTGTTGATGGCGCTGGGCATCGTCGACATGCCGCTGCGCATGATCTACAACTTCACCGGCGTGATGGTCGGCATGGTGCACTGCATGCTGCCGCTGTGCGTGATGACCATGCTGCCGACCATGGAAAACATCGACAGCAATCTCGTCAAGGCAGCGTCCACGCTCGGCGCGCGCCGGGGCGAAGCGTTCTGGCGCATCTACTTCCCGCTCTCGATGCCGGGTGTGGCGGCAGGTGGCCTGCTGGTGTTCATCACCTCGCTCGGTTTCTTCATCACGCCGGCCCTGTTGGGTGGCGCGGGTGAAACCATGATCGTGCAGCTGATCATCTTCCAGGTGAACCAGATGCTGAACTGGGGTTTTGCGGGCGCCATCGCCGTGCTGTTCCTGGTGACGACGCTGGTGATCTTCTTCTTCTACGATCAGCTGGTGGGTCTCTCGACCCTGTCGGGCAGCGCCCATACAGGCAAGCGTGGGATCATCGGCCGCCTTGGTGCCTGGCTCGGCAACCGTGTCCTCGGCGTGCTCGCCGTGACGTGCGCCACCGTGGGCCGCCTGCTTGATGCCATCTTGCCGCGCCCGAGCCAGCAAAAGGCGCCGCGCGCCGTGAGCCGTGGCGTGCTGTGGTTCACCGCGTTGCTGGTGATCGTCTTCCTGTGCGTGCCGGCATTCTTTGTCGTGCCGGTGTCGTTCACCCAGGAAGCGTTCCTCAACTGGCCGCCCAAGGGCTTCACGCTCAAGTGGTACGACATGGTGTTCGCCTCGCACGAGTGGCTGGCCGCCATCGGCCGCTCGTTCCTGATCGGCATCCTGTCGGCGGTCTGCGGCATGCTGATCGGCGTGCCGGTGTCGTTCTTTATCGCGCGCAACCAGTTCGCGGGCAAGTCGGCGGTCCTGGCGTTCGTGCTGTCGCCGATCATCATTCCGCACATCATCATCGCGGTCTCGCTGTTCTACCTGTTCTCGCAGATTTCGCTGGTCGGTACGCTCACGGGGATGGTTATCGGGCACACGGTGCTGACGATTCCCTACGTGGTGATCACCGTCATGTCGGTGCTGAAGAACTACGACGTGCGGCTCGACCAGGCAGCCTGGACGCTTGGCGCCAACCGGCTCAAGACGCTGCGCTACATCACGCTGCCGATCATCCGCTCCGGCATGATCGCGGCCTTCATGTTCGCCTTCATCATCTCCTTCGACGAGCTGACCATCGCACTGTTCGTGACGGGCGGCGAGGTCACCACGCTGCCGAAGATGATGTGGGACGACGCGCTGCTCAAGGTCAGCCCGGTGCTGGCGGCGGTGGCGTCGTTGCTGCTGCTGTTCATGACGGCCCTGATCCTGTTGTCGGAGTACTTCCAGCGACGCGGCAAGCGACGCGCCCGCTGATGCATCTGTTGTGCCGCTGTTCCGGCAGGTATCCGGGGCAGCGGCCCGTCCTTCCTTTCCTCGAATTCTTGCAATGAACGCTCCCTCTGTGCCGCTGCGCCAGGTCACCATCGTCGGGGCCGGCATCGTCGGCATGTCGACGGCGCTGCAACTGCAGCGCGCCGGCTGCGCGGTCACGGTCATCGACCGTGTCGCGCCTGGCGAAAGCTGCTCACGCGGCAACGCCGGCATTCTCGCCACCTACGGCATGGTGCCGCTGTCCACGCCGGGCTTTATCTGGAAAGTGCCGAGCATGCTGACCGATCCGCTCGGTCCACTCGCCATGCGCTGGCGGCATGTGCCGAAGATGCTGCCGTGGATGATCTCGTTCCTGCGCGCCAGCCGGCCCGTGGAAGTGGAGCGCATCGCCGCGGCGCTCGCACAGCTGACACGCACCACCGTCGAGGCGCATCTCGCACAGGTCGCCGGGACGCGCGCCGCCGCGTTGGCGCGGCCCGCGCCGTTGCTGTGCGTGTATCCGGACGAGGCGACCTACCAGGCCGACCAGTACGTATGGAATCTCCGCCAGCAGCACGGCACGCGCATTCATACCTTGCGCGATGGCGCGGTGCGCGAGATGGAGCCGGCCGTGGCGGAACACTTCCGCTTCGGCGTGGTCATGGAGAACTGCGGCTACTCGCCCGACCCGTTCGCGCTGGTACAGGCGCTGGCCGAGCATTTCGTGGAATTCGGCGGCCGCGTGCTGCGGCACGAGGTACGCGACGTGGTGGTGGGCGCGGAGGGTCCTGTGGCACTGGTGACCGAAGCCGGCCAGCTGCCGGTGTCAGATCTCGTGGTGTGCGGTGGCGTGTGGTCTGGCGAACTGTCGCGCCGGCTCGGCAGCCCGGTGCCGCTCGAAGCCGAGCGCGGTTATCACGTCACGCTGCAACGGCATACGGGTGACGCACCGCGCTATCCGGTGATGTCGCCAGCGCAGAAAATGCTGACGACGCCCATGCGCGGCGGCCTGCGCGCCGCCGGACTGGTGGAGTTCGCCGGCCTGCGCGCACCGCCCGACTACCGCCGCGCGCGGACCCTGCTCAAGCATCTGCGTACCCTGTTCCCGCGCATCGAGGCGCAGGCGCATACCGAATGGATGGGGCACCGTCCCTCGCTTCCGGACAGCATGCCGGTGATCGGCCGTTCGCCGCATTTCCGCAATGTGTTCTATGGCTTTGGGCACCAGCATATCGGTCTGACCTGCGCCCCCGGCACCGCCACCGCGCTGACCGACCTGGTGCTGGGGCGCAGTCCGGCCATCGACCTGACGCCGTTCCGTATCGACCGGTTCTGATACCTCTGCCATGCCGGCCATCCCCGGCTGGCGGAAAAGATTCCGCGCCCTCCGGCGCCACGATGAGACGAGAGAGACCATGGTTTACGATCCGCTGCGCGCCGAACTGCCGCAACGCCCGCAGGCTTATCCCGAAACGTACTGGCTGGCGACCGCCGGTGAGCCGCCGCCGGACGACGGTGCCTTGCAGGGCGACCGGGATGTCGACGTCGCGATCATCGGCGCGGGCTATACCGGCCTCAGCTGTGCCTATTACCTGGCGCGCGATTACGGCATCCATGCCACGGTCCTGGAGGCCAATGGTCCTGGCTGGGGATGCAGCGGACGCAACGGCAGCTTCGCCCGTCCCGCCATCGGCCGGCTCGGCTATGGCCAGTGGATCAAGCGCTGGGGCGTGCCGGGCGCGCGCGCCCTGTTCGCCGAGGCGCATGCCGCGCTGAACACTGTGCGCGACCTGATCGACACCGGCCACATCGCCTGCGACCGCCAGCCGGACGGCTGGCTCAAGGTGGCCCACCGCGCCGACAAGGTCGCCGGCCTGGTGGCCGACCAGGCGCTGCTGCGCAATGTGTTCGGCTACGAAACCGAACTGCTCGATCCCGCTGCGCTGGGGAAGGGCTACTTCCGCGGCGGCGAAGCTCCGGCGGCGCTGCGCTTTGCCGATGCCTTCGCCATGCATCCCCTGAAGTTCAACTATGGCCTGCTGCGCATGGCGCGGGCGGCCGGTGCGCGCGTGCATTGCCAGTCGCCGGTCATGCAGTGGACGCGCGAAGCCGGCCGGCATCTGCTGCAGACGCCGGGTGGCACGGTGCGCGCCCGGCAGGTGGTGATCGCCACCAATGGCTACTCGACCGAGCGCCTGCACCCCAGCCTCAACGGCCGGACGATTCCGGTGCTGTCCAATATCGTGGTGACGCGACCAATGACCTCGACCGAGCAGGCCGAGTCGGGCCTGCTGACGACCGATGTGATTACCGACACGCGCGCGGTGCTGAATTACTATCGCCGCCTGCCGGATGGCCGCGTGCTCCTCGGCAGCCGCGGGCCGATCCACGAGAGCGAGGGCACGCTGCGGCAGGACCGCCTGCTCGACATGATCGGCCGCAAGTTCCCGGCCCTGCGCGGCATCACGGCGGATTACTGCTGGGGCGGCTGGGTGGCCCTGACGATGGACCAGATCCCGCACATCACGCGTACCGAGGACGATCCGACGGTATCCTATGCGCTGGGCTACAACGGCAGCGGCGTGGCTGCGGCCCCGCATGCCGGGCGGCTGCTGGCCGGGCAGATCGGCGCTGACCGCGCGATCCTGCCGGCCATCGCCGGACCGTTGCCGCGTGTGCCGCTGGCGGCCTTCCGGCGTCTCGGCCAGCGCGCGGCCTTCGTCTGGTTCCGCCTGAAGGACGGGCGCTGACGCGCGGCGTGGCGGCCGGTACCCATCATTCTTCGCATCCGCGTGCAGCGGGTGCGCAATCCCTCATCCAATAGACGGAGTTTCCCCATGGCAATCGAAAACCTCAAAGGCGCTGCAGCCATTCCTTCCGACGCGCTCGAAGACCGCGGCACGGTGGACATTCCCCTCAGCGATCCGCCGTGCACGCTGCGCGGCCTCACCAAGGCGATCGTCGGCCGCGACGATGTGCAGACCGGTGTGTGGGAGTGCTCGCCCGGCCGTTTTCGCCGCAACAATCCGCACGGCGAATTCATGCATTTCCTGTCCGGCGAATGCACCTTCACCTCGGACGAAGGCGAAGTGCTGAACATCCAGGGCGGCGATACGCTGTTCTTCTCGCCGAACACCGAAGGCGTGTGGGATGTCCACACGACGGTGCGCAAGGTGTACGTGCTGGTCTGAGTGCCAGCCAGCGGGCACGCGCTGTGCCCGCTATGGACCGGCGTGGGGCGTGCGTGCCCGAGGCATGCCTCAGGCTGCCTGCGGCTCGTCGGCGGGCGCCACGAGGCGGCCACGATACAGCGCGCCGATCAGGTCGGACTGCGTGACGATGCCGCACAGCCGCGCCTTGTCGTCGATCACGTAGGCCGCATGGTGGCCCTCGTCGGCCAGCATCGGCACCAGCGCTTCGACCGGCAGGGTGCGCGGCACGGTCTGCTCGTCGTGGCCGCGCGCCAGCGGGCCGACCGTGTTGGCGGCGCGCAGCGGATGCCGCAGCGACAGGCGGCCGAGCTTGATCATGGTGCTGTGGTGCAGGCGATGGCTGGCGCTGGTGTAGTCCACCACGCCGACCATGCGGCCGCTGTCGGCCTCGATGACCGGCAGCGATTGCAGGCGATGGCGTTCCATCAGCTGCACCGCCTCGGTCAGCGTGGTGTCGCGGTTGACCAGCACGAGGTCGGCCGACATGATGTCTTGCATGGTGAGCCGGCCGAAGCGCCGCTCATGCGCGTGCTGTTCCACCCGGCGCAGCAGCTGGTCCAGTTCTTCCGGGCCAACCGCCAGCATCCCTTCGTGCTCATTCAGGGCCGCTTCCAGGTCTTCCGGCAGGTAGCCGGCGCGATCGGTCGGTACCGGGTCGCGCGTGTCGTGCACATTCACATGCTGCGGCCGCGCGGCGGCCGGGTAACGATGGCCGGTCAGGTTGTTGTAGACCACCGCGGTGATCAGCAGCAGCGCCGAGTTGATCATCAGCGGATTGACGATGAACCAGTAACCGAGCTGGTGGATCTCCGGACCGCCGAGAATTACGCTGACCGCCACCGCGCCCGACGGCGGGTGCACGCAGCGCAGCAGGGTGGTCACGCACAGCGTCGCCATTAGCGCGACCGGTGCGGCCAGCAGCGGATCGGCCGGCCACAGGCTGTGCACGAACACGCCGATCAGGCCGGCGAACAGATTGCCGCCAAGGATCGACCACGGTTGCGCCAGCGGGCTTGCGGGCAGGCCGAACAGCAGCACCGCCGACGCGCCGATCGGCGCCAGCAGCAGCGGCGTATGCGAGGGCCCGAACATCCAGTGCGTGGTCAACCCCGTGATCAGCAGCCCGAGCATTGCCCCCAGCATGATGCGCAGCATCTCGGCATGGCGGCGTGCGGCCAGCGAGGCGACAGGGGCGAAAAGGCGGGTCAGGAGTTTCACGCGAGCGGGCCCGGCGGATGGACGAAAGCCTGACAGTTTACCGAATGTCGGAACAGCGCGCACCGGCTGCGGACGCGGTACCATGCGGCTCGGCGCACCGCATGCGTCAAAATGTCATGGCGTGAGGTTTATCGTGCACATTTGTTGCCGGGAAGGACGGTGGGCAGGATATGCTGATGCCGCTTCACCTATCTTTTTCCCGCGCTTGCCATGTTCGCGTGGCATTGTTCGACCAAAGGATTTTCGTGGTTCAGTTCGCTTCTTCCTCTTCTGCTGCATACCCCGTGGCCCCTGCCGAAACCGGTGACGCGCCTGCGCGCTTTTTCACCAGGCTGTCGGCCAGTGTGGGCGACGGCAGCTTCGTCAAGCTGGTGCTCGGGCGCCATGTCGGAGACGAGGAAGGGCTGGAGCGGGTGCTGGTGCGGGCAGTCATGCTGCGTGGCGCGCCGCACCTGTCGTTCGTGTACCGCTATACGACGCGCGACATCACCAAGAATCTGCCGGTTGCCGAGGCCATCGCGGCGGTGCGGATGCTGGCCGGCGCCACGTTCCGCAATCTCCACTTGCAGACCCGCACGGCCGAGCTGCAGCTGGCCTATGGCAAGAAGGGCAAGAGCACACTGCGCGTGGGCCGCCTGACCGCAACGGCGGCGCTTGCTGCCGATCAGGCTGGTCCGGAGGAAGAGGGTACGCTACTGGTAGCGGATGGCGCGCCGGCCCATGCCGCGCACAACCGCGCCAAGCACCGCATGCTGACGCTCGACCGTCCGTTCCTCGTCGATCTCGGCGTGACCACGGCGGACCATCAGCTGGTGCCGGCGATGTCGCGCAAGTGGAAGCAGATCAACAAGTTCATCGAGATCTTCGACCGGGCGCTGATGGCGTCGCGCCTGCGCGATGCGACCGAGGTGCGCGTCGTGGACTTCGGCTCGGGCAAGGGCTACCTTACATTCGCCGTGCACGACTACCTGAGCGCCGGGCTCGGCCGTTCCGCCCAGGTCATGGGCGTCGAGCTGCGCGAGGCGCTGACCAGCCTGTGCAATGCTGCTGCCGCGCGGCTCGAGCATCCGGGCCTGACGTTCCGCCAGGGGGATGTGCGGCAGTTCGCGCCGCAGCCGATCGACGTCATGATCGCCCTGCATGCCTGCGACGTGGCGACCGATTTTGCGATTCATATGGGGATTCGCGCCGGGGCCGAAATCATCATGTGCGCGCCGTGCTGCCACAAGGAAATTCGCCCGCAGCTGTTGTCACCCCACCCAATTCAGGCTGTGCTGCGGCATGGCGTCCATCTCGGGCAGGAAGCCGAGATGATTACCGACAGTTTGCGTGTATTGCTGCTGGAAGCGCAGGGGTATGATGCCCAGGTGTTCGAGTTCGTGTCGCTCGAGCACACCAGCAAGAACAAGATGATTCTTGCGGTGCGCCGCGCCCGGCCGCACGATGCCGCGCCGGTGCTGGCACAGATCGAGGAAGTGAAAGCGTTCTACGGAATCCGTGAGCATTGCCTGGAGACTCTGCTGCAGGCCGATACCGGGACTTGACTGCCGGTCGCGGCAGTGTGCGCTGGCACACGGCACGGCAGAGCCATGCATGCTGGCGGCCCTTGTTCAAGGAGAGCATGATGCAGGTGAACCCGTATCTGAATTTCAACGGCAATTGCAAAGAGGCGTTTGCGTTCTACGCCAAGGTCCTGAAAACCGATATCGTCATGATGCTGCCGTTCAGCGGCACGCCGATGGCCGATCAAGCTCCGCCCGAGATGCGCGACCTGATCGCGCATGCGCAACTGCGCATCGGCGATTGCGTGCTGATGGCCTCGGACGCGCCCAGCAACTACGAACAGCCGAAGGGCATGAATGTGACGCTGGGCATCGAGGCGCCCGAGGAAGCCGAGCGCGTGTTCAATGCCCTGGCGGAAGGCGGCACGGTACAGATGCCGCTGGCCGAAACCTTCTGGGCGCAGCGCTTCGGCATGGTGGTCGACCGCTTTGGAATTCCATGGATGATCAATTGCGAGAAACCGCGCGAGCAGTGGGCACCTTGATCCTCTGAAGTCGCTTGGGGCCCCCGGCCCCGTCTCATCGTGTTAAGCCGGCATGGGCTGCAGCCGCAACGCTGCAGGCCGTGATCGATGCTCCAGAAAACAATGGGCCGCCTCGCAGGTTTTCCTGCAAGGCGGCCCATGCCATTTTTGACGCAGCAGTCGCTCAGATGCCGAGCAGCTTCTTCGCCTCGCCCAGTGCCTTCATCGAGGCGTCGTGATTGCCGGCCTTGTGCTGGGCTTCGCCATCGGCGCGCAGTTTTTTCACCTTGGCGGCATTGTCAGCCGACAAGGTCGGGTTGGTGGCCAGCTTGGCATCGATGGCCTTCATCTCGTTCGGGCAGTTGTGCGCCAGGGCCAGACCACTGGCTCCCAGCAATACCGCTACGACCGACCAGGACACTGCGCGGGTCATGACATGACGCATGGCGACTCCTTGTGACGGGAAGAGGAATTTCAGCATAGTGCATGGCAGCGCGGCCGCCAACAGGCGGGTGCACCCGCCTGCCTTCTCTCCAGCCGTCAGTCCACCACCTTGCCGCGCAGGGCCTTGATCGAGCCGCGCAGGTTCTTTGCTTCGAGCCGCCGCGTCCGCGACGCCAGCGTCGGGCGCGTGGGCCGGCGCACGCGCGGCGGCCGGGCCACGCTTTCCACCAGCGCGTGCAGGCGCTGCAGCGCTTCTGCCCGGTTCAGCTCCTGGCTGCGGTGCGCCTGCGCCTTGATGACGATCACGCCCTCGCGTGTGATGCGGTGGTCATGCAGCGCCAGCAGCCGCTGCTTGTGATCGTCCGGCAACGACGACGCGCGGATGTCGTAGCGCAGGTGCACGGCGCTCGACACCTTGTTCACGTTCTGCCCGCCCGCCCCCTGCGCCCGGATGGCGGTGATCTCGACTTCGTGGAGGGGAATCTGGAAGGGGGCGTGCATGCGCGCATGATAGCAAGCCGCTGGCCAGTGAGATCCCCCACGAGCACCTGATCGAGGGAAAGTGGCGTATGCATTTCTTTCCGGACCATGGGGGGAGCGTGAGCCTTGCCCTGCTGTTAATCAATGACTAAAATGCAGTCAATGATTAATGGAATGGCGAACGAGGTGAAGATGGCAACAATGACGATCCGCAATATCGATGACCAGATCAAGGCACGTCTGCGTGTCCAGGCAGCCGTGCATGGACGTTCGATGGAAGATGAGGCGCGTGCCATCCTGCGGGCGGCGTTGTCTGCCGAGCCGGTACGCGGTGCGTCGCTGGTGAAGACCATCCGCGCACGAGTCGCGCCGCTGGGAGGCGTCGAGCTGGAATTGCCCGCGCGTGAGGCGATGCGCACGCCGCCGGAGTTTGGCGCGTGATTGTCCTGGATACGAACGTTCTCTCGGAAATCCTGCAGCCGGCACCTGAGGCGCGCGTGATCGCATGGCTGGAGGCCCAGCCGCGGCTGGCACTGTTTACGACAACGGTCACACAAGCAGAAATCCTCTATGGGGTGCGCGTGTTGCCAGCGGGCCAGCGCAGGGCGGCGCTACTGGATGCTGTGGAAGCCGTCTTTGCACTGGACTTCGCCGGGCAGATCCTGAGTTTCGAGGGCGATGCTGCGGCTGCCTATGCCGAAATCGCCGCAGCGCGCCGGTCGGCAGGGCGGCCGATCAGCCAGTTCGATGCCATGATTGCAGCGATCACCCGGTCTCATGGTGCGAGCCTGGCCACACGTAACGTCCGGGATTTCAGCGACTGTGGCATCGAGGTGATTGATCCCTGGGCTGGTTGACCGGCCCAGCTTTCATCGCCTTTACCGACAGTCTCCACTGCCCCCCATGGCTGGCAGTGAGGCCGCGCGCCCGAGCAGTCCGCGCCGCAGGGCAATCCCCCTCGGCCGACAGACCTTTTCAAAGTATGTGAAGATGTCCGCGCTCCCCTCACCGACGTGCAGACGATTCATGATTCCGTTTTCGGTCCTCGACCTTTCCCCCATCACGCAAGGCAGCGACGCCGCCACCGCATTTCGCAACACGCTCGAGCTGGCCCGGCTGGCGGAGCGGCTTGGCTACCGGCGCTACTGGCTGGCCGAGCACCACAACATGCCGGGCATCGCCAGTGCCGCCACGGCCGTGGTGATCGGCCATGTCGCCGGCGGCACGCGCACCATCCGTGTGGGCGCGGGCGGCATCATGCTGCCAAACCATTCGCCGCTCGTCATCGCCGAGCAGTTCGGCACGCTGGCTTCGCTCTACCCGGGGCGCATCGATCTTGGCCTGGGCCGCGCGCCGGGGACCGACCAGACCACGGCACGTGCGCTGCGGCGCGATATTTTGCATGCCAGCGATCGCTTTCCGGAAGATGTGGCGGAGCTGCAGCAGTACTTCCGGCCATCCCGGCCGGGGCAGGCGATTCGCGCGATTCCCGGTGACGGGCTGGAAGTGCCGCTGTGGCTGCTCGGCTCGAGCCTGTTCGGCGCGCAGCTCGCGGCGATGATGGGCTTGCCGTTTGCCTTCGCCTCGCATTTCGCGCCCGATCAGCTGATGACCGCCATCAGCCTGTACCGTGCCAATTTCCGTCCGTCCGAGACGCTCGACAAACCGCACGTGATGGTCGCGGCGAGCGTCTTTGCCGCCGATACGGATGACGAGGGGCGGCGTCTTGCCACGTCGTTGCAGCAGCAGTTCCTCAACCTGCGGCGCGGCACGCCGGGACAGTTGCCGCCGCCGGTCGACGATATGGATGCCATCTGGTCGCCGGCCGAGCGGCTCAATGTCGAGCGCGCGCTGGCCTGCAGCGTGGCCGGCGCCCCGGAGACGGTGCGGCAGGGGTTGGCTGCCTTCATCGCCCAGACGCAGGCGGACGAGCTGATGCTGACGGCGCAGATCTACGACCATGCCGCGCGCATGCGCTCGTTCGAGATCGTGGCCGACGCCTGTGCCGATCTCATGGTGCGCCAGGAGACTGTGTAGGCAACGCGGCCATGCGCGCCAGCATGTACGCCTGAATGCGCACTTGAATTCCTGGTGCGCCGTCAGGCGCGCGGGAGAATCCGCACCCTCATGGCACGGCCAGCCAGAGCATGGCCCAGGACGCCGCCGTCGACAGCACGATGCCAATCGCCACCGGCCACGCGAACCGGCGGCCGCCCGCCATGGCAACCACGATCTTGCTGGCGGCATTGCTGGTCAGGGCGGCCAGCACCGGGATCAGTCCATCCGTTGCCGCCATCTTGCCGGCCGCGGTCATGGAGCCAATGGACACCGCCGTGGCATGCGCGTCCGCAAATCCGCCGAGCAGGGCGGCCGCTGTCACCCCCTGCTGGCCGAACCACTGGTTGACGGCGAGGGTGATCACCTGCAGCACCGAGACGATCAGTGCGAAGGTAAGCCCGATGCGCCAGTCGAACATGCGGCCCGGCGGGTCGTCGGGATGGTCTGCCGCCGCGTGGCGCACCGAGCGCCAGGTGTGGAAGCCGCCGAATAGCGCGATCACCAGCAGCCCCCCGCCCAGCGGCGCGGCGGCGACCTTCAGCAACTGCGGACTGGCAATGCCCAGCAGGAACATCATCTGCAGGTACGTGGCCACGGTCGACAGCAGCGCGCCGGCGATGGCCGCGTGACGCCAGTGTGGCTGCGCGCCTTGGCCGGCAAGGCTGGCAATGGTGCCGGTACTGGTCACGAAGCCGCCGAACAGGCCCGCCACCGGCAGGCCGTAACGCTGGCCCAGCAGGCGGACGGCAAGATGCCCGGCGGCACTCATCGCCATGAACAGCAGCACCACCAGCCACAGCAGGTGTGGATTCCACGCGTCGTATGGCCCCATCTGCCTGTCGGGCAGCAGCGGCCACACAACCAGTGCCGCCGCCGCCAGCAGCAGGCCATCGGTCAGCTCGTTGCGGGTCATGGTGGTGCGGACCGTCTGATGCAGCACCGGCTTGATATGCAGCAGCACCGCGACCACCGTGCCTGTTCCGGCGGCCAGGGCGGGCTTCTCGACCGCCATCGCGCCGCATAGCAAGGTCACCAGCATGGCGATCTCGGTCGTTCCACCGAGATCAGTGGCGCTGGAGCGGTGATACGAGAGCGCCACCAGCGCGGCAACCGCCAGCGCGACGGCGACCAGCAGCGCCGTGCTGCCCAGGCTGAACGCCAGGGCGCCCAGCAGGGCGGTCAGGGCGAACGTGCGGATGCCGGCAAATGCGACGGTGTGCTGCTCCGCATCGCTGCGCTCGCGTTCGACGCCGATCAGCAACCCGATGCCGAGGGCGACTACGATATTCCAGGGAAAGATGTCCATCGACAGAGGCGTGCTTATAGGTTCGGGCTACGGCTTCAAGCGTTTTCGTGCGCGCGCCAGCGCCCGCCGGGCTTGCGCTTCGTAGCGGCTGTTGAGGCATAACAGGCGGCCACGGACCAGCCTGCGCAGATGGCGGCCGCACAGGCGGGGCATCGCCGGATGCAGCACCATAAGGGCGACTGCCGTATCGTTCGCCCGGCCGAGGTGAAGTTGCAGTCGCCTGAGCGACTTTACCCGCCGTGCCGCAGGCCTGGCAAGCGCCGGCGCGAACAGCACGGTAAGGTAGTGCACGCGCTTGATCGCGATGCGCGTCCGGTGCAAGGTGCGAGTCCCGGTATCCGCTTTGGCCGCCGCTTTGGCCACCGCTTCGGCATCCGCGTCGGCAGCGGCTCGAGCGGCGCGCTGGCGCAGGATCCGGTACGCATCGCGCAGGCGCTGCCGGGCGAAGGCGTCGAGTGGCGGCGAGCGATCTTGCACGGCGCTCCAGTCGGCGAGCGTTGCGCGCAGCGATGACAGGACGGCTGCCGGCGCCGCATCACGCATGGCGCGCCGGCACGCAGCGGTCTCCCGCGCCACCTGCTGTTCGAGTGCGCGCAGAAGCGGCTGCGCCCTGGCCGGATCCTCAGGCAAGAAGTGCGGTGCCAGTTCCGTGGCCAGCACCGCCCATTCGCGGGCAGGCCCCGCGAGATCCGCCAGCGTGCCGAGGCGCGTACGCCAGGCATGGGCCATCCCTGCCGGCAGCAATGGCGCATAGGCCCACAACAGGCAGCGCAGTTGCCGCAGGCTGACGCGATAGCGATGGATCAGTTCGGGGTCGCCGTTCGCGTTGCTGTCCGCATGGCTGTCTGCGTTTCCGTCCACGGCGCCATTCGGGCCACCATCCGGCTCGCCAGCGGCAGCGACACGCCCGGCGCAGCATATCGCTTCGTCGAGCAACGGCGCCGCCAGCCTGGGCAGTGCCGCGTGTGCCGGCATGTCGGCCGTGTGCCGGTCGCTGGAAGAGAGGGTCATGTCGTCTGGTTCTCGGGGGCATCCCACCATCTGATCAGCGTAGACCATCCGCATGCACGGCGCGGACGCACGCCGCGCCGGATGAAGCTCGGCACGCGGCACGGCCTTGGCCCTGCGGGCTCAGGCCGGTTACACTCATCCGTATCCATTGTTCTCGTTTCCGTGACTGCTTTTGTGACTGCCCCATGCCGATACCCTATCTGCGGCGCCTGACCGGCCGCGAGCGGACGCGCAAGGCCAATCGCCAACTGGCCTGCTATCTGGCGTTCATTGCCGGCGCGATCAATGCTGGCGGATTCCTCGCGGTCCAGCAATACACCTCCCACATGACGGGCATCGTGTCCTCCATGGCCGATGCGCTGGCGCTCGGGCAGGCGGTGCTGTTTCTCGCGGGCCTGGGGGCGCTGCTGTGCTTCATCTCGGGCGCTGCCACCTGTGCCGTGCTGGTGAACTGGGGGCGGCGGCGTGACCTGCAGAGCGAGTTTGCCTTTCCGTTGATGCTCGAGGCCGGCATGCTGATCCTGTTCGGGCTGCTCGGCGGCAACCTGGGGCGCTATGGCTGGCTGTTCGTGCCGGCGACCGTGATGCTGCTGTGCTTCATCATGGGTCTGCAGAACGCCATCATCACCAAGCTGTCCCACGCGGAGATCCGCACCACGCACGTCACGGGCATGGTCACCGATATCGGCATCGAACTCGGCAAGCTGTTCTACTGGAACCGGCATCGGCACACGACACCGCATGTCAGGGCCGATCGCGAGAAGCTCCGCCTGCTGCTCCTGCTGGTCGGGCTGTTCTTCGGCGGCGGGGTTGCGGGCGCGCTGGGGTTCAAGCACATCGGTTTCATCATGACCCTGCCGCTGGCCGCATTGCTGATCTTCATGGCAGCCGTGCCGGTGTTTGACGACATGCGCACGCGCCTGCGCTAGCGGGGAGGCCGCGCCCGCCGGCTTGCTGGTACAGTGTCGCGCAGATCGTTGCGCACGGACATTTCACCATGACTGACACCCCAGCTTCTTCTTTTGCTTCCACGCCCGGCCCCCAGGCCCTGGCCGGCATCAAGGTCCTCGAACTCGGGCAACTGATCGCCGGACCATTCTGCGGCAAGGTGCTCGGCGATTTTGGCGCCGATGTCATCAAGATCGAGCCGCCGGGCCTGGGCGATCCGCTGCGCAAGTGGCGGCTGCTCAAGGATGGGACCTCGGTGTGGTGGCAAGCCCAGTCGCGCAACAAACGCTCGGTGACGCTCGATCTGCGCCAGCCGGAAGGGCAGGAGGTGCTGCGCCTGCTCGTGGCGGATGCCGATGTGCTGATCGAGAATTTCCGCCCCGGCACGCTCGAGGAGTGGGGGCTGGGTTGGGACACGCTCTCGGCCATCAATCCGGGCCTTGTGATGGTGCGCGTCTCGGGTTTCGGGCAGGACGGACCGTATCGCGACCAGCCCGGGTTTGCCGTGGTTGCGGAAGCCATGGGCGGCCTGCGCTATCTCACCGGCGAACCCGGCCGCGTGCCGGTGCGCACCGGCGTGTCGATCGGCGATACGCTCGCCGCGCTGCATGGCGTGATTGGCGTGATGATGGCGCTCTATCACCGCAAGGTGAACGGCGGGCAGGGCCAGGTCGTGGATGTCGCGCTATACGAGTCGGTGTTCAACTGCATGGAAAGCCTGCTGCCCGAGTACAGTGCGTTCGGTACCGTGCGCGAGCCGTCGGGCGGGGCGTTGCCGGGCATCGCACCGTCCAATGCCTACGCCTGCCGCGATGGCTGGGTGGTGGTCGGCGGCAATGGCGACAGCATCTTCAAGCGCCTGATGACGCTGATCGGCCGCGATGACCTCGGGCAGGACCCGGCGCTGGCGCACAACGACGGCCGCGTCGCGCGCGTGGCCGAGATCGATGCCGCCATCGGCGCATGGACCGCGACGCGTCCGGTGGCCGAGGTGGTGGCCGGCCTGCAGGCCGCACGCGTACCGGGCGGGCGCATCTACACCGCGCGCGACATTGCTGAAGATCCGCAGTACCGGGCGCGCGACATGGTGCAGCGTGTGACCACGCGCGATGGCTGGGAGGTCGATCTGCCGGGTATCGTGCCCAAGCTGTCGGCGACGCCGGGCGCGATCCGCCAGGTCGCGCCGCATCTTGGTGGCGATACGCGCGCCGTGCTGGAGGAAGTTGGTTTGACGCCGGCGCAGATCGAGGCGCTGGCGGCCAAGGGCGTGATCTAGCGCGGTACAGCGCGTTGGCGGCAGCTCAAATCGTCGCGCCGAAGAGCCGCCCGACCAGCGCCGTGAGGCCCATGGCTCCAGCGCCCCACAGCGTGACCCGCACGGCGCCGCTGACGACCGGCGCACCGCCGACCCGGGCAGCCAATGCGCCGAGTCCGGTCAGGGAAAGCAACGCACCAGCGGTGACTGCAGTGCCGGTATAGGTGGGTGGCGCCAGCAAAGCGATCAGCAGCGGCACCAGCGCGCCGGCCGAGAAGGTAGCGGCCGACGCGAACGCAGCCTGCACCGGGCGTGCTGCAAGTTGATCCGTGATGCCCAGCTCGTCGCGCGCATGCGCACCGAGCGCATCGTGCGCCATCAGCTGGCGTGCTACTTCGTGCGCCAGTTCGGGTTGCAGCCCGCGTGCCACGTAGATTTCCGCCAGTTCATCGAGTTCGGCCGGGCGGTTGTGCTTGATGGCCTGCAATTCCAGCAATAGATCCGCGGCCTCGGTGTCGGCCTGGGAACGGACCGAGACATATTCCCCCGCCGCCATTGACATTGCGCCGGCCACCAGCGCGGCCACGCCCGCTACCAGCACCGCGGAACGCGTCGCCCCGGTCGCCGCGATACCCACTACCAGGCTGGCGGTGGAGATGATGCCGTCGTTGGCGCCGAGCACGGCGGCGCGCAGCCAGCCGACATGGTTGATGCGGTGGTGTTCGGGGCGTGGCATAGTGTCGTCGTCCGTAGCGAGATGGCGTGGCGTGCGTGTTCAGAGCCCAAACAGCATGCCGCCCGAGCGCGTGATGATGATCAGGCCGATTTGCGCGAAGATGAATAGCGCTAGCGGCGACAGGTCAAGTCCGCCGACCAGCGGGATGAACTTGCGCAGTGGATTGAGCAGCGGTGCCAGCAAGGCCTGCAGAAAACCCATCACCGGGCTGTGCGGGTTGATCCACGACAGCAGCGCCATCAGCAGCGTCATCCACATCACCAGGCTGACGGCCCACTTCAGGACCACCAGCAGCGCCGTGAGCAGGCCCGTCGGGATCAGCAGCGCCGGGCTGGTGCCTGCCAGCAGTAGCACCATGCCAAGATAGCAGAGCGCCGCCAGCCATGCGCCGACGAGGCTGGCCCAGTCGATGCCGCCCGCGCCCGGGATGATCTTGCGCAGCGGCAGCACCAGCCAGTCGGTGATCTGGAACAGCGCGCGCGACAGCGGATTGCCCGGCGGCAGGCGCACCGCCTGGCTCCAGGCGCGCAGCAGCAGGGCCGCGCCGAACAGCGTGAGCAGCAGATCCACCAGAAACCGGCCAATTTCATTCAGCATGTGTACTCCCGTGGAGCGCAGGCCCCGCAATCAAGGATGCGCGAACAGCCCGTGGCATGTCCGCCTGACGACGCGCATTGTCGCATGTTGCTTTGACAACACGCGCAAAATGATGCGGCGTCGTGTGTATGCCGTACCTGAGTGAACCGCGTTCATGTGCCCCGCTGGAACCACCGCGAACGATGCCGGAGCCATGCCTCACAGGATCGGCGCGAACAGGTGCGCGATATGCATCAGGGCGCGCCGCCAGTAGGGCGTGTTGCGATATTCGTCCAGCCCGACCTCGCGCGCGCACGCGAAATCGGCGACCAGCATCGTCTCGACCTCTGCCGCGAACCCCGCATCGAGCGTCATCACCATCAGTTCGAAGTTGAGCCGGAACGAGCGATTGTCCAGATTGGCGCTACCAATGGCTGCGGCGCGGTCATCGATCAACACCACCTTCTGGTGCATGAAGCCCGGTTCGTACCGGAACATGCGCACGCCGGCCTGCACCGCATCGTGCGCAAACAGGGTCGATGCGTGGAACACTACATGGTGATCGGGCCGCGTGGGAATCAGCACGCGCACATCCACGCCGCGCATCACTGCCAGCTCCAGCGCGCTCATCACCGCCTCGTCCGGCACGAAGTAGGGCGAGGCGAGCCACACGCGGCTGCGCGCCGCATTGATCGCGGTGACAAAAAACAGCGAGCCGGTTTCCCGTGCATCCGCCGGCCCGCTCGGCAGCGCCTGGCACAGCATCGTGCCGTCGCGGGTAGCGGGCGCCAGCATGTGCGGCAACTGGCGCGTGGCCCAGAACCAGTCCTCCGCGAACACCAGCTGCAGGGTGCCGAGCACCGGCCCGCGCAGCTCGATATGCGTGTCGCGCCACGGTGAGAGCGGGGCGCGCTCGCCGAGGTACATCGTGCCGATATTGTGCCCGCCGACGAAGCCAACCTCGCCATCCACCACCAGTAGCTTGCGGTGATTGCGGAAATTGATCTGGAAGCGGTTCGCGAGGCGCCGCGTGGCGAATTTGCGGACCTGTGCCCCGGCCTCGGCGAGTGTGGCGATGTAGGCTTCCGGCAAGGCGTGGCAGCCAATGCCGTCATACAGGAACTGCACCGTCACCCCGGCGCGTGCCCGTTCCGCGAGTGCATCGTGCAGGGCCCGCCCCGCCGCATCGTCGGCAATCGCGAAGAACTGCACGAGGATCGCTTGCCGGGCCTGGCGGATAGCCGCCAGCAACGCCTCGTACGTGACCTCGCCATTGATCAGCAGGCGCACGTGATTGCCGCGCAGCAGAGGCGTGTCGGTCAGGCGCGTCAGCGCTTGCAGGCCGCTGTCTTCGGGATACTCCGCGATGTATTCGGGGTGCCGCTGCGCCCAGACTGGATCGATGCCGCGTGCCTGCAGGCGCGCCACCTCGTTGCGAAAGCGTTGGGGATTGGTGTAGCCGGTGAAGTAAGCGCTGCCCAGCACGGCGTACGGCAGCAGCGTCAGCCATGGCATCATGACCAGCGACAGGGCCCAGGCAATGGCGCCCTGCGAGGTCCGCACCGTCATCACGGCATGCACCGCCGCGAAAATACCGACGATGTGCAGCACGCCGAGAATGGTAGCAATCAGAGGAGTCGAGAACAATTCCACCGGCATGGCGGCAGTGTACCGGTCTCTTGCGGTCTCGGGCGCACTTTGGTTCAGTGCGCCTGTGCTGCGCCGCAGCGCTCAGCGCGTGGCGCGCCGGCCGATCATCCCCATCAGGAACGATGCCACGCTGCAGGTGGCCATGATGCCGACCAGCGGCAGGGCGCTCTTGCCCGACAACAACCCGATGGCGATGCCGGCCAGCGTGCCGAGGCTGAACTGCAGCGTGCCCATCAGTGCCGAGGCCGTGCCGGCCCGGTGACCCTGCCGGCTCAGCGCCAGCGCGGAAGCATTTGGCATGATGCAGCCGAGCGACGCCAGATAGCCGAAAAAGCCCAGCAGCAGCACTGGCAGCGAGAGGTGGCCGGCGGCCGCGATCAGCGCCACGGTGACGCTGAACAGCACCGGCACGCGCGTGACGATGCGCAGCACCGCCTCCGGCGTGTGGCGACGCATCAATACGCTGTTGACCTGCGACATGGCGATCAGGCCGAAGGCATTGAGGCCGAACACCACGCTGAACCAGTGCGGTGGAATGTCATACAGCTTGATGAGCACAAACGGCGAACCGGCAATGTAGGCGAACATGCCGGCCTGCACACAGCCGGCGCACAGCGAATAGCCGACGAACTGCGGCGAGCGCAGCAGTTCGCCATAGCTGCGCAGCACGCGCATCAGATGCAGGCGCGGTGCCTTGGCGGTGTCGACGGTTTCGTCCAGCCCGTAGTGCACGGCCAGCAGCAGCACTATGCTCAGCCCGGTCAGGATGAAGAAAATGGCATGCCAGTCGGCCACCGTGAGGATTGCGCTGCCGAGCAGCGGGGCGAGGATCGGCGCCATGCCCATCACCAGCATCTGCGTGGAAAAGGCGCGGGCCGCGTCGGGGCCGTCGAGCCGATCGCGTACCACCGCGCGCGAGATCACCATGCCCACGCAGCCGCCGAGCGCCTGCAGGGTGCGAAACATCATCAGCCATTCCACCGTCGGCGCCAGCGCGCAGCCAAGCGAGGCCAGGCCATACAGCGTCAACCCGAAATACAGTGGCGGCTTGCGCCCGAAGCGGTCGCTGATCGGCCCGTAGAATGCCTGCCCGGCTGCCAGCCCGATCAGAAAGGCGCCGAGGGTCAGTTCAATCTGGCCGGGCGTGACGCCGAGCGCCGCGCCCATGGCCGGAAAGGCCGGCAGGTACATGTCGATGGACAGGGGACCGATGGCGATCAGTGCGCTGCAGACCAGCAGCCAGGTGGGGAAGCGTTGAGGATTGTGCGAAGCGGGTGTGTGAGGAGCGGGGGACGGCATGCGGACAACAGAGGCAATGGGAGCGGAGTCCGAAGGTTCGATCCGGGATCGGCTTCAGATTTCCGCCTGAGATTGCATGATACAGAACAGTCGCGTTGGCCGCTGAACGCCGGCCGGTGATATCGGGCGCGCAGCATGGGGATGATGTTGTCGCACGTCCTGCACCGCCCGTCATTCCGTGTCGGTTCGCTTACGCTTGCCCGAGTGGGCAGGCGCATCGATGTCCATCTCGATTCCTTCGAGCGCATTTATGAGCGCGTCAATGCGCGCTTCGAGCGGGGCCGGGATGCCCCTCGCGGCGCGGTGCCAGTAGATCTCTCTCACGCGGTCCTGGAACCCGTGTGCGAGGTCGACGGCAGAGGGGCCGTTGCCGTTGCGCCAGTGCGGGTCGGCACCCCAGGCCCGAAACGCCCTGACTGTGGCGATAGTCTCATCCAGCGCCTGCAGGAACGCGCGGCTGTCAGGTCTATTCCACCCGCGTACCGGACTCCGCCGCAGGTAGCTCAGCAGGGGGGCGTCCTTGCCGCCGGGCGGCGGGTTCAGGAGGGTCAGGAAGCGGGCGTGCTGTTCGGGCGTTGTGCAGGTCTCATGTACCGCGGCGACGAGGTCCACACGAGGTCCTTCCGGGTGGTTGATCCACCGGAAAAGCTGATTGGTGCCCGGATCGCAAGCGTCGACATCGGGATTGGCCCAGTCTGCGCCGGCCTCGCACAGCAGGGTCACGCTTTCCGGATGCGTGGTCACCGCCAGCGCCGATTGCTGGTCGAGATCGAGCGCATGGACATCGGCCTTGGCCGCGAGCATCACCCGCACCATATCAGGCGAAGTCATCGCGGCAAGATGGAGTGCCGGGTTGCCGCGGATGTCGCATGCGTTAATGTCTGCGTTATTCTCGACCAGCCATGTGGCCGCACGTGCCTTGCCGTGCCACAAGGCATGGCACAGTGCGGTCTCCGCTTCATCATTCCCGTAATCAATCGACATACCCGCCGAGGTCAGATGCGCCACAAGAAAGGGCAACATGTCCACCTCGTCCTGTGCGGCGGCCAGGTGCAGAAGGCCGATGTGGTCCTCGCCCTTCCCCGGTGGCATCTCTTCAATCAGACACTCGCGGGTTCGGCCACGGAGGCGCGCATAAATGCGGCTCTCATCTATATCGTACCGCTCGCCCAGCTTGTCCGGGCGCAATTTCCCGGCATCGAGCAGCAGCCTGACGCTGCGCCAGGCGCCAAAGTGGGCGGCGAAGAAGGCCAGCTTGGCATACCAGAAGCGACGCCCCCTGCCGGTCTGGCTGGCGCAGTGTCGCGCCAGGGTTTCCAGGCGGCCGAGATCATGCGTGCCGGTGGCAAGATCGCACAGGAAGGTATGCAGGCAGTACCGTAGCGTATCCGCCTGGAGGATGGCCTGGGCCCATGCGGGATCGCCGCTTGTATTCTCCGTCGGGGCCGGAGAGAGCGTGCCATACGCTGCGTCGAGCAGGAGGGTGATACGGAATAAAGGGTCAATATATGGACCGACGCCATTGAAGTACTTGCGCATGCCCTCGGTCATCTGTTGTGTCAACTGGGCGCGTTTGCCTTCACTTTCCGGATACTTGGCGGGTAGCCGTGCGCGGGCCAGCCGCAGCATGAATTCGCTCAGCAACTCTTGTTCAGTGAGCTGGCCGTGCTCCAGCCGTGCGAGCGCCTGATCGGCGTAGGCTGCATGGTGCTTCGTGAAATTCGGGTGGATGCCGCGCCAGATCGCGGCCTTGCGGGCCGTGTCAAGGCACCATCGTGTGCCGACAGGCATGGATCGCGTGCCTGGGCTGGCATAGTCGCTGATCAGCCTGGCGAGATTGCGATCCCTGACCACCAGGGTGGCAGGGCTGACTGTTGGCGTGGCAGGCGGGCCCGGTTGAGAGGTGCCGTGTTCGCGCGCAGCTGAACGCGCTGCGGGAGGGAAGGCTAGGGGAGCGATTTTGTCAGGCATGATCTGGCTCGCGGATGACACACAGTTTGCACAGTACGGCAGGCCGCTTGGGTGGGCCATTAAACAACCGCTAAATGGGCAGCCGGGCGACAGTTGTTGACAGTTGTGACGGCCTACGCCGGACATAACGGACGGTGCGCATGTCCTGGATGCCTGATGCTTCCGTCATTCCCCGGCTATCCGCTTGCGTTTGCCAGTTTGCGTGGCCGGTGCTGTCTCGACGGCAGGCCATCCCAGGAGTTGCCGCAGGGTGTTGATACGGGTGTTGATGGCACGCTGAAACGCTGGCGCATTATTGATCACTACAGATGGTGAGAGGGTTACCAGGGCCATATCTGGCACGTATCCAGATGCGAAGTCGTGGGCCGAGCAGCATTTGGGGGTGCTGTAGTGCAGATCGGCCCCCCAGGCCAGGAACAGCTTGACACCTTCGATAGTCTCATCCATCGCGCGCAGGTAAGCCGCGCCGTCTGAACAGAAGCGCCCCGCATACGGAGGGGAGCGTCGCAGATAGTGCACCAGCGATACTACGTCCCATTCTAATGGGCTGTGCAGTACTCGAAGGAAATGTTGACGCTGATCCGGTTCCGTGCACGCATCATGCAGTGCCTGCAAGAGATGGATGCTTGACGTCCCGAATTTATCGATCCAATGGTACAGCAGCTCGGCGTTGACCCGGGCGAGGTCGATTCCCGCTTGGCACAGCAGGGTGACAGTCTCGGGGTGTGTGGCCAAGTCCAGTGGAGATCTCTCGTTCTTGTTGAGTGCATTGACATACATCGAGACATCGGCCTGGGCACGGGTACAGGCGTCGATCAGCAGCTGCACGAAGGCAGGAGAATTCTCGGCTGCGACATGCAAAGGGGTCATTCCGCTTGGGGAGGACGCATCTATTTTTGCGTGATGCCTGATCAACCATTCACCGGCACGCACATTGCCGTGTCGCGCAGCGTAAAATAGCGCGCTCCACTTGCCATCAGCCGGGTAATCAATCGACACACCCGCCGAGGTCAGATGCGCCACAAGAAAGGGCAACATGTCCACCTTGTCCTGCGCGGCGGCCAGATGCAGAAGGCCGATGTGGTCGTTGCCCGTCCCCGGTGGCATCTCTTCAATCAGACGCTCGCGCCTTCGGTCATGGAGGTGCGCATAAATGCGGCTCTCGTCTATATCGTACCCCTCGCCCAGCTTGTCCGGGCGCAATTTCCCGGCATCGAGCAGCAATCTGACGCTGCGCCAGGCACCAAAGTGGGCGGCAAAGAAGGCCAGCTTGGCATACCAGAAGCGACGCTTCATGCCGGTCTGGCTGGCGCAGTGTCGCGCCAGGGTTTCAAGGCGGCCGAGATCATGCGTGCCGGTGGCAAGATCGCACAGGAAGGTATGCAGGCAGTACCGTAGCGTATCGACCTGGAGGATGGCCTTGGCCCACTTGGAGTCGCCGTTTGTATTCTCCGTCGGGGCCGGAGAGAGCGTGCCATACGCTGCGTCGAGCAGGAGTGTGATACAGGTTGGAACGCGTTGAGTGGGGTTATGGGCTTGCTGACACATGCCTTGCGCCATCTGGTGAGCCAACTGGGTGCGCTTGCCCTCGCTTTCCGGATACTTGGCGGGCAGCCGTGCGCGGGCCAGCCGCAGCATGAATTCGCTCAGCAACTCTTGTTCAGTGAGCTGGCCGTGCTCCAGCCGTGCGAATGCCTCGTCGGCGTAACGGGCATTGTATTGCGCAAAATTGGGATGGATGCCGCGCAAGGCGGCTGCCTTGCGGGCTTCGTCAAGACGCCACCGTGTGCCGACCGGCATGGATCGCGTGCCTGGGCTGGCATAGTCGCTGATCAGCTTGGCGAGATTGCGATCCCTGGCCACCAGGGTGGCCGGACTGACTGCTGGCGTGGCAGGCGCGCCCGGTTGTGTGACGGCGGACGTCGATGAGAAGGAGAGCGAGTTTAGATCAGGCATGGCGTAGTTCGTGAACGATACGGCCTGCACGGTAAGGGAAGCGGCTTGAGCGCGCAATTAAACAAACGCTATATCGGCACGTGGTCACGGTTGTTCACAATCGCGAGGCGACTCTGCCAAGAGGCCTTCCATCGGTCGGGACGCTGGCAAGCGGACCGGTAAGGCCAAATGGCGCGCCTACTCATACAAAGCTTTTGAACGGAGTGTTCGACAAAGCGTGTCCCTGTGAGCCCGTCCATTTGCCACACTGGAGACAAGCGCAAAATCCGCGCATTCACGATGGCACGTTTGCAGGAGGCCCCGATGGCCACGTCGTTGTTACCTACGCTCTACATTTCGCATGGCTCGCCGATGCTGGCGCTCGACCCCGGCGCCACCGGCGCGGCGCTAGATGCACTTGGTGCGCGGCTGCGCCAGATGCCGCCGCGCGCGATTCTCGTGATTTCCGCGCACTGGAGCTACAGCACCCTGGCCGTGACTACGCGCGTCCGGCAGGAGGCGTGGCACGATTTTGGCGGCTTTGCCCCCCAATTGTTCGCCTTGCGCTACGATGCGCCGGGCGCGCCGGTCGTGGCGCAGCGCGTGCGTGCGTTGCTGTCCGAGGCGGCCATCGACGGCGCGTCGTACGTTGCCGAGGATCCAGACCGGCCGCTCGACCATGGCGCGTGGATGCCGCTGCGCTACCTGTTTCCCGATGCCGACGTGCCGGTGCTGCAGCTGGCGCTCAACCCCTGCCTGCCGCCCGCCACGCAGATCGAGATCGGCCGTGCGCTGGCGCCACTGCGGGGCGAGGGCGTGCTGATTATCGGCTCGGGCAGCTTCACGCATAACCTGCACGAAGTGTTTTCGGGCACGCGTGCGCAGCACGGTCCGGCGCCGTTGCCGTATGTGGAAGCGTTCCGTACATGGATGCTGACTGCCATCGACGAGGCGCTGGCCAGTGGCGATTTCAGTACGCTGGCACGCTACCGCACGCTCGCGCCAGAGGCGCAGCGCGCGCATCCGACTGACGAGCACTTGCTGCCACTATATGTGGCGCTGGGGGCGGCTGTCGGTCCGCAGGCGGCCGCAGCGCCGCAAGGCAAAGGGGCAACGTGCGAGCGCATCGTCGATGAAGTCACCTACGGTGTGCTCGCCATGGACACGTTGTTGTTCCACGGCGGTGTCCCCGCGCTGGCGCAGGCCGCCTGAACGCCGGAGCGCGCAACTGTGCTGGCGGCTGCGCCGCGTCTCCGCCCCTGCCCGGATGTACTGGCAGAGCAGAGGGGATCCATGACGCGTGTTTGGAGTTGTGACCCGGATGGGAAGGCGGTTCAGTACTCGGCAGGAGCAGGCCGGATACTGCGTGCGCCACACAGGGCGATGACACCCATGCTGATGGCGATTACGCCAAGCCCCGCGCGCAGGTTGCTGGCGTGCGAGACCGCACCGATGATGACTGGCCCGAGCAGCATGCCGACGTAGGCGAAGCGCGCCACATTGGCGATGGCCTCCGCCGGCGCCACGCCGGGCAGCCGCGCGGCGGTGACCAAGAAGACCGGTACCATATTGGCGGCGCCCACCCCCATCAAACCGAAGCCGAGTAGCGCGCTCCACGGTCGCGGTAACGCCACCGCGAGCAGCATGCCGACGAACGCCAGCCACGCGCTCCAGGTCAGCAGGCGCGGCGCGCCGAGCCGCTTGCGCATGGCGTCGCCACCGAAGCGCGCCAGCGCCATCCCGCCCGAAAACACCGCATAGCCCGCGCTCGCCGAGGCTGCCGCCGCGCCGGCGATGTCGCGCATATAGATCGTGCTCCAGTCGTACATCGCGCCTTCGCCGAGCAGGCCGAGAAAGGCCAGGGTGCCGAGCACCAGCAGCATGCGGCGGTGCTGTCCGTCGGTGGTGGAGGCGGTGTCGGTGGGGATGGCATCCGGCAGCAGCAGCGGGCGCGTGAGCAGCGCCGTGGCGGCGGTGAGCAGGGCGACCGCGGTCACGTGCATTTCCGGCGTGACGCCGAGCGACAGTACCCAGCCTCCGAGCGCGGCTCCCGCCATGCCGCCAAGGCTGAACATGCCGTGCAGCATCGACATGATCGGGTGCGCATGCGCAGCCTCGACCGTGGCGGCCTGCGCATTCATGGCGACATCGAAGCCTGCATTGGCGATGCCGAACAGTACCAGCAGCCCGAGCAGCGCCGTAAAGCTCGGCATTAGCAGGATGATGCCGGTGGCAAGCGCGAACAGCACGCCGCTCAGCATCGATACCCGCGCGCTGCCAAGCCGCGCCACCTGCCGCCCGAGCCGGCCCATCACGAGAATCGCCCCGCCGGCGACGGCGAACATCGCCAGCGACAGTGCTGCATCGCTCAGTCCAAAGCGTTCGCGGATGGTCGGGATATGGATGCCCCACGTCGCGAAGGTGGCGCCATTGGCGAAGAACAGCGCCATGGCGGCCCAGGTGGCACGGCGGAGGGCAGGTGGTGTGGCGGCGGAGAATGTGGACAGCATGCAGGCGGTGTGAATCGGACAGGAAGCGAGGCGGAGAGGAAACGAGCGCCTATTGTACGGGGGGCTGTGCCATGGATATGTCGGTGTGTGCATGCGGCCGGCATGACGATGCGGGTTGGGTGCGGTCGCCCGCCAGCTTGAACGGAGCGATGCTCCGCGGGGCAAACGTCATGCTGTGTGTGGTGCCGGTCTGGAGGATGCTGGGGATGCGACTGGCTGCGATGAGGCTTGCCCGATGGCAGGTAGCCGATCGGGCAAGCTTTTCTATGCCGGCTCAGGCCGCACGCGTCTGCGCCGGCGCGCGGAACTGCGCGAGCAGCGTCGCCCAGCGCGTACGCACGGCGGCGAGATTACGCGTCTTGACGTGTCCGAAGCCACGGATCTCGTCAGGCAGGCTGGCCAGCTCGATCGCCACGCCGTGGTTGTGCGGCGCGAGCCCCTGCAGCAGTTCATCGATCAGTGCTTCATACTCGGCAACCAGTGCACGCTCGGTGCGGCGTTCCGCGGTGTAGCCGAACGGATCAAAGGGCGTGCCGCGCAGGCCCTTGCCGCGCGCCAGCAGCCGGAAGGCCGGCAGCATCCACGGGCCGAAGCGGCGCTTCTTCGGGTGTCCGTCGGCATCCAGCCCCGGCAACAGTGGAGGGGCCAGATGGAAGCGCAGCTGGTAGTCGCGTCCCGGTTCACCTTCGAACTGGCTGCGCAGCTGGTCGAGGAAGGCCGGGTCGGCATACAGCCTTGCTACCTCGTACTCGTCCTTGTAGGCCATCAGCTTGGCCAGGTTGCGCGCCACCGCTTCGGTGAGCGGCAGCGTGCGCACGCCAATGCGATGCTGCTCGGCACCGCGCGCGCGTTCGACCATGGCGCGGTAGCGGGCGGCGTAGGCCCTGTCCTGATAGTCGGAGAGCAGTTGCTCGCGGCGGGCAATCAGCTTGTCGAGCAAGGCCCCGCTATCGCCGTGCAGGTGTACTACCTGTTCTGTCGTCTCAGCCGGCAGGTCGCCGGTCAGCCGGTGCACGCCGGCATAGTCGTGTGCCAGATGGCGGCCCCATTCGAACGCAGCCTTGTTCTTGTCGACCGCCACGCCATTCAGTTCGATGGCACGCATCAGCGCATCGTGGGTCAGCGGTAGCCAGCCTTTCTGCCAGGCATAGCCGAGCATCAGCGGGTTGGTGAAGATGGCGTCGCCCATCAGCTTGACCGCGAACGCGCTGGCATTGATGAAGTCGCAGTGCGCGCCGACCGCCTGCCGCAGATCGGCTTCCGCCGACAGGCCGGGAAAGCGCCAGCGCGGATCGCGGATGAATGCGGCAGTCGGTGTGGCGGCGCTGTTGACGACGGCGCATGTCACGTCCGTATGGGTCTTGCCGAGGACTTCGTCGGTGGCCGAGACAATGGCATCGCAGCCGATGATCAGGTTGGCTTCGCCCATGGCGATGCGTGTCGCGTGGATATCATCCGGCTGCCGCGCGATCTGCACATGCGACAGCACCGCGCCGCCCTTCTGCGCGAGGCCGGCCATGTCGAGCACGGTCACGCCCTTGCCTTCCATGTGCGCGGCCATGCCGAGCAGGCCGCCGATGGTCACCACGCCGGTGCCGCCGATGCCGGTCACCAGCACGCCGTAGGGATGATCGATGGCGGGCAGGTCCGGATGCGGTAGCACTGGCAGGCTATCGGCTTGAAGGTCGCGCTGCACGGGTTTCTTCAGCTGCGGCGCACCGTCCGGAAATTCGGCGGTGACAAAGCTCGGGCAGAAGCCGTTGAGGCACGAGTAATCCTTGTTGCATGACGACTGGTTGATCTGCCGCTTGGTGCCGAGGTCCGTTTCGAGCGGCTCGACCGACAGGCAGTTCGATTTCACCGAGCAGTCGCCGCAGCCTTCGCACACGGCGGCATTGATGAATACCCGTTTGGGAATGTCGGCCAGCGTGCCGCGCTTGCGGCGGCGGCGTTTTTCGGTGGCGCAGGTCTGGTCGTAGAGCATCAGCGTCGTGCCGGGAATCTCGCGCAGCATCTTCTGCACGGCATCGAGCTCGCTGCGGTGATGGATCGTCACGCCGTCCGGCAGCGCGCGGCGCAGGGCGCTGCCATGCCGGTACTTCTCCGGCTCGTCGGTGACGATGACGATACGTGCCGCCCCTTCGGCTTCGACCTGGCGCGCGATCTGCGGCACGCTCAGCGTGCCGTCCACGGGTTGGCCGCCGGTCATGGCGACGGCGTCGTTGTACAACAGCTTGTAGGTGATATTGACCCTGGCGGCAATCGCCGCACGGATCGCCAGCAGGCCCGAATGGAAATAGGTGCCGTCGCCGAGATTGGCGAACACATGCCGGTCGCCGGAAAATGGCGCCTGCCCGACCCATGCCACGCCTTCGCCGCCCATCTGGCTGAAGGTGAAGGTGTCGCGGTCCATCCAGGTGGTCATGTAGTGGCAGCCGATGCCAGCCATGGCGCGCGAGCCTTCGGGCACGACCGTGGAGGTATTGTGGGGGCAGCCGGAGCAGAACCAGGGCTTGCGCTCGAGTGCCACGCGCGGCGTGGCCATGGTACGTTCCTTGGCATCGATCACCGCGATGCGCGCGGCGATGCGGGCGCGCACGTCCTGCGGCAGGTCGAATTGCTCAAGCCGCGTGGCGATGGCGCGCGCGATGATGGCTGGCGAGAGCTCGTAATGCGCCGGCAGCAGCCAGTTGCCCTGCGGGATCGACCACTCGCCGCCGGCATTGTCCTTGGCATCGAACTTGCCATACACCTTGGGCCGCACGTCGTCGCGCCAGTTGTACAGCTCCTCCTTGAGTGCGTACTCCATGATCTGGCGCTTTTCCTCGACGACCAGGATTTCCTGCAGACCGGCGGCAAACTCGCGCGCGCCGTGCGCCTCGAGCGGCCACACGCAGCCCACCTTGTAGAGGCGGATGCCGATCTGCGCGCAGGTCGCGTCGTCCAGCCCCAGGTCGGTGAGCGCCTGGCGCACGTCGAGATAGGCCTTGCCGGCCGTCATGATGCCAAAGCGGGCGTGCGGCGAATCGATGATGATGCGGTCGAGATGGTTGCTGCGCACATACGCTAGCGCGGCGTACCACTTGTAATCGAGCAGCCGTGCTTCCTGCACCAGCGGCGGGTCGGGCCAGCGGATGTTGAGCCCGCCCTCGGGCATGATGAAATCGGCCGGCAGGTGAATGTCGATGCGGTGCGGATCGAGCTCGACCGAGGCGGACGATTCGACCACGTCGGTCACGCACTTCATCGCCACCCACAACCCCGAGTAGCGGCTCATGGCCCAGCCGTGCAGGCCGTAGTCGAGATATTCCTGTACGTTCGACGGATACAGCACGGGCAGGCCGCAGGCCTTGAAGATGTGTTCGGACTGGTGCGCCAGCGTCGAGGACTTGGCAGCATGGTCATCACCCGCCAGCACCAACACGCCGCCATGCCGCGACGAGCCGGCCGAGTTGGCGTGCTTGAACACGTCGCCGCAGCGGTCCACGCCCGGTCCCTTGCCGTACCACATGCCGAACACGCCATCGAACTTCGCGCCGGGATACAGATTGACCTGTTGCGAGCCCCATACGGCCGTGGCGCCGAGGTCTTCATTGACGCCGGGCTGGAACACGATGTTGTGCGCCTTGAGGTGCGCGTCGGCTTTCCACAGCGCGATGTCGAGCGCGCCAAGCGGCGAGCCCCGGTAGCCGGAGATGAAGCCGGCCGTGTTCAGCCCGGCGGCGCGGTCGCGCTCCTGCTGCAGCATCGGCAGGCGCACCAGTGCCTGGGTGCCGCTGATGTAGATGCGGCCGTGCTCCAGCGTGTACTTGTCGTCGAGGGAAACGTGTTCGAGCGCGCGTCGCAGCGCGTCACCGGCGGGGGTGTCAAGCGGGGCGTTCATGCCAGCTCCTCCAGAAGCGGATCGGGATCGCCGAACCATCGGACGAAGCAGCCAGGCGCATCGCGCTCTTGTGGAGCGTGCCGCGCGGCTGCGGCGTTGCCTATCTCTGTCGCATGTGTCGCTTCGATCCTACACCAGCTGGGCGGACGCGGCATCTTGCAATGCAATAGAGCGCTTCGCCCGCCGGCCCGGACGCCGGAAAAAGTACCGCATGATCGACATCCTGGCGGCGGTCCGTGCGTGCATCGCGCGACAGGGATGCCGTGGCGCATTGCGCTTCCGGGTTTCGTTTCGAGGGTCGCGCGGGGAGGGGCACGGGGCGTTACCGCACCATCTGGTTGATTTCGATGATGGGCATCAGCACCGCCAGCACGATCAGCAGCACCACGAGACCCATGGTGAGGATCAGCGCGGGTTCGAGCAGCCCGGTCAGGAACAGCGTGCGTCGCTCGAGCTCAGCTGCTTCGCCTTGCGCCGCGCGGTCGAGCATATCGGGCAGGTTGCCGGTGGCTTCGCCGGAGCGGATCAAATGCACGAGGACGGGCGGAAACTGGTTCTGCGCGGCAAGCGCGCGCGCCAGCGAGGTGCCTTCGCGCACGCGCGCGGTGGCATCCTCGACGTTCTCGCGCAGGACGGTATTGCTGAGTGTTTCGCCGGCGGCCTGCAGGCCGCGCAGGATCGGCACGCCGGCGCTGGTGAGGATCGCCAGCGTGCTGGCGAAACGTGCGGTGTTGTAGCCACGGATCAACCGGCCGGCCAGTGGCACGGTCAGCAGCCAGCCGTCCCAGGCGCGTCGAGCGGCCGGCTGGCGCAACATGCGGCGTGCCAGCCAAGTACCGGCGATCAGCAGCGCCGCCACCAGCCAGCCCCAGCCGCGCACGAAATCGGACAGGGCCAGCATGACCACGGTCAGCGTCGGCAGTTGCTGCTTGGTGTTGGCGAACACGCTCACGACTTGCGGCACCACATAGCTGAGCAGGAAGATGACGATGGCGCAGGCGACGACCGTGACGATGGCCGGATAGGTGAAGGCCAGCATGATCTTGCCGGTGAGCGCGTTGCGCGATTCGATGTAGTCGGCGAGGCGCGTCAGCACGAGGCCGAGATGTCCGGAGTGCTCTCCGGCCGACACCAGGGCCCGGTAGATGTCGGGGAAATCGCGCGGATGCTGGGCGAGGGCGGCGGACAGCGCATTGCCGCCGACCACCTCGGCGCGGATCGCGGCCAGCAGTTCATGCACATAGGGGCGTTCCGCCTGGTCAGCCAGCGCCGCGAGCGCTTCGTCGAGCGGCAGGCCGGCGGTGATGAGGCTGGCGAGCTGGCGCGTCAGCAGCGCCTGCTCGCGCGTCGACAGGCGCTGCCCGAAATGGCGGCGGGTGCGCGTGGCCTGTGCCTGCCCGGTCAGCGGCTCGACGCTGATGGGCGTCAGCCCGCGCTGGCGCAGCAGGCTGCGCGCGGCCTTGGCGCTGTCAGCGTCAAGTACGCCCTTGTCGGATTTGCCGGCGGCGTCGGCGGCTTCGTAGCGGAAGGCGGGCATGGCAGCTTGTCTCCGTGACCGCTCAGGCGCCTGTCACGCGCAGCACTTCTTCGAGCGACGTCACGCCCTCGTCGACCCAGCGCTGGCCGTCGTCGCGCATGGTCTGCATGCCGGCGGCGAGGGCGGCGGCCTTGAGTTCGGCCTCCGGCGCCTGCTTGTGGATCAATGCGCGCAGCGTGTCGTCGACGGTCAGCAGTTCGTACACGCCGCTGCGGCCGTGGTAGCCGGAGTGGCCGCATTCTGCGCAGCCGACCGGGTGCCAGAGATGGCGCTGATTGTCGCCCGACACCACGCCCGCATCGACTGCCGTCTCCATGCGGCAGTGCGGACAGAGGCGCCGTACCAGCCGCTGCGCCAGCACGCCGAGCAGCGACGATGACAGCAGGAACGGCTCGATGCCCATGTCGGTCAGCCGCGTGACGGCCGAGGCAGCATCGTTGGTGTGCAGCGTGGCCAGCACGAGATGGCCGGTGAGCGAAGCCTGTACCGCGATCTGCGCGGTCTCGAGGTCGCGGATCTCGCCGATCATGATGATGTCCGGGTCCTGCCGCAGGATGGCGCGCAGGGCCTTGGCGAAGGTCATGTCGATGCGCGGGTTGACCTGCGTCTGGCCGATGCCGTCGAGGTCGTATTCGATCGGATCCTCGACCGTCATGATGTTCGCGCTTTGGCCATCGAGGCGCGTCATGGCGGCATACAGCGTGGTGGTCTTGCCCGAGCCTGTGGGGCCGGTGACCAGCACGATGCCGTGCGGCTGGCGGATCAGGTGATCGAAGCGCGCCAGCGTTTCCGCGCTCATGCCGAGGCGCGCCAGGTCGAGCCGGCCGGCTTCCTTGTCGAGCAGGCGCAGCACGGCGCGTTCGCCGTGGCCGGTCGGTAGCGTTGAGACGCGCACATCGACTGGCCGGCCGCCGACGCGCAGCGTGATGCGGCCATCTTGCGGCAGGCGCTTTTCGGCGATGTCGAGCTGCGCCATGATCTTGATGCGCGAGATCAGCGCGCCGTGGAGCGCCTTCTTGGGGCGCACCACGTCGCGCAACGTGCCATCGACGCGGAAGCGCACCACCGAGCCGCTCTCGAACGGCTCGATATGGATGTCGGAGG
This sequence comes from Imbroritus primus, assembly GCF_964332355.1. Taxonomy (NCBI): domain Bacteria; kingdom Pseudomonadati; phylum Pseudomonadota; class Betaproteobacteria; order Burkholderiales; family Burkholderiaceae; genus Imbroritus; species Imbroritus primus. Next base: position 3,013,114 of record NZ_OZ201293.1, on the reverse strand, counting down.
CGCCTTCACGCGCGGCCTGCGTCAGCAGCGCGTTAATCATGCGGATGATCGGTGCGTCATCCTCGCTCTCGAGCAGGTCCTCGATGGCGGGGATGTCCTGCATCAGGCGCGACAGATCGACTTCGCCTTCGACCTCGTCCACTACCTGCGCGGCGCCGCCAGCCTGGGTGTTGTACGCCTGCGCGGCCGCCTGTTCGAGCTGCTCGGCGGTCACCATGTGCAGCCGCACCGTGCCGTACACGCGCGACAGTTCGGCCAGCGCGGCCTGTACGGTCTGTGGGCAGATCCACACGTCCACGCCATCATCGGCTTGCTGGGCAATCAGCAGGCGGGCGTCGCGGGCGAAGGCGTATGGCACAAGGCGGGCGGCCAGCGGCGACGGCGTGACGGGTTCGCGGCTCGGGGCTTCAACGGCTGCGGATGTCGACCGAGCCGGTACCACTGGTGCCACCGCTGAGCCGGATGGCGCATGCGACACGGCGGGCCCCACCGGTTGCGGCGGGACTGCCATCGCCTCGGGCGTCGCGTCGTTCACTGCGTCATCCCCTTGCGGTTGCGCAGGAATTCGTCATCGATCGGTCCGGTCGGGGCGCGGCCGTTGACGATGTTGCCCTCCGGTACCGCGCCCGGGCGGCCCGCCGTGCCGACGGCGGCCGTCTGTTCCACGCCGGGGCGGACCGGCACCGTGCCGAGCCGACCGGCCTGCGGGCGCGGATCGACGAGCGGGTTACGCGGCGCGTCGATGGGCGGCAGCAACGGTGTGTCCTTGTCGCGCATGATCCAGTTGGGCGACTCGTAGCTCTGCTGGCCGCTGCGCATGTAGTCGTAGCGGTCGAGCGTCACGCTGTCGGTAGCGGCGGCGGTGCGCAGCACATAGGGGCGCAGGAAGACGAGGAGGTTGGTCTTCTGGCGCGTCTTGGCCTCGTAGCGGAACAGCGCGCCGAGCACTGGAATGTCGCCGAGGCCGGGCACTTTCTCGAGACCGTTACCGTAGGTGTCTTCGAGCAGGCCTCCGAGCACCACGACCTGGCCGTCGTCAACGAGGACATTGGTCTCGATCGAGCGCACGTTGGTGGTCGGGCCCTGCTGCGCATTCAGCGTGCCGGGCACGACGGACGACGATTCCTGGTAGATCTGCAGTTTGACCGTGCCACCCTCCGAGATTTGCGGCCGTACGCGCAGCGTGATGCCGACGTCCTTGCGGTCGAAGGTGTTGAACGGCGTAACGGTGGCGCTGCTGCCGGTCTGCGCGTACGAGCCGGTGGTCACCGGAATGTTCTGGCCGATGAGGATCTTGGCTTCTTCGTTGTCGAGCGTGATCAGGTTTGGCGTGGACAGGATGTTGACGCTGTCGTCGTTGGCAAAGGCGCGCAGCAGCGCGCCGAGGCCGAGTGCGCGGTCCAGCACGCCGATGTTGAGGCCGGGGATGTCCGGGATCATGCCGGCGGCTGCGGAGGAAATATTGCTGCCGTTGCGGTTGGTGAGCGCGTTGGCGGCGCCCGACAAATTAAGGATGTTGCTGCCGCCGCTGGTGAAGTTGGTGCCGCCGAACAGGCGTCCCGAAATGCCCTGCCACTGGATGCCGAGCTCCGAGGCGCGCGTCGAGGAGATCTCGACGATCATCGATTCGACATAGACCTGCGCACGCCGTGCGTCGAGCTGCTCGATCACGCCGCGCAGATTGCGGTAGACCGGATCGGAAGCGGTGATGATCAGCGAGTTGGTGGCGGTGTCGGCCTGGACGATACCGCCCGTGGTCGGGCGCGTGTCGGCTGCGAAGCTGGCAGCGATAGCGCCCCCGCCCAGGCCGCTGCCGGTATTGCCGGCGGGCATAGCCGCCGTGCTGACCGGCGTGGCGACCGCGCCTGCGCCAGCTTGCATCGGGGCGGGTGCGGCGGGCGCGCCGCCCTGGCCGCCTTCGCCGCGGAAGCTGGCATCGGCGGCGATCACGGCGCGCAGGGTTTGCGCGAGCGCCACGGCGTTGGCGTTCTTGAGCGGTACCACGTGGATGTTGCCGCGTTCCGCGCCCGGCCGGTCGAGCTTGGCCAGCAGCGCCTTGGCCTGCTGCAGGCGGGCGCCGCTCGCGCCGCGCAGCACCACGGAATTGCTGCGCGCGTCGGCGACGGCGCTGACTTTCAGCGACGGATCGTTGACGCCGCTCGCGCCCGGATCGAAGATCTTCTGCACCAGTGCGGCAGCGTCGACCGCCAGCGCGTGTTCGAGCGACACGGTATCGACCCCGCCGCCGCCGCCCGGATTGTCGATGGCGGCAATCACGCGGGCAATGCGCCGCAGGTTGTCGGCGTAGTCGGTGATGACCAGCGTGTTGTTGCCGGGGTAGGCGGTCACCGTGTTGTTGGGCGCGATCATCGGGCGCAGCACTGGCACGAGATTGGTGGCTGACTCGTAGTTCAACGTGAAGATCTGCGTGACTACCTGGTCGCCGCGCAGCGCCTTGCCGCCGACCGTGGTCGGCGCGCCCTGCAGCTTGGCGTCCGCTTCCGGCACGACCTTGGTGAAGCCGTTGCTGTCGACCATCGCATAGCCCTGCATGCGCAGCACCGAGCCGAGCGTCTCGAGCGCCTGGGCCTGCGACACCGGCTGTTCTGTCACCAGGTTGACGGTGCCCTTGACGCGCGGGTCGATGACGAAGTTGCGGCCGGTGGCCTGCCCGACGGCGCGCACCACGGTATCGAGTTCGGCATTGACGAAGTTCAACGATACCTGGTTCGAGCGTGCTGTGGGGCTATCGCCGACACTGGTGCTGGCGCGGTTCTGGGCCATGGCGGCCGGCGGCAGTGCCAACGCAAGGCTGCAGGCCAGGGCGAGGCAGCGGGTGGGCAGGGTCATGGTTCGGTTGGGCGTCATAGAAAGTGTCAGGTGCGGCTCAAAAGCGTAGCCGGGTCAGTGTGCCTTCGCGGCGGCCCATCAGGCTCAACAATGCGTTCAGGGCGGTGGCGGCTTCGGGCGTGGCGCGCGCCGTGCCTTCGAAACGGGCGTTGCGGCCCAGCGTGCCTGCGCCATCGAGCAGCAGCGGTCCGTCTAGCGTGGCCAGCGTCAGGCTGCCGTTGCCATCCTGCCAGCGCAGGCGGGCGAGATAGCTGCCGAGCGGCCGGATCGGACTCAGGTTGGAGGCCAGCTGATCGAGGCGCACCGTCGCATCGCCATCGCGAATGCCCTGCCCGAGCGTGCCGGACAGTGGGTTCCAGCTGATCTGCATGCGGCCTTCCGGCTGCAGTGTATTGAAGGGGGCGCCAATACCTTGCAGCAGGGCCGCAGGCAAGGTCAGCACGCCCGCGCCGCTTTGCCAGCCAGCGGGTGTGACGGTGAAGCGTACGGCGGCGGGCAAGGCGGTATCGTGGTTCAGGTCGATCACGGCGCGGCCGCGCAGCAGGGCCAGGGCGGACAGTTGCCAGTGCAGCCGGCCCGGCAGCACGGTGGCCTGATGGCTTTCCGGTCCGGCGCCCAGGGCGAGCGTGGCGGCGCCGCGCCACAGTGTGCCGCTGGCATCCGCGAGGATGACGCGCTGGCCGGTGCGTTCGGCAATCGCCGTGGCGACCCATGTCGCGGGCCAGGTGGCGGCCAGGGTCAGGAGCAGCGCTACGCCGCCGAGCGTGCTCCAGCCGAGCAGGCTGCGCCAGCGCGGGTGCGTGCGTTCGCGTGCACGGGGGCGCGGGACGCGCAGCGATTCGAGCTGGGCGGCCATGCTCAGCGCCCCGCCGGCGAGGGTGCCTGCAGCACCGCGCGCACATTGACGATGGCCGGTGCGCCAACGTAGCGCACCTGCGCCTCGGTAACCTTGAGCCGCTGCGCATCACGAACGCTGGCAAGCCAGTCGGTCCACGCGCCGAAGGCGATGCCGTCGAGCTGCAGCTGGACCGTTTCACCCTGGATCGACAGTTGTACGGGCTTTAGGCCATGGCTGGCGAGACTGCTTTCCAGGGCGGCGCGCTGTGCCTCGCCTTGCTGCGGCGGCGGCATGTGGCTCGCCAGTGTGCGGGCCTCACGCGCCAGCGTGGTCATCTGCGCCGCCTGTTCGCGCAGGGCCGGCAATTCCTTCGCGAGCCGGGCGCGACCCGTCGTCGCCGGTTCCCACAGCAGCAGGTAGGCGCAGGCCAGGACCACGACGGCAATCGCGCCCGCGACCAGCCGTCGCTCGCGTGGCGCGAGGTTGGTCCAGAACGCCTCCCAGCGTGTCCGCAGGGCCTCCGGCATGGCGGGGCGTCGCGGCAAGCGGCGGGAAAGGGAGCTGGCCAGGGTGCGGAAATCAGGTGTGGACATGATGGTTTCAGCTTGCCAGGGCGACGGTCCAATGGCTGCCCTGGCGTGGCACCGCACCAGCCGGCGCGGGACGGTCTGCCGGGGGGGAAGCCTGCGGAGCGTCGGCGGGCGACATGCTCAGTCCGGCAGTGCGTAGCGCCGTGCGCAGGGCGGCGGTGTCGAGGCCGTCCTTGAGCGTGACACGCAGGGTCTTGCCGCGATAGTCGAGCGCCAGCAGGCCATCGGGCGGCAAGGTTGCCGCGGCTTGCGCGAAGCGGTCGGCCAGCGGGAGGAAATCGTCGGGTCCGCTCTTGCCGCTGGCGAGGCGCAATTGTTCCACCTCGCGGCGCATCTGCAGCGGCGCGTCGACAATCACAGGCGTGCGCGGGAAGGCATCGCGCAGCGTCTGCTCCATGCCGGCGACGAGCTGATTTTTCTGCTGGCGCAGCATCAGCCAGTGCGTGTTCATGCCGATCACCTGGACCAGCAGCAGGCCGGCCGCGAGTGCGACCGGCACGCGCCAGGCCTGCCACAGGCGTGCGCCCCCAGCTTCACCGGCAAATTCGAACTGGCACAGGTCGACAGCCGACGCGGAGGCCAGCGCCGCCCGCGTGCCGGCGATCCAGACGGGCCAGTCGAGTGGCTCGACGCGGTGCCCGGTCGCGGCCGCCAGCGTTGCGGCTTCCGTGGCGGGCGCGAGCAGCCGCACCTCGCTGCCCGCCATGGCCAGCCAGAGCGGCAGGCTCTCCGGGGCGAGCTGCAGGCCATAGCCGGACCCGGTTGCCGGACGGACCGTGATGTCGCAGGTGTTGCCGGCAATCGCCGCGAGCGTCGCATCCGCAGGGCGCGTGGTCTCGATGGCGACGGTGGTGACGTTGGACAGCACGGGGTCACCGCTTGGCTGAGTTGGCCCCTCTGAGTCACCTGGGCCGGTCGGCAGGCAATGCTGCGCGGCCAGGGCGAGCAGGCGCCGGTGTGACTGTACGCTGAACGCGCCCAGCACGTGGCGGAACCAGGCGCGGTCGATGGCGGCGACCGGCTGCGGCTGCGGCGCGCCGCGCGCCGCAGCGGTCCGGGTGGCGATATGGCATTGCAGCGGGTCGCCAGCCAGACGGTCTTCGACGAGATGTGGCAGCGCCTGGCGCAACTTCGTTTTGGCAAGAGGCGGTACGGGGATTTCTGCCGTCCAGACATCGCTGGCGGCAAAGATCAGGATCAGCCGGTCGGCGGCGGGTAAATCGTCGGGCAAGGCCTGTCCTTGCCGCAGGATGGTCTGAGCAGCGTCTTCCCGCACCAGGGCGAAGCGGACCGGACCGAGCTGCCAGGTTTCGGCAGTCGGGGCGCCGCCGCCAGGGCGGTGGGGCAGACGGACATAGACAGACGTGACGGACGTGACCAAACGACCTCGCTGGAGTCGGTAAATGGAGTCGGTAAAAGGGCAGAGGCTGGTGCCTCCAGCCCGCAGCGTACCTTGCCAGCATGACAGTCGTGCGTCAATGGTCCAGTCTGCATGGCGCGCGCGTTGCGTCGCGGCTGATCGACGGTTTGCCCGAGCCAGACGGTCAGGGATTGGCCGGCAGGCTCGGTACCGGACGGATCCAGAGCACGCGGGTGACCTCCGGCACGTTGGCCGCGTGGCGGTAGACCAGGGCCTCGCGTACACGCTCGGCGCGTTCGTGCCGGACCTGTCCGTAAACCAGGAAATGGCTGCTGCGCACATCGAACGCCGCAAGGCTGCGTGCTGGCAACTCGGGTGCTGCGGCGCGCAACTGGTTTTGCAGATCGGCCAGACTGTTGTAGTGCGCCCGCGCGCGTTGGGCGACGAGCGTGCGTGCGGCCGGCAGGGTCAGGCCATCGAGCAGGGCGCTCATGACTTCAGCCGAGGCGGTGTTGGCGTTGTGGGTCGAGCGTTGCGGCAGCACGATGGCGAAAGGCGCGAGCCGCGCCACACTGGCCGGATCGTAGCCGGGAATCGCCAGCAGGTCGTCGAGGTCGCGCAGCGGATGGGCGCGCGGCGCCGGCGCGGCGGCCGGGGTCGGTCCGGCAGGACTGGCGCCGAGCGTGGCCTGCAGATGCTGCGCCGTGACTTCGGCCAGGTCGGGGTTGAGATTCAGCAACGTGAGCAGGCGACGATAGGCGGCGATAGCGTCCACGTTCGGCCCCGCGCTGCGCGTCACGCCGTTCACGGTGATCAGGTTGACCAGGTTGGTCAGGTTGAAGCGCGCTTCGGCATCGACGATGCGCCCGGCGAGGAAGGAGGTTTCGCCGGCTGTGTCGGTGCGCAGGCTGGCGCCGAGAAAATCGGACAGGCGGGTTTCGGCGATGGGCACCGCCCAGACTTCACCGAGGTGGTCGACGGCGGTGCGGCGCAGATCGTCGCGTAGCACCAGTCGGGCATAGTCGAGCGCGGCGGTGAAGATCCAGTCGGCCTGCGCGCGCAGGCGCTGGTTCTCGATCGAGCGGATCTGCACCTGCTGGCGCCACAGCAGGCCCGATACCAGTACCACGGCGAGCGTGACCACCAGCAGCGCTGTGACGATGGCCGCGCCGCGTTGGGCGGCGTGGCTGCACCGAGGGTGGAAGAGGCGGGGGCGGGCAGGCCGGGGCATGGGTCAGCGTCCCGTCAGGCAAGTCTTGGCATAACGCTGTGGCGTGCTGCCGCCGGTAGCGACGTCGAGGCTCAGTTCCACGGCGCGGATCACTGGCGTAGCCGGGGTTTGTCCGGCAACGGCGGGGGGCGGCTGCAGTGCCGCGTCGACGGCGGTGCTGCGCGCAACCCAGCCACCTGGTTCGATCCAGGCGCGTGCGCTCAGTTGCGTGGCATCCTCGACGAGGGCGACCGAGGTGGCTGCGGTCGGACCGGTCACCGTCGCGCCAGCCTGCAGTGCCGCTGCCAGTTGCGTGGTGTCGGGGAGCGGCGCACTGGCCGTGCGGATCACCCGGCCCGTATCGAGCGCGTAGGTCACGACCTGCCATTGCGTAGGCTGTTGCGGCTCGCGACGGTCGCGGATCAGCACAAGCCGGTTGGGTTCAAGCAGGACCGGACTGCGCTGCAATGCCTGCGCGTCGGCGAGGGCCGCGCAATCGCTGTCGAGTTGGCTGAAGGTGCGGTTCAGGGCGCGCAGGCGCGCCTCCTCGCTGACGATGGCGTCGCGGCCGCGCATCAGACTGTTCAGACCGCGCCAGGACAGTACGGCAATCACCGCCAGCAGGGTAATGGCGACAAGCAGTTCGATGAGCGTGAAGCCCGTATTGAGACCTGTATTGAGGCCTGTATGGCGTGCGCGCATGTCAGAACAGGTTCCGGCCCGGATCGGGCTGCAGTGTGACCAGCCAGGCCAGTCGCGCGCTTGGGTCGCCGGCCGCGTACACGGCCACCTCGACGCGCCGGAAGGCGGGATTGGGCGTGGCGCTGGCGGTTTCCACGCAGACCAGTGCCACCGTGCCCTGCGGGCAGCTGACCGTGCGCGTACCGGGCGTCGGCCAGCGTTTGTCGAGGCGCAGCCCGGCCAGGTGGTTCTCGGCGCTCCAGTTGGCCAGCATGCGCAGGCGCAGGTCATGGCTCGCCTGCGTCATGCTGCCCATGGCGCGCATCGCGGCGCCGAGGGCAACGCCGACGATGGTCAGGGCGACCAACACCTCGATCAGGGTGAAGCCGAGTATGTGGCGCACGTGGACGCTGCGGCCGGCATGGTACGGGCTGGCGGATGCGGCACGGGATCTCATGGCGTTTCCGTCCGGTATGTGCCAGCGCCGTCGCCGACGACCGTGGTGCTGAGGCCGTCGCGGACGAGTGTCAGGCGGAATGGCTGGCTGATGGTTTCCTCGCCGAACAGCAGGCGCGGCGGCACAGCGGTGGTGCCGCGTGTCAGGCGTACGGCATCAAGCGGCCGTGCCCATGCACCGGGCGCCAGCACGTCCTGCTGAAGGACTGGCGGCTCGTTGCCACGTTGTGTCTGGAAGCGCCAGCCGCGCACATCGCCTTCCCATGCCAGTGGCTGGGCGCGCAATTGTGCCTCCTCGTCGGCCAGCGCGAACAGGTGAGCGATCTTGTCGGCATCGTCGCGCAGACGCGATTGTTCGTTGGGGGTGGCTTGCACCACCACCAGCGCCAGCGCGGCGCCGGCGATGACCAGCACTACCAGGAGTTCGATCAGGGTGAAGCCGGTACTGGCGCGGGTGCCGCGGCGGGTACTGATGCCGATACCTCGTGGGCGGAACCAGTGGATGCCACGACAGTGCGGAAGAACGTGACGAGGGGATGAGGTCCAGCCGCTTGCCCACGGCCGGCGCGAGCCGGCGGGCCGCCCGTCAGTTTGCGGGACTGTACCGCACGACAGGAGCGCAGGCATGGGCGCAGGCCGGCTTATTCCCAGTTGCCGATGTCGGCGTCGTTGCCGCTGCCGCCGGCTTGGCCATCCGCGCCGAAACTGAAGACATCGAGCTCGCCGCGCACGCCCGGATTCAGGTACTGGTACGGCTGGCCCCAGGGATCCTTGGGCAGCTTTTCCAGGTAGCCGCCGCCTTTCCAGTTATTGGGCACCGGTTCGGCACTGGGTTTGCTGACCAGCGCCTGCAAGCCTTGTTCGCTGGTCGGGTAGCGGCCATTGTCGAGTCGGTAGAGCTTCAGGCCCTGCATGATGGCGGCGATATCTTGTTTCGCGGCGATGATGCGCGCTTCGTCCGGCCGGCTCATGACCTTGGGGACGACCAGGGCCGCCAGGACGCCGAGAATGACGATCACCACCATGATTTCGATCAGCGTGAAACCGCGCGACGGACGGCGGGTACCCCGGGAAGGCGTGGACTGGCAAAGGGTTCGGCGGAGCAGCGTGCACATGGCGATGCGTAACCTCGAGAGCGGATGGCAGCGGATTGCACAGTATAACGTCCGAATATGCACATTCTGTGGCGACCGGACTGGACGGTGGTGGCGGTAGCAGGCGTCACCGGCATGCGGTATTGTGTGGGCTCCCGATCCTTCGCGGCCGCGCCGCACCCCAAGCATGCCATTGTCCCTGTTCTCCGCCCGAATGCCGCGCCTGGTCAGCCTGCTGCTGTTCCTGGCCATCTGCGCATTGCTGGCTTACTGGATCACGACGTGGATGTCCTTGCGCACGCTGCCGCTCCCGGCGCAGGGCCAGGTCGTGCAGCCGCAGGCCCTGGAAACCGGCGCGGTGCGCACCCTGTTTGGCGGCGCGCGCGGCAGCGCGAACCGCGACATTCGCCTGCTTGGCGTCGTGGCGGACGGGCCGCGCGGCGCGGCCATTCTGGCAATGGACGGCGGCGAACCGAAGGTGGTGCGCACGGGCGGGTCGCTCGCACCGGAGGTCGTGCTGGTCGAAGTCCAGCCGCGGCGCGTGGTGCTCGAGCGCAACGGCGTGCGGCAAGAACTGCCGCTGCCGGCAGTCGGCGCACGCTGAGCACCGGCAGCGGTTTCTTGATCGGCGCTGTCAGGCGCCGGCCGGTCAGGTGGCGGGCGCTTCCAGCACGCCGCGTCGCATCTGGTCGAGTTCGATGGATTCGAACAGCGCCTTGAAATTGCCTTCCCCGAAGCCCTCGTTGCCCTTGCGCTGGATGAACTCGTAGAAGATCGGTCCAAGCTGGTTTTCCGAGAAGATCTGCAGCAGCAGGTCGCCCGGCGCGCCGTCGATCAGGATCTTGCGCTTGCGCAAGGCCTCCACCGATTCTCCATGGCCCGGAATGCGCTTGTCGATCAGTTCGTAGTATGTGTCGATCGTATCGAGCAGCTTCACGCCGTTGGCGCGCAGGGCATCGACCGAGGCGTACAGGTCATTCGAGGCCAGGGCGATGTGCTGGATGCCTTCGCCGTGGTACATGTCCAGATACTCCTGGATCTGTCCGGCTTTCTCGGTGCCTTCTTCGTTGATCGGAATGCGGATCTGGCCGCAGGGGCTGGTCATGGCCTTCGACTTCACGCCTGTCACCTGGCCTTCGATGTCGAAATAGCGGACCTCGCGGAAATTGAAGAAGCGCTCATAGAAATCGGCCCATTCCTTCATGCGGCCGCGGTGCACATTGTGCGTGAGGTGGTCGATATGGCACAGGCCCACCCCCAAAGGGCTGGATGGCGCGCCCGGGATAGGTTCGAAATCCACGTCGTAGATGCTGATGTTGCCGATATCGCCTTCCTGCGCACCATTCTTGCCGCGCCAGCGGTCCACCAGGTAGATCAGCGAGTCGCCGATGCCCTTGATGGCGGGAATGTTCAGCTCCATCGGCCCACTGGCGGTATCGACGCCCCAAGCCCCCAGTTCCAGCGCGCGGCGATAAGCGTCCGCCGCATTCTGCACGCGAAAGGCGATGGCGCAGATGGAAGGGCCATGCAAGCGCGCAAAACGCTGGGCAAAGGAGTCGACCTCGGCATTGATCAGGAAGTTGATCCCACCCTGGCGATAAAGCGTCACGTCCTTGTGGCGGTGGCGCGCGATGGCGGTGAAGCCCATGCGTTCGAACAGCTTGCCCATGGCGGTGGGATCCGGTGCGGCGTATTCGATGAACTCGAAACCGGCGGTGCCCATGGGGTTGTCCCAGGGCTTAAATGCGGAGTGCGGTGCGTTGGTGGAAGCGGTCGGCGGGGCGGCGGCGGGGGAGGCGGAGGAGCGGGGCTTCGTCATGGTGGTCTCCAGGCGACGGACGCGAGGCGTGGCTGATGCCTGCAGTGTAGGACGGGTCTAAGCGCCGAAAATTGCTAAATAGTTCAAGTCTTGATAGATTTTGGCAACAAGATTGCTGAAAAATATATTGCGGAGCAACATTCATGATTGATGCGGCGCTGGACAAAATCGATCGCAAGATCCTGGAGGTGTTGCAGGGCAACGGCCGTCTGACCAACCTGGAGGTGGCCGAGCGCGTCAACCTGTCCCCCAGCCCGTGCCTGCGGCGCATCCGCCGGCTCGAGGAAAGCGGGGTGATCCGGCAATACGCCGCCTTGCTCGAGCCGCGCAAGATCGGGCTCGGATTGCTGGCTTATGTCAACGTGCGTCTGGAAAAGCAGGGGGGCGCACCCAAGGGCAAGACGCCGGCCGACCTGTTTCGCGCCGCCATCGAGATCTGGCCGGAGGTGGTCGCGTGCTATGCCATGACTGGCGAAATGGATTTTTTGCTGAAGGTGTACGTGGAAGACATGGAGCACTTCTCGCGCTTCATGAAAGACCAGCTGCTCTCGCATCCGTCGGTCATCGACGTGCGCAGCAGCTTTGCACTGGAAAGCATCAAGGAAACGACGGCCTTGCCGCTGCCGGCGTCACTGCCGGGCGGCTAGTGCACCAGATGGGGGGCGGCCAGGCCCCACCAGCCGTCGAGGCGAATCAGGCCGTACCCTTGGCCGGCGAGAACGAGCGCCAGAAGCGCTGCCCGAAGCGGCGGGCGTTGCGCAGGTTGCGCTTGAGCATGTAGTCAAGGTCGGCGACCTGCTCTTCCAGGGCCTCGGCGAGGTGGCTGGCCGTATTGGCCGGCGGCAGTTCCAGATAGGCGTCAGCCTCGCCATATTCGAGGTGCACCTTCATGCCGGCCTTGCGGGCAATATGCATCATCGCCCGGTTGCGCGACAGGCAGTGCATGTACAGCGTGTGTACGCCATTGTTGCGGCCGTGCGTGGCTGCCCGCTCGAACATCGCGCTGCCAATGCCGCGGCCGCGTGCTTCGGCGGCGACCGACACGCCGAATTCGGCAATCTTGCCTTGCGCGTTGTCCCGCAAGTACGCCAGGTGCGCGGCGCCGATCAGTTCGAGGTGGTCGTTGAACACCCCGAAAACCTTGTCGTGATCGAAATCGATATTGTCGACATAGGCTTCGATGACCGGATCGGCCACGACTTGGCCGAAGCGCAGCAGCCGGTCTTCTTCCCCGAGGCTCAGCAGGTGCGCCCGCAGCCGTGCGCGATGGTGGGCGGCAAGCTCGCGCACCATGACGGCAGGACGGTTGGCGTCACCGCTCGAACGCCGCACATCCTCTTCGGAGAGCGCGCCGACGGCCTGGCTGAGTTCAAGTGGGTTCAATCTCTTTCCTTTTCAGTCGCACATGGAATCTTATCCAGCTATTGCTTGGATGAGAGGTGTGACGAGGAGTTTCTCCGGGTCACCGCACCGAGGGTGCAATTGTGCGATGCACAATGCCATTCTAGCGGAATTGTCAGAAAGATGTAAGGGTTTTCCCTTATATGTCCCCTGGGGGCTGAACGGCGGCCTAGATGTCGCCATGGCACCACATGTCGCCTGCTGGGGATTACTCGGCGTCGGGCAGCAGATTGCGCCGCAACTCGCAGGTCTGCAGCGAATCCGCGTCGCCGCGCAGGACCAGCTGGCCGTTGCCGATCAGCTCCCGGCAGCGCCAGAATACAAACCAATCAGTGGCCAGCAGGCCTTCGATCTTGCCCATGATGCTGGTCACGACCTCAATGGCAGGCGCCCATTCGCGCGGGGTGTACTCCAGAATCACTTCGTCGACGTTGTAGTACGCCGCCGGCACGAGGGTGTTGCCTTTCCACAGCCGGACGTCCGCGTTTTCGCGCACGCACTGCTGCCACTCGTAACCCAGCCGGCCAAGACGCAGGACCGAAACGGGCGCGATGGTGGAAAACCGGCGGGCCAGGCGCGCCGGCGGGTACATGCCGATGCTGGTCAGATTACGCTGCAATGGCACCTCGAGTTCGCGCGCATCAAGCGCAACCTCGTTGATCCGCTGCGGAAACTGGTGCATGTGAAACACCACGCGGCGCAGCATCAGCTGGTCCGAGGCACTCTGGCCGTGCCAGATGGCAATCTCGGTATCCCCGGTTTTCAATTCCTGCAGTTGTCCCAGCGCCGCCCGCATCTCCAACGCAAAGTCGATGCCGCTATTCGGTGCCACGCGCTGCCAGAACTGGGCGCGCTGCACGCCTGCGCCGTCGACATCCGTCAGCGGGCCCACCGCCAGGTCGTCACGCAGCACGATGACCGTGTCGGGGCGGGCTGCCTGGGCGAGTGCCTGGCGCAGGACATTGCCGGCGATATCGCCGTTAACGACGTGGATATATTGCATGGCGTGATTGTACCCAGAGCGCTTGCAAAAAGAAGGTGTCGCCACCCGTTCAGCCTGCCGCGGCTACGGCTTCCATAGGTCTTTCCAGCCTGCGTGGCCCAGCGCGCGCATGGTCGCTTCATTGCGCTCATAGATGTCGGCGGCGTCCGGCACGGCGGCCACGGCGCGGTCGATGCTCGCCTCGCGCAGCAGATGAAGTATCGGATATGGAGCGCGGTTCGTGTAGTTTTCGATGGCCTCCGGCTCGTTCCCGTCAAACCGGTAATTCGGGTGGAAACTAGCAATCTGCAGCCTGCCCCGCAGCCCCAGCGACGCAAGCGTCAGGTCGGCCAATGTCAACAGATCATTGAACGCGGTGAAATCCTGGGGGGCATGTGGACAGATCATCACGGTCGTATCGACGACTTCCGCATCTGTTTCGGCAAGGGCCTTGAGTTCGACTTCGAGTTGCTCCAGCAGGCCCTCTGTCGATGCGTGGCGCGAAACGACATAACGAATCTGCCCTTTCACATGGACGCTCTTCGCGAATGGACACAGATTCAGCCCGATGACCGCGCGTTCCAGCCAGCGGACGGTCTCCGCCCGGATAGCCTCGTCGGTCTGGTCGGGGGCTGCGGCAGAAGGTGGGGTGGAAAGTGGCATGAGCGGCGTACGCGAGTGTGGTTGGGCTTGCTCCGGAATCCGGGCGAGCCATACAGGCTGGCTGAGGATTTGATGCGGGGGAGCCGAGGGCTCCATCGCCGGAATCGCAGGCCGGTTATCCGGCCTCTTTAACAGCCTCAAATAACAATTATAAGAAAACACTTGCCAAGCCTCCAAAAGTTGCCTAAGATTCGGCCCTCGCTACAGAACAGCGACGCAGCGCAAGCGGCGGCGGGGTTTGGGTGGTGACGGTGAGTGGGGTGGATGAGAAATCTGCCGAAGCTTGCTGGGTGGTGCTCTCCGGGGAATTTGGATGAGTGCTGCGAGTTGACTGCGCTGGGGTCTGGATAAAAAAGATTTCAGAAAGTAGTTGACGAAGAGGTAAAAGCTCTTCATAATCTCGTTTCTCTGCTGCAACGAACGCAGCGCAGAACGAAGCAGTAAGAGGTGAGCAGTACAAAGTCAGTTGGACAAAGTTCAGTGACTGAAGATCTTTAACAAACAAACAGCCGATAAGTGTGGGCGCTTGGTTGCGGATGCGGAGGTTTCGGCCTCTAGCTAAAGTAATATGAAGTGCTCACACAGAAGTATGAGGTAGATGGAAACATCTATCGTCAGATTCTGATGAGAGCGACCGCTCGAGTAAGAGCGAAAACTTGGATTTAAACTATAGAGTTTGATCCTGGCTCAGATTGAACGCTGGCGGCATGCCTTACACATGCAAGTCGAACGGCAGCACGGGTGCTTGCACCTGGTGGCGAGTGGCGAACGGGTGAGTAATATATCGGAACGTGCCCTGTAGTGGGGGATAACTAGTCGAAAGATTAGCTAATACCGCATACGACCTGAGGGTGAAAGTGGGGGACCGCAAGGCCTCACGCTATAGGAGCGGCCGATATCTGATTAGCTAGTTGGTGGGGTAAAGGCCTACCAAGGCGACGATCAGTAGCTGGTCTGAGAGGACGATCAGCCACACTGGGACTGAGACACGGCCCAGACTCCTACGGGAGGCAGCAGTGGGGAATTTTGGACAATGGGCGAAAGCCTGATCCAGCAATGCCGCGTGTGTGAAGAAGGCCTTCGGGTTGTAAAGCACTTTTGTCCGGAAAGAAATCCCTTGGGATAATACCTCGGGGGGATGACGGTACCGGAAGAATAAGGACCGGCTAACTACGTGCCAGCAGCCGCGGTAATACGTAGGGTCCGAGCGTTAATCGGAATTACTGGGCGTAAAGCGTGCGCAGGCGGTTTTGTAAGACAGATGTGAAATCCCCGGGCTTAACCTGGGAATTGCATTTGTGACTGCAAGGCTAGAGTGTGTCAGAGGGGGGTAGAATTCCACGTGTAGCAGTGAAATGCGTAGAGATGTGGAGGAATACCGATGGCGAAGGCAGCCCCCTGGGATAACACTGACGCTCATGCACGAAAGCGTGGGGAGCAAACAGGATTAGATACCCTGGTAGTCCACGCCCTAAACGATGTCAACTAGTTGTTGGGGATTCATTTCCTTAGTAACGAAGCTAACGCATGAAGTTGACCGCCTGGGGAGTACGGTCGCAAGATTAAAACTCAAAGGAATTGACGGGGACCCGCACAAGCGGTGGATGATGTGGATTAATTCGATGCAACGCGAAAAACCTTACCTACCCTTGACATGCCACTAACGAAGCAGAGATGCATTAGGTGCCCGAAAGGGAAAGTGGACACAGGTGCTGCATGGCTGTCGTCAGCTCGTGTCGTGAGATGTTGGGTTAAGTCCCGCAACGAGCGCAACCCTTGTCTTTAGTTGCTACGCAAGAGCACTCTAGAGAGACTGCCGGTGACAAACCGGAGGAAGGTGGGGATGACGTCAAGTCCTCATGGCCCTTATGGGTAGGGCTTCACACGTCATACAATGGTGCATACAGAGGGTTGCCAAGCCGCGAGGTGGAGCTAATCCCAGAAAATGCATCGTAGTCCGGATCGTAGTCTGCAACTCGACTACGTGAAGCTGGAATCGCTAGTAATCGCGGATCAGCATGCCGCGGTGAATACGTTCCCGGGTCTTGTACACACCGCCCGTCACACCATGGGAGTGGGCTTTACCAGAAGTAGTTAGCCTAACCGCAAGGAGGGCGATTACCACGGTAGGGTTCATGACTGGGGTGAAGTCGTAACAAGGTAGCCGTATCGGAAGGTGCGGCTGGATCACCTCCTTTCAAAGCGTGCATTCAAAAGCAGGCGTCCACACTTATCGGTTTGTTTGATGTTACAGCCAAGGGTCTGTAGCTCAGGTGGTTAGAGCACCGTCTTGATAAGGCGGGGGTCGTAGGTTCAAGTCCTACCAGACCCACCATTCAAGGCGTGTTGCAGGATGGGTTCGCAAGGATCCGAGCTTCACAGATGGGGGATTAGCTCAGCTGGGAGAGCACCTGCTTTGCAAGCAGGGGGTCGTCGGTTCGATCCCGTCATCCTCCACCACACCTTTGGAATTGGAATGCTAAACGCAAGCACATGCGAGTGTGCTTGCGTTTGGCATAGCCAAGACGAGCGCTTGAAAAAGCAAACTCGGCTGTTCTTTAACAATTAGGGATGTAGTAAAGATATCGCGGTGCGTTGATGAGGCGCACATACAAACGCGATATCGGGTTGTGATTGTATCAAAAGTATTTAAGTGATCGAAAGATGACTTGGAATACGGCACAACGCTAAAACTCAACCTGTAATGAGCAAAGTCTTTCGAGACATACTCGTTATAGGGTCAAGCGAACAAGTGCATGTGGTGGATGCCTTGGCGATTACAGGCGAAGAAGGACGTGGTAGCCTGCGAAAAGCTTCGGGGAGCTGGCAAACAAGCTTTGATCCGGAGATGTCCGAATGGGGAAACCCGGCCCGAATGGGTCATCCGTAACTGAATCCATAGGTTACGGAAGCGAACGCGGTGAACTGAAACATCTAAGTAGCCGCAGGAAAAGAAATCAACCGAGATTCCCAAAGTAGCGGCGAGCGAAATGGGAACAGCCTTGTACTCTTTAGCAGAACAGTTAGCAAAACGGGATGGAAAGTCCGGCCATAGCAGGTGATAGCCCTGTATGCGAAAACTGATTTGTGGAACTAGGTGTACGACAAGTAGGGCGGGACACGTGAAATCCTGTCTGAAGATGGGGGGACCATCCTCCAAGGCTAAATACTCGTAATCGACCGATAGTGAACCAGTACCGTGAGGGAAAGGCGAAAAGAACCCCGGGAGGGGAGTGAAATAGATCCTGAAACCGCATGCATACAAACAGTCGGAGCCTCTTCGGGGGTGACGGCGTACCTTTTGTATAATGGGTCAGCGACTTACATTCAGTGGCAAGCTTAACCGACTAGGGAAGGCGTAGCGAAAGCGAGTCCGAATAGGGCGTTCAGTCGCTGGGTGTAGACCCGAAACCAGACGATCTATCCATGGCCAGGTTGAAGGTGCGGTAACACGTACTGGAGGACCGAACCCACTAATGTTGAAAAATTAGGGGATGAGCTGTGGATAGGGGTGAAAGGCTAAACAAGTCTGGAAATAGCTGGTTCTCTCCGAAAACTATTTAGGTAGTGCCTCGTGTCTAACCTTCGGGGGTAGAGCACTGTCATGGTTGTGGGGTCCATTGCGGATTACTTCGCCATAGCAAACTCCGAATACCGAAGAGTTCAATCACGGGAGACAGACATCGGGTGCTAACGTCCGGTGTCAAGAGGGAAACAACCCAGACCGCCAGCTAAGGTCCCTAAGTATTGCTAAGTGGGAAACGAAGTGGGAAGGCTAAAACAGTCAGGAGGTTGGCTTAGAAGCAGCCACCCTTTAAAGAAAGCGTAATAGCTCACTGATCGAGTCGTCCTGCGCGGAAGATGTAACGGGGCTAAGCAATACACCGAAGCTGCGGATGCGTGCTTGCACGCATGGTAGGAGAGCGTTCTGTAAGCCTGTGAAGGTGTCTTGTAAAGGATGCTGGAGGTATCAGAAGTGCGAATGCTGACATGAGTAGCGATAAAGGGGGTGAAAAGCCCCCTCGCCGTAAGCCCAAGGTTTCCTACGCAACGTTCATCGGCGTAGGGTTAGTCGGCCCCTAAGGCGAGGCAGAGATGCGTAGCTGATGGGAAGCAGGTTAATATTCCTGCACCATTGTTAAATGCGATGGGGGGACGGATCGCGGAAGGTTGTCCGGGTGTTGGATGTCCCGGTTTCTGACTCAGAGAAGGCGCTTAGGCAAATCCGGGCGCGTAATTCAAGGGGTTGGGACGAGTGGCCTTGTGCCGCGAAGCAATCGGAAGTGGTTCCAAGAAAAGCCTCTAAGCTTCAGTTTAACAAGACCGTACCGCAAACCGACACAGGTGGGCGAGATGAGTATTCTAAGGCGCTTGAGAGAACTCGGGAGAAGGAACTCGGCAAATTGGTACCGTAACTTCGGGATAAGGTACGCCCTTGTAGCTTGACTGGCCTGCGCCAGGAGGGTGAAGGGGTTGCAAAAAATTGGTGGCTGCGACTGTTTAATAAAAACACAGCACTCTGCAAACACGAAAGTGGACGTATAGGGTGTGACGCCTGCCCGGTGCCGGAAGATTAAATGATGGGGTGCAAGCTCTTGATTGAAGTCCCGGTAAACGGCGGCCGTAACTATAACGGTCCTAAGGTAGCGAAATTCCTTGTCGGGTAAGTTCCGACCTGCACGAATGGCGTAACGATGGCCACACTGTCTCCTCCCGAGACTCAGCGAAGTTGAAGTGTTTGTGATGATGCAATCTCCCCGCGGCTAGACGGAAAGACCCCATGAACCTTTACTGCAGCTTTACATTGGACTTTGAACCGATCTGTGTAGGATAGGTGGGAGGCTTTGAAGCGTGGACGCCAGTCTGCGTGGAGCCATCCTTGAAATACCACCCTGGTTTGTTTGAGGTTCTAACCTTGGCCCGTGAATCCGGGTCGGGGACAGTGTATGGTGGGCAGTTTGACTGGGGCGGTCTCCTCCCAAACTGTAACGGAGGAGTTCGAAGGTACGCTTGGTACGGTCGGACATCGTGCCTAAAGTGCAATGGCAAAAGCGTGCTTAACTGCGAGACCGACAAGTCGAGCAGGTGCGAAAGCAGGACATAGTGATCCGGTGGTTCTGTATGGAAGGGCCATCGCTCAACGGATAAAAGGTACTCTGGGGATAACAGGCTGATACCGCCCAAGAGTTCATATCGACGGCGGTGTTTGGCACCTCGATGTCGGCTCATCTCATCCTGGGGCTGTAGCCGGTCCCAAGGGTATGGCTGTTCGCCATTTAAAGAGGTACGTGAGCTGGGTTTAAAACGTCGTGAGACAGTTTGGTCCCTATCTGCCGTGGGCGTTGGATATTTGACGGGGGCTGCTCCTAGTACGAGAGGACCGGAGTGGACGTACCGCTGGTGTACCTGTTGTCTCGCCAGAGGCATCGCAGGGTAGCTATGTACGGAAGAGATAACCGCTGAAAGCATCTAAGCGGGAAACTTGCCTGAAGATGAGATATCCCTGGGAACTTGATTCCCCTGTAGGGTCGTTCGAGACCAGGACGTTGATAGGCTGGGTGTGGAAGCGCAGTAATGCGTTAAGCTAACCAGTACTAATTGCCCGTGAGGCTTGATCCTATAACAAGTATGTTTCGCAGGTTGAAACCAGCTTGTGCCTGATTCAGTTACAACCCATTCCACGTGCAGCAACGCTGCACGACTACATCCCCGATTGGTTTCGTTGACCTCTGCAGCGAAACAACAAGTCATGCCTGGTGATCATAGCGAGTTGGTACCACCCCTTCCCATCCCGAACAGGACCGTGAAACGACTCCACGCCGATGATAGTGCGGATTCCCGTGTGAAAGTAGGTAATCGCCAGGCTCTCCTTTAAAACCCCCGCAAGCTCACGCTTGTGGGGGTTTTGCTTTTACAGCGACAGAATCACCATAGCGCCCGCCCGCGCAATATCGGCTTCCAGGCTCCATTCCACCTAACCCTTCATTCGTCCCCCTTCTGCAGCGATTCACTCCGGCCAGTGCTCACATCCTTGATCCGGTTGCATTGCCCTCTCGCCTGCCTTCCCGGAACATTCCAGCAGCATCCACATGAATGCTGGTTCAGTCATCAGCTGGATTGCTTGCGTTTATGTCCAGGCACTCTCCCCGTGTCTGGCGCTCGGGCGGCAAGGAGGCGGCATAGGGCCCGCGCTCCCGCGGGCCCTAGCGTCCTTGGCACTACCAGTTCTCAGCAGCAGCGCGTTTGCGCTATTGTTTGCCCGCTTTGTGTGATGATATCCATCGCAGCGGCATGCTGCGTCGCGGTATGAGTCATGCATCTCACATCATGCCGCCTCTCCCACTCTTGACGGTCCCGGGCAGGTTCCCCCGGTGATCGTATGACGCGCAGGGCGATTGCTGGGCTCCAAGTGGGGCGTCATGCGCAGTAAGGTGGCTGCAAGCCCCTTCGGAGGTGCTCGAGATGCCTTTCGACTGGCTCATGCGAGGTGCTAGTGCGCATACAGCCACTCTCCAGTGAGCGCCTCGTCTGCGACTGTCTGGAAGACCGGCGGGCGGCCTGCCACGCGCAGTGGCAATGGAATGGAAGCCGGTCGCATATCTTGAAAATTCTCGGGAAGTGATTGACATGCGCTATGAGTATGCGCATAATTGCAAGTTCTCTGCGGAGAGGTGCCCGAGTGGCTAAAGGGGGCAGACTGTAAATCTGTTGGCTTACGCCTACGCTGGTTCGAATCCAGCCCTCTCCACCAAATTTACTGGCAGTAAACCTGGCAAGACAGGTGAAGAAGTCGCCCATGCGGGTGTAGCTCAATGGTAGAGCAGAAGCCTTCCAAGCTTATGACGAGGGTTCGATTCCCTTCACCCGCTCCAGAGTTTGCGTGCCAAAGTTGGTTTCGTAGCAAGATTCGCCCATGTGGCTCAGTGGTAGAGCACTCCCTTGGTAAGGGAGAGGTCGGCAGTTCGATCCTGCCCATGGGCACCACTTAAATCGTAACAGCAGCACCGCACAATCACGGTCGCAACCAGGAGTCGCGAGATGGCAAAGGAAAAGTTTGAGCGGACAAAGCCGCACGTGAACGTAGGCACGATTGGTCACGTTGACCATGGCAAGACGACGCTGACGGCAGCGATCGCGACGGTGCTGTCGGCGAAATTTGGCGGCGAAGCCAAGAAGTACGACGAAATCGACGCAGCGCCGGAAGAAAAGGCCCGCGGTATTACCATCAACACTGCACACGTCGAATACGAAACGCAGAACCGTCACTACGCCCACGTTGACTGCCCGGGCCACGCTGACTACGTGAAGAACATGATTACCGGTGCCGCCCAGATGGACGGCGCGATCCTGGTGTGCTCGGCCGCTGACGGCCCGATGCCGCAAACGCGTGAGCACATCCTGCTGGCCCGTCAGGTTGGCGTGCCGTACATCATCGTGTTCCTGAACAAGTGCGACATGGTCGACGACGCCGAGCTGCTCGAGCTGGTCGAAATGGAAGTGCGCGAACTGCTCTCGAAGTACGACTTCCCGGGTGACGACACCCCGATCATCAAGGGTTCGGCCAAGCTGGCGCTGGAAGGCGACAAGGGCGAACTGGGCGAACAGGCCATCCTGGCGCTGGCCGAAGCGCTGGACACGTACATCCCGACGCCGGAACGTGCCATCGACGGTACCTTCCTGATGCCGGTGGAAGACGTGTTCTCGATCTCGGGTCGCGGCACCGTGGTGACCGGCCGTGTCGAGCGCGGCATCATCAAGGTCGGCGAAGAAATCGAAATCGTGGGTATCCGCGACACCGTCAAGACGACCTGCACCGGCGTGGAAATGTTCCGCAAGCTGCTGGACCAGGGTCAGGCAGGCGACAACGTCGGTATCCTGCTGCGCGGCACGAAGCGTGAAGAAGTGGAGCGTGGTCAAGTGCTGTGCAAGCCGGGCTCGATCAAGCCGCATACGCACTTCACGGCCGAGGTGTACATTCTGGGCAAGGACGAAGGTGGCCGTCACACGCCGTTCTTCAACAACTATCGCCCGCAGTTCTACTTCCGTACGACGGACGTGACCGGCTCGATCGAACTGCCGGCCGACAAGGAAATGGTGATGCCGGGTGACAACGTGACGATCACCGTCAAGCTGATCGCTCCGATCGCCATGGAAGAAGGCCTGCGCTTCGCCATCCGCGAAGGCGGCCGTACCGTCGGCGCCGGCGTCGTCGCCAAGATCATCGCCTGATCATGAAGTAACATTCCGGGTGCGGCCCTCAACCTGCCGTGCTCGGAAACATTGGGGTTGGTCGAAATCGGCTAACCCCAAAGCTGTTTTAGGGGCATAGCTCAATTGGCAGAGCGTCGGTCTCCAAAACCGAAGGTTGGGGGTTCGATTCCCTCTGCCCCTGCCATTCAATCAGCCGCGTTGCGCAGTGTAGCGTGACGCGGCTTAGTCTCGTTTGCGAAACATGGCCAATCCGAACGTCGAAACAGTCAATGCCTCGAGCGGCAAGTGGATGCTGTTTCTCGCATTCCTGCTGGTGCTGGCAGGTATCGTGGGCTTCTATGTCCTCGCGCAGCAACCTGCCTATGTCCGCGCCGGCGCGCTGATCGGCGGGATCGTGCTGGGCCTGGTCGTCGTGTTTGTTTCGACGCCCGGCAAGGAATTCATCGGTTTCGCACGCGAATCGTATCGGGAAGTCCGCAAGGTTGTCTGGCCGACGCGCAAGGAAAGCTTGCAGATGACCGGCATTGTGTTTGCCTTCGTCCTGGTCATGTCGCTGTTCCTGTGGGGTGCCGACAAGCTGATCGAATGGGTGGTGTTTTCGCTCATTCTGGGCTGGAAATAAAAGGTGGGCCTATGACCGATAACGTCACGAACGATACGCCGCAGACTCCTGAGGCGCCCTCCAACAAGCGTTGGTATGTGGTGCATGCCTATTCCGGCATGGAGAAGAGCGTGCAGCGTGCCCTGCAGGAGCGCATCGAGCGCGAGGGCATGCAGACCAAGTTCGGCCGCATCCTGGTGCCGTCGGAAGAAGTCGTGGAAATGAAAGGTGGCCAGAAGTCAGTGACCGAGCGTCGCTTCTTCCCGGGCTACGTGCTGGTCGAGATGGAAATGACCGATGAGACCTGGCACCTGGTGAAGAACACCAGCAAGGTGACTGGTTTCGTGGGCGGCGCGCGTAACCGTCCGACGCCGATTTCCCAGAAGGAAGTCGACAAGATCATGACCCAGATGCAGGAAGGCGTCGAGAAGCCACGGCCGAAGACCCTGTTCGAAGTGGGCGAGATGGTCCGCGTCAAGGAAGGTCCGTTTACCGACTTCAATGGCAACGTCGAGGAAGTGAATTACGAGAAGTCGCGCCTGCGCGTCTCGGTCACGATTTTTGGCCGCGCCACTCCGGTCGAACTGGAGTTCGGCCAGGTCGAGAAGGTTTAGGAATTTGACACCCTGGCGATATGCCGGGGCGTCAGCATCTTCCGCGGTTTGGGAAGACAAAGAGGAGCATGTGCCGGATGTATCCGTGCCATGCGCTATCACTCAACGGATCCGCTTCGGTGGGTTCTGATTGGAGTTTTAAATGGCCAAGAAAATCGTTGGCTTTATCAAGCTGCAAATTCCGGCTGGTAAAGCAAATCCGTCGCCGCCCGTCGGCCCCGCACTGGGTCAGCGCGGTCTGAACATCATGGAATTCTGCAAGGCATTCAATGCCTCCACGCAGGCCATGGAACCGGGTCTGCCGATTCCGGTGGTGATTACCGCCTTCGCGGACAAGAGCTTCACCTTCGTGATGAAGTCACCGCCCGCAACGGTGCTGATCAAGAAGGCAGCCAACGTGACGAAGGGCTCGTCCAAGCCGCATACCGACAAGGTCGGTTCGATCACGCGCGCGCAAGCTGAAGAAATCGCCAAGACGAAGAACGCCGATCTGACCGCAGCCGACATGGATGCAGCAGTTCGCACGATCGCTGGCAGCGCCCGCTCGATGGGTATCACGGTGGAGGGTCTGTAAATGGCTAAGCTTTCCAAGCGCGTTGCGGCCAACAAGGCCAAGGTCGAGCGCACCAAGTTCTATCCGGTTGACGAAGCCCTGTCGCTCGTCAAGGAATGCGCCCGCGCCAAGTTCGACGAGTCGATCGACGTGGCCGTGCAGCTCGGCATCGATGCCAAGAAGTCGGACCAGGTTGTCCGTGGTTCCGTCGTGCTGCCTGCCGGTACCGGCAAGTCGGTGCGCGTCGCCGTGTTCGCCCAGGGTGACAAGGCCGAGCAAGCCAAGGCCGCTGGCGCCGAAATCGTTGGCATGGAAGATCTGGCAGAACAGATCAAGGCTGGCCAGATGGACTTTGACATCGTGATCGCTTCGCCGGACACGATGCGTATCGTCGGTACGCTGGGCCAGATCCTCGGTCCGCGTGGCTTGATGCCGAACCCGAAGGTCGGCACCGTGACGCCGGACGTGGCCACGGCCGTGAAGAACGCCAAGGCCGGTCAGGTGCAGTTCCGTGTCGACAAGGCCGGTATCATCCACGCCACCATCGGCCGCCGTTCGTTCGAGGACGCAGCGCTCAAGCGCAACCTCGCCGCACTGCTCGAGGCGCTGAACAAGGCCAAGCCGGCCACCAGCAAGGGGGTGTACCTGCGCAAGATCGCTGTCTCGTCCACCATGGGCGTGGGCGTGCGGATCGACCAGGCCTCGCTGGCTGCTTGAGATTGAACCGCGGGCGCCTGGCGCCCGCGGCTGTGCGGTCCTGATAACACTGCACAGTGGCAACAGAATACGTCGGAGTGCCTCCGGGCAGTTCGACAGGACTTTGGGCAGTCGCCCTGGCAGCAACAGCGCCGGAGCGGCTGGTTATCAAAGACCGTTGGCGGTGTCGATGCAGGAGGTCCCGTGCCTCGAACATCACGCCTTAATTGCTGGGGTAGCGATACCGTGGCGGCCAACGCAGATGGCGACCCCGAAGGGATGCAGTGACTTTGGAATTCCAGAGTGATGTGTGCCAGTCGGACGCCGTTCTTTTGGACTGACAGTCTGTCCCCTGTGGAAAGCTGTCAATTTGGAGCAAAACCGTGCCACTCAATATTGAAGATAAGAAGGCCGTCGTTGCTGAGGTATCGGCGCAGGTCGCCAATGCCCAGACCATCGTCGTTGCTGAATATCGCGGTATCACGGTTGGCGATCTGACCCAGCTGCGCGTGAAAGCGCGTGAGCAGGGCGTCTATCTGCGTGTTCTCAAGAACACGCTGGCCCGTCGTGCCGTCGAAGGTACGCCGTTCGCAGAGCTGTCGCAGCACATGACCGGTCCGCTGATCTACGGTTTTTCCGCAGATGCAGTGGCCTCGGCCAAGGTGCTCAACGACTTCGCGAAGACCAACGACAAGCTGGTCATTCGCGCAGGTTCGTATGACGGCCAGGTGCTCGACAGCAACGCCGTGAAGGCGCTGGCGTCGATCCCGAGCCGCGAAGAGCTGCTGGCCAAGCTGCTGGGCGTCATGCAGGCACCGGTTTCGGGCTTTGCCCGTGGCCTGGCCGCGCTGGCTGCCAAGAAGCAAAGCGAAGAGGGCGCGGCAGCCTAAGGGCCGCGGCATCTTCTCGACGCAAGATCGCACTACGATACCGAATCACATCTAGGAGTTATTCCAAATGGCTATTACGAAAGAAGACATCCTCGAGCACGTTGCCTCGATGTCCGTCATGGAACTGAACGACCTCGTCAAGGCGTTCGAAGAGAAGTTTGGCGTGTCGGCTGCCGCCCTGGCAGTGGCTGGCCCGGCTGCTGGCGGCGCTGCCGCCGCCGCTGAAGAGCAGACCGAGTTCAACGTGATCCTGGTTGACGCCGGCGCGAACAAGGTCAGCACCATCAAGGCCGTGCGCGAACTGACGGGCCTGGGTCTGAAGGAAGCCAAGGACCTGGTCGACGGCGCTCCGAAGACCATCAAGGAAGCCGTGCCCAAGGTCGCCGCCGAAGAAGCCAAGAAGAAGCTTGAAGAAGCTGGCGCCAAGGTTGAAATCAAGTAAGGTGCTTCGCGCGATGCTTACGCATCGCGCGCATGAGGCTGGCAACGGGGATTCCCGTGCCAGCTTTTTGCGCTTTGCGGGACCTGTTTTACGGATGTGATGTCAAACCTGCCCTAAAGTAAAGGGTCTGGGTGCATGACAGAGGCCAAATACCAGCCGCTCCTGAGGCCGCTGATATTTGTCTTCTGAACCGACTGCAGAAGACAAGTTTGGTCGGGTGTTCCCGGCGGTGTCTGCCAGGCATCGCTGCGCGCGGCACCGTCAGCCAGAGGTTGGTAGCGGCCAACCGCCAAATCCCCGTCACCAGTCGCTGAACACCTCAAGCACGCACGGGCTCCACGGAGTGGTTCGGGCTTGCGATGATTCGGAGATCCCATGGCGTACAGCTTCACCGAAAAGAAGCGTATTCGCAAGAGCTTTGCGAAACGCGCGACCGTCCACCAGGTTCCTTTCCTGCTTGCCACCCAGATCGAATCCTATGCGCAGTTTCTGCAGGCTGACACGCCGCCGACCAAGCGCAAGAGCGAAGGGCTGCAGGCAGCGTTCAATGCCATTTTTCCGATTGTTTCCCACAACGGACTGGCGCGCATGGAGTTCGTCTCCTTCCACCTGTCCAACCCGCCGTTTGACGTCAAGGAGTGTCAGCAGCGCGGCCTGACGTTCCATTCGGCCCTGCGTGCCAAGGTGCGCCTGGTTATCAACGACCGCGAGAATCCGACCAAGGTCAAGGAAATCAAGGAGCAGGAGGTCTACATGGGCGAGATTCCGCTCATGACCTCCACCGGCTCGTTCGTCATCAACGGCACCGAGCGTGTCATCGTCTCGCAGCTGCACCGCTCGCCGGGCGTGTTCTTCGAGCACGACAAGGGTAAGACCCACAGCTCGGGCAAGCTGCTGTTCTCGGCCCGTATCATTCCTTACCGCGGCTCGTGGCTCGACTTCGAGTTCGATCCGAAGGACGTCCTGTACTTCCGCGTCGACCGCCGCCGTAAGATGCCGGTCACGATTCTGCTGAAATCGATCGGCCTCACGCCGGAACAGATCCTGGCCCACTTCTTCGTGTTCGACAACTTCACCCTGCAAGCTGAAGGCGCGCAGATGGAGTTCGTGCCCGAACGCCTTCGCGGCGAAGTGGCGCGCTTCGACATCGCCGACAAGAACGGCAAGGTCGTGGTCGAGAAGGACAAGCGGATCAATGCCAAGCACATCCGCGATCTCGACAGCGCCGGTACCAAGCTGATCAGCGTGCCGGAAGACTATCTGCTGGGCCGTGTGCTGGCCAAGAACATCATCGACGGCGACACCGGCGAAGTGATCGCCAACGCCAACGACGAGCTGACGGAAACCCTGCTGGCGCAGCTGCGCGAAGCGGGCGTCACGTCCATCCAGACGCTGTACACCAACGATCTGGATCAAGGTCCGTACATCTCGCAGACCCTGCGTACCGACGAGACCGCCGACCAGACGGCTGCGCGGATCGCCATTTACCGCATGATGCGCCCGGGCGAGCCGCCGACCGAAGATGCGGTCGAAGCGCTGTTCCAGCGCCTGTTCTACAGCGAAGACGCGTACGACCTGTCGCGTGTGGGCCGCATGAAGGTTAACAGCCGCCTCGGCCGCCCGACTGGCGAAGGCAAGATGGTGCTGGAGGATGAAGACATCCTCGATACCATCAAGATCCTTGTGAACCTGCGCAACGGCAAGGGCGAGGTCGACGACATCGACCACCTCGGCAATCGTCGCGTGCGTTGCGTCGGCGAACTGGCGGAAAACCAGTTCCGTGCCGGCCTGTCGCGTGTCGAGCGCGCCGTCAAGGAACGCCTCGGCCAGGCCGAAACCGAAAACCTGATGCCGCACGACCTGATCAACAGCAAGCCGATCTCGTCCGCCATCCGCGAATTCTTCGGTTCGTCGCAGCTGTCGCAGTTCATGGACCAGACCAACCCGCTGTCGGAAATCACCCACAAGCGCCGCGTTTCCGCACTCGGCCCGGGCGGCCTGACGCGTGAACGCGCTGGCTTCGAGGTGCGCGACGTGCACCCGACGCACTATGGTCGTGTGTGCCCGATCGAAACGCCAGAAGGTCCGAACATCGGTCTGATCAACTCGCTGGCACTGTATGCTCGCCTGAACGAGTTTGGCTTCCTCGAAACCCCGTATCGCAAGATCGAGGACGGCAAGCTGACCGACCAGATCGACTACCTGTCCGCCATCGAGGAAGGCAAGTACGTGATCGCCCAGGCCAACGCCACGGTGGACGAAAACAACCGTCTGGTCGACGAACTGGTGTCGGCGCGCGAAGCCGGTGAAACGCTGATGGTCACGCCGGACCGCGTGCAGTACATCGACGTGGCACCGTCGCAGATCGTCTCGGCCGCAGCCTCGCTGGTGCCGTTCCTCGAGCACGACGATGCAAACCGCGCACTGATGGGCGCCAACATGCAGCGTCAGGCCGTGCCGTGCCTGCGTCCGGACAAGCCGCTCGTCGGTACCGGCATCGAGCGTACGGTGGCCGTCGACTCGGGTACCGCGGTGCAGGCCATGCGTGGTGGCGTCGTGGACTACGTCGATGCCAACCGTATCGTGATCCGCGTGAACGATGACGAGGCGGTGGCCGGTGAAGTCGGCGTCGATATCTACAATCTGATCAAGTACACGCGTTCCAACCAGAACACCAACATCAACCAGCGTCCGATGGTGCGCATGGGCGACAACGTGGCCCGTGGCGACGTCATCGCCGACGGCGCCTCGACCGACCTGGGCGAACTGGCACTGGGCCAGAACATGCTGGTGGCGTTCATGCCGTGGAACGGCTACAACTTCGAAGACTCGATCCTGATCTCCGAACGTGTCGTCGCAGAAGACCGCTACACCTCGATCCACATCGAGGAGTTGAGCGTGGTCGCGCGCGATACCAAGCTCGGGCCGGAAGAAATCACGCGCGATATCTCAAACCTCGCAGAGTCGCAGCTGAGCCGTCTTGACGAGTCGGGCATCACCTACATCGGCGCCGAAGTCGAGGCTGGCGACGTGCTGGTCGGCAAGGTCACGCCGAAGGGCGAAACCCAGCTGACGCCGGAAGAGAAGCTGCTGCGCGCCATCTTCGGCGAGAAGGCATCGGACGTGAAGGACACCTCGCTGCGCGTTCCTTCGGGGATGAACGGTACGGTGATCGACGTGCAGGTCTTCACGCGTGAAGGCGTGACGCGCGACAAGCGCGCCCAGTCGATCATCGACGAGGAACTGAAGCGTTACCGTCTCGACCTGAATGACCAGCTGCGTATCGTCGAGGGCGATGCCTTCATGCGTCTCGAGAAGCTGCTGATCGGCAAGACAGTCAACGGCGGCCCGCGCAAGCTGGCCAAGGGTGCCAAGCTGACCAAGGAATACCTGGCCGATCTGGACAAGTATCACTGGTTCGACATCCGTCCGGCCGACGAAGATGTCGCCGCACAGGTGGAGGCCGTCAAGGAAGCCATCGAGCAGAAGCGCCACGAGTTCGACCTGGCTTTTGAAGAAAAGCGCAAGAAGCTCACGCAAGGCGATGAACTGCCGCCGGGCGTGATCAAGATGGTCAAGGTCTACCTGGCCGTCAAGCGCCGCCTGCAGCCAGGCGACAAGATGGCCGGCCGTCACGGTAACAAGGGTGTGGTGTCGAAGATCGTGCCGATCGAAGACATGCCGTACATGGCCGACGGTACGCCGGCCGACGTGGTGCTCAACCCGCTGGGCGTGCCGTCGCGGATGAACGTGGGCCAGATTCTCGAAACCCACCTCGGCTGGGCATCGCTGGGCCTCGGCCATCGCATTGGCGCGATGCTCAAGGCGCAGACCAAGGCGACCGAACTGCGTGGTTTCCTGAGCCAGATCTACAACGAGAGTGGCAAGCAGGAAGAAATCGCCAGCCTATCGGACGCCGAAGTGCTCGAGCTGGCCGGCAACCTCAAGAAGGGTGTGCCGTTCGCCACGCCGGTGTTCGATGGTGCGCACGAGGAAGAAATCGCCCGCATGCTTGAACTGGCCTACCCGGACGAGACTGCGCGCGAGATGGGCCTCACCGCGTCGCGCCAGCAGGTCACGCTGTACGATGGCCGCACTGGCGAAGCTTTCGAGCGTCCGGTCACGCTTGGCGTGATGCACATGCTGAAGCTGCACCACCTCGTCGACGACAAGATGCACGCTCGTTCGACCGGTCCGTACTCGCTCGTGACCCAGCAGCCGCTGGGCGGCAAGGCGCAGTTCGGCGGCCAGCGTTTCGGTGAGATGGAAGTGTGGGCGCTGGAAGCATACGGCGCCTCCTACGTCCTGCAGGAAATGCTGACCGTGAAGTCGGACGACGTGAATGGCCGGACCAAGGTGTACGAGAACATCGTCAAGGGCGAGCATTCGATCGATGCCGGCATGCCGGAATCGTTCAACGTCCTGGTCAAGGAAATCCGTTCTCTGGGCATCGATATCGATCTGGAGCGCAACTGATTGCGCCAAGCCCGGTCGGCCGGAAAGGTTGGCCGGGCCGATTGAGGTTTTTGCCAATGGTTCACGGCTGACGCGCCCGATGCGCGGCAGCCACACAAGGAGTTGCAATGAAAGCATTGCTCGATCTCTTTAAGCAGGTACAGCAGGAAGAGCAGTTCGACGCGATCAAGATCGGCCTCGCGTCGCCTGAAAAAATCCGTTCGTGGTCGTACGGCGAAGTGAAGAAGCCGGAAACCATCAACTACCGTACCTTCAAGCCGGAACGGGATGGCCTGTTCTGTGCCAAGATCTTTGGTCCGATCAAGGACTACGAGTGCCTGTGCGGCAAGTACAAGCGCCTCAAGCACCGTGGCGTGATCTGCGAAAAGTGCGGCGTCGAAGTGACGCTCGCCAAGGTGCGTCGCGAGCGCATGGGCCATATCGAACTGGCCGCGCCGACCGCGCATATCTGGTTCCTGAAGTCGCTGCCGTCGCGTCTGGGCATGGTGCTCGATATGACGCTGCGCGACATCGAGCGCGTGCTGTACTTCGAAGCATTCGTGGTGATCGAGCCCGGCATGACCCCGCTCAAGAAGAGCCAGATCATGACCGAGGACGACTACCTCGCGAAGTGCGACGAGTATGGCGAGGGCGAGTTCGTCGCCATGATGGGCGCCGAGGGCATTCGTGAACTGCTGCGCGGCATCGACATCGAGAAGCAGATCGAACAGATCCGCGCCGAACTGCAGGCGACCGGCTCCGAAGCCAAGATCAAGAAGTTCGCCAAGCGCCTGAAGGTGCTCGAGGCATTCCAGCGCTCCGGCATCAAGCCGGACTGGATGATCCTCGAAGTGCTGCCGGTGCTGCCGCCCGAGCTGCGTCCGCTGGTGCCGCTGGATGGCGGCCGTTTCGCCACCTCGGACCTGAACGACCTGTATCGCCGCGTCATCAATCGTAACAACCGCCTGAAGCGCCTGCTCGAACTGAAGGCGCCGGAAATCATCGTGCGCAACGAAAAGCGCATGCTGCAGGAAGCCGTCGACTCGCTGCTCGACAACGGCCGCCGCGGCAAGGCCATGACTGGCGCCAACAAGCGCCCGCTCAAGTCGCTGGCCGAGATGATCAAGGGCAAGGGCGGTCGTTTCCGTCAGAACTTGCTGGGCAAGCGTGTCGACTACTCGGGTCGTTCGGTTATCGTGGTGGGCCCGACCCTCAAGCTGCACCAGTGCGGCCTGCCTAAGCTGATGGCGCTCGAGCTGTTCAAGCCGTTCATCTTCCACAAGCTCGAAACCATGGGCATCGCCACCACCATCAAGGCGGCGAAGAAGGAAGTGGAAAGCCAGACGCCGGTGGTGTGGGACATTCTCGAGGAAGTGATCCGCGAGCATCCGGTCATGCTGAACCGTGCGCCGACGCTGCACCGCCTCGGTATCCAGGCGTTCGAGCCGGTACTGATCGAAGGCAAGGCTATCCAGCTGCACCCGCTCGTCTGCGCGGCGTTCAACGCCGACTTCGACGGTGACCAGATGGCCGTGCACGTGCCGCTGTCGCTCGAAGCCCAGATCGAAGCCCGTACCCTGATGCTGGCCTCGAACAACATCCTGTTCCCGGCCAACGGCGATCCCTCGATCGTGCCGTCGCAGGACGTGGTGCTGGGCCTGTACTACACGACCCGCGACAAGATCAACGGCAAGGGCGAGGGCCTGACTTTCGCTGATGTCGGTGAAGCGATCCGCGCCTACGAGAACAAGGAAGTCGAACTGGCGACGCGCGTCAACGTGCGTATCACCGAGTACGAGCTGGTCGACAAGGATGCCGAAGGCGACGCGCGCTTCCGTGCCAAGACGTCCCTGCAGGCGACCACCGTCGGCCGCGCCATCCTCTCGGAAATCCTGCCGAAGGGCTTGCCGTTCTCGGTGCTGAACAAGCCGCTGAAGAAGAAGGAAATCTCGCGCCTGATCAACACCTCGTTCCGCAAGTGCGGCCTGCGCGAGACCGTGATCTTCGCCGACAAGCTGTTGCAGTCCGGTTTCCGCTTGGCAACGCGCGCCGGTATCTCGATCGCCATCGACGATATGCTGATCCCGCCGCAGAAGGAAAAGATCATTTCCGAAGCAGCTGCCAAGGTGAAGGAATACGACAAGCAGTACATGTCGGGTCTGGTGACCAACCAGGAGCGCTACAACAACGTCGTGGACATTTGGGGCGCCGCCGGCGACCAGGTTGGCAAGGCGATGATGGAGCAGCTCCAGCACGAAGATGTGGTGGACCGCGAAGGCAAGACCGTGAAGCAGGAGTCGTTCAATGCCATCTACATGATGGCTGACTCCGGTGCGCGCGGTTCGGCGGCACAGATCCGCCAGCTCGCCGGTATGCGTGGCCTGATGGCCAAACCGGATGGCTCGATTATCGAGACGCCGATTACCGCGAACTTCCGCGAAGGTCTGAACGTACTGCAGTACTTCATCTCGACGCACGGCGCACGTAAGGGTCTGGCCGATACGGCACTGAAGACCGCCAACTCCGGTTACCTGACGCGTCGTCTGGTCGATGTGACGCAGGATCTGGTGGTGGTCGAAGACGATTGCGGCACTGCCAATGGCGTGGCCATGAAGGCGTTGGTCGAAGGCGGTGAAGTCATCGAAGCCCTGCGCGACCGGATTCTCGGCCGTGTGACGGCAAACGACGTGGTCAATCCGGAAACCCAGGAAACCGTGATCGAAGCCGGCACCCTGCTCGACGAAGATCTGGTCGACCAGATCGATTCGCTGGGCGTGGACGAGGTCAAGGTCCGCACACCGCTGACCTGCGACACGCGCTACGGTCTGTGCGCGCAGTGCTACGGCCGCGACCTGGGCCGCGGTTCGCGTGTCAACTCGGGTGAAGCCGTGGGCGTGATCGCGGCGCAGTCGATCGGTGAGCCGGGCACGCAGCTGACCATGCGGACCTTCCACATCGGTGGCGCAGCCTCGCGTTCCGCCGTGGCCTCGAGCGTCGAAGCCAAGTCGAACGGTACCATCCGCTTCACGGCGACGATGCGCTACGTGACCAACACGAAGGGCGAGCAGGTCGTCATCTCGCGTTCGGGCGAAGCGCTGATCACCGACGACCACGGTCGCGAGCGCGAACGTCACAAAATCCCGTACGGTGCAACGCTGCTGGTGCAGGATGGCCAGGTCATCAAGGCTGGTATCCAGCTGGCGACGTGGGATGCGCTGACGCGTCCGATCGTGTCGGAGTACACCGGTACCGTCAAGTTCGAGAACGTCGAGGAAGGCGTGACCGTTGCCAAGCAGATGGACGAGGTGACGGGCCTGTCGACGCTGGTGGTGATCGACGCCAAGCGCCGCACCGCTGCGACCAAGGGCCTGCGTCCGCAAGTCAAGCTGCTCGACGCCAACGGCGCCGAAGTGAAGATCCCGGGTACGGACCACTCCGTGACCATCGGCTTCCAGGTCGGTGCGCTGATTACCGTAAAAGATGGTCAGCAGGTGCACGTCGGTGAAGTGCTGGCACGTATCCCGACCGAATCGCAGAAGACCCGCGACATTACCGGCGGTCTGCCGCGTGTGGCCGAGCTGTTCGAAGCACGTTCGCCGAAGGACGCTGCGGTGCTGGCGGAAGTCACTGGTACCGTATCGTTCGGCAAGGACACCAAGGGCAAGCAACGCCTGGTCATCACGGATCTCGACGGCAATGCCCACGAGTTCCTGATCGCCAAGGAAAAGCAGGTGCTGGTGCACGATGGCCAGGTCGTCAACAAGGGCGAGATGATCGTGGAAGGCCCGGCCGATCCGCACGACATCCTGCGCCTGAAGGGCGTGGAAGAACTGGCGACCTACATCGTCGACGAAGTGCAGGACGTGTACCGTCTGCAGGGCGTGAAGATCAACGACAAGCACATCGAAGTGATCGTGCGTCAGATGCTGCGCCGCGTGCAGGTGGCCGACGTGGGCGATACCAAGTTCATCCCGGGTGAGCAGGTGGAACGCTCCGAGCTCCTCGACGAAAACGATCGCGTGATCGCCGAAGGCAAGCGTCCGGCGACCTACGAGAATATGCTGCTCGGTATTACCAAGGCGTCGCTGTCGACCGACAGCTTCATCTCGGCGGCATCGTTCCAGGAAACCACGCGCGTCCTGACCGAAGCCGCCATCATGGGCAAGGTCGACGATCTGCGCGGTCTCAAGGAAAACGTCATCGTGGGTCGTCTCATCCCAGCCGGTACCGGTCTGGCCTACCACCGTGCGCGCAAGACGCGCGAAGCGGCGGAGCGCGAACGCGCCCAGGCGATTGCCGACGAAGAGCAGCACCTCATTTTCGAGGCACCTGCCGAGACCCAGCCGCAGGACGATGCCTGAGCACCGCCTGCTGTGCGATTCACGGCCCGGTTTCAAGGGCCGGATCGCCGGGTAATCTGATGAACCCGGCCGTTATCTGACGGCCGGGTTTTTTTATGGAATTGTTTGAATCGATGGACGGATACTGCGCGTCATGTCAGATGCTCTGGCCCTGCTAAAGGAAGTCTTCGGCTATTTCGCATTTCGCGATCGGCAGCGCGACATCATTGAGCATGTCGCGGGCGGCGGGGATTGCCTGGTGCTGATGCCGACTGGTGGCGGCAAGTCGCTGTGCTACCAGCTACCGGCGCTGTTGCGCAAGCGTGCGGGGCACGGTGTCGGCATCGTCGTATCGCCGTTGATCGCGCTGATGCAAGACCAGGTCGCGGCGTTGTCGGAACTGGGTGTCAATGCCGCTTATCTGAACTCCACCTTGTCGAGCGCAGAGGCGGCAGAAATCGAACGCGCATTGCTGCGCGGCGAGCTGGATCTGCTCTATGTCGCCCCCGAGCGCCTGCTGACCCCCCGGTTTCTTGGCTTGCTGGAACGTGCCCGCATCGGGCTCTTCGCCATCGACGAAGCCCATTGCGTGTCGCAGTGGGGACATGATTTTCGGCCCGAATACATCCAGCTGTCGGTTCTGCACGAGCAGTTTCCCGACGTGCCGCGCATCGCGCTGACAGCGACGGCGGATGCTGTTACGCGCGACGAGATCATCCATCGGCTGGCGCTGGACGACGCGCAGGTATTCGTCTCCAGTTTCGATCGCCCGAACATCCGCTACCGTATTGTCGAAAAAGACAACGCGCGTACCCAATTGCTCGCGTTCATCCGTGCTGAACATGGACGTCCGGATGGCAAGGGTGGCATCGAGCACGACGCCGGGGTGGTCTATTGCCTGTCGCGCCGGAAGGTGGAAGAAACTGCCGAGTGGCTGGCGAGCCAGGGTATCAACGCCTTGCCTTACCACGCCGGCCTAGATGCCGGTGTGCGACAGATGAACCAGCAGCGGTTCCTGCGGGAAGAGGGCATCGTCATCGTCGCCACCATCGCCTTTGGGATGGGGATCGATAAGCCAGATGTCCGCTTCGTGGCACACCTCGATCTGCCCAAGAGCGTCGAAGGGTATTACCAGGAGACTGGCCGGGCCGGCCGCGACGGTCTGCCGGCCAACGCCTGGATGGCCTATGGCCTTGGCGATGTGGTGCAGCAAAAACGCATGATCGACGACTCGGATGCCGATGCCGTGCACAAGCGCGTCTCCTCGGCCAAGCTCGATGCATTGCTCGGCTTGTGCGAGACCGCGGGATGCCGGCGCGAGCGCCTGCTTAGTTATTTCGGCGAGGCCAGCCATCCCTGCGGCAACTGCGATACCTGCCTCGAGCCGCCCGCGACATGCGATGGCACGCGCGAGGCGCAGATGGCGCTGTCCTGCGTATACCGTGCCGCACAGGCGAGTGGCGTGCATTTTGGTGCAACGCACCTGACCGACATCCTGCGCGGCCAGCTCACCGAACGTGTGCGGCAATGGCAGCATGACAAGCTCTCGACCTTCGGTGTCGGCGGGCAGTTCTCCGCCAGCCAGTGGATGGGTATTTTCCGCCAACTGGTCGCGCATGGTCTGCTGGAGGTTGACCATGGCGGGCATGGCGCGCTGCTGCTCGCGCCGGCAGCCAGGGCCGTTCTCAAAGGTGAAGTTAGCGTTACCCTGCGGCAGCCGCCGCCAACGGCGCGGCGCGGCCGAAGCAAGACGACTGCCAGTGCGCGCGTGGACCATGCGGCCGAGATGGATTCCGCTACGCTGGCGCGCTGGAATGCCCTGCGCGGCTGGCGGGGCGACGCTGCCCGCGAGCACGGCGTGCCCGCGTACGTGATCTTCCATGACGCCACCCTGGCCGAGCTGGCGCGCCGCGCCCCGGCCTCGCTGACGGATCTGCAGGGTATTCCGGGTATCGGCGCCGCCAAGCTTGAGCGCTATGGGGCCGCCTTGTTGCAAACGCTCGCGCTGGCCTAGTTGACCAATGGAAAATCTCCGGATATAGTGTCAGGCTCGAGTTTTTGGCTTTGGGGAACGTGCGTCCACGCACATCGCAATTTCCCCGGTCGAGCTTGCGCTCTTTGATATTCGCCTGATGTTCCGGCACGTTTCACGAGAGCGTTCGCTCACTTCCTAGTGCCAGATACCCGATTGTATTTGCTTGCCGCGCCGTTTTCACGGTGCGGTGTTTTGTCATTACCACGCTGGATTGAAACAATGCCAACTATCAACCAACTGGTTCGCAAGCGTCGCCGCTCTGCCGTCATCAAGAGCAAGAGCCCTGCGCTGGAGAACTGTCCGCAACGCCGTGGCGTGTGCACCCGTGTGTACACCACCACGCCGAAGAAGCCGAACTCGGCACTGCGTAAGGTCGCCAAGGTGCGTCTGACCAATGGTTTCGAGGTCATCTCGTACATCGGCGGCGAAGGCCACAACCTGCAGGAGCACTCGGTGATCCTGCTGCGCGGCGGCCGTGTGAAGGACTTGCCGGGTGTGCGCTACCACATGGTGCGCGGCTCGCTCGACCTGCAAGGCGTGAAAGACCGTAAGCAAGCGCGTTCGAAGTACGGCGCGAAGCGTCCGAAGGCCGCCAAGTAATCACTGCGTCCATTCGCGGACACAGCGTTGTCATCAGCAGGCGGTACAACGGAACGTTTCCGTTGCCGTCCAGTAAGTGGCCATCCGCGGCAAAGTGTGCCAGTCGATGGCTGGAGAGCCGGGCTCTCAACTGAATTGAAAAGGAAGAAACATGCCACGTCGTCGTGAAGTCCCCAAGCGGGAAGTATTGCCGGATCCGAAGTTCGGTAACGTTGAAGTCGCCAAGTTCATGAACATGATCATGCTTGACGGCAAGAAGTCGGTTGCCGAGCGGATTGTCTACGGTGCTTTCGAACAGATCGAAAAGAAAGCCGGCAAGTCGCCGATCGAGGTGTTCCTGGCTGCGCTGAACAACGTCAAGCCGGTTGTGGAAGTGAAGAGCCGCCGCGTGGGCGGTGCCAACTATCAGGTGCCTGTGGAAGTGCGCCCGTCGCGTCGTTCGGCATTGTCGATGCGCTGGTTGCGTGAAGCTGCGAAGAAGCGCAGCGAAAAGTCCATGGACCTGCGTCTGGCCGGTGAACTGCTGGAAGCCGCGGAAGGCCGTGGCGGTGCAATGAAAAAGCGTGACGAAGTGCACCGCATGGCCGAAGCCAACAAGGCGTTCTCGCACTTCCGTTTCTAAGCGGACGCGAAACATCGCTGTTGGTGACTGGGCGGGCTGTGTACCACACACCTCGCCCATTTATGTTAGAGGCGCCGTCGACAGACTCCGGCGCCTCGAAGACGAAAGAGGATTAAAGTGGCTCGTAAGACTCCCATTGAGCGCTACCGTAACATTGGTATTTCCGCGCACATCGACGCGGGTAAAACCACGACGAGTGAACGTATTCTGTTCTACACCGGTGTGAACCACAAGCTGGGTGAGGTGCATGACGGCGCCGCCACCATGGACTGGATGGAGCAGGAGCAGGAGCGTGGTATTACCATCACCTCCGCTGCCACCACGGCCTTCTGGAAAGGCATGGCCGGCAACTTCCCCGAGCACCGCATCAACGTGATCGACACCCCGGGCCACGTGGACTTCACCATCGAGGTGGAGCGTTCCATGCGCGTGCTGGATGGCGCATGCATGGTCTACTGCGCCGTGGGTGGCGTGCAGCCGCAGTCGGAAACCGTGTGGCGTCAGGCCAACAAGTACGGCGTTCCGCGTCTGGCCTTCGTGAACAAGATGGACCGTACCGGCGCCAACTTCTTCAAGGTCTATGATCAGCTGCGCCTGCGCCTCAAAGCCAACCCGGTGCCCATCGTCGTGCCCATCGGCGCTGAAGATGGTTTCCAGGGTGTGGTCGACCTGATCAAGATGAAAGCGATCATCTGGGATGAGGCCAGCCAGGGCACCAAGTTCGACTACAAGGACATTCCGGCAGAACTGACCGACGTCGCTGCGGAATGGCGCGAGAAAATGGTCGAGGCCGCTGCTGAGTCGAGCGAAGACCTGATGAACAAATACCTCGAGGAAGGTGCGCTTTCCGAAGAGGAAATCGTCAAGGGTCTGCGCGCGCGTACCATCGCCTGCGAAATCCAGCCGATGCTGTGCGGTACCGCGTTCAAGAACAAGGGCGTGCAGCGCATGCTGGATGCCGTGATCGAGTTCCTGCCGTCGCCGGTCGATATTCCGCCGGTCAAGGGCGAGGACGAAGATGGCAAGGAAGTCGAG
Source organism: Imbroritus primus (assembly GCF_964332355.1). NCBI lineage: Bacteria > Pseudomonadati > Pseudomonadota > Betaproteobacteria > Burkholderiales > Burkholderiaceae > Imbroritus > Imbroritus primus. The sequence goes on along the minus strand of NZ_OZ201293.1, from coordinate 2,974,076 downwards.
CGCAAGGCAGACGATGCCGAGAAGTTCTCGGCGCTCGCGTTCAAGATCATGACCGACCCGTTCGTCGGCCAGCTGATCTTCTTCCGCGTCTACTCGGGCAAGATCAACTCGGGCGATACCGTGCTCAATGCCGTGAAGGGCAAGAAAGAGCGTCTGGGCCGTATCGTGCAGATGCACGCCAACCAGCGTGAAGAAATCAAGGAAGTGCTGGCCGGCGACATCGCCGCCGCCGTGGGCCTGAAGGAAGCGACCACCGGTGACACGTTGTGCGATCCGGACAGCCCGATCATCCTCGAGCGCATGGAATTCCCGGAGCCGGTGATCTCGCAGGCTGTCGAGCCGAAGACGAAGGCCGACCAGGAAAAGATGGGTATCGCCCTGAACCGCCTGGCGCAGGAAGATCCGTCGTTCCGCGTGAAGACCGACGAAGAGTCGGGCCAGACCATTATCTCCGGCATGGGTGAGCTGCACCTGGAAATCCTGGTCGACCGCATGAAGCGCGAATTCGGCGTGGAAGCGACCGTCGGCAAGCCGCAGGTGGCCTATCGCGAAACGATCCGCAAGATCGCCGCCGATGTCGATGGCAAGTTCGTCAAGCAGTCGGGTGGTCGCGGTCAGTACGGTCATGCCGTGATCACGCTGGAACCGCAGGAGCCGGGCAAGGGCTTCGAGTTCCTCGACGAGATCAAGGGTGGTGTGATTCCGCGCGAATTCATCCCGGCAGTCCAGAAGGGTATCGAGGACACGCTCAACACCGGCGTGCTGGCAGGTTATCCGGTGGTGGACGTGAAGGTGCGTCTGACCTTCGGTTCGTACCACGACGTGGACTCGAACGAAAACGCGTTCAAGATGGCTGGCTCGATGGCATTCAAGGAGGCCATGCGCCGTGCCAACCCGGTCCTGCTCGAGCCGATGATGGCCGTGGAAGTGGAAACGCCGGAAGACTACACCGGTACCGTGATGGGCGACCTGTCGTCCCGCCGCGGCATCGTGCAGGGCATGGACGACATGGTCGGCGGTGGCAAGATCATCAAGGCCGAAGTGCCGCTGTCGGAAATGTTCGGTTACTCGACTGCGTTGCGTTCGGCTACGCAAGGTCGTGCCACGTACACCATGGAATTCAAGCACTACGCCGAGGCGCCGAAGAATATCGCCGAAGCCGTGATGGCCGCCAAGGGTGGTAAGTAATCAATAAGTTCGGGCGATCGCGCGTGCGGTCGCCCGTCCCGATATCCAAGTGATTTAGCAAGTTCGAATTGAGGAGCTGACATGGCAAAGGAAAAGTTTGAGCGGACAAAGCCGCACGTGAACGTAGGCACGATTGGTCACGTTGACCATGGCAAGACGACGCTGACGGCAGCGATCGCGACGGTGCTGTCGGCGAAATTTGGCGGCGAAGCCAAGAAGTACGACGAAATCGACGCAGCGCCGGAAGAAAAGGCCCGCGGTATTACCATCAACACTGCACACGTCGAATACGAAACGCAGAACCGTCACTACGCCCACGTTGACTGCCCGGGCCACGCTGACTACGTGAAGAACATGATTACCGGTGCCGCCCAGATGGACGGCGCGATCCTGGTGTGCTCGGCCGCTGACGGCCCGATGCCGCAAACGCGTGAGCACATCCTGCTGGCCCGTCAGGTTGGCGTGCCGTACATCATCGTGTTCCTGAACAAGTGCGACATGGTCGACGACGCCGAGCTGCTCGAGCTGGTCGAAATGGAAGTGCGCGAACTGCTCTCGAAGTACGACTTCCCGGGTGACGACACCCCGATCATCAAGGGTTCGGCCAAGCTGGCGCTGGAAGGCGACAAGGGCGAACTGGGCGAACAGGCCATCCTGGCGCTGGCCGAAGCGCTGGACACGTACATCCCGACGCCGGAACGTGCCATCGACGGTACCTTCCTGATGCCGGTGGAAGACGTGTTCTCGATCTCGGGTCGCGGCACCGTGGTGACCGGCCGTGTCGAGCGCGGCATCATCAAGGTCGGCGAAGAAATCGAAATCGTGGGTATCCGCGACACCGTCAAGACGACCTGCACCGGCGTGGAAATGTTCCGCAAGCTGCTGGACCAGGGTCAGGCAGGCGACAACGTCGGTATCCTGCTGCGCGGCACGAAGCGTGAAGAAGTGGAGCGTGGTCAAGTGCTGTGCAAGCCGGGCTCGATCAAGCCGCATACGCACTTCACGGCCGAGGTGTACATTCTGGGCAAGGACGAAGGTGGCCGTCACACGCCGTTCTTCAACAACTATCGCCCGCAGTTCTACTTCCGTACGACGGACGTGACCGGCTCGATCGAACTGCCGGCCGACAAGGAAATGGTGATGCCGGGTGACAACGTGACGATCACCGTCAAGCTGATCGCTCCGATCGCCATGGAAGAAGGCCTGCGCTTCGCCATCCGCGAAGGCGGCCGTACCGTCGGCGCCGGCGTCGTCGCCAAGATCATCGCCTGATCGTCATCGGCCCTTCAGTGATGAGGGGCCGATGGATTGCTCTTTTTATCGAATGGCGGCTCGTCCGCCTCGCTCTTTAAGGAATGACCGTGCAAGACAAGAAACCGGCCGCACCGGCACAGAAAATGGGTAACCAGAAGATCCGTATCCGCCTGAAGGCATTCGACTATCGCCTGATCGATCAGTCCGCTGCCGAAATCGTCGATACGGCCAAGCGCACCGGCGCCATCGTCAAGGGTCCGGTTCCCCTGCCGACGCGCATTCAGCGTTTTGACATCCTGCGTTCGCCGCACGTCAACAAGACCTCGCGCGATCAGTTCGAAATCCGCACGCACCAGCGCCTGATGGATATCGTCGATCCGACCGACAAGACGGTTGACGCCCTGATGAAGCTCGACCTGCCGGCAGGCGTCGATGTGGAAATCAAGCTGCAGTAATATCCCGGTGGGGCCATCCGGCCTCCTCAGGTAAGAAAGCGGCCTCCGGGCCGCTTTTTTGTTGGGCAAAAACCAACAATCTCGATGGAAGCGCAAATCTGGCTCGCGAATCCCACAATCCACTTGCGTATTCCAATCCCAGGCGATATAGTGTAAGGCTACCCGTGTAATCGGGTTAGTGGGGTGACCTTTGGTCTTTCGCCGTCGCTTGTGGCGAGCCTCATTTCTGTGGCGCAGTTTAATCAGCCCCGGCCAATCGTAGCCGGGAACGGAGCAAACCATGACCCTTGGCCTTGTAGGTCGCAAGGTTGGCATGACCCGTGTTTTCACGGACGACGGCGATTCGATTCCCGTCACCGTGATCGAGGTCGGCGATAACCGCGTGACGCAAATCAAGACGGACGAAACCGACGGTTATACCGCGGTTCAAGTCACTTTCGGCTCCCGTCGTGCGAGCCGTATCACCAAGCCTCTGGCAGGTCACCTGGCGAAAGCCGGTGTTGAGCCGGGCGAAATCATTGTCGAATTCCGCGTCGATGCTGCCAAGGCCGCCGAGCTGTCGCTGGGCGCCGCGATCAGTGTCGACCTGTTCGAGGTTGGCCAGATGATCGACGTGCAGGGCACGACGATCGGTAAAGGCTATGCCGGTACCATCAAGCGCTACCACTTCGCTTCCGGCCGTGCCACGCACGGTAACTCGCGTTCGCACAACGTTCCGGGTTCGATTGGTATGGCGCAGGATCCGGGTCGCGTGTTCCCTGGCAAGCGCATGACCGGTCACCTCGGTGACGTCACGCGTACCGTCCAGAATCTCGTCGTCACGCGCATCGACGCAGAGCGCAAGCTGCTGCTCGTGAAGGGCGCCGTGCCGGGTTCGAAGGGCGGCAAGGTCATTGTCACTCCGGCCGTCAAGGCCAAGCGCGGCGCAGTCGCCGCCGCAGCATAAGGAGCGTGCATATGGAACTCAAGCTCCTGAACGAAAACGGTCAGCTCGGCGCCGGCGTTTCCGCCTCGCCCGAAGTGTTCGGTCGTGACTATAACGAAGCGCTGGTGCATCAGATCGTCGTGGCCTATCAGGCGAATGCCCGCAGCGGCAATCGCGCCCAGAAGGACCGCGAGCAGGTCAAGCACACCACGAAGAAGCCGTGGCGCCAGAAAGGTACGGGCCGTGCCCGTGCTGGTATGTCGTCCTCCCCGCTGTGGCGTGGGGGTGGTCGCACTTTCCCGAATTCTCCTGAAGAGAATTTCACCCAGAAGGTCAACAAGAAGATGTTCCGCGCCGGCATGCGCTCGATCTATTCGCAGCTCGCCCGCGAAGATCGCATCAATGTCGTCGAGACCTTCACGGTTGACGCGCCCAAGACCAAGCTGCTGGCTGACAAGTTCAAGTCGATGGGTCTGGACTCGGTGCTGATCATCACTGACAGCGTGGACGAAAATCTGTATCTCGCTTCGCGCAACCTGTCGCACGTCGCCGTGCTTGAGCCGCGCCATGTCGATCCGCTGTCGCTGGTGCACTACAAGAAAGTGCTGGTGACCAAGGGTGCAGTTGCGCAGATCGAGGAGTTGCTGAAATGACGCAAAAATCCAAGAACGATCATCGCCTGATGCAAGTGCTGCTGGCTCCGGTTGTGTCGGAAAAATCGACCTTCGTGGCAGACAAGTACGAGCAGGTCGTATTCGAAGTCGCGCGCGACGCCAACAAGCTAGAAGTGAAGGCCGCTGTCGAGCTGCTGTTCAAGGTTGAAGTCGAGTCCGTGCAAATTCTGAACCGCAAGGGCAAGCAAAAGCGCTTCGGCCGTTTCATGGGCCGCCGCAATCATGCCAAGAAGGCATACGTCTCGCTCAAGCCGGGTCAGGAAATCAATTTTGAAGCGGAGGCCGCGTAATCATGGCACTCGTCAAAACCAAACCGACGTCGCCGGGCCGCCGCTCGATGCTCAAGGTCGTGAATCGCGACCTGCACAAGGGCGCCCCGCACGCACCGCTGCTGGAAAAGCAAATCCAGAAGTCGGGCCGTAACAACAACGGTCACATCACGACACGTCACAAGGGCGGTGGTCACAAGCACCACTACCGTGTCGTCGACTTCAAGCGTAACGACAAGGACGGCGTGCCGGCCAAGATCGAACGCCTGGAATACGATCCGAACCGCAGCGCGAACATCGCTCTGATCCTGTTCGCCGACGGCGAGCGCCGTTACATCATTGCACCGAAGGGTGCGGTGGTCGGCCAGCAGATCGTCAATGGCGCAGAAGCACCGATCAAGTCGGGCAACAACCTGCCGATCCGCAACATTCCGGTCGGTACGACGATCCACTGCGTGGAAATGCTGCCGGGCAAGGGTGCGCAGATGGCGCGCGCTGCAGGCGGCTCCGCCGTGCTGCTGGCGCGTGAAGGCATCTACGCCCAGGTCCGTCTGCGCTCCGGCGAAGTGCGTCGCGTGCACATCGAGTGCCGCGCCACCATCGGTGAAGTCGGTAACGAAGAACACAGCCTGCGCGTGATCGGCAAGGCCGGTGCGAACCGCTGGCGCGGTATCCGCCCGACCGTCCGTGGCGTGGTCATGAACCCGATCGATCACCCGCACGGTGGTGGTGAAGGCAAGACCGCAGCTGGTCGCGATCCGGTGTCGCCGTGGGGTACCCCGACCAAGGGTTACCGCACCCGCCGCAACAAGCGTACGTCGAGCATGATTGTTCAACGTCGTCACAAGCGCTAATAGGCAGGAGTAGAACATGTCCCGTTCTGTCAAAAAAGGCCCGTTTTGCGACGCGCACCTGCTGAAGAAGGTGGAAGCGGCGCAGGCTGGCAAGGATAAGAAGCCCATCAAGACCTGGTCGCGTCGCTCGACCATTCTGCCGGACTTCATCAATCTGACGATCGCTGTACACAATGGCCGTCAACACGTGCCCGTGTACATCACTGAAAACATGGTTGGTCACAAGCTCGGTGAATTTGCGCTGACGCGCACGTTCAAGGGCCACGCGGCTGACAAGAAGGCAAAGAGGTAAGCACCATGGAAGTCAAAGCGATTCATCGCGGTGCCCGCATCTCCGCGCAAAAAGCCCGCCTCGTCGCGGACCAGATCCGCGGCCTGTCGATCGACCGCGCACTCAACCTGCTGACGTTCAGCCCGAAGAAGGCTGCAGTGATCGTCAAGAAGGTACTCGAGTCCGCGATCGCCAACGCCGAGCACAACGTCGGTGCCGATATCGACGAGCTGAAGGTCCAGACGATTTTTGTTGACAAGGCTGCTTCGCTCAAGCGTTTCACCGCGCGTGCGAAGGGTCGTGGCAACAAGATTGAGAAACAAACCAGTCACATCACTGTGATTCTGGGCAACTAAGGAGTCACGATGGGACAGAAGATTCATCCGACTGGCTTCCGTCTGGCCGTTCGCCGTAACTGGTCGTCGCGTTGGTACGCCAACAACACGAACTTTGCCGGCATGCTCAAGGAAGACATCGCGGTTCGCGCGTTCCTGAAGAAGAAGCTGAAGAACGCTTCGGTTGGCCGCGTCGTCATCGAGCGCCCCGCCAAGAACGCACGCATCACCATTTACAGCTCGCGTCCGGGCGTGGTGATCGGCAAGAAGGGCGAGGATATCGAATCCTTGAAGGTCGAGCTGCAGAAGCTGATGGGCGTGCCCGTGCACGTCAACATCGAGGAAATCCGCAAGCCGGAAACCGACGCGCAGCTGATCGCCGATTCGATCACGCAGCAGCTCGAGCGCCGTATCATGTTCCGCCGCGCCATGAAGCGCGCCATGCAGAACGCCATGCGCCTCGGTGCGCAAGGTATCAAGATCATGAGCGCCGGCCGTCTGAATGGTATCGAAATCGCCCGTACCGAATGGTATCGCGAAGGCCGCGTGCCTCTGCATACCCTGCGTGCGGATATCGACTACGGTACGTCGGAAGCTGAAACCACGTACGGCATCATCGGCGTGAAGGTGTGGGTCTACAAGGGTGATGCCCTGGGCCGCAACGAAGCGCCTGTGGTAGAAGAGCCGACCGAAGACCGCCGTGGCCGTCGCCCGGGTCGTCCGGGTGCGCCTCGCCGTGACGGTGATCGCCAGCCTGCCGGTGCCAAGCGTGTTCGCCGGGCGCCTGCCGCTGAAGCGAATACTGGAGAATAAACATGCTGCAACCTAAGCGCAGAAAGTATCGCAAGGAACAAAAAGGCCGTAACACCGGCGTGGCGACGCGCGGCAATGCGGTTTCGTTTGGCCTGTTCGGTCTGAAGGCAGTCGCTCGTGGCCGCCTGACCGCACGCCAGATCGAATCGGCACGTCGTGCCATGACCCGTCACATCAAGCGTGGCGGCCGTATCTGGATCCGTATCTTCCCGGACAAGCCGATTTCGACCAAGCCGGCAGAAGTGCGTATGGGTAACGGTAAGGGTAACCCTGAGTACTACGTGGCTGAGATTCAGCCGGGCAAGATGCTGTACGAAATGGATGGCGTGAGCGAAGAGCTGGCGCGCGAGGCATTCCGCCTGGCCGCTGCCAAGCTGCCGATCGCCACCAATTTCGTGGTGCGTCAGGTCGGAACGTAAGGAGATCATGATGAAAGCATCCGAACTTCGTGAAAAAGACGAAAAGGCGCTGCAGGAAGAGCGTTCGTCGCTCCTGAAGGCGCAGTTTGGCCTGCGTATGCAGAAGGCCACGCAGCAGTTGACCAACCATAGCCAGCTCAAGAAAGTGCGCCGCGACGTGGCGCGCGTCATGACTGTGCTGACTGAAAAAGCGAGCTCCAAATGACTGATACGACTGAAAAGCAAGCGTCGTTGAAGCGCACGCTGGTCGGCCGCGTCGTCAGCGACAAGATGGACAAGACGGTTACCGTCCTGATCGAAAAGCGCGTCAAGCACCCGCTGTACGGCAAGTACGTGCTGAGCAGCAAGAAGTACAAGGCACACGACGAAGCCAACCAGTACAAGGAAGGCGATAAGGTTGAGATCCAGGAAAGCCGTCCGATCTCGCGTTCCAAGTCGTGGGTCGTGTCGCGTCTGCTGGAAGCCGCACGCGTCATCTGATGTTGCGTTGCCACAGTGATGTGGCGCGGTACTTGCAGGACCAGGATTAGATGCTATAATCCTGGTCTTTCCGCTTCTCAGCGTCTGCCGTTCAGTAGGGCGGGCATGGGTGGCGCGGGTTGCCGGGCGCGTGTCCGGTGGCTACCGACTTTAAGTTAATCAACCCAATCGGTTGTCGGCGCAATGCCGGTGGCTGGCGGGACCAAGACTGGCCGGTGCGCATGTCGTGCACTGGGTTAAGTTGGGAAGAGGTCATCATGATTCAGACAGAAAGCCGGCTCGACGTAGCCGACAATACTGGTGCGCGCGAAGTGCTGTGCATCAAGGTCCTGGGCGGTTCCAAGCGCCGGACGGCCGGCATTGGCGACATCATCGTCGTGACGGTGAAGGACGCGGCTCCGCGTGGTCGTGTCAAGAAGGGTGATATTTACAAGGCAGTCATCGTGCGTACCGCCAGTGGCGTGCGCCGCGCTGATGGCTCCCTGGTCAAGTTCGACGGTAACGCCGTCGTGCTGCTGAACTCGAAACTTGAGCCGATCGGCACCCGTATCTTCGGGCCGGTGACTCGTGAACTCCGTACCGAGCGCTTCATGAAGATTGTGTCGCTCGCACCGGAAGTGCTGTAAACGGAGGCCGCATGAACAAGATTCGTAAGGGCGATGAAGTCATCGTCCGCACCGGCAAGGACAAGGGCAAGCGCGGCACTGTGCTCGGCGTGCTCGCCGACAAGGTGCTCGTCGAAGGCGTGAACGTTTCGAAGAAGCATGTTCGCCCGAATCCGATGCTCGGTACGACGGGTGGCGTGGTTGACAAGGTCATGCCCCTGCATATTTCCAATGTTGCACTCGTGGATGCCAATGGCAAGCCGTCGCGTGTGGCGATCAAGGTCGAGGACGGCAAGAAGGTGCGTGTCCTGAAGACGACCGGCGCCACGCTGGCTGCTTGATTCTGGGCGCGTAAGAGGAGTTGAGCATGACTGTGCGTCTGCAAGAGTTTTACAAAGAAAAAGTCGTAGCGGAACTGATGAAGCAGTTCGGCTACAAGTCCGTGATGGAAGTGCCACGCCTCACCAAGATCACCCTGAACATGGGTCTTGGTGAAGCCGTGAATGACAAGAAGGTCATCGAGCACGCCACGGGCGACCTGGCCAAGATCTCGGGCCAGAAGCCGGTTGTGACGAAGGCCCGCAAGGCCATCGCCGGTTTCAAGATTCGCCAGGGCTATCCGATCGGTACCATGGTGACCCTGCGCGGCGAGCGCATGTACGAATTCCTCGATCGTCTCGTGACCGTGGCCCTGCCGCGCGTGCGCGACTTTCGTGGCATGTCCGGCCGTGCGTTCGACGGCCGCGGCAACTACAACATCGGTGTGAAAGAGCAGATCATTTTCCCCGAGATCGAGTACGACAAGATCGACGCACTGCGTGGTCTGAACATCAGCATCACGACGACCGCGAAGACCGACGAGGAAGCCAAGGCGCTCCTCTCTGCCTTCAAGTTCCCGTTCCGCAATTAAGAGGTTTCCGTGGCTAAACTGGCAACGATTGAACGCGAAAAGAAGCGCGCCAAGCTCGTCGAGAAGTACAGCGAGAAGCGTGCGGCCCTCAAAGCCATTATCGACGACCAAAGCAAGTCGGAAGAAGAGCGTTACGAAGCGCGTCTGAAGCTGCAACAGCTTCCGCGCAACGCTAACCCGACGCGCCAACGCAACCGCTGCGCGCTGACCGGTCGTCCCCGCGGAACCTTCCGCAAGTTTGGCCTGGCGCGCACCAAGATCCGCGAGATCGCCTTCAAGGGCGAAATCCCGGGGCTGACCAAAGCCAGCTGGTAATCACGCACAGGCTTAAGGAGAAACAGAATGAGCATGAGCGATCCGATCGCCGATCTGCTGACCCGTATCCGCAACGCGCAAGCGGTGGATAAGGAGTCTGTGGTCATGCCCTCGTCGAAACTGAAGGTGGCCATCGCCAAGGTTCTAAAAGACGAAGGTTACGTTGAAGACTACGCTGTCACCGAAGCTGGTGGCAAGGCTGAGCTGAAGATCGTCCTGAAGTACTACTCGGGCCGTCCGGTCATCGAGCGCCTCGAGCGCGTATCGAAGCCGGGCCTGCGTGTGTACAAGGGCCGCAATGAAATCCCGCAGGTGATGAACGGCCTGGGCGTGGCGATCATCTCGACCCCGAAGGGTCTGATGACCGACCGCAAGGCGCGCGCGACCGGTCTCGGTGGCGAAGTCATCTGCTACGTCGCTTAAGGAGGGGAACCATGTCTCGCGTAGGTAAGGCTCCCATTGCTCTGCCCAAGGGCGTCGAAGTCAAGTTTGAAAACGGTGTGCTGACCGTCAAGGGTCCCCTGTCGACCCTGACCCTGCCGATTCATTCGCAGGTCAAGGTCAACGTGTCGGCTGAAGCCATCACGTTCGAGCCCGCCGACGAATCGCGTGAAGCGGGTGCCTTCCAGGGCACGATGCGCGCGCTCGTGGCCAACATGGTCAAGGGCGTGTCCGCCGGTTTCGAGCGCAAGCTCAACCTGGTGGGCGTGGGCTACCGCGTGTCCGCTGGCGGCAAGGATGCCGACGGCAAGGACACCATCAAGCTCCAGCTCGGTTTCTCGCACGACGTGATCTACTCCCTGCCAGCCGGTATCAAGGCCGAAACGCCTTCGCAGACCGAACTGCTGATCAAGGGGTCGGACAAACAAACGGTTGGTCAGGTGGCTGCTGAAATCCGCGGTTTCCGTCCGCCCGAGCCTTACAAGGGCAAGGGTGTGCGTTACTCGGACGAGAAGGTCATCCTGAAAGAAACCAAGAAGAAGTAAGGTGCAATGATGAACAAGCAAGAATCTCGTTTGCGCCGCGCACGTCAGGCCCGGCTGAAGATTGCGGAGCTCAAGACGCATCGCCTGACGGTGTTCCGCACCAACTCGCATATCTACGCACAGGTGTATTCGCCGTGCGGCACGCAAGTGCTGGCCTCCGCTTCGACGCTGGAAGCCGATCTGCGCAAGGAATTGAACGGCGCCGGCAGCAATGTCGCCGCGGCCACGCTCGTGGGCAAGCGCATCGCCGAGAAGGCGAAGGCTGCCGGCGTGGAAACAGTAGCATTCGACCGTGCGGGCTTCCGCTACCACGGCCGGGTTAAGGCGTTGGCTGACGCGGCTCGCGAAGCCGGTCTCAAGTTCTAACGCAGAGGATATTGTCATGGCAAAAATGCAAGCAAGAGTCCAGCAGGAAGAGCGCGACGACGGCCTCCGCGAAAAGATGATCGCGGTCAACCGCGTGACCAAGGTTGTGAAGGGCGGTCGTATCCTGGGCTTCGCTGCGCTGGTCGTGGTGGGTGATGGTGACGGCCGTATCGGCATGGGCAAGGGCAAAGCGAAGGAAGTTCCGGTCGCGGTCCAGAAGGCCATGGACGAAGCTCGTCGCAAGATGGAAAAAGTTTCGCTCCGCAACGGTACGCTGCAACACGAAGTCGTCGGTGTGCACGGCGCCTCCAAGGTGCTGATGATGCCGGCCAAGGAAGGTACCGGCGTGATCGCTGGTGGCCCGATGCGCGCCATCTTCGAAGTGATGGGCGTGACCAACGTGGTGACCAAGTCGCACGGCTCGACCAATCCGTACAACCTGGTGCGTGCCACCATCGACGGCCTGCGTAAGATGAGCACTCCGGCTGAGATCGCTGCGAAGCGTGGCAAGTCGGTCGAAGAAATTCTCGGCTAAAGCCGGACATCGAGGAAAACGAAATGTCCAAGAAAACCATCAAAGTGCAACTGGTTCGTGGCTTGATCGGCACGCGCCAGGACCACCGCGCGACCGTGCGTGGTCTGGGTCTGCGCCGGGTCAACTCGGTGTCCGAACTTGAAGATACGCCCGCAGTGCGCGGCATGATCAACAAGGTTTCGTACCTGGTCGCCGTCGTCGGCTAAGGAACGCGGAGAACAACATGCAATTGAACAATCTCAAGCCGGCAGAAGGCTCGAAGCACGCGAAGCGCCGCGTTGGCCGCGGTATCGGCTCCGGCCTGGGCAAGACTGCTGGTCGCGGCCACAAGGGTCAGAAGTCCCGTGCAGGCGGTTTCCACAAAGTTGGCTTCGAAGGCGGCCAGATGCCTCTGCATCGTCGTCTGCCCAAGCGTGGCTTCACCTCGCTGTCGAAGGAATTCACGGCTGAAGTGCGCCTGAGCGAACTGGAAAAGCTGGAAGCCACCGAAATCGATCTGCTGACGCTGAAGCAGGCCGGTATCGTGGGCGACTTGGTGCGTAGCGCCAAGGTCATCCTGTCTGGCGCGCTGACCCGCAAGGTGACCCTGAAGGGTCTGGGCGCGACGGCTGGTGCGAAAGCTGCGATCGAAGCCGCTGGCGGCTCGCTGGCTGCTTAATCCCGCTTAACGGCGCAAGTTCGGAGTCAAGTTTGGCCACGGCGAAACCCAACGCACTCGCGCAAGCCAAGAACACGGCCAAGTACGGCGATCTCCGCCGCCGGCTCGTGTTCCTGGTGCTGGCGCTTATCGTCTATCGCATCGGGGCGCATATTCCCGTGCCGGGCATCGATCCGGATCAGCTGGCACAGCTGTTCCAGTCGCAGTCTGGCGGCATCCTGGGGATGTTCAACCTGTTTTCGGGCGGCGCACTGTCGCGCTTCACGATCTTCGCGCTGGGGATCATGCCGTATATTTCGGCGTCGATCATCATGCAGTTGCTGGCCATCGTCGTGCCGCAACTGGAAGCGTTGAAGAAGGAAGGGCAGGCAGGGCAACGCAAGATCACGCAATACACGCGTTACGGCACCCTGGTGCTGGCGCTGTTCCAGGCGTTCGGTATTGCTGTCGCGCTCGAGTCGCAACCGGGACTGGTGCTCGATCCGGGCCTGATGTTCCGGATGACGGCGGTAGTGACGCTGGTGACCGGCACGATGTTCCTGATGTGGCTGGGTGAGCAGATCACCGAGCGTGGTCTGGGCAACGGCATCTCGCTGATCATCTTCGCCGGTATTGCCGCGGGCCTGCCCAACGCAATCGGTGGCCTGTTCGAGCTGGTGCGCACTGGCGCCATGAGCATCATCAGCGCGATCATCATCGTCGCAATCGTGATCGCCGTGACGTATCTGGTGGTGTTCATCGAGCGCGGCCAACGCCGCATTCTGGTGAACTACGCCAAGCGCCAGGTCGGTAACAAGGTATATGGTGGGCAGTCGTCGCACTTGCCGCTGAAGCTGAACATGGCCGGGGTGATTCCGCCGATCTTCGCATCGTCGATCATCCTGTTCCCGGCCACGATCGCGGGCTGGTTTGCCTCTGGCGATCAGGCATCGGGCGTGGGACGTTTCATTCGGGATCTGGCGGCAACGCTGGCTCCGGGGCAGCCGGTGTACATCATGCTGTATGCGGCCGCGATCATCTTCTTCTGTTTCTTCTATACCGCGCTGGTCTACAACAGCCGGGAAGTGGCAGATAACCTGAAGAAGAGCGGTGCATTTATCCCGGGTATCCGGCCGGGTGAGCAGACGACGCGGTATATCGACAAGATTCTGGTGCGCTTGACGCTGGCTGGTGCGATCTACATCACGCTCGTGTGTCTGCTGCCTGAGTTCCTGGTGCTGCGCTGGAATGTGCCGTTCTATTTTGGTGGTACGTCGCTACTGATCATTGTGGTCGTAACGATGGACTTCATGGCGCAGGTGCAGTCGTACGTGATGTCCCAGCAGTATGAGTCGCTGATGAAGAAGGCGAACTTCAAGGGTAATTTGACGGCCCGCTGAAAAGCGGAGCAGATGAGACCTGCGGAACAACAGAATGGCAAAAGACGACGTCATCCAGATGCAGGGTGAGGTACTGGAAAACCTCCCGAATGCGACGTTTCGAGTCAAGCTGGAAAACGGCCATGTTGTACTGGGCCACATCTCCGGCAAGATGCGGATGCACTATATTCGTATCTTGCCTGGCGACAAGGTGACAGTCGAACTGACACCGTACGATCTTTCGCGGGCGCGGATTGTTTTCCGCTCCAAGTAAGCGAAGGCGCGCGGAGTGGATTAGAGGAAGAGGAAAATCATGAAAGTGCTGGCTTCTGTTAAGCGCATTTGCCGCAATTGCAAAATTATCAAGCGTAACGGCGTTGTTCGCGTGATCTGCTCGTCGGATCCGCGTCACAAGCAGCGCCAAGGCTAATTCAGGCCATGACATACGGCATCAAAGAGGATTGACGAATGGCACGTATCGCAGGGGTCAACATCCCGAACCATCAGCACACCGAAATCGGCCTGACGGCGATTTACGGTCTCGGCCGCTCGCGCGCTCGCAAGATCTGCGCAGAGACCGGTGTTCCGTTCAACAAGAAGGTCAAGGACCTGACGGACGCGGATCTCGAGAAGCTGCGTGATGAAGTGGGCAAGTACGTCGTTGAGGGCGATCTGCGCCGTCAGACGACGATGGACATCAAGCGCCTGATGGATCTGGGCTGCTACCGTGGCGTCCGTCACCGCAAGGGTCTGCCGATGCGCGGTCAGCGCACCAAGACCAATGCACGCACCCGCAAGGGTCCGCGCAAGGCCGCTCAATCGCTGAAGAAGTAATCGTCCGGCCGGGCACAGCATAGACGCATAGGAACTGGAATGGCAAAAGCTCCAAACAATGCGGCGCAGCGCGCGCGCAAGAAGGTTAAGAAGAACATCGCGGACGGTATCGCTCACGTCCACGCATCGTTCAACAACACGATCGTGACCATCACCGACCGTCAGGGCAACGCCCTGTCGTGGGCGACGGCTGGCGGCCAAGGCTTCAAGGGCTCGCGGAAGTCGACGCCGTTCGCTGCTCAGGTCGCTGCCGAGCAGGCTGGTCGTGCCGCGATCGAACAAGGCATCAAGAACCTGGAAGTCCGTATCACGGGCCCGGGTCCGGGCCGTGAATCGACCGTTCGTGCACTGAACAACCTCGGCATCAAGATTGGTGTGATCGAGGACGTGACGCCGGTGCCGCACAACGGCTGCCGCCCGCCGAAGCGCCGTCGCATCTAAGCACTGCTTTGCGCAACCCTGGCTTGCTCCGGGTTGCATGAGTGCTATAATGAAACGTTAGCCTGCTGAATTTCGTTCAGCAGGTTTTCGTTTTCCATAAGCCCACCGTCTGGCGAACTGCTTTTCTGTAAAGCGCTTGCCGGACTCATGGCGCGTTGCCGCCATGATTGAACAGTAAGGACACAAAGTGGCACGTTATATCGGCCCGAAGGCCAAACTCTCCCGCCGTGAAGGCACAGACCTGTTCCTGAAGAGCGCCCGTCGCTCGCTCGCCGACAAGTGCAAGCTCGACAGCAAGCCGGGTCAGCATGGCCGCACCTCGGGTGCCCGTACCTCCGACTATGGCAACCAGCTGCGTGAAAAGCAGAAGGTCAAGCGTATCTACGGCGTGCTGGAGCGTCAGTTCCGCCGCTACTTTGCCGAGGCAGACCGCCGCAAGGGCAACACCGGCGAAAAGCTGCTGCAGCTGCTCGAATCGCGTCTCGACAACGTTGTGTATCGCATGGGCTTCGGCTCGACCCGTGCTGAAGCGCGTCAGCTCGTGTCGCACAAGGCCGTGACCGTCAATGGCATCGTGCTGAACATCCCGTCGGCTCAGATCAAGGCGGGCGATGTGGTCGCCGTGCGTGAAAAGTCGAAGGGCCAGGCCCGTATCGTCGATTCGCTGCAGCTGGCCGAGCAGAACGGCATGCCGAGCTGGGTAACCGTTGATTCCAAGAAAATGGAAGGCGTGTTCAAGCAAGCTCCGGATCGTGCCGATATTGCTGGCGACATCAACGAAAGCCTGATCGTCGAACTGTATTCGCGTTGATGCCATCGAGCCGCAAGAGGTCGCAGTCATGCGCCTCGCCCGGCTCCTGTCCATCTCGCTTCCTCCTTCCAGCCCGATGTGCCTGGTCACGTCGGGCTTATTTCCCGTCGCAGGACGGGAATTTCAGGTTCCAACCGTCAGCCTTATCGGTGTAACGAGCCGAGGGTATTGAAAAGGACTACCGATGACAGCACTCCTGAAGCCCAAAATTATTGCCGTCGAGTCGCTCGGCGAGCATCACGCCAAAGTCGTGATGGAGCCGTTCGAGCGCGGTTACGGCCACACGCTCGGCAATGCGCTGCGGCGTGTTCTGCTTTCCTCCATGAACGGCTTCGCTCCGACGGAAGTGACCATCGCTGGCGTCGTGCATGAGTATTCGACCATCGACGGCGTGCAGGAAGACGTCGTCAACCTGCTGCTGAACCTCAAGGGCGTGGTGTTCAAGCTCCACAACCGCGAAGAAGTCACCGTCTCGCTGCGCAAGGATGGCGAAGGCGTGGTGACGGCTGCCGATATCGAGCTGCCGCACGACGTCGAGATCATCAACCCGGATCACGTCATTGCCCACCTGTCCGCTGGCGGCAAGCTGGATATGCAGCTGAAGGTCGAGCAGGGCCGCGGCTACGTGCCGGGCAACGTGCGCAAGTTCGGCGACGAATCGGGCAAGGTGATTGGCCGTATCGTGCTGGACGCCTCGTTCTCGCCGGTGCGTCGCGTGTCGTACGCGGTGGAGTCGGCGCGTGTCGAACAGCGTACCGACCTCGACAAGCTGGTCATGAACATCGAAACCAACGGTGTGATTTCCCCGGAAGAAGCGATCCGCCAGTCGGCCCGCATCCTGGTTGATCAGCTGTCGGTGTTCGCTGCGCTCGAGGGCACCGAAACCGCTGGCGAAGCCGCGGCCAGCCGCGCGCCGCAGATTGATCCGATCCTGCTGCGTCCGGTTGATGATCTGGAGCTCACGGTCCGTTCGGCGAACTGCCTGAAGGCCGAGAACATCTACTACATCGGCGATCTGATCCAGCGCACCGAGAACGAGCTGCTGAAGACCCCGAACCTGGGTCGCAAGTCGCTCAACGAGATCAAGGAAGTCCTGGCTTCGCGCGGTCTCACACTCGGCATGAAGCTGGAAAACTGGCCGCCGGCAGGCCTGGAGAAGTAATTCGTCGCCGGGGAGTCCCCGAGACGATGCGTGGCCGGCCAGCGATGGCCGGCCGGTCAAGATACCGGCCCGCGTCATGTCCCTGTATGCCAGGGCATGTCGATAGAAGAGCTGGTCAAACACTTAATGTAAAGGAACTATCATGCGTCACCGTCATGGTTTGCGGAAACTGAACCGCACCTCGTCGCACCGCCTTGCGATGCTGCGCAACATGTCCAACTCGCTGCTGCGCCACGAGCTGATCAAGACCACCCTGCCGAAGGCCAAGGAGCTGCGCAAGGTTGTCGAGCCGCTCATCACGCTGAGCAAGAACGACACCGTTGCCAACCGGCGCCTCGCATTCAACCGCCTGCGCGACCGCGAAATGGTCACCAAGCTGTTCACCGAACTCGGCCCGCGCTTTGCGACCCGTCCGGGCGGCTACACCCGTATCCTGAAGTTTGGTTTCCGTGTGGGTGACAATGCGCCGATGGCGCTGGTCGAGCTGCTGGACCGTCCGGAAGTGGCGGATGAGCCGGCAGAAGTTGTCGAAGCATAATTCACGTATTCCTCGGGAAACCTCTCCGGAAGTTTCTCGGGAATATGGACCAGTGTGACGGGTGGGATGTCGCACTGGCGGGCACGCCGGTCACGGTTGCCCTACAATCAGGCCAAGCGATTCGCTTGGCCTTTTTTATTTGAGGGATTGCGCGATGGGTCGTCAGCATGAGGCACGGTCACCAGTGGGGCGCGCCACAGATGCCGATGCGGTCTGGGTTGTCTGCACGACCTTGCCCAGCGAGGCAGAAGCGCAGCGTCTGGCCCGCCTCATCCTGGAGGCTCGTGTCGCGGCATGCGTGAACTGCGGTGCGCCGAGCCGGTCCGAGTACTGGTGGGAAGATCGGCTGGAAACCGCGCAGGAGTGGCCGTTGATGATCAAGACCACGGCGGGCCGCTACGCCGCGCTCGAGACGCTGATCATGGCGCATCATCCCTACGATGTGCCGGAGATCCTGGCATTGCCAGTCGCTGCCGGCGCCGCCGCGTATCTGGACTGGGTGCGGGTCACCTGCGACCCGCATTCGGCTGGCGAGTGAGCCGGCCGGTTGATGCGCAATACGATGACGATAAGACGGGGGTGGGTGTGGTAGTCAAGATTCGGGCTTTTCTGGCGTGGTGCCTGCTGATGCTGGCATGTGCAGGGGGCGCGCAAGCCGCACAGGAGTTTCTGCCGCCGGAACAGGCCTTCAAGGCTTCGGTCAGCGTGCCGGATGCAAAGACTGTGGAAGTTTCCTTCGCGATCGCCCGCGGCTACTACATGTACCGCGAGCAGTTTGCGTTCACCGCGACCCCTGAGACCGTACGGCTCGGTACGCCGGTCTATCCGCCGGGCATCGTCAAGTATGACGAAACCTTCGCAAAGGATCTCGAGACGTACCACGACCAGGTTGCGATCCGTGTCCCTGTCGAGACGCCGGGCCAGCCTTTCACCTTGACGATCCGCTCGCAGGGGTGCGCCGACAAGGGCATCTGCTACCCACCGATGGATACATCCTATGCCATCCAGGATGGCAAGGCGACGCTCCTGGCCGAGCCGGCTATCTCCGGTACGACGGAGCCCCCGGGCGCGGCTCCAACCGCGTCTGTGGCCGGTGAAGACGAGACCAGCCGCATCGCCAGTGCGCTGGCAAGCCGCAATCTGCTGACCATCGCCGCGCTGTTCTTCGGCCTGGGCTTGCTGCTGACCTTTACGCCGTGTGTGCTGCCGATGGTGCCGATCCTGTCGTCCATCGTCGTTGGCGAGCACGTCTCGCGTGCGCGTGCGTTATGGGTGTCGCTGGCTTATGTGGCTGGCATGGCGGTGGTCTACACCGCGATCGGCGTCGCTGCCGGGCTGCTCGGCGAGGGCTTGTCGGCCACATTGCAGAAGCCATGGGTCATTGGTCTGTTCGCTGCGCTGATGGTGGCGCTGGCGCTGTCCATGTTTGGCCTCTATGAGCTGCAGCTGCCGGCACGCTGGCAGGCGGCATTGACGGCGGCATCGCAGCGCCAGTCCGGTGGACAATTGCTCGGCGCAGCGGGCATGGGGGCGTTGTCCGCGCTGATCGTCGGTCCGTGCGTCACCGCGCCGCTGGCCGGCGTGCTGGCGTATATCGCGCAGACCGGCGATGCAATCATCGGCGGAAGCGCACTGTTTGCCATGGCCCTCGGCATGGGCGTGCCGCTGGTCCTGGTCGGTGTTGGCGCGGGCAACCTGTTGCCGCGCGCCGGCCGCTGGATGGAGAACACCAAGCGCTTCTTTGGCTTTCTGCTGCTGGCCGTGGCCATCTGGATGGTGGCGCTGGTGGCGCCCGCCTGGGTCGGCATGATCGCCTGGGCGGCCTGGCTGCTGCTGGGTGCGACCTTCCTCGGCGCCTTCGATGCACTCGGCGAAGGCGCTGGCGGCATCCATCGGCTGGGCAAGGGGCTGGGCATCATCGCGGCTGTCTGCGGTGTATTGCTGCTTCTCGGATTGGCCTCGGGCGGACGCGACCCTTTGCAGCCGCTGGCGCATATCGGTGTGTCGCGGGCAGGAACACCAGTTCCGCATGGCGTGGTGTTCGAGCGTGTGCGGACGGTGGCTGAGCTGGAGGCGCGCGTTGCCGCCGCGAGCCGTGAAGGCCGCAGTGTGATGCTCGATTTCTATGCAGACTGGTGCATTAGCTGCAAGGAGATGGAGCGCTTTACCTTCGTCGATCCGCGCGTCCAGCAGGCGTTGTCCAATGTCGTGTTGCTGCAGGCTGATGTGACGAAGAATAATGCGGATGACAAAGCGCTGCTCAAGCGCTTCGAGCTGTTCGGCCCGCCAGGGATACTGTTCTTCGGCAAGGATGGCAAGGAGTTGCCGGTGCGCGTCATCGGCTTCCAGTCGGCCGACAAATTCGTGGAGAGCCTGACCCGTGCCGGGCTGATGCCAGGCGCCTGACCGGCGCGTTTGAGGGACGTCTGAGGGGCGACGGCGCGTATGCTAGTCGCGTGACAGGCGAGCGATGCTGAAGATGGCGCCGAGGACCACGATGACCGCGGCCATCAGACCCATGGCCCACCAGAATCCGTCGCCTTCTCCGATCCACGGCATGCGCACGAAATTCATGCCGAAGATGCCCGTGATCAGCGTCAATGGCATGAACAGTGCAGTGATCAGCGTCAGCAGCCGCATGGTCCGGTTGGTGCGGTGCGCCACCGCGGAAAAATGGATTTGCACCGCCGATTCGATGGAATCCTCGAGACGGCGCGCATGCGTCAGCACGCGCGACACGTGCTCCATGACGTCGTTGATGCGGACCAGCAGCGCGTCATCCGTGGCGTGCGGTGAAGGCGCTTCGTTGGTACGGCTGTAGGTGTTGTCGAGCAACGTGTCGCGGAACTCCTGCAACGCGTCGCGCTGTTCCTCGCAGAGGTGCTCAAGCTTGCGCAGCTGGATGCGCGCATCCAGCAACCCTTCCCATCCCGAAAAACCATAACGCGGATTCAGCAGCGCGCGCTGCCAGCGATCCAGCTGGCGCGTCAGCGGTGCGCGCAGTTCGAGATAGCGATCGACCATCGCATTCAGCAGTCGCAGCATCAGGTCTTCCGGCCGCGTTGGTGGGCGGATGCCGTGCACCACCGTGTGCGAGGCGGTCCGGCCATTGGGCGTGAATTCCAGCAGCCGGCGGCGGACCTGTTCCAGCGTGCGCGACTGGCCAGGGCGCACTGTGACGAGAACATGATCGAACACAAAGAACGCCACGGGCTGCGTATCGATTTTGGCGAGGGCCGGTACGAACCCGGCGCTCCGCCGCTGGCGTGGCGCCTGTAGGGCAGCGGCGTGCTCGGTCTCCGCCTGTACGATCTGGTCGGTCGTCTGCATGGTGAGCTTGCGGAAGATCACCATGTCGTAGACATTGGTCGTATCGAAATACGAGGGGTGCGCTGGATTGGTTGCATCCTGCAGGTGCAGGTCGAGAATGGTCGCGCCGGTCAGCGTCTGTATCGTCTTGCGCCAGCCGTCCGGGTCGCTCACCACTTCATCGAACTGGCTGTCGATCCAGACGAAATGTTCGCTGTCGGCAGGTGGGCCGTCCAGGAATGCGTGCGCTGCCTCGAGCGACTCGAGGGGCAGGGCACGGTCCGTGGCGAAGC
This sequence comes from Imbroritus primus, assembly GCF_964332355.1. Classification (NCBI taxonomy): domain Bacteria; kingdom Pseudomonadati; phylum Pseudomonadota; class Betaproteobacteria; order Burkholderiales; family Burkholderiaceae; genus Imbroritus; species Imbroritus primus. The sequence continues at coordinate 2,953,018 of NZ_OZ201293.1, read as the reverse complement.
CCGTCAGCAGCATGGCCCTTACTTGCGCAGCAGGCGCGCGGCATCGCGCGCGAAGTAGGTGAGAATGCCATCGGCGCCGGCGCGCTTGAATGCCAGCAGCGATTCCATCATCACTTTGTCGTGGTCGAGCCAGCCATTCTGCGCAGCGGCCTTGAGCATCGCGTACTCGCCGCTCACCTGGTAGGCGTAGGTGGGGAAGCGGAATTCATCCTTGACCCGGCGCACCACGTCGAGATACGGCATGCCCGGTTTCACCATCACCATGTCCGCGCCCTCGGCGATGTCGAGGCCCACTTCGCGCAGGGCCTCGTCGGTGTTGGACGGGTCCATCTGGTAGGTCATCTTGTTGCCCTTGCCGAGATTGGCGGCAGAGCCGACCGCGTCGCGGAACGGACCGTAGAAGGCCGACGCATACTTGGCGGAGTAGGCCATGATGCGTGTGTAGATATGGCCATGCGTCTCGAGCGCATGGCGTACCGCGCCGATGCGGCCATCCATCATGTCCGAGGGGGCGACGATGTCGACGCCGGCGGCGGCCTGTGTCAGCGCCTGCTGCACGAGAATGGCGACCGTTTCGTCGTTCAGCACGTAGCCGTCATCATCGAGTACGCCGTCCTGGCCATGGCTGGTATACGGGTCGAGCGCCACGTCGGTCATGATGCCGAGTTCGGGGAAGCGCGCCTTCAGTGCACGCACGACGCGCGGGATCAGGCCGTCAGGGTTGGCGGCTTCGATGCCGTCAGGGGTTTTCAGTGCCGGGTCGATGACCGGGAAAAGCGCCATCACCGGAATGCCGAGATTCACGCAGTCCTGCGCAACCTCCAGCAGCAGATCGAGAGAGACGCGCTCCACACCAGGCATCGAGCCCACGGCCTCGCGCTGCTGCTCGCCCTCGGTGACGAACACCGGGTAGATCAGGTCGTCGGTCGTCAGTTGGTGTTCACGCATCAGGCGGCGCGAAAAATCGTCGCGGCGCATGCGGCGGGGACGGGTTTCCGGGTACATCGACATCTCAGGTTCTCTCGTGTGACGGGTTGGGCGAAGCAGGGGGCGTCGTCGTGGCAGCATCCCCTTCCTTGCGAGCTTCTGGCAGGCCGAGCCAGCCGGCCAGCACCTGTTGCGCGGGCTCGATGCCCTTGCGCTTGAGGCTGGAAAAAAGCTGGGCGGTGAGCGGTGCGCCGTCCGGCGCCTGCTGCCGGTAGGCATCCAGGATCCGGCGCGCTTCGCGCAGCGCCTGCGCTGATTCGTTGCTGCTCAGTTTATCGGCTTTTGTCAGCAGCACGTGGATCGGTTTGCCCGTAGGCAGAAACCACTCCACCATCTGACAATCCAGGTCGGTGAACGGGCGGCGGGCGTCCATCATAATCACCAGGCCGGCGAGCTGGGCGCGTGTCGCGATGTAGTCGCCGAGCAGGCGTTCCCAGTGCGCCTTGGCCGCGCCGGGTACCTCGGCGTAGCCGTATCCTGGCAGGTCGACCAGGTAGCCGTAGGTGTGGTCGCGTTTGGCCGTGCCGACCTCGAAAAAGTTGATGTGCTGCGTGCGGCCCGGCGTTTTGCTCGAAAAGGCGAGCCGTTTCTGGTTGCACAGGATGTTGATGGCTGTCGATTTGCCGGCATTCGAGCGGCCGGCGAAGGCCACTTCTGGCACCGCGGTGGCGGGGAGGTCGCGCAGATGATTAACAGTGGTAAAGAAGCGGGCCTGATGAAGAAGCGACATGCGGAGCCATGAAAAGTGAGCGTGGCGGGACTGCCCGGAAGCGGTCTGGTCCCGTTGGGGAGGCACCTGCACCCCGGACGGGTAGGCTGGTGGCCTGCGCAGAGGATCAGGCGCGGCCTGGCAGCCTCAAAATGACAAGTTTTTTATTGTACAATACCGCGGTTAACGGATTCCCGTCCCCGCAGGCTGCGCGTGCCTTCCCGCGAACGCCCCGCCCATGTTTCATGCGTTGAGGGGCGGCGGTGCAAGGTTGGGATGTTTCCCCGGCACGCGAGGGAATCCGGTCATGGTCGGGCGAGTGCGCCGGGCGCATCGTTCGCGGTGCGCCTGCACGAGATCCCCATGGCAGCAGAATCCAAAACAATTCAGACAAGGTGTGTGCGAATGAACCGCATTGCGAAACTCCTCGCTGTCGCTGCAATGTCCCTCGCGGCGACTGTCCATGCTGCCGATCCGGCTGCCGCCAAGGCCGATCCGGCCAAGGGCGAAACCCTCTATGGCCAGGGCGCGGCTGATCGCAATGTCCCGGCATGCGCGAGCTGCCACGGCGCCAACGGCAACAGCCCGGCTGGCGCGAACCCGAGCCTGGCCGGCCAGAACGCCGCCTACCTGCATAAGCAACTGGTGAATTTCGCTGCGGGCAAGGATCGCCAGAACGCCATCATGACGCCGTATGCCAAGGCCCTGAGCGATCAGGAAATGCGTGATATCGCAGCCTACCTCGAAAAGCAGAAGCCGAAGCTGAACTCGGCGAAAAATCCGAAGACCGTCGAACTCGGCCAGAAGATTTTCCGTGGCGGCATTGCGGCCAAGGGCGTGCCGGCGTGCGCGGCTTGCCATGGCGCGACTGGCGCGGGCATTCCGAACCAGTATCCGCGCATCGGCGGCCAGTGGGCTGAGTACACGGAAGCACAGCTGGTGGCCTTCCGTAGCGGTGCCCGCCACAACAACGTGCCGATGGCGCAGATTGCCGCCAAGATGTCCGATGCGGAAATCAAGGCAGTGTCGGACTACATCGCGGGCGTGCGTTGATGGCATGACGCCCCGTCCGGGTGGCGCCGGACATCGGTGTGCCTGAACAGGCGCTCCGGCTGCGAAACAAACGCAACCAAACGCCCCGACCAGTATCAAAGAGGGTGGCTACGCGTCCACCCTCTTTTTTTGTTTTAGGTATCCCCATGTCGGTCTCCACTTCGGGCCTGCACCTGAAGACTTCCCACCGCGTCCTGCGGGAACTGGTTGAACTGCTGTCGTCGATGCGTTTCGCCATCGCGTTGCTGACGATCATTTCCATTGCCAGCATCGTCGGCACGGTGCTCAAGCAGAACGAACCGTACAACAACTACGTTAACCAGTTCGGGCCTTTCTGGGCCGAGCTGTTTCATGCGCTGTCGCTGCAGCGGGTCTACAGCGCGTGGTGGTTCCTGCTGATCCTCGCTTTCCTGGTTATCTCCACGTCGCTTTGCCTGCTGCGCAACACGCCCAAGATGGTGCGCGACATGCGTGCCTGGAAAGAGAACATTCGCGAGGGCAGCCTGCGGGCCTTCGGCCATCGCCATGAATTCGACGCGCCCCTGAACCGCACGGCCGCGCTGGAGCGTGTGCAGGCACTGCTGGCCAACCGTGGTTTCCGCATGCGTACCGTGGCGCATCCGAACGGCACGCTGATCGCCGCCAAGGCCGGGGCGACCAACAAGATCGGCTACATCCTGGCGCACAGCGCCATCGTCGTGATCTGTATCGGTGGGCTGCTCGATGGCGACATGCTGATCCGCATGCAGATGTGGCTCGGTGATAAAGAACCGGTGCGCGGCAACGCGGTGATTGCCGAGATCCCCGCCAAGCACCGCTTGTCGACGCAGAATCCAGGATTTCGCGGCAATGCCTTCGTGCCGGAAGGCGGCACGGTGTCGACGGCGATCCTGAATATCGCCGATGGCGCGCTGGTCCAGGACCTGCCGTTCTCCATCACGCTGAAGAAATTCCGCGTCGACTATTACTCCACCGGCATGCCGAAGCTGTTTGCCAGTGATGTGATCATTACCGACCATGCCACCGGCAAGACGCGTGAAGCGACCATCGAAGTGAACAAGCCGCTGATCGTCGACAACATCGCCATCTACCAGTCGAGCTTCGAGGATGGCGGTTCGCGGCTGTCGTTCGCCGGCTATCCGATGCAGGGCGGGACGGCGGCGCCGTTCAAGCTGAGCGGCAGCGTGGGCGGCAATACCGAACTCACGGGGCCGCGCGGCACCCGCTATACCGTGGAGTTCAGCGATTTTCGCCTGATCAACGTCGAAACGGTGACGGATGCATCGGGTCGGCAGGATGCGCGCGGTGTCGCCGTGCGGCCGCTCAACGAACGGATCGGTGACCGCTTTGGCGCGGCAGCGAAGGTGGACCACGACAAGAACCTGCGCAATGTCGGGCCCTCCGTGCAATACAAGCTGCGCGATGCCAACGGCCAGGCGCGCGAGTTCAGCAACTACATGCTGCCGGTTGACATGGACGGCGCGAAGGTCTTCCTGGCGGGCGTCCGCGACAATCCGGCGGACCCATTCCGCTACCTGCGCATTCCGGCCGACGAGCAGGGTTCGGTGGTTGACTGGATGCGCCTGCGCGCCGCGCTGCACCAGCCAGCCTTGCGTCTCAAGGCGGCCCAGCGCTTTGCCGCGATGTCGATGCCCGATGTCGGCCAGGAGGCCGTGCGGGCACAATTGACCGAGAGCGCACGCCGTGCGCTGGACCTGTTTGCCGGCCCGGATACCCCCGGGCCTGATGGCCGTGCGCTCGGCGGCTTTACCAGCGTCGCTGCCTTCCTGGAGCAGTCGGTTCCGCCGGCGGAGCAGCAGAAGGCGGCCGACGTCCTGCTGAAGATCCTGAACGGCACCATGTGGGAATTGTGGGCGCTCGCGCGCGCCGAAGCCGGCGCGCCGGCGCCGGTGCAGAATGAACATAGCGGCACGTTCATGCAACAGGCCATCAATGCCCTGTCCGATGCGTCGATCTACGGCGCGCCGGTATTCCTGCAGCTCACCGAGTTCGAAAAGGTCGAGGCAAGTGTCTTCCAGCTCACGCGTGCGCCCGGCAAGAACATCGTGTATCTTGGGTGCCTGCTGCTGACGCTGGGCGTGTTCGCCATGTTCTATATCCGCGAGCGCCGGCTCTGGGTGTGGGTGAAAGACCGCGATGGCGATGGCTCGACCGTGCTGATGGCGATGTCGACCCCGCGCAAGACGCTGGATTTCGAGGACGAGTTCGCCCGCATGCGAACCGATGTGCAGCACGCGGCCGGGTCCGTGCCCGCGGCTGACGATGTCAAGCAAGACAAGTGAGTTCCCCATGTCATCATCTGAACTGAACCATCCCGGTACGCCGTATCTGCAGGCCTCCTATTTCCGTCGGCTGAACTGGATCGACTGGCTGTATGCCGTGGCGTTGTGCGCGGGCGTGGCCTTTGCGTTCCACCGCTATGCGGACTACATGGACGTGTACGAGAAAGCCATCCTTGTCCTGAGCGCCCCGACCTTTGCCTGGCTGGGCTGGCACTGGAAGCCGGTGCGCTGGGTCATGGCGCTGCTGGCAGTGCTGTCGCTCTACGGGATCCACCTGTACGACGGCCAGTTGGCGCGGGCTGAGCAGGTCTTCTTCCTGAAATACTTCCTGTCGAGCCAGTCGGCCATCCTGTGGATGAGCGCCCTGTTCGGCTTTTCCACGCTGTTCTACTGGATTGGCCTCGCGGCGCGCGCGGAGTCGGGCTACAGCATCGCCAGCAAGTTCTGCTGGGCGGGCGTGGTGCTCGGTTTCACCGGCATGCTGGTGCGCTGGTACGAGTCCTACCTGGTCGGCGTCGATGTCGGGCATATTCCGATCTCGAACCTGTACGAAGTCTTCATTCTGTTTTGCCTGATCACGGCGCTGTTCTACCTGTATTACGAGCAACGCTACGCCACGCGCGCATTGGGACCGTTCGTGATGCTGATCGTCAGCGCCGCCGTGGGCTTTCTGCTGTGGTACATGGTGACCCGCGACGCGCACCAGATCCAGCCGCTGGTACCGGCGCTGCAAAGCTGGTGGATGAAGATCCACGTGCCCGCCAACTTCATCGGCTATGGCACCTTCGCACTCGCCGCGATGGTGGGGTGCGCCTACCTGCTCAAGCAAAAAGGCATCCTGGCGAATCGTCTTCCGTCGCTGGAGCTGCTTGATGATGTGATGTACAAGTCAATCGCGGTCGGCTTTGCATTTTTCACCATCGCCACCATCCTCGGCGCACTCTGGGCAGCCGAAGCCTGGGGCGGTTACTGGAGCTGGGATCCGAAGGAAACCTGGGCCTTGATCGTCTGGCTCAACTACGCTGCCTGGCTGCATATGCGGCTCATGAAGGGGCTGCGCGGGGTGGTTTCCGCATGGTGGGCGGTAGTTGGCCTACTGGTCACGACCTTTGCCTTCCTTGGCGTGAACATGTTCCTGTCCGGCTTGCATAGCTACGGCGAACTGTAAAAAAATGCCCGCTGATGCGGGCATTTTTATTGGCGCCCGCAGTCCAACCGGATACCGGCGCCATGATCGTGGCGCCGCCATCAGAATCAGGAGGATGCGCAGATGATCAGCAAACGTGTGATGGGCCAGCTTGCCGGCGCGGCCGGGGCGCTTGTTCTGGCGGGATGTGCCGGGTGGCCGGGCGGTCCGTCTTCCGATACCACCCGTCCGCGCAGCGACATTCCCGGCGGTGCGGCGGTACGGATCAGCCAGGGTACGCTGGTCGATGCACGCGGCATGACGCTCTATACCTTCGATCGCGACGTGCGCGGCAGCGGTAAGAGCGCCTGCAACGGGCAGTGCGCCGCCAACTGGCCGCCGTTGCCTGCCGCGGCGGGCATTCCGCCGGGCGATTTCAGTATCGTGTCACGTGATGACCGCAGTCTGCAACTGGCCTACAAGGGCAAGCCGCTCTACCGCTGGGCCAAGGACAGCCGTCCGGGCGAGCGTTCCGGCGATGGCGTCAATGGTGCGTGGCGGGTGGCGCGTCCCTGAGCGGGTGTATCGCATCAGGATGCTGCGACTTGCCGGGAGACGATGTGATGTGGATCAAGACAGATGACAAGCCGTGGGGCGACGACATTCCCGCCTCCGAGATTACGCCGCGTGTAGTGTTCGAGCGGCGCCGTAGCTTGCTGGCGATGGCGGCCGCCGGCGCCGCCGGCGCCACGCTGACGCCATGGTTCGCACGCCAGGCGCTCGCGGCCCAGCAGCCGCACGGCGCGAAGCTGGCGGCGCGCGCCAATCCGGCCTACACCACGCTGGAAAAACGCACGCCTTACGAGGACGTGACAACTTACAACAACTTCTACGAGTTCGGCACCGACAAGGGCGATCCAGCGCGGCACGCGAGCACGCTGCAAACAAATCCCTGGACCGTCAGGGTTGAAGGCATGGTACGCCAGCCGCGCACCTATGACCTCGACGCGCTGCTCAAGCTCATGCCGCTCGAGGAACGTGTGTATCGCATGCGCTGCGTTGAGGGCTGGTCGATGGTCATCCCGTGGGTCGGCTATTCGCTGGCCGAGCTGCTGCGGCGCGTTGAACCGCTCGGTTCCGCCAAGTATGTCGAGTTCACAACGCTGGCCGACCGCAAGCAGATGCCGGGCGTATCGAGCCCGGTGCTGGACTGGCCCTATGTCGAGGGTTTGCGTCTGGACGAGGCCATGCATCCACTCACCTTGCTGACCTTCGGCCTGTATGGTGAAGTCCTGCCCAACCAGAATGGCGCGCCGGTACGGATCGTGGTGCCATGGAAATATGGTTTCAAGAGCGCCAAGTCGATCGTCCGCATCCGTCTGGTCGAAAAACAGCCGCTGACGGCGTGGAACCGCGCCGCGCCGCGCGAATATGGCTTCTATTCCAACGTCAATCCGGCTGTCGATCATCCGCGCTGGAGCCAGGCGACCGAGCGCCGCATCGGCGAAGGCAGTCGCGGCGGGTTTGCCGGCCTGTTCGCCCCGAAGCAGAAGACCTTGCCGTTCAACGGTTATGAGCAGCAGGTCGCAAGCCTGTATGCCGGCATGGACCTGAAGAAATTCTATTGATGCGCGCCATGCCTGCTTCATTGTTGGCTCCTGCCTTGTCGCCCGCCGCGCTGCGCCGGCTCAAGGCGCTGGTATGGCTGCTGGCCTTGCTGCCGCTGGCGCGACTGGTGTGGCTGGGGGCGCACGACGGCTTCGGTGCGAACCCGCTCGAGTTCGTCACGCGCTCGACCGGCACATGGGCGCTTGTGCTGCTGTGTGTGACGCTAGCCATCACGCCGCTACGCCACTGGAGCGGCGCGCACTGGCTGGTGCGGTTGCGACGGCTGCTCGGATTGTTTGCCTTTTTCTATGCGTGCCTGCACATGCTGCTGTGGTTCGTGGTCGACCAGGGGCTCGATCCGTCAGCCATGCTTGCCGACGTGATCAAGCGTCCCTTCATCACGGCCGGGTTCACGGCCTTTGCGCTGATGGCGATCCTCGCTGTGACATCGCCGCATGCCGTAGTACGGCGGCTTGGCGGGCGTCGCTGGCAAATGCTCCACCGCCTCGTCTACGTCGTGGCGGTCTTGGCGATCCTGCATTATTGGTGGCACAAGGCCGGCAAGAATGACTTTGGCGAAGTGACGATCTACGCCGCTGTCGTGGCCGTGCTGCTGGGGGCGCGCATGGTGCGCGCGTGGCGGCGGCGCGTGCAGACCGCAAAGCCGGCAGGCAAGACGCAAGATGGTGCTGGTGACAGCACGGGCGGCGAAGCGGTACGAATGATGCCGGCAGACCGGGGGGCATCATCGTCTGATGCATGACGCGGGCGTGTGCTGCTGAAGCGCGTCCCGGAGGGCTCCCTTGAGGTACGCACATACCGGGGACGCGTTCGATGGTGCGGCGGCGGCACAGCCCGCTGCCGCCTGGGGTTCAGAGCGTCAACAATCGCTCGCCGACGAACAGGTCGGCTACGCGTTCGCGTGCCCGCACTTCGTGCATGGTGCTGCCATCCACCATGATCTCGGCGGCGCGCGGCCGGGTATTGTAGTTCGAACTCATGACGAAGCCGTAGGCGCCTGCCGAGAGGATGGCGAGCAGGTCTCCCTCGCGCACGGCAAGCATCCGGTCGCGGCCGAGCCAGTCGCCGGACTCGCACACCGGGCCGACCACATCCCACACCGTGGCAGGCGTATCGCGGCGCTCCACGACCGGCGTGATGCCATGGTAGGCCTCATACATCGCCGGGCGGGCCAGGTCGTTCATGGCGGCATCGACGATGCAGAAATTCTTGGCAGCGCCCGGCTTGAGGAATTCCACGCGCGTCAGCAGCACGCCGGCGTTACCGACCAGTGAACGGCCCGGCTCGAACAGGACCTCGCGATGGCCATGGCCGCGTGCGGCAATATGGTCGAGCAGGGTGGTGGCGAACACCGTGATGTCGGGCGGTGTTTCATCATCGTAGGTAATGCCCAGGCCACCGCCGACGTCGATATGCTGCAGCATGATGCCTTCCGCCTCGAGCGCTTCCACGACCTCGAGGACCTTGTCGATGGCGTCCAGATATGGCGAGACTTCGGTAATCTGCGAGCCGATATGGCAGTCGATGCCGGTGACGTCGAGATGCGGCAGCGAGGCGGCGGTCCGGTAGGTCTCCAGCACATCATCGAAGGCCACGCCAAACTTGTTCCCTTTCAGGCCGGTGGAAATGTACGGGTGGGTCTTGGCATCCACGTCCGGGTTGACGCGCAGCGACACGCGCGCGCGCCTGCCGCAGCCTGCGGCCACGTCGTTCAGGCGGTGCAGCTCGGGAATCGATTCGACGTTGAAGCACATGACATCATGCGTCAATGCCAGGCGCATTTCCTCGGCCGACTTGCCGACCCCGGAAAATACGCACTTGCGCGGATCGCCGCCGGCCGCGATGACGCGTTGCAGCTCGCCACCCGAGACCAGGTCGAAGCCGGCGCCAAGCGAGGCGAACAGTTGCAGTACGGCCAGATTGGAGTTCGCCTTCATGGCGTACTGCACACGGGCACGGCGGCCGGTGCACGCTGCGGCATACGCCTGGTAAGCCGTCGTCAGCGCGGCGCGCGAATAGACATAGGTTGGCGTGCCGAAGCGCGCGGCGATCTCGCTGAGTGGCACCTGTTCGAAATGGAGCGTGCCGTCGCGGCGGGTAATGAATGACATATCAGCGTGTTGGAGGCGTCGGGGTGGCAGGGTCGCCGGGCAGTGACTGCATGCCCGGATCCGGTACGCTCGGCGGCGTCGGCCGGGGCGGTTGCTGCGGCATCGTCAGCGGTCCGCGCACGCCGCAGCCGGCCAGCGTCAATGCTGCCAGCAGAACACACACGGAGGCGCGCATGGTGGCCGGGGCAGCCGATACAATACGGGGACGTGGCAGCATCTTGAGCGATCCTTCGGGCGGTTCGGATGGTGATCCTGACAGTTCAATGAAATCTATCTGGCCGCCTGCCGGCTTCGGCCCCGTCGTACGCGTGTGGGCCCAGTGGCAGGCGGTCTTGGAGTTTAGCATGACCCCTCTCGCCGAAAGCGACTTCCTCCGGCTCGCGCAGGCTGAAATGGACCATCTTGAGGCTGCCGTCGAGGCCGCAGCCGAGGCGGCTGACGTGGACATCGACATTCATCGCAACGGCAATGTGATGGAGTTAGAGTTCGCGGACGGCTCGAAGATCATCGTCAATAGCCAGGCACCGATGCAGGAGCTGTGGGTGGCAGCCCGCGCCGGCGGTTTCCATTTTCGCCGGACGGGCGAGGCGTGGGTCGATACGCGTGACGGCAGCGATTTCTATGCGGCGCTGTCACGCTATGTCAGTCAGCAGGCCGGCGCCGTCCTCGCCCTGAGCGGGCGCTGAGCGCTGCCGCGTACAGGTTGCCGGTTAGCCGGCATGCCATGGGGCAGGCGACCAGCGGTGCCGTGACGCGACGGTGCCTGCCGTTATGCTGCGTCAGCCGCGGAACAGATCGAGGATGCGCTGCTTTTCTTCCTCGGGCGTGGGCTGCGGCATGGCGTCGCCTTCCGGCTTGCCCGGCCAGGGATCGCCGAGGCCGACGGAGCGTACGCCACCGTTCACGTATTCCTCGAAGGTCCAGTCGCCGTTTGCCATGACCACACCTTCCGGCGGCTGACGGTCGATTTCCGGCATGCCCTTGAGCGTGGAGCCCATGTAGCTGATCCAGATCGGCAGCGCCAGGCCGCCGCCGGTTTCGCGTACGCCGAGGCTGCGCGGGGTGTCGTAACCCATCCACGCCACCGCGACGATCTTGGGTGTGTAACCCGCGAACCACGCGTCGACCGCGTCGTTGGTCGTGCCGGTCTTGCCCGCCAGGTCGTTGCGGCCGAGGCGCTGCTTGGCGCTGTTGGCGGTGCCCATGCGCACCACGTCGCGCAGCATGGTATCCATGACGAAGGCATTACGCGGGTCGAGAACCTGGACAGCATTGTCGTTGGCCCGCTGCGGGCGCGTCTCCGAGATCACCTCGCCGCGCTGGTCGACGATGCGCTGGATCAGGTACGGATTGACACGGAAGCCGCCATTGGCGAACACGGAATAGGCGCCGGCCATCTGCAGAGGCGTGACTGCGCCGGAGCCCAGCGCCATCGGCAGGTAGGCCGGGTGCTTCTGTGCCTCGAAGCCGAAGCGCGTGATGAACTCCTGGCCATACTGCGGTCCGATCGCACGCAGGATGCGCACCGACACGAGGTTCTTCGAGCGTGCGAGCGCGCGGCGCATCGTCATTGGGCCTTCGAACTTGCCATCGTAGTTCTTCGGTTCCCAGACCTGCCCGCCGGTGTCGGACGAACCGATGCTAAGCGGCGCGTCGTTGATGACAGTGGACGGCGAGAAGCCTTTTTCCAGGGCAGCCGAATAGATGAATGGCTTGAAGCTCGAACCCGGCTGGCGCCATGCCTGCGTCACGTTGTTGAACTTGCTGCGGTTGAAATCGAATCCGCCGACCATCGCCCGGATCGAGCCGTCATCGGTGTTCAGGGCGACGAAGGCGGCAGACACGCCCGGCAATTGGGTGATCGACCATTCGCCCTTGCTGTCCGGCATCACGCGGATCACCGCGCCAGGGCGGATCTGGACCTTCGGCTGGGCCTTGGCGGACAGGCCGGAGGCGGCGAAGCGCAGGCCGGCGCCGGTCATTTCAATGACTTCGCCTGAGAACAGGGTGGCCCGCACCGCCTTCGGCGAGGCTTCCAGGACCACTGCGCTCTGGATGTTGCCGCTGCTCGGGTGCTCGAGCAGGGCATCGTCGATGGCCTGCTGGCGCTCGTCCGGATTCTTCGGGAACTCCACGAAGGCCTCCGGGCCGCGGTAGGCCTGCTTGCGCTCATAGTCCATCACGCCACGGCGCAGCGCGTCATAGGCTGCATCCTGATCGGCCTTGGTGATGGTGGTGTAGACGGTGAAGCCGCGCGTATAGGTTTCCTCGCGATAGCGTGAGTACATCAACTGGCGCACGATCTCCGCCACGTACTCGGCGTGCGTGTTGAACTCGCCGCCCTCGGCACGGACCTTGAGCGGTTCGTTGATGGCTGTGTCGTATTCAGCGCGCGTGATGTAACCCAACTCGAGCATGCGCAGCAGGATGTATTCCTGGCGGACCTTGGCGCGTTTCGGGTTGACCACCGGGTTGTACGCCGACGGCGCCTTCGGCAGACCGGCGAGCATCGCCGCCTCGGCCAGGGTCACGTCCTTGACGGACTTGCCGAAATACACCCGGGCCGCGCTGGCAAAGCCGTAGGCACGCTGGCCGAGGTAGATCTGGTTCATGTACAGCTCGAGGATCTGGTCCTTGGTCAGGTTCGCCTCGATCTTGTACGCCAAGAGCATCTCGTAGATCTTGCGGGTATAGGTCTTTTCGCTCGACAGGAAGAAGTTGCGCGCGACCTGCATGGTGATGGTCGACGCACCCTGCGACAGTCCACCACGGAGATTGGCCAGACCTGCCCGGATGACGCCGATGAAGTCCACGCCGCCATGCTCGTAGAAGCGGTCATCCTCGATGGCAATAATGGCGCGCTTCATGACCTCGGGAATCTCATCAATCTTGACGAAATTGCGCCGTTCTTCGCCGAATTCGCCGATCAGGATGTTGTCGGCGGTGAAGACGCGTAGCGGAATCTTGGGGCGGTAATCGGTGATGGCGTCGAGCGAAGGCAGGTTGGGCGCCGCGACCAGCAGGGCATAGCCGAGGAGCAGCGCTACGCACACGGCACCGGCTGCGAGCAGCCCGACAAGCCACACGCTCAGCCTGACCCAGAGCGGGCGGCGGGCGGGGCGGGCGGGTTTGGGGGAGGCAGTAGCCATAAAGAGGACCTTGAAAGCGTGGACCGGATTATATCGCCTGCGCCCGAGCGGCTCGGAAATGGGGCGCGACCATCCGGAGTGCAACGGAAATGATGCATTGCATCGCGTCGCACGTCTGTGACGAAAAGTAAGCAGAACGTGGGATTCTGACAACGGTTTCTGCATCCGGTTGCCAAATCGAAAAAACGGGTGTCGTCCGGATTGCCAATGTAGCCGTTATTTGTGAGAATCGACCGGCACATCAATAAGAAACTGGCGAAACGCCGGTACAAGTTCGCAGAAGAACGCAGAGGGGTGGTCATTCGTGCGACGGGGAATATGGTCCGGCTTGCTGCGGCGCGCCATGGTTGGCGTGGATATCGGGTCCGTCAGCGTCAAGGTCGTGGAGCTGTCGGTCGGTAGCGGCGGCGGTTTCCGGCTGGAAAAGTGCGCCAGCGAGCTATTGCCGCGCGGCGCCGTGGCCGAAGGCAATGTCGTCAGCATCGAGCCCGTCGCCCAGGCGATCCGCCAGGCACTTGGCAAGGCCGGCATCCGCGAAAGTCGCGCTGTCCTGGGCTTGCCTGCCACCCTCACCGAAAACCAGACCATCAGCCTGCCCGACAACCTGAGTGACGATGAAATGGTCATGCAGGTCGAAAGCGAAGCCAATCGGCTGTTTCCTCCTTCCCAGAACGTCAATTTCGATTTCGTCGTGATCGGTCCGAGCGAGACCGAGGGCGGCATCGGCGTGAACGTGACCGCTGCCGCCAGCGATCATGTCCAGACACGCGTCACGGCCGCCGAGATGGCGGGCCTGAAGCCGCTGGTCATGGATGTCGAGGAATTCGCCCTGCAGCGTACCGTCACTCACATGCTGGCGCTGCGTACGGATATCGACGAGGCCCAGGCGCGCGACCTGCCGGTGGTGGCCGTCTTCTGCCTCGGCGGCAGCCGCTCCTGGGTAGCTTTCTATCAAGGGTGGAAAGAGCTTTATCGGCAGCCTGTCGGCATCTGGGGAGACCAGCTCACCGAGGCGGTGTCCCAGACCTTCACGCTGGAGTTCCTGCAGGCGGAGGTCAAGAAGCGCAAGAACAGCCTGCCGGACGCGTACCGCGAGCAATTGCTGCGACCCGCCCTTGAGCATGTGGCTGCCGAGGTCGCCAATGCGATCCGCAATTTCATGTCGGTTTCCAGCGTGGGCCGGGTCGACGAGATCATCCTCGGCGGCGGCCATGCCTCGCTGGTCGGCCTGCAGGCCGCGGTGGAGCAGCAGATGCAGCTGCCGACCACGTTGGCCAATCCCTTCGTCAACATGGAAACTGCCGAAAAGGTCAACGCGCGCTATCTGCAGCGTGACCTGCCAGCCTATATCGTCGCCGCGGGCCTGGCACTGCGCGGCCTGCAGCAGGGGGCCGGAGCATGACGAGCAAATCGTTGCCGAGCATCAACCTGCTGCCCTATCACGGCGAGCGCAAGGCACGCCGGCGCCAGCGCGTCATGACCGGGCTGGGCGTGGCCGCCGTCGGTGGCGCCGTGGCTGTCCTGCTCGGCGGTTTCATCATTGACCGCCAGACGGCAGCGGAAACGCAGCTCAACGCCATTCTCACCGTTGAGAACGCCCGGCTCGACCGGGAAATCACCGAAGTGAACTCCCTGCGCAAGGAGATCGACGAGCTGCTGCAGCGCCAGAACGCGGTGGAAAGCCTGCAGATCAAGCGCAACCGGCCGGTGCAACTGCTCGAGGAGCTGGTGCGGCTAGCGCCGGACGGCGTGTTCTTCAAGACGCTGCGCCAGGAGGACGAGAAATTCACCATCGTCGGGGTTGCCCAGTCCAACGAGCGCGTGTCCCAGGTGCTACGCAGTCTCAGCGAGGTACCGTGGCTGGCGAACGCCGAGCTGCTGGAAACCAAGGCCATCACGATGACCAATAACCTCAAGGAGCAGCGACGCCTGTTCGAGTTTTCGCTGCGCTTCAGCTACCGGCCGGCGGATCCGCCCGCGCAGGGCGCATCCGGGGTGCCCGCCGCGCCCGACAAAGCCGGCAAGGGGGCATGACCATGGCACTTTCGCTCAATGTGTCGCTGGAAGATGCGCTCGCGCAATTCCGTGGGCTCAATCTGAACGAGCCTGAAACATGGCCGGACGTGCCGCGTTACACCATCATGGCGCTGGTGGGCGTGCTCGTGGTGGTGCTCGGCTGGCAATTCTACTGGTCCGACAAGTTTGCCGAACGCGATGCGGCGCGGGCCCGCCAGGCCATGCTGCGCCAGGATTTCCAGACCAAGACGGCACAGGTGGCCAACCTGCCGCTGCTGCGCGAACAGAAGAAAGAGGTGGAGCAGCGCGTTGCCCGTCTGGAGCGGCAACTCCCGAGTCGCACGGAGATGGATGCGCTGCTGGCCGATGTGAACCAGGCGGGGATCGCCCGTGGCTTGCAGTTCGAACTGTTCAAGCCGGAGCCCGATGTGCTGCGGCCGTACTACGCGGAAATCCCGGTGCGCGTCAAAGTCATCGGCCAGTATCACGAGATCGCGCAATTCGCTGCTGACGTCGCCGCGCTGTCGCGGATCGTCACCTTGCAGAACCTGCAGCTCACTACTACCAAGGATGGCGCCCTGGTGATGGAGTCCCAGGCCAAGGCATTCCGTGCCCTGGATGCCCAGGAGCAAGAGGCGCAGCGTAAGGCGCCGCACGCCAGGAAAGGAGCGGCAACATGAGCGCGCGGACGCTGACAGCGCTGTGCGTCCTGTGCCTGCTCGCCGCCTGCAGCAGCCGGGAGGACGAGCTGCGCACGTGGATGCAGCAGACCCGCACGGCCCCGGTGCCGCGGCCGGCGGCCTTGCCGGAGGCCAAGCCGTACGAGGCCATCGAATACAAGGCGCAAGCCAGCGTCGAGCCCTTCAGCCAGCGCAAGATTGGCGAACTGAACCGGAGTTTTTCCGAGTCGCCGGACGGCATGCGCCAGCGTGAGCCGCTGGAAGAATATCCGCTGGAGAATTTCCAGCTGCAAGGGGTCATGAGAAAGGGCGGCCAGGCGCATGCCATTGTCGTGGTCGACGGCAAGGCGCACCAGGTGCGGGTGGGGCAGCATATCGGCCAGAATTACGGCCGCATCGTGCGCATTACAGAAAACGAAGTGGCCTTGCGCGAGCTTGTCCAGGAAGGGGCGGGCGAATGGAAGGAGCGCATGAGCACACTGAAAATGCAGGAGAGCCGGTAATGCGGACGAACACGGGTGGGGGAATCCGGCGCTGGGTGGCACGCTTTGCCGTGGCCACCATGCTGCTGGGCAGCGGGGCGATGGCGCTGGCGCAAGGCAACAGCATCCAGAAAGTGACGTCGGCCAATGTGGGTGAATCGACCGTCCTGACCATCGACCTGGCGGAGGCTCCTGCGCAGCCGCCGGTCGATTTCAGCACGCAGTCGCCGGCGCGTATCGCGATCGACTTCTTTGCGACCGGGTTTCCGCAGCAGCGCGCCAATTACCAGTATGGCGGCAAGCTGTTGCGCAGCGCGAACGTGGTGCAGATCGCCGACCGTACGCGCGTGATTCTTGAGCTGATCCGCCCGGCCCGCTACCAGGCGGAGTTGAAAGGCAAGCAGTACATCGTCACTATCGACACCGCGCCGGCAACTACACCGACGTTTACCGCGCCGGTGCCGAGCGCCGCACAGCGCGCCAACCTGAGCCGGCCGTCGCTGCGCAATATCGACTTCCGTCGCGGTACGGATGGTGCGGGCCGCGTGGTGGTCGATCTGGCATCGCGCGACGTGCCGATCAATATCGCCCAGCAGGGCCGCAACATCGTCGTCGATTTTCTCGAGACGGCGTTGCCCGAAAGCCTGCGTCGTCGCTATGACGTGACCGACTTCGGCACGCCGGTCGAGGCGATGCGCGCGAGCGAGAATGGCAATGGCACACGCCTCGTCATCGAGCCGCGCGGCGCGAACTGGGAATACAACTCCTACCAGACCGATACCCAGTTCGTCGTTGAGGTCCGTCCCGTCAAGGAAGACCCGTCCAAGCTGATCAGCGGCCGGGGATACAAGGGCGAGCGCCTGTCGCTGAATTTCCAGAACATCGATATCCGGCAGCTGCTCCAGGTGTTCGCCGATTTCACCAACCTGAACATCATCACCAGCGACAGCGTGCAGGGCAATCTCACCCTGCGTCTCAACGATGTGCCGTGGGACCAGGCGCTGCAGATCGTCATGGACAGCAAGGGCCTGGCCTCGCGCCGCAACGGCAACGTGCTGCTGGTCGCGCCGCGCGCCGAACTGGCGACCAAGGAAAAACTCGAGCTCGAGTCACAGGCGCAGATCGCCGATCTTGAACCGTTGCGGACCCAGGTGTTCCAGCTCAACTACCAGCGCGCCGACGACGTGCGCAAGATGCTGGTGGGCGGCACCGGGCCGGGCGCCACGCGCGTGCTGTCCAAGCGTGGCTCACTGACGGCGGATGTGCGGACCAACCAGTTGTTCGTGTCGGACATCGCCAGCAAGCTGGAAGAGGTGCAGAATCTCTTGCAGCGTGTCGACGTATCGGTTCGCCAGGTGGTTATCGAGGCGCGTATCGTCGAGGCGGATGACCGCTTCAGCCGTAACCTGGGCGTGCGCCTGGGCTTCGCCGACCGGCGCAGCGTGGGTGGCGGCAACACTGCGGCCATCGGCAGCAACTATATTCCGCCGGACAACACTTCTGGCGTGGGTACGCTCAACAATGTGCCGTTCCTGAGCCTGCCGGCCAACGTCATCAATACCGCGCAACCGGCGGCGCTCGCGCTGAGCCTGTTCTCGAGCACGGCCAACCGCTTCCTCAATCTGGAGCTGTCGGCGCTGGAAGCCGATGGCCGTGGCAAGATCATCTCGAGCCCGCGCGTGGTCACCGCCGACAACGTCAAGGCGCTGATCGAACAAGGTACCGAACTGCCCTACCAGGCGGCCACCTCGAGCGGCGCGACTTCGGTACAGTTCCGCAAGGCCAACCTCAAGCTCGAGGTCGTGCCGCAGATCACGCCGGAAGGCAATGTCCTGCTCGACGTCGATGTCAACAAGGACAGCGTGGGCATCCGCACCGACTCGGGTTTTGCCATCGATACCAAGCACGTGAAGACTCAGGTGCTGGTCGAAAACGGCGGGACGGTGGTGATCGGTGGTATCTTCACGCAGAACGAGCGTACCGATGTGGAAAAGGTGCCCCTGCTTGGCGACATCCCCGTCCTCGGCAACCTGTTCAAGCGCACCGGCCGTACCGACGACCGCACTGAACTGCTGATCTTCCTGACGCCACGCGTGATCGCCAGCCAAGCCTCGCGCCAGTAGACGTCGTAGTCTGCGTTGGTAATCAGGGTCGGTAGTTAGCGGCGACCGTCAGTGTCGCCGCCTGGGCGGGACCGGTTCGCCGGCCCGCCCAGTTCACTTTGCGCCACTGCTCGTGTTACGCTCGGGCAATTCCGTTTTTTGCAACCCGGGTGTGATGCCATCGCGCCCCGATGTGGCGTGAGCCGTTTGAATCCGAACAACATCTTCTTCGTCGGCCTGATGGGCGCTGGCAAGACCACGGTCGGAAAGTCCGTCGCCAAGCGTCTCGGTCGTCCGTTCTTCGACTCCGATCACGAAATCGAAGCGCGTTGCGGCGTACGCATTCCGACCATCTTCGAGCTGGAAGGTGAGGATGGTTTCCGGCAGCGCGAGGCGCTCGCTATCGATGAGCTGACGCGTCGCGAAGGCATTGTTCTCGCCACGGGCGGCGGCGCCGTGCTGCGGCCAGAGAATCGCGCTCACCTGCATGAGCGTGGCGTGGTGGTATACCTGCGCGCCAATCCGTATGATCTGTGGCAACGCACGCGCCATGACCGCAATCGCCCGCTGCTGCAAACCGAGAATCCGCGTGCCAAGCTTGAGGCGCTGTATGCGCAGCGCGATCCGCTCTACCGTGAAGTCGCGCATTTCGTGATCGAGACGGGCAAGCCGAGCGTGGCGCAGCTTGTTAATATGGTACTGATGCAACTTGAAATAGGGGGCGCGATTCCGCCGGCGCCCACCGATGCCCGACACGATGATCACCCTGAACGTTGACCTGGGCGACCGCAGCTATCCGATTCATATCGGCAGCGGGTTGCTCGCCGATCCCAGCCTTCTGGCGCCCCATATCCGCGGCACGCAGGCCGTTATCGTCACCAACGAAACCGTTGGGCCGCTCTACGCTGCCCAGGTCGAGGCGGCGATCGGCAGCCTTGGCAAGAAGGTCTCGACCGTTACGCTGCCAGATGGCGAATCCTTCAAGCATTGGGAAACGCTGAACCGTATCTTCGATGCGCTGCTGCGCCAGGGCGCGGACCGCAAGACCACGCTGGTGGCCCTCGGCGGCGGCGTGGTCGGCGACATGACAGGGTTTGCCGCGGCATGCTACATGCGCGGCGTGCCATTCATCCAGATCCCGACGACGCTGCTGTCGCAGGTGGATTCCTCGGTGGGCGGCAAGACCGGCATCAATCATCCGCTCGGCAAGAACATGATCGGCGCGTTCCACCAGCCGCAGGCCGTGATCGCCGATATTGACACGCTCAAGACCCTGCCGCCGCGCGAGCTCGCCGCCGGCATGGCCGAGGTAATCAAGCACGGCGCGATCGCCGATGCGGACTACTTTGCCTGGATCGAACAGAACATCGGCGCCCTCAATGCCTGCGATCCGGAGTTGATGGCGCTGGCGGTCAAGCGCTCGTGCGAGATCAAGGCCAACGTCGTGGCGCAGGACGAGCGCGAGCAGGGCCTGCGCGCCACGCTCAACTTCGGCCATACCTTCGGTCACGCCATCGAGGCCGGCATGGGCTACGGTGAGTGGCTGCACGGCGAGGCCGTGGGCTGCGGCATGGTGATGGCAGCGTCGCTGTCCGAGCGGCTGGGCTTCATTGACGTCGAAACGCGCGCGCGCTTGGCCGCGCTGGTGCGGGCCGCGCAGCTACCGGTCGTCGCGCCGGATCTGGGCGAGGCGCGCTATATCGAACTGATGAAGGTTGACAAGAAGGCCGAGGCCGGCAGCATCAAGTTCATCCTGCTGCGCAAGCTGGGCGAAGCCTTTGTCACGACCGTGCCGGATGCCGACCTGCATGCCACGCTGCAGCGCGCCGTGATCCATCCCCCGGCCGAGCCGGACGTCGCGTAATACTGAACAGGGAGACGGGGCATGACCGATATCGAAAGCCATCTTGCCCCGTACGCGGCGCGTTCCGCGCTGTCGCGTGGCCGGGCACATGCCGAGCCGGGCTCGACTTCGCGCAGCGAGTTCCAGCGCGACCGCGACCGTATCATCCATTGCACTGCCTTCCGGCGGCTCGAGTACAAGACGCAGGTCTTCGTCAACCACGAAGGCGACCTGTTCCGCACGCGCCTTACGCACAGCCTCGAGGTCGCACAGATCGCGCGCTCGATTGCGCGCCATCTCGGCCTCAATGAAGACCTTGTCGAGGCCATCTCGCTGGCGCACGATCTGGGTCACACGCCGTTTGGCCATGCCGGGCAGGATGCGCTGAACACCTGCATGCAGCAGTACGGGGGCTTCGAGCACAACCTCCAGAGCCTGCTGGTGGTCGATGTGCTTGAGGAGCGCTACGGCGGATTCGATGGGCTGAATCTCACCTTCGAGACACGCGAGGGTATTCTCAAGCATTGCTCGCGCGTGAACGCTGCCGCGCTCGGCGAGCTTGGCCGGCGCTTCCTTGAGGGTACGCAACCATCGATGGAGGCTCAGCTCGCCAATCTTGCCGACGAGATTGCCTACAACAACCACGATATCGACGACGGCCTGCGCTCCGGCTTGCTGACCATCGAGCAGATGCAGGACGTGCCGCTCTGGGTCGAGCATCACGCCGAGGCCTTGCGCGCGTTTCCGGGGCTCAATGGCCGCCGGCTCATTAACGAAACCGTGCGACGTATGATCAATGCACTGATCGTTGACCTGATCGCCACCACGCAGGCCAATGTGGCGCGCCTCGCCCCAGCGTCCATCGACGATGTGCGCGCCACCGGGCCGCTGGTGGCATTCAGCGAAGACATGCGCAAGGAAGCCACGGCGCTCAAGCGTTTCCTGTTCCAGAACCTGTATCGCCACTACCAGGTGATGCGCATGTCGTCCAAGGCGGGCCGCATCATCACCGACCTGTTCGAACTGTTCATGGACGATCCGCGCCTGCTCCCGCAGCAGTACCAGGCGGACGGCAAGGACCAGCCCCGCCTGATCGCTCACTACATTGCCGGTATGACCGACCGCTACGCCATCCGCGAGTACCGCCGACTGTTCGAGGTGCGCGAAGGCATCTGACCGGGTGGGCGGTGTCCCGTCGCATTCCGGGTTGTACCGACCGGGCGCAAGCGTGGCCACCTGCCGACTGGTCCAGCCGTGCCGTCTGTGCGCAGCGCTGGTGGGTTTGCGGCCTATGCGCAGGCTTTTCCCGGGTTTTTCGCCCGCTTTTCGCCCGCCTCCACCACATCCCGGGAGTTCCGCCGGATGGCCGGTGGGCTTTCTCGCTACAGAACTCCAATACTGCCAGGCGAAGTGGCTACCGATCCATGGTTGGCAGATTGCAGTGCCGACGGCTCACAGATGGCCCATAAATGGGGACAGATTTGTTACCATGCTGACTTCCGAAGGAGGTTTGCATGGCCAGATTGCCGCGTTTGCAGATGGCGGGGGTGCCGGTGCACGTGTTGTTGCGGGGCAACAATCGGCAGCCAGTGTTTTTTGCCGATGGCGACTATGCGCTGTACCTCGACTGTCTGCGCATGGCGGCACGCGAGCACGACTTTGCCGTGCACGGCTTTGCCTTGCTGCCCAACCATATCCACCTGATCGGCACGCCGCGCCAGGCCGATAGCCTCAGCAAGACGATGCAGGCCGTGGGTCGGCGCTACACGCGGCAGGTCAATCTGCTAACCGGGCGTTCCGGCACCTTGTGGGAAGGGCGCTTTCGCTCGACCTTG
The DNA here is from genome assembly GCF_964332355.1 of Imbroritus primus. Lineage (NCBI taxonomy): Bacteria > Pseudomonadati > Pseudomonadota > Betaproteobacteria > Burkholderiales > Burkholderiaceae > Imbroritus > Imbroritus primus. Next base: position 2,930,993 of record NZ_OZ201293.1, on the reverse strand, counting down.
TTCGATCCCGCCGAATACCTGCTGCCGCTGCTGTGCTACGTCGATTCGAATCCGGTGCGGGCAGGAATAGTGGCAATGCCGGAGCACTATCGCTGGAGCAGCTTCCGCCATCATGCGGGCCTGGAGTCCATTTCATGGGTGAGTGATCACTCTGATTACTGGGCGCTCGGTAACACGCCATTTGAGCGCCAGCTGCGCTACCGCGAGTACTGCGTGGAAGGGCTGTCGAGTTTGCGGCTGCAGCACCTGCGCACGCATGTGCATAGCGGCTGGCCACTGGGGGATGAGGCTTTTCTCGCGCGTCTCGCGCGTACTGCCGAGCGCCGCGTCAGTCCCTTGGCAAAGGGCCGTCCACCAAGGGCAACGACCGGATCGAATTAATCTGTCCCTATTTATTATGGTGCGCATGATGCACCAGAATGGAATGGTTATCCGACCCCATTTAAAAATTTTGCGCGCGGGAAATCGATCTCGTATAGTGCTTTTCACCCACAGAAATTGTGCGGCGCGCCATTGCGCCCTCTCTTCTGACCCCGCGCCGATGTCGCGTCGTCATGGAAGGCTCCGGTCGCGCCTCACGCAACCGGAAGACCACCGTGGACGCACATTCGCAGCAGACTTTACCCGCCGCCCAAGGCCTGTACGATCCCGCCAACGAGCATGACGCTTGCGGCGTGGGTTTTATTGCCCATATCAAGGGTCATCGCAACCACGAGATCGTCCAGCAGGGCCTGAAGATCCTCGAGAATCTCGACCACCGGGGCGCCGTCGGCGCGGATCCGCTGATGGGCGACGGTGCGGGCATCCTGCTGCAGATCCCCGATCAGCTGTTCCGCGAGGAAATGGCGGCGCAGGGCGTGAAGTTGCCGCCAGCCGGCGAATATGGCGTCGGCATGGTCTTCCTGCCCAAGGAGCACGCTTCCCGACTGGCGTGCGAACAGGAACTGGAGCGCACGGTTCGCCTCGAAGGCCAGATTATGCTGGGCTGGCGCGACGTGCCGGTCGACAAGTCCATGCCGATGTCGCCGACGGTGCGCGAAACCGAGCCGGTGATCCGCCAGATCTTCATCGGCCGCGGCCGCGACATCATGACCACCGATGCGCTCGAGCGGAAGCTGTACGTCATCCGCAAGACCGCCAGCCACGCCATTCAGGCGCTCAAGCTGAAGCACGGCAAGGAATATTTCGTGCCGTCGATGTCGGCGCGCACCATCGTCTACAAGGGTTTGCTGCTGTGCGAGCAGGTCGGCCGCTACTACCGCGACCTCGCCGATCCGCGCACGGTCTCGGCGCTCGCCCTGGTGCATCAGCGCTTCTCGACCAATACTTTCCCGGCCTGGGAACTGGCCCACCCATACCGCCTCGTGGCGCACAACGGCGAAATCAACACCGTCAAGGGCAACGTCAACTGGGTGAACGCACGGACCGGCTCGATTTCTTCGCCGGTGCTCGGTGCGGATCTCGAGAAGCTGTGGCCGCTGATCTACCCTGGCCAGTCCGACACCGCTTCGTTTGACAACTGTCTTGAACTCCTGACGATGGCGGGCTATCCGCTTGCCCACGCTGTGATGATGATGATCCCGGAGGCGTGGGAACAGCACACGCTGATGGATGACAATCGCCGCGCGTTCTACGAGTACCACGCAGCGATGATGGAGCCGTGGGATGGTCCGGCGGCGATTGCCTTTACTGATGGCCGCCAGATCGGTGCGACACTGGACCGCAATGGCCTGCGTCCGGCGCGTTACTACGTCACCGATGACGATTACGTGGTGATGGCGTCGGAAGCCGGCGTGCTGCCGTTCGCCGAGTCGAAGATCGTCAAGAAGTGGCGCCTGCAACCGGGCAAGATGTTCCTGATCGACATGGAGCAGGGCCGCATCATCGACGACAAGGAACTCAAGGACAACCTCGCCAACGCCAAGCCATACAAGAGTTGGGTCGACGCGGTGCGGATCAAGCTCGATGAACTCGAGCCGATGCCCGATGACCTGGCTGCGCAGGACCTGCTCATGCGTACGCCGGCCGCGCGCCTGCTCGACCGGCAGCAAGCTTTCGGTTTTACGCAGGAAGACATCAAGTTCCTGATGGCGCCGATGGCCATTGCCGGCGAGGAAGCCACCGGCTCGATGGGCAACGACTCGCCGCTGGCCGTGCTGTCGAACAAAAACAAGACGCTGTACCACTACTTCAAGCAGCTGTTCGCGCAGGTCACCAACCCGCCGATCGATCCGATCCGCGAGAACATGGTGATGTCGCTCGTGTCCTTCGTTGGACCCAAGCCGAACCTGCTGGACACAAACAACATCAACCCGCCGATGCGGCTCGAAGTGAGCCAGCCCGTGCTCGACTTCAAGGACATCGCCAAGATCCGCAAGATCGAGCACTACACCGGCGGCAAGTTCCGTTCGTACGAGCTGAACATCTGCTATCCGCTCGCCTGGGGCAAGGAAGGTATCGAAGCACGCCTGGCATCTCTGTGCGCCGAAGCGGTGGATGCGGTCAAGTCGGGCTACAACATCCTGATCGTGTCCGATCGCCGCGTGGGTGGCGACCAGGTTGCGATCCCGGCATTGCTGGCCACTTCCGCCGTGCACCAGCACCTGGTCGAAAAGGGCTTGCGTACCAGTACCGGCCTGGTGGTCGAAACCGGCTCGGCCCGCGAAGTGCACCACTTCGCGCTGCTCGCCGGCTATGGCGCGGAAGCCGTGCACCCGTACCTCTCGCTCGAGACGCTGGCGGAAATGTCGAAGTCGCTGCCGGGGGACCTGTCGCCGGAAAAGGCGATCAAGAACTACACCAAGGCCATCGGCAAGGGCCTGCAGAAAGTCATGTCCAAGATGGGCATCTCGACCTATATGTCGTACACCGGCGCGCAGATCTTCGAGGCCATCGGCCTGAGCCGCGAACTGGTCGACAAGTACTTCAAGGGTACTGCTTCGAATGTCGGCGGCATTGGCCTGTTCGAAGTTGCCGAGGAGGCGCTGCGCTTGCACCGCGATGCGTTCGGCAACAATCCGGTGTTGGCCTCGATGCTCGACGCCGGCGGCGAATACGCTTTCCGCATCCGCGGTGAAGACCACATGTGGACGCCGGATTCGATCGCCAAGCTGCAGCATTCGACGCGCGCGAATTCGTACCAGACATACAAGGAATACGCCAACCTGATCAACGACCAGAGCAAGCGCCACATGACGCTGCGCGGCCTGTTCGAATTCAAGCTGGATCCGGCCAAGGCGATTCCGCTCGAGGAAGTCGAGCCGGCCAAGGAAATCGTCAAGCGCTTTGCCACAGGTGCGATGTCGCTCGGCTCGATCTCGACCGAAGCGCACAGCACGCTGGCTATCGCCATGAACCGTATCGGCGGCAAGTCGAACACGGGTGAAGGTGGTGAGGACGAGCGCCGCTACCGCAACGAACTACGCGGCATTCCCATCAAGAAGGGCGATACGGTCGCAGGCATCGTTGGCAATGACGTGATCGTCAGCGACACGGAACTGCAGGATGGCGATTCGTTGCGTTCACGCATCAAGCAGGTGGCCTCGGGACGCTTCGGTGTGACGGCGGAATACCTGGTCTCGGCTGACCAGATCCAGATCAAGATGGCGCAAGGCGCCAAGCCGGGCGAAGGCGGCCAGCTGCCGGGCCACAAGGTGTCCGACTACATCGGCAAGCTGCGCTACTCGGTCCCTGGCGTGGGCCTGATCTCGCCGCCGCCGCACCATGACATTTACTCGATCGAGGATCTGGCGCAGCTGATCCATGACCTGAAGAACGTCAACCCGCGCGCCGACATTTCGGTCAAGCTGGTATCGGAAGTCGGTGTGGGTACGGTCGCTGCCGGTGTGTCGAAGGCCAAGGCCGATCACGTGGTGATTTCCGGTCACGACGGCGGCACCGGTGCGTCACCGTGGTCGTCGATCAAGCATGCCGGCACGCCGTGGGAGCTGGGTCTCGCCGAAACGCAGCAGACATTGATGCTCAACGGCCTGCGCAACCGCATCCGCGTGCAGGCAGATGGTCAGATGAAAACTGGCCGCGACGTGGTGATCGGCGCGCTGCTCGGCGCAGAGGAATTCGGTTTTGCGACCGCGCCGCTGGTGGTGGAAGGCTGCATCATGATGCGCAAGTGCCACCTGAACACCTGCCCGGTCGGCGTGGCGACGCAGGACCCGGTGCTGCGCAAGAAATTCAAGGGTCGCCCGGAACATGTGGTGAACTACTTTTTCTTCGTTGCCGAAGAGGCGCGCGAACTCATGGCGCAGCTCGGCATTCGCACCTTCGATGAACTCGTGGGCCGTGTCGACCTGCTCGACATGAAGGCTGGCGTGGAACATTGGAAGGCGCGTGGCCTCGACTTCTCGCGCATCTTCTACAACGTGCCGGTGGCGGAAGATCTGCCGCGCCTGCAGAGCGATGTGCAGGACCACGGACTGGAAAAGGCGCTTGATCACCAGTTGATCGAGAAGGCCAGGCAGGCGCTCGAGAAAGGCGAGCGGGTGTCGTTCATCCAGCCGGTCAAGAACGTCAACCGTACCGTCGGCGCGATGCTGTCGGGCGAAGTCGCCAAACGCTATGGTCATGAGGGGCTGCCGGACGACACCATCCACATCCAGTTGCAGGGCACGGCTGGCCAGTCGTTCGGTGCGTTCCTCGCGCATGGCGTGACGCTGGATCTGGTTGGCGACGCGAACGACTATGTCGGCAAGGGCCTGTCGGGCGGCCGGGTCATCGTGCGTACGCCGCACGAATTCCGCGGCGAACCGACGCAGAACATCATCGTCGGCAACACCGTGATGTATGGCGCGATTGCCGGCGAAGCGTACTTCAACGGCGTGGCCGGCGAGCGTTTCGCGGTGCGTAACTCGGGCGCCATCGCTGTGGCAGAGGGTACGGGTGATCACGGCTGCGAGTACATGACCGGTGGCACGGTAGTCGTACTTGGCGTGACGGGCCGCAACTTCGCGGCGGGTATGTCGGGCGGTATCGCCTACGTGTACGACGAGGACGGCCTGTTCGCCAAGCGCTGCAATACCGCCATGGTGTCGCTCGAGCCGGTGCTGTCGGCCGCCGAGCAGGAAAAGGCGGAAAGCATGGCCGGCTGGCACAACGTCAAGGGCGAGCCGCATCTCGATGAAGTCCTGCTGAAAGACCTGATCGAGAAGCACTTCCGTTATACCGGTTCGGAGCGTGCCAAGGCACTGCTGGCCGACTGGGCGAGCGCCCGCCGCAAGTTCGTGAAGGTGTTCCCTTCCGAGTACAAGCGCGCACTGGCGGAAATGTACGAGAAGAGCCAGGGACCAGCGAGCGAGGTGCTGGTCGCCTGATTGGGTTTGCCATTCTGCTGCGGTCCAGGTGCCGCAGCAGAATGCAGAAGCAATGCATGACCGGAGCGTCTGCGATATCACGGACCTTCCCCACAAGGAATCAAGATGGGAAAAGCAACAGGGTTTCTGGAATTTCCGCGCCAGAACGAGGGCTATGAAGCGCCTGAAAAGCGTGTGCGCCACTACAAGGAATTCGTGCTGGCGCTGGATGACCAGGCCGCCAAGCTCCAGGGCGCGCGCTGCATGGATTGCGGCATCCCGTTCTGCAACAACGGCTGTCCGGTGAACAACATCATCCCGGACTTCAATGACCTGGTGTATCGCCAGGACTGGAAGAGCGCCATCGAGGTGCTGCATTCCACCAACAACTTCCCCGAGTTCACGGGCCGTATCTGCCCGGCGCCGTGCGAAGCTGCCTGTACGCTCGGTATCAACGACGAGCCGGTGGGTATCAAGTCGATCGAGCACGCGATCATCGACAAGGCCTGGGAAGAGGGTTGGGTCGAGCCGCAGGTGCCGGCGCACAAGACCGGCAAGACGGTGGCCGTGGTCGGCTCCGGACCCGCCGGGATGGCAGCGGCGCAGCAGTTGGCGCGCGTGGGCCATGACGTGACGCTGTTCGAGAAGAACGACCGTATTGGCGGCCTGCTGCGCTACGGCATTCCCGATTTCAAGCTCGAAAAGACCCTGATCGACCGCCGCATGGCGCAGATGCAGGCCGAAGGCGTGACCTTCCGTACCGGCGTGCTGGTGGGCAGCGACAACATGCCGGCGGGCATCGTCAACGATGCGCGTGAAGTGGTTTCCGCACAGTCGCTGCTCGACCAGTTCGATGCCGTGCTGCTGACCGGTGGATCCGAAGTGCCGCGCGATCTCCCGGTGCCAGGCCGCGAACTGAAAGGCGTGCACTATGCGCTCGAATTCCTGATCCCGCAGAACAAGGAAGTGGCCGGCGACGGCAAGAACCCGATCCGCGCAGACGGCAAGCACGTCATCGTGATCGGCGGCGGCGATACGGGCTCGGATTGCGTGGGCACGTCCAATCGTCACGGCGCCGCCTCGGTGACGCAATTCGAGCTGCTGCCGCAGCCGCCCGAATCCGAGAACAAGCCGCTGGTCTGGCCGTACTGGCCGATCAAGCTGCGCACCTCGTCGTCGCACGAAGAAGGTTGCGAGCGTGACTGGTCGGTAGCGACCAAGGCGCTGACGGGCGAAAATGGCAAGGTCACCGGCTTGACGGCAGTTCGCGTCGAGTGGAAGGACGGCCGCATGCAGGAAGTTGCCGGCAGCGAGTTCACGCTGAAGGCCGACCTCGTGCTGCTGGCCATGGGCTTTACCAACCCGGTCGGCTCGGTGCTCGAGGCCTTCGGCGTCGACCGTGATGCCCGCCAGAACGCCAAGGCGGCCACGGAAGGCGAGCAGGCCTATGCCACCAACGTGCCCAAGGTATTCGCTGCCGGGGACATCCGCCGCGGCCAGTCGCTTGTGGTCTGGGCGATCCGCGAAGGCCGCCAGGCCGCGCGTACCGTCGATGCCTACCTGATGGGGCATTCCGAATTGCCGCGCTGAGGCGCCTTGACATGGCATTCCGGTCGGGTTCGCCTGGCCGGTACGCGTCAGCCCACCGGGGACTGGCGCTTCCAACGGGGCCGTCGGCCCCGTCTTTCTTTGCCCAGCCTGGATCCGCTCATGGTTTACATGGGTAATCAGCACGCCATCGTCATGCCTACAATCTCCTGACGATTGCGGCGCGTGGTGGCTTGCGCCCGCAATTGCCTTCGGGAGCGACTTGCCATGTCCGACATGCCTTGCCATGCCGTTTGTCGATTGCGCAGGTTGGCAGGTTGGTCTGTCTTCATCCACCTGCTCGCCGGGCTGTTGCTGGCAGGCGGCCTCATGCAGGGCGCCGGCGCCGAGGCGCTCGCTGTCGCGCCTCTGTTGACTGGCCCTTCGGGATATCCGGCGCGCAGCATCGATCTCGTCATCCCTTTTCCGCCGGGCGGCGCGCAGGATGTCCTGGCGCAACTGCTGGCCGAACGCCTTACTCGGCAGATGGACGTGCCCGTGACGGTGTCCAACCGGCTCGGCGCCAATGGCGCCGTGGCCAGCGAGGCCGTGGCCCGGGCTGCCGCAGATGGCCATGTGCTGTTGCTGCAGCAGGCCAGCCTCGCCCTCCAGCCGGGGCGCGAGCCGCGCGCGCCCGATCCGGCGCGCGACCTCACACCGGTGGGCCGCGTGGCGATCGCGCCCCTGTTCCTGGTGATCGACGCCCGTATTCCCGCGCACACTGTCGCCGAGTGGCTGGCGCTGCTGCGCAGCCGGCCGCAAGCCTATAGCTACGGATACGGGACAGCTGGCAGCCTGGCCTGGCTATATACCGACAGGGCGAGCCGGCAGGGTGACGTGCCGCAATTGGCCGCCAAGGGTGAGGCTGCTGTGGTGCAGGACATGCTGGCGGGCCGCATCAGTGCATGTTTCTGTGCCCTGCCCTCGGTACAGGCCCAGGTCCGCAGCGGTAAGCTGCGGGTGATAGCCGCGACCGGCGAGGCGCGTTCGGCGCTCTTGCCGGCGGTTCCCACCTTTCGCGAATCAGGCTACGACGGCTACACGGCCGAGCAGTGGCTGGGGTTGTTCGCGCCACCTCGCACCCCCCAGGCGATCGTCCAGCGCCTGGCCAGTGAGCTGCGGCGCACACTGACATCGGCCGATGTGCGCGAGCGTCTGGCCGTGGCCGGTCTGGTGCCGCTGGTGGATACGCCGCAGTCGTTCGCGGCGACATTGCACGATGATGCGAGCCGATGGCATCGAACGGCGCGACTGGGCGAAACGCCCGCGCTGGCGGAATGACGGTCGAGCTTTCCAAAAAACGCAAAATATTGTCAATTCCCACCAAGGAATGTGATGTTTCCACGCACTTGGAAACGAACAGAGCTGATCCCTTTTATAATGGCGACTCTCCCGAAATCGGTCCGCGCCCTTGTCAGATACTCCTGTTGTTGCCTTGCGCAACGTCGATTTTGCTTATCAACCCGGTGAAAGAACCATTCTTTCCGGGTTGAACATGCATTTTCCGCGCGGCAAGGTCGTGGCCGTGATGGGCGGGTCAGGCTGTGGCAAGACCACGGTATTGCGGCTGATTGGCGGCCAGGTTCGTCCGCAGCAGGGCGAGGTGCTGTTCAACGGCGACAACATTCCCGCCATGTCTACGCGTGCGCTGTACGAGGCGCGCCGCCAGATGGGCATGCTATTCCAGTTCGGCGCGCTGTTCACCGACATGTCGGTGTTCGACAATGTGGCGTTTCCGCTGCGCGAGCACACCGATCTGCCCGAGGCCATGATCCGCGACCTCGTGCTGCTCAAACTGAACGCGGTGGGGCTGCGCGGCGCACGCGACCTTCAGCCCTCGCAGATCTCCGGTGGCATGGCGCGGCGTGTGGCGCTGGCGCGGGCGATTGCGCTCGATCCGTCCCTGATCATGTACGACGAGCCGTTTGCCGGCCTCGATCCGATCTCGCTGGGGCTCACGGCCAAGCTGATCCGGCAGCTCAACGATGCACTCGGTGCGACGTCGATCATCGTCTCGCACGACGTGCATGAAACCTTTCAGATCGCCGACTACGTTTACTTCATTGCCAATGGCCGCATTGCCGCGGAAGGCGAGCCCCAAGCCCTGCGGGCGTCTTCAGATCCGTTCGTGCGGCAGTTCGTCGACGCCCAGGCCGACGGCCCGGTGCCGTTCCACTATCCCGGCGCGGGACTGGCGAACGATTTCGGCCTGACGCAAGGGGAGCGCACATGATTTCGGCGATTGGCGCCAAGGTCCGCGAGACGATCGTCGACCTTGGCCATGCGACACGGCTGTTCTTCGTCGTGCTGGGCATGAGTCCGGCGGCCCTGCGCCGTTTTCAGCTGATCGTGGACCAGATGTTCTTCGTCGGCAACCGGTCTTTCGTGATCATCGCCGTGTCTGGCCTGTTCGTTGGCTTCGTGCTGGGGTTGCAGGGGTACTACACGCTCAACCGCTATGGGTCGGAGCAGGCGCTCGGCCTGCTGGTGGCCCTGTCGCTGGTGCGCGAGCTCGGCCCCGTGGTGACCGCCTTGCTGTTCGCCGGGCGCGCCGGTACCTCGCTGACGGCGGAAATCGGACTGATGAAGGCCGGTGAGCAGTTGAGCGCCATGGAGATGATGGCGGTGAACCCGCTGCAGCGCGTGCTTGCGCCGCGGTTCTGGGCCGGCGTGCTGGCCATGCCGATCCTCGCCGCGATCTTCAGTGCGGTGGGCGTCATGGGCGGCTATATCGTCGGTGTCCAGCTGATCGGCGTCGATTCAGGCGCGTTCTGGTCGCAGATGCAGGGCGGCGTCGATGTGTTCGACGACGTGCTCAATGGTGTCTTGAAAAGCCTGGTGTTTGGCGTGGCAGTGACGTTCATCGCCGTGTACCAGGGGTATGAGGCGAAACCGACGCCCGAGGGCGTATCGCGTGCCACCACGCGTACCGTGGTGCTCAGTTCGCTGGCCGTGCTCGGCCTCGATTTTTTGCTGACCGCGTTGATGTTCAGCACCTGACGGACAACAATCATGAAGAAGAATGTGCTCGATTTCTGGGTGGGGCTGTTTGTGCTGATCGGCGCGGCGGCTCTGCTGTTTCTGGCGCTCAAGGCGGGCAACATGAGCTCCCTGTCCTTCGAGCCGACTTACCAGGTGCTCGCCCGTTTCGACAACATCGGCGGCCTCAAGCCGCGCGCGCCGGTGAAAAGCGCCGGGGTCGTGGTCGGCCGGATCGCCGAGATCCGTTTTGACGACAAGACCTACCAGGCGACCGTGGTGATGAACATCGAGAAGCGCTACAAGTTTCCCAAGGACTCGTCCGCCAAGATCCTGACTTCCGGCCTGCTTGGCGAGCAGTATGTGGGCCTCGAGGCAGGTGGCGACGAGGCCATGCTGGCCGATGGCAACCGCATCACCATGACGCAGTCGGCCGTGGTGCTCGAGAACCTGATCGGCCAGTTCCTCTATAACAAGGCTGCCGACGCGGGTGGCGAAAAAGCGGCGCCTGCTGCACCGGCTGCGCCCACGCTCACCCCGCCCGGCTTGCCGCCGCAGCCTGCCCTACCATAACAACAAGACCGTTTACTCCAGGATGCTTCCGTGAACCCTGCCGCCTTTTTCCGTCCCCGCGCGCTGGCTGCCGCTGTCATGATCGCTACGCTCTCGGCCTGTGCTACCGGGCCGAATGCCAATCCGCGCGATCCGCTTGAGCCGATGAACCGCGAAATCCACCGCATCAACGAGGATCTCGATACCGGCATCATCAAGCCGGTGGCGCAGCTCTACGCCGATTACGTGCCGTCGCCGGTGCGGACAGCGGTGGGCAATGTCTTTTCGAATTTCAGCGACATGTATTCGGCGGTCAACAATCTGCTGCAGGCCAAGCCCGGCCGTGCGGCGGAAGACACCATGCGTGTCGCGATCAATTCCGTGTTCGGCCTTGGCGGCCTGATCGATATCGCCACGCCGGCGGGCCTGCCCAAGTACAAGGAAGACTTCGGCCAGACGCTCGGCTACTGGGGCCTGCCGTCCGGCCCGTACATGGTGTTGCCGCTGCTCGGACCAAGTACGGTGCGCGATACCGCGGGCATGCTGGTGGACCTGCAGCTGGAGCCGCTCGCCTATATGGACAGCACAGCCCTGCAATACTCGCTGGCGGGGCTGTTCGTGATCGACAAGCGCTCACGCCTGCTTGGCACCACCTCGCTGCTCGAAGCGGCGGCGCTGGACAAATACAGTTTCCTGCGTGATAGCTACCTGCAGCGCCGCGAATACCTGGTGTACGACGGCAATCCGCCGCTTCCGCCGGCACCGTCTGATTCCACAAGCGATCCCGCACCGGCCGCGCCGGCTGGTGGAACGGATGTCCAGTCGAAGTAACTGACCGGATGGTGATGGATGCGCGCAGGCAATGTCTGCCATCGCAAAACGCGCGCATTTCTTTGCAACATTTTGTGAATCTCGCGTGATTTGGCGGAGGTTCGACGAACTTGCGCAGACCTGCGATCGTCCAACGCAATGTCCGGCACTGCGTGACGTGGTCGGGCAAGTGGTCTGCCCTTAACTCTGTAAAGGACTGTTCATGTTGAAGAAGCTTCTTGCTCCCCTGTTGGCATCGCTCCTGACGCTGGTCGCCGTGGGTGCCGCTGCGGCGCCGCAGGATGCCACCACGCCTGATGGCCTGGTCAAGTCCCTCGTGAATGATGTGATGACCTCGGTCAAGGCCGATAAGGATATCCAGGCCGGCAATGTGCCCAAGATCATCGCGCTGGTCGATCAGAAGATCGTGCCCTATGCCAATTTCCAGAAAACCACCCAGCTCGTGATGGGCCGTGCCTGGTCGCAAGCCACGCCGCAGCAGCAGGCGCAGATTACCGATGAGTTCAAGAAACTGCTGGTACGTACCTATGCCGGCGCGATCTCGCAGATTCGCGATCAGACCGTGCAGTACCGCCCGTTCCGCGCTGCGCCCGAGGATACCGATGTGGTCGTGCGGACCCAGGTCATCAACAACGGCGAACCGATCCAGCTCGACTACCGCCTGGAAAAGACCGCCGCCGGCTGGAAGGTCTATGACATCAACGTGCTGGGCGCTTGGCTGATCGAGGCGTATCGCAGCCAGTTCAGCCAGATGATCAGCCAGCAGGGCATCGATGGCCTGCTGAAGTTCCTGCAGGACCGCAACCGCCAGCTGGCTGCTGCCAAGTCCTGATTCCCTGCTGATCCCGGGCCCCGGCCGTGCCGGGGACTCCCTGTTTCGTTCTGGATTGCACCATGCTGACGCTCGCCGCTGCCCTGACCAATCGCAATGCCACAGAAACCCTCCAGGAAGGGCTCGCTCAATTGGCGCATGGTGATTTGTCGGTCGACTGCGGTGCCTTGACGCAGATCGACTCCGCCGCCATTGCCGTGCTGCTGGGCTGGCAGCGAGCGGCGCAGGCGCAGCAACGGCAACTCGTGATCCAGCGGCCGCCGGCGCAACTGCTCAGTCTCGCCTCGGTCTATGGTGTGGCGGAGCTGCTCGGCTTCCAGACCGCCGCGTTGGCCGCTAATGCCGCGACCGCCACCGTCGCACACTGACGCGTATTCGCCCGGTAAGTGGTCTTTTAAGCGGTTTTACGGTCACATTCTGTTGCCAATCCATGCGCCGCCAGGTGCATGGCATTCAGCAGGCCAGGGCCGCCATCCCCTATAATCTCAGGTTGTTCATCTCTTGCCCCCGTCGCATTCTGCTGGCGCATGACCATGTGTCGTGATGCCGGGACGTTTGCCGGCGCGCGGGTCCGCCCGGATTGGCCATGAAAGCCATAGAAATCAGTCACGTCCACAAATCGTACCGTAGCCTGCATGCGCTCAAGGGCGTCAGCCTGTCGGTCGAGCAGGGCGAGTTTTTTGGTCTGCTGGGCCCGAATGGCGCCGGCAAGACGACGCTGATCTCGATCCTCGCCGGACTCAATCGTGCCGACTCGGGGCGCGTCAGCGTGCTCGGGCACGATGTGGTGTCGGACTATCGCATGGCGCGCCGGCTGCTGGGCGTCGTGCCACAGGAGCTCGTGTTCGATCCGTTTTTTACGGTGCGTGAGACCCTGCGTATCCAGTCTGGCTATTTCGGTTTACGCCGGAATGACGACTGGATCGATGAGGTCATGGCGAACCTCGACCTCACCAGCAAGGCCGACGCCAACATGCGCGCCCTGTCGGGGGGCATGAAGCGGCGCGTACTGGTGGCCCAGGCGCTGGTGCACCGGCCGCCGGTGATCCTGCTCGACGAGCCAACTGCCGGGGTCGATGTGGAGTTGCGGCAGACTTTGTGGAAATTCATTTCGCGTCTCAATCGCGAGGGGCATACGATCATCCTGACCACGCACTACCTGGAAGAGGCCGAGTCGCTGTGCGGCCGCATCGCCATGCTGAAGTTTGGCGACGTGGTGGCGCTCGATACCACGCGCAACCTGCTCAAGCAGTTTGCCGGATTGCAACTGGCCCTGTCGCTGTCCGGCGCACCCTTGCCGCCAGCGCTCGAGGCACGCCGTATTCCGGGACGTCCGGCCGAGCAGGGTATTCGCCTGCGGTTGTCCGGCTACGATGAGGTCGAAGGCATTCTGGCCACATGCCGCGAGGCAGGCTGCGTTATCGAGGACCTGGAAGTGCAGAAGGCCGACCTGGAAGACGTGTTCGTGCAGATCATGCGCCGTGAAGGCGCGGTGGCTGATACTGCCATGGAGTCGGTCGCATGAAGCCGGTGGATATGAAGCCCGCGGTAGACATGAAACCCGTCATTCCCGGCGACGCTACCGGCACGGTCGGCAGCCTGGTGGGGTTCCGCACCTTGTTCTACAAGGAAATCCTGCGGTTCTGGAAGGTTGGTTTCCAGACCGTCGCCGCGCCGGTGCTGACAGCGCTGTTGTACCTGCTGATCTTCGGCCATGTGCTGGAAGACCGCGTGAAGGTCTACGACCAGATCACCTACACCGCATTCCTGGTACCCGGCCTGGTGATGATGAGTGTGCTGCAGAACGCCTTCGCCAACAGCTCGTCCTCGCTGATCCAGTCCAAGATCACCGGCAACCTCGTGTTCGTGCTGCTGCCGCCGCTGTCGCACTGGGAGATGTATGGCGCCTATGTATTGGCCGCCACGGTACGCGGCCTGGCGGTGGGCTGCGGCGTGCTGGTGGTGACCGCGTGGTTCGCGCATCTGTCGTTCGCGCATCCCGGCTGGATTCTCGTATTCGCCCTGGTGGGCGCGGGCGTGCTCGGTACACTAGGGCTGATTGCCGGCATCCTGGCCGAGAAATTCGACCAGCTCGCGGCCTTCCAGAATTTCCTGATCATGCCCGCGACCTTCCTGTCTGGCGTGTTCTATTCGATCCACTCGTTGCCGCCGTTCTGGCAAGCTGTGTCGCATGCCAACCCGTTCTTCTACATGATCGACGGGTTCCGCTACGGTTTCTTCGGCGTGTCCGACGTGCCGCCGCTGCGCAGCCTGCTGATCATGCTGGCGGCGTTCGTGACCGTGGCGGCGATCGCGCTGCATATGCTGCGTACCGGATTCAAGCTGCGTCACTGATTCTTCGTCGAGTTCATTCATCATGTTGCCTACTCCTGAAGCCGTGAAAAACTACATTGCCGCCGGCCTGCCGTGCGCGCATCTGTCCGTCGAGGGCGACGGGCAGCACTTCTTCGCCACCATCGTCAGCGAAGCGTTTGTCGGCAAGCGCCTGATCCAGCGCCATCAACTGGTCTACCAGGCGCTCGGGGACCGCATGCGCGAGGAAATCCACGCCCTGTCGATGAAGACGCTGACCCCCGAAGAGTGGGCCGGCCAGGCCGGCTGAACCTGATTGCGCCGCCCGGCTGGCGGCGCCCACCACCACCAAACGAGTCTGTATGGACAAGCTACTGATTGAAGGCAACGGTCCCCTGCATGGCGACATCCAGGTATCCGGCGCCAAGAATGCGGCACTGCCGATCCTCTGTGCGGGATTGCTGACGGCCGAGGATGTCCATCTCAGCAACGTGCCCAACCTGCAGGACGTACGCACCATGCTGCGCCTGCTGCGGCAGATGGGCGTGCGTGCCGAGCAGGAGGGCGAAAGCGTTCTCCTGAACGGCGCCGGCATCAATTCGCCGGAAGCCCCGTACGAGCTGGTGAAGACCATGCGGGCCTCGATCCTGGTATTGGGTCCGTTGCTGGCACGCTTCGGCGAGGCGCGGGTATCGCTGCCTGGCGGCTGCGCCATCGGCGCACGGCCGGTGGACCAGCACATCAAGGGCCTGCAGGCCATGGGTGCGAGCGTGACGATCGAGCACGGCTTCATCAATGCCCGCGCCGAACGGCTGAAGGGTGCGCGCATCATCACCGACATGATCACGGTCACCGGCACCGAAAACCTGCTGATGGCTGCGACGCTGGCCGAGGGCGAGACCGTGCTGGAGAACGCGGCGCGCGAGCCGGAAGTCAGCGACCTCGCCCACCTGCTGGTGAAGATGGGCGCGCACATCGAAGGTATCGGCACCGACCGTCTGGTGATCCAGGGCGTCGAGCGGCTTGGCGGGGCCAGCCACACCGTGGTCGGCGACCGCATCGAGGCCGGCACCTTCCTGTGCGCCGTGGCTGCGGCGGGCGGCGATGTCACACTGCGCGGCATCGACCCGACGATCCTCGATGCCGTGCTCGACAAGCTGCGCGAGGCCGGTGTGCAGATCGAGTCGGGCACCGACTGGATCCGCGTGCGCATGAGCGGGCGGCCACGTGCCGTCAGCTTTCGCACGTCCGAATACCCGGCGTTCCCGACCGACATGCAGGCCCAGTTCATGGCACTCAATGCCGTCGCGGAGGGTGCGGCGACGGTCACCGAGACCATCTTCGAGAATCGTTTTATGCACGTGCAGGAACTCAACCGGCTGGGCGCGAACATTGCCATCGAAGGTAACACCGCCGTGGTGACCGGCGTCCCGGCCCTGTCCGGCGCCATGGTCATGGCGACCGACCTGCGCGCCTCGGCCAGCCTGGTGATTGCTGGCCTCGTGGCCCAGGGCGAAACGCTGATCGACCGCATCTACCATCTCGATCGCGGCTACGACCGCATGGAGCACAAACTGAGCGCCGTGGGCGCCAAGATCCGCCGCATCTCCGCATGAGCGGCGTAGGACTCAATATGAATGCTTCTCCGAATTTACTGACGCTGGCGCTGTCCAAAGGACGGATTTTCACGGAAACGCTGCCGCTGCTCGCCGCGGCTGGCATTAACGTCGCCGAAGATCCCGAAACCTCGCGCAAACTCATCCTGCCGACCTCCGACCCTGGTGTGCGTGTGATCATCGTGCGTGCCTCGGATGTGCCGACTTATGTGCAGTATGGTGCAGCCGACTTCGGCGTGGCCGGCAAGGATGTGCTGATGGAGCATGGCATGAGCGGCCTGTATGCGCCGATCGACCTGAATATCGCCAAGTGCCGCATGTCGGTGGCTGTGCCGCAGGGCTTTGACTATGCCAGTGCCGTGCGCCAGGGCGCGCGGCTGCGCGTGGCGACCAAATACGTTGATACCGCGCGTGAGCACTTTGCCAAGAAAGGGGTGCATGTCGACCTGATCAAACTGTACGGCTCCATGGAACTGGGCCCGCTGGTGGGCCTGGCCGATGCCATCGTCGATCTGGTCAGTAGCGGCAACACCCTGCGTGCCAACAATCTGGTTGAAGTGGAGGAAATCGCCCAGATCTCTTCCCGACTGGTCGTCAATCAGGCTGCCCTGAAGCTGAAGCGCGAGCGGCTTGCGCCGATTCTGGAAGCCTTCGAGCGGGCCTCGGCGACCGCCTGACAGGATTTACCGATATGACTTTCAAGATCCGACAGTTCGATTCCAGCAGCGCCGACTTTGCCGTTGCGCTGCGCAAGGTGCTTGCCTTCGAGGCCAGCGAGGACGAGGCTATCGACCAAGCTGCTGCAGGCATCCTGGCGGATGTGCGCGTGCGCGGGGACAGCGCGGTGCTCGAATACACTGCGCGTTTCGACGCGGTGGAAGCCGAGTCGCTGAGCGCGCTGCAACTGCCCCAGGCCGAACTCGACGCTGCCCTGGAAGGGCTCGAGCCGAAACGGCGCGCGGCGCTGGAAGCGGCGGCGGCCCGCGTGCGCGCCTACCACGAGAAGCAGCGCATCGAATGCGGCAGCCATAGCTGGGACTACACCGAGGCCGATGGCACGGTGCTGGGCCAGAAAGTGACGCCGCTCGACCGCGTGGGCATCTATGTCCCGGGTGGCAAGGCCGCGTATCCGTCCTCGGTGCTGATGAATGCAATTCCGGCGCGTGTCGCAGGCGTGCGCGAGATCATCATGGTGGTGCCGACGCCGCGTGGCGTGCGCAATCCGCTTGTGCTGGCTGCCGCAGCCATCGCCGGGGTCGATCGTGTGTTCACGATCGGCGGGGCACAGGCCGTGGGCGCGCTGGCCTATGGCACCGAAACCATTCCGCAGGTCGACAAGATCGTCGGTCCCGGCAATGCCTATGTCGCCGCGGCCAAGCGCCGGGTGTTCGGTACCGTTGGCATCGACATGATCGCCGGCCCTTCGGAAATCCTCGTGCTGTGCGATGGCACGACCGATCCGGACTGGGTGGCGATGGACCTGTTCTCGCAGGCCGAGCACGATGAGTTGGCGCAGTCGATCCTCCTGAGTCCCGATGCAGCCTTCCTGTCGGCGGTGGAGGCCAGTATCCAGCGCCTGCTGCCAACCATGGCGCGCAAAGAGGTGATCGAGAAGTCTCTCCAGGATCGCGGCGCGCTGATCAAGGTGCGCGACATGGACGAGGCATGCACCATCGCCAATGACATCGCCCCCGAGCACCTCGAGATTTCCGCGCAGAACCCGCGTCACTGGGCCGACAAGATCCGCCACGCCGGCGCAATCTTCCTCGGCCGTTTCACCAGCGAATCGCTGGGCGACTACTGTGCCGGGCCGAACCACGTGCTGCCGACCTCGCGCACCGCGCGTTTTTCGTCGCCGCTGGGCGTCTATGACTTCATCAAGCGCTCGAGCGTCATCGAGGTGAGCGAAGCCGGGGCGCAGATGCTGGGCGAGATTGCAGCGGAACTGGCGTATGGCGAGGGGTTGCAGGCGCATGCGCGCAGCGCCGAGTATCGCTGGAAGGCGAACAACTGAGCTGCGGGGTTGCGGAGGTCCCGGGGTCGGGCAGGTGAAACCGGCTGTTGCGGGGCCAAACGTAGGGGTTTGTACCCGAACGTGGGTACAATGCAGCCGTCAACAATCATTTGTCTGCGCCATGGCGGGCCCCACCATGTCCATGGCGTGACAGCGGATGTCCGAAGGGCATCCTTTTGGGAAAAGTTATGCGAGTCGCCTCGGTCAATCGCGATACGTCGGAAACCAAGATTCACGTATCGCTCAATCTCGACGGCACGGGCCAGCAGAAGCTGGCAACCGGCGTGCCGTTCCTCGACCATATGCTGGATCAAATTGCCCGCCACGGCATGATCGATCTGGAAGTCACCGCGCACGGCGATACGCACATCGACGACCACCACACCGTGGAAGACGTCGGCATTACCCTGGGACAGGCGGTGGCCAAGGCCATCGGCGACCGCAAGGGCATCACCCGCTACGGCCACAGCTATGTGCCGCTCGACGAAGCGCTGTCGCGCGTGGTGATCGACTTCTCGGGCCGTCCCGGCCTGGAGTTCCATGTGCCGTTTACGCGTGCCCGTGTGGGCAACTTCGATGTCGACCTGACCATCGAGTTCTTCCGCGGCTTCGTGAATCACGCGGGTGTCACGCTGCACATCGACAATCTGCGCGGCATCAATGCCCACCACCAGTGCGAGACCGTGTTCAAGGCCTTTGGCCGGGCGCTGCGCATGGCGGTGGAGCGTGATGCGCGTGCGGCCAACGTGATTCCGTCGACCAAGGGCAGCCTCTGATCCTGGAGCAAGCGCTCCTGTTTCGACCCGGGCTGGCAGGATGTCCAGCAGCGTGCTGATGCTTCCATGGAAACGCTCAAGTCCTTCATCTCGCTGCTGGCGCTGATCAACCCGATCGGGGCGATTCCGTTCTTCATCAGTCTGACGCTGAGCCAGAGCGAGGCGGAGAAGCAGCACACGATCAAGATCGCCGCGATATCCGTGGCTATCGTGATTGGCGTCTCGGCGCTGGTGGGGCAGCAGATCATCGCGTTTTTCGGGATTTCGGTCGCGTCGCTGCAGGTGGGCGGGGGCATTATCATGCTGTTGATGGCGGTCAGCATGATCAATGCGCAGACCAGCCGGACGCGCGCTACGCCGGAAGAAGAAGGTGAAGCCGAAGCCAAGGCCAGCATCGCGGTGGTCCCGCTGGCGATTCCGCTGCTGACGGGGCCGGGTTCGATCAGTACCGTGGTGGTCTATGCCGGCAAGGCGGAGCATTGGTACGAATTGCTGTTCCTGTGCGGGATTGGCGCCGTGATCGGCGTCATCGTGTGGGGTGTGTTCCGGGTGGCCGAGCCGATTGCGCGCATGATCGGCCGCACGGGCATTAATATTGGCACGCGCCTGATGGGGCTGATCCTGTCGGCGCTGGCCGTGGAATTTATTGTGGACGGGTTGAAAACCCTGCTGCCGGTTCTCAAATCATGACAACCATTGCGATTGTGGATTATGGAATGGGCAACCTGCGTTCTGTTGCCCAGGCTGTGCGGGCCGCTGCGCCGGAAGCCGACGTGCGGGTCACCGCGGATGCCGCGGACCTGCGGGCGGCCGAGCGGGTGGTGCTGCCGGGCCAGGGCGCGATGCCCGACTGCATGCAGGCCCTGAACGATTCGGGCCTGCGCGAGGCGGTGCTCGAAGCAGCGCGCAGCAAGCCCATGCTTGGTGTGTGCGTGGGCGAACAGATGCTGTTCGACTGGAGCGCCGAGGCGCGCACGCCGGGTGGGCGCACGCCGGGCCTGGGTTTGCTGCCGGGGGGCGTGGTACGGTTCGACCTGGAAAACCGGCTGCAGCCCGACGGCTCGCGCTTCAAGGTGCCGCAGATGGGCTGGAACCGTGTTCGCCAGCGCCGGGCGCATGCGCTATGGGCCGGTATTCCGAACGACAGCTTTTTCTATTTCGTGCACAGTTATTACGTGCAGCCGGAAAATCCGGATGATATTGCTGGAGAAACCGACTATGGCGGCCTGTTTACCTGTGCGGTAGCACGCGATAATATTTTCGCCACACAGTTTCACCCCGAAAAGAGCGCCCGCACGGGCTTGCAGCTGTATCGCAATTTCGTGGACTGGAAGCCCTGATGAACCTGGTGTCCGGCGTGCGGCAGACCCGCACCGGGCAAGATTTGACCCTCTCACTCTTTTTACGACTATGTTGCTCATCCCGGCCATCGACCTGAAGGACGGTCAGTGTGTACGCCTCAAGCAAGGCGACATGGATCAGGCGACCGTCTTCTCCGAAGACCCGGCCGCCATGGCGCGCCACTGGGTGGAGCAAGGCGCGCGGCGCCTGCACCTGGTTGACCTGAATGGTGCGTTCGCAGGCAAGCCGCGCAATGAAGCGGCGATCAAGGCGATCATCGCCGAGGTCGGCGAAGAAATCCCAGTGCAGCTCGGCGGCGGCATTCGCGATCTGAACACCATCGAGCGCCTGCTCGACGGCGGCCTTTCGTACGTCATCATTGGCACTGCGGCCGTGAAAAATCCCGGTTTCCTGAAGGATGCCTGTACGGCGTTCGGCGGGCACATCATCGTCGGCCTCGATGCGCGCGACGGCAAGGTTGCCACGGACGGCTGGAGCAAGCTGACCGGACACGAGGTGATCGACCTGGCCCGCAAGTACGAGGATTACGGCGTGGAGTCGATCATCTATACCGACATCGGCCGCGATGGCATGCTGCAAGGCATCAACATCGACGCCACGGTGAAGCTGGCGCAGTCCATGAGCATTCCTGTCATTGCCAGCGGCGGCCTGTCGAACATGGCTGACATCGATGCACTGTGCGCGGCCGAAAAGGATGGCGTGGAAGGCGTGATCTGCGGCCGGGCCATCTACTCCGGCGATCTGGATTTCTCGGCTGCCCAGGACCGGGCTGACGAGCTGGGCGCAGCCTGAACTGCGCCATCCGGCACGGCAGGGCCGTGCCTCTTAGGAACGACATGTTAGCCAAACGTATCATCCCTTGCCTCGACGTCACGAACGGGCGCGTGGTCAAGGGCGTTAACTTCGTCGAGCTGCGCGACGCTGGCGATCCGGTGGAAATTGCCCGCCGTTACGACGAGCAGGGCGCAGACGAGTTGACCTTCCTCGACATCACGGCGACCAGCGATGGCCGCGACCTGATCCTGGGCATCATTGAGCAGGTGGCAGCACAGGTGTTCATCCCGCTGACGGTTGGTGGCGGCGTGCGCGCGGTGGAGGATGTGCGGCGTCTCCTGAATGCTGGCGCCGACAAGATCAGCATGAACTCCTCTGCCGTGGCCAATCCGGACCTGGTGTCCGAGGCAACCGGCCGCTACGGCTCGCAATGCATCGTGGTGGCGATCGATGCCAAATGCGTATCGGCGGCGGGCGAACCCAAGCGCTGGGAAGTGTTTACGCATGGCGGACGCAAGGCCACTGGTATCGACGTGGTCGAGTGGGCGCGCCAGATGGCTGCACGCGGCGCAGGCGAACTGCTGCTGACCAGCATGGATCGCGATGGCACAAAGAGCGGCTTTGACCTAGAGTTGACGCGTGCCGTCAGCGATGCCGTGCCGGTGCCGGTCATTGCCTCGGGCGGCGTCGGAGGTTTGCAGGATCTGGCGGACGGCATCAAGATTGGTCACGCGGACGCGGTGTTGGCGGCGAGCATTTTCCATTACGGCGAGTACACCGTCGGCGATGCGAAGCGTTTTATGGCGGAGCAGGGTATTCCGGTACGGATGTGATCATGCAAAGAAAATGGCTCAACAAGATCCAGTGGGACGATCACGGTCTGGTGCCAGTGGTCGTGCAGGAAGTCGGCAGCAATGACGTCCTGATGTTTGCCTTCATGAACCGCGAAGCCCTGGTGCGCACCATCGAGACCGGGGAGGCCGTATTCTGGTCGCGTTCCCGCAAGCGCCTGTGGCACAAGGGCGAGGAGTCAGGGCATGTGCAGAAGGTGCATGAAGTCCGGCTCGATTGCGATGAGGATGTCGTGCTGCTGAAAGTCACACAGGTGCACGGCATTGCCTGCCATACCGGGCGGCATTCATGCTTCTTCCAGAAATTCGAGGGTGATGCCGTGACCGGCGACTGGCAAACCGTCGAGCCGGTGATCAAGGATCCCGATACGATCTACCAAGGGAAATCATGAGCACGGACAGTACGCTCGATCGGCTCGCGGCCGTGCTGGAGAGCCGCAAGCCGGAGCATGGTGGCGATCCCGCAAAATCCTACGTAGCGCGCCTGTTCGACAAGGGTGACGACGCGATCCTGAAGAAGATTGGCGAGGAAGCCACGGAAACCGTGATGGCCGCCAAGGATGCGCGCGCTGCCGGTATGACTGAACAGGGTCGCGAAAAGCTGGTCTATGAAGTGGCGGACCTGTGGTTTCACAGCATGGTGCTGCTGGCCCGCTTCGACCTGACGCCTGCGGACGTGGTGCGCGAACTGGCGCGCCGCGAAGGCATGTCCGGGCTTGAAGAGAAGGCCTTGCGCAAAGTGCAGGCCCGCGAGGATGGCCAGGCATAGCCTTCCGGCCGTCGCAGAAAGGATCCGTTCATGACCCAGGACATCTATCCCGTCGCTACGTTATCGCCGGAGAAGCTCGACAGCCTGCGCAAGCTGACGCATATCCTGTACCTGCTCTATGCGATCTTCTGGTTGACGGGCGGGGTGACGGCGCTGGTGGCGATTATCATCAACTACATCAAGCGCGATGAAGTGCAGGGGACGCTGTACGCGTCGCATTTCACCTGGCAGATCCGTTCGTTCTGGTGGAGCGTGGTGTGGGGCGTGGTGGGCAGCCTGCTGCTGGTGGTGCTGGTCGGGTTTGCCGTGCTTGGCGTCCTGTTTATCTGGATGCTGTATCGTATCGTCAAGGGTTGGTTGTACCTGAATGACGGCAAGCCCATGTACGCGAACCGGTGATTTGCGGTTTCGCAACGAAACAGACATGAGTAGCGCTGATAATTGCGTGTTTTGTAGGATCGCTGCCGGACAGATTCCCGCGCAGAAGCTGTACGAGGATGATCTCGTGCTGGCTTTTCATGACATCCGTCCGGCTGCTCCGGTGCATTTCCTGCTGGTACCCAAACGCCATGTGGATTCGCTGGCGTCCTGTACCGCAGCCGATACGCCGCTGCTGGGTCACATGCTGGCACTGGCAGCGCGGCTAGCGGCGGACCAGGGCTGTGCCAACGGCTTCAAGACCGTCATCAACACGGGTGCCGACGGCGGGCAGGAGGTCTATCATTTACATATGCACGTGCTGGGCGGGCCGCGTCCCTGGCAAGGTGCGATTGCGATTGGCGCGACGGTTTGATTGATTGAATGGCGGGGACAGGTCTCGCCGATTACTGGAGCAGAACATGGGTTCGTTTAGCATTTGGCACTGGCTGGTCGTTCTGGTCATCATCATGATGGTGTTCGGGACCAAGAAGCTGCGCAACATGGGGTCCGACCTGGGCAGTGCGGTCAAGGGATTCAAGGACGGCATGAAGGACGGTGGCGCGGACGAGCCAGCCAAGGAACTGCGCGACAAGACGACCATCGACGTCGAAGCCAAGGACAAGACCCATCAGGGCTGAGCCCGGCGCCGACGCAGATGATCGATCTCGGAATCTCCAAGCTGGCCCTCATCGGCGTGGTGGCGCTCGTCGTCATCGGCCCGGAACGCCTGCCGCGCGTGGCGCGTACCGTGGGTGCGCTGGTGGGGCGGGCGCAACGCTATGTCAGTTCGGTGAAGGCCGAAGTCAGCCGTGAAATCGAGATAGAGGAATTGCGCAAGATGCGCAATGAGTTCGAGGATGCCGCCCGCAATGTGGAACAGACCATCCATCAGGGTGTGAGCGAGCACGCAAACGCGGTAAACGAGGCGTTCAGCGGGATCGACAACGATTTCGACAGCGATTCGCCATCCGGTATCCAGCCGACATGGGCCGCCGCGACCAAGCCGCGAAACGGGCGCAATAGCTGGCGTAACAAGCAGGGTGCGATGCCGAAATGGTACAAGCGCCAGCATGGGGTGCGTACCTGGGCCCAATCGGGCGCTGCGCGGGTCAAGCGGCATCGGCCGGCACGGGGCGTTCCGCGCTCATTCTTCGACTAGGGCGCTGTGCCACGACCTTGCCTGCGATGGCTGCCGCCATCGACTGAAATCCACCGCCATTCCGAGACGCCATGAGCGCACCCAGTCCCAACGAGCCGGCCGATGCCGCGCAAGAGACGTTCATTTCGCATCTGGTCGAGTTACGCCAGCGCATTGTGCGCGCCGCTGCGGCCGTGATTATCGTATTCCTGGCGCTGGTCTACTGGGCTCCCGATATCTTCCGGCTGTTCTCCGCGCCGCTGATCAATGCGCTACCAGTCGGAGGCAAGATGATCGTCACGGATGTGACGGGATCGTTCTTCGTGCCGATGAAGGTCACCATGCTGGTGGCATTCCTGATCGCGCTGCCGATGGTGCTCTACCAATTGTGGATGTTCGTTGCGCCCGGCCTGTATCGTCATGAGCGCCGGCTGATTATGCCGCTGGTAGTGAGCAGCTACGTGCTGTTCCTCGTCGGCGTGGCATTTGCCTATTTCCTTGTGTTCCCGACCGTCTTCAAGTTCATGGCGCATTACAACGCGCCGCTCGGGGCCGACATGTCGACCGACATCGACAAGTACCTCAGCTTTGCGATGACGACCTTCCTGGCATTCGGCATCACGTTCGAGGTACCGGTGGTGGTGATCGTATTGGTGCGTTTCGGGCTTGTCAGCGTAGCCAAGCTGCGCGAAATCAGGCCGTACGTCGTGGTCGGCGCATTCATCATCGCTGCGGTGGTGACGCCGCCCGATGTCGTATCCCAGTTGCTGCTCGCCGTACCACTATGCCTGCTGTATGAATTGGGCCTCTGGCTGTCCATCTTCTTCGTGCGGCATACGACAGTGCCGGATGCCGCGGAAGAGGGCGCCGAATAACCCTGGCATTGCGCCCGCTTAGCGTCCGCGCTGGTCGGGACTGACGTCGATGAGCCCGTGTGGCGTTACGGGGTCCGGCAAGGTCAAGGGCATGCCGTCGCGTCGCGCTGCCGCCAGCAGTGCGGCCAGTTCCTCCGCGAGTTGTCCGTCGGGCCCGTGTGCCATCGGCTGTGCCGAGGGAAGTGTCACGAAGTGGTCGAGCCGTGCCTGCTGCTCCACGGTTTCGATAGCAATCAGGCGGGGAGCGTGGGTTGCATGGCGGGCCGAGATGTCCACCACCAGGCAATGTTCCCGCCGGGCATCGTGGGGATCCAGCCAGAGCATTTCCGCCGTATTCAGCCCGAATGCCGCCGCCAGACGGAGGCGGACGCCCAAGTGTTCCGAGATCGCATGTTTCCGGAAAGTGTCCAGATAGTGGAGTAGTGGATGCCACGGGCTGGTCGCTGGCGCATGTCCGATGGCTTTCGGCAGCAACGCCTGGGCCTCGGGGTCGCCTGCCTGTGCCGCGCGCCATAGCCAGTATGCGGCCTCGGTCAATTGATCGAGGCCTGCCCGGCGATTGCGCCATAGTTTCCGTCCCAAGTATGTCTGCGCGCGCGTACAGCCGAGCCGTGTCGCGCGATGTAGGCAATACAAATACTGCGCCTGGTCATGGCAGGCGTAACGGGCATTCCGGTGCAGCATGGCCAGCACGAACCAGGCATCGCCATGATGCTGTTCCGCCGCCTGGCGGAGCCAGGACAGCGCTGGTCCGACCTTGGGCACGCCGAGTGCCCGTGTGAGTTTCACGCGCTGCCCCTCTGCATCGAATTTACCCAGCCACAGCCCGTAATGGAACTGTGCATCCGCTATGCCGGCCTGGGCTGCGCGGTGCAGTGCGTGGACAGCGTCCGCGTCGGGCCCCTGACCATGGAGGGCTTGGAGATAATATTGGAGCAGTGCACGCGCCTCGGATGCGGAGAGCTCGGGCTTGTGCAGCAATGTCAGTATCGTCGTGAAGTCGGCTGGCGCCGCCTGCGGTTGATCGGCCGTTGCGGCCAGCCGCTGATAGTGCGCCGGTTCCTCGCGATAGAGGGGTGGCAGGCGCCCGGCCGCGAATGCGCGTACCAGCAAGGCGGCAGCATCCGCATCTCCCCGGTCTGCGGCTTGGCGCGCCCATGCCGCAGCCTGCGCCAGCGCGCCGGCATGCTCCGGGGCTGGTGACGTATCGAGCAGCCACTGCGCCAGCGTCTGGTTGGCCGTGGTACAGCCTGCTGCCGCGGCAGCCTGGTAGCAGTTCAACAGGAAGGCGGGATCGCCATGGGCTAGCGCTGCCTCCAGCGGAATACGCTTGCCGATGAGCTCGCGGGCCTCCGCATGGCCCTGGCGCGCCGCCCGTTCGAGCCAGATCAGTGCGGCGGAAATGCTCGGTGTAAGGCCGGGGGTACCGCTCAGGTAAAGTCGGGCAAGCTCAACCTGTGCGGCTGCGTCCCCGCGCCGCGCCAGTCCTCGGATCTTGATCAAGTGACGTGTAGCCATGGCGCAGTTATAACGTGTCGCGGCACTCCGGAGGGTCAATGGAAAGTAAAAATAATGAAAAATATATGGAAAATCAGATGGTTAGATTTTTTGCGTGACCTTCCGTCAACGCCGCAAACGGTGTGCGGACCCGTTCGTGGGCTGTTGCCTGAGCACAACAAAAATGCCCGAAAGCCGTCTTTTCTCTGGAAAAAGGTTTCCTGATGAATTGTC
Source organism: Imbroritus primus (assembly GCF_964332355.1). Lineage (NCBI taxonomy): Bacteria > Pseudomonadati > Pseudomonadota > Betaproteobacteria > Burkholderiales > Burkholderiaceae > Imbroritus > Imbroritus primus. The sequence goes on along the minus strand of NZ_OZ201293.1, from coordinate 2,904,267 downwards.
GCTGTCCATAATACGGACCAGACGTGAGTCAAAGCGTCGTCCAGAGTATGGACAATTCAAGATTTCCCATCAGTTGACAAGGAAAGTGTCGATATGAAAATGAAACTGTTTGCTGCTGCTGTCGCAGCGCTGGCTGCCGGCGGCGCATACGCCCAGTCGAGCGTGACCCTGTACGGTATCGCTGACGTTGGCGTGGAATATGTGAACAAGCAAGTCGGCTCCGGCGACAGCGTGTTCCGCATGACCTCGGGCAACTACTCGGGCTCGCGTTTCGGCCTGCGTGGCGTTGAAGACCTGGGCGGTGGCCTGAAGGCAATCTTCACCCTGGAAAACGGCTTCAACGTCGATACCGGCGGTCAAGCTGATTCCAGCCGCTTCTTCAACCGTCTGGCTTTCGTTGGTCTGCAAGGTAACTTCGGTGCCGTGACCCTGGGTCGTCAGAACAACCTGATCTATGACTTCGGTATCCAGTTCGACCCGATGGTCGTGGCACCCCGCTACGGTCTGGGCGCAATGGACGGTGACCTGGGTGGTTCGACCGGCCGTGCTGACAACGCCATCAAGTACCGTGGCACGTTCGGCGGCCTGACCGTCGGCGCTCTGTACTCGTTCGGCTGGAACGGCAACAACGGTGTTGGCGGCGAAGTCCCGGGCGAAGCCAAGGTTGGTCGTGAGTATGACCTCGGCCTGACCTATGCAAACGGCCCGTTCGCTGTTGGCGCTGTGTACAACGAAAAGCGTGGCAGCTCGATCGCTACGGCTGACGACAAGACCCGCAAGGCAGCTCTGGCTGGCTCGTTCGCCTTTGGCCCGGCCAAGGCATTCCTGGGCTACCGTTACGCCAAGGCAACCGTTGCTAGCGTGTCGAACCGTTCTGATCTGTACTGGGGCGGCCTGACCTACAACGTCACCCCGGCATTCGCCCTGACCGGCGCTGCCTACTACACGCAGACCAAGGCTTCGGACAACGATCCGTGGATGTTTGTTCTGTCGGGTGACTACGCTCTGTCGAAGCGCACCGATGCTTACCTGAACGTTGCTTACGCTCGTAACAAGGGCAACAACACGTTCGGCGTTGGCGGCTTCGGTACGGCTGAAGCTGGTTCGAACCAAACCGGCGCTGTCGTCGGTATCCGTCACCGCTTCTAAGCACGACGCCAGACTGGCAGTTACAGTCTGATCAAAGCCGGCATCGCAAGATGCCGGCTTTTTTTATGCGCGTTTGAAACGGATCGATGTCTGGTATCTGCTGTTGCTGGCTGTGCGATGAGATGTCTCGCGGGACTTCCGGTGGTCGCGGCTCGCTCGTCTGGTCATCGGGTAAGTGGGGGGGCGTTCTCGCCCGGTCGCGAGGGGGGCTATAGCGATGCACGTGCTCCACGGAAGGGCTCGGTAGGATGAGCGCGGCTGCCTGCAGCAGAGCGACGTTCCCGCCCCGCTATCTGCCTGACCGGTGCGGTGGCCGGCCGGGAGTGATGAGGGGTAGGGGGCAGACAGGATAGCGGTCTTTGGGTAACAGTTCGGCTCTCAACATCTCTCTCCTCATCGTGTAGCCACAGAGCCAAGCCGCAGCCACAAAAAAGCCGATGCTGATGCATCGGCTTTTTTGCGTGCGCTGACAGCGGTATCGCTGGCGGTTATCGCTTACTGCGCGTTATCGCCCGGGCGCATCATAGGCTGCCGTGCTGGCGGAGGCCGCTTGCCGATCCGGATGGTCAGGGATTGCTCTTTGCCGCGCCGCAGCACCGTAACGGCGGTGTCGACACCGGGCTTGAGCTGTGCAATGGCGTTGAGCAGGGCGGTTGTGTCCGCGATCTCCACGCTGTTTACCCGGGTCAGGACATCGCCTGGGCGGACGCCAGCGCGGTCCGCCGGCCCGCCTTGTACGACCGCGGCAATCAGTGCGCCCGACCGTGCCTGCAAACCGAACGATTCCGCGATCTCCGGCGTGACGTCCTGCGGTTCCACGCCGATCCAGCCACGTGTCACGGCGCCCGTCGAAATAATGGATTCCATGACCTGCTTGGCTGTGGATACGGGAATGGCGAAGCCGATGCCCAGCGAACCGCCGGAGCGCGAGTAGATCGCAGTATTGATGCCTAGCAGGTTGCCTTGTGCGTCGACCAGCGCCCCACCCGAGTTGCCGGGGTTGATGGCCGCATCGGTCTGGATAAAGTTTTCGAAGGTGTTGATGCCAAGATGGCTGCGGCCGAGTGCGGAGACAATGCCCATGGTCACGGTCTGGCCGACGCCAAACGGGTTGCCGATCGCCAGTACTACGTCACCGACCTTGATGTTCTCCAGGCGCCCGAGCGTGATGGCCGGCAGGTTGGGCAGGGCGACCTTGAGGACCGCCAGGTCCGTCTCCGGATCCGAGCCGACCACCTTGGCGTTGGCCTTGCGGCCGTCAGTCAGGGCCACTTCGATCTCGTCGGCGCCGTCGACCACGTGATGGTTCGTTAGAATATACCCTTCAGGGCTGACGATCACGCCCGATCCCAGGCTGGCCGTCGGCTCCTGCCGTTCCGGCATGCGGTCGCCGAAGAAGAACTGGAACCACGGGTCTTCGGCTTGTGGATTGGGACGGTTCGGTGCTTTCTTACTGGTGAAGATGTTTACCACGGCCGGCATGGCCAACTGTGCGGCTTCGCTATAGGAGCGCTCGGCGGAAGGCGGCGTGGTGCTCGGCACCACTTCCTTGAGTGCCACGATCGGTGAGCCTGACTGAACGGCAACGCGGCCGCGCTGCAGCCATTCCGGTTTCAGTGTGGCGACCACGAACAGCACTGCCAGAACCACCGTGACAGCCTGTGCAAAAAAAAGCCAAAAGCGGCGCAACATATAGGAATTTGGGCGGAAATGGATCGAAAAGAGATTGAATTGTACTTGAACGGACTGCTGGAGGTAGACCGTTTTCGCGACTATTGCCCAAATGGCCTGCAGGTCGAGGGGCGCCAGCATGTTGCACATCTCGTTACTGGTGTCACGGCCAGCCTGGCCCTGCTGGAGGCTGCGGTCGACGCGCAGGCCGATGCGGTGCTGGTGCACCACGGTTATTTCTGGAAAAACGAAGACGCGCGGATCGTCGGGCAGAAGCAGAGGCGACTGCAGACCCTGCTATGCCATGACCTTAACCTCTTTGCATATCATTTGCCGCTCGATGCGCATCCCGAATTCGGCAACAACGCCAGCCTGGGCCAAAGGCTAGGCCTGACGGCGGATGGCCGTTTTGGTGAGGGTGAACTGGGATGGACCGGGCGTCTGCCCGTGGATATGAAGTTGCCCGAGCTGGCGGCGCATGTGCAGGCCATCCTGCAGCGGGTGCCGCTGGTGATCGAGGGGGATGGCCGCACGGTGCGCCGTATCGGCTGGTGCACGGGCGGCGCCCAAGGCTACTTCGAGGCTGCGGTCGCCGCCGGGGTCGATGTGTTCGTCAGCGGCGAGATCTCCGAGCAGACAACCCATCTGGCGCGGGAAAGCGGTGTCGCCTACATCGCCGCCGGACACCATGCGACCGAGCGCTATGGTGTGCAGGCGCTCGGCGGACATCTGGCCCAGCGTTTCGGGCTCCGGCATACCTTCATCGATATTCCTAATCCCGTGTAAGGGCGAAGCCCGGGAGCCCGGCGCGGGGACCGGCGGCGATGACCGCGTGGATCAGCGGTTGCGCAGGCTGTCGCGGATTTCGCGAAGCAGGACTACGTCTTCGGCTGGCTCGGCCGGTGCGGCCTCCGGCTCGGGCTTGTTGAGACGGTTAATCTGGCGCACCACCATGAAAATGATGAATGCCAGGATGATGAAATTCACCAGGATGGTGATGAAGTTGCCGTAGGCCAGCACCGGGATCCCGGCTTTCTTGACGGCATCCAGCGTGCGCGGCACGCCTTCCGGCAGGCTGCCCAGGACCACGAACAGGTTGGAGAAGTCGAGCTTGCCGATGGCGCCCGATACGAGCGGCATGATGATGTCCTCGACCAGGGAGGTGACAATCTTGCCGAACGCCGCGCCGATGATCACGCCGATGGCGAGATCGACGACATTGCCGCGCATTGCGAAGGCCTTGAATTCTTGCATCATGCTCATGGTGGCTCCCATATGACCGGTTTTGAGTGCACCGCAGCATGCGCCGCGATGTGGTGGTGCGTACATACTATATTGCTCTCCGGCGGTTCCGCTACCCCGAAAACCTTTAATGACGGGCTCTGGTCAGGTATAATTTAGGGTTGACGCAAAATCTAATTGACTTTCCTGGGGTTTGGAATGAGTGACCAGCAAAACGTGGATAAAGGTCGCCGCAATCTGCTGATTGCGACGAGCGTGGCTGGCGGTATCGGTGGCGCGGCAGTAGCGGTACCGTTCGTCGCCACGTTTGCACCGTCCGAAAAAGCACGTGCGGCAGGCGCGCCGGTAGAGGCAGACATCAGCGCATTGAAGCCGGGCGAGATGATGACCGTGGAATGGCGCGGCAAACCGGTGTGGATCCTGCGCCGGACCGACGAGATGCTTGCGTCGCTCGCCAAGACCGAGAGTGAAGTTGCCGATCCGAAGTCGGATATTCCTTATTCCATGGATACCCCCGACTACTGCAAGAACCCGGCGCGTTCGCGCGAAGAGCACAAGGACTTGCTGGTCGTGGTGGGCATCTGCTCGCACCTCGGCTGCTCGCCGTCCGGCCCCTTTGGCTCCAACGTCAACCCGCAGCTGGGCGCCGATCCGGGCTTTGTCTGCCCGTGCCACGGTTCGACCTTCGACCTCGCGGGCCGCGTGTTCAAGAACAAGCCTGCGCCGCAGAATCTTGACGTTCCGCCGTACATGTTCCTGTCCGATTCGCGCATCGTGATCGGCAAAGACGAGAAGGGAGAAGCCTGATCATGGCCGCTGACAAACAAGTCGAAACAAAAGGCGTGGTCGGCTGGATCGATCAGCGCTTTCCGCTGACCTCCACCTGGAAAGCCCACCTGTCCGAATACTACGCACCGAAGAACTTCAACTTCTGGTACTTCTTTGGCTCGCTGGCCCTGCTGGTGCTGGTGATCCAGATCGTCACCGGTATTTTCCTGGTGATGAACTACAAGCCGGACGCGACGCTCAACGCTGCCGGCATCCCGGTCGCGTTCGCCAGCGTCGAGTTCATCATGCGCGAAGTGCCCTGGGGCTGGCTGGTGCGCTACATGCACTCGACCGGCGCCTCCGCGTTCTTCGTGGTCGTGTACCTGCACATGTTCCGCGGCCTGATCTACGGCTCGTACCGCAAGCCGCGCGAGCTGGTGTGGATCTTCGGTTGCCTGATCTTCCTGTGCCTGATGGCTGAAGCGTTCATGGGCTACCTGCTGCCCTGGGGCCAGATGTCGTACTGGGGCGCGCAGGTGATCGTGAACCTGTTCTCCGCCATCCCGCTGATCGGCCCGGACCTGGCCCTCTTCATCCGCGGCGACTACGTCGTGGGTGACGCCACCCTGAACCGCTTCTTCGCCTTCCACGTCATTGCCGTGCCGCTGGTGCTGCTCGGTCTGGTCGTGGCGCACATCATCGCGCTGCACGAAGTGGGGTCGAACAATCCCGACGGCGTCGAGATCAAGGCCAAGAAGGACGCCAACGGCATCCCGCTCGACGGCATCCCGTTCCACCCCTACTACTCCGTGCATGACCTGATCGGCGTGGGCGTGTTCCTGTTCATCTTCAGCGCGGTCATCTTCTTCGCGCCGGAAATGGGCGGCTACTTCCTCGAGTACAACAACTTCATCCCGGCTGACCCGCTCAAGACCCCGCCGCACATTGCGCCGGTCTGGTACTTCACGCCGTTCTACTCGATGCTGCGCGCCATTACCTCGAACTTCCTGCCGGTGCTGTGGGTGTTTGCCGCCGTACTGCTCGGCTTGCTGTTCATCCGCAGCAAGAGCGCCAAGGTCAAGGGCATTGCCGTAGCCGTGGCGGTCATCCTGGCCCTGGGCTTCTACTTCATCGACGCCAAGTTCTGGGGCGTAGTGGTGATGGGCGGTGCCGTGGTCATCCTGGTGTTCCTGCCGTGGCTCGACCAGTCGCCGGTCAAGTCGATCCGTTACCGTCCGGGTTTCCACAAGACTCTGATCGGCATCTTCGTGGTCGCCTTCCTCATCCTCGGCTACCTCGGTATTCAACCGCCGACCCCGCTGTATGAAAAGGTGTCGCAGTTCTGCACGCTGCTCTACTTCGCGTTCTTCCTGGCCATGCCGATCTGGAGCCAGATCGGAACCTTCAAGCAGGTGCCGGATCGCGTGACGTTCACACCGCACTGAGCCACGCCGAGGATTAAGGACAAAAGATGAAAAAGCTGATTTCCATGATCGCCCTGGCGGGAGCGCTGATCGGTGCGCCTGCCATTGCAGCAGAGAGCGGCCATCCGCTGGATGCCGCTCCCAAGATGACCAGCGACCTGAGCACCCTGCAGCGCGGTGCCAAGCTGTTCGTCAACAACTGCCTGAACTGTCACAGCGCCAGCATGGTGCGCTACAACCGACTGAAGGACATCGGCCTGACCGAGGACCAGATCCGTGAGAACCTGCTGTTCTCCGCGGACAAGGTTGGCGAGACGATGAACATCGCCATGACGGCCAAGGAAGCCAAGGCCTGGTTCGGCGTACAGCCGCCCGATCTGTCGGTGATCGCCCGCGCTCGCGGCGGTGACTGGCTGTACACGTATCTGCGCAGCTTCTACAAGGACGATACGCGCGATACCGGCTGGAACAACCTGATCTTCCCGAACGTTGGCATGCCGCACGTCATGTGGGAAGCCCAGGGGATCCGCAAGGCCAAGTTCGAAGAGCGGGCCGATGCGCATGATGCCAGCAAGACCGTGCATACCTTCGTCGGCTATGAGCAGGTTACGCCGGGCACCATGAAGCCGATCGAATTCGATCAGGCCATGGGTGACCTCGTGCATTTCCTGCAGTGGATGGGTGAACCGGCAGAGCACCAGCGCAAGCGCCTCGGCGTCTGGGTGCTGATGTTCCTGGGCCTGTTCTCGATCCTTGCCTGGCGCCTGAACGCCTCGTACTGGAAAGACATCAAGTAAGTTGGCGTCACGCCCAGGGCTAGCGCACGGAATCGTCGTGTTCCCGCGCTAGCCCTTTTGCTTTTTTCGCCGGAAGCCGCCGATTTGCTTTTCGGGTGCCGCTTCTGCCAGAATTCAACCGGGACAATCCGTCCCCCCTCCAAGGAACCGAATCATGATGGTGTTGTACTCGGGCACCACCTGCCCGTTCTCGCAACGTTGCCGCCTTGTCCTGTTCGAAAAGGGCATGGACTTCGAAATCCGCGATGTCGACCTGTTCAACAAGCCGGAAGACATCTCCGTCATGAACCCGTACGGCCAGGTTCCGATCCTTGTCGAGCGCGACCTGATCCTGTACGAGTCGAACATCATCAACGAGTACATCGACGAGCGTTTCCCGCATCCGCAGCTGATGCCTGCCGATCCGGTGCAGCGCGCACGGGCGCGCCTGTTCCTCTTCAATTTCGAGAAGGAACTGTTCAGCCACGTCTACGTGCTCGAAAACGAAAAGGGTAAGGCCGCCGAGAAGGGTCACGAAAAGGCGCGCGCCGCCATTCGCGACCGTCTTACCCAGCTGGCGCCGATCTTCGTCAAGAACAAGTACATGCTGGGCGAAGAATTCTCGATGCTCGACGTGGCCATCGCTCCGCTGCTGTGGCGCCTTGACCACTATGGCATTGAGCTGTCGAAGAACGCCGCGCCGCTGTTGAAGTACGCCGAGCGTATCTTTAGCCGCCCGGCCTATATCGAAGCGCTGACCCCGTCGGAAAAGGTCATGCGTCGTTGATCCGGAGATGGCGGACCTTCCCGGAGGTCCGCTCTTCGTTGCTTGCAGACACCATGTCGGAAACCTCTACCAAGCCCTACCTGCTGCGCGCCATCTACGAATGGTGTACGGACAACGGTTTCACGCCGTACCTGGCCGTGTTCGTCGACAGCCAGACCAGCGTGCCACGCGAGTTCGTCAAGAACAGCGAGATCGTGCTCAATGTCAGCTTCGAGGCCACGACCCAACTCGAGATGGGCAACGATTGGGTGACCTTCCAGGCTCGCTTCGGCGGCGTACCGCGCAAGATCGAAGTGCCGGTGGCCAACATCCTCGCCATCTATGCGCGTGAAAACGGCCAAGGCATGGCATTCCCGGTAGATCGCGACGGGTCCGCCACGACTCCGGCCACCCCTGCGCAGGAAACCCCCGCACCCAAGCTCTCCGCGGTGGATGCCGAGGCGCGAGGCGAAGGGGACGATGGCGACGACGAACCGACACCACCCAACGTCCCGAAAATCGGCGGGAAACCGGCGCTGAAGGTCGTCAAATAAATCAGGTTGGGATACAATCCCACCTCGCACCACCTGCCGGCTTAGCTCATCTGGTAGAGCAGTTGATTTGTAATCATCAGGTGGCGGGTTCGAGTCCTGCAGCCGGCACCAATACCAAAAATGGCTTCCGATATGGAAGCCATTTTTTTGGTGTTCGCAAAAATCGGAGCACGCTCTTTGGGGCGCTGGCCGCGCTCTCAGATTCGTCTAGTGCTGAATAGATAGTCCTGATGTGCCGAGACTAACGCGGTACCCGTTTCGCAATCGAGGTGGAACGTTTTTTATCTATGCAGTATTAAAGGGGGATTTTCTGGTTTTTGCGAAAGTGAAAATTCCCTAACGTATTGATCTTGTGTGAGATTTTAGGGACTTTGTAATCATCAGGTGGCAGGTTGGAGTTCTGCCGTCCGCATCAAAGAATTCAAGGGTTACGTGAGTTTTGCGTAGCCCCTTTGCTTTCTGAAAGGACGAAAAGTACAGTTTCGATACACTGCGGCGCTTATTGACTGTAGCATTTGTCAACAACTGTTGTGCTTCTCCGTGCCTACCAAACCAAACCCTGAATCCCCTATAGCGGATGCGGTGCCTCTTGCGCGCATGTTTTCCTATGTAGGGTCTCACCTATTTGAATCTATAGCGCTATTGCTCACCTGCGGCGCTGGCCTTAGTTACGCGGTCGGCCGTTCCTATCTTGACGGGTGGGCTGAAGTGGCTGGGGTGCCAACGCTTCTCTTCCGCGCGGACTTTTACGACACTATTCTGGCCGGTGTCCAGCTCCACCGTGTATGGCGCACGGCTGTTATTGTCATAGTATTGGCGATAGCATATTTTTGGGCTGTCTCAACGATTGTGGATTGGTGGGCTGGACGGACTGCAAGCATCCGGTGCCGTCGGCAATGGGGGGACGGATGGGATCATCTGCGGTTGAGAGCTCGGTTTGCGAAGGCGGCCAGGGAGGCCGCCAAGGGTGTGTCACCCGATCTTCGCAAAGACATCCCCGAAATATCGCGTTGGCAAGTACTTGGCCGTCGAGGCAAATGTAGGAGCGAGTCTGCGAGTCCGACTAAGAGGCGAAGTGGTCGGCTGCGCATAGGAACGCTCTACCTGGTGCTGACGATCTCTTTTGCGACGTCAGTGACCGCTACCTATTTCCTAATACTGACCCTTTTGCTAAAACCTGCAACTTCTGATGGGGCGAGGATTGCCGTTAAGATGTATGTTGCGGTGACAGGCCACATCCCTTACCAATATGAAAACGAGCGCGGTGACATAAGCGGTGACGTGATGCGAGCGTGGGCATGTGAGGGTCGACACATTCTGTCCCAATACCGCGCAGTGACGCTTGCCGAAGATTTTACATATGAAGATGGCGGAAGCGGAGAGTCTGTCGACGATCTGCATCCTGAAAGGCGACATAGGCGGGAAACGTACTATGTGCTAGAGGGAGTCGATAAAACCTTTGCGCTACTGGGGAAGGAAGGATCGGTAATTCGATCCTTTGGCGATAGACCGTTCAGCCTGCGGGAGTCGAGTATCCGACCAATTTCAGAGCTCGCGCAAAACTGCCGGGACAGCAAGTGAATCGCGAGGGCAATGATCCCAAAGGCGCCGGGGACGAGAATGGCTGACTACAGCTAAGACGTTCCGCACAAAGCGCGATGTGGAAAATTGGGCCGACTGACAGAAGGCGAGATGGTGTGGGCGCTATTTCTCACATCATCGGTAGCAGGAACATACTGCCTCATGACACCCTCTCCCAATACGGCAGAAGCGCCTGCGGCCCGCATCTCTCGAACCTCAAGCAATGCGCTGATTGCGGTAAGCGATTTATTGGAGGTCCGCTCATGCGGACCTGATGTCGAACAAACGCGACGACTTCCGCACTGCAATGGATCACACCAGGCCGGTATCAGGACCAGCGAAAAAAAGCGAAAGCGCAAACGACAAAAACTGTGAAACTTTAAGTTCCTTAACCATCTATTGCGCGCATCCAGACCATCATAGCCCCGGGGGCCGTGGGGTCGATGAAATTTGCATCGAAGTCGATGCAAAAGATGGAGAGCGGCAATGAAAGCAATTGGATGGATCTGTGCAGTGGTATTTCCCATGGTGCTGGGAGCATGCGGTGGTGGGGGTGATGGCGCTGTCGGCACATCGTCGACACAGACCGCTTCTGGTGCAGTGGCGGCCGTGCCGCCTGCGACGCAGGCCCAGGTGAAGCCGGACGTCCTCGCGCCGGCGCAGTGGCATATGGCCTGCCGCAATGGTTTCGAGTATCCGGCGACACTGCCGCAGTATCCAGCCTGGCTGCGCACCTACGGCTACCGTGTCACCCTGTCGATCGATCGTCAGTTGAGTGCCGACGAGGCGGAAGCCACGGTCACGTACTCGGCGGTCGATGGCTCGCATTGCGATGCCACGCCGGCTACGGTACTGGGTGAGGTCATTCGCACCTATCGTCTGCGCCGCGTCGGCGAGGCGCAAGTGGCGGGGCGGACCGCCGCGCAGGTCGAGGCCACGTTGCTGAACGAGCGCCGCACGGGTGCCGCCAATCCTGCGCCCGGTGATGTGTGCATGACGACGTTCGAGATGCCGCATCGCGTTCCGGCATGCCAGTTGGCGGATCTGCCAGTGCTGCAGAAGACGATTCTGGCCTTGAGTGACGAAGGCTTGCTGGCCGGTTTCCATGTGCGCGGTATGCGGCCGACCAGTGGCGAGGTTGCTACCTATGAAAGCGCTACAGGTTTCGAGAGTGATTTCGATCCCGTAGCGTTCTATCGCCAGGTGGGCCGGTAAGACAGTGTCCCTGATCGCAGCCGATCAGGGACGGCAGGTTAGCCAGCGCTGCGGTAGGCGCGGATGCGGTCCTTGAGGCCGGGCGCGGCCGCCGAGCGCACGAGCGCTGCCAGGTCGGCGTCGTAGCCGGCCTGGTTGCCGAGCACCTGGTACAGGTGTGCACGCGTGGCCGCATCCAGTTGAGCTGCACGGCCATTGGCCTGTGTGATCAGCTCCGGCCATGCTGCTTCGTCGGCGGTCTGCGTGAGGAAGCCGATGGCCTCGGCCTCCTGTGCATTGAAGCCGCGCGCCTCTTCAAGGATGGCGCGCGCCACCTGCGTTCCCACGAGCGCGCCAAAGCGGCGGGTGCCGAGCACCAGGCCAAATTTCAGGCCGGGCATGCGGAAGAAGGCATCGGGTGTGCTGATGCGCACCTTGCAGCTCGCGAACAGGTCGACGCCGGCGCCGAAGTTCTTCCCGTGCGCCAGTGCCACCGTCAAACACGGCGAGCCATCGATGGCCTGCAGCAGTGTCTCGATGCGCACGAAGCGCTGTAGCAGGTCACCTTCGCTCTGTTCCTCGAATCCGCCGAAATCGAAACCGGCACTGAAGTTGCGTCCGTTGCCACGAAACACCAGCACGCTGGCGCCGTTGGCATGGGCGTCTTCGATGCCTGCCAGCAGCGACTCGACGATGTTCGCGTTGAGCGCATTCATCTTCTCGGGCCGGTTGAGCGTGAACGTCCAGCAATGGCCCTCGCGCGACACCAGAACTTCGCCGTTCTCCTGGCTCATCGGGCTGGCTCCGTGACCTTGGCCTGCAACGCGCCGAGGATCTCGTCGTTATGCTCGCCGAGTGCCGGCGGGCGGCGACGGATCGGCGTGTCCACCAGCGAGAAGCGCACGGGTGAACCGAACGTGCGGGTCTTCACGCCATTGGGCAGTTCGATCGGCTGAACCCACTGCATGTGCTCGACCTGCTCATCGGCCAGGACTTCCGAGTAGCGGTTGATCGGTGCGCACGGCACGCCGGCGGCGCGGAAACGTTCAAGCCACGTGGTGCTGTCCGCCTTGGCGAATTCCGCCTCGAGGATTTCGAGCAGGGCACGTTGGTTGGCGGCGCGCGTCGTCGGGGTGACGAAACGCTCGTCGGCCAGCAGGTCCTCGCGACCCACCGTCTGGCACACGCTCTTCCACAGTGCATTGTTACCGGCAGCCATGCCGAAGTAGCCGTCGCCACTGCGGAACACCTGGTACGGCGCGTTACGCGGGTGCGCGGAACCGAGCTTGACCGGGTCGCGGCCGCTGCCGAAGTATTCCGACGTTTGCAGCGCGGCGATGCCGAGCGTGGCGCCGAGCATCGGCACATCGATGTGCGTTCCCTGGCCATGCTGCGCGACACCGCGCAGCGCGCTCGAGATCGAGTAGGCTGCATACAGGCCGGCGGCAAAATCCGCCAGCGGCACGCCGCACTTCACTGGCGCGCCGCCTTCTTCGCCGGTCACGCTCATGATGCCGCTCATCGCCTGGATGGTCAGGTCGAAGCCGCCTTCCTGCGCGCGCGGGCCGGTCTGGCCATAGGCCGAGATCGAGCAGTAGATCAGCTTGGGATTGAGTTCGCGCAGCGCGCTGTAGCCGAGACCCAGGCGATCCATCACGCCGGGACGATTGTTCTCGATCAGCACATCCGCGCCGGCGGCGAGCTGGCGGGCCAGTTCACGGTCTTCCGGATTTTTCAGGTTGAGCGTGACCGAGCGCTTGTTGCGATTGAGCGAGGCGAAGTTTTCGCTGTAGCCATCGGTGATCGGCGGCCAGGCGCGCAACGTGTCGCCGCCTTCGGGATTTTCGACTTTGATGACATCCGCGCCCATGTCGGCCAGCAGCATGCCGCAGTAGGGGCCCGCGGCGACGTTGCAGATTTCGATGACACGGACACCGTCAAGGGGGAGGGGGGTAGTCACGTTCGATTCCTCTTCAGTCAGGGATGGTAGTTATCGGGAATGCAGTCAGGCCGCGCGCGGAATGCAGCGCGCGCCCATGGCCAGGGAAAGCTGGTTGGCGTTGTGGACCACCAGCGGTGCAAGTTCGGCAATGCGCGTGGCCGGCAGGCGGCCGATCGGGCCGGAGATGCCGAGCGCGGCGATCGGACGGTCGAGTCCATCGAAGACCGCCGAGGCGATACCGCCCACGCCATCGCGCCATTCGCCGGTATTGACGGCGTAGCCGGTGCGCACGGTTTGCGCCAGTTCTGCTTCCAGTGCGGCCAGCGTGCCGGCGGTGCGTGGCGTATGCAGGGTCAGCTGCGCTGCGTAGCGCGCCAGGTAGCCCTCCGGTGCGTGCGCCAGCAGGGCCTTGCCGGTGGCCACGGCATAAGCTGGGGCGCGGCCGCCGACCATGGAGTAGGCGCGTACCGGCTGCGGGCTGTCGATCTTGTCGATGTAGACCACGTCGATACCGTCCAGCACCGACAGGTGCACGGTCTCGCCCGTGGCATCCGCGAGCGCGTGCATGAACGGCGCGGCAAATTGCCGGACGTCGAGGCGCGCGAGCTGGCGCACGCCCAGTCCCATCAGCTTGATGGTGCCGCGATAGCCGTTGTTGACATCCTTCTCGATGTAGCCCGCGTGCATCAGTGTCTGCAGCGTCCGATGCGTATTGCTGCGCGTCAGTCCCACGCGCGCGGCAACTTCGTCCACTGTACGGGCGCGGTTTTCGGCTTCGGTGATTGATTCAAGGACCATCAGGCCCTTGAGCAGCGTCTTGTCCATCTGGCGAGAAAGCGTGGTGTGTCGTTGCTTTGCAGATTAGCAGAGGGTCTTGGTGAAGTAAACATTTTATAGGACCATGATCCTATATATTAGGATATATTCAGAAATTTGCCGCCGACGTCACACTCATTCATTTCGTTGCCATGGCGGGCGTCTATGATGCAAGGCATCCGCAGCACATGCGGTCTGCGGACATCCCGCCGTCGCGCTCGAGGTGTCACCGGTGACGGCGCTTACAACAAGGCATGTCAAGGAGGTGTGCAATGACGTTGGTGAAACGTTCTCTCGCGGAGTGCATCGGGACTTTCTGGCTTGTGCTGGGCGGATGTGGCAGCGCCGTGCTGGCAGCGGCCTTCCCGGAAGTTGGCATCGGCCTGCTGGGCGTGGCGCTGGCCTTTGGCCTCACGGTGCTGACCATGGCATTCGCCATCGGACACATTTCCGGTTGCCATCTGAATCCGGCCGTCTCCATCGGGTTGGCGGCGGGCGGACGTTTCCCGGTGCGCGAACTGCCGGCCTATATCGTGGCGCAGGTGATTGGCGGGATCGTTGCCGCGGCAGTGCTGTACTGCATCGCCAGTGGCAAGGCCGGCTTTGAGTTGTCCTCGGGGCTGGCATCGAACGGCTATGGCGCGCACTCGCCCGGCGGCTATTCGCTGACGGCCGCGTTGATCAGCGAAGTGGTGATGACCGCGATGTTCCTGCTGATCATCATGGGTGCGACCGACAAGCGCGCCCCGCAGGGCCTTGCACCGATTGCCATCGGCCTCGCGCTGACGTTGATCCACCTGATCAGCATCCCGGTGACCAATACCTCCGTCAACCCCGCACGCAGCACGGGCCCGGCCATCCTGGTGGGCGACTGGGCATTGGCACAGCTGTGGCTGTTCTGGGTTGCGCCGATCATCGGCGCAGTGATCGGCGCGCTGGTCTATCGTTGCATTGCCAGCGAAGATTCGCGGGGCTGAAACAGGTGCTTGGGGTCAGCGCATGACATCATCTCGTGACGTCATCGCTCGAGATCAGGGCCTGACCCCAGCGCTTGATCCAGTGTTGAAGAAAGTACCGGAGGCCGGCGATCGAGCCGGACTTCGCTCAACCCCTGCCGGCTTCCACGCGCCATGCCGACAGCATGGCGTCGACAGCACGATCCACATCGGCAAGCTGCGTCTCCCAGCCGATGATCGACATGCGCATCACCCAGCGCCCACGCCATTCCGCGCCGCCGACGAAACACGTGCCGTCGGCAACGATGCGTGCAATGGTCGCCCGGGTCAGCGCGTCGGCCTGCTGCGGATCACGGTCGGCGCCAAACTGCACGATCAACTGGTTCAGCACCACATCGTTCAGGACCGCGATGCCAGGTTCGTCGGCAAGTCGCTGTGCAGCATGGCGCGCCAGCATGCAATGCTGCTCCACCATAGTCGCGATGCCGTCGCGACCGAAGTGCCGCAACATCGCCCACGTGGCGAAGCCGCGTGCGCGGCGCGACAGTTCGGGCACATACTCCGCCGGATTGCGTTCCGCGTCGTCAGCCTGCGGGAGATAACTGGCCGCGAATGTCATGGCGCGACGATGCGCCTCCGGATGCGCGACGATTGCATAGCCGCAGTCGTATGGCGTCTGCAGCCACTTGTGGCCGTCGGTGGCCCACGAGTCGGCCTGCTCATACGCAAGTGTCAGCG
Organism: Imbroritus primus; assembly: GCF_964332355.1. Classification (NCBI taxonomy): domain Bacteria; kingdom Pseudomonadati; phylum Pseudomonadota; class Betaproteobacteria; order Burkholderiales; family Burkholderiaceae; genus Imbroritus; species Imbroritus primus. The sequence continues at coordinate 2,888,690 of NZ_OZ201293.1, read as the reverse complement.
GACAGGTCGACGGACAGGCGCGCGCCCATAGCCCGAATGCGCCATCGACGTGCACCCACGCACCGTGACGGTGTGCGGCGTCCACGATCTGGGCAAGCGGATCGAATGCGCCGGTGTTGATCTGTCCGGCCTGGGTCACGACGATGACAGGTCCCGTGCAGTCCGCCAACTGCGCCAGCAGCGCATCGGGTCGCATCGCACCGTGGTCATCGGTGGCCACGCGCCGCAGCCGGCGCTGTCCCCAGCCGAGCATGCGCAGGGCGGCATACACTGAGGTGTGCGCCTCGTCACCGATCAGGACCTGCACCTCCGGCGCGGCGAACAGCCCATCGGCTTCCACATCCCATCCGGCCTGCCGCAAGACGTGCGTACGTGCCGCCGCGAGACAGACGAAATTCGCCATCGTCGCACCGCTAACAAAACCGACCGATGCAGTCGCGGGAAGATGCAGGATATCGAGCAGCCAGCGTGCGGCAATCTCTTCGATGAAGGCAGCGGAGGGGGCAGTGTGGTGATTGCCGCAGTTCTGGCCCCACGCGCTGGTGAGCCAGTCGGCCGCGACGCCCACAGGATGCGAGGCGCCGATGACCCAGCCAAAAAAACGCGGAGCCGGGGAGGCATGAAGTCCCGGCTCCGCGAGCTGAATCAGGGAGTCCAGCGTCTCCTGGGCAGAGAGGCCGGACTCCGGGGTTGGGAGGACATCCGCCGCGGCTGCTGCACGCAGCGCGGCATAGTCCATCCCGGGACGCTGGGGCCGGTCATCGAGACCAGCCCGGAACCGCTCGGCCGCCAGTGCGGCCTGGGTAAAGAGTGCGGATACGTCCGATTTAGCAAGTGTCATGCATATCAGTCCGAGCGCGCATCCGCGCGTCAGAACCGATGGCGCAGACCTGCCGTGAGACCCAGTTTGTTGTTGAAGCCGTTCGTATTCGCGGAGGAATTGAAGCGCGGATTGCCGTTGAGCGTGACCCACTCGCCGGAAAGCTTCGTATAGTCCACTGCGAAATACACGTCCGTCCGCTTGCTGAAATTGTAGTCCAGCATGGCCATGCTGGTGACACGGTTGCCGTTGTTGCCGGCGTGGCGCAGGCGGTCATAGTGCAGCGAGCCGATGAACTTCAGCGCAGCCGTCAGATCGTAGTGCAGCCCGACGAAGAAGTCGTGGTTGCGGTAGTCGGCCTGCTTCAGCTCGTTGTTGATATAACCGGCGAATACCTTGGCAACACCGAAGTTATACGTGCCACCCACGCTCCACACCGTCTGGCGGCTGGTCTGGCCCGGTGCCAGCGCGTTGAAGTACGCCGCGCCCGAGACGTCACGCGTGGTCTGGAACACGCCGCCCAGCATCAGCGGACCATTCGTGTACGACAGGTTCGCGCCCACCGCCGAGTTGCGGCCCATATGACCAGCCACTTCACCGAACGTGTAACCGACCGCGCCTTTCAGGCCGCCGCCAAAATCCTGGCCGTAGCGGATCATGTTGTCATGACGCAGGCCATCGTAGTTGAACGACTGATAACCGACGCTCGGGTTGATGGCCAGGCCGCTGGCTTCATATTGGGGAATGAATTCGCCGGCGATGGTGTACTGGCGACCCATCGTCAGCTGTCCGCCGAAGTTGGTCTTCAGGCCCACGTATGCCTGACGGCCAAACAGGCGGCCGCCCTGCTGCAGCGCGCCGTTATCGGGGCCGAAGCCGGACTCCAGCATGAAGATCGCCTGGTTACCCGATCCCAGGTCTTCCGTGCCGCGCATACCCCAACGGTTGCCCGTGAGGAAGCCTTCGTTCGCCATCTGCAGCCGGTTGTCGCCGGCGGCATTGTCGTTCGTGCTGTAGCGGATGTTGGTATCAATCAGGCCAAACAACGTGACATTGCTTTGCGCATACACCGTAGTGGCGGCTCCGCATGCGGCAAGTGCTAGGGCAGTCTTCATAAAACGCATTGGCAAATCTCCTCTGTCTGTGGTGAAACGTTATGTTTGCTCTGCCTACTGCGAGTGAATGCCCGGAAAAAGGCCGGCTGGATGCCGGCCTTTTTCTCAGACACAGGCCTGGTCAAGCCATTTCGACTGAGAAGCCAGCACGGCTGATGCCGACTTCCCGACCAATTCCTCATACACCGCAGGAGCAGTAGCGCCCTCGGTGCTGATCAGCAAGATCCGGGCCTGATCGTTCAGTCCGGTCTTGATGCGGAGTTCTTCGTTCTTCACCAGATGCATCAGGCCGGCCAGTCCGGCGGCTCCCGACTCACCACTCACTACCGGTGCGTCGCCTGCCTGGCCCGAGGCCAGCACGCGCATTGCTTCCACGGCTTCACCGTCATCGATGGTCAGGAAGTAATCCACCGACGGCTGCAGGAAGCGCCACGCCAGCGGCGAGGTCTCGCCACAAGCCAGGCCGGCCATGACCGAATCCACCGAGCCCGTGGCGTTCGCCGCGCGACCGGCAATCGCGCTCTGGTACAGGCAGTCCGCCTGCTTCGGCTCCACAGCGATATAGGTGGGACGCTTGGCGCCGAAGCGTTCGTTCAGGTAGCTCGCGATGCCCGCTGCCATGCCGCCCACGCCACCCTGCAGGAACACATGGGTGTACGGGCAGGCATCGTTCGCACCGACTTCCAGCTGCTCGAGAATTTCTTCGGGGATCGTGCCGTAACCCTGCATCACATCGCGCGGAATTTCCTCGTAGCCGTCGTACGAGGTATCGGACACCACGCGCCAGTCGTTTTCCTTGGCCAGGCGTGCGGCTTCCTCGACGGAGGCGTCGTAGTTGCCGGCGATGCGGACGATGGTGGCGCCATGCGAGGCAATCGCTTCCTCGCGCTCCATGCTCACGTTCTTGTGCAGCACGATCACGCAACGGCAGCCGATGTCATGCGCGGCAGCAGCCAGCGAACGGCCATGGTTGCCGTCGGTGGCGCTGATCACGGTGAAGTTGCTGAGCGCCTGCGCGTGCTTGCCCTGGAACAGGTCCTTGGCCTGGTAGTTCCGCTCGGGCCAGATGCGCTGGATCAGACGGACCAATGCGATCGACGCGCCCAGCGCCTTGAAGCTGCCCAGCGATGCGCGCTTCGATTCATCCTTGAGATCGATACGTGCGACGCCCAGCTCGCGGGCCAGGCCTTGTAGCGGCACCAGTGGCGTCGGCTCGCGGGTCAGCTCGGACCAGTGCGACAGCCATTCGCGGCTCTCTTTGGCCTTGGCGATACTCATGATATCGCGCAGGTCGTCACTGTAAGGGGCACGTACGGCAAACCGGTTTTCAACTAACATTGCTCTACCTTGTAATCAACGAATCCGCCCAGTGAAAACGCACTGGGCCTGTGTGATCATCTTAGGGGCAGGTCACGAAGAAAATTTCTTGAAGTACTCGCATTGGCGAGAAAATTGCTTCGAAATAAATGCTTTCGTGAGACACTCGACGCATCTTTTCAGCGCCTCCTTCAACGAATCATTTACCGGGCAGCCGGATGGCACTTGACCGACTCGATATCCGCATCCTGAATCTCCTGCAGGCTGATGCCTCGCTGCCACTGCGCACACTCGCCGAGCGGGTGCATGCCTCGGTGGCGACATGCCAGCGGCGCATTGCCCAACTGCGTGCGGATGGCGTCCTGCTCAAGGAGGTGGCGATCGTCGATCGTGTCGCCGTGGGGCGTCCGCTCACGGTATTCGTTGCGGTGGAGCTGGCGCAGCAGAACGATACGCTGCTGCGGCACTTCGAGCGACGCATGCTCAGCGAAGGCAATGTGATGGCGTGCTACGAGGTTTCAGGCGAGTTCGATTTCCTCTTGATCGTCAACGCCGCCTCGATGGATACCTATCACGCATTCACGCGTCGCGTGTTTTCCTCGAATAACAATGTGCGCAATTTCAAGAGCACGTTTGCCATGAGCTGTACCAAGTTCGAGACATCTGTCCCGCTCGAGGAACCGCGTGCGGAAGACGACAGCGCACCCGCTGCCTGACGTTCACGCAGGCGCAGCGCGGGCGTGCAAAAACCGCCCGGCCGGCATCACCGGCAGGCAGTTCGTCGACGCATCACGATGGTGTGCGTGATGCACCCATTCACTGCACGCTGCGCCGTCATGGCGCAGCGGAGATCAATCAGTCCGGCAGGATCAGCGCCACATCCGCAAGCGGGCGGCGCGTAAAGGGTTTGCCGGCGTTGGCCGGATAGCCCAGCGTGATCATGCCTTGCGGCTCCCAATGTTCCGGCAGGTCCAGCGCGGCGCGTACCGTGTCCGGGCAGAACATCGGCGCGCACAGCCAGCAGCCGGCGAGGCCCGCATCCTGTGCCGCGACCAGCAGATTCTGCCCTGCCATCGCCGTGCTCTGCACGGCCATCTGATACTCGTTGCGGCTGCGGACCGGATCGGGATAGCGATCCATGTCTTCCATCGTCAGGCACACGATCATCACCGTCGCGGCCCCCGTGATGCGCGCATAGGAACGAGCCACATCGGCTTCGATGGCCTCATCCGGATCGTTGTCACCCTGGCGGTCGCGGCGCAGGCGCGCGCCCATCGCAGTGGCGAGCGCATGCTTGTGCCGCGCGCTGCTCATCACGGCAAAGCGCCATGGCTGGCGGTTGTGCGCGGAGGGTGCGCAGACAGCCGCCTCCAGCAATTGTTCGATCAGCTCGGGCGCAATCGCACGCGGCGTATAGCGGCGTACCGAGCGCCGTGCCATCCAGGGGCGCGATGCGTCGGGCGTGATGGCCCGTTCGGTATCGCCTGCAAGATGGACGAGGGCGAGCTTAGGCGCCATCGACCGAGCCCCACATATAGTCGGGCGACGACGTGCGGATCGTGGCACGCGTGACGATGTCGTTCTCGCGTGCCGTGAGCAGAGCCTTGCCGGTCGCGGTCACCGCCTTGCCGAGGTAGTTGCCGAGATAGGCACTTGCTTCCGGATTGGCCGGCGTGTCTTGAGAAACATCGAGATCGCGGATCAGGCCATTGTGGATGCCATAGATCCAGCCATGCACCGACAGATCCTGGCCGCGGCGCCATGCCGATTGCACCACGGTACTCTGGCAGGCATTGGCGACCTGTTCGATCACATTCAGCTCGCACAGCAGGTCATGGCGCGCCTGTTCGCTTTCGCAGGCGCCCAGCAGGGCGTGGTATTTGTCCTGGATCACATAGAGCTGCGCCAGCCAGTTGTCGACCAGTCCGTGCCGCTCGCCCATCAGCACGGCCTTCACGCCGCCGCAGCCATAGTGACCGCAGATGATGATGTGCTTGACCTTCAGCACATCCACGGCGAACTGCATCGCCGTCAGGCCGTTCATGTCGGCATGCTTGACCATATTGGCTACGTTGCGGTGCACGAATACTTCGCCGGGCGGCAGGTCGATGATCGAGTTCGCGGGTACGCGGCTGTCGGAGCAGCCGACCCAGAAATATTCAGGCGCCTGTTGCGCGGCCAGGCGTTCAAAGAAGGCCGGGTCGCGCGCCGTCACTTCGGCGGCCCAGTCGCGGTTCTTCTGCAGTAGATGATCGAGTTTGCCCATGATCAGTTTCCCTGAGGATGGTTTATGCCGCGCACGCTGTCGCGGAAGGTGCTTTCTTGTGTTCACGCATGAGAATGCGCACCGGCTCGACCGGCGTGGTCACGGTACGTGCCCGCTGCATCGCCGCGTCATCCGGCGTACCGTAGGCGGTCGTGCGCTGGCGCGGGATGCGGCCCATCTCGCGCAGCATTGCTTCCATGTCCATGGCAGTCATTTCCTGGCCGTGCGAGGCGCCGGCGGAGCGCGAAATGGTTTCGTTCATCAGCGTGCCGCCCATGTCATTGACGCCAGCCTGCAGGCAGGCGCGCACGCCTTCCACGCCAAGCTTGACCCACGACGCCTGGATATTCGGGATCACCGGGTGTAGCGCCAGACGCGCCACGGCATGCATCAGCACCGTCTCGCGGAACGATGGCCCGCGCCGCGCCCGGCCCTTGCGGTAGATGGGCGATTCCATGTGCACGAACGGCAGCGGTACGAACTCCGTAAAGCCGCCGGTCTCCACCTGCAGCGCACGCAGGCGCAGCAGGTGGCGGGCCCAATGTTCGAACCTCTCGACGTGGCCAAACATGATCGTCGAGGTGCTGCGCAGGCCGACTTCATGGGCGGCGCGCATGACCTCGAACCATTGGTCCGTCGTCACCTTGTCGTGGCAGATGATCTCGCGGATCTCGTCGTCGAGAATCTCCGCGGCCGTGCCGGGCAGCGTGCTCAGGCCCGCGTCCTTCAGGCGCATCAGGTAGTCGCGCAGCGGCAGGCCGAGCGTCTTCGCGCCTTGCCAGATCTCCAGCGGCGAGAAAGCATGCACATGCATGCCGGGCGCTTCTTCCTTCACGGCCCGGCAGATTTCCATATAGGTCTCGCCGGTGTACGACGGATGGATGCCGCCCTGCATGCACACTTCGGTGGCGCCGCGATCCCAGGCCTCGCGCACGCGGCGCTGGATTTCCGTGATCGGCAGGTCGTAAGGCTTGCCGCGCAGGTCTTCCGTGCTCTTGCCCTTGGCGAAGGCGCAGAACTGGCAGCGGTACGAGCAGATGTTGGTGTAGTTGATATTGCGGTTGACGACGAAGCTCACCACATCGCCGTTCATTTGCTGGCGCAGTTCGTCGGCTGCCTTGCAGACGGCGGTGAACTCATCGCCGCGCGCACGGAACAGCCGCACGATGTCGGACTCTTCGAGCGTCTCACCAGCCTTGGCGCGTGCCAGGATGTTCGCGACCGTCTGGTCGGCCACCGGCCGGGCCGGCACGCCGATGCGCTGCAGGTCGGCCAGTGGCGGCAGTTCTTGCGCGCCCGGCGACCAGTTGTCGGTGCGCGGAAAGCCATCAGTATCCACACGTTGCAGCAGGGGCGTGCGGAAGGCCGGGTCGATCCAGCGATCGAGATCGCGCGCATAGGCCGGGTAGATGGCCAGGCGTTCGGTCAGCTCCTTGCCTGCCTCGCGCGTGGCCTTGGCCAGCGCTTCGAGGTGAGGCCACGGCGCTTCGGGATTCACGTGGTCCGGGGTGACCGGCGATACGCCGCCCCAGTCGTTGATGCCTGCCTCGACGAGCTGGCGCAGCGCGCCCGGCCGCAGGTTGGGCGGCGCCTGCAGGTTCATCTCGGGCGCAAAGATCATGCGCGCGGCGGCGATGGTCCACAGGTGTTCGTCCAGCGATGGAATCGGCGCGTTCACCATCAGCGTGCCGACCTTCGGACGGAAGTTCTGCACGATGATTTCCTGGATATGGCCGTACTGGTCCTGCAGGTCGCGCAGCGCCAGCAACGCGTCAATGCGCTCGGCACGTGTTTCGCCGATGCCGATCAGGATGCCCGTGGTGAACGGCACGCGGGCTTCACCGGCGAGGCGGATAGTCTCGAGGCGCGCCGCCGGCTTCTTGTCGGGCGAACCATAGTGCGGGCCGCCTTTTTCGCACAGCCGTTCCGACGAGCTTTCCAGCATGATGCCCTGCGAGATCGACACCGCGCGCAGCGCTGCGAGATCGTTCGCATCCAGCAGGCCAGGGTTCACGTGCGGCAGCAGGCCAGTCTCGCGATAGACCACGCGCGCCGCCTCGGCGAGATACGACAGCGTGGTCGGATGTCCCATCTCGGCCAGCGCTTCGCGGGCCACGTGATAGCGGTATTCGGGCTTGTCACCGAGCGTGAAGAGCGCTTCCTTGCAACCAGCGGCAGCGCCGGCGCGGGCGATCTCCAGCACCTTCTCGATCGACAGGAAAGGCGCTTCTCCCTTACGCGGCGGATGCGCGAAGGTGCAGTAGTGGCACACATCCCTGCACAGTTGCGTGAGCGGAATGAACACCTTGCGCGAATACGACACGGCGTGGCCATGCGCGGCATCGCGGCGGGCTGCGGCGGCTGGCAGCAGGACATCGAGCGCGACGTCGATCAGCCCATAGGCCTCGTCGCGGGACAGCCGGCCGAGAGGGTCAAGCGTGAGCGTCGTCATGGTCAATCATCCCTTCTGATAAAGCGCCGCCGGAGCGTCGCAGGTCAAAGCATCGGCTGGCTCGGCCAGTCTGTCGGTCGCATTGTCGACCGCTGCATGCCGGGCACGCAGGCGTCCGGCGATACCGCTCGCGCGCAGCCACGCATGGGTGCGCGTGCTCGGCGGCTGGGCCATGAAGGCCAGCAGGTCGTCCGGGCGGTCGATGTCGAGTTCGAAACGCGGCAGCGTCAGCACGCGCGGCGCGAGGCCGAGCGCGGTGGCCGCATTGTAGTGGTGGCGGAAGCTGTCTTCGCCGTAGCAGATCGGCATGGCGTCCGGCGGCGAGCAGGCCAGTGCATTGGTACCGCCATCGCTGCCCGCCGCGACCAGCGTGACGGCAGGCGAGTGCCGGTGGCCGAGCGCGATCAGTTCGATGTCAGCGGCCTTGATCGATGGCAGGTCTGCCGGCACCACCAGCATGCCGGCGCAGCGCGCGGCGGCAAGTGTATGCGCGGCATGGCGCACGGCCTGCACCAGGCCTGCGTCCGGCTTGTCCGCCAGGACGCCCACGCCCTTGGCGCGCGCCAGGGCAGCAGCTTCGGCATCGTTGGTGACGACCAGCGTGCCGGCCAGCGCCGGATGCCGTGCCAGCACGTCGAGCACGTCTTCGAACATGGCGCGCGCCAGGCCGGCGCGCTCGCCTGCATCGAGCAGCGGCGTGAGGCGCTGCTTGGCGCAGTCGAACGATTTGACGGGCACCACGGCCCACAGCGTGGCGCGGTTCATGCGGCGCTCCGGGCGCGCGCCTGGCCGGCTTCGCGCAAGGTGTTGGCAAAATCCAGCACGGCGTCGGCAAGCTGGCGCTTGTCGGCGTGCGAGCGCATCAGCGTGCGCGTGACATGCGTGGGCAAGGCGAGCGTTGCGGCATCGGCTGCATCAGCCTCATCGATGACCAGCCCGTCCGCCAGCCCTGCATAGTGCGCGGCAATGGTCTGCGAGGTCACTTCCAGCCCGAGTTCCTGCATGATCTTGGCGGTCGGCCCCTTCACGGCCTGTCCGCCGACGATGGGCGACACTACGATGACCGGCGCAGCCGTACGCTGCAGCGCGACGCGGATGCCCGGCACGGCCAGGATCGGATCGATGCTGAGGAAGGGGTTCGACGGACACACGATGACCGCGGACAGTTGCGGATCGGCGAGTGCCTGCATCAGCGCCGGATTCGGCGCGGCATCGTCGGCACCGGCGAAGCTGATGCCGGTCACGACCGGCTGGCAGGCGTGCTTGACGAAGTAATGCTGGAACGGCAGCGCGCCATCCGGGGTCTGCACGATGGTGCGTACGGGATCGTCACTCATCGGTAGTAGTGCCGCGCGGATGCCGGTACGACGTGCCATGTCACCCATGATGCTGGTGAGCGTTTCACCGGCTTGCAGGCGGCGCGTGCGCTCGACATGCAGCGCGAGGTCGCGGTCGCCAAGCGAGAACCAGCTTTCGCCGCCAAGCTCCTTGAGCGCCGCCATGAAATTCCACGTCTCGTCGGCACGTCCCCAGCCGCGGGTCAGGTCGTTCAGGCCGGCCAGGGTGTACAGCACCGTATCGAGGTCGGGCGAGATGCGCAGCCCGAGGTATTCGAAGTCATCGCCGGTATTGACGGCAATGGCGAGACGTTCGCTGTCCGGTCCGGACCCCAGCGCCGTCTCGAGTCCCAGCGCCAGCTTGGCACCGCCGACACCGCCGCACAAGGCCACTACGCGCCCGCCCTGCATCATGCCTTCCCCTCCCGGAGTCATCGGAACATGTCTTGTTGTTTGGGTCGCAGCAGGTCGGCTGCAGGGCGCGCGGGGGCATCCCATTGCAGTCCGCGCAGATGCACGACAGGTTTGCCGGCATCGGTCTGGCCCATGACGAGCGAGGCCGCTGCGGCGATTTCATCGGCCACCGCGATCTCGGTGACGCGCATCGAGCGGCCGAAGAGATCAGGTGCGCCGATCAGGTTGAGTAATGCAGGAATACCAGCGGCGCCAAGCGCCACGCCGGTCACGCCTTGCCGCCAGGGGCGGCCGAAGCTGTCATTGATGACCACCGCGAGGTCGATGCCGAACGCGGCGTCGAGCTGCGCTTTCAGGCGCGCGCAGCTGGCGTCGGGATCTTCCGGCAGGAGCAGCGCGCGCTCGTTGCCGTCGGGGTGGTCGATGTTGGATTGGTCGATGCCCGCGTTGGCCATCACGTAGCCGAGCCGGTGCTCGACGATCAGCACACCGGCGCGCAGTTTCACCACTTCGCGGCTTTCCGCGAGGATGAGTTCGACCATGCGCGCGTCTTTACCGGCCTCTTCGGCCAGCTTGCGCGCCTCGGCCGACGGGGTCACGTCGCGCAGGTCGACGTAGCGCCCCTCGGCCTTGGAGACGACTTTCTGGGCCAGTACGATTACGTCGCGGCTGCGCGGCACGATGTCCGTGCGGCGCAGCCCGTCGATGATCAGGCTGGCCAGATCGTCACCAGGTTCGACCAGCGGAAAGTCCGCCAGTGCTGTCAACGTGACAGGGGCGCTTGCCATGCCGGTCCACCCGTGATTACGCAGAGATACCGGTGATCTGGATGCCTGCGCAATCCACCTTGTAGCGCTTGTTGATGCCGATCAGGATCGACGTCAGCGCTTCCGCGGCGGCGGCGTTGGCGATCGGGCCGGCATCGATGCCGCGCATGCCGATGGCATTGGTCATGTCGATGACCGCCTGGCGTGCATCCTTGTCGTTGCCGGTCACCAGCACATCGCACTCGATCGGACCGCCGCTCTGCAGCTTGGCGGCGCCGACGTTCTGGAAGGCCGAAACGACACGGGCAACATCACCGATCTGCGCTTCCGCGATCTGGCCGGCCGAGCCTTGCGGCGGCAGCTGGACCTGGGCGACCTTCGGGGGCACGAGTGGCACGACGGCGTCGACCACGATCTTGCCGGCGACAACCGGCTTGATCTCGGCGAGCGTCGCATCGTGGTTCGAGAACGGGATCGCCAGCACAACGATATCGGCTGCCGCAGCGGCGCCAGCATTGGTGTCGCCGCGCACGGCCGGGGCGCCGTTGCCGGCCTGGATGGTCTTCGCGAATTCCTGCGCCTTTTCAGCAGCGCGCGAACCGACGATGACCGGGTATCCGGCCGCGGCCCAGCGCATGGCCATACCCGAACCGAGTGCGCCAGTGCCACCAATGATGGCCAGAGTAGGACGGCTTTGCATTACGTGTCTCCTGTGACGGTTGGCTGAGGCTGATCGGTCGGCCGATCAGTTCAGTTTCATTTCGGTCAGCGGCACGATCTTCACGCCCGCGGCTTCCAGGCCGGCGCGCACCGAGGCCGACAGGGCCAGTGCGGTCGGCTCGTCGCCATGCACGCACAGGCTGTCGACGCGGCGCTTGATGCGCTTGCCGTTGCGCGACACGATGACGCCTTCCACCACCATTTCCACGACCTGGCGGGTGGCCACTTCGGGATCCTTGATGACCGAGCCTGGCACCTTGCGCGAGGTCAGGTTGCCGTCGTCTTCGTACTGGCGGTCGCAGAAACCTTCGCGGGCCAGCGGCAGGTCGAGCTTGACTGCTGCCTTTTCCATTTCCGAGCCGGACAGCGCCACGTAGATCAGGTCGCGGTCCACGGCCTTGATGGCGCGGCCGATGGCCATTGCGTATTCTTCGTTCTCTGCGGCCATGTTGTTCAGCGCGCCGTGCGGCTTGACGTGGGTCACTTTCTCGCCGGCGAAGGCAGCCATGGCCTGCATGGCGCCGATCTGGTACGCAATCATACATTCCAGGTCGTAGGGCTTCATGTCGATGCGGCGGCGGCCGAAGCCCCACAGGTCGTTGAAGCCGGGGTGGGCGCCGATGCTGACGCCTTCCGCCTTGGCGCGCTCGACCACGCGGCGCATCACCAGCGGGTCGCCGGCGTGAAAGCCGCAGGCGATGTTGGCCGATTTGATGATCTTCAGGATGCCGTCGTCGTTGCCGATGTCATACGCGCCGAATCCTTCTCCCATGTCTGCATTGAGGTTGACCGAAAGTGTCATTGCAATTCCTTTGTGTGCGATTGCGAAACTGTCTTGATCGTGCTCGCCGACGGGAGCTGGCGAGCCGCAACGCGTATTCCCACGCGTCTGGCGAGGACTCGGGTTGAGGTCTGTCGCCTTATCAATTAGTATATGGTACTAAAGATAGAAAGACAATATCATTAGAGTGCTGTCGGGTATTTCCCGGGGGCATGGCCAGAGTCAAGGAGCGGATGGATGGATGTGCGGTTTCTTTCTGCCGGCGATACCGCGATTGTCGTCGAATTCGGCGACCGGATCGACCGGACCCTGAGTGACAGGGTATTGCAGCTGGGCGCGCGGGTGCGCGCGGTCGAGGTCCCGGGCGTGGTGGAGACGGTGCCCACCTACCGCTCGCTGATGGTGCACTACGACCCGCTCGTGACCGATAGCGCTACCCTGAGCGAACAGATCACGGCGTTGCTCGACGACAACGCAGCCAGCACAGGCGCGGGCCGCCTGTGGCGCGTGCCGGCCTGTTACGAGCCGACGCACGCCCCCGACATCGCCGAGGTGGCCGAGACCAAGGGGCTCACGGTGGACGAGGTGATCCGCCTGCATACCGAGACGCAGTTCCATATCTACATGATCGGCTTCGTGCCCGGTTATCCGTACATGGGCGACCTGCCGGAGCAGCTCGTGCTGCCGCGCCGCGCCGACCCGCGCATCCGCGTGCCGGCCGGCTCGATCGCCATCGCCTCGACCATGACCGCGATCTATCCGCTTGAAAGCCCCGGCGGGTGGCATCTGATCGGCACCACGCCCATTCGTTTGTTCGATGCGGCCCAGCCGCGTCCTGCCCTGTTCAGCCCGGGCGACAAGGTGCGCTTCGAGCCGGTCACGGCAGCGCAGTTCGACGACATCCGCGCCGCCACGCAGGCCGGCACATACCAGGTTCCCAGCGAGGCTCTTGCATCATGACATCCGCACTCAAGGTCATTCAGCCCGGCATCCACACCACCGTGCAGGATCTGGGGCGTAAGGGATTCCAGGATGCCGGCGTGCCGGTCGCAGGTCCGCTCGATCGGCTCAGCCTGCGGCTGGCCAACGCGCTGGTTGGTAATCCGCTCGACACCGCGGCACTTGAACTGGTGCTGCAGGGCCCGGCGCTCGAAGTGCAGGCCGATGCGGTGCGCGTGGCGCTGGCCGGCTGCAATACCGCCATCGAGATCGGCGGCGAACAACCGCGTACCATCCCGGCCGGCCAGAGCGTGCGGCTCGTACGTGGCGATACGCTGCGCGTGACCCAGCTGGGTGATGCAGCCTGTGCCTATCTGGCCGTGGAAGGTGGCTTCGATATCGCGCCGGTGCTCGGCAGTACGGCGACGTACGTACGCGGCGGCATGGGTGGCCTGAACGGTTCGGCGCTCAAGCGTGACGACACGCTGCCACTGCGCCAGGGCAATGCGCCCGAACGGCCCGAGCTGGGCCTGCCCGATCCGCTCGATCTGGCGCTCGACGCGCCGGTGCGTGTGGTACTCGGGCCCCAGGACGATTACTTCACAGAAGCCGGCGTCGCCACGTTCCTGTCGGGTGAGTACACCGTCACGCCGCAATCGGACCGCATGGGCTTCCGCATGGATGGTCCGGCGCTCGAGCACGCCAAGGGCTACAACATCGTGTCGGACGGCATCGTCGGTGGCTCGATCCAGGTGCCGGGCTCCGGCATGCCCATCGTGCTGCTGGCCGATGCGCAGACCACGGGCGGCTACCCGAAGATCGCCACGGTGATCTCGGCCGACCTGCCGGTGCTCGGCCGTCGGCGCCCGGGCCGCAAGGTACGATTCGCAGCCGTGACGGTAAGTGAAGCCGAGCAGGTACGGCGTGATCAGGAAGCGGAGTTGCAGCGCATCATCGCGGCGCTGCGCGAAGTGAGTGCGGAGGCAGCCATCGACGTGGCGGCCCTCTATCGGGAGAACTTGATCAGCGGGGTGGTCAGCCACCGGAGCTAGGGCGTTCGGATGCTGCCGAGCCGGCATGGACCGGGCCTCTCTGGCCGGTGCGGCAGGCGGCAACCGGAGCCGGGCAGTGTCGCGTCGGACGGACGCTGCCTCTCAGTCGGAGGATCGCCATTGTATAATCCTATGGTTAGGATAATAGGTGCAATATATGCAGAAACTACAGAGCTCTGACCGTCGCGGGAAGATCCCAGCCTATATCCAGGTGGCTGCCGCCCTGCGGCGCCGGATTGAAACCGGCGAATGGCAGCCCAGCGAAAAAATCTCCACGCTCGAAGAGCTGGAAGAAGAGTTCCGCGTCGCCCGCGTGACAGTGCGGCAGGCCGTGGATCTGCTGGAGCGCGAAGGCCTCGTCAAGCGCCAGCAAGGGCGCGGCACCTTTGTCAACGATACCGTCAACGACAAGCGCTGGCTCAAGCTCGAAACCGCGTGGGAGTCGGTAGTCGAGTCGATCCGCGACAACGTCCCCAAGTTTATCAAGGTTGCGAACCCGCCGCGCTTTCCGCGCCTGCCCGAGGAAGAGGGCAACCTCGCCGACGAGTATGCTTTCCTGCGCAGCGTGCAGCTGAAGGACGGCGTACCCTACGGCGTGGCCAGCGTACATATCGCCAAGCCGGTGTTCGAGCGCGAGCGCGAGCGCTTTCTCAAGCATCCCGGCCTGTCGGTGTTGGCCGATATGGATGTGCATATCGCCCAGGCGCACCAGACATTGGTGATTGGCACCGCCGACCCGGAAATCGCCGACCTGCTGCAGGTGTCGCTCAGCGCGCCGACGGCGGAAGTACGCTGGGTCGTGCTCGACGATACCGATACCGCGATCTATGTGGCGGACATCACGTACCGCGCCGATTGCATCCGCATGTCAATCGACTTTTTCGAGCAACGGACGCCGAAGACACGCCGCAAGACCGCCTGAATTTCGGGGAAACCCAATTCCCGAGCGCCACGTACAAATATATCTAACATACTATAAATAGTATGTTAGACTAAATGTTCGATGGTAATGTGGTCACCCAGCCCTCTGTCGCCGGTTCATGTGGACCGGCGCGGCGCACATTGCGGTGACGCATTCAGTGACAGGAGGAGCGGGTCAATGTCGGAACAAGGTGTTGGGGCGCGCGTACTTCGTAAGGAAGACGATCGCCTGATGCGCGGGCGGGGCCAGTTTGTTGCGGACATCCGCATGGCCAATATGCAGGACGTGGCCTTTGTGCGCAGTCCGCTCGCGCACGGTCGCATTCTGGGAGTCGAGATTCCCGAAGAAGTCCGCGACAGTGTTTTCACAATCGACGACCTCACAGGCGTCAAGCCCATCCGGGCCGTTTCCGGGCTCCCCGGATTCAAGATTTCCGAACAGCCGGTTCTCGCCCAGGGCAAGGTACGCCATGTCGGCGAAACCGTCGTCATGTGCGTGGCGCCGACGCGTGCCGAGGCCGAGGACATCGCCGCCATGGTGCGCCTCGATCTCGATGAACTGCCGGCGATCCACAATATGCTCGAAGGCCGCCGCGATGTCAGTTCGCGCGTGCACGAAGAGTGGCCGGACAACGTTTTCCTGGAAACCAAGGTCAACGTCAATATCGAAGCGGTGCAGGACGCGCCGATCAAGGTGCAGCGCGTCATCAGCACCTCGCGCCAGTCGATGGCGCCGATGGAAGGCCGCGGTGCCGTGGCGTTCTGGGATTCGCGCCTCGAGCTGCTGACGCTTTACACGGCCTCGCAGATCCCGCACATCGTGCGTACTGGCCTGGCCGAATGCCTTGGCCTCGATGAAGGCCAGGTCCGCGTGGTCGTGCCGGACGTGGGCGGGGGCTTTGGCTACAAGGGCATCCTGCTCACCGAGGAAGTCGCCATCAGCTGGCTGGCGATCAAGCTCGGTCGCCCGGTCCGCTGGATCGAGGACCGCCGCGAACACCTCACGGCCGGCGCCAACTGCCGCGAACACCATTACGTCATCACCGGCTATGCCGACAGCGAAGGCCGCCTGCTGGGCATCGACTGCGAAGCCACGGTGGATTCCGGTGCGTATTCGTCGTATCCGTTCTCGGCCTGCCTGGAAGCTGCGCAGGTCGCGAGTATCCTGCCCGGCCCGTACGATTTCCCCGGGTATCGTTGCGAAACGCATTCCGTCTCCACCAACAAGTGCCCGATCCTGCCGTACCGCGGCGTGGCACGGACCGGCGTGTGCTTTGCGCTGGAACTGGTGCTGGACGACCTGGCCCGCGCCGCCGGCATCGAGCCGTACGAACTGCGTCTGAAGAGCCTGGTCAAGCCGGAGCAGATGCCGTTCGACAACATCACCAACAAGCACTTCGATAGCGGCGACTATCCGGAAGCGTTGCGCCAGGCCGTGGCGGCCATCGACTACGATGCCATCCGCAAGCGCCAGAAGCAGGGCGAGCCCGATGGCCGGCTGATCGGCGTGGGCGTGTCGATCTACTGCGAACAGGCGGCGCATGGTACCTCCGTGTACGCTGGCTGGGGCATTCCGATGGTGCCGGGCTATGAGCAGGCCACCGTGCGCGTCACGCCCGACGGCGGTCTCGAAGTGCGCATTGGCGCGCACTCCCATGGCCAGAGCCTGGAAACCACGCTGGCGCAAGTCGCCAACGAAATCCTCGGCATCGACGTCGCCAAGGTCAAGGTGGTGCATGGCGATACCGCCTACACCCCGTATTCCACCGGCACCTGGGGCTCGCGCTGCATGGTCATGTCGGGCGGCGCCGTGTCGCGCTCCTGCCAGACCATCGCCAAGCGCCTCGCCGCGATCGGCGCCTTCATGCTCAAGGCCAAGCCGGAGGAAGTCGAAGTCCGCGATGGCAAGGTCATCGGCCCCAACGGCAGCCTGACCATCGGCGAAATCGCCTACACCTGGTATCGCCGTCCGCAGGACCTGCCAGCCGAAGTCAACCCGGGCGGCCTCGAAGTGACCGAAGGCTACAAGCCGCAGCGTGACTCCGGTACGTTCGGCTATGGCGCGCATGCCGTGCTGGTGGCCGTCGATCCGGAAACCGGCGATGTCGAGATCCTCGACTACGTGATCGTCGAAGACGGCGGCAAGCTGGTCAACCCCATGGTTGTGGATGGCCAGATCTACGGTGGCACGGCCCAAGGCATCGGCACCGCGCTATACGAGGAAATGCCGTTCGACGCCTCCGGCCAGCCGCTGGCTTCCACCTTTGCGGACTACCTGCTGCCCGGCCCGACCGAAGTGCCGGAGCCGCGCCTGATCCATATGGAAACCGTGTCGCCCTACACCGAGTTCGGCGTCAAGGGCGTGGGCGAAAGCGGCGCGATTCCGCCGCCGGCCGCCATTGCCAACGCCGTGAACGACGCCCTGCGTCCGCTTGGCGCCTCGCTCTACGTGTCGCCGATCACGCCGCGCCGCGTGCTCGAGGCTATCGACGCAGCCCAGACGAACAAGGTTGCGCAGCAGGACGAATCGTTTGTGTCCATGCGCATCACCAGCCGGGAGAAGGTATGAAACCGTCACGCTTCGATTACGACCGCCCGGCGAGTCTCGATGGTGTGATCCGCCACCTGCAGCGCGACGATATCGTCGTCAAGGTCGTGGCGGGCAGCCAGTCGCTCGGGCCGATGCTGAACCTGCGGCTCGTGCAGCCGGACCTGCTGGTGGATATCACCGGCATTCCTGAACTCAAGCGCGTCGAAGTCACCGACGATGCCATCGTCATCGGCGCCTGCGTCACGCATGCCGACATCGAAGACGGCCGTGTACCCGACGTGACCGGCGGTGCGCTGTCGCGCGTGGCGCGTGGCATCGCCTACCGTGCCGTGCGCAACCGCGGCACCATCGGCGGCAGTATCGTGCACGCCGACCCGTCGGCCGACTGGATCAACAGCCTGTGCGCCATCGGTGCCGAAGTGCTGCTGGCCGGACCTTCGGGCAAGCGCAGCATGCCGATCGACGATTTCATGACCGGCGTGTTCGAAACCGCGCTGCAGGAAGGCGAGATGCTCGAGGCCGTGCGTATTCCGCGCCTGTCGGCCGATGCACGCTGGGGCTATCACAAGCTGTGCCGCAAGACCGGCGAATTCGCCCATGCCATCGGCGTGGTGCTGAAGGATCCGGCGCGCTCGGTGTGCCGTGTGGTCATTGGCGCCACGGAATCCAAGCCAATCATCGTGCGCGATGCGCGCTCGCTGTTCCCGGATGGCCGTCATCTCGACGTCGATGCGGCCCGCGCGTTGCTGCAGGATGCCGGGCATACGGACAAACTCGACAATCAGGTCCACGTGGCTGCGCTCAAGCGCGCCGTCGACCGGGCGGAGCAGGCATGAAAACAATCAATATGACTGTCAACGGCAAGGTAATCTCTGGCGCCGCGGTCGAACCGCGTACGCAGCTTGCCGATTTCGTGCGCGATACCCTCAATCTCACCGGTACGCACATCGGTTGCGAGCATGGCGTCTGTGGCGCCTGCACGCTGATGGTCGATGGTGTGCCGGCGCGTTCGTGCATCACGCTCGCCGTGGCTTGCGATGGCGCAAAAATCACCACCATCGAAGGCATGGACGACGATGAAGTGATGATCGCCCTGCGCGCTGCCTTCCAGCGCGAGCACGCGCTGCAGTGCGGCTACTGCACGCCCGGCATGCTGGCCTCGGCCCATGACGTGGTGCTGCGCATGCCCGATGCAACCGAAGCCGATGTGCGCTTTGCCATGAGCGGCAACCTGTGCCGTTGTACCGGCTACGTCGGCATCACCAAGGCTGTGCTGAGCGTGATCGAAGCGCGCCGTGCCGCAGGTGTCACCAAGCCGGTCGAGTTACGCGGCGAGATCGGGCCGGTCGGCTCCGGCCACGCGGAAGCCATGGCAGCCGATGCCATTGCCAAGGCGGCCAGCAGCAGCGCCGCCACCGCCAAGGCTGCACCGGCCAAGACCGCTGCCAGCCGCGCTGCCCCGCCGGTCGACAGCAGCAAGCCGATGACCACCATCGAACAGACCTTTACCGTGGAATTCCCGCGCGAGCAGGTGTGGGAGTTCTTCGGCAAGCTCGATCAGGTCACGCTGTGCCTGCCGGGCGCCTCGCTGCTGGCGCCGCCGACGGAAACGCACGTCGAACCCAAGCTGCGCATTAAGGTCGGCCCGATCGTCGCTGACTTCGAAGGTGCGGCCGATGTCGAGCGCGATCCGGCCAACTACGTCGGCACGATCTACGGCAGCGCTCGCGACACCAAGTCTGCCTCGGCCACGCGTGGCGAGATCCGCTACACACTGGTGGAAACCCAGACCGACGAAGGCGCGGCGGCCACGCGCGTGGACGTGCAGGTCGGCTTTGCACTGACCGGCCCGCTGGCGCAGTTCAGCCGCTCGAGCATTGTGCTGGACATCGCCAAGCGCATGACCGATGCCTTCGCAGCCAACCTGCGCGCGCGCCTGAGCCACACCGGTGGTGCCGATGAAGCCCCGCCGATGCCGGCTGCCGAACTGAATGCCGGCGCCCTGGTGTTCTCGGTGATCCGCGACCGCATCGTCGGGTTCTTCCGCAAGCTGTTCGGCGGCAAGTAACACACCTGCTGCCTGACGGCGAAAAGCCGCCATCCTGCCTCGTCCCGAGGTGCGGTGGCGGTTTTTTCATGGGCGCGGCAGGCTCGGTCGCGGACCTCTGTTGCCGGACCTCAGTCCCGGAACAGATCGCAGAACAGCTCGCGCAGCCACTTGTTGGCCGGATCCTCATGGAAGCGCTCATGCCAGTACTGGCGGATGGCATACACCGGCATCTTCAGCGGCGGCGTGAGCATCTTGATGTTGCCGGCCGGCAGGTAGGATTCCGCCAGCATGGTGGGGATCGTCACCACCAGGTCGGTATTGGCGACGATCAGCGGAATCGCCAGGAAGTGCGTCACATGCAGGGCGATGCGCCGCCGGTAACCTTTCTCCGCCAGTACGCGCTCGACGACATCGTGCCCCGTGCCGGGCGCTGAGACGATGGCGTGCGAGGCCGCCAGGTACTGTTCGAGGCTCAGCGTGTCGCCGATGTGCGGATGATTGGTACGCGCGATGCACACATAGGAGCGGTTGAACAGCCGCTGCTGGTAATAGCCGCTGGTCAGGTCGGGAATGAAGCCGACCGCCAGGTCCATCTCGCCTGATTCGAGCGCGTCACGCATTTCCTTGACCGGCAGCTGCACGGTGCGCACGCTGACATGCGGCGCAACTGTGCTCAGGTGCTGCAGGAGGCCCGGCAAGAAGACGCGCTCGCCGATGTCCGTCATGACGATGCGGAAGGTGCGCGTGGACGTGGCCGCATCGAAATGCTTGTCGCGGTTTAGCGTTTGCCGCAGCAATTGCAGGGCGTCGCGGATCGGCTCGGCGAGCTCCATGGCAAAAGGCGTCGGCTCCATGCCTTGCGAGGTCCGGACGAACAGCGGGTCGGCAAGCACCTTGCGCAATTTGCCCAAGGCGGTGCTCATTGCCGGCTGGGTGATGCCGATGGCATCTGCTGCGGCCGTCACGTTGCGGGTATGCAGCATGGCCTCGAATGCCACCAGCAGTTTCAGGTCCAGCTCGGCAATATCCACTTTTGCGTATACCTTGAGTTGCATTTATGCGATTTACATATGGTATGCCGGCGACTACATTTTTGCCATAGACATTCATCTCGACGGCAGGGCGAAACACTCGCCAGCCGCGAAGAGGCAGTCCCCCAAGGAGCGTGGTGATGCACTATGCGGTGGTCGTTGTCGGCAGCGGATTGGCGGGGTATTCCGTGGCGCGCGAATTCCGGAAGCGCAACAAGACGGAATCGCTGGCCGTGCTCACGGCGGACGATGGGCATTTCTATTCCAAGCCCACGCTCTCCGAGGCCTATCGCCTCGGCGCGCCGGTCGAGGAACTGTCCTCGCGGACCGCCGAGGGCATGGCCGCGCAGATCAAGGGCGAGGTCCTGACCGGCACGCATGTGCAGTCGCTCGACCGCGCCAGCCGCACCCTGCATACCAGCCACGGTCCCATCACCTACGACAAGCTCGTGCTCGCACTCGGTGCGGAGCCCGTGCGCCTGCCGCTGGTGGACGATGCGCTGGCCGACCATGTGGTGTCGGTCAACGACCTCGATGACTATCGGCGCTTCCGCGCCCTGGCCGAAGGCAAGCGCGACATCGCCATCCTGGGCGCCGGCCTGATCGGCTGCGAGTTTGCCAACGACCTGCTGCATGCCGGCTATCGCGTGAAGGTGCTGGACATCGCGCCGCTGCCGCTGAGCCGCCTGCTACCGCCCGCCAACAGCCAGACCCTGTACGACGCCTTGCAGCAGGCCGGCGTCGAATGGCATCTCGGCACGGCGGTGAAGAGCATCGAGCCGCGTGCCAATGGCGTGACGCTGCGCTGTGCAGACGGTGCAGTGCTGGAAGCGGACCTGGTGCTGTCCGCCGTGGGCCTACGCCCGCGTACCACCCTGGCGCGTGCGGCGGGGCTGGAAGTGGCACAGGGCATCGTGGTGGATGCCAGCTTGCGCACCAGCGATCCCGCGATCTACGCGCTGGGCGATTGCGCCGAGATCGCCGGCCTGTGGATGCCGTATATCAACCCCATCGGTCCGGCTGCCAAGGTCATCGCCGCGCAGCTCGCGGGCGAGAGTGCCACGGTCAGCTACGGCGCCATGCCGGTGATCGTCAAGACCTCAGTCTGTCCGACCGTCGTGTGCCCGCCGCCTGCTGCGGAAGGCAGCTGGCAGACATCCACTGACGACGCAGGCGTGCATTCCCTGTTCCATGACAGTGCCGGCAGCTTGCGCGGGTTTGCGCTGAACGGCGCGTGCGTGGCCCGCGCCAGCGAACTGGCGCAGGGCATGCCCAAGGTACTGGAGTAGGCGGGTGTGCGCCGTGGCATCCCCGGCCATCCCCGCGCCGTCGTGGCGCGATGAAGCCTGGGGCCATGTGAAAAGGCTTTTGAATCTGGATCAATACAAGGCGCCGGAGCGCCGGTTGTCTACCAAGGAGATGACGATGAACGACCCCCGCCCGATTACGTTTGTGCGGCAATGGAAGAAAGAGGGCTCCTCGCGGATGCCTTACTGGATCTACACCGATCCGGAAGTGTATCGTCGCGAGCAGGAGCGTCTCTTCAACGGCCCGCACTGGAACTATGTAGCCCTCGAGGCGGAAATCCCCAATCCGGGCGACTTCAAGCGCAGCTATGTCGGCGAGCGCTCGGTCATCGTGGTGCGCGACGAGGACGGTAGCATCAGCGTCGTGGAAAACCGCTGTGCCCACCGTGGCGCGCAGTTCTGCCAGGAGCACAAGGGCAACAAGAAAGAATTTGTCTGCCCGTACCACCAGTGGAACTACGACCTCAAGGGCAATCTGCTGGGCGTGCCGTTCCTGCG
This sequence comes from Imbroritus primus, assembly GCF_964332355.1. Lineage (NCBI taxonomy): Bacteria > Pseudomonadati > Pseudomonadota > Betaproteobacteria > Burkholderiales > Burkholderiaceae > Imbroritus > Imbroritus primus. The sequence goes on along the minus strand of NZ_OZ201293.1, from coordinate 2,866,352 downwards.
CGGCATCAAGGGCAAGGGCGGCATGCCCAAGGATTTCAAGCGCGAGAACCACAGCCTGACCCAGCTCAAGGTGCATGTGCACAACGGCGTCGTGTTCGCCAGCTTCCATCCGGACGTGCCCGACTTTGAAACCTTTCTCGGCCCGACCATGCTCAAGTACTTCGAGCGCGTGTTCGATGGCCGCAAGCTGAAGGTGCTCGGCTACAACCGGCAGCGCGTGCGCGGCAACTGGAAGCTGATTCACGAAAATCTGAAGGACTGCTATCACCCTGGTCTGCTGCATACCTGGTTCGTCAACTTCGGTCTGTGGCGCGCCGACAATGACTCGCTCAACCTGATGGATGATTCGCATGCTCATTCGGCCATGGTCACGGTGCGCAACCAGGGCGGCAAGGGCGAGGCCACGGCCGGCATCAGCAGCTTCCGCGAGCATATGGAACTGAACGACCCGCGCTTCCTCGACGTCGAGACGGAACCGTGGTGGGATGGTCCGACTGCCGTCATCCAGAGCATTTTCCCGAGCGTGATCATGCAGCAGCAGGTCAATTCCCTGGCCGTCCGCCATCTCGTGCCGCGCGGTCCGGGCGCCTTCGATTACATCTGGACGCAGTTCGGCTTTGAGGATGATTCTCCAGAACTGACCCAGCGCCGTCTCCGCCAGGGGAACCTGTTTGGCCACGCCGGTTTCGTCTCGGCGGACGATGCAGAAATCACCGATCTGCTGGAAGCCGGCGCGATGCAAGCGACGGAGAGCGACGAAACGCTGTGTGAACTGGGTGGCCACGAGATCGCCGATACCGATACCCACGTGTCGGAAACGCTGATCCGGGGCATGTACCAGTACTACCGCAAAATCATGGAGATCTGAGGATGGATGCAAATACGCGTTTCGCGGTCCAGGACCTGTACAACGACTATGCCGCGTGCGTTGACAACACCAAGTTTGAGGCGTGGCCTGATTTTTTTACGGACGAGTGCATCTACCGCATCGTCTCGCGAGAAAACTACGATGCTGGCCTGCCATCATCGTCGCTGATGCTGGAGAGCCGGGCCATGCTGCTCGACCGTGTGTACGGCATGAATGAAACCATCTATCACGCGCCGTACCTGCAGCGTCACGTGATCAGCGCGCCGCGCATCCACAGCGTCGAAGGCGGTGTGATCCGCGCCGAAGCAAACTATGTGCTGATGGGGACGAAGCTGGACACGCCCACGGAGGTGTTCAACACCGGACGTTATCTGGACACGATCGTCACCGAGAACGGCAAGCTCAAGTTCAAGGAGCGTATTTGCGTGTTCGATGGCGACCTGGTGCCGAATTCGATTGTCTATCCGATCTGAGGTGATGCATGACTGACGAAACCCTTGGCCCGGGCTGGGAGCGCGCCGCGGCGCTGGATGACGTGCCGGAAGGCGAAGTCGCCGGCGTGCAGGTCGGTGGCCAGCCAGTGGCACTTTACAAGGTGGAAGGCGAGCTGTATGCCACGCACGACATCTGTTCGCACGAGCATGCCCATCTTTCCGAAGGCTATCTCGACGGCTGCGAGATCGAATGTCCGCTGCACCAGGCGCGCTTCGATATCCGCACTGGCCAGGCTATGTGCAAGCCGGCTACCGGCCCGGTGGCTGTGTATCCGGTGCGCATCGTGGGTCAGGACATCTTCATCAACCTGACACCCGCCGCCTGATCGTAACGTTCCTCGTGGGGCCCGCCAGTGCTGTATCGGCTGGCGGGTCTTTTTATGGGCGCAACGTGGCGGCATGCGCGGGCGCTGTGCGCCCCCTGCTTTCGATTTAATATCTATAAGATTGTAAATTTCCGTATAGTCGCCGGCGTAACCACGTGAAGATATTTGATAACTGCTGGGCTGTGGATACCACGATGGACCCCTGAATATGGGTGGCCGCTCAGACACACGCGAAAGCGGTATTCCAGAAGCACGGAAATACGTGGCCTGTAGCAATGCTCGGTGCGGTATCAAGTGTGGCAATTCCGATGGGATACCCTGACTTCGAGTAACTGGTGCTGAGATTCTGTAAGACCATCGATCTATCTCAGGGCTTGGTGTGGATCGAGGTGGTCAACAGTACTCGTTACTGAGATGCAGCGCCATGAAGGGATCAAGCGAGAAATTATTGACGTGAATACCTGTTTGGCTGCCTAGCCATGCTCCTAGCAGGGAACCAGCGATTGGTCGAGCTTAAGCAGTGACCGATACTGGGAGACGGAAGGGGGCGCCAAGCCGGTTGAAAGCATTCATAGCAGCGATAGCAATCGTAAGGTCGACCAGATCTTTATCTCCAAAAATCGAGGATGCTGCTGCATATGCAGCATCTGAGGCATGCGTTTCACTCAGTAGTGTCACTTCTTCAGCCCACGCCAGGGCGGCGCATTCTTGTTCAGAAAATAGCTGACGCACCTCGTGCCAAACCGGAACCAATACAATTTTTTCGATGGGCATGGTCTTCCCGAGATCGCGACTGTGTATATTGATGCAATGGGCGCAGCCGTTGATCTGCGAGATGCGCAGAAATACCAGATGAATCAGTTGCTCGGGCAATTCGGTGTTTCTGGTAACGTAGTGATGAACGCCAAACAACGCTTTTGCACCATCCGGAGAGACTTCTTGCCAGTTTAGTCGGCTCATTTCTTTCATTCCTATTGTTAAGCGGGTATTCAATATTCGCCAGGGGCAAATGACGCTAGGCTCCGCATTCAATGTCACGGATCTCGGACGACGAATGCGAGGACCAAAGTTACTATCCGGGAGTCAGGAATAAAAGGTCCAAGAAACAGTGTAATGACTGATCCAAAAAAGCCCGCCTCGGTTTCGATTCAAGTTGAGCGGACTCATCCTGCGCCAATCGGAGAGCAGATCTATACGAGTCTCCATTCCTCCATCCGCGAGGGAATACTCGCGGCGGGGAGTCGATTACCCTCAGATAGGGCCCTGGCAGCCCAGCTTGGCGTTGCACGCGGTACGATTCGCGTAGCCTGTGATCGCCTGGCCGATGAAGGCCTGATTTTCGGGGCTGGCTCCTCGGGGACTTGGGTGTGTTCCAAACTCCCCCCGATGCCGTCCGAGCATGAGGAAGTTTTGGACCGTCCTCTGGCTGGCTTTACACGACCGTACTCAAGTGCTCCGCTTCCTTTTCAGGTGGGGGTTCCGGCACAGGATGCTTTCCCATTCAAGACATGGGAGCGCATGCGGGCGCGGGCAGTACGTGCGGATGCGCTTTCCTACACTACCTATGCTGATCCTCGTGGCGAACCTGGACTCCGATCGCAAATTGCAAGCCATTTGGCTGTAAGCAGGCAGATTCAATGCCATCCAGATCAAATCATCGTCACAAGCGGTTATCGGTCTGGCTTGATGCTGACGTTAACGGCGCTGCAAGCAAGTGGCCAAAAAGCTTGGATGGAGGAGCCTGGCTACCCATTGGGAAGGCGAGTCTTGGAGCTTGCAGGTTTAACGGTTGAGCCCATTCCGGTTGATGCGGAAGGGCTTCGTGTCGAGGAGGGCATAACGCGAGCTTCTGATGCCCTAGTCGCATTGGTGACTCCCGGCCAGCAAGCCCCATTGGGAGTGACATTGTCTCCTAAACGGAGGCGAGACTTGCTGGGTTGGGCTGAGACACAAAGCGCATGGATCATCGAAGACGACTACCTCGGTGAGTTGCAAATTGATGGTCGCGCAACACCGGCCCTTGCATCAGGTGAAGGTGCTCAACGTGTCATCCATATTGGTACGTTTAGTAAAACGATGAGCCCGTCTCTCGGTCTCGGGTTCGTGGTCGTACCTAAAATGCTCACCGAGCAGTTTGTCGAAATTGCTGCCGTGATGTTACCTGCTCCCAATAGAACTACCCAATTAGCGGTTGCTGAGTTTTTAGCAGATGGTCATTTCTTACGTCATCTGCGCCAGATGAAAGATCTATATTGCGAACGTAGGGCATGTGCGTTGACCCATTTAAGCAAGACATTCCCTGTGATCCTCAGGTCGGGCCTCGGCTTAGTCGCGTGCCTTCCCGAGACCGCCAATGACGCAATGCTGGTCTCCAAGGCAAGAGAGCTAGGATTAGCGCCCTCCGCCCTATCACTTTGGTATACCGATGCTACTCATGCTAAGCGAGGGTTCATTCTTAGCATCACGAATCTTCGAGCTGACAGTATTGGCGCTGCATGTGCAGCGTTGAATGATGTCATTGCTGCCCAAGTAAAGGCTTAGCCGTAGTCTGCTCGGCCGGCCTGCTGGCCGGCTATCCAACCCCATAGCAGCAACAAAAAAGGCTGTGGGAGGCTATTCGTTTCATTAGAGACGAGATCTTGATTTCATGGTTGCCGGTGCGGCAGCGTACCGGCAACCGCGGAGGGTCCTGCAAGGCGCAGCGCGTTGCCGATGACCGAGACCGAGCTCAAGCTCATGGCCAGGGCTGCGATCAGCGGCGACAGCAGCCACCCAGTGAATGGGTACAGCACGCCAGCCGCGACCGGGATGCCGAGTGCGTTATAGAGCAATGCGAACAGCAGGTTTTGCTTCATGTTGCGCACCGTGGATACCGACAGCGCGCGCGCGATGGAGATGCCGCGCAGATCGCCTTTGACAAGTGTCACCTGCGCGCTGTTCATGGCGACATCGGTACCCGTACCCATGGCCACGCCGACATCGGCCCTGGCCAGCGCCGGGGCGTCATTGATGCCATCGCCGGCCATCGCCACGATGTGGCCCTGGGCCTGCAACCGTGCCACCAGATCCAGTTTGTCTGCCGGCTTTACTTCGGCATGCACCTCGTCCAGGCCGAGCCGCGCCCCTACGGCTCGCGCGGTCGTCCAGCCATTGCCCGTGGCCATGATGACCCGCATGCCGGCCCTGTGCAGTGCTGTCAGCGCTTCGGGGGTGCTGGCCTTAATGGGGTCGGAGACGGCCAGCACGCCTGCCAGCCGCCCGTCCACCGCTAGGTGCATGACACTGGCCCCCTGCTGCCGCAGCACCTCCGCGCGCGCGTGCAGGCCTGACACATCCACGCCCTCGCGCTCCATCAACGCCGTGTTGCCCAGTGCCAGCCGCTGGCCTTGCACTTCGCCGGTGACGCCGATCCCCGACGCCGACTCGAACCGACTGACCTGATGGAACGTCAGGCCCTGTTGCCGGGCCGCACGCAGTATGGCATCGGCCAGGGGGTGTTCGCTGCCCTGATCGAGGCTCGCCGCGAGCTGCAGGATGTCCGCCTCGGTATGCCCTGCGGCCGCCACGGCCTGTTCGAATACTGGCCTGCCTTCAGTGAGGGTGCCGGTCTTGTCGATGATCAGCGTGTCGACCTTGCGCATGTTCTCGATGGCCGCCGCGTCCCGGAACAGCACGCCGTGCGTCGCACCGCGGCCCGTGGCGACCATGATCGACATGGGCGTGGCAAGTCCCAGGGCGCACGGGCAGGCGATGATGAGTACCGCCACTGCGTTGATCAGGCCGTAAACCCAGCTGGGCTCGGGACCGAAGCGCCCCCAGGCGAGCAATGTGAGTACGGCGACCGCCACTACCGCCAGCACGAACCGGCCGGCCACCTGGTCGGCCATGCGTTGCATGGGGGCTTTGGAGCGTTGCGCCTGGGCCACCATCTGTACGATCTGCGCCAGCACGGTGCCCGCGCCCACTTGTTCGGCCTGCATGATGAGGGCGCCGCTGGTGTTGAGGGTGGCGCCAATCAGCGGCTCCCCGGGCCGTTTGCTGACCGGCAGGGGTTCTCCCGTGAGCATTGATTCGTCCACGGCACTGGAACCTTCGACGACCTTGCCGTCCACGGGGACTTTCTCGCCAGGACGGACGCGCAACAGGTCGCCGACATGCACATGATTCAGCGGAATGTCTTCCTCGCCGCCTCCCGGCAGGATGCGGCGCGCTGTCTTGGGAGCGAGGCCGAGCAGGGAGCGGATCGCCGCCGACGTGCGTGAGCGTGCCTTGAGCTCGAGCACTTGTCCTAACAGCGTCAGGGAAATGATGACGGCCGCGGCCTCGAAGTACACTCCGACGCGTCCCATCGAGGTGAGCGATGCGGGAAAGATCCCTGGTGCAACCGTGGCCACCACGCTGTACAGGAAAGCAGCGCCGGTGCCGAGGCCGATCAGGGTCCACATATTGGGGCTGCGGTTGGCTACCGATTGCCAGCCGCGTATGAAAAAAGGCATGCCCGCCCAGATTACGATCGGCAGGGAGAGTGCCAATTCCAGCCACGTCCGCACGCCAATCGCCAGGCCAGGAAGCCGGTGCCCGGCCATGGCCAGCAGGGTGACCGCCAGCGTCAGCGGCAAGGTCCACCAGAAACGCCGCTGGAAGTCCTGTAGTTCAGCGCCTTCTTCCTCTTCCAGCGAAGGCATCAGGGGTTCCAGCGTCATGCCGCACTTCGGGCAGGTACCCGGATGGTCCTGGCGGATCTCCGGGTGCATGGGGCAGGTGTACAGGGTGCCAGTCGACCCAGGTGGGGACGCCGCCGCGCCAGCAGGCGATGCGGCTGCGGTGCTGTCAGGAGCATGCGTGTGGCGGGGGTGGCCGTGATCCACGGTTCAGCGTCCGTTTTCTGCGTGATGGCGTTTGTGCCTGGGCCTATGTCCTGCATGCCCATGAAGCAGATGCATCAGCGGGCAGAGCATCAGCAGCAGGTACGGCCACCAGCCCAGAACATGTCCCCAGTGTTCTCGCAGCAGATAGAACACCGCGATCAGCAGCAAGGTCACCCATGCCAGCATGAGCGGCCGCCGCGGCGATACGTGCGGTTCGTCGGGATGTCTGGATGAGTTCATTGCCTGCTTCCTGTCGGAACGGCGCTCCAGCGCCTATCGCGCTTTTACCTCTGTGTTGGTCATCGGGCGGGCGCGGCCGGCATGCTCTCCATCATCATCTGCATCATGGCCTGCATCATTTCCATGCGCTTTTCCATCATGGCATGCCGCTGCATCATCCGTTCCATCATCTGCGGCCCCATGCCCGGGGCACGCCGCGCTGCCCCGCCTGGCGTCGCCGATGGCGAGCTGGCGGGCCCGCCAGCCATCCCGGCGCCCATCATCATCCCATCGCCCCTCATGCCCATGCCGGGCATCGGCATATCCTGCATTTGGCCCATCATCTGCATGCTGTCCTGCATGGTTTTCCGGTGCTCTGTCATCAAGGCTTGCCTTTCCTGCGGCGTTCTGGCGTTGGCGAGCTTGCGGCTCATGTCTTGCATCAGGCGCAGTTGGCGGTCTATGGCGGACATTTGCGCCTCTGGTGTGGCGGGGGCGGGCCGAGTGTTGGCTGTGGCGGCCCCATCAGGATGATGCTGCGCATGTTCGGCAGTCGTCTGCGCGCATGCGGCAAAGGCAGTCGTGATCACGAGCACGCCCATGGCCCAGGGTTTGGATGATTTCACGGTGCAGTCCTTCTCGGCGGAGTCCGTCCACACAGGCCGGCGTGGCGGCGCCACACGTCCCCATGACGTGGGCGAGGCGCCCACGACTGCAATATAGAACGTATAGGCAACCGGGAGATGACTGCTGGATTACAAAGCTGTCAGGAGATTGACATCTTCGGAACGTACAGCGGCGACCCGATCCATGATCGGGCAGCCGGCTACGGCTTTCGCGTCAGTCAGCCCTGGAGAGAATGCGTGGTGGGCGGGTCAGGATGGGGCAGGCATCGCCTTCAACGACGTCTTCATCCTTCTTCTGCGTGACGGTCACGCCGTTGCGCAGGGCAGTCATCTCGGCAATGATCGAGACCGCGATTTCGGGCGGGGTACGGGCCCCAAGATGCAAGCCCACCGGGCCATGCAGCCGGGCGATTTCGTCCGGCGTGAGGTCGAACAGCGCCAGCCGTTCGCGGCGCTTCTGGTTGTTCAGGCGCGAGCCGATGGCGCCGACGTAGAAGGCTGGCGACTTGAGCGCTTCAAGCAGCGCCATGTCATCGAGCTTGGGGTCGTGCGTGAGCGTGACGATGGCGGTGCAACTGTCGGGTTCGAGCCGCAGGATCAGGTCATCGGGCATCTCGCGCGAGGTTTCGACGCCGCTGACGTCCCACGTATCCAGATATTCTTCACGCGGGTCGCAGACGATCACCTGGTAGTCGAGTGCCGTGGCGATGTCGGCCAGGTAGCGCGAAACCTGCGCCGCGCCGATGATGACGAGGCGATAGCGCGGGCCGTGCTGGGTAATCAGATGCGTGCCGTCGAACACGACGCCGGTGCCGGAGTGGCTGGGCGTGAGCGTGGCATGGCCGGTGGCAATGTCTACCGAGCGCGTCACCAGTTCGCGCCGCTCGAGCGTGGCCACCAGCTCAGGCAGGCAGGATTCGTCGCGCACCGGTTCGAGCAGCACCTGCAGCGTGCCGCCGCAGGGCAGGCCGAACTTGTGGGCCTGGTCGCCGCCGACGCCATAGGTGACGAGGTCGGGCGTCCGGTAGTCAAGCTCGCCCTTGCGCATCTGGTCGATGAGGTCGTCCTCGATGCAGCCGCCGGATACCGAGCCCTTGATGTGTCCGTCTCCGCGGATGGCCATCATTGCGCCCACGGGCCGGGGGGCCGAGCCCCAGGTCCTTACCACGGTACCGATCAGGACCTTGTGGCCCGACTGGTGCCAGTGCACGGCGGTCTTCAGTACATCAAGATCAATGCTATCCATCGCGTCCGGTCTGGTGTCGCATCCCTGACGCAGGTTGCCCTGCGCCAGGGTGCTTCCCCATTATCCGCCCAAATAGGCCTTGCGTACATGCGGGTCGTCGATCATGTCCTTGCCGGTACCGGCAAGGGCCATCGTGCCCGATTCGTACAGATAGGCGCGGTCGCACATGTCGAGCGCGGCGTAGGCGTTCTGTTCCACCATCAGCACGGTTGCGCCGTCGGCGCGGACCTTGCGGATCACCTCGAAGGTCTTCTCCACGATGTTCGGGGCCAGGCCGAGCGAGGGCTCGTCGAACAGCACCAGCTTGGGGCGCGACATCAGCGCGCGGCCGATGGCCAGCATCTGCTGCTCGCCGCCGGACAGCGTGCCGGCAGCCTGCTGGCGACGCTCCTTGAGCTTGGGAAAATCATTGAAGATCTTCTCCATGTCGCTGGCAATGCCCGCCGCATCCTTGCGCCGGTAAGCGCCGATCTCGAGGTTCTCCTGGATGGTCATCTGGGGGAACACGCGGCGGCCCTCCGGACAATGGGCGATGCCCATCGACAGGATGCGCTGCGGCGAGGCATGGGTGATGTCCTCGCCTTCGAACAGGATGCGGCCGCTCACCGGCGGCAGCAGGCCGGAAATGGCCTTGAGGGTCGAGGACTTGCCGGCGCCGTTGGCACCGATCACGGTCACCAGTTCGCCCTTGTTGACTTCCAGCGAGACGCTCTTGATCGCCTCGACCTTGCCGTAGCGGCAGACGACGTTTTCAAGCTGCAGCATGTTTCACTCCTTGCCCCAGGTAAGCCTGGATCACCTCGGGGTTTGCCTGGATCTCGGCCGGCGTGCCGTTGGCAATGATCTTGCCGTAGTTCAGCACCACGATACGGTCCGAGACGCCCATCACCAGCGGCATGTCATGCTCCACCAGCAGGATCGAGATGCCGCGCTTGCGGATCTTGGCCAGCAGGGTCATGAAGTCCGCCGTTTCCGACGGGTTCATGCCGGCTGCGGGTTCGTCCAGCAGCAGCATCGACGGGTCGGCGGCGAGCGCCACGGCCACGCCCAGCAGACGCTGTTCACCGTAGGGCAGCGAGCCGCCCAGTTCGTTCGCGCGATGGGCGATGCCGATGAAGTCGAGGATTTCCCAGACCTTCTCGCGCAACTGCGCCTCTTCACGCTTCATGCTCGGCAGGGCCAGCAGCGTGGCCCACGGCGAGGCATTGCCGTGACGGTGCAGGCCGGTCAGCACGTTCTCGAACACCGTATTGGTGGTGAACAGGCTGGTCTTCTGGAAGGTCCGCACCAGTCCGGTGCTGGCGATCTCATGCGGCTTCAGCTTGTGCAGCGGAATACCGCGGAAATGCACCTCGCCCTTGGTGGGACGCAGGAAGCCGGTTACCACGTTGAAGGCGGTGGTCTTGCCGGCGCCGTTCGGGCCGATCAGGCTGAGCAGTTCGCCTTCCTTGACGTCGAAGGTCATGTCCGAGATGGCGACCAGACCCCCGAAATGCACTGCCACATGGTCGATCGACAGAATTGCTTTTTTCTGTGTTGCCTGGGTCATGTCTTAATCCCTGGAAAGAGCTTTGGAGGTCAGCATCGCTTCGCTGGCGGCACCGTTCCAGTTACCTTCGGTCTTGCCATCGGTGTTGTTCTGCGAGGGCGGCTGGGTACGCGTATGGGTCGGCGCCTTGCCGGTCTTGCGGTACCACCAGTCGACCACGGCGGGCACGATGCCGCGCGGCAGGAAGAACACGATCAGGATCATGGCGATGCCGTAGACGATCCACTGTACTTCGGGACCAGCCACGGTCCGCAGACCCACCGGCAAGATGCCGAAGATGATGCCGCCGACGATCGGACCGGCCAGGGTGCCCTTGCCGCCCGTCACCACCATGATGACCATCGTCACCGTGTAGATGAACAGGAAGATGTCCGGATCGATGATGCGGATGTAGTGGGCATACAGTGCGCCCGCCGCACCGGCGAGGGCCGCCGACATCACTGCTGCGAACACCAGGTAGCGCGTCACGTCGATGCCGATCGAAGTCGCCAGCGATTCGTTCTCGCGCAGGGCGATCATGGCGCGGCCCATGCGCGAATGCACGATGCGGCGGATCAGCACGTAGGACAGCAGCGCCAGTGCCAGCACCAGGTAGTAGTTCGGCGTCTTGGCCCAGAACGTGGCTTCACCCAGCAGCGGCAGGTTGTAGCCGGCCGGGGGGATGTTGCTCAGTGCCAGCGGGCCTTGCGTCAGGTCAACCCAGTTGAGGGCCACCAGGCGCACGACTTCCGCAAAGCTGACGGTCACGATCACGAAGTACGCGCCACGGATCTTGAACGACAGCTTGCCGACGATGTAGCCGCACAGGCCGGCGAGCGCCGTGCCGATCAGGATGCCGAGCGCCGGATGCGACGGTTCGACGATGATGCGGTACTCGTCGCTCCAGAACACCGGGATGTTGAAGCCCAGCGAGGTCAGTGCACTGGCATAGGCGCCGATGCCGAAGAACGCGATGTGGCCGAGGCTCAGCTGCCCGGTATAGCCCAGCAGCAGGTTCAGGCTCATGGCGCCCACGATGAAGATGCCGGTCGTGATGACGATATGCAGGTAGTACTGGTCAGTGAGCCATAGAGGCACGGTCAGCAGTACCGCCAGGATAATAATGGTCCAGACGTTTTTCATCCGATTCTCTCCCCGCGCGTGGCGAACAGACCAGTAGGTTTAAACATCAGCACCAGGATGATGAGGATGAACCCCATGGCATCGCGGTAGCCCGACGAGATGTAGCCCGAGCCAAGCTCTTCGGCGAACGCCAGGATGAAGCCGCCGATCGCGGCGCCCTGGATGTTGCCGAGCCCGCCCAGGATCACGATGGCAAAGGCCTTGAGCGCGGCCATGTTGCCCATGGTGGTGGTGACCACGAACACCGGACCGAGCAGCGCACCGGCTGCCGTCGCCAGGCCGGAGCCGAGCGCGAAGGTGGCGGTGTAGATCGCGTTGACGTTGATGCCCATCAGCGAGGCGGTATCGCGGTCCTGGAAGGTGGCGCGCATGGCCTTGCCGAGCGGCGACTTGTGCATCAGCAGGTAGGTTGCCAGGATCAGGCCGCCCGCCGCGAACAGCACGAACACGCGCAGCCACGACACGGCGACCGGGCCGATGATGAGCGGTTCGGTGGGGAAGGGCGTGGGGACGGACTTGGCAACGCCGCCCCAGATCAGCAGGGCAAAGTTCTGCATGGCGATCCAGCACCCGATCATGACGATCATGGTGGAATCGATATCTGCGCCGCGCATGCGACGCAGCAGTATCCGTTCGATCATGGCGCCGAGCAGAATGCCCAGCATGATCGAGAAAGCCAATGAAACGAAGAAATTCAATTCAAGCTGCGCAGCAAAGTAGTACGCCATGAAACCGCCAAAGGCATACAGTTCGCCGTGCGTGAAGTTGACGACCTTCATGATCCCGAGGATCAATGTCAGTCCGATCCCAAGGAGGGCGTAAGTCCCGCCAAGGATCAGCGCATTTGCAATGTGCTGAGTGAGTTGGTCCACTGATGTTCTCGCACGCGCCTGGGGACGAAGCAATCGCGAAAGGCGCTGGATCCGCGATATGAGGTGAAGCAGGACTGCCCCGGCCAGGCAAGGGCAGTCCGTTTTTGCCTAATGCTTTACTCGGTGCGAACGATCTTGCCGTTCTCGATCTTCACGATATGCGTGTCGGGGATGCTCTGGCCACTCTCCTTGCCAGCAGGGCCGGCCTTATTGAACTTGACCTTGCCGGTCAGGCCGCTGACCTCGACTTCCCACAGGGCGGCGCGGATCTTCTCCGGATCCGCTGCGCCTGCCTTGGCGATCGCTGCAGCGATGGTGTGGATACCGTCATAGCCACGTGCGCCTTCCGGCATACCGTTCGGGTTGATGCCGCGCTTCTTCCACTCGCCAACAAAGTACTTGGCTGCAGCGGCGTTGGACGACAGTTCCGGGAACCACGGCGTGAAGAAGGCATCGTGGTAGGTGTTGTTGGCTGCGGAGCCGGCCTGTTCGATCAGCTGGTCAGGCAGCGTGCCGCCGGTGGTGATGATGCGGCGCTTCAGGCCGAGCGATTGCGCCTGCTTGAGCAGCAGCGTCATCTGTTCCGGGCCGGTGGTGATGAACAGCGTGTCGGCATCGCTGCCGCGCAGGGTCGACAGCTGGGCCGTCATGTCCTGGGCTGCGGCGTCCATGTTCAGCGTGCGGCCGACGGAAACGCCATTTTCTTTCAGGACCTTGCCGAACTCCTGGGCGGCGCCCAGGCCCCAGTCGTTGTTCACGACGAGGAAGTCAACTTTCTTGATGCCCATCGGCTGGATGAAGCGCTTGAACTTCATCGCTTCCATGCCGTTGGTCGGGCTGATCCGGAACACGTACGGATTGCCCATGTTGGTGATCTTGTCCGAGCTGGAGGTTTCCACCACCATCGGCACTTTGTATTCCATCAGCTTGGGCATGGCCGCAAGCGTGTAGGTCGAGCTCCACGCACCCATCAGGACCGGCACCTTGTCGCGCACGATCAGCTTTTCGGTCGCGTTGGCCGCTTCCGTCGGGTTGCTCTTGTTGTCCTCGATCACCAGCTCGATCTTGCTGCCGAGAACGCCGCCCTTGGCGTTGATCTCGTCAGCGGCGATCTTGGCGCCGTTGGTCACGAAATTACCGGAGGCAGCCACCACGCCAGTCAGCGGCTGGTTGACCCCGATCTTGATTACCCCGCCCGACTGGGCTCCCGCGCTGAACGCAAAGCAAGCTGCTGCCGCGCCCAGTGTCATCCTAAAAAATGCCTTACTCATGCTGCTTTCTCCTCGTGTGTCATGCCATACCAATGAAACAACAACGGAACTTCGCGAATGAACAACGCAACGACGCTATGTTAGATAGCACTATCAATCTAACAATAGAATGACTATATATCAATACCTTTTGACCCCAGTTATGGTTTGTACTGATATGTGGTGGTAGGTGCCCGATTGCCCGCGCGAATGTGGGGCGGAAGAAGACCCAGAGTAGCACCGAATCACGGATCACGTGAAGCTGGTGCAGATGTGCATTCTATTGCGTGTTGCGAGGTGTTATATGCAAATAGCGTGCCGGAGAGAGATGCTCAGTATGCTGTAAATTTTTCTGGGAATCTATTTACTAATATTCTATAAATGGTATCTTAGGATCAATGGTGCGGCGTGCCCGCCGCTGCCACGCTGGTCTGCGGCACACGCGAGACCAGCGGCGCGAGAAGATCGCCGAGGAAGTGGGCGAAGTGGTGACAGGACGCGCAAGCGCGGGGCAAGTTGCACCGATATGGACGATTGCCCTGCGCCAGCATGGCGCACCGCTGTGGCATCCATGCAGTAAACGACGACACGCAAGCAACGCGCGACAACAGACAGCAAGGCAATCACCATCAGGCCGCTCAGGGCGGCGAAGGAGTGTGGGCAGGTATGAGCAAGACGGCACGTTTGACCCGGGTGGTGCGATTTGGCGATGCCAAGCCAGATCTTCCCCGCAACACTTTGTTCCATGCTGGTCCGCCGTATGCCGGCGAGCCGCCGCAGGCGGTGCGCAACACCGCGCTGCAGGCCGCGGTGATCGGCGGCCTGGCGGCGGATACCGCCACAGCCGCGCGCCTACTGGACGAAGGGGCGCTGCGCCTCGCGCCCGCGCAGGACGTCGACCTGGTCGTGCCGCTGGCACAGGTGGTCACTCCCAGCATGTGGTGCTTCGAAGTCAGCGATGGCACGCATACCACCTATGCGCCGATCAGCGAGGGTCCGCCGCCCGCGTTGCGCTTCGGTTCGGACGATCCGGTTTGCGTGGCGCGCGCCCGCGACTGGTGTGCCACCGTGGCGGAAGCCTTCAATCCGCTGCTGGCCCAGCGTCCGCTGGATCCGCACGCACTGATGCGCGCGGCGCTGGAAGAGGGCGACGACTGCCACGCGCGCACCATGGCGGGGAATGAACGCCTGCTGGCTGCCTTGTCCGGCCTGCCTGAGGCGCTGGTCGCCGATATCCGCACCAATCCGGGCTTCGCCCTGGGCGTGTGGATGGCCTGGAGCGCCTGGAAGGTGCGTGCCGACGGCGGCGCGCTGACGGCCATCGGTGGCAACGGCCTGCAGTTCGGCATCCGCCTGCGCGGCGAGGACCGCTGGCGCACGGTCGATGCACCGCCGCCGGTCGGCGTGTATTTCCAGCCTGACCAGGCACCGCAGTCGCTTGGCGCCATCGGCGACAGCGCCGTGGTGGATGCCTGCGGTTTCGGCGGCCAGGCGCTGCGGCATGCGCCGGCGCTGCTGGAAGAGTGGGCGGCGTTCCTGCCGGCCGACGCGACGACGCGTCCGTCCACGATCCTGAATCCGCAGACCGGCGTGATCGATCCCGACCGTATTGCAGCGAGCGGCACGCCGCCGATCATCAATCTGGCGATCCTGCACCGCAATGGCGCAGGCGCACCCATTGGCCGCGGGCACTACTGTCCGCCCGCGGCACTGTTTAAACGAGGAGAGGAGTCAAAATGAGACTGAACGGGAAGGTTGCCATCGTCACTGGTGGCGCCATGGGCATCGGCTATGCCATCTGTGAATCGCTGGCGGCGCAAGGCGCATCCATCGTGATCGCCGACCTCAAGGGCGCGCAGGCTGCAGCCGACAAGCTGATGCAGGCTGGCCACAAGGCCATCGGCGTCACGGCCGATGTGTCGAGCGAGCAGGATACGGCCGCCATGGCTGCCGCGGCGCTGGAAGCCTTTGGCCAGATCGACGTGCTGGTCAACAACGCCGCGATCTATTCGACGCTGCAGATCAAGCCGTTCGAAGAGCTGACGGTCGCCGACTGGAAGAAGATGTTCGATGTCAACGTCATCGGCCAATTCCTGTGCTGCCGCGCGGTGCTGCCGGCGTTCCGCCAGCAGGGTGGCGGGCGCATCATCAACATCTCCTCGGCGGTGGCATTCAAGGGCAACCCCGGCATGCTGCACTACGTCGCCTCGAAGGGCGCGATTGTCTCGATGACGCGCACGCTGGCCACCGAACTGGGCGAGCACAACATCCTGGTCAACAGTGTCGGCCCGGGCTTTACGCTCAGCGACGGCGTGCACCAGAACCCCGAGCTGGCCAGCAAGGTCTCCGGTTTCTCGGTTCGCAGCCGTGCGCTCAAGCGCGACATGGTGCCGGCCGACGTGGTGGGCGCGGTCTCGTTCTTCGCCGGACCGGACGCAGGCTTCATCACCGGGCAGACGCTTATCGTCGATGGCGGCGCGTACTATCACTAAACGGTGATCGCACCCCGCGGATCGTTTTTTTTGATGTAATACTCAGCCTACTGACCACTTGCCAGAACGTGGCGCTAGCGCTGAGCGGTAACAGGAGATCCCCATGAAATACGTACGAAACGTGTGGTACCCGCTGGGCTGGGCCGAGGACATCGGCCGCGAGCTGTCGCGCCACATGGTGCTGGAAGAGGCCATCGTGGTGTATCGCCGCGAAGACGGCAAGATCGCCGCCCTGCAGGACGCCTGTCCGCACCGCCTGGCGCCGCTGTCGCTGGGCAAGCTGAAGGGTGACACCATCGAGTGCGGCTACCACGGCATGACCTTCGACTGCTCGGGCAAATGCGTGCGCATCCCCGGTCAGGAGATCATTCCGGGCAACGCCGTGGTGCGCGCCTATCCGGTCGAAGAGAAGTACGGCCTCGCGTGGATCTGGATGGGCGATCCCGCGCTCGCCGATCCGGCCAAGCTGTTTCATATCGCGCAGTACGACGATCCGAACTGGCGCGCGGTCAAGGGTGGCACGTTGCGCATCGACTGCAACTACCTGTCACTGTGTGACAACCTGCTCGATCCCGCGCACGTCACCTTCGTCCACCCGAGTACGCTCGGCACGCCGGCCGGCGCCACCGTGCCGGTCAACAACGAGTACGGCGACCGCAGCATCATCGTGTGGCGCTGGATCCGCGATGCGCCCGCCATTCCGCTGTTCTCCAAGTATGGCAAGTTCACCGCCAACGTGGATCGCTGGCACTACTACAACTACACGGCGCCGTGCTTCTATGCCATTGACATGGGCTCGTGCCTGACCGGCACCATTCCCGATATGGACAAGCGCCATGAGGGCGTGCAGATGTTTGCCTGCCACCTGCTCACGCCGGTGGACGAGCGCACCGTGCTGCAGCACTGGTTCCACGTACGCAACTTCCGCACCGATGAACTCGAGATGGAAGCCGAGCTGACCGCCGACATGGACCGCGCCTTCAATGAAGACAAGGTCGTGCTCCAGCGCATCCAGCTTGAAGAGGAGCGCGAAGCCGCGCGTGGCAAGCCTTACAAGCGTATCGTGCTCGGCATCGATGCCGCGCCGCGCCGCATGCGTAAAATGATCGACCAGATGATCGCGGAAGAAGAACAGGCCGGTGGTATCGGTGCCATCCCGGTCAAGCTGGAAACCGCGAGCGCCTGACCGGCGGCCTGGACGCGATTGTCCGGGAGGGCGGAATGCGGCCAGTGCCGCGCTCCGCCCAGCGGGCCCCACGTGGAGAGAGTGAGATGGTGAATGTGACGTATATCGACCCGGCAGGTGAAGCGCTGACGCTTGGTCTGCCGGAAGGGTGGAGCCTGATGCAGGGTGCCGTGGCCAACGGTGTCGACGGCATCGTGGGTGAATGCGGCGGCTCGTGCGTCTGCGCGACATGCCACTGCTATGTGGAAGAAGCGCGGCTGGCCGACCTGTCGCCTGCCTCGGCAGATGAACTGGACCTGCTCGACAGTCTGCCCGAAGGACGCCAGGCCAACAGCCGGCTGGCGTGCCAGATCAAGGCCAGCCCGGCCATCGAAGGGCTGGTGGTCACAGTGGCGCCGGTGCAGGTATGAGCATGGACCCGCATATCATCATCGTCGGCGCCGGGCAGGCCGGCCTGCAGGCCAGTGAAACCCTGCGCGCCGGCGGCTATGAGGGACAGCTCACCGTGCTCGGCGACGAGCCGCATCTGCCGTATCACCGGCCGCCGCTGTCCAAGGCATGGCTGGCGGGCGACATGGCGGTGGAGCAGTTGGCCATGCGCGCGGAAGCCGCGCTGGAACGCAAGAACATTACCATCCGCACGGCCTCGCCCGTGGCGGCGCTGGATACCGCGCGGCGCCTTGTCCAGCTCGCGGATGGCACGCAGCTCAAGTACACCGGCCTGTTGCTGGCGACCGGCGCAACCCCGCGCCAGTTGCCGGGGCAGTCATCCGGGAGCGCCGACGGCTGCAAGGCCATCCGTGTCCTGCGTTCGCGTGACGATGCCAGCGCCGTGTCGGATTGCCTGCGGCGCTGCGCCGAACACGGCCTGCCGGTCGTGGTGATCGGCGGCGGTTTCATCGGGCTCGAAGTCGCGGCCACGGCGCGCAAGCTGGGCCTGCCCGTGACCGTGCTGGAGGCCGCGCCACGCCTGCTCGGGCGCGTGCTCGCGCCGGTGCTGTCCGACTGGTATGCGACCCTGCACCGCGCACGTGGCGCCGACCTGGTGCTGAATGCCCGCATCGCGGAGATCCAACCGGTCAACGATCATATTGCCGAAGTACGTCTGGCCGATGGGCAATCGTACCGCGCCGGACTGGTGCTGGTCGGTATCGGCGTCTGTGCCAACGATGCCCTGGCGCGCGCCGCCGGAATCGCGTGCGACAACGGCATCGTGGTCGACGCCTGCGGCCGGACGTCCGCGCCGGATGTGTATGCCGCCGGCGACTGCACCGCACGCCGGCTCGACGATGGCACATTGCTGCGCCTCGAATCGGTGCAGAACGCCATCGAACAGGGGCGCGCCGCGGCGGCCGGACTGCTGGGCCAAGACAAGCCATTCACCGCCGTGCCGTGGTTCTGGTCCGACCAGTACGACAAGAAGCTGCAGATCGCCGGCCTCTCGCATGGCGCCGACAGCTGGGTGGTGCGCGGCGATATGCATGCCGATACGCCGTTCTCGGTCTATCACTTCCGGCAGGGGCGGCTGGCGGCAGTCGATTCGATCAATTCCGCCAAGGAACACCTGGCTGCGCGCACCGTACTCACCATGCCTGTTCCGCCCACGCCGGAACAGGTCGGCAGCGCCGACTTCGATCTGGCCGCATTTGCCAAGGCCGCGCAGGCGGCTGCTGCCTGACGCACGCCCCTGCAACGGGCGGTACGGGCGCACGGTACGGCGGACCATAAAAAAAACGGCGGGGGTGCGATGCACGCCCGCCGTCAATCAGTTGACGTTGTACCGCTGACTGCCTTACTTCACCAGATCAACCTTGCCGCCGTTGATTTTCACCAGATAGGTGTTCGGCGTGCTCTGGCCGCTTTCCTTGCCTGCCGGGCCAACTTTCTCGAACTTGATGCGGCCGGTGATGCCCTTGAAGTCCACATTCCACAGCGCGGCGCGGATCTTCTCCGGATCGGCGGCGCCAGCCTTGGCCACGGCCTGGGCGATGGTGCGGATGCCGTCGTAGCCACGGAAGCCTTCCGTCAGGCCGGCCTTGTCGTAGTTACGCTTGTTCCATTCGGCGATGAAGGCCTTGGCGGCTGCCGGATCTTCGGCCGCTTCCGGATGCCACGGTGCGAACATCATGTTGTGCATCGTGCCTTCGGCTGCCGAACCGGCGTGGGCGATCAGCTGGTCCGGGCTTTGCGAGCCGCCCATCGTGATGATGCGCTTCTTCACGCCCAGCGACTGGGCCTGCTTGAGCACCAGCGTGAGCTGCTCCACCGCCGTGATCACGAAGATCGTATCGGCATCGCCGCCGCGCAGCTGTGACAGTTGCGAGGTGACATCCTGTGCCGTTGCATCCATCGTCAGGATGCGGCCGACCGAGCCGCCCTTGGATTTCAGCATGCGCTGCAGGGAATCGGCTGAGCCGCGTCCCCAGTCGTTGTTCACGGCCAGGATGTCGGCTTTCTTGATACCCAGTGGCGCGACATGGCGCGCAAAGCTCTGCGCTTCGATGTCGTTGGTCGGACAGATGCGGAAGATGTACGGGTTGCCCGACGTCGTGATCTTGTCTGCGCCCGAGGTCTCGACCACCATCGGCACCTTGTACTCCATGAGCTTGGGCATCACCGACAGCGTGTAAGTGGAGCTCCAGGCACCCAGCATGACCGGCACCTTGTCGCGCACGATCAGTTTCTCGGCCACGGCAGCGGCCTCGGTCGGGTTGCTCTTGTTGTCCTCGATCACCAGCTCGATCTTCGCGCCGTTGATGCCGCCCTTGGCGTTGATCTCGTCGGCCGCGATCCGGGCACCGTTGGTCACGAAGTTGCCGGATGCCGCGACGGCACCCGTCAGCGGTTGATTGACGCCGATCTTGATGACCGACTGTGCACCAGCCGTGGCCGCAAAGGTTGCGACAGCGGCGGCGAGGCTAAGTTTGATCCATGTTGTTTTCACGTCCTGCTCTCCTGCTCTGGAGATAGTCGTGCCACCCTCCGTGGCAATACTATCAAACTATAAATAGAATGACTAATATGCAATGTCGACGAGCAACTGTAGTGGTTTCTACCAAGACCTCCCTCTGTGTAGGACTATTGCTTTTGCCTATTGAAGGTGTTAAGGTACCAACAATAGTACGACGATAAAACGATACATTCTGGAGCATGCTGTGCAACAGACTGTGTATCGAATTGGGCAGATACATGTCCCGTCAGAGCTTACGCACGAACCGTGCCGGCTCATTTACCCGTAACTGAGAGGCGAAATGGATCAACTAGGAATGTCTCCCGAGGTGGTAGACGAAAAAACACTGGCCAGCGCAGTCGATGTCCTGCGCGAGATTGGCGTCGGCTTGCCGACGCTGAGCCAATTGGCCAATCCGGCAACCATCCCGCAGCGTCAGCGCGACGCGCTCAAGGGCGTGAGCCCGGATGAGCCGAATGCCGCCAACCTGTGGCGCGTGCATTGGTACAACGATGCTGCGCGCACTGGCCTGGCCGACACTCCTGGTTATCTCGTCTTGCCTGAAGCCCTCACGGGCGTGAAGGCGCGCATCATCGTGGCGCTGGGCAACCGCTTCCCGATGATTGGCGCGCACAAGGTGCTGGCCGCCTATGGCTGCCTGGTACCGCGTCTCGTCACCGGGCAGTTCAATCCGCGCGCCCACAAGGCCGTGTGGCCGTCGACCGGCAACTACTGCCGTGGCGGCGTGGCCATCTCGCGCATTCTCGGCTGCCGCGGCATCGCCGTGCTGCCGGCGGGCATGAGTCAGGAACGTTTCGACTGGCTCGAACATTGGGTCTCGGATCTGACGGACATCGTGCGCACGCCGGGCACCGAGAGCAACGTCAAGGAAATCTACGACGAGTGCGCCGCGCTGTCGACGGTGCCGGATAACGTCATCCTGAACCAGTTCTCCGAGTTCAGCAATTACATCGTCCATTACCACTGCACCGGCCAGGCAATGGACCATATCTTCCGCGATGTGCAGAGCAAAACGCCGGGCCTGCGCCTGTCGGCTTTCGTCTCGGCCACCGGTTCGGCCGGCACCATCGCCGCTGGCGACTACCTCAAGCAGCAGCACGGCGCGCGCATCGCCGCCGTGGAAGCAACCGAGTGCCCGACCATGCTGAGCAACGGCTACGGTGAGCACAACATCCAGGGCATCGGCGACAAGCATATCCCGCTGATCCACAACGTCATGAATACCGACGTGGCCATTGGCGTATCGGATCGCGGTTCGGACTCGCTCAACCTGCTGTTCAACTCCGCCGCTGGCCGCCGCTATCTGATCGAGCGCCAGAAGCTCGATCCGGCACTGGTCGACGCGCTGGCGAACATCGGCATCTCGGGTTGCGCCAACATCATCGCCGCCATCAAGATGGCCAAGCATTTCGACCTCGACGAGCGTCACGCTGTCCTGACCGTCGCCACCGACGGCTCGGCCATGTATGGCAGCGAACGTGAGCATTTCGAGCAGCGCCACTATCCTGGCAAGTTTGACGAAGTGAACGCGGGCGAAGTGTTCTCCCGCCACCTGCAGGGCGTGCAGGACGATCACCTCATCGAACTGACCTACGCAGAGCGCAAGCGCATTTTCAACCTGGGCTACTACACCTGGGTCGAGCAGCAAGGCATCACCGTGGAACAGTTCGACATGCGCAAGGACCAGGCTTTCTGGGAAGGGCTGCAGGCATCCGTGCCGGCCTGGGATCGCATGATCGAGGCATTCAATGAAAGGACGGGCGCCGTCCAGCAGTAAGCGGCGCGGCGGCCAGCACAGGAACATCAGGAGAAGGCAACATGGAAGGCACACCGTATCTGGAACTGCGGTCCAAGCTTGCGGAGCGCGACCGGAGTCTGCGTGAAAAGGTCATGTCTCTGGAAGAGGCATCGAAGCTCGTCAAGGACGGCGACAAGGTCGGCATTGGCGGCAGTACGCTGTCGCGCACACCGATGGCCATGATCTGGCAGATGATCCGCGACAACAAAAAGCATCTCGAAGTCTCGCGCTGCATCACCTCGAGCGACGGCGACCTGCTGTTCGCCTCGGGTGTGGCCGACAAGATCATCACCAGCTGGTTCAGCCAGGGCATCGTGTGGGGCATCTCGCGCGTGATGCGCCACTACGTGGAAACCGGCAAGGCCCAGTTCGAGGAATGGAGCCACCTCGCCATGGGCATGCGTTTCCGCGCCGGCGCCATGGGTGTGCCGTTCCTGCCGATGCGCGCCATGCTGGGCTCCGACGTGCTGCGCCTGCGACCGGAAGCCAAGACCATCGACTGCCCGTTCACCGGTGAAAAGCTGCTGGCCGTGCCGGCCCTGAACCCGGATGTCGCCATCATCCACGTGCAGCGCTGCGATGCCTACGGCAATGCGCAGATCGACGGCCTGTCGTTCATGGACATCGATCTGGCCCTGGCCGCCAACCGCGTGATCCTGACCACCGAACGCATTATTTCCAACGACCAGATCCGCCGCTCGCCCGACCAGACCAAGATCCCGTTCATCACGGTCGATGCTGTGGTCGAAGTGCCGTTCGGCTCCGCGCCGCACGAGTGCACCAATGTCTATGAGCCGCTGTTCAGCCACATGGACTACTACACCTCGGTGGCCAACGGCGATCCGGTCAAGGGTACGCAGGAATACATCGAGAAGTACATCCGCCAGCCCAAGTCGTGGAACGACTACCTGGGCCTGATTGGCCTGGGCGAGCTGCTGGATGCCGCACGTCGTGGAAGGAGCATTCTGAATGACTAATACCGCCAACTTCACCGCCGCCGAAATCCTCGCGGTCATGAGCTCGCGCCTGCTGAAAGAAGGGCAGGTGGTGTTCGCCGGCGTCGGCGTGCCGCTGCTGGCTGCCACCCTCGCGCAGCGCCTGCGCTGCCCGGGCCTGACCATCCTGTTCGAGGGTGGCGTGCTCGGACCGATGATCGAAGCCGGCAAGCTGCCGCCCTCGACCAACGAACAGCGCTGCACCAAGCGCGCCAACATGGTGATGAGCAGTACCGAAGTGTTGTTGCTGCTGCAGCGCGGCCATGTGGACGTGGGCTTCATGGGCGGAGCGCAGATCGACAAGTTCGGCAACCTGAACTCGTCGTACATCGGCGACCCGGCCAACCCCAAGACACGCCTGCCGGGTACCGGCGGCGGCAATGATATTGCCAGCCTGACGAACATGATCGTGGCGATGAAGCATGAGCGTCGCCGCTTCGTCGAGAAGGTCGACTTCATCACCAGCCCCGGCTGGATCGAGGGCGGCACCTCGCGTGCCGACCGCGGCCTGCCGGCTGGCGGCATGTTCCGCGTGGTGACCGATCTTGGCATCTTCGGTTTCGATGAGGAAACCAGGGCCATGAAGATCGTGGCGCTGCATCCGGGCGTCACCGTGGAGCAGGTGCAGGACAACACCGGCTTCAAGATGCTGCACGACAAGGAAATCGCCGTGACCGGCGCACCGACCGAGCGCGAGCTCGCCGAACTGCGCGCCATCGACCCGGATCGCCTCTACATCGCCTGATGGCGGCGTAAATGGAGATTGCGGAGACCGCTGGCAGCACAGGCTGCCCGCGCCAGCGGTCCCCAAGACTTGATGCACCGACTTGAACGACACGAATTGACTGGAGAATAGACATGGCTGGTTTGCACGGACAGTTCGGCATTGCCGCACGCAACTTCACCCCCTATCCGGAAATGCCGGATGCGCAAAAGCTGATCGAGTACGGCGTGCGCATGGAAGAACTCGGTTTCGATTCCCTGTGGGTCTGGGACCATATCTTCCTCGGCGTTGATCCGCACTTCCCGATTCTCGATTCGCTCACGCTGCTGACCGCCATCGCGGCCCGCACCAAGAAGATCAAGCTGTCGACCGGTATCCTGGTGCTGCCGCTGCGCAACCCGGTGGTGCTGGCGAAGGAACTGTCGACGCTCGACAACATCTCCAACGGCCGTCTGCTGATGGCCATGGCTGCCGGGTGGTACAAGCGCGAATTCGACGCCGTGGGCGTGCCGTTCGAACAGCGCGGCAAGCTGATGGGCGAAAACCTCGACATCCTCAAGCGCCTGTGGACCGAAGACATGGTGCAGGGTGAGTGGACCAACCACAAGATCCCGGCCGGCGTGATGTTCCCGAAGCCTGTCCAGAAGCCGTGTCCGATCCTGATCGGCGGCTATGCCGACCGCGTGCTCAAGCGCGCCGCCCTGGAAGGCGACGGCTGGCTGACCTACTTCTACAAGCCGGAAGCCTTCGTCGAATCGTGGGCCAAGGTCGTCAACTTCGCCAAGGAAGGCGGCAAGGATCCGGCCACGCTGATGAACGGCAACCAGCTGCCGATCATGGTGGGCAAGTCGCGCGCCGCAGTTGAAGAGACCATGATGAAGTGGCTGAACGTCGACTTCGACATCGCCCAGGGCAGCCAGTCCACCATGGACAGCGCGATCATGGGTAACGTCGACGAGTGCGTGGCACAGCTCAAGGAACATATCGACGCCGGCGTGCAGAAGCTGATCTTCGTGCCGTACAAGTACGAAATGGACCAGATCGAGATCATCGCCAAGGAAATCGTGCCGCAGCTGCGTGCCTACGCAGCCAGCAAGAAGCGCTGATCCGAAAGCTGATCCAGCCGTAGCGACGTGTTGCCAACCCGGATGCCCCGTGCATCCGGATGGCAGCATGCGCTCATTTTCCAGGAAGAGATTGATGGCAGCGAATCAGAATCCGTCCGGTATCCAGCGCACGCCGCACGCCGCCGGCGATCCCGCGTGGGCCGAACAGCAGCATGCAAAGGGCCGCCTGACGGCGCATGAGCGCCTGGAACTGCTGCTCGATGCGGGCACGTGCACGCCGCTTGGCATGGGCGTGACACAGGAAACTCGGCAGGAGACGCGCGAGGGTGCGCACAACAGCGAAGGCGTGCTGACCGCCCAGGGCGAGATCAACGGCCGCCCCGTCTGTGTGTTCGTGAAGGACATGGCGGTACGCGATGCCGCGGTCAATGAGGCGCACGCACGCAAGATTTGCCGACTCCAGGAGTTTGCCCTGGAAAGCCGCATGCCGCTCATCGGCCTGTTCGACTCTGCCGGCGCCAGTCTGGAAGCCGGCATGGGTGCCGTGGCCGGCTATGGCGCTATGTATCGCAACAGCGCCGCCGCCTCCGGCGTGATTCCGCAGGTCGGTCTGGTACTCGGTGGTTGCCCCGGTGCCGAAGCCCTGCTTCCGGCACTGTTCGATTTCGTTTTCATGGCCAATGACGACAGCAGTCTGTTCGTCAGTGGCCCCGATGTGGTGCAGGCCATCACGCACCAGACCGTCGATGCGGTCCAGCTTGGCGGCGCCGAGATCCACGCGTCACGCTCGGGCGTCGCCGATGGGCGTACCGACCATGATGTCGCAGCCATTCTTCAGCTGCGCCGTTTCCTCGCCTTCTTGCCCTCCGGCAACCGTGCCGGTGCGCCGGCCTGGCCGTGTCTCGACGACGCCGCGCGCCTTGCGCCGGTGCTCGACACGCTCCTGCCGGATGCCGCGGAAGGCAGCTACGATGTCCGCGAACTGATCACGCAGGTTGCTGATGAGGGCGACTTCTTCGAACTGCAGGCGGCCTACGCCGCTAACATCGTCACCGGTTTCGCGCGCATGCACGGCCGCGTGGTCGGTGTGGTGGCCAACCAGGCCGCCACGCTGGCTGGCGTGATCGACAGCGATGCCGCGCGCAAGGCGGCGCGTTTCGTGCAGTTCTGCGATGCCTTCGGCATCGCCGTGGTGACCTTCGTCGACACCCCGGGTTACCTGCCGGGCGTCGCGCAGGAGCAGGCCGGACTGGCGCGCCATGCCGCCAAGCTGGTGTTCGCCTACGCCCAGGCCACGGTGCCGATGGTCACCGTCATCGTCCGCCGCGCGCTCGGCGCGGCTGGCATTGCCATGGGCTCGCGCGCGCTGGGCGCGGACGTGGTGCTGGCCTGGCCGCAGGCGCGCATCGGCTTGATGGATGCCCGCGCCGCGCTGGCCCTTGACGGGCAGGGCGGCGATGCCGTTGCGGAGCAGGCCTACGCGCAGCGCGTCCTTTCGCCGGAAGCCGTGCAGGCTGGCGGCGATGTGCACGCCGTGATTGCCCCGCGCGAAACGCGCCAGCATGTGCTGGCCGCACTCGACCGGCTGGCCGGCAAGCCGCACAAGCGTGCCTTGCGCAGCCACGGCAATATTCCCCTTTAACTGGTTACCGGTAACGAAGGCGACGATGTTCTCAAAAATTCTGATCGCGAACCGTGGCGAAATCGCGTGCCGGATCATCAAGACGGCGCGCCGCATGGGCATCAAGACGGTGGCCGTGTATTCCGATGCCGACCGCCGCGCCATGCATGTGCAGATGGCCGACGAGGCGGTGCACATCGGCCCCGCGCCGGCGGCCGAGTCGTATCTGGTGATCGACAAGATCGTCGACGCCTGCAAGCGTACGGGTGCACAAGCGGTGCATCCGGGTTATGGCTTCCTGTCGGAGCGCGCGGCATTCGCGGAAGCGCTGGCGGCAGCCGGGATTGCCTTTATCGGGCCGAACCCGCGCGCCATGGAATCCATGGGCGACAAGATCGAGTCGAAGAAATGCGCGGCCGAAGCCAAGGTCTCGACGGTGCCGGGTTACCTCGGCGTGATTCGTGACGCCGATCATGCCGTCGAGATTGCCGACGAGATCGGCTATCCGGTGATGATCAAGGCGTCGGCAGGCGGCGGCGGCAAGGGCATGCGCATCGCCCATTCCGCCGCCGAGGTGGCCGATGGTTTCGCGCGCGCCAAGTCGGAAGCCGCTTCGTCGTTCGGCGATGACCGTGTGTTCGTCGAGAAATTCATCGTCGATCCGCGTCACATCGAGATCCAGGTGCTGGGCGACAAGCACGGCAATATCGTCTACCTGAACGAGCGCGAATGCTCGATCCAGCGGCGTAACCAGAAGGTGCTGGAAGAAGCGCCATCGCCGCTGCTCGACCCCGACACGCGCCGCCGCATGGGCGAGGAAGCCGTGGCGTTGGCCCGGGCCGTCGGCTATGACTCGGCCGGTACGGTCGAGTTCGTGTGCGGTCAGGACAAGTCGTTCTACTTCCTGGAAATGAATACCCGCCTGCAGGTGGAGCATCCGGTCACGGAACTGATCACCGGCATCGACCTCGTCGAGCAGATGATCCGCGTCGCGGCCGGCGAAAAGCTGCAACTGCGTCAGGAAGACATCGGCATCAATGGCTGGTCCGTGGAAAGCCGCGTGTATGCCGAAGACCCGACGCGCAACTTCATGCCCGCCACCGGCCGCCTCACGCTGTACCGCCCGCCTGCAGAAGGCGTGACCGATGGCGTGACGGTGCGCAACGACACCGGCGTGTATGAAGGCGGCGAGATCTCCATCTACTACGATCCGATGATCGCCAAGCTGGTCACGCATGCGCCGACGCGTGAACAGGCCATCGCCGCGCAAGCCTATGCGCTCGACGCGTTCGCCATCGAGGGCATCCGCCACAACATGCCGTTCCTCTCCGCGCTGATGCACCATCCGCGCTGGCGTGAAGGGCGGCTCTCGACCGCATTCATTGCCGAGGAATTCAAAGGCGGCTTCAGCTGGCCAGAGCCGGAAGGCGACCTCGCATGGCGCATGGTCGGCATCGCCGCCACGATGGACGCGCTGGTCGAGGCCCGTAGCCGCGGCGCCCTGGGTCAGCCGGCGACCATGCAGCGCGTGGTGCTGCTGGGCAAGAAGCCGCATCTGGTGACGGTGGAAACGCATGCATCGGGTTGGCAGGTGCGCCGTGCCGATGGCTCGGGCGCGCTCGATATCGCCTCCGACTGGCATCCGGGCCAGCCGGTGTGGTTCGGCACGGTTAACGGTGAAGCGGTGGCTGCCCAGGTGCGTCCGGAAGGCGAGGGCACGCAGCTCGCGCATGCCGGTGCGCGCGCCGTGATGCGCGTGCTGTCGGTGCGCGCCGCTGAACTGTTGGCGCTCATGCCCGAGAAGCAGTCGGGCGCCAGCGGCACGCAGCTGCGCAGCCCCATGCCGGCAGTGGTGGTGTCGGTGAGCGCCGAAGTGGGCCAGACCGTGGCTGCCGGCGACCCGCTTTGCGTCGTCGAAGCCATGAAGATGGAAATCACCCTCAGCGCCGAACGTGCCGGCATGGTGTCGAAGATCCTCGTGACACGCGGTGACGCCCTCGCGCTGGACGACATCATCATGGAATTCTCCTGACCTGAACCCCGCGGCAGGACCCTTGCGAGACCGCGTCCGGATGTACATCCGGACGCCCTGAACCTCATCTCGAAGATTTCACCTCGAAGAAGGCTTCTATGCAGATCGGAATACCCGCTGAAACCCGGGCAGGAGAGACACGCGTCTCCGCCACGCCCGAAACCGTCAAAAAGTACGTGAGCCAGGGACACCAAGTGGTGGTGCAATCGGGCGCCGGCCTATCTGCCAGCGTGCCGGACGCCGCCTATGAAGCCGCCGGCGCACGCATTGGTTCCGCTGCTGACGCCCTCGGCGCCGACATCGTCCTCAAGGTGCGCGCCCCCGAGCCCGCCGAACTGGCGCAGATGAAGCGCGGTGCGGTTCTGATCGGCATGCTCAACCCGTTCGATGCGGCCAACAACAGTGCCATGGCGGCGCAGTCGGTCACAGCGTTTGCGCTGGAAGCGGCGCCGCGGACTTCGCGTGCGCAGAGCATGGACGTACTTTCCTCGCAGGCCAATATCGCCGGCTACAAGGCCGTGATGGTTGGCGCGCATTACTACCAGCGCTTCATGCCGATGCTCATGACTGCTGCCGGTACTGTGAAAGCCGCGCGCGTCCTGATTCTCGGCGCCGGCGTGGCGGGCCTGCAGGCGATTGCCACTGCCAAGCGCCTCGGCGCCGTCATTGAAGCTTCCGACGTGCGGCCTGCCGTCAAGGAGCAGATCGAATCGCTCGGCGCCAAGTTCGTCGACGTGCCGTTCGAGACCGATGAAGAACGCGAGATCGCCCAGGGTGTCGGCGGCTATGCCCGTCCGATGCCCGCCAGCTGGATGCTGCGCCAGGCGCAACTGGTGCACGAGCGTGCCAAGCAGGCCGACATCATCATCACCACCGCGCTGATTCCCGGCCGTGCCGCACCCGTGCTGCTCAAGGAAGAAACCGTGCAGGCCATGAAGCCGGGCTCGGTGGTCGTCGATCTCGCTGCCGCGCAGGGGGGCAACTGTCCGCTGACCGAGGCCGACCAGGTCGTGGTCAAGCATGGTGTGACCTTCGTCGGCTACACCAACCTGCCGGCCATGGTGGCGGCGGACGCCTCGGCCCTGTATGCGCGCAACATCCTGGACTTCATGAAGCTGATCTTCGACAAGGAAGGCAAGCTTGTGATCAACCTCGAGGACGACATCGTCGCCGCCTGCATGATGTGCAAGGACGGCCAGGTGACACGCGCGCAATAACGGGGCCCCGGCCGCACGCGCCCATTACGAGATCAAGAGAGACAAGAGAGACAAGAGACAGCTATGGAACTCATCAGTCCAACCGTGATCAACCTGATCATCTTCGTGCTGGCGATCTACGTCGGCTACCACGTGGTGTGGACCGTCACGCCGGCGCTGCATACGCCGCTGATGGCCGTGACCAACGCTATTTCCGCGATCATCATCGTCGGCGCCATGCTGGCTGCCGGCCTCACCCAGACCGGCCTGGGCCAGGTCATGGGCACGCTCGCCGTTGCACTCGCGGCGGTCAACGTCTTTGGCGGCTTTCTGGTGACCCAGCGCATGCTTGAGATGTTCAAGAAGAAAGACCGCGCGGGAGACGCCAAATGAGCATGAACCTCGTCACCCTGCTGTACCTCATTGCCTCGGTGTGTTTCATCCAAGCGCTCAAGGGCCTGTCGCACCCGCGCACCGCGCGCGCCGGCAATGCCTTTGGCATGGCCGGCATGGCCATCGCCGTGGTTACTACGATTGCGCTGATCATCCGCCTCGCCAGCGACATGCAGGCAGGTCACTCCGCGAGTGGATTCAATCCGGGCCTCGCCCTGATTGCCCTCGGCGTAGTGGTCGGCGGCGGCATCGGCGCCTTCGTCGCCAAGAAGGTCGAGATGACCAAGATGCCCGAGCTGGTCGCCGCCATGCACTCGCTAATCGGCCTGGCCGCGGTGTTCATCGCTATTGCCGCCGTGGCCGAGCCCGATGCCTTCGGCATTACCGCCGCCGGCAGCCGTGACATTCCGCTGGGCAACCGCATCGAACTGTTCATCGGCACCTTCGTCGGCGCCATCACGTTTTCCGGCTCTGTCATCGCCTTCGGCAAGCTTTCGGGCAAGTACAAGTTCCGCCTGTTCCAGGGCGCGCCGGTGCAGTTCAAGGGCCAGCACATGCTCAACCTGGCGCTGGCCATCGCTATGATCGGCTTCGGCATCGCCTACTTCATGACGCAGAGCTGGACGCCGTTCATCATCATGACCGCCATCGCCTTTGTGCTCGGCGTGCTGATCATCATCCCCATCGGCGGCGCCGACATGCCGGTGGTGGTGTCGATGCTGAACTCGTACTCCGGCTGGGCGGCTGCCGGCATCGGCTTCTCGCTCAACAACCCGATGCTGATCATCGCCGGGTCGCTGGTGGGTTCCTCGGGCGCAATCCTCTCGTACATCATGTGCAAGGCGATGAATCGCTCGTTCTTTAACGTGATCCTCGGCGGCTTTGGCGGCGAGGCGGTCAGCAGCAATGCGGGTGGCGGCGAGCAGCGCAGCGTCAAGTCAGGCTCGCCCGATGACGCCGCCTTCCTGCTCGGCAACGCCGAAACCGTGCTGATCGTGCCCGGCTACGGTTTGGCCGTGGCGCGCGCCCAGCACGCCCTGAAGGAACTGACCGAGAAGCTCACGCACAACGGCGTGACCGTCAAGTACGCTATTCACCCGGTGGCGGGCCGCATGCCGGGCCACATGAACGTGCTGCTGGCCGAAGCCGAGGTGCCGTACGACCAGGTCTTCGAGATGGAAGACATCAACGGCGAGTTCGGGCAGTGCGACGTGGTGCTGGTGCTGGGCGCCAACGACGTGGTGAACCCGGCGGCCAAGACCGATCCGCAGTCGCCGATCGCCGGCATGCCGATCCTGGAGGCGTACAAGGCCAAGACCATCATCGTCAACAAGCGTTCGATGGCGGCTGGCTACGCGGGCCTGGACAATGAGCTGTTCTACATGGACAAGACCATGATGGTCTTCGGCGATGCCAAGAAGGTGGTCGAGGACATGGTCAAGGCAGTGGAGTAAACCTGCGCGGTTGCATGACGGTCCGGTACGGCAGATCGTCCACGATATTTGCCGGGCCGGACATGCCCTTGCTACACTGCATCGTAGGGAGTACAGGAGGAAGAGTCATGCAACGTTGTGAGGCGTGTTTGCAACTTGAGGTCGACGGGCGCCGGCGCACGCCCCATGATGGCTTGCGGATGGTCAACAGCCAGCCGGTGGAGCGTGTGCTGGAATCGGGCGTGCGGGCGCGCACGCTGCAGTTTGTGTGCCGCCATTGCGACACGCACTGGACCCTCTGCGACGCTGATCAGTCCCTCTTCGTGCACTGGATTGCCGCGCGCCCCGCTGGATCGCTTCCGCCGGAACTGAGCGCTGCCGTGCCCCTGCCGGCGATCCGGCCCGCGGCCTGAGCGTCGGCTGCGGCGGCAAGACCGGCGGCCCGCTCCAGTTCCGGATCTCCGGCTTCCCGACTTTCCCTTTCTATCCCCCCAGCAACGGCGACCTGCAAGGTCGCCGTTGTCGTTTACGCACGCCCGATCGCTTTTTTTAAAGTTTTACTATCATTCTATGAATAGGATGATAGAATATATTCACAGGTCCCATCCATACCATGGGATCCGGATCGAAACCAGGCAGAACCAAGCAAACAGAATAGACAGAGCAGGCAGGAGGCTATCGTGCGCGTCAGTGACATTCTCAAAGTAAAGGGCAATACGCTGTTTACCGTTTCGCCGGCGACGCTGCTGTCGGATTGCGTGATTACCATGGCCGACAACGATGTCGGTTCGCTGGTCGTGATGGAGCGCGGCGAACTGGTCGGATTGCTCACCTTCCGCGAGATCATCCATATCCTCGCGCAGCGCCAGAAGGAACAGCGCCAGGGCCCGACCCCGCCGGTCGCCGACCTGCGCGTGCGCCACGTGATGAACAGCGAGCCGATCGTCATCAACGACGACATGAACGTGATCGACCTGCGCGGCCTGATGGTGCAGCATCACCAGCGCTACATGCCGGTGGTACGCCAGGGCACGCTGCTGGGCGTGGTGTCGTTCCATGATGTGGCCAAGGCTGTGCACGAAGAACAGGATTTCGAGAACCGCATGCTCAAGTCCTACATCGGCGACTGGCCGGTGGCGGAGGCGGCGCTGGCCTGATGCCGGCTTGCTGCGACGATGCGCAGCGTGGGCGTGGATGCCTTGCCCCCGCCACCGAGGCGCCCCGTCCTTGACGCGACGCCGTCTCTTCCCGCTACACTAGCAACGCAGAGGCGCGGACCACCGCGCATGGGGAAGAGGGGGCCATGACGCTGCAGCAGCTCGAAACGTTCTTCTGGACTGTGACGCTTGGCAGTTTCGCTGCCGCAGCGGAGCGGCTCTACACCACGCAGTCGACCGTGTCGATGCGCGTGCGCGAACTGGAGCGCAGCCTCGGCGTCGATCTGTTCGACCGCTCGCTGCGCAGTGCGCGCCTCACCCCCAAGGGGCGCGAGCTGATGGAGTACGCAAGCCGCATGCTCGACCTTTCCACCGAGCTGCAGCATCGCATCGCCACGCCGGAATCGCTAGCGGGCTCGGTACGCTTCGGCGTAGCCGAAGTCGTTTCCACCAGCTGGCTGCCGCAACTCGTGCGGGCGCTGTCCGCACGCTACCCGCAACTGCGCCTCGAAATCGAGGAAGGCCTGACCAGCGACCTGATGGCCAGCCTGCATCGCGGCGAACTCGAACTGGTGCTGGCGCCCGGCTATACACGCATGCCCGACGTGCGCAGCGTGTCGCTGGGCAAGGTCGAGTTTGCCTGGATGGCCAGCCCAGCCCTCGGCGCCGGCACGCACCTGCATACCCCGGCCGAACTGGCCGCGTGGCCGGTGATCGGCCTGCAACCTGAGTCATTCCACTATTCCGCCATCGAAGACTGGTTCCGGCGCGACCACGTGCGCTGTCATTATCTGGCCCGCTGCAAGAGTTTTGCCGTGGCCGGCTCGATGACCATGGCCGCGATGGGCATCGCCTACCTTCCGTTGCGCTACTACGAGGCCGAGCTTGCCTCAGGGCGGATGCAGATCATTCCGGTGAGCGATCCGCTCGAGCCCGTCGAGTTCGTCGCGGCGTTCCCGCTCGGCCATGCCTACTCGCTGGCCGCCAGCGTCGCTGAGATCGCCCGCGAGGTCAGCGACTTCAGCTGAGCCTGCCAGGCTGCCACGGCTTCCCTCGCGGCTTTACAAGTGCGTTCCATTGCATTTTTGCGGCGCGCGATGGTGCGTTGAGTGCGCTCGCGGCCACCTGGGAGCCTCATCGCGAGCCCAATAATTACATCAATAAAATCGATGTAATTACAGCCAAATTTCTCGTTTGAATTTGATGTAAGCACGGTGCATGATGGATTCACCCCGCAACCGGTGACAAGAACGGCAAGCCATGCCGCACGCGCCGGAAACGGTGGCCGGAATAACCAAGGAGAACGGCCATGTCTGCAACCGTTGCCGGTGCGCCGGTAGCTGCTACCGCCAGCCCCGCATCCCCAGCCAAGCTGCAATTGCAGCTGCGTGCCATCACCTGCCTGGCTGACGATATCTGCAGTTTCGAGTTCGTCGATCCGGAACACAAGTCGCTGCCACAGTTCACGGCAGGTGCGCATATCGACGTGCATCTGCCCGACGGCGCCATTCGCCAGTATTCGCTCTGCAACGATCCGACCGAAACGCATCGCTACGTTGTCGCCGTCCTGCGCGACCCCAATGGACGCGGCGGTTCGGTCGCCATGCACGACGCGCTGCGCGCCGGCATGCTGGTCACGGTGTCCGCGCCGCGCAACCATTTCGAGCTGTCGGATGACGCCACGCGCTACCTGTTCATCGGTGGCGGCATCGGTATTACGCCGCTGATGTCGATGATCGCGGAAGTGCGGGCGCGCGGCCAGGATTTTCATCTGGTGTACTGCACGCGCTCGCCGCAGCGTACGGCCTTCTTGCGCGAACTGCAGCCGCTAATCGCCAGCGGCCATGTGACGCTGCATCACGACCATGGCGATCCGAAGCAGGGCGTCGATCTCGCGGCACTGCTGCGCGATGCCACCCCCGGCACCCATGTCTATTACTGCGGGCCGAACGGCTTTCTCGATGCCATCGACCGCGCGGTCGAGCACTGGCCCAAGGGCACGACGCACTGCGAACGCTTCAGCGCGCCGGTCGGCGAGGCGATCGATACCTCGGCCGATACCGCGTTCGAAGTCGAACTGAAGCGTTCCGGCAAGACGTTCACGGTGCCGCCCGGACAGTCCATCGTGCATGTCATGCAGGCACATGGCATGGACATCGATGTGTCGTGCGAAGAGGGGTACTGCGGCACCTGCATGACGCGCTATCTCGATGGCGAACCGATTCACCGCGATTCCGTGCTCGACGAGGAAGACCGCGAGGAGTTCGTGATGATCTGCTGTAGCCGTGCCAAGAGCAAGAAGCTGGTGCTCGATATCTGAGCAACGGATTGCCGGGCCCGGCCCGGCGCAATTCATAATGAAGGAGACAACCCCATGAGCAAGTTCGAGTACGTCAGGAATACGTGGTATCCGGTCGGCTTCAGCCATGAGTTCAAGGCAGGCGACCTGCAGGGTTTGAAGGTGGCGGACAAGCCGATCGTCATCTGGCGCACTGCGGAAGGCGAGGTCGTGGCGTTCGACGACCGCTGCTGCCACAAGCGTTTCCCGCTGTCGGAAAGCAAGCTGCTCGACGATGGCCGCCTCGAATGTGCCTATCACGGGTTGTGCTATGACAGCAGCGGCAAGTGCGTGGAGATCCCCTCGCAGCCGGACAAGGCGATTCCGCCGCAGGCCCGCCTGCATACCGTGCCCATCAAGGAACAGGACGGCGTGGTGTGGCTGTGGCCCGGCGACGTGGAGCAGGCCTCCACCCTCAATCCGCCGCGTACGCCGGAGCTGACCGATACCAGTTGCGTGACCGCCGTATCGCCAGAGCGCATCGAGGCGCCAGCCAACTATTTGCTGCTGATCGAGAACCTGCTCGACATCAGCCACTTCTACCCGCTGCACGACGGTAACATCGGTGACAAGGCCAACAGCCTGATTCCGGTCGAACTCGACGAAGGCGTGTCCGAAGGCTATGAATACATCAAGACCATCCGTCGCGTCGATGGCTACGAACAGCCGCCATTCCTGCGCGAGTGGTTCCTGTATGACGTGGTGGAGCGCCTGCACACGCACGCCATGATCAGCCCGGGCATGTGCCGCGTGAAGATGCACGTGGCGCCGTCCGGGCAGCTTGGAACCGAGGCCGAGCGCGGCTACACGCTGCTGCACCTGTTCTATCCGGTCGATGCACGCAACCTGGTGTGGCGCTGGACCTGTACTACCAAGAAGGAGCACCGGCCCCTCAGCGATCCGGATACGCCGACCGCGCTCAAGGTGGCGGAGATGTTCCCGTCCGTGGTGGCACAGGACCAGTGGGCGCTCGAGCGCCAGCAGAACATGTTCGACTATCCGGACGATGACTACTCGGAAGTGTTCCTGAAGTCGG
This sequence comes from Imbroritus primus, assembly GCF_964332355.1. Lineage (NCBI taxonomy): Bacteria > Pseudomonadati > Pseudomonadota > Betaproteobacteria > Burkholderiales > Burkholderiaceae > Imbroritus > Imbroritus primus. Next base: position 2,830,473 of record NZ_OZ201293.1, on the reverse strand, counting down.
ACAAGGCGCTGCGTCGCGCCCGCCAGATCCTGATGGGCCTGCAGCGCCAGGAGCGTGCCGCGGCAGAGCAGCGCACGCAGAAGGTGCAGGTGATCCCCGTGTCGGCAGCGCAGCAGTAACGATCCGGCCACCCTCCGCTGGTTCAGGCACCGGTCGCGCGCAAGCGTGACCGGTGTTTTTCATGACGTGGCAGGCATGCAACACAAGCGCGGGGCCACGCAGGTCTGTGACGGTGGGCTCGTGCGGCGCGCGAACAGGCAGGCGGGCACCGCCTCAGCGGCGGCCCGGCGGGTACCGATGTGGCCCAGGCTCAGCGCAGATCGCGCGTCACCGCCTCGCTGGCCTGGATTAGCAGCGCCGCATATTCGCGGATGTGGGCCGGACGCATGCGTTGTGCGGGTCCCGACAGGCCGATTGCGGCTGTCACCTGACCCGTGCCATCGAAGATGGGCGCGGCGACACCCCATACGCCTTCGCGCCACTCGCCACGATTCACTGCGTAGCCGAGCTTGCGCACGCGCTTGAGCTCATTGCGCAGGCTGGCGACATCGTGCAGCGTCCGTGGCGAGAACTGCTCCATCTCTGGGCCGAACTGCTCGAGTACTGCCTCGGGCTGGTAGGCCAGCAGGGCCTTGCCAGTCGCCACGCAGTAGGCCGGGGCGCGTCCGCCGATTTCCGAATAGGCGCGGATCGGCAGCAAGCCGTCCACCTTGTCCACATACACCACTTCCTTGCCATCGAGGATCGACAGATGCACGGTTTCGGAGGTCTGGCGCGACAGCAGCTCGAGCTGGGGCGCCGCGACGCGCTTGAAGTCAATGCGCGCCAGCACTCTGGTGCCGTACTCCCACAGCTTGAGCGTCGGCTGGTACTGCTGCGAGAGCATGTCCTGGCGGGCAAACTGGCGGCTCACGAGTGTCTGCAGGATCCGGTGCACGCTGCTCTTGGACATCTGCAATTGGTTGGCCAGCGCAGTGACGCCACAGGGCCGGTCATTGTCGATCAACGCCTCGAGTACCGTGAGTCCCTTCAGTAGCGTCTTGTCCATGATCCTGTTGCGTGCGTGATGGCGCGCGTCAGCGCGCGCTGCCGATGCGTGAGATGGGAGCGGTGACGCCGCTCATGCCAAGCTCGCTGGTGTAGGCGCTTTCCACCGCCAATGTCCGGACTGCATCCACCAGTGGCTGGAAGCGCCCCGATGTTGCCACGGCGACAAATTCCACGGCGGGCATGCGTGGCCGTGTCTTCAGCATGACCAGCCGGCCGTCAGCGATTTCCTGACTGTAGGCCGCCACGGGCAGGTAGCCGATGCCTTCGTTGGCCATGGTCAATGAAGCGACCACATTGAGGTTGTTGCACCGCGTGACAAAGTTGTATTGCGCCTGATTGCGCGTGAACCATTGCTCGATCAGCGTGTGGTGGTGCGAATCTGCCGACAGGCTCAGAACCGGCAATGTCTGCAGCACTTCTGGCGAGAGAATGCCGCTCGGCACCTTGAAGTGCGGGCCCGCCATCCAGCGGAACTCGACCTTGCCGACGGTATCCGACGTCAGCCCTGGCTCGGCCACTGGACCGGGAATCAGCAGCAGGTCCAGGTCGCCCTCGCGCAGCCGCGAGATCAGCGGGCGTGTCAGTTGCACATCCAGTTCCAGTACCACGTCACGATACGTGTTGCGGATCGCGTGGACCAGCTGCGGCAACCAGGTGAGTGCCACCACCTCCGCGACGCCGAGCCGGATCAGGCCCGAGAGCGACTCAGGATTGCCGATACGGTGGCGCATTTCCGAGGCCAGATCGATGAGGCGCTCGGCGTAGTGGAACAGTTCCTTGCCCTTGGCGGTAAGGCGTGCCTTGTGATGGCTGCGGTCGAACAGCTGGATGTCGAAATCCTGCTCCAGCTCCTGGATCCGGCATGAGACGGTGGATTGCGTGGTGCACAGCCGGTCTGCCGCGGCCGCGAAACTCCCGAGCCGCACGATCCAGACAAGTGTTTCGAGTTGCTTCATGTTCATGGCGCGTTCCCCTGCATGAGCGTCTTCGCCATCACGGTACCCGACCCGCACCGGGCCTGCCAATGGGGATCATCCCGGCTGTCCGGCGCGGTCGGGCCTCGTTCCGTACCTGCTCCGGCACCGCCATTCAGCGTCGCGGCGTGGCGGTGCCGAGCATTATCGTCGCGCAGTATGCTTCGCAGCGACGCCGCTCAATGTTCCTTGCCTGCCGTTGCCAGTTCGCTCGTGCCCTGTGCGGGTGCATCTGTACGCGCCGTCCCGGCGGGCAGGGTGCGCTGGCGGCGGCGCTCGAGGTACGCCAGCAGTTCGCCGACAATGCCACGCCGGAAGGCCAGCACGCACACCACGAACGAAACCCCGAGGATGAACGGCACCCATTCGCCGAGTTCAGCCAGCCCTTCGCTGAGCGATACCACCAGGCCGGAGCCGACCACCGGGCCGGCCAGCGTGCCGAGGCCGCCGAGCAGCGTCATCAGGATCACCTCGCCGGACTTGTGCCAGTGCACGTCGGTGAGCGTCGCGAGCTGGAAGACCAGCGTCTTGGTCGATCCGGCAATGCCGGCCAGTGTGGCCGATAGCACGAAGGCCGCCAGCTTGTACTGGTCAGTCTTGTAGCCCATCGAGATGGCGCGTGTCTCGTTCTCGCGAATGGCACGCAGGACCTGGCCGAAGGGCGAGTGCACGATGCGGTAGAGCATCCAGAAGCACAGCAGGAAGATGGCTAGCACGAAGTAGTACATGGTCATCGAGTTCGACAGGTCGATCAGGCCGAACAGATGGCCGCGCGGAATCGACTGCATGCCATCCTCGCCGCCTGTGAAGGGTGCGCGCAGACAGATGAAGTACACCACCTCGGCCAGCGCGAAGGTGACCATCGCAAAGATGATGCCTTGCTGGCGCACCGCGAGGTAGCCGACGATCAGGCCGAGCAGGGCAGACGACAGGCCGCCGCCGATGATCGCCAGCTCTGGCGTAAGGCCCAGCGATTTCGCCGCGTAGCCGCAGATATAGGCCGCAAAGCCAAAGTAGGCGGCATGACCGAACGACAGCAGGCCGGTGTAGCCGAACAGCAGATTGAACGCACCCGCATAGATGGCGAAGCACAGGATCGTCATCAGGAACGTCGGGTAGTAGTACAACGGCGCCAGCAGCGCGGCCACGGCCAGCAAGGCACAAAGCACGTATTTCATCGGAGTCTCCTCGCAGTGGGCGGCGGTCAGCGGACGCGGCGTCCGAACAGTCCGGTGGGTTTGGTCAGCAGCACGATGGCCATGATCACGAACACCACGACGTGCGCGGCTTCCGGATAGAAGATCTTGGTGACGCCCTCGATCAGGCCGATGCCCAGGCCGGTGACGATGGTGCCGAGGATCGAACCCAGGCCGCCAATTACCACCACGGCAAAGATCACCACGATGATGTTCGAACCCATCAGCGGATTCACCTGGTAGATCGGCGCGGCGAGCACCCCTGCAAAGGCGGCGAGGCCGACTCCGAAGGCGTAGGTCAGGGTAATCAGCAGCGTGACGTTGATGCCGAAGCTGCGCACGATCACCGGGTTTTCCGTGGCGGCCCGCAGGTAGGAACCCAGGCGGGTACGTTCGATGGCGTACCAGGTGCCAAAGCAGACCAGCAGGGACACGCCGATGACCCACGCACGGTAGGTGGGCAGCATCATGAAGCCCAGGTCGATGGCGCCGGTCAGCCAGTCCGGTGTCGGATAGGGTTTGCCGGACACGCCGTAGAATTTGCGGAATACCGACTCCAGCATCAGCGCGATGCCAAAGGTCAGCAGCCAGCCGTAGATATGGTCGATCTTGTAGATGCGCGACAGCAGCATGCGTTCGATGAACACGCCCAGGCAAGCCACGATCAGCGGCGACAGCAGTAGCGAGACGGCATATGGCACGCCGGCATACTGCAGCAGCAGGTAACTCGCAAAGGCGCCGGTCATGTACAGCGCGCCATGTACGAAGTTGATCACGTTCAGCATGCCGAAGATCACGCCGAGCCCGAGGCTCAGCAGAGCATAGAACGAGCCGTTGACCAGTCCGACCATCAACTGTCCGACCAGCATTTGTAGCGACAGTCCATCCAACATCGTGTTGCTCCCTTCAGGTAGACAAGACGAGGCGCCAGGACAGCAGGCGGCGCCTCGTGCCGGATTGCCGCTGGCTTACTTCTTCAGCAGCGGGCAATCGACTTCTTCGAGCGGCTGGAAGGCCTTGCCCTTCGGGATCACGGCGAGCTGCTTGTAGTAGTCCCACGGCCGCTTCGATTCCTGCGGGGTCTTGACCTGGAACAGGTACATGGCGTGATCGTGGACACCGTCCGGACGGATCGAGCCGTTCTTGAAGGCGAAGTCGTTGACCGGCATCTCGCGCATCTTCGCCATCACGGCATCCGAGTCGACCGAGTTAGCGGCCTTGACGGCCTTCAGGTAGTGCGTGACGGCGGAATACGTGCCGGCGTGCACCATCGACGGCATGGTGCCGTGGCGCTTCATGAATTTCTGCGACCAGGCGCGCGTTTCATCGTTCTGGTCCCAGTAGAAAGCCTCGGAGAACACCAGGCCCTGGGCGATCGGCAAGCCCATGCTGTGCACATCGGTGATGAAGGTCAGCAGGGACACCAGCTTCTGTTTCTTGGTGATGCCGAACTCATTGGCCTGCTTGACGCTGTTGGTCGTATCCGAGCCGGAGTTGGCGAGGGCAATGATGTCCGCGCCCGAGGCCTGGGCCTTGAGCAGCTGCGAGGAGAAGTCCTGGCTGGTGAACGGGTGCGTCGCGGTGCCGACTACCGTGCCGCCCAGCTGCTTGATCATCTTCTCGGTGGTTTCCTGCAGGTTATGCCCGAAGGTGTAATCGGCAGTGATGAAGAACCATTTCTTCGCGCCGCTCTCGATCATCGCGCGGACCGGCGCGTTGGCCAGGGCGTAGGAATCGTAGGTCCAGTGCACGCCCCACGGCGAACATTCCTTGTTGGTCAGCGCGTTGGTGGCGGTACTGGTCACCAGGTTGATCTTTTTCTTCTCGCGCGAGATGCCCTGCACGGCGATGGCGACTGCGGAGTTGGTCAGGTCGGTGATCATCGTCACGCCTTCGCGGTCATACCAGCGCCGCGCGATACTGGCGGCCACGTCGGTCTTGTTCTGGTGGTCGGCCGAGACGAGTTCGATCGGCTTGCCCAGCACCTGCCCGCCGAAATCCTCGATGGCCATGCGTGCCGCCATGGTCGACCCCTTGCCGCCGAGGTCGGCATAGGCGCCGCTCATGTCGCCCAGTACGCCAATCTTGACCTGGGCCGCGACCGAGGTGGCAAACAGCGCCGCCGCGACGCCGCCCAGCAGGCTGACACGCAAAGTCCGGATGGTTTTCGCTTTCATTGTCTCTCTCCATTTTTGATATGGTCTGCACGGCCTTGGCCGCCTGATTGCAAGACTGATCCTCTTGGCGGGATCTTGTGGTTGCTACACGCCTAGGTACTCGTTGAGCTTGTCCATGCTGGCCGAGACCTGCTCTTTCTCGATCATGTCGATGATCTTGCCGCTTTCCATCACATAGTGGCGGTCGGCGAGCGTCGCGGCGAAGTGGAAGTTCTGTTCCACCAGCAGGATGGTGAAGCCGCGCGTCTGCAGCTTGCGGATCATTTCGCCGATCTGCTGCACGATGACGGGCGCCAGGCCCTCGGTCGGTTCATCGAGCATCAGCAGCGTCGCGCCGGTGCGCAGGATGCGTGCAATGGCGAGCATCTGCTGTTCACCGCCAGACAGCTTGGTGCCCTGGCTGCGGCGGCGTTCGAGCAGGTTGGGGAAGAGTTCGTAGATCTCGTCGAGCGGCATGCCGCCCGGCTTGACGACTGGCGGCAGCAGCAGGTTCTCTTCCACGTTCAGCGTGGAAAAAATGGCACGTTCCTCCGGGCAGAATGCAACGCCCAGGCGGGCGATCTGATCCGCGCGCAGTTGGATCAGTTCCGTGCCGGTAAAGTTGATCGAACCGGTGCGCTTGGCGATGATGCCCATGATGGACTTCAGCGTCGTGGTCTTGCCCGCACCGTTGCGGCCGAGCAGGGTAACCACTTCGCCCTGGCGGACGTTCAGCGCCACATCGTGCAGCACATGCGATTCACCGTAGTAGGCGTTGAGTCCGCTGACCGACAGCATGTCGGCGACCTTGCGTGTATCAAGCATGTCCTGTCCCCATATAGGCTTCGCGTACTGCCGGATTGTTCGAGACGTCGGCATAGGTGCCTTCGGCCAGGATCGCGCCGCGCTGCAGTACCGTGATGGTGTCGGACAGGTGGGCGACCACGTTGAGGTTGTGCTCCACCACCAGCACCGTGCGGTTGGCGGCTACCTGCTTGATCAGTTCCGCGATCTTGAAAATGTCTTCATGGCCCATGCCGGCGGTTGGCTCGTCGAGCAGCATCATCTCGGGATCGAGCGCCAGGGTGGCGGCGATCTCCAGGGCGCGCTTGCGGCCATAGGGCAGTTCCTCGGCGGTGTGGCCGACGAATGAGGACAGTCCGACAGCATCGATCAGCTCGTGGGCGCGGGCGTTCAGGCCATGCAGGCTCGATTCGCGGCGCCAGAACTCGAATGATGAGCCGACGCGGCGCTGCAGTCCGAGTCGCACGTTCTCGAGGACGCTCAACTTGGGATACACGGCCGAGATCTGGAAGGAGCGCACCAGCCCGCGTCGCGCGATATCCGCCGGGTGGGCGCGCGTGATGTCCTGGCCATTGAACCGGATGGTGCCGCGCGTCGCGCTGAGAAAGCGCGTCAGCAGGCTGAACAGGGTGGTCTTGCCTGCGCCGTTGGGTCCGATCAAGGCATGGATCGAGCCGCGCCGGACGCGCAGGTCGACGTTGTTGACCGCGGTGAAGCCTTCGAATTCCTTCGTCAGCCCTTTCGCTTCCAGGATCACATCGTGACTCATCTGTCTCCCCTGTCTCGCTGCACCTGCCGCCACAAACCTCAACATCCGGGCAGGAACATCATTGCCATCCGCATGGAATGGCAGGTGCAGCGCCTTTGTGGTGATGATGGCTGTTCCGCAAATCGGAAAAGCGTTTTAAGTTCTAACTTTCAAATCGAAAGTTACTCGAAGAGCGAATCTCTTGTTAGCGCATTTAATTCACGCAAGTTGATCGAATATTTCGATCATGCGCGAAGAAGCCTTATCAACAGCGCCTTTGTTGGCATTGTGCATTGCGGGGATGGGGGAAGAATAGGCTGATCGGGATTAACCCTAATCTTGATGAAAATTCCCGGTGGAGTCGCATGTGCGAAAGCGGGCAGATGATGCGCCGGTGGCCCGCCCGCAGGCAATTCGGGCCGGCGTGCGGCCATGCCGGGAGACGGTCGCCGGCAAGCGGGTTTGGGGTCCGGCGGCCGGCGTGGCGGCGCGCTGGGCACCCGGGATGCACACTGCGGTGCAAAGGGGGGCGCAGGGGGGAGAGGGCGTGCGCCGGAACGCGTGCTGCAGCGTGCAGGCACGCCGCTGCTCAGCGGGCGTCGAGTACCGTGTTGCGGGTAAACGATTCGATATTGTCGAGCAGTGCATCCAGCGCCTTGCCGGCGCCATCGACATCGCCATCGGCAATGGCGCGCGCCACGTTGGCGTGCAGCCTGCCCATCTCGGGCATGTCGGCGGCCTGCTTGTAGTGGTAGTACCAGAAGCGGCGCGACAAGCCGTGCATCAGGCGCATGGCCCCTTCTGCGAACTCGTTGTGCGAAGCCGCCAGCGTCAGCTCGTTGAGATCGCGGTCGGCGCGCACGAAACGCACATCGTCGTTCTGCGCCGCGGCTTCCTCGAACTCGTGCACCAGTTCGCGGAAGCGCTCGCGCTGCGCCGGCGTGGCGCGCTTGGCACCGGAACGGCAGATCAGCCGCTCCACTTCGCGGCGCGTCTCGAGCAGGCGGAGCTGGCGTGCCACATCGATCTCGGGAATCAGCAAGCCGCGCTGCGGCAGCACCATGATCAACCGTTCGCGCGCCAGGCGCTGGATCGCCTCGCGGATCGGTGTGCGGCCGATACCGGTCATCTCGCTCAATTGCAGTTCGGAAATCGCGCTGCCGGGCGGCAGGGCGAGCGTGACGATGGCTTCCTCGATGCGTTCGTAGGCCAGGTCGGTCAGCTTCGCCTTGGCCCCGTTGGTCGATACCGCGCTGCGCGCTTCCGTTCCGGAGGATTTGGCGCGATTGGCCGGCACGGCTTTCTTGATCATGAGACAACCCGGATGAATGGACACCCCATTGTATATGAGGCCTCACAGCCGTTTTGCAAATTCCTTGCGGCGCTGCGGGGATGTCCGGCGGTGTGGTTCCGGCATGCTATTATTCTTTTGATATATTAGATGGATCAGAATATGCCGCAGCAGCGGCGGGGCGGAGGAGACACCGATGGATTGCATCCAGGTCGGCGCGGGGCCGGTTCAGATCGTCGCGCTGCATGGCATCCAGGGGACGCGGGCGGCATGGCTGCCGCTGGCCGACATGCTGGCTGATGCGGCGACGTTTACGCTGCCAAACCTGCGCGGGCGCGGGACCGCGGTACGCGCTGCCGGTCCTGGCGGCTACGCGCTGGAAGCCTATGCGGCGGATGCTGCCGAAGCGATCGAGGCCCGGGTACGCGGCCCTTTCATCCTGGCCGGATGGAGCATGGGCGTGTCGGTGGCGCTGGCCTATCTGGCGCGCACCGGTGCGCGCCGGCCCACGGGCCTGTGCCTTGTGTCGGGCACCGCCAATTTGCCGGAGGCCCCCTGGTTTGCCGCGACCGACGCAGAGGCGCTGCTGGCTGAAGTCCGTGCGCGCGAACTGCGCCTGGGTCTCAAGGAGGCGGCGGATCACGCGGCGGTGGTCGCTACCTGGCAAGCCATTCGCGCGCAGCGCCAGGCCGGGCAACTGGCCGCAGTGCGCGAACCCGCGCTGGTGATCCATGGCCGCGACGACGGCGATTCACCCTGGTCGCATGCGTTGGCCCTCTGTGCGGGGTTGCCGCACGCCTCGCTGCTCGGCATCGGCGGCGCCGGCCACAGCGTGCTGACCCACAACACGGAGCAGGTGGCCGCCGTGCTGCGCGGCTTCCTGCCGGTCCTGTCCTCCCCCACGAAGGAAACACGATGAGAATGGATGATCTGGTGCATTTCTGTGCACCGGCGCGGCTGATCATTGCTGGCGGCGCGCGGTCCCAGCTGCCGGCGCTGATGCAGCGCCTGGGTTACCGGCACGGTGTGCTGGTCACCGACACCTTCTTTACCCGGCATACGCCCTGGGTGCGCGAGTACGTCGATGCCGCCGCGCAGCTCGGCATTGCCACGACGGTGTATGACGGTGGCCTGCCAGATCCCACCACCACCCTGTGCGATGCGGCCACCGCCGAGGTGCGGACGCAGTTGCACGGAACAGTGCCGGATCATGTGATTGCACTTGGCGGCGGCAGCAACATTGACCTCGCCAAGGCGCTGTGCCTGACGCTGCCCACGGGTGCGCCGGTCAAGTCTTTCGTCGGCGTATTGCCGGACGGCAGCCGTCCGCTGCCGCTGATTGCCGTGCCAACCACGGCCGGTACCGGTTCTGAAGCCACGCCGGGGGCGATCCTGCTCGATCCCGAAAATGCCACGAAGATCGCCGTGATGGACAATTCATTGCGGCCGCAAGTGGCGCTCGTCGACCCTGAACTGACCTATACCTGCCCCCCACGCGTGACCGCCGACGCCGGCATCGATGCCCTGACGCATGCGCTCGAATCGTTCGTCACGCTCGACTCCAGTGCATTCGACCGCGAGGGCTCGGTGGACCCCGGCTACAGCGGCCGTTCAGCCGTCACCATGCTGTTCGCGCGCGAGGCCATCCGCCTGTGCGCCGCCTATCTGGAACGTGCCTACCGTGATGGCAGTGACCACGAGGCGCGCCATGGCATGGCCTACGCCAGCATCTATGCCGCACTCTCGTATGGCAGCGCGGGGCTCAACGCCGTCCACGGCATTGCCTATGCTGTCGCCGGTATCACCCACAAGTCGCACGGCAGCACCAATGCCGTGATGCTGCCGTATGTGGTCGATGCCCTGCGCGCCACGCGCACCGCCGAACTGGCAGAGGTGGCGCAGCTCTTCGGCATCGACGGACCCCCGGCACAGGCTGCCGCACGCCTGCCGGCGATGCTGCGTGATCTGGTGACGCGCCTGGACATTCCCGCCGATCTCAATGCTTTCGGTATCACCGAAGCCCAGCTCGACGACATGACGTGCGATGCCCTGGCCGTGGCGCGCCTGCGCAAGGCATTTCCGGTGGCGGATGGCGCTGCTGCCTATGCGCGCATCGTGCGGCGCGCCTGGGAAGGCCGGATCGGCGACTGAGCGAGGCTGCGCGCAGCGGTCCCGCGCGCCGGCGGCATGGTGCCGGCTTCTGCCCCCAATGAACGTCGGGATAAGTGCCGGACAATAAAAGCGGCGCCGTGTGCGCATGCCGTCCCGGCGTCGGCATAGCCTTTTGTGCCACCTGCTGTGCTCCCTGAGCGGCGTCTCTTTCTTGGCGTCCTGCCTGGCCTCAAATGCCATTGCCGTGAGCGCTGGGGCCGCTTCCCGCAAGGGCTGGGAGGCGGGTATACCCTCTGTCCAATCTCTTGGGATGCCACTATTATCTTAGAGATATATTAGATGTGTGTCATGGTGCAGGCCGGCATGCAGACCGGTGGCCAGGCATTCAGGAATTCACCCGGAGGAGACATCCATGAGTTCTATCGCAGACGGCAGCAGCGTCCGCTATTCCATAGCAGCACGCCTGGAGCGGCTGCCCATGACCAACTACCAGCGCGCACTCTTCGGCATCATCGCCACGGCATGGTTCTTTGATTCGATGGACCTCGGCGCGATGACTTTCCTGCTGGGATCGATCCGCACCGAGTTCGGCCTGAGCGCCACGCAGGCGGGCCTGCTCGCCAGCTCGAGTTTCCTCGGCATGTTCCTGGGTGCGGCGATTGCCGGCATGCTGGCCGACAAGTTCGGGCGCAAACCGGTGTTCCAGGTGAGCATGGTGTTCTGGGGCGTGGGGAGCCTGATGTGCGGGCTGTCGGACACCGTCACGATGCTCATGATCTACCGTGTCGTGCTGGGCTTCGGCATGGGCATGGAATTTCCCATCGGGCAGTCGATGGTGTCCGAGATCGTGCCGGCCAAGAGCCGCGGCAGGTATATCGCCATTCTCGAAGGCTTCTGGCCGCTAGGCTTCATCGCGGCCGGCATCCTCGTGTACTTCATGATGCCGATCGTCGGCTGGCGCGGCATCTTCATCATGCTCGCGGTGCCGTCGGTGTTTGTCTTCATCGTGCGCCGCCATATGCCGGAGTCGCCGCGCTGGCTGGCCGAGGTGGGCCGGCACGAGGAGGCGGAGTCGATCATGACGCGTTTCGAGCAGCGGGTGCGTCAGGCACTGGGCGGCATCGCCTTGCCGCCGGTCGTGGAAACGTTCAAGGCTGCGCCTGCGGCTGTCCGCAAGGCCGGTTTTGCCGATCTGTTCCGCGAAGGCTATGCGCGCCGCACCATCATGCTGTGGATCCTCTGGTTCTTCGCGCTACTGGGATACTACGGGCTCACCACCTGGCTGGGCGCGCTGCTGCAACAGGCCGGCTATGAAGTCACCAAGTCGGTGTTCTACACCATCCTGATCTCGCTGGCGGGCATCCCGGGCTTCATCTTCTCCGCATGGCTGCTTGAAGCATGGGGCCGCAAGGGCACCTGCGTGCTGATGTTGCTTGGCAGCGCCGTGTCTGCGTATTTCTACGGCAACGCGGCCAGCAACCTGGTGGCGCCAGGCCAGCTGATCGCCGCCGGCCTGTGCATGCAGTTCTTCCTGTTCGGCATGTGGTCGGTGCTGTATGCCTACACGCCGGAGCTGTATGCCACGCGTTCGCGCGCTACCGGTTCCGGCTTTGCCTCATCGATCGGGCGAGTCGGTTCGCTGCTCGGTCCGTACATTGTCGGCGTGATCCTGCCGGTCGCGGGGCAGTCCGGCGTGTTTACGCTGGGTGCACTTTCCTTCGTGGTCGCGGCGATCGCGGTCGCGATACTGGGCGTCGAAACCAAGGGCCGCGCCCTCGAGGAAGTTTCGCAGTAACGCATCGACGGCACGGCAATGCCGTGCGGGCAACCCGGGCCACTGCCCGGTTCTGTGCCTGCCGGCATTGACAATTTTTTTGCAGCAACTAATATATTAGTTACGTATTACACATGTATCAGGCAGGAGACACATTATGATGACCGAGCGCCAGCGGAAATTCCGCGAAGAGTACAAGGCCAATATCAGCCCCCTCTACAACGGACTGGTCCATATCGGCGTGATGTACGCGGTGGGGATCGCTGCCGTCTACTATTGCATCACGCACCTGCAGGCCGCGACCTGGGAGTGGTTCCTGGTACTGCCAGTGTTCCTCGCCGGCAATTTCGTCGAATGGTTTATGCACCGCTACGTGATGCATCGCCGTATCGACGTGTTTGCCTTGCGCGCCATCTACGAGCGGCATACGCGCCAGCACCACCAGTATTTCACCGATAACGAAGCAACCATCGACACCACGCGCGAATTCCGCATCGTGTTCTTCCCGTGGCGCGTGCTCGCCACGCTCGGCGTCGGCGGCCTGGTGTTTGGCGGACTGGCGGCATGGCTGATCAACCCGAACGCCGGTTATATCGTCTTCCTGACGATGGTGGCGCAGTATCTCGTGTACGAGACCTTCCACTACTGCTGCCACGTCCACGAGAACTGGTTCGTGCGCAACATGCCCTTCATCAATACCATTCGCCGCCACCATACGGCGCACCACAATATGGGCATCATGATGAAGTACAACATGAACCTGACTTTCCCCATCGCGGACTGGTTCATGAACACGAGCGACCTGCGGCGCGGCCTGCTGGGCCATCTGTTCAATGGCTACAGCGAGAAGCACATCAAGGAAGAGCTCAAGCCAATCATCCAGAAGTTCCGCTACGACGAGAAACACGTGACGCTGGACGGCCCCGTGCTGAACGCGGATGAGCAGCGCGCTATGCAGATGTAAGCAAGATCGGCCAAGGAAAAAGCCCCGCATATGCGGGGCTTTTTTCATCCGGCCCACGCTCGGTCCGTGGGCCATGCGGCGCAGTGATGGCGTTACTGGTAGACCGTTACCCGACCTTGCGCCGGAGCATCCTCGCGCGCACGGCGGTCGTCGGAGCGGCGCTCCATGCCCAGCGGCTTGAACTGGGCATCGATCTGCTGCAGCGCCTCTTCTGCCAGGCTACGCGACACCTCCTGCATGACGCGCGCCCGATTCGGCGTGAGGCGTGCACCGGCCGACCAGATCTTGCTGTCGCTGCCTTCACCCACGGCGGAGAACGCGGCGTGTACCTGGTAGGTCTTGGTGTTGATCAGGCTGAAATCCACACCCAGCTCGAGGCTGTACAGCAGCATCGTATTGCGTGTGTCCTGCACCGGTTGCTGGTCGGTGCGCCACTCGACGCTCGAGACCGTGCCGAACAGCACGTAGTCCGCACCAGGAAACGCGCCGCGCTTGATGCGGTTGATGATGTCGAAGATCTGCTCGTTGGGCTTGGCGTCCGTGTAGGGACGCGCCTGCACGATGCGGAAGGCCTGCGAGCGGATCAGTTCGCCCTTCAGGTCGGCCGTGAACTTGCGCAGTTCGCCATACTCGATGCGTGTCACGGTGCCCGAGGCCTGCACGAAGCCCGCCTCGCGCCGGTGGCTGGCGCTGGCGCGTTCGCTGCTCGAGAAGTCGGAATCGCGGGCGCTCATCGACGCGCGCGAGGATGATTTTTCGTAGCCGGCGGCGTACGAGAAGTGCTCGCGCACAGTGTCCTTGTAGGTCAGGTCAGCCACGGCAATACGCGGCTGGGCGACAGCGCCCGCGGACAGCAGCAGGGCAGCGCAGGCAAGCAGGGATCGGAGCATGGGGGTCTCGATGGATCGGGGGCGGATCAGGGGACGTCAGCGCAATCAGCGTGCCGAGGTCTTGCGGATTTCCTTCTCGTCAGCCCATTCCAGCAGGCCCGATTCGTTATCCACGAGACTCAGGTTGAACAGATAGAACACGTCCTTGGTCGATGACGAGCGCTTCACGATGGACGAGATGGAGCCTTCGAGGCGATAGCGCGAGCCCTGCATCTGGCCGATACGCGCCTTGCCCTTGTTCTTGTACAGGCCGGTCTGGTTCTGGCGGGTGAGTTCGTCGAGCTGGTTCTGCATCTCGTTCGTGCTTACCGCGAACTTCACCGCGCCGCTCTTGGTCAGCTGCACGCGGATCTTTTCCGTGATGGCGCGCGTATCGATGTATTCGCTCGTCTTGTTCTTGACTTCCGCCAGCGCCACGATCGGCGTCTCGCGCGCGCCCGTAATGGCGCGCGACTGCAGCAGCGAGCGCGTCATCGACTCGGCGATGGTCTGCAGGTCGGTCGAGCCGAACTCGTTGGTCACGGTTTCCACGGCGCGGGCATCACCGTACTGCACGTTGCCGCCCACGTGGGGACCGGCGACGTTCGCGCAGCCGCTCAGGACGACGGCGGAACACAGTGCTGCGGCGGAGAGGCGGGGGAGCGAAAAAGACATCATGGCTATCCTGGAAACAGATCGATCAGTAATTGGGGGTAACGGGCTGGCTGTTCATGTTGAACAGCGGCGTCGAGTTATCGGCAGCATGCAGCTCGATGCGAAAATCGGTGGCGCGCGTAGTGGGCGACAGACCCTGGATCTCCAGCGCCTGACGGCCATTCAGCAGCAGCGGCTTCCAGGCTTCGTCCTCCCATACCGAGAACTGGCCGTCGTCGAGCCATTTGATGCGGTAGGCGAGCGACTGGCGATCCGTGCTGTCGTTCTGCAGGCGCGCCTGCACATACAGGCGGCCGTTCTGCACGGTGCTGCGCAGCGCCGCGACGCGGATGTAGGTCATGTCACCGAGCGTCTCGAGCTTCGAGGCGATCGTCTGGGCGGCTGCACCCGGTGTGGCCGCGCCGAGGGCCAGGGCGGCGGTCAGCATGGCGAACATGCGGCGGGCGGAAGAAAAATGCATGGTGTGTCCTGTATCGAGAAACGGGTGGCTGCGCAGATGGCGGAGTGCGCTACTTCGCCTCACTTTGCCCCGTCGGCCTTGCGGGCAACGGTACGTGCTGCGCGCGTCCGCGGCGCGGCTTTGGTTTTTTCAGCGGCTGCTGGCGCGGCAGGCGCGGCCGCGATCAGCGTGCCATCGTGCCTGGACGTCATGGCCATCAGCGTCGGCCCGATGCTGCGCAGCACGACCACGGCATATGGGCCTTCGACCGTAATGTCGGTCTTGACGATGCCGCTCGGCGTCGCGTAGGCGACCGTGTGCGTACCGCTTTTCACCGTGGTGCGCGCCAGCGAAATGCGCGACGGCAAGGTGCGCCACTGGCGCGTATCGGTATCGGCCGTGGCTGCGCTGGCCACGCCGACCGCGAGCGACATCAGCGTGCCGGCGAGGCCGCCCTGGCGTTCGAGCGCTTCCTGTGCCACGCCGGAGACCACCATGCGTACGGTGCTGCGGGCGATGGCCGCAGGCATTTCATCGCGCAGTGCGCGCCGTGCCATGGCATCGAGGTTGGTTACCATGGCCACCGGCACGGATTTGCCGCCCACGTCCAGCGTCGCCGGCACGAACTTGTCGGTGCTGGGGCGGATCACCGGATAGGCTGCCGTCAGCAGCTTGATGCCTGCGCCAATCGGCACGGGCAGCGTGATCTTCACGGTGTCGCGCGCCGGCATGGTGCCTGACTCGACCATGAACAGCACATCGGTGGTACCGGCTGCGGGACGGCGTTTTGCGCCGATGCGCTCGAGGCCGGCCTTCAGCACTGGCACATCGGGGCGCAGTTCGATCGCCTGGCGATAACCGGCGGCCGCGAGGCTCGGCTCGTTCAGCGCTTCGAACACGAAGCCGGCGAGATAGTGCGAGACAGCGCTCTGGTACGCGTTGCGCAGGCTGGTGACTTCGGGGTCGTCGAAGATCTCGACTGGATAGCCCTTGATCTGCTCCATCTTCACTGTGCCGGCCTGGCTGCCTTTCTCTTCAGCAGCAGCTTTCAGGGCATCGACTTCCTTCTCGCGGAACTGGGCGATCAGCGTCTCGCGCTCGTACATCTTGCGGATCTCGACGCGCGCATCGTTCCAGTTGCCGGCTGTCAGGTGGTTGCCGGCGAGGCGCGTGCTGAGCATGACCTTTTCGTAGTCCTGTCCTTCGTAGCGCCGAAAGCCATCGCTCAGCAGCAGGGCACCGAGTTCGCCAGCGCCCTTGGTCAGGTTGGTACGGGTATCGTCTTCCCACGTTTGCAGCTGGTTGTTTGCCTGCTGCCATGCCTCGGTGGAATCGGCCAGGTTCTTCTCGCTACTGCGCAGCAGTTCGCCGCGTTCCATGTAGTAGAGCAGGTCGCGATCGGCCGGCTTGACGTCAGCATAGGCCTTGTCATGTGCGGCGAGTGCGCCTTCGACGTTGCCGCTGGTCCAGTGTTGGGCCGTATCGGCGACCTTGGTGTGATAGTTCTGGGCACATGCGCTGAGCAGCAGCGCGCCGGCGACCATCGGAATGGTCCGCAGGTTGGACAGTTTCAAGACGACCCCCGGTTTTTATTGTGTCGGCCTTCGCTGTCTGAC
Source organism: Imbroritus primus (assembly GCF_964332355.1). NCBI lineage: Bacteria > Pseudomonadati > Pseudomonadota > Betaproteobacteria > Burkholderiales > Burkholderiaceae > Imbroritus > Imbroritus primus. The sequence goes on along the minus strand of NZ_OZ201293.1, from coordinate 2,813,805 downwards.
GCAGGAAGTGCCGTGCGGGACGATAAAGGATCGCCAGATGACTGCCTATCCTCCGTTCGGGGGAAAGCGGCCTCATCCTCAAGTGGGGCCATGCGCTGCGTAAGCAATTCATCTATATGATCTGATTGACGGGAATGGGTCGCATGACCTATGATGGGGCTCCCCCTGACGCGTGTCGCGCTACGCGCGTGCGGCCTGCTTCCCGCCTCGCTTTTTGCCTTGCATCCCCGCCATGCTGGAATCCCTTCTGCTGCAAACTGACCTGTCACTGGTGCAGTTCGCTGGCGTCGCTGCGATCATCATCTGGGCTTACACGATTTTCGGATTGACCGGTTTCGGCTCGTCCATCATGGCCATCCCGCTGCTCACGCAGATCGTGCCGCTGCGCACCGCGGTGCCGATGATCCTGCTGTTCGACATCATCCTCGGCACGATGCTGGGCCTGCGTAACCGCCATAACGTGCATACCGGTGAGTTGAAACGCATCGTGCCGAGCGTCATCGCTGGCATGGTCCTGGGCCTGATGCTGCTAGTCTATGCGCCGGAGCGGCCACTGCTGTTCGTGCTGGGCCTGTTCGTGCTGCTGCATTCGGGCTGGAGCCTGCTCTTCAAGCGAGGCTTCTCTGAGCTCGATCCACGTTTGTCGACGCCCTTCGGCCTTGCTGGCGGCATGCTGACCTCGATGTTCGGCACGGGCGGCCCGGTCTATGCAATCTATCTCGCCGGCCGCTTGCGCGATCCTGCGCAACTGCGCGCCACCACCAGCATCCTGGTGGTCATCACTGCCTTCACGCGCCTGATCCTGTTTGCGCTGGCCGGGCTCTATGTGAATACCGCGATCTTCGTGCTGGCCGCCATGCTGGTGCCGTTTGCCTTCATCGGCTATCTCATCGGCGTGTGGCTGCACAAGCGTATTGCCCCGGCCAAGGTAGTGCGCGTGGTGTGGGCCGTGCTGATCGTGGCGGGTGTGGGTCTGCTGGTGCGCAGCACCGTGGGCTAAGCGGTCAGGGAACATCACCGGCATCCGGTATGCCGGACCGGCGCACGGGTGAAAACACAGGCGAAAAGAAAACGCCGGACAGGGATGCCCTGTCCTGACGACCCACGGGACTACCCTGCGGGCCCCCGCGCTTACTTGCGCGAGACCGACGGTGCCGGAATGCCTTCCATCGTCACGTTCACGCACGCCGGCTTGCCGGAGGCGATGGCGCGCTGCACGGCCGGCAGCATGTCTTCCGGTCGCTGTACCAGCTCCCCGTGGCCGCCGAAAGCCGCGCACACCTGGTCGTAGCGCGTTGGCAGCAGCTCGCAGCCGACCAGGCGGTCCTTGCCAAAGCTGTTGATCTGGATCTGGTATTCGGCGTTCCAACGGGCATCGTTGCCGATCACGGCGACAAACGGCAGGCCGTAGCGCACGGCGGTGTCGAACTCGGCGATATGGAAGCCGGTCGTGCCATCACCCATCATGGCGATGACCGGCGCATCGCGGCGCGCCACACGCGCCGCGAGCGCCATCGGCAGGGCGCTGCCAATGGCGCCAGCCGGGCCGTTGATCACGCGGTGTGGGGCGCTCAGGCAGGCTTGCGCCCACTGGCCGAACTCGCCGCCATCGGACACCAGCACGGCTTCCGGATGGCTGTCTAGGATGGTCTGCAGTGGGCGGCAGACCTGCACTGGATGGAGCGCGCCTTGCGACGATGCGGTGTCCCAGGACGCCGGGCGATAACGGATGGCATCGGCAACCTCGGCCAGCCATGCCTGATGCTGGCCGCCCTTGGCCTGCTCGAGCAATTGCGCAATGGCACTGCCGACATCGGCGCGCTGGGCGATGGCCAGGCGTTCGCCGACAGCGCGGCGGCTGCGGTCGAGTTCCGACTGCTCGGCGTCGATGTGCAAGAAGGTGCAGTCTGCGGCAAAGGCGGGTGCCTTGCCGAACTTGAGCGTGAAATCGAGACGCTTGCCGAGCAGCAGCACGCAGTCGGCCTGCGCCAGCATCTGCGCGAATGCGCCGAGGCTCGGGTCGTTATTGCCGCGCGGGCTTTCCATGCCCACCACGGGAATGCCGAGGCGGGCTTCCAGTTCGGCAATCTGCTTGCGCGCGCGCGCTGTCAGCCAGGCCGGACCGGCCAGCACCAGCGGACGCTTGGCGCGCGCTAGGGCCTCCAGCACCTGCTTTGCCGTCTGTGCATCGCAGGCTGGCAGGCTTGCGGGCACGGCGATCGATGCATTGCCCGGCTGCTTCACATCGAGTTCCAGCGCATCGCTCGGCAGGCTCAAGTGCACCGGACCGGGCCGGCCGCTGGCGGCGATCTGCATGGCGAGCTGGATGTCGGCGGCAATCGCGTCGGGGCTCGCACAGGTCCACGAGGCCTTGGTGACCGGCTCGGCCATGTCGGCCTGGCGCATTTCCTGGAAGGCGCCCGCGCCGCGCTGGTTGTTGGGTGCGTGGCCGGAGAGCAGTACCACGGGTGCCTCCGACATCTGCGCGGTGTACAGCGCCGACACGGCATTGGCATGGCCCGGGCCGCCCGTCACCATGGCAATGCCGACCTGGCCGGTGATGCGCGACCAGGCATCGGCCATGTGCACCGTGGAGCCTTCATGGCGGGTGTGGATCAGATCGATGTCCGCATCGATGCAGGCATCGAAGATCGGCATGATGTGATTCCCCGAGAGGGTGAAGATGCGATCGATACCGGACTGCCGGAGTGCGGCGGTCAGTGCATCTGCGCCACGTTGTTTCTTCGCCATGTCTGCTCCTGTGTGACGGGGGTTGGGAGACGCTATCGTGACGAGACGGGTAGCGTCGCGTAGAGGGTCGAGGAGGGCCTGCGGGCACGCCAGGCCGTGCAGGGGGAGACGCCCCGTACAAAAAAGGATAGCCGGTCGCGCCATACAGGCGCGAACCGGCCGAATCGCCGCTGCCGGATGGAATCATCCGACAACCGCGCACCGATGGTGTTGGCCGCCTGGGGCGGCTCGTGGTTCATGGCGTCTCCTCCATGCATTACATCAGGCGGCATCCTCCAGGATTGTTTGGCCGGGAGCGACACGCGTGAACTGGACTGGCGAGCGTGTGATATCCAGTTCGCCATTGCGTTGACGCACCACGGTAAAGGACGAGCTGGGCAGGTCGCCGGTTGCCGGGAAGTCGTCGCGGAAATGCGCGCCACGCGAATCCTCGCGGGACAGTGCGGCTTCCACGATGACGCGGCTCACGTCGATCAGGCTGCGCAGGTTGAGCCAGTCGTGCCAGGTGACATTGAAGCCGCGATGGCCGTCGGCGACGCCGGTGGCGGCGAGCGCTTCGCTCAGTTCGGCAAGGCGCTTGCGGGCCCGCAGCAGTCCGGCTTCGGTGCGCATGATGCCGGCATCGTCCCACATGCAATCGTAGAGGCCCTCGCGGATCGCGTCGAGCCGGCCGGCGGGCTGGCGGAACGGCGCTTCCATCGCGGCGATGGCGGCGCTGATGGCGGATTCGTCCGGCATGCGCAGCGCGTTATTCTGCTTCACCCAGGCCGCCATGCTGTCGCCGGCAATGCCGCCGAACACGGTCGAGTTGGCCACGCCGTTGCCGCCGAGGCGGTTCGCGCCATGCACGCCGCCGGTATCCTCTCCGGCTGCGAACAGGCCGTGCAGCTCGGTGGTGCAATCCGGCTTGAACTGCACGCCGCCCATCATGTAGTGGGCGGTCGGCACCACTTCCACGAGATCGCCGGCCAGATCGAAACCGCAATCACCGCAGCGCTCGACCATGCCCTTGAACTGCTTGCGCACCTTGTCCGGACCGAGATGGCTCATCTGGATGTACACGCCGCCGTTGGGCGACGTACGGCCCGCGCGCATCTCCGAGTAGATGCCGCGCGAGACGATGTCACGCGTGGCGCGCTCGTTGCGCGGGTCGTAGTTCTGCATGAAGCGCTCTTTGTTGCCATTCAGCAGCCAGCCGCCCGCACCGCGCAAGCCTTCTTCGAGGACCGTGCCGGTCATGCGGGTTTCCTTGCCGGCAAGCAGCCCGGTCGGGTGGAACTGCACCATCTCCATGTCACGCAGCGGCAGGCCGGCGCGCAGGGCCATGGAGAGGCCGTCGCAGCTCTTGTCGCCAGACGGCGTGTGGAACTTGTACATGGTCGGGCCGCCGCCAGTGGCGAGTAGCACCGCCTTGGCCTGGACGAACACAAATTCGCCGCTGCGCATATCGATCATCAGCACGCCGGCCAGCGCGGAGCCGTCCGGAGTCTTGATCAGCTCGACCGCGCGGTGTTCCTCGAGGCGGTTGATGCCGCGGCTCCACACCTGCTCGGCGAGGCGGTTGATGATCTCGATGCCCGTCAGGTCGCCCTTGTGTACGGTGCGGTCGAAGGTCTGGCCAGCGAAGGCTTTCTGGTGGACGGTGCCATCGGGATTGCGGTCGAAGAAGCAGCCGAGCTCGTTCTCGAGTTCATGGATGCGCTCCACAGCGGTCTTGACCAGGGTCCAGGCGAGTTCCTGGTCGGCCAGCCACTTGCTGCCCTCGATGGTGTCCATGAAGTGGCGCTCGACGGAGTCACCCTGGGCGAGCGCCACGTTGTAGCCGCCCTGGACCATGCGCGTGCAGCCGCATTTGCCCAGCAGGCCTTTTACCGCGACAGTGATCTTCAGGTCCGGCGCGCTCTGGTGCGCATGCAGCGCGGCGAACAGGCCAGCGCCGCCGGAGCCGAGGATCAGCACATCGGTCTGCAGTCGTTTGATGCTCATGCCTTGGCCACTCCGAGGCTGGCCAGCACAGCCGCGCGCTGGTCAGCGGTGTTTTGCTTGACGGCCGTGTAGAGGCTGCCGCCGTGGCTGTCCATGGCGACCAGCAGCGGGCCGAAATTGCGGATCTTGAATTTCCACAGCGATTCCGGATTGAGGTCGTCGAGATCCACGTCTTCGATCTGCTCGATCCAGGTCGTTTCCAGTGCCGCCGTGCCGCCGATGATGGCGAGGTACACGCCGCCGAGTTCCTTGAAGGCCTCCTGCGAGCCTTCGCGCATGCCACCCTTGCCGACGATCATGCGCACACCGTATTCCGTCATCAGCGGGCGGGTGAAGCGTTCCATGCGGTCCGACGTGGTGGTGCCGATGCAGATCTGCTGGTAGCCGGCGGGAAACTCGGGGCTTGGCTCGACCTTGCGCACATTCGGGGCGGTGTGGATCACCGCATGGCCGCGCAGGTCGAAGCGGGTCTTGCGGCCGCGGTCGAACATGTGGATCTGCGTGGCGTCGCGGATGCCGAACAGCGTGGTCTGCAGCGTCACGGTGTCATTGATGCGCAGTTGGCGGATCTGCTCTTCCGTCACCGGCGTGGAAAGTTCGTAGTGCGCCATGGTCAGAATCCGTAAGTAAGGCCGTCGGGCGTGAACGTGGCCGAGGCGCGGCGCGCCGAGTGGCACTGCATGTTGACCGCGATCGGGTTCATGGTGATGTGCGTGTGCGCCAGCTCGATATGTACGGCGTAGGCGGTGGCGTCGCCACCCAGGCCTTGCGGGCCAACGCCAAGCTTGTTCACGGCAGCCGACAGTTCGGCTTCCAGCTTGGCGCCTTCCGGATCGCTGCACACCGTGCCGAGTTCGCGCGTGGCGGCGCGCTTGGCGAGTGCCACGCACAGGTCGGAGGTGCCGCCCAGGCCCACGCCGACGATGGTCGGCGGGCAGGTTTTGCCGCCCGCGGCGATCACGCTGTCGATCACGAAAGTCTTGATGGCGTCGATGCCCTCGGCGGGAATCGCCATCTTGAGGAATGAGTTGTTTTCGGAGCCGCTGCCCTTGGGCACCATCTCCAGCGTCATGCGTTCCGGCGTGTCATCGAAATCGATGTGGATCACCGGCACTTCGATACCGCACGACGTGTGGTTGTTCTTGCGAGTGAGGGGGTGGACGACCGAGGAGCGCAGCGGATGCTCGCGCGTGGCGCGCTCGCAGCCGCGGCGGATGGCCTCCTTGATGGCATGGCCATCGGCCTCGACGCCGGCGCCGATCAACAGGTTGTAGATCGGTACGCCGGTATCCTGGCACAGCAGATTGTCGGTCTCTTCCGCGATGCGGATGTTCTTGCTCATGGTGGCCAGGACATTGCGCGCCGTGTCGGATGTTTCCTTGGTGCGCAGCTGCTCGATGCCATCCTTGACATCGGGCGGCAGCAGCTTCAAGGCACGGATGTACAGTTCCTTGGCCGCCTCTTCCACGGCGGCGAGATCAACTTTCATGAGGTTCCTCGGTCTTCTTCGTTACAGCGGGAAATCAGTTGGCCGACAGCTTGCGGTTCTTGACAACCTTTTCCCATTTTTGCGATTCCGCAGCAATCTGAGCCGTCAGCTGTTGCGGGGTGTTGCCCACGGCCTTCATGCCCTGGGCGGCCAGGCGGGCCTGCGTGTCCGGATCAGCCAGCACCTTCACGGTGTCGCGGTAGATCTTGTCGACAATCTCCTTCGGCGTACCAGCCGGTACCACGAAGCCGAACCAGCCGGTCACGTCGTCCATGCCGTTCAGGCCGGCTTCCGCCGCCGTCGGCACGTCCGGCATCATCGGCGAACGCTCCTTGCCGGTCACGGCCAGCGCGCGCAGCTTGCCCGACTTGGCGAAGTTCGACGACGCAGCGATATTGCCGACCATCAGTTGCACCTGGCCAGCCATCAGGTCGTTGTAGCCCAGCGCTTCACCCTTGTACGGAACGTGGGTGATGTTGACGCCAGCGGCGTCGGCGAATGCTTCGCCGGCCATGTGCACCTGGCTGCCAGTACCGGCCGAGCCGAAGTTCAGCTGGCCCGGCTTGGACTTGGCCAGGGCGATCAGTTCCTTCAGGTTCTTCGCCGGCACTTCAGGATTGACCACCACCAGCATCGGGCCGCTGGCCACGTTGGTGATGAAGGAGAAATCCTTGGCGCTGTACGGCAGGCGTTGGTAGATGAACGGGTTGACGGTGAACATGCTGCCCGAGGCCAGCATGATGGTGTAGCCGTCCGCTGGAGCCTTGGCTGTGGCCTGTGCGCCGACCGCGCCGCCGGCGCCAAGACGGTTGTCGATCACCACGCTCTGCTTCCACAGTTCGCCGAGCTTCTGTCCCAGCACGCGTCCGACTACGTCGGTGGTGCCGCCAGCGGCGAACGGGACGATCATCGTCACGGGACGGGTAGGCCAGGTCTGGGCCTGAGCCGTGCCCACGCTCAGGGCGGCAACCGCGCCGAGGCACAGCGAGATCCATTGGCGGCGGGTGGATTTCTTCAACAACGTCATGGCAGTCTCCTTCGGTGAGGGAAGAGCGCGGCGCCTCTACGGGACCGACGCTCGCCTTATTGTGTTTATGAAGCGGTGTTTATGAAACAGTGTTTACGCTGAAGCCTCATGAAAACAGCGACAGCATGAACGCAAGCCCGGTGCAAAGACCTGCCCCGAGACTCAGTGCGACCCAATCCTTGCGGAGGCCGCTCCAGGGTTTGAACTCGATCAGGAGCAAACGCACGCCGCCCACCAGGTGGAGCGACAGCAGAATGACCAGACCCCATTCGCCTGCCTTGAACAACGGGTTGTCGGCAAGCTTCAGGAAGCCGTCGAGCGAGGCCTCCCCCTGAATTGCATGGCCCAGCGCCCAGAAGTGCGCGGGCAGGAACAGCGCGAGCGCCAGTCCCGAAAGGCGATGAACCACGAAGGCCCAGTAAGCCGCATGGTTGCGGGCGCGCAGATCGTTCTTTCTCATGCTGCACCTCCCGGCACGATGACGGCATAGACGGCACGCAGGCCGGCAAAGGCCAGCAGCGCGGCAAACAGCCAGGCAGCGATGACGACGCTGCGCGAGCGCCAGCCAAACCATTCTTCCGCGATGCGCATCAGGCCGATCGGCACGTGGACCGTGCTGGCCAGCACGAACGTCGCGTAAAAGGCGCCGAACAGCCAGTTGCCTTGCGTGCGCGCCAGCACTTCGGCGCCCGAGAGGCCGCCGCGTACTGCCATGACAATGCCGACGAGATGGACGATCACGCACACTGCCAGCACCATGGCGCTGATGCGCTGCCAGTACCACAGCTTGGCCTGGGTGACGACGGACAGGGACTGGCTCATAGCTCCCCCTTGATGGCCGCCTTGGCCACCTTGCGCTTGAGGCCGGCGATGCCGGCGGTCGGGGCGAGCTGCTTCGGACAACGCTCGGTGCACGAACCCTGCGTGTGGCAGCTGTGGCAGCCGGCATCGCCGGCCACGGCCCGCAGGCGCTCGGCGCCGCGCACGTCGCGTACATCGTTGACCAGGGTCCAGGCGCGGTTGAGCGCGGCCGGGCCGAGATAGTCAGGGCGCCACGTGACGACATCGCACGAGGCGTAGCAGACGCCGCAGCCGATGCATTCGATGCCGGCATCTACGGCCTGGCGTTCGGGCGAACCAGGCTCGACCGTGGCGAACTCGTCATGACGGGTCTGGTTGCCCTTGAACTGGCCCTTGGCGGCAGACCACTTGTCGAAGAAGGTCGTCATGTCGGCCGCCAGGTCCTTGATGACCGGCATGTTCGACAGCGGAGCGATTTCGAGCGCGTTGTTCTCCACCACCTTGGAGACGTGCGTGCGGCAGGTCCAGCGCGCCTTGCCGTTGACGGTCATGGCGCACGAGCCGCACATGCCGACCCGGCAGGCAAAGCGGTAGCCCAGGTCGGGTTCGAGGTTGCGCTGGATATAGGTGACGACGTCGAGCACCGTCTGGCTGGCGTGACGGGGCACTTCGTAGGAGACGAATTCGCCGTCCTCATTGCCGCGCCATACACGAACGTTCAGTGTTGTCATGGGTTCGATCGGGGGAGTGTTGTGACCGGTTATCATCTAAATCATATGGATGTTTACGACCGGCTTGAAGAGTATTGTTGCGGATTGCACCAGAAACAAAAAGCTAGTAATTTTCTTATTTAGATAAAGAAAAACTTTTTCAACGGCGAGCCCGCACGGCAGGCGTGCGGATGTGTCTGCTCTGCCCTTTCCCCGCCACCTCGCTTTTCCGGTCCCGCCATGCCTTCGATCCGTACTTTCAAGACCTTTCTCGCCGTGGCCCGCCACGGCACCTTCGCAGCCGCCGGCAAGCACATCGGCCTGACTTCGGCAGCGGTTGGACTGCAGATCCGCGCGCTGGAAGAAGACCTCCACTGCCAGCTGTTCGACCGCACGGCCCGCGCCGCCATCCTCAATCCCGCCGGCCGCGCCCTGGTACCGGAACTGGAAGCACTGGTCCATCGCTACGAGGTGCTGGCCAGCGGACGTGAGGACGCACTCTCCGGAACGGTAATGATGGGCGCGCTGGTGTCAGCATTGATGGGCGCATTTGCAGATGCCCTGTGGGCACTCAAGCAGGAGCATCCGCTGGTCGACGTGCGACTGTTCGCCGGTTTGTCCGCCGACTTTGCCGGCAAGGTCGAGCGTGGCGAAATCGACGCCGCGGTGGTGACGCAATCGCCGCGTCCGCTGGCCAAGAACCTGGTGTGGACCGAACTGTATACAGAGCCGATGGTCCTGATCGTGCCGCGTCATCCGCATTTCGTGCTGCCGGACGATGCCCGCGACATCCTCGGCGTGGCGCCATTCATGCGGTTCGAGCCTGCCACGTGGACCGGCAATCTGGTCCAGGAAGTCATCGACCGCTGTGGCGTCTCGGTGCAGGAGAGCATGCAGCTCAACTCGAACGAAGCCATTATCGAGCTGGTGCGACAGGGTTTCGGCGTGTCGATCGTGCCGCAGCTCGCCAACGTGCGCTGGGAGGCCGACCGGCTGCTGCGCGTGGTGCCGCTGGAAGGTGTGGATGTGCATCGCCGGGTAGGCCTGCTCGAACGTTCGGCACATGCCCGCATGGCGTTCACGGATGTCATCAAGGGTTATTTCCGCCAGAGCGGGGCGATCCGCAGCAAGGTCGCACAAGCCCCGCGCCCTTTCACCTCCGGCTAGCGCTAGCCGCGCGCCAAAGAAAAAAGAGGCTGCCTGGCGAGCGCAGGCAACCTCTTGAAAGGCAAGGGTAAAATGGTTTGGCGATCAGTCCGCCTGGATGTTGCGTTCCTTGATCAGCTTGCCCCAGCGTGCGACTTCGGCGTTGTAGTACTTGGTGAAGTCAGCCGAGTTCTGCGGCGCCGGCGTGAAACCGATGGCGATAATGCGCTCACGCACGCTCTTCACTTCCATCATCTTGCCGATGGCGCTGGCCGTCTTGTCGATGATGGGTTTCGGCGTACCGGCAGGCATCATCAGGCCGGTCCAGTTTTCCACGATCAGGTCGGGGAAGCCGGCTTCGGCCACGGTCGGCACGTTCGGCATCAGCGGGTGGCGTTCACGCGTGGTCACGGCCAGGGCGCGCAGCTTGCCACCCTTCACGAACTGCAGCGATTCCGGGAAGTTCGAGAACACCACGTCGATCTGGCCGCCGATCAGGTCGTTCATCGAGGGCGCGCCGCCCTTGTAGGGCACGTGCGTGAAGTTGGTCTTGGTCAGCGTTTCGAACAGCGCCAGCGTCAGGTGCGGGGGCGTACCGTTGCCGCTCGAACCGGCATTCAGCGGCTTCTTGTGCGCGGCCTCAGCCAATTCCTTGAGCGTCTTGATCGGCGAATTGGCCGGCACCACCACCATCATCGGCGACGAGGCGATGCGCGCCACCGGTACCAGGTCTTTCTGGAAGTTGAACGACAGCTTGGGGAACAGCGTCGGGTTGGCCGAGTGCGCCAGCGTCACGCCGAGCCACGTGTAACCATCCGCCGGGGCGCGTGCGACCTGCTCCGCGCCGATGTTGGCGTTGCCGCCCGGCTTGTTTTCCACGACGACCGGCTGTTTCCATTCCTGGGCCAGGAACTGGCCGACCTGGCGTGCGGAAATATCGGTCAGGCCGCCTGCGGCGAACGGAATGACATAGCGGACGGCCTTGTTGGGGAAATCCGTCGTCTGCGCACTGGCACTGGCCGGAGCGGCCAGCATGGCCACGGCGGCGAGCGAGGGAACGGCAAGGCGGCGGACGAGATTGCGGTACATAGTGTCTCCTGTGGTGGAACAGGCGCCTCTCTGCGGGGCGCCGTGGGTACGACAACAGCTTGCCCGGGTGCGCAGGCGGCCAAAGTGCGTCCCTCAGTGCCGACCCGGCGGCACTGCGGATGGCGCCCGTGCAGCGTCAGGCTGCGCGGGCGACCGGCTTTGACTGGATGAACGGCTGAGTGAACGTCAACGGCGAATAAATGGCCGAACGATCGACTTAACGCTGGGCGAGGGCCTGCAACTCCTTGTCCAGCGCTTCCGGCACGGCGATGCCGTCGGCTTCCGCCTTGGCTTGCGCGTCGAAACGGCGCGTGCCCGGCAGACGCGTGCCCTGGTCGGCCAGCATGGCGGCGATCAGGGCTTCGAGGCGGGCGTGATAGACCGCTTCGCCGGCGAAGGCGGCGGGGTTGAAGACGATGAACAACTGGCCGATACGCGGCTGGTTGCCAGCATCCTCGAAGAACGAATCGGCTTCGGCGCCGAACTGCGCGCCGGCGAGCGAGACGATCAGCAGTTCGACGATCAGCGCCAGCATCGCGCCCTTGACACCGCCGGCCGGCAGCATCGAGCCGCGCAGCGCTTCGTTCGGATCGGTCGTCGGATTGCCTTCGGCATCGAGCGCCCAACCGAGCGGAATCGGCTTGCCCTGCTTGGCGGCGACCATGATCTTGCCGCGTGCCACTTCCGACAGCGAAAGGTCGATCACCAGTGGATTCTGGCCGGTGCGCGGGAATACTGCGGCGATCGGATTGGTGCCAAACAGCGGGGTCTTGCCGCCCCATGCGGGCATGGCAGCCGGTGAGTTGCCCATGGCCATGCCGATCATGCCGGCTTCGGCCACAGGGTCGAGATGCAGGGCAGCCGCACCGAAGTGATGGCTGTTCGTGACCACGCCAATGCCAATGCCATATTCACGTGCGCTGGCGATGGCCGCGTTGACGGCCTGGGCACAGGCAGGGAAGGCAAAGCCGGACTGGGCATCGATCAGAGTCGTGCTCTGGGTCTGGCGAGCGATCACTGGCTGGGCGTTGCCGTTCACGCGCTGGTGGCGCAGATGGGCCACGTACATCGGCACGCGCGAGACGCCGTGCGAGGGCAGGCCAGCGAGATCCGCCTGTACCAGCGCTTTGGCAGTGGCGCTGGCCTGGGCGGCGCTGGCGCCGCCGTTGCGCAGCGCGGCAGCCGCGAGCTGTTCGAGTTCTTCTGCGCGGTACGCGGTCATGCCTGCACTCCGAGAGCGTCGCGGACGGCGTCGGCGATCATCATCGACACCCGGACATTGGCTTCGTGACTGACGCCGCCGATGTGCGGGGTCAGGACCAGGTTGGGGGCGTCTGCCAGCACGCCGCCAGCGCTCAACGGTTCGTTTTCGAACACGTCGAGCGCGGCGCCTGCCAGTGTCCCCTCCTTGAGGGCGGTAGCGAGGGCGGCCTCATCGACGACGCCGCCCCGCGCGGTATTGATCAGAACTGCACCGCGCTTCATGCCGCGGATGCGTTCTGCATTGATCAGGTGCCGTGTGGCCGGAACCAGGGGCACATGCAGGCTCACCGCATCGGCGGTGGCCAGCAGCGCGTCCAGCGCCAGCGGCTTCACATTATTTTCGGCCCAGGCCGGATGATCGGCCGGGAGCATCGGATCGTGCGCAACCACCTGCATGCCCAGCGCCGCGGCAAGCCGCGCCGTGAGCCGGCCGATATCGCCGAATCCGATCAGACCGAGCGTTCGTCCGAAAGCCTCGTGGCCTTCGGACAAACGGGCGCGCGGCCACTTGCCAGCCACCATTTCCGCATGGCTGAGGTAAGCGCCGCGCATCAGCATCAGCGCGGACGTGACCACATACTCGGCCACCGAGCGCGCGTTGGCGCCAGTGGCGGGAATGACGCGAATGCCGCGTGCTTCGCAGGCCTTGACATCGATATTGTCGAGACCGACACCCAGGCGACCGACCACTTTCAACGCCGGAGCGGCGTCAAGCAGTTCGGCGTTGACCTGGGTGCGGTTACGCACGATCAATGCGTCGGCGCTTGCCAAGGACTTCAGCAGGACATCGCGCTGGTCGACCCATGTCGGCTCGTAGCGGAGCTGGACGCACTGGTCCAGCTTCGCCACGGCATCAGGATCCATGAACTCGCTGATGCAGACTTGCTTCATTATGCAGACTCGTGGATACGCGTGAGCACGAATTCGCGGTGACCCAGCGTTTCCGCAGCGGTCCAGCGGCCGTTGATGGTTTGCAGCATGTTTTCGAGCAGCTTGTCGCCGGTCTGGTCCAGCGTCAGTTCGCGCTGCAGCAGGCCCGAGCAGTCGACGTCCATGTGCTCGCTCATCAGGCGCACGGTACGCGGGTTGGCGCACAGCTTGATGACCGGAACGATCGGGTTGCCGATGACGTTGCCCTGGCCCGTCGGGAAGAAGTGCACGACGTAACCGGCGGCGGCGCACAGCGTGACCATTTCGGCAGCGGCCGACGACGAATCCATGAACCACAGGCCCGGGTGGGTCGGCTCTTCAGCCTTGTCCAGCACGCCGTCCACGGTGCACTTCTTGCCGATCTTCTGGATGTTGCCCAGTGCCTTTTCTTCGATGGTGGTCAGGCCGCCGGCGATGTTGCCCTTGGTCGGCTGCGACTCGGACAGGTCGGTGGTCTTCCAGCGGTCGATCATGCCCTGGTAGCGGTCGAACATCTTCATGAAATCTTCGCGCACCTTGTCGTTGGCGCAACGTGCGGCCACGATGTGCTCGCCGCCGGTCAGTTCCGAGGTTTCGCCGAACAGCAGGGTGGTGCCGAGCGGATGCAGCTTGTCGAAAGCGTTACCCACGGTCGGGTTGGCGCCGCAGCCCGAGGTCGTGTCGGATTCGCCGCACTTGGTCGAGATCCACAGGTCGCTGATCGGGCACTCGACGCGGTGCAGGGCCGTGGCGTAGTGCACGAATTCCTTGGCGGCCTTCGAGGCGCGCATGATGGTGTCGTGGTCGCCATGACCTTCGATACCGAAGCCGACGACCGGCTTGCCAGTCTTGGCGATACCGTCGACAACCTTCTTGGTCCAGCCGTCTTCAATACCGATCACCACCACGGCGGCGACGTTCGGATTGCTACCGGCGCCGATCAGGGTGCGGAAGTGCAGGTCCAGGTCCGGACCGAACTGCAGGCGGCCGTAGGGGTGGGGGATGGCCATGGTGCCCTTGATGGCCACGGCAACTGCTTCGGCAGCGGCGTTGGACAGGTCGTCCAGGGGCAGGATGATCACATGGTTACGGACGCCGACGCGGCCGTTGTCACGGCGGTAGCCCCAGAAAGTGGTGTTTTGGTCGATCACGGACATGAATGTTCTCTCAATAGATGTATGGGGAGGGGACGGTCAGGCGCGGATTACCAGCGCTTGGTCTTGATGTTGTGGACGTGTGCGTGATCGCCAGCCTTGATCGGGGCCACCACCTTGCCGATGTCGATGCCGTACTTGAACACCGTCTCGCCAACTTCCATGTCGCGCAGGGCGACCTTGTGGCCGATGGGGATCGGCTGCTTGGCGACGACCTGGATGGTCTTGTCTTCGTCCATGATCCAGGCGTTCAGTTCGGTACCGGCCTGGATTCCCTCAACCACCGCCACGGCGACGGTGTCTTTTGCATCATGCAGCACTACGTGGATCATATGCTCCTCCTGGGGACTTGATTTACGGCCTGGCTGGAGAGCAGCGGCCGGATGTGCAAAGAATAGTAGCGAAATTCCTGCATGTCAACTATGTCATATGTATGAGTTGTATGATTTAATGTCTGCTACATTCAATGCATTCAAAAAACCACACCGAGCCATGAGCAATCTGCGAGATCTTCCGCCAGGCGGCGTCCTCTACAAGGACGTCAAGCGCCGCGTGCTGCAAGCGCTGGCCGATGGCGAATTCAAGCCCGGCGAGGCGATTCCGTCGGAAAAGAAACTGGTGGAGCGCTTCGGTGTGTCCATCGGCACGCTGCGCAAGGCAATCGACGAGCTGGTGGCCGAGAACCTGCTGATCCGCCATCAGGGGCGCGGCACCTTCGTCGCCATGCACCGCCGCGACGACCATTTCTTCCGCTTCTTCAAGGTGGCGCACGAGGATGGCCACCGCGGCTATCCGACCGTGCAGCAGAAATCGTTTCGCCGCATCAAGGCCGACAAGGCGGCCTGTGCGCTGCTGGGACTGGAATCAGGGGAGCGGGTGTTTCATTTCACCAACGTGCTGTCGCTCGACGAGCGGCCGGTGATGATCGACGACATCATGCTGCCGGAAAGACTGTTTCCTGGCCTGACGGAAACCCAGCTGCGCGAGCGCCCGAATACGCTGTACAACTTCTACCAGGACGCGTTCGGCGTCAATGTGATCCAGACGGAAGAGCGGCTGCGCGCCGTGCTGGCCACCGAAACCGAGGCCGGGCTGATCGGTGTCGATGTCGGTGCGCCGTTGATCCGCATCCACCGTGTGGCGTTCTCGTTTCATCGCCTGCCGGTGGAGTGGCGCGTGTCCACGCTGGACACTGCGCACCACGAGTTCATCGTGTCGCAAATGCCCAAGGAAGACAGCTGAGCACGCTGGCCTGCTGCAAACGCGTGCAGCAGGCGCGGCGCCTCATTCTGCGGTGATCCCCGCGCTCTTGATCAGTGCGGCATAGCCGCGGATATCGTTGGCGATGGTCGTGGCGAAGTGTTCCGAGGTATCGCCGATCGGCAACGTGCCCTGCGCCATCAGCTTCTCGATCATGGCTGGCTCCTTCAGCGATTCGGCAATCACTTTCTGCAGCTTCGCGACAATCGCCAGCGGCGTGGCCGTGGGCGCCACGATGCCATACCAGATACTCGACTCGAAACCCGGCAGGCCGCTTTCGGCGACCGTCGGGACGTTCGGAAACTGCGGCAGGCGCTGGGCGGAAGCCACGGCCAGCAGCTTGAGCCGGTTGGTCTGGATATGCGCGAGCGTCACCGGAATCACGGTGAACATCATCGACACCTGGCCCCCGAGCAGATCCGTCACGGCCGGCGCTGCGCCCTTGTACGGCACGCCGAGAATCTCCACCTGCGCAGCGCGCTTGAATTTTTCGCCGCCGAGGTGCGCGGCGCTGCCGTTGCCCGACGACGCGTAGGTCAGCTTGCCCGGCTGCTTGCGGGCCAGCGCAACCAGCTCCTGGACCGTATTGGCTTGCACCGAGGGGTGTGCCACCAGCACATTGGGCGCCAGGCCCAGGTTGGACACGGGTTTGAAATCCTTGGCGAAATCGAATTTCAGTTTCGGGTAGAGCGTGACATTCACGGCATTGTTGCTGCTTGCCAGCAGCAGCGTATAGCCGTCGGGGTCGGCGCTGGCCACGGCCTGGGTGCCGATATTGGTGGCCGCGCCCGGCCGGTTTTCCACCAGCACCGGGGTCGACAGCTTTTCCGACATGCGCTGGCCGACCGTGCGTGCCAGGAAATCGCCCGCGCCGCCAGCGGGCCAGAGCACGATGATCTTGATCGGCCGGTTGGGATACTCGGTCGCCTGGACCGGCAGGGTAGTGAGAAGGGAACTGCCTAACAGGAGTAACAGGGCAACAGCTCGACGTCGAATCATGATGCTTTCCTTGCAGATGTCATGGCAAACGCCTCCCCCCGGACCTGTGGAACAGGTCCGCGCACCGGCTCGGGGAAGGAGGAAAGACCGCGTGCGGTAAACGCTACGGCCGGCGTGCGTCGATCAGAATGGCTTCGGTCTCCCGGTCGGTTGGCGTGCGGGTTGCATGGGTTGCAGCGACCGGCTCGCCGTCGGAGAGGGTCCAGCAGCGCGCTCCCTGTGCGAGTGCATCTGTGGCTCGTGCGCGTGCTGCCGCCAGGGCCGCGCCACATGCGATCACGATATGCAACGCACCCAGTGCCGTGTCGAGGCGGATGGTGCGGGTCCCGTCCGCGGCAATGGTGGTGGTATGGCCGGTGATCTGGGTCCCGGTCGCGGTCAACCGTGCGCAGAGGTGCGGCAGGGCAAGCGCTGGCAAGCGCGGATTGAACGAGCGATCGACCAACGCAAGCCGCAGGAAGTAGCCGCGATCGAAATCGACCAATCCTTCGATGGTGAAGCGCAATTCCGGATAGCGGTGCGCGGCGATGGCGGTTTCCAGCACGAGGCTGCACAGCGCCAGCGCATCGTCTTGCGGCTGGGCGGGATTATCGGTGGCGAGGCGAACCAGCAGTCCGGCGCGCACGCCGCACTCGCGCGAGAAGGCATCGATGCCGGCTGCCATGGCCAGCGGCGACTCGGTAAAGCGGGCGCGAAACAGCACCTCTGTGGAGGCTTTCCAGTCATGCTGCGTCATCAGCGCGGCGATGCGCGGCTGCTCGGCCGGCACCCAGCCGTGGAAGACCAGATGCCCATAATTCAGCCCGTCGACAGCGGCATCCTGGGGGCCGCGCAGCTTACTAAGTACCAGCGCGCAGCCGGGCAGTTGCTGCTGCATGGCCGCCAGCGCCGGTGCCGCAGCGGCGATGCCCGCTTCGGTGGCGACGAACTCGATAGCGGCCACAGCTGGCCCGAGCGTGGCCACGCGTTCGATCTGCCGGGCGTCGAGCGGGCGTGCGGTCACCAGCTGCGCCCGCATGCCGATGCGTGCCAGCTTGGCAAGGCGCGTGACGCGGGCCGGATGATCGAGATCGGACAGCGGAATACGCATGCGCGACAGCCCAAGGCCGAGCATGGCAAACAAAGGATAGTCGTTGCGGACGAACTTGCTGTCGAATGCATCGAGCGCGCCACTTGGCGGCACGAGGATTTCATCCGCCCACGGATAGGCGGGGTCGATGCCCAGGTTGGGCAGCAACGGTCGCTTGGGATGCGGCGGCATGCCGCTGAGCGTATCGGCGAGCGCGACCTGGCGGCGTTCGCCGCGCCGCTCGTCGCCTTGCAGCCGCACGTAGTGCGCGATATGCCCGCTGGCATACACATCGACCACGAAGAAGCCGAGCTTGTCGATATCCTGCCGTCCGCCTTCCTCGCCGGGCGGGCAGACGCGCTGCATCTCGGCGTAGTCCTGGCGCACGAAGGCGGTGGACGGCAGCAGGTACATTTCCGTCTCGCCGTACTGGTCGTACCACAGGTTGTGGACATGGCCGCAGAACACTGCTTCGATGGCATGCGTGCGCATCAGCCCGAGCAGCCAGCCGCGTCCGGGCTCGTCGAGATTGTCGTAGTGGCTCGGCTCGTCGGCGCTATGTACGAATGGCGGATAGTGCACGGCGAGAAACTTGCGGCCGGTGCTGCGGCGCAGGGCGTCCTCGAACCACGCCTGTTGCTCGACCTCTTCCGGCAGCCCGGAATTGATCAGCGAGGTATTGATGATAAAAAAATCGCAGCCGTCGTATGACCACGTCAGCCATTGCTTGCCGAACTCGCGATCGTACGCCGCCATGAAATCCGGTGCGATCTGCGCGACCGGGGCCAGCGGCCACGGCTTGTCGCCGATGTCGTGATTGCCCGGCGTGAGGTACACCGGACAGTCGAAGCCGGCAGCCAGGGCGCGGTAGTTGGCGGCCGCCTGGCCGAATTCGGGGTGCGAGGGAATCGGGTGCACGATATCACCCAGGTGCAGCACGAAGGCCGGCGCATAACGCTGTGCGGCATGGAAGGCATCGGCGGCACGGCCATTGGCCAGGCGGTTGAGGGCAAAGAAGGACGAGGCCTTGTCATCCGTCTGGTTGATGTGCGTATCGGCGATCACGACAAAGCGGAACAGTCGGTCTCCGTGTGGGGTGAGGGCAGGGGTGGGAGCGGCGGTCATGGAGTGGTCCTGTGGGGACATGTGTGGATAGGCGATGGCGGTCAGCGGAAGGCGAGGTTGATGCGGGCGTTGTCGATGGAGCGGCGGAAATGGCCGTGGGCATGCGTGATGTGGTCGCGCATGGTGGCTTCCGCGAGCGCCGGGTCGCGCTTGGCGATGGCGTCGTACAGCAGGGCGTTTTCCTGCGCGATCTCGGCGGCGCGCGTCGGGCTCGCGCGCAGCAGCGTGATGCCGAACAGCGTCACCAGATCGTTGATCTGGTAGAACATCTGCAGCATGAGGCCGTTGTCGGTACTTTCGGCAATGTACTCATGGAAGCGCCGCGACGCGCGCTGGAATTCAGCGATGCGGCCGGCCTCGAGCAGGGCATTGGCGCGCTCGCGCGTGGCCTGCATGGCATCCAGCTGGGTTGGGCTCACGCGCCGCGCCGCCAGTCCTGCATTGGCGACCTCGACCACGATGCGCGATTCAAAGAGATGCTCGGCATCGTGCAGCGTCAGGCTGCGCACGGCGTAACCCCAGCGGTCGAGACGTGTCACCAGGCCGGTGGTCTCCAGCCGCGCCAGCGCCTCACGTACCGGCGTGCGCGAGGCGCCGAGTTGATCGGCGATCTGCTGCGAGACCAGCCGTTCTCCCGGTTGCATCGCGCCCGAGAGAATCATGTTGCGCAGTTCGGTGTAGACGGTGAGTGAGTCCATGGTGTCGGGAACTTCTAAATTGGATCCAATTTGGATTCAGCATAGAGAGCCTGACAACTGAACTCAAGAACTAAGGGCGGGTGGACCTACAGTTTGTGTGTTCTGGACCTATTGCGCTGGGGCCTATCGCGCCCCGGGCTGTCAGTAGCTGGCCGCCTGCACGCTGCGTTCGATCTGCTTGGCGACCGCGATCATGCGTGGGCGCACTTCCTCGAGCAGGAACTCGGGCTTCAACGAGAACTTGGGGCCGCCGCAGTTGAGGGCCATGGGCGGCTGGTCCTGGCCGCGATTGAATGCCACGGCAATAGCGTTGACTTCCGGATGCCAGTCCCCGAACGAGCAGCAGCAGCCGATGTCGTTGTACTGCGCGATGGAGGCTTCGATCTGCTGGCGCAGGTTGGGCCACGTGGCTTCGTTCTCCTCGCGGATCGAGTCCATGAGGAAGGCGCGCTCGCTGTACGAGCAGGCAGCGAGATAGGCGCGTCCGATGGACGTGGTGGCGATCGGCACGCGCCAGCCGGCGTCGACATTGAGCGTGAAGGTCGAGTCGCCGCGCGCGTTTTCGATGTAGACGATATTGAGCCGCTCACGCACGCCGAGCGAGATCGAGGCGCGCGAGAAATCGGCCAGCTCGCGCATCAGCGGCGCCGCGACCAGCCGCGCATCGAACTTGCTGAGCGCCGAAGCGCCCAGCGCAGCTGAGGCGGTACCGAGCCGGTACTTGCCTACATCCTTGATGAGATCGAGATAGCCGAGTCGCGTCAGCGTGTAGGTCAGGCGCGAGACGGTCGATTTCGGCAAGTGGCAGCGCTCGGCGATTTCCTGGTTGCCGAGCAGCTTGCTGGCATCGCGGAAGCACGACAGCACGTCGAGGCCGCGCGCTAGCGCGGTCACGAAATGGCGGTCTTCCGCGGCGTGCGACCTAGTGTTCGATGCGGCGTTCAAAGTAGCATCCGTCGTCGGACGCGCCACACCGGTAGTCTTCCCTCTCATGTCTCTTCCCGTTGGCCTCGACGCATCAGGCGTGCCGGCGGGCGGCAGCCATGCGCTTGAGCTCTGTTTTCAGGATCTTGCCCGTGGCAGCCGCGGGCAGATGTTCCAGAATGACGATTTCGCTGGGGATTTTATAGGGAGACAGCCGCTCGCGCAGCCATGTTTCAAGCGTCTCAGGCGTGAGCGTGGCGTTCTCGCGGGTTTCGAGGAAGGCGACGACCTCTTCGTTGTCCGTGACTTCGCGTCCCACCACGGCGGACTGCAGCACTTCAGGATGGGCGTTGATGGCACTTTCGACTTCGACCGGATAGACGTTGAAGCCGGAGCGAATGATCAACTCCTTGGCGCGTCCCACGATGGTGAGGTTGCCCTCGGCGTCCTGCCGGCCCAGATCGCCGGTACGCAGCCAGCCGTCGGCGGAGAGTGCGAGGGCAGTCTGTTCCGGATCGCGATAGTAGCCTTTCATGACGTTGGGGCCGCGCACCAGCACCTCGCCGACCGCATCCGGGCCGACGTCGTTGCCGTCGCTGTCAACGCGGCGCAGTTCGATACCGGGTATCGGCTGGCCCGACGAGACATCGCGCGAAGGTTTGTCCAGGCGTGTCTGCGCGACGGTAGGCGAGGTCTCCGTCATGCCGTAGCCGAGATGCAGGACCACGCCCGTGGTCTGTTCAAAATCGTCTTTCAGCGACTGCGACAGCGGACCGCCGCCACCCTGGGCGATGCGCAGGTGCGGCGCGTGCAAGGGCGTGCCAGTCTGACGCGACCATTCGAGCAGCTTGGCGTACATGGCCGACACGCCGTGCATCACGGTGATGCCGCGCCGTGCCCATGCGTCGGCCACGCGTGCGGGGTCGAAGCGGCATTCGAGCAGCAGCGCGCCGCCACTGACCAGCATGCCGATCAATACCGACGACAGGCCATAGACATGCGACATCGGCAGGATCGCGTAGGCTTTGTCGGCCGGGGTCTGCATGCGGTTGCGGCGATAGGTATCGCCTACGAAGATCAGGTTGCGGTGCGTGAGCATCACGCCCTTGGGTTTGCCGGTGGTGCCCGAGGTGTAGATGAGCGCGGCCACCTGGTCGGCGCCGGCGGCTTCGACTGGTTCCGGTGTGCAAGTGGTGTTGCGAGGGCCGGTACGTACTGCACCGATGGCTTCGAAATCCACTTGCACGGCGCCGGCGGCATCGGCATGTGCCGCAGCGGCCGGGGACAGGCGGTGCAGGTAGAACACGCGGCGCGCGTCGGAGTGCGCGCGGATGGCTTCGATCTCCGCGGCGGACAAGCGCGCATTGACGACGCACGCCCACGCATCGAGCCGGCTCATGGCGAAGAACAGCACCGCGAGCGCCACGCAATTCTCGGCCACGAAGATAACGCGGTCGCCGGCGCGCACGCCCAGTTCGGTCAGCTTTTGTGCGGCGGCGATGGTGGCGGCATCGAACTGTCCGTAGCTCAGCGCGGTGAGGTCATCCTCGACGGCGAGTGCATCGGGCTGCTTGCTCACCCATTCGGCGATGGTTTCATGCAGCCGTTCAGGCAGGCCTTGGAGAAGATCTTGAGTACTCATCTTGGTCGGATAGGTCGTTGAGGGAGTGGCCATCCTCAGCGCGGCTGCCATCAGGAAGCCGGGCTGGGCAGGATGAGCCACGCCTGTGTGTTGTCTCGTTGCCGGGGCGTCTGGCACCGTGCGAAGTGCTGATGTGTCTGCGCATCCGTGTGCCGTGCCAGCGCCACCTGTTGTCATCGCGGCCGCTCAGAACCAGTCGGCCTGCGCGTCAAGCGCCGTGGCATCGAGCCGGCGCAGCAGTGCATGTTGGGGACCGGCCTTCGGCAGCTCGCAGTTGAAGAACCAGCGTGCGGCAGCCAGCTTGCCAGCGCAGAAGGCCGCGCTGCGCGTGCCGGCCTGCTGCGCCTGGTGCGCGGCAACCGCCTGCTGCAGCCAGATCCAGGCGATCACGCCGTGACCGAACATGTCGAGATACAGGCTGGCATTCGCCAGGCCACGGCGGATGTCTTCCTTCGTGACGGCGCGCAGCTGCGTGGTGGTCTCGGCAATGGTGTCCCACTCGGCTTGCAGGGCGTCGGCGTGGCTGGCCAGTTCGGCATTGCCGCAGGCGCGCGCGCTGTCGGCGGTGGCGGCAATGCGCCTGCGCAGCAGTGCGAGCACCGCGCCGTCTTCGAGCGCGACCTTGCGGCCCAGCAGGTCGATGCCCTGGATGCCGTGCGTGCCTTCGTGCAGCGCGTTGAGGCGGTTGTCGCGGTAGAACTGTTCCACCGGATATTCGCGTGTGTAGCCGTAGCCGCCATGAATCTGGATGGCGAGGTGGTTGGCTTCCAGGCAGAACTGCGCGGGCCACGATTTGACGATGGGGGTCAGCAGGGCCAGCAATTGCTCGGCATCCGCACGTTCCGCCGCATCGGGCGCGGTCCGGGCATCGTCGGCCAGGCGGGCGGCATAGAAGCACAGGCCGAGCGCGCCTTCCACATAGGATTTCTGGATCAGCAGCATGCGGCGCACATCGGCGTGCTCGATGATCGGCACCTGCGGTGCAGTCGGATCCTTGGCTTCGATGGGGCGGCCTTGCGCGCGTGTCCGGGCGTACTCGGCGGCGTGCAGGTAAGCTGTATAGGCGAGCATCGTGCCGCCCATGCCAACGCCAATGCGCGCCTCGTTCATCATGTGGAACATGCAGGTGAGGCCGCGGTTTTCCTCGCCGATCAGCTCGCCGATGCAGTCATCGTTCTCGCCGAAGTTGAGCATGGTCGAGGTGGTGCCGCGATATCCCATCTTGTGGATCAGGCCAGCCAGCGCGACGTCGTTGCGCGCACCCGGCTTGCCGTCGGCATCCACGCGGAACTTCGGCACGAGGAACAGCGAGATGCCGCGCGCGCCGGCCGGGGCGCCGGGCAGGCGGGCCAGCACGAGATGCACGATGTTCTCGCCCAGCTCGTGATCGCCGCCCGAGATGAAGATCTTGTTGCCCTTGATGCGGTAGGTGCCGTCTCCCACCGGCGTGGCGGTGGTGCGGATGTCGGGCACCGACGAGCCGGCGTGCGGCTCGGTCAGGGCCATCGTGCCGAACCAGCGGCCTTCGAACATCGGCGGGAGGAAGCGCTGCTTTTGGCTCTCCGTGCCGAACGCGCGGATCAGGTTGGCATTGGCCGAGGTCAGGAATGAGTACGCTGACGAACCGACATTGGCGGCGCGGAACAACGCGAGACAGGCCTGGTTGATGGTGATCGGCAACTGCATGCCGCCCCATTCCTCGTCGTGCGGCGCGGCCATGAAGCCACCGTCCGCAAAGGCTTTCACCGCCTCGGCGACTTCCGGAATCATATGCACGCGCTCGCCATCAAAGGTCGGTTCGTTCTCGTCCGCCTTGCGGTTGTGCGGCGCGAATTTTTCCTCGGCCAGCGTGTGCGCGGCCTCGATGATGGCGCGGAAGGTGTCGGCGGAGTGTTCAGCGTAGCGGTCACGCGTGACCAGGGTCTCGGCCTGCACGAGGTCGAACAGCAGGAAGTCGAGGTCTTCCCGGTTGATGAGCATCGATGTCATGGATCTGTCTCTGGCTGTTAATTCTGCTATGCAGAATATTGTTCTGCAAATATGCATCGAGAATAGCGCAAGCCGTGCCAGGCAGGCAAGGGGCTTTTGCTGTTGAACTCCATGTCAATCATGTGGCTGATAAACTGTTTACATCCGGTACTCGTGGCAGTACGATATAAAAATGCAGAACTTAATTCTGCATAGCAGAATAACTATCAGGGGACATAAAGTGCTTCAGCCGCCTCGGCACTGCGCGCGATGGCCCTTGTGCATCAGGAGTCGTAGTGAGTCAGTCGCCTTGTCCGCTCTATCGCGTCGAGAACGGTGTCGCCGTCACCACGCTCAGCCAGCCTCCGGTCAATCCACTTTCGCATGCCGTTCGTAGCGCCATTGTCGAAGGCGTGGATCGGGCGCATACCGATGTGGCCGTCCGCGCCATCGTGATCGTCGGCGCCGGCCGCTACTTCAGCGCCGGTGCGGACATGCGCGAGTTCGGCACGTCCGCGGCCACGCAGGAGCCCACGCTCAGCACGGTGCTGCGCATCCTCGACGACACCAGCAAGCCGGTCATCGCCGCCATTGAAGGCGTGGCCATGGGTGGTGGCCTTGAGCTGGCGCTGGCCTGTCACTATCGCGTGGCGCAGGCTGGCACCCAGGTCGCCTTGCCTGAAGTGAAGCGCGGCATCCTGCCGGGGGCGGGCGGCACGCAGCGCCTGCCGCGCCTGCTGGGTGTGGAAGCCGCCCTTGACATGATCGTGACCGGCAAGACGGTTACTGCTGCTGCGTTGGGTGCGCCGCTGTTCGACCGTGTGGTCGACGGCGAAGTCCTGTCTGCCGCACTGGCCCTGGCGCAAGAGGTCGCGGATAGCCGACCGTTGCCCCGCGTGCGCGACCGCCAGGTCAAGCTGGCAGGTGCCGATGCGTTCTTCCAGCATGCGCGCCGCATCGTGCAGGCGCGTTCGCCCAATTTGCCGGCGCCGCTGAAATGCGTGGACGCCGTCGCGGCCGCGCTCGAGCCATTCGATATCGGTCTGCCCAAGGAGCGCGCGATGTTCGTAGAGCTGTCGCGCAGCCCGGAGGCACGCGCCCTGCAGCACGGCTTTTTCGCCGAGCGTGAGGCGCCGAAGATTCCGGCTTTGCCTGCCGGCACGCAAGCGCGCGATGTGCAGGCTGGCGCGGTGATCGGTGCGGGCACCATGGGTGGCGGTATCGCCATGAATTTCGCCAACGCCGGCATCCCGGTGTGGCTGCTCGAGACTTCGCAGGAGGCGCTGGATCGGGGCCTCGGCATCATCCGCCGCAACTATGAGACGAGCGCCAAGAAGGGCCGGCTGACCGAGGCGCAGGTCGACCAGCGCATGGCGCTGATTCGCCCGACGTTGCAGTACGCAGATATCGCGCAGGCCGATGTGGTGATCGAGGCGGTGTTCGAAGACTGGGGTGTCAAGGAAACTGTGTTCCGCACGCTCGACGAAGTCATGAAGCCGGGTGCGATCCTGGCGACGAATACGTCCACGCTCGACGTGAACCGCATCGCGGCATTCACCCGGCGTCCGCAGGATGTGGTCGGCCTGCATTTTTTCAGCCCCGCGAATGTGATGCGCCTGCTGGAAGTGGTGCAGGGTGCGGCCACCGCACCGGATGTCATTGCTACGGCCATGGCGCTGGCCAAGCGCTTCAGCAAGGTGGGCGTGCTGTCTGGTGTGTGCGATGGTTTTATCGGCAACCGCATGCTGGACCGCTACATCCGCCAGGCACATTTTCTGCTCGAAGAAGGCGCATTGCCCGAGCAGGTGGACCGCGCGCTCGAAAAATTCGGCATGGCGATGGGTCCGTGCCGCATGAACGACATGGTCGGCAACGACATCGGCTGGGCCATCCGCAAGCGGCGTTACGTGGAGTATCCCGACCAGGCATTTGCACGCGTGGCCGATCCGCTGTGCGAGGCCGGGCGTCTCGGGCAGAAGGCCGGGAAGGGCTGGTATCGCTACGAGCCGGGCAAGCGCGATCCGATCCCGGATCCGGAAGTGCGCGCACTGATCGAGGCATACAGCGCGCAGCACGGCATCACGCGCCGCCGTATCAGTGACCAGGAGATCGTCGAGCGCACCGTCTTCGCGCTGGTCAACGAAGGCGCGCGGCTGCTGGAAGAAGGGATCGCGCAGCGCGCCTCCGATCTTGACGCGGTATTCCTCACGGGCTATGGCTTTCCGGCCTTCCGTGGCGGTCCGATGCACTACGCCGAAAGCGTGGGCCTGTTCAACGTGCTGCGCGCGATCCGCGGTTACGCAGCGCGCGGCGTAGGTGGTGGAGCCTTCTGGACACCGGCGCCGCTGCTCGAGCGCTGCGTGGCCGAAGGCCGTGGCTTTGCCGATCTGACCTGAACCGCATTTCTCAATTGCCCATGATTGCAGGCACGCCAGCGCGCGTGCCGGAGAGAAGATTTATGACCGAAGCCGTCATCGTTTCTACTGCACGTACGCCGCTCGCCAAGTCCTGGCGCGGCGCTTTCAATATGACCCATGGCGCGACGCTCGGCGCATTCGCGGTGCGCGCTGCAGTCGAGCGCGCGGGCCTGGACCCGGCTGACATCGAGGATGTCGTGATGGGCTGCGCCAAGCCTGAAGGAGCGACCGGCAGCAATATCGCGCGCCAGATTGCCTTGCGGGCCGGCATGCCGGTGTCGGTGGCGGGCATGACGCTCAACCGTTTCTGTTCGTCCGGCCTGCAGGCCATTGCTCAGAGCGCGCAGCGCGTGATAGCGGGCGAGGGCGGCATCTATGTCGCTGGTGGCGTGGAGTCGATCTCGTGCGTGCAGAACGAAGTCAACCGCCATTTCCAGCACGACGACTGGCTCAAGGAACACAAGCCGGAGATCTACTGGAACATGCTGCAGACCGCCGAGATGGTGGCCAAGCGCTACGGCATCTCGCGCGAACTGCAGGACCAGTATGGCGCGCGCAGCCAGCAGCGCGCCGCCGCGGCGCAGGCGGCCGGGCTGTTCGACGACGAGATCGTGCCGGTGACGACCACCATGGCGGTGAGCGACAAGAGCGGCAAGGTCTCGACGCAGGAAATCACGCTCAGCGCCGACGAAGGGATTCGCGCCGGCACCACCTACGAAGGTATCTGCAATATCCGTCCGGCGCTGCCGGGTGGCGTGATCTCGGCCGGTAACGCGAGCCAGTTCTCGGATGGCGCCTCGGCCTGCGTGGTCATGGGCGCCGACGAGGCCAAGCGCCGCAGCATTGCGCCGATGGGCATTTTCCGCGGTTATGCCGTGGCCGGCTGCGAGCCCGATGAAATGGGCATCGGCCCGGTGTTCGCCATCCCGCGCCTGCTGGAGCGGACCGGGCTGCGTGTCGAGGATATCGGCCTGTGGGAACTGAACGAAGCGTTCGCCGTGCAGGTGCTGTATTGCCGCGATCGTCTGGGCATTCCGGACGACCGGCTGAACGTGAACGGCGGTGCCATCGCCGTGGGGCATCCCTACGGCGTGACCGGTTCACGTCTCGTGGGCCATGCCCTGATTGAAGGAAAACGCCGTGGGGTCCGCTATGTGGTCGTCACGATGTGTATTGGCGGCGGCATGGGTGCCGCCGGACTTTTCGAAGTGTGCTAACACTGTAAGCTGTCGTATCAGGAGACAAGAAACATGATTCGCAAACTGCGCGGCGCAGCCGCTCTCCTCTCCATGCTGGTGGCCGGCGGCGCTGCGGCCCAGTCGTTCCCGGACCGTCCCATTCGCCTGATCGTGCCGTATGCGGCCGGCGGCATCACCGACCAGGTGGCGCGCCAGCTGACTGACATCGCCGCCAAGAAGCTGGGCCAGCCGATCGTGGTCGACAACCGTCCGGGTGTGAATGGCACCATGGGTGCGACGCAACTGGTGGGCCAGCCGGCTGACGGCTATCTGCTGTCGATGGCGCCGATCGGTGTGTTCCGTGTGCCGCACATGCAAAAGACGCGTTTCGACCCACGCAAGGACTTCACCTATATCTCGATGATCGCCGGCTACAGCTCTGCCGTGGGGGTGAATGCCGATTCGCCATACAAGACGCTGAAGGATCTGGTCAACGCGGCCAAGGCGCCGGGCGCGAACATTTCGTATGGCACCTCGGGCACCTACAGCAGCCACCACCTCGCCATGGTGATGCTCGGCAAAAACACGGGGGCGCAGTGGACGCACGTGCCGTTCAAGGGCGACTCCGAAGCCATCACTTCGATGCTTGGCCACAATACCCAGGTGACGACGGTGGCGAACAGCATGGTGCCGTTCGTGCAGACCAACAAGATCCGCATCCTGGCAACCTTTGGCGAGAAGCGTTCGGCCGACTACCCGGACGCGCCGACCGCCAAGGAACTCGGCTTTCCGGTGGTGCAGGCCTCGCCGTTCGGCATCATCGCGCCCGTGGGCGTGCCGCAGCCGGTCGTGCAGAAGCTTGACGAAGCATTCAAGTCGGCACTCGACGATCCGAAGTTCAAGGCATTTGCCAGCCAGGTGGGCCTGAACATCAACTACCGCAACTCGGCGGATTACACGGCCTATGCCAAGCGTGCCTTCGAGGAAGAGCGCGAGACCATGGCCGTGGCTGGCGCTGCCGCCAAGGACTGATCCGTCCGGTTTGACCGGTCGTACAAAATGGCCTCGCATAGCGAGGCCATTTTGCTTCATGCGGATCAGGTCTTGCCCTGACGCAGGTCGCGCCAGGTGAGATACAGGCGCAGATCGAACTCGAGTTGGTGATAGCCAGGCAGCATGCTGTCGCATAGCCGGTAGAACGCCTTGTTGTGATCGCTCTCGCGCAGGTGGGCCAGTTCGTGCACGACGATCATGTGGAGGAATTCCGGTGGCGCGTCCTTGAACAGGGCCGCGATGCGGATGTCCTTCTTGGCCTTGAGTTTGCCGCCCTGCACGCGTGAGGTCGTGGTGTGCAGCCCCAGGGCATTGCGCACGACATCGAGGCGCGCTTCATAGCTGACGCGGTGGATCGGTGGCGCGGTGCGCAGGTGGCGCTGCTTCAGCTCCATCACGAAGTCATACAACGCGCGGTCGGTCTGGATGTCGTGGCGTTCCGGATAGCGTGTCTCGAGATGCGTGCCAAGCCGCCCGGAATCGATGAGCTGCCTGACCTGGGCGAGCAGTTCAGGCGGGTAGCCACTGAGATACTTGAGGGAAAGCATGGCCGCCAGTGTGCCACAGTGTGGCTGGCGGGGACCTTGTGCTACGCCGCGGCGGAGATGCGGAAGCGGCGGAAGCAGTTTTTGCCGTCGCGCTTGGCCTGGTAGAGCGCGGCGTCGGCTTCTTCGCACAGCTGGTGGACGGTTTTTTCGCCGCCGCGGCCCGACGCTATGCCAATGCTGGCGCCAATCTCTACCCAATGCTCGCGCAGGTTGAAGCTCAGTTGTGCGCAGGCCAGGACGGCTCTGGCAACGCGATCGGTATATGCGGCTTCGTCGCCCTCGATGAGGATGACGAACTCGTCGCCGCCGAGGCGGCCGAGCGCATCATTGCTGCGCACCGCATGGGTCAGCCGCTGGGCAAAGGTGCGCAGCAGTTCATCGCCGACGGCATGGCCGTAGGTGTCGTTAACTTCCTTGAAGCGGTCCAGGTCGACATACATCAGCGTGATCGCGCCGCCGTCGCCACTGGTCCGCGCCAAGGCCCGCTCGAGACGGAAGTTGAAGCCGCGCCGATTCAGCAGGCCGGTCAGCGCATCGGTCTGTACTTCGCGCTGCAGACGCAATGCGTTGTGCCGCTCGGTGGTGAGATCGCGCACGCGGAAGTGCACGGCGCGCACGTCGCCGGTCTCGGGCGTCAGCACGGGCTGGTAGGTGGTTTCCAGCCAGCGCGCGGTGCGCGGCGGACCGTGGCGCATGGTAAAGGTCGCGGCGCTGCCTTGCAGTGCCTGGGTCAGGAACGGCTCCATCTCGGCAAACGATTCATGTCCCCACAACTCATGGACTGGCCGGCCGATGATGGCGGAAGCCGGCTTGCCGAACAGCGCCTCGTGCGGCTTGTTGACGTGAATGAAACAGCGGTCGGGTCCGATCAACCCAGCCAGGTCGGGAAACAGGTCGGCGGTCAGCGTCGCGCGTTCGGCGACCTGGGTCGCATGATCGCAGGCGTGCGTGACGAGCCGGACGCGACGCCGCAGGTGGATCAGGGAATGGCGGAATGCGTCGGTCAGGGCGGTGATCTCGGTGGCGGGCGGCGGACGCGTACCGGGCTCGGTGAGTGCCGTCAGCCGCTGCAGTTCGCGCAAGGGCTGCATCAGCAGCCGGAACAGCCACCATGCCGTACCCAGCGAGATGGCGAGAATTGCCAGTGCCACGATGCCGAGCGTGGCCTGGGCCGCCCGGAACGGGGCGAACGCCTCGCGCGCCGGCGTGGTGCGTTCGAGCATCCAGCCGGTGTGTGGCAACGGGACGTAGGCCGTGACATCCCCTACCGGAAAGAGGTGATCGAGCCAGGGCGCGGCCGCAGGGGCTGGCGGACTGCAATCGGAGACCGGATCGAGCCGCACGCTGCCATCGGTGCGGGCATTGATCTGCAGAACCTGTCCGCCTGCGTGCAGGCAGCGCTTGGTGCCAGGGTGCGTGGCCGGATGGGTCAGGGCACGCAGCGCAGGCTCATCTGAGAGATCGATCTGCAAGCCGATCAGGCCGGCCTGCTGGGGAGCATCGCGCCAAGGAACGGCAATGGCGATCATGGGGGTACCAGTCGCGTTGCTCTGGACGGGTACCGAGAGATACGCCGTCGCGGAACCACCGAGCCAGGTCATCAGCTCTTGGTCAGGAATCTGCAGGGCGGTCGGGCGCTGTGCGCCATGGACCTGGATTCGGCCATTGGGGGAGACGGCGAAGAGTGCGTTGACGGTCGGGTCGTCAGCAGAGAGCTGGCGTGCCGCAACCGGAAGCACTGCAAGCGAGCTCAATTGACTGCGCAGGCGGGTCAGGGTGTCGAAGTGGACATCGATGGCGGCATCGAGCGGAGCTGCTTCATCGATGGCGGCCTGCTGCTGCTGTGCGAAGGCTTGCGCACGCAGGCTGCCAGCCTCCCCGCCGCGTACGATGGCGACAGCGGCGATCACAATGGCCAGTGGCACCACGCCTGCCACGAGCAGGTGATGTGCGTTGAGAGACACCCCCATCCCTTTTCCCCATTCCCGTGCGACGACTGACTTGAGGTGCCAGTTCTGGCGCAACGTGGTAACGATCAGTGTAGGAATGGAATACGGATCGGTAAAGCGAAAAAATGGGGGGTAAGCGCCGCACATTCCTGGAGGACGCGGTGCGTGCGTCCACCAAATGCAACGGCGCGCCGCCCGATTGCCGGACGGCGCGCCGTGTCAGGGTGTTGCAGTGCTGCGGATAGCGGTGGATCAGATCACGCCCTGGCCCAGCATGGCATTGGCAACCTTAACGAAGCCGGCAATGTTCGCGCCGTCGACGTAGTTGACGAAGCCGTCGTCCTTCTGGCCATGCATGATGCAGTTCAGGTGGATTTCCTTCATGATGGCGTGCAGTTTCTCGTCCACTTCGGCATGCTGCCACGACAGGCGCATGGCGTTCTGCGACATTTCCAGGCCCGAGGTGGCCACGCCACCGGCGTTGCTGGCCTTGCCCGGTGCATACAGGATGCGCGCGGCCAGGAAGCGGTCCACGGCTTCTAGTGTGGACGGCATGTTGGCGCCCTCGGCCACGCACTTCACGCCGTTGGCGAGCAGGGTTTCCGCATCGTTGGCGTCGAGTTCGTTCTGGGTGGCGCACGGCAGGGCGATGTCCGCCGGGATGTGCCAGGGTCGCTTGCCAGCTTCGAACGGCAGCTTGTGGCGCTGTGCGAAATCGGCGAGGCGGCCGCGCTCTTCGTTCTTGAATTCCATCAGTTCGGCGAGCTGCGCTTCGCTCATCCCTTCCGGGTACAGCATGGTGCCGCCCGAGTCGCTCACGCACAGGACCTTGGCGCCGAGTTCGATGGCCTTGTCGGCGGCGTACTGCGCCACGTTGCCCGAACCGGAGATCAGCACGCGCTTGCCTTCAAAGCCATCGCCATGCTTGCGCAGCATTTCCTGCGCGAAGTACACCGTACCGTAGCCGGTGGCTTCCGGACGCATCAGGCTGCCGCCGAAGGTTACGCCCTTGCCGGTGAATACGCTCGATGTGTCGTTCGAAAGCTTCTTCATCATGCCGGCCATGAAGCCGACTTCACGTCCGCCCACGCCGATGTCGCCGGCCGGTACGTCGGTATCGGAGCCGATGTGGCGATAGAGCTCGGTCATGAGGGCCTGGCAGAAGCGCATCACTTCGAGTTCCGACTTGCCCTTGGGGTCGAAGTCCGAACCGCCCTTGGCGCCGCCCATGGGGAGGGTCGTCAGGGCGTTCTTGAAAGTCTGCTCGAAGGCGAGGAATTTGAGGACCGAAAGATTAACGGTCGGGTGGAAGCGCATGCCGCCCTTGAACGGGCCGATGGACGAACTGTGCTGGATGCGCCAGGCACGGTTGACGTGCACCTGGCCTTTGTCGTCCGTCCACGACACGCGGAACTGGATGATCCGCTCCGGCTCGACGAGACGTTCCAGCAGGCCATGCTTGGCATATTCCGGATACTGCTGCAGAAAGGGCCACAGGCTGTGCATCACTTCTTTCACCGCCTGGAGGAACTCCGGCTGGTTAGGGTCACGAGATGCCACCTGGCTGAGAAAGCTGTCGAGGGAAGGTAGAGTCATTAACGTGGGGGCTCGGTTGGGCGAGGGACCGAGCGAGCACGCGCGGTCCCTCAATTCAAAAATCGAGCGCGTAGTATACGGCCGCAGTGGCTATTATGGCTAGCAGGGCTTTGTAATATGCCGCCCGCATTACTCCAGCCTCCTCAGTTCCGTGGCGCACTGGATCTCTGCAATGGTGAACTGTTTGGTGCGCTGCAGCGGCAGCGGCACTTCCACGGTCGTGCCCACCTTGCGGCCGATCAGGGCCAGTGCCATGGGTGTCAGCACCGAGATGCGGCCCAGCGAGGGGTTGCCGTCTTCCGGCGGGACGATGGTGGCGGTGTCGCGCTCGCGCTGGCCGGCCTCGTGATAGACCACCAGGCTGCCGATCCCGACGCGATCCTCGCGGATTTCGCCGTCGGGCAGGATGGTGGCGGTGGACAGGATCTCCACCAGTTGTTCGGCAGCATACGTCTCGGGACCGGCAACGCGCAGCAGGTGTTCCGACAGCTTGCTCAGGAGCAGGGCGTCCTGGTAGGACAGGATTCGTTGGTTCATGGCGAGTTTCCTCCGCTATGGCCGCATCCTTGCGGCACAAGCAAAATGGATTACGCCGGGCGTCCGTGCCTCAGCACGCGCTGCGTAATCAGTGGGTCAGGTATCGGGGAGTGAGGTGCTCGGGAAGGGGCGGCCGTGGGAGATCCCGCGGTGTGGCCGGTAGACCTTCGCCGAGCTTAGGAGAGGCAGGCGAGGTCTTTGCAGCAGGCGCGTTCCGCGTTGCCCGCAATGATCTGCGGCGTACGCGCGAATTGACGCGAAAAGGTCAGCATGCCGGCAAACGCAACGCGAGCGCGACCCGCGTTCCCGAAGGAGCGCAGCGCAGGCGAGGCGTTAAGTGGCAAAGTCACGGCGTGCTGATGGATGCTGTCAAAGTCGATGGCCCAGTATAGCCGCTACAGGAAATCCGTCAACCTCGAGCGGCGCGGGCTTCACCTGGGCCTCATGTGGGCATCACGCGTGGGTCAGCCGCCATAGCGAAGTGATCTCCTGGCGTCGCGCGGCATGCAGCGGATCCGTCGCAGCGGTGGCCTTGGGATGGGTTGGGCGCGTGTCATGGCGCTCGATCACGCGCAGGCCGGCGGCTGCGATGGTCTCGCGCACCATGTCCGGGGCGCGCAGGCCGAGGTGCTCGGCCAGGTCGGACAGGATCAGCCAGCCTTCGCCGCCGGTGTCGAGATGCGCGGGCAATCCCTGCAGGAAGCCGCGCAACATGCGGCTGTCCGGGTCATAGACGGCGTGTTCCAGCGGCGTCGCGGGACGCGCTGG
Organism: Imbroritus primus; assembly: GCF_964332355.1. NCBI lineage: Bacteria > Pseudomonadati > Pseudomonadota > Betaproteobacteria > Burkholderiales > Burkholderiaceae > Imbroritus > Imbroritus primus. The sequence continues at coordinate 2,779,749 of NZ_OZ201293.1, read as the reverse complement.
CAGCCAGGGCGGGTTGCAGACGACGAGTGGCGCGCGTCCGGCCGGGAAGAGGTCGGCCTGCAGCAATTCGACCTGACCGGCCAGGCCGAGCCGCGCCATGTTTTCGGCGGCGCAGGCCAGCGCACGGGGATCCTGGTCGGTGGCAACGACACGCGTTATGCCGCGCCGTGCCAAGATGGCCGCGAGTACGCCGGTGCCCGTGCCGATATCGAAGGCGAGATCGGTCTCGGGTAGCGGGGCGGCGGCGACCAGTTCGAGATATTCGCCACGTACCGGCGAGAACACGCCGTAGTGCGGATGGATCGTGGCATTCAGCGCGGCCACGGACACGCCCTTCTTGCGCCACTCGTGCGCGCCGACGATGCCCTGCAGTTCGCGCAGCGACATCACGTAGGGCGTGTCGGCGGGGCCATGCGCTTCTTCGCAGGCCTGCCGCACATCGGGCGCGCGCCGTAGCGGAATGACGTGACCGGCGTCCACGGGAATCAGCAGCATGCCGAGGGTGCGGGCGCGCTGCGCCTGCGTGAGGCGATAGCGGTTGAAGGCGTCGAGTGGCGTGGCAGGTGGGGCCTTGGGTTTGCGGCGCGGCTCGTCGACACGTCGCGCCACGGCTTGCAGCAGCTGGCGTGCGTTGTGAAAATCGCCACGCCACAGCAGGGCTGTACCCTCGCACATGAGACGGTATGCCGTGTCCGCCGGCATGCGGTCGTCCGCGACCACGACGCGGCGCGGCGGAGGCGCGGCTGCCTCGGAATGCCAGCGGGCGCTGTGCGGCGTGTCGTCTTCGGTCCACTGCAGGACGGCAGGTGCGTTCATTGGGCTGTTCTGGAATGCGGAAGGCAGCAGTGTGCCCGAGATTGGGCCCGGGCACACGCCTGCCGTGCCATTACAGGCGATCAAGCGGGATTTTCAGGTAGCGCGTGCCGTTGGCTTCTGGTGGCGGCAGGTCGCCTGCCCGGATATTGATTTGGATCGCGGGCAGGATCAGCGTGGGCATCGCCAGGGTCGCATCGCGCTGCTCACGCATGGCGACGAAATCCGCTTCGCTGATGCCGTCATGCACGTGGATATTGCGCGCGCGCTGGGCGGCGACAGTCGTTTCCCAGGCCGGTTCGCGCCCGGGCGGCGGGTAATCGTGGCACATCATCAGCCGCGTGTCGGGCGGCAGGCCGAGCAGGCGCTGGATGGACTGATAGAGATGGTGTGCGTCGCCTCCGGGAAAATCGCAGCGCGCTGTACCGACATCGGGCATAAATAGCGTGTCGCCGACGAACACGATCTCGCTGTGCTCGCCATCGCCCTCGATGCGGTACGCCATGTCGGCCGGCGTGTGTCCCGGTACATGCCAGGCTTGCGCCCGCAAATTGCCAATCTGGAAAATCTCGTCGGGCGCGAACAGGTAGTCGAACTGCGAGCCGTCGAGGCGAAATTCCGGTTCGAGGTTGAAGATCGGTCGAAAGGTGCGTTGCACCGTGCGGATCTGCTCGCCAATGGCAATGCGCCCGCCGAGTTGCTGGCGCAGATAGGGTGCCGCCGAGAGATGGTCGGCATGCGCGTGGGTTTCCAGCAGCCAGTCGACCGTCAGCCGCTGCGCGCGTACGAACGCGATGACGCGATCTGCCGACGTGGTAGATGTGCGTCCGGCCTTGGGATCGTAGTCGAGCACCGAGTCGATGATCGCGCAGCGCGATCCGGGAGCTTCGTACACGACATAGGTGACGGTGGCGGTCACAGGATCGAAAAAGGCTTCCACATTGGCTGGCACGGCAGGTCTCCTCATGGCCCAATGAAATCATATTATTGATTTATATATTGTTTGTCAATATAATGAAGTCTCTCAGGAGCATATCTGCATGAACGAAACCGTACAGTCCCCGGATGTCAGCCTGTTGCGCCATGCCGCGGGGCAGGCCTGCGGCCTGCTCAAGGCCCTGGCCAATGAAGACCGGTTGGTGATCCTGTGCCAGTTGGCCCAGGGCGAAGCGAATGTCGGCGGGCTCGAGGAATGTCTCGACATCCGCCAGCCAACCCTCTCGCAGCAACTGGCGGTGTTGCGCGACGAAGGCCTGGTGGCCACCCGGCGCGAGGGTAAATATATCTATTACCGGCTGGCGGGCACCGAAGCGATCGAAGTGATGAATACGTTGCACCGTCTCTATTGCGAACCCGGGGAGGCAGCATGACACTGGACTGGCTAAATTTCACGCCCTGGACAGCCCTCGCGGGCGGGCTCCTTATCGGCCTCGCCGCAGCGCTGTTCCTGCTGGTCAATGGCCGGATCGCCGGCATCAGCGGCATTCTCGGGGGCCTGTTGCGCGCGCCGGCGGGGGACCGGCGCTGGCGTGTCGCATTCCTGCTCGGCCTGGTGGCCGCGCCGTTTGCGTGGCGGCTGTTTGCCGCGATGCCGGTAGCCGTGATCGAGGCAGGTCCGCTGCAGCTGATTGTGGCCGGGCTGCTGGTCGGGTACGGCACGCAGCTCGGCTCCGGGTGCACCAGCGGGCACGGCGTGTGCGGCGTGTCGCGAGCTTCGCCGCGTTCCCTGGCGGCGACCCTGCTGTTCATGGCGGCAGGCTTCGTTACCGTATATGTGGTACGCCATGTTCTGGGAGGCGCAGTATGATAACGGTCGGTGCATTTTCCGCTGGGCTGCTGTTCGGGCTGGGGCTGATCCTGTCCGGCATGAGCAATCCGGCCAAGGTCCTGGGATTTCTTGATCTGGCCGGGCGCTGGGATCCCTCTCTGGCGCTGGTCATGGGGGGCGCGGTCGCGGTTGGTTCGATTGCTTTCGCGCTGGCGCGGCGCCGGGGCCGGACGGTGCTGGGCGGGCCGATCCGCCTCCCGGAAGCCACCCAAATCGATCGCCGGCTGGTCATTGGCGCCGTGCTGTTCGGCATGGGTTGGGGCGTGGCGGGATTCTGTCCCGGCCCGGCCATCGTCGGTGCGGCAGCAGGTTATGCCAAGGCCTGGATATTCATGGCCGCCATGCTTGCTGGCATGGCGGTCTACCGTTTCAGTCGTTTTAGTCAGTGATCTCTCTGAATGAAGGATGTTTCATCATGACGCTCACCGTCACGCAACATACGCCGCAGTTCGCAACCGCCGGCCAGATCGACGCCGCGGATGTGGCTGCGATCGCCGCCGCCGGGTTCCGTTCGATTGTCTGCAACCGTCCCGATGGCGAGGGTGGTCCTGACCAGCCGGCCAGCGCTGCAGTGGCGGAAGCCGCGCAGGCCCATGGCCTGTCGTTTGCCTACCTGCCGGTGGTGCCAGGCATGATTACGCCGGCTGACGGCGCGGCCTTCGCCAAGCTGCTGCAGGACATGCCGGCGCCGGTGCTGGCCTATTGCCGCAGCGGCGCGCGTTCGACTTCGCTGTACCAGATCTCCGGCGTCAAGTAACGCTACTTGCCCGGTGGCGCGTCCGTCGCCGCCGGCCCCCTTCCGCTTTTTTCCTGCGGCCAGATTTCGCGCTGAGACGGCGGCTTCCGCCGCGCCCTTCCTGTTTGCCAACCCTCCCCGAGATACCGGACATGCTTGCTGGCATGGTGCACCGGAGACTGACCGCGCATGCCATGCGAGCACATGGATTTTAAGAATTTTCTTGTCTGCGCCCTAAATCGTGGCGGATGCTCGACCGGTTGACGGGAGTTTGCTAAATTCATTGCATCACCCGCTGAGTCTGACTGTCTTGCCGGCGGCGTGCCGGAGTGGGCCGCGCACCGCGACGGCGGTGAACCCAGGCCCGGACCCAAGCGAGGATCCATGCGATGAAGAGCGCCGACACTACGGCCAGCTTTACCCGGCGCACGATCGTCGAGTGGCTGATTTTCGCGCCGATCATCGTCATCCTCACAGCATATGCCGCATCGTTCAGCGGCCTGGGACGCCCTGACCAGGCGCTCTACGATCACAGTATTGCCCGCCTGCATCGCACGCCCTCCCCGGAAATCGTGATCGTGGCGATCGACGATGCCAGCATCCAGGCCCTCGGCCGCTGGCCGTGGCGGCGCGCCCTGCATGCCTCGCTGCTGACGCACATCTGTGCCACCCCGGACATGCAGCCCCGCGCCCTCGGTCTGGCGCTGATCCTCTCCGAACCCGACGAGCGCTATCCGCACGATGACGTGGCCCTGGCCAATGCCATGCGGCGCTGCCCACATGTGGTCCTGCCGGCGACCATCGAATCGATCGGCAGCAATCGCGCGGAGGTACGACGTCCCCTGTCGATCTTCGCGGCGCGGCACGGACACATCAACCTGGAAATCGACTCCGACGGGATTGCGCGCAGCGTCTTCCTGGTCGAGGGCGACCGGCGCAACCCACTTGACCATTTTGCCGTCGAGATGGTGGCAGACGATCCGCGTTTTCCCAGCGCGCTCCCTAATGTCGGGCGACAGCGTGCGCGCCCGGTATCCGCCATGTTCGGGCCCAACTGGACGCGTGACAAGTGGATGTATATCCCGTTCGTCGGTCCACCGGGCAGTTTCGAGACGGTCTCGTACGTGGATGTCCTGCGTGGCAGTGTCCCGGAGAGCATGTTCGCCGGCAAGTATGTACTGATCGGTGCGACGGCGACCGGCCTGAACGACAGCTTTCCGACAGCCGTCTCGGGATCCGGGCAGGGCATGAGCGGGGTGGAGATCATCGCCACCGTCATGCAAAGCCTGATGGACGGCTCGGAGATCGCACCGCTGTCACGCCAGTGGAGCATGCTGTTGTCGGTGGTCGCGGTGCTGGTGACGCTCGGCGCCGTGCTCCTGCTGCCGCCCCGCTGGGCCTTGCTGGCGACCGGTGTGATTCTCGTCAGCGTGCTGCTGCTCTGCCTGGTGCTGCTGGATCGCGCCCATGTCTGGTTTGCGCCGATGGCTGCACTCATCGGGATCGCACTGGTGTATCCGATATGGAGCTGGCGCCGGCAGGAGGCAGCGCTGCGCTATCTGGCGGATGAGTTCAGCCGGCTTGATCAGGAGCCTGTGCTGTTTCATGAGGCGATCAGCACGCATCGCATGAGCGATACGCTCGACCAGCGTGTCATGGACATGCACCGCGTCACATCGCGCGTACGCAATTTGCGGCAGTTCCTGGCGGATGGCATCGATAGCGTGCCGGATGCCACTGTGGTCTGTAACCTGGGGGGGCGCGTGACGCTGGCGAACCGGCAAGCGGTCGCCCTGATCGGCCACCTCGATGTTCCGGGCGTGGGGCGCGACGGGCTGGAGGACGGAGGCGCAGCACTGCGCGACATCGTGGCGGAACTGTTCCCCGACTCCGATGCCGGCCAGCGGTATGTCGAGCAACTGATCGCTGGCGAGACCGCGCCACTGAGCGAGCGTAGCGTCGATGGCATCGAGCTGACCGACCGGAGCGGCCGAGCCATGCTAATGCGCGGCGGGCCATTGCGCACCTCGATGGGCACGACGGCCGGCTATATCGTCATCTGGGTGGACATCAACTCGATTCGCCAGGCCGAGCGCAAGCGCGAGGAAATGATGCGTTTCCTGTCGCATGATATCCGTTCTCCCCAGGCATCGATCCTCGCCTTGCTCGAACTGCAGAAAGACCGCAATACGGCAGTCAGCGAAAACGAACTGGCGCAGCGCGTGAGTAACTATGCGCGCCGCACGCTGGGGTTGGCGGACGAATTCATCCAGCTTGCCAAGGCGGAATCAAGCGTCATCCGGCAGGAGCCGCTCGACCTGGTCGAGATTGTCATGGATGCCTCCGATGAAATGTGGGTCCTGGCCAATGCGCATGGCGTGACCTTGCTGACCGACCTGCAGGTGAGTGAAGCGTCGGTGGTGGGCGACCGTTCCCTGCTGGTGCGTGCGGTCATCAACCTGACCGGCAATGCCATCAAGTTCAGCCCGGCCAAGGGTACGGTGACCTTGCGCCTGCGCGCGGAGGACCACGTCTATGTGATCGAGGTCATCGACCAGGGGCGGGGCATTTCGCCCGAAGACCAGTTGCGCCTGTTTCAGCCGTTCCAGCGCATCCAGGTTCCGGGCCAGGTCCAGCCGGAAGGGATCGGGCTCGGGCTGGTGTTTGTGCGGACAGTGGTGCAGCGGCACAACGGCGATGTCGGCGTCCACAGCGCGCATGGCGCTGGGGCGACATTCTTTATCCGGCTGCCGGCCCAGTTGACGGAGATGGCGGCATAGTCACCGGTACGCCCCAGTCGGCATGCGTGTCCGGGTGGCTCCACACAGCGAGGTGCAATTGCGATAGTGCCAGCGGATCGCTCAGCAGCAGGTTGCGTTGTGCGTTGTCGAGTGCCTGCGGTCCGTTGCGCTGTGCGATCTGTACCAGCCGGGATTTCTGGAAGCGCAGTGCCGCACGCTGGCGAGGCCGTGCGGTGCCGGTGGCACAGGCCAGTGCGTTGATGTGCGGATCGACCACGGCATCGATGAAGCCGGGTAATGCCCGGGTGCGGCGCAAATACCGCTGCATGTCGCGCAACTCGCGCGGTGGGCGGGCCTCTTCCGGGATCAGGAAGAAGCGGGCGCGCCGCAGCCATCTACCCAACGAGACACGGCTAAGAAATACCGAGAGTGGAATCGACACGACCAGCGCACCGACGATAGGCAGCAGCCACAGCAGATAAGACGGATTGAGCCACCACACGAGCGCGCCCCAGCCGAGACCGAGCAGCGTGTACAGGCCATGCCGGCGGATCGCTTCGCCCCAGGTGGTCTCGGCATCCTCGCGCGGTGGCGATTTCCAGCTGATGCCCCAGCCGCTGAGAGCGGCGGTGACGAAGGTACTGTGGAACAGCATGCGCGTCGGCGCGAGCAATGCGGAGATAACCACCTCGATCAGCATGCTTCCGACCAGACGCAGATTGCCCCCGAACTGGCGCGCGCCGTGCGCCATGATGACGGCGACACTGAGGATCTTCGGCAGGAACAGTAGCGTGGCCGTGACGGTGAACAGGGCGAGCGCTTTTTCCGGATGCCACTCCGGCCAGTTCGGAAACAGCTGGTACGGCTGGCTGAAGTATTCCGGGGCGACGAGCGTGTGTTCCGCCAGCAGCAGCGTGGAGATGAGCAGGAACAGGAACCACAGCGGCGCCGACAGATAGGCCATCACACCGGTCAGGAAGACGAAACGGTGCACGGCGTGAAAGCCCTGCTTGAGCCACAGGCGGAAGTTCATCAGGTTGCCCTGGCACCAGCGGCGATCACGCTTCAGTTCGTCCAGCAGGTTGGGCGGCAGCTCCTCGTAGCTGCCGTGCAGGTCATAAGCGATCCAGACAGACCAGCCCGCGCGTCGCATCATGGCGGCCTCGACGAAATCGTGCGACAGGATCTCGCCGGCTAGCGGACCCTTGCCGGGCAGCGGCGCGAGCGCGCAATGCTTGATGAACGGCGCGACGCGGATGATGGCGTTATGCCCCCAGTAATGCGATTCGCCAAGCTGCCAGAAGTGCAGGCCGGCGGTGTACAGCGGACCGTAGACGCGCGTGGCGAACTGCTGCACGCGGGCGTACAGGGTTTCACGGCCGAATGCGTACGGCGCGGTCTGGATGATGCCGGCGTTGGGCGCGCCTTCCATCATGCGTACCATGGTGGTCAGGCATTCGCCGCTCATCACGCTGTCGGCATCGAGCACGACCATGTAGCGATACTGCGTGCCCCAGCGTCGGCAGAAGTCGGCGACGTTGCCAGTCTTGCGCTTGACGCGGATCTTGCGCCAGCGGTAGAAAATGCGCCCGAAGGCCTCGAGCTCCTGGCAGAGCGTGCGCCACGCCGCCATCTCCGCGGTGCGGATGTCGGGGTTGCCGCTGTCGCTGAGGATGAAGAAGTCGAAACGGTCGAGCTCGCCGGTACGCGCCACGGAGGCGTAGGTCGCACGCAGGCCCGCGATGACCCGCGCCACGTCTTCATTGGCGATCGGCATGATAATGGCGGTCCGCGCTTCGGGTGGAATCGGCGTCTCGCGGTTCGCCATGCGCGATACCAGGAAGCGGTCCCCGCGCAGCAGTAGGGTCCAGAAGCCCATCAGTGCGGTCCAGAAGCCGGCCGATACCCAGGCAAAGAGAATCGCGAAGAAAGCCATCACGCCCATTTCCAGCGGCTTGGTGCCGCTGTAGGGCAAGACGACCGACATGCCATATGTCGCGTAGGCAGTCTGCAGGATGACGAGCAGCAACAGGATGTAGCGGCGTGTCTTGCCGGCCAGGTTCCAGCGCCAGCGCGGCGCCGGGGCGTCGGAAGCGCGCTCCTCCACAGGGTGACCACGCAGGCGTTGCCACAAGCGCTGTGCGCCTGCCACCACGATATGCGGTGGCCACGCCTCCGGCACCATTGAGGTTCGATGGGCAGGGGGCATGGTGTCGAGGCGGGTGCGACCTTCGGCATCGTGTGTGATGCCTGTCAGAGAGTGTGTGTCGGCGGTACCGTACCGGCCGCCAGTCAAGCGTGCTTCCACCGAGGCGTAGGCGGGCGGGGTGCCGTCGGCAAGGTCGCTGCCACCGGCCAGTTGCTCGTGCAGCGCCGACATCGCTGCGGACGCGCTCGCTTGGGGCTCGCGCGGGAGCGTGCGCTCGATGGCTTCCCGCTGTGCGGGGGCGAGGGCCAGTCGGTCGAGGTAGGCGTCGACACGCGCGGCGGGCTGCGCCGCCGTGTCACGCGGTGCGGTTAGCTTGGGGGAAGGATGTAGCTCCACGTTTCTGAGATCGCAATGTTGCCGTTACGGAGGTAGCCACGCAGTTCGACCGGCTTGTCCGCGTCGACACGGCGGATGCGGATGTTCATGCGCCCGCCGCCGGTGGCCTCGTTGCGTTGATAGTAGGTGTTCAGGATCTGCACATTCTGTTCACCGGATACCACCGGTTCGATGCGTGCCTTGTCGCCGAGCGATTTGAAGACCGTGCCTTCGAAATCCACCACGAACAGTTCGCTGTCATCGGGCTTGCCGTGGCCCCAGCCATGTCCGCGGCGCGTTTGCGTGACCCACGCCTGGTTGGGGCGGGGCTCGTTGTCCTTCTGCCACAGCATGCGGTACTCGAGGTCGTACGGCTGCTTTGGCGCGGGTGGCGTGTCGGGAATCCATTGCGCAACGATGTTGTCGTTGGTCTCGTCCGGCGTGGGAATCTGCACCAGCTCGACCCGGCCTGCGCCCCACTTGCCCTTCGGCTGGATCCACACGCCAGGACGTGTCTCGTAGCGCAGTGCCAGGTCCTCGTAGCTGGCAAAGCGGCGGTCGCGCTGCAGCAGGCCGAAGCCCTGTGGGTTGCTTAGAGCAAATGATGTGACGAGCAGGCGCTTCGGATTGACCAGCGGCCTCCAGATCCATTCGCCCGTCCCGGAGTGGATAGACAGACCGTCCGAGTCATGGGCTTCCGGGCGGAAGTCAGGCACCGCGGGCGGCTGGTTTTCGCCGAAATAGAACATGCTCGTGAGCGGGGCGATGCCAAGCTTGCTCACATTGCTGCGCAGGAACAGGCGCGTTTTCACATCGACGATGGTGTCGTCGCCCGGCCGGATCGTGAAGCGATAGGCGCCCGTGGCGCGACGTGAATCGAGCAGGGCGTACACCACGATCTCGCGCGCTCCCGCGGCCGGCCGCACGAGCCAGTACTCGACGAAGTGCGGGAATTCCTCGCCAGAACTCAACGCAGTGTCGATTGCGAGGCCGCGCGCCGATTGACCGTAGTGCTGGTTCTTGCCGAGTGCGCGGAAATAGGTGGCGCCCAGGAAGGAGATGATTTCGTCTTTGTACTTCGGCGTGTTGATCGGGAAATGGATGCGGAAGCCGGCAAAGCCGAGATTGCGCAACTTGGCTGGATCAACTTTGTTGGCGCCGTAAGTAAAGTCGGCTGGGTTGAAGCGGATTTCGCGCACGCCTTGTGCGTTGACCTCATTGATCTTCACCGGGCGGTCGAAGAAATAGCCCTGATGGAAAAACGCGATCTCGAACGGCAGCGTGTTATTGCGCCACAGGAATTTCTCCGGCCGGTAGCGGATGTCACGATAGGCATCGAAGCTGAGGTTTTCGAGTTCGCGAGGAAGATTCTTGGCAGGAGCTTCATAGTTGCGTTGCGCGAGGGCCTTGGCCTTGGCTGCGACGTCGTTGAAATCGAAAGCCTGTGCGGCAGGAATGCTGCACAAGGCCAGTACCATGCCAACGATGCACGCGAGCGACGGGGATGTCCGCCCCACGCGGGTTGCGGAAAACATACGGAAGAAGAACAACGGCCGATGAGTCACGATAGAGTCGCAATCGAGGTCATGGGGATCCTCCATGCGGCGTCACGCGTCACGATGACCGGCGCGGGAGCGCAGCAGGGAGAATGGCGGGAGCAGAGCCGCGAGATGCTTTGCGCTGCAAGGCATCTTGATTGTAGAACGCCATGGCCGGCCTACCGGCGGGGCACAATCAGGGCAATAGGCATCTTCATTATCGTGAAGCGATGGTGTCGCGTGAATCACTTTTTCGTTTTGTTACTTTTAGAGCGCTGTCCGCGTCACGCTTGGAAGCACGCGGGCTCCGGGCTATAGTGGAAGGACGAGCAGACAACGACAATACGCACACGAGCGCGCCGCAGCATATGCATCGATAAGGCGGCATGTTCCGTGGCGAACTCAGCAAGGAGACGTCATGCAGCTCAATATGCCGAACGGCCCGCACCACCTGGGTCGCGCGCACGAAACCGATCCGCACGCCTCGATGGTGCATAGCGAAGGCAGTGGTGACGATACGGTCGAAACATGCAAAATGACGGCCGCGTCCGCTGTGATTGCCGTCGTGTTGGTGCTTGGCGCTATCCTCGCGGTGGGTTATGTGATGCCGCTAGTGTTTTCGTAAGCAGGCACGGCAGTTCGATTCCGGAGTGGCGGAACACTTGTCGGCAGACAGACTCCAATTGCGTTGATACCGCTTTTTCCGGATGCTCATGAAATCATCTTTTCTTTCCCGCAGCCTCCTGGCTGCCGCCCTCGCGCTTTCTGCCACCGCTGCATCCGCGGTCACCATTTCCGACACATTGGGTACGCTCGCGCTCGGCGCTCCGTTTCCTCGCCTGCCATTGTGCGCGGATGTGCGCACCCCGGACGGCGAGCGCTACACTGCCCTGTGCGCCGACACTGCGCGCTCCGACCGCTCGCTGATGATGATCGGCTTCCCCGAGAAGCTGCGTCCGGACATCATGGACGGGAACCGCGCAGTAGCTGTCGTCGACGGCGCGAGCCTGGTGGGTCTGGTGGTGCCGACGCAGGGCGCCAAGTCGGATGCCAAGGTGCTGGCCGCACTGACCAAGGCGTTTGGCAAACCGATGCGCGTCGAGCAGGAGCAGGTTGCCGGAGCGGGCGGCCGCATGGTGTCGGCAACGCATGCCGGCTGGATCCGCGCACCCATGACCGTGGAGATGTACGCGATTCCCGACCAGCCGGATACCGGTACGGTCGAGCTGCTCACGGACGCGGCGCGTCCGCTGATGGCTGCTCCGTCTGCTGCCTCGGCTGCGGGCGCCGCGCCGCGCGGGGCGGCCAGTGCACCAGCCGCCAAGCCGCGCCAGGGCTGGTGATCCGCGCGCAGTGTTGCGACTGGTTACACGGATTACACCGGCTTGACCCAGTCATGACGCGCGACGCGCTATAACGACCTTACGCACATGGGCAACACGACTTGGCATGGCTTCGTGATTGCACTTTGTCTACAGATCTCGTAAGGATTCGCCATGAAAGCACTGTTGATTGCCGCTGCCGCGGCTGTACTGGGGGGCTGCGCCGTCTACCCTGCTGATCCGTACTATGGCTACGGTGAGCCGGCAGTCGTGGCGCCTGCGCCGGTCTATGTTGCGCCATCCGTGTATGTGGGGCCGCGTTACTACCATCGTGGCTATCGCGGCGGTTATCGCGGCGGTTATCGTCACTGGCGCTGATCCGGGTGGCAGGCGCCGGCCATCATGAGGCGCCTGTCAGGTCTTGCTAATCCTGGGTCGGTGCTGGCACGTTGCGCGCCGGCGCAGCGCCGGCTTCGCCGTGGGGATCGCCCCGCAGGCCAGGCCAACTGGGCGCCAGGGTCTGGGTCAGGCCCAGCGTATCGATGACCCGGCCGACCGTATGATCGACGAGGTCGGCAATGCTCGTTGGCTTCTGATAGAAACCGGGAACCGGAGGGAAGACGATCGCCCCCATTTCCGTCACCGCCGTCATATTACGCAGGTGCGCGAGATTGAGCGGCGTTTCGCGGACCATCATGATCAGCCGGCGGCGCTCCTTCAGGCAGACGTCGGCCGCGCGCGTGATAAGGTTGTCCGATAAACCGTGTGCCACGGCGGCCAAGGTCCGCATCGAACACGGCGCGATCACCATGCCATGCGTGGCGAAAGACCCGCTGGCAATCGTCGCGCCAATGTCGCGCGGGTTGTGCACGACATCGGCCAGCGCTTCCACGTCGGCGCGATCCCGGTCCAGCTCGTGCTGCAGGTTCATCACGCCGGCTGGCGAGATCAGCAGATGCGTCTCGACCGCAGCATAGTCGCGCAACACCTCCAGCAGCCGTACGCCATAGATGGCGCCGGTGGCGCCCGTGATGGCGATGACGATGCGCTGCGCGGACACGCTCAACCTTTCAGCAGCGTTTGCAGTTCACCGCTCTGGTACATCTCCATCATGATGTCGGAGCCGCCGATGAATTCGCCGTTGACATACAGCTGGGGAATGGTGGGCCAGTTGGAGAAGGTCTTGATACCCTGGCGGATGCCTTCGTCTTCCAGTACGTTGACGGTGGTGGGCTGCTCGACACCGCAGGCCTTCAGGATCTGAATGGCACGGCCGGAAAAGCCGCACATCGGAAACTGTGCCGTACCTTTCATGAAAAGCACGACCGGGCTGCCGTTGACGATTTGTTGAATATGCTGTTGGACGTCGCTCATGAAACTCTCGCAAAAATTCGGGGGATTGAATCAATAGGATTCTAGCGGAATTGGCAGGTTCCTGATCCGGCTGGCAGGCGCGCACCCCGAGCATCACGATGTCGGCCACGCGAAAGCCCGGGTGCGCGGGCTCAGGCCGGTCCGGCGGAAGCGGTATTTCCCGGCCAGTATCCGCCGGTGCAGCGTTCCTGTCCGGCCAGATCCCGCCGCGTTGTCACCTCGGCAAATGCGGCAGCCTGAAACAGGCCGCGCACGGCCTCTCCCTGATCGTACCCATGTTCGACCAAAAGCCATCCGCCTGATGCGAGACGCGCCGGCGCGCCGCTGACAATAGTACGCAATGCGCTCAGCCCGCAAGCGTGATCGGTAAGCGCACCAACGGGTTCGAAGCGCAGGTCGCCCTCGCGCAGGTGGCTGTCGTCTGCCGCGATGTAGGGCGGGTTGCTGACAATGAGCTGGTAGCGTGCTTTTGGTTCGATGGCTGCGTACCAGTCGGAAGTTGCGAAAGTCGTGTTGTCTGCGCTCAGGTCAGCGGCGTTCTGCCGTGCCAGGGCAAGCGCCGCCACCGATATGTCGGTGGCCAGCACATGCGCATCCGGCCGTTCCAGGGCGATGGTCACGGCAATGATGCCGCTGCCGGTCCCCAGTTCCAGCACGGCTGGCGTCTCTTCATCGCGCAATACGTCCAGCGACCATTCGACCAGGGTTTCCGTATCCGGTCGTGGAATCAGCACTGCCGGGCTGACTGCGAACATCCGGCCGAAAAACTCGCGTTCGCCCAGCAAATACGCCATCGGTTCGCCCTGCTGGCGACGCGCCACGCGTTGCAGGAAGGCGGTGCGGACGACCTCGGAGGGCGTGGTCTGATCCTGCGTAATCAGTGCAGTACGGCTCAGTCCGCTGCAAAATGTCAGCAACATGCGCGCTTCCAGCGCCGGCAGCCCGGCTTTCACGGCGTACTGCAGCAGCGTGCTAATGGTGCATGGCGCGTCGGGCGGAGGTGGAAGGGCAGGCATGAGCGGATGGCGGTGAACGGTTCAGCCTGAACCATACAGACCAGGTTGCCAGCTTGGCAAGCCTGTAAACGAAACACCCCGCCGGGTTGCGGCGGGGTGGAGCAGACCGGTGAGCGGTCTGGCGAAATGCTTACTTCTTGACCGCGTCTTTGGCGGCGTCCGCGCCAGCTGCGACGGCATCCTTGGCGCTCTGCATGGCGCTGTCGGCTGCGGCCTTGGCGTCCGACGCTGCTTCGGAGGTTGCTGCCACGGCATCGCTAGCCGCAGCCTTGGCTGCGTCCGCTGCCGACTTGGCGGCATCGGCTGCGTTGTCCGCCGCAGCCTTGGCCGAATCAGCGGCCTGCTGCATTGCTGCATCGGCGCTCGCGGGCGCTTCTTCTTTCTTGCCGCATGCCACCAGTACACCTGCCATCATCAACAACGCCAGCACTTTTTTCATGATTTCATCCTCATCGGGTTTTAATATGAGTCGAGCTGATCCGCTTGAGTGGCCTGGACCAGACAAACGGATTATAGGCTTTAGCTAACGTCTGTTATCGAATTCGTTGCAAAACCTTACAAACGATGATCCTTTTTGTCGGGAAAAGGCTGCACTTAGGCGGCTATTCGCGATCTGCGCCGAACGTCAGCCATTTTCCTGCTCGCCGAGCGCGGCCAGCAGGTCCGCTTGGTGTTCGGCCGCCAGGGCGCTGAACAGTTCGTCCAGATCGCCGTCCATGATGGCGTCTATCTTGTACAGGGTCAGGTTGATGCGATGGTCGGTAACGCGGCCCTGCGGAAAATTGTAGGTCCGGATGCGGTCACTACGATCGCCGCTGCCGATCAGGTTGCGGCGGGCGTCCGCTTCCTTGCTCTGCGCCTCGCGGGTTTGCCGGTCCTTGATGCGAGCCGCCAGTACCTTCATGGCCTTGTCCTTGTTGCGGTGCTGGCTGCGATCGTCTTGGCATTCCACCACGATGCCGGTCGGCAGGTGGGTGATGCGGACAGCGGAATCAGTCTTGTTGATGTGCTGGCCACCCGCGCCTGAGGCCCGGAAGGTGTCGATCCGCAGGTCAGCGGCCTTGATTTCGACATCCGCAAGCTCGTCGGCTTCGGGCAGCACGGCGACCGTGCAGGCGGAAGTGTGGATGCGCCCCTGGGTTTCGGTAACAGGCACGCGCTGCACGCGGTGCCCGCCGGATTCGAACTTCAGCCGCGAAAAGGCCCCCTGGCCAGCGATCCGTACGATGATCTCGCGGTAGCCGCCCAGTTCCGAGGGCGATTCGCTCATGACTTCGACCTGCCAGCGCTGCCGTTCCGCGTAGCGCGTGTACATGCGCAGCAGATCGCCGGCAAACAGCGCGCTCTCATCGCCACCAGTCCCGGCGCGGATCTCCAGGTACAGGTTGCGCTCGTCGTTGGGGTCGCGCGGCAACAGCAGCCGTTGCAGTTCCTGTTCCAGCGCCGCCTGCCGGTTTTCCGCGGCATCGATTTCCTCCTCCGCAAACGCCTTCATGTCCGGATCGGCGAGCAGGCCCTGGGCCGCTTCGATATCGCTCTGTGTCTGTTGGTACAGGCGGTACTGGTCCACCACGGGCTCCAGTTCCGCACGTTCCTGCGTCAGCTTGCGGTACTGGTTCATGTCGGCGGTCGACTGTTCGCTGGCGAGCAGCGCATCGAGTTCGGTCAGGCGCTCGGCCAATTGGTCGAGCTTGGCAAGCATGCTGGGTTTCATGGGCGCGGCAGTGAAAAAACGGAGCAGGAAGGGGGAGCGCCGCCGTTGCGCGGCGCCCGCGATGGCCACCCGGATGGTCCGTCCGGGCAGGTCGGGATGCGGGACGCTAGCGTTCGGAGTGTGAACTGTGCCGGAACAGCTCAGGGGCGAGGCGCATCAGCGCCTCGCGGTCCTCGCCGCTGAGATGGTTGAGCGCGTGTACCGGACCATGCAGGAATTTCTTGGTCAGCGCGACCGACAGCGCCTCCAGCACAGCCTCCGGGGCATCGCCGCGCAGCAGCATACGCTGTGCCTTGTCGAGCTCCGCCTGCCTTAGCAGGTCGGCCGAGCTGTGCAGATCGCGGATCACTGGCACCACGCTGCGCGTCTGTAGCCAGTGCATGAAATTTTGCACGCGCGTCTCGATAATGGCCTCGGCCTGCGCCACGGCAGCCTGGCGCAGGGCGTTGCCTTCCTGCACCACGGCGGCAAGATCATCCACCGTATACAGGAACACGTCGTCGAGCCGGGCGATTTCCGGCTCGATATCGCGCGGCACGGCCAGATCCACCATGAACATCGGCTGGTGCCGGCGGCGTTTCAGGGCGCTCTCGATCGCACCCAACCCGATGATGGGCAGGGAGCTGGCGGTGCAGGAAATGACGATATCGAATTCATGCAGGCGCGCCGCCATGTCGGTCAGGCGGATGGCGCGGCTTGTCAGCCCCTGGGCGGAGAGCTGTTCCGCCAGGCGCTCGCCCCGCTCCACCGTGCGGTTGGCGACGACGATTTCCAGCGGTTTCTGCGCGGCAAAATGCGTGGCGCACAACTCGATCATCTCGCCCGCGCCGATAAACAGCACACGTTGCGTGGCAATGCTTTCGAAGATGCGCTGCGCCAGCCGGACGGCGGCGGCGGCCATCGACACCGAGTGCGCGCCGATCTCGGTCTGCCCGCGCACTTCCTTGGCGACGGCAAACGTCCGCTGGAACAGCTGGTTCAGGTAGGTGCCCAGCGCACCCGCTTCGTCGGCGGTGCGCACGGCATCCTTCAACTGGCCGAGAATCTGCGTTTCGCCCAACACCATGGAATCGAGGCCGCTAGCGACACGAAAGGCGTGCCGGACCGCTTCGGATTGCGGCAGCGCGTACATGTGCGGCGCCAGATCGCCCGCCGGGACACGGTGGTAGTGCGCCAGCCAGTGGATCGCCTGCTCGTAGGTCGACGGGCCGTCTTGCCCAGCGCTGGTTGCACAATAGATCTCGGTCCGGTTGCAGGTCGAGAGAATGGCGGCTTCGGCATTACCGGGCTTCACCAGTTTTTCGCGCAGCATGCCGAGTGCCGGCTTGATTTGCTCGAGCGGAAACGCCACCTTCTCGCGAAGCGCGAGCGGTGCGGTGGTGTGGTTGATTCCGATCGTCAGCAGCTGCATATGTGAGGGTAATAAAGGCCGGCGTCTTGGCGCGGCGGCCTCCCTCATTATATCGCTTTGTCGCCAATCTCCGCGAACCGCCTGGTGTGGGGCGGGCGCTGGCCGTGGCGCGTCGGTGGCGGGTCGAGTCTGGCTGCCGTGGGGTCAGGACGCCATGGCGACGGGTGTCGGCTCGGTTGTGGCGCAGGGCGCACTGTCGACCAGTTCGAGCCGGTAGCCGTAGCTGTACACCGGGAACAGCCGGAAGCCGTTGTCCGGCCTCAGTTCCAGCTTGGTCCGGATGCGCGAGATATGCGTGTCCATGGTGCGCGACGGAATGTCATGGTCGCGGCCCCAGATGATTTCGTGCAGGTAGGAGCGCGACAGCGGCCGCGAGATATTGCGGAACAGGATCAGCGCGAGCTCGAATTCTTTCTGGGTCAGGCTGACGGTCTCGCCGCGGAATGTCACGCTGTTGCGGCGGGCGTCGAAGGTGTAGCCGGCCAGTACTTCCGGCACCAGAGCGGCCGGCTTGGTGGCTGGATAGGCGCGCCGCGCCAGCGCCTCGACGCGCGCGATCAGTTCCGCCTGCCGCAATGGCTTGACCATGTAATCGTCCGCCCCGTAGCCGAGCGCCTCGACGATATCGCTTTCCGTGGCCCGGCTGGTCATGAAGACCACCGGCAGGGTGGGCGAGACATTCTGCCGGACCCAGCGCAGGACGCTGAGCCCGTCGACATCGGGCAGCCCCCAGTCCAGGAACAGCAGGTCATAGGTTTCGCGCCGGATGCGCTGCATCAGCTCGCGGCCGCGTGAAAAGCAGAAGCAGCTGTGCCCCTGGCGGACCAGGAGCTGGCTGACAAACTGCGCCTGTGAAAACTCATCTTCCAGAATTGCGATGCGCATACGTCGATCCTAGCGAATGAAGTTGAGGTCCGTCGCATTATATCGGCGTGATTAATCGCGGCAAGGAAAATAGATAATCAAAATGAAAAATCGTTGAAAATACGTTTAATACATTTTATTGAGGTTTTTTGATTTACATATTCAGGTTTTGATAAGTATGAAATCTCATTGCTGAGTATGGTAATCCGGCACTTCCCGCTGGATCGCATGCATCGGAGATAATCCAGGAAGTCAGGCGGTCACAACAGGGTAAGAAAGCACTTGGCGTCGTGCGTTAATTTGATATCCTTCGCATGGCTTCGCAGAAAGAAAATATCCTGCAGAGCCAGGCGAATGTAAAACTCAAGATGAGGCCGATGTGCCGAGGGGAAACGATGGGGTGGCTCGGAACCGTATTGGTCGGGATGGTGGTCGGCTTGGCCGGACGCGCGACGCATCCTGCCCGGCCAGGCATCGGTTGGGGGATCTCGGCTTTACTCGGGGGCATTGCGGCGTTGCTTGCCAAGTATGGCGGCCAGGCGGCGGGGTTGTACGTCGAGGGAGATATGGCCGGCTGGATCGCAGCCATTGTCGCCCCGACGTTGATCGTGCTGGTCTATGGCATGTTCGCGGGGCGTCGGCGGTAGCACTGCCAGGGTAAACGGCTGCCGGGAGCGGGGCCTGTTCGCCTTACGTTGGGCATCGGGGCGCGCTCCCGTACCGCGCCTTTTGAAACGTCAAGGGCCGCATATTCCATGCGACCCGCGCGAGGCAAGCGACGGTCAGGCTGCATCCAGGGAGGCGAACGGCACGGCTGCGGTGCCGCCGTTTCCCCTTTCGCTGTACGAGTGAAGCTGAATCAGACGTTGATCACACGTTTAAACGTTGATCGGTTGGCAAAGTGCCGTGAATGCTAGGTTTCGCGGGGAAATCGCGCCACGGCCTTTGCGGGAATCGCTGGAAGTACCCCCAGTTGTACCCCCATAGGGGTATCGGGATGATAGATCAGTCTGGATGCGGGTGCCAGCGCTGCGCCTGCTGGATAAAACGGTTATGGCGCAGACCGCATTGTTGGCTGACGCTTGGAACGGTACGCGATGAGATGCAGGGGAACGGGCCACTGTGGCCCAGACCTTGGAGAACTCTCATGGCAGACCATCACACCCGCCACAACCCGCTGGGGCAAAACGCCCTGTTCGCCACGCCGGCCTCGCTCATGCTCGATGCCCGCCTCACGCCGCTGGAGCGCAATGGCTGGCAGGTTCTGCGCATGCTGCGCTCTGCCGAGGGCATCAGCCCACTGGCGAATCTGGGGCAGTTGCGCCGCTATCTCACCTCCACCCCGCTGGGGCAGCGGGCCGGGTACGAGACGGCCCGGCGCGTTCTAGTCGTGCTTCGGCTGACGGGGTGGATCAGTCTGGCGGGCCAGCAGCGCGATCCTCTGACCGGCCATGTGCTCAGCGAGCTGTATCAGGTTCAAGAAAGCGCCCTGCACTTCCAGCAGGCCTGCGCGCTCGATGCCAGTCTGCCCGCGCTTCTGCAAGCCTCCATCGGCCACGAAAACAACCAGGTAGATCGGGTGGCCGTCCACATTCAGGCAACGCTCGCGCAGGCACCTGAAGCCGCCTGCATGGTGGCCCACGACCAGCGTCACGATGACGATGATTTGCCCCCTACGCCGCCGTCGCAGGCGAACGAGGCAGCCGACCCACTGCCATTGTCTGGTGATTCCGCTGGCAGCACGCTTGTTCCGCAACAGACCGGACACGCTCGCCACATGACGGCTGAGCAGGGCAGTACGTATAAGACGTATATGTATAAAAAAGAACGTACGTACCGCGCGCGCGAAGGCAACGGCGATTCAGCATCGCAGTGGGTGAGCTTGCCGCCTTGCCTGAGTAATGCCCAGGCAGATCCGCAAAAGGACGTGCAGGCCGCCTTGCGGCGGCTGCCGCCGCAGCATCGCCAGGAAGTACTCGATGAGTTGTAGGCACGCAGCCAGAGCGGCACCGTACGCAATGTCGTGGCCTACTTCTTCGCCTTGGTGAAGCGCGTACTTGCCGGCGAGTTCCGTCTGTGGGCAGGACGTAAAGAGATGTCTGCCACCCCACGGACTGCCGAGAATCGGCCTGCAGCTCCGCCGCGTACCGAAGACCGCTCAGAACCGACTGCGCAACCGGCATCGCGTGAAACCGCCCTGGCGCACATCGCCAACATCCGCAAGATCATGAACGCCTCGACGAACGCTGGAGACATCGCAGCACAGACAATGCAGGCCAGGGGATGGCAGCCGCATCCTGCGTAGCAAATGCTGCCGCGAAACGGGGCGTCACTGCACGCCGCAGTGACGACCCCGCCCACGCCAGCAAGAATGCGGGCGAATGCCGAATCCTATTGCGTGCGGCAGACATGATGATGGCCGCCCTACACTGACCGGGCCGTTGCCAAGACCGATGGGCTTCGTACATCGGCCCCCCCCAACAGCGCAGGTTCCTGCAAGCGCTGGCCCGACAGGGCGGAGCCACCCCAGGTATGCCCAGGCTCCGACCGCATACCGGCCCTACCCAAGGGCGGAGCCTTCTTCGTCTGTTTAATCTCATCCCTACTGCGCCACCTGGCGCACTGTCCTTTGCGGCAATTGCCTGTGCGCAACGTACAGGGTTCCCGCTGCATTTCTCATCCCACTCACTTCATAGGAGGACTCGCCCACGTTCGCATCACTTTCGTCATGTAGTACCTCCGTCCGGGCTTCCAGCAGGGAGCAAGACGGACGCCTCATTCGAGGCTCTGGTGTCTCCTGAACACCATGCCCTTGCCCTCACGGGATCTCGCCTCAGCGAGTTGGCACCAACACTAACCATTGAATTTCAGGACAACGCAGCGCGACGCTTTGCTTGGAGGCCAGCAAATGGACGACTTGACATACACCCTGCGGCAGCTATGCCAGCGCAATCGTGACGGCAGCCACAACACACAGGCCGACCGGATGCGTTCTCTCGCGCTGGCTGCGCGGCAACTGCGCGAGGCCGGTTTCCGGCAGATGAAGGCATCGTCGCTCAAGGGCAAGCATGTCCAGGCGCTGCTGGAACGCTGGCAAGGCGAAGGTTTATCGTCGGGCACCATCAAGAATCGGCTCTCTCACCTGCGCTGGTGGGCCGAAAAGATCGGCAAGGCCGGCATTCTGCCGGCGGACAACACGCAACTCGGGGTGGCCGAGCGCCGCTATGTGACCAACATCAGCAAGGCCCAGGAACTAGGCACAGGTCTTGAACAGATCACCGGTGTCCACGTGCGCATGAGCCTTCAGCTACAGGCTGCCTTCGGATTGCGTCGGGAGGGCGGCACGTTGTTCACGGCTTCTTCATAGGTGTAGGCAAACGTGGGAATGCCATCTTCGCAATGAAAAAGCTGGAAGGTGTTGTGGTCAATGATGTCGGTCGGCGTGGCCGTCAGGCCCAGCGTGATGGCTTTGAAGTAGTCCAGCACTTCGCCAAAGGTGTTGTAGATGGAGCGATGGCTTTCATCGACGACGATGAAATCGAAGAAGTGCGGCGACAGGTGCCCACTCGCTCTGTAACGCCCAGCCAAACCGTCTCTATGCTGTGACGCTGCCCTCCGCAGCACCTAGGTAGTCCGCCCAGTCCTGCAACAGCGTCCTTCTCTGATCCAGCAGCAACGCCTTGTTGTACGTCGCCCGCACCTTGTTGCTTTCCACGTGAGCAAGCTGCCGCTCAATTGCATCAGGCCGGTATCCGTTCTCATTGGCCCAGGTCGAAAAGGTCGTCCGCCAGCAATGCGGCGTCGTACCCCGGCCCAGGTTCATGTCGCGCATGGCGTAGGTGAGCCGATTGGGCGTGGTGAAGCCTTTTCCGCTCCTGTGCGGGAACAGATAGCATCCGCCACTCGTGATGTGCTGCAAGTCTTTCAGCACCGCTATGGCCTGCGTGGACAACGGGCTGACATGATCACGCCGCGCTTTCATCTTCGCCGCAGGTCGACGCCACAGCGCATCCTCAAAGTCGAACTCGTCCCACTCGGCATCCGCCGCTTCCCCTGGACGGCAGGCGGTCAGAGCAATCAACCTCAGGCACAGCGAAGTTTCCGGATAGCCCCGGTAACCGCGCAACTCCTGATAGAACTTCTGGATTTGCTCTCGCGTCATCGCCGCCTTGCTCTCGCTGAACGGCACGCGCAGCAGCCCACGCAGGCTGGGAATTGGATTGGCCTCGACCAGCCCCCGCACCACCGCGAATTCAAAGATGGCCGACAGGTCGCCCTTGACGTGGATGGCTGCCCACGCACCATGGGCCTTGCATTCCTCCAGCAGCGGGCGAATCTGCTTCACGCCAATGTCGCTCATCGGCATCCCGTCGAACTTCGGCGACAGGTACTTCCTGATGCGGGATTCTTTCGTGCGGTAGGAACTGAGCGCAAAGACTGGCTTGATCTCGGCCAGGTACGCCTGCGCCACCTTGGCGAACGAGCTTTCACGAGCGCGCTTGCGTTCCTCCAGCGCTTCGAGGTTGCGCTGCTTGACCTGCCGCCGCTCATGGGCAGGATGGATACCTTGCTTGACCAAGGCACGCGCTTTCTCTCGGGCCGCACGCGCCTCTGCGAGGCTTACCTGGGGAAAGCCGCCAATGGCAAAGAGGTTCTCCTTGCCTTGCAGGCGGTACTTCCACCGCCAGAGCTTGCCGCCGGTGGGCTTGACCAGCAGGAACAAGCCCCGCCATCTGATAATTTCCAATCTCGATCAGTCGATTTGGCCGACCTGACCTTGAGGTTGGTGAGTAGATTTTCGGGCATCGTTGGACTCCACTGCGGGGAGATGTACCCCCACGGTTGAACACGAGTACCCCCAACGCTACCCCCGAATTTTTCAGACCTCGATGAACAATAGGAACGCTCAGTAGACCGTATTGTTTACGCAACCCATTGATTTCAAATGGGCCAACCCATCCACCAAGCGCTACCGAGCGCCACCGAGATCCAGCAAAAATCGTCAGACGTTGAACAGGAAGTTCAGCACATCGCCATCCTTGACGATGTATTCCTTGCCTTCCGCCCGCATCTTGCCGGCTTCCTTCGCGCCTTGCTCGCCCTTGTAGGCGATGAAGTCATCAAAGCCGATGGTCTGTGCGCGGATGAAGCCACGCTCGAAGTCGGTGTGGATCACGCCGGCAGCCTGCGGCGCGGTGGCGCCGATCGGTACCGTCCAGGCGCGCACTTCCTTCACGCCGGCGGTGAAGTAGGTCTGCAGGCCAAGCAGGCGGAAACCGGCGCGGATCACGCGGTTCAGGCCCGGTTCGTCCATGCCCATGTCGGAGAGGAATTCCAGCTTGTCGGCGTCGTCCATGTCGGCGATTTCCGCCTCGATGGCTGCACAGACGGCCACGACCGGTGCGTTTTCCTTGTCAGCGTACGCACGCACGGCGTCCAGGTGCGGGTTGTTCTCGAAGCCGTCTTCCTTCACGTTGGCCACATACATGGCCGGTTTGGCAGTGATCAGGCACAGGGGCTTGAGCAGGGCCAGTTCATCCTCGCTGAGGTCCATGCCGCGTACCGGCTTCGCCTGGTTGAGCTGCTCCACGCAACGCTCGAGGACCGCGACCATGCGCGCCGCTTCCTTGTCGTTGCCAGACTTGGCGGCCTTGGCGTTGCGCTGCAGGGTTTTCTCCACCGTGCCGAGATCGGCCAGCGCGAGTTCGGTGTTGATCACTTCGATGTCCGACAGCGGGTCGATCTTGCCGGCGACGTGGATCACGTTCTCGTCGGCGAAGCAGCGCACCACGTGCGTGATGGCATCGGTTTCGCGGATGTTGGCGAGGAACTGGTTGCCCAGGCCTTCACCCTTCGAAGCGCCCGCGACCAGGCCCGCGATGTCGACGAACTCGACCACGGCCGGGACGATGCGCTCAGGCTTGACGATGCCCGCCAGGGCGTCGAGGCGCGGATCCGGCACTTCCACCACGCCGACGTTGGGTTCGATGGTGCAGAACGGATAGTTCTCGGCAGCAATGCCTGCCTTGGTCAGCGCATTGAAGAGGGTGGACTTGCCCACGTTGGGCAAGCCGACGATGCCACATTTCAGGCTCATGATCGGGACCGCAGAAAGACGAAACCGCTATTCTAGCGGACCGGACCCCGCCATGCCGCGCTGCCGCACCTTGAAGGCTATAATCGCCGCATGAATTCCCGCCCCCATACTTCCACCGGCGGCCCTGTTCAGGCCTCGGCTTTAGCCACTGCGCGTTTCCAGATCATCGTGGTCGGCGGCGGTATTGTCGGCAAGGCATGCGCGCTGCAGCTCGGCCAGCTCGGGCTGCGGGTGGCGCTGCTCGCACCGCCGGTGTTGCCGCGAAGCGGCGGGGCGCAACCGTGGCTGGCTCGGGGCGAAGCGTGGGATGCGCGCGTCTATGCGTTGTCTGCCAGCGCCCAGGCATTGCTCGAACAGTTGCGCGTGTGGCCGTCGCTCGATACCACGCGTTACCAGCCGGTGAGCGACATGCGTGTGTTTGGCGATGCCAGTGCCCAGCGCGGCGTTACCGACCACGGTGGCGACCTGCATTTCTCCGCCTATGGCGCGGCGGTACCGCAACTGGCCTGGATCGTCGAGTCCGGGCATATCGAGCAGACGCTCGACACCGCCCTGCGCTTCCAGTCGCATGTCACGACCTTCCCGCATCTTGGCCAGGCCTTGTCGCTGGGCCCGGAGCGGGCCATGCTGACGCTTGATGATGGCCGCATGCTGGAAGCGGAATGCGTGATCGGCGCGGACGGCGCCGGTTCGTGGGTCCGCAGCGCATGCGGGATCGGCGTGTCGGCGCGCCCTTACCGTCAGCTTGGCGTGGTTGCCAATTTTCGCGCCGAGCGCGCACATCAGAACACTGCCTGGCAGTGGTTCCTTGGTGCGGGCAAGGATGAGGCCTCGGCATCCGGCGAGATCCTGGCCTTGCTGCCGTTGCCGGACAACCATCTTTCCATGGTGTGGTCCGCCGGCGAGGCGCACGCCACGCAATTGCTGGCACTTGATGACGCCCAGCTGGCGCAGGCTGTGGAGCAGGCGGCGGCAGGCGCGGTGCGGGCCCGCTTCGGCGCGCTGCAGTGCGTCACGCGACCCAAGGGATTTCCGCTTACGCTGCAGCAGGCGGAGGTGACTGTAGCGCACCGGATGGTGCTGATCGGCGATGCCGCGCACGTGGTGCATCCGCTCGCGGGGCAGGGCGTCAACCTCGGCTTGCGCGATGTTGCGGAACTTGGCCGGGTATTTGCCGCCAAAGAAGCGTTCCGCGATCATGGCGATCTGCGGTTGTTGCGTCGCTATGCACGTGCGCGGAGCGAGGATGTGCTCGCCTTGACCGCCACCACCGATGGCCTGCAACGCCTGTTCGCCGCGCCCGGCCCGCTGGCCTACGGCATGCGCAATGCCGGCATGCGCCTGGTGAGCGCGGTCGCGCCGCTCAAACGTTTGCTCGTCGATCGGGCGCTGGGCTGATTGATGGGACTCGTCTCGATCTTAAAAGGAATGTTCATGTTTCAACGCAGTTTGCGTCGTGGCTTGATGGTGGCCGCCATGGCCAGCGCCTGTGTTCTCGGTCTGGGTGTTGCCTCGCATGCCAGTGCGGCCGATCCGACACCAGCGAAGCTGGCCGAATCGCTGCGCAAGGCGTTTGGCCAGGAGGTCGAGGTCAAGGCCGTCACCAAGACGCCGGTACCCGGACTGTACGAAGTCAATGTCGGCGCGCAGATCATCTACAGCGACGCGACTGGGCGCTATCTGTTCAATGGCGAACTGCTTGACGTGCAGGCCGGCACCAACCTGACCGAGGAACGCCTCTCGGACCTCAATCGCATCAAGTGGTCCGACCTGCCGCTGAAGCAGGCGGTGAAATGGGTCAAGGGCGACGGCAGCCGGCATATCGCCGTGTTCTCGGATCCCAACTGCGGCTACTGCAAGCGTTTGGAACAGACCTTCCAGGAGATGGATAACATCACGGTCCATACTTTCCTGTTCCCGATTCTCTCGCCGGATTCCACGCTCAAGTCGCGGCAGGTCTGGTGTGCCTCGGATCGCGTCAAAGTCTGGCGCGACTGGATGATCTCGCGTGTATCGCCCACCGGCGCCTCCAGCTGCAGCACGCCGCTGGACCGGAACCTGGCCCTCGGCAAGAAACTCGGCGTGAGCGGCACACCTGCCATCTTCTTCACTGATGGCACGCGCGTGCCCGGCGCTGCGGATGCAGCCACGCTCGAACGCAAGTTTGCATCGATCAAGAAGTAAGCGCAGAAGCGGGTAGTGAGGTTAGTTGCGAGGTCGGCGACCCATCGCCTCTCCCGGTCCGGCAATAGCGGAACAGCCAGGCGGGAGCGCTACAATACGCGCATGACGCCTATCCGTTACACCATCGAACCGAGCCATCCCGAAGCGCATTTGTTTACGGTGGCGCTCACCGTGGCCGAACCGGATCCGGCCGGCCAGCGCTTCGCCTTGCCGGCGTGGATTCCCGGCAGTTACATGATCCGGGAATTCGCACGGCATATCGTCTCGATCCGTGCCGCGGCGGATGGCAAGGCAGTACGGCTGCGCAAGCTCGACAAGCACACCTGGCAGGCGGCGCGCTGCAGCGGACCGCTCACGCTGACCTATGAGGTCTACGCCTGGGATCTGTCGGTGCGGGCGGCGCATCTCGATGCGACGCATGGGTTCTTCAACGGTACCTCGGTGTTCCTCTGCGTCGAAGGGCAAGAACATGCGCCGTGCCGCATCGATATCCGCCGACCGTACGGCACACGCTATCGCAGCTGGCGCGTCGCCACCGCATTGCGTGAAGCGACGGGGCGCGGCGGTGCCAAGCGTTATGGCTTCGGCGTGTACGAGGCGCGTGACTATGACGAGCTGATCGACCATCCGGTGGAAATGGGTGAGTTCGCCCTGGCCTCATTCGAAGCCGGGGGCGCGCAGCATGACGTGGTGTTCACGGGGGTGGTGCCTAATCTCGACCTCGAACGGATCTGCCGCGACCTGCGGCAGGTCTGCCAGACGCAGATGCGCCTGTTCGATCCGCGTCACGGCAAGGCGCCTTTCCTCGACATGTCGCAGCGCTATGTCTTCATGACCATGGTAACTACCGACGGTTACGGTGGCCTCGAGCATCGCGCCAGCACGGCGCTGATCTGTGCGCGCGGCGATCTGCCCGTGATCGGCAAGCCGGAAACGACGGACGGTTATCGTACCTTCCTCGGCTTGTGCAGCCACGAGTATTTCCACACCTGGAACGTCAAGCGCATCAAGCCCGCGGCATTCGTGCCGTATGCGCTCGCCGCCGAAACCTACACGCCATTGCTGTGGCTGTTCGAGGGCTTCACCAGCTACTACGACGACCTGACGCTGGTGCGCAGCGGCCTGATTACGCAAGAGCAGTATCTCGGGTTGCTGGCCAAGACCTGGAACGGTGTGTTGCGCGGCAGTGGCCGTCGCCGCCAGAGCGTCGCCGAGAGCTCCTTCGATGCGTGGACCAAGTACTACCGGCAGGATGAAAACGCACCGAATGCGATCGTCAGCTACTACGCCAAAGGTGCGCTGGTCGCTCTTGTGCTTGACCTGACGATCCGCAGCAAGACCGCCGGCAAGCGTTCGCTCGACGATGTCATGCGCGCCTTGTGGACGCGCTATGGGCAGGATTTCTATGCGCCGCAAGCGCAGCAGCGTGGCGTCACGCTGGACGACGTGCTGGCGCTGTTCGACGAGATCAGCGGCCTGTCGCTCGGACGGCTGATCCGCAGCCTGACGGAAGGGACCGGTGAGCTGTCACTCATGCCACTGCTCAAGACATTCGGTGTGAAGAGCGCGGATGCGCCAGCGGCGTTTGCGCCGCTGGGGGCCAAGGTCAGCGCCGAAGGACCGCTGCTGCGCGTACGCCAGGTTCTCGACGGCAGTCCGGCACAGCGTGCCGGGCTGGCAGCCGACGATATCCTGGTGGCGCTCGATGGCCTGCGCATTGCGGGTGATCAACTTGATCGCATGCTGGCCCGCTACCGGCCCGGGGATCTCGTCGAGATTCATTACTTCCGGCGCGACGTGCTTGGCGTGGCGGAGGTGCTGTTGCTGCCGGACCACAACACGGCCTACCGGCTCGCGCTCGCGCCTGGCCGGCATGCGCTGCGCCAGCACTGGCTCGGCGCCTGACCGCTCATCATGCAATACGCGCACGACGTCCGGTCGTTCGTCTTCAGCCACTATGCGTACCGTGGGGTGCGTACCGCCGCCGGCGTGATCGGCCTGGCCATGCTGGCCATGAACTTCACCGACATGCGTACCGCCATGGTGGTATCCATCGGTGCGCTGTGTACCGCACAGATGGACTTGCCCAGCCCCTTGCGGCACAAGTTCAACGAGATGCTGGCCAGCACCTTGCTTTGTACTGCCGTAACGCTGGTGGTGTCGCTCGCCTCCGGCATTCCGTGGTTGCTACCGATCCTGCTGGTGGCCATCAGCTTTTTCTCCGGCATGCTCACGGTCTACGGCAACAAGACCATGCCGCTGCAGTTCTCCATGCTGTTCATCATGGCGCTGACGCTGATGGGCGACTTTGCGTTTCGCAATGCCCTCACGCACGCGCTGCTGTTCGCTGCGGGCGGCTTCCTGTACATGGCCTATGCGCTGGCCGTCAGCTGGTTGCTGCGCCGGCGCACCAAAGAGCAGATCCTGGCGGAGTGCCTGTTCGAGCAGGCCCAGTACCTGGAGATCAAGGCCGGCTTCTATGACATGTCGGTCGATTTCGATGCGCAGTTCAACCAGCTGGTGCGGCAGCAGATCGTATTGGCGGAGCGCCAGCAGATGGCGCGTGACCTTGTGCTGCGCGACGTGCGCACGGCCGAGGACCGGCGCCTGCTGCAGATCCACCTGCGCATGCTGGATGTCTACGAGTACATCCTCTCGACCAACACCGATTACCAGACGCTGCGCAAGGAATTCGCCGGCACCGACATCCTGGATTTCCTCGGCCGTATGGTCCATCGGCTGCAGGAAGACATGGAAGATGTTGCCTACGCAGTGACGCGCAATCGCGCGTCTTACGCAACTACCGACTACGCGGCGGATATCCGCGCCATCGAAACAGAGTTGAGCGAGCTGGGTCACAGTCCGCACGGTATCTCGCAAACGGCGATGACGGCGCTGTCCGATACTTTCGAGATGATTCGCGGTGCGGTCGTGCTGATCGGCCAGCTGCATGCCGCGACGCGCGCCGAGGCGGATGCCGGCGCTGGCATGTCGATTGGCGAGATGACGGCCTTCGTGACGCGCCAGAAGTACGAATGGCGCTCCATCGTGCAGAACCTCACCTGGCGCTCGCCGGTCTTCCGTTTCGCCGTGCGCATTGCGCTGGCCGTCGCGGCCGGACTGGTGGTGATCGACCGGCTGCCCTATGCCGCGCATGGCTACTGGATTCTGGTCACCATCGTGGTGATTCTCAAGCCGACCTTCAGCATGACCAAGCAGCGCTGGGTCGACCGCGTGATCGGCACGGTGGTGGGGTGTATCGTTGCCGTCCTTATCCTGCGCTTCATCCACGATCCGCGCGTCCTGTTGGTGCTGCTGTTCATCTCGATGGCAGCCGGCGTGGCGTTCGTCACGATCAAGTACCGCTACACGGTGATGGCCACCTGCATCCAGATCCTGCTGCAGTTCAACCTGCTGATGCCGGACAGCAAGGCGCTGGTCAGCGAGCGCATCATTGATACGCTGGCGGGCGCATTGATTGCCAGCATCTTCAGTTTCGTGCTGCCCAACTGGGAGTATCGCAACCTGCCGCGGCTGGTCGAAAACGTGCTCGACACTAACCGGCGCTATATCCGTGCCACGCGCGACCTGCTGCTGGGCGTGTCGCCCAGCGACTTTCTATATCGCATCCACCGCAAGCAGTTCATGGATAGCCTGTCTGCGCTGATCTCGGCGTTCGGCCGCATGCTCGACGAGCCGAAGGGCCGGCAGCGCGCGGTGGACAACCTGAACCGCTTCATCGTGCAGAACTATCTGGTGGCGGCCCACGTGGCGGCCGTGCGCATTCTGCTGCTGCAGCGGATCCATCAGCTCGATCCGGTGACGGCGCGCCAAGGGGTGGAAACGGCTACCAATGCTGCCTACGACAGCTTGTGCCTGGCCAGCGAACGGCTGCGTGAAGGCAATGTGCCCGAGCAGACGGGCGTTGGCGTACAGATAGAGCAGGCGGAGCAGCGCATCGACACGCGCGAGCATGTGGCGGACTCCGCCGACCGGGCTGCCGTCCTGGGTTTGCCGGAAGCGGTGGCGGATGAGGCGGCACACCCCGATGCGGCGCATCTGCTCGATCGTCGCCTGCGGGCGCTGCGCGCCGATGCGGCCAAGATCGCACTGCGTACCGGCGGCATCGGCCGGGCCATGCGCAAGCGCGACGACTAAGCGCGACCTCTGAGCGCCACGAGCGAGAGCAACGATCGAGGTCGGTCGCGCCTCAGGATTTCACCTCAGCCCGTCGCGAGCCAGTCGATGACAGATTCGCCATGTCGGGCGAGCCACGCGTTGGCCTGCGCAAAATGTCCGCAACCGAGAAAGCCGCGATGCGCCGACAACGGCGATGGATGCGGCGCCTGCAGGATGAGATGCGTACCCGTCAACAGCGGTGCCTTGGCTTGCGCATGGCTACCCCAGAGCAGGAAGACCAGGTGTTCACGGCGCTGTGCCAGGGCATGCAGCAGATGGTCGGTGACCGCTTCCCATCCTTTCTTGGCGTGGCTGGCCGCGTGGCCCTGTTCCACGGTCAGCACCGTGTTCAGCAGCAGCACGCCTTGTCGCGCCCAGCCCTCGAGATTGCCGCTGTGCGGTGGGGGCTGGCCGGTCTCGGCGCTGATTTCCTTGTAGATGTTGCGCAGGCTTGGCGGAATGCGCACGCCGCGCGGTACCGAGAAGGCCAGGCCATGCGCTTGCGGCACGGCTGTGCCATCGACCTGTTCGACGCCATGGTAGGGGTCCTGGCCGAGAATCACCACGCGCACGCTCTCCAGCGGTGTGAGATGCAGGGCATGGAATACGTCGTGCGGGAAAACCGGCTTGCCGGTTGCACGGGCATCGTCGACGAACTGCGCGAGGCGCTGCCAGTTCGCAGTTCCCCAGACTGGCTCGAGCAGCGCATGCCAGTCGCGCGGCAGACGTGCCGCCTGTGCGGCGAGCGGTTCATCAAGTACGGCCGACGGTGCAGGAGCATCGAACAGCGAACCTTGTGTCATGAGCGCTGGTATTCCAGATAGAGTTGATAGCCGCGCTCGGCCTTGCTGGCGTCGCTGGGCACAAAAGGGCCGACGACATCGAGCCGGGCCGCCAGGGCACGCAGGCCTGCTACGGCAGTTGCCGTCGGATCTGCATCAGGATTGTCACTTGCACTCAGCCATTCAAGCTCCAGCTCACGGATGGGCAGCGATGCATGCTCTGCGCGCTCCATCAGCGTAACAGCGCCCTCGTCGAAGGCAATCTCGACCGTGCCGCCTTGCACGGGGACGCGCCAGGTGTGACGGAGGAAATCGGTGCGAAAGATAGGTAGCGGTGTGGTTACGAGTGGCTGAAGAACCGCCTGCGCTGCCGGCGGGAAGCGATCTGGTTCAAGGGCTGCGGCGGCAATGCCGCACTCCCATTCGTTGCGCATGACCAGACCGTCGACGCTGCGCCCGGCAGTTTTCAGGGTTTGGACCCAGTGGGCGCTGCCGTCACGACTGACTTCGCGCAGCCGGAGCGCCGTGCGCTGCCGGTGCAGTGCAAGGTCGGGCGTGTCGAGATAGATGTTGCGCAGCGTCTGCTGCACGGCCGGACCGGCTTCATGTTCGAGCCATGCCAGCAGTGGCGCGACCTGCTCGGTGGCCACCGCAAGCTTCAGCTCGATTTCGGCGCTCATGCGCGGAACAGTCGTGCGAGTTCGGCGCCCGGATCGTCGGCGCGCATGAAGGCTTCGCCAACCAGGAAGGCATTGACGCCCGCGCCGCGCATCTTCGCCACGTCGGCCGGCGTATGGATGCCGGACTCGGTGACCACGACGCGATCCTGCGGAATCGCGCCGAGGAAACCCAGGGTGGTGTCCAGCGACGTTTCGAAGGTGCGCAGGTTGCGGTTGTTGACGCCAAGCAGCGGCGTCTTCAGGCGCAGGGCCGCATCGAGTTCCTGGCCGTCGTGGATTTCCACGAGCACATCCATGCCAAGTTCCAACGCACAGGCTTCCATCTCGGCCATCAGGCCATGGTCCAGTGCGGCCACGATCAGCAGGATCGCGTCGGCACCCCAGCAGCGTGCTTCATAAACCTGGTACAGGTCCACCAGGAAATCCTTACGCAGCGCCGGCAGCACGCAGGCGGCGCGGGCCGCCTGCAGATAATCGGGATGGCCCTGAAAGAACGGCTGGTCGGTCAGCACCGAAAGGCAGGCTGCGCCATGCTCGGCGTAGCTGGCGGCAATCTCGGCGGGGCGGAAGTCGGCGCGCAGCAGTCCTTTCGACGGGGAGGCTTTCTTGATCTCGGCGATCACGGCTGCATCGCCGCGCGCGATGCGGTCACGCATGGCATTGGCGAAACCGCGCGGACCCAGCACCGCATCGCTGCGGCTGGCTTCGGCATCGTTACGGAGGCTGGCCAGGCTGCGCTGCTTTTGCGCGGCAGCCACTTCGTCGCGCTTGACGCTCAGGATTTTTTCGAGAATGTCGGACATGGCAATCAGCCCTGGAGACGTTGGGTGGCCTGGACGAACTGCTCCAGCTTGGCACGTGCCGCGCCGCTGGCGATCGCCTCGCGTGCGCGGGCGATGCCGTTCTCGATCGAGCTGGCGATGCCGGCGGTGTACAGGGCGGTACCCGCATTCAGGCAGACAATCTCGCGCGGCGTGCCCGGCACGTTGTCGAGCGCCTGGAAGACCATGGCCTTCGATTCCTCGACACCGCTGACGCGCAGGCTGCGATTGGAAATCATCTGCAGGCCGAAATCTTCCGGATGAATCTCGTATTCGCGGATCTTGCCGTCGCGCAATTCGCCGACCATGGTGGCCGCGCCCATCGACACCTCGTCCATGCCATCCTTGCCGTACACCACCGTGGCGCGCGTGGCGCCCAGGCGTTGCAGTACGCGCACCTGGATGCCGACGAGGTCCGGATGGAACACGCCCATCAGGATGTTTGGTGCGCCGGCCGGGTTGGTCAGCGGGCCGAGAATGTTGAAGATGGTACGCACGCCCATCTCGCGGCGGACCGGAGCAACATTCTTCATGGCCGGGTGATGATTGGGCGCGAACATGAAGCCGACGCCGGTTTCCGTGATACAGGTCGCGACCTGCTCTGGCGTAAGGGTCAGGCTTGCGCCGAGCGCCTCGATCAGGTCGGCACTGCCCGACTTCGAACTGACGCTGCGGCCGCCATGCTTGGCGACCTTGCCGCCTGCCGCGGCCACGACGAAGATCGAGGCCGTGGAGATATTGAAGGTATGCGAGCCGTCCCCGCCCGTGCCGACCACGTCGATGAAATTCGAGTTGTCGGCGACTTCCACCTTGGTCGCGAACTCACGCATGACTTGCGCGGCGGCGGTGATCTCGCCGATGGTTTCCTTCTTCACGCGCAGGCCGGTGATGATGGCGGCGGTCATGGTGGGCGACAGCTCGCCCTGCATGATCATGCGCATCAGGTGCAGCATTTCGTCGTGAAAGATCTCGCGGTGTTCGATACAGCGCGTCAGCGCTTCCTGTGGCGTGATCATCAGCGGGCTCCCAGCAAAAAGTTCTTCAACAGCGCATGGCCGTGTTCGGACAGGATCGATTCGGGGTGGAACTGCACGCCCTCGATCGCCAGCGTCTTGTGGCGCACGCCCATGATCTCGCCGTCTTCGGTCCAGGCGGTGATCTCGAGGCAGTCGGGTAGCGACTCGCGCTCGATGGCCAGCGAGTGGTAGCGCGTCACGCTGAAGCGCTTGGGCAGATCCTTGAACACCCCAACACCAGTAGTCTCGATGTCGCTGACCTTGCCGTGCATCACCTGCTTGGCGCGGATCACCTTGCCGCCAAAGGCTTCACCGATGGCCTGGTGGCCGAGACACACGCCGAGCATCGGGATCTTGCCGGCGAAAGTCTTGAGCGTATCTACCGAGACCCCGGCTTCGCGCGGCGTGCAGGGGCCGGGCGAGATGCAGATGCGGGCCGGCGCGAGGGCGGCGATTTCGTCGAGCGTGATTTCGTCGTTGCGGAACACGCGCACATTCTCACCGAGCTCGCCGAAGTACTGCACGAGGTTGTAGGTGAAGGAATCATAGTTGTCGATCATCAAAAGCATGGCTGTGTTCCTCAGAGATCCGCGTCCAGGCCGTCCTGTACCTGTTCCGCCGCGCGGATCACCGCGCGGGCCTTGGCTTCGGTTTCCTTCCATTCCGACTCAGGATTGGAGTCGGCCACGATGCCGGCCGCGGCCTGCACATACAGGTTGCCGTCCTTGATCACGCCGGTACGGATGGCGATGGCCATGTCCATCTCGCCGCCGAACGACAGATAACCGACTGCGCCGCCGTAGATGCCGCGCTTGACCGGTTCGAGTTCGTCAATGATTTCCATGGCGCGCACCTTGGGCGCGCCGGACAGCGTGCCGGCCGGAAAGGTGGCGCGCAGCACGTCAAGATTGGTCATGCCGGGACGCAGTTCGCCTTCGACCGAGCTGACGATGTGCTGCACATGCGAGTATTTTTCGATCACCATCTGGTCGGTCACCTTGACGCTGCCGGTTTCGACGATGCGGCCGATATCGTTGCGCGCCAGGTCGATCAGCATGACGTGCTCGGCGATCTCCTTGGGATCGTTGAGCAGCTCGGTGGCCAGCTCGGCATCGCGTTCGGGCGTGTTGCCGCGCGGGCGCGTGCCGGCCAGGGGGCGGATGGTGACGATGCGCTTCGACTCACCATTGGCCTTGCGCTCTTCCTGGCGCACCAGGATTTCCGGCGAGGAACCGACGATCTGGAAGTCGCCGAAGTTGTAGAAATACATATAGGGCGACGGATTGACCGAGCGCAGCGAGCGGTACAGCGACAGCGGCGCATCGCGGAACGGCTTGGTCAGGCGCTGGCCGATCTGTACCTGCATCATGTCGCCGGCCATGATGTATTCCTTGGCCTTGTGGACGGCGGCGAGGTAGTCGGCCTTGTCGAACTCGCGGAACACATCGGTCTGCATCGAAGCGCTCGTGACCGGCGCATCCACGGGCTGGTGCAGCTTGGCGCGCAGCTCGCGCAGGCGCTGGCGCGCGCGCGAATAGGCTTCCGGCTGGCTCGGGTCGGCGTAGACGATCAGATAGAGCTTGCCGGAGAGGTTGTCGATGACGGCCAGCTCCTCGCACAGCAGCAACTGGATGTCGGGCAGGCCGAGGTCGTCCTTCTTCTGCGTATGTGCCAGCTTCTTCTCGATATAGCGCACCGCGTCGTAGCTGAAATAGCCTGCCAGGCCGCCGCAAAAGCGCGGCAGGCCGGGGCGCAGCGCCACCTTGAAGCGCTGTTCGAATGTAGCGATGAAGTCGAGCGGGTTGCCCGTATTGGTCTCCACCACGGCGCCGTCGGTCACTACTTCGGTGCGCTGGCCGCTGGCGCGCAGCAGGGTACGCGCATGCAGGCCGATGAAGGAATAGCGGCCGAAGCGTTCGCCGCCGACCACCGATTCCAGCAGGAACGTGTTGACGCCCCGGTTTGTCGACTGGGCCAGCTTGAGGTACAGCGACAGTGGCGTTTCCAGGTCGGCCAGCGCTTCCGCAATTAGCGGAATACGGTTGTAGCCCTGGTCTGCCAGGGATTTGAATTCGATCTCGGTCATAGCGATCCTTGTTGGCACGGTCCGCGGTCTGGGAATGCGGATCGCACGGTGCAACCTGCGCGCTCGTTCGGCGCCCGGCTGCTTGCATGGCATGGCGGGTCAGGTGCCTGGACAGTCAGGCGTCCACCCGGACTCGCTTCGACATGCCCCCGGATTGTAGCCGGAAGGCGCGCGAAGTCAGGGCGTGGAGGTGTTTGACGGGTATCTGGCGGCAGTCCGTTCAGTGGGCTGCCATCCGGAAATGCACCGGGAAGGGCTGGAGTCGGAACCGTGCAAACGCATTCACGCCGGGGCGAAGGCGTGCCAGTGCCGCCAGGGCCAAGCCCCCCGGTCACTGCCAGAAAAGATGCGTTTGCGGTTGAGAAACATGGGCGTCGTTGAAGCGAATGATGTGCGTGGCCAATGCGTCAGGCCACGCTGCCGACCTGCTGGACCGGTGCCGCGCCAATCCATTGCGCGGCTTCGAGCAGCGAGGAAACTATACCATCCGAATCGACGGACTGTATAGCTTGCCCGTGGTTGTAGCCATACGGCACTGTCAGCACACGCATGCCGGCGGCGCGGGCGGCCTTGGCATCGTTCTCGGAATCGCCGATGGCCACGAAACGCTCCGGGGCGATATTGAACACGGTGGCAACCTGCAGCATCGGGTACGGATCGGGCTTGCGGTAGGGGAACGTGTCGCCGCAGTACACCAGCTCGAAGAAATGGGCGAGCCCCGTTTTCTCCAGCAGGGGGACGGTGAAGTCGTGTGGCTTGTTGGTCACGCACGCCAGGCGCAGGCCAGCCGCCTTGAGGGCTTCCAGACCTTCGCGGACCTCCGGGTACATCGTCACGTGCTGACCGTTCACGGCAATATAGTGGCGGTTGTACAGCGCCAGTGCCTCGGCGAACAGGCTGTTGGCGGCGGCAGGCGGAACGCTCACATCCAGCACGCGCCGCATGAGGTTTTCCGACCCCTTGCCGACAAAGCTGATGATCTGTTCGCGTGATAGTGGTGCGCAGTCCAGGTCGTGCCGCTGCGCCAGTTCGGCCAGCATGGTGTTGACCGCGACATGGAAGTCGCCAGCGGTATCGAGCATGGTGCCGTCGAGGTCGATGATGCAGGCCTCGACGCCGGGCAGGCGGGGCGCGCTCATACGGCCGCCAGCGCCTGGCGCAGCGCTCCGATGATGCCCTTGTAGCCGCCATCGGCATCGGGTTTGCCGAACACGGCGGAGCCGGCGACGAAGGTGTCCGCGCCTGCGGCGGCGATCTCGGCAATATTGTCGACCTTTACGCCGCCATCGACTTCCAGCAGGATCTCCCGGCCGGTACGGGCGGTGTAGGCATCGATGCGGGCCCGGGCGTCGCGCAGCTTGTTGAGTGTTTCCGGAATGAACGATTGGCCGCCGAAGCCTGGGTTGACCGACATCAGCAGGATCACGTCGATGCGGTCCATGACATGATCGAGATAATGCAGCGGCGTGGCCGGATTGAAGACCAGTCCGGCCTGGCAGCCGTGGTCGCGGATCAGCGCCAGCGAGCGGTCGATGTGGTCGGAGGCTTCCGGATGGAAGGTAATGATATTGGCACCGGCCTTGGCGAAGTCGGGGATGATGCGATCTACCGGGCGAACCATTAGGTGCACGTCGATGGGCGCGGTGACGTGCGGGCGGATCGCTTCGCACACCAGGGGTCCGATCGTCAGGTTGGGCACATAGTGGTTATCCATCACATCGAAGTGGATCCAGTCTGCGCCCGCTTCGGTCACGCGGCGAACTTCCTCGCCCAGGCGGGCAAAGTCGGCGGACAGGATCGAGGGGGCGATGCGGTAGGTAGGGGTTGTCATCTCGTCAGGCAGGGGAATGGCGCGGCGCCGTAAAAGTGCGATTTTACCCCGGCTGGCCGTGCGGATGGGCGGGGCGTGGTGCGCGCGGAACATCCCTCCCGCGTCCGGACCGTGTCGCGTTTCCGCGTGGCCGCCCGGCGGGCGCGGCTTGCCGCTGCCCGCGACATCCCGCACAATGCATCTTCACTTCAGATGCGGCATGTGCCGCGGGGCCGCCCTATGAGCCAGTACGCTTTCTCCGTCACCGTCCGGACGCAGCACCTGCCTGACCAGTCGGCGCCGGAACGAAACAGCTATGCGTTTGCCTATACCATTCATATCCGCAACACCGGCACCGTGCCGGCGCAACTGATCTCGCGGCACTGGATCATTACCGACAGCGACAACAAGGTGCAGGAGGTCTCCGGCCTTGGCGTGGTCGGGCACCAGCCGCTGCTGCGACCGGGCGAGGAATTCGAGTACACCAGCTGGGCGTCGATCCCCACGCCGACTGGCACGATGCGCGGCGAATACTTCTGCGTGGCCGAAGACGGCCATCGCTTCGAAGTCGAGATCCCGGAGTTTGCGCTGGTCCTGCCGCGCATGCTGCACTGAATCAGCCGTCCTGCCTGGGCGGTTCAGCGGGTGGCTTCGGCGGGCGGGGGTGCTTCTTGGCGCCACTCATCGTCCAGACCACGATGAAGATGAGCAGGGCGAGGGCGGCCGCGGCTTCCAGCGCCAGCAGGAGCATTGGATATCGTTCGAGAAATTCAGTCATGTTTGTACGCACCTCGGTTGCGGCAATATTGTAGGCGACTGGCGCGCATGCGCTGCGCGAGTCGGATGTAGGAGAGTAGACGCTTGAAGTACGTTTCGATTCCCTCGTTTTTTGCAATCGCGTCAGCACGCTTGGCGCGCATGCTGCGCTTTGGCGGGCTGGCGGCCCTCACCGTGCTCGCCGGATGCGTGACCACGCCGCCCGTCTCACCCCCGGTAGCCCCGCCACCGCAGGCGGGAACGCTGCAACCGGCGGCATGGGCTGAAATCGATGGCTGGAACAGCGACGATGTGCGCGCCGCCTGGCCCGCGCTGCAATCCGGCTGCCAAGTCCTGAAGCGCCGTGCCGAATGGGCCCGGCCCTGCAGCGAGGCGCTGATGTTTGATGCCGGCGACCCGGCTGCCGTGAAGCGCTTCTTCGAAACCAACTTCGTTCCGTATCGTGTCGTCAACAGTGACGGCACCGACACCGGCCTGGTCACGGGTTACTACGAACCCGTGCTGCGCGGCTCGCGTACACGCCGCGGCCAGTATCAGATTCCATTGCATACGCTGCCACCGCAGTTGCGCGGCCGGGCCATGCCAGCGCGGGCTGAACTGCTGCGCAGTCCCGCGTTGCGCGGCGCCGAGCTGGTCTACGTGGACGATGCGGTCGAGGCCGCTTTCCTACAGATCCAGGGCTCCGGCCGCATCCAGCTGGCCGAAGGTGGCGTCATGCGCGTGGGCTATGCCGGCACCAACGACCAGCCATTCCGTTCGTTCGGTCGCTGGCTGCTCGATCGCGGCGAGATCACGCCCGCGCAGGCCACCATGCAGGGCATCAAGGCATGGGCGCGCGCCAATCCGGGGCGCGTCGACGAGATGCTCAACGTGAATTCTCGCTACGTCTTCTTCCGCGAATTGCCGCCGAGCAACGATGGTCCCATCGGCGCGCTTGGCGTGCCCTTGACGGCCGAACGCTCGATTGCCGTTGATCCAAAGGCCATCCCGCTGGGCGCGCCGGTATTCCTCTCGACCACCCGCCCGCTCTCGAACGAGCCGATCCAGCGCTTGATGTTCGCGCAGGACACCGGCACGGCGATTCGCGGCGCGGTACGGGCTGACTTCTTCTGGGGGGCTGGCGATGCGGCCGGGGAGCAGGCCGGGCGCATGAAGCAGCGCGGCCAGATGTGGGTGCTCAAGCCACGCACCTGACCTTTCAACCACGAACGGACTGCGAGGACTCGCCATGTCGTACGAGAACATCTTGGTGGAAACGGTCGAGCGCGTCGCCGTGATCACGCTCCATCGTCCCAAGGCGCTCAATGCCTTGAATGACGCGCTGATGGACGAACTTGGCGACGCCCTGTTGCGTTTCGACGCCGACGAAGCGATCGGTTGCATCGTCATCACCGGCAGCGACAAGGCCTTCGCTGCTGGCGCCGATATCGGCATGATGGCGGGCTACTCCTATATGGACGTTTACAAGGGCGACTATGTCACGCGCAACTGGGAAACCCTGCGTCGCGTGCGCAAGCCCGTGATCGCGGCTGTCGCCGGCTACGCCTTGGGTGGCGGCTGCGAACTCGCCATGATGTGCGACATCATCCTGGCGGCGGACAATGCGCGCTTCGGCCAGCCCGAGGTCAAGCTCGGCACCATGCCGGGTGCGGGCGGCACGCAGCGGCTCCCGCGCGCAGTTGCCAAGGCCAAGGCGATGGAGCTCTGTCTCACCGGGCGCATGATGGACGCCGATGAAGCCGAGCGTGCCGGCCTGGTATCGCGGATCGTGCCGCTCGCCGGGTTGCGCGATGAAGCCTTGCGGACCGCTGCCACGGTGGCTGGCTACTCCCTGCCGATCGTCATGATGATCAAGGAATCCGTCAACGCTGCCTACGAAAGTACGCTGGCCGAAGGCGTGCACCTCGAGCGCAGGCTGTTCCATGCCACCTTTGCAACGGACGACCAGAAAGAGGGCATGCAGGCGTTCGTCGAGAAGCGGCCACCGGATTTTCGACACCGCTAGGCATGCTCGTTTGCGCAGTGCTGCAAGTCGAATATTGCTAAGTGATTGATTTGATAGGGAACTCAAAAATCTTTCGCAAATAGGCTTGCCAAGCCATCGAAAGTTGCCTAAGATTCGGCCCTCGCTACCAGACAGCGACGCGGCACAAGCGGCGACGGGGTTTGGGTGGTGACGGTGAGTGGGGTGGATGAGAAATCTGCCGAAGCTTGCTGGGTGGTGCTCTCCGGGGAATTTGGATGAGTGCTGCGAGTTGACTGCGCTGGGGTCTGGATAAAAAAGATTTCAGAAAGTAGTTGACGAAGAGGTAAAAGCTCTTCATAATCTCGTTTCTCTGCTGCAACGAACGCAGCGCAGAACGAAGCAGTAAGAGGTGAGCAGTACAAAGTCAGTTGGACAAAGTTCAGTGACTGAAGATCTTTAACAAACAAACAGCCGATAAGTGTGGGCGCTTGGTTGCGGATGCGGAGGTTTCGGCCTCTAGCTAAAGTAATATGAAGTGCTCACACAGAAGTATGAGGTAGATGGAAACATCTATCGTCAGATTCTGATGAGAGCGACCGCTCGAGTAAGAGCGAAAACTTGGATTTAAACTATAGAGTTTGATCCTGGCTCAGATTGAACGCTGGCGGCATGCCTTACACATGCAAGTCGAACGGCAGCACGGGTGCTTGCACCTGGTGGCGAGTGGCGAACGGGTGAGTAATATATCGGAACGTGCCCTGTAGTGGGGGATAACTAGTCGAAAGATTAGCTAATACCGCATACGACCTGAGGGTGAAAGTGGGGGACCGCAAGGCCTCACGCTATAGGAGCGGCCGATATCTGATTAGCTAGTTGGTGGGGTAAAGGCCTACCAAGGCGACGATCAGTAGCTGGTCTGAGAGGACGATCAGCCACACTGGGACTGAGACACGGCCCAGACTCCTACGGGAGGCAGCAGTGGGGAATTTTGGACAATGGGCGAAAGCCTGATCCAGCAATGCCGCGTGTGTGAAGAAGGCCTTCGGGTTGTAAAGCACTTTTGTCCGGAAAGAAATCCCTTGGGATAATACCTCGGGGGGATGACGGTACCGGAAGAATAAGGACCGGCTAACTACGTGCCAGCAGCCGCGGTAATACGTAGGGTCCGAGCGTTAATCGGAATTACTGGGCGTAAAGCGTGCGCAGGCGGTTTTGTAAGACAGATGTGAAATCCCCGGGCTTAACCTGGGAATTGCATTTGTGACTGCAAGGCTAGAGTGTGTCAGAGGGGGGTAGAATTCCACGTGTAGCAGTGAAATGCGTAGAGATGTGGAGGAATACCGATGGCGAAGGCAGCCCCCTGGGATAACACTGACGCTCATGCACGAAAGCGTGGGGAGCAAACAGGATTAGATACCCTGGTAGTCCACGCCCTAAACGATGTCAACTAGTTGTTGGGGATTCATTTCCTTAGTAACGAAGCTAACGCATGAAGTTGACCGCCTGGGGAGTACGGTCGCAAGATTAAAACTCAAAGGAATTGACGGGGACCCGCACAAGCGGTGGATGATGTGGATTAATTCGATGCAACGCGAAAAACCTTACCTACCCTTGACATGCCACTAACGAAGCAGAGATGCATTAGGTGCCCGAAAGGGAAAGTGGACACAGGTGCTGCATGGCTGTCGTCAGCTCGTGTCGTGAGATGTTGGGTTAAGTCCCGCAACGAGCGCAACCCTTGTCTTTAGTTGCTACGCAAGAGCACTCTAGAGAGACTGCCGGTGACAAACCGGAGGAAGGTGGGGATGACGTCAAGTCCTCATGGCCCTTATGGGTAGGGCTTCACACGTCATACAATGGTGCATACAGAGGGTTGCCAAGCCGCGAGGTGGAGCTAATCCCAGAAAATGCATCGTAGTCCGGATCGTAGTCTGCAACTCGACTACGTGAAGCTGGAATCGCTAGTAATCGCGGATCAGCATGCCGCGGTGAATACGTTCCCGGGTCTTGTACACACCGCCCGTCACACCATGGGAGTGGGCTTTACCAGAAGTAGTTAGCCTAACCGCAAGGAGGGCGATTACCACGGTAGGGTTCATGACTGGGGTGAAGTCGTAACAAGGTAGCCGTATCGGAAGGTGCGGCTGGATCACCTCCTTTCAAAGCGTGCATTCAAAAGCAGGCGTCCACACTTATCGGTTTGTTTGATGTTACAGCCAAGGGTCTGTAGCTCAGGTGGTTAGAGCACCGTCTTGATAAGGCGGGGGTCGTAGGTTCAAGTCCTACCAGACCCACCATTCAAGGCGTGTTGCAGGATGGGTTCGCAAGGATCCGAGCTTCACAGATGGGGGATTAGCTCAGCTGGGAGAGCACCTGCTTTGCAAGCAGGGGGTCGTCGGTTCGATCCCGTCATCCTCCACCACACCTTTGGAATTGGAATGCTAAACGCAAGCACATGCGAGTGTGCTTGCGTTTGGCATAGCCAAGACGAGCGCTTGAAAAAGCAAACTCGGCTGTTCTTTAACAATTAGGGATGTAGTAAAGATATCGCGGTGCGTTGATGAGGCGCACATACAAACGCGATATCGGGTTGTGATTGTATCAAAAGTATTTAAGTGATCGAAAGATGACTTG
Source organism: Imbroritus primus (assembly GCF_964332355.1). Taxonomy (NCBI): domain Bacteria; kingdom Pseudomonadati; phylum Pseudomonadota; class Betaproteobacteria; order Burkholderiales; family Burkholderiaceae; genus Imbroritus; species Imbroritus primus. The sequence goes on along the minus strand of NZ_OZ201293.1, from coordinate 2,736,836 downwards.
GAATACGGCACAACGCTAAAACTCAACCTGTAATGAGCAAAGTCTTTCGAGACATACTCGTTATAGGGTCAAGCGAACAAGTGCATGTGGTGGATGCCTTGGCGATTACAGGCGAAGAAGGACGTGGTAGCCTGCGAAAAGCTTCGGGGAGCTGGCAAACAAGCTTTGATCCGGAGATGTCCGAATGGGGAAACCCGGCCCGAATGGGTCATCCGTAACTGAATCCATAGGTTACGGAAGCGAACGCGGTGAACTGAAACATCTAAGTAGCCGCAGGAAAAGAAATCAACCGAGATTCCCAAAGTAGCGGCGAGCGAAATGGGAACAGCCTTGTACTCTTTAGCAGAACAGTTAGCAAAACGGGATGGAAAGTCCGGCCATAGCAGGTGATAGCCCTGTATGCGAAAACTGATTTGTGGAACTAGGTGTACGACAAGTAGGGCGGGACACGTGAAATCCTGTCTGAAGATGGGGGGACCATCCTCCAAGGCTAAATACTCGTAATCGACCGATAGTGAACCAGTACCGTGAGGGAAAGGCGAAAAGAACCCCGGGAGGGGAGTGAAATAGATCCTGAAACCGCATGCATACAAACAGTCGGAGCCTCTTCGGGGGTGACGGCGTACCTTTTGTATAATGGGTCAGCGACTTACATTCAGTGGCAAGCTTAACCGACTAGGGAAGGCGTAGCGAAAGCGAGTCCGAATAGGGCGTTCAGTCGCTGGGTGTAGACCCGAAACCAGACGATCTATCCATGGCCAGGTTGAAGGTGCGGTAACACGTACTGGAGGACCGAACCCACTAATGTTGAAAAATTAGGGGATGAGCTGTGGATAGGGGTGAAAGGCTAAACAAGTCTGGAAATAGCTGGTTCTCTCCGAAAACTATTTAGGTAGTGCCTCGTGTCTAACCTTCGGGGGTAGAGCACTGTCATGGTTGTGGGGTCCATTGCGGATTACTTCGCCATAGCAAACTCCGAATACCGAAGAGTTCAATCACGGGAGACAGACATCGGGTGCTAACGTCCGGTGTCAAGAGGGAAACAACCCAGACCGCCAGCTAAGGTCCCTAAGTATTGCTAAGTGGGAAACGAAGTGGGAAGGCTAAAACAGTCAGGAGGTTGGCTTAGAAGCAGCCACCCTTTAAAGAAAGCGTAATAGCTCACTGATCGAGTCGTCCTGCGCGGAAGATGTAACGGGGCTAAGCAATACACCGAAGCTGCGGATGCGTGCTTGCACGCATGGTAGGAGAGCGTTCTGTAAGCCTGTGAAGGTGTCTTGTAAAGGATGCTGGAGGTATCAGAAGTGCGAATGCTGACATGAGTAGCGATAAAGGGGGTGAAAAGCCCCCTCGCCGTAAGCCCAAGGTTTCCTACGCAACGTTCATCGGCGTAGGGTTAGTCGGCCCCTAAGGCGAGGCAGAGATGCGTAGCTGATGGGAAGCAGGTTAATATTCCTGCACCATTGTTAAATGCGATGGGGGGACGGATCGCGGAAGGTTGTCCGGGTGTTGGATGTCCCGGTTTCTGACTCAGAGAAGGCGCTTAGGCAAATCCGGGCGCGTAATTCAAGGGGTTGGGACGAGTGGCCTTGTGCCGCGAAGCAATCGGAAGTGGTTCCAAGAAAAGCCTCTAAGCTTCAGTTTAACAAGACCGTACCGCAAACCGACACAGGTGGGCGAGATGAGTATTCTAAGGCGCTTGAGAGAACTCGGGAGAAGGAACTCGGCAAATTGGTACCGTAACTTCGGGATAAGGTACGCCCTTGTAGCTTGACTGGCCTGCGCCAGGAGGGTGAAGGGGTTGCAAAAAATTGGTGGCTGCGACTGTTTAATAAAAACACAGCACTCTGCAAACACGAAAGTGGACGTATAGGGTGTGACGCCTGCCCGGTGCCGGAAGATTAAATGATGGGGTGCAAGCTCTTGATTGAAGTCCCGGTAAACGGCGGCCGTAACTATAACGGTCCTAAGGTAGCGAAATTCCTTGTCGGGTAAGTTCCGACCTGCACGAATGGCGTAACGATGGCCACACTGTCTCCTCCCGAGACTCAGCGAAGTTGAAGTGTTTGTGATGATGCAATCTCCCCGCGGCTAGACGGAAAGACCCCATGAACCTTTACTGCAGCTTTACATTGGACTTTGAACCGATCTGTGTAGGATAGGTGGGAGGCTTTGAAGCGTGGACGCCAGTCTGCGTGGAGCCATCCTTGAAATACCACCCTGGTTTGTTTGAGGTTCTAACCTTGGCCCGTGAATCCGGGTCGGGGACAGTGTATGGTGGGCAGTTTGACTGGGGCGGTCTCCTCCCAAACTGTAACGGAGGAGTTCGAAGGTACGCTTGGTACGGTCGGACATCGTGCCTAAAGTGCAATGGCAAAAGCGTGCTTAACTGCGAGACCGACAAGTCGAGCAGGTGCGAAAGCAGGACATAGTGATCCGGTGGTTCTGTATGGAAGGGCCATCGCTCAACGGATAAAAGGTACTCTGGGGATAACAGGCTGATACCGCCCAAGAGTTCATATCGACGGCGGTGTTTGGCACCTCGATGTCGGCTCATCTCATCCTGGGGCTGTAGCCGGTCCCAAGGGTATGGCTGTTCGCCATTTAAAGAGGTACGTGAGCTGGGTTTAAAACGTCGTGAGACAGTTTGGTCCCTATCTGCCGTGGGCGTTGGATATTTGACGGGGGCTGCTCCTAGTACGAGAGGACCGGAGTGGACGTACCGCTGGTGTACCTGTTGTCTCGCCAGAGGCATCGCAGGGTAGCTATGTACGGAAGAGATAACCGCTGAAAGCATCTAAGCGGGAAACTTGCCTGAAGATGAGATATCCCTGGGAACTTGATTCCCCTGTAGGGTCGTTCGAGACCAGGACGTTGATAGGCTGGGTGTGGAAGCGCAGTAATGCGTTAAGCTAACCAGTACTAATTGCCCGTGAGGCTTGATCCTATAACAAGTATGTTTCGCAGGTTGAAACCAGCTTGTGCCTGATTCAGTTACAACCCATTCCACGTGCAGCAACGCTGCACGACTACATCCCCGATTGGTTTCGTTGACCTCTGCAGCGAAACAACAAGTCATGCCTGGTGATCATAGCGAGTTGGTACCACCCCTTCCCATCCCGAACAGGACCGTGAAACGACTCCACGCCGATGATAGTGCGGATTCCCGTGTGAAAGTAGGTAATCGCCAGGCTCTCCTTTAAAACCCCCGCAAGCTCACGCTTGTGGGGGTTTTGCTTTTACAGCGACAGAATCACCATAGCGCCCGCCCGCGCAATATCGGCTTCCAGGCTCCATTCCACCTAACCCTTCATTCGTCCCCCTTCTGCAGCGATTCACTCCGGCCAGTGCTCACATCCTTGATCCGGTTGCATTGCCCTCTCGCCTGCCTTCCCGGAACATTCCAGCAGCATCCACATGAATGCTGGTTCAGTCATCAGCTGGATTGCTTGCGTTTATGTCCAGGCACTCTCCCCGTGTCTGGCGCTCGGGCGGCAAGGAGAGGCCGTGTTCCGGAGCCTTTTGAATATTGAATAGGCGGCGTTGATGGATACCTTGGAGACTTTCCGGGCACATGAACGTGGGTGGCCACGAATGCCGACTCAGGTGTTTCCAAACCGGGAACACTTTGCTAACGTGGTCGTCTTACCAGACTCATCCATGCTGTGGACATCGGGATGCGTATTTCGTCTTGTCAGTTGATTTTCCTGGGCTGTGCGGCGGCTGCGCTGCTTGGGGCGTGTGCGCCCCTGGAGCGCGCGGCACCTCGTGCGCAGCATGAGCCGGTAGCACAGGCCAATCAACTCGCTACCCACGTGCCGCCATTCTCGGGGCAATCCACCGGAATATTGCCGCAAGGCTGGAAGCCCTGGATTCTGAATCGCCAGAAGGTTGCGACGGAGTATCAGTTGGCGCAGGAAGGCACGCGGATCGCCTTGCGTGCGGATGCGGCGAGCTCGGCATCCGGGCTGTATGTGCCTTTGGTTCCGGGCAAACGCCGGCATTTGCGTTGGGAGTGGAAAACGGACAACTGGATCGAGGCGGCCGAAAACAGTTCGCGCCAGCGGGAAGACTCGCCGCTGCGCATCTTCGTGGCATTCGGCGGGGACATTGCGACGTTGCCGCTCAAGGATCAATTGATGTTCGAGATGGCGCGCGTGACGACCGGCAGGGAAATGCCCTACGCGACCCTGATGTACATTTGGGGAGCACGGCGGCCGGTGGGGTCTGTGGTGGCCAATCCGCACACGGACCGGGTCCGCATGATTGTCGTCGACAGTGGCAAGGGTGAGATCGGTAGGTGGCGCGCCCACGAGCGCGACCTGCAGGCGGATTATCGCAAGGCGTTCGGCACCGATCCTGGTCCCGTCCTGGCCCTGGGCGTCATGACGGATACCGACAATACGAAATCGCACGTGCGCGCATGGTATGGCGATATCGTGCTCGACTGACGGCGCACGATCCAGGTGAGATGGCCAAGGCCATCGAGGCCGGCATCATCAGGGCTGTGCCAGCCACTTCTCCGCAAGCCGCACCCAGTACGACGCGCCGAGCGTCAGGATCTCGTCGTTGAAGTCATAGCTCGGGTTATGCAGGACGCAAGGGCCGAGGCCGTGCCCCGCATCGCGGTGCTCGCCTTCGCCGTTGCCGATGAAGACATAGCAGCCTGGCTTTTCCAGCAGCATGAAGGCAAAGTCCTCGGCCCCCATCGACGGCTCGACATCGCTCAGCGTATTGTCTTCGCCAACGAGCTCGTGCATGACCCCGGCGGCAAACTCGGCTTCGGCAGCGGAGTTGATGGTGGGCGGATAGTTCCGCTGGAATTCGAACGTAATAGTGCAGTCGAACGCCGCCGCGACCGAACGGGCGATCTGTTCCATGCGCGTCTCGAACAGATCCAGTACATCGAGCGTGAACGTCCGCACGGTGCCACCGAACCATACGCTGTCCGGCACGATATTGGTGGCATCGCCGCCATGGAACTGCGTGATGGACAGCACGGCATTGTCGATCGGCCGCTTGTTGCGTGTGACGATGCTTTGCAGGGCCGAGATGATCTGCGTCGCCGTAAACAGCGGATCATTGCCGTAGTGCGGCAGGCCGGCATGGCAGCCCTTGCCATGCACGGTGATGCAGAACTCATTGCTCGAGGCCATGATCGGGCCCTTGCGGACGCCGAAAGCGCCAACTCGCAGTCCGGGCCAGTTGTGCATGCCGAATACCGCATCGCAGGGAAACTGCTTGAACAGGCCGTCGGCGATCATCTCGCGGGCTCCGCCACCGCCTTCTTCCGCGGGCTGGAAAATAACATGGACGGTGCCGTCGAAGTTCCGTGTCTGCGCCAGATGGTGGGCGGCGGACAAGAGCATGGCGGTGTGTCCGTCATGCCCGCACGCGTGCATCTTGCCGTCATGCACGGAGCGGTGTGCGAAGGTGTTCTGTTCCTGCAGCGGCAGTGCGTCCATGTCGGCACGCAGGCCGATGGCACGCTTGCTGGAGCCTGCGGTGATGGTGCCCACCACCCCGGTCCTGCCGAGCCCGCGCGTGACGGGAATGCCCCATTGCTCCAGTTTGGCGGCCACGAGATCCGCCGTACGATGCTCTTCGTAGCGGAGTTCCGGGTGCGCATGGATGTCACGCCGGATCGCTTCGAACTCCGAGCGGGTGCGTTCGATATCGGTGATGCGGGTCATGATCGGGGTCGTGATGGCCTGAAAGACCAGGAAGCCTAAAGCCACATGATACGGTGAACGCGACCAGTTGCAACCTTCCGCGGCCGCGTGGGTGCCGTGCAAGGCGCAACCGGTAGCTGCGCTGCAGTCCTCGGCACGGCGATGACCGCCAATATGGCGGACGCATTACAATCATGCCATTCACGGAACCTCACCCCTTGCCATGGGCGCCTATATCGTCCGCCGAATCGGCCAAAGCCTCCTGATCCTGCTCGTGATGTCGCTGCTGGTGTTCGCCGGCGTCTATGCCATTGGCAATCCGGTCGATATCCTGATCGGGCCGCAGGCGGACCAGCAGGACATCCAGCGCACCATTGCTGCGCTGGGACTCGACCAGCCGCTGTGGCGGCAATACCTTCTGTTCCTCGGACGTGCGCTGCAGGGCGATCTTGGTACATCGTTTGTTCATGGTACCTCGGCGATCGGCCTGATCCTGGCGCGCATGCCGGCAACGCTTGAGCTCGCAGGTTTCGCCATCGTGCTGGCCGTGGTGCTTGGCATTCCGCTCGGCTTGTGGGCAGGGCTCCGGCCGGATGGCTGGGCCGACCGGATCATCATGGGCATGTCGGTCATCGGGTTTTCAATGCCGACCTTTTGGGTGGGCCTGATGCTCATTATGCTGTGTTCGGTCCAGCTCGGCTGGCTGCCGTCGAGCGGGCGGGGCGAAGTCGTGACGTGGCTGGGCCTGCCATTCAGCTTCTGGACCATCGATGGCTTCCGCCATCTGCTGTTGCCGGGCCTGACGCTCGCTCTGCTGAACATCGCCATGATCGTACGCCTCACGCGTAGCGGCGCGCGCGAGGCGATGCAGCAGGAGTACGTGCGCTACGCCCGCGCCAAGGGCCTGAGCGAAGGCCGCATCATCGGGGTGCATGTGCTCAAGAACATCCTGATCCCCGTCGTCACCGTCACGGCGCTGCAGTTCGGTTCGATCATTGCATTCGCCATCGTCACGGAAACGATCTTTGCCTGGCCGGGGATGGGTAAGCTCATCATCGATTCGATCCAGATGCTCGACCGCCCTGTGATCGTGGCGTACCTGCTGGTCACGGTGACTTTGTTCGTGCTGCTGAATCTGGTGGTCGACCTGCTGTATGGTGTGCTTGATCCGCGTGTCGGGCGGGGAGCACGGTCATGAGCCTAGCCTCGGGGGCGACGCCTGCTGCGTCTGTATCGTCCCGGCGCGCATTCTGGCGCCGCTGGGCGGAGAGCCGCACCGCGCTGCTGGCTGGTCTGCTGCTGCTCGGTCTCGTACTGGCGGCCATCATCGGCCCCTGGTTCACGACGCAACATCCCTACGACCTGGGTGGACTCGATCTGATGGACGGCCGCCTGGCGCCAGGCAGTACCGGGGCAAGCGGCCAGCTATTCCTGCTCGGGACGGACGAGCAGGGCCGCGACATGTTCGCGGCCATCCTCTACGGCCTGCGCGTGAGCTTGCTGATCGGCCTGGGCAGCACGCTGCTCGCGCTCGCGCTTGGCGGACTGCTGGGCCTTGTGGCTGGCTATGCCGGTGGTTGGATCGATACGCTGATTATGCGGCTGGCCGATATGCAGCTGTCGTTTCCGCCCATCCTGCTGGCCTTGATACTGCTGGTCCTCATCGGCGGCGGTGCGGGCAACGTCATGCTGGCGCTGGTGGCGGTGCAGTGGGCCTATTACGCGCGCACCATGCGCAGCGCGGCGCTGGTCGAGCGTGGCAAGGAGTATATGGAAGCCGCACAGGTGCTCGGCCTACCGGCCTGGCGCATCATGTTCGTGCACCTGTTGCCGAACTGCCTGCCGCCACTGATCGTCGTGGCCGCGCTGCAGACCGCGTCGGCCATCGGCCTGGAGGCGACATTGTCATTCCTCGGCCTGGGTGTGCCGGTGACCCAGCCTTCGCTCGGCTTGTTGATTTCTAACGGCTTCCAGTACCTGTTTTCCGGGCAGTACTGGATCAGCGTGTTCCCCGGCATCGCGCTACTGCTAGCGATGACGTCGATCAACCTCGTGGCCGATCGCCTGCGCGACATACTCAACCCGCGGCTGGAGGTGCGTTGATGCTGAGCGTCTCGCGCCTCACCACACGCTACCAGCCGCGCGGCGTCGCGGATGACGAGGCCGTGACCCTCGTGAACGAGGTGTCGTTTACCATCGCACGCGGCGAGATCCTGGGCATGGTCGGCGAATCCGGTTCAGGCAAGTCGATGACGGCCAACTCCATCATGGGCCTGCTTGATCCGCCGGCACGCGTGACGGCCGGCGAAATCATGCTGACCGACCGCACAGGCAAGCAATGGGACCTGCGCCACGCCGATGCGGCAACGCTGCGCAGCCTGCGCGGCAATCGGATTGCAATGGTGTTCCAGGATCCGTCCACGGCGCTGAACCCGGTATTGCGCATCGACACGCAGATGATCGAGGCGATCCGTGCTCATGCTTCGGTCAGCCGTGCCGCTGCGCGCGAGCGCGCCTGCGCCATGCTCGCGCGCATGGGCATCGCCTCGCCGGAAGCCAGGCTGCGCGCCTATCCGCATCAATTGTCGGGCGGCATGCGCCAACGCGTGGCGATTGCCATTGCCCTGCTGAACGCACCGGATGTGATCATTGCCGACGAGCCGACCACGGCACTCGATGTGTCCATCCAGGGCCAGATCCTGGCGGAGATCCAGGCACTGTGCCGCGAATCCGGTACCGCCCTGTTGTGGATCACGCATGACCTGTCGGTGGTCGCCGGGCTCGCGGACCGGGTCTGCGTCATGTACGCCGGACGCATCATCGAAAGCGGCCCGGTTGGCGAAGTGCTGACAGCACCGCAACATCCCTACACGGCAGGCCTGATTGCGTCGTCGCCCGCCAACCCGGCCGGTGGTCCGTTGCAGCCGATTCCCGGCGCCGCGCCATCGTTGGCGGCGTTGCCGCCGGGCTGCGCGTTCCAGCCGCGCTGTGCCTATGCCACTGCGCAGTGCGAGGTCCCGCCGCCGGAAACGCGTGGTCCGGATGCACGCATGTGGCGCTGCATTCATCCGTTGCAGGCAGGGGGTGTGGATGGCTGACGCTCCACTGCTGCGGCTGGAACATGTTTCCCGCGAGTTCGGTGCGCCCGCCAGCCCCTGGGCACGTATCACAGGGCAATTGCGTGGCCGTGCCGCGTCCCAGGTCGTGCACGCCGTCAGCGATGTCACGCTGCAGATTGACGCTGGCGAAGTGGTGGGGCTGGTCGGCGAGTCGGGTTGCGGCAAGTCCACGCTCGGGCGGCTCGCCGCTGGCCTGCTGGCGCCGAGCGGTGGCCGTGTGCTGTGGCAGGGCGAGGATCTTGCTGCCATGTCGGACGAGGCTCAGCGCGCGGCACGGCGTGCGCTGCAATTGATTTTTCAGGATCCGTTTGCAGCGCTCAATCCGCGTATGCGCGTGCAGCAGATCATCGGCGAGGCACCCGTGGTGCACGGCCGGATCGCCCGCGGCGAACAGCGGGCCTACGTCGCGTCCTGGCTGGCGCGTGTGGGGCTGGGCGCCGACGCACTGGCGCGCTACCCCCATCAGTTCTCCGGCGGGCAACGGGCGCGCATCGGCATTGCGCGCGCCCTGGCCATGGAGCCGCAGCTGCTGATCTGCGACGAGTCGGTCGCAGCCCTCGACGTCTCGGTCCAGGCGCAGGTGCTGACACAGCTGATGCAGCTGCAGCGCGAACTCGGGCTAGCCTGCCTGTTCATCAGCCACGATCTCGCCGTGATCCGCCACGTCAGCGACCGGGTGGCCGTGATGTATCTGGGGCGCATTGTCGAGCAGGCGCCAGCGGCCCAGTTGTTCGCGGCACCGAATCATCCCTATACGCAAGGCTTGCTGGCGGCCGCACCGACCTTGCAGCCAGGACGCCGCACCTTCGTCGCCATCCAGGGCGAACTGCCGTCGCCGCTGGCACCGCCGGCCGGATGTGCGTTCCATCCGCGTTGCCCGCATGCCATGCCGCGTTGCCGGCAGCAACGTCCCGTCTTGCGGGCGATTGCACCGGACCACTGGAGTGCCTGCCACCTGAATGACGCATAATGGCAGGATGATTTTCCCCGCCGAATGGGTGCGCCATGGCTGAAACCGTGATCCGGGCTGCCTGCCCGCATGATTGTCCCGATACCTGTGCCATGCTGGTCACCGTTGCCGACGGCCGCGCGATCCGCGTGGCAGGTGATCCGGACCATCCGATGACGCAGGGTGCGTTGTGCACCAAGGTGGCCCGCTATCCCGAACGGGTTTACCACCCCGATCGCCTGCTGACTCCGCGCAAGCGCGTGGGCCCGAAGGGGGCCGGGCAGTTCGTCGACATCAGCTGGGACGAGGCGCTCGATCTTGCCGCGACACGGCTGAAAGCCATCGCCGCACGCGCTCCCGAAGCCATCCTGCCCTACAGCTATGCCGGCACCATGGGGCTGGTGCAGGGCGAAAGCATGGCCGCACGCTTCTTCCACAAGCTCGGCGCCTCGCTGCTGGACCGCACCATTTGCTCGGCCGCCGGCGTGGCCGGCCTCAAGTACACCTACGGCGGCAGCCTCGGCATGGACATGGAGTTCGTGGACGACGCCCGGCTGATCATCATCTGGGGCGGCAATCCGATCGCCTCGAACCTGCATGTCTGGATGCGCATGCAGGAAGCCAAGCGGCGTGGTGCGACGCTGGTGGCCATCGATCCCTACCGTTCGCTCACCGCGGAAAAATGCCATCGGCACATCGCGCCGATGCCCGGCACCGATGCTGCGCTGGCGCTTGGCGTGATGCACATACTGATACGCGATGGCCTGCTCGACCATGCCTATATCGCCGAACATACACTCGGCTTTGAAGCGTTGCGCGAGCGCGCTGCGGCGTATTCCCCGGCGCACGCGGCGACACTGTGCGGCATTGCTGCGGAAGACATCGAATGGCTGGCGGCACAGATCGGCGAGACTGCCGTGCGGCGCGGCGAACCGGTGGCGATCCGCGTCAACTATGGATTGCAGCGCGCACACGGCGGCGGGAACGCGGTGCGTGCGATTGCCTGCCTGCCGTCGCTGGTCGGTGCCTGGCGGCATGCAGCAGGCGGCTTGCAGTTGTCCATGTCCGGCTTCTTTCCTATCGACATGCGCACGCTGCAACGCATGGATCTGCTGCCGACATGGCCGGCCTTGCCGCGCACCATCAATATGGTGACGATTGGCGACGCCTTGCTGCATCCCGGTGACGCCAAGTTCGGACCGAAGATCGAGGCGGTCGTGGTGTACAACAGCAACCCGGTAGCGGTGGCGCCCGAGTCCGGTCGAGTCGCGGCGGGTTTCGCGCGCGAGGACCTGTTTACCATCGTGCTTGAGCATTTCCAGACCGATACCGCCGACTACGCCGATCTGCTGCTGCCTGCCACCACGCAGCTTGAGCACGTCGACATCCACAAGACCTACGGCCACGCGTACATGCTGGCCAACAATCCGGCCATCGCCCCGCTCGGGCAGGCCAAGCCCAATACCGAGATCTTTCGTCAGCTGGCCAGGCGCATGGGATTCGACGACGCGTGCTTTCGCGATAGAGATGAAGATATCGCAGCACAGGCCCTGCGTGCCGACGATCCCCGCTGTGCCGGCATCGACTGGCAATCGCTCAAACTGGCCGGCTGGCAGAAACTGAAGCTGGCGCGGGCGCCATTCGCCAACGGTGGTTTTGCGACACCGTCGGGCAAATGCGAGTTCTACTCGCAACAGCTGGCCGAGCGTGGCCACGATCCGCTGCCCACCTTCGTGCCGCCGTACGAGTCGGCGTACAGCACGCCGGAACTTGCCAGGCGGTTTCCACTGGCGATGATCTCACCACCTGCCCGTAACTTCCTCAACAGTACTTTTGTGAACGTCGAGAGCCTGCGTGCCACCGAGGGCGAGCCGCATCTCGACATCCATCCCGATGACGCCGCTGCGCGGAGCATCCGCGATGGCATGATGGTGCGCATCTTCAACGACCGCGGCACCTTGCAGGCGCGGGCGCGCGTCACCACGCGTGCGCGGCCGGGCCTGGTGGTCGGCCTGTCGATCTGGTGGAAGAAGCTGGCGGCGGATGGCAAGAATGCCAATGAGCTGACCAGCCAGCGCCTGACCGATCTCGGCGATGGCCCGGTGTTCTATGATTGCCTTGTGGATGTGGTGCCGCACGATGCGGATGCATGCGCTCCATGATGCCATCCAGGCCGGTGCCAGACGCAGCCCATGCGGGTGGCAACGCCATGCCGGCCGGATAGCCTGCCTGGCAGTCACAGCACTGAGCCTGAGTGGTTGCGAGGCGATCCAGTACTACGCCCAGGCAGTCGGCGGACATCTCAATCTCATGGCGGCGCGCCAACCGCTGGATACGGCCCGGCATGCGGCCGAGGTGCGTGGTGATCAACGGCTATCGCGCCAACTGGCACTGGCCAGCCGTATCCGCGTGTTTGCCACGCAGCGCCTCGGCTTGCCGGACAATGGCAGTTATCGCCAGTATGCCGATCTCCATCGCCCATTCGCAGTATGGAACGTGTTTGCGGCCCCCGCCTTGTCGCTGAAATTGAAAGAGTGGTGCTTTCCGGTGGCCGGCTGCGTGACCTACCGGGGTTACTACGACCGCGATGCCGCGCTGGCCTATGCCGCCACGCTGCGCGCCGAAGGCTGGGATATCCAGGTCGCGGGTATCCCGGCCTATTCGACCCTGGGATTCTTTGACGATCCACTGCTGAATACGTTTATCTATTTGCCGGAAGGCGAGCTGGCACGATTGATCTTTCATGAGCTGGCACACCAGGTCGTCTACGTGCAGAACGACACGGCATTCAACGAATCATTCACCTCCGCGGTCGAGCAGGCCGGTGTCGAACTCTGGCTGAGGGAGCAGGCGTCGCCTGAAGCACAGGCGGTGTATGAGCGCTACGCGATGCGGCGCGTGCAGTTTCGTCACCTGCTGCTCGATACGCGCGCGGCCCTGGAAGCGCTCTATCGAGATGACACCCTCAGCGTAGCCAATAAGCAGCAGCGCAAACACGATCTGCTCGCAGCCCTGCAACGCGACTACCAGACCTTGCGGACCGAGTGGGGCGGGTACACGGGGTATGACCGCTGGTTCGATCAGCCGCTTTCGAATGCCCATCTCGCCGCAGTCGCCAGTTACGAAGCCTGGGTCCCCGCTTTTCGCGCCATGCTGGCACGGGAGGGGAATGACTTCTCCGCCTTCTTCGCGGAAGTGCGCCGGCTTGCGCGGCTGGAGCCGGTCGCACGCGCGGCTGCACTGCGTGGCTTGTCGGCGTCGCGCTGAGCCTGCCATGACGCCCTGAGCAGGCATGCGACGGTGCGCGCTGGCAAATCCGAGCACCACGTCTAATCCATTGTGCCCGAACGGCAGGCCCGTTACATTGTCGAAAACCACAGATGACGTGAACCATCGCGAGGAGACGAACAGCATGGACAAGATTTGGCTCAAGCATTATCCCGCCGGCGTGCCTGCGGAAATCGATGCCAGCCAGTACGCGTCGGTGCCCCATCTGCTGGAAGACTCCTTCAGCAAGTATGCGGCGCGCCCTGCCTTCGAGTGCATGGGCAAGACCCTGACCTATGCCGAACTCGATACGCAGTCCCGGCAATTCGCCGCGTGGCTGCAGGCGCGCGGCCTCGCGCCGGGCGCGCGCGTGGCACTGATGATGCCGAATGTCCTGCAGTACCCGATTGCCCTGGCGGCCGTGCTGCGCGCCGGCTATGTGGTGGTGAACGTCAATCCGCTCTATACGCCGCGCGAGCTGGAGCATCAGTTGAAGGACAGCGGTGCCGAAGCCATCGTCATCCTCGAGAACTTTGCGCATACGCTGGAACAGGTCGTGGCGCGGACAGCGGTGCGCCATGTCGTCGTCGCAAGCATGGGAGAGCTGCTGGGTTGGCCCAAGGGCAGCATCGTCAATCTGGTGGTGCGTCACGTGAAGAAGCTCGTGCCGGCGTGGCAACTGCCCGGCTCGGTGTCGTTCCGCAGTGCGCTGGATGCCGGCAAGACGCTCGCCATGACGCCGGTGCACAGCCAGCCGGGCGACCTCGCGTTCCTGCAATATACCGGCGGCACGACGGGGGTTGCCAAGGGCGCCATGCTCACGCACCGCAACGTTATCGCCAACCTGCTGCAGACCGAGGCCTGGCTGCAGCCGGGCATCCATGACAAGAGCAAGGTGCTGACCATCGTCTGCGCCTTGCCGCTGTATCACATCTTCGCGCTGACGGTTTGTGCGCTGATGGGGATGCGCATGGGCGCACGCAACCTGATGATCCCAAATCCGCGCGATATCCCGGGGACGCTCAAGGAACTGTCCAAGACCGAGTTCCATATCCTGCCGGCGGTCAATACGCTGTTCAACGCGCTGGTCAACCATGCGGATTTCGCCAAGGTGAACTGGTCTTCGTTGATGATCGCGGTGGGTGGTGGCATGGCAGTGCAGAAGGCCGTTGCCGATAAATGGTATGCCAGGACCGGCGTGCCGATTCTCGAAGGGTATGGCCTGTCCGAGACATCACCTGTGGCCTCGAGCAATCCACCGACGGCCACCGAGTTCTCCGGCACGATTGGCATGCCGCTGCCCGGCACCGACTTTGCGATCCGCGACGATGACGGCCGGGACGTACCGTTGGGGCAGCCTGGCGAGATCTGCGTGCGCGGTCCCCAAGTGATGGCGGGCTACTGGAACATGCCGGCCGAGACGGCCAAGGTCATGACGCCAGATGGTTTTTTCAAGACGGGCGATATCGGCATCATGGACGAGCGGGGCTATACGCGCATAGTCGACCGCAAGAAGGACATGATCCTGGTCTCCGGTTTCAATGTCTACCCGAACGAGGTCGAAGGGGTTGCGGCGGAGTGCCCGGGTGTGCTGGAGGTGGCGGCGGTCGGCGTGCCAGACGAGCATTCGGGCGAGATCGTGAAGCTGTACGTGGTGAAGAAGGACCCGGCCCTGACCGAGGCCGATGTGCTGGCCTTCTGCAAGGAGCGGCTGACGGGTTACAAGCGGCCGCGCCATGTCGAATTCCGCAATGAATTGCCGAAGACCAATGTCGGCAAGATCCTGCGCCGCGAACTGCGGGACAGCTCGCCACCCACCACGGCTGCCTGACGGGCGACAGGCCGGGCTGCGGCTGTTGCCGCCGACCGGCTTATCCAGATGACCGGCGGGCTACCATGATCCTCTGCATGATGACCCGCCGGTGATTCCCCCACATTTCCAGATCACTGGTGTTCCCCGCCGCGATGGCACGAGGCACACGGCGCTTCATGTGAGGCTGCCGCTGGGTGTCATGGACACTCGCGCGACGGCGACAGGCGCGGATAGTCAGGGCGGTTGGCAGAGATCACGCGCACGCAGCTGCCGGTTTCCAGCCCGGGCAGGGCCGGGCTGTTGATCGTGACTTCGGGGCCGTCCAGCGTCCGCACCTTGAACGCATAGATATCGATCTGGCGCGTTGGCGGCGGACCACCGAAGATGCGGCCGAGGTCGAAACCCAGGCCCACACCTACGCCGCCACCGCTGCTGCCGCCGAACCCGCCTAGCGCACCGAGTCCGACACCGACGCCACCGCCGCGCGGCTGGGTTTCTTCGTTGACCTGCGTCAGGAAGGTTTTGCTGACGATGCGGCCCAGCCGGACCGTGCTGTCCGAGGGGACGATCTCGGGTGCGGCCGGTCCGCTGGCGCAGCCGGCCAGCATTGCGATGGCAAGGGCAGCGGCTGCCGCCATGGCTGTCCAGCTGGCGCGCATGGGCTGAACGATGTGCCGAAAAGCGTGGATCCTGGATGGGCGAGTATTCACGGCAGCCTCCTGAAAGCGCGGGCGTGCCGGGCGTGGCACGCGGTCATGCCGCCCAGCTTAACGCGGCGCAGCCGCGGCTAGTGTGAGAGAGTGTAAAGTCGCTTCGTCATGCCATTCGATCATGCCGCTTGATCAAGCCGCTCAATCCACTTTTGCACCAGACGCCTTCACGACCTTGGCCCATTTGATGTGCTCGCTGCGGATATACGCCGCGAACTGCTCGGGCGTATTGCCGACCGGCTCCGCGCCTTGCGCCTGCAAGCGCTCCTTGACGGCCGGACTGGACAGCGCCTTGGCGACCTCCTGCTGCAGGCGATGCACGATCTCGGCAGGCGTGTTGGCCGGCGCCAGTAGGCCAAACCAGGAGCTGGCCTCGTAGGTGGGCAGGTCGGCTGCCTGGGCGATGGTCGGCACGCCCGGCAGGGCTGCGGAGGGCCTCGCGCTGGTCACTGCCAGTGCCTTGAGCCGGCCCGCCTTGATCTGCGCCATGGAGGAAGGCAGGTTGTCAAACATCAGGTCGGTCGTACCGCCCATCAGGTCGGCCAGGGCCGGGCCACTGCCGCGATACGGCAGATGCACCATGAAGGTCCGCGTCTGGGATTTGAACAGTTCCCCGGCGAG
Organism: Imbroritus primus; assembly: GCF_964332355.1. Lineage (NCBI taxonomy): Bacteria > Pseudomonadati > Pseudomonadota > Betaproteobacteria > Burkholderiales > Burkholderiaceae > Imbroritus > Imbroritus primus. The sequence goes on along the minus strand of NZ_OZ201293.1, from coordinate 2,720,685 downwards.
ATGGATCGAGGTACCGTTGCCGCTCGATGCCATGTTGATCTTGCCAGGATTGGCGCGTGCATAGGCGATCAGATCCTTGACGGTCCGGATCTGGTGCTTCTCGGCAAAGGCCGGATTCAAGACCAGCACATTGGGCACGGCTGCTACCAGGGTGACGGGGGCGAAGTCCTTGAACGGATCGTAGGGGAGCTTCCCGCCATTCTGCGAGTACAGCGCTTGATTGATGCCATGTGTACCGACCGTCCCCATCAGCAGCGTATACCCATCGGGAGCCGACTTGGCGACGGCTTCGGCGCCGATGTTCCCGCCTGCACCAGGACGGTTGTCGATCAGCACATTCCAGCCTGGCAGCTTGCTGAGTTCCGCGCCGACGGCGCGCGCGAGGATGTCCGTCGTGCCACCCGGGGCAAACGGAACAACAATGCGGATTGGTTTTGCTGGATAGGTCTCCGCGCGGGCGGAAGACGTGGGCCACACGGCTAGCGCGGTAAGAGCGACACACGACAGCAGGGCTGCCTGGAAAGCACGACGGGAATAGCGCATCGCCATCTCCTTGCAAGGACGTGTTTGCCGATTGTTGCCGAGTGCAAGACGCGTCGCCAGCGGAGAAACCCTGAGTCGGCGCAGCGCCTGCGGTTGTGCGGGTCCCCGCGTCAACGGCGGTCCGGGGAATGGGTTCCGTAGAAATGAAAAAAGCACCCGAAGGTGCTTTTTTCATCGAGCCAGTCAGGCCGCCATCAGAAAATGTGACGGATGCCGATGCCCACGTTGGTGCGGTTCTTGTCCAGGCTGGTCTTGCCTGCGTTATTCAGGTCGCCCAGCGCCAGGTCCTTGACGTTGGTGTAGTCAACCGTGCCGTAGACTTGGGTGCGCTTGGACAGCGAGTACTCAGCCAGGGCGACCAGGGTGTAACGCTTGCCCTTTTGGTCAGCCAGGCCCGGGACTTCATCCTTCGGACGCGAGTAGTAGCCAGCGCCGGTCAGGGCCAGGGCCGGGGTCACGTTGTAGGTCAGGCCAGCGTACCAGACGTTGGTCTTGAACGTGCCGCCGATGCTTTCCTTCATGCGGTGGTCCTGGTAACCCGCTGCAGCCTTGAGGGCGCCCACAGTGTAGGTTGCGCCCACGGCCCAGTTGGTCAGCTTGTCGCTGTCGGTACCGCCGAGGGTCACGGCCGAACCGGCGTTACCGCCGCCACGGCTTTGCTGATAGGCGCCGCCGAAGCCGAACGGGCCAGCCTTGTAGGTCACCATCGTGCCCATGTAGCGGCCAGCCGTGGCGTTACCGGCTTGCTCGCCGAAGCCGTAGCCGGCGATCACGTTCAGGCCGCCAAACGAACCGGCGTACTTGATCTGGTTGTTCACGCGGATCGGGTACATGCCGACGTAGTAGGCATTTTCTTCGTAGTTGCCGACGGTCAACGGATCGAAGTCCAGCAGGAAGTCGTGGATGGCGCTGTGCTGGCGACCGAGGGTCACGGCGCCGAAGTTGCCTTCCAGGCCGACATAGGCCATACGGTTGAAGAAGCTGCTCGAGGAGTTGTTCGAGCCGTTATCCAGGCTGAAGCCGTTTTCCAGGCGGAACACGCCTTTCAGGCCGCCGCCCAGGTCTTCCGAACCCTTGATGCCCCAGCGGCTTTGCGAGATGGCACCGTCCGTCATGCGGATCACGCTGCTGTTGGAGTCGTTGGTGTTGCTGGAATAGCGGATGCTGACGTCAGCAATACCGTACAGCGTGACGCTCGATTGTGCGAAGGCGGAGGTCGCGAGCAGGGAGCCACATGCCAGAGCAAACAGGGTTTTCTTCATGAAAGATTCTCCTGGAGACGATTCTTGATGTTGTAGATCAATGTGATAGCTGTATGACAGCACCCATTTGGTGAGCGAAATGTAGCAAAAAAGCGGACACGGGAGAAACAGAATCGGAGGGGTGCCAAAGATTGTTGCTATTTGCCAACGAAAACATCCTGGGATTAGCTGCAATGCACCATTTCATGCGGCTTGCGCGGCAGTTCCATGTGCGGGTGCGCGACGCAATCCTGTCCGGTTTCCAGCGGCTGTCCGGCATGATTTGCATGCGGTCTCGCAGGCGCTGGTCCGCCGTCTGGCGGGGGCGGAATGGCGGTTCGCGCTAAAATGACTGGTCTTCACGACCTGCTTGGAAAGCGAGATGTTCCTGGACCGAATGATTGCGGAATTTGATCATGCCTTGCGTGCCATGACCGGCGTGACGCGGGCGGCCCGTCCCAGTCCGGCGGCTGGCCTGGCAGGTGAGCCTGAGGCCCTGAGTCCGACGGAGCGCCGGCACGTCGCAGGGCTGATGCGCGTCAATCATGTGGGTGAGGTCTGCGCACAGGCGCTTTACCAGGCGCAGAAGCTCACTGCGCGCGCCCCCGAGATCCGGGCCGCGATGGCCCAGGCGGCGAGGGAAGAGGAGGACCACCTGGGATGGTGTGCCGAACGTCTCCACGAAGTCGGCGCCCGCCCCAGCCTGCTCAACCCGCTCTGGTATGCCGGCGCGTTCTCCATCGGCTGGCTGGCCGGCCGGATCGGCGATCGGGTCAGCCTCGGGTTCGTGGCGGAAACCGAGCGTCAGGTGGAGCGCCACCTGGATGGCCATCTCGATCGGCTGCCTGCCCAGGATGGAAAATCGCGCGTCATTCTGGAGCAGATGCGCGCCGATGAGATCCGGCACGGCCAGCATGCGATCGAGGCAGGCGGTGCGACCTTGCCGGCCCCGGTGCGTGGGGCCATGACGCTGGCCTCGCGCGTCATGACCTCGACCGCCTATCATCTTTGACGGAGCAGTGAGCGAACTCAGCTACGGCGGGCGTTTGCCGCTGCCTTCGGGTCATTGTTTCAGGCCCTTGTTTATCCGCAGGGTGAGCGCATAGATAAGGTGCTTTCTCCGCAATCTTTTCTATGTGCTTAATTTTATTGAATATTCCCCTCGACGGTGCATGCAAAAAGTGCGCTAAGTCTTTGTTCTGATTCAAAAAATTCTGTAACTCTCCCTTGCAGAGCCTTGACCGGGTATGTTGCTTCCTCTACAGTGGGAAATAGTGTGAAGAAGTGGTTTTTTGTGTGCAAAAACCGCACTTCCCAGCCGGATTCGCCGGCTGTTGTGGCGCGCTGTTTATCCATATCAATCGGTGTAGGCGGACGAAAGGGACGAAACCATCGTGTTTCAGGGGGCTTCGGCGTTGTCGCTGGATGCCAAGGGGCGGATGTCCATTCCGACCCGGCATCGCGAGGCGCTCCAGGTGCAGGCAGAGAACCGGGTGACGATTACCAAGCACCCGGATGGCTGCCTGTTGCTGTTTCCCCGACCTGAATGGGAGATGTTCCGCAGCCGTATCGCGGCACTGCCCATGGATGCGCACTGGTGGCGCCGGATCTTCCTGGGCAACGCCGCCGATATCGAGATGGATGGCAACGGGCGCGTGCTGATTGCGCCGGAGTTGCGCAGTGCCGCGTTGCTGGACAAGGAAGTGATGCTGCTCGGCATGGGCAGTCATTTTGAAATCTGGGATGCCGCGACCTATGCCGCCAAGGAGCAGGCTGCAATGGCGCAGGGCATGCCGGATGCGCTCAAGAATTTCTCTTTCTGACGGTGGGGCATGAGACCAGCAGGTGAACCCGCCGGCCTGTCGCACCGGACAGTGCTGCTGGACGAAGCGGTCGACGCACTGGTGTGGCGACGGGATGGGAGATACGTCGATGGCACCTTCGGGCGCGGCGGGCATAGCCGGCTGATTCTCAGCCAACTGGGTCCAGCCGGCCGACTGGTCGCCTTCGACAAGGATCCGGCAGCAATCGCAGAAGCGGGCACCGTACAGGATGCCCGCTTCGCTATTGAGCATACGAGTTTTGCTGACATGGGCGAACGCATGGCGGCGCGCGGCGAAGTGCCGGTGGCGGGTGTGTTGCTCGATCTGGGGATCAGTTCGCCGCAGATCGATGAAGCGGCGAGAGGGTTTTCTTTTCGCTTTGATGGGCCGCTCGACATGCGGATGGACACGACGCGCGGCGAGACGGCGGCGGAGTGGCTGGCGACCGCGGACGAGCGCGAGATCGCAAGGGTGGTGAGGGATTATGGGGAAGAACGGTTTGCTGTACAGATTGCAAAGGCGATTGTTGCTCGCAGGCGCGAACCCGCACCTTCCGGTCCAGTCGCTACCACTGCCGACCTTGCCGCACTCGTGGCGCAAGCCGTCAAAACACGCGAGAAGGGCCAGGACCCTGCGACCCGCACCTTTCAGGCTATACGGATTCACATCAATCAAGAGCTTGCGGACCTCGAAAGAGGGCTGACGGCCGCTTACGAGTTGCTGGAACAGGGAGGCCGTCTGGTCGTGATCAGTTTTCACTCGCTCGAGGACCGCATCGTCAAGCGGTTCATGCAGGCGCATGCGCGGCCGCAGCTCGCGGATTCGTCCGCCGACCTGCGCCGCATGCCGCTGCGCGCGAGCGAACTCCCCCAGCCGACCCTGCGCCTGCTCGGCCGCGTCAAGCCGGGCCAGCAGGAAGTCGATGCCAATCCTCGTGCCCGCTCCGCGATCATGCGCGTGGCGGTGAAGCTGTGAGGAGCGTACGGACATGAACCGCCTGAGCCTCTTCCTGCTGATCGCCCTGGTGCTGTGTGCGCTGGCGCTGGTCAATGCCCAGCATGAGGCGCGCTCGCTGTTCGTCAAGCTCGAGCGTGCGCAGAATGAAGAGCGCCAGCTGAATATCGACTGGTCGCGCCTGCAGTACGAACAGAGCGCCTTCGGCAAGAGCGCCCGGATCGCCGAGGCGGCGCGCAGCCAGTTGCGCATGGTGCCGATCGCGCCGGGCCGCACCCAGTACCTGACCGGATTCGCGATGCCGCCTGCTGCGTCCGTGCCGGCATCGGCGCCGGAGGCTGGGCAATGAGCATGGCTCGACCCAACAGCCGCCCGCGCAAGGGCCAGTTCTCCGCCAGCCCGGTGCTCGGTTTGCGGCTGCCAATGTGGCGCTCCAAGCTCGTGGTGTTCCTGATGTTCGCCGCCTTCGCGACGCTGACGGCGCGCGCTTTCTGGATTCAGGGGCCTGGCAATCAGTTTTACGAGGCACAGGGCAAGAAGCGCTTTCAGCGGACGCTCGAGATGCCGGCCACGCGCGGCAAGATTCTCGACCGCAATGGCCTGGTGCTGGCGACCAGCCTGCCGGTCAAGGCCATCTGGGCTGTGCCGGAAGATGTACCGTCTAACGTGCCGGCCGCCAAGCTGCGACAACTTGCCCAGCTGCTCGGCAGCAACGAAAAGGAAGTGCGCCGCAAACTCTCCGAGGACAAGGGGTTTGTCTACCTTAAGCGCCAGGTGCTGCCGGATGTGGCCGAGAAGATCGCCGAACTCAAGATCGACGGCGTCTACCAGTCGCGCGAGTACAAGCGCTTCTATCCCGAAGGCGAAGCCATGGCGCATATCGTCGGCTTCACCAATGTCGAGGACAAGGGCCAGGAAGGCATGGAGCTGGCGCGCGAGTCGGAGCTGGCTGGCCGCCCGGGCCAGCGGCAGGTGATCAAGGACCGCCTCGGCCGTATCGTCGAGGACATCGGCGTGCTGCAGGCCCCGCGTGAAGGCAAGGACCTGCAGTTGTCGATCGACAGCAAGATCCAGTATCTCGCCTTCAACGAACTGAAGGCGGCAGTCGAAAAGCACAAGGCCAAGGCTGGCGGTGCCGTGGTGCTCGACGCCAAGACCGGCGAGGTGCTGGCACTGGCCAACTGGCCGACCTACAACCCCAACGATCGCAGCCGCCTGTCCGGCGAGCAGCTGCGCAATCGCGTGCTGACCGACACCTTCGAGCCGGGCTCGACGATGAAGCCGATCACCATCGCGCTGGCGCTCGAAAAAGGCAAGGTCCGCCCCGAGAGCATCATTCAGACAGCGCCCGGTCGGCTAACGATGGGCTCGCACACCATCAACGACACGCACGACTATGGCGCACTGACGGTGGCGGGTGTCATCCAGAAGTCGAGTAACGTCGGCACGACCAAGATCGCTTTGAATCTTGACGCCCGAGACATGTGGGAGATGTACCAGAGCATCGGCCTCGGCCAGGCGCCGAAGATTGGCTTTCCGGGCGCTGTGGCGGGACGCGTGCGGCCCTACAAGAGCTGGAAGCCGATCGAGCAGGCCACCATGTCGTATGGCTACGGCCTGTCGGCCTCGCTGTTCCAGATTGCCCGCGCCTATACCATTTTCGCGCGCGACGGTGAGCTGATTCCCGTCTCCATGACCAAGGTCGATGGCGAGGTGAGCGGCACGCAGGTGATTTCACCCAAGACGGCCCGCGCGGTGCGCGGCATGCTCGAGATGGCAGCCGCGCCGGGCGGCACGGCACCGCAGGCGCAGACTGTCGGCTACCGCGTGGGCGGCAAGACCGGCACGGCGCGCAAGCAGGAAGGCAAAGGCTATGCGGCGCGCAAGTATCGTGCGTTCTTCGCCGGCATGGCGCCCATGAGCAATCCGCGCGTCATTGTCGCGGTGATGCTTGATGAGCCGATGGCGGGATCATTCTACGGTGGCGTGGTCGCCGGCCCGGTGTTCTCGTCGATCATCGGCAACACGCTGCGCACGCTCAATGTCCCGCCCGATTCCGCGGTGACGCAACTGGTGGTCGCGGACGCCGTCGAGGAGAGCATCGAATGACGCGCCTCCTGCCAATCGAACATCTGTCGCCCGCCAATGCCCATGCCGCAGGTATCGTGGCATGGCTGCGCACGCATGTCGCCGCGACAGCGGAGCTCTCCAGCGATACGCGCACGGTGCAGGCCGGCGATGTGTTCCTGGGCTACCGGGTGGGTAATGCCCATCATCATTCCGACGGTCGGCCGCATATCGCCGCAGCCGTGGCCGCAGGTGCGGCTGCCATCGTCGCCGAGGCCGATGCCTATGCGGGTCCGGTCGATTGCACCGTGCCGCTGCTGCTCGTACCCGGGCTCCACGGTCTGGCGGGCGAGTGCGCCGCACTTTGGTATGGCAATGCCGGCCAGTCCCTGCACATCGTCGGTATTACCGGCACGAACGGCAAGACGTCTTGCAGCCATTGGCTCGCACAGGCGCTCAGCCAACCCGGCAAGCCGTGCGCGATGATCGGCACCCTCGGTTCGGGCCTGCCTGGCGCCGTGCAGGCGACTGGTTTCACCACACCGGATGCCGTGCAGCTGCAGCGGACGCTGGCGGGGTTTGCCCGCAAGGGCGCCAAGGCTGTCGCCATGGAGGTGTCCTCGCATGGCCTCGAGCAGCAACGCGTTGCCGGCACGCCATTCCATACCGCAGTGTTTACCAACCTGACACAGGACCATCTTGACTATCACGGCACCATGGCCGCCTATGGTGAGGTCAAGCGCCAGCTGTTTACCTGGCCGGGGCTGGCCTGTGCGGTGATCAACCGCGACGATGCCTTCGGGCAGTCCCTGCTGGCCGGTTTGCCGGCCACGGTCACCGCCTGGGAGTACGGCATCGGCGGCGATGCCGCGCCGATGCATGGTGCCGCCCATTGGCTCAGCGCCAGCGATGTGCGTGCGGGCGACACCGGCACTGAATGCCTGTTGCGCAGCGACCTGGGCGAAAGCCGCGTGCAATTGCCGGTGATCGGGCAGTTCAACCTGAGCAATGCATTGGCCGTGCTCGGCGCCTTGCTGGCGGCCGGCATGAAGTGGTCGGCGGCGATCAACAAGCTGCGTGTCCTGTCGGCCGTGCCGGGTCGCATGGAACAATTTGGCGGTCATGGTGCGCCGCTGGCAGTGGTCGACTACGCGCACACCCCTGACGCGCTCGACAAGGCATTGCAGACCCTGCGCCCGCTGGCCGACGCCCGACAGGGCCGCCTGTGGTGCGTATTCGGTTGTGGCGGCGATCGCGATGCGGGCAAACGCCCCTTGATGGGCCAGGTGGCCGCAGCGAGGGCCGACGAGATCGTGCTGACCAGCGACAATCCGCGCTCCGAGCCGCCGCTCGCGATCCTTGCGCAGATCGCGCAAGGCTTGCCGCCGGGCCGCGCAGTGCAGCGCATCGAAGATCGTGCTACCGCGATCCTCTATGCGCTCAAGCACGCTGCCGACAGCGATGTGGTGCTGGTCGCCGGCAAGGGACACGAAGCCACGCAGGAAATCCAGGGTCGCAAGCTGGCGTTCTCCGATCAGGAGCACGTGCGCCTGGCACTTGCGGCGCGCGGAGGTGCGCGATGACGGTGGGCACGATGAAGACAGGCATGATGACTCTCGCGCAGGCTGCGATTTGCCTCGACGGCGCAAGCGTGCATGGCCGTGGCGACGTGGTGTTCCAGCGCGTGGTGACGGACAGCCGCAAGGTGCAGCCTGGCGATCTGTTCGTCGCGCTGCGGGGCGAGCGCTTCGATGCGCATGCCTTCCTTGGCGATGTGGTCCAGGCCGGCGCTGCCGCGGTGCTTGTTTCTGCCGTGCCCGACAATCTTGCCGTGCCCGCGCTGGTGGTACCGGATACCCGTCTGGCGCTGGGCCAACTGGCCGCCGGCTGGCGCAAGCGCTTCATGCTGCCCGTGGTGGCGGTGACCGGCAGTAACGGCAAGACCACGGTCAAGGAAATGATCGCCGCGATCTTTGCCGAGGCAGCGGGCGAGGCCGGGCGGCTGGCGACGCAAGGCAACCTGAACAACGACATCGGCCTGCCACTCACGTTGTTCCGGCTGCACCCCGGACATCAGCTGGCCGTGCTCGAGCTGGGCATGAATCATCCGGGCGAAACCGCGTATCTGGCGCAGATCGCCCAGCCGACCATTGCACTGATCAACAACGCCCAGCGCGAACATCAGGAATTCATGGTCAGCGTGGAAGCCGTGGCGCAGGAACATAGCGATGTGCTGCGCGCCTTGCCGGCCGACGGCGTGGCGGTGTTCCCGGCCGACCCTGAAGGCGGAGCGACCTATGCCGCCCTGTGGCGCGAGGCCGCCGGTACGCGCCGCATTCTGGATTTTGGCCTCGCACCCGGCGCCGCCGTGCACGGCAGCGTCACGCTGCAGGCCGGCTTGCAGCGCGTGCGGGTCGCCGCACCCGGCGGCGTGTCGTTCGAGTTCCATCTTGCACTGCTGGGCCTGCACAACGTGCGCAATGCGCTCGCGGCGGTAGCCTGCGCGCTCGCCGCAGACGTTGCGCCGGATGCCATCATCCGCGCCCTCGAAGGATTTGCGCCGGTGGCCGGACGCCTGCAGGTACGCCATGCACGCAGCGGCGCCACGGTCATCGATGACACCTACAACGCCAATCCGGACTCCATGCGTGCGGCTATCGACGTGCTGGCGGCCTTTCCCGCACCGCGTGTGCTGGTGATGGGCGATATGGGCGAGGTCGGCAGCGCGGGCGTGGATTTCCATCGCGAGATCGGTACATACGCCGCGCAGCAAGGGATCGAGCAGCTGTACACCACGGGCGAACTGGCGGCCCACGCCGCCGCGGCATTCGGTAAGACGGCGGTGCATTGCGCGGACGCCGAGGCATTAATCACCCAGCTGGCGACACCGGCGCGCAGCGCCACGCTGCTGGTGAAGGGTTCGCGCTTCATGCGCATGGAACGCGTAGTGGCGGCGCTGGCCGCTGATGCCGCGCATACGGAACATCACGGATAACCCCGGCAACGGGACGAAGGAAGAAATACAGCATGTTGTTAGCCCTGGCCCAATGGTTACAAGACGATGTCAGTTTTCTGCGCGTCTTTAACTACCTGACCTTCCGCGCAGTGATGGCCAACCTCACTGCGCTGGTGATCGGGCTGTCGTGTGGTCCGTGGGTGATCCGCAAGCTGACCGAGCTTAAGGTCGGGCAGGCGGTGCGGACCGATGGACCGCAGAGCCATCTGGTCAAGTCCGGTACGCCGACCATGGGCGGCGTCCTGGTCATCCTGTCGATTGCCATCTCGACGCTGTTGTGGGCTGACCTCGGCAACCGCTTCGTGTGGATCGTGCTGCTTGTCACGGTCGGTTACGGCGCCATCGGCTGGGTCGACGATTACCGCAAGGTCGTCTATCGCGACCCCAAGGGCATGTCGAGCCGCGAAAAATTCCTGTGGCAGACGGCCATTGGCCTGTTCGCCGCGATCTATCTCGCCTTTTCCGTGTCAGAGACCAGCAACGCGCGTGTATTCGAACTGTTCGTGGCCTGGGTGCAGAGCGGTTTCACGCTGACCCTGCCGCACCAGGCCAACCTGCTGGTGCCGTTCTTCAAGGAGATCAGCTATCCGCTCGGCGTGGCCGGTTTCATCGTGCTCACCTATCTCGTCATCGTCGGGTCGAGCAATGCCGTGAATCTTACTGACGGTCTCGACGGGCTGGTGATCATGCCGGTCGTGCTGGTCGGCAGCGCCCTCGGCGTGTTCGCCTACGTGATGGGTAGCGCCGTGTATAGCAAGTACCTGCTGTTCCCGCACATTCCGGGCGCGGGCGAGCTGCTCATCTTCTGTTCCGCGCTGGCTGGTGCGGGCTTGGCGTTCCTGTGGTTCAACGCACATCCTGCCCAGGTCTTCATGGGTGACGTCGGCGCGCTCGCGCTCGGTGGCGCGCTCGGCACCATCGCCGTGATCGTGCGCCAGGAAATCGTGCTGTTCGTGATGGGTGGCATCTTCGTGGTGGAGACGGTGTCCGTGATGCTGCAGGTCACCTGGTTCAAGTTCACCAAACGACGCTATGGCGAGGGACGACGATTGTTCCGCATGGCGCCGCTGCACCATCATTTCGAGCTCAGTGGCTGGAAGGAAACCCAGGTCACCGTGCGCTTCTGGATCATCACGCTGATGCTCGTGCTGATCGGTCTGTCGACATTGAAACTGCGGTAATCCGCACACGGCTATCACGTAATCACAAGGCAACTACAAGGAAACGATTCAGGTGTTCGGCGAGCTTCAACAACCTTCCGTATTGGTACTCGGTCTGGGCGAATCCGGGCTGGCCATGGCACGCTGGTGCGCGCGCTATGGCTGCCGCGTGCGCGTGGCCGATACGCGGAGCGCGCCGCCGAACCTGTCGCAACTGGAAGCGGCCGCACCGCAGGCCGAATTTGCTGGCGGTCCGTTGACGCCGGCCTTGCTGGACGGCATGACGCTTGTCGCGGTCAGCCCGGGCCTGTCGCCGCTTGAGCCGGACACGGCTGCGCTGCTGGCGACGGCCGGCGAAGCCAATGTGCCCGTGTGGGGCGAGATCGAACTGTTTGCCCAGGCGCTGCGCCATCTTGAAACCGAGAGCGGTTACGCGCCACGCGTGCTGGCCATCACCGGCACCAATGGGAAGACCACCACGACCAGCCTCACCGGCAGCCTGGTGCGTCGCGCCGGCCGTACCGTGGCGGTGGCGGGTAACATCAGCCCGTCGGCGCTCGACAAGCTGTCGGACTGCATCGCCGAGGCGACGCTGCCGGATGTTTGGGTATTGGAGCTGTCGAGCTTCCAGCTCGAGACCACGCATTCGCTCAATCCGCATGCGGCTACCGTGCTCAACATCACCCAGGATCACCTCGACTGGCATGGCTCGATGGAGTCTTATGCGGCTGCCAAGCAGAAGATCTTCGGCCCGCAGAGCGTGCGGGTCCTGAACCGCGATGACCTCATGGTCATGCGCATGGCGCAGGACGCCGCGCAGATGGTGACGTTCGGTACGGATCAGCCGGAGGTCGTCGGAGATTTCGGATTGCTGCGGGACAATGGCATGCCGTGGCTCGCTGTCGCCGAGGCCGCCGAGGAAGAAGAAGCTCGTCCGCGTCGCCGCAAGAGCGAGAGCGCGGACGCCGCGCCGGTGGCGGTGTGCCTGAAGCGCCTGATGCCGGCTGACGCCCTGCAGATCCGCGGCCTGCACAATGCCGCCAACGCGCTTGCGGCACTGGCGCTGTGCCGCGCCATCGACCTGCCGCTCAACCACCTGCTGCACGGCCTGCGCGCCTATCGTGGCGAGCCGCATCGTGTCGAACTGATCGCCACCATCGGTGAGGTGGAGTATGTCGACGACAGCAAGGGCACCAATGTCGGCGCGACGGTTGCCGCGCTCAACGGCCTGGCGAAACCCACCGTGCTGATCGCCGGCGGCGAAGGCAAGGGGCAGGATTTCTCGCCGCTGGCCTTGCCGGTGTCGCAGTATGGCCGCGCCGTCATCCTGATCGGCCGCGATGCGCCCGCGATACGGACGGCGCTGTCGTCCACCGGCATCCGCATCGAGGATGCGGCCACGCTCGAAGCCGCCGTCGAGCTCGCGGCGTCGATTGCGCAAGCAGGAGACGTGGTGCTGTTGTCGCCGGCGTGCGCCAGCCTCGACATGTTCCGCAACTATGCGCATCGTGCCGAGGTTTTCCGCAGCGCCGTCGAAGACGTCGCGCTGGCGCGAGGAGGAATGCTATGAGCGATATGGAAATGAAGCGCAGCGGCTTCATCGGCGCCACCATTGGCAATGCCTGGGGCGGATTGCGCGACGTGGTGTCCGGCGTCAAGCCGACGCGCTCGAAGATGATGGAGTACGACCAGCCGCTGATGTGGGTCGTCATCATGCTGCTGTCGCTGGGCCTGGTGATGGTCTACTCGGCATCCATCGCGCTGCCGGATTCGCCGAAGTATGCCAACTTCAGGGAAACGCATTTTCTTGCACGTCATCTGATCAGCCTGTGTATCGGCTTGACCGGGGCGCTTATTGCCTTCCAGATTCCCGTCAAGGTGTGGGACCGTTATGCGCCCAAGCTGTTCGTGGTGGCGCTGGTGCTGCTGATCCTGGTGCTTGTGCCGTTCATCGGCAAGGGCGTGAATGGTGCGCGCCGCTGGATTCCACTTGGCATCCTGAATTTTCAGCCATCCGAACTGATGAAGCTGGCCGTGGTGCTGTACGCCGCCAACTACACGGTACGCAAGCAGGAATGGATGCAGAGTGTGGGCAAGGGGTTCCTGCCGATGGGGATCGCGGTGGCGGTAGTGGGCATGCTGCTGCTGCTCGAACCCGACATGGGTGCATTCCTGGTAATCGCCGCGATCGCCATGGGCATCCTGTTTCTCGGCGGCGTCAGCGGCAAGCTGTTCAGCGCACTGGTCGCGATTGCGGTCGGCACCTTCACGCTCCTGATCGTGGCCTCGCCGTGGCGGCGCGACCGGATCTTCGCGTACCTCGATCCGTGGAGCGAAGACCACGCGCTCGGCAAGGCCTATCAGCTCACGCATTCGCTGATCGCCCTGGGGCGCGGCGAATGGACCGGCGTCGGCCTTGGCGGCAGCATCGAGAAACTGCACTACCTGCCCGAGGCGCATACCGACTTCATCCTCGCCGTAATCGGCGAAGAGTTCGGTTTTGTCGGGGTGACCATGGTCATCGTGTTGTTCTACTGGCTCGTGCGCCGGGCATTCGACATCGGCCGCACAGCATTGCAGCTCGACCGGACCTTCGCCGGACTGGTGGCCAAGGGCATCGGCATCTGGATCGGCTGGCAGGCGTTCATCAACATGGGCGTGAACCTGGGTGTCCTGCCGACCAAGGGGTTGACGCTGCCGCTCGTGAGTTACGGCGGCTCCGGCATCCTGATGAACTGCGTTGCGCTGGCGGTGTTGCTGCGGGTCGACTATGAGAATCGCGTACTCATGCGTGGAGGGAAGGTATGAGCGCAGCGCGCACCCTGCTCGTCATGGCCGGCGGCACCGGGGGGCATGTGTTCCCCGGACTGGCCGTGGCCGAGGCGTTGCGCGCGCGCGGCTGGAATGTCGTGTGGCTGGGCAATCCCAGCGGCATGGAGGCCGAACTCGTGCCGAAGCATGGCATCCGCATGGAAGCGGTGCGTTTCGGCGGACTGCGCGGCAAGGGCTGGATGACCAAGCTGCTGTTGCCGCTCAATCTGCTGCGTGCCTTCTGGCAGAGCCTGCGTATCGTGCGCCGCGTGCGGCCAAGCGCGGTGCTCGGTATGGGCGGCTACATCACCTTCCCGGGCGGCATGATGGCCGTTCTGCTGGGGCGGCCGCTGGTGCTGCATGAGCAGAACTCGATCGCCGGGCTAGCCAACAAGGTGCTGGCCAAGGTGGCGGACCGCGTGCTGTGCGCGTTCCCCAATGCGCTGCCGAACAGCGAGTGGACCGGCAACCCGATCCGCGCCGCGCTGGGTACGCTGCCGTCGCCGGCACAGCGCTATGCCGCTCGCTCGGGCCCGCTGCGGGTGCTAGTGGTGGGTGGCAGCCTTGGCGCAACGGCGCTGAACGACAACGTGCCGAAGGCCTTGGCGTTGTTGCCGCCAGCCATGCGGCCGGTGGTGGTGCATCAGGCTGGCGCGCGGCAGATCGACGCCTTGCGCGCCAACTATGCCGCAGTGGCGGTCACGGCGGAGACCGTGCCGTTCATTGACGATATGGCAACGGCCTATGGCGAAGCCGACCTGGTGATCTGCCGGGCCGGTGCCATGACCGTGTCCGAAGTGGCGGCTGCCGGCGTGGCGGCATTGTTCGTGCCATTCCCGTTTGCGGTGGACGATCACCAGACAACCAATGCGCAGTTCCTGGCAAATGCTGGCGCAGCGATGCTGATCCAGCAGCGCGACCTGACCCCGGAGGGGCTGGCGGAGACATTGAGTGCGCTCACGCGTGAACAGCTGGCTGTGTACGCCGACAAGGCGCGCACGCTGGCGCGGACCGATGCGACCGAACGGGTCGCGCAGGTCTGTGAACAGGTTGCAAAGGATTAAACGAACGCGATGAAACACATCGTCAAGAACATTCACTTCGTGGGCATCGGTGGCGCCGGCATGAGCGGCATTGCCGAGGTGCTGGTGAACCTCGGCTACAAGGTCTCGGGCTCCGATCTCGGCAATACCGCCGTGACGCGCCGCCTGGCTAGCCTCGGGGCACGCGTGACGCACGGCCATGCTGCCGAAAACATCGACGGCGCGAATGCGGTGGTGATCTCGACCGCGGTGCGTGGCGACAACCCCGAAGTGCTGGCGGCACGCGCCAAGCGCATTCCCGTGGTGCCGCGCGCCGTGATGCTGGCCGAACTGATGCGCCTGAAGCAGGGCATCGCCATTGCTGGTACGCACGGCAAGACCACCACCACGAGCCTGGTGGCTTCGGTGCTGGCGGAAGGTGGACTGGATCCGACCTTTGTCATTGGCGGCCGGCTCAATTCGGCCGGCGCCAACGCGCGCCTCGGTACGGGCGATTTCATCGTGGCCGAAGCCGATGAGTCCGATGCCTCGTTCCTGAACCTGCAGCCGGTGATAGAGGTCATCACCAACATCGATGCGGACCACATGGACACCTATGGCCATGATTTCGCACGGCTCAAGCAGGCCTTCATCGAATTCACGCAGCGCCTGCCGTTCTACGGCATTGCCGTGGTGTGCGTGGATGACTCCAATGTCCGCGAAATCCTGCCGCTAGTGTCCAAGCCGATGATCCGCTATGGCCTGTCGCCGGAAGCGCAGGTCCGGGCCGTTGATGTGCGTGCCGAAGGCGGCACCATGCGCTTTACTGTGCGGCGTCAGCTGAATGGCACGCCGGAGCCGGAACTGGAAGTGGTGCTGAACCTGCCGGGCGAACATAACGTGCGCAATGCGCTGGCGGCGATTGCCATCGCCACCGAACTGGAAGTGCCGGATGCCGCGATCGTCAAGGCGCTGGCCGAATTCAATGGCGTGGGGCGGCGGTTCCAGCGTTACGGCGAAGTCCCGCTCAAGGGCGGAGGCACGTTTACGCTGGTCGATGACTACGGCCACCATCCTGTGGAAATGGCCGCCACCGTCGCCGCGGCGCGCGGCGCCTTTCCAGGGCGTCGTCTGGTGCTGGCCTTCCAGCCGCATCGCTATACGCGCACGCGCGATTGTTTCGAGGATTTCGTCAAGGTGCTGGGCACGGCGGACGCCGTGCTGCTCTCCGACGTGTATGCGGCGGGCGAGAGTGCCATCGTCGCTGCCGACGGGCGTGCACTGACGCGCGCACTGCGCGTCGCCGGCAAGCTGGAACCGCTGTTCGTGGAAAACATGGAAGACATGCCGCAGTCGATTGTGGACACTGCCCAGCCGGGCGACGTCGTGATTACTATGGGCGCTGGCTCGATTGGCGCCGTTGCCGCGCAGGTCGTGGCGCTTGCCGAGGCTGCGGCCTCGGGCGCGCATCCGGATGGAGGGCAGGCATGAATCCGGCTGATTTCGGCAAGGTTGGTGTCCTGTTCGGCGGCCGCTCCGCGGAGCGCGAAGTATCGCTGATGTCGGGCAATGGCGTGCTGGCTGCCCTGAGGTCGCGCGGCGTCGACGCACATGCCTTCGATCCGGCGACCCAGTCGCTGGGCGATCTCGCGACAGCGGGCTTCAAGCGCGTCTTCATCGCGTTGCATGGCCGCTATGGCGAGGACGGGACGATCCAGGGCGCGCTCGAGATGCTCGGTATTCCCTACACCGGCAGCGGTGTGCTCGCTTCTGCATTGGCCATGGACAAGCAGGCGACCAAGCGACTGTGGATGTCGCATGGCCTGCCGACGCCCAAGTTCCGCATGTTGCGTGCGGACAGTGACTGGAATGATGTGGTCGCGGAGTTGGGTTTGCCGCTGATCGTCAAGCCGGCGCGTGAAGGATCATCCATCGGGCTCACCAAGGTGACCGATGCGACCATGTTGCCGGCTGCCTATGCGCGCGCTGCCAAGCTCGACCGCGACGTGATTGCGGAAACTTTCATCGAGGGCGATGAGCTGACGTGCCCGGTCGTGGGCACCGGCGCGGAGGCACGTGCCCTGCCGGTGGTGCGGATCGTTGCGCCGGAGGCGAACTACGACTACCAGAACAAGTACTTCAAGGACGACGTGCGTTACCTCTGCCCGTCGGGTCTCGTACCCGAGGTCGAAGCCGAGGTGCAGCGCCTGGTAGTCGAATCGTACCGCGTGCTGGGGTGCCGGGGCTGGGGGCGCGCCGACGTCATGCTCAGCCACGCCAATGGCAAGCCGTACCTGCTGGAGATGAACACCTCGCCTGGCATGACGAGCCATTCGCTGGTGCCGATGGCGGCGCGAGCGGCTGGCATCAGCTACGAAGATTTCGCGCTGCAGGTGCTGGCGGATGCGCAGCTCGACCTGCGACCGACGCAAGACTGGAAACCGGACTGAGGCCAAGGACACCATGTGGCATAACGCGCGCCTGCTCAACATGATCGCCACCGCCCTCTATGCGGTGCTGGCGCTCGTGGTGGTGGCTGCCGGCCTGATGTGGCTGGTGCAGCGGCCGGTGTTTGCGATTTCGCACATCCGCATCGTCCCGGCCGAGGGCAGCACGCTGCGCCATACCAACGGTCCGTCGATCCGGGCCAATGCGGTGCCGAAGCTGCAGGGCAATTTTTTCACGCTCAAGCTCGATGGCGCGCGCAATGCCTTCGAATCCGTGCCCTGGGTGCGGCGTGCCAGCGTGCGGCGCGAATGGCCGAACGGCCTGCTGGTGGAGCTGGAAGAGCACGTGGTGCTGGGCACCTGGGGCAGCGGCGAGACGGCGCGGCTGGTCAACGTGCATGGCGAGGTTTTCGTCGCCAATCTGGCCGAAGCCGAAGACGATGCCCGGCTGCTGGCGCTCGCTGGACCCGACGGTTCCGAGCGCGACGTGGTCGAGCGCCTCGAGCAATTGCGCACATGGTTCAAGCCGATGGGGGTGGAACCGCTGGGCGTGACGCTGACGGACCGCTATGCATGGCGGACAAGGTTGTCGAACAACACCCAGATCGAACTGGGGCGGGAGCAGAACGAGCAGGACCGGGCCGAGCTGGAAGCACGCGTGTCGCGCTTCGTGCAGGCCTGGCCGCAGGTGGTGGCGCAATGGGGCAAGCAGATCGAGTACGCAGACCTGCGCTATTCGAACGGCTTCGCTATCCGCGCTGCCAATGTACGGTTTTTGACGGATGCCCAGGCAGCGGCAGCAGCCAAGGCAAAAGCACAAGCGCAAGCCAATAACCAAGTAACGCGACGCGAAGAGAAAACGCGATGAGCAAAGAGTACAAAGACTTGCTGGTCGGTCTGGACATCGGCACCTCCAAGGTGGTGGCCGTGGTAGCGGAGCTGCGTCCTGACGGCAGCTACGAAGTCATCGGCATGGGCCAGTCCGAGTCCAAGGGGTTGAAAAAAGGGGTGGTCGTCAATATCGAGGCGACCGTGCAGTCGATCCAGAAAGCGCTCGAGGAAGCCGAGCTGATGGCTGACTGCAAGATCGGCGAGGTCTTCACCGGCATTGCCGGCAGCCACATCCGCAGCTTCAATTCGAGCGGTATGGTGGCGATCAAGGACAAGGAAGTCACGCAGGCCGACGTAGCCCGTGTCATCGAGACCGCCAAGGCCGTCAACATTCCGACCGACCAGCAGATCCTGCACATCCTGACGCAGGAATTCATCATCGACGGCCAGGAAGACGTGCGCGAGCCGATCGGCATGAGCGGCATCCGCCTCGAGGTGAAGGTGCATATCGTGACCGGCGCGGTAAGCGCGGCGCAGAACATTGTCAAGTGCGTGCGCCGTTGCGGCCTCGAAGTGCATGACCTGATCCTGCAGCCGCTGGCCTCGAGCCTGGCGGTGCTGACCGAAGACGAAAAAGAACTCGGCGTGGTGCTGGTCGATATCGGCAGCGGCACGACCGACATTGCCATCTTCAGCGAAGGCGCGATCCGCCACACGGCGGTGATTCCCATCGCTGGCGACCAGATCACCAACGATGTG
This sequence comes from Imbroritus primus, assembly GCF_964332355.1. Classification (NCBI taxonomy): domain Bacteria; kingdom Pseudomonadati; phylum Pseudomonadota; class Betaproteobacteria; order Burkholderiales; family Burkholderiaceae; genus Imbroritus; species Imbroritus primus. The sequence continues at coordinate 2,702,011 of NZ_OZ201293.1, read as the reverse complement.
GCCATGGCGCTGCGCACTCCGACGCCGGATGCGGAAGACATCAAGATGCAGTACGGCATCGCCAAGCAGGTGATCGCCGATCCGGACGACATGATCGATGTGCCAGGCGTGGGCGAGCGCGGCACGCGCACGCTGTCACGCCAGGCGCTGGCGGCGGTGATCGAGCCGCGCGTGGAAGAGCTGTTCTCGCTGGTGCACCAGGTGGTGCGCGAGTCCGGCTACGAAGAGTTGCTGTCGTCGGGCGTGGTGCTAACGGGCGGTACGGCAATGATGCCGGGCATGGTCGAGCTTGGCGAAGACATCTTCCTCAAGCCGGTGCGCATCGGCGTGCCGGAGTATCGCGGCAATCTGCACGAGGTCGTGAAGAGCCCGCGCTATGCCACTGTCATGGGCCTGCTGCAGGAAGGGCGCGTGCAGCGCATGCGTGGCCGCAAGGTGGCCGTGCAGAGCGGCTCGTTCAAGCAGGTATGGCAGCGCATGCGGGATTGGTTTCTCGGCAATTTTTAACGCGTGCCGGAACTTCGGTGCGCACAGGGTTTCTAGTGTTGTTGTGACGTTCAGGAACCAAGGGTTGCAGCAGGGAGGCTGCAGCGTTTGGCCACTGATTTTTCTCAGGAGGCAGTGATGGAATTCGACATGATTGAAAGCGATGGACAAGACGGCACGATCATCAAGGTCGTGGGCGTCGGTGGTGCAGGCGGTAACGCCGTGCAGCACATGATCAGCCGTGGCGTGCAGGGCGTGGAGTTCATTTGCATGAACACCGATGCCCAGGCACTCAAACGGTCGACTGCGTCCAAGGTGCTGCAGCTCGGCAATACAGGCCTGGGTGCAGGTGCCAAGCCGGAAATCGGCCGCCAGTGCGCGGAATCGGCACGTGACCAGATTGCCGATTCGCTGCGCGGTGCGCACATGGTGTTCATTACCGCTGGCATGGGCGGCGGTACCGGCACGGGCGCCGCGCCGATCGTCGCGCAGGTCGCCAAGGAGATGGGCATTCTCACGGTGGGTGTCGTGTCGAAGCCGTTCCAGTTCGAAGGCGCGCGTCGTGGCAAGGTGGCTGAGTCGGGCGCCAACGATCTGGAATCGAACGTCGATTCGCTGATCGTGGTGCTCAACGAAAAGCTGTTCGAAGTGATGGGCGACGACGCTGAGATGGACCAGTGCTTCCAGTGCGCCGATGACGTACTGCACAACGCCGTGGCCGGTATCGCCGAGATCATCAATGTCGATGGTCTGGTGAACGTCGACTTCGAAGACGTGAAGACCGTGATGGGCGAGCAGGGCAAGGCGATGATGGGCACGGCCACCGTGTCCGGCGTCGATCGCGCCCGCCTGGCGGCCGAGCAGGCCGTGGCCAGCCCGCTGCTGGAAGGCGTGGATCTCTCCGGTGCGCGCGGCGTGCTGGTGAACATCACCGCCAGCCGTTCGCTCAAGCTGTCGGAAACGCGTGAAGTGATGAACACCATCCGCAGCTATGCCGCGGAAGATGCCACCGTCATCTTCGGAACCGTCTATGATGATTCGATGGGTGATGCCCTGCGCGTGACCGTGGTGGCGACCGGCCTGGGCCGCGCCAACAAGAAGCAGCAGCCGCAACCGATGACGCTGCTCAAGACCGGTACCGACAACGTGCCGGTCGCGGCCATGGGCCCGGGCAACATCAGCAATGGCGTGTCGCCTGACTACAGCGGTCTCGATACGCCGGCCGTGTGGCGCAGCTCGCGGGAAACCGCGTCGGCGCATGTGGCTGCGCTGCAGGAAAAGGGTGTGGACACCTACGACATTCCGGCTTTCCTGCGCAAGCAGGCTGACTGAACGTCGCGCGTGGCGGTGGCGCACCGGAGCAGGCAACTCCCTTATTGCCTGTGACGGTGTGGCGCCAGCCGGTGCGTGACCGGGCATCCTACCCATGGCGGGCAGGCCGACTTCTGGCCGCCTCCCCGGACACGGTCCCTGCTCAGGCAGGGTGGGGTGTCGTGCCGGCCAACGCTTTGTGCGTTGGCCGGCTTTGTCGTATGTGATGCGCGTACGTAGCGAATGATGCAAAGGAGATGACATGGCGATCAAGGTAGGCGAGCGTGTGCCTGATGCCACGCTGTACGAGTTCTTCGAGGAAGCGTCCGGTGGCTGTGCACTCGGGCCGAATGCGTTTTCTGTCGCGGAGCTGACCGCCGGCCGGCGTATCGTCGTCTTCGGTTTGCCGGGCGCCTTCACGCCGACATGCTCGGCAAAGCACGTGCCTGGTTATGTCGAGCACATCCAGGCATTTCGCGACAAAGGGATCGACGAAGTCTGGTGTGTGTCGGTCAACGATGCTTTCGTGATGGGCGCATGGGCGCGCGACCAGGGTTCGGCAGGCGCAGTGCGCATGTTCGGCGATGGCGCGGCGGAATTCACCCGCAAGCTCGGGCTCGACCAGGATCTCAGTGCGCGCGGCATGGGCGTGCGGTCTCAGCGTTATGCGATGCTGCTCGATGATGGTGTTGTCAAATTGTTACACGTCGAAGCGCCGGGCAAGTTCGAGGTCAGCGATGCCGAGTCGATGCTGAAGGCCCTTCCCGCCTGACGTGAATCCGCCAACGGCGCGGCCTGCGCCGTTGGGCTGGCTTACAACCGGACACAAAACGGACATGCTCGGGGCCACTGTCGCGCCCGCAGAAAGTGCCGTCCAGTGCTATTATTAGGGTTATTACGTAGGGTTTTTCATAAATATTGGCTATCGAAGGGGCCGACATGCTCAAGCAGCGCACCATCAAATCTCGTGTCAAGACCGTGGGCATTGGCTTGCACTCGGGACGCAAGGTGACGCTCACGCTGCGTCCGGCCCCGGCCAGTACCGGCATCGTCTTCACTCGCGTCGATCTGGCGCCGCCGGTCGAGATCCCGGCCGCTGCGTCGGCCATCGGCGACACGCGCCTTGCTTCTGTGCTGCAGAAGCAAGGCGCGCGCGTTTCCACCGTCGAGCATCTGATGTCGGCCTGCGCGGGCCTGGGCATCGACAACCTGTATGTCGACGTGGATGCCGAGGAGATCCCGATCATGGACGGCAGCGCCGCGTCCTTCGTGTTCCTGCTGCAGTCCGCTGGCGTGCAGGAGCAGGATGCCGCCAAGCGTTTCATCCGCGTCACGCGCCCGATCGAAGTGCGCGAGGGCGACAAGGTCGCCCGCCTGGAGCCGTATTTCGGTTTCAAGCTGGCCTTCACCATCGATTTCCACCATCCGGCCGTCGACAAGACGGGCCAATCGTACGAAATCGACTTTGCCGACACGAGCTACGTCCGCGAGATTGCCCGCGCGCGCACCTTCGGCTTTGCCCATGAGGTGGAGTCGCTGCGTGAGATGGGCCTGGCGCGCGGCGGTAGTCTCGACAATGCCATCGTCCTGGACGAGCACCGCATGTTGAACAACGAGGAACTGCGTTATGGCGACGAGTTCGTGCGCCACAAGATCCTCGACGCCATCGGCGACCTGTATGTGATCGGCCATCCGCTGATTGCCTCCTATACCGCGCACAAGTCGGGCCACGCCATGAACAACGCACTGCTGCGCGCGCTGCTGGCTGACCAGAGTGCCTATGAGTTCGTCACCTTTGACCGCCCGGAGGAGGCGCCCAAGGCCTTCCTGCCGCAACTGCAGCCGGCGTTTGCCTGAGTTTTCCTGATCCTCGGCCGGGCGCAATGCGACCCGCAGGCAGACGAAACCCCTGGTGTTCCGCACCGGGGGTTTTGCTTTGGGCGGTCACTCAGGTGGCCGATCAGGGTAGCCAATCAGGGTGATGAGAGCGGTGCGAATTGGCGGATGATGCCGAGGCCGACTGGGCGGATGCTGAATCCGCGCAGGAACGCTACGGCTGCCGATGGTGCGCCAGCATCTGCTGCAGGGCGGCCTTGAGGGGCGAATCTTCCAGGGTGTCGGCCAGCGCGCTCAGGCTGGCAAGTCCGCCAGGCGTCATCTGCGCGGTCTTGGTACGCGGTCGGTTGTCGACGTGCCATGGATCGCGCGAGGCATCCGCCGGCTGCACCCGGACCCGGATCGAGGTGATGCGCGAGCCCTGGCGTTCCAGCGCCTGCAGCACGCTCGGTACGATCTGGCGCACGCGCGCCGCCGCGGCACTATGTGTCACATGCAGCACCAGTGTTTGCTCGTTCGAGTGGGTATGTTCCTGCCGCAGGCCAGCGGCGGAGACGCTGGCCCGTACGCCGGGCGGCAGCAGCGCATGGACCTGGGCCTGCAGGCCGGCCAGCACCGTGGCTGTCTGCATCAGCCGCTCCAGCGGCTCGGCCCGGCCGAGCCAGTCCGTCAGGGAGGGGGCGACCGGGGCGGACCGGCCGGAACGAGTGAAGGCGCGCATAGGTGTCCATTATGCCGGGATTGCCCGGACCGGATGGGGAACGAAGGTACCAAGGTCCCTGTCCGAAGGCCTGTCGAACGCTTCGCCGCTGGCGCGGGCAGCGGCCGGCCCGCGTGCTAAAATCGCAATTTTGCGGCATTCACCCATGCTGCGCCTGCCGGCCCGCGCCGACGGGTGCACCACAGAAAGCAATCGATGATCTCCGGCCTACTCAAATCCGTTTTTGGCAGCCGCAATGACCGGCTGGTTAAACAATATCGTAAGACGGTCGCGCATATCAATGCGCTGGAACCGAAATATGAGGCCCTGTCGGACGACGAGCTGCGCGCGCAGACGCAGGCATTCCGCGAGCGGATCGCCGCGGGCGAAAGCCTGGACAAGGTGCTGCCGGAAGCCTTTGCGGTGTGCCGCGAGGCCAGCAAGCGCGTCATGAAGATGCGCCACTTCGACGTACAGATGATTGGCGGCATGGTGCTGCACCACGGCAAGATCGCCGAAATGCGCACTGGTGAAGGCAAGACGCTGACCGCGACGCTGGCGGTTTACCTGAATGCACTGGCCGGCGAAGGCGTGCACGTGGTGACGGTCAACGATTACCTCGCGCAGCGCGATGCCGAGTGGATGGGGCGCCTGTACAACTTCCTCGGGCTGACCGTGGGCATCAACCTGTCGTCGATGTCGCATGACCAGAAGCAAGCCGCCTACGCCTCGGACATTACCTACGGCACCAACAACGAATTCGGCTTCGACTACCTGCGCGACAACATGGTCTACGATCCGGGCCAGCGCGTACAGCGTCCGCTGCACTACGCCATCGTCGACGAGGTGGACTCCATCCTGATCGACGAGGCGCGCACGCCGCTGATCATTTCCGGCCAGGCCGAGAACCAGACTGACCTGTACCGGCGCATGAACGGCATTCCGGCTTTCCTTGAGCGCCAGATCGGCGAGGAAAAGGCCGATGGTACCGGCGTGGAAAAGCCGGGCGACTACTACGTCGATGAAAAGTCGCACCAGGTCTACATGACCGAGCGCGGCCACGAGCGCGCGGAGACGCTGCTCGTCGAGCAAGGGTTGCTGGCCGAGGGTGAGTCGCTGTACGCGCCGCAGAACATTTCGCTGATGCACCACCTGTACGCCGCGCTGCGCGCCCACAGCCTGTTTCATCGCGACCAGCACTACGTGGTGCAGAATGGCGAGATCGTCATCGTCGACGAATTCACGGGCCGCCTGATGTCGGGCCGCCGCTGGTCCGACGGCCTGCACCAGGCCGTGGAAGCCAAGGAAGGCGTGCAGATCCAGCAGGAAAACCAGACGCTGGCAACCATCACCTTCCAGAACTACTTCCGCATGTACGGCAAGCTGGCCGGGATGACCGGCACGGCCGATACCGAAGCATACGAGTTCCAGGAAATCTACGGCCTCGAGACCGTGGTGATCCCGACCAACCGCGCTAACCAGCGCAAGGACCTGCAGGACCAGATCTACAAGACCGGCAAGGAGCGCTACGACGCCGTCATCAAGGATATCCGCGACTGCTACGAGCGCGGCCAGCCTGTACTCGTGGGCACGACCTCGATCGAGAACTCGGAGTACCTGTCGGCGCTGCTGAACAAGGCCGGCCTGCCCCATCAGGTGCTGAATGCCAAGCAGCACGAGCGCGAGGCCGAGATCATCGCGCAGGCCGGCCGGCCCAAGATGATCACCATCGCCACCAACATGGCTGGTCGTGGTACCGACATCGTGCTGGGCGGCAATGTGGAGAAGCAGTCGGGCTTTGTCGAGGCCGACGCTACGCTGTCCGACGCCGAGAAGCAGCAACGCATCAAGACGCTGCAAGACGAATGGCAGTCGCTGCACGAGCAGGTCAAGGCGGCTGGCGGCCTGCATATCATCGGTACCGAACGCCACGAGTCGCGCCGTATCGACAACCAGTTGCGTGGCCGTGCCGGCCGCCAGGGTGATCCGGGTTCGTCGCGTTTCTACCTGTCGCTGGACGACCAGCTGCTGCGCATCTTTGCTGGAGACCGCGTGCGTGCCATCATGGATCGCCTGAAGATGCCCGAGGGCGAGCCGATCGAGGCCGGTATCGTCACGCGCTCGATCGAATCCGCGCAGCGCAAGGTCGAGGGCCGCAACTTCGACATTCGCAAGCAACTGCTGCAGTACGACGACGTCGCCAACGACCAGCGTAAGGAAATCTACAAGCTCCGTAACGAGATCCTTGAATCGCAGGACATTGGCGAGATCATTGCCAACCTGCGTACCAGCGTGTTCGTCGACCTGTTCCGCCAGTATGTGCCCGCGGAAACCATGGAAGAGCAATGGGACCTGCAAGGCCTCGAACGTACCCTGCGTGAAGAATGGGGCATGGAGCTGCCGCTGGTCGAGACCGTCGACAAGGCCGATGCCATCGAGGATGAAGACCTCTTGCAGATGATCAAGGCCGAGGCCGAGCGCATCTACGCCGCCAAGGTTGACCTGGTGGGCCGCGAGGCGTTTGCCGGTTTTGAGCGCTCGGTGATGCTGCAAAGCCTCGATACGCACTGGCGCGAACATCTGGCCGCGCTCGATCACCTGCGCCAGGGCATCCACCTGCGAGGCTATGCGCAGAAGGATCCCAAGCAGGAGTACAAGCGCGAGTCGTTCGAGCTGTTCAGTGCGCTGCTCGACACCATCAAGAGCGAAGTGGCCCGCACCGTGTTTACCGTGCGCATCCAGTCACAGGAAGAACTGGAACAGGCCTCCGAGCAGATCGAGGAGGAGCTGGCGCATCTCGAGAACGTGCGTTACCAGCACGACGAGTTTGGCGGCGAAGGTGGCGATGCCGCCGAAGCCAGTGCGCAGCGCACGCGGGCGCTAGCAGGCCTGACGGGCAACAGCGCAGCGGAACTGGTGAACACACCGGCCGGCATGCCAAAGGTTGGTCGTAATGATCCGTGCCCGTGCGGGTCGGGCAAGAAGTACAAGCAGTGCCACGGCAAACTGGCCTGACGTGGAGTGATGCCGCGCCGGCTGGACTGGCCGCGGCAAGATGATGGTACTCATGCCCGCGTCCATGCGGGCATGATCGTTTGGAGAACGACAATGGCAGTGAATCTTCCCTTGCCGCAGGCAGCCGACCTCAAGCCGGTGCGTGGCGTGCAGCTTGGTTGGGCCGAGGCCGGTATCCGCAAGGCGGATCGCAAGGACGTGCTGGTGCTGACGGTGCCGGAAGGTACGGCCGTGGCAGGCGTGTTCACCCGCAACCGCTTCTGTGCCGCGCCGGTGCAGGTCTGCCGCGAGCATCTGGCGGCAGGAAAAGGTATTCGTGCCATCGTCGTCAATACAGGCAATGCCAATGCCGGTACCGGCGAGCCGGGCCTCGCCGCGTCGCGCGCTACCTGCGATGCGTTGGCCGGGCAGCTGGGTGTCGCGCCGCAGCAGATCCTGCCATTCTCCACGGGCGTGATCCTCGAGCCGCTGCCCGTCGACCGTCTGGTCGCCGGTCTGCCACAGGCGCTGGGGCGTCTCGCGGAAGACCACTGGCTGCAGGCGGCGGAAGCGATCATGACCACCGATACGCAGCCGAAGGCCGCGTCGCGGACCATCACGCTCGGCGGCAAGACCGTCACGCTCACCGGCATCAGCAAAGGCGCCGGCATGATCCGTCCGAACATGGCCACCATGCTGGGCTTCATCGCCACCGATGCCGCCGTGGCGCAGCCCGTGTTGCAGCAACTGGTGAAATATGCGGCGGATCATTCCTTCAACAGCATCACCATTGATGGCGATACCTCCACCAATGACTCGTTCGTGCTACTGGCCACGGGCCAGTCGGGCGCGGCGCTGATCGACAGTGAATCGCACGCTGATTACGCAGTATTGCGCGACGCCGTGACGGACCTCGCCCAGGAACTGGCGCAGATGATCGTGCGCGACGGGGAGGGTGCCACCAAGCTGATGACGATCCGCGTCGAGCAGGGCCAGTCCGTGGCCGAATGCCGCCAGGTGGCCTATGCGGTGGCGCACTCGCCGCTGGTAAAGACGGCCTTCTACGCCTCCGACCCCAACCTCGGCCGGATTCTCGCTGCCGTGGGCTATGCTGGTGTCGACGATCTCGACGTCGACCGCGTCAACCTGTGGCTCGACGACGTCTGGGTTGCCAAGGATGGCGGGCGCAATCCCGATTACCGCGAAGAGGATGGCCAGCGCGTCATGCAGCAGGCCGAGATCACCGTGCGCATCGCGCTCGGGCGCGGCCAGGCGCAGGCCACGGTATGGACCTGTGATTTCTCGCACGAATACGTGTCCATCAACGCCGACTACCGTTCCTGATTCATCATGGCTGACCTGACGCAACGCCTAGACAACCTGCTGGCTCGGCTGGAGCAATGGATGCCGCCGGTCCTGAGCGAGACCGACTGGAAAGAGGCGGTCGCCTTCCGCTGGCGTCGCCGGCAGAGCCTGCTGGGTACGTTTGGCTACCTGCAGCCGCTGCGCCGCCTGCCGTCGATCACGCTGGGCGATCTGCACAATATCGAACGGCAGAAGCAGGCCATTATCTCCAATACCCTGCAGTTCCTGCGCGGCCTGCCGGCCAACAACGTGCTGCTGACCGGTGCGCGCGGTACCGGCAAGTCGTCACTGATCAAGGCCTGTCTGCACGCGTATGCGGCCGACGGCCTGCGGCTGGTGGAAGTGGACAAGGACGACCTGGCTGACCTGGGCGACATCGTCGAACAACTGGCGACGCGCCCCGAGCGTTTCATCGTATTTTGCGATGACCTGTCGTTCGAGGACGGCGAGTCCGGCTACAAGGCCCTCAAGGTGGCGCTCGACGGCTCAGTGGCCTCGCAGTCCGACAATGTGCTGATCTACGCCACGTCGAATCGCCGGCACCTGATGCCGGAGTACATGAAGGACAACGAAAGCTATCGGCACACCGACGATGGCGAGATCCATCCCGGCGAAGTGGTCGAGGAAAAGATTTCGCTGTCGGAGCGTTTCGGCCTGTGGCTGTCGTTCTATCCCCCGCGCCAGGATGAGTACCTGACCATCGTCAGCCACTGGTTGCGCCATTTTGGCTGCACCGAGGCCGAGATCGAGGCGGCGCGCGGCGATGCCCTGGTGTGGGCGCTCGAACGCGGTTCGCGTTCGGGCCGCGTGGCCTGGCAGTTCGCCAAGGACTGGGGCGGCCGCCATGGCCGGCAGTTCATCGCGGAGCAGCCATGAGTACGGCCGCGACCGACAAGACGGGCGGCCGGGCGGTCACGGAAGTCGCGGTCGGCGTGGTGGTGCGCGCGGATGGCAGCTTCCTGCTCGGGCAGCGGCCAGTTGGCAAGCCGTATGAGGGCTACTGGGAGTTTCCGGGCGGCAAGCTGGAGGCGGGCGAGTCGGTCGAAGCAGCGCTGGCGCGCGAGCTCAAGGAAGAGCTCGATATCGACATGCGGGCCTGCGAACCGTGGCGCACGCTCGAGCATGACTACCCGCATGCCTATGTGCGCCTGTACTTCTGCAAGGTGACCGCGTGGGACGGCGAGCCGCGCGGCATGGAAGGACAGGCCGTGACCTGGCAGACCTTGCCGGTCAACGTGGCGCCGTTGCTGCCGGCGGCTCAGCCGGTATTGGACTGGATGCAGGACGAACGCGCGGCCTGAGCGGCACGCGTGTTGCCGCCAATTCGTCAGCTCCTCAGTTCAGCGGCCTCTGGTTGCCTTTGTCGGCTGCGCCGAGTTCATCGTCTTCCGCGACGGGAATCGTGTAGCGCTCGCTGGCCCAGGCCCCCAGGTCGATCTGCTGGCAACGTTCGGAACAGAACGGCCGGAAGCGGTTGGCGGGCAGCCATTCCACGGCGGCGCCGCAAGTGGGACATTTGACGGTGGCTGGCATCAGAAATTACAGAGTTTGAGCTGGAAGGGAATGTCGAGCTCCATCGAGCGCGGCCGCAGATCGCCATCCTGCTGGGTAAAGCGTACCCACAGCATATACTTGTTCGCGCTGATCTCGGGAATGCATTGCAGGTAGGCATCGTCGAGCTGGACCTGCATCAGGTGGTAGGTCCGGCCTGATAGCATCTGCTGGAAATTGCCGCCCGTGGCGATCACTTTGCCGGCCTGCCCGGATTCGCGCAACAGCCGCAGCACCATCACGGTGCCGTCGCGCAGCGCCAGCAATGGCTGGATCCACTTGATGATGTCCTGGCGCCGCGCCTCGGCGGGACGCTGCTGCCACGCATGGTAAGCCGGCAGGTCGAACTCGCAGGTGCCGCCGGGAATGATGGCGCGGCTGCGGATGCTGGTCAGCCACTCGTTGTCGCTGATGAGTTGCCCGACCTTGGACGGATTTTGTGCCAGCCGCTGGATGCCCGCATCGAGTTCGCCGATGATGCTGTCCAGCGTCGCATGGTCGATCTGCGGATTGCTGCGCAGGTTGGCGAGCGTCTGGCGCTGGCGTTCCAGCTCACGGTTGAGGTCGGCTTTGAGGTCGGCCCGGCCCGCCACATCCACGATCTCGAACAGCGTGGTGAGAGCGACGTGATGCTGTAGCGGATGATCCTGCGCCAGAAAGAACTCCAGGCGCTCAAACAGATCCTCGAGACGCAGCAGTGTGCGGATACGTTCGTTGAACGGGTATTCGTACAGGATCACGTCAAGGTCCGGTTGGGTTTCTTCGGCATTCTATGCGAGTGCCTGGCTTATCACAATGCTGCTTGCGGATGCGGTCAGCTCGCAAGTGCCGCATACAAGGCATGCAACCGTGCCACTTGCGGCGGCAGCGCCTCGGGTGCGCCGCCGTTGTCGATGACATCATCCGCCACGGCCAGGCGAGCCTCGCGCGTGGCCTGGCGGGCGATGATGGCTTCTACCTGTGCACGTGTAAAGCCGTTACGCTGCATCACGCGCGCGATCTGCGTTTCCACCGGGCAGTCCACCACCAGGACGCGGTCGAGGGTCTGGCGCCAGCGTCCTCCCTCCACCAGCAGCGGAATCACGAAGAGGATGTAAGGATGGACCGCAGCGGCTTCGATGCGTTCCGCCTGTGTGACGCAGGTGGCGCGGATCAGCGGATGGGTAATGCCTTCGAGCGTCTGGCGGGCCGCATCGTTGCCGAAGACCAGGGCACGCATCCGCGTGCGGTCCATGGCCCCTTCGGGCGTCAGGCAATCCGCGCCGAAGGCGGCCACCAGCGGAGCGATGGCGGCGCCACCGGGGGCGGTGATCTCGTGCGCGATCACGTCAGTATCGATGATGGCGGCGCCGTGCGTGGCGAACAGGTCCGCGACGCGGGTCTTGCCCGAGCCGATGCCGCCTGTTAGACCGATCTTGGGCAGGTTCATGGCAGTGGCGCCAGTAACGGTACCAGCAGCGGCAACAGGCCGCCGAACAGCAGCACCAGGATGCCCGCGCCGGCGATGAAGGGCCCGAACGGGAACGGCGCATCGCGCTCCTGCCGGCCGCTCACGATGCGCCAGACGCCGAACACGAGACCGACCACGGATGACAGCAGAATCAGTGCCGGCAGGGCCTGCCACCCAAACCAGGCGCCGAGGGCAGCCATCAGCTTGAAGTCGCCGTACCCCATGCCTTCCTTGCCGCGCACCAGCTTGAAGACCCAATAGACGCTCCACAGGGAGAGATAGCCCGCCATTGCGCCGATGACCGCATCGGCCAGCGGAACGAAGATGCCGTTCAGGTTGAGCAGCAGGCCCAGCCAGAGCAGCGGCAGGGTCAATTGATCGGGCAGCAGTTGCGTGTCAGCGTCGATCAGCGTCAGGGCGAGCAGGGTCCAGACCAGCACGATGCCACCGAGCGCCTGCCACGACGGGCCGAAATGCCATGCCACGAGGCCGGTCAGCACAGCGCTGGCGAGCTCGAGCAACGGGTAGCGTGCCGAGATCGGCGTGCCGCAGCCGCGGCAGCGGCCCCGCAGCCACAGGTAGCTCAGCACGGGCACGTTCTCGAGCGCGGAAATCGGGTGTCCGCACGCTGGACAGGCCGAGCGCGGGGCGACGAGATCATAGCGCTCCGGATAGGGCAGCGGCTCGTGGCGCAACTCGGCCAGATAGTTGGCTTCCTCGCGCTCCATCATCAATGGCAGGCGATGCACGACGACATTGAGAAAACTGCCCACCAGCAGGCCGACAAGCGCTGCGAGGGCGATCCACAGGGTGGGGTCGAGCTGCACGAACGGCTCCAGCGTCAGGCGCGGGAATGCTGCGCCGGGCATCACTGCGGCGTGAGGCACAAGGGATACGGACATGGCGGGAAGAGGCGGGTGATCAGATGACCTGTCCAAGCTTGAAGATCGGCAGGTACATGGCAATCACCATGCCGCCGATGAGCACGCCTAGTACGACGATGATGACGGGTTCGATCAGGCTCGAAATCGCCGCGACCGCATCATCGACCTCACGCTCGTAGAACTCAGCCACCTTGGTCAGCATATTGTCGAGCGAACCGGACTCCTCGCCGATCTGCGCCATCTGCAGCACCATGTTGTCGAACACATGCGTGGCCTGCATGGCGTTGGTCAGGCTCGTACCGATACTGACCGCCTGGCGGATTTCGAGTGTCGCATCATGGTAGACCCAGCTACCGGCCGCGCCGGCGACAGAATCCATCGACTCGACCAGGGGGCTGCCGGCGGCGAACATCGTCGCCAGCGTGCGTGTCCAGCGCGCAATGGTCGCCTTGCGCAGCAGGGGGCCGAAGATCGGCAGCCGCAGCAGGAATCGGTCGGTCAGTCGCTGGACTTTCTCCGACGAGCGCAGGGCCCGTACATACAGGATGATGGCGATGATCGGTACACCAAGGATCAGGTACCAGTAGTCCGTAAAGAAATCGGACATGGCGATGACCAGCAGCGTGGGCGTCGGCAGGTTCGCGCCGAAGCTCGAGAACACATCCTTGAAGGCCGGGATCACGAACAGCATCAGCACCACGAGTACGGCAAAGGCGACCGCCAGCACCGCGATCGGATAGATCATCGCCGAGCGGATCTTGCTCTTCAGGGCGATGGTCTTTTCCTTGTACAGCGACAGGTTCTCGAGCAGCGATTCGAGGATACCGCCCTGTTCACCGGCATCGATCAGGTTGCAGTACAGCGAATCGAAGTAGCGCGGGTGGCGACGGAACGCCTGTGCCATGCTGCTGCCGGACTCGATGTCGAAGCGGATGTCGTTGAGTAGCCGCGTGAAGTTCGGATTGCCATGGCCGCGGCCGATGATGTCGATCGCCTGCAGCAGCGGAATGCCGGCCTTGAGCATGGTAGCCAGCTGGCGCGTGAAGAAAGTAATGTCCTTCTCGGTGATCTTGCGGCCGCGCGCGGCACGGCGGCGCTTCAGCTTGGTGACCGAAATGCCCTGCTTGCGCAGCGTGGCATGCACATCGTTCTGTGTCTCGGCCCGCATCTCGCCCGTGAATATCTTGCCCTTGCGATCCTTGCCCTCCCATTCGAACACGTACTGGGTGGGTGTCTTGGTGCGTTTGCGCTCGGTGGCAGATGCAGTCGAGCGGGCGGCTGAGGCAGGGGCGCGGGTAGCCATGGATGCGTTCGACTCCGTCAGAGATTGGTCGTGGCCAGTACTTCTTCAAGCGAGGTTTCACCGCGCTTGACCTTCAGCAGGCCCGATTCACGCAGCGAACGTACACCGTCCTTGCGGGCCTGCTCGGCGATCTGCAGCGCAGTGCCGTGCGACAGGATGATGTCCTGGATCGCTTCAGTGACCGGCATGACCTGGTAGATCCCGATTCGTCCCTTGTATCCGCTGCCGTTGCAGTGCTCGCAGCCGACGGGATGATAAGGCTGCCAGCTGCCGTCCAGGTCGGCCTGGGTGAAGCCGGCCTCGAGCAGCGGCTGCTCGGGAATCGCCCCGGGCCGCTTGCACTGCGGGCACAGGCGGCGTGCAAGCCGCTGCGCGGTGATCATCAGCACGCTCGAGGCGATATTGAAGGGCGCCACGCCCATGTTCATCATGCGCGTCAGCGTGGTCGGGGCGTCGTTGGTATGCAGTGTCGAGAACACCAGGTGGCCGGTCTGCGCCGCCTTGATCGAGATATCGGCGGTTTCCAGGTCACGGATCTCGCCGACCATGATGATGTCCGGATCCTGGCGCAGGAAAGCGCGTAGCGCCGAGGCGAAAGTCAGGCCGGCCTTGTCGTTGATATTGACCTGGTTGACGCCGGGCAGCTGGATTTCCGCTGGATCCTCGGCGGTCGAGATATTGATGTCGCCTTCGTTCAGCAGCTTGAGGAAGGTGTACAGCGACAGTGTCTTGCCGCTGCCGGTCGGTCCGGTCACGAGCACCATGCCGTAGGGGCGCTTGATGACGTCGAGCAGCAGCGCCTTCTGGTCGGGTTCGTAGCCAAGCTGGTCGATATCGAGCTTATCGGGCGAGGAATCCAGGATCCGGATGACGATTTTTTCGCCGAACAGCGTGGGTAAGGTGGAGACGCGGAAGTCGATCGCCTTCTCGACTTTCTCCTTGTCGTTCTTGTCCTTGGGCACGGCGATCAGCAGCTTCATGCGGCCGTCCTGCGGGACGCGCTTTTCGGAGATGTCGAGGCGCGACAGCACCTTGATGCGCGTGGCGATCTTGTCGCGGATATCGAGCGGCGGCTGGGCGACCTCCTGCAGGACGCCATCGATGCGGAAGCGCACGCGGTAGAAGAATTCGAACGGCTCGAAGTGCAGGTCGGATGCGCCGCGGATCAACGCCTCTGTCAGCAGCTTCTGCAGGAAGCGCACCACCGGTGCATCGTCGATATCGGCAGCGGTCTTGTTGCGCTGGGCGGCGGCCGAGGCCACCGGATCGTATTCGATGCGGATCTTCTCGGCCATGTGCGGCTGGACCGCGCGCATTTCCGGGCTGTCGTCCACGGCCGTCGACACGTGGCGCATCAGCTTGTCGTGCTCTACGACCACGAGGTCGACCGACAGGTTGAACTTCTGCCGGATCTGTTCGACCGGCGCCGTGTTGGCCGGGTCCGAGGTCGCCAGGATCAGGCGGTTGTCGCGCCGCCCCAGCGGCAGCAGCCGCAGCGCGTGGAACTGGCGGTTGCCAGCCAGGACGGGCGGCACGTTCTGCAGGTTGTACTGGTTCAGGTCGAGCAGCGGCAACTGGTACTTGTCCGCGGCGAAGACCGCCACGTCATGTGCCGACATGGCGCCACTGCTGATGATTTCATCGATCAACTGGGCATGATGTTCGCGTGCGGACTGCTCCAGCTGCGCCAGCAGGCCTGGTGCGATTCGCCGGCTTTGCACGAGTGCGAGACCAAGAGTCATGAGCGATAGTCGGAAGTGGAAATTCGCGTGGACGCATGCGGCGGCTGGCCTGGCGGCACGCGGCCTCCTGCAGTGTGCCGCCCGCTCCCGTATTTGTAAAGCCGCGTCCGCAGGCCGCAAACCGGTCTGTGGCGCGGATGGGAAAGTCTACGTGGCCCGGTGGAAGCCGGTTGCGATCGTGACACGGGTCGTGAGCACGGAGGCCCAGTCTCGGGAGGAGGGGAGGGGCATTCGCGCGGGCAGCCGGGAGCGCGCCGGAATGCAAAAGGCCGGATCAGCATGAACTGATCCGGCCTCGAATTCTGGTCGGGGTGAGAGGATTCGAACCTCCGGCCTCTACGTCCCGAACGTAGCGCTCTACCAGGCTAAGCTACACCCCGCGTGTTTTTCTTTTTTCAATGCATCCGGCGCGAGACCGGTTCGAATGCGCTGCCAAGCTTGCAGGCAGTGCACAGCGTTGTCAGGATTTACGCTGCACCGAGAAAGCACATAAGTCTATCAGCGTTTGCCTGAATTGGGAAGGGGGGAATTGCGCTGCCGCGTCGGCGGCGGCGGCGGCTTCCCGTTCGGCGGCGGCGCGCGTGAAGTCCAGGGCGCCCGATTGCTCGATGGCTGCATAGATGGCATCGAAGTGCTCGGTGCCGCCTTCCATGATGGCGGTGCGGACCATGTCCTTTTGCGCGTCGGTGCCATGCTCGAGCAGGTGGATCAGGGGCAGCGTGGGTTTGCCCTCGCGCAGGTCGTCGCCGGCGTTCTTGCCCATTTCGGCTGCGCTGGCGGTGTAGTCGAGCAGGTCGTCCACGAGCTGGAAGGCCGTGCCGATGCGGCGGCCATACTCGGCTGCGGCTTCTTCCGTGGCCGCATCCGCGCCCGCGAGGATGGCGCCGACCTGGGCGGCGGCCTCGAACAGCTTGGCCGTCTTGTAGCGGATCACCTGCAGGTAGCGCTCCTGGGTCACGTCCGGGTCGTGCATGTTCAGCAGCTGCAGGACCTCGCCTTCGGCAATGACGTTGGTGGCGTCCGACAGGATCTGCATCACGCGCATATTGTCGGCGCTGACCATCATCTGGAAGGCGCGGGAGTACAGGAAGTCCCCCACCAGCACGCTTGCGGCATTGCCGAACACGGCATTCGCTGTGTCGCGCCCGCGCCGCAGGTCCGATTCGTCGACCACGTCATCGTGCAGCAGCGTGGCGGTGTGGATGAATTCCACCACGCCAGCCAGCGCATGATGAGCCGTGCCGCGGTAACCGAGGGCGTTGGCGATCAGCAGCAGGATCACGGGGCGCAGACGCTTGCCGCCTGCGGCAATGATGTAGTCGGCGATCTGGCTGATCAGCACCACTTCCGAGTTCAGGTGCTGGCGGATGACGGCGTCGACCGCGCGCATATCGGCGGCGATCGGCTCGAGCAGGGACGTGGTGGAGGTTTGAGGCAAAATGGTCACCGTGACGCGAAACCGGATGATTATATATGCGGAAGCGGTCGCGGTGGCTGGCGCGGCAACTGCCGCAAGGCGCTTGAGCACGCCGTGGTTGACTCTATAATAAAGGCATGCTGCCCAAGACCTCATCCTCCAAATCGTCCGACAGAGTCATGCGCCGCCGCGCCCTGTGGGTTGCGTTCGCCGCGCTGACCGGCTTCCTGCTGGCCTACGAACTCTGAGGGGCGTTGCGGTCACATTTCGGTGGCCGATCTGTTTCTTTGCGTTTTTCGCTAAGTCTTTGTATAATCGCGAGTTCTTCCGGATTTTTCCGGCAGAAGCGATTCCGGCAGGGCGCATGCCTTGCCATCAGTCTCATTTCATGAGGGTTTCAACAATGTACGCGGTCATAAAAACCGGCGGCAAGCAATACAAGGTTGCTGCTGGCGAAAAACTCAAAGTAGAACAGATACCGGCGGACGTTGGCGCAGAAATCACGCTTGACCAGGTGCTCGCAATGGGCGCCGGCGACCAGATCAAGTTTGGTACGCCGCTGGTAAGCGGGGCTTCCGTCAAGGCTACCGTTATCTCCCATGGTCGTCACGACAAGGTGAAGATTTTCAAGATGCGCCGTCGCAAGCACTATCAAAAGCACCAAGGCCATCGTCAGAATTACACCGAGTTGCGTATCGACGCGATCGTTGGCTGAACATCGTCAACCCCTTAACCGATAACGTAACCGGACAGGAGTAAAGTCATGGCACAGAAAAAAGGCGGCGGTTCCACACGGAACGGACGTGATTCCGAGTCGAAACGCCTGGGTGTGAAGGTGTATGGTGGCCAGGCCATCAACGCCGGCGGCATCATCGTGCGTCAGCGCGGTACCCGTGTTCACGCTGGCGAGAACGTCGGCATGGGCAAGGACCACACGCTGTTTGCACTGGTCGATGGCCACGTGCAGTTCACCGTGAAGGGCGCTGCGAAGAAGCAGATGGTGCTGGTCGTTCCGGCAGCCTGACCTGCCTGCGCAGCAACTGCCTGCAGCAAGGCCCCGCTTGATGTTGAGCGGGGCCTTTTCGTTTGTGGCGCAGTTTTTTCGACAGTCAGTCGGGTGCGGCCATGCCTGCCGCCCTGTATTGACTGTCTGGCATTGGCCGTCCGGCCAGGCCCGAAGGGTGGCCGGCCGCCTCCCAGCTCGAGCGGAAGTGACTTATGAAATTTATCGACGAAGCCAGAATCGAAGTGATCGCCGGGAACGGCGGGAACGGCAGCGCGTCGTTCCGCCGCGAGAAATTCGTGCCCTTTGGCGGGCCGGACGGGGGAGATGGCGGCCGTGGCGGCAGTGTGTTCGCGGTGGCGGATCGCAATATCAATACCCTCATCGATTTCCGCTACGCCAAGAAGCATGTGGCGCGCAATGGCGAGAATGGCCGTGGTTCCGACTGCTACGGCGCGGCCGGCGAAGACATCACGCTGCGCATGCCGGTGGGTACGACCGTGGTCGATGCCGAGACGGGCGAACGTATCGCCGACCTGACCGAGCACGGGCAGAAGATCTGCCTGGCAGAAGGCGGCATGGGCGGCTGGGGCAATATCCATTTCAAGTCGAGTACCAACCGCGCGCCGCGCCAGCAGGTCGACGGCAAGCCCGGCGAGCGCCGGATGCTGCACCTGGAGTTGAAGGTGCTGGCCGACGTGGGGCTGCTGGGCATGCCCAATGCCGGCAAATCGACGTTCATCAGCGCGGTTTCCAACGCGCGTCCCAAGGTGGCGGACTATCCGTTCACCACGCTGCATCCTAACCTCGGTGTCGTGCGGGTCGATCATGAACAGTCGTTCGTGATCGCTGACATTCCGGGCCTGATCGAGGGCGCGGCCGAAGGCGCGGGCCTCGGCCATCAGTTCCTGCGCCATCTGCAGCGGACCGGGTTGCTGCTGCATATCGTCGACCTCGCACCGTTCGATGAGTCGGTCGATCCCGTGGCGGAAGCCAAGGCCATCGTCAACGAACTCAAGAAGTACGATGCGGAGTTGTACGACAAGCCGCGCTGGCTGGTGCTGAACAAGCTGGACATGGTGCCCGAGGAAGAACGCGAGGCGCGTGTCGCGGATTTCGTCAAGCGCTTCAAGTGGAAAGGTCCGGTGTTCCGGATCGCCGCGCTGACCGGCGAGGGCTGCAAGGAGCTCTGCTACGCCATCAAGGATCACCTCGCCGCCATCAAGGCGGACGAGGAAGCGGCGCTGGCCGAGCCGGATATCCGGCTGGATGCGCGGCTGCAGAACATCGACCAAGCACAGAACGATCAACACGAAGCCGAGTAACCATCATGCGTTCCGTCATTGCTGACGCCAAGCGGATTGTCGTCAAGGTAGGTTCGAGTCTGGTGACGAATGACGGGCGCGGGCTCGATCATGCGGCCATTGCGCAGTGGGCCGGGCAGATCGCGGCCCTGCGCGCGGCTGGCAAGGAAGTGGTGCTGGTCAGTTCCGGCGCGATTGCCGAAGGCATGCAGCGCCTCGGCTGGCGCAAGCGGCCCACAGCCCTGCATGAATTGCAGGCGGCGGCGGCGGTGGGGCAGATGGGGCTGGCCCAGGTTTACGAATCGCAATTTGCCAGCCATGACATCCGCACCGCTCAGGTCCTGCTGACGCATGCTGACCTGGCCGATCGCGAGCGCTATCTCAATGCCCGGTCGACGCTGCTGGCGCTGCTGGAATTCGGCGTCGTGCCGATCATCAACGAGAACGACACGGTCGTTACCGATGAAATCAAGGTCGGAGACAATGACACGCTCGGCGCCTTGGTGACCAATCTCATCGAGGGCGACGCGCTTGTCATCCTGACTGACCAGGCGGGCCTCTACACTGCCGATCCGCGCAAGCATGCCGACGCGGAGTTCGTGCATGAGGCGGTGGCGGGCACGCCCGAACTCGAATCGATGGCCGGTGGCGCAGGTTCGAGCATCGGCAAGGGCGGCATGCTCACCAAGATTCTTGCCGCCAAGCGTGCGGCCAAGTCGGGGGCCGACACCATCATTGCTTCGGGGCGCGAACCCAAGGTGCTGGAGCGCCTTGCTGCCGGCGAGCTCATCGGTACCCAGCTGCGCGCGCCGACCGGCCGTCTGACCGCACGCAAGCAGTGGATGGCCGACCACCTGCAATTGCGCGGGCGCGTCGTCATCGATGCGGGTGCGGTGGAGAAGCTGGTCGGGGAAGGGAAGTCGCTGCTGCCGATCGGCGTGATCGAAGTGCAGGGCGAGTTCGCGCGCGGCGATGTGGTAGCGTGCGTGGACCTTGAGGGCCGCGAGATTGCGCGCGGCATTACTAATTACGCGAGTTCCGAAGCGCGGCGCATCGTGCGCAAACCGTCGAGCCAGATCGCCACGATCCTCGGCTACGTCAACGCGGTGGAACTGGTGCACCGCGACAACCTGGTCGTCGTCTAAGCCAGGCTGGCGCGACACGTGCGCCGGTTCCTGGGCGATCAATACGTGAGTGGCTTGCGGAATCCCTCGTTGCGCATGCGCTGTACCAGCGACTGGGCCGAGCCGGCAACGGTGCGGCCGTCGCAGAAGTAGTCGTTCGCCAGGGCGCGGCCGTAGCTGTTTGCTGCCAGGCTGTTCATGACCTGCCAGCCATCCTCATCCTTCGACATATTGCGCGTCCACGTGTTGTCGCTGATGCGCAGCGTGGCGTAGAGCTTGCGCTCGCGCGTCTGGCAGCGGATACCCTCGAAGCTGACATTGCGTGCGCCGCTGGGGCTGGTGATGATCACCGTGTAGCGCACCACGTCGTCGCTGCCGACCGCAACCGATTTCGGATCGACGGCAAACTTCAGGGTCGACTGGCCCACATAGAACGGAATGGCATCCTTGTCGACCGGCGGCGCCGGCAGCGGCACCGAGGTCTCATGGAACGGCTTGGGCGCGAAGAAATCGACAATGCCTTCTTCTTCCTCGGCAGGTTTCTTGCTGGCGCAGGCGGCCAGCAGGCCGGCGAGCGCCAGGACCGAAAGAGTGCGTGCGGCGTTTCTCATGACTTGCGGAATGATTCCTCTGAATGGACGGGCAGGGCGCACGGGTCGGCGGTGCGTGCGCTTTCCTGCTTGCCTGGATGATCGCGCCGCCGCTGAGCGCCATGGCGCCCGCCGCGGTTCAGGTAGCGCGCGAGTTCTGTCAGGGCGAGCTGGTAGACCTCGCGCTTGAACTCGATCACCGCCTCAAGCGGAACCCAATAGTGGTTCCAGCGCCACGCATCGAACTCCGGGTGCTCAGTGGCCCGTAAACGGATATCGCAATCGCGGCCTACCATGCGCAGCAGAAACCAGATCTGCTTCTGCCCACGATAGTGTCCACGGATGTCGCGACGGATGAATTTGTCCGGCACCTCATAGCGCAGCCAGTCGCGCGTGCGACCGACGATCTTGATATGCTCGGGAAGCAGGCCGGTTTCTTCGAACAGTTCGCGATACATCGCTTGCTCGGGCGTTTCCCCATACTTGATCCCGCCCTGCGGGAACTGCCATGAGTGTTCGCCGATCCGCTTGCCCCAGAATACCTCGTTTCTTGCGTTGATGAGGATGATGCCGACGTTTGGGCGAAAGCCTTCACGATCGAGCATAACTGCTCCTCGAATCCTTTAGAATGACACCGATTATAAAGGAACACCGGCATGAACGAATCGGCTCCAACCCGTAGCCTTCGACGTGCCGGCCCGCCCGACGGCTTCCGTTGCTCCGTGGCGCCTCGCGGCCTGTGGCCCGGGCCTCGCGACCATTTACCAGACCATCACGTCACATGAAAGCTTCGCAATTCTTCATTTCCACCCTCAAGGAAGCCCCCGCCGACGCCGAGATCGTTTCGCACAAGCTGATGATGCGCGCCGGCATGATCAAGAAACTCGGTGCCGGCATCTATTCGTACATGCCGATGGGCCTGCGCGTGATCCGCAAGGTGGAAGCAATCGTGCGCGAGGAAATGAACCGCGCCGGCGCGGTCGAGCTGTCGATGCCGCTGGTGCAGCCGGCCGAGCTGTGGCAGGAAACCGGGCGCTGGGACAAGATGGGCGACGAAATGCTGCGCCTCAAGGACCGGCACGAACGTGACTTCGCGCTGCAGCCCACCTCCGAGGAAGTGGTGACCGACATCGCGCGGACCGAGATCCGCAGCTACAAGCAGTTGCCGGTCAATTTCTACCAGATCCAGATCAAGTTCCGCGACGAGCGCCGGCCGCGCTTCGGCATCATGCGCGGCCGCGAGTTCACCATGAAGGACGGCTACTCGTTCGACAAGGATATGGACGGCCTGCGAGCCTCGTACCAGAACATGTTCGACGCCTATGTCCGCGTGTTCACGCGCTTTGGTCTGAATTTCCGCGCCGTTGCGGCGGACAACGGCGCCATTGGCGGCAGTGGCTCGCACGAGTTCCATGTGATCGCCGAGACCGGTGAGGACGCCATCGTCTACTGCCCGACCTCCGACTACGCTGCCAACATGGAAGCCGCCGAGGCACTGGCGCCGGCGGGGGAGCGTGCCGCGCCGGCCCAGCCGTTGGTCAACACGCCCACGCCGGGCTGCGCCAAATGCGAGGCTGTAGCGGAACTGCTGGGCATTCCCCTGACACATACCGTCAAGTCGATCGTGCTGGC
This sequence comes from Imbroritus primus, assembly GCF_964332355.1. NCBI lineage: Bacteria > Pseudomonadati > Pseudomonadota > Betaproteobacteria > Burkholderiales > Burkholderiaceae > Imbroritus > Imbroritus primus. Next base: position 2,679,319 of record NZ_OZ201293.1, on the reverse strand, counting down.
CAAGGAGCGCGAAGGCGCTGCGGCCGAGATCTGGCTGCTGATGCTGCGTGGCGACCATGAACTGAACGAGATCAAGGCCAGCAAAATCGTGGGCGAGTACCGCTTTGCCACCGAGGCTGAGATCGTGGCGACCTTCGGCACACGGCCCGGCTACCTGGGCCCCATCGGCGCAAAGGGGCCGGTGCGCGTGGTGGCCGACCGCACGGTGGCGCAGATGAGCGATTTCGTGTGTGGCGCGAACCAGGAAGATCACCATTACACCGGGGTCAACTGGGGTCGCGACCTGCCCGAGCCGGAAGTGGCCGACCTGCGTAATGTTGTCAAGGGCGATGCCTCGCCGGATGGCAAGGGCGTGGTGGATATCTGCCGCGGCATCGAGGTGGGCCATGTGTTCATGCTCGGCGCCCGGTATTCCGAGGCGATGGGTGCGACCTACCTCGACGAAAACGGCAAGACCGCGCCGATGCAGATGGGCTGCTATGGCATCGGCATCACCCGCATCCTCGGTGCGGCGATCGAGCAGAACTACGATGCGCGCGGCATCATCTGGCCGACGGCCATCGCGCCGTTCGAGGTGGTGATCTGCCCGGTGGGCTATGACCGCTCCGAGGCCGTGCGTGCGGAAGCCGACAAGCTGTACGCCGCCCTGCGCGATGCCGGCGTCGATGTGATCATGGACGACCGTGGCGAACGCCCGGGCGCCATGTTCGCCGACTGGGAACTGATTGGCGTGCCGCACCGGGTAGTGGTTGGCGACCGTGGCCTGAAGGAGGGCAAGGTGGAGTACCAGGGGCGCCGCGACACGGAAGCAACACGGGTGCCGCTGGCCGAGGTCCTGGCCACGGTACGCGAGAAAATGGCTGCCTGATCTACCGGAAGGATATGAACCGAGTTTTCCTCGTTTTGCTGATGTGTGCTGCAGCCCGGCGTCAAGCCGGGCTGGTCGGCGCCGCCTGCCTGCCTCCACGCTTGACCACATGGGCTGCATCGGCCGCGCTGGCGGTGTTGGTGGTCCTGGCCTATCCGGGGCAGGCGCAGGCTGGCGCGCAGCAAGAGGAATTCCTGGCAAATGCGGTGCGTGGCGCGTTGTCGGCGGCGATTGCCGATGACCGGCCGCGCCGCGTCAGCTTTGCCGCGCCCGCAGACCATGCCAGCTACCAAAAGTGGCTGGCGGCCATGTCGAAGCGGCTCGAGAACCGCATCCCCGAGGCGCATGCCCGGCTCGAACTGCTCGAGACCGTGTATTACGAATCGAAGCGTGCCGGGCTTGAGCCGTCGCTGGTGCTCGGACTGATCCAGGTGGAAAGCAATTTCCGCAAGTACGCGATCAGCAGCGCTGGTGCGCGTGGCCTGATGCAGGTCATGCCGTTCTGGACGCGCAGCATCGGCGATGGCGACGAGCGCAAGCTGTTCCATCTGCAAAGTAATCTGCGCTATGGCTGCACGATCTTGCGGCACTACATCGATCGCGAGAACGGCGACCTGTTTCTCGCCCTGGGCCGCTACAACGGCAGCCGGGGCCGGGCCGAATATCCAAATCTCGTGCATGCGGCGTGGCAGCGCTGGCACTATGCCGACAGCCTGCCGCTGCTTGCATCGGCGGGCGCGGCGACTGGTGCGGAGGGTGCCCAGGCGATGCCCATTCCCTCCGCACTTCCGAACCCTGGCGGTTCAGGTTCCATCAAGCCAGCCGGCACGACCACGCTGGCCAATCCGTTTTCCGCTGCGCGCGTGAGCGATCGGCCCTGAGCTGTTGTCCCTGAGCCGTCACCGGAGGTGAGGGCAGCCAAACGTTGGTAGCAAAAAACTGCAATGGGTAGCAGCGGAGCGTCGGGCGGCGATCGCGGTCGCAATGCATGCCACCGATTGCGACCTGTCGCGAACTGTCCGGGGGCGCTGACCAAGGCCCGGCATGGCGTATGGGGGGCCTCGCGCAGTAAGCTTATGCTGATCCCGCTCTTACTTCAGTGCACGAATGGCCGGCAGGTTGCGCCAATAGCCATGCACGTCCATGCCGCAGCCGAAGACGTAGCGGTCCGGCACGGCAAAGCCGCAGAAATCCGGATGCATCGGTTTTTCCTTGGTGAGCGTTTTCTCGCACAGCACGGCGGCGTAGAAATCGGTCGCGCCCATGTCGAGGATCCGGTTGCGGATCGCCGCCATGGTTTCGCCTTCATCGAGAATGTCGTCGAGGACCAGCACGGTGCGGTTCTTGACCGACTCGGCCGGCGCCACGCGCCATTGCATCTCACCACCCACCGTGCGGTTGTTGTAGCGGGACAGGTGGATGTAGTCGAATTCCAGCGGAAAATCGAGGCGTGGCAGCAGCATGCCTGTGAACACGCATGCCCCGCCCATCACCGACAGGACGAGCGGAAACCGGTCGCGCATCTTGCTGGCGATCTCGCCTGCCATGGTGTCGAGCGCACCTTGCACGGCGGCGGCGCTGACAATTTCCTCGGACTGCGCCCACAGGGTGCGGGCTTCTTCGATGTTCATCATGGGCGGCGTTCCTGGTGCGGGGGCGAGCAGTGCAATAAGGGCAATATACGGTGACGGCGTGAATCAGTCGCTGGTCGGGGTGGTAGCGATGCTTCCGCGCTTAGCGCATGCCGGGGAAGATCCCCTTCATGCCGCCTTTCATCCCGCCCATGGCGCGCATCATCTTCTGCATGCCGCCGCCCTTGAGTTTCTTCATCATGCCCTGCATCTGGTCGAACTGGTTGAGCAGGCGGTTGACTTCCTGTACCGGCACGCCAGCACCCGCGGCAATGCGCCGCTTGCGGCTGGCCTTGATGAGTTCCGGCTTGGCACGCTCGGCCGGCGTCATGCTGTTGATGATGCCTTCCATGCGCGTGACCTGCTTGTCGGCCTGGTTCATGTCCGCGCCTGCGGCGGCTTGCGAGAACTGTGCCGGCAGCTTGTCCACCAGGCTGCCCATGCCGCCCATCTTCTTCATCTGGCCAATCTGGACCTTGAAGTCCTCGAGGTCGAAGCCCCCGGTCTTCTTGATCTTCGAGGCCAGCTTCTTGGCCTCGTCCATGTCGACGCCGCGCTGCGCTTCCTCGACCAGCGCGAGGATGTCGCCCATGCCGAGGATCCGCTGGGCCATCCGTTCGGGATAGAACGGCTCGAGCCCGTCGAGCTTCTCGCCGACGCCGACGAACTTGATCGGCCGGCCGGTGACATGCCGCACCGACAGTGCCGCACCGCCGCGCGCATCGCCATCGAGCTTGGTGAGGATCACGCCGGTCAGCGGCAGGGCCTCGTTGAAGGCCTTGGCGGTGTTGACGGCATCCTGGCCGAGCATGGCATCCACGACGAACAGCGTCTCGATGGGTTTAAGCGTGGCGTGCAGGGCGGAGATTTCCTGCATCATCGCCTCGTCGATGCCGAGGCGGCCCGCGGTGTCGACGATCAGGACATCGTGATAGTGCTTGCGCGCCCAGTCGACCGCCGCGTGCGCGATGTCCACCGGCTTCTGTCCGGCTTCGGATGGAAAGAAATCGGCGCCGACCTGGCCTGCCACGGTCTTCAGCTGCGCGATGGCCGCGGGGCGGTACACGTCGCACGAAACGGTCAGGACTTTCTTTTTCTTGTTGGCGATCAACCACTTGGCCAGCTTGCCGGCGGTGGTGGTCTTGCCGGCACCCTGCAGGCCGGCCAGCAGGATGATCGCCGGCGGCTGCGAATTCAGGTTCAGTTCGGAATACTTGCTGGCGTCGGCGCCGCCGCTGACGGCTTCTTCGCCGCCGATCACGGCGGTCAGCTCGCGCTGCACCACGCCCACCAGGGCCTGGCCGGGGCTGAGGCTGCCGATCACATCCTCGCCCAGGGCCTTTTCCTTCACCTTGGCGATGAAGTCGCGTACCACGGGCAAGGCGACGTCGGCTTCCAGCAATGCGAGGCGCACTTCGCGCAGCATTTCGGCGGTATTGGCTTCGGTGAGGCGCGCTTCGCCGCGCATGGTCTTGACGACCCGCGCCAGACGTTGTGTCAGATTGTCCAGCATGGCATAAATCCGGAGGTGCCTGCGCCACATCAATGAGGCGCTAGGTTAAACTGTGTGGATGGTAATTGTACTGTATGCGCTGACCGCGTTTCTCTACGCCAGCCTGACCTGGCACGCCTGGGCGACCCGCAATCCACAAGGGCGGCTGGCGGCTGCCGGCCCCGCGCTGGCCGAGACCGCACCGGCAGCCCGGCCGGCTGCATGGTGGCGCGGCGCGTGGCTGCTGGTACTGCTCACGCACGGCCTGCTGCTGCATGAAACCATCTTTCGCGACAACGGCATGATCTTTGGCTTTGCCTATGCCCTGTCTGCGATGCTGTGGCTCGGCATCGGCATCTACTGGATCGAGAGCTTTTTCTTCGCACTCGCCGGGCTCGGACTGATCGTCACGCCGGTTGCGCTGGTCGCCAGCCTGCTGCCGCTGCTGTTCCCCGGCAGCCAGATACTCGGCTATGCCGCGAGCGGCCTGTTCAAGTTCCACTTCATCATTGCGAACGTGGCCTACGGGTTGTTTACGCTGGCCGCGTTCCATGCCGTACTGATGCTGCTGGCCGAACGGCGTTTGCATACGTTCAGCCGCCCTGGCGCGGGCGTCGCGGCCCCGGTGCGCGAACCCCTCTGGCTGGGCCGCTGGCTCGACCTGCTGCCGCCGCTGCTGACCCTGGAAAAGCTGCTGTTCCGCCTGATCGGCGCGGGCTTCGTGCTGCTGACCCTGACGATCGTTTCCGGGGTGCTGTTCTCGGAAACCATTTTCAGCCGCGCCGCGCGTTTCGACCACAAGACGGTCTTCGCGCTGATCTCATGGGTCATGTTCGGCGGCATCCTGCTGGCGCGTCGCCTCTATGGCTGGCGCGGCCGCGTGGCGCTGCGCTGGGTGATTGCCGCTTTCTGCATGCTGTTGCTGGCCTATGTCGGCAGCCGCTTCGTGCTGGAAGTCGTGGTGCATCGCCTGTGAGCCTGATGGTACAGCGCAACCCGGCGTGTACGCGCAAGAAGGGCGCCCCATGAGCCGCGTGCTGCTTCTGGTGGCGGTGCTGCTGGTCGTGCTGTGGGCCTTGCAGCGCGGCGCGCGTGGCCGGCGAGGCCGGCAGCAGGACGGGCGTTCACAGGCACGCCGCGACTCCCCGCGGGCCGACGCGTCTGGCGAACCATCGCGTGCGATCGTTCCCTGCGCCCATTGTGGCGTGCACCTGCCCGCCACCGAGGCGATCGAAGTCGACGGGCGGATGTACTGTTCCAAAGCCCATGTGAGCCTGGCCCGCCATGGCGACCGCTAGATCGGCCAATACAGCGCCCAATGCAGCGGCCATGGCCAACCGCGCCAATCCGGTCCGTCCGTGGGGTGGACTCCTGGCCCTGTGGCGCAAGCCCGAGCCGCCCGAATTCCAGTGGGGCCTGCTCAGCTACTTCAACGTCGCACGCCTGATCGTCGCGGTCATCCTGCTGCTATACGCCGCCTTGCCCGGTCAACTGGGCACGGACCTGGGTACGCCGTTGCGCAGCGGCCTCACGCTGTGGTTGCTGCTGTCTTATCTGGCGATGGCGCTGCTGATTCTCGGCAGCAACCTCGTCTGGCGGCGCCATTTTCATTTTCGCGTCCATTTCTATCTCGCGCTTGATCTGATCATGCTGGCGGGCCTCTTGCTGTCGCTTGGCAACAGCGGCAGCGGCATCGCCATGGTATTGCTCATGCCGGCGATGGCGGCCGGGGCGTTGTGCGGGTTGATCCCGGCCCTGTTCGCGGCGGCGCTGGCATCTCTGATCGTGCTGGCCGAACCGGTGGGGCGTAGCCTGCTGCTGCTGCATGCCGACGCCGGCCTGTTGACCGCCGGGCTGTATGGCATTGCCTACATGACGGCTGCGTCCCTGATGTATGTCCTCGGCCATCGCCAGTTGCTGCAGGAACAACTGGTGCAGGCGCGCGAACACGAGTTGCGGCTGCAGCAACTGATCAGCCGCCTGATGGTGCATGACATGCGCGACGGCGTGATGCTGATGCGGACCAACGGGCGGGTAGTGGCCGCGAATCCGGCAGCGCTCGCGCTGCTGGGTATCCCCACCTTGCTGCCGGTGCGCGAAACGGCGATCGCCGACGGTGGTCTTAGCCTGTGCGACCTGCATGACCTGCCACGCCTGCGCCCTGTCCTGGAAGCGATGCGCCAGTGGCTGCAGCACAAGGACGATGGTGCGCGCATTCTCGATCTGCTGCCGGTGGTGACGCGCGAGATCGGTGGCACCCAGCGCACTTTGCTGCCGACACGCCTGCGCCTGCGCTTTGTCGAGCCCGGACTGGCCAATCTGCGCAGCGTCTATGAAAGCCAGTTCACCCGTCCGGCAGGAAGCCTTGCCTATCCCACCATGGGCGTGCACGAGACACAGGTGCCCCGCGATTCCGGCGTGTCGGCGGAAGGCTGGTCAGCCGAGGATGAAGAACTGCTGCGTGAGGAACTGCGCCATACGGTACTGATCCACATCGAAAGCTGGCAGCGCGTGGCCGAACAGGCGCAGCAGGAGAAGCTGGCCTCGATGGGGCGCCTGGTGGCGGGCGTGGCGCACCAGATCCGCAATCCGCTGGCCGCCATCAGCCACGCCAGCGAACTGCTGAGCGAATCCACTCCGGCGCCATCCTTGCCGGGCATGAGTGCCGCGCCGGTCGAGCCACAGCTGAATGCGCGCCTGCTGCGCATCATTCACGACAATGTGCGCCGCCTCGATCAGGTGGTGTCCGACATCCTGATGTTGTCGCGGCGTCCAGGCCAGTCGCAGGGTGCACGTATCTCGGTCGACCTGCGGCGGGTGCTGCCGGACATGATCGAGCGCTGGCGGCATGCCGCGGCCGGCTACGAAGGCGCCCAGGGCGCGGTGAATGCCAATTTGCTGCGCCTGGCGATGGACATGTCCGCCCCTGTGCGGTTTGATCCCGAGCAGTTGCAGCAGGTGGTCTCCAACCTGCTCGACAATGCCCTGCGCTACAGCAGCGGGCACCCCGGGGCAATCCGCATCGTGGCGCAGATGCTCGATGCAGCCAATGCCGAACTGATCCTGTGGAACGACGGGCCGGAGGTGCCGGAGGCCGAGCAGGTCCACCTGTTCGAACCGTTCTATACCAGCGACGCGCGCGGCACCGGCCTCGGCCTGTTCATGGTGCGGGAACTGTGCAGCGCCAATGACGCCCAGGTACGCTATGGGTCGATCTCGCTCGACACGCTGCTGGGACGTACCGGCACATGGCTGGGTGCGGATATCGAAGCGCTGCCCACGCGTGCGTTCGTGCTGACGCTGGCGGTTGACCACTCCGGTGCGACCGGAAACTAGAGGGACCAGGAGACCGCCATGTCGCACGCCATGTCCGAGAGCGCCCGCCTGCCGATCCTCGTGGTCGACGATGAGGCCGACCTGCGCGAACTGCTGGACATCACCATCCGCCGCATGGGGCACGACGTCGTCACGGCGCCGAGCTTGGCCGCGGCGCGCGCCGCGCTGGCGCGCACGCCGTTCAGCCTGGTGCTGACCGACATGCGCCTGGGCGATGGCCTGGGCATCGAACTGGTGCGCGAACTGGCTGCCGCCCCGCAGCGCATTCCGGTGGCGGTCGTCACTGCCTATGGCAGCGCCGACAACGCCGTGGAGGCGCTCAAGGCCGGGGCCTTCGACTACATCGCCAAGCCGGTAGCGCTGGAACAGCTGCGCACGCTGGTGATGAATGCGCTGGACCGCAACGGGCGCGCGCCCGTGCCGCAGGAGTGCGGCTTGGTGACCGATCTCCTGCCAGGCCGTTCGGCGGCCATCGGCGCGGTCCATCACGCCCTGCCACTGCTGGCGCGCAGCATGGCGCCCGTGGTGATCGGCGGCGAATCCGGCAGCGGCAAGGAGCGTGCCGCGCGCGCCGTGCACGCGTTGAGCGCGCGCGCCGCCAAGCCCTTCGTCGCCGTCAATTGCGGGGCGATTCCCGAAACCCTGATGGAAGCCGAGTTCTTCGGCGTGACCAAGGGGGCGTTTACCGGCGCGGATACCGACCGGGGTGGCTTCTTCCAGTCTGCGCATGGCGGCACGCTGTTGCTCGATGAAGTGGCCGACCTGCCGTTGCCCATGCAGGTCAAGCTGCTGCGCGTACTGCAGGAGCGCCGGGTGCGCCGCATCGGCGCGAGTCGCGAGGAAGCGGTGGACGTGCGCATCATGTGCGCCAGCCATCAGGATCTCGCTGGACTGGTGGCCGCCGGACGGTTCCGCAAGGATCTGTTCTACCGTCTCAACGTGCTGCAACTGCGCATGCCGACGCTGCGCGAGCGCCGCGAGGATCTGCCGCAGCTGACCACGGCGATTCTCGCGCAGCTGGCAGCGCGTTACGGCGATGCCCAGCCCCGCCGGCTGTCTCCGGCAGCGCTGGCGGCACTGGCGGACTATGCTTTTCCTGGCAACGTGCGCGAACTCGAGAACCTGCTTGAACGGGCCTACACCTATGCACAGCACGAGGTGATTGAAGTGGGCGACCTGGGGACGCTGGAAGCGCCACAGGAAAGCCAGCCGCCGGCGCCGGTGGCGCCTGAGGTACCGGCCCCAGCATCGCTGCCGGCCGGAGCGGCCGCAGCTTTTGCAGCGTCTTCATCCCCAGATGCCGTTACCTTGTCCGGGCCTGCGGCCGCGATGCCTGCGGCTGGGGATTCCTCGGCCCCAGCGGTGACCTTGCCTGTCGACCTGCCGCAACTGCTGGAAACCACCGAACGCCAGATCATCCTGCAGGCCCTGCGCCAGACCGGCTTCAACCGGACTGCGGCGGCGCCGCTGCTGGGTCTCAGTTTTCGCCAGTTGCGTTATCGCATGACGCAGCTTGGCATCCGTGACGACAAGGAGGCGGGCGATGGTGGGTGACGACATGGCGCTCGACGCGCGCGGCTGGATGCGTGGTGTGCGTCACGTGCCGTCGCCCAACTGCGATGCCCGGCCACCAGGCATCGCGGTCGATCTGGTGGTGCTGCACAATATCAGCCTGCCGCCGGGCGAGTTCGGCACCGGCGATATTGCTGCGTTCTTCACCAATCGGCTGGATCCGCAGCGTCATCCGTTCTTCGAAACCATTCATCAGGTGCAGGTCTCTGCGCATTTCCTGGTCGAGCGCAGCGGCGCCATTGTCCAGTTCGTTTCCTGCGCCGAGCGTGCCTGGCATGCGGGCGCCTCCGATTTTTTCGGGCGCACGCGCTGCAACGACTTCTCCATCGGCATCGAGATCGAAGGTTGCGACGACCGGCCGTTCGAGCCCGCGCAGTACCACGCCGTGTGCAGTGTTCTGGCTGAACTGGCCGGGGGCTATCCGATCCGCGCCGTGGCGGGCCATTCGGACATCGCACCGGGCCGCAAGACCGATCCCGGTCCGTACTTCGACTGGCCGAGGCTGATGCGCATGTCCGCCTGGCCGGCGGAACGGTTCCCCTACCAACGGTGGGGAAAGTAAAATATTTTTTGCGGAAAATGCCGTCGCGCGAGAGGCGCCCACCCCTTGCGCCATCAATGCTCAACGGTTTTTTGCATTGCGTCGAGCGCCTTGAACGGCACCAAAAACACGCTTGTCAAGACTGGTCATCTGGCGAGAAGTCACTATACTTAGTGTCAACAGATCGAAACAACTACTAGATATAGTGGTTTCGTCGCACAGCAGCGCAACACCCATCATCCAATCGCCGCCCGTGTTCATGGGCGGCTTTTCCGTCACAAGAACACTGGTCACCAGGAGTCCATATGCAAACGACGCAGACACCCGTTTCGTCGGGTAATCCCGCCCCCGTTGCCACCGCATCGGGTCAAGCAGGTCAGGCCGCCCTGTCGGGGGACGCACGGGCCTATCAGGATTACAAGATCATCCGCCGCAACGGGGCCGTCGTGGCCTTTGAACCGACCAAGATTGCCGTGGCCATGACCAAGGCCTTCCTGGCCGTGAACGGTGGCCAGGGCGCTGCCTCGGCGCGCGTGCGCGAGCTGGTCGAGCAGCAGACCCAGGTGGTGGTGCGCGCGCTGCTGCGCAGCCGCCCGCATGGCGGCACCTTCCATATCGAAGATGTGCAGGACCAGGTTGAACTGGCCCTGATGCGCTCGGGCGCGCACGATGTGGCCCGCGCCTACGTGCTGTACCGTGAAAAGCGTGCGCAGGAGCGTGCGCTGGCTGGCGAAACCCAGCAGCAGCCGAACTTCTCCGGCCTCAACGTCACCGACAACGGCGTCACGCGTCCGCTCGACATGGCCGCGCTGCGCAATGTCATCGTGACAGCCTGCGAAGGCCTGGGCGATGCCGTTGATCCCGAGCCGATCCTGGCCGAGACCATCAAGAACCTGTACGACGGCGTGCCGATGTCGCAGGTTTATGATTCCGCCATCCTCGCTGCGCGTACCCTGATCGAGCAGGACCCGGCCTACAGCCAGGTCACCGCACGTATTCTGCTGCACACCATCCGCAAGGAAATCCTCGGCGAGGAAGTGACCCAGGGCGAAATGGTGACGCGCTACGCCGAGTACTTCCCCAAGTACATCAAGCGCGGCATCGACGCCGAACTGCTGGATGAGAAGCTGGCCCAGTTCGACCTCCAAAAGCTCGGTGCGGCGCTCGACGCCTCGCGCGATTTCCAGTTCAACTACCTCGGCCTGCAGACGCTGTACGACCGCTACTTCCTGCATCACAACGATGTACGCATCGAAATGCCACAGGCTTTCTTCATGCGCGTCGCCATGGGCCTGGCGCTCAACGAGATCGACCGCGAAGCGCGCGCCATCGAGTTTTACCAGCTGCTGTCGTCGTTCGATTTCATGTCGTCCACGCCGACCCTGTTCAACTCCGGCACGCGCCGCTCGCAGCTGTCGTCGTGCTACCTGACTACCGTGTCGGATGATCTCGACGGCATCTACGAAGCGCTCAAGGAAAACGCGCTGCTGTCGAAGTTCGCCGGCGGCCTCGGCAATGACTGGACCAATGTGCGCGCGCTCGGCTCGCACATCAAGGGGACCAACGGCAAGTCGCAGGGCGTGGTGCCATTCCTCAAGGTGGTCAATGACACCGCCGTGGCGGTGAACCAGGGCGGCAAGCGCAAGGGCGCGGTATGCGCCTACCTCGAGACGTGGCACCTCGACATCGAGGAATTCCTCGAGCTGCGCAAGAACACCGGCGACGACCGCCGCCGCACGCACGACATGAACACGGCCAACTGGATTCCCGACCTGTTCATGAAGCGCGTCATGGAAGGCGGTGACTGGACGTTGTTCTCGCCGTCCACCTGCCCGGACCTGCACGACAAGTTCGGCAAGGCCTTCGAGGAAGCCTATGTCGCCTATGAAGACAAGGTCGCACGCGGCGAACTGAAGCTGTTCAAGAAGATCCCGGCAGTGCAGCTGTGGCGCAAGATGCTCGGCATGCTGTTCGAGACCGGCCACCCGTGGATCACCTTCAAGGATCCGTGCAACATCCGCTCGCCGCAGCAGCACGTGGGCGTGGTGCATAGCTCCAACCTGTGCACCGAGATCACGCTGAACACCAACGATAGCGAGATCGCCGTCTGCAATCTCGGTTCGGTGAACCTGCTGGCCCACATGAAGGCCGACGCCAGCGGCGCCATGGTGCTCGACCATGACAAGCTGAAGAAGACCATCCGCACCGCCATGCGCATGCTCGACAACGTGATCGACATCAACTACTACGCGGTGAAGAAGGCGCGCGATTCCAACCTGCGCCACCGTCCGGTCGGCATGGGCATCATGGGCTTCCAGGACTGCCTGCACGCCATGCGCGTGCCGTACGCCAGCGACGCTGCCGTGCAGTTCGCCGATACCTCGATGGAAGCTGTCTGCTATTACGCCTACTGGGCTTCGACCGAGCTGGCCGAAGAGCGCGGCCGCTACAGCAGCTACCGTGGTTCGCTGTGGGATCGCGGCATCCTGCCGCAGGACTCGCTCAAGCTGCTGGCCGAAGAGCGCGGCGGCTACGTCGAGGTCGATCATTCGAGCACCATGGACTGGGACAGCCTGCGTGGCCGCATCAAGTCGTACGGCATGCGCAACTCGAACTGCATCGCCATCGCGCCGACCGCGACGATTTCCAACATCATCGGCGTCTCGGCCTGTATCGAGCCGACGTACCAGAACCTGTACGTCAAGTCGAACCTGTCCGGCGAGTTCACGGTGGTCAACGATTTCCTCGTGCGTGACCTGAAAGCCAACGGCCTGTGGGACGAGGTGATGGTCGCCGACCTCAAGTACTTCGACGGTTCGCTGGCCCGTATCGACCGCATTCCGCAGGACCTGCGCGCGCTGTATGCCACGGCCTTCGAGGTCGAGCCGCAGTGGCTGGTGGAAGCCGCCTCGCGCCGCCAGAAGTGGATCGACCAGGCGCAGTCGCTGAACATCTACATGGCCGGTGCGTCGGGCAAGAAGCTGGACGATACCTACAAGCTGGCCTGGCTGCGTGGCCTGAAGACCACGTACTACCTGCGCACCATCGGGGCGACGCATGCCGAGAAGTCGACGGTGTCGCGCAGTTCGCTGAATGCGGTGGCGGTGAATGGTGGTAGCGACGGTGTTTCTGCGGTGGCTGCGGCAGCGCCGGCGATGCCGGAGGCGGAGGGTGCGGTTTGCACGATGCGGCCGGGCGATCCTGGGTTTGAGGAATGTGAGGCTTGCCAGTAATTGGGGGCTTGCAGGCCGGGGGTTGCCCGGCGGCAAGTCACTTTCTTTGTCTTGCCAAAGAAAGTAACCAAAGAAAGGCGTCCGGCCTGCGCCACCCTTGAGGCTTGGCCTCAAGGGAGACCTCGCCGGCAGCCGCATCGGGCGGGGTGCGAAGAACTCGCCCTCGCTGCGCTCGGGGCTCAAACAGCTTCGCTCCTTTTCCGCCCGATGCGGCTGCCGGCGAGGTGGCGCAGAGCGGCTTGAAACACCGACCGTTTGCCTGGGTTGACGGTCGAAACAACGAATACTGATCCCTGTCCAACAGGGGTGACATTGGAGAATCTGACTATGCTGAGCTGGGACGACGACGTTCAAAGCGCACCGCAGAGCACCCCGCAATCCGCCCCGCAGGCACAGCCTGCGCTGCAGCCGGCTGTGCAGGCTTACCGCACGCCGGACGAGCTCGGTGCCTTGCCGCCTTCGGCCACGCCGGTAGCCGCGCCGGTGGCGCCGGGCGAGGGCATTCTGGGGACGCATGCCAACGCGATCGGCGCGCAGAGCACGCGCCGCGTGAATGCGGCGGACAAGCGCGTCATCAACGCCAAGACCGACGTCAACCAGCTGGTGCCGTTCAAGTACAAGTGGGCCTGGGAAAAGTATCTGGCCGGCTGCGCGAATCACTGGATGCCGCAGGAAATCAACATGTCGCGCGACATCGCGCTGTGGAAGGATCCGAACGGCCTGACCGAGGACGAGCGCCGCATCATCAAGCGCAATCTCGGCTTCTTCGTGACGGCGGATTCGCTGGCGGCCAACAATATCGTGCTGGGCACCTATCGCCACATCACCGCGCCGGAGTGCCGCCAGTTCCTGCTGCGCCAGGCGTTCGAGGAAGCGATCCACACGCATGCCTACCAGTACATCGTCGAATCGCTGGGCCTGGAAGAGGGCGAGATCTTCAATGCGTATCACGAAGTGCAGTCGATCCGCGACAAGGATGAGTTCCTGATCCCGTTCATCGACGTGCTGACCGATCCGTCGTTCAAGACCGGCACGCCGGAGACCGACCAGCAGCTGCTGAAGTCGCTGATCGTGTTCGCCTGCATCATGGAAGGCCTGTTCTTCTACGTCGGCTTCACGCAGATCCTGGCGCTGGGCCGCCAGAACAAGATGACGGGCGCGGCCGAGCAGTACCAGTACATCCTGCGCGACGAGTCCATGCACTGCAACTTCGGTATCGACCTGATCAACACCATCAAGTCGGAAAACCCGCACCTGTGGACGCCGGAATTCAAGGACGAGATCCGCGAGCTGTTCAAGAAGGCCGTGGACCTCGAATACCGCTACGCCGAGGACACCATGCCGCGCGGCGTGCTGGGCTTGAATGCGCCGATGTTCAAGAGCTACCTGCGCTTCATCTGCAATCGCCGTTGCCAGCAGATCGGTCTTGATCCGCTGTTCCCGAACGAGGAAAACCCCTTCCCGTGGATGAGCGAGATGATCGACCTGAAGAAGGAGCGTAACTTCTTCGAGACGCGTGTCATCGAGTACCAGACGGGTGGCGCACTGAGCTGGGAGTAAAGCGGCACTCCCGGCATGGCGTTGTATTGGCAGCGCCTGACGCCCCGGCAATAGCCGGGGCTTTTTCATGTGCGCCGTATCGCTGCCGGCGGTTCAGCCGTTTGCGCGCAAGCCGTTTTCTTCCGCCTGGCGCACGGCGAATTCGCGGAATATCTGGGCCGGTCCGCGCGGTACCAGCAGGCGATTCCACACGGCGACCACCGGCTCCACCCGGCAAGGCAGTGGGACCGGCAGGATGCAGGCCGTGCCAGCGGCGGCCAGTTGGTTGGCGATGCGTCGCGGATAGACCGCGAGATAGCCGGCGTGCTGCAGCAGGTTCACGGTCATGGCAACGTCGCTGGTGTGGATGCCACGACTGGGTACGGGTTGCCCGAGGCTGCGAAAAGCTGTCTGCAGATGATGCAGCATGCGTGAGCCGTCGGCGGGAATGCACCAGCGTTGTTCCAGCAGGTCAGAGGCGGCCAGCCGCTTGCGGCGGCGCAGCGGGTGTGCCGGGCTGGCGACCACGACCACATCCTGGCCGGCCACGATGGGGGTGGCATCGAGTTCGCGGCGCTCCAGGCGCGGGTCTTCATAGGCGAACAGCAGATCGAGATCGCCCTCCGACAATCGATGGATAAGGTCGCCGATCCCGCCTTCGACGACATGGATGGTCACGCCGGGATACTGTTCCTGAAATGCCGCGACGGCCTGGGCGAGAAATGGCTGGACTGAATTGGTGCGAAACGCGAGCGTGAGCTGGCCCTGTGTGCCGGTGCGGACTGCCTGCAGCGATTCGGCCAGGCGTTCAATCTGCGCAATTACCACGCCGGCGCCTGCGATCAGTTCGCTCCCTGCAGGGGTCGGGCGCATGCCGCGTGCATTGCGTTCGAACAGCGGGGTCCCCGCGATGTCTTCGATTTCCGCCAGCGCTTTGGACACGGCCGCCGGGCTCACGTGGAACTGCGTGGCCACGGCAGCCGCGCTGCCGCGTTGCGACAGGGCCAGCAACAACCGCAGATGGCGCAGTTTCAGGCGGGTCAGCAAGGCATGGGCGGGAGTCGGATCGGGATGCATGGGGTGCAGTGCAGAAAATCTCAGATATTAACCATTTACTTAATGATAGAAGAAATTTATTCACTTTTGGTTTATTTGGCGCGCTTCTATACTGGCCCGCACATCAATCGAATCCGGTCCATCCGGCTGGATACCGCGTGTTCTTTCGCGGGCGCCGGGGTGGGACGGGCTTTAGTCAGGAGACAAGTTGTGAGCAAAATCCATACTCTGATGCGGTCGCTGGTGGTTGGCGTGGCATTGTGTTCGGCGGCTGCGGCACATGCCGCGTGGCCGGACCGGCCGATCCGCCTGGTGGTGCCGTTTCCCGCAGGCGGTTCCTACGACATCGTCGGCCGCGCGCTGGCACAGAAGCTGGAAAAGCGTCTCGGTCAACCGATCGTGGTCGAGAACATTTCTGGCGGAGCGACGGTACCTGGCGTGATGTCGGTGCTCAAGGACAATGCCGATGGCTACACGCTGCTGCTGACGAGCGATGGCTCGCTGAATATCAATCCCCATACGGTGAAGGGCCTGCGCTACAACCCCGATACCGAGTTGACGCCGGTCACCATCGTCAACACGGTGCCGCACTGGATCGTGGCACGTGCGGATCGCAAGGAAACCTCGCTGACGGAACTCAAGGCCTATATCCAGAAGAACCCAGGCAAGGTGTCGATCAGCATCAATACCGTGGGTGGCGCCGCGCACCTCGGCCTGGCCAACTGGAAACAGCAGAACAAGCTTGATTTTGCGATCGTGCCGTATCGCGGCTCCCCGCCGGCCATGGCCGACCTGATCGGCGGTCAAACTGATGCGCACGTTGACGTAATCGGCTCCTCGGTGGCCTATGTGACGAGCGGCAAGGTCAAGCCGCTGGCGACGCTGCAAGTTGAGCCGGTGAAGCAGTTCCCCAAGCTGGAAACCCAGAAGGCCAACGACAAGAACGCGCTCATGGTGCGTGCCAATCTGGCTCTGATGGTTAAGACCGGCACCCCTCAGGCCATTGTCGACCGTCTCTATCAGGAGGTGAAGGTGAGCGTCGGTGAAGCCGATTTCGCGGCACGTCTGGAGTCGCTAGCCTACGAGCCGTTGCTGACGCCGCCGGCGGAGGCCCGCAAGTTCCTCCATGCGGAAACCGCGCGTTACGGGGCCATCGCCAAGTTTGTAAACCTCGAAGCCAACTGAGCCGTCGCAGCAAGGATCGATCATGCGTTTCGTCATTGCCCTGATGCGGCATGAAACCAATACGTTTTCGCCGCTGCCCACGCCACTGTCGTCATTCTGTCGCGGCACCGGTGGCAACGATGGTCCGGTATATGGCGAGGCCGCCATCCGCGCCACCGAAAACACCAACAGCGCTGCCGCAGCCTTTATGGATCTGGTGCGGGAGCAGGGCGATGAGTTTGTCATGCCGCTCCTGGCCAACTCGGTGCCCAGCGGTGTCGTGACGCGCGATGCCTTCGAGCATATGGCGTTCACCATTGTCAGTGCCGTGCGCGACGGCTGCGATGCGGTGCTGCTCGATCTGCATGGTGCCATGGTCGCCGATGGCTATCCCGATGCCGAAGGCGAACTGCTGCGCCGTATTCGCGCCGTGGCGCCAGCGGTTCCCATTGCGGTGGCGCTCGATTTTCATGCGAACTTCAGCGCCACGCTGATCGAGAATGCCACCGCCATCGCCGGGTACTGCACCTATCCGCACATCGATGTGTACGAGACCGGCGCCCGCGCCGCACGTACGCTCATGGCGGCACTGCGCGGCGAGGTCGCGCCGGTGCTGCTGTGGCGCCGGCTGCCGATGCTGACCCACATGCTGCGCCAGACGCCACGTGAGCAACCGATGAAAGACATCATGGACCGCGCCATGGCCGCCGAGGCCAAGGGCGAGGTGCTGAATGCCTCCGTGTTCGGTGGTTTCCCGCTAGCTGACATTCCTCATGTGGGACTATCCGTGGTGATCGTCGCGGATGCCCGGCATCGTGCCGCGGGCGAAGCATTGCTGGACGAGCTGTGCGGCATGGCCTGGGATCGCCGCGCGGACTTCATCTTTCCGCTCGAACCCATGGAGACCTCGATTGCGCACGCAAAGACGCTCGACGCCGGCCCCATCGTGCTGGTCGATCATGGCGATAACTGCGGTGCGGGCGGTCCGACGGATGAAATGAGCGTGTTGGCCGAAGTGCTGCGGCAGGGGCTGGAAGACGTCGTGGCCGGGCCATTCTGGGATCCGCAAGCGGTGGCGCAGCTGGTCGAGGCAGGCGAGGGTGCCGACGTGACGGTCGCCGTCGGCGGCAAGACCGACATGCCCGCGCTTGGCCTCAAGGGCCAGCCGCTGACCCTGACGGGCCGGGTGTGGCGCATCACCGATGGCAACTACCGTGTGACCGGTCCGATGTTCACCGGCATGCAACTGAGCCTCGGGCGCACGGCGGTACTCGATATCGGCGGCGGCGTGCGCGTGTTCGTGTGCGAAAAGCCGCAGGAGCCATTCGATGCCGGTCTGTTTACGCACGCTGGCATCGATCTGGACCGGACACGTTACATCCTGATCAAGTCGCGCCAGCATTTTCGCGCCGGATTCGAACCGATTGCCCGCCATATCGTGCTGGTGGCGGGGCCGGGTGTGTGCAGTTCGGACTATGCGGATTTCCCGTTCAAGCATCTGAGCCGCCCGATCTATCCTCTTGAGCCGGATATGACGCTGGACTGATTTTAGATACCTGCACGCATTGCAAGCCGGACACGGAAACGTGTCCGGCTTTTTTTTTTTGTCACCGATAGGGCGAAAACAATCTTTCCATTTGGTAATGTGTGCGTAATCAACTTTTTGCATAGGATTGTTAAGATATTTTGGGATATTTTAAATATAAAATTTAAATGGTTGGTTATTGAGAGTTAACTGTTGATTTATATGGTTTTTTTGTGGGTTGCGGCGAATCGGTGACAGCTCCGGGATACGCTTCACAATAGTTTTGAGTCCATTTTCAATCTCCTTCGTCCGTGCGCATTTTTATGGAAAGCGAACTGAAAGGGAGGCGGCTTAAATTTGCCCAGCTTGAATATTTTTCTGGCGCAATGAACCGCAAAAGGAGAGTGGAGTTGGAAATAAGAAACCATAAGGACTTTGCGTCCGGGTTGTTCTACGCTGTGGTCGGCGTAGGCTTCTCGTACGTGTCCACAAGCTACACCATGGGGACAGCGGCCAAGATGGGGCCGGGTTACTTTCCCTTCTGGCTCGGCATCATCCTGACCTTGCTGGGATTGATGGTGATCGCCGGTTCCGTGTCACCCAAGGCTGAGCCGGACAAGCTCGATCGCTGGGACGTCAAGACGCTGCTGTGGATCCTCGGCTCGGTGGTGATGTTCGGCCTGCTGCTGTATCCGCTCGGTCTGCTGATTTCCCTGCCGATTCTCGTGATCGTCTCCAGCATGGCCAGCCACGAGTTCGACTTCAAGTGGGCGGCTGTCAATGCACTGGTGCTCACCGCTCTCAGCTACGGCGCCTTCGTCTACGGCCTGAACCTGCAGTTCCCGCTCTGGCCCGCCTTCATGGCCCACTAAGGATCCAATCATGGAATTGATGAATAACCTGATGTTGGGGTTCGGTGCGGCGTTTACGTATACCAACCTCCTGTACGCCTTCATGGGCTGTCTGCTCGGCACCCTGATCGGCGTGCTGCCGGGCCTGGGTCCGGTGGCGACCATTGCCATGCTGCTGCCGGCCACCTATGCGCTGCCGCCGGAATCGGCACTGATCATGCTGGCCGGCATTTACTACGGCGCCCAGTACGGCGGTTCGACCACGGCTATTCTGGTGAACCTGCCGGGTGAATCGTCGTCGGTGGTAACAGTGATCGACGGCTACCAGATGGCACGGCGCGGCCGCGCTGGCGTGGCGCTGGCCACCGCCGGTATCGGTTCGTTCTTCGCCGGCTGCGTGGCCACGCTGATCCTGGCCGCCTTTGCTGCCCCGCTGGCGGAAGTGGCCTTCAAGTTTGGCCCAGCCGAGTACTTCTCGCTGATGGTGCTGGGCCTGATCGGCGCCGTGGTGCTGGCCTCCGGTTCGCTGGTCAAGGCAATCGGCATGATCGTGTTCGGTCTGCTGCTGGGCATGGTCGGTACCGATGTGAACTCGGGCGCGGCGCGCTTCTCGTTCGACGTGGCTGAGCTGACCGACGGCCTGGACTTCGTGGCACTGGCCATGGGTGTGTTCGGCTTTGCGGAAATCGTGGCCAACCTCGAGCAGAAGGAAAAGCGCGAGACCTTCACCAATGCGGTGACCAGCCTCATGCCGAAGAAGGAAGACTTCAAGCGCATGACGCCCGCCATCCTGCGTGGTACGGCGCTGGGTTCGGCCCTCGGTATCCTGCCGGGCGGCGGCGCGGCGCTGGCTTCGTTTGCAGCCTACGCACTGGAAAAGAAGACGTCCAAGTACGTTCATGAGTTCGGCAAGGGCGCCATTGAAGGCGTGGCCGGTCCGGAAGCGGCTAACAATGCTGCGGCCCAGACCTCGTTCATCCCGCTGTTGACGCTCGGTATTCCGCCGAACGCCGTGATGGCGCTGATGGTCGGTGCGATGACCATCCACAATATCCAGCCGGGTCCGCAGGTCATGACCAGCAACCCGACGCTGTTCTGGGGCCTGATCGCCTCGATGTGGATCGGTAACCTGATGCTCATCATCCTGAACCTGCCGCTGATTGGCATCTGGGTGAAGCTGCTGACCGTGCCGTATCGTCTGCTGTATCCCGCCATCCTGGTGTTCTGTGCGATCGGCGTGTACTCGGTGAACAACTCGACCTTCAGCGTCTTCATGGCTGCCGGTTTCGGCCTGCTCGGCTACCTGTTCTACAAGCTGCGCATGGAACCTGCTCCGTTGCTGCTGGGCTTCGTGCTCGGACCGATGATGGAAGAAAACTTCCGGCGCGCCCTGCTGCTGTCGCGCGGTGAGTTCTCGGTGTTCGTCACCCGTCCGCTTTCGCTGGGCCTGCTGATCGCCGCGGCCGTCCTGGTTGCGGTGGTGACCCTGCCATCGATCAAGAAGAAGCGCGAAGAGGCCTTCCAGGAAGAGTAAGACGTCGTTTTGTATTGCAATGCAACAGGCCGCCTTCGTGCGGCCTGTTTGCCAACCGGGCCATGCCCGGCAGGAGTAAGAGACATGATCGTACCCGCCTGCCCCGAGACGCTCGTCGCCAGCGTGCCGCTTCCCCGCCGTAACGATCAGGTCTGTGTGGTGTTCGGCGCGGCGCCGGAATATTTGCAGCATCCGCTGCATGCCGCCGACAACGCCGTCTTTGCCTCAGCCATGCAACCCGCGCTGTTCCGCGATCAGTCAGTCGACGTGATCCTGTGCCTCGACGCCGGGGATCAGCCCCTTGTCGACGGTGAGGAACTGCAGCGCATCCTTAAACCCGAGGGGACACTCGCCGTTCTCAGTTGCGGCGTGGACGAACGCCATGCAGTGGCCGGACCGCTCAACAGGCTGGCCAAGGCTGGCGACCTGCCATTGTTTCCGCCGCACCCGGCCGGCGTGGATGCCTTGTTCGAGCGCTCGGCTTTCGAACATGCCGGCACCGGACGCCTGCCATTCCTGTATACCATGCGGACCGAGACGTTCTGGATGGCGGTGCGGTCGCATTTCGCGCGTTCGATTGCCGATAGCGCCTTGCGCAAGCGGGTCCTGCAACGCGCCATGCGGATCGTCCGCGGTCCGCTGCGGGTGGGCAGCGAGGGCGGCTTCAAGGCCTCGCTGACCCTGCCGTGCTTCCTCGACTACTATCTGTTCCGGCCACGGCCCGTGCACATGCTCGGGTGAACGGCAACGGCCGACGGGAAGAGGGCGCTTTCAGGCGTCCTTTTTTGCAGGCAGGTCCAGGGTTGCGATCAATCCGGGCGCAGCATCTGCCAGGTGCAGTTCCCCGCCATGCAGATGGGCAATGGCGATGACGCTGGCCAGCCCCAGGCCGTAACCCGGCGCCTGCCGGTCGAGACGGTAGAAGCGCGTGCCCACGCGCTCCCGCTCATGTGCGGGAATACCCGGTCCGTTGTCCTGCACCGCGATCGTGAGGCGGCCGTCCACCTGCCGTGTCGCGACATGCACGCGGGCGTGGCGGCCGGCATACTTGAGCGCGTTGTCGACGAGGTTGGCGGTGGCGCTCGCCAGCAGGTCGCGATCGCCATCGAGGACGGCATCCGGGTCGAGCGTGTGGGTCAGGGTGGCATCCTGTTCCTCGGCAACGGCGCCGTACAGGTCCAGCACATCCAGCACCAGTGTATTGATATCCACTTTCGAGAAGGCCTGGCGGCGTGCGCCTGATTCGACCTCGGCAATCTGCAGCAGCTTGTCGAATACGATGCTCAGGTCCTCGATTTCCCTGATGACGAAGCGGATGGCATCGTCACGCTGGGCCGGATCATGTTCGGCGGTGCGCAGTCGCACCAGCATCCGGGAAAGCGGGGTGCGCAGGTTGTGCGCGATGGTGTTCGAGACATGGCGCACGCCATCCATCAGGCGCTCGATCTGGTCGAGCATCATGTTGATGTCGCGCGTCAGCCGTGCGAATTCGTCATCCTGCGGGGATGCCGGTATGCGCTGGCTCAGGTCGCCAGCTTCGATACGCGCAGCCGTGCGCCGGATGGCCGCGACCCGGGCTTCCAGCAACTGGCGGAACATGAGCGTGCCGCCAATCGTCAGCAGTAGCGCAATCGCTCCGGCGGACAGGCTCGCTTCGGCGATCAGCGTCTCCAGCGCACGCTGGTCGCGCATGTCGTGGCCGACGGCGAGCGTGCTGCCGTCCGACAGGCGGCGTACCACCACCCGGCTGAGCGAACGGCCATTGTGGTGGTACACCGGGATTTCAGTGATGCGCTCCTGGGGCAGATCGAGCAGGACGGGATCGGTGACGTTGCCCGCCACCGGGCGCTGCCGGTCATCCCACAGCGCGTAGATCTCACTGTCGGAACTGACACCGTCCTCCAGCATCCTCGAAATATCGTGCGACAGCGCCGCCTGCCCATACTGCTCGAAATGCTGCTGGAGACGGTAGGCGTTGTATTCCAGCTGCTGGTCGATGCGCCGCTGCATCACACCCACCGTCTGCGTATACAGGATGGTGAGGACGATCACCAGAACCAGTAGCAGGAGCGCACTGTAGTGCAGTGCCAGACGGAAGACGATGGAATTCCAGATGGCCGCGACCTGCCGCTTGAGCGAGGCGATCATGCGCCGGCATCTCCATCCGGCGTCTCATCGGTGCCGGAGTCACCGGGCGGGCGCGTCGACATGATGTAGCCGACGCCACGGACCGTATGGATGAGGGCTGGGGTGAACCCTTGGTCGATCTTGTTACGCAGGCGGCTGATCTGGACGTCGATCACATTGGTCTGCGGATCGAACCGGTAG
Source organism: Imbroritus primus (assembly GCF_964332355.1). Lineage (NCBI taxonomy): Bacteria > Pseudomonadati > Pseudomonadota > Betaproteobacteria > Burkholderiales > Burkholderiaceae > Imbroritus > Imbroritus primus. The sequence goes on along the minus strand of NZ_OZ201293.1, from coordinate 2,656,649 downwards.
TCCCAGACGGATTCCAGCAGCATGGTTCGCGTGACGACCTGCTGCTGGTGCATGAGCAACGTCACCAGCAAACGGAATTCGCGCGGCTGTAGCGCAATTGGCTGGCCGGCACGCTCGACGCTGCGAGTCACCAGATTGGCCTTCAGGTCCGCCAGTTGCAGCGTTTGTACCGGCTCCGGATTGCCGGCGCGGCGCAGCAGCGCTTCCACGCGCGCGGCCAGCTCGGCGAAGGAGAACGGCTTGGCGAGATAGTCGTCGCAACCCGCCTTCAGGCCGCGCACACGTTCGTCGGTCGCCGACAGCGCGCTCAGCATCAGCACCGGTGTCTGCTTGCCGAGACTGCGCAGCGTCGTCAGCAGTGACAGGCCATCGACGTCGTTTGGCAGCATGCGGTCGAGGATGATGATGTCCCACGACTCGCCCGCCAGGCGTTGCAGTCCATCCAGCCCGTCGCGGCTGATGGCGGTGAAGTAGCCCAGCTCGCGAAAACCGTTAGCAATGTAGCGGGCGTTCTCCGCATCGTCTTCAATGATCAGGCAGCGGCGCATGGCGCAAGGAATCCTTTGTGAAGCTTCCATTATAAGAATATTGCTTACACGCGGGCGGTTCGATGGAGGACATGCGCCGCGCGATTTCCGGTGGACGTCCGTGGATGTATCCACGTGTCTGTGCATGACCCCGGGACGGATCTCGAATCGAAACGTGCGCCGCGATTTTTGATGATGGACACATGCTGTTTCGGAGAGCCACGACGCTGTCGCTGTGAAAATTTGCAACACAACCGTCGTGTCTACACAACGGTTTTGCGATCGTGAATTTCGCGCCGTCGGCGGTATGCATCGATTCAAGAAGAATGAGTGTGTTGCGGTCGCTCAAGCGTTCCCGCGATGCACACGCACATCCCGTTGACGTGACCGTTCGGCTGCGTCGAAACGGCTGCCCGGAAAAGTGCGGGCGCGGCCGTTGGAGGCAAGACGATGACCTCGCGTAAGGCGGCGTGTATTGCAAGGCATGGATGAGCTTCGGCGTGAGACCCGCATCAAATGGCGCTTTGCCAAACGCGTCAAAAAAAACCATGGCGGCGGAAAGCGTTCGCGACGATATCGCGACACGTATCGCGGTGCGTGCTCGGATACCGTTACACCCACTTTTCGGAGGGTGTCGCGCACGAAAAAAAATGCAACGCGACGACGCTCGCGATGCCGGTTTCGAACGTCGAACGACGGCGGTTTCTTTGCGTGCGTGATGACGATCGACACCTGGTGAACATGCTTCGTCGATACGTTTCGAATGCGTGAGCACAGATGTCGCGCAATCTGTCACCAAAACAACCCTGCGTTTTTGCACAAATGTCTTAACATGGATAAACAAAAGAATTATGATTCGCCTTGACAACGATCCGGCTTCGATGCATGGACATCGAAGCGCAAGAAAAAACGGATTGCTCACCGATATCGATGACCGACAGCCGGTAAGCTGAGGAGCCGAACCACCTTGACGCACCATGAGCCTTGCAGGCTTTTCAATTTGCGCATGTACTCCTGTCGCACGAGACAGGAACGGGCGGTCTTCCCTCAAAAATTTCTGGCGCAAGCCTTCTTCACATCCATGGGCGTGACTGCCGGCCACATGCCGGGCGCCATGAGATCCGTGAACCGAATCCACGCTGCAGGCCGCGCTCGCTGCCGTCTGCAGGCAAGAACGTTGCTGCGTTCCGTTCCCGGCGTTGCCGCCGGCATGCGGACGCTTTCCACCGAATTCATTAGCGTGCGTCGGTCTTCCGTCCGCGCGCCGATGAATCGCTCGCTCGGCTGTGTAGGGTTTCACGGGCCGGTCGGGTTGCTTGACTCACGTAGTTCGATTCTCAATCTCAGTGAAGGAGTTTTCCATGGCAACGACTGCTAAGAAAACCGCAGCCAAGAAAGCCGCTCCGGCGAAGAAAGCTGCTGCTAAGAAGGCCCCGGCCAAGAAAGTAGCCGCGAAGAAGGTTGTGGCGAAGAAAGCCCCGGCCAAGAAAGTTGCAGCGAAGAAGGTAGGGGCCAAGAAGGCCCCGGCCAAGAAAGTCGCAGCGAAGAAGGTAGCGGCCAAGAAGGCCCCGGCCAAGAAAGTCGCAGCGAAGAAGGTAGCGGCCAAGAAGGCCCCGGCCAAGAAAGTCGCAGCGAAGAAGGTAGCGGCCAAGAAGGCCCCGGCCAAGAAAGTCGCAGCGAAGAAGGTAGCGGCCAAGAAGGCCCCGGCCAAGAAAGCTGCAGCGAAGAAAGTAGCGGCCAAGAAGCCCGCTGCCAAGAAAGCTGCCGCCAAGAAGCCGGCTGCCAAAAAGGCTGCGGCGAAAAAGCCTGCTGCCAAGAAAGCCGCCGCCAAAAAGCCTGCCCCTGCCAAGCCTGCTGCTGGCGCAGTGAACGCAGCACCCGCGAAGACCGTGCTGAACCCGGCTGCTGCATGGCCGTTCCCGACCGGCAGCCGCCCGTAATTGGGCGCGCCATCCGGCCGAGCATCATGATCCCGCGGGATCTGCACGGCATGCTTGTCATGCCAGAGTGATCCGATACACGGTATTGGATCCGCAAGACGATGGTCTTGCACCCACCCGCCACAGGCATTGCCTTGGCGGGTTTTTTCTTGCCCGCAGATGAGGCAGGCGGGCTTTCGCAGCGAGTGGGTGCGGGCAATGATTTCGGGGCCGGGATGTCCCCATGCTTGCCGTTGCACAGTCTGCCGCGCTCTTTGGCAGAGGCTGGCCCTCGGCACCTCTGTCGTCCGGCAATGAAAAAGGCTGCCCGCAGGCAGCCTTGGTACGACCGAAGCGACTTCGACGGTCAGCGCGTGACGCGTGTCACGCCCCCCGAGGAAAGCAGCCGCACGCGTTCGCCGGGGCGGAAGATCTCGTCGGCTTCCTGCGTGATGGCCCGCAGCTCGCCATTGTCGAGCCGTACCGTGATCTCCAGGGCGCGCTGCTTGCTGACGTGGCCTTCCACGGCCTGTCCGGCAAGTCCGCCCGCTACCGCGCCGATGATCCCCGCCACCAGCGAGCCCGTGCCGCTGCCGATATTGCGTCCGGCCGCGATGCCGCCAAGCGCGCCACCCGCCAGCACCCCGACGCCCGATTGTCCGCCATCGAGCGTGACTTCGCGCACCGTCTCGACAGTTGCCATGCGCACCACCTGTTCACGTTGGGCCTGGCCGCGGGAGTACACGCTGCCGGAGCTGCTGCCGGTGGCGCAGCCTGCAAGGACAGCGGTGCCAAGCATGATGCTGGCAATCAGGGAACGGGAAATCTGGCGCATGATGCGGCTCCTTACTCGTAGCGATATCCGAACGCGGCGGTGAACTGTTCGTGGATGGCCTCGCGGCCGATGGCATGGTTTTGCGGGCCCTGCTTGGCGATTTTAAGCGATCCCATCAGGCTGGCCAGGCGGCCGGTGGTTTCCCAATCGAACCCGCGCTCGATGCCATACAGTAGGCCGCCGCGGAAGGCGTCGCCGCAGCCGGTCGGGTCGACCACCGCTGCCGGCTTGACCGACGGAATGCGGTAGCACTGGCCGCCAGCGTAGATTTCCGCACCGTGTTCACCCAGCGTGACGATCAGTGCTTCCACCTGGCTGGCGATCTGTTCGAGCGACAGGCCAGTGCGTTCGGTCAGCATGCGACCCTCATAGTCGTTGACTGCCACATAGTTGGCGAGTTCAACGAACTGGCGGAGGTCGGCGCCGTCGAACATCGGCATGCCCTGGCCCGGATCGAAGATGAACGGCACGCCAAGGTCGGCAAACTGGCGCGCATGTTCGAGCATGCCGTCGCGGCCATCTGGCGCGACGATGCCGAGCGAGAAACCGCTGGCCTGTTCGGCGCGGTTCAGTGACGAATAGGTCATTGCGCCGGGATGGAAGGCCGTGATCTGGTTGTTGTCGAGATCCGTGGTGATCATCGCCTGCGCGGTGAAATGCTCGGGCAGCACGCGTACGTGTTCGGTGGTGATGCCCAGTTGTTGCAGGTGGGCCAGATAGGGATCGGCGTCCGCGCCCACGGTGGCGAGGATGATCGGCTCGCCGCCGAGCATCTTCAGCGTGTAGGCAATGTTCCCGGCGCATCCGCCGAATTCGCGCCGCATTTGCGGCACGAGAAAGGACACATTCAGGATGTGGATCTGCTCGGGCAGGATATGGTCACGAAAGCGGCCTTCGTACGTCATGATGGTGTCGTAGGCGATCGAGCCGCAGATCAGGCTGGCCATATGGTCTCCGGAAAAGGGGAAAAATTCTGCGGACGGCGGATGCCGTCCGTGGGGGAAGCGGTTTTATTTGAGCGCGGCGAGTGCGGCGTCGTAGTCGGGTTCCTGCTTGATTTCAGGGACCAGTTGCGCGTGCTTGACGACATTGTTCTCGTCCAGCACCAACACGGCGCGCGCCGTCACACCGGCCAGCGGACCGCTGACGATGTCCACGCCATACGGGCGCTTGAAGTCGCCGCGCATGGTCGACAGGGTCACCACATGATCGAGGCCTTCCGTCGAACAGAAGCGGCTCATGGCAAACGGCAGGTCGGACGAGATGGTCAGCAGCACGGTGTTGGCGAGCGCGCCTGCCGCCTCATTGAACTTGCGTGCCGATGCCTGGCACACCGGGGTATCGAGGCTCGGTACGATGTTCAGGATCTTGCGCTTGCCAGCGAAGTCAGCGAGCGTGACGTCCTTGAGATCCTTGGACACCAGGGTGAAAGCGGGCGCGGTGCTGCCCACGGCCGGAAACTGGCCGGCGACGTCGATCGGGTTGCCGCCAAGAGTGACTTGTGCCATTGCGAATCCTCACTGTATCGGTAGGTTGGAATGCCTGACGCCATGGTCAGGGATAAAACATGAGTACGCGGTAGTTGACCGCAGCTTGCCGAGACTGGAATCGTACCCTAAGCGCCAGTTCGCTGTCCGGCGCCAGGCCCGCCTGCAGCAACGCACGTTCGGATGGCGGCAGATATTCTGCGGGTAACAGCACGCGCCGCGCGATGATGCGGTCGTCCAGGTCGGTCAGCACCAGTTCGAGCGCTGGCAGTGCGACATGCGCCTGGCTGCGGCTGCGTAGGTTCAGGCTGAGCAGGTAGTGATCGTGCGTGTCATCCGGTTTCTGCAGCTGTGTCCCGTCGATTGCCAGGCGGTCCAGATGCCGCACCGGCGGGACGGTGCACTGCACCGTCGCACAGGCGCGGAGCAGCAGCGGACGCAAGGCGGGATACGCTGCGGCCAGTGGGCCGCGCCACCAGTAGACCGCCTGCGCGAGAGCGGCCAGGGCGAGCACGACGAACAGGCCGCGCCAGAGCCAGCGCGTGGGCGCTTGCGCAGCGCGCGCACGGTCTTCGGCGTCGCGCACGAAATCAGGGAGCGGTTGCGACGGTGTCGCTGCAGACAGGGCGCAGGGCTCGGTGTGGAATACCCAGCGATGCGCACCAAGCGGTGCTGGCCGATAACGCATGGGGCGACGTGTCCTGTCGCTCGCCGAGTCGATTGTCTGATCTGTGGCGGGAGTCGCCTCGGGAGATGCTGTGTCGAAGTCATCCGGGGCTGCGATGTCAGCCTCTGCTACGGACTCGGACTCGGACTCGGACTCGGACTCGGACTCGGACTCGGACTCGGACTCGGACTCGGACGCCGCCCCTGTTTCCTTCGCGATCAGCAGGCGGGCGATAGCGGGCACCGCGGATGCATCGTCAGGTGCATCGGCCAGGGGCTCTAGGTCATGACTGACTGCGCTGCCGTCCGCCGACCCGGTCGCAGGTGTCGTCGATGTCCCTGCATGGTCAGCGGCTGAGGTGCCGGCATGCATGGTTGTGGCGTCACCATTGCTCCGGCGCTCGGGTTGCGCCAAGGCATCATCCGGACCCCTGGGTCGATCGATGTAGGAGCCGGCAGCGATTGCTGTTGTGTCCGTTGCTGCCGGATCATCGGCATTCGGCCGGGCCGGCGTATCGGCTGAAGCATCGGATGCCGCGGTCGGCAGTGTGAGCAGGTGGTCGCGTCCGTCGAAGACTGTATCGCACTTGCCGCAGCGGACCAGCCCGCCACGCAGCTTGAGCTGGTCGGCAGCGACGCGAAAGGTCGTGTGGCAGACAGGGCAGCGCGCAGCGAGACGGGGCGGTTGTGCCATGGACGGAACAGGGAAGATGGACCGCTTATTCTAAGCCAGCCGTCCGGGGCTGCGGTGGGTGTTGTGCCGTATTGCGCCGAAAGGGTATTTCAGGCGCGCGTACCATGCAGGCACACCCAGCCCTCATGGCTGCGCCAGACCGTCATCGCCAGCCAGGGCGCATAGGCTGCCGCGACTTCCTCCCATTGGCGCTCGAGCACGCCGGACAGGACGAGACGTCCACCCGGGCGCACGCGGCCGCTCAGCATCGCGGCCATGACCTTGAGCGGGTTCGAGAGAATGTTGGCGATGACCAGGTCGAACGTGCGGTCCGGCCAGCGACGGTGCGCATCATCCGGCAGGCAGAAATCCGCCGTGACGCGATTGCGTTCGCAGTTGTACTGCGAGGCCTCCACGGCATGCGGATCGATGTCGATACCGAGCGTGTCGCCAGCGCCGAGCTTGCGCGCCACGATGGCGAGGATGCCGGAGCCGCAGCCGTAGTCGAGCACCGTTTCGCCCGGCTGCAGATGCTGCTCGAGCCACTCCATGCACAGGCGCGTGGTCGGGTGGCTGCCGGTACCGAAGGCCAGGCCGGGATCGAGTTCGAGAATCACAGCGTCGGGATCCGGGGCATCGTGCCAGGACGGTACCACCCAGATGCGCTCGCCGATGGGAATCGGGTCGAATTGCGACTGTGTCAGGCGAACCCAGTCCTGATCCTCGAGCGTACGCACGAGGCAGTCCGGTACGGCCGGCCAGCCAAGCGCATCCACGGCGGCCTGCAGCATGGCGTGCGGATCGGTATCGTCGGCGACGAGAGCAACCACACGCGAGCGGTTCCAGGCAAGGCGGTCGGGTTCGTGCCCGGGTTCGCCGAATAGCGGCTGCTCGTCCGGTGTGTCGGCATCGGCATCTTCCACCGAGACAGACAGCGCACCCAGCTCGAAGAGCGCGTCAGACAGGGCCTCGGCCTGATCCTCCGCGACTTCGACGACGCATTCCCGATAGCTCATCGTGCTCAGGCCTTGCCGCCCTTGGCAACTTGCTTCTGGGCCAGGCGGTGCTCCAGATAATGGATGTTGGTCCCGCCTTCGACGAAGTTGGCGTCGAGCATCAGTTCACGGTGCAGCGGAATATTGGTCTGGATGCCTTCCACGACCATTTCCGACAGCGCGATGCGCATGCGGGCAATGGCCTGTTCACGGGTCGCGCCGTAACTGATGATCTTGCCGATCATCGAGTCGTAGGTCGGAGGCACGAAGTAGCCGCTATAGGCGTGCGAATCGACACGAATGCCGGGACCACCCGGCGGATGCCAGCTGGTGATGCGGCCCGGCGACGGCGTGAACTTGAACGGATCTTCTGCGTTGATGCGGCACTCGATGGCGTGGCCCTTGAGCTGCACGTCTTTCTGGCGGAAGCGCAGCTTCTCGCCGAACGCAACGCGGATCTGTTCCTGCACGATGTCGATGCCAGTGATCATCTCGGTCACCGGATGTTCAACCTGCACGCGCGTATTCATCTCGATGAAGTAGAACTCGTTGTTCTCGTAGAGGAACTCGAACGTGCCGGCGCCACGGTAGCCGATCTTCTTGCATGCTTCCGCGCAGCGGTCGCCGATGCGGTCCAGCAGGCGGCGCGGAATGTGCGGCGCGGGCGCTTCCTCGATCACCTTCTGGTGCCGGCGCTGCATCGAGCAGTCACGCTCGCCGAGCCAGATGGCATTCTTGTAAGTGTCGGCGAGGACCTGGATTTCCACGTGGCGCGGATTCTCCAGGAACTTCTCCATGTAGACCTCGGGGTTGCCAAAGGCGAGCCCGGCTTCTTCACGCGTCATATTGACGGCGTTCAGCAGTGCGGCTTCGGTATGCACCACGCGCATGCCGCGTCCGCCACCGCCGCCGGCGGCCTTGATGATCACGGGATAGCCAATGCGCCGTGCGGTCGCCAGGATTTCCTTCGGATCTTCCGGCAGCGCGCCTTCCGAGCCCGGTACGCATGGCACCCCGGAGCGGATCATGGCCTGTTTGGCCGACACCTTGTCACCCATCATGCGGATGCACTCGGCGGTCGGGCCGATAAAGGTGAAGCCGGACTGCTCCACGCGCTCGGCGAAGTCAGCGTTCTCGGACAGGAAGCCATAGCCCGGGTGGATGGCCTGGGCATCCGTGACTTCGGCCGCCGAGATGATGGCCGGCATGTTCAGGTAGCTTTGCGGCGAAGGAGCCGGGCCGATGCACACGGCTTCGTCCGCCAGCTTGACGTACTTGGCGTCGCGGTCTGCTTCGGAGAACACCACCACGGTCTTGATGCCCAGTTCGCGGCACGCGCGCTGGATGCGAAGGGCGATTTCGCCGCGATTCGCAATCAGAATCTTGTCAAACATGAAATATCTCGCTGCGGAGAGGGGCAGGGTGGCCGGCGGCCCATGCGCCGGCGCGGGGCAGAGGCCGTGGGCCTTTAGCCAATGACGATCAGCGGCTGGCCGTATTCGACAGCATCGCCGTTTTCCGCCAGGATTTCCTTGACCACGCCGGACTTGTCGGCTTCGATTTCGTTGAGCAGCTTCATCGCTTCGATGATGCAGATGGTCTGGCCTTCCTTTACGGTATCGCCAACGCTCACGAACGGGGCCGCGCCCGGCGACGGCGCACGATAGAACGTGCCCACCATGGGCGAATTCACGGTGTGACCCGACGGCGCAGCCGGCGTGACTTCCACTGCCGGCGCGGCAGCCGGTGCGGCAGCCGCGGGAGCGGCCATCGTGACCGGGGCGGCGACCGGTGCAGTCACCGGCGCGGCGATGATCTGCGGCGGCGCCTTGACGATGCGGACCTTGCCTTCGCCCTCGGTGACCTCGAGTTCGGAAATTCCCGATTCCGCGACGAGATCGATCAGCGTCTTGAGCTTACGCAAATCCATGGCACTACCTCCTGAATGATGGGTTGCCCGCCGGCCATCCGGCCGCGGACATGCAAATTGGGTACGGGATCAACCGGATGCCGTACTGAGTCCGTATTCGAGCGCCAGCTGATAGCCGCGTGCGCCCAGCCCGCAAATCACTCCGACTGCCAGTGCAGAAAGATAAGACTTGTGGCGGAAAGGTTCCCGCGCGTGCACATTGGACAAGTGCACCTCGATGAACGGAATGTCCACCGCTGCCAGCGCGTCGCGGATGGCCACACTGGTGTGGGTGTACGCCGCGGGATTGATGATGATGAAGTTCACGCCTTCCTGGCGCGCCGCCTGGATGCGGTCCACCAGCGCCCCTTCGTGGTTCGACTGGAAGGTCTGGCACTGCGCGCCGGCTGCCGTGGCTTGCGCCACCAGGGTGCGATCGATTTCCGCAAGCGTGGTCGACCCATATGTTTCCGGCTCGCGTGTCCCGAGCAGATTCAGGTTGGGTCCGTGCAGCACCAGGATGTTGCAGGAAATCTTGGAAGTCACGTGGTCGTTCAGATCAACGAAATTGCGCGAAATTTACCGCAGTTTAGACGGACTTGTCTAGCGCGGCGTTTGCCTGTTCGCGTGAATCCTCTCCCGGATGGGCCGGGTGTGACGATTGCGGCGCTCACTTGGCATTCATATTCCCAGGGCGGTTTTCAGTTCCGCCTGGGTCACCTGCCCGGTCTTGCGGTACGAAATGTTGCCTTCTGGCGTCACAATGACGGTAAAAGGCAGCGCCCCGACGGTATTTCCAAAAGCACGGGCCAGTTCCGTCCCACTGAAACCGGCCACAGCCAGGGGATACGAAACAGGCACTTTGGCGGAGAAATCGCGGATGTTTGTGGCGGAATCGATGCCGATTCCTACGAAATGAATGTTTCTGCTGCGTACTTCGTCAGCCAGCGCCGTCAGCTCCGGCATTTCTTCGACGCACGGGGCACACCATGGTGCCCAGAAATTGATGACCACGGTTTGCTGGCGGAACGCCCCCATGTCGACGGGTTTGCCTGCCGCGTCCGGCAAGGCCGTGCGGAAGAACTGCTCGACCACGCCGTCGGCGGCCGGGGCGGGGCTGTATCGCGACGAAGCGGCATAGATGCCGGCTGCGCCAGCGATGAGGGCAGCAAGAACAATCACCCAGAAACCGGGTGTGCGTAAAAACGGGCGTTGCACCGCCATGGGGACCTCAAACAGATGAATCAGTGGAAACAGGTGGCTCTGGCGCCTCAGGGCCTTCGTCCAGCAGCGCGAGCACATCGTCGCGCGTGGCGCGGTTCGGTCGGCCGCTGGCATCCAGGCGGCGGAGGCGGCGGATATCGTCCGCGTCGTACAGCGCAATATGGATTCCCACCGGGCTGCCAAGTTCCGCGCGAATCTCCTCGGCAAGGGTACGCGTCTCGCGCATTTGCGGCCACTGGCCGCGCCACAGGAAGCTGAGCGTCTCGACTTCGCCGCGGCCGCTCAGGTGCGGGGTTTCGACGGTATCGAAATCGATGCCGGCATTCAACAGGTACACCGCGACGTCCTTTGGGCTGTCGCAGAAGGCCTGCAGGTGGATATCGGAGTGCTGGCTGGCGGTGCCATTGAGCACCGCACCCGCCAGATAGGGCCGGAATGGCGCTAGCTCTTCCATGGCAAGCGCCGCGAGGCGGCGCAGCAGGCGCAGGATGCGGGGTTGCCGCTCACCCTGGAACAGTGCCTGGTATTCGCGCACGCTGGCTTCGATGGTTTCGTTGTCCGGCATCCATTCGCCTGCCACGCGGGTGTCGCCGAGAATCTGGCGGGCGGCCTTGCGCTTGGCCGTGGCGTAGTCGGCCCCGTCCTCGGCGATCATGCGGGCGGCGCTGAGGGCGATTTCGTCCCGCAGGCGTAGCGGGTCGGTCGGTTGATGTCTGGACATGCCGTCCATGATACCGGAGTCGCCGTGCCGGCTCTGGCGGCCAAGTGATGTCCTCATGGCGGAGAACGAGGTCCTGCATGCGGATGGTCCGCCATGGGGGCGGGTCGGCGCCACGGCGGAGGCCGCGTACAGGTCGGGTACAATCGGCGCTCTACCTGTTCTCTGTTGCGCCGGTCAGCCATGCACATTCATATTCTCGGTATCTGCGGTACCTTCATGGGCGGTATCGCGGTGATTGCCCGCCAGGCGGGCCACCGCGTGACAGGGTGCGACGCGAATGTCTATCCGCCGATGAGCACGCAACTGGAGGAGCAGGGAATCGAGCTGATCGAAGGCTACGACCCGGCCCAGATCGACCTCAAGCCTGATCTCTATGTGATCGGCAACGTGGTGACGCGCGGCAATCCGCTCATGGAGGCGATCCTCGACCGCAACCTGCCGTATGTCTCCGGTCCGCAGTGGCTCGGTGAGAATGTGCTGCGCCACAAGTGGGTGCTGGCCGTCGCCGGTACGCACGGCAAGACCACCACGACCTCGATGCTGGCGTGGATTCTCGAGCATGCTGGCTACAACCCCGGGTTTCTCGTGGGTGGCGTGCCCAACAATTTCGGCATTTCTGCCCGCCTGACTGACAGCGATTTCTTCGTGATCGAGGCCGACGAGTACGACACCGCCTTCTTCGACAAGCGCAGCAAGTTCGTCCACTACCGCCCGCGCACGGCCATCCTGAACAATCTCGAGTTCGATCACGCCGATATCTTCCCGGATCTCGCGGCCATCGAAACCCAGTTCCACCACCTAATCCGCACCGTGCCAGGGCAGGGCCGCCTGATCGTCAACGGCCTCGATACCAATCTCGCGCGCGTGCTCGAGCGCGGCTGCTGGAGCAGTATCGAGCAGTTCGGCGCGGGCGACTGGATGGCTGCCAACGTGGGCGCGGACGACAGTTTCGATGTCCTGCTCGATGACCAGCCACAAGGCCGCGTGCGTTGGCAGGTGCAGGGCGTGCACAACCAGCTCAATGCCCTGGCCGCGATCGCTGCCGCGCGCCATGTGGGCGTGCCACCAGCCGTTGCGATCGAGGCGATGGCCGGCTTCCGGAACGTCAAGCGGCGTATGGAAGTGCGTGGTACGGTCAAGGGCATCACCGTCTATGACGATTTCGCGCATCATCCCACCGCGATCCACACCACCCTCGACGGCTTGCGCAAGCGTGTCGGCGCGGCCCGTATCCTGGCGGTGCTCGAGCCGCGTTCCAACACCATGAAGCTCGGCGTCATGAAAAGCCAGCTGCCTGGCAGCCTGGAACTGGCCGATCGCGTGTATGGCTTCGGCGCGCCCGGCGGCTGGGATCTCGGTGCCGCGCTGGCGCCGCTTGGCGACCGGGCCGAGGCATTCACCGATCTCGACGCGCTGGTCGCCGCGGTCATCCGCGAGGCGCGTCCTGGCGACCAGATTCTCGTCATGAGCAACGGCGGATTCGGCGGGATCCACCAGAAACTGCTCGACGCGCTGGCGGCACGGTGAGCGTGCGCGCTGTGATCGAGTGCGATTGAGTCATGCTTCTTTATCTCCACGGTTTTCGTTCCTCTCCCCAGTCCACCAAGGCGCGCATCGTGGCCGAGCGCATGCAGGCACTCGGGCGTGCCGATGACTATGTCTGCCCCGAGCTGAACGTTGCGCCGCAGGCGGCGATCGCCCAGGCCGAAGCGGCCATTGCAGCAGCCCGTGCACGCGGTGACGAGACGCTCGCCATCGTCGGTTCCTCGCTTGGCGGTTTCTATGCCACCTGGCTTGCGGAGCGGTATGGCTGCCGCGCGGCGGTACTCAATCCGGCTACGCAGCCGTACCGTGACCTCGCCAGGTATCTTGGCGAGCAGCCGTTGTGGCACGGCGGCGGCACCGTCCGCGTGGAGCCGGCGCACATGGATGAGCTGCGTGCGCTGGCCGTGCCGCGCATCACGCATCCGGAACGCTATTACCTGCTGGCCGCTACCGGGGACGAAGTGCTCGACTACCGTGAGATGCTCGCGCACTACGCGGGTGCGCAGGTACGCCTGCTGCAAGGCAGCGATCATGGCATCAGCGAGTTTGCCGACTATGTCGATGAAGTCCTGACGTTTTGCGGGATAGGGCAGTGACAGCATTCGAAAGCCGGACCTTTCGCCAGAGCCGCTGGCGTTTCGATTTTCCGCATGACCCTGAGATTTCCCTGGATATCCGGCGCTGGATCACGGGAGCTGGTTCGCTCACGCAACGCCTGATCAGCGCCAGCGGCACATTCCGCGTGCAGCTCCTGTCACAGCAGCCGATGCCGCCGCTGGCCGATGAGTGGCGGCGGCTTGGCATGCGCTGGCAGCGACCTGTCGTCACGCGTGAAGTCATTCTGCTATGCGATGACGAACCGGTGGTGTTCGCCCACACCGTCGCGCGGCCCGAGCGCATGCGGCAGGACTGGCCATTCCTGCGTGGCCTCGGTCATCGCTCGCTCGGCAGCGCGCTTTTCATCGATCCGCAGGTGGCGCGCACGCCGTTCGAGTTTGCCCGCCTTGCGCCGCATCATCCCCTCATGCAACGCGCCTTCCAGGCCCTGCCGGCGTTGCCGCGGGAGCGGCCGCTGCTGGCGCGCCGCTCGGTGTTCCGGCGCGCCCAGGGCGCCATGCTGGTCACGGAAATATTCCTGCCCTCGCTGGCGCGTTTGCGTCCTCCGCACCAGGTTCAGTTCGGCTGACGTTGCCGAATTGCGTCACGGGCCGCATCGCCATGCCGCGCGGCGCTGTGACGCGGCAGGGTACGGTATGATGCGGGTCTGATCGATGCAGGCAGACCGCCCGGTTTTCCGCCTGTTCCCATGACCCGGCGTCCGCCTGCCAGCGACGCTCCGTACCGTATTTCCCGTACGACAGCCGGTTGATGTCCGGTCCGCAGGCGCCTCAGCAAAAGTGATCCCATGCAGTTGTTGTTTGAAGAAGGCGGAGAGATCCGGGCCGCGACGGTCCTTGGCCAGCAGGGCGAAACCTGGCAGGCCGAAATGCCTGGCGGCAAGCGCACCAAGATCAAGGCGCGCGATGTGCTGCTGCAGTTCGAGCAGCCTGGCGCCGCACAACTGTTGAATGACGCGACCGGCCTGGCTGCCGAGGTCGACCTCGACTTTCTCTGGGAGTGCGCGCCGGAGGAGGAGTTCGGCTTTGCCGAGCTGGCCAGCGAATACTTTGGCGCCGGTGCCGGCGTCGTCCAGCAGGCGGCACTCATGATCGCACTACAGGGCGCACCGGTGTACTTTCGCCGCAAGGGGCGCGGCCGCTTTACGCGTGCGCCGGAAGAGCAGATGCGCGCCGGCCTTGCGGCCATCGAGCGCAAGAAGCAGCAGGCCATGGTGCAGGCTGGCTACGAAGAATCCCTCAAGGCCATGCAGCTGCCGGAGGCGTTCCGCGGCAAGGAGCTGCAGTTGCTGTTCCGCCCCGACAAGAACAGCCTCGAATACAAGGCGCTGGATGCCGCATGTACGGCGCTGGCGATGTCGCCCACGCGGCTGATGGTCGCGGTTGGCGGTATTGCCAATGCACGTGCCTTGCATGAAGCACGCTTCCTCTCCGAATGTTTTCCTCGCGGCACCGGTTTTCCCGATCTGGCCGTGCCTGCGCCCCCAGCCGGACTGCCGGTCGCCGACACGCCGGCATTCTCCATCGACGATGTCACCACTACCGAGATCGACGATGCCTTCTCCGTGCAGCCGCTGGCTGACGGCACGGTCCGCATCGGCATTCACATCGCTGCGCCTGGCCTGGCGATCACACGCGGCGATGCCCTCGATGCGGTAGCGCGCCAGCGGCTCTCTACCGTGTACTTCCCCGGTGACAAGATCACCATGCTGCCCGATGCCGTGGTGGACCGCTACACGCTGCAGGAAGGTCGTCTGTGCCCGGCGCTATCGCTGTATGTGGTGATCGACCGCGCCACGCAACAAGTGCTGTCAGCCGAAACCCGTGCCGAGCAGGTGCAGATGGCTGCCAACCTGCGCCACAACCTGCTTGACGATGATGTCACCGAGGCCGCACTCGCGGCGGGCACCGGTACGTTCCCGTTCCGCGACGAACTGGCGATTCTCTGGCCTTTCGCCTGCGCACTCTACGATGGCCGCCAGCAGGCACGCATCGCCAGCGGACTCAAGCCGGAAACACAGAGCCGCGCAGACTACAGTTTCTATCTCGATACCCAGGAAGACGGCACGCAACGCGTGCGCATCGAACAGCGCAAGCGCGGTTCCCCGCTCGACAAGATCGTCGCCGAGCTGATGATCCTGGCCAACAGCACGTGGGGCCGCATGCTCGCCGATGCCGGCGTGCCCGGCATCTATCGCGCGCAGAAGGCATGGGGCATCAACCGCACGCGCATGCAGACCTATCCTGCGCCGCATGAGGGATTGGGCGTGGCGCAATACGCCTGGAGCACCTCCCCGCTGCGCCGCTATGTCGACCTGGTCAACCAGTGGCAGATCCTTGCCGTGGCCGAACACGGCATCACCGCCAAGCTGGTCGCGCCGTTCAAGCCCAAGGATGCCGACCTCCTGGCCGCCGTTGCCGACTTCGAAGGGACGTACGCCGCCTATGCAGAACACCAGTCCACCATGGAGAAGTACTGGTGCCTGCGCTGGATCCAGCAGGAAAACCGCACGCGCATGAGTGCGACAGTGCTCAAGGAAGGCATGGTGCGCTTCGACGAGATCCCACTGCTCACGCGCGTGCCGGAGCTGGCGCAGGCCGGGCGCGGCACGCAGGTCATGCTGGAGATCATGGGCAGCGACGAGATCGGCCTGGACCTGAGTGTGCGCGTGCTGGAAGTGTGTGCCGGCGGGGATGCCGCGGCGCTCGACAATGCGGCGCTCGACGAGCTCGAGCAGGAAATGGCTGAAGGCGATCCGCTCGCGGCGGAGGACATCGAGACACCGGCAGAGACCCCCGAATCCCGTTCCGGCACGGCCGATGTGGCGACGGACGCCTTCCCGGAAGATGTGCCGGAAGCTGCATCGAAAGCCGCGCCCACGGCATCCGGTGGCGCAGACGACACCGCGCCGCCTGCGGCGTAGAGGTTGCCCATGCCTGCCGTACAATCGATCTCTCCCGTTTCTCGCCCTTCTCCGTGAACGCTCGCCTGTGAACGCCGCTGCCTCCTCGTCCGCTCTGCCTTTGCGCCGCTGGTGGTCAACCCGCAGCACGCTGGCCAAGGCGCTGACGCTGTCGCTGGCCGTACATGTCGCCCTGCTGGCCGTGCGCTTTGCCGCGCCCGAGGCATTTGACATCCGGCGTGCGGACCAGGCGCTTGAAGTGGTGCTGGTGAATGCCCGGTCGGTCATGGCCCCCCGCAAGCCGACCGCGCTCGCGCAGGCCAACCTGAACGGCGGCGGCGACTTCGATACGCAGCGTGCCACCACGCCACTGCCGGCAATGGCGCAGGACCAGGCCGGCGATACTGTCCGCCAGGTACAGCGGCAGATCGAACAGCTCGAGCAGGAGCAGCAACGCCTGCTGACGCAGCGCATGCCGACTGCCGCAACAGTTTATGCAGAACGCCCCCAGCCGCAGCCACGGCCATCCGACATCCCGGAGCGTGGCAGCGACGAGCGCACCACGCTTGATGAGATCGCCCGCCTCGAAGCCGAGATCGCCCGCAGCCTCGAGCACTACGGCAAGCGGCCGAAGCGCCATCAGTTGACGGCAGCCAGCACGCAGGAAGTTGTCTATGCCCAGTATTACGATGCGCTGCGCCGCAAGGTCGAGGTGCGCGGTACGCAGCAGTTTCCGCAGCGCGATGGCCATCCGCTGTACGGTGAGTTGATCGTCGTCATCAACGTCAACAGTGCCGGACAACTGGGCTATCGCCGCGATGGCTATCTCGCGGAAGGCATCGAAGTCGTCAAGAGCTCCGGCGATGCGGCGCTTGACCGCCAGGCCGTTGCCATCGTGCGCGCCGCCGCACCATTCGGCCGGTTCACCAGCGAGATGGCGGCACGCTACGATATCCTCGAGATCGTCTCGACCTTTCGCTTCTCCCGCAGCGGTCTCGAAACCCGTCTGCAACCCAGGTAGACCGAGGTCCCTATGTCACAGCCCGTTCCTGATCGCTACGCCGTCGTTGGTAATCCGATTGCCCACAGCAAATCGCCCCTGATCCATGCCGCATTTGCTGCGCAGACCGGGCAAGCCTTGCGGTACGACCGGCTGCTCGCGCCGCTCGACGGCTTCGTCGCGACCGTGACAGCATTTTTCGAGCATGGCGGCAAAGGCATCAACGTGACCGTCCCCTTCAAGCTCGAAGCCCATGCGCTGGCGGACGTGCTGACACCGCGCGCCCGGCTGGCCGGCGCTGTCAACACCATGTGGCGCGACGCCGCGGGTTGGCATGGGGACAATACCGACGGTATCGGTCTGGTGCGCGACATCGAACATAACCTGGGCGTGCCGCTCAAGGACCGCCGCATTCTCCTGCTCGGCGCCGGCGGTGCGGCGCGCGGTGCCTTGCTACCGCTGATCGAAGCGCAACCCGCTGCGCTCGGCATTGTGAATCGCACCGGCTCCAAGGCAGAAGCCCTGGCGCAGGGGTACCGCGACATGGCCGGCACACCGGCGTGCGCGGTCTGGGGCGGCGGCTACGACGAGCTGGCGGCCGAGGGGGCGCCGTTCGATGCGCCCTTTGATGTCATCGTCAACGCCACGGCCGGCAGTCTCCAGTCCGAAGTGCCGCCGCTGGCGTCGGACTGCATCGCCCCTGGCGCGCTGGCCTACGACATGATGTACGATGCCGAGCCCACCGTCTTCATGCGCTTCGCGGCCACACATGGCGCGCGCACGGCGGATGGCCTGGGCATGCTGGTCGAACAGGCTGCCGAAGCGTTTGCCATCTGGCGGGGCGTGCGGCCAGATACCGCGCCAGTGCTGGCCGACCTGCGACGTGGCCTGCAATAAGCAGACGTGCCGGGCATCATTGATGTGCCCGGCAGCGTGATACGCTCTCGCCATCCATCGACTACCGCATCCGTCTTCCGCCACGCATGAAAAAGAACGCCCGCAGCGGCGGGCCGGGCCGCTGGCTCACCTACCTGCTGACCTGCCTGTTCGCCGGAGTGGTGGCGACGCAGGTGTTTTACTTCGTGCAGATCGCCACGTGGCAATGGATCAATCCGGGCAGCACCGCCTTCATGCGCGCCGAACGCGACCGCCTGTGCGGCCTCAACTTCTGGAGTTGCGGCGTTGATCGCCGCTGGGTGCCGTACAACGCGATTTCCCGCAATCTCAAGCGCGCCATCATCGCTAGCGAGGATGCCGGCTTCGTCAACCATCCTGGTTTTGAGCTGGATGCCATGCTTGATGCCCTGGAGAAGAACCGCCAGCGCGGGCGCATCGTCTCCGGAGGCTCCACCATCACGCAGCAACTCGCCAAGAACCTGTTCCTCTCAAGCGAAAAAAATTACCTGCGCAAGGGACAGGAATTGCTGATCACCTGGATGCTCGAGTTCTGGCTCGACAAGCAGCGCATCTTCGAGATCTACCTGAATTCCGTCGAATGGGGCGAGGGCATTTTCGGTGCCGAAGCCGCAGCCCGACACTACTTCAAGGTCCCCGCCAGCAAGCTGGGCGTCGGCCAGGCCGCCCGACTCGCTGCGGCATTGCCCGCCCCCAAGTGTTTCGACCAGAAGCGTTACTGTGCCAATGTACGCATCAACTTCCGCTGGAAGGCAGGGGTGATCGCGCGGCGGATGGGGGCGGCGGCGTTGCCGGATGAATAGGCTTGTAGCGTACTCGAAGCCACATTTCGCGCGGATGTGTCAGCTCAGCGGTTGATGTCCGCCTGGATTCCTGAGCGATAGTCAAGGCATTTTGCGCGCGCTGGACATCATCTCTTGCAGCTCTGTCCATACTTGCCTGCAGTCTTCCATTCGAAGTTTTCTCCAGCGTTGGCTGATCGCCTGCACCACCTCCTGGGGTCTTGAGTTCTTGTAGTGCTCCCTGTTGGCATCAAACTCGCGCACCATATGGACAGTGAGCAAACAGCTGTTGCTGATGGATACTGGATTTGGTGAGGGAGCCTCTGTCTCGCCACTCGTGTGAATAGTAATCGGGCTCTCGCCTTGCGGTAGCGCACCTTCATCCACACTAGGCGTCGATGGCTGGGCATGCAGGTTGAGTTCGGCATCAGGCATGCTCGAGATGCGTTGAGCAGGAATATCCAGAGGAGCAGGGTAGATCTCGACGCGATCGATA
The DNA here is from genome assembly GCF_964332355.1 of Imbroritus primus. Lineage (NCBI taxonomy): Bacteria > Pseudomonadati > Pseudomonadota > Betaproteobacteria > Burkholderiales > Burkholderiaceae > Imbroritus > Imbroritus primus. The sequence continues at coordinate 2,637,435 of NZ_OZ201293.1, read as the reverse complement.
GGAATCTGAAACGTCGTGCTCAACGCGATGTGCAGTTTGATGTCATGCACGTCAGCCACATTTGTCTTTCCAAAGAGATAAAACGCGAATGACCTTGTGTCGGTGGGTGTCGCTGGTTCCGGAGATTGTCTTCTGACGAGGTTTGTCAAAAGGCGTGTCCACCGCGGAGCGCGCGGAGGGTCTCTCTGGACGACGATGCCGGCATACCATTCCTTGCCGTGTGCGGTGAACAGGGTGAAAGTGAGAGCTTGCCCGGAGTGTGGGCCAGCGCTCCTTAACTGTCTTTGGATGGCGGCTCGTTCTTCATCTGATATATCAAGTGCGTAGGATTGTGCCCCTGGGGTGTTAAGCAGGTGCAACGGCATTTGAATATGCTTGTCCGAAAAATCGCGGAAGACCTTTTTCATGTCGTCGAGTTCGGCTGTGTCCCACTCGGCAAGGGGATCCAGTAGATGAGTCAAGATTGGGGGCGCAGCAGGCGGATCAATCACTGCAGCCAGAACTTTCGTTTCGGGCTTGAACAATGGCGCGGAATCGACTTCGAAACGGCGTGGCAGCGGTTCGTTGTTATCTTGCACGGGGGTGGGCTCAGGCAGAAGCCTCGCAACGTTGTTACCTGCTCCTCCATCTAGAGACGGAGGTGTCGTCGAGGCCACGGTCTCGGCTGAACCGCCCGGAAGTGAAATCGACGGGCGATCGGAACCGCCGGATATGTCCGATGGCGATGCCGCATGCCGATCCACCTCGTCGTCCCGAGTGGGCTTTTGCGTGACCGAGGGAGGCGAAGCATCCGCAAGGGTTTGCCGGCCTGATGCGCCGGCCTGGGTGGGCGCATCGGTAGCGATGTGGTGCGGAACTGTCAGTACGGGGCCTAGTACCGTAGCACCACCGCTGGATGGGGGCGTTGCGCCCTCGACGGTGCGCGGGGGTGTGGGGCCAGTTGCGGGTTCGGCTGCAGGCGTCTTCCCCATGTTGGCCGTCGATCGTGTGCGCCGTGTTGGTTGTGTCGGCGGTTTGACTGCGGGTACCGCCGCACAATCAATACCAAGCTGCTGCAGCCGTACGCGCAGTTCTGGTTGGGCATGGAGGTACTGGGCCAGCGAATCATATGTCCGTTCCCGCCCGCGATCGTCGCAACAGGCATACCGCGTAAAGGCCCAGTCTCCAGGGTTGCTTGTGAAGCGTTGCACATCCTTCGCAGTAGCGCTCAGGAGAAACCTGTTCAGCGTATCTGCATTCTTCCAGGGCAGCGCACGCACGGGGGAAGGCAATGGCATGGCGCGTTTGCATGAGTGAGTGGCCTGGCTCGAGGGTATGGTGCTAGGGGAGGCTGTACATGTCCTCCTGTTCCGTACAGGCCGTGCCGGTAGAGCCTGGTAGCTGAGGCCGAGCTGCTCCATGCGCGCTTTGAGCGCCGGTTTGCCATCCAGATACTCGCGTAGCGACAGGGCGAGACGATAACGCCCGTGTTGATCCAGATAGCCATACTTGGCGTTGGCCCACTCGGCTGTGTTGGCAAGGAAATGCGCAATTCGCTTGGGCCCGGCCTCGAGCAGGAGCAGATTGATTTCGCGGGCGTTGTGCTCCGGGAGTGCCTCGGGAGAGTACTCTGGTATGTCAAGGCGCACCCGGGCCTTTACTGGCGTGCTGCCGCTTTGTGTCCTGCCGAGTGGCTCCGCCATGCCTCGCCTCCATATCGTTAGGGGCGAGGCAGGTCCTGCACTGCTCAGGCCGACTCGCCTGGAATGACCTTACACGGTAAGGCGAGTCGTATCTTCAAGAAATTTCTGAAATATGGCGTCGAAAACGCAAAAAAGTGTCACTCCAAGGCGAGTGAGGCATCAGCGCAGCCAACCCTTCTTGCGGAAATACGCTAGCGGCAGCAGTGCGGACACGACCATCAGGCCAATCGCCCAAGGATATCCTGCGGCCCAGTCGAACTCTGGCATGTACTTGAAGTTCATGCCGTAGATGCTGGCGATCAGTGTCGGCGGCATCAGGCCGACCGACACGACCGAGAACAGCTTGATGATCTTGTTCTGGTTAATGTTGATGAAGCCGACGGTGGCGTCCATCAGGAAGTTGATCTTGTCGAAGAGGAAGGCCGTGTGGTTTTCCAGCGAGTCGATGTCGCGCATGATCTGGCGGGCTTCGTCCTGCTGTTCGGCGGTCAGCATCTGGCTGCGCATCAGGAAGGAAATGGCGCGGCGTGTGTCCATGACGTTGCGGCGGATGCGGCCGTTCAAGTCTTCCTCGCGGGCGATGGTTTCCAGCACGTCGGCGGCAGCTTCGTCGGTGACGTTCTCCGCGAGCACGCGCTTGCTGGCTTCTTCGAGCCGTTCGTAGATTTCCTCGATGGAGTCGGCCGAGTATTCCGCGTCGGTGGCGTACAGGTCCATCAACACGTCCTTGGCGTTGCGCACCGAACCGGCGCGCATGCGGGCGCGCAGCCGCACGAGGCGGAACACCGGCAGGTCTTCGTCGTGGATGGAGAACAGCACGTCCTTGGCGAGCACGAAGGCGACGCGCACGTTGCGCGAGGCATCGTCCTCGGCCAGCAGGAAGTCGGTGCGGATATGGATGTTCTCGTCCTCGCCCTCGAAGTAACGGGCGGACGCTTCGAGATCGCCAAGGTCTTCGAGTTCCGGCAGGGCGACGCCGTAGGCTTCCTTGATCCAGGCAAGTTCTTCGTCGTCCGGGTCGACCACGTCGATCCAGATGGGCTTGTGCAGCAACAGCTCGTTGCGATCGTCGACCTGCTCTTGGGCGAGCCGGCCTTTTTGCAAGACGAACAGGTTGATCATCCCTGGCTCCTTTCGATGTCGCGAGGGAGAGACGCTGGCGGGGTCGTTCGTCGATGGCGCGCGCGAACGCGCATCAGCAAGCGTGATCGTTCTGGCATCGCGGGTTGGGCGCGAGGGTCAGATACGATGACGTTTGCCGTGATCGATTGGCAACCAGGGAAGGAACGAAAGACGAACCTTGCCCGCAGTATGGTCTGCGGGCAAGGCGGCACATTGCCGCTACGCAGCCCGCAGTGACATGGAATTCATGGCGCGTCGCCCCGCAGGGCGCGAACTGCCTGAATCCCCGATGCTACTGCCCACGTAGTTTCTCCGAAGATTGAGATGGCCGCGAGTGTAGCCCAAACGGCCAGGGTTGTTAAGTGAAACTTGGGTGACGCCAGGCCCTCAGCGGGCGAGCCGTGGCGCAAACAAGACGCTGGCCAGAGCGAGCAGAATCAGGACCACGGCGGCGTAGTCCTGCCAGTGTGGCGCCTCACCCAGCAGCACCATGCCAGAGAACACGCCGACCACCGGGATCATCATGATCGACAGGCTCGACATCACGGGCGGGAGGGTGCGCGCGAGCCGGAACCAGATGATGTGGCAGAAGGCAAACACGATCACCGCGTTGTAGGCGATGGCGGCCCAGTCGCCAGCGTTGGGCCAGTGCCAAGCGGCCGTAAATGGTGTGGCAAGCAGGATGAAGCCCAGCGTGACGAGCAGCATCCAGAAGGTCAGCACGGTCAGCGGCATGTCGAAATGGGCGCGCTTCATCATCTGCGTGCCGAGCCCCCACGCGGCGGCGGAGATCAACATCAGCACCAGGCCGAGCGGTTTGCCGGTTAGGGCGCCGAGTTCGCCGGAGAGCAGCAGGAGCGTGCCGGCCAGCGCGCAGGCGATGCCGGCCCACAGGCCTGGACCCAGGCGCTCGCGAAAGAGCAGCAGGCCCCATAGGGCGGCCCAGATCGGCATCGTGTAGGCCAGAATGGCAGAGCGTCCGGAGGACAGCATGGCGATGGCGAAGATGGACAGCAAGTGCCACACCACCATATTGCTCAGGGCCAGCTTGACGATGACCGGCCACTGCTCGCGCGTCACCCGCAGCGATTCGCCGCGCAGCCGCAGCACGACTAGCATGGTGAGAATGCCGCCGGCTACGCTGAGCCCCCGAAATTCGAGCGGGGGCAGGCTGCGCACGCCGTATTTCATGATGGGCCAGTTGATGCCCCAGCACAGCGTCAGCAGAACGAGCAGGATGAGGTCACGGCGTGAGAGGTGGGGCATTGGCTGGAGCGGGAGCGGAAATAGTGGGCGAGGAGTGGGCAGGGGATGGGGGAATGCAACAAACAGGGTGAAAGATATCACGGGGCAGGTAAAATCGAAGCGTGTGCCGCAAGCATGGTGCGCTCCGCCGGAGCCCGTCTTGTGGACCTTTCCGGGTTTCTGCATATGACCTTCATCGCTCAATTGTCTGCCGCGTGGCAGCGTAACCAGTCCCTGCTGTGCGTCGGGCTCGACCCCGACCCGACCAAACTGCCGGTTTCGCTGACCGGTACAGGCGGTGCGATCTTCTCGTTCTGCCGTGAAATCGTCGACGCGACGGCCGATCTCGTCTGTGCCTTCAAGCCGCAGATCGCCTATTTCGCCGCGCAGCGGGCGGAGGACCAGCTGGAGCAGCTGATCCACTATATCCACGATGCCCATCCGGGCATTCCGGTCATTCTCGACGCCAAGCGCGGCGACATCGGTGCCACCGCGGAACAGTATGCGCGCGAGGCCTTCGAGCGCTACCAGGCGGATGCTGTTACGGTCAATCCGTACATGGGCTTCGACTCCATCGAACCGTACCTGGCCTACGATACGCGCGGCGTGATTGTGCTGTGCCGCACCTCGAACGCCGGCGGCAGCGACCTGCAGGCGCTGGACGTGCACGGCGCACCGCTGTACCAGACCGTCGCACGGTTGGCGCGCGAGCGCTGGAATACCACGGGTCAACTGGCCCTGGTGGTGGGCGCGACCTTCCCCGAGGAATTGGCCAAGGTACGCGAGATCGTCGGCGACATGCCGCTGCTGGTACCGGGCATCGGTGCGCAGGGCGGCGATATCGCCGCCACCGTACGCGCTGGCCGCACGGCCGACGGCACGGGCATGGCGATCAACTCGTCGCGCGCCATCCTGTATGCCAGCCGCGACAAGGATTTTGCCAAGGCAGCACGGCAGGCGGCTCTCGAGACGCGCGATGCCATCAATCAGTACCGCGCCTGAAATGGAACTGCATCAGCACGACCTGTCCCGATGGCGCCATTCGCACCGCTTTGCCGTGGCCCGGCCGCAGGCCGAGCGGCGTACGCTGTATGCGGTGCTGCTGACGGCGGTGATGATGGTCGTGGAAATCGTCGCGGGCTGGTGGTACGGCTCGATGGCGCTGCTGGCCGATGGCTGGCATATGAGTTCGCATGTGCTGGCGCTCGGCGTCACGCTCGGCGCCTACGTCGTGGCCCGGCGGCTTGGCGACGATCCGCGCTTTGCGCTGGGTACGTGGAAAATCGAGATCCTGTCGACCTTTGCGAGCGCCATGATGCTGGGTGGAGTAGCGCTGATGATGGTGACCGAGTCGGTGGCGCGGCTCTGGAATCCGGTCGTCATCCACTATGACGAGGCGTTGATCGTCACGGTCGTGGGGCTGGCGGTGAACCTGATCTGCGCCTTCTGGCTGATGGGCGCGCATGACCACGACCATGGGCATGGTCACGGGCATGGCGCACATGGCCACAGCCACGATCACGATCACGATCACGATCACGATCACGATCACGATCACGATCACGCGGCCGACGCGCATCGTCCGGCCTTGGCGGCCCAGGCCGGCAAGGCCGCTGCGCATGAACATCATGACCTGAATCTGCGCGCGGCGTACCTGCACGTGCTTGCAGATGCCGCGACGTCCATAGCCGCCATCGTCGCTTTGCTGGCGGGCAAATTCTTTGCGTGGCAGTGGATGGACCCGGTCGTCGGGGTGGTGGGCGCCATCGTCATCACCAAATGGGCGCTCGGATTGCTGCGCGAATCGGGCGTCATCCTGCTCGACCGCAATATGGACCAACCGGTGGTTGCAAGCGTACGTGCGGCACTCGAAGCTGAGCCTGGGGTGCATGTGACCGACCTGCACGCGTGGCGCGTGTCGGGAGACAAGTACGCGTGCGTCGTCAGCCTGGTCGCGCAGGAGCCGCAACCGCCGTCACACTACAAGGTACGCCTCGCCCACCTGAAGCAGGTGGCGCATCTCAATATCGAGGTCAACCATTGCTGTGCGCCGCCCCCCCCTGCCGCGGCGTGACGCGCTTCAACCCTCGCTGCGGACCAGCTCCAGCAATTCCTGCAAGGCGAATTCCGCGGCCTGGGTGCGTACCTGATTCCGGTCGCCCTTGAGCTTTAGCGTGGTAGTGCGTGTTTCGATGCGGTTGGTCCAGCCAAAGCAGACCATGCCCACCGGCTTGTCCGGCGTGCCGCCGCCTGGTCCGGCAACACCCGTGATCGACAGCGCGACATGCGCGCGGCTGTTCAGCAGGGCGCCTTCCGCCATGGCGCGGGCCACTTCCTCGCTGACCGCGCCGTGCTTGCGGATCAGGTTCTCCGGCACGCCCAGCATCTGCGTCTTGGCGTCGTTGGAGTAGGTTACGAAGCCGCGCTCAAACCAGGTCGACGAACCTGAAATATCCGTGAGGGCCGAGGCCACCATGCCGCCGGTACACGACTCCGCGGTGGCCAGCATCAGCGCGCGTTCGCGCAGGACATTGCTGACCAGCACGGAAAGATGCCCCAGCCGTTGGGTTGCTGCCATGGTCAGTCTCTCAGAAGGAACGCCACAGGGCGAACAGCAACAGGGTGTAGAACGCCGCGATGATGTCATCGAGCATCACGCCGAACCCGCCGATCAGGCCGGGTACCTTCATGACGCGATCGTAGTAGCCGATGGGCGCGGGCTTGACGATGTCGAACAGGCGGAACAGCAGGAAGGCGCAGAGCTGCCCCCAGAAGGACGTCGGGGTGACCAGGACCAGGACCAGCCAGAACGCCACGATCTCGTCCCACACCATCGCGCCGTGGTCCGCCACGCCCATGTCGCGCGCCGTCCTGGCGCAGGCCCAGACGCCAATCAGGAAGGCGGTCGGCAGAATGTAGAGCCATGCCACCGGGTCGATCCACAGCGACAGCGCCAGGAAGGACAGCCACGCATAGAGCGTACCGACCGTGCCCGGCATGACGGGCGAAAGTCCTGCGCCGAAGCCGTAGGCAATGATGTGGGCCGGATGGGCCACCATGAAGCGGCCGGTGGGGCGGGTGACCCGGACTGTCTGCCCGGCGTCGAGAACGAATGGTTGGCCGGGGGACTGCGGGGCGTGGGAAGAAGACGTCATGCTTGGCTCGGGGGTCCGGGTGGCTCGAAAGTGCGGCTACGGATTGAGTCGAAAAATCGGGTCGAAATTGGATAGGAAGCGCAGTAAACCGATACGGTATCACCGCTCACTGGCAAAGTGGTCGAAAGCGTGGCCCGTAAAGGCGACGGGGGCGCCTGCATGATCCTGCAGACGGATGCCGGTGCCGCGTTCGAGGTAGCCAATCCGCGTGAGTGGTAGCCCGAGCGGACCGGACAGCGCGGCGATCGCCGCCCGGGCGGTGCGGGGGGCGGTAAAGCACAGCTCGTAGTCATCGCCGCCAGTCAGCAGGCATTGCAGCTGGCGCTCGGGAGGCTGTTCTGCCATGACCGTTGAGCGTGGCAGGGCATCCACATCGAGGGTGGCGCCCAATCCGGAGGCGGCAAGGATATGGCCGAGATCGCCAAGCAGGCCATCCGAGACGTCGAGTGCGGCGTGGGCGAGGCCGCGCAAGGCCATGCCAAGGGCCACGCGCGGCGTGGGCGTTTCCATGCGGGCGCGCATGGCGGCAAAGGCCTCGGGCGCGAGCGACCATTCCTTCCAGAACACGCCCAGCGCCAGCCGGGCGTCACCGAGCGTGCCGGAGACCCACAGATCGTCACCGGCTTGTGCGGCATCGCGACGCAGTGCCTGGGCTGCCGGGACATCGCCCATGACCGTGATGCTCAGCGTCAACGGCCCCTTGGTGGTATCTCCGCCGATCAGTTCGCAGCCATGTGCGTCGGCCAGCGCCAGCATGCCCTGGGCGAGCGGCGCGAGCCATTCCGCACGGGCTTCCGGCAGGGCCAGCGCCAGTGTGAAGGCACGCGGTTCAGCGCCCATGGCGGCGAGGTCCGACAGGTTGACCGCCAGCGCCTTGTGGCCAAGATGCGCCGGGGCCACATCCGCAAAGAAATGCCGGCCCGACACCAGCATGTCGGTGGAAATCGCCAGCACCTGCCCCACGCGCGGTGACAGCAGCGCGCAATCGTCACCGACGCCGAGCACCGCATCGCGGGCCGGCCGGGTGAAGTAGCGGCGGATCAGCCCAAACTCGGAAAGCGGGGCATCGGTCTGGGCGGCGTGATGGAACTCGGTCATGTGTGAGGGCTGGATGTGCAGGCGCCTGTGTGGGGCATCATCAACGGACATGCATGGCTGGCAGGGGGCGAAGCCTGCAACGATTGTACCGAAGCCATGTGCGCTTGCACCATCGAACATGATTGTGAAGTTGTGTTTCGCCACATACAATGTCCGGTTCTATTCGCGGCAGCTGGGCGCGTGGACGCGTGCACGGCTACAATCGTGGATCCACTGATCGAGAAACTGTACCAATGACATCTCCGGATACCAGCGAGCAAGCTCGCCAGCAGGAAGAGCTTAAACAGCAACAGCGCGCCGCGCTGCGCAAAGCGGCCCTCGAATATCACGAGTTTCCGGTACCCGGCAAGATTGCCGTGATGCCGACCAAGCAAATGACCAACCAGCGCGACCTGGCGCTGGCGTATTCCCCCGGTGTGGCAGCGGCATGTGAAGAGATCGTTGCCGATCCGGCCAATGCCTTCCGCTATACCGCGCGCGGCAACCTCGTCGGCGTGGTGACCAACGGCACCGCGGTGCTTGGCCTGGGCGACATCGGCGCGGCTGCGTCGAAGCCGGTGATGGAAGGCAAGGGTGTGCTGTTCAAGAAATTCGCCGGCATTGATGTATTCGATATCGAGCTGAACGAACGCGATCCGGACAAGCTGGTCGAGATCATCGCCGCGCTCGAGCCAACCTTTGGCGGCATCAACCTCGAAGATATCAAGGCGCCGGACTGCTTCATCGTCGAGCGCAAGCTGCGCGAGCGCATGAAGATCCCCGTCTTCCACGATGACCAGCACGGTACTGCCATCGTCGTGGCCGCCGCTGTGACCAACGGCCTCAAGGTGGTTGGCAAGGACATCAAGAAGGTCAAGCTGGTGGCGTCGGGCGCGGGCGCCGCGGCGCTGGCCTGCCTCGACCTGCTCGTCGACCTCGGTCTGCCGCGCGAAAATATCTGGGTGACCGACCTCGCCGGCGTCGTGTACGAAGGCCGCGTTGAACTGATGGATCCGGACAAGGCGCACTTCGCGCAGAAGACCGAACTGCGTACGCTGGGCGAAGTGATCGACGGCGCGGACATTTTCCTGGGCCTGTCGGCCGGCGGGGTGCTCAAGCAGGACATGGTCAAGCGCATGGCCGACAAGCCGATGGTGCTGGCGCTCGCCAACCCCACCCCGGAAATCCTGCCGGAGCTGGTGAAGGAAGTGCGCCCGGACGCGATCATCGCCACCGGCCGGACCGACTATCCGAACCAGGTCAACAACGTCCTGTGCTTCCCCTTCATTTTCCGCGGTGCACTCGACGTCGGCGCGACCACGATCACGCGCCAGATGGAAATCGCCGCGGTGCATGCCGTGGCCGAACTGGCGCGGCAGGAGCAGAGCGATATCGTTGCCACGGCCTACGGTATCCAGGATGTGTCGTTCGGTCCCGAGTACCTGATTCCCAAGCCCTTCGATCCGCGCCTGATCGTCAAGATCGCGCCGGCGGTGGCGCAGGCTGCCATGGATTCGGGCGTTGCCGCCCGGCCGATCGCCGACATGGAGGCGTACACGCTGCAGCTGCAGCAGTTCGTCTACCACTCGGGCACGATGATGAAGCCGATCTTCGCGGCTGCCCGCAAGGTGCCGATGGAGACCAAGCGCATCGTCTTCGCCGAAGGTGAAGAGGAGCGTGTGCTGCGTGCGGTGCAGGTGGTCGTCGACGAACGCCTGGCCAATCCGATTCTGATCGGCCGTCCGGCGGTCGTGGCCAAGCGCATCGAGCGCTACGGGCTGCGCCTGCGCATGGGCGTCGACTTTCAGCTGGTCAACCCGGAAAATGATCCGCGTTTCCGTGACTATTCCGACACCTATCACCAGATGATGGCCCGCAAGGGTGTTACGCCGCACTATGCGCGCGTCGAAATGCGCCGCCGCACCACGCTGATCGGGGCTATGCTGATGCACAAGGGCGAGGCCGACGGCATGATCTGCGGTACGGTCAGCACCACGGCAGCCCACCTGCGCTACATCGACCAGGTGATCGGCCGCGCCGAGGGCGCCAAGGTCTATGCCGCGATGAACGGCCTGGTCCTGCCGGGCCGGCAGCTGTTCCTCGTGGATACGCACGTCAACGTCGATCCGACCGCCGAGGAACTCGCCGAGATCACTATCATGGCCGCAGCGGAAATGCAGCGCCTGGGCATCGAACCGAAGGCGGCACTGATCTCGCACTCGAACTTCGGGACTTCGGAAGCGCCGTCCGCGATCAAACTGCGCGAAACGCTGGCGATCCTGCGCGAGCGCGCGCCTGACCTGGAGGTGGACGGCGAAATGCACGGCGACTGCGCACTCGATGAAAAGCTGCGCAATTCCATCGTGCCGGATTCCACCCTGAAGGGGGAGGCCAACCTGATGGTGCTGCCGAATATCGATGCTGCCAACGCCTCCTACAACCTGCTCAAGACCGCCGCTGGCAACAATGTGGCGATCGGTCCGATTCTGCTTGGGGTGCGACGCCCCGTCCACATCCTGACACCGTCGGCCACGGTGCGACGGATCGTCAACATGACGGCGCTGGTCGTGGTGGATGCTGCAGCGCAGCGTTAAATTCCCGCCAGTGATGCAAAAAAACCGGGCCAGTCCCGGTTTTTTTGTGAATGCACACCATAGTTTGTGTGTGCTTACATTTTGAAATAATTATATTTTTCAGTGAGTTATAGTGCTGGTTGCAACGCCGGTTGATTCTTCCCCCGGTTCAGCGTAGGCTTACGCCTTTGTTGAATGCTGCGCCTGCGCAGCACAGCGCGCATCGAGGACGCTTCCGGACCAGCCGGCAGACCCGTCCCTGGGATGCGCACGGAGTCCCGGACGGGCTTCGGGACCGCGTCATTCCAGAGATCATCGTGAATTCCCTCCCTTCTCCCGCCATAACCCGACCTGCGGCGCGCAGCGTGCGCGGCATGCTGGCGACAATGGTCTTGACCGCGGCCAGTCTGTGTGGTGTGCTATCGACAGACAGCGCACATGCGCGCGAGGCACCGCTGCAGGGTCGCGAGGGCGTGGGAACCATCCAGGTCCAGCAGTTGCCCAAGGAAGCACAGCGCACGCTGGAGGATGTCAAGGCAGGCGGGCCGTTTGCCTACAGCAAGGACGGCTCACGCTTCGGCAACTATGAACGGCAATTGCCGCGACGTTCGCGCGAATATTATCGCGAGTACACGGTACGGACGCCGGGCGTGCGCCATCGCGGTGCGCGGCGGATCGTATGCGGAGGCGACCAGCGCGCGGCCAGCGAGTGCTATTACACGGAAGATCACTACAACAGCTTTAAACGGATAACGCAATGATGACCACCATTTTCGGAATGGGCGCTGCCCTCGATGCCCGCGACGAGCGTGCTGCCGGAGATGTCTGGCACAGGGCAGAGAATCTGTACGACCGGGCGCTCGTGGCGCGCCCGCCAGCCATGCGGATCTCTGTGTCGTCGACAGGGCAAGAGGAACCCATGCATTTATTCAAGACCGTTCGGCCCAATATCGTCCAGTCGATCCGCGCGTTCCGCGTGCCGGATCTGGCGCAGGCGGCGGCCGATCTGGGCCAGCACTTCCTGTATGCGAACTGCGCGCATGCGACCACCAAGGGCGAAGTGCTGGAGGCGATCGCCTCGGCATTCCTGTTCCCGAAGCATTTCGGCAAGAACTTCGATGCGCTCAACGATTGCCTGACGGACCTGATCTACAAGGCCGGTCCGCAGCCGGGTTTCGTCATCGTGCTTGAGGGCCTGCCGTGCGCCGCCAAGTTCGACAAGGAAGCCCGCGAGACGCTGCTGGACGTATTCCGCGACGCGGCGGAATTCTGGGGCGAGAAGAAAGTGCAGTTCCGGGTGTTCTACTCGTTCGTCTGACGGGCGGGTGCCGGGCGTCCGGCGCGGGGCCGTGCTGCTCGCTCCCGCCTGCCGGTGACTCGCAGCCGTGCTTGTCCGCAGCATACTGAAAAGCCCGCGCATACCGCGGGCTTTTTCATGCCTAGAATTCGCCGAGTGTGGCGTGCAGTGCTGCCAGCGCTGCGAGTCCTGCAGTTTCGGTACGCAGCACGCGCGGGCCCAGCGTTAGCGGGATGGCGCCCAGCGCAATCGCCCTTTCTTCCTCATCGGGGGAGAGTCCGCCCTCCGGGCCGATCAGCAGGCGGACGCCATGTGCCCGGATCTCCGTCTGCCGGGCGTCGACCCACGTGCTCAGGCGCGTTTCGCCACGCGGGCTCAGCAACAGCGTGGGCGCCGTGGTCGGGGTGATTGACTGGCTGGCGATCCATTCCCGCCAACTCAGGATGGGATGTATCTCCGGCACGCGATTGCGGCCGCATTGCTCGCATGCCGCCCGGGCCAGCGCTAGCCAGTGGGCTTCCCGGCGCGCGGCGCGGTCGCCCTGCAGGCGCACCACCGAGCGTTCGGTCTGCACCGGTTGGCAGGCGGCAATGCCCAGCTCCACGGCCTTTTCCAGTAGCCAGTCCATTTTGTCGCCCCCGGCGATGCCCTGGATCAGGGTGATCCGGTACGGCGGCTCGGCCTCGCGTGCCAGATGCGCGCCAAGCGTCACGCTGGCGCTGCGTTTGCCGACTTCATGCAGCACGGCGGGCGTCTCGCCGCCGTTACCGTCGAACAGGGTGACGGTATCGCCGGGGCGCAGGCGCAGCACCTGGATGTGTTGGGCCACGGTCGCGGGTACAGCGAATACGGTACCGGCCGGTAGGGTGAGGGGTGCATCGATGAAAAAGCGGGGCATCATGCGCGAAAAGCATAGCATGATGCTGGCTGGCGGCCCGCCGATGGGGCGCGAAAGCCACGGCACGACCGTGCCATTCTGGTAAAATTTTGGTTTTCCCGCCGTCAGGTTGTCAGATGTCCCTCCCTGCCTCTCATCTTTTTGCTTCCCAGCCCGCACAACTGATGGCGAACGCCATCCGCGTCCTCGCCATGGACGCCGTGCAACAAGCCAACTCCGGTCATCCGGGCATGCCGATGGGCATGGCAGACATTGCGGTGGCGCTCTGGAGCCGGCATCTCAAGCACAATCCTGCCAATCCGCACTGGGCCGATCGCGACCGCTTCGTGCTGTCGAACGGTCATGGTTCGATGCTGCTGTACGCGCTGCTGCATCTGACCGGCTATCCGCTGCCGATGGAGGAGCTGAAGAATTTCCGCCAGTTGCACAGCAAGACGGCCGGCCACCCGGAGTACGGCATCACGCCGGGCGTAGAGACGACTACAGGTCCACTGGGCCAGGGCATCACTAACGCGGTCGGCATGGCGCTCGCAGAACGCCTGCTGGCGCAAGAGTTCAACCGTCCCGATCTCGAGATCGTCAATCACCACACCTATGTGTTCCTCGGCGACGGCTGCCTGATGGAAGGCATCAGCCACGAGGCATGTTCGCTGGCTGGTACGCTCAAGCTGAACAAGCTGGTCGCGCTGTGGGACGACAACGGTATTTCTATCGACGGCGATGTTGAACACTGGTTTGCCGATGACACGCCGAAGCGCTTCGAAGCGTATGGCTGGAACGTCATCCGCGGGGTCGATGGCCATGATGCCAACGCTGTCGATGCAGCCATCGCTGCCGCCAAGTCCTCGGACCGGCCGACGCTGATCTGCTGCAAGACCGTGATCGGTCACGGCTCGCCCAACAAGGCTGGCGGCCACGATGTGCACGGCGCGCCGCTCGGCGGCGCCGAAATCACCGCCACGCGCGAAGCGCTTGGCTGGGCGCATGGTCCGTTCGAGATCCCGGCCGACGTGTACGCTGCCTGGGATGCCCGCCCGCAAGGCGCGGCCGTGGAAAGCGCATGGGATGCCCTGTTCAAGTCCTATAGCCAGCGTTATCCGGCTGAAGCCGCCGAGTTCACGCGCCGCATGAAGGGCGAACTGCCCGGCGGCTTCGATGCCGCCGTTGATGCCTTCCTCGCCAAATGTGAAGAGAAGGCCGAGACCATCGCCTCGCGCAAGGCCAGCCAGAACACCATCGAAGCCTTCGGTCCGGTGTTGCCGGAATTCCTTGGCGGCTCGGCCGACCTGACCGGCTCGAACCTGACCAACTGGAGCGGCAGCAAGGCCGTGCGCGCCGATGCGTGGGGTAACCATATCAACTACGGTGTGCGCGAATTCGGCATGAGCGCCATCATGAACGGTATTGCGCTGCACGGTGGCTATATTCCCTACGGCGGTACGTTCCTGACGTTCTCCGATTACAGCCGCAATGCGCTGCGCATGGCGGCACTGATGAAGATCCGCTCGCTGTTCGTGTTCACGCACGACTCGATCGGCCTCGGTGAAGACGGTCCAACCCACCAGTCGGTGGAACAGGTGTCAAGCTTGCGCCTGATTCCGAACATGGATGTGTGGCGTCCGGCCGATACCACCGAAACCGCCGTGGCCTGGGCGCAGGCCGTGCGCCGTACCGACGGTCCGTCGTGCCTGATCTTCAGTCGCCAGAACCTGCCGTTCACGGCGCGCGATGCCGCCACGCGGGCGCAGATCGCACGCGGCGGCTATGTCCTGCGCGATGCGGCCAAGCCGCAGGCCGTGGTGCTGGCGACTGGTTCGGAAGTCGGCCTGGCGCTGGGCGCCGCCGACAAGCTGGCGCAAGAAGGCGTACGTGTGCGCGTGGTCTCGCTGCCGTCTACCACCGTGTTCGACAAGCAGGATGCGGCCTACAAGGCTTCTGTCCTGCCGGCGGGCGTGCCGCGCGTGGCCATCGAGGCAGGCGTGACCGACTTCTGGTGGAAGTATCAGGTGCAGGCCGTGCTGGGCATTGATACGTTCGGCGAATCGGCTCCGGCGGGCGTGCTGTTCAAGCACTTCGGCCTGACGATCGATAATCTGGCGGACACCGTCAAGAGCGTGCTGTAAGAAGATTTAGGATGCGCGCCGGCAAACCGGCGCATGGTTTTTGTCTTTGCTTTCGGGAGTATCACCATGACCATCAAGGTAGCCATCAACGGCTATGGCCGTATCGGCCGGAACATTCTGCGCGCGCACTATGAAGGCGGCAAGAAACACGACATCGAGATCGTTGCGATCAACGACCTGGGTGATGTCAAGGCCAACGCCCACCTGACGCAGTACGACACCGCCCACGGCAAGTTCCCGGGCACGGTCGCGGTCGAGGGTGATTTCATGGTGGTGAATGGCGACAAGATCCGCGTGCTGGCCAACCGCAACCCGGCCGAACTGCCGTGGGGCGAGCTGGGTGTCGACGTCGTGCTCGAGTGCACCGGCTTCTTCACCAGCAAGGAAAAGGCCTCGGCCCACCTCAAGGGCGGCGCCAAGAAAGTCATCATCTCCGCCCCGGGCGGCAAGGATGTCGACGCCACCATCGTGTACGGCGTCAACCATGACGTCCTCAAGGCCAGCGACACCGTCATCTCCAACGCCTCGTGCACCACCAACTGCCTGGCCCCGCTGGTCAAGCCGCTGCATGACAAGCTTGGCGTCGTAAGCGGCCTGATGACCACCATCCACGCCTACACCAACGACCAGGTGCTGACCGACGTCATGCACGAAGACCTGCGCCGCGCGCGCTCGGCCACGCAGTCGATGATCCCGACCAAGACCGGTGCGGCTGCTGCGGTTGGCCTGGTGCTGCCGGAACTGAACGGCAAGCTGGATGGTTTTGCGATCCGCGTGCCGACGATCAACGTGTCGATCGTCGATCTGACGTTCGTGGCCAAGCGCGACACCACGGTGGATGAAGTCAACAGCATCCTGAAGGACGCGTCGGAAGGTTCGCTCAAGGGCATCCTGGGTTACAACACGGCGCCGCTGGTGTCGGTGGACTTCAACCACAATCCGGCCTCGTCGACGTTCGATGCGACGCTGACGAAGGTGCAGGGCAACCTGGTGAAGGTCTCGAGCTGGTACGACAACGAGTGGGGTTTCTCCAACCGCATGCTCGATACCACCGTGGCCCTGATGGCTGCCAAGTAATTCACGTACGACAGGAGGAATGCTGCCGCGATCTGCGGCCATCCTCCCACATCGCCGGCGGTCTCCCTTGCGGAACAGGCGCCGGCGATGCGCAGCTCCGGCAGGTGCGCAGAGACGCGCGACAAGTAATTTCCACATCACTCATAGGGTTGTTCGTATACCCTACTGAAGCGGGGTATTTCCCCCAAACTCTTCGAATTGTTGTCTGAAAGCCGCGTCAGACTGCAAAAAAGACGCCTGCAAAGGGTCAAATCATTTCCCAAGATCGTGAACAAGAGTAACCTTTTCGAGTAAACGCTCGGGCACCCGCAAATCCGCTTCTGTCCCGACTGATTTACTCGTACACTCGTTTTGAATGATCCGGATGTCGCAGGGCCGCCGATCATGTTGGATTGGCGTCGTTTCGAAACGACTGGGAATACGCGTACATGATGACCAACAATGTGGACACCAAGCTCCTTGGTATTTTCATGGAGCTGCTCAGCAAGCAGAACGCCACCTATGTGGCGGAGAAGCTGCACATCACCGGGCCGGCGGTGTCGCATTCGCTCAACCGTTTGCGCGAGATCTTCGGCGATCCGCTATTCATTCGCGTCCCGCATGGCCTGACGCCGACGCCGCGCGCGCTCGAGCTGGGCCCCAAGATCCGCGATATCCTGATGCTCTGGGCGTCGATCAATGACGGCGACACCGGCAATTTCGATCCGGCCGAGGCCTCCGGCAGCCTGAGCTTTGGTTTTTCTCCGCTACTCGGCGACGCCATCTTCAACACCTTCGTGCTACGCCTGAAGCAGCTTGCGCCGAACCTGCATATCCGGCTGGCCGAATCGGTCTGCTGGGATACCGACATGGCCGCCATGCGTGCCAATGAGTTGGATCTCGTCTTTTCCCCGTTCCCGACCCGCCAGCAGGAAATCGTCGAGGAACCGGTAACCTCGTTCAACATGTGGGTGTGCGCACGTAACGGCCACCCCGAGATCCGCACCGGCTGCACGCTCGAGCAGTACATGCACTACGAGCACATTTTCCTGGCGCAGGGCAGCACTTCCGGTTCGGGACGGCAATCGGCCGGCATGTCGCTGATTCCGCTCGACTATGCGCTGCAGCAGCGTGGCCTCAAGCGCAACGCCACCATGACGGTCCATTCATGGCGTGCACAGGCCGAGATCGCGGCGCAGACGGACATGATCTTCACGGTCAATTCGCTGACCAAGGATCTGGTCTGCCAGGCCTACGACCTGAATGCGTTCCCCTTGCCGCCGGAGCTGGAAACGGTTCTGGGTCTCAATATGTACTGGCACCGCAGCCGCAGCGGCAATCCGCTGGTGCTGTGGGCGCGCAACGTGTTCCGCGAAGTGGTGGGTGAATATCTGGGTGTTCAGCTGGCCATTCGCCAAGTGGTGGAGGGCACGGCCGATACACCCGTCACACCCGTCGCCGAGACGGTTGAGGCCGAAGGCGCGGCGCTTGACGCGCAGTCATCCGAGCGCTGATGGCCTATTGCCAGTATCTGCTGGGGCAAGCGCTTCACTGATCATCCTGGCGGATCGGCCAAGGGCTTGCGCGATGCCTCGTGCATGACGGACAGGTCCACATATGACGAAAAAGGCCGCCCGAGGGCGGCCTTTTTACATTCCATGCGCGCTACCCGTGCAGTTATACGGTCCGGCGTGGCGGCGTCGCCGGCCGGCTGGGGCAGTCCTGTTTGGTGCAGTTGCCATACAGGGACAGTGCATGTTCCTGCAGCGAGAAACCACGGGCCTTTGCCACAGCTTGCTGGCGCTGCTCGATTTCCGCGTCGTAGAATTCTTCCACCTTGCCGCAATCGAGGCATACCAGGTGATCGTGGTGCTTGCCTTCGTTCAGTTCAAAGATTGCTTTGCCCGATTCGAAGTTGTTGCGCGACAGCAGGCCTGCCTGCTCGAACTGCGTGAGGACACGGTAGACCGTTGCCAGGCCAATGTCCATGTTGTCGGCCAGCAGGATACGATAAACGTCTTCTGCACTCAGATGACGTTCTTCGCTGGTTTGAAAAATTTCAAGAATCTTCAGCCGAGGCATGGTTGCCTTGAGACCGATGTTCTTGAGATCTGCCGGACTCGGCATGCGCAGAGACTCCCTAGAGTACAATGATCGAATACTGCAATCATAAGCGTTTTGCAGGCAAAAGTCGCCTGTTGGCATCCTGGCCGGAAGGCCGGGCAGACTGCCTGCCGCCAGTCTCAACCTTGAACAGGGCCCAATCGTTCATGACCGCTTCATCGAGAAAGCATCAACCGACTGTTGCCGCCACGGCGCGGCTGATCCTCGCCGGCGGGGCGTGTGCCCTGCTGCTGGGCGCATGCTCCACCTACAACAGCACCTCGCGCAGCATCGCCTCTTCCATCACGCCGTACCGCATCGATATCGTGCAGGGTAATTTCGTCTCGCGCGAAGCGGTATCGCAACTACGCGAAGGCATGACGCGCGAGCAAGTCCGCTTCCTGCTGGGCACGCCGCTACTGAACGATGTCTTCCACGCTAACCAGTGGGACTATGTCTTCGCATTCCGCCGCGGCTCCTCCGAAGTGGTGCAGCAGCGTCGCTATACGGTGCAGTTCGATGGCGACCGGTTGGTGAAATTCGGTGGCGACGAGTTGCCGTCCGAGTATGAGTTGATTGCCGAGATCGATGGCATCAAGCGTGATCCGGACAAGGTCAAGGCGCGTCCGGCGACGCCGGCTGCGGATGCCGCTGCAGCGCCTGCTGTCGTCGCGACGCCTGTCGCCGAGTCTGCGTCCGCGCCGGCCGTACCGCTGGCTGACGGTGCGTCCGCCCCGTCGGCAGCGCCCGCCAACTGATTTCCACCTCTCTTGCCTTGCCGTACATGAAAATTGCTATTGCAGGAGCATCCGGACGCATGGGCCGGATGCTCGTCGAATCCGTGCTTTCCACATCCGATGCCACGCTCGCCGGCGCACTCGATATCCCGGGCAGCCCCGCGCTGGGCCAGGATGCGGCAGGCTTCCTGGGCCGGCCGAGCGGCGTGCTGGTGACCGATGACGTGCGTGCTGCCCTGTCGGGCGCCGACGTGTTGATCGACTTCACGCGCCCCGAAGGCACGCTCGCCCACCTCGCCGTGGCATGTGAACTCGGCGTGCGCATGGTGATCGGCACCACGGGTTTCGACGACAGCCAGAAAGCCGCGCTCCGGCAGGCAGCGGAGACGATTCCCGTCGTGTTCGCCCCGAACATGAGCGTGGGCGTCAACGCCACGTTCAAGCTGCTCGAAGTGGCGGCCAAGATCCTCAATTCCGGTTACGACATCGAAGTGATCGAGGCGCACCATCGCCACAAGGTCGATGCGCCATCGGGCACCGCGCTGCGCATGGGCGAGGTCATCGCCGACGCACTCGGCAAGGATCTCAAGGATTGCGCCGTCTATGCGCGCGAGGGCCATACCGGCGAACGCCAGGAAGGCACGATCGGTTTCGCCACCATCCGCGGCGGCGATATCGTGGGCGACCACACGGTGATGTTCGCCGGCATCGGCGAGCGCATCGAGATCACGCACAAGTCGTCGAGCCGCGTCTCCTATGCGCAGGGTTCGGTACGTGCGGCGCGCTTCCTGATGGACAAGCCGGCTGGCCTGTATGACATGCAGGACGTGCTTGGCCTGAAGTGATTCGGCCTGCGCTGCTGCAAGGCGGCGCATCGTTGTCCCGCTGCGGGCAGCCCTCGCGGTGCGGCGCGTTCAGTAGCGAATGCCGCTCCGCGCCATGCTTGGCACCATGTATCGAAGGAGTACGTTGCATGGGAGCGGTGCAGGCGATGTCCTGACCTGACCCGGGCGGCCACCGCATCAGGTTTGCCGCGCCTGGCCGCATCGCCCCGGCCGCCTGCAACGGTATAATCTCCCTTTTCCCCAAATTCGCGCCGCGCCCTGTACGTTCCGGTACGCGCGGCCCTTCCGGACGTCCATCGCCGTCGCCATGCAAGAGAAATATTTTCCCACCGAAGTCGAAGCCGCTGCCCGCTCGCACTGGCAGTCCCAGGATGCCTACCGTGCTGTTGAACACCGCGTCGGCAAGGACGGCAAGGAACAGTCGAAGTTCTACGCCTGCTCGATGCTGCCGTATCCCTCGGGCAAGCTGCACATGGGCCATGTGCGCAACTACACCATCAACGATGTGATGGTGCGCTACCTGCGCATGAACGGCCACAACGTGCTGATGCCGATGGGCTGGGACGCCTTCGGCATGCCGGCGGAAAACGCCGCACTCAACAATGGCGTGGCGCCGGCTGCCTGGACCTACGACAACATCGCCTACATGAAGAAGCAGATGCAGTCGATGGGCCTGGCCATCGACTGGTCGCGTGAAGTGGCGACGTGCAGTCCGGACTACTACAAGTGGAACCAGTGGCTGTTCCTCAAGATGCTGGAGAAGGGCATCGCCTACCGCAAGACCGGTACCGTCAATTGGGATCCGGTCGACCAGACCGTGCTTGCCAACGAACAGGTCATCGACGGACGCGGCTGGCGTTCGGGCGCGGTCGTGGAAAAGCGCGACATCCCGATGTACTACCTGCGCATCACCGATTATGCGGAAGAACTGCTCAATGATCTCGATCCACTCGGTTGGCCCGAGCGCGTCAAGATCATGCAGCAGAACTGGATCGGCAAGAGCACCGGCGTGCGCTTTGCCTTCCCGCATGCCATCGTAGGCGACGACGGTAAGCTGATCGGCGACGGCAAACTGTATGTCTTCACCACGCGCGCCGACACCATCATGGGCGTAACCTTCTGCGCCGTGGCCGCCGAGCATCCGCTGGCGACGCATGCCGCGACGACCAATCCGGAACTGGCTGCTTTCATCGACGAATGCAAGCGCGGCAGCGTGGCCGAGGCCGACATGGCCACCATGGAAAAGAAAGGCATGCCGACCGGCTTGCGCGTGGTGCATCCGCTTACCGGTGAACCGGTCGATGTGTGGGTCGGCAACTATGTGCTGATGAGCTATGGGGATGGCGCGGTCATGGGCGTGCCGGCGCACGACGAACGCGACTTTGCCTTCGCGCTCAAGTACCGCTTGCCCATCAAGCAGGTCATTGCAGTCGACGGCAAGGATTTTTCCGCCGATGCCTGGCAGGAATGGTACGGCGACAAGGAGAAAGGCGTCTGCGTTCACTCGGGCAAGTATGACGGCCTGGGCTATGCTGCCGCGGTCGATGCCGTCGCCGCCGATCTCGCCGCCAAGGGCATGGGTGAGAAGAAGACCACCTGGCGCCTGCGCGACTGGGGTATCTCGCGCCAGCGCTACTGGGGCACGCCGATCCCGCTGATCCACTGCGACAGCTGTGGCGTGGTGCCGGTGCCCGAGCAGGATCTGCCCGTGGTGCTGCCCGAAGACCTGGTGCCGGATGGTACTGGCAATCCGCTCGCCAAGGATCCGCGCTTCCTGAATTGCAGCTGCCCGTCGTGCGGCAAGCCGGCGCGGCGCGAGACCGACACGATGGATACCTTCATCGACTCGTGCTGGTACTACATGCGCTATACCTGCCCGGATGCCGCCACCATGGTCGATGCGCGCAACGACTACTGGATGCCGATGGACCAGTACATCGGCGGCATCGAGCACGCAATCCTGCACCTGCTGTACGCGCGTTTCTGGACCAAGGTGATGCGTGACCTCGGCCTGGTCAAGTTCGACGAGCCGTTCACCAACCTGCTCACGCAGGGCATGGTGCTCAACGAAACGTACTACCGCGAAGACGCAAGCGGCAAGAAGCAATGGTTCAACCCGGCCGACGTCGAGGTCTCGACCGACGAGCGAGGCCGGCCGGTGGGTGCGGTGCTGCGCAGCGATGGGCAGCCGGTGGAGATCGGCGGCATCGAGAAGATGTCCAAGTCGAAGAACAACGGCATCGACCCGCAGGCCCTGATCGACCAGTATGGCGCCGACACCGCGCGCCTGTTCACCATGTTCGCCGCACCGCCCGAGCAGCAGCTCGAGTGGAGCGACTCTGGCGTCGAGGGCGCGTCACGCTTCCTGCGCCGCGTCTGGCACTTTGGCGTGACGCATGCCGACGGCATCCGCACGGGCAGCAATGCTGCAGCGGATGCAGACCAGGACAAGGCGCTGCGTCGCGAGATCCATGTCGTGCTCAAGCAGGCCAACTTCGACTACCAGCGCCTGCAATACAACACCGTGGTCTCCGCCACCATGAAGATGCTGAACGCGCTCGAGACGGCCAAGGCCGCCTCGGACGCCGCCCGCCGCGAATGCTTCGGCATCCTGCTGCGCGCCCTGTATCCCGTGGTGCCGCACATCACCCATGTGCTGTGGCAGGAACTGGGTTACACCGCCGCCTTTGGCGATCTGCTTGACGCACCGTGGCCGGAAGTCGATGAAGGTGCGCTGGTGCAAAGCGAGATCGAGCTTGTGCTGCAGATCAACGGCAAGGTGCGCGGCGCCGTCGTGGTGCCGGCCGATGCCGATCGCGCCGCCATCGAACAGGCGGCTGCAGCCAGCGAGACCGTGGCGAAATTTGCCGAAGGCAAGGCACCGAAGAAAATCATCGTGGTGCCCGGCCGGCTGGTAAACGTGGTGCTGTAAGCGTCTGCCTGCCGGCATGGCGACCGGCCCGGCATGTCCGGGCCCGTGTCTGGGTCCATGATCGGCCCGCGTTGTAGTATTGAGTTTGGTGCATCACCCGCCCTAACCATCAGGAAGCGATCCATGAACCGTCGTCTCGCTTTGTCCACGCTGCTTGCCATGCCGTTGCTGGCGTCGCTTCCGGCCTGCGGTTTTCGGCTGCGCGGCACGGCCAGCTTCCCATTTCGCCGTCTGTACATCGGCCTGCCTGCCAATTCGGCCATGGGCGCGGAGTTGCGCCGTGCGGTGCGCGGCGGCTCGACCACCGAAGTCGTCGATGACCAGAAGTCGGCCGACGCGATCCTCGAAGTGCTCAAGGACGCGCGCGAGAAGACCATCGTGGCCGTCACGCCAGCCGGTGTCGTGCGCGAATACAAGCTCACACAGCGCTTTGAGTTCCGCCTGCGCGACCAGCAGGGCAATGAGCTGATCGCTCCGTCCGAGATCGTGCTGACGCGCGACCTGACCTACAACGAAGTCAACGCGCTGGCCAAGGACTACGAAGAAGCCCAGTTGTACCGCGACATGCAGAAAGATATCGTGCAGCAGCTGATCCGCCGCATGTCCGCCGCCAAGGTGGTGTGAGCCGCGTATGCAGCTACGGCCCGAGGCGCTCGACGGACACCTGCGGCAGGCGCAAGGCAAGGGTCTCGCGCCGCTCTACGTGGTGCATGGCGACGAGCACCTGCTGGTACTCGAGGCTGTCGACAAGATCCGCCGCACCGCGCGCGAGCTTGGCTTCAGCGAGCGCGAGGTGCTGACCAACGAGCGTGGCTTCCAATGGTCGAGTCTGCTTGAGTCGCAACAATCCATGTCCCTGTTCGGCGACCGCAAGATCGTCGAACTGCGCATTCCCACCGGCAAGCCTGGCAAGGAAGGCGGCGAAGCGTTGCGCCAGATGGCCGCGCAGCCGTCCGACGATGTCGTGATGCTGATCACGCTGCCGCGCGTCGATTTTGCCACCAGCAAGGCCGTCTGGTTCCAAGCGCTCGAACAGGCCGGCGTGTCGGTCAAGGTCGACAGCGTGGACCGTACGCGCCTGCCGGGCTGGATCGGCGAGCGCCTGGCCCTGCAACAGCAGCGCGTCGAACCCGGAGAAGCCGGGCGGCGCGCGCTGCAGTTCATCGCCGACAAGGTCGAGGGCAACCTGCTCGCCGCCCACCAGGAAATCCAGAAGCTGGGCCTGCTGTATCCGGAGGGTGTCCTGACCTTCGACCAGGTGCACGATGCCGTGATGAACGTGGCGCGCTACGACGTCTTCAAGCTCAACGAAGCCATGCTGGCCGGCGACGTGCCGCGCCTCGTGCGCATGCTCGAAGGGCTGCGTGGCGAGGGGGAGGCTACGGTCTTGGTGCTGTGGGCGCTGACCGAGGAAATTCGCGTATTATGTAAAGTCCGAACCGGACTCGACGCCGGCCGTCCGGTGGGTACGCTGCTCAAGGAGCTGCGTGTCTGGGGCCCGCGCGAACGGCTGTTGCCCGACGCGGTACAACGCCTGCCGATGCGCACCCTGGAGACGGCCCTGTCGATGGCGGCCGAGCTGGACCGCCAGACCAAGGGCTTGCGCGTCAAGACACTTCCGGCCGAGGTCTGGGATGGCCTGCAGCAGTTGGCGTTGCTGGTGGCGCGCCCCGCAGCGAAGCCAGCAGCGAGTCCAACACGCTGACAGGCTCGCCACCCCGTCCCATCATTGTCATCCGGGTACGCCACGCTGTACGGGCCCCAAAAAATCACGACCGAATCACTGCCGAACACTCATTGCTGTCACACCGATCATGAAAGAGCTGGATATCAAGCAGTACATGCAGGGCGTAGGCCGTCAGGCGCGCGCAGCGTCGCGCGCCATGGCGCGGGCCTCGACCGCTGATAAGAACCGCGCACTGCTCACCATCGCCGCCGCCATCCGGCGCGATGCCGCCGCACTCAAGGCGGTGAATGCCGAGGACGTCGCACGGGCGCGCGAGCGTGGTCTCGATGCTGCCTTCATCGATCGCCTGACGCTGTCCGACAAGGCCCTCGAAACCATGGCGGCCGGCCTTGAGCAGATTGCGGCACTGCCCGATCCGATCGGTGAGATCAGCAACATGAAGTTCCGCCCGACCGGCATCCAGGTCGGACAAATGCGCGTGCCGCTCGGCGTCATCGGCATCATCTACGAGGCGCGTCCCAATGTGACGGTGGACGCAGCGGGCCTGTGCATCAAGTCCGGCAATGCCACCATCCTGCGCGGCGGTTCCGAAGCCATCGGCACCAACACCGCGTTGGCCGCACTTGTGCGCGAAGGCCTGCAGGCCGCCGGCCTGCCGGATGAGGCCGTACAGGTGGTCTCGACCACCGACCGCGCCGCCGTGGGCGAGCTGATCACCATGACTGAGCATGTCGACGTGATCGTGCCGCGTGGCGGCAAGAGCCTGATCCAGCGCCTGATCGACGAAGGGCGCGTGCCGATGATCAAGCATCTCGATGGCATCTGCCATATCTATATCGACGAGGACGCCGACCTGCAGAAGGCCGTGGTCGTGGCCGACAACGCCAAGACGCAGCGCTATGCGCCGTGCAACACCATGGAAACGTTGCTGGTGTCCGAACGCGTGGCTGCCGAGGTGCTGCCGCCGCTGGGCAAGATCTACCAAGAGAAGGGCGTCGAGCTGCGCGTGTGCCCCGCCACGCGGCGTGTGCTGGAGGCCGCCGGCCTGAACGGCCTGGTCGATGCCACCGAGGACGACTGGCATACCGAATACCTCGCGCCGATCCTGTCGATCCGCATCGTTGCGAACGTGGACGAGGCCATCGCGCACATCAACACCTATGGCTCGGCGCATACCGATTCGATCATCACCGAGAACTACTCGACCGGCATGCGCTTCCTGCGCGAAGTCGATTCGGCCAGCGTCATGATCAACGCGTCCACCCGTTTTGCCGATGGCTTCGAGTACGGCCTCGGTGCGGAGATCGGCATCTCCAACGACAAGCTGCACGCACGCGGCCCGGTGGGGCTCGAAGGGTTGACCTCGCTCAAGTACGTGGTGTTCGGCCACGGCGAGATCCGCACCTGATAACCCTGGCGCATGCCGGGCATGTCGCCGCCGGTATGCGCTTTCACGGAACATACGATGCTCTGGGTCAAATCGCTGCACATCATTTTCGTCGTCGCGTGGTTCGCGGGCCTGTTCTACCTGCCGCGCATCTTCGTCAATCTCGCCATGGAGACCGAGGCCACGAGCCGCCAGCGCCTGCTGCTGATGGCGCGCAAGCTGTTCCGCTTCATGACGCTGCTGGCTGTTCCGGCCATCGTCTTCGGCCTCTGGCTATTCCTTGGCTACGGCATCGGCAAGGGGTCTGGGCAGGGCTGGATGCATGCCAAGCTGGCGCTCGTGCTGGTGCTGATCGGCTACCACCACGGCTGCGGCGTACTGCTGCGCAAATTCGAACGTGGCGTCAATACACGCTCGCATGTGTTCTACCGGTGGTTCAACGAACTGCCCGTGCTGGTGCTCGCGGCAGTTGTCATCCTGGTGGTCGTGAAACCTTTTTGATGGGCAGGCCCCTGCGGCCTGAGCAGCATGAGTCAAATCATCGAATACTATTTCTCGCCGCAATCGCCGTATGCCTATCTCGGGCATGACCGGCTGGTCGCCATTGCCGCGCGCCATGGCGCGCAGATCCGTCTCAAGCCGTGCGACATGGGCAAGGTCATGGCGGCTTCGGGCGGTGTGCCGGTGGGGCAGCGTCCGCCGCAGCGCCAGGCCTACCGCCTGACCGAAATGGCGCGCTGGCGTGATTTCCTACAGATGCCGCTGAACCTGCATCCGGCCTATTTCCCGGTGTCCGGCGACGCTGCCAGCCGCGTCATCCTGGCCGCGCAGCTGGCGCATGGCACGGCCCGCGCGCTCGAACTGACCGGCAACATCATGCGCGGCGTGTGGGCTGGCGAGCTGAATATCGCCGATCCGGCGACACTGCAGCAAATCGCCGAGCGCATGGGGCTGGACGGCGCGGCATTGATCAAGGCGGCCGATGCCAGCGCCGTGCAGGACGCCTATGCCGACTGCACCCAGCAGGCGATTGCTGCCAACGTGTTCGGCGCGCCGTGGTACGTTGTCAACGGCGAGCCCTTCTGGGGGCAGGATCGCCTCGATTTCGTCGACCGGGCGCTGGAAGCCTCCTCCCGGTCCTGATATTCCCCTGCCATGACATGGCCGGGCAGCGTCAGAACGCGATTCATCTGCCCTGCCGCGCGGGTTTGACGTACAGTGGCGCGAAGGCCGTGGCCGAGGCGTGCCGCATGGCCCAACCCGTGCCGCAGCGCCTCGGGTGCGCGGTCCGCGCGTGAACGAACAACTCCTGGAACACATATGTCCCACTCATTTTTCGTGCCGTGCCCGCGTGGGCTGGAAGAGGCGCTGGCCGCCGAGTTGCGCGAAATCGCCGCACGGCCCGAGGTGGTGCGCCATGCGCCGTTCGCCGTGCATGCCGGTCAGACGGGCGGGGTCGCCTTTTCCGGCGTGCCGGCTGCAGCCTATGCAGTGAACCTCCATGCGCGCATCGCCAACCGCGTGTTGCTGCGCCTCGCCGCGCAAGGTTATCGCAACGAAAACGATATCTACGGCCTGGCGCTGGCACAGCGCTGGGAAGACCACATCACGCCGGACCAGACCATCCGCGTCGATGTCACCGCGCACCAGTCGCCGCTGCGCAGCCTCAACTTCACCGCGCTGCGCATCAAGGACGGTATCTGCGACCGCATGCGCGACAAGCGCGGTGCACGCCCCAGCGTCGATACGGCCTCGCCCGATGCGCGCATCTTCGCGCACCTCACGGCCACCGACTGCACGTTGTATCTCGACACCTCCGGCGATCCGCTGTTCAAGCGTGGCTGGCGCCAGGAGAAGGGCGAGGCGCCGCTCAAGGAAACGCTTGCCGCCGGTATCCTGCGCCTCTCGGGCTGGCAGCCGGAGCAGCCGTTCTACGATCCGATGTGCGGCAGCGGTACGTTTCTGATCGAAGCCGCACAGATCGCACTCAACCATGCGCCGGGCGCGGCACGCAGCTTTGCCTTCGAATGGCTCGGCGGCTTCCAGCCGGCCCCGTGGCAGGCATTGCGCGAGGCCGAGGCAGCTGGCCGGCGCAAGCCGCAGCAACTGTTGATCGCCGGCAGCGATATTTCCACAGACATGCTCGCCATCACGCATGACAATTGGGCCCGAGCCGGGTTGCCGGGCGCAGCGCCGCTCAAGCAGGTCGATGCGCGGTTCGTGAAGCCGCCGTTCGAGACGCCGGGGGTGGTGCTGATGAACCCGCCGTATGGCACGCGCATTGCCGTGCGCGGCGCGCGCCGCGCACGGCCCGATGAGCAATCGGATGAACGCGCCGATGTCGTGCCGATGAATCCGCGTGAAGAAGAGGCTGCCAACCAGTTCGCCAGCGCCTTCGCCACCACGCTCAAGCAGCATTTCGCCGGCTGGACGGCCTACATCTTCACTGGCGACCTGTCGATGCCGCGCCGCATGCGCCTCAAGGAATCGCGCCGCACGCCACTGTTCAACGGCCCGATCGAATGCCGGCTGTTCCGCTTCGAGATGGTGCGTGGCGGGATGCGCAATGGCGCTGCAGAAGCCCCGCCGGCGCGCTGAGCAGGGGTGAGTGCGGCCCGTGGTGCTCCGTGACGCCCAGCGCCATGCATGGCGATGGGGTTGCAGGCGGGGTCACGGCCGATTCGTTGCTTCTACGGCCCGTCGGCCAAGCGCGGGATCGTCGATGAACAGGCCATCGATGCCCGCCTCGAGCATGCCGCGCAACTCGGCCAGCAGGCCATCGGGATGGCGCGTGGCATCGCTGCCCGGACCGCGCAGGGCGGCAGGCAGGAAAGCATTTTCAGGACGGAAGGTATAGGGATGGACCAGGAGGCCGGCGGCATGTGCGTCGCCGATCAGCGCCGGATGTGCCAGCAGGGCATGCTTGTCCGGTCCGATAGCGTCCGCGTAGTCCGCGATGGTGCGCAAGCCGTCCGCCGTCATCAGGTCCGCATAGCGGCGTGAGTCATGCTGCGAGGTCCAGTCGAACGACTGTGCGGCGTCCATGCCCATCAGCTGCACCAGGCGTATCACCGGGTGGTGTGCGCCGATCTGGTGGCGGAGCGCGCGCAGGTTGGCTGTCTCGAACGACTGGATGAATACGGGGCCGCAAGCCTCGGCATCTGACCAGTGCGCAGCGAGCGCCTCCAGCAGGGTTTCTTCCTCCGGCAGGCCGATGCCGCGGAAATAGCTTGGGTGCTTGGTCTCGGGATACAGGCCGATGGCGCGCCCGGTCTGCGTGGACATCTCGCGCGCCAGCGCCATCACTTCATCGAAGGTCGGAATCTCGAATTGATCGTTCCA
The DNA here is from genome assembly GCF_964332355.1 of Imbroritus primus. Classification (NCBI taxonomy): domain Bacteria; kingdom Pseudomonadati; phylum Pseudomonadota; class Betaproteobacteria; order Burkholderiales; family Burkholderiaceae; genus Imbroritus; species Imbroritus primus. The sequence continues at coordinate 2,608,174 of NZ_OZ201293.1, read as the reverse complement.
CGCCGTATTGTGCGGACGCAGCGCCGGAATGCGCTCGCGCGCGCGCAGCGTTTTCAGTTCGGCCAGCGTGAAGTCTTCGGTAAACCAGCCCGTCAGCGACTGTCCATCCACCACGCGGGTCGTCCGGCGATCGGCAAAGGCGGGCAGGTCCGCCACATTGGTCGTGCCCGAGATCTCGTTCTCGTGCCGCGCTACCAGCACGCCATCGCGCGTGCAGACGAGATCAGGTTCGATGACGTCCGCACCATCCTCGATGGCCTTGCGGTAGGCGGCTAGCGTATGTTCGGGCCGCCAGGCGCTGGCGCCGCGATGGGCGATGACGAGAGCGCGTTCAGCGAGCGGTTCGCTCTGCGGCAGCACGCCCGCCATGGCTGCTTATCCGACCAGGCGGCCACGCCGCACGCGTAGCCCCTTGCGCGCCAGCTGCGGGGCGAGTTCGCCGAGCGCGGTCAGGCTGTCTCCGCCATGCGCGTGGCAGATCGCCATGCCGAGCGCGTCGGCCGCGTCGGGCCCCGGCTTGCCGGGCAGCGACAGCAGGCGCATGACCATTTCCTGCACCTGCTCCTTGTTGGCGCGGCCATAGCCGACCACGGCCTTCTTCAGCTGCAGCGCGGTGTACTCGAAGACCTGCAGGTCGCTCAGCACCAGCGCGCAGATCGCCGCACCGCGCGCCTGCCCGAGCAGCAGGGTGGACTGCGGGTTGACGTTGACAAAGACCTTCTCGATCGCTGCGCAGTCAGGCTGGTACAGCCGTGCCACTTCAGTGATGCCCTCGTACAGCGTCTTGAGGCGGGATGGCAGCGACGTTTCGCCGTCCGAGCGGATCGTACCCGAAGCTACGTACACCATGCGGTTGCCGTGCTTTTCCAGCACGCCGAAACCGGTGGTGCGCAGGCCCGGGTCGATGCCGAGAATCCGCATGGCGCGAGGCTGCGTCCCGATCAGTGGCGGAAGTGGCGGGTGCCGGTGAGCACCATCGCGATATTGCGTTCGTCTGCAGCGGCAATCACTTCATCGTCGCGCACCGAGCCGCCCGGCTGGATCACGCAGGTCGCGCCCGCATCGACTACCACGTCGAGGCCGTCGCGGAACGGGAAGAAGGCATCCGACGCCACGGCCGAACCGGCCAGCGTGAGGCCGGCGTTCTGTGCCTTGATGCTGGCGATGCGCGCCGAATCGACGCGGCTCATCTGGCCGGCGCCGACGCCAAGCGTCATGCCGCCGCCGCAGAACACGATGGCGTTCGACTTGACGAATTTGGCGACGCGCCAGGCGAACATCAGGTCGGTCATTTCGGCCGGGGTCGGCTGGCGCTTGGTGACGACACGCAGTTCACCCTGCTGCACGTTCTTGGCATCCGGGCTCTGCACCAGCAGGCCGCCGCCGACGCGCTTGAAATCGTAGGCATTCACACCATTGCCGAGCGGGATTTCCAGTAGCCGCACATTCTGCTTGGCGGCGAAGACGGCGCGTGCGCCATCCGAGAATGCCGGGGCGATCAGCACCTCTACGAACTGCTTGGCGACAGCCTGTGCAGCCGCTTCGTCGAGCGCCACGTTAAAGGCGATGATGCCGCCGAAGGCCGAGGTCGAATCGGTCTTGAAAGCCTTCTCGTACGCTTCGAGCGCATTCGCGCCAAGCGCCACGCCGCACGGATTGGCGTGCTTGATGATCACGCAGGCTGCGCCTTGCGACGGATCGAAGGTCTTCACGCATTCCCACGCCGCATCGGCGTCGGCGATGTTGTTGTACGACAGTTCCTTGCCTTGCAGCTGCGTGTAGCTGGCGAGGCCACCCGGCAGCGTGGTCAGGTCACGGTAGAAGGCGGCCGACTGGTGCGGGTTTTCGCCGTAGCGCATTTCCTGCACCTTGGCGAAGGCCAGGTTCAGCGTCTCGGGATAGTCGCTGCGCGTCTGGTGCAGCTTGTCCGGACCGAGGCTGGTGAGATAGTTCGTGATCGCGCCATCGTACTGCGCGGTATGCGCGAACACCTTGGTGGCAAGGCGGAAGTTGGTGTCGTAACCAACCGTGTTCTGGTTGGCGCGCATTTCTGCGAGCACCGTTGCGTAGTCGGCCGGATCGACGATCACCGTCACGTCGCGGTGGTTCTTGGCTGCCGAGCGCAGCATGGTCGGGCCGCCGATGTCGATGTTCTCGATGGCGTCGGCCAGCTCGCACTCATCCTTGGCGACGGTCTGCTGGAACGGGTACAGGTTGACCACCAGCAGGTCGATGGTCGGAATGCCGTGCTGGTCGAGCGCTGCCATGTGCTCCGGCAGGTCGCGGCGCGCCAGGATGCCGCCGTGCACTTTGGGGTGCAGTGTCTTCACGCGGCCGTCGAGCATTTCCGGGAAGCCGGTGTAGTCGGCCACTTCGGTTACCGGCACGCCGTTGTCGGCGAGCAGCTTGGCGGTACCGCCGGTGGACAGGATGGTGACGCCAAGGGCGTGCAGATCGCGGGCGAAATCGAGGATGCCGGTCTTGTCCGACACGGAGAGCAGGGCTTGCTTGATCATGATGGGCAGGGGTCGTTAGATTAATCCGTGCTGCTGCAACTTCTTGCGCAGCGTATTGCGGTTGATGCCGAGGTACTCGGCAGCCAGTGACTGGTTGTACGCGGCGCGCTCCATGACGCTCATCAGCAGCGGTTTTTCTACTGCGGTGAGAACCATGTCGTACATCCCCGACGGCGATTCGCCGTCGAGGTCGCGGAAATAGGCTTTCAGGTTTTCCTGGATGCAGGATTCGATACTGTTGCGACTCATGCTGCGAGCAGCTCCCCGGTGTTGTCGGTGTTGTTATCGTTGCCGTCGGCCCCGGCCGGCTCGTCGATGTAGATGAGCCGGTCGGACAACTCGCGCTGCGCATCGAAGAAGCGGTTCACGGCTTCGAGTTGTGCTTCCGAGGTTTCCAGCGTGTTCATGGTATGGCGGAACAGGTTGGCGCCGGCCAGTCCCTTGGTGTACCAGGCAATGTGCTTGCGTGCCGTCCGTACGCCGGTGAACTCGCCGTAGAACGCGTAATGGTCCAGCAGGTGGTGATTCATGATGGCACGGATCTCTTCCACCTCGGGCGACGGCAACAGTTCGCCGGTTGCGAGGAAGTGCTCGATCTCGCGGAACAGCCACGGCCGGCCTTGCGCGGCCCGGCCGATCATGATGGCGTCCGCGCCGGTATGCGCGAGCACCTCGCGGGCCTTGTGCGGCGTGGTGATGTCGCCGTTGGCCACCACCGGAATGCGACACTGCGCCTTGACCGCGGCGATGGTGTCGTATTCGGCGGCGCCCTTGTACAGGTCGGCGCGCGTGCGGCCGTGCACGGTCAGCATGGCGATGCCGGCGTCTTCGGCGAGGCGTGCCACCGACAGCGCATTCTTGTTTTCGCGGTTCCAGCCGGTGCGGATCTTCAGCGTCACCGGCACTGGTGTGCGGCTTTCGTGCGCGACCGCATTCACGACTGCCTCAACGATGCGCGCCACCAGCGGTTCGTTCTGCAGCAGTGCCGAGCCGGCGGCCACATTGCACACCTTCTTGGCCGGGCAGCCCATGTTGATGTCGATGATCTGCGCGCCGCGGTCCACGTTGTAGCGCGCCGCCTCGGCCATCATCGCCGGCTCGGCGCCAGCGATCTGCACCGCGATCGGCTCGACCTCGCCCTCATGGTTGGCGCGCCGCATGGTTTTTTCGCTCTTCCACAACTGTGCGTTGGACGCCACCATCTCCGACACGGCATAGCCCGCGCCCAGGCGCTTGCAGAGCTGCCGGAACGGGCGGTCCGTCACACCCGCCATGGGGGCGACGAACAGGTTGTTGCGAAGAAGATGTGGTCCGATCTGCACGCGGTCTGTCGCTGGAAGCAGCACAAAAAAGAATGCCCCGCCGCGCGCTGCGCGGGCGGGGGATCGAATGTTATGGGTGAGGCGCTATTCTACCGCCAAAATCGACGGATGCCTAAATATTAGGCAAAAATTTGCGCGCGAAAGGGACACCCATGGAGGATTTCGATGATGCAGTGCATCGTGGGCGCTGCATTATCGCGTGCTTTCCCTAAAGGAACGCCGCGCAGGCGATGCGTTGAGGCGTCAGGCATCCCGCCAGCAACGTGCCGCATGATCTCCTGTCCGGATGCCTTCACCGCGCTAGCGTTGCCCGATCATCATGTGCCGCGCCACCGAGCGCTTGAGTGGTGGCAGCAGGTCGAACAGCGCCAGCGCTGCCCCGCGCGCGTGGCCAGCGAGGCCGGACGGAATGGCAAACAGGCGCGGCAGCAGATCGGTTGCGCCAATGGTCAGGCGCCGATCGACGGCCCGCTGCCGGGCAAAGTGCCGCAGTGCCGCCGGGTCGAGACTGTCGCGCAGGCTGCTGGCTAGCACGAAGGCATCGCGCAGGCCGAGGTTCAGGCCCTGGCCGGCCACGGGATGCAGGGTCTGTGCCGCATTGCCGATAGCGGCGATGCGGCCCTGGACAAGTTCGTTTGCGGCGTTCAGGCCGAGGGGAAAATGATGACGGCGCGTGGTCGTGAGAAAGTGTCCCATGCGCTGGCCGAACGCCTCGCCAAGCGCCGCAAGGAACTCGGCATCCGTCATGGCCATGCGTTCGGCAGCGTGCGCGGCGGTGCAACACCAGACCAGTGCGAAACCGTCATCCTGCGGCAGCAGCGCGAGCGGACCTTCGGTGGTGAAACGCTCCCAAGCCCAGCCCGGCCTCGGCGCTTCGCATGTCACATGGGACACGATGGCGGTCTGCTGGTAGTCGTGCTGCCGGCTCTTGCCCGCCTGCTCGTGATACAGGCCGCCTTCAGCCTGGATCGCAAGCGTGGCGGTGGCGACTGTTCCTGTGGCGGTACCTTCAGCCGTGCGGATGACGACATGATCGTCAGCCTGCTCCAGCGCCGTGATCGCCGTGCGCGGGATCAGGGTCAGGCGAGGATCACCAGCGTAGGCATCGAGCGCCTGGTGCAGACGGTGGCTGACCGCGCCGTAGCGCGCCACATGGCCGAGCGCCGGCACGCCGTAGTCGGCGGCATGCAGCGTGGTCTGGCCGAAGAAGCCGCGCTGCGAGACATGGATGTGTTCGATGCCCGTGGCATGCAGCGGCCAAGCGCCCACGCTCTGCAACAGGGTGGCGCTGCCATGCGACAGGGCGATGGTGCGCGGATCGGCATGCGCCAGTTCCGGGTCGCGCGCGTCGTACAGCGCAATGCGCCACTGCGTGGTACGCAGCAGCCACAGCGCCGCCGTGAGCCCGACCGGCCCGGCGCCGACGATGGCGATGTCGAAGGTGTCAGTTGCCACGGGCTTGCGCGGCAGAGGACTTGCCGCGTTCCCAGCACACGGTATCGGGACCCGGCGTGGCCAGGGTGCGCTCGCATGCTTCGGTGTCGAAGCCGGGAAGCGCCCGGACCCGTTCGAGCAGCGCCGCGAAGTTCTCGGCGTGCGAAGGCACCACGCAACCCTGGCGGCTCTTCCTGGTACCGACGAGGATCAGCCAGCTCTCGTCAGCCCAGCTCCCTTCGTTCATATGGCGGACGACCACGGTTTCGAGCTTGTCCCACTCCACTTCCTCGCGTTTGCCGTTGGGCAGGTGGACGACCACGCGGTCGTCGTGCAACGAGGCAATGAAGGGTGCGTTTGGATCGACCGCGGCATCGGCACTGCCGGCGGTGCCGGATGGGGTCTGGCTGTCGCGCCGGCCGGCGCCGAACAGCCGCTGAAGAAAACTCAACATAGGGTCTCCTGCTGGATCTGGATTGAGACACGCCGCTGGCGGCGCATCGTAGCGGGTCGATTTGCCCGGTCAGTGAGGCGCGTGGTCCCCCGGGGATGGGCATCCCAACCGGAATCACTCGGATTTGGCCGGATCAGGCTGAGTCCTACCCCGCACCATCCTCCGAAGCCGCGATCGCGCCGCCATCGTCCTTTTCAGGGCCGCGCGTCGCGCATCAGCGCTTCGATGGCATCGGCCTCCACCGGCACATCGCGCGTGATGAGTTCGCAGCCGCTGGCGGTGACGATCGCGTCGTCCTCGATACGGATGCCGATATGCCAGAATGGTTCCGGCACGCCCTCGGCCGGCCGCACGTAGATGCCGGGTTCCACGGTCAGTGCCATGCCGGGCTGCAGCGCGCGCCACGGCCGCTCGCCGCCGTTGGCGGCTGCGGCGCGATACTCGCCGACGTCGTGCACGTCCATGCCGAGCCAGTGTCCGGTGCGGTGCATATAGAACTGCCGGTAATCGCCATTGGCGATCACGTCATCCAGCGTGCCGACCGCATCGCGGTTCAGCAGGCCGGTATCGAGCATGCCTTGCGCCAGCACCCGGACCGCCGCATCGTGCGGTTCATTGTACGGGACGCCGGGGCGCGTGCGGTCGATGGCGGCCTGCTGCGCGGCCAGCACAATGTCGTACAGGGCGCGCTGCGGTCCGCTGAAGCGCCCGCTCACGGGGAAGGTGCGCGTGATGTCCGAGGCGTAGCCGTCGAGCTCGCAACCCGCGTCGATCAGGCACAGGTCGCCGTCCTGCAGCATGGTGTTGCCCGCACGGTAGTGCAGTACGCAGCTATTGGCGCCGGCGGCGACGATGGAATTGTAGGCGACGCTCTGCGCACCGGCATGGCGGAAGGCATACAGCAGCTCGGCTTCGAGATGGTATTCGCGCAGTCCGGGGCGTGCCGTCTGCATGGCACGCACGTGGCCGTGGGCGGCGATGCGCGCGGCACGGCGCATGATGTCCTGTTCATGCGCATCCTTGAACAGCCGCATCTCGTCGAGCAGCGCATGCACGTCGAGCAGCTGGGCCGGCACGCCAATGCCGGCACGGCCCTGGGCGCGCACGGCGCGCATCCAGCGGCGGATCTGCCGGTCGATATTGCCGGAGTCGGCCAGCGGTGCGGCCACCAGGGCATGGTTGGCGAGCATGTCGGGCAGGATCGAATCAAGGTTCTCGATGGCGTGCGTCTCGTCCATGCCGAACGCATCCTTGGCGGCGGCCGGGCCGAAGCGGAAGCCATCCCAGATCTCGCGCTCTTCATGCTTGGGCCGGCAGAACAGTACGCTGCGCTGGCTGCCGTCGGCACCGGCGATCAGCGCCAGCACGGCCTCCGGCTCGGTGAAGCCGGTCAGGTAGTAGAAGTAGCTGTCGAAGCGATAGGGATAGTCGCTGTCGCGGTTGCGCATGACCTCGGGCGCGGTCGGCACGATGGCCACGCCGCCGCCGTGGGCGCGCAACTGCTGCATCAGGCGCTGGCGGCGTTCCTGGTAGACCGGGGGCAGGGCGATATCGATGGCAGTCATGGTCGGGCTCTGTGGGGATGCCGGACGCAACGCACCGCGCGTGCATCCGGGGGAAATCGGTTGAGACATTCTAACGTGCCTGAAGGAGCGGGCGGCCCGGTGGATCGTCAGCGGTCCGTCGCGGTCGCTCAGCGGCCAGGCATAGTCACCGCGCGCAGGCGGCGATCGAGCGCATCGAGCTGTGCGGGCGTGCCGACGTTTTCCCAAAGCCCGTCGTAACGCTCGCCCGTGGCGCGTCCGGCAGCGATGCATTCGCGGTACAGCGGCGACATGGCCATGCGCGTGCCGGGTGCGATGCCGGCGAACATGCGCAGGTCGTATAGCCCGATGTTGCCAAAGGTCAGGCGTTCGCCGGAGCCATCATGCGCCAGTACACCGTGCGGATCGAGCACGAAATCGCCGGCTGGATGAAAGTCCGGGTTCGGGACCATCACGAGGTGCATGCCCGGCTGCGCCGCCTTGGCGAGGCGCGCCGCGGGGGCGGCCAGTTGTGCGTAGTCATACTGGCTGAGAATGTCGCCGCTGACGGCGAGAAAGATATTGCCCGCACCCTGCAGCAGCGGCGCAGCCTGCGCGATGCCGCCAGCGGTTTCCAGGGCCTCCGTTTCGGGCGAATACTGCAGGCGCACACCCCAGCGCGTGCCGTCGCCAAGCGTGTCTTCGATCTGCGCACCAAGCCATGCATGGTTGATGACGATGTCGCGGATGCCGGCTGTGGCCAGCGCTTCGATCTGCCGGACAATCAGCGGTTTGCCAGCGACCGGCAGCAGCGGTTTGGGGCAGCTGTCGGTCAGCGGCCGCATGCGTTCGCCGCGTCCGGCGGCAAAGATCATGGCTTTCATCACAACATTTCCAGAAGAATCAGGACACCCATGCCGATGGCGATGGTCAGGCCCACACTGCGCGACCATGCTGCCACGACCACGGCGACGATGGCGGCGAGCAGACGATGGTTGTCGAAGCCGAGGGCCAGGGCGCCATTGCGCAGCAGCAGGTCGGGCGTGATCAGCGCGGTGAGAATGGCGGCGGGCACGAACTGCAGGGCGTGGCGAAACCATGCGGGCAGGCGCAGCTTGCCTTCCAGCGCGATGAACGACAGGCGGGTCAGGTAGGTCGCAGCGCCGGCCATGGCGAACACGCCGAGCAGCGTCAACGTATCGCTCATGCTCATGGCCGGACTCATGCCTGCGGCTCCGCCGGCACGGCCGAGGGGCGCCGCAACAGGCTGCCGGCGGCGATGCCGAGGCAGGCGGCCAGCATCAGGCCGAGCTTGTACGGCATTGTGGCAAAGACCACCGCGGCCGTGCCGCTGACCAGTGCGGCAGCCAGATGAGCGCGCGTATGCAGGGCTGGCACGATGATGGCGATGAAGGTCAGGGGCAGAAAGAAGTCGAGCGGCCAATTCATCGGTACCTGTTTGCCGATGATCACGCCGAGAATCGTCGACACTTGCCATCCGCACCACAGCGTCAGTCCCGCCCCGAGAAAGAACCAATGACGGGCCGGGCTGCGGTCTTCGAGGCGGCGCGCCATCGCGGCGAACGCCTCATCGGTGAGCAGGTAGGCCAGCAGCAGCTTCCAGCGGCGTGGCAGGTGTGCCAGCGCGGGGGCGATGGCGGCGGAATACAGCGCATGGCGCAGATTGACCATAGCCACCGTCGCGGCCATCAGCAGGGCCGGCGTGCCGGCTGCCCACAGTTGCGTCAGGATCATCTGCGATGCGCCGCCGAAGACGATCACGCTCATCAGCGCGGCCAGCCAGCCGGGCATGCCGGCGTTGACGGCCAGCACGCCAAAGATCAGGCCGAACGGCAGCACGCCCAGCATCATGGGCGTCAGGGCGCGAACACCGGCCCACCAGGCGGTCCATGCGGAATGCCGCTGGTCAGGCGCGTCCATGTTCAGAAGGTATAACCGACGGCCTGTGCCCGGCCTTCCAGGGCATCGAGCAGGCGTGCCAGGGCGCGCAGCTCGCTGTAGCGCTCCGCGACGGCGCGCGTGTACCGCATCACCAGCGGCATATCATCGAGGTAGCCGTGCTTGCCATCGCGGTGCGACAGGCGCGCGAAGATGCCGAGCACCTTCAGGTGGCGCTGCAGGCCCATCCATTCGAAGTCACGGTAGAAATCGCCGAAATCCGCGGTGAGCGGCAGGCCAGCCTTGCGCGCCTTTTCCCAGTAGCGCACCACCCAGTCGATCTGGCGTTCTTCATCCCAGCTGATATAGGCGTCACGCCACAGCGAGACGGCATCGTAGGTTACCGGGCCGATCACCGCATCCTGAAAATCGAGCACGCCGGGGTTGCCGGCCTCGGTGCGCATCAGGTTGCGCGAATGGTAGTCGCGGTGCACGTATACCTGCGGCTGCGCCAGGTTGTTGCGGATCAGCGCCTCGTTGATGCCGGCGAGCGTGGTCTGCTGGGTATCATCGAGCGTCACGCCGAGATGCTTGCCCACGTACCACTCAGGAAACAGATCGAGCTCACGCTGCAGCAGCGCGCGGTCGTAAGGCGGCAGGGTGCCTGCCTGCGTGGCCAGCTGGATGCGCACCAGCGCGTCGGTGGCGTCGGCGTAGAGTGCATCGGCGCTGTCCGCATCGAGCACCGACAGGTAGGTGGTATTGCCGAGGTCGGCCAGTAGCAGGAAGCCCTGCGCCAGATCCTCGGCCAGCACCGTTGGCACGGTGGCGCCAGCCGCGCCGAACAGCCGGGCGACATGGATAAACGGCCGGCAATCTTCATGGCTCGGCGGCGCGTCCATGACGATCAGCGTGGGGTGGTCCGGATGCGTGCTGGTCACGCGGAAGTAGCGCCGGAAACTGGCATCGCTGGATGCTGGCGCAAGTGAAGAGAGATCCACCGGCCATTGCGGACCGAGGGACTGCAGCCAGGAACGCAGCTGGGCCAGGCGCGGATCGTGTAACTGTTCTTGCATGCGGTGGGACTCGGGTTTGATGCCCGTATAATACCCGACCAATACCCTGGCTCAGCAGCCGGTCCGGCGCCCGTCTGCGGTAGCGTCCGGCAAGAAGCGGCGGGCGGGGCGGCGAGGGCGGTGGCGCAGTAAAGCTGCCGTCCGCGGCGCGCTTTGGCATGTGGCCCGGCAGGCATTCGGGACCAGGCACAGCAAACTTGCGGCACCAGGATTAACCAGACTTGATCGATGACAGTACTCAACCGTACCCGGAAACGACTGCCGCGCCATTCTGCCCGATTGTTCGGCACGTTCGGCACGTTCGGCAAGTCCGGCCACGTTCCGCTTGCGTTGCGGCTGCGCCCCCTCCTGTTGGCGATGGCTGGGCTGTCCATGCCGCTATTCGCTCAGACCGCGTCCACGCTGGCGCCTTTCCCGACGGAGCAGGACCAGCCCCGCAAGACGACGCCAGCCTTGCCCGCAGTCGACGCCGGTGGCCTCGTGCCGCGCCTGGCCGAGCCAAAAAGCTCGCGTAACGACGACAGCCAGCCAACCTTCGTTTCCGCGGACAAGATGACCGGCATCGGCGAGCAGGAAATCCAGCTCGAAGGCCATGGCGAAGTGCGGCGCGGCGGATCCGTCGTCAAGGGCGACCGGCTGATCTACAACCAGGACCGCGATGAAGCGACGGCGCATGGCAATGTTCGACTCTCGCGCGACGGTGCGCTCTTCGTCGGGCCGCAGGCGCGATATCGCGTCGATGCCAGCGAAGGCACGATGCAGACGCCGAACTACTATTTCCAGCAGACCGGTGGGTCCGGCCGGGCCGACCGCATCGATTTCCTCGATGCCGACCACGCCAGCGTCCAGAACGCCACCTACACCACCTGCACGCCCGACAATGCCGACTGGTATTTCCGTGCCAGCCGGCTCGATTTCGATACCGGCCGGCAGGTCGGTACGGGCTACAACGGTTCGCTGCATTTCTTCGGGGTACCGATCCTCGCGGCACCGGTATTCAGCTTCCCGCTGTCAGACGAGCGTCGCAGCGGCGTGCTCGCGCCAGTCTTCGGCTTCGGCTCGCGCAATGGCATCGACCTGACCGTTCCGTATTATTTCAACCTCGCACCGAATCGCGACCTGACGCTCTATCCGCGCCTGATGTCACGGCGCGGGGCACAGCTGGGTGCCGAATTCCGCTATCTCGGCAATGACTATTCCGGCCAGTGGCGCGGCGAGTTCCTGCCCAACGACCGTCAGCTGGACCGCGACCGCTGGTCGTACTCGATCCAGCACCAGCACAACCTGCTGCCGGGCATGCAGGCCTATGTGAACCTGAACCGCGTGTCCGATGCGCGCTATCCGGACGACATGGGACGCACGCTCAGCATCGCCTCGCAGCGGCAGTACACGCAGGAAGGCGGCGTCCGCTACAACATCGGCGATGACTGGGCCGTTCTGGCTCGCGTCCAGAAATTCCAGGTCCTGCCGCCCAGCCAGCCGTCGTATGAGCGCGAACCGCAGCTCAATGTCCGCTATACCAAGTATGACCTCGGCGGTTTCGACATCTCGGTGGAAAGTGATTACACGCGCTTCACCAAGCCGCTCGACCTGAACCTGCAGCGCAGCCCGGAAGGCGAGCGCATGTTCATCCAGCCGTCGATCAGCTATCCGATCGTGCGCGCTGGCTGGTTCGTCACGCCCAAGGCCACTTTCAATGCCGCGAGCTACCGGCTCGACCACATGCCGGTTGGCGCGCCACGCGACATCACGCGGACCGTGCCAACCTTCAGCATTGACTCGGGCATGACCTTCGAGCGCGACGCACCGGTCGTGTCGCGGCTGTTCGGGCGGAATTTCATCCAAACCCTCGAGCCGCGCCTGTTCTACGTCTACACGCCGTTCCGCGAGCAATCCCAGATTCCGCTGTTCGATACGGCCGAGTCGGACTTCGGCATGGGGCAGATCTTCAGCGAGAACCCCTTCACCGGTTACGACCGCATCGCCGACAACAACAAGGTGACGGTTGGCGTGACCACCCGGCTGATCGAGGCCGAGACCGGCATCGAGCGGTTCCGCGGCACCATCGCCCAGCGCGTCGATCTGAACGGTCAGCGGGTGTCGATTGCCGGGACCGCCGTCCCATCTGACCAGAAGTATTCCGACTTGCTGCTCGGCGCCACGGTCCAGTTGTTCCGCAACTACTATTTCGATACCGGCATCCAGTACAACCGCGAGATCGAGCGGGTGATCCGTTCCAATATCGCGCTGGCATGGAAACCGGGCCCGCGCCAGGTGCTGAACGTCGGTTACCGCTATCGCCGTGGCACGACCGTCCTCGACAACAACGCGCTCGAGCAGTTCGAGCTGTCGGGGCAATGGCCGATCACGCAGCGCCTGTATGGCATCGGCCGCGTCAACTACGACATGAACCAGCGCACCATGACCGACACGCTGGCCGGATTCGAGTACGATGCGGATTGCTGGGTCGGCCGCTTGGCCTACCAGCGCTATCGCAACACGGCCGGCAGCTCGACCTCGCAGATCTTCGCGCAGATCGAATTCAAGGGCTTCTCCAAGATCGGCAATAATCCGATCGACGTGATCAAGCTGAACGTGCCCGGCTATCAGCCGGTGCCCGCCAGGCAGGTCACGCCTTCCATCCTGGACCAATACGAGTAAGAGACGGTTTCGCGATGATGCTGGCACATTTACATGATCCTGCTGTCCCGCCCGTATGCTCGATGGCCCGGTGTGCAGCCAGAACCGCTATGCTCCGTCTTTGAACCGACTTCAAGTAACCGCTACGCAACGGATGTCTATGAAATCACAATCGACCGCGCTCTCGACCCTGATCAGTCTGCTGTGTGCCTGTGGCCTGGTGACCGGCGCCGTTGCCGCCGAGCGCAAGCCAGCCGCGCGTTCCGGGACCAAGGCGCCGGCTGCGGCGCCATCCGGTGCGGCGGCCGCCCCGGGCAGCCTATTTGGTGGCGCCAGCGCGCCGCGGCCCGGCTTCCTCAGCCAGGTGCCACCGCCGGCCGCACCCGGCAGCGAACGCTCGCAACTGGTCGATGAAGTGGCTGCGGTGGTCAATACCAGCGTGGTCACCCGCAAGGAAATGTTCGACCGCGCCGCGCTCATCGAACAGCAGATGCGTTCCAGCGGCCGACCCGTGCCGGCGCGTCCCGACCTGCTCGGCAATGCGCTCGAGAGCCTGATCCTGGAGCGGGTGCAGCAGCAGGCCGCACAGGAAGGTGGCATCCGCGTGAACGACCAGGAACTCGACCGCACCATTGCGCAGATCGCCCAGCAGAATTCGGTAAGTGTCGACGAGATGCGCCGCCAGATCGAAGCCTCGGGCATGCCATTTGACAAGTACCGCGAGGAGCTGCGCCGCGAGATCCAGGTCAGCCGCTTCCGCGACCGTGAGATCGAAGGGCAAGTGCAGGTCTACGACGGTGAGATCGATAATTTCCTGGCGGAACGCCGCGGCTCGCAGGCAACCGGTCCCGAGGAATACAACGTGGCGCATCTGCTCGTGCGCTTGCCCGAGAACGCCTCGGAGTCGCAGAAGGCTGAAGCCCGCGCCAAGGCCGAGGGCCTGCTGCGGCAGGCCAAGGCTGGTACCGACTTTGCCCAACTGGCTGCGCAGTCCGATGCGCCCGAGGCGGCACAGGGCGGGGCGCTCGGCTTCCGGCAGATCGGCCGACTGCCGGCGGTCTTTGCTAACGCGGTGCTCGATCTGACGCCGGGCCAGGTAAGCGACAAGATTCTCGAAACCTCGGCTGGCTTCCATATCATCAAGCTGGTTGCCAAGCGGGCCGGCTCGGGCGATCTGGCCGGCATCAAGGTGCCACAGACGCATGCCCGCCACATCCTCATCCGCACTGGTCCCAACATGCCGGAAGCCGAGGCACGCCGCCAGTTGAGCACGATGCGCGACCGCATCACCATCGGCGGCGGGGATTTTGCCGCTGCTGCCCGCCAGTTCTCGCAGGATGGCTCCGCCCAGGCCGGCGGCGATCTCGGCTGGGTCTCGCCGGGCGAGCTGGTGCCCGCCTTCGAGCAGGCCATGGACAAGCTGCGTCCGGGTGAGGTCTCCGAACCGGTGGTCACGCAGTTCGGCGTGCACCTGATCCAGGTGCTGGAACGCCGCGAAGGCGAACTGTCGCCCGAGAAGCAGCGCGACTTTGCCCGCGCCACGATCCGCAGCAACAAGCTGCGCACCGCGCAGGAAGACTGGCTGCGGCAGCTGCGCGGCAACGCCTACGTGGAATACCGGGTCAACCGGCAGCAGTAATCATGGCTGGCACCGCCGCGCCGCTGCGCCTGGCTATTACCACTGGCGAACCCGCCGGGATCGGGCCCGACATCACCCTGCAGGCGCTGCTGGCGGAAATGGAGGCGCCAGGGTCCGCTCACCACGCCTGTACGTATACCGTCATTGGCGACCGCACCTTGTTGGCGGAACGCGCCGCCCTGCTCGGCATCGCGCCCGCATGGCAACGTGCGCTCGACAGCGGACGTGTCGCCATCGCCCATGTCCCGCTGGGCGTCCCTTGCATTCCGGGCCAGCTCGATACGCAGAATGGCGCCTATGTGCTGGCAGTGCTCGACGAAGCCATCGACGGCTGCCAGCATGGCCGCTACCAAGGCATGGTCACCGCACCGCTGCAGAAGAGCGTGATCGCCGATACCGGCATCGCTTTCACCGGCCACACCGAATACCTCGCCGAGCGCACCGGCACGCCGCACGTGGTGATGATGCTGGCCGGCCCGCAGCCCGCCCATGCCAACGCCATGCTGCGCGTGGCGCTGGCCACCACGCACCTGCCGCTGCGCGCGGTGGCCGATGCCATCACCACGCCGCTGCTGGTGGATGCGCTGCATATCATCGCGCACGATCTGCGCCGCCGTTTCGGGCTTCCGAAGCCTCGCATCCTGATGACCGGCCTTAACCCGCATGCGGGCGAGCAGGGACACCTGGGCCGCGAGGAAATTGACGTCATCATCCCGGCACTGCAGCAGGCGGTCGCCGACGGCCTCGACGTGCGCGGTCCGTATCCGGCCGATACGCTGTTCCAGCCACGCTATCTGCAGGATGCCGACTGCATGCTGGCGATGTACCACGACCAGGGCCTCGCACCGCTCAAGTACGGTACCTTTGGTCATGGCATCAACGTGACGCTCGGCTTGCCACTGATTCGCACCTCGGTCGATCACGGCACGGCGCTTGACCTCGCCGGCACAGGGCGCGCCGAATACGGCAGCATGCGCGCCGCCTTGCAGGCGGCCGTCGACATGGCGCGCTGCGAACTGAGCGCACGTGACGCTACGGCGTAAGTGAAGGGGCCAGTGGTGCAGGGGGCTCCCCGGGCGGTTCCACGGACGGTGCGCCAGCTGCCGGGAGTATCATGCGGTAGGCGGGAACCAGGCGTTGCTCCGGCCTGCGTCGCCATTCCATTTTTTTATCCGGTGCTAGCCTGCCACATGGGCTAACACGGTTTTGCGGTTTTTCTGCAGCTTTATCTTTCATGCGCGCATCGACACACCAGGGGCACATCGCCCGCAAGCGCTTCGGCCAGAATTTTCTGGTGGACGAAGGCATCATCACGTCCATCGTCAATCTCATCGATCCGCAGCGCGACGATGTGCTTGTCGAGATCGGTCCCGGCCTCGGCGCCCTCACGGTGCCGCTGCTCGAGCGCATTCCCGCGATGCATGTGGTCGAACTCGACCGCGACCTGGTGGCGCGACTGCAGTCACGCCATGGCGAGCGCCTGCAGATTCATGCCGGCGATGCTCTCGATTTCGATTTCGGTACGCTCAAGCAAGCAGGGCGACCACTGCGCATCGTCGGCAACCTGCCCTACAACATCTCCAGTCCGTTGTTATTCCATCTCACGGCATTTGCGGACGTGGTGCATGATCAGCATTTCATGCTGCAGAAGGAAGTCGTCGAACGCATGGTGGCTGAACCTGGCTCCAAGGCCTTCGGCCGGTTGTCGGTGATGCTGCAGGTACGCTATTACATGGAGATGGTGCTCGACGTGCCGCCGGGCTCGTTTAATCCACCGCCCAAGGTAGATTCAGCCGTGGTGCGCATGATTCCCTGGCCTACCACGCCGACCGCCGCCGGCCGTGGCTCGCCGTACCCGGCGTGCGACATGGCAGTGCTCGGCGAGATCGTGCATGCGGCATTCTCGCAGCGGCGCAAGGTGTTGCGCAACACGCTCTCCGCGTATCGCGAGCGCCTCGACTTCGACGCACTCGGCTTTGACCTCGGCCGCCGCGCGGAGGAAGTGCCGGTGGCGGAATATGTTGCCCTGGCAGGGGCACTCGATGGTACAGCCTGAGCTGATACGCGAACGGGTGCCTGGGTTCTCTCAGTGTGGATTGTGTGGCACCTCTGCCGCAGTGAGCGGCGCGTATCGCATCATGCCGAATGGTCGCGTACCTCGGAAACGAAATCCCTGACACCATCGAGCAGTGTTGCGGGCTGCTGCCGCACATAGGTCACGCTGACACCGGGACCCTCGTTATAGGCAGCGTGCCTGTCGTGACCGTCGGGGATATGCCCATGCCGGGCGCCGATGCTTTTCAGATATGCGCGCAGCAAAGGGGCGCGCTCCTTGGCGGGCTGGCTCCATGCAGCGTGCGTGGCCGGCATCTGATTTTGTAATTGGGGTTTGTCGGCGAGGGCGCAGCGAATAGCCAGGTAGTCGATGAACAGCTTCTGGTGCGCCATGAATTTCGGATCGTACATCCGGCATTCATCCTTGTACGCGCTACGGATGCTGAGGAGATTGTCTTGGCGGATCGGACCCATGGCGTCCAGAAAGGCCTCGATAAATCTAACCCCGCGTGCATGGAAGAATGGCGGCTGGCCCGGTATCTGCTGGAGCGTGCCGCTGATCCTGTAGAGCGTGACACCGAATGGCATGCCGATGGCCGTCGCTGCCAGATCCTGCAGCAGCATCGTCCGTCCGTAGAGTGGCAGGTGCGCCGAACATTCCCTGCGCGAGCGCATGGAATGCTTCCAGAGCAGCCTGACCAGTTTCCGCTTCACCTCTGGCGTGCGGCCCGAAAAGATGCGGTCGAGCGCCCCGGGGTGCCCTTGGCTCGCAATAAAGGCGCACAGGTCGGCCGTCATGGTGCCTTGCGCTGCGCTCGGCCGGTCCGTTTCCCCGCTCAGGTATGGGGCAATGCTGTCCATCCATGCATCGACGAAGTGGAGCACTCTTTCTTCCGAGAAGGCTGGGGTACGTTCGGGCCGGAAAAAATTCAGCGCGTGAGCGTAATGCTTCAGATAGGATAGGTCTACCGGCTTGCGGGGATCACGTGCGTCAACGATCTGTTCGCGGGTGATCCCCGGTATCTTCTTTTTCAGGAAGGACCTGCGCTCGGTGTAGCCAAAGAAACGGAAGTCGGGAAGCTGGTGGTGCTGCCGCAGCAGCGTGTTGCTGATGATATTCGCGCAGTCGGTGGGGACGGCAAGGGCACTTCCTTTGATCTCAAGGGCCCGTTGGTAGCGTTCGCGCAAAGAGAGCGCATTGGTCGCGCGGCTCGCTTGTGAAAAACGGTTGACCGCTTCCGAGGGGAGAAAGCCGAGAATGTGTGCGCCGATATTCGGGTACCCTCGGAACAATGCGACGAGGTCTCGCGGCGCTGCCTGATCCTGGTTGGTATCGCGTGGCGATGCGGTATGGAGCGCAAACGCGTGACCGGCGCCGGCGCTGATGTGTGTGAGATCGCGGTTCCCCATGGCGAATGTGAAATCCTGACGTTGAAACGTTCAGTGGGGGAGCGCTGTTATTGTCCGGGCATGATACGCCTTCTGTTACGCCCAAATGTAAAGTAGTGAAACGGGCGGCGTCCCACCCGTGCAGGAGGGGTGATGCGAGTTCAGCGGCGCCGGTTCACCAGCATGATCCCGGCCAGAATCAGCAGCGCACCGGCAATGAACTGCATGCTCACGGTCTCGTGTAGCAGCATGACCCCGAAGGTTACGCTGAACAGCGGTGTCAGGAAGGAAAAGACCGACAGGCGCGAGGCGAGGTAGCGCCGCAACATCCAGAACCACACCAGATAGCTGGCAAAGGCGATGATCACGCCCTGGTACAGCAAGCTCGCGGCACTGAGCGGAGTCAGCGTCATGGCGCCTGCCTGTCCGGTGACAATGGCCATCGCCATCAGCAGCACACCCGACACCGCGAGCTGGTACAGCAGCGTCTTGCTGGGCGGCGCGTTCGACAGCCGCGTGGCGCGCACGACCAGGGTGGTGGCAGCCCACAACGCGCCGGCCAGCAGACCCAGCAGGTCGCCCCGGAGGGTGGACGCCGCGCCGGCGACAGGGGCGTGCGTGAAGCTGTCGCCAAACGCCACCAGCATGCCGCCGAAGGCTAGCGCCACGCCGGCCCATTGTCCTGACCGCAGGCGCTCGCCGGCGACGAACCAGTGCAGGCCAAGCGCCGTGAAGACCGGGGCGACATAGAGAAAGATGCCCATGCGCGAGGCCGTGGTGTAGCTAAGTCCGACGAAGATACAGAGAAACTCCAGGCCGAACAGCACACCGGCCAGCAGCCCTGGGCGCCACGTCCCGTCGCGCGCCAGCAGCGGTGCGCGACGTACCAGCATGAACAGCAGGACCAGTACGCTGGCCAGGCACGAGCGCAGCGCCGCCTGCATGACCGGTCCGACCTGCGGGGCTGCCACCTTGATGGCGACTTGCTGCAGGCCCCACGCGGCGCACATCAGCACCATCACGCTGATGGCAAAGCCGTCGAGGGGTTTGCGGGTGGCATCAGACACGCTGGTCAGTCGAGCGGGATTTGGCTTCGATCAGCTCGACCTTGTAGCCATCCGGATCTTCCACGAAGGCGATCACCGTGGTGCCGCCTTTCACCGGCCCGGCTTCGCGGGTGACCTTGCCGCCGGCCTGACGGATGCGCGCGCAGGCGGCGGCGGCATCGTCCACCTCGATGGCGATATGGCCGTAGGCCGAGCCAAGGTCGTAGCTGTCCACGCCATGGTTGTAGGTCAGTTCGAGCACCGTGTGACTGGTCTCGGGGCCGTAGCCGATGAAGGCGAGCGAATACTTGTACTCGGGGTTCTCGCTGGTGCGCAGCAGTGTCATGCCCATGATCTTGGTATAGAAATCGATCGAGCGCTGCAGGTCGCCGACGCGCAGCATGGTATGGAGCAATCGCATGGGAATTCCTTCGGGAAGTGCGGGAGGGGAGAACCGGAATGATAGCGCGTCGGGGCGGATGTTGCTGAGGCGGCGGGCGGTGGCTGCTGACCTCGCCAACGCCGGAAAAAATCGTCAGAAGGTGGGCAGCAGGGTGGGCGGATGATTCTTCAGGCGCTCGCGGGCATCGCGGAATTCCGGGAAGATCGACTCCACTGTTTCCCAGAACTGCGGACCATGGTTCATCTCGCGCAGATGCGCCAGTTCGTGCGCCACCACGTAGTCGATCAGCGCCAGTGGAAAATGCATGAGCCGCCAGTTGAGGCGGATCACGCCGTCCGACGTGCAACTGCCCCAGCGCGTGGCGGCCGAGGAGAGCGCAAACGACTGGTGGCGGATGCCGAGCCGTTCACCGTAGAAATCGAGGCGTTCCGCGAACAGCCGCTTGGCCTGGTGCTGCAGCCAGCCCTGCACGCGGTCGCGGATCTGTTGCGTCGTGGCCTGGGCGGGCAACGCCAGTTGCAACATATTGCTGTCCGCATCGAACAGCAGGATGCCGGCAGGCGAATCGAGCCGCAGGGTGATGTGCCTGCCGAGAAACGGCATGGTCGCGCCGTCGCACCACTGCATCACCGGCAGGACCCGCGTGGCCTCGCGCTGCTGCCATTCCGCCAGCTTGCTGAAGATCCACTTCTGCTTTTCCGCAATCGCGGATTCGATGTCGTGCATGCGCACCCAGCGTGGCGCCGTGACCGACAGGCCGCGATCATCGATGGTAAAGCCGATAGTGCGGCGGGACGAACGCTTGAGGATATAGGGCAGCGGCCGCTCGCCGAGCAGTAGCGTACGTTGCTGCGTGCCGGGCGGCGCCGGGGCGGTCGGTGGTGGCGTGGGCGCGACCTCGGGGCCGAGCAGCGGCAGTTCGAGCTGCGCTTCCGCGCTGCTGGCGTCCGGACGGGCACGGCGCAGGCGCGGTAGCTTCATGTCAGCGGCCCGTCTCTTGGCTGGCGGCCTGTGCGTCACGGTAGCGCGGCGCATCGATCACGCGCATTTCGTCTTCGATCCAGTTGCGCACGGCGGTGTTGACCTGATCGGGCGTCTGGCCGGTGACATCCATCGGCTCGCCGATCGACACAGTGATTTCGCCGGGGTACTTGAGGAAGGAGTTGCGCGGCCACACATGCCCGGAATTATGGGCGATGGGGATGACCCATGCACCGGTTTCCACGGCGAGCCGTGCGCCGCCTGACTTGTAGCGCGGATTCGGCGCGCCGGGACGGGTGCGCGTGCCTTCGGGAAAGATGATGATCCACGAGCCGTCAGCGAGACGCTCGCGGCCCTGCCGTACGACCGACTGGAAGGCATTGGTACCGTCGCGCCGGTTGATGTGGATCATCTTCAGCAGGCCGAGCGTCCAGCCGAAAAAAGGGACGAAGATCAGCTCGCGCTTGAACACGTAGCACAGCGGCCGCGGCATGGTCGCCACGAAGAAGATGGTTTCCCAGGCCGACTGGTGCTTCGACAGCAGGATCACCGGCAGGTCACGCGCCTGGTCCAGCCGCTCGCGGTGTTTGAAGGTATAGCGGATGCCGCACAGCACCTTGGCCATGTAGACCGTCATGCGCGTCCATCCGACCACCATGGTGAAACGCTTGTGCGCGCCCAGCAGCGGAAAGCTCAGCATGCAGGCAATGGCATAGGGCGGGGTGGCGACGATCAGGTACAGCAGGAACAGCGTGGAACGCAAGACAATCATGATCGCCCGTCGGGTGTGGAAGGTGGTGTCACGGCGGCCCGCTCGGCCAGGAAGGTTTCGACGAAGGCATGCAGGTCGTCATGCACGCGCGTGTCCGGCGGCAGTCCGCCTTTCTCGAGCGTGCGCAATCCCTTGCCGGTCTTGACGAGATGCGGCGCGCACCCGACCTCGACGCCGGCCTGCAGGTCGCGCAGTGAATCGCCCACGACTGGCACGCCGCGCAGGTCCACGTCGAAACGCTCGGCGATCTGGTGCAGCATGCCCGCCTTGGGCTTGCGGCATCCGCAGTTCTCGGCGGCGGTATGCGGACAGAAGAACACGGCGTCAACGCGTCCGCCGAGTGCCAGCAGCGCCTTGTGCATCTTCTGGTGCATGGCATTGAGCGCGCTCATCTCGAACAGGCCGCGGCCGATGCCTGACTGGTTGCTGGCAACTACCACGCGATAGCCCGCATGGTTGAGCATGGCGATGGCTTCGAGGCTGCCAGGAATCGGGATCCATTCGTCTGGCGACTTCACGAAGTAGTCGCTGTCGAGGTTGATGACCCCGTCGCGGTCCAGCACCACCAGCTTGGGAATATGGTGCGGCATGGTGTCAGCCCGCCAGCTTCGACAGGTCGGCCACGCGGTTCATCAGCGCGTGCAGCGACGATAGCAGGGCGATACGGTTGGCGCGTAGCGCCGGGTCCTCGGCCATGACCATCACGTCGTTGAAGAAACTGTCGACCGCGTCGCGCAGCTGTGCCAGTTCGAGCAGTGCAGCCTTGAAATCGCCACGTGCGAGCGCGGCTTCCACGGTCGGGCGGACCTGCTCCACCGCGTCGTGGAGCGTGCGCTCGGCCGCTTCCTGCAACAGTGCAGGCTGGATCGCGCCGACGGCGGTTTCGTTCTTGCGCAGGATGTTGGTGATGCGCTTGTTGGCAGCGGCCAGCGCCTCGGCTTCCGGCAGGGTAGCGAAGGCCTGCACCGCGTCGAGACGTTGCACGACATCGTCGAGCGTCTCGAGCTGCAGGCTGACTACGGCTTCGACCTGTTGCGTGCTGTAGCCCTTGTCCTTCAGGTAGCCACGCAGGCGGTCATCGATGAAATCGCGCACTTCGGCGGACGACGATTTGTAGGCCGCAATGCCGTTGAACGTCGCTTCGGCATGCGCCAGCAACTGCGGCACCGACAGCGGCAGCGGCTTTTCCACCAGCATGCGGATCACGCCGAGCGCATGGCGACGCAGCGCGAACGGGTCCTTGTCGCCGGTCGGCTGCAGGCCGATGCCCCAGATGCCGACGAGCGTTTCCAGCTTGTCCGCCAGTGCGACCACGGTACCCGTCACGGTGGACGGCAGGGCGTCGCCGGCAAAACGTGGTTGGTAGTGTTCCGAGCAGGCCAGCGCCACGTCCTCGGGCTCACCATCATGGCGCGCGTAGTACGTGCCCATGGTGCCCTGCAGTTCGGGGAACTCGCCGACCATGTCGGTCAGCAGGTCGGCCTTGGCCAGTTCGGCGCCGCGTGCTGCCAGCGCGGCATCCGCGCCGAGCAGGGCGGCGATGCCGGTTGCCAGTTGCTGCAGACGCGCCACGCGCTGGCCCTGGCTGCCGAGCTTGTTGTGGTACACCACCTTGTCGAGCAGTGGCACGCGCGCGGCCAGCGGTTTTTTCTTGTCCTGTTCGAAAAAGAATTGCGCGTCGGCCAGGCGCGGACGTACCACGCGCTCGTTGCCTTCGATGATGGCCTCGGGCGTCGCCGTCTCAATGTTGGAAACGATCAGGAAGCGGTTGCGCAGCTGGCCTGCGGCATCGGTCAGCGCAAAGTATTTCTGGTTGGTCTGCATGGTGAGGATCAGGCATTCCTGCGGCACGCGGAGGAAGGCTTCCTCGAAGTGGCAGGCATACACCACTGGATACTCGACCAGCGAGTTCACTTCATCGAGCAGGCTGTCGGGCATCACCACGGTGTCTGCGCCGGCCTGGGCCAGCAAGGCCGCGCGGATGGTGTCGCGGCGCTCGGCGTAGCTGGCGATGACCTTGCCTTCGGCACGCAGCACGTCCGCGTAGGCATTCGCCTGCGGAATGATGATGTCGCCTGACGACAGGAAGCGGTGGCCGCGCGTCACGTTTCCGGCTTGCAGGCCGAGCGCCGTGACCGGCACGACGCTCGCGCCATGCAGCGCAATGAGGCGATGCGCCGGACGCACGAAATTGACGCTCGCGCCGTCGGGGCGCTGGTAGGTCATGACCTTCGGAATCGGCAGCTTGCCGAGCGTGTCGTCAAGCGCCGCCTGCAGGCCATCGGCCAGCGCGGTGCCACGCGCGGTGTAGCGATAGAACAGCGCCTCCGCCTTGCCATCCTGCGCGCGTTCGAGCGTCTGCGGATCGATGGCGGCAACGCCGGTATTCGCGGCGAGCGCTGCCAGCTTCTTATGCAGCGGTGCGGTGGGCTGCCCATCGGCATCAAGCGCCACGCTCACCGGCAGCACCTTCTCGCGCATCGCCTTGTCGGGCGCCACGGCGCGTACGCCGTCGATCAGCACGGCCAGCCGGCGTGGCGTGGCGAACGGCGTGTGGCGTGCGCCCGGCTCGAGCAGATCGCGCGACTGCAGTCCCGCGACCAGTCCCTGTGCGAAAGCGTCGCCCAGTTTTGCCAGCGCTTTCGGCGGCAGTTCTTCAGTAAGCAGTTCGATCAGGAGCGAGTCAGACATAGGGGACGACAGTCAAATGTTGGGCGATGAGGGGCCGATATTGGGCAATCCGATGGCATGACGGGTCAGCCAAGCCGGCACGGCAGGCGCGGCAGCGGTTCGATGCCGGACAGGAACCACGCGCCCTGCTGCTGGCGGAAACTCAAGCGCGTGCCGGTACAGCCGGCGCTGGGCGGATCCTGTGGATTGCGTGCGGCGGGAAAGCGTGCGGCCAGCGTATGGCGGCGGGCATCGTACTGCACTTCGTCGATATGCCCGCCAAGCCAGAACTCCAGCTTCTGCGGCATCTGGCTGCGCGCGCGGTAGTTGCGCACGATGCGCCGTTCCTTGCCGCCGCGCGTCTGGTACTCGACCCACGTCAGCGGGTAGGAGACCACCGTGGTGTAACTGCGCAGCGGCACGCGCCGCCAGCCGAGATCCTGCTTGCCGGCGAGATCGCAGGTCAGCGTGCGCAGCAGGCTGGTCCACTGGTCCAGCGCCTGGGGCTGCGGCTGCAGCTTGGTGGCCAGCACATGCTCGAGGCGCGTGGTGTCGGTGCACAGGCTGCCCAGCTCGGCAGGCACGGCGTAGGTGTTCTTGGTTGCCGGCGCGACTGCTGCGGCTGGCAGCGTCGTGCAGGCTGCCAGTGCCGCCACTGCCGTCCGGATGACGAGGCGGAAGGCGCGTGTCATGCGGCCGCCTCGGCGCGGCGGGCAGCCGGGGTGTGGCACATCGGAAAGCCGAGCCGCTCGCGCGATTCGTAGAAGGCCTGCGCCACCATGCGCGAAAGGTTACGGATGCGGCCGATATAGGCGGCCCGTTCTGTGACCGAGATGGCGCCACGGGCATCGAGCAGGTTGAAGGTATGCGCGGCCTTCAGGACCTGTTCGTAGGCCGGCAGCGCCAGTTTCGCGACAGCGGCGGCGTCTTCCGGCGCGGCGTCGCCGCCCATCAGGCGACGCGCTTCCGACTCGTGCTCGGCAAAGTGGCGGAACAGGATGTCGGTGTTGCTCTGTTCGAAGTTGTAGGTCGACTGCTCGACTTCGTTCTGGTGGTACACGTCGCCATACGTCAGGCGGCGCTTGACCGGACCGTCGGGGCCCGGCTCTTCCCACTCCGACCAGACCAGGTCATACACATTCTCGACCTTCTGCAGGTACATGGCGAGCCGTTCGATGCCGTAGGTGATTTCGCCGGTCACGGGTTTGCAGTCGATGCCGCCGACCTGCTGGAAGTAGGTGAACTGCGTCACTTCCATGCCGTTCAGCCAGACTTCCCATCCCAGGCCCCAGGCGCCGAGCGTGGGGTTTTCCCAGTCGTCCTCGACGAAGCGCACGTCGTTCTGCTTGAGGTCGAAGCCGAGCGCCTCGAGCGAGCCGAGATACAGCTCCAGGATGTTTTCCGGCGCGGGCTTCATCACCACCTGGTACTGGTAGTAGTGCTGCATGCGGTTCGGGTTCTCGCCGTAGCGGCCGTCCTTGGGCCGGCGCGAAGGCTGCACGTAGGCCGCGCGCCACGGTTCCGGGCCGATGGCGCGCAGGAAGGTGTGCACATGGGACGTGCCGGCGCCGACTTCCAGGTCGATCGGTTGCAGCAGGGCGCAGCCTTGCCGGTCCCAGTACGACTGGAGGGTAAGAATCATCTGTTGAAAAGTCAGCATACGCGATCGGCCAGGTAAGACAGTTGGAGCAGCAGGGCGGCCCGCCGCGCGGCGGCGCGACGGAGCATGTTTTCAGCAGCTGCCACGCAGGGCGGGCAGCCTGAGCGGCCGGGATGCGGCCTAACCCGTGATTTTAACGGTTTTTGGCGCCGTCTCGGGAATTCCGCAGGGCGTGCCCCAGGGCTCCGAGCAGAACCAGCAGCGCCGCGCCGAGCACCACGCTGTTGCCGGTGCGCACATAGGGCGTGAGGCCCTGCATGCCCTGCACCTGCACCGTGAGCGCATCGCGCGTGAGATGCGGCAGCCGGGCCGCAATCGTGCCGTCGGCGGTGACCAGCGCGGTGGCACCGGTATTGGTGGCGCGCAGCATCGGCCGGCCGCTCTCGAGCGCGCGCATCTGCGAGATCTGCAGGTGCTGGTCGAGGGCGATGGTGTCGCCGAACCACGCCAGATTGGTGACGTTCACCAGCACATTCGCCGGTTGCGGCTGATGGCGCAGCGACAGGGCGATTTCCTCGCCGAACAGATCTTCGTAGCAGACGTTCGGTGCGACGCGTACCCCACGCACGTCCAGCGCTGGTTGCGCCGGCCCGCCACGACGGAAATCGCCGAGCGGCATGTGCATCATGTCCACGAACCAGCGGAAGCCGAAAGGGATGAACTCGCCGAAGGGCACCAGGTGGTGCTTGTCGTAGCGGTAGACACCGGCGACACCCGGCGATACGCCGAATACGCTATTGGTGAAATCCACCGGTGAGTCCGCCCCCGCCATGCCGAGCAGCAGCGTGCTGCCGGAGGTGTCCGCGAACGTACGCAGTTCATGCGCCAATGGCTCGGGCATCTGCTGCACGAGAATCGGAAAGGCGGTTTCCGGCGTGACGATCAGGTCGGCCGGCGCCGCAGTAATCATGTCGCGGTAGAGATCGAGCGATGCTTCGACGCCCACCGGTTCGAACTTGATGTTCTGCGGCACGTTGCCTTGCAGCAGGCGTACGGCAATCGGCTTGCCGGCCGGTTCGGTCCACGGGATCTGGCGCAGGCCCCAGCCGGCGCCGAGCACCACGGCGACCAGCAGCGCGCGGCGCAGGACCGAGCCGGTACGGTACCAGGTGGCGCGTGCAATCACGGCCGCCATCAGCGCCGCGAGACCGGCAATCCCGTACATGCCGACCAGTGGGGCATAGCCGCCGAGCGGGCCGGTGGTATGCGGATAACCGCTCGCCAGCCACGGAAAACCGGTGAATACCACGCCGCGCAGCCACTCGCTCAGCAGCCACAGCGCGGCAAACAGCAGCGGCGTCCAGCGCGCGTCCGGCGCATGGCGCGTCAGGCGGTACCAGGCCGCGCTGGCCAGCATGGGGTAGAGCGACAGGTAGAGCGAGAACAGCACCACCGCCAGCGCCGCCATCCAGGCCGGCATGCCGCCGTAGGTGTGCATGCTGATGTACAGCCACCAGATGCCGGAGAGAAACCACCCGAGGCCGAACATGGCGCCGGTGAGCGCGGCCATGCGGGTCGAGCGGCTGGCGCGCAGCAGGACCACCAGGCCGGTCAGCGCGAGGAGTTGCATCCACCACCAGCCGGTGGGGGCGAACGATTGCGTCTGCATCACCCCGAACACCGCAGCAAGCGGCAGGGCGCGCCGTGGATGCGTCAAGCCAAGCGCGGGCAGCGGTGCAGTCAGCGGCGTGGCGGTCATGCCACCGCGCTGTCGTGGAGGACTGGCGGGAGTTTGCGCGCGACCAGGACATGCACCTGGCGGGCGTCGGCGCGCACCACTTCGAACTGCACGCCTTCGATCTCGACTTTTTCGCCGCGCGTCGGCACGCGGCCCAGGGTGCTGGAAACCAGTCCCCCGACGGTATCCACCTCTTCGTCGGAGAACTGCGTGCCCAGCGTCTCGTTGAACTGTTCGATCTCGGTCAGGCCGCGTACGCGGAAGCTGCCATCCTGTGACGGGATGATGTTGTCGCCGGTGTCGTCGAAGTCGTATTCGTCCTCGATATCGCCCACGATCTGCTCAAGCACGTCCTCGATGGTCACGAGGCCCGCCACGCCACCGTATTCGTCGACTACGATGGCAATGTGGTTGCGGTTCACGCGGAACTCGCGCAGCAGGATGTTGAGGCGTTTCGACTCGGGAATAAACACCGCCGGACGCAGTAGCTGGCGCAGGTTGAAATCGGTATCGGTGAAGTAGCGCAGCAGGTCCTTGGCGAGCAGCACGCCGATGATGTTGTCACGGCTGTCTTCGTAGACGGGAAAGCGCGAGTGCGCCGTGAGCTGCACAAAGGGAATGAACGTTTCCGGCGTATCGGTCACGTTGATCGCGTCCATCTGGGCGCGTGGCACCATGATGTCGCGGGCGCACAGATCGGAAACCTCGAACACGCCTTCGATCATGGAAAGCGATTCGGCGTCGATCAGGTGGCGGGCATGGGCGTCCTGGAGGATCTCGAGCAGTTCGTCCCGCGATTCGGGCTCCGGCGAGATCAGGTCGGTCAGGCGTTCCAGCAGGGTGCGGGGTTTATCAGCTAGTTTCGCGGAAAACTTCGGACTGGGATATGAGTCGTTCATGGCGCGCGTGCGCGTCGCGTCGTTGTTACACACACCACCAAGGATACACCAATTTCCTGACGCTTCCGGGACGCGGCAGAGCCTTGCCTGGTGGGGATTGTGACGTTGTGGAGGGCGGACCGGAGGGCGCCCGCGGACGGGCGGACCCTCCTGGTCGGCAATCAGGCCGTAAACTGCCCGGCCGCGTTCAGCAGGTTCTGCGCCTGGGCGCGCAGGCTGCCCAGGTCGCTGCCGATGCCGATGAATTGCGCGCCGGCTTGGGCATAAACACCAGCAGCCTCGAGGTTGGGGGCCAGTACGCCGGCCATCTTGCCGTGTGTCCTGACCTGCTCGATGCCGCGGACGATCTGGGCCCGTACCTCCGGATGATCGGCCTGCCCCAGCATGCCCATATCGGCCGAGAGGTCGGCCGGGCCGAAGAACAGCATGTCGACTTCCGGCAGCGCCGCGATACCGGGGATGGCGGCAAAGGCTTCCAGCGTCTCGATCTGGATGCCGATGGCGATCTCGTCACCGGCTTCCTGCAGGTAGTTCGGACGTGCGCCATGCCAGGCGGCACGGCCCGCCACCGACACGCCGCGCACACCGGCCGGCGGGTAGCGCGTGGCACGCACGATCTCGCGCGCTTCTTCCACGCTCTGCACGTACGGGAACAGGAAGTTCTTCACCCCGGCGTCGAGCATGCGCTTGATCAGCACCCGGTCGTTGCACGGCGGGCGCACCACGGGCGCGACGCTGCTGGAGTCCAGCACGCGCATCTGGTCGATGATGTCGCCCAGCTCGTTGGGCGAATGTTCCATGTCGAGCAGGAACCAGTCGTAGGGAATCGTCGATAGGGCTTCCACCGCCGTCGCCGAGCCGAGCGAGCACCACAGCCCGATCAGGCGCTGGTTGGCGCGCATGCGCGCGCGCAGGTCACTGATTTTGCAGACCATGGTTGCCTCAGTCGATCTTGACATTGGCCGAGGTGGCGATCTTGCTCCACTGCTCGTCGCTCTTCGCCACGAAGGAGGTGAAGGCAGCCACCGAGCCGGTGGCGACTTCGTCACCCTGTTCGACCAGGCGCTTCTTCAGTTCCGGATCCTGCATGGCCTTCACATAAGCGGCGTTCAGCTTTTCGACGATGGCTGCCGGCGTGCCGGCCGGCGCGAAGATACCGATCCAGCCGGTCAGGTCGAATTGCGGGTAGCCCGACTCGCGCATGGTCGGCAGGTTGGGGAAGGCGCTCGAGCGCTTTGCGGCAGTGGTCGCCAGACCGCGCAGCTTGCCGGCCTCGATGTGGCTGCGCACGTTCGGGATATTGGTGATCGAGAACAGCGTTTCGCCGGCCAGCAGGGAGGTCGCGACCTGCGCGCCACCGCCGAACGGAATGTGCACGGCGTCGGTCTTGGTCTGCGTCTTGAAGTATTCGCCGGCCAGGTGGACGATCGTGCCGTTACCCGAGGACGCGTAGTTGTACTTGCCCGGCGAGGCCTTCAGCTGGGCCACGAAGTCCTGCACCGTCTTGCCCTGAAACTTGTCCGAGGCCGCCAGGATCAGCGGCGACGAGGTCAGCTGCACCACCGGCGCCAGCGCCTTGGCCGGGCTGTAGCCGAGGTTCTTGTACACGGCCGGCGCAATCGAGATCGGGCCGGTGCCGGAGAACAGCAGCGTGTAGCCATCCGCCTTGGCATTGGCGACCAGCTTGCCGCCGAGCGTGCCGCCCGCGCCGGGTTTGTTTTCCACCACGACCGATTGCTTCAGTTCTTCACCGACCTGCTTGGCCGTCATGCGGGCCACCACGTCGAAGGCACCGCCCGCGCCGAACGGCACGATCAGAGTAATGGGGCGGGACGGATAAGCCGGATCAGCCGCCACGTTGAAGGTGGCGGCGCTGAGCAGGGTGGCGGCGAGCAGTTTGTATTGTTGTTTCACGTCTGGATCTCCACGAACGACAGAACTTCTTGGTACGGAAGGGGGGATTATATTTAAAAACGGGATTAAATGTTCCGTTTTCTTTTATTTATGCTGTTTCAATGATGAAAAACAGAAAAAATAATATTTGAAAGGCAGAAAA
This sequence comes from Imbroritus primus, assembly GCF_964332355.1. Classification (NCBI taxonomy): domain Bacteria; kingdom Pseudomonadati; phylum Pseudomonadota; class Betaproteobacteria; order Burkholderiales; family Burkholderiaceae; genus Imbroritus; species Imbroritus primus. The sequence continues at coordinate 2,578,062 of NZ_OZ201293.1, read as the reverse complement.
ATGATACGAAATGGCTTGAGAGATGGCGGAGAGCGCCTTGGTCATCGGTTTCCGTCCAGAGGGTCATACCGTGTTCACGCAAGGCAATGCCTGGCGTACCGTTTTGATGATGGTGGCGGGTGGGAGTAACTGGCCCGGACGCCTTTCACCGGGGCGCGGTGTGGGTATCGACCGGATATGGGCGAGGGCGGAGTGTGACGTAGGGGTTCTGGACGCGCGATGGAGCTGAGCCCATCGCTGTCACGCGCCGCTTTTGGGATGGTTCGGTGGAGCGCGTGAAAACCGGCAAGGAGATGGACGGCGGCAGCTTTTGCATGGGCCGCCGCCATGGGTTCAGGCATTGGCGTGCCAGTCCCCCGACTTGCCACCATGTTTCTCCAGCAACCGCACGTCGCTGATCACCATGCCGCGATCGACAGCCTTGCACATATCGTAGATTGTCAGCAGGCCGACCTGCACGGCCGTCAGCGCTTCCATTTCCACACCGGTCTGGCCGCGCGTCTCGGCTTGCACGGTGCAGGTCACGGTGGCGTTGCCTTCGTCGAGCGCAAACTCGGCGGTCACGCGCGTGAGCGCCAGCGGATGGCACAGGGGAATCAGTTCCGAAGTGCGCTTGGCGCCCTGGATGGCAGCGATGCGGGCGATGCCGAGTACGTCGCCTTTCTTGGCGGTGCCGTCGCGCACCAGGGCAAAGGTGGACGGCAACATGCGGATCGTGCCGCTGGCCACGGCCACGCGATGCGTGACATCCTTGGCGCCGACATCCACCATATGGGCTTGTCCGGCGTGGTCAAAATGGGTCAATCCGGTCATGTGCTTGAGTCGCTTCGAGTCGGGTTCCACGGGCTGCTGCAAGCCGTCAGATATGCGGTTACACCTGCAGCCGGGAACGGTTGGCAGAGAACGCTATCATAGCAACATGCGCGTCTTCCGATCTCCTTTTCCTGCCCTGTCCATGCCGCGCCGGCCACTGGCGGCGGCACTGCTGATGGTTCTGTGCACCACCTCGCACGCCCAGGGTGCGCCCTTGCCGATGAGCGAGGACGCTGCCCGTGCGGCCGACCGTGTGCAGGGCAACCTGGAACGCAGCGTGCGCGCTGGCCAGGTTTCCGAGTTCGGGTTGCGCAACAGTACCGTCATCGAGCCCGGCAACCAGTTGCCGGATCTGGGCGATCCGTCGACTGCCTCGTTGTCGCCCGACATGGAACGCCGCCTTGGCGACCGCATCATGCGGCAGATCCGGCGCGATCCTGCCTATATGTCGGATCCGCTGCTGACGGATTACCTCAACGAAATCGGCTACCGGTTGATCGAAGCCGCGCGCAAGCAGCACGTGGCTGGCTCGGGCGGCGGCGGTTCGTTTGCCTCGGGCTTCGAGATTTTCGGTGTGCGTGACCGTTCCATCAATGCCTTCGCCTTGCCGGGCGGCTATATCGGCGTGCATTCCGGATTGCTGACGGCCGCCGATACGGAATCGGAACTGGCTGCCGTGCTTGGCCATGAAATCGGCCACGTCACACAGCGCCATATCGCGCGCGGCATTGGCAAGTCGGAACAGTCGATGTGGATCGCCCTGGGCAGCCTGCTGCTCGCCGGGCTGGCTGCTTCGGCCAGTCCCGATGCGGCGCAGGCGCTGGCCCTGGGCGGGCAGGCGGCGGCCGTGCAGAATCAGTTGTCATTCTCGCGTGATGCCGAGCGCGAGGCCGACCGCGTCGGCTTCCAGATCATGCTCGCGGCCGGTTTCGATCCGCAGGGCACGGCCGATTTCTTCCGGCGTATGCAGCGCGCCACCAGCATCAGCGAATCGTCGGTGCCGTCGTATGTGCGCACGCACCCGGTAACGACCGAGCGGATCGCCGACATGGAGAACCGTATCCGTGGCCTGAACTACCGCCGCCAGCCGACGCCATCGGAGTTCATGTTCGCCAAGGCGCGCGCGCGGGTGCTGCAGGAGACCGCGCCGAATGGGCAGGCCAGCGTGCGCGACAGCATGCGTACGGCGCTGCAGGGTGCGCGTCCCGAACAGGTGGCCGGCCTGTGGTACGGCATCGCCGTCGCCGAACAGCAGCTGGGCCGCTACGATGCCGCCGAGGCGGCGCTCCAGGAAGCGCGGCGCGCCTATGGCAACCTGCCGGCGCAGACCTCGGGCAGCCTCAGCCTCGATCTGCTCGCCATCGAGCTGATGCGTGCACGCGGTCGCATGGACGAGGCGCTGACGCAGTCGGCTGCGGTGGTCAAGGTGTATCCGCTGTCGCGGGCTGCGGCGGTGACGTATGGCGAGACGCTGCTGGGCGCGCAGCGGCTGGACCGGGCGGTGACGTTCCTGCGCGGCAAGACGCGTGACGACCGCAGCCAGGCCATCTGGTGGAACCTGCTGGCGCGCGCGTATGCCGCGCAAGGCAAGCGGGTGCAGCAGCATCAGGCGCTGGCCGAGCGCTATGCGCTCGAAGGTTCGCTGAACGAGGCGGTGCAGCAGTTGCGCATCGCCCGGCAGGCGGGCGATGGCGATTTCTATCTGCTCTCGGAAGTGGATGCGCGGCTCACGCAACTGGAACGCCAGTTCCGCGAGGAGCAGCGCGACAACAAGGCGCTACCCAACTGATGGTCTGCTGCGGGTGGCGAGTGACAGTCACGCGCATCCAGCGGATACGGCTGGACGATGCACCGCGGTGGTGCTCACGCTGGCGGCCCTGACAGCCATGGTATAGCGCCCTCACTGGCGGCCGAATTCCTCACCCATCTCGCGCCCCCGCGCTGCGGCGGCCTGCATGGCGCGCACGAACGCATCGCCCATGCCGGCATCGGCCATGGCGGTAAGCGCGGCGTAGGTCGTGCCGCCCTTCGACGTAACGCGCTCGCGCAGCGTGCTCACGGCTTCCGGCGATTCACCGGCCAGCGTGGCCGCACCCACGAAGGTTTCCACTGCCAGTGCACGGCCCTGTTCGGCGCTCAGTCCGAGTTCCGTGGCGGCGCGCTGCATGGCTTCGATGAAATAGAACACATAGGCCGGACCGCTGCCGGAGATGGCCGTCACCGCATCGATCTGCGCATCGTCAGCCACCCACAGGCTCTTGCCGACGGCATTGGCCACGGCGCTGGCCATGTCGCGGTCTGCAGCCGGCAACCCGGCCGGCCCGGCCAGGCCCGTCATGCCCATGCCGGCGAGGGCCGGCGTGTTTGGCATAGCGCGTACCACGCGGCTGTGGCCGTTGAGCCAGCGCGACAGGTCGGTCAGGCGAATGCCGGCGGCGACGCTGATCACCAGGCTGTCACCGAGATGCGGCGCGAGCGCTGCACAGGCCTCGCGGAACTGCTGCGGCTTGACTGCCAGTACTAGCACATCAGCTGCGCGCAGTCCGGCGTGCGGTGCATCGGCGGTAGCGATGCCGAAGTCGGCGGACAGCCGCTGGCGCGCGTCCGCGAACGGGTCGACGGCCTGGATAGCGCTTGCCGGCACGCCGCGCTTGCGCAGGCCACCGATGAGCGCGGTGGCCATGTTGCCGCCGCCGATGAAAGCAAAGGTCGATTGTGTCAGCATGATGATGTCATTCCGTGCGTGATCAGTGAGCGGCGCGTGGGCGCGCGCCGAAGATGGCTGTGCCGATGCGGACGATGGTCGCGCCCTCGGCAATGGCGGATTCGAGATCGGCCGACATGCCCATCGAGAGAGTGTCGACTGCGAGACCCCCCGTTCGCAGGGTATCCAGGGCGTGGCGTAGCGCCGCAAAGGCGCGGCGTTGCTCAGCGGGATCGTCGGATGGTGCCGGTACTGCCATCAGGCCGCGCAAGCGCAGGTTCGGCAGTGGCGCAATTGCCTGTGCCAGGGGCAGGACCTCGGCCGGCTCGACACCGCCCTTGGTAGCTTCCCCACTGATATTGACCTGGATACAGACTTGCAGCGGCTGCAGCCCGGTGGGGCGCTGCTCGGAGAGCCGTTGCGCCAGCTTCAGGCGGTCGATGGAATGTACCCAGTCGAAGTGCTCGGCGACCTGCCGGGTCTTGTTGCTTTGTAGCGGACCAATGAAATGCCATTCGAGCTGCGGACGCAGATCGGCCAACGCAGCCATCTTGCCCAGCGCTTCCTGCACATAGTTCTCACCGAAGCAGGACTGGCCGGCCGCCACCGCCTCCCGGACCGATTCCGCAGAAAAGGTCTTGGAGACCGCCATCAGCGTGACCGGATCGGCCCGGCTGCACGCTTGTTGCGCCGTGGCAATGCGTTGGCGCACGGCTTGCAAGTTGGCGAGAATGTCGGACATAATCCAGCGATATAAAGAGATAATCGAACCCGGGGGCATTATAGATGGACATCGCGCAACTGCTTGCCTTCGCTGTCAAGAGCAAGGCCTCCGACCTCCATCTGTCGGCCGGCCTGCCACCGATGATCCGGATTCACGGCGATATGCGCCGCATCAATGTCCCGCCGTTCGAGCACAAGGATGTGCACGCCATGGTGTACGACATCATGAGCGACAGCCAGCGCAAGGTCTACGAAGAGCACCTCGAGGTCGACTTCTCGTTCGAGATCACCGGCCTCGCGCGTTTCCGGGTCAATGCCTTCAACCAGTCGCGTGGCGCGTCCGCGGTGTTCCGGACGATTCCCTCCGAAGTGCTGACGCTCGAGACCCTCAAGGCGCCGGCGATCTTCTCGGAACTGAGCATGAAGCCGCGCGGCCTTGTGCTGGTGACGGGCCCGACCGGTTCGGGCAAGTCGACCACGCTGGCGGCCATGGTCAACCACCGCAACGAAAACGACATGGGTCACATCCTGACGGTGGAAGACCCGATCGAATTCGTGCACAGTTCCAAGAAGAGCCTGATCAACCAGCGCGAACTCGGGCCGCATACGCACTCGTTTGCCAATGCCCTGCGCTCGGCGCTGCGCGAGGACCCGGACGTGATCCTGGTCGGCGAGCTGCGCGACCTGGAGACCATCCGCCTGGCGCTGACGGCGGCGGAAACCGGCCACCTCGTCTTTGCCACGCTGCACACCAGCTCGGCAGCCAAGACCATCGACCGGGTGGTCGACGTGTTTCCGCCAGCCGAGAAGGAGATGGTGCGTACCATGCTGTCGGAGTCGCTGGAAGCAGTGATTTCGCAGACGCTGCTCAAGACGCGCGACGGTAACGGCCGGGTCGCGGCGCATGAGATCATGATCGCCACGCCGGCCATCCGCAACCTGATCCGCGAGAACAAGATCGCGCAGATGTATTCCATGATGCAGACGAGCTCCGCCATGGGCATGCAGACGCTCGACCAGTGCCTGGTCGATCTGGTGAAACGCAGCGTCGTCGGCTTCGACAGCGCGCGTGCCGTCGCAAAGAATCCTGATGTCTTCATGAACCGCTGACCACAACGGTTCGCAGCCGGGTCCGCCCGGCCGTTTTACGGGTGGACCCCATCATGCTCGATCAGCAATCTGCCGAAAAGTACATCCATGACCTGCTGCAGATGATGGCAGCCAATCGCGGGTCGGATCTGTTCATCACCGCCGATTTTCCGCCGGCCATCAAGGTCGATGGCAAGATCGCGCCGGTGTCGCCGCAACCGCTGACGGCTGCCCAGGTCACGATCCTGGTGCGCTCGATCATGAACGAGCGCCAGGCCGCCGAATTCGATGCCACGCACGAGTGCAACTTCGCCCTGCAGTCGCGCGAGACCGGGCGTTTCCGTGTCTCGGCCTTCATGCAGCAAGGCCGGCCCGGCATGGTGGCGCGGACCATCAATACGCGCATTCCGTCGGTGGCCGATCTTGCCTTGCCGCCGCAGTTGCACGATATCGTCATGGCCAAGCGCGGCCTGGTGATCGTCACCGGGGCCACCGGCTCGGGCAAATCGACCACGCTGGCAGCCATGCTGTCGCACCGCAATGCGCACTCGCATGGCCACATCATTACCATCGAGGATCCGATCGAGTACGTACATGCACACCAGAACTGCATCGTCACGCAGCGCGAGGTCGGCATCGACACGGAGTCGTGGCACATTGCCCTGAAGAACACGCTGCGCCAGGCGCCCGATGTCATCCTGATCGGCGAAATCCGGGACCGCGACACCATGGAATACGCAATGCAGTATGCCGAGACCGGGCACCTGTGCCTCGCCACGCTGCACGCCAACAACGCCAACCAGGCCATCGACCGTATCGTCAACTTCTTCCCGGAAGACAAGCGCCAGCAGGTGCTGATCGACCTCTCGCTGAACCTCAAGGCAATGGTGTCGCAGCGGTTGCTGCCGCGCCTTGGGCAAAAGGGCCGCGTGCCTGCCGTGGAAATCATGCTGGGCACGCCGCTGGTCGCCGACCTGATCTTCAACGGCAAGATCCACGAGCTCAAGGAAGTCATCAAGAAATCGCGCGAACAGGGCATGATCTCGTTCGATCAGGCGCTGTATGACCTCTACGAAAGCGATCTCATTTCCTACGAAGATGCGCTGCGCAATGCCGATTCGCTCAATGACCTGCGGCTGAACATCAAGCTCAACAGCCGCAAGGACGGCAAGCGCGACCTGACGGCCGGGACCGAGCATATCAATGTGATGTGACACGCTTCATGATTCTGCTCTCATGACCTCGATCTACGATTTTGATGTCCGTACCCTGGCTGGTGAAACTGTTTCGCTTGGTCAGTTTCGCGGCAAGGTGCTGCTCATCGTCAATACCGCCAGCGAATGTGGTTTCACACCACAGTATCGTGGCCTGCAGGCGCTCTACGACACTTACCGGGAGCGGGGGCTGGAGGTGCTGGGTTTTCCGTGCAACCAGTTCGGCAAGCAGGAGCCGGGCGGTTCGGCCAATATTGCCGCCTTCTGCGAAATGAACTACGGCGTGACGTTTCCGATGTTCGAGAAGATCGAGGTCAACGGCGCCGGCGCGCATCCGCTATATCGCTGGCTGACGCATGAGATTCCGGGCGTGCTCGGTCTCGAGGCCATCAAGTGGAACTTCACCAAGTTTCTGGTCGGCCGTGAAGGCACGGTGGCCAAGCGTTATGCGCCAACCACCAAGCCGGAGCAGCTGGCCGGCGACATCGAACTGCTGCTCGCGACCCGTCCCGCCTGACGCCATACCCGAACCGAAGACGGCCGCGCCGTGCGGGCACGGCCGTGCCTGTCTTCAGCGCGGTATCCACTGCGCCAGCAGCGGCACCAGGATCGCCGTCAAGACGCCGTTCAGTCCCATGCCGAGCGCCGCGAACGCGCCGGCCTCCTCGCTGACCTGAAATGCGCGTGCCGTGCCGATGCCGTGGGCGGCCAGCCCGGCGGAGAAGCCACGCACACTGTAGTCGCGCATGCGCAGCAGGTTGAGCAGCGGTGTCGCGCAGACGGCGCCGATCACTCCGGTGCACATCACGAATACCGCAGTGAGGGAGGGCAGCCCGCCGATTTTTTCGGCCACGCCCATGGCGATTGGAATGGTGACGGACTTGGGCGCGAGCGAACGCAGCGTCTCGCCGGATGCGCCCAGCAGCCAGGCCACCAGCACCACCGACACGATGGCGACGAGCGAGCCTGCCAGCAGGCCGCCGAGTAGCGGCAACAGGTTGCGGCGCAATTTGGGCAACTGCTGGTACAACGGCACGGCCAGCGCAACCGTCGCCGGACCGAGCAGAAAATGGACGAACTGCGCTCCATCGAAGTACGCATGGTAGGGCGTGTCGGTCACCAGCAGCAGGGTCACCAGGATCGCCACGGAGACCATCACCGGGTTGGCCAGCGGATTGGCGCGCAGCCGTTCGAACAAGGCAACGGCGGCGATGTATGCAAGCAGCGTGGCCGTCAGCCACAGCAGCGGGCTGGCGGCGAGATAGACCCAGACATCGGTGAGACGCGGCGCGATCATGATGGATTCTCCTCCGTCGTGCGGGGGGAGCGCCAGCGCATCAGGGCGCGCGTCACCCAGGCTGTGGTGGCGATGGCGAGAATGGTACTGACCAGCAGCGCAACGCCGATGGCGAACCATTCGCCGCCGATGCGCTGGGCATGCACCATGACACCGACACCGGCCGGCACGAACAGCAGCGAGAAGTGCTTGAGGATGGTGCTGGTGGTGCCCTGGATGACGCGCAGCAGACGGTCATCCACCGCCAGCCAGGTAAACAGCAGGATCATGCCGATCACCGGGCCGGGTACGGGCAGCTTGAGGGTGTAGCTGATGATCTCGCCGATCAGCTGAAACACCAGCAGGATGGCAAAGGCTTGCGGCATGGGGCAACTCCGGAAAACGCGCTGCAGCCATTATCGGGCGCGCCCGCCGCGGCCGACAAGCATCAGTTGCGGCGCTGTCTGTCATATCAGACGCACAGCGATGCCACCACAGTAGTGCGTCAGCGTATCCGCAGCAGGTCGTCCACCAGTTCGATCCAGTGCGCCACCGGTGTTGCGGTACCGCTCTGCAGATGTGTCAGGCAACCGATATTGGCCGAGACGATCATCTCCGGGCCGGTCGCCTGCAGGTTGGCGAGTTTTTCGTCGCGCAGCTGCTTCGATAGTGTCGGCTGCAGGATCGAATAGGTCCCCGCTGAGCCGCAGCACAGATGACTGTCGGCACACAGGCGGACATCGACGCCGAGCCCGGCGAGCAGCGTCTCGACCGCCCCGCGGATCTGCTGGCCATGCTGGAGCGTGCACGGCGGATGCCAGGCCACGCGCGGAGCATCCTGCGCGGGCCGCACGAGTGCCGCCAGTTCGGCCTGGTAGGCCGGCAGCAGTTCGCTCAGGTCCTTGGTCAGCGCGGACACGCGTCGGGCCTTGTCCGCATACATGGGATCGTGGCGCAGCAGGTGGCCATAGTCCTTGACCATCACGCCACAGCCGGAGGCGGTCATGACGATGGCTTCGGCGCCTGCCTCGATGGCCGGCCACCACGCATCGATATTGGCGCGCATATTGTCGAGTGCGCCAGCGTGGTCGTTCATGTGATGGCGGATCGCGCCGCAGCAGCCGGCCTCGGGCGCGGCGACGAGCGAGATGCCAAGACGGTCGAAGACACGCGCCGTGGCGGCATTGATATTGGGCGACATGGAAGGTTGCACGCAGCCTTCCAGCACCAGCATGCGGCGTGCGTGGCGCGGGGCAGGTCGCTGGCCAGGCGCGCGCGTCACCGGCACCTTGTCACGCAGCACGCCGGGCAGTAGCGGACGCAGCGCGCGCCCGATCTTCAAGGCCGGACCGAACAGCGCCGGCCGCGAGACGCCTTCGCGCAACGCCCAGCGCACCGCACGTTCACCGAGCGGACGCTGCACGCCCTTGGCCTCGAGTTGGTCTTCCACCACCTTGCGGCCGATGTCCACGAGGCGGCCGTAGGTGACGCCCGAGGGGCAGGTCGATTCGCAGTTACGGCAGGTCAGGCAGCGGTCCAGGTGCAGGCGCGTGCTTTCCGTGACTTCCGCGCCTTCCATCATTTGCTTCATCAGGTAGATGCGTCCGCGCGGCCCATCCAGTTCGTCGCCGAGCAGCTGGTAGGTCGGGCAGGTGGCCGTGCAAAAGCCGCAGTGCACGCACTTCTGCACAATGGCGGCGGCTTCCTCGCCTTCGGGCGTGTTGCGGATGAACTCGGCAAAATTGGTTTGCATGGGCGTCAGAACTCCGGATACATGCGGCCGCGATTGAAGATGCGGGCGGGGTCGAAGGCATCCTTGAGGCGGGTGTGGATGGCCGCGATAGGTGCGCTGAGTGGCGTGAATACGCCATCCGCCTTGTTGCCGTTGCGGAACAGCGTGGCGTGCCCGCCGGCCGCCTGCGCGGCAGCGCGTACCGTGACGGCGGGTGCATCGGTCAGCCACCAGCGTTGGCCGCCGCCCCATTCGATCAGTTGCGTGCCCGGCAGAGAGAGGACCGGCGCAGTCGACGGCACGGCGATACGCCACAGGGCCTGGCCTTGCAGCGCAGGCGCAAACCACGGGTGGGACTGTTCACGCAAGCTGCTCCACAAGACGTGCGCTTCGGTTTCATCGATGGGCGTGCCGCCAAGCCTGCCGATGGCCGCGCTCACCGCCGCGGCAGCGCCGGCCAGGCGTACATGCAGCACGTTGTCCGTCCACGCGGTCGCCGTGATCGGCAGCGGCTGGCCGCCCCAGCGATTGACTTGGAGCAACGCCTGCGCCTCATCGAGTTCGAAGCGCAGGGTCTGATGCGCCACTGGCAGTGGCAGCACCTTCATCGACACTTCCAGCACCAGGCCAAGCGTGCCGAGCGAGCCTGCCAGCAGGCGCGAGACATCGTAGCCGGCAACGTTCTTCATCACCTGACCGCCGAAGTGCATGATGTCGCCGCGTCCATCCATCACCACGGCGCCGAGCACGAAGTCCCGCAGCGCGCCCACGGCCTGCCGGCGCGGGCCGGACAGGCCTGCCGCCACGGTACCGCCGAACGTGGCGGCGGGGCCGAAGGCAGGCGGCTCGAAAGGCAGCATCTGGCGCTGCTCGGCCAGCGCGGTGGCCACATCGGCAAGCGGCGTGCCGCAACGCGCCGTGATCACCAGTTCAGCGGGATCATAGGCGACGATGCCGGCATGGGCGCGCGTGTCGAGAATTTCGCCGACCGGATCCTGGCCGTAGAAATCCTTGGTGCCGCTGCCGCGCAGGCGCAGGGGCGTGCCGCTGGCGGTCGCGGCCCGGATGCGGTCGCGAAAGGTGTCGAGAATGGCGGTCATTGGAGCGGGCGGGTAAGAATGGCTGGCATGGCTAGCGGACCTCCGGGGAGGAGGGCGGAAGGGACGGAAGTTCAGCGCCGCAGCGCCGGCAGTAGAGGGCGTCGGTCTCGTGGCCTTCGGTCAGGCAAGCCGCGCAGCGGCGCGCCGTGACGTGCCGGCGCAGCATGGTCGCAGCCAGTTCCGCACCGAGGATGCCGGTGGGAAAGGCGATGATGCCGTAGCCCAGCATGATGGTGACCGAGGTGATGAACTGGCCGACCGCAGTGCGCGGCACGAGGTCCCCGAAGCCCGTGGTGCTGAGTGTGACCACAGCCCAGTAGATACTCACCGGGATATTGCGGAAGCCATGTTCCGGGCCTTCCACCACATACATGATGGTGCCGAGGATGACCACGATAATGCCGACCGCGGCGAGAAACACGAGGATCTTGCGATGCGCGGCGGCAAGCGCGCGCATCAGGACCTGGGCTTCGTCGAAGTACAGCGGGATCTTCATGATGCGGAAGATGCGCAGCAGCCGCAGCAGGCGCACGTCGATCAGCGCATACAGCTCCGGGAAGAAGAACGCGAGATAGGTCGGCAGCACGGCCAGCAGGTCGACGACGCCATACAGGCTCAATGCATAGCGCAAGGGGCGCTGCACCACCATCAGCCGCACCACGTATTCCACCGTGAACAGCAGCGTGAAGCACCACTCCAGGATGCGCAGCGGCAGGCCGATGACGGCACGCACCTCCGCCACGCTGTCGAGTATCACCACGGCGACACTCGCTGCGATGGCGGCCAGCAGCCACAGGTCGAAATTCCGGCCGGCCGGCGTGTCGGCCTCGAAGATGATCGTATACCAGTGCTGCCGCCAGCCTTCGCGTTCGGACATGCCAAACGTCGCGCGCGGTGTCATGGCTTTCGGTTGTTTCATGCTCATGCTCAGAAGCGCGGCAGGTCCGGGTGCGGCAGCAGGCCGTTGCGCACATGTAGCTTGCCGTACTCGGCGCAACGGGCCAGCGTGGGAATGGCCTTGTCCGGGTTGAGCAGCTTGGCGGGGTCGAAGGCGGCCTTCACGCGGAAAAACATTTCCAGTTCCTGCGGCGAAAACTGGACGCAGGCGGAGTTGAGTTTCTCCACGCCCACGCCATGTTCGCCGGTGACCGTGCCGCCGAGTTCGACGCAGGTCTCAAGGATGTCCGCACCGAACAATTCCGCGCGGTGCCATTCATCCTGATCCGCGCCGTTGAACAGGATGAGCGGATGCATATTGCCGTCGCCGGCATGGAACACGTTGATGCAGCGCAGGCGATACTTGGCTTCCATCTCCTGAATGCGGCGCAGCAGCGTGCCGATATGCTTGCGCGGGATCGTGCCATCCATGCAGTAGTAGTCGGCGGAAATACGGCCGGCAGCAGGGAAGGCGTTTTTGCGTCCGCTCCAGAAACGCAGCCGTTCGGCCTCGCTCTGCGACACCTGGATCCGCGTGGCGCCACAGCCGCGCAGGACCTCGCTCATGCGCTCGATTTCCTCGGCCACTTCCTCGGGCGTGCCGTCCGACTCGCACAGCAGAATGGCTTCCGCCTCCAGGTCGTAACCGGCCTTGACGAATTCCTCGACGGCTGCGGTCGCGGGCTTGTCCATCATCTCCAGCCCGGCGGGAATGATGCCGGCGGCGATCACGGCGGCCACTGCATTGCCGCCCGCTTCCACATCGTTGAAGCTCGCCATGATGACCTGTGCCAGTTGCGGCTTGGGGACGAGCCGCACGGTGATTTCGGTGACCACGGCCAACATACCTTCCGAGCCGATCAGTGTGGCCAGCAGGTCGAGACCCGGGGCATCCGGCGCTTCGGAGCCGAATTCCACGACCTCGCCCTGCATCGTCACCGCGCGTACGCGCAGCACGTTGTGCACGGTCAGTCCGTACTTGAGGCAATGCACGCCGCCCGAGTTCTCGCTGACATTGCCGCCGATGGTGCAGGCGATCTGCGAAGACGGATCGGGGGCGTAGTACAGTCCGTGCGGCGCGGCGGCCTCGGAGATGGCGAGGTTGCGCACGCCCGGCTGTACGATGGCCGTGCGCGACAGCGGATCGACCTTGATGATCTTCTTGAACCGCGCCAGCGACAGCACCAGTCCGTTGCCGATCGGCATGGCGCCGCCCGACAGGCTGGTGCCGGCGCCGCGCGGTACGACTGGCACGCCGAGGGCATGGCAGGCGGCGAGAATCTGGCAGACCTGCGCTTCGTTCTCGGGCAGCACCACGGCTAGCGGCACTTGCCGGTAGGCGGCCAGGCCGTCGCATTCGTAGGGGATGGTGTCTTCCTGCTTCCACAGCAGGCAATGGTCGGGCACGATGCCGGCGAGGGCCGAGAGCAGTGCGGCCTGGGCCGCATCGCGGGTCGGGGCGGAAGTCGGTTCGAGCGGGGCGTTCATGCGGTGTCTCCCTGTCATGGCCGGCGGCGCTGCACAACAGGCGGCCGCGGCACGGGCTGGGATGACTATAACGCACGCTACCGGCCGGCGCATCGCCGTACAGGCGATCTCAGGCATGAAATCGGCGGGGGGCGGGGACGAAAATTTCTCATCCCCGGATAGTTCACCAGTCGAGCCCCAGCAGCCAGTCGACGAAATACTGCGCTTCAGGCTTGAGCGGCATCTGGCGGCGCTCGACGATGTAATAGGCGTGCGGCGACATGGATTCCACATCGAGCAGCCGCACCATCTGGCCGAGCCGCAGCCATTGCTGGGCCATGCGCTGGCGCACCAGCGCCACGCCCTGATTGGAGGTGACGGCCTCAAGCATCAGGCCCACATCGTTGAATTGCGGACCGACTTGCGGCTCTTCCCAGTCGAGGCCAGCCCGCTCGAACCACGGCTTCCATGGTTCGAGCGGGCTGCGCAGCAGCACCAGGTTGTGCAGGTCCGACGGCTGCGTGATGCGGCGGCCATTGACCGCCTCGTAGTAGTCGCGCCCGCAGGCCGGGAACACCGGCTCGTTGAGCAGCAGCGTGGTCTTGAACTCCGGGTAGTGGCCGGTGCCGAAGCGGATCTCGACATCACTTTCCTCCGCCTTCACGTCGAGGAACGGAATCGCCAGATGCAGTTCGATGTCGATATGCGGATACAGCGCGACGAACTCCGGCAGGCGCGGTACGAGATGCTGCCGGCCGAAGGTCGGCGGAATGGCCACGCGCAGCCGTACGCGCGTGTTGCTGAACTCGGGGCGTGCCAGACCGTTCAGCGCCTTGAGCGCGGCCTGCACGCTGCGCAGGTTGCGCGCACCGCTGGCCGTGAGCCGTAGCGACGAGCTGGCGCGCACGAACAGTTCCTCGCCCCACAGCTCTTCCAGGTTCTTGATGCGGTGCGAGACCGCGCTCGGCGTGACCGACAGCTCCTCGGCAGCGCGCGCAAAGCTGGCATGACGCGCCGCCGCTTCGAAGGCGACGAGCAGATGCAGCGGCGGAATACGGTTGAACAGGGACGAGGACATGCGACGTGGGTCAATCGGTCGAATTGGCGCGACGCGCGCGTCGCACTGTGCGCCATTGTACGCCCGTCGCGCCGGCATTCCCGAAGGCCGGTAACCCGTGCCCTGCGACCATGTGGACCCTTGCCGCTGCGCTCAAGCTTCACGGGTTGGGCAGGTCGGCGCGGAAGGCGGGCATCGCAGCCGTTGCCGCTGTAGCGAGCCTCGCAGCGTTCCGGCGATAATGCGGCCTTGTCATTTTGTATTTCACAGGACGCACGCATGGGAAACCGCCTCAGCAAGATCGCCACGCGTACCGGCGACGATGGCACAACAGGACTTGGCGACGGCACGCGTACTGGCAAGGACAGCCTGCGCATCCACGCCCTGGGCGAGGTCGACGAACTGAACTCGCACATCGGCGTGCTGTTGACGGAAACGCTGCCAGACGGCATCCGCACCGCTCTGCTGGAGATCCAGCACGACCTGTTCGATCTCGGCGGGGAGTTGTGCATTCCCGGCTATACGCTGCTCAAGACCGAGCGCGTGGCGCAGCTCGATGCGTGGCTCGCCGAACACAACGCCACTCTGCCGCGCCTGAAGGAATTCATTCTCCCTGGGGGTAGCCGCGCCGCGGCGCAGGCGCACGTGTGCCGCACGGTATGCCGCCGCGCCGAGCGCGCGGTGGTGGCGCTGGAGCGCACCGAAACCGTGAACGACAGCGCGCGTCAGTATCTGAACCGGCTGTCGGACCTGATGTTCGTGCTGGCGCGTGTATTGAATCGTGCGGATGGCGGCACGGACGTACTGTGGCAGCGCGAGCGGACCTAGAGAGGGCGCAACCGTCGCGTCGGATAGCCTTGCACGCCGCTGATCGCTGCCTGTGCCGGAAAGAAAAAATGGCGTGTCCATCGACACGCCATTTTTTCATCTGCCGGTGCGGGCTCTGTTGCTGGCCCAAGTGCCGCTTTCGTGCCGCGTGATGACTGTCGCAGTGCCGCAGGCGTGCAGATCAGTTGCCGCCATTCCCGGCCAGACGCCGCTGGCGTACGCCGGCGGCAAGCGACTCCAGCGCCTTCAGGGTGTCGTCCCAGTTGATGCAGGCATCGGTCACGCTCTGGCCATAAGTGAGGTTCTCGACCGGCGTCCCCTGCACGTGGTCCTGGCGGCCGGCCACGAGGTGCGATTCGATCATCACGCCGATGATGCGCTGATCGCCGGCGCCAAGCTGGCGAGCGATGTCGTCGCACACTGGCAGCTGGTTCTCGTGCTTCTTGCTGCTGTTGGCATGGGAGGCATCAATCATCAGACGCGCCGCGAGGCCCGACTTGGCAATCGCATCGCAGGCTTCCTGCACGCTTGCCGCATCGTAGTTCGGTGCTTTGCCGCCGCGCAGGATGACGTGGCAGTCCTCGTTGCCGCTGGTCGAGACGATGGCCGAGTGGCCGCCCTTGGTGACCGACAGGAAATGGTGCGGCTGGCTCGCGGCCTTGATGGCGTCGACGGCAATCTTCACGTTGCCGTCGGTACCGTTCTTGAAGCCCACCGGGCACGACAGCCCGGAGGCCAGTTCACGGTGCACCTGGCTCTCCGTGGTGCGCGCGCCGATGGCGCCCCAGCTGACGAGGTCCGCCACGTACTGCGGGCTGATCATGTCGAGGAATTCCGTGCCGGCCGGCAGGCCCAGCTCGTTGATATTGAGGAGCAGTTCCCGGGCGATGCGTAGACCGTCGTTGATCTTGAAGCTGCCGTCCATGTACGGGTCGTTGATCAGGCCTTTCCAACCCACCGTGGTACGCGGCTTTTCGAAGTACACGCGCATGACGATTTCCAGTTCGCCGGCGAAGCGGTCGCGCTGCTCGCGCAGCAGGCGCGCATATTCCATGGCTGCCTTGGTGTCATGGATCGAGCATGGTCCGACGATGACGATCAGGCGGTCGTCCATGCCGTGCAGGATACGGTGCATGGCTTGACGGGCGTCGTAGATCACATCCGAGGCATTTTCGGAGCACTTGAACTCGCGGATCAGATGCGCGGGCGGTTGTAGCTCTTTCAGTTCACGAATGCGTAAGTCGTCGGTGTTCTTCGGCATGATGGGCTCCGGGGGATGTCTCTGGGTGGTGTGTTCAGTGCAAATCAGATTGGGCGAGGTCAAAAAAAAACCGCCAGCGCGTTGGCTGGCGGTTTTTTCGAATTCGTCGCGTACTACCGATCCTCTCTTTCCGCCAGCGGTGTGAGATAGCCAAAAAAGTAAAAGTAAAACTTGGCGGACATGGTTGTGTCGGGTTGCGGTTTTCAGTACGAAGCTGCTTTATAGCACTCTTTGTCGGGGTTTGGCAAGGCCGGGCTCGCCGGGCGGCGCAGTCTTGCACTGTAAAATGACCGTCACATTCCGTCAGATGGTCTGCCTTGGTATGACAAGCATCCCCCATTCGCCGACACCCGGGCCGGCCCTTCCCGATAGCTTTTTCGACCGCGATGCGAGCCAGCTCGCCCGCGAATTGCTGGGCAAGGTCATCCGGCGCCGTCTCGACGGCCTGTGGCTGTCAGCGCGTATCATCGAGACCGAAGCCTATTACCTGGACGAGAAGGGCAGTCACGCATCGCTAGGCTATACGCACAAGCGCCGCGCGCTGTTCATGGATGGCGGCACGGTGTACATGTACTACGCACGTGGTGGCGATTCGCTCAATTTCAGCGCGGGCGGACCGGGTAATGCAGTGCTGATCAAGTCCGCGCATCCGTGGGTCGATGCGGTATCCGGGCCCGAGGCGCTGGCCCGCATGCTGGCGCTCAATCCCGATGCCGCGGGCAGGCCACGACCCGTGGCACGGCTGTGCGCGGGGCAGACGCTGCTATGCCGCGCGCTCGGACTGAAGGTGCCCGAGTGGGATGCGCGCCGCTTCGACCCGGCGGAACTCTTCGTGGAAGATGTCGGCGAGTCGCCCAAGCGGCTGCTGTGCACGGCGCGCCTGGGTATTCCGGACGGACGCGACGAGCATCTGCGCTATCGTTATGTGGACCCGGCCTATTCTGCGTACTGCACGCGCAACCCGCTACGGCGCGGGCAGCAGGTTGGGCGTGATTATGACTGGGTAGACCGCGACGGGATGGTATTGGACTGAGGGCGTCCTGCGTGCATGACGCCCCTTCACACTGTTCAGGCCGTTCCACCTACCGTCAGGTTTTCCATGCGCAGCGTCGGTTGCCCGACGCCTACCGGCACGCTCTGGCCATCCTTGCCGCACACGCCGATGCCCGGGTCGAGACGCATGTCGTTGCCGATCATGGTGACGTGCTTGAGCGATTCGGGACCGCTGCCGACCAGTGTGGCGCCACGCACCGGCGCGGTGATCTTGCCGTCCTCGATCAGGTAGGCCTCGCTGGCCGAGAACACGAACTTGCCATTGGTGATGTCGACCTGGCCGCCACCGAAGTTGGCGGCATACAGGCCTTTCTTCACGCTGGCGATGATTTCCTGCGGATCCTTGTCGCCGTTCAGCATATAGGTATTGGTCATGCGCGGCATCGGCAGGGCGGCGTAGCTTTCGCGGCGCGCGTTGCCAGTCACCGGCATCTTCATCAGCCGGGCATTCATGGTGTCCTGGATGTAGCCGCGCAGGATACCGTCCTCGATCAGCGTGGTGCATTGCGTCGGGTTGCCTTCGTCGTCGAGGTTCAGTGAACCGCGGCGATTGGCGAGCGTGCCGTCGTCCACCACGGTCACGCCCTTGGCGGCCACGCGCTCGCCGAGCATGCCGGCAAAGGCCGAGGAACCCTTGCGGTTGAAGTCGCCTTCCAGGCCGTGGCCCACCGCCTCGTGCAGCAGGATGCCCGGCCAGCCCGCACCGAGCACCACGGTCATGGCACCAGCGGGGGCAGGAATCGATTCCAGGTTGACGAGCGCCGAAGCCACGGCTTCGTCCACATACTGCTGCAGTCGCTCGTCAGTGAAATAGCTGTAGGCATAACGGCCGCCGCCGCCTGACGAGCCGGTTTCGCGCCGGCCGTTCTGCTCGGCGATCACCGTCACTGATACGCGTACCAGCGGCCGCACATCCGCCGCGAGCACGCCATCGCTGCGCGCCACCAGTACGACATCGTATTCGCCGGCGAGGCCGGCCATCACCTGCACCACGCGCGGGTCCTTAGCACGCGCCATCTTTTCCACGCGTTCAAGCAGCGCTACCTTATCGCTGGCGCCCAGCGAGTCAAGCGGATCGTTCGGCAGATACAGGTCGCGGCCTGGCTGGGCTGCCAGCGTGCCGGCTACCTTGACCCGGCCCGAGCCGCTCTTGCCGATGGTGCGCGTGGCCGCGGCGGCCTGCTGCAGCGCCGGCAGGCTGAGGTCGTCGGAGTAGGCGAAGGCGGTGCGGTCGCCGGACACGGCGCGCACGCCCACGCCCTGGTCGATGCTGAAGCTGCCCGACTTGACGATGCCTTCCTCGAGGCTCCACGCTTCATTGCGCGTGCTCTGGAAGTACAGATCGGCGTAATCGACCTTGTGCGTGAAGATATCCGCCAGCACGCGTTGCAACTGGCTCTCGTCGAGTCCGTAAGGAGTCAGCAGCAGGTCTCTGGCGGTCGCGAGGTTACGGATGCCGAGGTCGCTCGGGGTCATGATGTTCCTTGTATTCAATGAATCAGGCTCGGGCCGTCTCTACAGTACGCGATGGCGCAGCGCCGGCAGATTCTGGCGCACTTCGGCGAGGCGGGCGGCATCGATGTCGCCGACGACCACGCCTTCGCCTTCCGGCAATACCGCAACGATATCACCCCATGGGTCGACAAGCATCGAGTGGCCCCAGGTGCGGCGTCCATTCTCATGCTTGCCGCCCTGGGCGGCCGCCAGCACATAGCACTGGTTCTCGATGGCGCGGGCGCGCAGCAGGATCTCCCAGTGCGCCTTGCCGGTGGTATAGGTGAAGGCGGCCGGCATGAGAATCAAGGCCAGGTCGCCGTCGGCCGCCATGCGCCGGTACAGTTCGGGAAAACGCAGGTCGTAGCACACCGACATGCCGACCTTGCCGAACGGTGCGTCGAACGTGGTCGGCGTGGCGCCGGCGAGGATGGTGCGCGATTCGTCGTAGAACTCCTCGCCGCGCGCGAAGCTAAACAGGTGGATCTTGTCGTAGCGTGCCACGCGTTTGCCTTGCGGATCGAAGGCCAGCGAGCTGTTGTGCACGCGCTGGTCGTCTGGGCACCACATCGGCAGCGTGCCGCCCACCAGCCAGATGCCGTGGCCGTGCGCTGCGTCGGCCAGTGCACGCTGGATGGGACCATCGTCGTCGGCCTCGCGGATGGCGACCTTGTCGGCATCCTGGCGGCCCATCATGCAGAAATACTCGGGCAGCAGTACCAGCTGCGCGCCTTGGCGGGCGGCATCGGCGATCAGTTCGGTCGCGCGTGCGAGATTGTCCTGCAGGTCGAGGCGGGTCACCGTCTGGATGGCGGCGACACGGAATGTTTGGGGCGTCGACATGACGGAGCTCCAGTTCAGAGTGCAGACCAGTCGCGGCGCTTGCGCCGCTGGCCGCACGTGCCGCAAACGGCTCAGTTGCTGGCGGGGCTGTGCTGGCTGGTGTCCGCAGTATTGCTTGAACCGCTATTGTCGCCCACTTTGCGGATGTCCGGGGCACTCCAGCTGCCCGAGATCCGATACTGCTGGCGGAAAGCGCTTGAAACCTGGTCGGCAAACAGCAACTGGGCGGCCAGCGTACCGAGGCCAATGGCCGGGTTGATGAAGGTGGTGGCAAGCGACGCCGTGGTAGCGTTGATCTTGGGCAGCACGGTGACTTCCAGTTGCTGCGTCTCAGCCGGGATATTGGTCGAGCCCTTCATTTCCATGGTGAACTGCGGGCTGCGCATGCGGAAGTCATTGGTCGTGGCGATGCCGTTGCGCACCTCGGCGCTGGCGGTGGTCGCGTCGAAGACGGTGCCGCTCGAGGCGACGCCGCGGAAATCGAGCGTCACCAGCCGTGCCAGCCCCTGCAGGCTGAGAATGCCGAGCAGGCGCGCTGCACCTGGCTCGACATTGAGCAGCACGCCATCTTTCACATCGAGCATCAGGCGTCCGGTCAGCGACGGGTAGTCGATGGCCATCGGTGAACCTTGCCAGGCCAGTCGGCCTTCGAGCGTGCCATCGCCACCGCGCAGCATACGCTGCAGGCCGAGCCGGTCGAGCATTGCGCCGGCATCGCGCATGGTCAGTGTGAACGACAGGATGGTGCGCCGTTCGGGATCCGGTTCGCTGCGCAGGCGGCGCGGAATGCGCCAGCTGCCGCGCGCCTCGAAGGTGGCGGCTGCTTGTTGGAGCGCGAGGCGGTCGAGCGTCCAGACCGGATGCCCATCCTGTTTTTCACTGCGGGCGACGATAGTGAGCTTGCCCAGCGCCTTGCCGCCGATGTCGAGCGTGTTGCTGACCAGGTCGAGCGAGGGCAGACTTTCCGCGCGCCGTGCAAAGGCTTCGTCCACCACGTTCGCTTCCGGCACTTGCGGGATCAGCAGGCGCTTCAATCGCAATGTCAGCTTGCCATCTGGGGTTTGTGGCGTGGCGTCGTTCCAGATCGCAGTGCCCTCGATCTGGCGCGAGTGGATCTGCATGCGCCAGTCGCGGTCGCGTGTCGCCTGGACCGCAACGTCATCGATGCGGCGGTCGAACATGCGCACCGCCGTGGCGCGCAACTGGATGCGCGTGGGCATGTAGTCATTGTCGGCGGAGTCATCCGGCGTCTCGGCAAGCGTCGCGCTGAAATCACGCCAGGCATCGAGGTCGAGTTCGGGCAGGTTGATGTCAGCGTATACGCCGCTGGCAGGCGCTGGTACTGGTTGGTTGACGCCAATGCCGCCGCGCACGACCTTGAGGTTGCCAGCTGCGCGCTGCAGTTCGTAGCGGGCCTGGATGGCCTGGCCGAGCTGCACGCTGAGCGTGTCCGGACTGCTGGCGCCAGCGTTGCCAGGTTTCAGCTCGACCCGCAGCGGCATCGCCTGGGCGGCGTTCTTGCCGACCGGTGCCGGCAGGGCGATCGCCAGGCCTTCGAGTGTACTGTCCACGCTGACCGCCACGCGCCCGCCCTGGAAGCTGACCGCAGCTGTATAGGGCGCGCTGCCGCTCAGCCGTGCGCCGAGCGGCCCTAGCGGATCGCCGCGCAGCGCCTGCAGGCCACGGGCCGAGATCTGGCCCTTGCCCTCGAAACGGGTCGAACCGTCGCGCTGTGTGCCGCCCGTCGGCAGCAGTTCACCGCCAGCGAACATGGTGCGCATGCCCTCCAGCGTCAGGCCGCGTTCCGTGATCAGGATGGCTCCGTTGGTGCGCATGAAGGCCGGCAGGTCGGGCAGCAAGGAGAGATCGCTGTTGACCAGGCGCAGCTTGCCATTTGCCTTGGTCTGGGCGACATGATGCAGCGGCATGTCGAGCGAGAGCGCGAGATCGCCCGTGCCGGTGGCGCGCGACTGCGCGGTGAGCTGTCCAGACCATGCGCCGAGCCGGCTGCGGTTCACGTATTGGATGAATCCCTGCATCGTGCCGCTGGCCTGACCGGTGATGCGCAATGCGGAGTCGGCGGCATCCATATCGTCGATCTGTCCCTGGACATTGGCGACCGACACACCAGAGACACCAACAATGTTGGCGCGCTCGACCACGAAATGCATGCCGCGCCGTTCGAACACGACCTGACCGGAGCCGCCCTCGAATGACGGCCAGGCGGGCTGCCCGTTCTCGAGTTCCGCAGGGGCAGGCTGGTAGGTGAGGCCTTCGACGGGCACCTTGACGTGGAATTCGCCCTGCTTGCTGTCATGGAACGGGAAGTCGGCCAAGTCACCGCGCGCAACGAACGTGACGTTGCGGGCCTCGCCGCCAAGCAGCGCGCCCGTGAGGTAGTGGCGCACATGGGCAGAGATCGCCGAAGGCAGGTAGCGCGGCACCTGCTGCACATGGGCGTGGTCGAGACGTCCCTTGATATCGAGCGTACCGGCCGGACTCTTGCCGCTGCTGCGCCATGCGCCGCTGACCGAGCCGGCAGCGTCCGCGTTGGCAAAGCTCATGCGCTCGCTGCGCACTTCCAGCTTGTCGCCATGCCATTGCCACTGCAGGCGTCCCTGCAATGTGTCAAGGGCCAGTTGGGGTTCGTCGAAGACGCCGGGGAGCGTCAGCGTCAGTTGCTGGCTGTCGAAGGTTGCCACGCCACCGCGTTCGGTGGCTTCGAAATGCCCGGTGAGGCCGGCTGCGCCGGGTGTGCGTAGCGTTTCGGCCTGGCGCGGATCGTTGCCTGGCAGTTGCGGTAGCGCATCGAAACGGACGTTGCGCAAGGCCCCGCGGGCCGAGTAACGCAGCCCCGTACGCGTGCCTTCGGTGGCGTGGCCGGCCTCGCGTCGCCATGACAGATCGAGGTTCTCCACGCGGCCCCCCATTTGCAGGCGGCGCATGGTATCGAGTGCGGCCGGCGCCACGGGCAGGCGAATGGCCAGGTTGCGGACAGCGTCGAGATCGATCTCGGCTGCCTTCAGGGACAATTGCCGGAAGCGCTGGTCCGGCCCGAGAGCCCAGCCGAAGGTGACATTGCGCAGGCCATTGCGGGGCGGCAGCAGTTCGGCCTGCTCTTCGCGCGTTGCCGCGTCCGTGCGGCGTGCCGGTACGCCTTCCTCGTGCGCGGCGCGCCAGAGCAGGTGGTCGAGTACGACCGAATGCTCGCCCTTGCTGTTGCCGTGGTGAACCAGGAAGGCCTGGCCGCTCTGTAGATGGATCGGATCGGTATCGGCGCGCCATTGCATAGCGAGGTCCTGCACGCGCATGCGCAGCTGACTGCGGATGATCGTGCCGTCGTTGAACTCGGCACTGCCGCTACTGGTGAGGCTGCCGCTGCGCATGGTGGCGGGCCGCAGGCTGGGCGGCAGGTAACGCGTGAGGGCTGCCATGCGCAGGCCCTGGACATCCCAACTGCTCTGGCCATGCCAGGTACGCCAGTCGCCGGCGCTGCCCAGCAGCGCGCTGCGGAAATCGGCCGAGATGCTGATGGGTGCCGGCGACAGCGGTTGCGCATGCGCGCGCAGCTGGACCTTGTGGTACAGCGTACGGCGCGAGGTTTCGAGCGTGATGTCGCCGATCTCGAGGGTTGGCTGGTTGGCGTATTCATCGAGCCAGCGGACCTTGGCACCCTGCACGGTCAGCTTTCCCTGCTGCAGCAGCCAGCCGAGCGCCGGGTTGTTGTCCGAGGCCGGGCCAGGGCTGACAGGTACGCCCGCCACATGCAGCTGGTCCTGCTTGTCGCGGCGTACGAGCACATCGGCCTGGTCGATGCGCAGCGTGTGGAACAGAAGTGTGAAATGCGATATGGATCGCCATGACACCGCGCCTTCCAGCATGCCGGCAGCAAGTACGTCACGCCGCCCGGCATCGATGCCGCGCAGTGCGCGCACGCGGAAGGCTGGCCGCCAGCCATCCCAGAAGGTTTCCAGTTGGCCGATGGTCAGCTGGATCTGCAGGCGCTGGGAGAGTTCGCGCTCCAGCCAGGCGTGCGAGACATTGGCCTGCGGCCAGATTACGAAGCGCAATGCCGCGACGCCAGCCACGGCCAGCAGCGCCAGCACGAGCGTCACCCGCACGGCAATGCGCGCTATCCGCCGCAGCAGGCTGCGGGGCGGTGCGGGCGTCGGCGGAGTGGCGGGAGCGGGCGGTGCCGCGCGGCTGGACATGGGCAGATTATCCGTCAATACTGTAGTGCCTGACTAAGGGCGCGATCAAAATGAGGCGAAGCGGTTCCGGCCAGCGGTACGGATTCCGGCGGCGCAACCCATTCGGCAGGGCCGCACGGCATCGGCATCATCTTGTGCGTGGCCCGCATTGATCCTGTTGACCGAAGTGCGGGGCAAACGATGTGCTTTCCCGGCGCATGCGCACCGGGATGGATGAACAGACCGCCAGCCGGCATTGCCGGTTCCTCCGATTTCCGCTCATGTCAGAACCCTTGTTTTCCCGACTCCCCGCGCGCCCGGTGCCATCCGGTGACGCTGGCGGCGCATTGCTGGCACCGCGTTTCTCGCGTTATCTGCACCGCATTGTATCGGCTCGGCCGGCCTGCGCGGCATCCCTGGCCGAAGCGGCGCAATCTGGCCAGCCGCTCGATGCGGCGTGGCTGGAAGCACGGCTCATCCCTCTGCGGGAACGCGCCGAAACTGCCGTGGGGCCGGGCGATGCCGCGTTGGGCAAGGCGCTGCGCTGGTTGCGGCAGGACACCATGGCGCTGATCATGGAGCGTGACCTACGCGGCCTGATGACCCTCGCCGAGGTGACCGAAGCCATGACACTGCTAGCCGAGTGCGCGGTGCGGACGGCGCTGGCGCAACTCACGGCGGACATGGCGGCGCAGGTGGGTTACCCGGTCGGCGAGCAGAGCGGCGAACGCCAGGAACTGATCGTCGTCGGCATGGGCAAGCTGGGCGGGCGCGAACTGAATGTCTCGTCGGATATTGATCTGATCTTTCTCTATGACGAGGAGGGCGAGACCGCCGGCGGCAAGCGCAGCCTGTCCAACCATGAGTATTTCATCCGTCTTGGGCGGCGCCTGATCCAGATGCTTGCGGATGTCACCGAAGACGGTTTCGTGTTTCGCGTGGACATGCGCCTGCGGCCCAATGGTGACGCAGGTCCGCTGGCCTGCAGCCTGGCGATGCTGGAAGAGTACTTCATGGTGCAGGGGCGCGAGTGGGAGCGCTATGCCTGGATCAAGGGGCGTGTGGTGTCCGCCGTGGAAAGCCCGCACAGCCGCAACGCGGTGGGTCTGCTCGAGCAGCTGACCACGCCATTTGTGTTCCGTCGCTACCTCGACTACGGGGTGATCTCGGCAATCCGCTCGCTGCATGCGCAGATCCGTGCCGAGGCCGGCAAGCGCGAGGCCGGGCTGGCCGGGCATGCGCTCAACCAGCGGGCTTTCGATATCAAGCTGGGGCGCGGCGGTATCCGCGAGATCGAATTCACCGCCCAGGTGTTCCAGCTGATCCGCGGCGGCCAGGACCCGTCGCTGCGCGTGCGGCCCACGTTGCAGGTGCTAGCGCTTGCCGAAGCGCGTGGTCTGCTCGCGCCCGAGGCGGTCGTGGAACTGTCCACGGCGTACCGTTTCCTGCGCCAGCTGGAGCATCGCCTGCAGTATCTCGACGACGCCCAGACGCATCACCTGCCGACCTCCGCCGCTGACCAGCAGGCCATCGCCGCGATGATGGGCATGGACAGCTATGACGATCTGCTGGCCGCATTGCAGCCGCATCTTGACTGCGTCGAGCAGCAGTTCGAAGCCACCTTTGCCGCGCGCCAGGAAGGCGGGCAGTGCGGCAGCATCTGGCAGCAATGCCTCCAGGGCGAGGCCAGCGCCGAAACCTGCCGCGCCGCCCTGCAGAACCTCGGCTACGACGACGCCGAAGCGCTGCTGGCGCGCCTGCGTGCCACCAGCGAGGCGTCGCGCTACCGCGCCATGCCGGATAGCAGCCGGCTGCGGTTCGACCAGCTGGTCGAGCGTGCGCTCGAACTTTCCGCCAAGCAGGATCATCCCGATCGCACCATGGGGCGCTTCCTTGATTTTCTCGAAGCAATCAGCCGGCGTGCTTCCTATCTGTCCCTGTTGTCGGAGTATCCGCAGGCCATGGCGCGCGTCGCCGATACCCTGCATGCCTCCCGTTGGGCGGCGGATTACCTGACACGGCATCCACAACTGCTCGACGAGCTGCTCGATACCGATGCGCTGATGGCACTGCCCGACTGGGCGGCCTTCCGCCAGCGGCTGACCAGCCAGCTGGCGATGTCCGACGGGCAGGTCGAGACGCAGATGGATATCCTGCGCCGCGAGCATCATGCCGAAACCTTCCGTATCCTGTTGCAGGACCTGCAGGGCGTGCTCACCGTCGAACAGATCGGCGACCGGCTCTCCGACCTCGCCGATGCCATGCTCGATGTGGTGCTCGAGACGGTCTGGCAGCAGCTGCCGAAACGCCATCGCGATACACCACGCTTTGCCGTGGTGGCCTATGGACGGCTGGGCGGCAAGGAGCTGGGCTATGCCTCCGACCTCGACATCATCTTCCTGTACGACGACGAAGACGAGCGCGCGCCCGACGTGTATGCCACCTTCGCGCGCCGCGTCATCACCTGGATGACCAGCCACACGGCGGCTGGCATCCTCTTCGACATTGATACGCGCCTGCGTCCCAACGGTGCGGCCGGCCTGCTGGTCACCAGCTTTCCGTCATTCCGCCGCTATCAGCTGCGCGAAGGTGATAACGCTGCCTGGGTGTGGGAACACCAGGCGCTGACGCGGGCGCGCTATTGTGCCGGCGACCGCGAGATCGGCGCGCGTTTCGAGGAGGTGCGCAACGAGGTGCTGGCACAGCCGCGCGACGCCGCCACGCTGCGCGAGGAAATCGTCGCCATGCGCGCCAAGGTAGCGGAAGGCCATGCGCATGCGAGCGACATGTTCGACCTCAAGCATGACACCGGCGGCATGGTCGACATCGAGTTCACTGTGCAGTATCTGGTCCTGCTGCACAGCCGTACGCATCCCGTCCTGCGGCGCAATGCCGGCAATATCGCGCTGCTGCACATGTCCGGTGCGCTTGGCCTGATCGATGCCACGCTGGCGCGTCGCGTGGCCGATGCGTACCGGCAGTTCCGGGCACGCCAGCACCAGTTGCGGCTTGACGATGGCCAGTCCCCCGCACGCGTGCCGCTCGAGGAATTCGCCGAGGCCGCGGGTCATGTGCGTGCGCTCTGGCACGCGGTATTCGAAGGATGACGCGATTCGCTTGCGCGCTGGCGCTGGCCGGTGGCGTGGCCGCGCTGGCTGCAGTCTTCACGCTGCCAGCCTTCGCCGAATGGGGGACCTACCGGCGCGAGCTGGTGCTGGGTGGTGAAGTCTGGCGGCTCGCCACGGCCATGTGGGTGCATCTCACCTGGGCGCACTGGGCGGCCAACAGCATGGCGGCTGCGGGACTGATTTTGCTGGGAACGGCTGCGGCATTATCGCTGCGCCAACTGATGCTGACCTTGCTGGTGTGCGGGCTGGCCGTCACGGTAGCGTTGCTGCGCGTGCCGGAAGTTGGGTGGTATGCCGGCCTGTCGGGCGCGTTGCACGGCCTGGCGCTATGGCTTGGCATCACGCTGGCGACGCGGCCAGGTCCGGCCGTATCCGCTGAAAAGGGTGGACCGTCTTCCGAAGCGGTTGGCGCAAGCATCACGTCACAGCGCTTGCGCCTCCTCGGGGTGGTGCTGTGCGCGGGCGTGCTGGTCAAGCTGTGGTTCGAGCAGTCGTGGCTCTCGCCCGTGGCACACGACCCCGCCTGGGGATTCGGCGTGGTACGTGTGGCGCACGGCCTCGGTACGGTCAGCGGCGCGCTGTGGTGGTGCTTCGGGCAATGGCGCATGCGCCGGCGCCAAGCAGCAACAGCAGCGCGCTGAGCCACAGCGGTACGGACCCGCCGCCACCACCGCCGCCGCCACCGGTATTGCCACTGCCGCCCGATCCACCACCCGAGCCGGCCGGATTCTGTGCGTAGGCGAGGGCTGCATTCGCGTCGAGCAGGCCCGCACCGCATTTGCCAGCGCCGGCTGCCGAGCTGCAGTAGGTATTGGCGGGATGCGGGCGTGCGCTCTGGCGCAAGCCGTCGATGATCTGCGCGGGCGTCAGGCTGGGCCGCAGCGCTAGCATCATCGAAACCACGCCAGAGGTCAGCGGTGCGGCGAAGCTGGTGCCGAGCGAATTCACCACGGTATAGCTGCCGGGAGTATCCCCGTTGTTGCTGAGGGTGCGGATGAAGGAAGGCGTCGCGCACGATGCCGTGCCGTTGGTGTAGGTCGTCTGCAGCGTCGGGCAACCGCCGCCCGGCGCACTGATGGTGACCTCGGGGCCGACGCTGGCGTAGTGTGCGTTGTCGCCGTTGTCGACATGCGCGGTCACGCTGACCACGCGCGCGCAGTTGCCCGGCGCTTCCGGCGCCCCGGCCGTGTTGCCGGCAGCTGCGACCACCACGGTGCCCACCGCGGCCACATCGTCGATGGCCTGCTGCTCGAACGACGAACAGCTGCCGCCGCCCAGGCTGATATTGAGCACGCGTGCCGGCGTCGGATTGTTTGGCACGTTGGTGACCGCGAGGCCGGCAGACCAGCGCATGGCATCGAGGACGTCGGACAGGCGCGCGCCGCACTTGCCCGATACGCGCACCGGCAGCAGGCGCGCGTTCCAGTCTGCGCCGGCGATACCGCTGCCGTTGTTGGTGATGGCGCCGACCACGCTGGCCACGCGCGTGCCGTGCCAGCTGTTGCCATTGGCGCCGATCCCTGGCGAGCCGCTCCCGCATTCCGCGGCGGTGGCGCTGTCGCCGGCATCTGTCGGGTCACTGTCGCGGCCATCGCCATCGTTGGCGCGCGCGGTTTCGGCAATGAAGTCATAGCCGGGCAGCAGTCGGCCCTGCAGGTCCGGGTGCGGCAGGACGCCGGTGTCGATCACTGCTACCACGATCGCCGTGGAACCGATCGAACGATCCCATGCAGCCGGCAGATTGGCGCCGCCGAGGTTCGCCCCGGCCGGTGCATGCAGATTGGTCTGCGCATTGAATTCCGGGTCGCTGGGCAGCCGCATCGGCTGCAGCCAGCGGTCGGGCTCGGCCGCCGCGACGCGTGGATCGCGGGCCAGTGCCTCGGCCACGCGCGGCGCTTCGGCAGGGTTCATGCCCTTGATCGAGACCAACGCGTTCTGGCCGGACAGCGGGCGCTTGAGCGCCAGCGGCAAGCCGGTGGCGGAAGCGACGGTCAGCAGCTTGTCACTGGTGCCGGCAGTGTTGCTCCCCGTCGCGCTGGCGCCCGCCTCGTCGCGCCACTTGACCATGATGTCGCCCGTGTAGCGCACGGGTTCGGCCAAGGGACGCTTGGCCTGCGCGAGTGCCGGCAGGGGCAGCAGCAGGGCGGCCGCTGCGCTGGTGATGATGATGCCTGCGCACAGGCGCGCAGTGGGGGAGAGCGACCGACGGTTCTGATTGGCTTTCATCGTGGTTCCGCGCAAGGAGAGTGGCTGAAGGTTATTTGGCCGCCGGGGTCCGGGGCGTGCCGGGGGATGGCTGCAGCGGTTGCACCAGGCGGTCCGGCTCGGCGGCCTGGATTTCCGGCAGGGCGCGCACGATGGTCAGCGCACGTTCGGCCGTCAGGTCTGCGGTGGCGGCGCTCATGGCAATACGCCAGTTGCCGCCGGAGACGGCATCGAGCACGCGCAGCTGCAGCGCCGGCTCATCGCGGTGGATGGTGCGGTTCAGGCGCGCGACCAGGGCGTTGGCGCCAGCCTTGTCGGTCACCGGCATGGCAAAACGGACCAGCAGCTCGCCGAGCGGCCGGCCAGTGGGCGGGCCGGGATCAGGCATCACCATCTTGGCGAGTTCAGGGTCAAGCGGCTGTGCCGACTGGGTCTGCGAGCAGCCGGCAAGCAACGTGGCGGCCAGCAGCGGGCCGGCGATCCAGCGGGTGTTGGCGATGATCATGATGTTGTCCTCGAAATAGGGCTGGGCGGCATGGCGTGGGCAGGGAGGGCCGCGGCATGGTTCAGCCGGTGCGTCGGCGCGTGCCGCGCGTATTGTTTGCCCGCTGTGTGTCCCCCGCTGCCGTGCCAGGCGGGGTAGAGGGCCCTGCCAGCATTTCGTGGGCATGCTGGCGCGTGGCTTCGGTCACGGTCAGCCCGCCCAGCATGCGCGCCACTTCACCGACACGGCCGTCGCGGTCCAGTACGGCGATATGCGAGCGGGTGGCGCCGTGAGCAGTTTCCTTGCTGACCAGAAAATGGTGATTGGCTCGTGCCGCGACTTGCGGCAGATGAGTGACGCACAGGACCTGCCGCGCCCCGCCAAGTTCATGCAAACGCTGGCCAACGACCTCGGCGACCGCGCCGCCGATGCCGGTGTCGACTTCGTCGAAGATCAGCGTGGGTGTCGGCGAGGCTTCGCTGGTGATCACGGAAATGGCCAAGCTGATGCGCGCCAGCTCACCGCCGGACGCCACCTTGGCCAGCGGCCGGGGTGTGACGCCGGCATGGCCGGCCACCAGGAATTCGATCTGCTCGAGGCCGTAGGCCTGACCCTCCTCGAGTGTCTGCAAGGCAATCTCAAAGCGGCCGCCCGCCATGCTCAGGCCCTGCATCGCATCGGTCACGGCGGTGGCCAGGGCCTGCGCGGCGTGCTGCCGTTTCTGGCTGAGTTGCCGGGCGATCTTCAGATAGACGTTTTTTGCTTCGTGTTCACGTGCGGCCAGCGCCTCCACGTCCTGGGCGGCATCGAGTTCGCTCAGCCGGGCCTGGCGCTCGGCCAGCTCTGCCGGCAATTCCTCGGGATCAACGCGATACTTGCGTGCGGCGGCATGCAGCGCCTGCATGCGTGCATCGACTTCGCCGAGTCGCGCCGGATCGAGATCGAGCCGGTCGACGTAGCGGGCCAGCGAATGGGCGGCTTCGTCGACCTGCACCTGGGCCGGTTCGAGTGCGGCGAGGATGTCCTGCAGCGCGGGATCGACGTCGGCCAGTTGCTGCACGCGGTGGACGATGGCGGCGAGCCGTGAGCGCAGCGCATCGTCGGCTTCCGAGAGGGCTTCGAGGGCAGCGCTCGCGCCGTCGATCAGGCTCGCGGCGTGGGACAGGCGATGGTGCTCCTGCTGGATCTCCGTCCACTCGCCGGCTTGCGGCGCGAGTTTCTCCAGCTCGCCGACCTGCCACTCGACGCGTTCGCGCTCGAGCTGCAACTCGCGTGACTGCTGCTCGGCCTGCTGGCGCAGGCGTACCACGGTGCGCCAGTCGCGATAGGCCTGGGCGACATCGGCGGCCAGGGGGTCAAGGCCGGCATGGGTGTCGAGCAGGCGACGCTGCATCTCGGGTTTGAGCAGCAGCTGGTGTGCGTGCTGGCCGTGGATGTCCACCAGTTGTTCGCCGAGTTCGCGCAGTTGCGCCAGCGTGGCGCTGACGCCGTTGACGAAGGCCTTGCTGCGGCCGTTGCTGTCGATGACACGGCGCAGCAGCAGGGTACCGGAGTCGTCGGCGTCCAGGGCTGCATTGAGCGCTGCGTCTGCCAGCCAGGCATCAACAGCAGGTGTGGTCGAGAACGTGGCGCTGATGTCGGCGCGGGCCGCGCCTTCGCGCACCACGCCGGCATCGCCGCGCGCACCCAGTGCCAGGGCCAGGGCATCGATCAGGATCGACTTGCCGGCGCCGGTCTCGCCGGTGAACACGGTAAAGCCGGCCGCGAAATCGAGGTCCAGTGCCTGCACGATGACGAAGTCGCGGATGGAAAGGCTGCGCAGCATCGGTGTCGGGGTCGTGAAGCGGTTGGTTGGGCGCGTTCGGGTTACAACATCAAGTCAGAAGGTCGGATCGGTACTCAACACTTCAGGTCAGCATTGCGGGATACCCGGCTCAGAGGCGATTGTCCTCGGCCGACGGGAATTCGTGCCAGTGCAGCTTCTGCCGCAGCGTGGCGTAATAGTTATAGCCGACCGGGTGCAGCAGGGTGACGGACTGCACCGCACGGCGCACCACGATCTGGTCGCCCGGCAGCAGCGAGGTCAGCGACTGCATGTCGAAGTTGACGCTGGCGTCGCGTCCGCTCGACACCTCGATCAGCACTTCCGCTTCATGCGGCAGCACGATCGGGCGATTCGACAGCGAGTGCGGGGCGATCGGCACCAGCACCAGTCCAGACAGGGTCGGGTGCAGGATCGGTCCGCCCGCCGACAGCGCGTAGGCCGTCGAGCCGGTCGGCGTTGCCACGATCAGGCCGTCCGAACGCTGGTTGTACATGAAGTTGCCGTCCACCGAGACCGCCAGTTCCACCATGCCGGAAATGCCGGAACGGTTGACCACCACGTCGTTGAAGGCCAGGGCCGAGAATATCGTCTCGCCGTCGCGTTGCACATGGGCTTGCAGCAGGGTGCGCTGCTCGGTGTCGTAGTGGCCGGCGAGCATCTCCGGTACGACCTTGTGCATGTCCGACAGGGGAATGTCTGTCATGAAACCGAGCCGGCCGTGGTTCACCCCGATGAGGGGCACGTCGTGCCCGGCCAGTTGCCGGCCGATACCCAGCAGGGTGCCGTCGCCGCCGAGCACCACCGCGACGTCGGCCTGCTGGCCGATTTCCTGCGGGGTGAGGGTCGGGTAGGCCTGCAGGCCGATGTTCAGGGCGGTTTCGCGCTCGAACACCACCTCGTGCCCGGCGCTGGCAATGCACGCAGCCAGCTCCTGCAGCGGGGCGGCGATGCCCGCGGCGTAATACTTGCCGACAAGCGCGACGGTATGAAAGGAAAGCCGGTTGGATGCCATGCCCGGCATTAGACCACACGCCCATGAAGATTGTCAGCACGGTGGGCCTTCGCAGGAACTCGCTACACGCACCAGCCGCACGAACCCGGGAATTTTGCGTAAAATCAAGAATCATGGATCAGCGCGCTCACACTCTTCTCAAAACCCTGATCGAACGGTATATCGCCGAGGGGCAGCCGGTGGGGTCACGCACCCTCTCGAAGTACTCGGGGCTGGACCTGTCGCCGGCCACGATCCGCAACGTGATGGCGGACCTGGAAGAAATGGGTTTCATCGTCAGCCCGCATACCTCGGCCGGCCGCGTGCCGACCCCGCGCGGCTATCGCCTGTTCGTGGACACCATGCTGTCGGTACGTCCGCTCGATGACGTGGACCTCGCGCGCATGATCAGCGGCGAGATCCAGGGACAGCGCCAGGCCCACCAGCTGGAACCGCATCGCACCGCCGCGTCGGCCGCGCAAGTGCTGTCCAACCTGTCGCAGTTCGCCGGCATCGTTATGACGCCGCGCCGCTCACAGGCGTTCAAGCAGATCGAATTCATCCGCCTGTCGGACGACCGTATCCTTCTGATCGTCGTGACGCCCGAGGGTGATGTGCAGAACCGCATCCTGCAGACCGATATTCATTACTCGCCGTCCCAGCTGGTGGAAGCGGCGAATTTCCTGAACGGTCATTACGCCGGCATGCGCTTCGACGAGGTGCGCGACCATCTGCGCGGCGAACTCAACGCCTTGCGCGCCGACATGAGCACGCTCATGCAGGCGGCGGTGGAAGCGGGCAGCCGGGCGGTCTCCGACAGCGATGACGACGTGGTGATTTCCGGTGAGCGCAACCTGCTGGGCGTGGAAGACCTGTCTTCCAGCATGGACAAGCTGCGCCGCCTGTTCGACGTGTTCGAGCGCAAGACCGGCCTGCTGCAGTTGCTCGATGTCTCCAGCAAGGCCGAAGGCGTGCAGATCTTCATTGGCGGCGAAAGCGAACTGGTGCCGCACGAGGACATGGCCATCATCACGGCACCGTACGAGGTCGATGGCCAGATCGTCGGTACGCTTGGTGTCATCGGTCCCACGCGCATGGCCTACGAGCGTGTCATTCCGATTGTCGACATCACCGCGCGGCTGCTCAGCAGCGCCCTCAGCCATCCCTAGAGCGCACTGCGCCGCATCCGGCGCAGGTGCCTGTGGTTACCGTGCATCCTTTGTGGTCCTGTATCGCGCCCGGAACGGCTGTGCTCATGTCGAGTGTGGTTCTTCCGGCGTTTTTTCGGCCGTGCGTCCTCACGATCACGGGCTAGAATAATGGTTTGACTGAAC
Source organism: Imbroritus primus (assembly GCF_964332355.1). NCBI lineage: Bacteria > Pseudomonadati > Pseudomonadota > Betaproteobacteria > Burkholderiales > Burkholderiaceae > Imbroritus > Imbroritus primus. The sequence goes on along the minus strand of NZ_OZ201293.1, from coordinate 2,544,315 downwards.
TAGGAATCCGGACGCGCATGCCGTTTCTTCCCGAACCGCCATTCCAGCACGGCCAGATCAGCAAGACTGCGGTCCTGCTGATCAATCTGGGTACGCCCGACGCGCCCACGCCACAGGCGGTCCGTCGCTATCTCAAGCAATTCCTGTCGGATCCACGGGTGGTGGAGATTCCGCGCGCGCTCTGGTCGGTGATTCTCAATGTGATCATCCTGCCGTTCCGCTCGCGAGCCTCGGCAGAGAAGTATGAGAGCGTCTGGCTGCGCGAGGCCAACATGACCGGCTCGCCGCTGCTGGTGCATACCGAGCGCCAGGCGCATGCGCTGCAACAGCACCTGACGGCTGCAGGACACGAAGTGACAGTGGCCTGTGCCATGCGCTATGGCAATCCGTCGATTCCTTCCGTGATCCACGCGCTGCGCCGCCAGGGCGCGGAGCGTATTCTGGTGCTGCCGCTGTACCCGCAGTACTCGGGCACCACCACGGCCACGGCCTTCGATGCGGTAACGGAAGTATTCAGCGCCATGCGCAATCAGCCGGAGCTGCGGGCCGTCAAGCATTTCCACGATCATCCGGGCTACATCGAAGCGTTGCGCGACCGCGTCCTCGAGTACTGGAAACGGCACGGCCGCCCTGACTTTGGCGCTGGCGGCAAGCTGTTGCTGTCGTTCCATGGCGTACCGCGCCGCACGCTGGAACTCGGCGATCCCTACCACTGCGAATGCCTGAAGACCGGCCGCCTGCTGGGAGAGGCGCTTGGCCTGGAGCCGGGGCAATACCTGATCACGTTCCAGTCGCGTTTCGGCAAGGCCGAGTGGCTGCAGCCCTATACCGCGCCGACCCTCGTCGAGCTGGGGCGCGTTGGTACGGGGCGCGTCGACGTGTTCTGCCCGGGCTTCGTGGCCGATTGCCTGGAAACGCTCGAAGAGATCGCTATGGAAGGCCGCGAGGAATTCCGCCATGCCGGCGGGGGCGACTTCCATTTCATTCCGTGCCTGAACGATGCGCCGTCCTGGATCGCCGCCTTGGCCGACCTGACCCTGACGCACCTACAGGGCTGGCCGTTGTCCGAGCCGCATCCGCATGCCCTGGAGGCCCAGCGCAGCCGTGCCCAGGCGCGGGGTGCGGCGGCCTGACCATGCAGATCGGCACCAACCCCGAGAACCGCTTGCGCGTTGACAAGTGGCTGTGGTGTGCGCGCTTTTTCAAGACACGTTCGCTCGCCACCGAGGCGGTCGACAAAGGGCATGTCCAGTTGAACGGCCAGGCCTGCAAGCCCGCCAAGGAAGTGCATCCCGGCGATCGCCTGGTGATCGTGGCACATCAGCAGCGTTGGGAGATTGAGGTGCTCGGGATTCCAGCGGCCCGGGGTTCGGCGCCGGTGGCGCAGACGCTGTATCAGGAAAGCGAGGCGAGCCGCGCAGCCCGCGCCGTCGAAGCGGAGCGGCGCAAGCTGTACCGCGAGCCGGCCGAGCAGTTGCAGGGCCGACCGACCAAACGCGACCGGCGGCGGATGACACAGTTGCGCGATTGAGCCGTGTCGGGCATTACCATGTGATGCTGAGCAGGTGACGGGCGGCGATCCGGCCGATGCCGTATTCCGAGTGCTGCGGCGTAACAGTGTCCGACATCACGACCACCAGCGTGGCGGCAACCACGATGGCCAGGAGGGCGAGGGATAGCAAGGGCAGTTTCATGGCTCGTTTTTCTGTTGAACTGTCCTGCCCATGTTAAAAAGTGGACGAATCCCGCACAACGCAGGACGGGTAAGCGTTGTAAGGGGATGTTTCGAACATCACTTTTGCCTACCCTTGCGGGTTTTCTGCGGACACTCTGTCGGCGCCGTGCCGATCATATGCCCGAGCCCTTGAAATTCCCGGTGCCGTAGCCATCTAGGGTGGCAACGTCATCATTTTTTACCTGTGAATGCCCATGGAAGACCAGAAACCCACCGCTTCTCCCGACGATCAACAGAACGCCGCCGCGGCGGGCGATGCCCAGCAGACCGTGCCGCAGGACGACGGCAATCACGTCGGTTCCGCGCAGGCCGCCGATCTGGCTACGCAGCTAGAAGCTGCCCAGATCAAGGCGCAGGAGCACTACGAAATGTTCCTGCGCGCCAAGGCCGAAAGCGAGAACATCCGCCGCCGGGCCCAGGAGGATGTAGCCAAGGCCCACAAGTTCGCCATCGAGAGTTTTGCGGAATACCTGCTGCCAGTCATGGACAGCCTCCACGCGGCGCTGGCCGATACCTCTGGCGATCTGGCCAAGCTGCATGAAGGCGTGGAGCTGACGCAGCGCCAGCTGGTGGCGGCGCTGGAGAAAGGGCGCATCGTCGAGCTGAATCCGGTCGGTGAGAAGTTCGATCCGCACCTCCACCAGGCCATTTCGATGGTGCCCTCCGAGCAGGAGCCCAACACCGTCGTAGCCGTATTGCAGCGTGGTTACACCATCGCCGAGCGTGTCCTGCGTCCGGCACTCGTGACCGTCTCGGCACCACGCTGATCTGCAGACCCGGCCGCGGGTCCGCAACGGACCTGGCAGGATGGATCATGCCCATGGCCGGCACGCCTTGCGTGCCGGCCATGGGCATCTCGTGCATGCCGCTCGGCGCGGCATGCCGTCAGCGCGAAATGCTGTAGCCGATGCGCACCTGCGAGGCGCGCTTGCGGTTGTAGTCCAGCAGGCTTTCCCCGTATCCCGTGAAGTAGCTGAGGACCAGGTATCCCGCCGTGCCCGGCAGCAACTGGGCCAGCGGATACGACACCTGGGTGTCCGCGCTGTAATGCGAGCCTTTCATCCCCTTGCGCAGCGTGGCCGCGAGTTCCCATGAGTCGGGCTTGCCCCACGCCAGGCGCAGGTCGGCGTAGCCACGGTAATCGGCGATATCGCGGTTGTCGGACTTGCTCAGGTAGTAGTACAGCTTGGGCGTCACGGTCGCGTGCCAGCTGTTCAGGTCACCCAGATAGAACGTGGGCTTGATGAACACCGTATTGATACTGCGCGACTCGCTACCGGAGCGGCCGTTTGACTCGTGCTCAAGGCCACCGGCGAATGCCAGACGGCTCAGCAGGCCGCCTTTCACGCCCGTGTCGGGCAGGTAGTAAAACACGCTGGGCCGGTAGTTGGTGTCATAGAACGGCTTCGATTCCGACGACAGGTCCCAGAGCGAGAACTGCGTGTAGCCGAAATACAGATTGTCGATCGGCCCTTTGGATGTCGGCGTGGCAGCTTGGAAGATCCGGTACTTGAAGCTGAGCTGGAACTTGGCGTTGGTGCCGCCACGCTGGCCGAAGGCCAGGTACATCGGGTCAAAGAATGACAGCCGGCCTTCGTCCTGCAGGTCGCTGGCCACAGGGACATTGGGCGGTGCCACGGCAACCGGCGTGACCGGCACATGGGCCAGATTGTCCGCGGTGTCGTGGCCTGTGCCCTGGTTCGCTTCGTGACTGATTTCATGGCCCGGGACGATGACTGGATCGACGGAGGTATTGCGCGCGGCCGAAGCCGTATCCGGCGGGGTTTCCGAAGCCCGGTTGGCCGCGCGCACGTTGGCGGCCGCAGCTGGATCGACATTCAGCGTCACCAGTACCGGCGCGGCATTGAGCGTCGTTGGTTCGATCCTCACCACGCCGCGCAGCGTCGGCGGCAGGAGCCCGGTGTAGGCGATCTGCCGGTACTCCCCACGCCGCAGCCGGATCACCGAAGGGCCTGCCGTCTGACGGCGCATGATCACCTGCACAGGCGCCTGCAGGGCGGCCGACGCAGTAATTTCGAGGGTTTCCGGGATGTCGTAGGCGCGTACCCCGGCATCTGCGGTCACCAGCAGGTTCAGGACAAGCGGCTGCGTGCCGTCGACCATGCGTGGCGGCGCCAGCAACGCGACGGCAGCGTGGGCCGGCGTGAGGGCCGCAAGCGCAAGGGAGGCTGCAGCCAGCGGGGCAAGGACGTGGCGCACTAGGCGGACCTGCCGCACTGGCGAAACGTGACGGGCATTAGACATGAAGAACGCTGTCTTAAGTGGTTTATGTACCACTTATTTAACAGATTGATAAAGATGGCTAGAGCCTAGCACGGACTTTTCCCCGTCCGGGGTGCCGCCTTCCTCCAGGAAAGCGAAGATTTTGCGGGTGAGCCTGCAAAAAAGGCCCTTTTTTCGCGAGAAAGCCCTTGAAAAGCGGTTTGCCCGGCCACATTTCCAGTCCAGACCAATTTTTTGCAACATTTCCGAACAAAGATTCAGGAGCACATCACATGGGCAAGATCATCGGTATCGACCTGGGTACCACGAACAGCTGCGTTGCGGTCATGGAAGGCAAAACGCCCAAAGTGATCGAAAACGCCGAGGGTGCCCGCACCACCCCCTCCATCATCGCCTACATGGAAGACGGCGAGATCCTGGTGGGCGCGCCGGCCAAGCGCCAGGCCGTCACCAACCCGCACAACACCCTGTTCGCCGTGAAGCGCCTTATCGGCCGCAAGTTCGACGAGAAGGAAGTACAGAAAGACATCGGCCTGATGCCCTACAAGATCGTCAAGGCCGACAATGGCGATGCCTGGGTGCAGGTGCGCGACCAGAAGCTCGCGGCCCAGCAGGTGTCCGCCGAAACGCTGCGCAAGATGAAGAAGACGGCCGAGGACTACCTCGGCGAGCCGGTCACGGAAGCCGTGATCACGGTGCCGGCCTACTTCAACGATGCCCAGCGCCAGGCCACCAAGGACGCCGGCCGCATCGCCGGCCTCGAAGTCAAGCGCATCATCAACGAGCCGACCGCGGCTGCGCTGGCCTTTGGCATGGACAAGAACGAAAAGGGTGACCGCAAGATCGCCGTGTATGACCTCGGCGGCGGTACCTTCGACGTGTCGATCATCGAAATCGCCGACGTGGATGGCGAAAAGCAGTTCGAAGTGCTGTCGACCAACGGCGACACCTTCCTCGGTGGCGAGGATTTCGACCAGCGCGTGATCGATTACATCATCGGCGAATTCAAGAAGGACCAGGGTGTCGACCTGTCCAAGGACGTGCTCGCCCTGCAGCGCCTCAAGGAAGCTGCCGAAAAGGCCAAGATCGAGCTGTCGTCGTCTGCTGCGACCGACATCAACCTGCCGTACATCACGGCCGATGCCTCGGGTCCGAAGCACTTGAACCTGAAGATGACGCGCGCCAAGCTGGAATCGCTGGTCGACGAACTGATCGAACGTACCATCGAACCGTGCCGCACGGCCATCAAGGACGCCGGCGTCAAGGTCAGCGACATCGACGACGTGATCCTGGTCGGCGGTATGACGCGCATGCCCAAGGTGCAGGAGAAGGTCAAGGAATTCTTTGGCCGGGAACCGCGCAAGGACGTGAACCCGGATGAAGCTGTTGCCGTGGGCGCCGCGATTCAGGGCTCGGTGCTCTCGGGCGACCGGACCGACGTGCTGCTGCTTGACGTGACGCCGCTGTCGCTGGGCATTGAAACACTCGGCGGCGTGATGACCAAGATGATCGCCAAGAACACCACGATCCCGACCAAGCACTCGCAGGTCTTCTCGACCGCCGAGGACAACCAGCCGGCCGTGACCATCAAGGTGTACCAGGGCGAGCGCGAAATGGCTTCGGCCAACAAGAGTCTGGGTGAGTTCAACCTGGAAGGTATCGCGCCGGCCGCACGCGGCACGCCGCAGATCGAGGTGACCTTCGACATCGACGCCAACGGCATCCTGCACGTCGGTGCCAAGGACAAGGCCACCGGCAAGGAAAACAAGATCACCATCAAGGCAAACTCGGGTCTGTCGGAAGAAGAGATCCAGCGCATGGTGAAGGATGCCGAGGCGAATGCCGAGGAGGACCGCAAGCTGCGTGAGCTGGCCGATGCCCGCAACCAGGCTGACGCGCTGGTCCACTCGACACGCAAGGCGCTGACCGAGCATGGCGACAAGCTCGAGGCCGGCGAGAAGGAGAAGATCGAAGCCGCTGCCAAGGAACTGGAAGACGCCGTCCGCGGTGGTGACAAGGCCGACATCGAAGCCAAGATCGAAGCCCTCAGCACGGCAGCGCAGACGCTGGGCGAAAAAGTCTACGCCGACATGCAGGCGCAAGCCGGCGCGGCAGGTGCCGCAGGTGGTGCCGCGGGTGGCGCAAGCGCCGGTCAGGGCCAGCCGCAGGACGACAATGTCGTCGATGCGGAATTCAAGGACGTGACCGACAAGAAGTAAATCGGTCCGCGGCGATGGCTATCACTCTTGGCCATCCCGCGCCATGCCGGGCGATGAGGCGCAATGTAGACGCATTGCAATTCACCGCTCGGCTTTTTGTTAGAGACGCTATCAAAATGATTCTGGCGTCGTTGCGTGGCCTTGCCGTACTCCGTGTACTGTCTGCGGCCACGCGCCTGGCCAGGACCGCTTCGCTTCATTCTGATAGCGTCCCTTGGTTTTTTAATGAGCGACATGGATAGATGAGCCACCATGGCAAAACGTGATTTCTACGAAGTGCTCGGGGTGGGCAAGAACGCCAGCGACGACGAGATCAAGAAGGCGTATCGCAAGCTCGCGATGAAGTACCACCCGGACCGCAACCCGGACAGCAAGGAAGCCGAGGACAAATTCAAGGAGGCCAAGGAGGCCTACGAGATCCTGTCCGAGCCTGAAAAGCGCGCGGCCTATGATCAGTATGGCCATGCCGGTGTCGACCCGAATATGGCCGGCGGCTTTGGCGGCGGGCAGGGCTTCGGCGGTTTCGCGGATGCTTTTGGCGACATCTTTGGCGACATTTTTGGCCAGGGCGGCGCCGGCGGCGGCCGCCGGGGCGGCCCGCAAGTCTACCGCGGCGCCGATCTGCGCTACAGCATGGAGATCAGCCTCGAGCAGGCTGCCAACGGCTACGACACGCAGATCCGCGTGCCGCACTGGGACGAATGCGATCATTGCCACGGCAATGGCGCGGAGCCCGGTTCCTCGGTGGAAACCTGCCCGACCTGTAATGGCGTGGGCCAGGTGCGTGTCGCCCAGGGTTTCTTCACGATGCAGCAGACCTGCCCGAAGTGCCACGGCACCGGCAAGTTCATTCCCAAGCCGTGTACCAAGTGCCATGGCCAGGGCAAGCTGAAGTCGCAGAAGACGCTCGAAGTGAAGGTGCCGGCAGGCATCGACGAAGGCATGCGCATTCGCTCGACCGGCAACGGCGAGCCGGGCATCAACGGCGGGCCGCCGGGCGACCTGTACGTTGAAGTCCACATCAAGCCGCATCCAGTGTTCGAACGCGATGGCGACGACCTGCATTGCCAGATGCCGATCTCGTTTGCCACGGCGGCGCTGGGCGGCGAGATCGAAGTCCCCACGCTCGGCGGCAAGGCCAGCTTCTCGGTGCCCGAAGGCACGCAGGGCGGCAAAACCTTTCGCCTGCGCGGCAAGGGTATCAAGGGTGTGCGATCGGGTTATCCGGGGGACCTCTACGTGCACGTCGTCGTTGAGACGCCGGTCAAGCTGACCGAAGAACAGAAGAACCTGTTGCGCCAGTTCGATACCTCGGTGCACGCCGGCGGCTCGCGTCACTCGCCGCAGGAACAGTCGTGGCTGGACAAGGTGAAGAAGTTCTTCAGTTGATGCATGCCCATGGCCGGCGCAATAGTGTTGCGCTGGCCTCTCTGCTATGCCGTCATATGGCGGGACGCTCTGCAGTGCCTGTTCTGTTCCTCTCGTCGCATATCGGGCCGAGCGTTGAGATCTGCCCGTTTGCGTTTGCCTGCCGCAACGCCCGCGTTACTCCGTAAGGCCCCGGCCTGAGCATTTTTTTTCGAACGTGTCCATGTGCCGGGTCCATGCGTGATCGGTTGCGTAGTGCGCCTGATGCGCGATACTCCGCCGCCGGGGCACTCGCACGTCGATGGATTCAGATAGGTGCGCGGCGTTCTCGCCACGCGTCTCCATATTTTCAGGGCTGGTCGATCTCGTCCCGCTTGCGTTTGCCGGATGCCGCCATCTGAGGGGCTGGTGGCGTAGAGGGACGCAAGAGCTCTTCCAGCGTATCGATGCGCGCTTTCCAGGGCAGGTAGTTCGTCAGGCACCGGGCCTGAAGCGGCGCCGGCATGCGGGCGAAGTCGCTAAGCCAGCTGCTCATGACGGCCTGTTGGCGCACGACATGATCGTGTGCAGATTCTCCTTGGATGTTGCGTATCTCCAGGTCGGCCCCCCATGCCTTGAAGAGCCGTACCGCCTCGATTCGTCGATCCAGCGTACGGAAATCGAGATCGGCGTACTCGCACAAGGTTGCATTCAACTGTTCGCTGTAGAGCCGTAGATAACGGTGCAACGATGTTTCGTCATGCTCTCCGCGTCGATGGATCAACTGTTGGAAGCGTTCGGCGCGCTCCGGGGTGTCGCATGCATCGTGCAGTGCTTGGATGAAATCGAGATGTGCGAGGCGTCTCGGACCGGTCTGGGGGGTGAGCCATGCGTCCAGCAAGCTTCTACCGCTGCTGTTGATAATGCCGATATCTGCCCCTTGCGCTACGAGTAGTGTGATGATTCCCGGATCGCACGCGCTGAATAGAGGGGATTCACGGTGCCGGTCGAGTGCATCGACTGCGGCATCTGCTTCAAGCAATAGCCGGGCGGCTTCTGGATGAGTGGCTAGATGCAGGGGCGTCTCGCCGTCGGCGTTCGTGGCGTTGACTGCCGCGCCTGCGTTGATCAGCGCACGCACGACGGCCGGGTGTCGCTGAACATGCAGGGGACGATTGCCCTTGGCATCTTCGGCATTCACATCCGCGCGAGGATCCGCTGCAATGAGAGCGTCCACGGCATCAGCATTGTTCACACAATGCAATGGCGTGCGCTGAAGGTTGTTGCGCGCGTTGACTTCTGCTTTTGCGTTGATCAGCATTCGCACGATTGCCGGATCGGTCTGCAGATGCAAAGGCCGGTTCTGGTCATCATCCATGGCATTCACATTGGCTTCTGCTCCGATCAGCATCCGCACGATCTCCGGGGAGCGTTGGGTGTGCAGTGGCCGCCGGCCTTGCTGATCGCATGCGTTCATATCCACCTTGGCTTCGATGAGTGCCAAGGCGATCGCAGGGCTTCTCGTGATATGCATCAGCGTTGTCTGCGCGGCATCGCAGGCATGCGGGGATGCACCATGTTTTATCAAGCAATTGAAGGCATCCGGCTGATCCGCGTCCACCGCACAGAACAGCGCGGTCCGTTCATCGCGTTCTTCGTAGTCGATGGAGACGCGGGCAGCCTGCAACTTGCCATGCAGATAGTCGAGCATGCCGACATCCCCCTGCCTTGCAGCGATATGCAGCAAGCCAGTTTCCTGTTCAGAGTCATCGCGGATCCGTTGGGTCATTGCCAGAAGCGGATGTTCAGCTAGTGAGAAATCGCTGAGATACGTGCAGGCCAGTGCGCCAGCTTGTGAGCGTTTATGTTCCAGCAGTAGCTGCACACTTCTCCAGGCGCCTGACTGCGCCGCGTTGAGCATGAGCTTGTCGTACCAGAAGGAATCGGTGCTGGGAACGTTCAGGGTAAAACGCTGGGCGAGGTCATCGAGCTTGCCTAGATGGTGATCCCCCTCTGCGAGGTAGCAAAAGAAGGCATGCGTGAACTGGAGGATCGCGTTTGCCAGCTCGATGCACCGGGAGAGTGCACTGTCTTGCGCCCGCGCCGCAAACGTTCGTGGAGAGGGAGGTGTGTCGTAGACCGCATTCAGGAAGCACTGTACCGCGTGCTTGACCTGGCGACGTATCTCTTTGCTCCGCGCCTCGACGACCCTGCGTGCGAGCAGGCCGTTGATGAGTTGCGCCGACAAGACTTCGCGTTGGCCAGTGTGTGCGGGATAGGCTGCCGGCAGATAAGCACGAGCCAGTCGTAGATGAAACTCCGAAAACAGGCTTTCCAGTGTCACCCTGCCATGTTCCAGTGCTTCCAAGGCCAGAAGCGTATAACTGGGAACGGTGCCCCGGAACGTCTGGTTGATACTGCCCAGCGCCGCTGTCGTCCGTGCTTTCTCCAGATGCCATGCACTGGTTGGCATTGCGCTGGCGCTTGGCAGGGCCCGCATGGCACGGCGGCCGATCTTGCGGGTCAGGAGCGGATTATCGAAAACGGCTGCCGCCGGGTCGCGGGGCGGCGATGTCGTTTCCGTTGTGGTTTCTGGTGTCGTTTGAGTGGAGGCGTCGCGGAATGTTTTTAAGGCAACCGGTCCGGGCATGATCGTTGGCGGGCATGTTGGAGATGCCCGCACGTTAACGCCGATCCGAACACGGCGCCAGAAAACGAGTGCCAAATCAGGCGGCGTTTATCTTATTTTACAGTTGTGATGGGGCCGGGCGATGGGGGTCGGCTCGACTGTCTGACCATGCGCAGCGCTTGACGCTGGGCCGAGCCGCCCGCCAGGCGGACGTCGGTCCCGCCCGGCGTCGCAGGGGACATGGTTGGGGCGCCGCTCAAACCACCTGCGTCTGCGCCTCATCCCCCACGCGTGCCCGGATCTCGCCGATCTGCCAGACGGTTTCGCCGGCGGCCTGCAGCTGCTGCATCGCTGCGGCGGCGTTGTCCTTCGACACGACCACCACCATGCCGATGCCGCAGTTGAACACGCGGTGCATCTCGGCGTCGGCTACGCCGCCGTTTTGCTGGAGCCAGGTGAACAGCGGCGGCATGGTCCAGGCATCCTTGTGCAGGATGGCGGTGACATTGTCCTGCAACACGCGCGGCACGTTTTCCACGAGACCGCCGCCGGTGATGTGGGCCATGCCTTTGACCATGCCGGTCTCGATCAGTGCGAGTAGCGGCTTGACGTAGATGCGCGTGGGTGCCATCAGGGCATCCTGCAGGCGCTGGCCGTGGAAGTCGGCATTCAGGTCGGGCTGGCTCACTTCGATGATCTTGCGCACCAGCGAGTAGCCGTTGGAGTGCGCGCCGCTCGAGGCCAGGCCGAGCACCACGTCGCCAGCCGCGATGGTGGTGCCGTCGATGATCTTGCTCTTTTCCACCGCGCCGACGGCGAAGCCGGCCAGGTCGTATTCGCCTTCCGGATACATGCTCGGCATTTCGGCGGTTTCGCCGCCGATCAGCGCGCAGCCGGCCAGTTCACAACCGTGGGCAATACCTTTCACGACGGTAGCAGCGGTCTGCACATCGAGCTTGCCGCAGGCAAAGTAGTCGAGGAAGAACAGCGGCTCGGCGCCTTGCACGAGGATGTCGTTGACGCTCATGGCGACCAGGTCCTGGCCGACCGTGTCGTGGCGGTTCAGTTCGAAGGCGAGGCGCAGCTTGGTGCCGACGCCGTCGGTGCCGGACACCAGCACCGGTTCCTTGTACTTCTTGGAAATCTCGAACAGGGCGCCGAATCCGCCGATGCCGCCGAGCACGCCTTCGCGCATGGTACGTTTGGCAAAGGGCTTGATCGCATCGACCAGCGCATCGCCGGCTTCGATATCGACGCCGGCATCACGGTAAGAGAGGCCGGTCGTGCCTTGCGGGGTATGGGAAGCGCTCATGAAAACCTACGGATTGGTGAGTGAATGCGAGGAACCGCCAGCTGGGCGCGGTTCCGCCGCCAATGTGCAGTGGGCGACGGGAAATGCGGCCAGACCCGGCATGTCCAGTAGAATCGGGATTTTAACGGATTTGGGACCATTCCTCCCCAATTTGGCCGCCAGGATGCGGAATCCCGTGGGGATGCGGGCGTCGCCTGAACGCCGGATGGCTTTCCGATGGCTCCCCAGCCGCCTCTGAACCTTACTGCAAGCACTTCATGAATGCTCCTGTCCTGACGCCGGAAGTCAAGCGCATCGCCCTGTGGCTAGCGCTCACGGTCGGCCTGCTATGGCTGTTCAGTGCCTTGTCGTCGATTCTCACGCCATTCCTGCTGGCGTTCATCCTGGCCTATATCCTCAATCCCGGCGTGGAGTGGCTCTACCGCAAGCGGGTACCGCGCGCGCTCGGTGTGACACTGATGCTCTTGCTGTTGATGCTGGTCATGGTGCTGATGGTGCTGCTGCTGGTTATCGTGGTGCAGCGCGAGGTGCCGTTGCTGCGTGAGCAGCTGCCCGGGCTCGTGGACAAGGTCAATGCCGTGGTCGCGCCGTTGCTGAACGAGCTGGGTATCCGCGTGACGTTCGATTTCGCGGGGCTGCGCAGCTTCCTGACCGAGCATCTGGCGTCCAGCCCGGACGAAATCCTCGGCACACTGTTCGGCTACCTGAAAACTTCCGGCTCGGCGGCGCTCAGCGCCATCGGCATCTTGTTCATCGTGCCGATCCTGATGTTCTACCTGCTGATGGACTGGAACATGCTGGTGCGCCGGCTCGAAGGCTTCGTACCGCGCCGCTGGGTGGACACCACGCAGTCGCTGATGCGCGAGACCGACGAACTGCTGTCGCAGTACCTGCGCGGGCAATTGCTGGTGATGATCATCCTGGCGGTGTTCTATTCGGCCGGGCTAGCGATCGCCGGCTTTGACATTGCCATTCCGGTGGGCGTGTTTACCGGGCTTGCCGTCTTCATTCCCTACATTGGGTTTGCACTGGGCCTCATCATGGCGCTGGTGGCAGCCGTCCTGCAGTTCGGCGACTGGTACGGGCTGGCCGCGGTCGCCGTGGTCTATGGCCTGGGCCAGTTCGTGGAGAGTTTCTACCTCACGCCGCGGCTGGTGGGCGAGCGTATCGGCCTGCACCCGCTGGTGGTGATTTTCGCCTTGCTGGCGTTTGGGCAGTTCTTCGGCTTTTTCGGTATCCTGCTGGCCCTGCCCACCTGCGCCATCCTGCTGGTGGCGGCGCGTCGGGTGAAGCAGGCTTATCTGGCGAGCGATCTCTACCGGAAATGACCAGGCCCTCTGCTGTGCGCGCAAAGCAACTTCCTCTCGATCTCGGCGGCCCGCCGCCGCCCACGTTCGACAATTTCTACGCCGATGCCAACCGCGAGGCGGTCGTTCGGCTGCGTGGCCTGCCGGAGGCGGTGCACAACGAGCAGGCGGGCGACCGTCTGATCTACCTGTGGGGCGAGCCTGGCAGCGGCAGGTCGCACCTGCTGCATGCAGTCTGCGATGCCGCGGCAAGGCATGGCCTGGGCTGTCTGGCGCTGACGCCGCATCACGCACTGCAGGCGTTCGCCTTCGATCCGGCCCTTACCTTGTATACGGTGGATGACGTGGACAGCATGAACCCGGCCCAGCAGATTGCTGTCTTTAATCTGATCAATGAGGTCCGTGCCCATACGCGCAGCGCCATTATCAGCGCCGGCGCCGCCGCGCCGCTGGCCACGGGGGTGCGCGAGGACCTGCGTACTCGGCTGGGCTGGGGGCTGGTGTACCAGTTGCATCCGCTGTCCGACACCGACAAGATGGCCGCGCTGACCCAGGCGGCCCGCGAGCGCGGCCTGCAGCTGTCGCCGGAGGTCCCGCAGTGGCTCGTGACCCACTATTACCGCGACATGCCGAGCCTCATGGCGCTGCTCGATGCGCTCGACACCTATTCGCTGGAGCGCAAGCGTGCCGTGACGCTGCCGCTGGTGCGTGAAATGCTGGCGGAGATGCAGGGCTAACGGGCTGCCGCTGTCCGACCTCCTTTGCTCCTATCAGGTAGAATCGCGCTCCATGAATCTGGCTTTATTTGACCTCGACCACACCCTGATCCCGACCGACAGCGACCATGAATGGGGGCGCTTCCTGGTCGGCCTTGGCATTGTCGATGCCGAGGAGTATCAGCGCGAGAACGATCGCTTCTATGCCGACTACAAGGCCGGCACACTCGACAACGACAAGTTCCTCCGCTTCGCCCTGGCGCCGCTGGCGCAGCGGCCGCGCGAGGAGCTGGCACGCTGGCACGCGGAGTTCATGCGCACGGTGATCGTGCCGGTGATCACACCACAGGCGCGTACTCTGGTGCAGTCGCATCTCGACGCCGGCGATCTGTGCGGCGTGGTCACCGCCACCAATAGCTTTGTCACCCGACCCATCGTGCAGGCCTTCGGCATTCCACACCTGATCGCCACCGAGCCGGCGACCGTCGATGGCCATCCGGACAGCATGTTCAACGGCGCGGTGTCGGGTATTCCCAGCTTCCGCGAGGGCAAGATCGCGCGGACCGAGGCGTGGCTCGCCTCGCTCGGCCACGACTGGTCGTCGTTCGGCAGCACGACCTTCTATAGCGACTCGTTCAACGACATCCCGCTGCTTGAAAAAGTCAGCGTGCCAGTTGCCACCAATCCGGACGAGCGCCTGCGTTACCACGCTGAAGAGCGCGGGTGGCGCATCATGGATCTGTTCTGACACCATGATCAAGAAACTCATCAACCGTTTGCTGGGCAAACCAGCGGCCCGCGCGGGCGCGCCCCGCAAGCGCAAGGTCAATATCGTGCCGGTGTCCGAACATGGCATCGATCCCACGCTGCTGTCGAAGAATGCCGTAAAGGTGACGTCGACCCTGCAGGAAGCAGGCTACGAGGCTTTCATCGTCGGCGGCGCCGTGCGCGACCTGTTGCTTGGCATCAAGCCCAAGGACTTCGACGTGGCCACCAATGCCACGCCGGACCAGGTGCAGGCGCTGTTCCGCCGCTCGCGCATCATTGGCCGCCGCTTCCAGATCGTGCACGTTACTTTCTACGGCGGACGCGAGCAGGAGATCATTGAGGTCTCCACCTTCCGTGCGATGGTAGATGCCGCGGATAGCGAGCAGGTCGCCAGCGACCGCCGCCTCAAGCGCAATGAACTCGATACGCGCACCCATGCCACCGACGCGAGCGGCCGCGTGCTGCGCGACAACGTCTGGGGCTCGCAGGCCGAGGACGCGGCGCGGCGCGATTTCACCATCAACGCGATGTACTACGACCCGGCCGCGCAGACCGTGCACGATTACCACGGCGGCATGAAGGACATCCGAGCCCGCGTGCTGCGCATGATCGGTGATCCGACGTTGCGCTACCGTGAGGATCCGGTACGCATGCTGCGCGTGGTGCGTTTTGCGGCCAAGACCGGCTTTGCCATCGACGAGGCCACACGTGCCCCGATCAATGAGCTGGCGACGCTGATCCACAACGTGCCGACCGCGCGCGTGTTCGACGAGATGCTCAAGCTGCTGCTGTCGGGTCACGCCTGGGCCTCGCTGCAGGAACTGCGCAAGGCCGGCCTGCATCGTGGCCTGCTGCCGCTGCTCGACGTGGCGCTGGAACAGCCGATGGGCCAGCGCTTCGTGCAACTGGCGCTCGACAACACAGATGCGCGCGTGCGCGCCGGCAAGCCAGTGTCGCCGGGTTTCCTGTTCGCGGCCCTGCTCTGGCATCATGTGCTGGAACGCTGGACGGCACTGCGCGACGGCGGCGAATCGCCGGTGATGGCACTCAATCTCGCCATGGATGATGTGCTGCATCGCCAGACCGGCCTGGCCATCCAGCGCCGCTTCGTGGCAGACATGAAAGAAATCTGGGGCATGCAGCCGCGCTTCGAGCGGCGCGTCGGCAAGATGCCGTTCCGCCTGCTGGAGTCGCCGCGTTTCCGCGCCGGCTACGACTTCCTCGCGCTGCGCTGCGCTTCGGGTGAATTGCCGGAGGAAGTGGCGAGCTGGTGGGAATCCTTCCAGCACGCCGGCGAGGCCGAACGCGACCAGTTGCTGGCCGATGTGCGCCAGCACGCGCCAGCTGCGGGCAGCACGCCCGCGCCCAAGCGTCGGCGCCGTCGGCGCGGTGGCGCGAAATCGGATACAGTATCTTCCCGGAGCGACGCACCGGAGGGCAAGGAATGACGTTGGCGTATATCGGCCTGGGCGCCAACCTGGGCGACGCGCGGCAGACGCTGAAAGATGCGGTGGTCTGCATTGCGCAGCATGCGGGTGTCATGATCGTGGCGCGCTCGTCGCTATATCGCACGGCGCCTGTCGATGCGCAGGGCGATGATTATTTCAATGCCGTCGTGGCAGTCGAGACGACGTTCTCGGCGCAGCAGCTGCTGCGTGTCTGCCAGCACATCGAACAGCAGTTCGGCCGCGAGCGGCCGTTCCGCAACGCACCGCGCACGCTCGATCTCGATCTGCTGCTGTATGGTGATCTCCAGCACAACGACGAAACGCTGACCGTGCCGCATCCGCGCATGACCCAGCGAGCCTTCGTACTCGTGCCGCTGGCCGAACTGTGTCCGGATCTCGAGATCCCCGGCCAGGGGCGCGTGGCCGATCATCTGCCGGCTGTCGCCGGACAACGGATCGAGAAGGTCTCCACCTGCAAGTGTCCGCCATGTCCCTCGCAATCCCCACCTACGCGCTGACCGGAGGTCTGCTGGTCCTGTCGAACATCTTCATGACAGTGGCCTGGTACGGACATCTCAAGAATCTTTCCAGCAAGCCCTGGTACGTGGCGGCGCTCGTCAGCTGGGGCATCGCCTTGCTCGAATACCTGTTCCAGGTGCCGGCCAACCGCATCGGCTATGCGGGCGGGCTGTCGCTGTCGCAACTGAAGATCATGCAGGAAGTGATCACGCTGAGCGTGTTCGTGCCGTTTGCTGTGTTATACATGCATGAACCGCTCAAGCTGGACTACCTGTGGGCTGGCCTTTGCCTGGTCGGCGCGGTCTACTTTATTTTCAGAAGCTGAACCGATGGCACTCGATCACCTGCGCCGTATTGTTGTCGAAGGCCCCATTGCCGTGGGCAAGACCTCGCTGGCGCAGCGCCTGGCACCGCATCTGCATGCCCGGCTGATGCTCGAGCAGCCCGAGGCCAATCCCTTCCTTGAACGCTTCTACCGTGACCCGGGGCGCTATGCCTTGCCGGTCCAGCTGGCTTTTCTCGCCCAGCGCCGTCTGCAGATGCAGCAATGGCAGGCTGGCGTGCAGGGCGGCGAGCGGCTCGTCGGTGATTTTCTGTTCCAGAAAGACCGCCTGTTCGCGAACCTGACGTTGCCCGAGGACGAGGCCGCGCTGTACCACGCCATGGCCGATGCCGCGCCGGTTGCACCGCAGCGCGTCGACCTGGTGATCGGCCTGCAGGCCAAACCGGCTGATCTGCTGGCGCGCCTCGCCAAACGCGGCCATGCTTACGAGGCCAGTGTCGATATCGCCTATCTCGAACGGGTGTGCGACGCCTATGGCGAACTCTTCCACCGGTACGACGAAGCGCCTTTGCTGCTCGTCGAATCGACCCATTTCAATCCCGTCGAGCGCGATGCCGATTTCCAGTTACTGCTGGCGCGTATCGAAGCCATGCGCGGCCGCCGGGAATTTCTCAATCTCGCGGCATCGTAAGTTCAGCTCTGCCGCTTACCCGCCGGCTATTCCGACCAACTATTCCGGCCAATGAGTTCCGATCATGAGTTACCTGCAAGAACCTACCCGTAAAGCCGTGACCATTCCCGCGCTGCAGGCGATGCGCGACGCAGGCGAGAAGATCGCCATGCTGACCTGCTACGACGCCAGCTTTGCCGCGCTGCTCGACCGCTGCGGCGTCGACGTGCTGCTGATCGGCGATTCGCTCGGCAACGTGCTCCAGGGCCAGACCACCACGCTGCCGGTGACGCTCGATCACATGGTTTATCACACCGAGTGCGTGGCGCGTGGCAACCACAGTGCGATGGTCATGGCCGACATGTCGTTCGGCACGCTGGCCTCTCCGGAGCATGCGTTCAACTGCGCCGTGCGGCTGATGCAGGCTGGCGCGCAGATGGTCAAGGTGGAAGGCGGCGCGTGGGTAGCCGACACGGTGCGCTACCTCGTCGAGCGTTCGGTGCCGGTGTGCGCCCACGTCGGCCTGACGCCGCAGTCCGTGCATGCCTTTGGCGGCTTCAAGGTGCAGGGCAAGTCGAACGCCGCAGCGGAGCAGCTCAAGGCCGATGCCCTGGCCTTGCAGGATGCCGGCGCGCAGATGTTGCTGATGGAAGCCGTGCCTGCCGCGCTGGCGACAGAGATCACGAACATGCTCCACGTCCCGACCATCGGCATTGGCGCGAGCGCGGCCTGTACGGGGCAGGTGCTGGTGCTGCACGACATGCTCGGCATCTTCCCGGGTCGCAAGGCCAAGTTCGTGAAGGATTTCATGGACGGCCAGAGCTCCATCGAAGGCGCTGTCCGCGCGTATGTGCAGGCTGTCAAGGATGGCAGCTTCCCGGCGGCGGAACATACGTTCTCCGCCTGATGCGTCATGGACATCTCCAGCGCCATCGCTGAAGCGTTCCGCCTGCTCTTGGCCGGAGATCCCGATCTCTGGCTCATCGTGTGGGTGTCGCTTAAGGTCGGCGTGCTGGGCTTGCTGCTCGCCACGTTGCCGGCGGTGCCGCTAGCCTATCTGATCGCCTCGCACGACTTTCCCGGCCGCCGCGTGGTGGTGGTGATTGCGCAGGCCTTCCTGTCGTTTCCCACGGTGCTGGTGGGCCTGATCCTTTATCTGCTGCTGTCACGCCAGGGTCCGCTCGGCCCGCTTGGGCTGCTGTTCACGCAGGGCGGCATGATTCTCGGACAGGCAGCTATCGGGTTTCCGGTGGTTCTTGCATTTTCGCTGGCTGCACTGCAGGCCGCCGACGTGCGGTTGCGCGAAACGGCGCTCGTGCTTGGCGCGGGACGATTGGGCACGATGTGGACCGTTCTGCGCGAACTGCGCTTTGGATTGTTTGCGGCCGTGGTCGCCGGGTTTGGGCGCGTGATCGCCGAGGTTGGTTCGGCCCTGATGATCGGCGGTAACATCGAAGGCATCACGCGTACCATCACTACCGCCATCGCCCTCGAAACCAGCAAAGGCGAGTTCGCGCAAGGCATTGCACTCGGCATCGTGCTGGTGGCACTGGCGCTCATCATCAACGTCATCTTGGCCTGGCTACAGGGCGCGGGAGGATTTCGGCGATGAGTGGCGGACCGAAGCAGCCCTTGCAGCTTCCTTTGCAGCCCCCGTTTATCCATGTACACACCGTGATGCTGGCCGTACATGGCCTGCGCAAGGCGTTCGGCGAGCGCGTGCTCTTCGATGTTCCCGAACTGCATATCGGTCGCGGCCAGGCCGTGGTCCTGACCGGTATCAACGGTGCCGGCAAGAGCACGCTGATGCGCATGCTCGCCGGGCTAGAGCCGGCTCCCGGCGCACAGGTGACGCTCGATGGTACGGCCATGCCGCTGACGCCATATCTGGCGGCGCTGCGTGCCCGTATCGCCTATGTGCACCAGCATCCCTACCTGTTCCGCACATCGGTGCGCGCCAACATCGCGTACGGGCTGAAGGCAAGCGGCCTCAAGGCGCATGATGTGGCGGCCCGTGTCGATGCGGCGCTGGCCTGGGCCGGCATCGAAGGCATCTGTGAGACGCCGCCGCATCGCCTGTCCGGCGGTGAGATCCAGCGCGTGGCGCTGGCACGTGCGTGGGCGCTGGATCCTGATCTGTTATTGCTCGATGAACCGACGTCGAATCTTGATGGTGCGGCGCGCGAGCAGGTCATTGCACTGGTGGGCGATCTCGTCACCAAAGGCAAATCCCTGCTAATGATCTGCCATGACCGCGACCTGATCGCCCTGCCGGGGATTACGCGCTGGAAGCTGTCGGAGGGCCGGCTGACGGTACGCGCGCCGCAGGCGAAGGCGGAGGCGGAACCAGCCGGGCGGGCATGACGCCGCGCAGCGCGTTGCACAGCACGATGGCTTCGGCGGCCAGCAGGTCTTCCAGAAACAGCACGCGTTCCGCCGTCGGCGCATCGAGATAGCGCGCGGCATCGTCGAGGATGGCGGCGCGCATCACGCCGGGCAGCAGGCCGCAGTCCAGTGGCGGCGTCCACCAGTGGCCATTGCGTTTCAGGAAGACGCTCGTCCGCCCGCCTTCGGTCAGTTCACCCCGTTCGTTGAAACACAGCGCATCGAAAGCGCCATGCGCCTCGGCGTCACGCCAGATGGCATCGTAGGCCTGGCGGTGGCTGGTCTTGTGCCGGAGGAACAGATCGGCTGCCGTGGTGCGCAGCCCGGCGACATGGACGTCCACCGGCGTGGCGATCGGCTGCAGCGGCCCATGTGTCAGCGAGAACGTGCCATCGCCTTGCAGTGCCATGCGCATGCGATGCGCGCCGTCGGGCAGGGTCGTGCAGCTGCGCATGACCGCAGCCTGTGCGGCATCGCGGTCGAATGGTATGCCGAATGCCGCCGCCGATGCGCCCAGCCGGGCGAGGTGGCGGGGCAGCAGAGGGCAGCCGGCCCGCGTGGCCTGCATGGTCTCGAACAATTCGAAAGGCGCTTCGAGATCGGTCAGAAAGCGCGCCTTGAGCAGGCACTCTGCATATTCGTCGGCGGGTACGCTGTCGATGACGATGCCTGCGCCGACACCCATCTCGCCACGGCGTGTGCCATCCTCTTGCGGCGCACCGAGTACCAGCGTGCGGATCGCTACCGACAGGCAGCAGCCATCCGGCGCCAGCCAGCCGATCGCACCTGTGTACAGGCCGCGCCGCGTGCCTTCGGTCTCGCGGATGATTTCCATGGTGCGGCGCTTGGGCGCACCGGTGATCGAACCGCAGGGAAACAGCGCGCGCAGCGTATCGGCCAGCGTCGTGCCGGGCCGCATGCGCGCCCGGATGGTCGATGTCATCTGCAGCACGCGCCCAAATGGCGTGACCTCGAACAGGGCCGGCACGGTCACGCTGCCGGGCACGGCGACACGGCCCAGGTCGTTGCGCAGCAGGTCGACGATCATCACGTTCTCGGCGCGGCTCTTGGTGTCCGCCGCGAGCCGCAGACTCGCCTCGCGATCCGCCTGCGCATCGGCGCCGCGCGGCGCCGTGCCTTTCATCGGCTGGGCTTCGAGCTGGCCATCCGCATCTTGCCGGAAGAACAGCTCCGGTGAGCACGACAGCACGGCCGTACCATCCGCACACACGATGCACGCGCCATACGGGACCGGCTGGCGCGCCCGCAGGCGCCGGTAGAGGGCGATAGGCGAGCCGTAGCTGTCGAAAGTCAGGCGGAAGGTGGCGTTGACCTGATAGTTGTCACCGGCCCGCAGATACGCCTGGATGCGCGCGAGCCGCGCGATGTAGGCATCCGCATCGACGGTCGCATGGACGTTGCGGATCCCGGCGGGTGTGCGGTCCTGTTCAGCCTGTTCGAGCCAGGCATCCACCCCGGCCGCCGGCAACACGGTGAGCGTGCGGTACAGGGCCACGCGCAGCACGCCATCGCCAAAAGGCTGGCCAGGGATGGCTTCTGCCATGGGGACACCGACAATCTCCGCACCGAATTCGTAAGGTGCCAGCAGCACCGCGTGCAGCCCTTCCTGCCATGCGGTATGCAATTGGGCTTCCAGCTGGTCGAGCGCTGCCGCATGGGTACAGGTCAGGTCACGCACCCAGCCGGTGTACAGGCGGGCGCCGGCATGGGCATCGTCGAGCAGGGCAAAAGGGGCAATCGCGGACATGGTGAGATGGTAGCCGAGTGTGGTGCGGAATGGCAGGGACGGAGGGCGGATCTCAGGCTGGAGATCGACTGGAGTTGCCGGGCGCGTGGGGTCTGTGCGCCGGCCAGCCGCGTAGACGGATCGTGCTGTCAGGATGGATCGGCAGGGATCGCGTCAGCGCGGCTTGTGTCAACTTCCCCAGGCCTGATCCACCAGCGCAGCAACTTGCGCAACATAGTCCGCCGCGAGGCAGTCGATGGTCCGCCGTTCGGGCGTGCTACGCAGCCAGGTGAGCTGGCGCTTGCACAACTGGCGCGTGGCGGCGATACCGCGCTCGCGCATGGTGGCCGCATCGCAAGCGCCGTCGAGGAATTCCCACGCTTGCCGGTAGCCGACGCAACGCATCGATGGCAGGCCAAGGTGCAGATCGCCGCGTGCGCGCAGGGCCAGGACTTCGTCGAGCAGGCCTGCTGCCAGCATGGCGTCGAAGCGTGCGGCGATGCGTTCGTGCAGCACACTGCGATCCGACGGCTCGAGCGCGATGACGAGCATGTCGTCCGGCGCCTGGCCTGGAAACGTGCTGCTGTCGGCGGCTGGCGGGCGCTTCAGCAGCGTGGACATGGGCACGCCGGTCAGGCGGAAGATTTCGAGCGCACGCTGGATACGCTGTGCATCGTTGGCTGGCAGGCGCGCGGCCGTGACCGGATCGACGGCCGCAAGTTCGGCATGCAGCGCCGGCCAGCCGCGCGCCGCGGCATCGGCATCGAGTTGGGCGCGCACCGCTGCATCGGCGTGGGGCAGGTCATTCAGACCTTGCGTCAGCGCCTTGTAGTAGAGCATCGTGCCGCCGGCGATCAGCGGCATGCGGCCCCGGCGGCGGATTGCCGTGATCAGGTCGTGGGCGTCGCGCACGAATTGTGCAGCCGAATAGCTGTCGGCCGGATCGATGATGTCGATCAGGTGGTGCGGTACGCGTGCCTGTTCCTCTGCGCTGGGCTTGGCGGTGCCGATGTCCATGCCGCGATACACCAGCGCCGAGTCGAGGCTGATGATTTCCAGCGGAAAGCGCTCCGCCAGCGCCAGCGTGGCGGCGGTCTTGCCGGAAGCTGTGGGCCCGAGCAGGCAGACCACGGGCGGAGTGGTGGCGGGTGGGCATGACATGATCACTGCCCCCGCAGGAAAAGGCGGTCGAGATCGGCGAGCGGCAGTTGCACCCACGTGGGGCGGCCATGATTGCACTGATCGGCGCGTTCGGTGGCTTCCATCTGGCGCAGCAGGGCGTTCATTTCCTCAAGCGTCAGCTTGCGGTTGGCGCGTACGGCGCTATGGCAGGCCAGTGTCGCCAGCAGTTCATTGCGGCGTTCGGCCAGCACGCGTGAGCCGCCGTAGGCATGCAGGTCGCGCAGCACGTCGCGCGCCAGCGCTTCCACGTCGGCGTCTTGCAGCAGCGCCGGCACGGCGCGCACGGCGAGTACGGTGGGCGAGACTGCGGCAATGTCGAAGCCGAGCAACGTCAGCGTTTCGCGGTGTTCTTCCGCCGTGCCGGTTTCCACCGGGCTGGCGGGGAACGTGAGCGGAATCAGCAGCGGCTGGACGGTGAGGTCCCGCGCATCGAGCGCGTGCTTGATCTGCTCGTAGAGAATCCGTTCGTGGGCCGCGTGCATGTCGACGAGCACCAGACCGCGCGCGTTCTGCGCCAGCACATAGATGCCATGCAGCTGCGCCAGGGCGAAGCCGAGCGGGTGCGCTTCACCAGTCATGGCAGCGTTCTGCGGGAGGGTGGCCTCGAAGGCTGCCGGCGGCGTGTCCGCCATCGGTGACATGCCCGGTTGCGTCGGCAGGGATGACGACGGCATGGCCACCGGCGCATCGAGCCACGCCGGCCGACTCGTCGCCGGCAGCGGATCGCCGCGCATCATCGCCAGGTATTCCTGGCGGGGCTGGGCGATGCCGAGGCTGGTTTGGCGCGCGGCATCGCTGCGGATCCAGGTGAGCGCATCCGAGGGCGGCAGCACCGGCGCGGGCGTGGTCCGCAGGCTGTCGCCCTGTTCACCTGCCTGCTTGGCGAGCACGCGCTGCACGGCGTGGTACACCAGTTGGTGGATGGCGCGCGATTCGCGGAAGCGCACTTCGATCTTGGAGGGATGGACGTTCACATCCACCGCTTCGGGCGGCAGGTCGAGGCACAGGACATAGGCCGGGAAGCGATCACCGTGCAAGACATCCTGGTAGGCGCTGCGCACGGCATGCGTGAGCAGCTTGTCGCGCACGAAGCGGCCGTTCACGAAGAAATACTGCTGGTCTGGCCGCCCGCGCGAGGCAGTGGGCAGGCCGACGAATCCATAGAGGTGGACGGTATCGGCGCTTTCGTCGAGTGGCAGGCGCGCCTGCGCGAAGTCGTTGCCGAGTACCTGGGCCGTGCGAACCGCGGCATCGCTGGCGTTCCAGTGCTCGAGCGGCTTGCCATTGTGGTGCACCGAGATGGCAATGTCGGGCCGTGCCAGCGCCACGCGACGGATCATGTCGAGGCAGTGGCCAAGCTCGGTCTGTTCGGTCTTGAGAAATTTGCGGCGCGCCGGTGTATTGAAGTACAGATGCTGCACGTCCACCGTGGTACCGGCACCGCCTGCAGCCGGCTGCATGGCGCCGTTGTCGGCGTCGATCTGCGTGGCATGCGCGGCGTCTGCGGTGCGGCTGGTGAGCGTCAGGCGCGAGACCGAGGCGATCGAGGCCAGCGCCTCGCCGCGAAAACCGAGCGTCAGCACCGACTCCAGCTCGCCGAGCGTGGCGATCTTGCTGGTGGCATGGCGCATCAGCGCGAACGGTAGTTCGTCGGCCGGGATGCCGCCGCCGTTGTCGGCGATCAGGATGCGCCGCACGCCGCCTTCTTCGAGGCGTACCTGCAGTTGCGTTGCGCCGGAATCGACGGCGTTCTCGAGCAGTTCCTTCACCACCGAGGCGGGACGTTCCACCACCTCGCCGGCGGCGATCTGGCTGACGAGCTGGTCCGGCAACGGCCGGATGGCGCGGCGGGAGGAAAGGGCGGAACGGGTTTCGGCGGACATCGCCGAATTATACGGTGGTTGGCGTCTGGCAGCGGCCCGGGGAGGGCACGGCGGTTCGCTGCGGCCCGCAGCGGCTTGTGGTGATCTGCCGTGGTCAGAGCGCGGCACGATCAGGAGGCCGGATGGCCGGGCGCGGTATCATGCCTGCCTTTGGAACACGGCGTGCGCGCCGGCCAGGACGGGAACACCATGGAACACTTGACAGAACTGCTGGGCATGCTGCTGCACCTCGACAAATCGCTGGGCGTGGTGATCGCGCAATACGGCAACTGGGTGTATGTAATTCTCGCGGCCATCGTGTTCTGCGAAACGGGATTGGTGGTACTGCCGTTCCTGCCCGGCGATTCGCTGCTGTTCATCGCCGGCGCCTTCTCGGCGGGCGGCGCGATCCATCCTGTCTTGCTGGTGGCCCTACTGGTCGCGGCGGCGGTGATCGGCAACACGGTCAACTATACGATTGGTCGCTGGACGGGCTTCAAGATCTACGAGCATCCATCGCGCTGGATCGACCGGCAGGCACTGCGCCGCACGCACGATTTCTACGAGCGCCACGGCGGCAAGATGCTGGTCGCGGCGCGCTTCATCCCGGTGGTGCGGACGTTCGCGCCCTTTGTGGCGGGCGTGTCGCAGATGGACATGCGGCGTTTCCAGCTCTTCAATATCGCCGGCGCACTGCTGTGGGTTGTTGGACTGGTGAGCCTGGGATACTTCTTCGGTAATCTGCCGTTCGTGCGTGAACACCTGAGCACGATCGCTCTGGTGGGCGTGTGCGCGGCCGTGGGTCCGCTGCTGCTGGCAGGCCTCTGGAAGCTCGTGCGGCGCGCGTGAGCGCGTATGTCATGCCGGCGCGCTGCCGGCAGTGAAGGCTGGCAGGGAGGACGCCGTAGCGGGCAGGGGTCTGGCAACAGGCCGGCAACCCGCCGGTTTCAGCTGGTGTTGCGGCTCATCATGCGCAGCGTCGGCAGGCGCTCGCGCAGTTGTTCGGCATCGCTCGCGTCCGGACGGGCTTCGAGATAGGCTTCGAGGTCTTCGACCGCAGGCCGGAAGCATTCCAGATTGGCATACGCCAGCCCACGGTCGCGGATCTCCTCGATGGAGTTCGGCAGCAGGATGACAAGCCGCTCCTGTACGCCGAGCATACGTTGCCAGCGCGCTTCCTGCAGGTAAATGGCTTTCAGATTGCGCAGCATGCGCGCGATGATGTCGCGGTGCGAGGCCACCTGCAGGAACAGGCCCAGCGGGATGCCGTCACCGTTGTCTTCCAGGCTGCTGCGGCCCTCGTTCTCGAGAAACGGTTCGAGCATCTCCTGCAGTTCTTCCTTCGACAGCGTATGGCCGCTGAGCGGGTCGATGATCACCTCGCCCGCCGGAATCGACATGCGCAGCAGGAAGTGATTGGGAAACGCCACGCCTTTCAGCGGCAGGCCGACCTGCTGGCCGATTTCCATGTACAGCACGGCCAGTGAGATCGGGATGCCCCGGCGCGAGCGCAGCACGGCGTTCAGGTAGGAATTGTCCGGATCGTAGTAATCGTTCGGATTCTGGCCGAACCCCAGGTCGCGGTAGAAGAACTGGTTGAGCAGGCGCAGCCGGTCGATGGCCGGCGTGCCGCCGGGAATCTGCTTGCGCAGCCGCTCGGCGAGCATGTCGATGCTGGCCAGCTCCGCCTGCAGGTCGAGGTCGGGGTACGCATCCAGCGCAATCGCCAGCGCGGTTTCCGTGAGCGGAATGCTGTCGTCATCCGCGACGAGGCTGGTGAAATAATCGAGAACCTTGGTACTGGGCATGCGAAAGGCGGCGTCCAAATGATTCTGGCATCGTCGAGCGGCGTGCCGTACACCGTGTACGGCCTGCGCTTGCCGGGTCAGAACCGCTGCGCTTCATGCTGCGGCTACGCTGCCATCACTCAGATGGCCTTGCGCCGGAACATGGAGAACGGGAATTTCATTACCCACAGTGTACCGAAGTACACGACGGCTGACAGTGCCAGGCAACCGGCCAGCATCGCGATGCGCAGCAGCGGCTGCCCGCGCAGCGCCAGCCAGTCGATGTGTTCGGCCAGCCACAGGAGCACCCCGGCGAGGATCAGGATCGCGCCCAGCACCTGCATGGTGAATAGCCCCCAGCCCCTGGCGGGATGGTAGATGCCTTTCATGCGCAGGCCGATGAACAGCAGCAGGGCGTTGACGCATGCGCCGAAGCTGACTGACAGCGCCAGTCCGGCATGCTGGAACTGCGGCACGAACAGCAGGTTCGACAACTGCGTGACCACCAGCACCACCAGCGCGATCTTGACCGGCGTGCGGATATCCTGGCGCGCATAAAAGCCGGGCGCGAGGATCTTGATCAGGATCAGGCCGAGCAGACCGACGCCGTAGAACACGAGCGCCTGGCGCGTCATCTCCACATCGAGTGCGCTGAATTTGCCGTAATGGAACAGCGTGGCGGTCAGCGGCGTGCCGAACACGAACAGACCGACGGCCGCTGGCGCGGCCAGCAGGCAGGTCAGGCGCAGGCCCCAGTCGAGCAGGCCTGAGTATTCCGCCACATTGTTTTCCGCATTGGCCTTGGACAGGCTGGGCAGCAGTACCGTGCCGAGGGCCACGCCGAGCAGCGCAGTCGGGAACTCCATCAGGCGGTCGGCGTAGGTCAGCCACGAGACGCTGCCGGCCTCGAGCCGCGAGGCGATATTGGTATTGATGATCAGGCTGATCTGCGCCACCGAGACGGCCAGGGTGGCGGGCAGCATCTGCCGCAGGATGCGGCGCACGCCCGGATTGCGCCACGCTGTGAGGAAATGGAACGACAGGCGCGGCAGCATGCCGAGCTTGAGCAGCGCCGGCACCTGCAGGGCCAGTTGCAGGACCCCGCCGACCAGCACGGCAAAGGCCTGCGCATAAATCGGCGTATCGAGGTGCGGCGCGACGAACAACGTGGCGACGATAAAGCTGAGGTTCAGCAGTACCGGCGTGAAGGCCGGCACGGCAAATTTGCGCCACGTGTTGAGAATGCCAGAGGCCAGCGCCACCAGTGAAATGAGGCCGATGTACGGGAACATGACGCGCGTCATGAACACGGCCGACAGATAGGCATCATTTTCCTGCCCGCGGAAGCCGGTGGCGACCAGGGTGACGATGAGCGGCGCGGCGATCACGCCGAGCAGCGAGACGGCCACCAGTACCCAGGCCATCACTACCGTTACGGCGTCGATCAGCTCGCGCGCCGCCGGTTCGCCGTGGCGGTTACGGTACTCGCCCAGGATCGGCACGAAGGCCTGAGAGAACGCGCCTTCGGCGAACAGCCGGCGCAGCAGGTTCGGAATGCGGAAGGCGACATTGAAGGCGTCGGTGAATTCCGAGGCGCCGAACGCCCGGGCGATCAGCGTTTCGCGGATCAGGCCGGTGATGCGCGAGAGCATCGTCAGGCTGCTGATCGTGGCGACGGCTTTGAGTAGATTCACAGTAGCGGGAGGCCTGTCGGCGGATGGGCGAGGCCAACATGCGGCGTGGGCGCCACAGGGTTGGGCGGGTCAGTGTTGGGCGTATTATACGGATTCCACTTGCTTTGCCGCCGCGCCCGTCAACGGGTTTGCGTTCAGTGCGAAAAACGTCGTATAATTGCCGATTCTAGGAATTCTTGCGCTCCGGCTTTGTTGATCAAACGTGATCAGGCGGTGAGCGACAGTCACCGAATTTAGCGAATTAGGAACAAAAATGGCCAATACCGCACAAGCCCGCAAGCGCGCCCGCCAGGCAGTTCAGCAGAACCTGCACAACTCCAGCCTGCGCTCGCGTCTGCGTACCGCTGTGAAGAGCGTGCGCAAGGCAATCGATGCCGGCGACAAGGCGGCTGCCGCTGCTGTGTTCAAGGATGCACAAGGCACCATCGACAGCATCGCCGACAAGAAAATCATCCACAAGAACAAGGCTGCCCGTCACAAGGCTCGCCTGAGCGCCGCCATCAAGAGCATGGCCGCCGCCGCTTAAGCGGTCAGGCAGGCGCAGCGGATCTCCGCTGTTCGGCTCCCGCACTGCCGGGAGTATGAAAAACCCGCCATTGGCGGGTTTTTGTCGTCTCTCTCACCGGCGTTGCCCCGGCAAGGCTGCCAGCGGCAATGGTCTGCTGCGCAGGCGGCGGGTTGTCCGGTGTTTTCGGCCGTGCCGGGCGGCTCAGTCAGGCATCGAGCACGCTTCCACCAGCTGCAGATCGTTGTCGCGCGCAAAGTTGAGCACGAAGTCGAGCGCTTTCGGCTCGATGTCGCGCAGGCGTACATCTACCACCACGCATTTCACCCCCCCAGACATCACCGGGCGCACATACGGCGAAAACGTAAAACGCGGGTCTCCGGTATCTTCCGGCGGCCGGAACTGCGACATGACGCCGCACAGGCGTTCGGCCCAGTCGCTAGGGCGAAACGGTTTGCCGGCCTTGGTAACGCCTTGGATGAAATACTCGCGCGGTGAGGGTGTCATATCGGCTCTGATGTGCGGGTTCGCTCATCCACCGGCCCGCTGCGCGGTGACGCAACGGACGCGGGTGGCCGGCGATGGAGGCTGGCGCAGGGCGCCGGCCCGCCTGCCCGGCGTTGCGCAGGGGTACACGCAGCCACCGGAAAGTCGGCAAGTATTATATCTTATATAAGACTTGATGCTGCTCCCCGAGGGGGTAGCCGGAGAGGTACGACGGTCGGTGAAGCTGGGGTTGGAGCGGTCTTCCAAGCGTGATACCTCCGTGTGACAGGGCGATGTGTATCAGGTGTCCGGGCATGGGGCCTGATCGTACGCCTGGGTGCCCGGATGGCATGGAGCCCCGTCAGCATCCCGCACTGGGAATGCCGATTGCAAGCGCTGTCTGCGCGTGACCGCGCGACGCGGTATGGCCAGCAACCCCGCGGGTGATGCAAGCCTTACCTGTGATTTGGCTTGTCGCTGTCGGGTGTGCGTATGCCATCTTCCCGGGGCGGCATCGGTGCGCGGAATGACGCGCGTGCTTGCCGGCGCACCCCAAGCCTCGCCATTCTTGCGGAAATCCCTTATGATTCAAGACTTAATCAATCCAAGGCGGCTCAGCCCAGGCTTCGGTCCATGGGCCACACGGCCGCCTGTTTCGTTTTATGTCGCAAGCACCCATCAAGCACTATCTGAAGTTTGACGATCTGACGCGCGACGAAGTGGTCTATGTGCTCGAGCGCGCGGGCATTCTCAAAGCCAAGTTCAAGAACTACGAGAAATGGCACCCGCTGCATGACCGCACGCTGGCCATGATCTTCGAGAAGAGCTCCACGCGTACGCGACTGTCGTTCGAAGCAGGCGTGCACCAGCTGGGCGGCCACGCCGTGTTTCTGAACACGCGCGATTCGCAGCTCGGTCGCGGTGAGCCGATCGAGGACTCGGCGGAAGTGATTTCGCGCATGGTGGACATCATCATGATCCGCACCTTCGGCCAGGACATCATCGAGCGCTTCGCCAAACATTCGCGCGTGCCGGTGATCAACGGATTGACCAACGAATACCATCCGTGCCAGGTGCTGGCCGACATCTTCACCTACATCGAGCATCGCGGCCCCATCGCCGGCAAGATCGTGGCGTGGATCGGCGATGCCAACAACATGTCGTACACCTGGATCCAGGCGGCCGAGAGCCTCGGCTTCACCTTCCATTTTTCCGCACCGGTCGGGTACCAGCTTGATCCGGCCATGGTCTCGCCGTCGGCGCAGCCGTATGTGAAAGTGTTCGAAGATCCAATGCAGGCTGCTGCCGGCGCGCATCTGGTGACCACCGACGTGTGGACGAGCATGGGCTTCGAGGCCGAGAACGAAGCCCGCCTGCGGGCCTTCAAGAACTGGATGGTGACCACCGACATGATGGCGCTGGCCGATCCGCAGGCCCTGTTCATGCATTGCCTGCCCGCGCATCGCGGCGAGGAAGTCCAGGCCGAAGTGATCGACGGCCCGCAAAGCGTGGTGTGGGACGAGGCGGAGAACCGCCTGCATGTGCAGAAGGCATTGATGGAATACCTGCTCTGCGGCCGTTTCTGAGCTGCACCGGGTCCCTGCACTGTCCGGGCCTGCCTGATCGGCCTGCAATCGTGGCAAAATACGGGTTTCCCCGGGATTTGCGGGCTTGAGGTTCAGGTCCCGCAAATCCAGAATCTACGCGCAATCGAGTTCACCATGAGCGATATCAAGAAAGTCGTGCTCGCCTATTCCGGCGGCCTGGACACTTCAGTGATCCTGAAGTGGCTGCAAGATACCTACCACTGCGAAGTCGTTACCTTCACCGCGGATATCGGCCAGGGTGAAGAGCTCGAGCCCGCACGCCAGAAAGCGCTCAAGTTTGGCATCAAGCCGGAAAACATCTTCATCGATGACTTGCGCGAAGAGTTCGTGCGTGACTTCGTCTTTCCGATGTTCCGCGCCAATACCGTCTACGAAGGCGAATACCTTCTCGGCACGTCGATCGCCCGTCCGCTGATCGCCAAGCGCCAGATCGAAATCCTGCGCAGCACCAATGCCGATGCAGTGTCGCACGGCGCGACCGGCAAGGGTAACGATCAGGTGCGTTTCGAACTCGGTTACTACGGTCTCGAGCCGGGCGTGAAGGTCATCGCCCCGTGGCGCGAGTGGGACCTGCTGTCGCGCGAGAAGCTGCTGGCCTACGCCGAGAAGGCCGGCATCGAAATCGACATGAAGCACAAGAAGGGCGGCGCGCCGTACTCGATGGACGCCAACCTGCTGCACATCTCCTACGAAGGCCGCCACCTCGAGGACCCGAAAGCGGAAGCCGAAGAAGACATGTGGCGCTGGACGGTATCGCCGGAAGCGGCGCCGGATGCCGCCGAATACCTCGACATCGAATACGAGAAGGGCGACATCGTAGCCTTGAACGGCAAGCGCATGTCGCCTGCCGAAGTGCTGACCGAGCTGAACCGCCTGGGCGGCAAGCATGGCATCGGCCGCCTCGACCTGGTTGAAAACCGCTATGTCGGCATGAAGAGCCGCGGCTGCTACGAAACCCCGGGCGGCACCATCATGCTCAAGGGTCACCGCGCCATCGAATCGATCACGCTCGACCGTGAAGTCGCCCACCTCAAGGACGACCTCATGCCACGCTACGCCAGCCTGATCTATAACGGCTACTGGTGGAGCCCGGAGCGCCGCGCGCTGCAGGTCCTGATCGACCACACCCAGGCCAACGTCAACGGCTGGGTGCGCGTGAAGCTGTACAAGGGCAACGTCATCGTCGTAGCGCGCGATTCGAAGGACACGCTGTTCGACCAGACCATCGCGACGTTCGACGACGATGGCGGTGCGTACAACCAGGCGGATGCGGGCGGGTTCATCAAGCTGAATGCGCTCCGCATGCGGATTCAAGAAAATGCTAGACGCAAACGCGGCTAGCATTTCGGTGCAGGCTAACTTTGCGCAGCAAAGTTAAGTGCCGCAGGCACGGCCGGAGCCACAATGCGTGTCGCAAGCGTGGCTGAGGTTCTGCAGCATAACCATTGACACAAGGCTCCCACGCGGAGCCTTGTTTTTATCCTTGGAAATACACCATGAGCCAATTCAACGAAGTTTCCGTCGTCAAGAAAGCCAACGTCTATTTCGATGGCAAGTGCGTAAGCCATACCGTGATCTTCGCCGACGGCACGCGCAAGACGCTGGGCGTGATTTTCCCGTCGTCGCTGACCTTCAATGTCGGCGCGCCGGAAGTCATGGAAATCACCGGCGGCAGCTGCCGTGTGCGTCTTGCCGGCGCATCGGAGTGGACGACCTATGCGGCAGGCCAGTCGTTCTCGGTGCCGGGTGACAGCAGCTTCGACATCGAAGTGACCGAGATGGTGGACTACGTCTGCCACTACGGCTGATCGCCCGGTCGGCTCGCGCCGGCGCGCGGCGAGGCGTAGCGGGGTCGCAGCCCGGATGGCCCGGGATGGTCGGATAGCCGCGCGGTGAGCCCCTGCCTGCACACCCTGTAGTGCATGTTGCCCGCCGTGCCGATTGGCCAGAGTGATGGGCCACGCTGATCGGCGCGCCATTCTGATTCCACGCATTGCCTGCAATCGGATGAACGCATGACGAAAACCCCTTCGCCGTCCAGCAAACCAATCAACCTCGCGCTGCAGGGCGGCGGTGCACATGGTGCGTTTACCTGGGGCGTGCTTGATGCCTTGCTCGAGGATGGGCGTTGCCATTTCGAAGGCATCAGCGGCACCAGCGCCGGCTCGATGAATGCCGTGGTGATGCTGGGCGGTTTGCTCGAGGGCGGAACAGAGATGGCGCGTGAGCGCCTGGCGCAATTCTGGTTCGGCGTCTCGCAGGCCGGCTCCCCCATGAGCACGGTCGGCCAGGGGCCGCTCGGCATGCTGCCCGGCAGTGCATTTGGCGCTGTCTGGCCGGTGCAGGACTGGATGCGCGTCTGGGGCACATGGTGGCAGGCTGCGACGCAGGGTTCTTCCTATCACCCGCTGCGGGATCTGCTCGAGCAGCACGTCGATTTCGAGCGCCTGCGGGCCTGCCGCGATGTCCATGTATTCATCGCCGCCACGGACGTCAACAACGGCAATGTGCGCGTGTTCCGCACGGGCGAGCTGTCATCCAGCGTGGTCCTGGCGTCAGCGTGCCTGCCCTACCTGTTTCCTGCAGTGGAGGTCGGTGGCCGCCATTTCTGGGATGGTGGCTACATGGGCAATCCGGTGCTGTATCCGTTTTTCTACGAGACGGCGACGTGCGACATCCTGATCGTGCACGTCAATCCTATCGAGCGGAAAGACGTGCCGGACCAGCCGCAGGAAGTGATGGAGCGTCTCAACGAGATCACCTTCAACGCGTCGTTGCTGCGTGAAATGCGGGCCATTGCCTTTGTGCAGAAATTGCTCGAGGAAGACTGGCTCAAGCCGGAGTATCGCGACCGGCTCAAGTACATCCTGCTGCATTCGATCCGGGCCGACGAGGCGCTGGGGGACCTGTCTTCCTCGTCGAAGCTGATGACGGACTGGAACTTCATCCAGATGCTCAAGGAGCGCGGGCGCAAGGCCGGCAAGGCATGGCTGAAGCGGCACCATGCCGATATCGGGGTGCGCGGGACGGTCGATATCCGGCGCGAGTTCCTGCGCGACGATCCCAATATGTGAGGGCGCGCAACGATCCGTCGTTACAGCACCACGGGCTCCGGTTCGATCGCTACGCCAAAGCGTGCCTGCACCGCTGCCTGGATCTCGGCGGCCAGTGCCATCAGCTCAGCCCCGGTCCCGCCGCCATGGTTGACCAGTACGAGCGCCTGGCGCTCGTATACGCCGACCTGGCCTATGCGCCGCCCCTTGAAGCCGCACTGATCAATGAGCCAGCCCGCGGCGAGCTTGACGCTGCCGTCCGCTTGCGCATAATGGACCAGTGTCGGAAAGCGCACGAGCAACGCCGCAGCGGTTTCAGCCGGGACGACGGGATTCTTGAAAAAGCTGCCGGCGTTGCCGACCTGGCGCGGATCGGGCAGCTTGCGGGTGCGCACGGCCACCACGGCATTGAAGATCTCGCGGGCAGTCGGCGCCTCGATGCCATGGCTGGCCAGTTCGGCGGTCAGGTCTGCATAGGCGGTGTGCGGTTGCCACGCGCGCGGCAGGCGGAAGGTCACGGCGGTGATGATGTAACGCTCGCGGCCGGCCCGCTTGAACAGGCTGTCGCGATAACCGAAGGCGCAGTCGGCCGCGTCCAGCGTGACGAAGGTCCGGGTGGCGAGGTCCAGCGCGCGCAGCGTGTGGAAGCGGTCCTTCAGTTCGACGCCATAAGCGCCGATGTTCTGGATGGGCGCGGCGCCGACGGTGCCGGGGATCAGGGCGAGGTTTTCGAGGCCGGGCATGCCATGCGCCAGCGTGTATTCGACGAAGCCGTGCCACGATTCGCCTGCGCCTGCCATGACGAGCCATGCATCCGGCGTTTCGGTGACGGTAATGCCGCGCATGGCCATCAGCAGGACGGTGCCGGGCAGGTCGCGGGTCAGCACGATATTGCTGCCGCCCCCGAACACGTGCACCGGCCCGGTAGCGACCCGCGGGTCATCCAGCGCTGCCAGCAGCGCGGCTTCGGATTGGATATGCGCTGCATAGCGCGCCGTGGCCGCGAAGCCGAAGGTGTTGTACCCGGCCAGGGCAACTTGCCCTTGCAAGTCGGGTAGGGAGGATTCGGCGGAAGGCGTGGTCATGGTTGGATAAGTCAGTACTGACTGAATTATACGGATGTTGGGCGCCGCGACCCGATGAGCGGGATGTATGCGAATGCGCATGCAGACGCGGTGGAGTGCATGATTTTGATGAAGGAGAACAGGAATGCCGTCGTTTGACGTGGTGTGTGAAGCCAATATGGTCGAACTGAAGAATGCCGTCGAGCAGGCCAACAAGGAAATCTCGACACGCTTCGATTTCAAGGGTTCGGATGCGCGGATCGAACAGAAGGATGTCGAACTGACCGCCTACGCGGATGATGATTTCAAAATGGGTCAACTGCGCGACGTGCTTGTCGGCAAGCTGGCCAAGCGGGGTGTCGATGTCCGCTTCCTGGAAGACGGCAAGCTCGAGAAAATCGGCGGTGACAAGCTCAAGCAAACCATCAAGATCAAGAAGGGCGTGTCGGGTGATCTCGCCAAGAAGATCGTGCGCCAGATCAAGGATAGCAAGATGAAGGTGCAGGCCAGTATCCAGGGCGATGCCGTGCGCGTCACTGGCGCCAAGCGCGACGACCTGCAGGCGGTGATGGCCATGCTACGCAAGGACGTGTCCGACGCGCCGCTGGATTTCAACAATTTCCGCGATTGAGCGGGCCTCAGTGCGCGTCTGCGAGCTCAGGTATCAGGCTCGAGC
Source organism: Imbroritus primus (assembly GCF_964332355.1). Lineage (NCBI taxonomy): Bacteria > Pseudomonadati > Pseudomonadota > Betaproteobacteria > Burkholderiales > Burkholderiaceae > Imbroritus > Imbroritus primus. The sequence goes on along the minus strand of NZ_OZ201293.1, from coordinate 2,509,070 downwards.
GGTAAGTGATGCGCCGCTTGGACTGGTAGCATGACAACGGGCGCCTTGGGCGCCCGTTGTCATTGTTCATCCCGCAGATGGTGCAGGCTATTTCTTCTTGTCGCCGATGCGGCTCTCGGTACCGGCCAGCAGCTTGGTGATATTGCTGCGGTGGCGCAGCACCAGCAGGGCAGCCATCACGGAGATTGCCAGCGCGATGGGTGTGGTGCCGAACAGCAGCACGTAGAAGAACGGTGCGAACACGGCCGAGACCAGCGCCGCGAGCGAGGAGTAGCGCAGGAACAAGGCGATGATCAGCCAGGTTGCCAGCGTCGCCAGTCCCAGCCACGGATGTACGGCGAACAGGATGCCGGCAGCCGTGGCCACACCCTTGCCTCCCGCAAAGCGGTGGAAGATCGGGAACAGGTGGCCAAGGAACACGGCCACGATGACAATGGCGACGCCGGTCTGGTCGAGGCCGTAATCCGGCCCGAAGAGGCTGGCCAGCCACACGGCGAGCCAGCCCTTGAACGCGTCGCCCAGCAGTGTCAGCACCGCGGCTTTGCGATTGCCGGTGCGCAGTACGTTGGTCGCGCCGGGGTTGCCCGAGCCGTACGAGTGCGGGTCCGGTAGCCCCATGGCCTTGCTGACCACGACAGCGAAGGAAATGGAGCCGATCAGGTAGGCCGCGAGCGCAAAGAAAGCAGTTGTCGTTTGCATGGGATGAAGCGGTAAGACGATGCGCGATTGTAGCGCAGCGCGGCATTCGTATCGCGCGGCGGGGAATCAGGGCTAATCATCGAGTGCACAGTGCACCGGCGTCGCATTCAGTAGTTGCGTGAGCAAGGCCGGTGCGATGCCGACCAGGTAGCCGCGCTTGCCGCCATTCAGATAGATCCGCTCGAGCGCCAGCACGGACGCTTCCACATAGACGGGCATCGCCTTGCGCAAGCCGAAGGGTGAGGTTCCGCCAACCAGAAAGCCGCTGTGCCGTTGAGCGACCTCCGGCTTGCAAGGCTGAATCGACTTGCGGCGGGTCTGGCGCGCCAGGTTCTTGGTGGACACCGAGCAATCGCCATGCATCAGCACGATGAGCGGCTTGGCCTGCTCATCCTCCATCACCAGCGTCTTCACCACATGATGTTCCTCGACGCCGAGCTGCCGTGCGGACTCGCCCGTGCCGCCATGCTCGACGTAGGTGTAGGGATGTTCGCTGAAGGCGGCGCCGTGCTTGCGCAGGAACTGCGTCGCTGGGGTTTCGGAGATGTGTTTCTGCTTGCTGCTCATGGGACAACGATGAAAGAGAAGAGGCGCGGGTTTAGCCGCGTGGGTGATGCTGTTGGTGGAGGTCGCGCAGCCGTTCGCGCGCCACGTGCGTATAGATCTGCGTGGTCGAGATGTCGGCATGGCCGAGCAGCATCTGCACCACGCGCAGGTCCGCGCCATGGTTCAGCAGGTGCGTGGCGAAGGCGTGCCGCAGCGTGTGCGGTGACAGGTGAGCCTGGATATCCGCGTGGCGCGCATAGCGCTTGACTGCATGCCAGAAGGTTTGCCGCGTCATGCCGCCGCCGCGGGCAGTGACGAACAGCGCGTCGCAGCTGCGCGCGCCGAGCAGGGCCGGGCGGCTTTCCTTGAGATAGCGCGCCAGCCATTCGCCAGCCTCGCCGCCGAACGGCACCAACCGTTCCTTGCCGCCCTTGCCATTGGCGATGCGCACCACGCCTTCGTTCAGGCCGATTTCCATGGTCTTGAGCGCCACCAGTTCGGAGACGCGCAGGCCGCTCGCGTACATCAGTTCGAGCATGGCGCGGTCGCGCAGGCCGAGCGGTGTGTCGATGGCAGGGGCCGCAAGCAGCGCTTCCACCTGCTGCTCAGACAGCGTTTTCGGGATGCGCGCCGTCTGGCGTGCGGTGGGCAGCAACTGGCATGGATCGCCGGCGACGAGGCGCTCGCGGATCGCCCAGCGGTAGAAACGCTTGAACACGGTCAGCCGCCGGTTGGCGGACGAGGCGCGGGTCTGCGCGTGGCGCGCGGCGAAGTACTGGTTGAGTTCGGTTGGCGTGACCGAGCAGAGTGCGGTGCTCGTGTGTTCGGCGAGCCAGGCGTCGAGCGCGCGCAGGTCACGGCGGTAGGCGTCGAGCGTGTTGCGCGACAGTCCGTCCTCCAGCCACAGGGCGTCACAGAAAGTATCGATCACGGTGCTGCCACTCATGTCAGCATCACGCCTTCATGGCGCAGCAGCCAGCGCTTCACGTCGAGGAAGAAGCCGTCCGCATCGTGATTGGCGAAGCCGCCGATGCCCGCAGCAGACACGACCCGATGGCACGGAATCACGATGGGATACCAGTTCGCGCCACAGGCCTGCCCCACCGCGCGCGGCGCGCTGCCGATGTTGCGGGCGATGGCGCCGTAGGTGGTCACGGCGCCCCGCGGCACCGCGCTGATGCGGTTCCATACCTGTTGCTGGAATGCCGTGCCGGCCGGGGCGAGCGGCAGCGTAAAGACCGCATCCGGGTTGGCGTAGTAGGCATCGAGCTGGCGCGCCACCTTGCGCGTCAGTGCGCAGCTGGGCGCCTGGTCCGGCATGCTGTCCGGCAGGTACACGAGCTCGCGCACCATGCCTTCGGCGATCCGCACACCCACCTTGCCGAATGGGGCAGGCAGCACAGCATCGAAATGACGGTTCATGATGAAAAAGAGGCATCCGAAGATGCCTCCAATCTAGCACAGCCGGTCTCCGGCCGCGCGTGGCGGATCTGTGTGCTTACTGCTCGAGCTTGATGTTCTGCACCTTCACGAGGCGCTGCATCTTCTCGTACTCTTTCTTGATTTCCGCAGCGTGTTCTGCCGGACTGTTGCCGGACGGTTCTGCCCCTGCCTGGCGCAGGCGGTCGGCCAGGCCCTTGTCATGCAGCGCCTTGACGGCAGCCTCGTTCAGCACCTTGATGATTTCGTCAGGTGTACCGGCCGGTGCCACCAGGCCATACCAGGCCGGGTCGTTCGGTTCTTTCAGGCCAAGTTCGGCGAAGGTCGGCACATCGGGCAGCGAATCGATGCGCTTGTTCCAGGCGACCACGATCGGGCGCAGTTTGCCGGCCTTGATGTGCGGCATGGAGGCTGGCAGGTTGTCGGCCATGATCGGTACCTGTCCGGCAAGCACGTCATTCAGCGCCGGGCCCGCGCCACGATACGGGATGTGGACCATGAAGGTCTTGGTGGCGACCTTGAACTGCTCGCCCAGCATATGGCCGAAGCCGCAGGTGCCGGACGTGGCGTACGAATATTTGCCCGGATTGGCCTTGAGCAGCGCGAGGAATTCCTTGTAGTTCTTGGCCGGGAAATTGGGGTTGACGGTAATCACGTTGGCCACGTTGGCCATGTTGGTGATCGGCTTGAAGTCCTTGACCGGGTTGTACGGCAGCTTGGGGTTGCAGGCGGGGTTGACCGCATGGGTCGAGACCGTGGAGACCCCGATGGTGTAGCCATCGGGTGGGGCCTTGGCGACGACATCCGCACCGATCGAGCCGCCGCCACCGCCACGGTTTTCGACCACCACGGCCTGACCGAGTACCTTGCTCATCTGGTCGGCGACGCCACGGCCCACGATATCGGTCGCGCCACCCGGCGGGAACGGGATGATCAGTTTGATGGGACGGGTCGGATAGCTTTGCGCCTGCGCCGCTGTCGCGGCGGCCGCCAATGCGATGGCCAGTGCCAGTTTTTTCATTGTCATGAGCGGGTTTCTCCGTCAAAGGTTAAACAGTCTGCCGCGCGCGGCAGATGTCGAGAGGGCGTGCTGGCGGGGCAGGAGAATCAGTTGCCCAGCAGGCCACGCTTGAGGTCCCGGTCCACCGGCTGGTCGCCGATGAAGATCCGCAGGACCGCCTGGTAGAAATCTTCGCCTGGGATCGGTTTGCCCTTGGCCGCGCCATTGATCGTAATCAGCGTGCCGGACTCCGGGGCAAAATCGAAATTGATTGTATCGCCCTTCTGCGCCTTGCCGAGCGTGCGCAGCGTTTCGCTGAGCTGATCGAGGCGACTGTTCAGCTTGCTGATCTGTGCTTCGGAATGGTTCTTGTGGATGCCCTCGTTGAGCGCCTTGATGAAGGTGTCGGCCTCAACCTCGCGCAAGGGGCGGATCTGCAGGCGCTTTGCCCCGCCCATACCCAGTACCACGGCGGCATTGCGCGCTTTTTCCGGCAGATACAATCCGGCAGCGTAGGCCTTGATCAGGAACACCGTGCGCATGCCCACGCCATTCAGCTGCAGATCTTTTGACGCCAGTTGTACCGTCTCGTCAAAGCGTTGTCCTTCGACCTCGGCCGCCATCCCTGGGGCGGCCAATGCCATCCCCCCCAGAAGGATGGTCAGCGCCGCCAACCGGCGGAGCAGCGCGGGCACACGGGACAACGGATCGGGATGCGGCATCGGGCGTTCCTGGAAACTTTGGTCCATGGTTGCGGAATTCTGGGAAAATACCAATCAGTATTCGCCCCTAGCGTATGTATCCGCGCTTTGCGGACTATCGCATTTCTTCCTTTTCCTTCGCGCGCATGCAATCCGCCCTCCTGCTCGTCCCGGATCTCAGCCTGATTCTGATCGGCTGGCTGCTGGTCCGGTACACTTCCTTCGACCGGCAGTTCTGGTCCGGTGTTGAAAAACTTGCCTACTACGTCCTGTTCCCTGCGATGCTGTTCTATGCGACCAGTCGCGCAGCATTCGACTTCTCCAGTACCCCGGCCATGCTCGGCCTGGCGGTGCTGACCACAGGGATTGGCGTGATCCTGGGGTATGCGGGGCGATGGATGTTTCGTCCCGATCCGCTGGACTTCGCGTCGGGGCTGCAGACCGCGTTTCGTTTCAATGGCTACATCGCGCTCGCCGTCGCGGCCCGCGTGGGCGGTGAGCAGGGCGTTGCGCTGATGGCGCTGATCCAGGGTTGCGTCGTGCCGCTCGTCAATGTCATTGCCGTGTGGCAGCTGTCCCGTACCTCGAGCGTGAGCGTGTGGCGCGAACTCCTGCGCAACCCGCTGATCCTGGCGACGGTACTGGGCACGGCCGCCAACCTGCTCGGCCTGCAAATGCCGGAGGTGCTTGCCATGGTGCTCGGCCGTCTTGGCTCCGCTTCCACGGCCCTCGGGTTGATGGCGGTGGGCGCCGGGCTGCAGCTGACGGGCGCGAGCGTGCCGTACGGCATCGTTGCCTGGTGGACCGCTGTCAAGCTGCTTGCCATGCCTGCCTTTGCCTACTTCGCGGCGCGCTACTTTCCGCTGACGCAGTTGCAATTGCAGATCGCGGTCCTGTTTGCGTCGCTGCCGACCGCGACCAACGCCTATATCCTGGCGGTGCGGCTTGGTGGCAACGGTGTGCTGGTGGCAACGGTGGTCTCGATCATGACGTTGTGTGCAGTCATCACGATGCCGCTCTGGCTGGCGCTGATTATGTGACGGGCGACTGATCCAGCGCCCATTGCACATGTTCGCGCACCAGCGGAGAGGGATGCGTCAAGCGCGCCTGCAGCGCAGCGCGCATGGCCGCTGCATGCGCCGAGTCTGTCTCGCTCCGCAATGCATTGCCCAATGCAACGGCAAGATTGCGCAACCAGCGTTCGTGACCAATACGCCGGATCGGGCTGCCTTCGAGGTGACGCGAGAACGCGTCCGCATCCCAGGCAAAAAGTTCGAGCAGCGTGCTGCTGTCGAGTGCATGCCGCACATCGAAATCGGGCAGCGTCGCGCAACGGGCAAACTTGTTCCAGGGGCACACCGTCTGGCAGTCGTCACAACCGTAGATGCGGTTGCCCAGCGGGGCGCGCAGTGCTTCGGGAATACTGCCGGGATGTTCGATGGTCAGGTAGGAGATGCAGCGCCGCGCATCGAGGACGTATGGTGCGACGATGGCCTGTGTCGGGCAGACATCCAGGCAGCGCGTACACGTCCCGCAATGCGGCTCGGACGGCGGGTCTGCGGGCAGTGGCAGGTCGATGAGGATTTCGCCAAGGAAGAACATCGAGCCAGCATCGCGGTCCAGCAGCAGCGTATGCTTGCCGCGCCAGCCCAGGCCGCCGCGCGTGGCAAGCGCCACTTCCATGACCGGCGCCGAGTCTGTGAACACGCGGTAGCCGAAGGGACCGATAGCGTCGGCGATGCGATCCGCCAGTTGCTGCAGGCGACTGCGCAGCACCTTGTGATAGTCGCGTCCGCGCGCATACAGCGAGACGACGGCTTCGCCCGGTTGCATCAGGCGTTGCTGTTCACGGTCGCGCCAGTCGGGCGGCGTGTCGATGGGTAGATAGGGCATGCGCGCGACGATGGCGCGTACCGTGCCGGGTACCAGTTCGGCGGGCCGGGCGCGCTTCAGGCCATGGTTCGCCATATAATCCATGCTGCCATGAAATCCTTTTTCCAGCCACGCCAGCAGGCCCGCTTCCGCATCGCCGAGGTCGATGTCGGCGATCTGCACACGGTCGAAGCCCAGCGCCTGACCCCAGTCGCGGATTTGCGCGACCAGGACGATCGGGTCGTAGCGGGGCGGTTCGGTGGCGTGAGGCATGCCGGAATTGTACGCAATGACTGAGCCCTGTTCCGTTGTCCGTCAATGGTCGCTAGCCGATATGGCTGCTACCGATGCCTGGGGCGCCCGGCTGGCCGCGGCGCTGCGTGCACTATCGCCGCGGCCGGTGCAGATCCAGTTGTCCGGCGACCTGGGCGCGGGCAAGACCACCCTGAGCCGAGCCATCTTGCGCGCGCTCGGCCATGCCGGGCGCGTACGCAGCCCGACCTATACGCTGTGCGAACCCTATGCGTTGCAGCGCGATGACGGCACGCCGCTCACGGTGTACCACTTCGACCTGTATCGTTTCGCCGAGGCAGAGGAGTGGATCGATGCCGGATTCGGCGACCTGCTGGCCGAGCCGGCCGTGTGCCTGATCGAGTGGCCCGAGAAGGCTGCGGGCCTGTTGGGGGAACCAGACCTGCATCTCTGGCTCCAAGTGCAGGACCAGGGCGGCGGAGCCGAGGATGGCACGGAAATGCGCGCATTGCGCGCATGCGCCTATACTTCAACCGGGACTGAACTGTTGCACGCATGCTGATCAAGCGCTCGAACCTGACCTATCCTGATGCGCCCGACCTGATGCGACGCCGCTTGCTGGCGCGCGGCATGAAGGTCGGCGCTGGCGCCGTGGTGCTCACGCTCACCGGCCCGCAACTGGCATTCGGCGCCTCCATCGTCGCGGTGCGCATGTGGCCCGCCGAGGAATACACCCGCGTCACCATTGAATCCGACACACCGCTCAAGGCCACACATACGCTCGTGACGGGGCCGGATCGGCTGGTCATCGATGTCGATGGCCTGGAGCTCAATCCCACGCTGCGCGAACTGGTCGCCAAGGTCACGCCCAACGATCCGTATATCCGCACCGTGCGCGTCGGCCAGAATAGTCCGCGCGTGGTGCGGCTGGTGTTCGACCTCAAGGAAGGCGTCGCGCCGCAGGTCTTTACGCTCCTGCCGATCGCCGGCTACCAGCATCGCCTGGTGTTTGACCTGTATCCCGTCAATCCGCCCGATCCTTTGTGGAAGCTGGTGCAGGCCACGGAAGAAAAGCAGCGTCGCCTGACCTCGAGTCTGACCGAGCCGGCCGACGGAGAAGACCTGATCGCCGAACTGGCGCGCAAGCATGCCGGCGAGCCGCTGCCCGGCCACAAGGGTACGCCGCCGCTGGCTGCGGTGACGCCACCGGCCGTGGTGCCGATGCCGCGCACCGTCCCTGAGCCCAAGCCGTCCACGCCGCCAGTGGCGCGCAACACACCCGCGCCGGCTCCGCTCAAGGTGCGCCGGCTGCTGACCGTGGCGCTCGATCCGGGCCATGGTGGCGAAGATCCAGGCGCCATCGGGCGCGGCGGATCGTACGAGAAAAACATCGTGCTGGCGATTGCCAAGCGCCTGCGCCAGAAGATCGATGCCCAGCCGGACATGCGCTCCATGCTGACGCGCGACGGCGACTACTTCGTGCCGCTCAATGTGCGTGTGCAGAAGGCCCGGCGCGTGCAGGCCGACCTGTTCGTATCGATCCACGCCGACGCCTTCATGTCGCCGGAGGCGCGTGGCGCCTCGGTATTCGCCCTGTCCGAGCGCGGCGCATCGAGTGCCGCGGCGCGCTGGATGGCGAACCGCGAGAACGCGTCCGACCAGATCGGTGGCGCCAATGTGGGCTCCAAGGATGTGCAGGTCGCCAAGGTGCTGCTCGATCTCTCCACCACCGCGCAGATCAACGACAGCCTCAAGGTCGGCCGCGCCGTGCTCGACCAGATCGGCGGCATGCACCGGCTGCACAAGCGCGATGTCGAGCAGGCCGGCTTTGCCGTGCTAAAGGCGCCGGACATTCCGTCGATCCTGATCGAGACGGCCTTCATCAGCAATCCCGAGGAAGAGGCCAAGCTCAACGACAGCGCCCACCAGGAGGCGCTGGCCGATGCCATCCTGCGCGGCATCCGCGCCTACTTCGCCAAGAACCCGCCGCTGGCGCGCAGCCCGTCCGTCTAACCGAGATTGACCAGCTAAGCGTTTAACGCGACGACGGGACGCTTGCGCTGCCCATGTCGTTACCCGCCGCGATCCCCTCGCGGCGCGGGTCGGCCGCGCCGAACCAGCGAACCTCGTCTCCCTGCGTGGTACGTGCGATGCCATGCACGCCAGAGACCAGCTGCGCGATGCGCAGCGTATGGCCGCGCATGCGCAGGGCTTCCTGCAGATCGGCCGGAAAGCGGTCGGCCTCGAGTTCGGTCGGGCCGTTGCGCGAACCGAAATTGGGCAGTGCAATCGCGCTTTGCAGGTCGAGGCCCCAGTCCAGCGTCCCGACCAGCGTCTTTACCACATACGGAATGATGGCCGAGCCGCCGGGCGAGCCGAGCGCGAGGACGAGCCGGTTGCTGTCGCGCTCGAACACCAGCGTCGGCGCCATCGACGAACGTGGTCGCTTGCCGCCCTCCACGCGGTTGGCGACAGGTCTGCCATTCTGCGTCGCGCTGAAGGCGAAGTCCGTCAACTGGTTGTTGAGCAGAAAGCCGCGCACCATCAGGCGGGCGCCGAACTGGTTCTCGATCGAGGTGGTCATCGACACGCTGTTGCCGTACTGGTCCACGACGACCAGATGGGTGGTCGAGGGCAATTCGAGACTGTCGTCAGGCAGCCCGGCAGGCACTGGCGGCGTACCATCCGGCATGCCCGCCATGGCCTGGCCCATGCTGCGTTCCGTGATGGCTGTGGCACGCTGCTTCAGGTAGTCCGGCGCGATCAGGCTCGACCAGGTTCCGCCCGGTGGTGCGGTGCGTGCCGGGTCGCCGACATAGCGTGCCCGGTCAGCGTAGGCCAGCCGCTCGGCTTCGGAAATGAGATGGACTGCCATCGGGTCCGGCACCAGACGGCCGACTTCGCGCTGCGGCGGATAGCGGTCGATCTGCCATTCGGGCGGCAGGGCTTCCAGCATGCCGAGGATTTGCGCGACCGCCAGTCCGCCGGACGATGGCGGCGGCATGCCGCATACGCGCCACTGCCGGTACGGCGCGCAGATCGGCATGCGGCGGACGGCCTGGTAGCGCGCCATGTCCTCGGTGCTCAGCATGCCAGGATTACGTGGATGATTGCGGACCTTGCGCACGATATCGCGCGCAATGTTGCCGGTATAGAAGACATCGGCACCGCCTGCGGCGATGGCCCGTAGCGTATGCGCCAGCGCCGGATTGCGCAGCACCGTGCCGGCTGCGCGCGGCGTGCCGTCGGGGCTAAAAAAATAGGCGCGTGCCTCCGGGTCGTCGGCCAGGTAGCGTTCCTGCCGCAGCAGCGTCGCGAGCCGCTGCCCCACAGGAAAACCCTGCTCAGCCAGGCGGATGGCCGGCTGGAAAAGCGTTTTCCAGGGCAGTCGCCCATGTTCGCGGTGCGCTTGCTCGAGCATGCGCAACAGGCCGGGCACGCCGACGGACCGGCCGCCGACCACGGCGGCAAAGAAGCGCATCGGTTGCCCGCTGGTTTCCTGGAACAGGGCCGGCGTTGCGGCCGCAGGCGCGGTCTCGCGGCCGTCGTAGGCCTGGACCGATGCGCCATGGGCATGCAGCAGGAAGCCGCCACCACCGAGCCCCGAGGATTGCGGTTCGACCAGCGCGAGGACCAGTTGCGCGGCAATCGCTGCGTCAATCGCGCTGCCGCCATCCTGCAGGATCTGCTGGCCGGCGGCCGCTGCCAGCGGATGCGCCGCAACGATCATGTCGCGGGTATGGTACCAACCTGGCTTGTCGGTCCAGCCAGAGAATCCTTCGGGGTCGACAGCAGGCTGGGCCGATACGCTGGCGCTTATCGCGCAGCAGGCGGCCAGCAGCACGGATCGCAATTGCCTGATCAAGGCCGGCACGTGGAACAGGGATGCAGTGTGCGAGGGGGCGGGCGTGGCGCGCATGGCGTGGATTACTTCGGCGGCATGCGAATCGCGCCATCGAGGCGGATGGTTTCGCCATTCAGCATGGCATTCGCGAGAATCGATTGCACCAGCTGCGCATACTCCGCCGGCTTGCCGGCACGGGGCGGGAACGGGACGGCTGCGCCGAGTGCGGCCTGCACTTCTTCGGGCATGCCGAGCAGCATCGGCGTCTCGAAGATGCCCGGGGCGATGGTCACGCAGCGGATGCCATCCCGCGCCAGATCGCGGGCGATGGCCAGCGTCATGGCGACGATGCCGCCCTTGGAGGCCGCGTAGGCTGCCTGGCCGATCTGCCCGTCGAAGGCGGCGACGGACGCCGTGTTGACGATCACGCCACGCTCACCTTGCGCATTCGGTGTATTGGCGGCCATGGCTGCGGCCGCGAGCCGGATCATATTGAACGTGCCGGTCAGATTCACGGCGATCACGCGTTCGAACAGATCCAGTGTATGCGGTCCCTGCTTGCCGACCGTGCGCATGGCCGGGGCGATGCCCGCGCAGTTGATCAGGCCGCCCAGCGTGCCGGCGGAAATCGCGGCATCGACGGCGCGCTGCGCGTCGTCGGCGGAGGTGACATCACAGGTGACGAAGCGCCCGCCCAACTCCCGGGCCAGATGCCTGCCCGCGTCCTGCCGGAGATCTGCAATCACGGGAAGCCCGCCTTGCGCGGCGATCATGCGGGCCGTGGCTTCACCGAGGCCCGATGCGCCGCCGGTGATGATGAACACATGGTTGCCGATTTCCATGCCAGTCCTCGCAAGACATTCGTGGATCCTGTGATTGTAGCGGCATGGCGGGCGCGCCGGTATGTTGCGAAGCTACAGCGGCAATATGCTCCTGGCAGTGCGTGGAGCTGACAGGGAAAGCAGGTACAACGTGGGCACAAACAGCGGGCACAAACAGCGGGCACAAAAAAAGCGGCCTGGATAGCCGCTTTTTCAGGGATGCCGGTTAGAGCCGGCATCGCAGGTAGCTTACTTGAGCGCCTCGAACACGCGTCCGGTGATTTCCTCGACCGAACCCATGCCGCTGATCTTGCGATACTGCGGGGCCTGCACGCTACCGGCCGGGCTGCCTTCCTTGGCCCAGTTGGAGTAGTAGTCCACCAGCGGGCGGGTTTGCTGCGCATACACGTCGAGACGCTTGCGCACAGTCTCTTCCTTGTCGTCGTCGCGCTGGATCAGGGCTTCGCCGGTCGCGTCGTCCAGGCCGGCCTGCTTGGGCGGGTTGTACTTGACGTGATAGGTGCGGCCCGAGGCCACGTGCACGCGACGGCCGCTCATGCGTTCGATGATGGCGTCGAACGGCACGTCGATCTCCAGCACGTAGTCGATGGCCACGCCGGCATCCTTCATGGCCTGCGCCTGCGGGATGGTGCGCGGGAAGCCGTCGAACAGGTAGCCTTTCTGGCAGTCGGGCTGCTGCAGGCGATCCTTGACCAGGCCGATGATGATGTCGTCGGACACCAGACCGCCCGCGTCCATGACTTTCTTGGCTTCCACGCCGAGCGGGGTGCCGGCCTTGACCGCGGCACGCAGCATGTCGCCGGTGGAAATCTGCGGGATGCCGAATTTTTCGCAAATGAATTGGGCTTGCGTGCCTTTGCCGGCGCCGGGTGCGCCCAACAGGATCAAACGCATGATGAACAGTCCTCAGGGTTTTTTGAATTCGGGTGTTGCCTACGGGGAGCGGTCAGAGGGTAGCGCACGAACTTGACGTGATCCTTACCGGCGCATGCGTCTGTGGATCGGCACAGTGACGCAATGCCTGCTTTCCCGTTGAAACACGTGCTGAACGATGCGGGTGTCGCAGGGCGCCATGGGCTCGCTCGGAGTCGTTTGCGACGACATCCGGTCAGGCTGCCCGGCAGCATGCATTCCGCGCGCGCTTCCAGGAGCGCCCGGTGGGGGCGCTGTCATTTGCCGACATTATGCCACGACCGGCTCGTTTTTCCGCCGAATCTCGCGGTACGGCGCCCTGCCGCAAACCGTCACGGCGCCGCGCCACGGGCGCTGCGTTCCGGTTTCAGCGTGCCGACAGTTCCGCCCAGTGGGCCCGCACATAGGCGAGATCGTCCGGCGTATCGATGCCCGGCGCGGGCGGGGCATCCGAGATCATCACGGCGATGCGCTCCCCATGCCACATGGCGCGCAGCTGTTCGAGCGACTCGGCGGCTTCCGTGGGTGCCACGGCAAGCGTCGGATAACGCCGCAGGAAACCGCAGCGATAGGCGTAGATGCCGATGTGCCGGTACACAGGGGTAGGCGGCAGCGGGCGCGCCGCCGGGCTGGCGTCGGCTGCCCAGCCGTCGCGGTACCACGGAATGGGCGCGCGGGAAAAATAGTGGGCGCGGCCGGCCTGGTCGAGCACAACCTTGACCACGTTCGGATTGAAGATGTCTTCTGGAGACGTGATTGCATGGGCGGCGGTCGAGATGGCACATTCGCTGCGCTGCGCGAGTTGCTGGGCGACGGCGTCGATGAGCGCGGGTGCGATGAGCGGCTCGTCGCCCTGCACATTCACGACCAGTTCGTCGTCGGGCAGGGCCAGGCGCTCGACCACTTCAGCCAGGCGGTCGGTACCGGACGGATGGTCGGCACGCGTCATCACGACTTCGATGGCATTGGCGCGGCAGGCGGTGACGACATCGTCGTCATCGGTGGCGACCACCACGCGCGTGGCGGAGGCGCGGTGTGCGCGCTCAGCCACGCGCACGACCATTGGCTTGCCGGCGATGTCGGCGAGTGGCTTGCCCGGCAGGCGGGTCGAGGCCATGCGCGCCGGGATGATGACGGAGAACGGAACATGCGCCATGGCAGTTGGCATTACGCGGCGGGCGGGGCCGGATCGACGGGATCGACCGGGGTCACCACGCGGCCTGGCACCGTCTGGCGGGCCTCGTCGGCCAGCATGACGGGAATGCCATCACGGATCGGGTAGGCGAGCTTGTCGGCATGACAGATCAGTTCCTGGGCGTTACGGTCATATTCGAGCTTGCTCTTGCAGAGCGGGCAGACGAGGATTTCGAGCAGCCGGTTATCCATGGTGGGTTCCTTGAGCGGGGTCGCGGGCAGCGCCATGGGCTGCCACGCGGTCGCGCACCAGATCGATCAGGCCGGCATCGATGACCGGCGTCGTCGGGACGACCCAGATGCGCGGATCAGTCAGATGCTCGCATTTTACGGCATCCTTTTCGGTGATCAGGATGACGTCGGCCTGTTCGGCCGCCGGCGTGACAAAAGGGTCGGCCGAAAAATCGTAATGATCCGGGAGGGCGAGCGTGTCCGGCTGCAGGCCGGCGCTGCGTATGGTGGCGAAGAAGCGTTCCGGATGGCCAATGCCCGCCGCAGCGAAGACGCGCTGCCCGGCAAAGGCAGGCAGCGGTTTGCGCAGCAGCGGATCGCTGAGCTGCCAGGCGTCGTCGGGCAGCAGACGCATACCGAATGTACCGGGCCGGTCAGGTGTAGCGATGAAGTGTGGGTCATTCATCAGCGTGGCATCGCGCGGGCGGTCCAGCGGTTCGCGCAGCGGTCCGGCCGGCAGTGGCAAGCCGTTGCCGCCGAGGCGGCTATCGAACACCACGATTTCCACATCGCGCTGCAACCGGTAATGCTGCAGGCCGTCATCGCACACCAGCACATTGCAACTGGCGTGGCAGGCCAGCAGGGTCTGTGCGCAGACCACGCGGTCCGGAAATACCCACACCGGCACACCCGTGGCGCGGGCGATCAGCAACGGTTCGTCGCCGACCTCGCCGGCTGGCGTGGCGGGCTTGACCTGGCGCGGGCGTTCGAGTGTCACGCCGTAGCCGCGTGAAATCACCCCCGGCCGCAGTCCGGCGGCCAGCAGGCCCTGCACGAGCGCGATCACGGCCGGTGTCTTGCCTGCTCCGCCGACCGTCACGTTGCCGACGATCACCACGGGCACCGGGACACGTATCGACCTCAGCCAGCCACGCCGGTATGCCACGCGGCGCACGCTGGCGATCAGGCGAAACAGCAGGCCGAGCGGCAGCAGGGACCAGGCCAGGACGCCGCGTCGCTGCCATTGCCGCGTAATGAAGGTGCTGATGCGCGTACCCAGCGTGGTGCGGAAGGCCGGGCGCGATGTCGGCTGGGCGTTGGGCATGATCAGCGGGCTGTTTGCGTTTGCGCGGCAAAGGTCAGCCGGTCGAGCCCCGCTTCACGCGCGGCCTGCATGGCAGTGACTACCATCTGGTGGGCGGCCTGCGCATCCGCACTGATGATCAGTACGGGCTCGCCGCTAGCCGCCTGCCGGGCGGCACCGAGGGCGGACGCCAGGGTCGCGACGGAAGGGTTGTCGATGCGCTTGCGGTCGATGGAGTAATCGCCGCCTGCACTGATGCCCATGACAATCTCGCGCGGACGTTCCTGTGCGCGCTCCGTGTCGGCAGTCGGCAGCTGGATCTGCAGTTCGGTGTATTTCGAATAAGTGGTGGTGACCATCAGGAAGATCAGGATCACCAGCAGCACGTCGATCAGCGGAATCAGGTTGATTTCCGGTTCTTCGCGCCGGGCATGTGGACGGAATCGCATGCGGTCCGTCCGTTCAGCCGTGCCGGACCGGCAGGATCGCGTCGAGATACATGGTGGCGCGATGCTCCAGCTCTGCCACGTAGTCGTCCACTGTACGGCGGAAGTGACGCCACGCGATCAGGGCGGGAATCGCCACGATCAGGCCGAAGGCGGTGTTGTACAAGGCGATCGAGATACCGTGCGCCAGTTGTTGCGGATTGGTACTGCCGCCTGCCGACTGGCTGCCGAAGATCTCGATCATGCCGATGACCGTGCCAAGCAGGCCCAGCAATGGTGCGACTGCGGCGATGGTGCCGAGGGCATTGAGATACCGTTCGAGCTGATGCGCCACGCGACGGCCGGCTTCTTCCACCGCTTCCTTCGCGGCGTCGCGCGTGGTGTGTGGATGTAGAACCACATGGCGCAGGCCGGCAGCCAGCACGCGGCCAAGCGGGGAATTCTGTTCCAGCGTATTCACGACTTCCGGCGTTGCGCGGCGCTGATGCGCGACCTGCAAGGCTTCTTCATACAGGCGGGCGGGCAGGATCTTCTTGCGTTGCAGCGAGACAAAGCGCTCGACGATCAGCGCCAGGGCAATGACGGAGGCCAGGAGCAGCGGCCAGATGGGCCAGCCGGCGGCTTGGATGATGGCGAACACGGGAACCTCGGTCGGATGGTGAGCGGACGCGTCGGATTACGCTCGCGGAACGCCATCCGGCACGGGCACGCATGACACGGTTGACACGCGCCTGCGGTGCACAAAACAGGGTGCACTCTACCGCGCGGTGTGCATCGGGGCAAGACAGCAGCGGTCCCGGCTTTCCACAAGTGTGGCGGACAGCACTGTGGATGGCATGTGGACAAGTCCCGGACAAGTGACCTAACCCGATGATTTTAAAAGATGCGCAGAGGTGCGCCTATTTTTTGGGCAGGTGTGTGGCAGGCATGACGGTGCAGGCAGGCGCGCGGGCGGGTCTTCGCCTCTGGCCCCGGCATGTGGCTCCATGCCGGGGTGGCGGTCCTCCTACTCTTCCTGGAAGGCGACTTCGCGGGTCTGCCGCACGGCGGGCAGCGCGACGATGGCCACCAGCAATGCCGCGCCGATCAGCAGCGACACCGAGATGGGCCGTGTCACGAAGACCGAGAAATCACCGCGCGACAGCAGCATCGCACGCCGGAAGTTCTCCTCCATCATCGGCCCGAGCACGAAGCCGAGCAGCAGTGGTGCGGGTTCCAGCGCCAGCTTGACGAAGACATAGCCGATGAGGCCGAAGGCGGCTGCCTGGAAGACATCGAAGGTATTGTTGTTGACCGAGTACACGCCAATCGAACAGAACACCAGGATCGCCGGATACAGATAGCGGTACGGCACCTTGAGCAGCTTGACCCACAGGCCGATCATCGGCAGGTTCAGCACGATGAGCATCAGGTTGCCGATCCACATCGAGGCGATCAGGCCCCAGAACAGCGCCGGGTCGCTCGTCATCACCTGCGGGCCGGGCTGGATGTTGTGGATCGTCATGGCACCCACCATCAGCGCCATCACCACATTCGACGGAATGCCGAGCGTCAGCAGCGGAATGAACGAGGTCTGCGAGCCGGCATTGTTGGCGGCCTCCGGACCTGCCACCCCTTCGATGGCGCCCTTGCCGAATTCCTCCGGATACTTCGACAGCTTCTTCTCCACCGTATAGGCCGCAAACGACGAGAGCGTCGCGCCGCCGCCGGGCAGGATGCCGAGCAGGGTGCCGATGGTCGTGCCGCGGACCACCGCCGGCCACATGCGCCGGAAATCGCGTGCTGCCGGAAAGAGGTTGGTGATGCGGTTGGTAAACGTCTCGCGCTTCTCGCGCTGCTCGAGGTTGATGATGATTTCGGCAAAACCGAACAGGCCCATGGCCAGCGCCACGAAATTCAGGCCGTCCGTCAGTTCCGGAATATCGAAGGAGAAGCGTGCCGCGCCCGAGTTGACATCGGTACCAACCAGGCCAAAGATCAGTCCGAGGATGATCATGCCGACGGCCTTGATCAGCGAACCGGATGCCAGCACGACCGCGCCGATCAGGCCCAGCACCATCAGCGAAAAATATTCGGCGGGACCGAATTTGAACGCCAGTTCCGACATCGGTGTCGCAAACGCAGCCAGCACCAGCGTGGCCACGCAGCCGGCTGCGAAGGAGCTGATTCCGGCGGTGGCCAATGCGACACCGGCACGTCCCTTGCGCGCCATCTGGTATCCGTCGATGGCGGTGACGACAGACGACGATTCCCCGGGCAGGTTCACCAGAATTGCCGTTGTCGATCCGCCGTACTGCGCGCCGTAGTAAATGCCGGCCAGCATGATGAGCGCAGCCACCGGGGGCAAGGCGTACGTGGCCGGCAGCAGCATGGCGATGGTTGCCGACGGACCGAGCCCGGGCAGCACACCGATGAGTGTGCCGAGCAGGCATCCGACAAAGGCATAGGTGACGTTCTGCAAGCTGAGTGCGGTCGAGAAACCGAGCATGAGGTGGTCAATCAGTTCCATGTCTCACCTCACTCGATAAACGACGGCCAGACTGGCAGTTGGAGGTTGAGGCCATAGATGAACGCCCCGAGCGAGATGGACAGCAGCAGCAACGCGTTCAGCACCGCGCCTTTCCAGCCGAACTCATGGCTGGCCATGCTGGCGAGAATCACCATCAGCACCAGCGAGAGCGCCAGACCGAGAGGCCGCAGTAGCAGGCCGAACAGCACTACCGAACCGAGCACCCAGACCGTGGTGCGCATATCGAGATGCGGAATGGTGTCGCGCTCCGCACTGATCCGTAGCGATTGAAGCAGCACGATCACGCCGATCACGGCAAGGATGATCCCCAGCCAGAAGGGAAAATACCCGGGCCCCATGCGGGCTGCAGTGCCCATCGTGTAGCCGGTTGAGACATACGACACGCTTGCGCCGACGACCATGTAAAGCAGGCCGGCAGCGAAGCCTTTCTGGCTGCGAATTTTTAACGAACGACGCATCACACCTCCATCTTGAGTTGACGTATGGGCACAGCGGATCAGGGTTCTTGGCGGCAAGATGTGCCGCCAGGGCGTGCATAGGCCGCCATGTGGACACCATGCGCATCGCGCACGGCATTCGCCTCGAGAGCAACGCTCTGAGGAAATCAGGTCTTCAGAAGATTTAAGTCATGGTATGACATAAATTACATCACAGCATGAGGTATTACCCTAGGCGCCGGGTAATCCCGATCTGGCGGTGCGCTGCACGAAGAGCGTCGCGGACCCAGGTGAGGTAAGCGCGTGCCGCCGGGCATGTGATAGATTCGTTACGCGCTACATCCGGATCGACCAGCCCTGTTTTGATGCCATGCCACGTAAAACCGCACCCGTCATGCCGAAGGAAACGCTCGAGCTCCTCTCCGAGTTCCGTTACCGATTGCGGCACTTCCTGCGTTTTAGCGAAGAAGCAGCCAAGGAGGCTGGCATTACCGTCTTGCAGTACCAGGTCCTCGTCCATCTCGGAGGATTTCCAGGGCGGGACTGGGCCACGATCAGTGAACTGGCGGAGCGCCTGCAGTCCCAGCCGCACGGGGTCGTTGCGCTGATCACGCGTTGTGAAGATCTCGGGCTGGTGCGGCGCGTGCACAGCGTGACCGACCGCCGGCAGGTCGAGGTGCACATGACAGCCCGCGGCCGGAAGTGTCTTGACATGCTGGCGGCCCGCCATTGGGAAATGCTTCCCGCGTTGGCGCAGGCGCTTCATGCGCTGGGCGATGATCTGGGCGGCAAGCGTTAATTCGCACGCCGCGGCGGCTGACTGCGCGTCGGGGCACGTGCTTGGAAAGGAATCCGCCTGGATGTCCACAGCGTTACCGGACAGAACTGTGGATGTTCTGTGGAAAACTGCCGGACAACAGCGATAAGCCTTTGATTTTAAATATTTTGTGAGGCGATGCTCACTTTTTGTGCAGGCAGGGTGTGCGAGGTATTCTCTCGTGGTGGTCAGTCTGGCAAGTCTCCTGCGGGTCGCGTCAGAGGGGCGGAAAGTGATGTTCCGGCAATATGCGAACCGTGCTTCGACCGACTCCCCCTAAAAGTGTGGATAACTCTGTGAATATCGTTGTGCAGATGCGCCAATCCATCGCGACATGCCCGTGAGAGCATGCGCTAGAGGGACCTGGATTCATGAAAATTTCCTTAATAAACAGGGCATTGATGCGTATATGCGCGGCTTCCCGCGAGGGGGTATTGGCGGGGAATGTTGGCCTACACACAACTTTTGGCTGTGGACATGTCTGAGCCGTTCGAGACCAACGGATCTTCTTTCAGCGGCGATGCTGGCGGCAGTCTTGCGCGCGAAGTAATTTCTGTGGGCGAACTTAACCGTGCCATTGGTGGGGTCTTGCAGCGCAGCTTCCCGCTGGCCTGGATCCGCGGCGAAATCTCCAACTTCACGCGTGCGGCCAGCGGGCACTGGTATTTTTCGCTCAAGGACAAGCAGGCGCAGATCCGCTGCGTGATGTTCCGGGGACGCAACCAGCACGTGGATTTCACGCCGCGCGAGGGCGAGGCCGTGGAGGTACGCGCCCTGGTGTCGCTCTATGAACCGCGTGGTGAACTGCAGTTGAGCGTGGAAGCGGTGCGCCGGGCCGGGCTGGGCAATCTGTATGAAGCTTTTTTGCGCCTCAAGGCCAAGCTGGAGGCGGAAGGACTGTTCGACGCCAGCCGCAAACGGCCACTCCCGCAGCCGCCGCGCGCCATCGGCGTGATTACTTCGCTGCAGGCGGCTGCCTTGCGCGATGTGCTGACGACGCTGGCGCGCCGTGCGCCGCATATTCCGGTGGTGGTTTATCCGGTACCCGTGCAGGGCGTGGGCGCGGCCGACCGCATCGCCGCCATGCTCGACACCGCCGGGCGGCGTGGCGAAGTGGACGTTCTGCTACTGTGCCGTGGCGGCGGGAGCATCGAGGACTTGTGGAGTTTCAACGAAGAAGCAGTCGCCGCGGCCATCTGCCGCTCGCCCATCCCCGTGGTATGCGGTGTCGGTCACGAGACGGATATCACCATCGCCGATTTTGTCGCCGACGTGCGTGCGCCCACGCCCACGGCCGCAGCCGAACTGGTCAGCCCGGATCGCGCCCAGAAGCTGCGAGAACTGGCCGGCGGCTGGACTGCGCTGGCCGCCGCCATGCGCCGTGGACTGGAACGGCGCCAGCAGGCGACCGACTGGCTGGCGCGCCGCGTGCGCAGCCCGCAGGCCGAACTGCGTGCCCGGCGCGTGCGCGTGGACGAGTGCGCACGACGCCTGGCCGATGCCATGCAGCGTCGGCTAGCCAGCCAGCAGCACCGGCATGGTCTCCAGGCCATGCGGTTGCGGGCTGTCCGCCCAGATCCGGCACGCTTGCGCAGCCGGTTGGAACAGATCGGCTGGCGCTTGCGCCAGCGTATGCAGGCCGAAACCCGGCAGGCCACCGCCGTCGTCCAGCAGGCTCAAGCCGCGCTCGAACTGCTCAATCCGCAACGGACCCTCGAGCGCGGATATGCCGTGCTGCTCGATCCGCGCGGCCGCGCCATACGCCATCCCGAAGCACTGCGTCCGCGCATGCGGCTCGAGGTGCGGCTGGCCGAAGGCGCTGCCGATGTCGAGCTCGCGCAGGTACAGCCTAAGCTGCTGGATCAGTAGGGGAATGGGGCTGCGCGTTTGCGTGCACCCCGCAAGTCCCCTACAATCAAAGCCCCACGCTACTTACCCACAGGGAACACAAGAATGGAACATACTCTCCCGGCACTGCCGTACGCGCTCGATGCACTCGCCCCCACGATCTCGAAGGAAACCCTCGAGTTCCACTATGGCAAGCATCACCAGACCTATGTCACCAACCTGAACAACCTGATCAAGGGCACCGAGTTCGAGAACCTGTCGCTCGAAGACATCGTCAAGAAATCGTCGGGCGGCGTGTTCAACAATGCCGCGCAAGTGTGGAACCACACCTTCTACTGGAATGGCCTGTCGCCCAAGGGCGGCGGTGAGCCGACCGGCGCGCTGGCCGACGCCATCAACGCCAAGTGGGGTTCGTTCGCCAAGTTCCAGGAAGAATTCACCAAGGTCGCCGTCGGCACCTTCGGTTCCGGCTGGGCCTGGCTCGTGAAGAAGGCCGACGGCTCGCTCGACCTCGTCTCCACCTCCAACGCCGCCACGCCGCTGACTACCGACGCCAAGCCGCTGCTGACCTGCGACGTGTGGGAACACGCCTACTACATCGACTACCGCAACGCCCGTCCGAAGTACGTCGAAGGCTTCTGGAAGCTGGTCAACTGGGAATTCGTGGGCAAGAATTTCGCCGGCTGAGTTCGCTGTAGTGTGAGGGGAGGCGAGCTTCTTGGGCTACTTGCCTCACCTTGCATGGTGCCTCGGACCTTGGCGTTGTCCAGGTCCGAGTCTGGCTGCCGATGGTTGCCATGTCCCTGGCGCCTGCATTTCCCCTTTTCCAATCGTCATCATCCGCACCATGGCGGATGCCCAGTTTCTTCCCTGGTCTTGGCCGCATTGTCCGCGGCATCCGCGCATGCGCCGTGCACGGCGAGTCGGTTGAATTGATGCCGCATGCCGTCATCTGCCCGACATATTTCTACCTCTCCTGCCTCAAGTTTCCCGATCGGCGTCCGTTAAGAGTGGCAGCACTGCTTACTACTACTTTAACAAGCCGCACCGCGCTGTCGGCAGCAGGAGATATCACTTGAGTAACCTCACGATCAGGGCGCGACTCATCGCTCTCATGCTGCTCAGCAGCGTTTTGTTGATCATCGTAGCTGGCGCTGGCCTCATCGGTATGAACGCCGGCAACGATGCCCTGCAGGAAATGCAGTCCAATCAGCTGGCCTCAATGACCGAACTGGCAGGGGCCGATATCAACCTGCAGCGCGGCCGTCTCACGCTCGACCGGGGCGTGATGACGGTCGGCGAGTCGGGTGACATGAACAGTGTGCTCGACCGCGCCCGCATGTTCTTCAAGGACGCGGACAAGAACTGGCAGAACTACATGAAGCTGCCCCAGGCGGCGACGGAGAAGGCGCTGGCTGAAGATGTCACGCGCCTGCGTGCGGTGTTTCTGGAGCAGGGCGCCAACGCTCTGATGACGGCACTGGCGGCCGGCGATCGCGAACAGTCGCTGCGTCTGGCGGTCGAGACCATGCCGGTCCTGTATCGCCCGGTGAATGCGGCATTGGAGAAGCTCAATAAGCACCAGATGGACCTGGCGGTGGCGGCATTCCAGGCGTCGCAGTCGCGCTATGAGCAGCTGCGCCTGCTCAACCTTGGACTGCTGGCGTTTGGCCTGGTGGTCAGTGTCATCAGCTCCATTTTTCTGCTGCGGGCCATTGGCCGTCCGCTCGATGCTGCGATTGGTCATTTCGACCGGATCGCGGCGGGTGACCTGACGACCAACATCGTCGTCGAAGCCGGGCCGCGCACGGAGATGGGTCGCCTGCTCGGTGCGCTGTCACGTACCCAGCAGAGTCTTGCGGGGATTGTCGAACAGGTGCGCGATGGAACGGCATCGATCGGTGTGGCGACACAACAGATCGTCGCGGGCAATACCGACCTGTCACAGCGCACCGAAGAACAGGCGTCGTCGCTCGAGGAAACGGCATCGAGCATGGAAGAGCTGACAAGCATCGTGCGTCAGAACGCCGACAATGCACGCCAGGCCAGCACGCTGGCTGCCAGTGCGTCGGGCATTGCCAGCAAGGGCGGTGACGTGGTGCAGCAAGTCGTGGGTACCATGGCTGAGATCAATGACAGTAGTCGCAAGATCGTGGACATCATCGGCGTAATCGAAGGTATTGCCTTCCAGACCAACATCCTGGCGCTGAATGCTGCCGTGGAGGCGGCACGCGCTGGCGAGCAAGGCCGAGGCTTCGCGGTGGTGGCGGGCGAGGTGCGCAGCCTGGCGCAGCGCAGCGCGGAAGCAGCCAAGGAAATCAAGGCCTTGATTACCGATTCCGTGGACCGCGTCGAGAATGGTAGCGAGCTGGTCGATCAGGCGGGCCGTACGATGGGCGAGATCGTCGAGGCGGTGAAGCGCGTGGCCGACATCATGGGCGAGATCAGCGCGGCGTCCGAAGAACAGAGTTCGGGCATCGAGCAGGTTAATCAGGCCGTGTCGCAGATGGACGAGGTGACGCAGCAGAACGCGGCGCTGGTCGAAGAGGCCGCGGCGGCCGCGGAATCGCTTGAAGAACAGGCGCAGCGTCTGACAGAGGTGGTGTCGGTGTTCCGTGTCAGGAGCACGTTAACTGGCGCACGTGCCTCGGGAGCGGGGAAACATGCCGCGCATCGCGGCCCGCAAGTGCCGGGTCAGGTGACCGAGGCCGCGGCGTCAGTTCCGCTATTGCCCGCATCCGCCGGCACTGTGGCTGCTGCCTGATTCAGCGTTCGGTGCAGGGAGGCTGCAGGCCGCTCAACGCGGCTGAGGCAGGCCGCCGATGGTCGCGCCCGCAGTAATACCGCGCTCGCGGAACCAGCCCTGCGGCATCTCTAGCGCATAGCGGACGGCTGCGCGCGGGCAGTGGTTCTGTTCCGAGCGCGGTTGCATGTCGGCCAGGTTGACGATGGTACCGTTATCGGCGAGGAAGGCAATTGTCAGCGGCAGCGGCGTGTTCTTCATCCAGAAACAGTGGCCGGCTTTTTCCTCGAAGACGAACAGCATGCCGCTGTTCGGACGTAGCGATTCGCGATGCATCAGGCCTTGTTGGCGCGTGTCCGGCGTATCGGCCAGTTCAGCGTGGATGAGGTGCATGCCGGCGTTGAGCTGCACGACCCGCGTGGGTGGGGCGGCATGCGCCGGTGCCGGCAGGATAGCATTCGCTGCGCAGGCGGCCAGCGCCGCAAAGGTTACCGAGAGGCCGGTAGCGCGAAGTATCTGGCGGAAAGAGAAAACGTGTGGCATGCGGGACTCGCTAAAGGGTGAACAGCCCGGACGGACGACCATGCACCGCATTATGCCGCATGCCCGGACATGCCCGGCCGACGGCAGGCCGGCGCGGGATGTCCTTGGGCGGCGCATGACTGCGCCAGCCCTGCGATGAAGTCAGGTAGCCAGTAAAGGCAGCCTGTTACGACGCCGCTTTTTGCACCTTCTTGTGTGCCTTCTTTGCGTGCTTCTTATGGGGTGCAGCAGCCTTCTTCGTGGCGTGTGTTTCCGACGTCATGGGCTTGGCGGCGGGCGTGGCCGGGGTGGCTGCTGCAGCGGGAGCCGCCGGAGCGGCCTTCATGGCCGGTGCGGGGGTGGCGGGCGTCGCCGGGGTGGCCGGCGTTGCCTGCGCATAGGCGCCTGCCGAGAAAAGGCCAGCAATCAACACAGTCAGCAACTTGTTCATGTCAGATCCTTTGAGGTAAGAGACGCTCACACATGGAGCATCTGCCACCAAGAACGGATAGCGCGCCAGCCCGTTGACAGATTTCTTCCAGAATACGGGTGGTTAGCGATATTTGCGTGTACGCGGCTGTGTGCTACCCACGAGCGCCGGGTCCAGTTCGCACCATGCACCGGGCGCAAGACGCAGCGCCAGCAGGTCGACCGGCCCGATCTGTGTGCGGATCAGGCGCAGGGTCGGGTGCCCAACGGCCGCCGTCATGCGCCGGACCTGCCGGTTCTTGCCTTCGCGGATGACCAGTTCCAGCCATTGGGTGGGGATGGCGGCGCGGTGGCGGATGGGCGGCGTCCGTGGCCAGAGCCACGCCGGTTCGTCTATCGCGCGTACATGTGCAGGCTGCGTCACGAAATCCCCAAGATCCACACCGCGCCGCAGGATCGCCAGCGCTTCCGGCCCCGGTAGATGCTCGACCTGCGCCAGGTAGGTCTTGGGCAGCTTGTGGCGCGGTTCGCTGATGCGCGCCTGCAGTGCCCCATCGTCCGTCAGCAGGACCAGGCCTTCGCTGTCGGCATCGAGGCGGCCGGCCGGGTAAACGGCCGGTACCGGCACATAGTCGGCCAGCGTAGGACGGGACGGATGTGCCGAAAACTGGCACATCACGCCAAACGGTTTGTTGAGCGCGATCAAACGCATGTGAGGGGATCACTGGCAGGATAACAACGGTTGGAATGCACCAGGCTTTCGGGGCTGGCGGGGACGCGGAACGCGCCTGGCGTATGCGAGGCCTGCAGTATCGCCGCCAGCCCCTGGAAAACGCAAATTCGCCAACGATGCGGAATGCAAGAGAGATGGCGAATCATGAAATTTTGCTGCATAATGTGAAATTACTCTTGTGTCTTATATAAGAGTGAGGCGAAAGCGGCCTGCGGATGTTTTAGGAACCCGGCCGCCTCGCTACAATGCATACCTGTCATGCCAATCGCCCGGTCACGAACCGCGGCGATCGTTTAACCCCCGTTCCGCACTGGAGACGTCATGTATCAGCACATCAAGGTACCGGCCGGCGAAAAGATCACGGTCAATCCGGATTTCTCGCTCAATGTTCCCGACAATCCCATCATCCCCTACATCGAGGGTGACGGTACCGGGTTCGACATCACGCCGGTCATGATCAAGGTCGTCGACGCCGCAGTGCAAAAAGCCTACGCTGGCAAGCGCAAGATCAGCTGGATGGAAATCTACGCCGGCGAAAAGTCCACCAAGGTCTACGGTCCGGACGTGTGGCTGCCGGAAGAAACCCTGCAAGTGCTGAAGGACTACGTCGTCTCGATCAAGGGCCCGCTCACGACCCCGGTCGGCGGTGGCATCCGCTCGCTGAACGTGGCCCTGCGCCAGGAACTCGACCTGTACGTCTGCCTGCGCCCCGTGCGTTACTTCAAGGGCGTGCCTTCGCCGGTGCGTGAGCCGGAGAAGACCGACATGGTCATCTTCCGCGAAAACTCGGAAGACATCTACGCCGGCATCGAATGGGAAGCCGAGTCGGAGCAGGCCAAGAAACTGATCAACTTCCTGCAGACCGAAATGGGCGTCAAGAAGATCCGTTTCCCGGGCACCTCGGGCATCGGCGTCAAGCCGGTTTCGAAGGAAGGCACCACCCGTCTCGTGCGCAAGGCCATCCAGTACGCCATCGACAACGACAAGCCGTCGGTGACGCTGGTGCACAAGGGCAACATCATGAAGTTCACCGAAGGTGGTTTCCGTGACTGGGGCTACGAACTGGCCCAGAAGGAGTTCGGCGCCGAGCTGATCGACGGCGGCCCGTGGTGCAAATTCAAGAACCCGAAGACCGGCAAGGACATCATCGTCAAGGACGCCATCGCTGACGCGTTCCTGCAGCAGATCCTGCTGCGTCCGGCCGAATACTCGGTGATCGCCACGCTGAACCTGAACGGCGACTACGTCTCCGACGCCCTGGCCGCACAGGTCGGCGGTATCGGCATCGCCCCGGGCGCCAACCTGTCCGACTCCGTGGCCATGTTCGAAGCCACGCACGGCACGGCACCGAAGTACGCCGGCAAGGACTACGTCAACCCGGGTTCGGAAATCCTCTCGGCCGAAATGATGCTCCGCCACATGGGCTGGACCGAAGCCGCCGACGTCATCATCGCGTCGATGGAAAAGTCGATCCTGTCGAAGAAGGTCACGTATGACTTCGCCCGCCTGCTGGAAGGCGCGACGCAAGTGTCGTGCTCGGGCTTCGGTCAGGTGATGATCGAAAACATGTAAGCTGTTCCAGCATGTTCCGGAGAAATCCGGCGAACCCCGGTGTACACTAAGTGTAGCCGGGGTTTTTTGTTTATTGTGTTCCTAAGCGGGTGAGGGGAATCCGGCGCTAAGTGAGGGGAGATTGACGGGGAATCTTGAAGCTATTCCCCTCATTCCACTCAGTTTTGAGGGGAGTCCTATGCGCCACATCAATTACACGCTTACACCGACCCGGCTGAACAATGCCAAGCCCAAGGAAAAGGCTTACAAGCTGACGGACGGGGGCGGGCTATTTGTGATGGTGATGCCGGGCGGAGCAAAGACCTGGATCTACCAATACACGCTGGATGGCAAGCGGCGGGAAGTCACGATTGGGCGCTACCCCGAGATTGGCGTAGCAGACGCACGCGACCGCCACACCGAGTATCGGGCGATGGTGGAGCGGGGCGAGAACCCGGCTGCGCACAAGCGTATCGACAGGGCTGAGCGCAAGGTGAGGGGAGCACTGAGGGGAAACGAAGGCCAGTTCAAAGAATTTACCCTCAAATGGATAGAGGAACGGCTGGCGGACAAGACTGAGAGCTACCGCAAGCAAATTCGCTCACGGTTGGAGCGGTTCGTGTGGCCCAGTATTGGGCATATGGCGCTGGAGGATGTGAAACCGGCCCATGTGCTGGCGATCATCGAAGCCAGGCGCAGCACGCCAAATACCGCAGAGGGCGTGCGGATCATCATCCAGCAAGCCTATAACTACGCCATTCAAAAGCTGTTGGTGGAGACAAACCCGGCAGCGCCATTATCAGCAGCAGCGGAGCTATCGAGGCTACTGAGCATCCACCGAATAAATGCTAATTGCTTATCCGTAGCGTTCAAGGTAGCTTTTCCATATTCAGGCTCGCTCGCACCCCGTGACGCGGGTCTTTTTTTTTGCGGCTGGTATAGTTGCGGTCCACCGGAACGGGAGCAGTCGACCGATAGTGAGGGGAATCGTGAGGGCAATTCGATTCCTCTAACGACGCTGTGTAGAATTGGCGCGGGTTTCCAGCCAATTTACATAGAATGATCGAATATGTAATACTGCTGCGTCACGTTTCGTGACAAGCTGTGAACCCCGGTAGATCACAGATCTCCGGGGTTTTTTCTTTTCAGGTCGTTTCACGTAGAATCGTGTCATCCCTCACTTAGTAAGAGGGGGTGTTGGGAAATGCGGTTATGGGGTGAGGATGTATTGCCTCAACGTATCCCGGCCGAGGTTATGGCTCCGCGAAAATCATCCTCTTCCAGAATCAGGCCATGACTCAAGATGCCCCTCTTGATCGTCTCTACAAATTCCACTCCATCGCGTGCGGGTGCGCTACTCGACAGTCAGGCGAAGTATGTGAAGCTGGGTGTAGACGACAGCACCTTCTGAACCTAATTGCGAGGCGAGAAATATATTTCTCTAGTCCGGCGAACTTCAACGACCCATTCGACTGCGAAGTCCCATATGCTGCGTTTGAAAATCAAAAGCAAGTGCGCGAGTCATTGAAGAGAATCGGTAAGGCTCAGAGGATCTCGTATAAACGTAGGAAGGCGCTTGATGCAAATGTAGGTCGACTGAATATTGCAAATTTTAGTCGATTGATCTCAGAGAACATGAACCGAGAGTTCAAGAACACAGGGGTTTTTTGTACTTCAAAAGACAACACCCATCCTCTGATGTGGTCGCATTATGCTGACAATCATCGCGGTGTGTGTATTGGCTTCAGCGCGCTGATGCCACCTCTCGCTTTAGCCCAGCCCGTGATTTATTCACCGACGCGACCAGTTCTCAAGTTTGGGAACAATCCAGATGAAATTTCGAAAGCACTCTGTCATAAAGCGGATTTCTGGCAGTATGAGCGAGAATATCGTGTCATTTCTCTCCCTAACGCATCAGGTGATCTCTCAGAGTTTTCGAGAGATCCGAAGTTTGATTTTGAGACCGTTCGTTTTATTCATGAATGCCGTGGTCCTGGGCTTTTTCGGATTCCAAAGGAGGTGATCCAGTCATTAT
Source organism: Imbroritus primus (assembly GCF_964332355.1). Lineage (NCBI taxonomy): Bacteria > Pseudomonadati > Pseudomonadota > Betaproteobacteria > Burkholderiales > Burkholderiaceae > Imbroritus > Imbroritus primus. The sequence continues at coordinate 2,480,422 of NZ_OZ201293.1, read as the reverse complement.
GCTTTGGATGCAAGACGGCCCCGTCCGAAATTGAAGAGGTCTCGAGCATTGCGAAGCTCCATCTTCCTCACATAGAGCTGTGGCGGGCAAAGATGGTGCATGATCGCTACGAGCTACATATTGAGCGCATTGATTAGCTTCAGGAACAAGATGCATGTCAATCATGCTTACTGCTCGCCAGAGAAGATAGCCAGTCGGCTGTTGGTGAGCGGAATCCTGAAGGTAATTCGATTCCTCTAACGACGCTGTGTAGAATTGCCGGAAGTTTCCAGCAAATTTACACAGCATGATCGATACTGCTGCGTCACGTTCCGTGACAAGCTGTGAACCCTGGTAGATCACAGATCTCCGGGGTTTTTTCTTTGATGTGATTTGTCGCTGCATGCCCATGTCGCTGTCCGTTCTTCCCTCATGACCATTACCGCTGCTCTTCTCACCACCGTCATCGCCATCAGCGATGGCGATACGCTTACCGCCCTGACCGCCAATCATCAGCAGCTCAAGGTGCGCATCGCCGCCATCGATGCGCCGGAGCGTCGGCAGCCGTACGGGGCGCGGTCGCGGCAGGCGCTGGCGACGTTGTGTTTCCGGCAGGAGGCGGAGATCCTGGTGTTGTCCCGGGATCGGTATGGCCGCAGCGTGGGCGTGGTGCGCTGCCAGGGTAAGGATGCCGGCAGCAGCCAGCTGGAGGCGGGCATGGCGTGGGTGTATCCGCAATATGCGCGGGACTTCCCGGGGTATCCGGCGCTGCAGGCGGAGGCGCAGGCGAGCCGGCGTGGTCTATGGTCCGCGCCCGATCCGGTTGCGCCATGGGAGTGGCGGCGCGCCCCGCGGGACTGATGCCTGATCCTGACGGGCCAAGCGCGCAGGCTGTGCAGGCGTGCGTTTTATAATACGGTCCTCGCGCGCAGGTGGGCGCGCGGCGCTGGTGGCCGGCATGGTGGCCAGTGCCTTGTTTTTTGGTGATGCATCTCGTGGCATCACTGTCTGGAGAACGATCTTGATCAAGACCCTGTTGACTCTTTTGACGGCGTTGTGTGCCGTTGCGGCCGGCCCGGTGCAGGCCCAGGCGGCGTGGCCGGAAAAGCCGATCCGCCTGATCGTGCCGTTTCCGCCAGGCGGCGGCACGGATATTCTGTCGCGCCTGATCGGTAACGAACTGTCGCAGGCGACCAAGTGGACCCTCGTGCCGGATAACCGTCCGGGTGCGGGCGGCACGATCGGCATCGCCGAGGCGGTGCGTGCCGCGCCGACCGGCTACGACCTGGTGATGGGGCAGAAGGACAACCTCGTGGTTGGTCCGTGGTTGTACAAGTCGGTGAGCTACGATCCCACGCGCGATCTGGTGGCGATTGCGCATGTTGCCTACACGCCAGTGGTGATCGTGACGCGCACGGACTCGCGCTTCAAGACGATGAAGGAAGTGATCGCCGCCGCGCGCAAGGCGCCGGATACGATTACGTATGGTTCGCCCGGCAATGGCACCACGATCCACCTGGCGGCGGAGATCCTCAGCAAGGCGGCGGGCATCAAGTTGCGCCACGTGCCGTACAAGGGATCGAATGCGGCGATGATGGACGCGCTGTCGGGCAACGTCGATCTGCTGGTGGCGTCGGTGCCGTCGGCGCTGGCGCAGATCAAGGCGGGCAAGATGCGCGCGCTGGCGGTGACCTCGGCCAAGCGCAGCACGTCGCTACCCGATGTACCGGCGGTGGCCGAGCTGGGTTACAAGCAGGTGGATGTCAGCACGTGGTACGGCCTGTTTGCCCCGGCCAAGACGCCGCAGGCCATCGTCACGCGCATCAATGGCGAGGTGAACAAGCTGCTGGCCAGTCCGGCGGTCGCCAAAGCGATCCAGGAGCAGGGTGCGGAGCCCAAGGCGATGAAGCCTGAGCAGTTCGCGGCGCTGGTCAAGACCGAATACCACCAGTGGAAGTCGATCGTCGAGCAATCGGGTGCCACGGTGGAGTGAATCGATCCGTACGGTCACACCGGCACGTCGGCGTGACCACGCAGAATAACCCCGGCCGATGCATGGCACCGCCGGGGTTTTTTCATGTCGAGCCAGTCAGTGGAAATCGCGGCTCATGACGGTGATTCTGCCGAGCAGCGGCGACAGGTCGACCAGATACTGCGCCACGAGATGGCGTACATTGTCGTGGCTCTGCCATTTGCCATAGATGCCAACCAGGCCCGCGCCCAGTACTTCCTGACGCTGACGTTCGAGCACTTTCGGCCAGATCACTACATTCACCGAACCGGTCTCGTCCTCGAGCGTCATGAAGATGACGCCCTTGGCGGTCTGCGGGCGCTGGCGCATCGTCACCATGCCGCAGGCCCGGGCCAGCTGCCCATCGCGATAGCCGGCCAGCGTCGCGGCTGTGGCGAAGCGTCGCTGTGTGAGCAAGGGGCGCAGCAGGGCAAGCGGATGACGGCGCAGTGTGAGATGCATCGTGTGGTAATCGTCGATGATCTCATCGGCTTCCGTCGGGGTGGCGAGTTGCGGTGTTTCTTCGCGCAGGTCGGTGACGTGCAGCAGATCGGTATCGGGCATGGCACCGGACGCTTCCCACAGTGCGCTGCGGCGATGGCCGGCCAGCGGTTCCAGCGCATTGCCGGCAGCCAGCACACGCAGGTCGTGGCTGTCGAGCCTGGCGCGGCGCGCGAGATCGCGTGCGTTGTCAAAGGCGCGGACGGCACGTGCAGCGACGATGCGTTCAGCACTGTCCTGCCGCATGCCTTGCAGGCGCGAGAAGCCGAGGCGGACCGCGGGGCGCGAGGTGCCGGCCAGCGGTTCGAGCGTGCTGTCCCAGTCACTGTGGCGGATATCGACACCATGCACGATCACGTCGTGGTGCCTTGCATCCTGGATCAGTTGCGACGGACTATAGAACCCCATCGGCTGGCTGTTGAGCAGGGCGCAGAGAAAGGCCTCCGGCTCATGGCGCTTGATCCAGGCGCTGCTGTAGACCAGCAGGGCAAAGCTGGCAGCGTGGCTCTCCGGGAAACCGTAGTCGCCGAAGCCCTGGATCTGGCGGTAGAGGTTCTCGGCGAATTCTTGCGGATATCCGTTGTTGAGCATGCCCGAGATCAGCCGCTCGCGATGCGGATCCATGCCGCCCTTGCGTTTCCACGCAGCCATGGCGCGGCGCAGCTCGTCGGCTTCGCCCGCCGAGTAGCCGGCCGCCACCATGGCGATCTGCATGGCCTGTTCCTGGAAGATCGGGATGCCCTTGGTGCGCGTCAGGATTTCGGCGATTTCCGGACGCGGGTAAGAGATCGGCTCGAGTCCTTGTCGCCGCAGCAGATACGGATGCACCATGCCGCCCTGGATGGGCCCGGGGCGGACGATGGCCACTTCGATGACCAGATCGTAGAAGCGTTCGGGCCTCAGGCGCGGCAGCATCGTCATCTGCGCGCGCGATTCGATCTGGAACACGCCGATGGTGTCGGCCTTGCTGATCATGGTGTAGGTGGCGGGATCTTCCTTCGGAATATCCTGCATGCCGAACGGCTGGCCACGCCAGACCGAGATGAGATGTAGCGCACGCCGCAAAGCTGTGAGCATGCCCAGCGCGAGCACATCGACCTTGAGCAGGCCGAGTGCTTCGAGATCGTCCTTGTCCCACTGGATCACGCTGCGGTCCGGCATGGCCGCATTCTCGATGGGCACGAGTCGGGAGAGCTGGTCGCGTGCGATGACAAAGCCGCCGGAGTGCTGCGACAGGTGGCGCGGAAACCGTACCAGTTGCGCCGCCATTTGGGCCCAGCGCTGGATCAGTGGGCTGTCGATGTCAAGGCCGCTTTCTGCAAAGCGTTGCAACAGGTCGGTACGGCTGTCGAACCAGTGATGGCTGCGCGCTACGCGGTCGATGATCGAGGCATCCACGCCGAGCGCCTTGCCGGTTTCACGCAAGGCCCCGCGTGGACGGAAAGTGGAGATGGCGGCGGCAAGCGCCGCGCGGTGGCGGCCGTATCTTGTGTAGATGTACTGAATCACCTCTTCACGACGCTGGTGTTCGAAATCGACGTCGATATCCGGTGGTTCGCCACGCTCCTTGGAGAGGAAGCGGCCGAACAGCAGGTTCTCGCGTGACGGATCGACTTCGGTGACACCGAGGCAGTAGCACACGGCGGAGTTGGCGGCCGAGCCGCGGCCCTGGCAGAGAATGTTTTCCTGACGGGCAAACCGCACCAGTTCGTACACCGTCAGGAAGTACGCCTCATATTGCATCTCTTCGATCAGTGCCAGTTCTGCGTCGAGCTGCTTGCGGACCTTCTCAGGGATGCCATCGGGAAAGCGCCGGGCTGCGCCGGCATAGGTTTCCTGGCGCAGGTACTGTGCGGCGGTCATGCCGGCTGGTACATCTTCCTCCGGGTAGCGATAGTGCATGCGGATCTCGTCCATCGAGAACGTGCACAGGTTGGCAATATGCGTCGACTCAGCCATCAGCCGCGCGCTGTAGAGATTGGCCAGCCGCAGGCGCGTGCGCAGATGCTGCTCGGCATTGGCGGCGAGCGCATAGCCGCACTCGGCCACGGGCTTGCCGATGCGCATGGCCGTCATAACATCGAGCAAGGGTTTGCGCGAGCGCGCATGCATCAGCACATCGCCCGTGGCGACCACGCGCAGCCGATGTGCCTGGGCTGCAGCTTCCACCTGGGCGCGATGCAGATCATCGGTAGCGTTTAGCAGTAGTGTCAGTCCGATCCAGGCACGGCCGGGAAAGGTGGCGGACATCCATGCGGCATGGGCCTGCAGCACGTCTTCCGGCGAGGCATGTTCGGGCTGGTAGATCACCAGGCAATCGGGCAGGCCGCGCAGGTGGGCATGGGATGCGGCAGGGCTGTCGAGGTCGCGTGCCGTCAGGTGATACTCGCCTTTCGGCGCACGGCCGCGCGCCAAGGTAATCAGTTCACAGAGATGACCATAGCCTGCGAAATTGCGGGCCAGCACGACGAAGGCGGCGCCGGCTGCGGCGCCATCGCCGCTCAAGCGGAAGCGCGCACCGACCAGCAGCTTGAGCCCGTGTTCCTTGGCGGCGGCGTGGGCACGCACGATGCCGGAAAGCGAGCATTCGTCGGCAATCGCCAGTGCGCTGTAGCCAAGGCGGCTGGCGCGTGCGACCAGCTCGTCGGCATGCGATGCGCCATGCAGAAAAGAAAAGTTCGAACGGCAGACCAGCTCGGCATACGGCGGCAGGGCGGGTGCCGGCGTGGATGTGTTCGATGGAATCGGTGGAGGCAGGACATCCATGGCATTCATCCGAACAGGCCATGCAGATACCAGCGTGCCGGCGCATGGTCCTGGCTGCTGCGGCGTTCACGGTAGATCCAGTAGCACGCGTGGCCGTCATCCATGGCGACGTAGTAGTCGCGCATCACGGTATCGCCATCCCACCAGCCGCTTTCGATGCGCTCGGGCGGCGACACCAGACGCAGGGGCGTGCCGTAGTGCGGCGCATGGCCGTGGACGGCCAGGGGGATTGGCGCATCGAGCAGCCATGCCGGGCGCGGCAAGGCAGGCGCTGTCGTTGAAGGTGCGGCTGGACGTGCGGAACATGGCGCAGGCAGGGTCGCCGGCTCCCAATGATTGGCGCGCTCGGGACGGTGATCCGCTTGCGGCCGGGCGCGCAGCACATGCTCAGGACCGAGGCGGGCGGCCAGCAGTTCGAGCAGCCGCGCATGATCCTGCGCGGTGCCGCCGGGCTCGGGGAACAGCGTCTCGCTGAGCGGCGCGCGGGCTTGGACTTGCGTGACCGAGAGGCCGACGGCAAGGATGGGCGCTGTCAGCACGAGTTTGGCCAGCCGCTCGCGCAGCAGCCGTGTCAGGTGGGCATGCTGCCATGTCGGCTCGGCCAGCGCGATCTCGAGCGCGGTCGGCGCAATGGCCTGCCGGCCGCGTTCGTGCTCGAGGTGCAGGGTGTAATGCGTGACGGCGTACTGGTGCACCTGCAACCACCCGAGCATCTGGGCCAGCAGGCCGTCGGCTGCATGCTGGGCATGTTCGGCGTGGGTCATGCGATCGGGCAATTCGGCGCGGGCATGGAATGTCGGCGGGGCTTCCAGCCAGTCGAGCAGGGCCGGCGTATCGCCATAGGCACGATCGAGTGCGTCCAGCATGGCAGGCCCGCAGCGTCGCCGCAGCCCCGCGCGCGGCAGGTGGCGCAGCGCGCCGAGCGTGCGACAGCCGAGTCCAGCCAGCCATGCCTGTTCCGGCCCGGCTTCGGGCAAGACCCCGATCGGCAGGGTATCCAGCCTGGCGTGGAGTCGCGCCAGTCGCATGGTCCGGCGCGTGCCACGTCCGCCGCGTGCCAGCAGCCAGGCGCCATGCGCGGTCGGGGCGCAGCTCAGTACGGTGCTGCAGCCGAGTTGTTGCGCGGTCTGGCGGACGAGGCGGCACAACACGCGAATGCCACCGAACAGGCGCAGGCTGCCCGAAACCTCCAGCAGCACGGCCTCGTCCAGCGCCGTGGCGACGCATGGCGTGAATTGCAGCAGCGCCATCGCCACGCGTTCGCGCAGTGCTTCCTCCTGCTCGGGCGCACGCGTGTAGAGCAGCGTCCGGGGTGCGACCGCGAGCACGCCGCCGCGACGCATGTGCGGCTGTACGCCCGCCTGGTGTGCAGATGCGGAAGCCACGCAGACCTGTCCGCCATCCAGCACGGCCACAGGTAGCTCAGGACACCAGCGCGGCCGGAAGACTTCCAGCGGCAAGCGGGGCAGGCGCAGGCAGATCCACAGGGGTGACATGGCGGTGACGCAGGATGGGCAGCGGCTGCAGGGCCAGCGACAGCGGCGTGTCGCGTGGCGGCCCGCGCCGCTTGAGAAAATGGATGGCAAGCCCCTGCGCCGTGCTGTCGAGCTGCAGGCGCAGCGGGGCAGGGGAGGCGGTGCGCGCGGCATCGACGGGGCGCATCAGGCAGAACAGGGTCTCGCCCGACTGGGCGGCCAGATGCAGCCGGCGCAACTGGTCGCTGCGCATGCGGGTGTGCCAGAAGAGCAGCGCGCCGCAGGTGCCGGCACGCAGGATCTGTTCGGCGGACCAGCAGGCGTGAGCAGGATGCTGCGGGCGCAGCCACAGCAGCCGTTCCGGGGGCAGTCCCCAGCCGGCCAGGGCCGTGGCATGCGGCAGATGTGGCGGCGCCAGGAAGACGACCGGCCGGCTGGCCGCTGCGAGCAGGGCGGGACGCAACAGGCGCAGTTCGCCGAGCCCGGGGCGGGCCGCCAGCAGCTCGATCAATTGCCCGATGGGCCAGCCCTGGCCGGGCAGCTCCGCCGACAGCGCCGGGTAGCCCGTGTCGAGCGTGCGCACGCTGCCCCGCGCCAGTTGCGAGGCGCGCCACAGCGCCGGGTGCAGCGCTTCGGGGGCGGTCGAAAGGGAAGTCACAAGGGGCAGTTTGGGGACATTAATACTGTATGAATATACAGTATTTCAGGCAGGATCGCCTGTGCCGGCAATATTTTCTTGACGCCTTCGTGGTGGGTGGTCGCGAGGTTTTTCTAGCGTTATATCTTCTTGTATATTACGATGTGCGCATTGCAAGAAGGAGTCTGCATGTCGATCGTACCCCGCAAGCTGCTGGTGTCCCTGGGCTTCATGGTCCTGAGCTGTTCCGTCGCTGCCGCCGAGCTCACCGTGTCGGCTGCCGCCAGCCTGACCAACGCGTTCAAGGACATTGCCCGGCAGTATGAAGCGAAGCATCCACAAACCAAGGTGCTGCTGAACTTTGGTGCGTCGGGTGCGCTGCTGCAGCAGATGGCCAAGGGTGCGCCGGTCGACGTGTTTGCCTCGGCCGACCAGGAAACCATGGATCGGGCCGTAAAGGAAAAACTGGTTGCGGCTGCGGACCGCCGCGATTTCGTGCGCAACGCGCTGGTGCTGATCGTGCCGACGGACAGCAAGCATGCGATGACCAGACTCGAGGACCTGAACCGGCCCGAGGTGCAGAAAGTGGCCATTGGCGTGCCGGCGAGCGTGCCGGTGGGCCGCTATGCCCAGCAGGCGCTGGAAGCCGCCAATCTGTGGACAGCCATGCAGCCCAAGACTGTGAATACGCAGAACGTGCGCCAGTCGCTCGATTACGTGGCGCGTGGCGAAGTGGATGCGGGTTTCGTCTACAACACCGACGCCGCCCTGATGAAGGACAAGGTCAAAGTTGCCTTTACCGTGCCGCTCAAGGCCGTGATCAGCTACCCGATCGCCAAGACAGCCGGTAGCGCCAACGCGCAGGAAGCGGCCCGCTTCATCGACTACGTGATGTCGGCCGATGGCCAGGCCGTGCTGGCCCGCTACGGCTTCCTGAAACCCTGAACCTGCGCGTGCCCTGACGTATGGATGCAACCTGGACGGCGCTGCTGCTCTCGCTGAAAGTGGCCGGCAGCGCCACCGCGATTTCCCTGGTAACCGGCGTGGCACTGGGCTTTCTGCTCGCGCGCGTGCGTTTCCCGGGCCGGGAGTTGCTCGATACCGTCATGACGCTGCCGATGGTGTTGCCGCCCACGGTCCTTGGCTACTATCTGCTGGTCCTGCTGGGTAGCCGCAGCACCTTTGGCATGTGGCTGAACGAAACCTTTGGCATCCGCCTCATCTTCACGTGGCAGGGTGCGGCGATTGCCGCGGCGGTGGTCACGTTTCCGCTGGTGCTCAAGTCGGCGCGCGCGGCGTTCGAAACCGTCGACGCGCAACTGGAGCAGGCGGCCCGCGTGCTCGGCACGGGCGAGCTGGCGATCTTCTGCCGCGTGACCTTGCCGCTTGCCTGGCGCGGCATCATGGCCGGCGTGCTGCTGGCCTTTGCGCGTGCGCTCGGCGAATTCGGCGCGACGCTGATGGTGGCCGGCAGCATTCCGGGCAAGACGCAGACGCTGTCGGTGGCCGTCTATGAAGCCGTGCAGGCCGGGCAGGACGAACTGGCCAATATGCTGGTGCTGGTCACCTCGGCCGTGTGCATCGTGCTGCTGCTCGGCGCGGGCCGTCTGGCGCCGGGGCGGATCGCGCATCAAACCGCGCATTCCTCGTAGGGCGACGCATGCATCTCGATATCGATATCCGCAAGACCCTGCGCTCCGGCAAGCGGACATTCCATCTGGACGTGCGTTTCCGTTCCACTAGCCAGCGCATCGTGCTGCTGGGGGCCTCCGGATCGGGCAAGAGCTTGACGCTCAAGGCGATTGCCGGACTGATGCGCCCCGATGCCGGGCACGTCAGGCTGAATGACACGACATTGTTCGACGCTGCGGCGGGGATCGACCTCAAGCCGCAATTGCGCAACGTGGCTTATGTGTTCCAGGACTACGCCCTGTTTCCGCACCTGAGCGTACGCCAGAACATTGCCTTCGGCCTCAAGCGCGGACTGTTCAATCCGCGTGCCAGTGACCACCGCGATGCGGTGGACTATTGGCTCGCGGCTTTTCAACTCGAGCCGACAGCCCATCAATTGCCAGATGAGCTTTCCGGCGGGCAGCGCCAGCGCGTGGCCCTGGCACGCGCGCTGATTGCCCGCCCCGCCGCGTTGTTGTTGGATGAGCCTTTTGCTGCGCTTGATCCGGAGCTTCGTACCGTGATGCGCGGCGAACTCGACGACCTGCAGCGCCGCCTGCAGGTACCGATGGTGCTCATTACGCATGATCCGGCGGATGCCGAGATTTTTGGCGAGAAAGTGCTGCGCATGCGCGATGGCCGTATTGCCGGTGATGCGACAGGTAGCATCGATCCGGCAGCGATCATTTCGTGTGACTCGCGTTATGCTCTGCCGATGATGACAAGGCACGAGGTCACTGACAGATGACAGCGCAAGACAAACTGGTCGAGCTGCACGGCTCCGTGTGGATGACCGTGGGTGGCGAAAATTTCGGGGGCAGGGGGCGCATCGGCCTGCTCGCGCTGGTGGCGGAAACTGGCTCTATCACGGGTGCGGCCAAGGCCATGAAGATGAGCTACAAGGCCGCCTGGGATGCCATCGACGCCATGAACTCGCTCGCCGGTGAGGCGCTGGTCGAGCGGGTGACTGGCGGTAAGGGCGGCGGTGGCACGGTCCTCACCGCGCGCGGCAAGCAGCTGGTGGAAAACTTTAGGCTGATCGAACAGGAGCACCGTCGCTTCGTGACACAGCTCAGCGGCCAGGCAGCCGGTATTACGGAGGACTACCTGCTTCTCAGGAGAATGAGCATGAAAACCAGTGCGCGCAACCAGTTCTTCGGCAAGGTTGTCACGGTCAAGAGCGGCGCGGTGAATGACGAGATCGAACTCGAGGTGCTGGGCGGCCATCGCCTCATTGCCATCGTCACGTGCGGCAGCACGCAGTCGCTCGGGCTGAAGCCGGGCGTGGAAGCCTTCGCGCTGATCAAGTCGTCGTCCATCATTGTCGTCACCGACGAAGCAGGCGCGCGCTTCTCCGCCCGCAACAAGCTGGCCGGCAAGGTCACCCGCGTGCAGCCGGGCGCCGTGAATACCGAGGTGGTGATCGAGCTGCCGGGCGGCGCGGCAGTCGCTGCCATCATCACCAACGACAGCTGCACCGCGCTCGGCCTCGCCGAGGGCAAGCCGGCTTCGGCCATGTTCAAGGCCTCGAGCGTCATTCTCGGCGTACCTGCCTGAACATCGTGCTGCACGGACGGGCGGGCCTTCGCCGTCCCTGCTTTATCGATACGGGATCGCGCGCCGCCTCATCGTGTCCTGTACTGCTGTCTCCAGAGGCCTCCCGCCCATGTCCTGCTTCTTCCGCTATCCGGAGCGTCGCCGCGCCTCACACAACCTGCGCAATGTGAGCAGGCACGGCTGCCATGGCGCCCTGCAGGACCGTTCCTGTCTTTTTGACTGTCGTTTACCCTAGGAACGGCCCCGGAATTGTTCGTGTGCATCTAATATATTATGAGTATATAAAAAGTAGATGACTACATGTGAGGAGGCAGGGCAATGCAACAGGAACGGAGAAGAGTACTGAGTTGTCTCGGCGCTGGCGCCGCCTGGCTGGCCATTCCGGGGGCGCGGGCCGATGTGTGGCCCGCCAAGCCCGTGAAGCTGATCCTGGGGTACGCGACCGGCGGGGCCACGGATGCCACTGCGCGCATCGTCGGCCGCCGCCTCGAAGCCGCGCTGAAGCAACCGGTCGTCTATGAGTACAAGCCCGGCGCCGGCGCCTCCATCGGCGCAGACTCGGTAGCACGCTCGACCAACGACGGCTACACCATCGGCCTGACCGATACTGGTCCGATGACGATCATGCCGCACCTGCGCACCCTCAATTACGATCCGCTCAAGGACTTCACGCCGCTCTCCTACGTCTGCTCGACGGGGCTGGCGCTGGTGGTCAATCCGAATGTTCCCGCCAAGACGCTCGACGAACTGATCGCATTGCTCAAGAAGGCCAAGCCGGGCGAGTACAACTACGCCAGCTCGGGTGTCGGCTCGGTGCATCATCTGGCCGGCGAAATGTTCAAGCGCAAGGCGGGCGTCACGATGGGCCACGTTCCCTATCGCGGTGCGGGGCCGGCGCTGACCGACCTGATGGGTGGACAGATCCCGATCATGATGGCGACCATCGGCCCGGCACTGCCCCTGATTGCGTCAGGCAAGATGCGTGTGCTCGGCGTGACCTCCGAAAAACGTTCGGCGGCGTTGCCCAATGTACCGACGCTGGCGGAGCAGGGCTTGACGGGTTACGAGGCTTCGCTGCGTTTCACGCTTGTCGCGCCGGCCGGTATTCCCGCGGCGGCAGCTAGCCGCATGCAGGCCGAGCTGCAGAAGATCATGCGCGATCCACAGGTCATTGAAGAACTGGCGAAGCTCGGCAATGACGAGATTGGCCCGCGCACTCCCAAGGAAGTCGCGGACATCACGCGCGACGACCTGAAGAAGTGGGGTACAGTCATCCGCGAATCCAACATCACACTGGAATCATGACGCATAGGGCATGACTTTGACGATCCCATCCATGTCCCGCCAGTGGAACACCCTGGCGGATGACCGCCGGCAACGCCTGGCGCGCGTGGGCGCGCTGGCCTCCGGCAAGCATGTCACGGCCGGCGAGGTCGTGCCGTTGCTGGAAGCGCTGCTGCAACCAGGCGACCGTGTCTGCATCGAGGGCAATAACCAGAAGCATGCCGACTTCCTGTCGGCCTGCCTGGCCCAGGTGGATCCGGCGCGTGTACATGACCTGCATATCGTGCAGTCCAACCTCGCGCTGGCCTCGCACCTTGATGTGTTCGAGCGCGGCATCGCCCGCAAGCTCGACTTCTGCTATTCGGGCGAGCAAGGTGTGCGCATGGCGCGCCTCATCAAGGACGGCCGGATCGAAGTCGGGGCGATCCACACCTACCTCGAACTCTACAGCCGCTACTTTGTCGACCTGACGCCGCGCGTCGCCTTCGTGGCGGCGCAGAGCGCCGATGCCGAGGGTAACCTGTACACCGGACCGAACACGGAAGATACGCCAGCCGTGGTCGAGGGCACCGCGTTCAAGAGCGGTATCGTGATTGCCCAGGTGAACGAAATCGTGGAGCGCGTACCGCGCGTCGACGTACCGGCCGACTGGGTGTCGTTCGTAGTGAAGGCGCCGAAACCACATTACATCGAACCCATCTTCACGCGCGATCCGGCACAGATCAGCGAGATCCAGATCCTGATGGCCATGATGGTCATCAAGGGCATCTATGCGCCCTACGAGGTGCGACGCCTTAACCATGGCATCGGCTTCGACACGGCGGCCATCGAACTGATCCTGCCGACCTATGCCGAGTCGCTTGGACTGCGCGGCAAGATCTGCGAATACATGAGCGTCAATCCATGCCCGACGCTGATTCCCGCCATCGAGTCGGGTTTCGTCAAGAGCATTCACTGCGCTGGTTCCGAGCTTGGCATGGAACGCTATGTCGAGCAGCGCTCCGATGTGTTCTTCAATGGTCCGGATGGCTCGATGCGCTCGAACCGCGCGTTCTGCCAGCTGGCGGGGCACTATGCCGACCTGTTCATCGGCTCGACGCTGCAGATCGACCTTGAAGGCAACTCGTCCACCGCCACGCTCAACCGCATCGCCGGCTTCGGAGGCGCGCCGAATTTCGGCAGCGAATCGCGCGGCCGCCGGCATTCGAGCCATGCTTGGCTGAAGGCTGGCGCGGAGAGTGCGGGCGGCATCTCGCGCATGCCGCGCGGGCGCAAACTGGTCGTGCAGATGGTCGAGACGTTCCGCGAAAAGATGCAGCCCACGTTCGTGGAGCAACTGGACGCATTGCAGTTGCAGCAGGATTTCAATCTCGATCTGCCGCCGGTGATGATCTACGGCGATGACCTGACGCACCTCGTGACCGAGGAAGGCGTCGCCCACCTGCATCGCTGTGCGACCCTGCGAGAGCGCGAGCAGGCGATTCGCGGCGTGGCCGGCTATACCCCGGCCGGTCTCGCGCGCGACCGCAGAGCGGTGGAGAACTTGCGCGACCAAGGCATCATCCAGCGGCCCGAGGATCTTGGCATCGACGCCCGGCTGGCCACGCGCGACCTGCTGGCGGCTAAGTCCATCAAGGATCTGGTGCGCTGGTCTGGCGGACTGTACGACCCGCCCAAACGCTTTCGTCACTGGTAACGACCATGGAACATCTGGAATACGAATTCGGGCCATTTGCACCTGCCCGGACCATCGCACCGACAGTGGTCGGGGTGGTGGGGTCCGGCAACATGGAGGCCCTGATCGAGCCGCGTCCGCTTGGCGGCATGGTGCGCTTTATCGTGGATACGTCGATCAGCGGCTTTGGCGCGACCTGGCAGGCAGTGTTGCGCGATTTTGCCGAGCAGCGTCGGGTCGGCGACCTGCTCGTGACGATCAACGATGCAGGTGCCACGCCGTCCGTGGTATCGCTGCGGCTGGCGCAGGCCGCCGAAGACCTGGGAATCTGACATGCAGGCAAGTACAACCATGCCTGGCATTGGTGCGGGCAGTTACTACGAGGCGACGGCACGCCAGCGTGTCGCCGGTCTTTTCGATGCAGGCTCGGTGCAGGAGATTCTGCCGCCGCAGGCACGCGTCACCAGCCCGCATCTCGGCACGCTGGGTTTGCCGGTCGCGTTCGATGACGGCGTGATGATCGGCAGCGCGCAACTGAATGGCCGCACGGTACTGTTCGCGGCGCAGGAGCCGGCATTCATGGGCGGCTCCGTCGGCGAGGTCCATGGCGCCAAGCTGACTGGCCTGCTTAAGCGCGCCGCGCAGCGCAAGCCGGACGCCGTGGTGCTGCTGTGGGATACGGGCGGCGTGCGGCTCCATGAAGCCAATGCAGGACTGATCGCCATCTCCGAAATCCAGCGCGCAGTGTTTGAAGCCCGCGCCGCTGGCGTGCCGGTGATCGTGGTGTGCGCCGGTGGCAATGGTTGCTATGGTGGCCTGGGTATCGTCGCACGATGTTGCGACCATATCGTGATAACGGAAGAAGGACGGCATTCGGTGTCAGGGCCGGAGGTCATCGAATCGCAGAAGGGCGTGGAAGAATTCGATGCCATGGATCGGGCGCTGGTGTGGCGCACCATGGGTGGCAAGCATCGCTACCTGCTCGGCGAGGCCGGTAGTTTCGCCGCGGACACGATGGGTGAACTGCGCCAGGCCGTCGCGGCGCTGCTCGACCAGCCGGTGGCCCTGACGCTCGAGGCGGTGCAGCGCGAGCATCAGGCGCTGGCGCGTCGTCTGCAACGTTTCGGCGCGGCACAGGACGCCATCGAGATCTGGTCTGCCCTTGGCGTAGAACAACCGGCCGACGTGCCGATGCTGGATACTGCGGCATTTGTCGCAATGGCCGATGCGATCCGGGAGCGTGCCGATGCATGATGTTCTGAGTCTCTGCAATATGCTGTTTCCGGCGGGCCATACCGTCCACGTAGACGGTGACCTCGTGCATGGCACGGGCGATACGGCGCTCGGCCCGGTTGCTGTGGTCGGCACATGCAACCGCGCCGGTATAGGCGTTGACCTCGCTTTTGCGCTGGCCGGCCACGTGCTGGACATTGTCGAGCACCATCCGGAGCGGCCGATCCTGATGCTGGTCGATACCCAGGGCCAGCAACTGGCGCGGCGCGATGAATTGCTGGGCAACGCCGGCTACCTGGCGCATCTCGCGAAGTGTTTCGAGGTCGCGCGCATGCGCGGGCACCGGCTGCTGTGCCTGGTCTATGGCGAGGCGGTCAGCGGCGGTTTTCTGTCGCTCGGCATGATTGCCGATCGGACTTATGCTGCCGCCGATGCGCAGATCCGCGTAATGGCCTTGCCGGCCATGTCGCGCATCACGCAGATTCCTATCCAAGACTTGCAGGACTTGTGCCGTACCTCGGCCATCTTCGGTCCTGGGGTTGGCAACTATGTGCGACTGGGGGCGGTCGAGGCGGCCTGGGAAGGCGACCTCGCCATGCAGCTGCAGCAGGCGCTCGCGGTACCGCCCGCAGGCGATCTGCGCGCCACGCTTGGTGCACAGCGCGGCGGGCGGACACATGCCGCGCAGGTTATTGCGGACGTGCTGGCCGCGCCGTGATGCTGCCCACGGACTCCGGTACCCGACGACATAGCCGCATCTGGCTCGAGACTACGCTCGAGGTACCGGAGATCGGCAACTGTCCGGATGCCCGGGCAGTGCAGGCGGTGCTGGACTGGGTAAATGCCGGACGCCCTCTCGTCGGACGCAGCCGCATGGCCGGTGATGCCTTGACCGGCATGCCACTCGGGCTGGCGCTGCCTCCCGTCGCCGGCACGCGTCCACGGATCGCATGTTGCGTCCCCATGACAGCCGTGCAGCGCGTGGCGCCGCCGTTGTCCCTGGGCGAGGTGCTTCCGGTATTGCCCATGTCCATGCAGCCGGTCGCCCGTGAACTGGTCCACTATGCTACCGGCATGGGGATGCCGCTGGGCGTGTATGGTTCGGCGTTCTGGCAACACACGGCTGGCGATGGTTATCTGCACGCGGATTCCGACCTCGATTTACTGGCGGCGCCGTGCGATGGTATCCAGGCATGCCAGTGGCTCGCGCAACTAGTCCGCTGCGAGACCGTGGCGCCATTCCGGCTCGATGGTGAAATCCGCTTGCCGGATGGCGCCACCGTTAATTGGCGTGAACTGGCCGGGGAGGCGTCCAGGCTGCTCGTGCGCACGGACGCGGGGCCGGTCTTGCGGTCGCGTGCCGAAGTGTGGGCCACGTGGGATACGGCGGCGCAAGCGGAGCTACGGCCATGACGTCTTCGGCCGTGACCTCTGAAGTGTTGCCACGGTCGCCGAGTCCGGCCTCCGTACCGGGGGCGGCGCCTCCAGCCTATGCACGAACAATCCGCAACGCTGCCGTGCGGGCGCTGCAGGAGGAAGTCATTACCTATCCCAAGCCCGGGTTGGTCAGCCTCGTCGATACTGGCAGCCATGCCGATATGGATGCGACGACTTTCGCGCGCAGTACGCTGGCTTTGCGGCACTACTTCAGCCGCATCGCCGTGGCCGGAGCGGAACGCGCACCGTTCGGCGTGCTCCGGCGTTTGGGTATCGAGGCCGAGATTGACATGTTACGGGCCACACATGGCATTAATACGCACCGCGGCGCCATCTTCAATCTCGGGCTGCTGGCAGCCGCGGCGGGTTTTCGCGCACAGCATGGGGCCGGCACTGGTACCGACACCGTTGCGCTGGGTGCAATCGTGCAGGCGTGCTGGGGCGATGATCTGGCTCGTCACCGGCGCGACGCCGCTAGCCATGGCAGCCGGGCCAGTGCGATGCATGGTGTCGGTGGTGCCAAGGCGGAGGCGCTTGGCGGCTTTCCGTCACTCTATGAGGTCGCCTTGCCCGCATACCGCTCGGTGCTGGCCGCGGGCCTATCCGCCAATCAGGCGCGCGTGCAGGCATTCTTCGCCCTGCTAGCCCGGCTCGACGATACCAATCTTCTGCACCGCGGGGGCGGGGCGGGTCTGGCATTTGCCCAGACCGAAGCACGCGCGTTCCTCGCCGCTGGAGGCGTTCATGTGCCAGCATGGCGAACACGCGCCGTCGCGCTGCATCGGGCCTTCTGCGCCCGCCGCCTGAGTCCCGGCGGCAGCGCCGATCTGCTGGCGGCCTGCCTGCTGGTTCATCGCATCGAGGGTTGAACAGTTATGCCGGATTTCGCCGTCATCTGTCCGGGGCAGGGGAGCCAGTTTCCGGACATGTTCGAACTGGCAGTTGCCGATGTACGGGCGCGGGAGGTGCTGGAGCGGTTCAGTGATGCCCTGTCGCTCGACCTGGTCGCACATGCGCGGCGCGGTGACGACCTGTTCGGCAATGCCTATGCACAGCCTGCACTGGTTGCCCTGGCGAGTGCCACCTGGGCCGCGCTTGCACCCGACGTACCCGAACCCGTGGCATTTGCCGGCTACAGCGTCGGTGAAGTGTCCGCCTGGAGCTGTGCCGGCGCGTGGAGTCCGGAGCAGGCCGCACAGGTTGTCCAGTCGCGCGCAGCCTGCATGGATCGGTACGCTCCGCCGGACTGCGGCATGCTGGCTGTGCGGGGTGTATTGCTGGAACAGATGCAGGCAGGCCGGGGCGTCTTTGTCGCCATCGTGAATGATGCCGATCACGCCGTCCTGGCAGGGCCACGTCCCGCGTTGCTGCAGGCCGAGCAGGCACTCAAGGCGGCGGGTGCGTGGACACGCCTGCTGGATGTTCATGTGCCATCACATACGCCATTGCTCCAGCCAGCCGCGGAAGCCTTTCGGCTCGACTTGGCGAGGGTGCCGCTGCAGCGTCTGTCGATCCCGGTGCTGCGCGGTCTGGATGGCGCCCGATGCTGGGATCAGGCGGCTTGCCTCGAGGCCCTGCCGCGCGCCGTGGCTGAACCGATTCGCTGGGTGGACTGCATGCACGGCCTCGTGGAATCAGGGGCGCGTGTGGTGCTGGAACTGGGGCCGGGGCGCTCACTGACCAAACTCTGCGGCGACAGCGGTTTGTCGCTCAGGGCTCGCTCCGTCAACGATTTCCGCTCATTCGGCGCGGCGACCGACTGGCTGCGCCGGCAGCTGGACGACTGAGCCGGCAGCCAGACACGGCGTGTTGGCTGTCCGCAGGCGAAAAAAAACCCGGCATGGTGCCGGGTTTTCTGGCGGGTCGCCATCGTCAGGCCGCATTGCTGAGGGCGCGAATGCCCGTCGCCTGCTTGCCTTTTGGTCCTTGAATGACGTCGAATTCGACGGCCTGGCCTTCCTTCAGGGTCTTGAACCCTTCCATGACGATTGCCGAAAAGTGCGCGAAGATTTCCTCGCCGCCATCCGCCGGGCTGATGAAGCCAAATCCCTTGGCGTCGTTGAACCATTTGACCACACCGCGTGCCATACCAAAACTCCTACAGAGAAGCGAAACACGAGCGAACCGGACATGTGAACCAGACCGCTTGCCATGCGACTCACACAGTGAGGTGCACGGGGCGGCCTGATGCGGGCACCTGCCGGGGACCGGTCCGCTCACCTGAACATCTTTCCGCTGGAGCGCCCGCAAGCCTCCGGGTGAAAAATGTGGACATGATTTTCGGCGATCCAAAAACAGAGTCAATCGGCCAAATCGGCGATTTGTGGCGCTTTTACGCCAGATTTTGGGGGTGTTTTTCGAGATTTAACAAATTTCTGAAGTTCGTGGCGGCCACCGCGAGAGGATGCATCGGGTGCCGCCATGGAGTACTCTGTGAACATGACGGGGCGACATCGCAAAAATTTGTGAGGGTCCGGCGCGGAAGGGCTTGAAGATCCGCGCTTTTCCCCAAATTGCAGAACACCGGTTAGGGGGTAGAATAAAGCCATGGCAACCCGAATGGCGAATCTACCGAGACACGACGCGGACACCGTACTGGAGCGCAAGACGCAGGCCGTCAAGCCGCCCTCCATGTACAAGGTGCTGCTGTTGAATGACGACTTCACTCCCATGGAGTTTGTCGTCCTGATATTGCAGGAGTACTTCGGCAAGGATCGCGAAGCCGCGACCCAGATCATGCTGACGGTGCATCGCGAGGGCAAGGGAGTATGCGGTATCTTCACCAGGGATATCGCGGCGACGAAAGTTGAATTGGTGTCAACCCACGCGCGGCAGGCGGGTCACCCGCTGCAGTGCGTGATGGAGGAAGCATGATTGCGCAAGAGTTGGAAGTCAGCCTGCACATGGCCTTTGTGGAGGCACGTCAGGCGCGGCACGAGTTCATTACCGTCGAGCACCTGCTGCAGGCGCTGCTGGATAATCCCACCGCTGCCGAAGTGCTGCGCGCCTGTGCGGCCAATATCGAAGACTTGCGCACCAGCCTGAAGAATTTCATTGTCGACAACACCCCAGTGGTGTCCGGGACGGATGAGGTCGATACGCAACCCACGCTGGGCTTCCAGCGTGTGATCCAGCGCGCCATCATGCATGTGCAGTCGACCTCCAACGGCAAGAAGGAAGTGACCGGCGCGAATGTGCTGGTGGCGATCTTTGGCGAGAAGGATTCGCATGCGGTGTACTACCTGCAGCAGCAGGGTGTGACGCGCCTGGACGTGGTCAACTTCATCAGCCACGGTATCCGCAAGGACCAGGCCGAGGCCGCCAAACAGGGCGAAGGCAGCGCCGAGGCGGAAGCCGGGGACGGCAAGGAAAGCCCGCTCGAGCAATACACCCAGAACCTGAATGCTCTGGCCAAGGCTGGCAAGATCGACCCGCTGATCGGCCGCGAGCAGGAAGTGGAGCGCGTGGTACAGATCCTGTGCCGCCGCCGCAAGAACAATCCCTTGCTGGTCGGCGAGGCCGGCGTGGGCAAGACGGCTATCGCGGAAGGCCTGGCATGGCGCATCACCAAGGGTGAAGTCCCGGAAATCCTGGAAAAGGCGAGTGTGTACTCACTCGACATGGGCGCGCTGCTGGCCGGTACCAAGTACCGTGGCGATTTCGAGCAACGTCTGAAAGGCGTGCTGAAGTCCCTCAAGGACAATCCCAACGCCATCCTGTTCATCGACGAAATCCACACGCTGATCGGCGCAGGCGCCGCATCGGGCGGCACGCTCGACGCCAGCAACCTGCTCAAGCCCGCGCTGTCGAGCGGTCAGCTGAAATGCATCGGCGCGACGACGTTCACTGAATATCGCGGTATTTTCGAGAAAGATGCTGCGTTATCGCGTCGATTCCAGAAAGTTGATGTGGTCGAACCCTCGGTCGAGCAGACCGTGCAGATCCTGCGCGGGCTGAAGTCGCGCTTCGAGGAGCACCATGGCGTCAAGTACGCGGCTGCGGCGCTCACGGCCGCTGCCGAACTGTCGGCGCGCTTCATTACCGACCGCCACCTGCCAGATAAGGCCATCGACGTGATCGACGAGGCAGGCGCCGCACAGCGCATCCTGCCCAAGTCCAAGCAGAAGAAGACCATCGGCAAGGACGAGATCGAAGACATCGTCTCGCGGATCGCGCGCATCCCGCCGCAAAGCGTGAGCCAGGATGACCGCAGCAAGCTGCAGACGCTGGACCGCGACCTGAAATCCGTGGTGTTCGGCCAGGACCCGGCCATCGAGGCGCTGGCCGCCGCGATCAAGATGTCGCGCGCGGGGCTCGGCAAGACCGACAAGCCGATCGGCTCGTTCCTGTTCTCGGGCCCGACCGGCGTTGGCAAGACCGAGGTGGCCAAGCAACTGGCGTTCATCCTCGGCATTGAGTTGCTGCGTTTCGACATGTCCGAGTACATGGAGCGTCACGCCGTGAGCCGCCTGATCGGCGCGCCGCCCGGATACGTCGGCTTCGACCAGGGCGGACTGCTGACTGAGGCTGTGACGAAGAAGCCGCATTGCGTGCTGCTGCTCGACGAGATCGAGAAGGCGCACCCGGATATCTTCAACATCCTGCTGCAGGTCATGGACCATGGCTCGCTGACGGACAACAACGGCCGCAAGGCGGATTTCCGCAACGTCATCATCATCATGACGACCAATGCGGGTGCCGAGACCATGAACAAGGCAGTGATCGGCTTTACGGCGGCGCGCGAGGCTGGCGACGAGATGGCTGACATCAAGCGCATGTTCACGCCGGAGTTCCGCAACCGCCTCGATGCCATGATCAGCTTCCGTGCGCTCGACGAGGAAATCATCCTGCGCGTGGTCGACAAGTTCCTGATGCAGCTCGAGGAGCAGTTGCACGAGAAGAAAGTCGATGCGACCTTCTCCGAGGCACTGCGCAAGTACCTGGCGAAGAAGGGCTTCGATCCGCTGATGGGCGCTCGCCCGATGCAGCGCCTGATCCAGGACCTGATCCGCAAGGCGCTGGCCGACGAACTGCTGTTCGGACGCCTGGTAAAAGGCGGCAAGGTGCACGTCGATCTCGACGAGCACGAGGCGATCCAGCTGGCCTTCGAGGAGCCCGCCTCCGCGCCGCCTACTCAGGAAGCGGCCGAGGCCTGACCGGCTTGGCAAGGAAGCGCTCCCTGAGGCGCTTCCGTTGGACGGACGACCTTCGGGTCGTCTTTTTTTTGCCGCGTGATACCTTCAATTCCTGCTGGTGTCGTGCCAGGGCTCCGGGCGGGCATGCGTTCTGCATGTGCGCCTTGTCAGCCGGTCTTGATATCGTCTCCGGCCCTACCGGCTATCGAGCCACAGATGGTCCGCAAAGGGCCCCGGCGACCATCCGCCTGCGGTCGGCGGTTCAGTGGCGTCCCGTACTGCCGAACCCGCCGTCGCCACGATCGCTGGCGTCGAAGTCATCCACCACGTTGAACGTGGCCTGCACCACGGGCACGATGACGAGTTGCGCGAGCCGCTCCATCGGGTTCAGAACGAAGGCGCTCTGCCCCCGGTTCCAGGTGCTGATCATCAGCTGGCCCTGATAATCCGAGTCGATCAGTCCCACCAGGTTGCCGAGCACGATGCCGTGCTTGTGGCCCATGCCCGAGCGCGGCAGGATCATGGCGGCATAGCCGGGGTCGGCCAGGTGAATGGCGAGGCCGGTCGGCACCAGCACCGTGGCACCCGGTTCGATGGTTAGTGGCGCGTCGAGGCAGGCACGCAGGTCGAGGCCGGCGCTGCCAGGCGTGGCATAGGCGGGCAATTGGGTGCGCATGCGTTCATCGAGGATCTTGATATCGAGTTTCATGGCTGGAAGCAGTGATGGAAGAATGAATCGGTGCGCTGGATTGCTGGCATGGATGTCGTTGTCATACGCAGTCGGTGCGGAGACCTCATCCGTTGAGTGCAGAGCGTCTCTGAGGGTGGCATACCCGGCCGGGCATCGCATATCCGGATACCTGATATCCCGGATACGTGCGCACGCCGGCGATCACTCTTCAGCGCCATGGGTCCGGCAAGCGGCTCTCAGCCGGGCAGGCGCGCGGCAATGGCGGCCACGAGCTGGCGGGCTAGCGCGAGCTTGTCGGCGCGTGGCAGGCGGGTCATGCCCTGCGCATCGAACAGGATGATCTCGTTGTCGTCCTGGCCGAATGTCGACGGCCCAAGGTTACCCGCCAGCAGGGGAATGTTCTTGCGCTGCCGTTTGGCTTCGCCGAAGCTCTCGAGCTGCTCGCTCTCGGCGGCAAAGCCCACGCAGTAGGGCCGGTTGGGCAGGCGTGCCACGGTCGCGAGGATGTCAGGATTCTGCACGAACGACAGGCGGGGCACATCGCTGTCGCCTGTTTTCTTGAGCTTCTGATCTGCAACGCCATCCACGCGCCAGTCGGCGACCGCGGCCACGGCAATGAATACGTCGCTGCCCGGCACGCTGGACTGCACGGCGTCGAGCATCTGCTGTGCCGTACCGACATCGGTGCGCAGCACGCCACGCGGTGTCGGCAGCGCGACCGGGCCGGCAACCAGATGAACGTCGGCGCCGGCTTCACGGGCGGCGCGCGCGATGGCGAAACCCATCTTGCCGCTGGAGCGGTTGGTGATGCCGCGCACCGGGTCGATGGGCTCGAAGGTCGGCCCGGCGGTGATGACGATGCGCTTGCCGCGCAGCACCTTGGGCTGGAAGAACGCGATGACGTCCTCGAGCAGGTCTGCCGGTTCGAGCATGCGCCCGTCGCCGGTTTCGCCGCAAGCCTGCGCGCCGCTGTCGGGGCCCAGCAGGGTCACGCCATCGGCGCGCAACTGTGCGGCATTGCGCTGCGTGGCGGGTGCCTGCCACATCTGGCGGTTCATGGCCGGCGCCACCAGCAGCGGACAGTCGCGGGCGATGCACAGCGTGGACAGCAGGTCGTCGCACAGCCCGTGCGCCAGCTTGGCGAGGAAATCGGTGGAGGCAGGCGCGACGAGAATCGCATCGGCTTCGCGCGACAGGTCGATATGCGCCATGTTGTTGGGCATGCGCGCATCCCACTGGCTCATGTACACCGGACGGCCCGACAGGGCCTGCATGGTCACGGGTGTGATGAACTGCGTGGCGGCATCGGTCATGACGACCTGCACCGTTGCTCCTGCCTTGGTCAGCAGGCGTACCAGTTCGGCGGATTTGTAGCAGGCGATGCCGCCCGTCAGGCCCAGTACGAGATGTTTGCCTTGCAGGTCCATGGCGTTCGAAGCCCTGAAAAGCGGCGCGGAGCGCGCCGGTTAGTTGCTAGTGTAAACCACGCCCTGAGGGGTGCAGGGTGAGTCCCGGCAGGCACCGTCGCCGATGCCTGCCGGTACGCGCTACACCTCAGGACTGGCGTCGCACGCGGCGGATCTCATCGACGATCAGCAGTGCTGCGCCCAGGAAGATGGCGGAATCAGCCAGGTTGAACGCTGGCCAGTGATAGCGGCCCGCGTAGAAATCGAGGAAGTCGATGACATGGCCGTAGGCGACGCGGTCGATCACATTGCCGAGCGCGCCGCCCATGATTAGCGCCAGCGCCAGGCAGAACATCCGTTGTCCGGCATGACGCTTCATCAGCCACACGATGAACACGGTCGCCACGATGCCGATGGCCGTGAACAGCCAGCGCTGCCAGCCACCGGCCTGCGCCAGGAACGAAAAGGCGGCGCCGCGGTTGTAGACCAGCACCAGGTTGAAAAAGTCCGTTACCGGACGCGCCTCGCCATAGGCGAAGGTGCGCAGTACGGCGATCTTGCTCAACTGGTCGAGCAGGATGACCAGGGCGGATAGCCCCAGCCACAGCGCGAGGCCGCCCGTGCCCCTGGATGCGGAACGTTTGGCCATCAGGCAGCGCTCCTCGGTTCACCGCTGCCGAACAGGTTGCTAGTGCAACGGCCGCACAGCGTCGGGTGGGCTGCATCGTGGCCGACATCGGCGCGATAGTGCCAGCAGCGCTCGCATTTCTCGTGCGTCGAGGGCGTGACCGTGACCAGCAGGTCGCCGCCTTCCGGCGCACGCGCCACCGTGGCAGCGGAGGTGATCAGCACGAAGCGCAGGTCGTCGCCGAGGCTGGCGAGCGCGTCGTAAGTCGGGCCGCCGGCCAGGATCGATACTTCAGCCTGCAGCGACGAGCCGATCCCGCCGGCCGTGCGCACGTCTTCCAGCTGGCGCGTGACTTCGCCGCGCGCGTCGCGGATCAGCTGCCACTTCACCTGCAGGTCGTCGGCGTTGTCGATGCCGGGCAGGGTGTAGTAGGTGCTGGTGAAGATCGTGTCCGTGTGCTCGGTACCGTGCGCCAGCACCTGCCAGGCTTCCTCGGCGGTAAAGCTGAGGAACGGCGCCATCCAGTGCAGCATGGCCTGCGTGATGTGGAACAGTGCATTCTGCGCGGCGCGGCGGGCGGGCGAATCCGCGGCTGTGGTGTACAAGCGGTCCTTCAGCACATCCAAGTAGAAGCCGCCGAGATCTTCCGAGCAGAAGGTCTGCAGCTTGGCGACCACCGGGTGGAACTCGTACACGTCGTAGTGCGACAGCACTTCCTTCTGCAGCGAGGCTGTCATTGCCACGGCGTAGCGGTCCATCTCCAGCCATTGCTCCGGCGGCAGCGCATGCTTGCTGTGGTCATAGTCGGCCAGGTTGGCAAGCAGGAAGCGCAGCGTGTTGCGGATGCGGCGGTAGCCTTCGACCACACGCTTGAGAATCTCGTCGGAGATCGACAGCTCGCCAGAATAGTCCGTGCTGGCGACCCACAGGCGAATGATTTCCGCGCCCATCTTGTTGGCCACGTCCTGCGGCGACACCGTGTTGCCGACCGACTTGGACATCTTGCGGCCTTCGCCGTCGACCGTGAAGCCGTGCGTGAGCAGCGCCTTGTACGGCGGCTTGCCGTACAGCATGGAGGCCGTCAGCAGCGAGGAGTGGAACCAGCCGCGATGCTGGTCCGACCCTTCGAGATAGAGATCGGCGGTGCGGCCTGCGGGCGTATCGGCGGACGGATCGAACAGCGCGTCGCGGTGCGAGCCGCGAATCACGTGCCAGTGCGTGGTGCCGGAGTCGAACCACACATCGAGCGTGTCGCGGTTCTTTTCGTATTGTGCGGCCTCGTCGCCGAGCAGGTCCTTCGGATCGAGCGTCTGCCAGGCTTCGATGCCGTGCTGTTCAACGCGCTTGGCGACGGCTTCCAGCAGTTCCGGCGTGCGCGGATGCAGCGCACCGGTTTCGCGGTGTACGAAGAAAGCCATCGGTACCCCCCACTGCCGCTGGCGCGACAGTGTCCAGTCGGGGCGGTGAGCGATCATGTTGTGCAGGCGCTGCTTGCCCCACGCCGGATAGAACTCGGTTTCCTCGATGCCCGCCAGCGCGGTTTCGCGCAGCGTCGGCTTGCCGTCGTTGGGCTTGACGTCCATGCCAGCGAACCATTGCGAGGTCGCGCGGTAGATGATCGGTGTCTTGTGGCGCCAGCAGTGCATGTAGCTGTGGGCGTATTTCTCGGCATGCATCAGCGTGCCGGCGGCGCGCAGCGTCTCGACGATCTTCGGATTGGCATCCCAGATCGACAGGCCGCCAAACAGTGGCAGCGACGCCGCGTACACGCCATCGCCCATCACCGGGCTGATGATGTCGGCATCGCTCAGGCCATGCGCCTTGCACGACTGGAAGTCTTCGATACCGTAGGCGGGCGCGGAGTGCACGATGCCGGTGCCGCTTTCGGTGGTCACATAGTCACCGAGGTAGATCGGCGAGGTACGCGCATAGCCGGCGTCCACGTCCGCCAGCGGATGATGGAAGCGCAGACCGGCCAGTGCGGCGCCATCGGCGACGGCGATGACCGTGCCTTCGAGACCGTAAGTCTTGAGGCAGTCGGCCACGCGCTCTTCCGCCAGGATCAGCAGGCGGGCATCAGTCTCGACCAGCGCGTAACGGATCTCCGGGTGGACGTTCAACGCCTGGTTCGATGGAATGGTCCACGGCGTGGTGGTCCAGATCACGATGCTGCCCGGCTTGGCCGGCAGGGCGGGCAAACCGAAGGCGGCTCCGACCTTTTCAGGCTCGGCGAACGGAAAGGCCACGTCGATCGACAGGTCGGTCTTGTCGCGGTATTCCACTTCCGCCTCGGCCAGTGCGGAGCCACAGTCGAAACACCAGTTCACCGGCTTGAGGCCACGGAACACATAGCCTTTCTCGAGAATCTTGCCGAGCGCGCGAATCTCATCCGCTTCGTTGCGGAAGTTCATCGTCAGGTAAGGATCGTCCCAGTCGCCCAGTACGCCGAGGCGCTTGAAGTCCTCGCGCTGGCGGTCGATCTGCTCCTTGGCATAGGCACGGGCTTTGGCCTGGACTTCCTGCACGGGCAGTCCCTTGCCGAACTGCTTCTCGATCTGGATCTCGATCGGCATGCCATGGCAGTCCCAGCCCGGTACGTACACCGCGTCGAGGCCGGAGAGGCCGCGCGCCTTGACGATCATGTCCTTGAGAATCTTGTTGACTGCATGGCCGATGTGGATATCGCCATTGGCATACGGCGGGCCATCGTGCAGCACGAACTTCTTCGCGCCTGCGCGGGCCTGGCGGATCTTCTGGTACAGCTGCTTCTCTTGCCACTGCTTGACCCATTGCGGCTCGCGCTTGGGCAGGTCGCCGCGCATCGGGAAGGGTGTATCGAGAAGGTTGACTGGGTACTTGCTCGGTTGCTTGCTGTTTTTTGTCTGGGACATGTGGATTCTCGTAAAGTCGATCAGGGCGGCGCGGTGCATGGCCGGCCGCGCTTCAGGCGGATCGACTAGGGAATTCGATCGGTGGCCGAAGTGGCAAAGACCCGTGAGCCGGTCTCCGGCAGGGCGCCATTCTGCAGGTTCAGGAAGAAGTTACGGGCGTCGGCGCAGTCCTGGGCGATAGCGACCTGCAGTTCGTCGAGCGAGTCATAGCGCATTTCATCGCGCAGTTTCTTCATGAACTCGACGCGGATCAGGCGGCCGTAGATTTCGGCATCGAAATCGAACAGATGCACTTCCAGCAGCACGCGTCCGGCGTCCTCGACGGTCGGGCGCACGCCGATGCTGGCGACGCCGGGGAGCGGATGGTCACCCAGGCCATGTACCTGTACGACAAAAATGCCGGACACCGCCGGGCGCTTGTGCGAGATGCGGAGATTCAGCGTGGGAAAGCCGAGCTGCCGGCCGAGCTTCTTGCCGTGCACCACATGGCCGCTGATGGCGTAGCCATGTCCCAGCAGGCGTCGGGCGTGCTGCAGGTTGCCGTCGGCCAGCGCCTCGCGCACGGCGGAGCTGGAGATGCGCACACCGCCCTCGGAGATCACGCCCATCTGTTCGACTTCGAAGCCATACTGGCCGGCGGCTGCCCGCAATGTCGCGAAATCGCCAGCGCGGCGCGCCCCGTAGCAGAAGTCGTCGCCTACCAGCACCCATTTGGCGTGCAGCCCTTCCACGAGGACATGCCGGACAAACTCATCGGGCGTTTGGGCGGCGAAATGGGCGTTGAAATGCTCGACCACCACCCGGTCCACGCCATTGCTTCGCAGCGCCTCGAGCTTGTCGCGCAGCAGCGTGATGCGTGTGGGCGCGCGCTCCGGCATGAAGAATTCACGCGGATGCGGTTCGAAGGTCATTACGCACAGGGGGAGGCCGCGTGCGTCGGCGGCCGCGCGGGCGAGCGCCAGCAGCGACTGGTGGCCACGGTGGACACCATCGAAATTGCCGATGGTCAGGGCACAGGGTGCCTTGCTTTCGGCATTGGGCAGGCCGCGGAAAACTTTCACCGGATGGGGGCGCTGGGCCGATTGGGGAAAACGAGCATTATAAAACGGATTGCGGCATTCCCTGCGCTTCCGGCTGATGCCGATGGGGCGGCTCGACGTGCGGATCAAAGACCAGACCAAAGTATGGGCCAAAGCACATGCGGAGCCGGTGGGAATGGTTGGCGGGACTTGCAAAAACCGGCATGATGGATTTTTTCGTTCGGCGCATGCCCTCCGCTTGCCGTTTTTGCTGCACTTCACCCACGCGTGTACCGATCATGGGCCTTCTGACCGACCTGTCTGCCGCACTGTCGCCGCGCCCGCTTGATCGACGTACGCGCGGGAAGCTGCTGGCCGCCAGCCAGCGCATGATCCCGCTTGCCGCACTGGCCGGGGTTGCCGTGCCAGTCCTGATCACGCTCGGGTTTCAGCAGAGCGTCGCACTTGATGCCTTGTGGATCTGGACAGTGGAAATGCTGGTCTTGTCAGCGCTGACCTTCCTGGTACACATGCGTTACCGCAAGGAGCGGCGCCATATGCCGCCTGCCGAGCATACGGCCCGGTGGTGGCCGCGCATGCGCTTGCTGGCTGCCGCCATTGGCCTGGGGTGGGCGAGTGCCGGCCTGCTCCATGCTCATGCCGTCTCGTCCGAATTCACTGTCGTACTGTTCGTGCTGATGCTCGCCGTGCTGGCGGTAGCGTCCTCCACATATGCGGCTGTGCCGGGCAGTCTGGTGTTGTGCGCCGCGCCTGTGCTGCTGGCGGCGTTCCTGGTGGCCCGGCTGACGTTTCCCGAGCAGATCGCGTATGTCACGGTGCTGGTGTTCTTCTACGCGGGGCTACTGGCCTATCACGCTCTCAGCATCCACCGCACGCTGTGCCGGGAAATCGCCCTGGAGCGCGGCAGCCGGCGACTGGCCCGACGCTTCTATGAGGAGCGTCAGCGCGCTCTGGAAGCCAGCGAGGAGAAATCCCGCTTCCTGGCGGCTGCCAGCCATGACTTGCGCCAGCCAGTGCACGCGCTGGTCATGCTGGTGGAGGCGCTGCGTGCCCGCAACCGTTCCGACGACCTGCATCCGCTGGTCGAGCAGGTCGCCGCCGGTACGCAGACCATCGACCTTCTGTTCAGTTCGCTGCTCGACCTGTCCAAACTCGAAGGGCGCAAGCAATTACCCCAGTTGGTACCGTGCGATATCACGGCGCTGATCGACGAGGTCGTGAACCAGTTCGCGGCGGATGCGCGGGTCAACGGCCTGACACTGCGCGGTAACCGTCCAGCCCAACTGGTTGCGCTGGCGGAGCCGGTGATGTTACGGCGCGCGCTGTACAACCTCGTGCAGAACGCCCTGCGGTATACGCCCGACGGTGGCGTGATCGTACGGGGCCGGCTGCGTGCCGATGAGGTGCGCATCGAAGTGTGGGATACCGGTGTGGGCATTGCATCGACGCATACGGCAGAAATATTCTCGCCATACTTCCAGGTGGAGAATGCCCATCGCGATCTTTCACAGGGCCTGGGCCTGGGGCTTGCGATCTTCCGAGAATGCGTGCGGCTGATGCAGGGCCAGTATGGCGTGCGGTCGGTGCCTGGCCGGGGCTCGGTGTTCTGGTTCAGCCTGAAGCTGGCGCCCGCGGCGCTGAGCGAGGCTGCCCGCCAGCACGGCAAGGCGCCCGACACCCCGGTATTCGCGGGCACCATCCTGGTGGTCGACGATGACCGCCAGGTGCGCGATGCCTGGTTGGCGCTGCTCAAGGCATGGGGCGTTACCGTGCAGTGCGTGGACGATGGGACGGGTGCCGACGCTGCGCTCGCCGGGGGCCTGCGGCCCCATGTGATCCTGTGCGATTTGCGTTTGCCGGGACAGGAGAATGGCCTGCAATTGATGGAGCGGCTGCATGCCGCATATCCGGCCGCCCATGTGGCATTGTTGAGCGGGGATCCGAAATCGCGCGCTTTCCTGGAGGCAGAAGAAGCGGGTTATGTGGTGTTGACCAAGCCGATCGACATGGATGGCTTGCGTGTGTTGCTGCGCCGCTGGTTGCCCTCGCCCGAAGGGCAGGCGACAGTACGCTGAAGGGCGGCAGCGCAGTTCCGGCTGCGACCCGGTGAATCAAGCCAGGACGCGGAAACGCTCCAGGCGCGACATGATCTGCAGCCGGGTCCGCACGCCAAGGCGTTGCAGGATGGCCGAGACGTGTTCTTTCACGGTGTTTTCCGTCAGGCCGAGGCGGCGGGCGATGGATTTGTTCGGCAGGCCCTCGAGGATCAGCATCAGCACGGAGCCCTGGCGCGGTGTGAGCCCGAGCTCCGCCGGGGTGACAGGAATGCCGTCGTGCGGCGAGCGGGTTTGTTCCAGCGTGTCAGCAGTGGGAAACGACACTTCGCCCTGGCGCACTTCACGGATGGCCCGCGCAAATGCGGCGCCATCGAGATGCTTGCCGACGAAGCCTGCTGCACCCAGCGCCCTGGCTTTGGCCACGATGTCCGGCGTGGCCTCGGCTGACATGAACATGAAGCGCGCGTCGGGCAGCAGGGCGCGTAGCGAGGGCAGGGCATC
Organism: Imbroritus primus; assembly: GCF_964332355.1. NCBI lineage: Bacteria > Pseudomonadati > Pseudomonadota > Betaproteobacteria > Burkholderiales > Burkholderiaceae > Imbroritus > Imbroritus primus. Next base: position 2,449,847 of record NZ_OZ201293.1, on the reverse strand, counting down.
GAAGCCGGTGCCGTCGCGCAGCCAGATGTCCAGCAGGACGATTTCAGGCTTGATGCCGCGGTTGATGATCGAGAGCGCCTCGTGCGTGCCTGCTGCCGCGTGCACGCTGACATCCGGCAGCATCTCCGCCAGGAAGGCCGTCGTGCCCGACAACGCCATGGGGTGATCGTCGACCACCAGCAGGGTGGAAGGTGTGGACTGCATGATTGGCTGATTTCCCGCTTCGTTATTGCCATGTCCGTATTGTTGTCATGGCGGGCAGCTTTCCATCTGCCCCCTAGCATGGCCTTTGTTACGAACTGTAACAGAGGGGGCCGAGCACTTCAATGCACCACGGTCGGATCGCAATAAAACATCGGTCCCGAGGGAGAGCGGCTTGGTAGAATGCGCCGATGAAAAACATTGTGATACTTATTTCCGGCGTAGGCTCCAATATGGAAGCCATCGCCCGGGCTTGTGAAACCGAGCGCTGGCCGGCGCGCATCGCGGCGGTGATCTCGAACCGCGCCGAGGCCGGTGGCCTTGCGACGGCCGCCGCCCGTGGCATTCCCGTGGCCGTGCTGAGCCACCGCGACCATGCCACACGTGAGGCTTTCGATGCCGCGCTGGCCGACCTGATCGACGGTTATGCGCCGGACCTCGTCGTGCTGGCGGGCTTCATGCGCATCCTGACTCCCGGCTTTGTCGAACGCTACGTGGGGCGCATGATCAATATTCATCCTTCGCTGCTGCCGGGCTTTCCGGGACTGCACACGCATGCGCGCGCACTCGAGGCCGGTGTCAAGGTGCATGGCGCCTCGGTGCATTTCGTCACGCCAGAGCTGGATCATGGCCCGATCGTGATCCAGGGCGTGCTCGACGTGTTGCCGTCCGACACCGAAGAGTCGCTGGCCGGCCGCGTGCTGGCGCTTGAACATCGTATCTATCCGCGTGCCGTCCGCTGGGCCATCGAGGATCGTCTGCAGGTGGTGGCCGGCGTGGTGCAGGTGACACCGCCGGAGCCGCAGTTGCTTGTCATGGCCGGGGAGGGCGCAGCATGAGTCAGCATCGAAAGAAATCGCCGGTCAGCCGTCGTCCGGGCAGCGACCGTGGCCGCCAGGTGCGGCAGGCGGCAGGCCCCGCGACCTTGCTGCAGCATGTCGAACGCCTGATCGGTAAGGTCATGCGCTTCGTTTCGCCGGCGGATGCCGTGGTCAGCCACTATTTCCGCGAAAACCCGAAACTCGGGCATCGCGAGCGCGGCATCATTGCCGAAGCAGTGTTCGCGGTGCTGCGCCGCCGCGCCGAGTTCGCGCAGTACGCCACCGGCGGGAGCGGCAGTACCGAGCATCGTCTCGCGCTGCTCGGCCTGTGGGTCACGCGCGGTCCGGAGGGGATCAAGGCTTATCTGGCCGGTGATGAGGCCGCATGGCTCGAGCGCATCGGCATGATCGAACGGGCCAGCCTGCCGGCACGGGTGCGTAGCAATCTGCCCGACTGGCTGTTTGAAGCGCTGATCGGCCAGTACGGCGAGGCGTTCACGGAAGCGCTGGCGCGCGCCAGCATCGACAGTGCGCCGCTTGATCTGCGCGTCAATACGCTCAAGAGCGACCGTGACGCCGTCATGGCCGCGCTGGCGGAAGCTGGCTTCGGCGCGGAGGCCACGCCGCTGGCGCCGCTCGGGATCCGCATGCAGGGCAAGCCAGCGCTACAGGCCCTGCCGCTGTTCAAGGATGGCTTCGTCGAGGTACAAGATGAGGGCAGCCAGTTGCTGTGCCATCTGCTGGCTCCGCGCCGTGGCGAGATGGTGGTCGACTTCTGCGCGGGCGCGGGCGGCAAGACGCTTGGCATTGGCGCCCTGATGCGTTCGACGGGCCGGCTCTATGCCTTCGATGTTTCCGAGAAGCGTCTGGCCAACCTCAAGCCGCGCCTCGCACGTAGCGGGCTGTCGAACGTCCATCCCGTACTGATTGACAGCGAGCAGGATGCCAAGATCAAGCGCCTGGCCGGCAAGATCGACCGCGTGCTGGTGGACGCGCCCTGCAGCGGCCTTGGCACGCTGCGCCGAAATCCGGATCTGAAATGGCGCCAGACGCCACAGAGTATTACTGAGCTCAATGCCAAGCAGGCCGCCATCCTGGCGTCCGCAGCGCGCCTGGTGAAGCCGGGCGGACGGCTGGTGTACGCCACCTGCAGTGTGCTGGCGCGCGAGAACCAGCAGATCGTGCAGGATTTCCTGGCGCAGCATCCGCAGTTCGTTCTGAAGCCGGCCGGCGCGGTGCTGGCCGAGCAGAAGATCGCGCTGGAGATGGGCGACTGGCTCGAGCTGTACCCCAATGTGCATGGCACCGACGGGTTCTTTGCCGCGGTGCTGGAACGCGTGCCGCAGACGGCTGGCGAGGCTGTGGGGCCGGCAACCGAGGTGGTGGAGGCGGGGGCAGGTGCCGTCGATGAAGCAGCCGAGAGCCGGTAACCGGCTCAAGGTGCCTGTCTGACGAGGGAATACCAGGGGATGGATGCAACTGACGCGACAAACCTGATTTTCGGGCAGATGGTTCGTGACCTCCTGACCGATTTCAAGGGGCCGGGCTTCATCTGGCAACTCGTTGTACTGGCGGCCTGCCTGCTGGTCGCCTGGGGGTTGTCGCGCCCGGTGGCGGGGCGCCTGCGCACCGCGTTCGAGTCGCGCGGGTTTGCCCTGCGCTTCGCCATGGCCAGCCTGCAGAAGTCGATCTTCCCCTTGCTGGGCGGGTTGCTGGTGCTGGCGGCGCGGTTCGGGCTCGAATGGGTCATGCCCGTCAGCGTGCTGCGCCTGGCCCTGGTGCCGTTGTTCGGCATCGCCTTCCTGTACGGCGTGTTCTATGTGCTGCGGCGGGTCCTGTCGGCCAACGGCAAGCTCTCGCACATGCTCGGCTTCCTTGAAAAGGTGGTGACGACGCTGGTGTGGGTCGGCATGATCCTCTATGTCTTCGGCGTGCTGAATGAAGTCGTGGCGTGGATGCAGGCGGTCCAGTTTTCGATCGGCGCCAGCAAGGTCAACCTCGCCAGCATGCTGGCCGGATTCGTGTGGATCCTGGTCACGGTGCTCGTTGCGATGTGGTTCGGCTCCTTCCTCGAAGAACGCCTGACCGGCGCGCGCTCGCTCGACAATAACCTCAAGGTGGTGCTGATCCGCCTCAGCAAGGCGTTGCTGCTGCTGGTGTCGGTACTGCTCAGCCTGTCACTCGTGGGCATCGACCTGACTGTGCTGTCGGTGTTTGGCGGGGCGCTCGGTGTCGGCCTCGGGCTGGGCTTGCAGAAGATCGCCAGCAACTACGTGTCGGGCTTCATCCTGCTGCTTGACCGTTCGCTGCGTCTTGGCGACATGATCACCGTGGACAAGTTCACCGGCTCGGTGGCGCAGATCCGCACACGCTATACCGTGGTGCGCCATGGCGACGGCGAGACGCTGGTGCCCAACGAGCTGCTGGTGTCCCAGGTGGTGCAGAACCATTCCTTCAGCAATACCAACGTGCGGGTCGCGGTGCGGGTCCAGGCCGCCTACAGTGCGGATCCGGAGCGCGTGCTGGAGGTGCTGCTGAGTTGCGTAAAGGACGTGCCGCGTGTGCTGGCGGAACCCGCACCTGCGGCATTCCTGGTGAGTTTCGCGGACAGCGGCATCGAATATGAGCTGGGCTGCTCGATTGGCGATCCGCAGAACGGCAAGCTCGGCGTGCAATCGGCGCTCAACCGGGCAATCTGGCGCCGGTTCCGGGACGAAGGCATAGATATTCCCTATCCGCAGCGCGAATTGCGCATGCTGGAACCTGTTGCTCAAAATGTGCAGCCTGGGCCGCCTTCGGGCGTGTTACCGAGGCAGGCGCCAGACCCTGTAGAATAACGGGTTGCAAGGATGCAACGGCCGGAACCACTCTTGGGAACGATCGGCCTTGATTCCCGTCAAAATCGGGACAAAAACGGATGGTATCGGCCTGCGGGTCGGGTACAATCCGCCCAGCCGGGATCATGCGGCTGGCCCGCCTTGCGGGGCTGGTTGTCTCTTACAGGGGAACGCTTGATTGCAGCGTTTCCGGCAGGCGCGGTTCACGCGCCGCCTGTTACCCCGCTGATCGCGCCATACCGGTTGACCGGGCCTGGCGCCAGAACGAGCGCGCAATGAAGCGCAGCGGAAAATCGTGGCAATCATTGATTGGGCCATTCTTTTGGGCCCGCTGATGCCGGTTCCGCGGGGTGACATCCCGGAACCACCTTTGATCTGATTGAACGGAGAACGTATTGTTCGACGCTATGCTGAACTGGATGGCCAACGGTCTGCTTGACTGGAGCTGGTGGCAGATTCTGATTTACACCCTGGTGATGACCCATATCACCATCCTCGGGGTCACGATTTACCTGCATCGCTGCCAGGCACACCGTGCGCTGGACCTGCATCCCATTCCCGCGCACTTCTTCCGCGCCTGGCTGTGGCTGACCACGGGCATGGTCACCAAGGAGTGGGCCTCGATTCACCGCAAGCACCACGCCAAGTGCGAGACCGAGGACGATCCGCACAGCCCGCAGACCCGCGGCATCCGCAAGGTGCTGCTGGAAGGCGCCGAGCTGTACCGCGAGGAAGCCAAGAATGCCGAGACGCTCGCGAAGTTCGGTCACGGTACGCCGGATGACTGGGTCGAGCGGAACGTCTACAGCCGCTTCGGCTGGCAAGGCGTCGGCCTCATGCTGATCGTCGACGTGGCGCTGTTCGGCGTCATCGGCCTGACGGTCTGGGCCGTGCAGATGCTGTGGATCCCCATCCATGCCGCCGGCGTCATCAATGGCATTGGTCACTACTGGGGCTATCGCAACTACGATTGCGAGGACGCGTCGACCAATGTCCTGCCGTGGGGCATCATCATCGGCGGCGAGGAACTGCATAACAACCACCACACCTACGCCACGTCGGCCAAGTTCTCGATCAAGTGGTACGAGTTCGACATCGGCTGGGGTTATATCCGCGGCCTCGAGATGCTCGGCCTCGCCAAGGTCAAGAAGCTGCCGCCCAAGGCCAAGCTGCTGGCTGACAAGCGTGCAGTGGATCACAACACACTGGAAGCGATCATCGCCAACCGCTACGACGTGATGGCCCGGTATACCAAGGCTCTGAAGACCGTCTATCGCGACGAGCTGTCCAAGCTGAAGGAAGCCAAGGTCGTGGAATACCGCGCCCTCAAGCCAGCGCGCAAATGGTTCCACCGCGACGAGGCCAAGCTGGCGCCGCCGCAGCGCGAGCAGTTGAGCCAGATCGTGTCGCACAGCAAGGCGCTGGAAACGTTTATCGAAATGCGCCGCGAGCTGGCCGCCATCTGGGGCCGCTCCAACCTGACGCGAGAGCAGTTGCTGCAGAAGCTGCAGGCCTGGTGCCATCGCGCCGAGGCCAGCGGCATCCACGCGCTGCAGGAATTCTCGTTCCGCCTGCGCCGGTACGCCTGACGTTCCCAGCGGGATGCGGCTGCCGATCTAAAAGCCCCGCAGCAGCGGGGCTTTTCTTTTGGCACAATGTCCCCATCTTGCATTGCACCAGAATGCAGGCGCGGTACGGAGACTGACATGACCCCACAATCCATCAAAACTGTAACTTTCGACAAGCCCGACCAGGGCGGTGCAGCCTGCGTAGCGCATGCCTGGGCCAAGGTGCCGCCGGCACTGACCCGTGATGAGCGCGAGGCGCTCAAGGCCCGTATCCGCACGCTGCTGAAGGAGCGCAATGCGGTGCTCGTAGCCCACTATTACGTGGATGCCGACCTGCAGGACCTGGCCGAGGAAACCGGCGGCTGTGTCTCCGATTCCCTCGAGATGGCGCGCTTCGGCCGCGACCATCCGGCGCAGACCTTGGTGGTTGCGGGGGTGCGCTTCATGGGCGAGACCGCCAAGATCCTGAGCCCGGAAAAGACCATCCTGATGCCCGACCTCGATGCGACCTGTTCGCTCGACCTCGGTTGCCCGGCCGATGAGTTCGCGGCTTTCTGTGACGCCCACCCGGACCGTACCGTGGTGGTCTACGCCAACACGAGTGCCGCCGTGAAGGCGCGCGCGGACTGGATGGTGACATCGAGCATCGGCTTGCAGATCGTGCAGCACCTGCATGAGCGCGGCGAAAAAATCCTGTGGGCGCCTGACCGTCATCTGGGCAGTTATATCCAGAAGCAGACCGGTGCCGACATGCTGTTGTGGCAGGGCTCGTGCCTGGTGCATGATGAATTCAAGAGTGTCGAACTCGATATCCTGCGTGCCGAGCATCCCGGCGCCAAGGTGCTGGTCCATCCGGAATCGCCGGAAGCCGTGGTGGCGCAAGCAGACGTGGTTGGCTCGACCTCGCAACTGATCGCTGCTGCCCAGACTCTCGATGCCAGGGAGTTTATCGTCGCGACCGACAACGGCATCCTGCACAAGATGCGCATGGCGGCGCCGGGCAAGACATTCATTGATGCTCCGACCGCCGGGAATGGTGCCACCTGCAAGAGCTGCGCACATTGCCCGTGGATGGCGATGAATGCGCTCACCAATCTGGCCGAGGTGCTGGAAACCGGCAGAAACGAGATCCATGTCGATCCGGAGATCGGCCGTCAGGCCCACACCTGTATCGACCGCATGCTGACCTTCGCGGCGGCGCAAAAGGCCAATATGCGTCCGGTCAGTGACCTCGCCAAGGCGCAGGAGAATTTCCAGGGAATCGGTCCGGCATGAGCACAGCAGACACCATCTTTGCATCCTATGGTCCGGCCCTGCAGGCCGCTTTGGCCGGCAACGTCGCCGCGGCAATTGCCGAGGACGTAGGTACCGGCGATGTCACAGGCTTGCTGGTCCCTGCGGACAGCATCGTGCAGGCACGCGTACTGGTGCGCGAAGCTGCTGTGCTGTGCGGCCGGCCCTGGTTCGATGCGTGCATGCGCGCGGTCGATCAGGCCCTTGAAGTACGCTGGTTGCAAGAAGAGGGTGCCGCCCTCCAGCCGGATACCGTGGTCTGCGAAATCAGCGGGCCTGCGCGTTCATTGCTCACGGCCGAACGGCCTTCGCTGAATTTCCTGCAGCTGCTGTCCGGCGTGGCGACGGCGACTCATCGCTATGCCCAGGTCATTGCCGGTACGCGGGCGCGCGTGCTCGATACGCGCAAGACCCTGCCAGGCCTGCGGCTGGCGCAGAAGTATGCGGTACGGATCGGCGGCGGTGACAATCAGCGTCTGGCGCTGTATGACGGCATCCTGATCAAGGAAAACCATATTGCCGCGGCTGGTGGCGTCACGGCAGCCGTGCGCGCGGCCTATGCGCTGGGGCGCGACGTGCCGGTCCAGGTCGAGGTCGAGACGCTGGAGCAGCTCGACGAGGCCCTGGCCGCCGGTGCGACCTCGGTGCTGATCGACAATTTCACGCGCGAGCAGATGGTCGAAGCTGTACGGCGCAACGCTGGCCGGGCCCTGCTGGAAGTCTCGGGCGGGGTGAATATCGACACCATTCGTGGCTTTGCCGAAACCGGTGTCGACCGGATCTCGGTCGGCAGCCTGACGAAAGACATCAAGGCCACCGACTATTCGCTGCGCGTTGTCGGTTAATGCGCCAGTTGACTCGCCGGTGCATTCATCGGCCAACGCTGTGGCCAATTCGCAGGCTACCGTGCCCGCCAGTGGCTAGTGCTTGATCGTCGACCGCCCGGCCTTGCGATGACTGGGCTGCCGCACGGTCGGCAGCGCCTTGGGCAAGGTATCGGCATAGTCGCGGCTGAAGTGCAACCCGCGGCTTTCGTGGCGTGACAGCGCGCTGTCGACGATCAGCGACGCGACTTCCACCAGATTGCGCAACTCCAGCAGATCGCGGCTGACCCGGAAGTTGGCGTAGTACTCGGCAATCTCTTCGCGTAGCAGATGGATGCGGTGCTGTGCCCGTTCCAGGCGCTTGTTGGTGCGTACGATGCCGACGTAGTTCCACATCATGCGGCGCAACTCGTCCCAGTTGTGCGAGACCACCACCTCTTCATCAGGATCGCTGACACGGCTTTCATCCCACGCCGGCAACGTGATGTCGGGGCACGCCTCGGGCGGATGCGCAAGGATATCGTGGGCTGCGGCGCGGCCGATCACCATGCATTCCAGCAATGAGTTGCTGGCGAGGCGGTTGGCGCCATGCAGCCCGGTATAGGCGGTTTCGCCCACCGCGTAGAGGTGGCCGATGTCGGTGCGACCCAGTGTGTCGGTAATGATGCCGCCGCAGGTGTAGTGCGCTGCCGGTACCACCGGGATAGGCTGGCGCGTGATGTCGATGCCCAGTTCCAGGCAGCGGGCGTAGATCGTGGGGAAGTGTTCCTTCAGGAACTCCGGCGGCTGGTGGGTGATATCCAGCAACACACAGTCGAGGCCGCGCTTCTTGATCTCGAAGTCGATGGCGCGGGCGACGATGTCGCGCGGCGCCAGCTCCGCGCGTGGATCATGCGCCGGCATGAAGCGCGTGCCGTCCGGCAGCTTCAGCAGGCCACCTTCGCCGCGTACTGCTTCCGAAATCAGGAACGACTTGGCAAACGGGTGATAGAGACAGGTCGGGTGGAACTGGATGAATTCCATGTTGGCCACGCGGCAACCTGCCCGCCACGCCATTGCCGTACCGTCGCCGGTCGCGGTGTCCGGGTTGGTGGTGTACAGGTACACCTTGCCCGCGCCGCCCGTGGCGAGCACCGTCTGGCTGGCCGTGATGGTGATCACTTCCTCGTTTGCATCGTCCAGCACGTACAGCCCGTAGCACTGGTTGCCCGGCAGGCCTAGCTTGGCGGAGGTGATCAGGTCGACTGCGAAATGCTGCTCCAGCAATGTGATGTTCGGGTGCTGGCGTACCTTCTCGATGAGGGTCGATACCACGGCATGCCCGGTGGCATCGGCTGCGTGGATGATGCGGCGGTGGCTATGTCCACCTTCCCGCGTGAGATGGAAGCCCAGTTCCGCCTGGGTATCGGGCGTGAAGGGCACGCCCAGTTCGATCAGCCACTCGATGGCCTCGCGTGCGTGCTCCACGATGTAGCGCGTGGCGGCTTCGTCGCACAGCCCGGCGCCGGCCGTCAATGTGTCGTCGATATGGTTGGCGTGGCTGTCGCTGGAATCGAGCACGGCGGCGATCCCGCCCTGAGCCCAGTCGCTAGCCCCTTCCGACAACGTACGCTTGCTGATGATGGCAACCTTGCGGGTCGCGGCGAGTTGCAGGGCAACGGTCAGTCCGGCCAGGCCGCTGCCGACGATGGCCACATCGAAATTCATCATGTCTGGATGGGCCGTGTGCGCAGGCCCGTATTAGGCGGGTTGATTCAGTCTCCAGGCCGCACTGTGGCTGGCCAGCGGGGTTCAGTGTAACTCAGGATGGGCCGGTTGCGCATCTGCGCGGTGTCTGCAGGCCGCACGTCCTCACGGATGAACCCCGATCATGTCCCGGCATGCGACGTAGAAGGGGGCGCCGGCTCAATCGCAGTTCTGCAGCTCGAAGATCGCAAAGCCAATGCGGTTGATTTCCGCCTCGACCGAGGGCGAGGCAAATCCCGCATGGCAGAAGCGGCACTCCTGGGCCTGCAGGGTATCGGCGGGGATGCCTTTCGCCCTGAGGTAGCGGTGTGCATGCGTGAGCACGGCATCCTTGTTCCTGTCCGGCTCCTGGTCGCGCACGACGATGTCGAAATGCATCATGCGTCCGTCGGGCCGCAGAACATGAGTGTCAAAGACGGCAATGTTCATCTGGCGTTTCCTCTACAGCAGACCGGTAGATGGTATGCGATGCGCGGCGGGCTTGCCTCGCGACGGCCGGGATGCCTGGTATGACTTTCCAGCGGGCGGGTTGGTCGGCCTCCGGTGTGGTGCCCACGAGAGCCGTGGCATTAAAGGGGTCGTGCGATTGGCAGCAGAGTGGCCTGCTACCGGTTAGCAAACAGGGGGCAACAAGCGGTTGCTAACAAACAGCGGTGACAAAACGGTGGTGACAAACAGCAGGCAACAAAAAATTGCTCATGTCAAGCCCTGGCCCGGAATTTCCAGGGTTTGAAATCATAAGCAGGGCAATAGGTTAGCTCTGTTTTGGGCCACTTGAAGTGACTGCTGCGTCGTGGGCTAGGTGCCACATAAGAGCGTCGGGAGAGAAAGCCGGATCGCACTTGGTCGTGCTGGATTGCCGGGAGGCGGCGGGCTTGTCGCACCATGATAGCCCAAGTGGCTTCGCAGCATCCAGAACGAAGAACGCGCAGCCGAAGGCTGCGCGTTCGATGAATGCCGTTGGATGGCACGCGACGCCATCAGGCCGGTTTCGTTGGCGCGCTCCGTATCGCCGAGCCCTTCCTGAATCCCCTGTCCCCCGCCATGAAGGCTTCCAGCATGTACGGAATCAGCGTCATGGCATCGACCACCTCGCCATACGCTTGAGCGTGCAGCGCGGCGTAGCAGTCGAGGTCGGCCTTGAGGCTGGCCGGGCACGAGAACGTGAGCTTCGTGCTCTCAGTCTTGGGAAGCGGCCCGAGCCGCAGCTTCTTGGTGGTGTTCATCGCATTGCTCCCCGGTTGAAGAACATTGGCTGGTACGGTCGCAGCACCAGATCGCGGTTGACGATGATCCGCACCGGCAGGCCCGGCCGCTCCGTCAAAGTCGGCTGGATGTTCATGTTGCGCCTGGTCATCTCCTGGCCCACCTGGTTGATGCTGTCTTGTGCGCTGTCGCGCCCAGCGATCACGATGCGGTTGCCGTTCTGCCGGTTCTCCGGCGCGGCCAGCTCGGCACCCACGCCCAGCAATGTGGTCAGCGCCGCACCGGCAAAGACGCGATCCCAGTGCCAATCGACACCATCCTCCAGGCCGGCATAGCCGGCCGGATCGGTGCCCGCGAGGTTGTCGAGCTTCAGCGAAGACGTGTCCGGCAGGATGATTCGGTTCCACACCACCTGCACGCGGCTTTGCCCGTAGCTCACCTGGCTGTTGTACTTGCCCAGGATGCGCGATCCCTGCGGGATCAGCAGGAACTTGCCCGTCGCCGTGTCGTAGACCGGCTCCGTCACCGTGGCGATCACGTCGCCCGGCAAATCAGACTTGATGCCCGTCACCAGCGCACCGGCGATCACCGTTCCCGCCATGACCTGATACGGCGAGGACGGCATTTGCAGACTGGTGGAATTACGGGTTTCCGTAGAGGCGCCTTTCAGGAAAGCCTCTTTCTGGTTTTGCCGGTTCTGCACGGCGGTTGGGTCGGCAGGCTGGGCCGCCGTCGAGGCCGGGCCAGCGGCCAGCGGGTCGAAGCCCGCCAAGGCCGATGCCGGGCCAGCTGCTTGCGCGGTCGCTGGCGCTGCGGTCTTGCCGGGAGTGCCTGAGCGGAAAAACACCGACGAGGCTGCGGCTGCTTCGGCCTCCTTGCGCCGCGCATCCTCCGGGTCATGACCCGGTGGCGCATAGGTCGGCGTCACCGGCTGCTGCGACTTCACGATGGCCGGGCCAAGGTCGCCGGGCAGCGGCGGCCCCAGCTCCGGCACCTTCGGCAGCTTGGAGTAGTCGGAGGGCAAGCCATCCAGCCCTTCAGACTTCGACACGCGATCGACGTTGTACAGCTCGGTCCGCTCGCCTGCGCCGCGCCGATGTGACTGCAATGACCAGATCGTGGCTCCCAGCACGGCGACCGACAGGCCGCCGGTGAGCATGGCCAAGGTGCGCCGGTTCAGGCGCGTTACCGGGCGCGGCTGGGCGCGCAGCGCCACCGCCTCGGGCGCGACCTTGCCCGCCTGCGCCGCAAGATCAGGGGAGTCGTCCTGGCTCATGGTCAGTTCCTCCGCGTTCCGTCCGTGCGCTCGATCCGAACCACATCGCCCTTGTCACCGCCCAGGCGCAACTCGGCCGCGCCGAACAGGCGATCCACGATGTAGTACGGCGAGCGGAAGCGGTAATTCACCAGTTGCCCATCGCCCTGCGCGCCGATGACGAACAGCGGCGGCAACTCGCCTTGCGCGATGCCAGCGGGGAACTGGATGTAGACCTTCTCGCCATCGTCGAAGGCGCGCAGCGGCTTCCACGGCGGGTTGCTGCCGCTGACCGCGTAGCGGAAACGGATCTTCTCCAGCGACAGGCCAGCATCGACCGGCGCGGCGGCGCTGGCCGCCTGCGCCTGGCGCTGCAAGGCCAGCATCTTGTCCTTGGGGTACTCCCAGGACACCGACGCCATCCACGTCTTCTCGGTCGAGGTCAGCTCCAGCAGGTACGTCCTGCGGCTGGTCGTGATGACCAGATTCGTCTTCAACCCCGAGCGGATCGGCTTGACCATCACGTTGACGCGCAACGCATCGCCGCTGCCGCTCGATGTATCCCCGACGATCCAGCGCACGGTATCGCCGGCGGCCACCGTCACCAGATCTTCACCGGGCTGGAGCGCGATCACCGTCACGCGGCCCACTGCCGCATAGACCTGGTACAGCGCCCCATCCGTGAAAGGCCACACCTGAATTGCGTTGACGTACCCCTCGCGCGTGGGTGCAATGCGCGCCTCGGCGTTGGCGCGGGACACGCGCACGGTTTCATCGGCGGGTTCTGGGGCGGGCTTGGTATCCGGCACAGGTTTCATTTGCGCCGGCATCGGCAGCACCTGTGGCACGGCCACCACCTCCACCGGCGCAGGCGGCTCCGGCAGCGGCTGGGCCTGCACCGGCTCATCGAGCGAAATGGACGGCGGCGGCTTGCCCTGCGTGGCGCAGCCCGCGAGGGCAAGCAACATGATCGGCAAGGCGGATTTACGGAAAAGATCATTCATGGTTTTGCTCCTTCGTTTCCTTCCAGTTCGCGGCTCCACGACAGCCCGTTGACGTAGATGCCCAAGGGGTTCTTGCGCACCCGCTGCTCGGTGCGCGGCGTCTGCTGCACGATGGAAACCACCGCGTTCCAGCGCTCGGTGCGATCCAGCGCACCGTTGACAAAGCGCGTCTCCGTCCAGCGCACGTTGAAAGACGTGTCGCTGGCGCGCGTCACGCTGCTGATCTGCACCGTCACCGACTCCTTGCCGATGCGCGTGAACGGATCGGCCACCCGCGCGTACTCGTTGAGCACGACCGCCCCCTTGTCGGTCGTGTAGTCGTAGGCATCCAGCCAGTTCTGCCGTACCACGATGGGATCGATGGACAGCGAGCGCACCAGGCCGATGAAGCGGCCCAGGTGGTAGGCAATCTGCGCATCGCTGGGCCGGTACGGCGTGGCGGCTTCGCCGACGGCACGCACCTGGCCCGCGTTGTCTACCTCGATGACGTAGGGCGTCACGATGGACTGCGCGGAACGCCAGACCAGGCCGCCGGCCATCAGCACGGCCAAGGTGAGGCAGCCAAAGGCCAAGAAGCGCCAATTCCTGGCCTGCACGCGGGCCGAGCCGATGCGCTCGTCCCAGACCTGAGCTGCGGATTGGTACGGAGTGGCAGGCTGCGGCGTGTCGGCGTAGCGCACCTGCGGTCGTTTGAATCGCATGGAAGTTCTCCTCATGAATCGGAATCACGCAGGCTTGGCCCCTGGCTGGAGCTGCCACCGTCGCCGCCGCGCAGCGTGTGGGCGGCGGTCGTAGCGGCATGGGTGAGCTGTTGCCTTCGATGCAGGCGCTTGGCCCAGGCGGGTTGTTCGGCAGACGGAGCCGATCCGGCAGCGTCAGGGCCGGCGGGTGCGGCGCCGGAGGCTGGCGCGTCATCGGGCCGAAAGGCCGCCGCCATGCGCTCCTTCATCGAGCGCGCCCCATCGGCCACCTTCCGCCCGGCCGCCTGCGCGCCAGTCTTGGCGACATTGCCCACGCCAGCAGCGGCACCCTTCAGGCCGCCACCGGCCGAAGCGGAGCCCGCCTGGTACGCCGACCTGGCGCTGCTGGCGGTCGATGCCATCGAGCGAGCGGCGGCGGGTGCCATGCGCGCCCCGGCCGCCACGGCACTTCCGACGCCCGTAGCCGCGGCACCGACCGCCACAGCGGTTCCGGCTGCGCCGATGGCGGCACCGGCCATCGCGCCCGCGCCGAGCTGCGGCCCGCCGGACACCAAGCCAGTTGCAATGCCCGGCCCGAAGATGCCCAGCGCCAGCAGGGACAGCGAAGCCAGCATGATGACCAGCGCCCGGTCGATCGAGGGCTCCGAGCCTGCCGGTATGTTGAACTCGGAGAACAGGCCCGAGCCAATGCCCACGATGACGGCCAGCACCAGCACCTTGATGCCCGACGACACCACGTTACCCAAGACCTTCTCGGCCAGGAACGCCGTCTTGTTCCAGAGAGCGAACGGCACCAGCACGAAGCCCGCCAGCGTGGTCAGCTTGAACTCGATCAGCGTGACGAAGAGCTGCACCGCCAACACGAAGAAGCTGACGATGATCACCAGCCACGCGAAGAACAGTACGACGATGGGCGCGAGGTGGATGAACACCTCGGGGAAGCCCGACAGCCCCTTGATCTGGTCGAGGATCGGCGCCGCTGCGTCGATACCGGCCTTGGCCAACCGTCCCGGCTGCAAGAAGTTGCCCATGCTCAGGCTGGAGCCGCTGGCCGTCAGGCCCAAGCCCGCGAAGGAGCGGAACACCACGCTGGCCAGCATGTTGAAGTTGCCGATGATGTAGGCGAAGGCACCGACGTACAGCACCTTGCGGATCAGCTTGGCGATCACGTCCTCGCCCTGGCCGGTGGCATGGCCCATCGCCCAGAACAACCCGGCGAGCGTCATGTCGATGACGATCAGCGTGGCCGTGAGAAACGCCACCTCGCCATGCAGCAGCCCAAATCCCGAGTCGATGTAGCGCGAGAACACATCGAGGAAATGGTCAATGATCGAAATGTCATTCATGGCAAGTCCTCCTGCCCAGGCGAGGCCGTTGCCACCGCATTGCGGTCCTCGGCGGGTTCATCGAAGCTGGGCGGAATCGGCGGCAGATCGGCCAGCGTCCGGTACTCATCCGGCCCGGCCAGGCCGGAGAGAAAGCGGCGCAAATCGGCCTGGGCCACCTGCGCGCAAGACGCGCCGTCGAGCTGGCCCGCCCGGCATTGCTCCTTGAGCAAGCGCAGCCGCGACGGATCTGCCGAGAGCGCATCGACCGAAGGCACCTCCTGCTGGCCGCAGCCGGCCAGCAGGAGCACAAAACCGCAGAGAGCAGGCGCGCGGGTCATGGCAGCACCCGTCAACGGCTGTAGAAATCGACGGACTGCGGCGTGTACGGCGTGCCTTCACCCAGGAAGCGCCGGTTCACCTCGCGGCCTCGCTCCACAGCGGCGGCCTGCCGCGCCAGTTCCAGCGAAGCGGCACGATCCTGGGTGATGCTCAGGCGCTGCGTCTGGATGGACTGCTTGGCCTGCAAGGCCAGAAGCTGGTTCATGGCCTGCATCGCCTGCAAAGCGCCCACGGCCGACTGGCTCTTGCCCACGAGGTCGGCCAGCACGCCTTCGTCGTCGCTCAGGTTCTGCGACGCCTGGGCCTGCATCTGCATGGTGGTCTGCAGGCCGCTGAGCGTGTTCTTCCAACGCTCCTGCGCGTCGCGGTACATCTGATTGCCGCTGACGGTGGCGGCGTACTGCTCCGGGTACAGGCGCTGGAACTCCCGATCCAGATTGGTCACGTCATAGGCCAGGCCCTTGGCCTGCGCGATCAGCCGCTGCGTGGTCGCCAGGTTGGCGCGCAACTGGCCCACTACGCTGGACGGCAGGCTGGCGAGGTTGCGCGCCTGGTTGATGAGCATCTGCGCTTCGTGCTGGAGCTGCTTGATCTGGTTGTTGATCTGCTCCAGCGTGCGGATCGCGGTCAGCGTGTTCTGCACGAGGTTCGTAGGGTCGATCACGACCCATTGCGCCTGCACGGCGGTAGCGGTGCAAAGCATGGCCGCGACGGCGGCGGCGAGAAGACGCTTCTTCATGATGGGTTCTCCTTGGGGTGGGTGGACGGGAACGAGGACAGCAGTTCGGCCGCCCAATGCAGGCCGCGGTGGCGCAGCCAGGCGGCTGCGAACGGGGTGGATGCAGATGTAGCGGCGAGCACCGCGTCGATGTCGCGCTGGTCTTGCGGCGTGGAAGCACCCGCGAAGGCCAAGGTCGCGGCGCCCAGGTCGAGGTCGAACAGGCGGTTGCCGAGACGGGATTGGTAGTAGTAGTCGCGCTTGGGCTGCGCGGTGGCGACGATTTCGATCTGGCGCGAGTTCAGCCCGAAGCCTTCGTAGATAGCCCTGATCTGCGGCTCGGTCGCCTGCGGGTTGGGCAGGAAGATGCGGCTGGCGCAGCTCTCGATGATGGCCGGCGCGATGCTCGAATCCTTGATGTCGGCGAGGCTCTGCGTGGCGAAGATGACGCTGACGTTCTTCTTGCGCAGCGTCTTGAGCCACTGGCGGATGCGGGCCGCGAACACCGGGTCATCGAGAAACAGCCACGCCTCATCGAGGATCAGCAGCGTGGGCGCACCGTCAAAGCGTTCATCGAACCGGGCAAAGAGGTAGTGCAGCACGGCCATGACGGCGGCCTTGCTGTGCATCAGCTCTTCCATCTCGAAGCACTGCACGGCGCCGGAACCCAGGCGATCCGAATCCGCATCCAGCAGCTTGCCGTGGGCGCCGCCGAGCACGTAGGGCGCGAGCGCCTGGCGCAGCGCGTTCGATTGCAGCAGCACCGACAGGCCGGTCATCGTGCGCTGCTCCAGCGGAGCACCGGCGAGGCTGCCGAGCGCCGACCAGATAGCCGCCTTCTCGTCGGGGCCGACCGCCACGCCTTCGTGCAGCAAGCGGCCTTCGATCCATTCGGCGGCCCACGTGCGGTAGCCCTCACGGTCGATGCGCGCGAGTGGCTGGAAGGCGATTTCGCCATCCGTGCTCAGGTCGTAGTGTTCGCCGCCCAGGCCGAGGATCGCGGCCCGCATGGAGCGGCCCATGTCGAAGGCGAAGATGCGTGAACCGCGATAGCGGCGGAACTGCATCGCCAGCGTGGCGAGCAAGACCGACTTGCCCATGCCAGTCGGCCCCGCGACCAGCGTGTGGCCCACGTCGCCGATGTGCGTCACCAGCCGGAACGGCGTCGCGCCATCGGTGCGTGTGACGATCAGCGGCGGGCCGTCGAGGTGGTCGTTCTTCTCCGGCCCAGCCCATACCGCCGACACCGGCATCATGTGCGCCAAGTTCAGCGTCGAGACGATGGGCTGGCGCACGTTGGCGTAGGCGTTGCCGGGGAGCGAGGACAGCCAGGCATCCACGGCATTGAGCGTTTCAGGGATGGTGACGAAGCCCCGACCCTGGATGACGCGCTCCACCATGCGCAGCTTCTCGTCTGCGACGGCAGCGTCCTCGTCCATGACGGTGACGGTCGCCGTCAGATAGCCGAAGGCGACTTGATCGCCGCCCAGCTCCTGCAAGGCAGCGTCGGCATCGGCGGCCTTGTTGCTGGCGTCGGTATCGACCAGCGGGCTTTCCTGCTGGAAGATCGTTTCGCGCAGCAGCGCGATGACGTTCTTGCGCTTGGCGAACCACTGGCGGCGCAGGCGTCCCAACTCCCGTTCCGCCTCGGCTTTGTCGAGGCACAGGAAGCGCGTGCTCCAGCGGTAGGCAAAGCCGAGGCGATTGAGGTCGTCCAGAATCCCCGGCCAGGTCGAGGTCGGGAAACCCCGCACCGACACCACGCGCAGGTGCTGGTCGCCCAGCATGGGCGCCAGGCCACCGACCAGCGGCGAGTCTGTCAGCAGCGCGTCGATGTGGAACGGCACTTCGGGCACGCCCACGCGATAGCGCCGCGTCGAGATGGTCGCGTGCAGGTAGGTCAGCGTCTGCGCGTCATCGAGCCAGTCAATTTCCGGCATCACGCCGTCGAGCAGGTCAAAGACGCGATCCGTCTCCGCGACGAAGGCTTGCAGCCGCTCGCGCCAGCCCACGCCATTCGTCGGCGTGTTCTCGTAGAGCATCTTGGCTGCACGGGCGCGGGATTCTTCCGGCGGCAGGTAAAGCAGCGTCAGGTGATAGCCGCTCTCGAAGTGATTGCCCGATTCCTCGAAGGCGGCCCGGCGTTCTTCCTCCACCACCCACGAAAGCGGCTCGGGAAACTCCGAGTGCGGATAATCGGCCGCAGGCCGGCGCTCGGCTTCGATGAATAGCGCCCAGCCCGATCCCATGCGGCGCAGCGCGTTGTTCAACCGCGCCGACGTGGCGATCAGCTCGCCTTGCGTCGCGCTGTCGAGGTCAGGCCCGCGAAACCGGGCCGTGCGCTGGAAACTGCCGTCCTTGTTCAAGACGACGCCCGGCGCGACCAGCCCGGCCCAGGGCAGCCAGTCGGCAAGCAAGGCCGGGCGCTGGCGGTATTCGGCGAGGTTCAGCATCGCGGCGTCCTCCCCTCACACGTCCAGCAGCGGGCGGTGCTTGATGTGCCGGGCGAAGACCTGCATGAACTGCGGATCGACGCGCGCACCCCACACCGCCAGCGAATGGCCGACGATCCAGAGCACCACGCCGGGAATCCACAGTTGCAGGCCCAGCCCGACGGCGGCGGCCAGCGTGCCGTTGGCGATCGCCACAGTGCGCGGCGCACCGCCCAGCAGAATCGGCTCGGTCAGCGAGCGATGCAGCGGCACCTCGAAGCCGTCCGCGAAGGTGTCCGGGGCACTCATACGACGGCCCCGCCGGAGAAGCTGAAGAACGACAGAAAGAAGCTCGACGCCGCGAAGGCGATGGACAGGCCGAAGACGATCTGGATCAGCTTGCGGAATCCGCCGGACGTGTCGCCGAACGCGAGCGCGAGGCCCGTGGCGATGATGATGATGACCGCGACGATGCGCGCCACCGGCCCCTGGATGGATTCGAGGATGGATTGCAGCGGGCCTTCCCACGGCATCGAGGAACCGGCGGCCTGCGCGGTTCCGGCCAGGAACAACAGCAGCGCGGCCAGCAGCAGCCCTTGCCCCGCAGGGCGGGCCAGGCAGCGCAGCCGCGCAAGACGCAAAGCCGGATTTGCAGAAAAACGGAAAGCAGGAATGGTCATCTGCGTCATGGCAGTTCTCCAAGTGAGTGAGGGGATGGGGAAGTCGCCGCAGCGGGGGCGGCATCGGGACGTGGCGGCAGCTCGGGAAACGGCGTTTCCAGCGCGTCCGCCAATTGGTAGCCCACGCCGTCGAAGCCGACGACGCGGGCGATGCTCTCGATGCGGCGCTTGCGCCCGCGCCCGGCGATGTGGATCACCACGTTGACCGCCTCTGCGATCAGCGCACGCGGCGGGTTCACCGCCACTTCGAGAATCAGTTGCTCCAGGCGCAGCAGCGCGCCCAATGCGGAGCCGGCATGGATCGTGGCGATGCCGCCCGGATGGCCCGTGCCCCACACCTTGATGAGATCCAGCGCCTCGGCGCCGCGCACCTCGCCGACGACGACGCGATCCGGCCGCAGACGCATGGACGAGCGCACCAGTTCGGTCATCGACACCACGCCTGCGCGGGTGCGCAGGGGAACGTGGTCGCGGGCCGCGCATTGCAGTTCCACCGTGTCTTCGAGCACCAGCACGCGGTCGCCGGTGGCGGCGATTTCGGCCAGCAACGCATTGGCAAGCGTGGTCTTGCCACTGCTGGTGGCGCCGGCGATCAAGACGTTCTGCCGCTCGCGGACGGCGCGAACGAGAAAGCCCGCCTGCGCGCTGGTCATCATCCCGTCGATGACGTACCGCTCCAGCGGAATCACGCCGATGGCGCGCTTGCGCAGCGCGAAGGCCGGTCCCGGCGCGGCCGGCGGCAAGATGCCCTCGAAGCGTTCGCCCGTTTCGGGCAACTCGGCGGACAGCAGCGGCTGGCCGCGATGGACTTCCGCGCCGACGTGGGCGGCGACAAGGCGGATGATTCGCTCGCCGTCCGCCTCGGGCAGTTCCACGCCCATCGGCGCGCGTCCACTGGAAAGCCGATCCACCCAAAGGGTGCGATCAGGATTCAGCATCACCTCCACCACGTCCGGGTCTTCGAGCGCGGCGGCGATCAGCGGCCCCATCGCCGTGCGCAGCATCTGGATGCGGCGGTCGAGCGACGTGGCACTCATGGACTGCGGAACGGCGCTCATGACACACGCTCCTGCGCTTGCGCGGCTGCCGCCGCGTCCTCCATCCGCATCGGGTCGGGATGCAGCTCCTCCACCACGTCGCGCACCAGGCTTCGCCCGCGCAGCAGGTGGCGACCCAACTGTTCAACGAACTGCTCGAAGCGCGCTTTGCCCTGTGCGCGAGCGGCCTCTTGGTGCGCTTCGGGGACTGGCGTGCTGACCGTGAGGTAGTAGCGAATGAACAGCGCCAGCGTCTCGATCTGGATGTTCTGGTCGCGCTCCATGCGCTCGGCCTGGCGCGAGAGGCGATCCAGCCGCTTGGCGATGGCTGCCTCGCGCTGGTCGGCGGCATCGGGCGACAGCCACGATGCAAGCGCCGCCGCGACGATGGATGACTTGGACACGCCTTTCTTGGCGGCCAGCTCATCGAGCCGCTTGGCGTGCTCCGGCTGGATGAACAGGTTGAGGCGGTAGTGGCTCATAGCTCGATTCCGTCGTTGGGGTCGAGGGAAGCCAGCCGGGCCGTGCGCTGCATGGCTGGATCAAGCTGGCGCGGGAGGGGAAGCGGCAAATCGTCGTCGTCATCGAGCAGCCCGAGGTCGGCCGCGGGCGCAGCCAATTCGGGGTCGTAGGCGACGGTTTCGGATAGCTCGGGCTGGCGGCGCGGGCCGCCGTCGTCGGCCGTACCCAAGTTCTCCAGGCCATCGGCGGATGCCGTGGCTGGTGCGGCAGGCACGGCAGGAATCGCCAGCCCGCTCCAGGCGTCGGCGCGTGCCGGCGGCGCGTCGGCATACTGCCCGTCCGCCAGCGTGGGCGGCGGCAGCACGCGGCGCTTGAAATTGGCGTCCGCGTAGTAGCGCAGCTTCTTGGCCTTGATCGGTGCCACGCTGGACACCATCACCACGGCCTCGTCGGGTGGAAGCTGCATGACTTCGCCCGGCGTCAGCAGCGGGCGCGCGGTTTCCTGGCGCGACACCATCAGGTGGCCCAGCCACGGTGCGAGCCGGTGGCCCGCGTAGTTGCGCTGGGCGCGCAGCTCGGTGGCCGTGCCCAGCGTCTCGGAGATCCGTTTGGCGGTGCGCTCGTCGTTCGTGGCGAACGTCACGCGCACATGGCAGTTGTCGAGGATGGAGTGGTTTTGCCCATACGCCTTGTCGATCTGGTTGAGCGACTGCGCGATGAGAAAGCTGCGGATGCCGTAGCCCGCCATGAAGGCCAGCGCCGTCTCGAAGAAGTCCAGGCGCCCCAGCGCCGGGAACTCGTCAAGCATCAACAGCAGCTTGTGGCGGCGCTCGATGCCATCGGAGCCGTCGAGCGATTCGGTGAGGCGCCGCCCGATCTGGTTGAGGATCAAGCGAATGAGCGGCTTCGTCCGCGAAATGTCCGAAGGCGGCACCACCAGATACAGCGACACCGGATGCTCGGCTGCGATCAGGTCGGCAATGCGCCAATCGCACCGCGACGTGACTTCGGCCACCGTGGGATCGCGGTACAGGCCCAGGAACGACATGGCCGTGGACAGCACGCCCGAGCGTTCGTTGTCCGACTTGTTGAGCACTTCGCGCGCCGCCGAAGCGACGACAGGATGCGGCCCATCGCCCAAGTGCGGCGTGGTCATCATCCGGTGCAGGGTCAGCTCGAACGGGCTGGCCGGGTCGGAGAGAAAGTTGGCGACGCCGCGCAGCGTCTTGTCCTCGCCCGCGTAGAGCACATGCAGGATGGCGCCGACCAACAGCGCATGACTGGTCTTCTCCCAATGATTGCGCTTCTCTAGCGCGCCTTCGGGATCGACCAGAATGTCCGCGATGTTCTGCACGTCGCGCACTTCATGCGCGCCGCGCCGTACCTCCAGCAGCGGGTTGTAGGCCGCCGACTTCGCATCGGTCGGGTTGAACAGCAGGCAGTGGCTGAATCGGCTGCGCCAGCCGGCGGTGATCTGCCAGTTCTCGCCCTTGATGTCGTGGATGACGGCCGAGGCCGGCCAAGACAGGAGCGTCGGCACCACCAGACCGACCCCCTTGCCCGAGCGCGTGGGCGCGAAGGTCAGGACGTGTTCCGGGCCTTCATGCCGCAGGTACTGGCGGTCGTGCTGGCCGAGGAACACGCCGGCCGGTTGCGTGAGGCCGGCCTTGCGAATGTCATCCGCGTTCGCCCAGCGGGCCGAACCATAGGTCGTGACCAGACGCGACTGGCGCGAGCGCCAGATCGACATGCCGATGGCCACCAGCACGGCCACCAGGCCGCTGCCGCCCGCGATGGCACCGCCGATGTCAAAGATGCGCGGAGCGTAGGCATCGAAGAAGAACCACCACTCGAACAGCCGCCACGGGTGGTAGATCGGCGTACCCAAGAAATCGAACCAGGGCGAGCCAAGGCGTAGCTGATAGCCCAGAGCGGCGGCTGTCCATTGCGTGGCGCTCCACACCCCAGCGATCACGATGCCGAACACCACGGCAATCTGACCGAACAGCACGTTCGTTCCCTGCATCATCCAGCCTCCGATCGCAGCACAGGCATGTGCCGCCCTCGTGAGGATCAGTGCCGCTGGGCGTGCCGGTCAAAGACCGTTATCGGCATGTTGATGCCGCAAAAAGCATGGTTTCCGGCAGGGAAGAACTGGGGCGAAAGACCGCCACAACGGGCGCGCTGCTGCGCAGCGCGCAAAAAGGCGCAGGCACGCGCAGGTGCGTTGCGGCAAACCGACCATCAGAACTTCGGCGGTTCCTTCGGCGGCGTATAAGGCACCTTGCCGTCACCCAGGAAACGCCGGTTCGTCGCTTCGGCCACTCGGTTGCACAGCACGTCGCCCATCGTCGGACGATCCGTCTTGCACTGCTGGCGCAGTTCTCGCAAACGCACGGGGTCAGCAGCCAGTTGCTCCACGCTGGGCACGGCGGCGGGCTTGGACGGCTCAGACTTGCCGCAGGCGACCAGCAGAACTGCTAGCGACGACATAGCGATGATCTTGGATAGGTTCATGGCTTGAATCCTCCGAAGTGAAACGGGGCCAATGGCTAAGCGTCTCCCGGTACCAGGGCTTCGACCCGCTCGATAAAGCGGGCTAGCGCCTGCGACGGCTCGGCGTCGCGGCGCAGCAGATAGGTGGTGAGCATGGGCGACTTTCCCGCGAGCGGTCGGCCCACCACGCCCGGCTCGTGGCTGGAAGCGATGTGCGCGGCGCCTGCGAGCCCCAGCGCCAAGCCGGCCGACACGAAAGTCATCATCACGTCGAACGTGGCGACGTACTGTTCGATCAAGGGCTCCCGGTCCTGCTTGCGCAGGATGCGGTCGATCTGCTTGGCATGGCCTTCGCAAACTGCCGGGTCGCCCAGCACCAGGGGATGTTGCAGCACTTCATCCAGCGGTACCCGCCTGTGGGCCAGTAGTTCATGGCGCGCGGGCATGGCGACCATCAGCTCATCCTCCCAGGCGGGTTCGATGATGATGCCGTCGCCCACCTCGTCGGCCATCGAGAAGCCCGCGTCGTATAGATCGTCACGCAGGCCGCTGAGCTGCTGGGCCAGCGGCACCTCGAACAGGCGGATCTCGATCTCCGGGTCTTCCTCGCGGCAGCGCGCCAGCAGTGCCGGCAGGCGCGAGGGGCTGATGCCGTCGGACAGCGCCACGCGCAACCGGCCGTGAAAGCCATTGGCCGCTGCCTTCACGCTCTCACGCGCTTGGTCCAGCGCCAACAGCACGCGAGGCGCGTTCTCCATCAGCAGCTTGCCCGCAAGCGTCAGGCGCGTGCTGCGGCTGGTACGCACGAACAGTTGTGCGCCCAATTCTTCTTCCAATTCCCTGATGGCGCGCGACAGTGGTGACTGTTCGATATGCAGCCGCTCCGCAGCGCGGGCGAAGTGCAGCTCCTCAGCAACGGCCAGAAAGTACCGAAGGTGACGGAATTCCATGAGTCGATGTCCCTGTAAAGCTTGAAGGAGTCTGTCGTGGTGCCGTAACGGCGTTCATCGCTGTTCCTTTCAAGCGGTTACGCCCTCATGTGCGGGCTCTGCCGTGACATCCTCTTCTTGCTCGTCCGGGCGATGGGCCAGCCGATACAGAATCGGTAGCACCAGCAGCGTCAGCACGGTGGAAGACAAGATGCCTCCGATCACTACGGTAGCCAGGGGGCGTTGCACTTCCGCGCCTGTTCCCGTGGCAATCGCCATCGGGATGAAACCCAGCGACGCCACTAGGGCTGTCATCAGCACCGGCCGCAAGCGTGTCAGCGCGCCCTCGCGGATGGCTTCATCCAGCGGTGTTCCGTCCTCGCGCAACCCGCGGATGTAGGAAATCATCACTAGGCCATTGAGCACGGCCACACCTGACAGCGCGATGAAGCCCACGGCAGCGGAAATCGACAGAGGAATGTCGCGCAGCCACAGCGCCAAGATGCCGCCGGTCAGCGCGAACGGAATGCCAGTAAAGACCAGCAAGCCGTCCTTGACATTGCCGAACATGGCGAACAACAGCAGGAACACCAGCAGCAGCGACACCGGCACGACGATCTGCAAACGCTGCGTGGCTGATTGCAGATTCTCGAAAGTACCGCCCCAACTCGTCCAGTAGCCCGTGGGAATCTTGACCTGTGCCAGCGCCGCCTCGGCGTCGGCCACGAATGAGCCCACGTCACGGCCGCGCACGTTGGCGCTCACCACGATGCGGCGCTTGCCGTTTTCGCGGCTGACCTGGTTGGGGCCGGGTGCCAGCTCGAAGCTCGCCACCTCGGCCAATTGGATGAAGTTCGTCCGTCCTTCGGCACTGCCGGTCCCACCCGTTCCGCGCGGCAGCGGAATCGGCAGGCGCTTCATGCTTTCCAGGTCGTTGCGCAACGATTCCGGCAGGCGAACCAGGATGTCGAAACGGCGGTCGCCTTCAAACAAGGTGCCGGCCTCGCGCCCGCCGATGGCCGTGGCCACCACGTCCTGGATGTCGGCTACGTTCAGCCCGTAGCGTGCGGCTTTCTGGCGGTCGATGTTCACGGTCAGCATCGGCAAGCCGGTGGTCTGCTCCACCTTGACCTCGGACGCGCCAGGAATCTTCTGCAACATGGATGAGACTTCCTCACCCGTCTTGTTCAAGACATCCATGTCGTCGCCAAAAATCTTCACTGCCACATCACTGCGCACTCCCGAGATGAGTTCGTTGAAGCGCAACTGGATCGGCTGCGAGAACTCATAGTTGTTCCCCGGCACCTTGCCCACGGTCTCCTGAATGGCCGCCAGCAATTCGTCGCGTGACTTGCGCGGCTCGGGCCACTCGGACAGGGGCTTGAGCATGATGTAGCCGTCGGAAATGTTCGGCGGCATCGGGTCGGAGGCGATTTCCGCCGTGCCAGTGCGCGCAAAAACGCGGTCGATCTCAGGGAATTTGGCCTTCAGCGTCGCTTCCAGTTGCTGCTGCATCGCCACCGATTGCGTCAGGCTGGTACCCGGAATGCGCAGGGCCTGGATGGCGAAGTCGCCCTCGTTCAGGCTGGGCACGAACTCGCTGCCCATGCGGGTGGCAATCAGGCCGCACAGCACAATCGCCACGGCGGCTGCCGCCAACACCACGGCCTTGGCCGCCATCACGCGATCCAGCAACGGGCCGTACCAGCGCTTGGCTTGCACCACCAAGAAGTTTTCCGTCTCGCTGACCCGATGGCCGATGAACAGGGCGACCGCCGCCGGAATGAAAGTCACCGACAGGATCATGGCCCCCACCAGCGCGGCCACCACGGTGAACGCCATCGGGTGGAACATCTTCCCTTCCACACCCGTCAGGGCAAAGATGGGCAGGTACACCACCATGATGATGAGCTGCCCGAACAGCAGCGCGCGGCGCGATTCCTTGGATGCCAGGAACACCTCGTGAAAGCGTTCCGCCCGCGTCAAGGGCCTGCCAAAGTGCGCCTGCGCATGGGCCAGACGGCGCACGCAGTTCTCGACGATCACCACCGCCCCGTCGATGATGATGCCGAAATCCAGCGCCCCCAGGCTCATCAGGTTGGCGCTCACCTTGTAATGCACCATGCCCGTGAAGGTGAACAGCATCGACAAGGGAATCACCGTCGCCGTGATGATGGCCGCACGGATGTTGCCCAGGAACAGAAACAGGATGACGATCACCAGGATCGCGCCTTCCAGCAGGTTCTTCTTCACCGTGGCGATGGCCTTGTCCACCAGCACGGTGCGGTCGTAGACCGTCACCGCGTGCACGCCCTCGGGCAGGCTGCGGTTGATCTCCACCATTTTCTTGTCCACGGCCTGCGACACCGTGCGACTGTTCTGGCCGATGAGCATGAAGACCGTGCCCAGCACCACTTCACGGCCGTTGTCCGTGGCGGCACCGGTGCGCAGTTCGCGCCCCATCCCAACGTCCGCCACGTCGCGCACGCGGATGGGCACCCCGCCCGCGCTGCTGAGGATGACGTTGCCGATGTCCTCCAGCGTCTTGACCTGCCCAGGCGCCCGGATCAGATACTGCTCGCCGCGCTTTTCGATGTAGCCCGCGCCCACGTTGCCGTTGTTGCGGTCCAGCGCCGTCACGATGTCTTGCAGGGTGACGCCCAACGAAGCCAGACGCGCGGGGATAGGCGCGATCTGGTATTCCTTGGCATAGCCGCCGATCGAGTTGATTTCCGTCACGCCGGGCACGTTGCGCAACTGCGGCTTGATGATCCAGTCCTGGATCTCGCGCAGGTCGGTGGCCGTGTAGGGTGTGCCGTTGGGCTTCTTCGCACCGTCCTTGGCCTCGACCGTCCACAGGTAAATTTCGCCCAGGCCGGTGGAAATCGGCCCCAGTGCAGGCGTGATGCCGGCGGGCAGTTTGTCGCGTGCCTCCTGGATGCGCTCATTGACCAACTGGCGCGCGAAGTAGATGTCGGTGCCGTCCTTGAAGATCACCGTCACTTGCGACAGACCATAGCGCGACAGGGAGCGGGTCTGCTCCAGGTTGGGCAGGCCCGCCATCACCGTTTCAATCGGGTACGTCACCCGTTGCTCGACCTCCAGCGGCGAATAGCCCGGCGCCTGCGTATTGATCTGCACCTGGACGTTGGTGATGTCCGGAACGGCGTCGATGGGCAGCTTCTGATAGCTGAATACGCCAATGGCGGCCATGCCGATGGCGGCCAGCAGCACCAGCCATCGGTGCTCGATGGCCGCGCGAATAAGTTTTTCAAACATGGACGTGGCTCCGGCATCAATGGGTGTGTTCGGCAGAGGCTTTGCCGAGTTCGGACTTCACGACGAAACTGCCTGCCGCCGCATACGCTGCCCCGGCTTGGAGCCCTTGCAGCACCTCGACGCGCTTGCCGTCGCTGCGGCCCAACTGCACGGGCTGGGCCACGAAGCCGTCATTCACCTTGACGAAGACGACGGGCTTGTCGCCCACGCTCTGTATCGCATCGCTGGCCACAGTGACGGGCACGTTGGCCTCGGATGCGGTCACTTCCACATTGACGAACAGGCCGGGACGCCACGCGCCCTGCGGATTGGCCAAGACCACGCGGGCCTTGGCCGTGCGGGTCTGCTCGCCGATCAACGCGCCCACGAAAGTGATGGTGCCTTGCGCGCTGGCATCGAAGGCCGTGGCCTTGATGTTGACTTTTTCGCCCACTCGGACGAGCGGCAAATCCTTGGCAGGCACGTTGATTTCCGCCCAGACCTGGCCCAGGTCAGACACAGTGAACACGGCAGCGTCTTCCTTGACGGCTTCGCCCTGGCTGAGGTGCTTTTCAATCACCACGCCATCGAAGGGTGCGCGCAACTCCAGGCGGTTCAGCCCGCCCGAAGACCCTGGGGCCAGGCCCACGGCAGACAGCTTCTGCTGCGCGTTGGCCACGGCGACCTGCGCCTCGTTCAATGCCTGCCCGGCTTGCAGGTAATCCTGCTCGGCGGAAATCTTCTGTTCCCACAGCCGCTTCTCGCGCTCGAAGGTGGTCTTGGCCAAAGCCAGCCGCTTTTGCGCCGTCTGCAATTCGCTGCGCTGCTCGGAGGCGGTCGGGCTGGTTATGACCGCCAGCACCTGTCCCTTCTTGACCGTTTGTCCCAAGCTGGCCTGCACGCTCTCGACCACGCCCGCCATGCGCGGGACGACATGCGAGGTGCGGTCTTCGTTCAGGCGGATCTCGCCCGGCAATTGCAGGGCAGACTTGATGCTTGCAGCCCCTGCGGTGTCGATGCCGATGGATGCCGCCTTGATTTGCGCATCGCTGAGTTCGACTTTCCCCTCTTCCTGGCTGAAGCTGAACCTGAAAGGCGCATTGGCCGTTTGTGCCACGATGTTGATCTCGAACGCATGGGGCTCCGGCACGGTCTCGCGACTCAGCAGACTGTCTTTGTCGGGCGCGAAATTGAGCGCCTGCTTCTCGCCGGTCAAACGCGAAACGGTGGCGCTGACCTTGGCGGCGCTGGCGGCCAGCGCCTTGCCCTTGTCGTACAGCCAGATGCGTAGGCGCGGCTCGCCGCCGTCTTCGGCGAGCAATGCCTCCAATCCGAAATCCCCTTCATTGAACAGCTTGCCGCCATGCGGCCCCTTGCCCGGCCCTTCATGGTGCTCGCCATCCGCATGGCCCTTGTCGTCCTCGTGCTGCGCATCGCTTGTCTTGCCATGATGCTCACCATCGCTGTGGGCCTTGGCTTCAACGTGGCTGCTGTGGCCCTCGCCTTCGGCGCTCTTGCCCGTCTTGCCGCCGAGGATGGCGCCGCCCAGTCCAACGCCCACAACGGCGATCACGGCGATGGCAATCCATTGCTTCTTGCCGACGTTCAGTTTGTTCGTGTCGAATTTCATGTTCATTCCTTGTTCGCGGGCGGGGTGGTCGTGGGTTCGGATGCGCCGATCACGCGATCCATGTCCGCCGCCGCGCGATGCGCTTCGGCCAGTGCCTTGAGGTATTGGGATTGGGCGGCGAAGTAGGTGCGCTGTGCGTCCAGCACTTCCAGGAAATTGAACTTTCCGTAGCCAAAACCCACGGTGGCCGCGTCATAGGCGCTCTTGGCCCCAGGCAGTACCTCGCGCTGCAACACGTCGATCTCGCCGCGAACCAACGTCAGCCGTTCGCGGGCTTGCAGCACTTCCGTGCTCAGGCGCAGGTTCAACGCCTGGAGTTCGTCCCGCGCCTTGTCTTCACGCTTCAACGCTTCCAGCAAGTTGCCCTGATTGCGGTCAAACAAAGGCAGCGGCACGGAAACGCCGAGCATCAACTGATTGCGCGCAAGCTCGTTCGGGCGCTTCACGCCCAGGCTGACCGTGACATCTGGCGTTTGCTTGCTCCGCTCCACGTCAGCCAATGACCTGCGGCGTTCAACTTCCAACTGCGCCCGGCGCAATGCCGACGAGGCCGACAGGCGCTGCTGGATGTCATCCAGCGAAGGGACGACCGGGAGATCATCCACACTGCCCGACACCTGGGTGAACTGTGGCGGGCTGGCCCCCAGCAAGCTGGCCAGCCGTGCGCGGGCGCTGCGCTGTTCGCTTTGGGCCTGCGCCAGTTCAACCCGCACGCCGGCCTCGGCCACCCGGGCCTTGGTTTCCTCGACCGGAGAGACCTTGCCCGCCATCACGCGCTTGGCAACGGCGTCCGTCGCTTTCCTGGCCAAGTCAACGCTGTCCTGGGCCAAGGCCGTGCGATCCTGGGCTGCCAGCGCATCGAAGAAGGCGGCGACCACGGCGGCGCGAATTTCGACGCGACGCGCGTTCAACTCCTCGACCGCAACGTCACGCCCACGCTCTGCCGCCGTGATGCGGGCAGCGCGCTTGCCGCCCAATTCGATGGGCAGGTTGATCTGAGCGCTTTGGGTGCGGGTTTGCGTGCGCTGGTCTTCAAGCGCATACGCCAGTTCGGGGTTGCGGCGCGCTTGCGCCTGAAGCACCTGGCCTTGCACGGCCTCGACTTCCCGCTGAGCGACGGTCAGGTCAAGATTGGCTTCCAAAGCCAGCGCGATGGCTTTTTGCAGGCTCAGTGGAGCCGTTGCTTCAGTCTGCGCCCCGCTTTGGGCATTGCCCGGCAGCGCTGGCAGCGGCTGGGCGAAAGCCAGCCCTGCCGTGAACGCAAGGAGCAAGCCTGCCGCCGTTGCCCTTGCGTTGTGATTGTGAATACCCTTCAACATCCGATTCTCCAGTGACTTGAAATACACGAGGGAATCGGCGGGGGGCGATCCAGATGATCGCCAGCAACGTCGTCACATCAGCCGCACGAAGCCGGCTGGATACCGTAGCGCGCCATGCGCGACGGCAGGGGTGAGGACGAAGAGAAAGGAACGCGCTCCCCGCCGATCAGGCGAGGGCACGCCACCGAGGGCGCTCTAAACGTTCGGGTGGAGGCGCGGCAAGGCTCTCCGGGTGGTACGCCGTATCCAGGGACGGGCTGATCGACGACGCCAGCTTGACATCCCCTGACAAGACCGAGAAGCACCCGGCATGACAGGACGGGCAATCAGGATCGCCGCCCAGGGTCTTGGCCGGATCAGGGCTGGCGTCCTTGCCGTCGGCCGCCTTGTGCTGGTGCGCATGGTGGCCGAAGTGCTTGGCCGCAGCCCCGGTTTCATGCTGGCAATAACTGGCCACAGCCGCCCAACTGAATTGGAGCGGCAAGAACACCAGCAAGACGATAGCCAGCCATTTGCGCATAGGGGTAACAGTGTAGCAGCTACAGGCTTCAATCCGCCATTCCTCGCTGCTTGGGTTTGTTTCAGAGTCCTCTGCGCGTAGCGTGCCTCCTCGCGGGTTCATCCAGAATGAAATAAGGACCGCTTCTATATTCGAATAGCTGTGGTCGCTTGACGCAACGAAGCGACACGAGGGGCACGGCAGCGCAGGGTATTGGCAGCAGTGTCAACCGCCGGAATACATTTCGAGCCGCGCACGCCGCGCTTCTGGTGATTCGCTGCGCATCTCATCGACAACCTGTTGGCGCGTCTTCGGTGCTGCGGAACTCTTGATGGGCACCGGCAGTCCACGTTGCATCAGCGTGAGCGTACCGTCCTTGCGGGCTGCCTCGACCTCGGCCAGCACCTGGGCACGGGTCTTGGTACTCTTGAAATGATCGGGGTGATACGTGAAGCCCTGCTCATTGGACGCGGGGTGCCAGAGCGAATCGGCCTGGGCCGCCATGGGCAGTGCCGTGGCCAGGATAATGGCTTTCATGGCGACAAGATGGGTCAGTTTCATTGCATGGTCCTTTCCAGTGTGATTTGCAGAAAATCGATATGCCCGAAGGCATGAGCACAATGTAAGAACCGGCACCGAACGGGAGTAAAACGTGCAGATGACAATTTGGACAGGTTGCGAGAGACCGCAGCAGGAACGCTGCGCATGAAGCTGCTGATCGTGGAAGACGAAGCCAAGCTCGCGGACTATCTTCGCAAGGGACTCTCTGAAGAAGGCTATGTGATCGATGTGGCTGCCAACGGCATCGATGGCCTCCACATGGCCTCTGACGGCCACTACGACCTGATCGTTCTCGACACCATGCTGCCGGGCATCGATGGCTTCGGCTTGCTGGCTGCACTGCGGCAGAGCAAGCAGACGCCGGTGATCATGTTGACGGCCCGCCATCGCATCGAGGATCGCGTACGCGGGCTGAAGGCAGGAGCGGACGACTACCTCGTTAAGCCGTTCGCCTTTTCCGAACTGGTGGCACGCATCGAGGTGCTGCTGCGCCGCACCGCCGGTACTGCGCCCGCGCCTGATGCGCTGGTGCTGTGCCTGGGGGACTTGCATATGGACCTGGCGAGGCGGCGCGCTACTCGGGCCGGCCAGCGCATCGATCTGTCCGCAAAGGAATTCCAACTGCTGACGCTGCTCTTGCGCCGCAAGGGCGAGGTTCTGTCACGTACCGAAATCGCGGAGCAAGTATGGGACGTGAACTTCGATCACGGTACCAACGTGATCGACGTCGCTGTGCGTCGCCTTCGGAGCAAGCTCGACCTGCCCTTCGAGCGCCCACTGCTGCACACCGTCCGTGGCATGGGCTACGTACTCGAAGATCGGCAGTCGTGAGACCCAGGCGTGCCGGATCGCTGGGACGGCGGCTTGCCCGTTGGCTCGCACTTCTCACCCTGGTCGGGCTGGCCTTAACCTGCCTGGGCATTTACACCGTCACCGCGCTGAGCTTCAAGGAGCGGCAGATGGACACGCTGCGGCAACAGCAGACCCAGGTGAACCATCTTATTGCCGAGGCAGCAGAGTTAGACAGCGGCACGCTCGCACACAAGCTCGACGATGGCATGGTCGGCCGACAGGACATGAAATTGATCCTGACCCGTGCCGACGGCAGCGTCATCTATGCCAGCGCCGGCATTCCAGTGCATCACCGCGTGATCGACATGCGATTCGAGGCTACGACCGGCATCCCCCCCATCCAGGCGGTGCTGAGTCTTGATGTCAGCGAGGACGATCGTGTGCTAGAACGCCTAGCCCGCACGCTCGTCGCCGCCGCACTCGCTGGCGCAGTGGTGATTGCTGCTGGCGGATTTACGCTGGTGCAAATCGGGCTGCGTCCCGTGCGCGACCTCTCGGCTCAGATCCAGGCACTGGAGGCCGATACTCTGCACCGGCTTCTGGATGGCTCCGCTCAACCCGACGAACTGGCTCCGCTGGTGGCCCACGTCAACGAATTGCTGAAGCGTCTGCACAAAGCCTACGAACAACTGGAAGCCTTCAATGCTGACGTTGCGCATGAACTGTTCACGCCGTTGGCGACGTTGATGGGGGGCACCGAAGTCGCTTTGCGCAAAGCACGCGATGCCGACACGCTGCGGGATGTGTTGGGCTCGCACCTCGAAGATATCCAGCGCATGTCGATGATCGTGCAGGACATGCTCTTCTTGTCGCAAGCCGACCGAGGAGCTGAAGCCCGCCGCGAGCATGTCGCCAGTCTGGCCGGCGTTGCGCGCGCGGTGGTGGAATTGCACGAGGCGGCCATTGAGGAAGCCGGGCTGAAAGTTCGTATCAATGGTGATGCCACTGGCTTGGCCGACGTGCGCCTATTGCAGCGCGCATTGTCCAACCTGATCGGCAACGCAACCCGGCACGCGCATCCGCACAGCACCGTTGTCGTGCAAATCGACCGACTGGATGGTGAGATCGCCCTGCGGGTGATGAACGAAGGGCCGACGATCTCAGCCGAGCATTTGCCCAATCTGTTCAACCGCTTCTACCGGGCAGATGCAGCGCGGTCGGATGCCGCCCGCAATCATGGACTGGGCTTGGCCATCGTGGCCGCCATCGCCCGCATGCACGGAGGGCGGACTATGGTCGATTCGAGCAACGGCGTCACATCTATCGGGCTCGCGGTGCCTACCCCGAACACGCAATAGTTCAACGGGTCGCGCCCTACCAACAGGCTGGCCTACTAGCCAATTACTTCTTCTAGCAGGAGAAGCGCCAGAAAGCCGACAAAGAACATCGCCGTCACCCAGGGACGATCTGGCGTTTCGTGCGCTTCGACCAACAGTTCTTCGGTCACGAGGTAGAGCAACGCAATCAGACCAAACGCGAAGAAGCCAGTCAGAAGAGGGTTGGGCAACAGCGCCACCGGCGCTCCAAGCAAGGCCCCGATCGGCAGCAAGAGCACGAGCGCGGACGTAATCCAAATGACCTTGGCACGAGAACGAACGCTCTCGCCGAGTTCCGTCGCCACCGTCAATCCCAGGAACAGAACCTCAATGGTCAGGGCGATGGTCAGAAGCAAGCCGACCTTTGGGCCAGCCGCAAACCCGATACCAAGCACCAAGCCATCAATCAGGATGTCGATGCCGATCACGGTCAGGAGACCGGCTGGCCCCTTCGCCAATGCTTCCAGATGCTTCACCAGCAGCATGGTGGCGACGCCGATTCCGCCGCCGATCATCGTCGCCAAAGGTGAGGCGCGGTGCATGATGTCGGGCAAAATTTCGCCGGCCGCCGCCGCGAACACGACGCCAGCGGCAAAGTGCTGAATCGCACTGACCAGTGTTGGCCCCGGCCGCACGTTCACCGCGACCGTAGCTCCGATGATGGCGGCCGCTGCCGGAATCAAGGTGTAGATCCAGGCCGAGATCACCATGATTCAAGTTACTGCGTTGCCGCACTGAGCGCAGAATTTCGCGCCGATGGGAATGACGCTACTGCACTTCTTACACGATGCTGGCACCAGCGATGTCCCGCACTGGCCGCAAAAGCGGGAGCCTTGCGGATTGATCGTTTTGCATTGCGGGCATGGGATGCCACTGGCCGAAGGCGTTGGATTGCGCCCCCAATCATGACCGCTGGAGCTGCCGCGGCCGTGGCTATTGCCATGCCCGTGGGAACTGCCATGCCCTCCGCTGTCTCCGCCAAAAATTCGACCTAAGATTCCCATTTTCAAACTCCGTATTCCGTTTTATCGACCCGCCCGCTGTCTGAGCAGCCTCAGTCCGTTGAAGACCACCAGCAAGCTCGCCCCCATGTCGGCGAACACGGCCATCCACATGGAGGCATCGTCGAAGACGGCCAGCAACAGGAAAACCGCCTTGATGCCCAGCGCGAGCACGATGTTCTGCCACAGCACGGCGTGGGTGCGCTTGGACAGTCGGATCGTTTCGGGTAGTCGGCGCAGGTCGTCATTCATGACCACCACATCGGCAGCCTCCATCGCGGTGTGGGTGCCAGCGCCGCCCATAGCGAAGCCGATGTCAGCCTTCGCCAGCGCGGGGGCGTCGTTGATGCCGTCGCCGGTCATCGCCGTGACGCCCAAGCGCTGCTGAAGCTCTCCGATGGCCTGCAACTTGTCCTCGGGCAGCAGGTTGCCACGCACCTCGGCGATGCCCGCCTGGGTGCCGACGGTTTGCGCCGTCGCCAGGTTATCGCCCGTCAACATCACCGGCGTCACGCCCAATGCCTTCAGGTCGGCCACGGCCTGCGCGGATGAGGATTTGATGGTGTCGGCTACTGCACAGATGGCCATGACCCGTTCGCTGCTGGCCAACAACGTGACGGTGCGGCCAGCTTGCTCATGCACTGCAAGGCGGGCTTCGAGGTCAGCCGAACACTGCCCGCGCTCTTCAATCCAGCGGTGGTTAGCCAGCACATAGGTATGGCCGTCGATCACCCCCTGCACGCCGCGCCCGGCAACAGCCTGAAACTCATCCACTTCTTGCGTGGCGGACGACACGCCGTCCGCAATGGCCTTGGACACTGGATGATCCGACCGCGCTGCGAGGCTCTTGGCCAACCCCTCCAGGGCTTGCTGGCCGAGTCCTGTGTCCACGGGCTCGAAAGCCACCAGCTTGGGCTTGCCTTCGGTGATGGTGCCGGTCTTGTCCAGCGCCACGGCCTTGATCTTGCGCGCCTCTTCCAGGTACACACCACCTTTGATCAGGATGCCTCGCCGCGCCCCAGCGGCCAAACCGCTGACGACGGTGACGGGCGTGGAAATCACCAAGGCGCAAGGGCAGGCGATGACCAGCAGCACCAGGGCCTTGTAGGCGGCCTGCGTCCAGGTCAGCCCCATGAGCCAGGGCGCCAACAACGCAACGGCAACGGCCAGGACGAACACCGCAGGCGTGTAGACGGCGGCGAAGCGATCCACGAAACGCTGCGTGGGCGCACGGGAAGACTGGGCCTGCTCAACGGCGTGGATGATCCGCGCCAGCGTGCTGTCGGACGCGGGGGCCGTGACACGGATTTCCAACGCCGCAGCCTGATTGATGGTGCCGGCGAAGACTTCATCGCCGGGGCTCTTGTCCACCGGCAAGCTTTCGCCGGTCACGGGGGACTGGTCAATAGCGCTCTGACCTAGGCTCACGATGCCATCCAGCGGAACGCGCTCGCCGGGGCGAATACGCACGGTCGTGCCCACGGTGACTTCCTTGACTCCCATGCGCACCCAATTGCCATCGTCTTGACGCACTTCAGCTTGCTCCGGCGCGAGCGCCAGCAGGCTCTTGATGGCGCCGCGCGCCCGATCCACGGCGCGGGCCTCAATGGCTTCCGCAATCGCATACAGGGCCATCACCATCGCCGCTTCGGGCCACTGGCCGATCAGGAAAGCGCCGGTCACGGCCACGGTCATCAGGGCATTGATGTTCAAGCGGCCCTGCCGCAGTGCAGCCAGCCCTTTGCCGTAAACCGAGAAACCCGACAGCGCGATGGCCGCCGCGGCCAGCGCCATTCCCAGCGCCTTGACAGGTACGCTGTCTGGAAAGGCGAATGCCAAGCCCTCGGCCGCCACAGCCAACCCAAGGGCGCCCAGCGATTTGCCCCATCTCGTCCAGAAGCCCGTTGGCGAGGCAACCGCAGCAGCCGACGAGCCTGTGTCGCCAAGAGGTTCCGGCTTGAAGCCTGCCTTGCGGATTGCGTCCAGCGCCTGCTGCAAGACAGGATCATCGGCGGCAATGGCCAACTCGCGTTCGCCCAGATTGAATTGCAGGCTACGAATTCCCGCCATGCCGTCCAACGCCCGGCGGATTTCCGACTCCTCCGAGGCACAGTCCATATTCGCAATGCGGAAGCGCTGGACATTCTTCGCGCCGAGGGGTTCTGGCTTGAAACCCGCTTTGCGGATCGCTTCCAGGGCCTGGGGCAGCGCGTGGTCATCGGCGGCAATGGCAAGCTCTCGATCCCCCAGGTTGAATCGCAGGCTGCGAATCCCCGCCATGCCTTCCAGCGCCCGGCGGATTTCCGACTCCTCCGAGGCACAGTCCATGTTCGCTATGCGAAAGCGTTGCGGCTCGATAGTCGTTCCATCAGACGCTGTTGGCTCGGGCACCGCAGGCACTGTTGCACAGCCACTCCCGCAGCAGGCAGGGTCAGCGTGTTGGCGTTGGCGGGAAGAGTTCATGAAATTCTCCTTTTCAGGCAAATTGGAAACCCTGTACCCACTACAGAGTCAAGTGCCTACAATGAGCCTTGGAGAAAAACCCGCGACCGCTCAAGATGAAGCTATGAAAATCGGCGAACTGGCTAAGGCCGCACATACCCAGGTAGAGACGATCCGGTACTACGAGCGTGAAGGCTTGCTACCAGAAACGGCCCGTACAGATGGCAACTACCGCATGTACGCAGAAGAACACGTTGACCGACTGTCCTTCATCCGGCACTGCCGGGGTTTGGACATGACACTGGATGAAATCCGGGTTCTATTGCGCTTCAAGGATGCTCCGCACGAGAACTGCGCCCAGGTGAATGACCTGCTCGACGAGCACATAGACCATGTGGCTACTCGCATCAAGGAATTGAAAGCGCTGGAACGACAACTCAAGACCTTGCGGGAAAGCTGCCGGGAATCCCAGCAGGCCAGTCAGTGCGGCATCTTGACCGAACTGTCCTCAGCATCGCGCCAGGTGCACGAGCCAGCAACGCGCAGGGGTCATGTTCATGGGGCGCATAGCCTCAAGTGACTAGCTCAAAGAAACTCCAAGCCGACGCCCGATTTCCCATGAGGCCGCTCCGCCACGCACCGTCGCCGCAAGCTGCTGCCCCAGTCGCTGCTCGATCACTGGCTTCCACGGCACCAAGCTGAACCCCATGCCGTCGTCCAGCATCGCGTACCGTCCGCTGGCGAGCATCACGCTCCGGCGGTAGATGCCAGCCACGCGCTGCCCGTCCGCCGTCGGGCGGTGTTCCAAGCCAGTTTCCGCAGCGATGTCCTTGGCGACCTGCGCCAGTTCTCGATTGCGCAGCGTGCCCAGCAGGTTGCGCGCCAGGATCACGCGCTGCCCGCGCCGCTCGGCCAGTCCCTGTTCGGCCAGGAAGTCGGCGCGCTGCTGCATCGCCTGTTTGGTCTCGCTGCCAAAACCCAGGTCACCCAGCCCCGAGCCGCCGCCGATCAACTGCTGGTCGAGCCAGGTGGCCCCGATCACGCGCGCCTGCCGCTCGATGGGCAGGTGCGATTTCAGCTCTACAGCCACGCCGCCCAGGCGCTGCGCGTCGTACTGGCGACCGCGCTCGGCCAGGTCGCCCGGCACCTTCCATAGCCCCTCGGCCACGCGCTCCACGATGCCGCCGCGGCGCAAGGCTTCGAGCCGGCGGACATGGGCGGCGACGACTTCCTGCGGATCACGGCCCGGCATGGCCTGACCCTGTGCGATGGCGAGGTGGTGGTCGGTGCGGTACAGGCCATCGCTCGCCAGAGCGGCGATGTTCCTGTCGGCCGCGCGCACGTCGGCCGATCCCTTCACCTCCACCACGGCGCCGGTGGGATAGTTCGCCAGCTCGTCGCGGGCGTTGAGCGCGACGTAGTGGGCCTTGCCGTCCACCCCGTCGATGACCAGATAGCCCCGGTCGCGCAGCTCGTCGGCCAGCCCCTTCGCAGCCACGCGGCCGAGGATGGTTCGGCCATCGTCGCCCGGCTCGAACACCGCCAGCTCGCGCGGTTCGCCGCGCATGGCTCGCTGCATGGTGCGGATGATGTCGCCGCGCTCGCCCAGGGTGCGCAGCGTCTTTTCGGCATCCGCATGGACGGCCCAGGTGCCCGGCTGCGTCTCGTCGGCGAGGCCCATGCGCTGCAAGCGTGGCAGGCGGCCGATCAGCAGCAGGCGCTGGCGTTGCAGCCGCGGTTCGTTGAACCGTTCGACATGCACCAGGCCATCGTCGCCCAGTTCGCGTTTGAGCGTGCGATCCAGGCTCGTCCATCGCTCCTGATCCACTTCACGCTGCAAGGTCTGCTGGATCTCCAGCTCGGTGCGTGGCCCCAGCCATTCGGTCGCCAGCTCGGACGCGCGATGCCGGAAGCCATCGGCGATGTAGTCGCCCGCGATGATGAGGTCTTTGCCCGTGTCGTCCCGTCCGCGCACGATCAAGTGGGTGTGCGGGTTGTCGGTGTTCCAGTGATCGACCGCCACCCATTCCAGCCGTGTGCCCAGGTCGGCTTCCATGCGGCCCATGAGATGCCGCGTGTAGGTGCGCAGGTCGTCCAGTTCCGCGCCATCCTCCGGCGAGAGGATGAAGCGGAAATGGTGCCGGTCGTCGGCGCAGCGTTCCTTGAAGGCGTCGAGGTCGGCAGCATCGGTCTGCGGCCCATAGGCTTGGCCTGGCTCGCCATCGCGGCCGGCGCCGTCGCGCTCGATGTAGCGCAGGTGCTTGGCGAGCGACTGCGGACTGGCCCGCTGCTGATTGACCAGCAGCGTCTTGATGGTCACGCGCCGCGACATGGGCGTGAGCTTCGCCCCCGCGAAGCGCGCCGCCGTGTGGCCGCGCCCCAGGCGCGAGCCGGGCCGCTGGCCGGCGTGCTGCCCGTTGCCGCTGGCGCCAGGACGGCGCACCGCCGACTTGCCGCTGCTGGCCTTGCCTGCCTGCTTGAGCACCTTGGAGACGAAGCCCTGGCCCCGGTTCTTCGGGGCACTGGGGCGGATGCGGAAATCATCGTCGCGGCGGTCGGTCATGGCTGCGCTCCCTGCAAGCTCTAGCGTGTCCGGTCGTGCGAAGCACGCGGACATGCCTGCATTGGCGCGGGCTTCGCGCCCCAAGCGGCACGGCGGCGAAGCCGCGCCGTGCCGCGCCACCCCCACGTGCAGACTGGCTTTGCGGGCCGACAGGTGCCGCACCCTTTTGTCTTGCCTTCCGCATTTGCCTCCTCTGGTCCCCCCGGTTCTCGCTCCCGGCAACTGCGGCCCGGTAGCGCCGCTGCGCGGGCAGCCAGCGCCCCGGCGAACGCGGCGGTGGCCGCAGGCCAGCCGTGTTCGAGGCAAGACGCCTGCACATGGGACGGCTGCGCCGGAGGCAGCGCGAAGTGCGGTGCGAATGCACTGGCACTGCACGCGCGGCAACATGACGCTGACACGCCCGATAGCACGAGGCCGTGCACGCTCGCGTGCAGCGAATCGGCGGCCATCATGGGCGTTTCTCCAGCCAGAGCGGATGCGCCACGCCGATCACAGCGGCTGCGCGGACCGGCCCGAAGTAGCGGCTGTCGAACGACACCGGATTGGTGCTGCTCAGCAGGAACAGCTCGCCAGCTTCGAGGCGGCGGCAATGCGGCCAGGATGGCAGCGGCCGGCCCAGCCGATCGGCAGCCAGCACGGCGGCCACCGGCACGCCGTCGATCCACACCAGCGCATCGAACACGCATACATGCTGCGGCGCCACGGCGCCCACGCGCTTGAGCAGCGGCACGCGCGCCGTGAGGTAGCGGCGCTGCGCGGCCAGCGCTGCAACGTCAGGCGGCAGCGTGGTGAGGACGATGGCGCCGACGTGCAGCGCATCGGACGACCCGATGCGATACCAGCCGATCGGAACACTGTCGGACGGGTTGTAGACCAGGCGCGGCAGCGGCTGTACGAAAGCCGCCCAGGCCAGCGCAGCGAGGCCGCAGGCGGACAGGCTCGCCAGAACGATGCGAGCGCGCAGGCGTAAACGAGGATGTGGCGGGATTTCAGTTGCATCGGCAACGATAGATGGGAGTGTCATGGCAACACCCTCCCAGCCAGCCATGCAGCGTGCCGCTCGGCGCTGTATTCGGGCAGCGGCAGACGGGCCGCGAGCCGGTTGGCGAGCGTGCGCCAGTACGCGGGCGAAGCGCCGGCAGGCGCGATGCCCAGTGCCTCGATGGCGTCGATGCGCTCCAGTACGGCACGCACATTCTTGTCGCCCTCTGCGTGCAGCAGCAGGCGCGCGCCGGGCTGCACGCCGGGGATGCGCTGCGCGCCATCCAATGGCGTGCAAGCCTGCATCACCATGAGCTGCCAGCGAATCGTGCCGAAGTCGTTGGACTGCCAGCGGATGCGGCAGAACACGGCGCCCGGCAGGAACACGGCAACGCGCCGCCAGCGGTCGTGCCGAATGGTGCGCGCCGGCTCACCGAAGCGCAGGTAAATGTCGATGCGCTGGTCCACGTAGGCCAGCGCCACGCGCGTCAGCGGTATGGTGTCTGCTCGGCCGACGAGCGCAGTGAGTGCGGGTAAAGGGGCAGCTGTAGCCGCGCCAGCGGCAGGCGAAGCGGATGCGGTCATGGGGTGTTCTCCCAGCGGTGTTCTGGAAACTCCTGCTCCAGCAGGCCGCGCAGCAGGTCGGCCACGGTCACGCCCTGCGTGAAGGCTGACACCTTGATGCGCGAGCGCATGGCGGGCGTGATGTCGAGGGTCAGGCGAGCCGTGTAGAGGTCGCCCTTGCCAAGTGCATCGGCATCGCCCTGGCGAATCCACGCCTCGGCGTGCGGATTCATGGGCGGACGCGCGCCGATGCCGACGCGCTTTGCCGCGCGCTTGCTGTTCGGTGGCGGCTTCGCTGTCATGTCGGCCACCGCAGCAGTTCATCGACCAGCGCGGCAATTTCGCGCGCGGCGGCGCTGTCCGGCGCTGTCTCGCGTGCAAGCCGGCCAGCGGCCACGCTGTCGGCGAACACGATGCGTTGATGCACTTCCGCGCGCAGCGCAGGCAGCGGCTGGTCGGCGAGCGCCTGGCGCGCTTCACGCCCGATCACGGTGGTGCTGACGCGCCGGTTGATGACGAAGGCCGCGCGCAGCGCAGGCCGGAACACCTGCGCCTCGCGGATCAGCGCGACCATCTCGGCGCTGGCCCACAGGTCATACGGGCTGGGCTGCACCGGAATCAGCACGCGCTCTGCCGCCAGCAGCGCGGAGCGCGCCAGCGCCGCGATGCGCGGCGGGCCGTCGATGACGACGTGATCGGCCTGCCTGGCAAGTTCTGGCGCCTCTTGATGCAACGTTTCGCGTGCGAGGCCCACGGCGCTAAACAGCCGTGGCAAGCCTTGCTGGCTTCTGCGCTGCGTCCAGTCCAGCGATGAGCCCTGCGGGTCAGCGTCCAGCAGTACGACGTGCTGGCCGCGCATCGCCAGCTCGCCGGCGATGTGCGTGGCGAGCGTGGTCTTGCCCACGCCGCCTTTCTGGTTGAGCAGCGCGACGATCATGGCCTGGCCCTCCGTGTTGGAGAGCCTAGCTGCTGCTGCGCCTGGTGCCGCTGGCCGGTTATACACCGGGGCGCGGCGCTCTTACCAGTTATTGGTATTAAGTTATTAAAGTTATAGGCAGCCGAAACCCGCACCAGCATTGGCCTGGCGGCCGATTTTGTTGCTTGATAGCACGAGGGGCTGTTGCCCGATAGCACGAGACTTCTGTTGCCTGATAGCACGAGCCCGTCCACAGGCCATCCCGCGGTTATCCCCGTGCCGCGGACGGCACGGGCCGAAACAGCAGCAAAGGCGCAGCCATGGCGGAGCGGTACTCGATGTCCAGCCGATAGCCCGGTAAGGCTTGGCGCGCCACCAGCGCCCGCAGGTCGGCGGCGAAATCGTAGTAGCGGGCCGCGCTGCCGGATTTGCGGTACAGCGACTCGAAATCGAACCACCAGCCCTCCGGCTGCCGCCCCCCGTGCTTGCGCACCAGCCGGTACAGCCAGCGCTCGATGCCCCCCGTGAGCCGGAAATACGCCGGGTCGATGCTCAGCAC
The DNA here is from genome assembly GCF_964332355.1 of Imbroritus primus. Lineage (NCBI taxonomy): Bacteria > Pseudomonadati > Pseudomonadota > Betaproteobacteria > Burkholderiales > Burkholderiaceae > Imbroritus > Imbroritus primus. Next base: position 2,407,509 of record NZ_OZ201293.1, on the reverse strand, counting down.
CAGGGCAGCATCCATCACGCCCGCATAAAACCAGTCCGGCAGGATCAATTCCAGCCCCAAGGGCGTGCCCTTGGCGTCGGCCAGCTCCTTCCACTCGTTGATCCACGAAAACCGATGCAGCCGGCGCCCGGTCGTCTCCCGGATCGACGTGGCCACGGTGGTTGATTGCAGGCGATCCAAGGCCGCCTTGAGGCGCTGGTAGTCGCGCAGCGACGTACCGCGCCCGATGAAACGCAGGATCTCGTAGGGCCGCACCTGCATCAGCCGCGACGGCCGCAAGCCCGCGTCGCGCGCCGCCACGATCTGCGAGGCGGCCCAGATCAGCACGTCGGCATCCCAGATCGTGGCAATGCCGTGCTCGGCTGTCCCCTCCACCCGGATCGTCACGCCGCTGGCCTGGAAGTCGATGGGCGCCGTGCGCCGCGACTTCGCCAGCGAGAAAAACGGAAAGGCCATCAGGTCCTGGCTGTCGCGCGGCGCCATGTCGCCCGGCAAGGCGCGGAACAGGTCGAGCTGTTCGCGCTCCTGTGAGGGCCTGGACATGGCGAAGGCCACCCGCGTACCGCCGATCAGCGCGCACGGCTGTCCGCCGCATGGTGCTCGGCGTACTCGGGATCGGACGTGCTCTCGAAGCTGCGCTCGGCAGCCCAGGCATCCAGGTCGGCCACGGCGTACATGACGCGGCGGCCGAACTTGCGGAACTTGGGGCCGCCACCCAGCACGCGCTGTTTCTCCAGCGTGCGCGGTGACAGGCGCAGATAGTCGGCGGCCTCGTCGTTGGTGAGATAGCGCTGCGGCTGCGCAGCGGATGTGACGTTGGATGCGGGAGCGGCGGCAGGCCGCAAGGGAGCTGGACGCATGACAGAAACCTCCATGGCTTTCAAAGCTCCGGCCACACCACGCAGCCGGATGGAGGCAGTCTCAGAAATCGCAACCGTCTTGCTCAGGGTCGTTTTGCGTCCCCTTCAAAACGACCCTTCTCAAGCGGCGGCAGTTATGCTAGGCGGCGATAGCCTCCGCGCATCAACGCATCGCCGCGCCGCACCAGGCGGCGCACCTTGGAGCGCAGGCCGCCATCGCTGTACCAACCGGCCGCGGCATCCACGCCGAACAAACCTTCGGCGATCTGGTGCAAGGACGCGCCCGCCAGGGTGGCGTCGAGCGCCTGCAGGGTGTGCAACTCCAGCAGCGCCGCAGGCGATGGCCGAGGCCGAGCTGCCACCTGCCCGCCAGACGGCGTCGCGGTCTTGCCGCCGCCACTTCCTCGATGGGCATGGACGACCGCCATACCGTGCTCCAGGCCGGGTGCCAGCGCAAAGCGCTGGCAATGCCCAGGACTGCGCGCGATGAGCGCCAGGCCCTTGCCGTCGTGCTGCAGATGCTTGTGGCCGGGGATGCGCCAGAGGTCGAACGGCGCAGCGTCGGCTGGCGGGTCGGCATCGGGGTAGAGCTGCACCACGGCCGCATGGCCCGGCAACCAAGCCGGATGCGCGTCCCGCGCATCGAGATCTGGGTCTTCCAGCAAGCGCAGCCCCCAACGGTGCGCGGCGGGCTCTGCTGCTGGATGTGAAGCGCGGCGGCGATGACGGCGCAGCCAGTCGAGCCGGTAGTCGGGGTGCCTGCGCAGGTACTCCCAGGCCAGAGCCAGCGCATCCAGCCACAGGATGTAGAGGTAGGCGGCGGTGGGATACCAGTGCGCGTGGTGGTGCGCGTAAAGCTGGGGATCGACCATGGCGAAGGCTCCCGTTCAACAGCAGGAACGCCGCCATGGCGAAACATGCGGAGCTATCGCATCGGGTTCATTTCATCCTCGAAATCGCAGTAGGATGTAAGCATTGGTAATCAGAGGCCCGTCAAGACCGATTGGCTCCGGTGTATTGCGCAATTCGTCCGAATGCGGCGGCCGCGCAGTCCCAAATCGCCACACGGCAGATACCACCGTGCCGCAATCCGCCTGAAGTATCGTGACTGTTTGAGTCACGGAAATATGGGTTGGACGCAAGAATGCCGATTCAGACCGATCCAGTCTGAAGCCAGACGCAAATAGTCTCAATACACCCGGCCTGGCCGTGGCGCGAACCGCTCAATCGACGATGGAGCCGTTCTCCTGGGCCAGCCGCAGATATTCGGACAAGGGCCGCACTGCCTTGAAATACTGATCCCGCATCACAGGCCGCTTGTTCGGCCCAACTATGGAAGCCAGATCACTCAGCTTGATCTCTCCCAGCTCGGGCATGCCGATGCCCACGTCCATCACGCCCCAGGCGGTATCGCCATCGGCGGGATCGAGCGATGCCAGCAGCCAGGTGGCATGCGCGTCCGGCGTGAACAGGCGCACCACGGGCAGCGGGTCGATGGCTAGGCCCGCCGCACGGCTTTGGTCATGGGCCAGCAACTCGGCGCGTTCCTGGTCGGTGGTCAATGGTTCGGTCATGGTTCAATCCCCCGAAACGGCAATGATGCGCCCGCATGTCTCGATCCCCACGGGGCGAACGCAAACCATCGTCAAGCGTGCGGTAAAAGCACGGATGCGCTTTGCATCGAATCCGCCAAAGCGTGAAAGCGCAAAGCCGCTTCTACGGATTTGAAGAAAGCCACGGATGCGGTTCCGTGCCTCTGTGGGAATCCGCAGATACGGATTTCCGTAAAAACTCAAATGCACGAAAAAGTACGTTTGAACGTCTTGAGTTAAAGATAACGTGGTTTTAATTGTGCTGCGAATCGACGCTTCTGTCCATGCAGAAGCGAGTCATCCAGCCTGGCCGGCCAGCCGGCGCCACCACCTTCGATGCCGAACTGGCTCTTGCCTTCGGTGCAACCGTGCGCGGGCTGCGCGTGGAGCGCGGCATTGCGCAGGAATCACTGGCCCATCGTGCCGGCATTGAGCGCTCACACATGGGGAAAATCGAACGCGGCACGCACATGCCCACGCTGGCGATCATCTTCAAGATCGCCGGCGCGCTCGAATGCAGCGTGGCCGAATTGATGGCCAGCATGGAAGCGCTGCTTGCAGCGGGGACATCCCCTGCCTGATGCACCTTCCCGTCCGATCCGGCGCATGCCGGTTCGGGGGCTGCAGGGGCGCCAAGCTCGCGCGGCGGGGATAGCCTGAAGGGCTTTCCCCTGGAGGTAAGCGAAGCGCGCAGCGCCGCAGGCGCGAAGGATTGAACCGCATGGCCGTAACTCGGTATGAGGCCGGGGCGGAGCCCGCAAAGCCTGACGACGCCTCGCGTCGGCACGCCCTGGCTTGAAACTAGACGACAGAAAGTGAAGAGGATGGTTGCTGGATTCGCCGTACTTTTGCAATGTATCAGCAGAGCTTTGCTGGCCTTCCTGGTGGTGTTCATTGCCACGGCCGTGCTAGGACACCGCGTAGGAACAGTGTCCATCGGCATCGCATTGGCGCTTTCCGCCCTCGCTGCTTTCCATACGGTCAGAACCAAACTGCCCGTCTACCGCAACCTGGATTCCCGCCAGTCCAAGCGTTTATTGGCGATCAGCATCGTCAGCGCCACTGGCTGGACCGTGCTGCTTCTGGCCGCGCTCAGGGCATGACCGTCATTGGCATGGGCCTCCCAGCTTGTGCCTCTGGCCGTGCTGCGATTAGCGGCACCGAACCCCGCCACGTGGGCGGGGTGCTTGGCGGCCGTCAGGCTGCCTGGGGCTTGCTGCGCGACCAGATCAGGTCGTGCGTGCCGTCCTCGCCTTCGATCAGGCGGGCGTAGACCGTGGCCGCGAACGAAGGATCGTCAAAGGTCACGGAGATGTACTCCCGCCCGGCCTCGCTGGTCTTCTTCCACGCCGCGCCGATATCGTGACTGGCGGCCTGCAGGCGGAAATCCGGGGCCTTCTCGTTGTCGCCCTTGTCGTTGGGCACCAACTTGACCTTGACGTTGAGCGTCAGGGTGCGAAGCGTGCCGGTGAAGCCGTCTTTGTCTGCGGTGAAGGTGCCGATGTTGGCCATGATGTTTTCTCCTTTCGGTTGAACAAGGTTCGCGCCCATCGCGTCCTTGTTGTGATCCGGCCGGCAGGGGACGGGCTGGCCGCACCGCTTGCGGTCGAAACGCAGTGGAGAGCCGGGAGGCGAAAAGAATTTGCTGCGCGAGGAAGCCGTGCAGCGGCGGGGAAATTGTTTTCGCCGGACGGTTGCAGCCATGAAGCCCGAGGCGCAGCCGCGCCACCGCCAGGATTCACAACGAGACAAGGACGCCTTGGGTCGAACCGCTCCGAAAGGAGATAGGGCCTGCTCGGCATCCCCGCTCGAAGGCTTCTCCGGCTCGCCCGCTGACGCGGGCGAGGTCAACCCCGCAACGACAGGCGAGAACGCCTCCACCACACCTTGCGGCGCCGGTCTTGAGGCGTGGCGTGGAAGCTCCATAGCGATGCCGGGCGGGTTGTCCGTGAACCGTCCTTCGTGACGTGATGGGCAGGAACCGCCAGCGTTGAGGACGGCACGCACCTGCACAACCTGCCGCAGCAAGCGCCAGCGTGTTCGCCAGCGCCCCGTTCATCGCGGCGGGGCGCTGGACGGGCCGATCCGGCGCAGCCGGTTCGGCCACATCGAGGGGCGCCAAGCTGCGCGCGGCGGGGATAGCCCGCAGGGCTTTCCCCTGGAGGCAAGCGAAGCGCGCAGCGCCGCAGGCGCGAAGGCGTGAGCAACTGTCTTGAAAGTCAAGCCTCGCAAGCGCGCAGGCTCCATTCAATTGAAGCGTTTTGCCAATGATTCAATAAATGTTGTATTATCGAATAATGAACGAGACCCAAGCCATTTCCGCCCTCGGCGCCCTGGCCCATACCCAGCGGCTGCGCGTGTTCCGCGCCCTGGTGGTCGCCGGCCCCGAAGGGCTGACACCCAGCGTCCTCGCCGACCAGCTCGACGTGGCCCGCAACTCCCTGTCCTTCCACCTGAAAGAACTGGCCCATGCCGGCCTGGTCACCATCGAGCAGCAGGGCCGCAACCTGATCTACCGCGCCGACTTCACCCAGATGAATGGGCTGCTCGGCTACCTGACCGAGCACTGCTGCCAGGGCGGCGCGTGCGAGGTCACCGAATCCTCCTCTGCCTGTACTTCCTGCTGAAAGGATCACCCCCATGAAGCGCTTTCACGTCCACCTGCACGTCGATGACCTGAACCGCAGCATCGGCTTCTATTCCCAACTGTTCGCCGCGCAGCCCGCGCGCGTCGAAGGCGACTACGCCAAATGGATGCTCGAAGACCCGCCGGTCAACTTCGCCATCTCCACACGTGGCAACAAGCCGGGCATCGACCACCTGGGTATCCAGACCGACGATGCCGAGGAATTGGCGGTGCTGAAGGCCCGCGCCGAGGCGGCCGACATGACGCTGCTGGACGAGGGCACCACGACCTGCTGCTACGCGCGCAGCGAGAAGCACTGGATCACCGATCCGCAGGGCGTGGCCTGGGAGCACTTCCACACGCTGGGCAACATTCCGGTCTTTAACGAAGCGGCGCCTGCAGCGACTTCCGCCGCAGCGTGCTGTACCCCGGTGCGCGGCAAGCCGGTGGGCGTTGCGGTGAAGCCGGCTTCCTCCTGCTGCTGATGTGAGATACCCATGACCACCGACAAGACCTACAACGCCCTGTTCATCTGCACGGGTAACTCGGCCCGCTCCATCCTGGCCGAAGGCATCCTCAATGAATTGGGCCAGGGGCGCTTTCGCGCCTACTCGGCGGGCAGCCACCCCAAGGGCGAAGTCCACCCACTGGCGCTCGCCACGCTGGAGCGGCTGCACATGCCGACCGCCGGCTACCGCAGCAAGAACTGGGACGAGTTCGCGGCGCCCGGTGCGCCGGAGCTGGATTTCATCTTCACGGTCTGCGACAACGCCGCCGGCGAAGTCTGCCCCGTGTGGCCGGGACGCCCGATGTCGGCGCATTGGGGTGTGCCCGATCCCGCAGCCGTCGAGGGCACCGACGAACAGAAGCGCAAGGCGTTCACGGATGCGGCGCTGACCTTGCGCCGGCGCATCGAGCTATTCCTGTCGCTGCCGATGCAGCGCTTGGATGCCATGTCGTTGCAGCACGAGCTGCGCAGCATCGGTACGAAGTGAGGTTGGCGCGATGAGTGTTGGAACCCAAACGGCCGGCCGTGCGCCGGCCACCTCCACCATGAGCGTCTTCGAGCGCTACCTGAGCGTGTGGGTGCTGCTGTGCATCGTCGCCGGTATCGCGCTCGGCCAGTTCGCGCCGGGCGTGTTCCAGGCCATCGGCCGCATGGAAGTGGCTCAGGTCAACCTGCCCGTGGGCCTGCTGATCTGGGTGATGATCATTCCCATGCTGCTCAAGGTGGACTTCGGCGCTCTCGGCCAAGTCAAGCAGCACTGGCGCGGCATCGGCGTGACGCTGTTCATCAACTGGGCCGTCAAGCCCTTCTCGATGGCGCTGCTGGCCTGGATCTTTATCCGCCAGGTCTTCGCGCAGTGGCTGCCCGCCGACCAGCTCGACAGCTATGTCGCGGGCCTGATCCTGCTGGCCGCCGCACCTTGCACAGCCATGGTGTTCGTCTGGAGTCGGCTGACCGGGGGCGATCCGGTGTTCACGCTGTCGCAGGTCGCGCTGAACGACACCATCATGGTGTTCGCCTTCGCGCCCATCGTCGGCCTGCTGCTGGGCCTGTCGTCCATCACGGTGCCGTGGGCCACGCTGCTGGTATCGGTCGGCCTGTACATCGTGATTCCAGTCATCCTGGCCCAGCTCTGGCGCCGCGCGCTGCTGAGCAAGGGCCAAGCCGCCTTCGACCGGGCGCTGGAGCGCATCGGCCCGCTGTCGATCGCGGCGCTGCTGCTCACGCTGGTGCTGCTGTTCGCCTTCCAAGGCGAGGCCATCATCCGCCAGCCGCTGGTGATCGCCATGCTGGCCGTGCCGATCTTGATCCAGGTGTTCTTCAACTCCGGCCTGGCCTATTGGCTCAACCGCAAGGCGGGCGAGCAGCACAGCATCGCTTGTCCTTCGGCGCTGATCGGCGCCAGCAACTTCTTCGAGCTGGCCGTAGCCGCCGCCATCAGCCTGTTCGGCTTCCAGTCCGGCGCCGCGCTGGCCACCGTGGTCGGTGTGCTGATCGAGGTGCCAGTCATGCTGCTGGTCGTTCGGATCGTCAACCAAAGCAAGGGCTGGTAGCCGCGCCAGGTGCTGGGCTTGTTGCGTTTCTTGGAGTAGTCCTCCATGAACTTCTTGCACAGCTCGGCCATCGTGGGTGCCTTGCGCGCCTCGGCCTTGGCGCCGCCGGGATCGCCACCCCGGCGAACCTCGGCCAGCCAGTCCTGCGCCATGACGCGGGCCTGCTCGACGGTCAATTCCCCATACAGTCCCAGCGAGGGCTTGCGGGACTGCCCGGCGTTCGTGCGGTACTGAAGCATGAACACCCGGCGGCCCGCTGGGGTGATCTTGCACAGGAAGCAAGGCACCACGGTATCCCGCAGTTCGACGTCCTTGGCCTGAGGTTGCGCCGTTTCTACGGCGGTTTTGGTGAGCTTGATCTTTGCCACGATGACTCCTCGGAACGACCCGGTTCCAGGAGCCACATAGGAGTGGCGGGAGGGAATGCCGGATCAGGTTTCAGAAAGCACCGGCATATGATGGACGCGCGTAAGTTATTGATAAACCTGCTGTATCGGGCTACAGCGCAGTCCAGCGGAATGTCGGGCTGGAGTCATCGTGAAACAAAAAACCCCGCCGTGGCGAGGTTCTTGTGTTGCAACCCGGAAGATCGACCGGGTGCCGGCGCAGCGAAACCCAAGATTACTTGATCTTGGTTTCCTTGTACTCCACATGCTTACGAACGACGGGATCGAACTTCTTGATCGCCATCTTTTCCGGCATGGTGCGCTTGTTCTTGTCGGTGGTGTAGAAATGACCCGTGCCTGCGGTCGATTCCAGCTTGATTTTGTCGCGTCCGCCTTTGGCCATGGGGAACTCCTAGAATGTGTTGAACCGGATCAGGCCGAGGCGATGCCGTAGCCTTGCTTTTCGAGCGTGCGCAGGCCGGCGGCCGTGATGCGCATCGACACGAAGCAGCCGCGCTCTTCGTTCCACACCTTCTTGTTCTGCAGGTTCGGCAGGAAGCGGCGCTTGGTCTTGTTGTTGGCGTGGGAAACGTTGTTGCCCACCATCGGGCCTTTGCCCGTCACTTTGCAGCGTCGTGCCATTTGAGCACTCCTAAACTCTTGAATTCGTTGACAACGGTAGCGGCAGCCTGGAGTGGAGCACGGGGTTTCCGGCGTCGACACGAGAAAGCTGCGGCGGTTGGACTGCGGTAAAGCGAGGATTATAAACCAGAAATTGTTCCGCTATCAACGGACAAGGGACTTTTTTTGAGGTTCCGGGTGTCCGGCCCGGGGCGTGGGGCCCGTATCCGGCAGGCAACCGTGCTCGGCAAAGGAGTATATCGCATGGGCGCTGATGATGAGGTGATCGAGCACGCGGCTATCGATGAGCGCGAGGCCCCGGGCCAATGTGGCGGTCAGCGCGTCATCCGCGGCGCTCGGTCGCGGATCGCCTCCTGGATGGTTGTGGGCCAGGATCACGCCGGCGGCGTTGTGCGAAAGTGCTGTACGAATAACTTCTCGCGGGTAGACGGCAGCCTGGTCGATTGTGCCCTGGAACAGTTCGACATCGGCGATCAGGCGGTTCTGGGTATCCAGGAACAGGCAGCGGAATACTTCGCGTGTCTGCGCGCCGAGTGTCAGCCGCAGGTAGTCCCCGACCGCGGTCGGGGAGGTCATGACCGGCGTGGCGGTCAGTTCCTCCGCGAGCGCGCGCCGGGCCATTTCCATGACGGCCTGCAACTGTGTGTATTTGGCCACGCCAATGCCGGGCACGGCAGACAGCTCTTCCAGCGTGGCGCGGCACAGGCGGGTCAGCGAGCCAAAATGGACGAGCAGGTGGCGCCCGAGCTCGACGGCATTCATGCCGGTTGTTCCCACGCGCAGGAACAGGGCCAGCAGTTCCGCATCGCCGAGAACGGCGGCGCCGTGCTTGAGCAGGCGTTCACGGGGCCGAAGGTTCTCCGGCCATTCACGAATCGGCATGGGCAGGGACATAGCAGAGGCAAGTGGGTTGGGATGGCCCGAGCGTACGGGTGGAATGGCGGATTGTGATGCGGCACGCAACGCCTATCAGGCGGCATGTCCGGTATCACCCTGGTGCCGGCGGTGACGGGCGGGGCGCTGTCAGGACTGCGCCAGTGGCTTACAATACAAGGCTTGATCCGATTGGTGCAGCATGACTTCGCAAACTTCTGTTTCTCCGGCAGGTGGCGCGCCCACCGTCCAGCCCGATTCCTTCCTGACCCTGCACTACCGCATCGCGCTGGAGGATGGCACGACCGTCGTCAGCACGTTCGAAGACAAGCCCGCCACGCTGCTGCTCGGCCAGGGGCAGCTCGCGCCAACATTGGAGCAGGCCCTGCTCGGCATGTCGGCCGGCCAGCGCATGACTTACCGCCTCAGTCCGGAACATGCTTTCGGGCCGCGTAATCCGGACCTGCTGCAACAGGTGTCGCTCAACCTCCTGCGGGAAAACAGTTCGTTCGAGGAATCGTACGAGCCCGGCGACCTGGTGGAGTTCAATGCGCCCGGCGGCGGCAAGTATGCCGGCGTACTGAAGGAATTAGGTGCCACCTCGGCGCTGTTCGACTTCAACCATCCGCTCGCTGGCCAGACCATCCTGTTCGACGTGCAACTGATTGGCGTAATGTAAGGCTTTGCGATGACCACTTCCGGATCGACCACTCTCCAGACCTCGGCCAACACGGTGACGGCTCCCGATGCCGAAGTCGTGCTGGCCCAGCCGCGCGGCTTCTGCGCCGGCGTTGACCGTGCCATCGAGATCGTCGAGCAGGCGCTGAAACGTTTTGGTGCGCCGATCTACGTGCGCCACGAAATCGTGCATAACGCCTATGTCGTGAACGATCTGCGTCAGAAAGGTGCAGTGTTCGTCCAGGAACTGGACGAAGTGCCGACCGGCGGCACCGTCATCTTCAGTGCCCACGGCGTGTCGCGCGCCGTGCGCGAGGCAGCCGAGGCGCGCGGATTGCGTGTATTCGATGCGACGTGCCCGCTGGTGACCAAGGTGCACGTCGAAGTCTCGAAGATGCGCGCACAGGATTGCGAGATCGTCATGATCGGCCACAAAGGCCACCCCGAAGTCGAGGGCACCATGGGCCAGGCCGACGGCGGGATGCTGCTGGTGGAGTCGGTCGCCGACGTGGCCAGGCTCCAGGTGGCCAATCCCGAGCGCCTTGCCTATGTCACGCAAACGACCCTGTCGGTGGACGAGACGCGCGAGATCGTGGCGGCCCTCAAGGCACGCTTTCCGGCGATCAGCGAGCCGAAAAAGCAGGACATCTGCTACGCCACGCAAAACCGACAGGATGCCGTCAAGTTCATGGCCCCGCAGGTCGATGCGGTCATCGTGGTCGGCAGCCCGAATAGCTCGAATTCCAATCGCCTGCGTGAAGTGGCCGAGCGCCTTGGCGTGCCCGCCTATCTGGCCGACGCGCCGGAACAGATCCGCGATGAATGGATCGCTGGCAAGCGGCGTATCGGCGTGACCGCCGGCGCGTCCGCGCCGGAAGTGCTGGCCCAGTCCATCGTGACCGAGCTGCAGCGGCGTGGCGTGCAACGCGTGCGCGCCCTCGACGGCATCGAAGAAAACATGTCCTTTCCCCTGCCGAAAGGACTGACGGCCAGCAACTGACCGTTTTTCCGCTACGCCCACCCGTGCCCGAGCGGTGGGCAGGCGTGCGGATTATCCGAAGTTTCCCTCTAGATTTCCGACGCTCCGCATGGCGGGGTGCATGGCTTCGCGTTAAGCCTCCGTTCACCGCTCGCATGGCGGCGGGCGGGCCCTGCCATTGCGCCCGAGAGTCAGCTGGCATGAATGTTGAATGCGCCTTGCGGCGCCATGGTGCCTTGCAGGAAATCCCCGTGGAAGGGCATCGGGAGAATCCCTGACAGCCCCGTCGCTGCGTGGATTGAAGTTGTTGCGACGCATATTGCATCTGCAAAAAAAAGGGAATAGATTTTGCGCGTTTCCATTTGAAACAATGTTGGTGTGGGAAGAGGATTTAGAAGTACGTTGGTTTCGTCCAGTGAGTTCTAGGAGATCACTCATGCACATCCCGTTTTCCAAGCTGTTGCCGTTGGCTGCCGCCATGACGCTCGTCGCGGCCTGCGGCAAGAAAGAAGAAGCCCCTGCTGCACCGGCAGCTTCCGAGCCTGCGGCCGCTGCCCCTGCTGCCTCCGGTGGCGAAGTGGTGGTCAAGATCGGCCACGCCGCGCCGCTGACGGGCGGTATCGCCCACCTCGGCAAGGACAATGAGAACGGCGCGCGCCTCGCTGTCGAAGAACTCAACAAGTCGGGTCTCGAGATCGGTGGCAAGAAGGTCAAGCTGGAACTCGTGGGCGAGGATGATGCGGGTGATCCGAAAACGGGTACCGCCGTGGCCCAGAAGCTTGTCGACGCCAAGGTCGTTGCCGTGGTGGGCCACCTGAATTCCGGTGTCTCGATTCCCGCCTCGAAGATCTACAGCGATGCCGGCATTGCCCAGGTATCGCCGTCGTCCACCAATCCTGACTACACCAAACAAGGCTTCAAGACCACCTTCCGCGTCGTGGCGACCGATGCCCAGCAAGGTCCGGCGCTGGCCAACTACGCCAGCAAGAGCCTGCATGCCAAGAACGTGGCGATCGTCGACGATGCCACCGCCTACGGCAAGGGTCTCGCGGACGAATTCGAGAAGACCATCAAGACTTCCGGTGCAAACGTGGTGGCCCGTGAGGCCACCAACGACAAGGCTACGGATTTCAAGGCCATTCTGACCAAGATCAAGGGCAAGAAGCCTGACGTCATCATGTACGGCGGCATGGACGCCACCGGCGGCCCGTTCGCCAAGCAGGCGAAGGAACTGGGCATTACCGCCAAGATCGTCAGCGGTGACGGCATGTGTACCGACAAGGTGGCCGAGCTGGCGGGCGATGCCGTCTCCAACATCGTCTGCTCGGAAGCCGGGCTGGCGCTGTCGAAGATGGAGAACGGCGCGGACTTCCAGAAACGCTATCAGGACCGTTTCAATGCCCCGGTCCAGATCTACGCCCCGTTCACTTACGACGCCGTGATGGTCATCGCCGACGCCATGAAGCGGGCCGGTTCCACCGAGCCGGCCAAAATCCTCGCCGAACTGCCCAAGACCAACTACAAGGGCGTGATCGGCAATATCGCTTTCGACGAGAAGGGCGACATGAAGGAGGGCGTGATTACCCTCTACGACTACAAGGACAAGAAAAAGTCCGTGCTTGACGTCGTCAAGATGTAAACCCGGCCATCAGCCACTGAAAACGGCACCGTCACCCATCGCGGTGCCGTTTTTTCAACCTCGCCAAGCCATGCATTTCCTCATCCCGGAATCGCAGACACCGGCTGGCAGGCCATTATCCGTTCTCCGCTCTTACCCAACCGCATTCAGTTCCAGCCGGTCGGGGCGATACCGCGCCCGCGCCATGGCTTGAACGGCAGGAAGGAGGTCTCATGGATATCTTTATCCAGCAGGTCGTCAATGGCCTGGTGCTCGGCAGCATCTATGCGCTGATCGCCCTTGGCTACACCATGGTCTACGGCATTCTGGGCATCATCAATTTTGCCCATGGCGATATCCTCATGGTCGGGGCAATGACCGCGTTGTCGTCGATCGGCCTGATCCAGGGCATCGCACCCGGATTGCCCAACTGGCTGACGCTCGTGCTCGCCACCTGTATCGCCATGCCGGTCTGCGCGATCGTCAGCTTCACCATCGAAAAGGTCGCCTACCGCCCACTGCGCAATGCGCCACGGCTGGCGCCGCTGATCACAGCGATTGGCGTCTCCATCGTCCTGCAGACCATCGGCATGATGATCTGGTCGCGCAACCCGCTCACCTTCCCGCAACTGCTGCCCACAACCCCCGTGGAGATCGGTTCCACCGGCGCTACCATCACCGGCAAGGAAATGGTGATCCTCGGTATGGCGGTGATCGTCATGAGCGGGCTGACCCTGCTGGTCAACAAGACACGTCTTGGCCGCGCGATGCGGGCCACGGCGGAGAACCAGCGTGTGGCCGGGCTGATGGGCGTGAATCCCAATTTCGTCATCTCCGCCACCTTCATGATCGGCGCCGCGCTGGCCGCCGTGGCCGGCGTGATGATGGCCACCAACTACGGCAACGCGCACTTCTACATGGGCTTTATCCCGGGTCTCAAGGCCTTCACGGCCGCGGTGCTCGGCGGCATCGGCAACCTCGCGGGCGCCATGCTGGGCGGCATGCTGCTGGGCCTCATCGAGGCGCTCGGCGCGGGCTATGTGGGGGACCTGACCGGCGGCGTGTTCGGTTCAAACTACCAGGACGTGTTCGCGTTCATCGTGCTGATCGGCGTGCTGCTGTTCCGTCCCTCCGGCATCATGGGCGAACGCGTGTCCGACCGGGCCTGACAGGAGACCATCATGACCGAATTCTTCTCCAAGAAAACACCGGCGCGGTCGATCGCGGGCCTGATCGTGTTTGCTGCCATCGGCCTCGTGGCCCCGTTCCTCGTCAATGCGCTTGGTGGCAACTACTGGGTACGCGTGCTCGATTTCGCGCTGCTCTACATCATGCTGGCGCTGGGCCTTAACATCGTGGTCGGCTTTGCTGGCCTGCTCGACCTGGGCTATATCGCCTTCTACGGCGTGGGCGCCTACATGATGGCACTACTCGGATCGCCGCACCTCGGCAACCAGTTCGAATGGATCGGGCACCTGTTCCCGTCGGGGCTGCACTTGCCGGTCTGGATCATCATTCCGCTCGGGGCGTTGCTGGCCGGCATATTCGGCATCCTGCTCGGTGCGCCGACGCTCAAGCTGCGCGGTGACTACCTCGCCATCGTCACGCTCGGCTTCGGTGAAATCATCCGCATCTTCCTCAACAATCTCGACCGTCCACTCAACCTGACCAACGGCCCGAAGGGCATCACGGGTGTCGATCCGGTGACCATCTTCGGTTTCAACTTTGCCAAGACACACGAGTTTTTCGGCCTAAAGTTCACGCCGGTCTTCATGTACTACTACCTGTTCATTGCGCTGGTGGTCGTGATCGTCGTCATCACGCTGCGCCTGCAGCATTCGCGTATCGGCCGCGCCTGGGTGGCGATCCGCGAAGACGAGATCGCCGCCAAGGCCATGGGCATCAACACGCGCAACATCAAGCTGCTGGCCTTCGCACTTGGCGCGTCGTTCGGTGGCGTCTCCGGCGCGATGTTCGGTGCATTCCAGGGCTTTGTCTCGCCGGAGTCGTTCGTGCTGTGGGAGTCGATCTACATCCTCGCGATCGTCGTGCTTGGCGGCATGGGGCACGTGCCTGGCGTGATCCTCGGCGGTATCCTGCTGATCGGGTTTCAGGAGTTGCTGCGTGCGTCGGCCGAGCCAGTGCAGCGCATGCTCTTCGACCATGTGATCATCGAGGCCGAGGTTCTGCGCCAGCTGCTGTTCGGCCTGGCGCTCGTGCTGGTCATGCTTTACCGGCCGTCCGGCATCTGGCCGTCGCCGCGCAAGGAAGACCGGCCGGTACAACGACGCGCCGCCCCGGTGCGGACCGTCTGAGGAGACCGGCATGAGTAAACCGATTCTGTTATCTGTCAAAGGGGTCAACAAGCGCTTCGGCGGCCTGCAGGCCTTGTCGGAGGTGGGCATCGAGATCGAGCAAGGCGAGATCTACGGGCTCATCGGGCCGAACGGCGCCGGCAAGACGACCTTCTTCAATGTGCTCACCGGCCTGTACACGCCGGATAGTGGCGAGTTCATGCTGGGTGGCGCGCCCTACAAGCCAACGGCAGTGCATGAAGTGGCGAAGGCCGGCATCGCGCGCACCTTCCAGAACATTCGGCTGTTCGGCGACATGACCGCACACGAGAATGTCATGGTCGGCCGGCATGTACGCACCAAGGCGGGCGTGCTCGGCGCGGTCTTCCGCACCAGGGCGACGCTGCGCGAGGAAGAGGCGATCGAGGACATGGCGCACGACCTGCTCGAGTACGTCGGCATTGGCCAGTACGCCAATTTCACCGCGCGCAATCTCTCGTACGGGCATCAGCGCCGCCTCGAGATCGCCCGCGCCCTCGCCACGGAGCCGAAGCTACTCGCGCTCGACGAGCCGGCCGCCGGCATGAACGCGACCGAAAAAGTCGAACTGCGCGCGCTGCTCGACAAGATACGCAACGACGGCCGTACCATCCTGCTGATCGAGCATGACGTGAAACTGGTGATGGGGCTGTGCAACCGCCTGACGGTGCTCGACTACGGCAAGGTGATCGCCACTGGCTCGCCGCATGACGTCCAGCACAACCCGGCAGTGATCGAGGCCTACCTGGGCACGTCGGCGCATTGATCGGCATGCCTGATCTGTGCGCATCGAATTGCGGGCGCGACCCGGCAAAGGACATGCAATGAGTCAAACCATACTGAAGATCTCGGGCCTGAAGGTCGCGTATGGCGGCATCCAGGCCGTCAAGGGCGTCGACCTCGAGATTCGCGAAGGGGAGCTGGTCACGCTGATCGGCGCCAACGGCGCAGGCAAGACCACCACCATGAAGGCCATCACGGGGCTGCAAGGCTGGGCAGCGGGCGAGGTAGAGTACCTCGGCAAGTCCATCAAGGGCATGCCGAGCTATGAACTCCTCAAGCGCGGGCTGGTGATGGTGCCGGAAGGCCGCGGCGTGTTCGCGCGCATGACCATCACCGAAAATCTCAAGATGGGTGCCTATGTGCGCAACGACGAGGCGGGCATCCAGCGCGACATCGACCGCATGTTCACGATCTTTCCGCGTCTCAAGGAGCGCGCCAACCAGCTGGCCGGCACCATGTCCGGCGGCGAGCAGCAAATGCTGGCGATGGGGCGCGCGTTGATGAGTCAACCCAAACTGTTGCTGCTCGACGAGCCGTCGATGGGGCTGTCGCCAATCATGGTCGACAAGATCTTCGAGGTCGTGCGCGACATTTCCGCGCAGGGCGTGACGGTACTGCTGGTCGAGCAGAACGCGCGGCTCGCGCTGCATGCCGCTGATCGCGGCTATGTCATGGATTCCGGGCTCATCACCATGTCGGGCAATGCCAAGGACATGCTGAACGATCCGAAGGTGCGGGCGGCGTACCTGGGCGAGTGAGGCGTCGCGCGCGGCGCAGCCGGGCAGGATCCATGTTTGCTGGCGCCGGGTTGCAATGCCGCCGATCCGCCGCAAGCACGGCAAGCCCTGCTGTGCGGATTGCCCCACTTGGTTCGGGACGACGCCACCTCAAAGAAAAAGCCACGCTCATTCTGGCGTGGCTTTTTACGAGGCTTCGCAGGCCGGCGTGGCGGGATCATGCCGGCCTATGCTCAGGCATGCTTTTTCAGCAGGCCGCGCAGCATCTCGGTCATCTCGTCGATTTCCTCGAAGCTGATGTTGAGTGCCGGCATGAAACGGAGCAGGGCGGGGCGGGGCGAGTTGAGCAGCAGGCCCTGCGGGTTTAGTTCGCGCGCAGCCTCGACCAGTTGCGGGCCGATGTCGCGGCCGAGCTGCAGGGCGCGCAGCAGGCCCTCACCGCGCTCGCCCTCCAGGCCGAACTCGCTGCACAGCGCCAGCATACGTGTGCGCAGATGTTCGCCGCGCGCCAGCACGCCCGGCAGGAATTCCGGTTCGAGCAGCGTGCTCATCACGGCATGACCGACGGCCGTCATCAGCGGATTGCCGTTGTAGGTGCCGCCCTGGTCGCCCGGCTCGAAGCAGGCCACGGCTTCCGTGCTGAGCAGCGCGGCGAGCGGCACGCCGCCACCAATGCCCTTGCCGAGCGTCATGATGTCCGGCTGGATGCCCGAGAGCTGGTAGGCGAATAGCGAGCCGCAACGGCCACAGCCGGTCTGCACTTCATCGACGATCAGCAGGATGTTCTTTGCCTTGGTCAGCGCGCGCAACTGCTGCATGAACTCGCGCGTGGCGGGAATGACGCCGCCTTCGCCCTGCACCGGCTCCAGCATCACGGCCACGGTTTCGTCCGTGATCAGCGCCTCGACCGACGCAATGTCGTTCAGGATGGCTTTCGGAAAGCCCGGTACCTGCGGGGCGAAGATCGTGTCCCAGCCAGCCTTGCCCGATGCGCTCATGGTCGCCAGCGTGCGGCCGTGGAAGCTGTGGTCGAAGGTGATGATCTGGTAGGCGCCGCTCTTGTTCTTGCGGCCCCACTTGCGTGCCAGCTTGATTGCGCCTTCGTTGGCCTCCGCGCCGCTGTTGGCGAAGAAGACCTTGTCGAAGCAGCTGTTCTGCGTCAGCAGTTCGGCCAGCTTGACCATCGGCTCGTTATAGAACGCCGGGCTCGGGTTGATGATCTTGCGGGCCTGGGCGTTGAGCGCGTCAATCATCACCGGAGCTGAATGGCCGAGGCAGTTCACCGCCCAGCCCTGCAGAAAATCCAGATAGCGCTTGCCGTTCTGGTCCGTCATCCAGGAGCCTTGACCCTCCACAAAGACGAGGTCCGGCCGCGTGGTGATGGTCATCAATGTATGAACGGGGTAGTCGGCAAATGCCATGGTGCACTCCAGTCAGGTTCGGGTTACGGCAGAAGCGGGATGAGCGGACTCAGCAAATTGATCGGCGAACCGATCCGGCAAATAAAAAAGCCACGGAGCTTGCCCCGTGGCTCATCGACCTGCTTGATCTACAACACGCAAGAAACGGTCAGCCGCGCGGCGCCCGGAAGGGCAACGTGGAGCGGCGGCGTCGGATCGTCAGCGTATTCATGGGGGCAAGAATATAGTCGTTTTCCCCAAGTGTCAAAAGTTTTGCGGCGGCCCTGTCAGGCGGGTTGCGTAGAGGCGACATGGAGGTCCGCTTCGGAGGTGAACGCGTCCGCATGGAAGGCGGTCTCGGGCAAGCCGCACTGGGCGTGGAAGTCGCGTCGCGCCGAGTCAACCATGACCGGCGCGCCGCAGGCGTACACCTCGTGGCCCGAGAGGTCGGGGTGATCTGCCATCACGGCCAGGTGGACGAAGCCGGTCCGGCCCGTCCAGGCGTCTTCCGGCAGTGCATCCGAGATGACCGGCACGAACTTGAAGTTCGGCAGCGTGGCCGCCCACTGTTCGCACAGCTCGCGCATATACAGGTCGGCCGGACGGCGGCCGCCCCAGTACAGCGTCATCGGCCGTTCGATCTTCTGGTAGGCGGCATGCTCGACAATTGCCTTGATGGGCGCAAAGCCGGTGCCCGAAGCAAGGAGGATGATCGGCTTGTCGCTGTCCTCGCGCAGGAAGAAGCTACCGAGTGGGCCTTCGAAACGGAGGATATCGCGCTCCTTCATGGCCGGCTGGCCTTCACGCGCGCCGAATACGAAATCGGTAAACGTGCCGCCGGGCATATGGCGGATGTGCAGTTCGATCGGGCCTTCTTCATGCGGTGCCGAGGCGATCGAGTAACTGCGCCGCTTGCCGTCGCGCAGCAGGAATTCCACATACTGCCCGGCGAGGAACTGCATGCGTTCCGTGGCAGGCAACTGCAGGCGGATCACCATCACGTCGGAAGTCAGCTGGGTCAGCGATGCGACACGCACCGGCATCTTGCGTACTGGAATATCGCCCGCACCCTGGACCTCGCGGCATTCGATGATCATGTCGCTGCGCGCGGTGGCGCAGCAGAACAGCGCCTTGCCCTCTGCAGCTTCCTGACGGGACAGCGCGCGCTCGGCATGTTCGCCCTGCACGAAATCACCTTCTGCCACCGCACCCTTGCATGAGCCACAAGCGCCGTTCTTGCAGCCATAGGGCATGCCAATGCCCTGGCGCAGCGCTGCCGCGAGGATCGACTCGTCTGCGTCGACCTGAAATGTATGGCCGCTCGGGCGCACAGTCACTTGAAAAGACATACTACAATCCATCTATGAAAAAACTAACGGTTGCCCGTCTCCGCACGCGCCGTCTTGGCCTGCCTCGCGTGTTGATCGTCGGTTGCGGAGATGTCGGGATGCGCGCCGTGCCGTTACTGCAGGGACGTTACCGTATCTTCGCCGTGACCTCTGATCCGCAGCGCGTGGCGTCATTGCGTGAAGCCGGGGTGGTGCCGCTGGTGGCGAATCTCGATCAGCCCGCGTCATTGCGCCGGCTGGCATCGCTGGCGCCGCGCGTGCTGCATCTGGCGCCCCCGCAGAACACCGGCTCGCGCGATAGGCGCACCCGTGGGTTGCTCCATGTATTGAGCCGGGCGACGCCCGCGCGCCATGCGCATGCTGCAGGGCTAGGCCACCCGCGCCAAGCATACATCGACTCCATTTTACCCGACCGCGATGTCCGTGCCAGGCGCGTACTGATCTATGCAAGCACGTCCGGTGTCTATGGCGACCAGCGTGGCGCACTGGTATACGAGCACACGATGCCGCGACCCACGACGGACCGAGCAGTGCGACGGGTGGATGCCGAAACCGCGATCCGCCGGTTTGGGAACTGCATGCGCTGGCGGACCACCATCCTGCGGATCCCTGGCATCTACGCGGACAACCGCCTGCCGCTGGAGAGATTGGCGCGGGGGACGCCTGCGTTGCAGCCCGCCGACGATGTCTATACCAACCATATCCATGCCGATGACCTTGCCCGTATCGTCGTGACCGCAATGACGCGCGGACGTCCGCAGCGCATCGTACATGCCAGCGACGACTCTCGTCTGCTGATGGGTGACTATCTCGATCTGGTAGCCGAGCGCACCGGATTGCCAAAGCCGCCACGGCTGAGCCGTGACGCTGTGCGCAGTGGTGTGTCGCCGGTGCAGTTCAGTTTCATGAGCGAGTCACGGCAACTCGACAATAGCCGGCTCCGGAACGAACTGCGTATTCGCCTGCGGTATCCAAGCGTCGAGCGTTACTTCGACAGCCGGCCACACCTTCGCGCGCACGCATTGATGACCGATAGCCGGTAAGCGTCCTGACGCCGCAGCGGCGGGTCGGGCACAAGAACACTGGAGACACCTCAAGCATGAAAGGTCCGACAGAGATCAACCTCCACCGGTTCGATATCAACCTGCTCGTGGTGTTTCTCGAGCTATGGGAGCTCAAGAGCGTCACCCTGGCGAGCGAGAAGATGGCGCTTACGCAGTCGGCCGTCAGCCATGCGCTCAAGCGCCTGCGCGTAGCACTGGATGACGAGTTGTTCGTGAGCACGCGCGCGGGCCTGCAGCCGACCCCGCTGGCCAACGAGCTGGCCGGCCCGATCCGCAAGGCGCTCGACGATATTCGTGCGGCACTGAGCCTTGGCGCGCATTTCGATCCGGGTACGGCGCGCCTCAACTTCAAGATCGCCATGAGCGAGATCATCGAGCTGGCCGTGGCGCCAGCCCTGGTCGCCAGGATTGCCCAGGAGGCGCCAGGCATCGTGCTCGAACTCGATAGCATCGCCAGCAACCGTACCGCGCACGCATTGCTCGAGAGCGGTGCGCTGCAACTGGTGATCAGCACGCGCGACATTCCTGGTGCGGGGATCGAGCATGAGATGCTGGCCGACATGCCGGTGGTCGTCATGGCGCCGGGCCACGTGCCTGTCGAGGGATCTGTGATCCCGATGGAGACCTATCTCGCCATTCCCCATGTGGTGTTCCGCCCGCCGGACAATCGCGGCTGGATGGTCGACCAGACGCTGACGAGCATGGGGTTGAGCCGCAAGATCGGCGCCGTGGTGCAGAACTACATGGTGATGGCTGCGGTCGCCGCCGAGGCCGGCTATCTTTGCCATGTGCCACGCCTACTGGTCGACAAGATTGCCCCGGTGCTCGACCTCGTACCGTACGAAGCGCCGGTGCCGATCAAGTCGTCGCATCTGATCGTTTCCTCGCACGCCACATTCAAGGCCGACCCCGCCGTGAACTGGCTCAAGACGCAATTGCGTGAAGTCGTCGAGGCGCGGCGCAACGGTCCATTCCGCTGAAAATCCAGGTGGCGATTAATTGCCCCAATATCGGATATGGGATTATCCAGATAATTAATTCCGTTCATATCTGGAATGAGAAAACGTCATTCCAGCCAGTTTTCCCGATGCTAACATTTCCATGAAATCGATGCCGCACCGGCCTCGTCATCGAAACAGCAGACGTCGGAGAGCAACAGTATGGGGAAAAATTCGCAGGTCCGCGTGGGATGGTTTTGCCCAACCAACGGCGATCGCTCGGCATTTGGCGATCCGGAGAAAATGATTCCGCGTAGCCTGGATAATTTCCTCGACGTCACGGCCGCCGCCGAGCAGGCCGGCATGGAATACATGCTCATTCCCGTCGGCCCGACATGCTGGGATGCCTGGACTGCGGCTTCCTTCATTGCCGCACGCCAGCCAAAAATCAAGCCACTGGTTGCTATGAAACCCGGATTTATCCATCCGGTGGCGCAGGCGAAAATGATTGCGTCATTCAGTCAATTTACCGGCGGGCGCATTTACATTAATCTGATCGCCGGCATCAGCGAGAAAGAAGCTGCCTCCGAAGGCCAGCTCGCTTCCAAGGAAGCCCGTTACCGTCAGCTCGAAGAAGAGGTGGTACTCATCAAGCGGCTGCTGACCGAAAAGAATGTCAAGTTCGACGGCGAGTTCTACCACGTCGACGCGCCCGCGATCATCCCCGAACTGCCGGGCGGCGCTCCGGATTTTTTCCTTGGCGGCGGCTCCCAGCAGGCACTCGAGATCTCGGCCCGCCATTCCGCCGTCCACCTGTTCTGGGGCGATTACCCGGAAGTGATCGCTGGACAGATCAAGCAGATCAAGGAACTCGCACGCAGCTATGGCCGCGAACAGGCCATCGAATTTGCCATGCGGTTGCAGATCATTTGCCGGGAGACCGAAGAGGAAGCCTGGGAGTTCGCACACCAGCTGGTCGCGGGCGCCGATGAGCAGCGCGCAAGCAAATCCGTGCGCGACGGGCATGTGGATTCCGTGGCCAACCAGCGGCAGAAGGAGCTTGCTGAAGTCGGTAGCAAACTCACACCGCATCTCTGGACCGGAATCAATGAGGTGCGACTGGGCGCCGGTGTGGCGGTGGTGGGCAATCCCCGGCAGGTGGCCGATCAGCTCAAGGAATTCCTCGCGGCCGGATGCAGCGGCTTTTGCCTGTCGGGCTATCCACATGCCAATGAAGCGGCGATCTTTGGGCGATTGGTGATGCCGCTGCTGCAATCGTAGCGAAGACCGCGGTTGCAGGGGCAGAGGCGACTGCAAGGCCGGGCTGCGTGCACGCCGGCGGTTGCCGTCCGGTCAGTGCAATCAAAGTACCCAGCGACCTGCTGGTGAATGACTCGCATGGAAACGTGTATGGATACCTTCGACAGCAAAGATTTTCGTGCCGCGCTGGGGCAGTTCATTACCGGTGTGACAGTCGTCACCACGCTCGATCCGGCCGGCCAGCCGGTTGGACTCACGGCGAACAGTTTCAATGCGGTCTCGCTGACGCCGCCAATGGTGCTGTGGAGCCTCGACAAGAAATCGTCCAGCCTGCAGAGCTTCATGGAAGGCGATCGTTTTGCGATCAATATCCTGAGCGACGCCCAGCGCGATGTCGCCATGCGTTTTGCTACCCGTGGCGTGGATCGCTTCGCAGGCATCGATATCCTGGAGGGACGCACCGGACTGCCGCTCATCGAGCATTGCGCTGCACATTTCGAATGCCGCACAGTCCATCGTTACGAGGGCGGCGATCACATCATCTTCGTGGGTGAAGTACTGACCTGCAAGCGCTACGTCAACGAGCCGCTGGGCTTCCACGCAGGACAGTTCGTGCAGCTCGAACGCGTGGCAGCCTGAGGGATGCCGCGCCGGGACAGGCCCGGCGCATAAGTCTACTTCGCAGCCGGCGACTCCACTGCCGGTTGCCTTGCCGATCCGCGTGTCATTGCCAGTGTGGCGAAAGCGATCAGCACCGGCGGGAACATCAGCCAGCACACCACTTCCCATCCATAGCGGTCCAGCAGGTCGCCCGAGGCGAACGAGCCGAGCGCCATGGTGCCGAACACGATGAAATCGTTCAGGCCCTGGACCCGCGTACGCTCCGCTGCGTTGTGGCATTCGAGCACGAGCGCCGAGGCACCCGCGAAGCCGAAGTTCCAGCCTACGCCGAGCAGGATGAGCGCAACCCAGAAGTTCATCAGTGCCACATCCATGAGGCCGGCGACGGCTGACATCGCGATCAGGGCCAGGCCGACCACCACCACCGGCTTCGCGCCAAAACGCGTGATCAGCTTGCCGGTATAGAAGCTGGGCGCATACATGGCAATGACATGCCACTGCAGTCCCAGGTTGGATGCTTCCTGCGAATGGCCATGCAGTTTCATCGCCAGCGGCGCGGAAGTCATCAGGAAATTCATCAGCGCGTAGCTGACCACACCGCAGACCACCGCCCCGATAAAGCGCGGCTGCCGCACAATCATGCCGAGCGGACGCCCGCCGACCGCATCTGCCTTGGCCGGGGTGTGCGGCAGCTGGATGCCGGCGAGCACGAATGACGCGATCAGCGCCACGGCGCCGGCAAGGATATACGTCAGCATGAACGCGGCCGGCGGATACAGATACATCGTGTAGGTGACCAGTTGCGGCCCGATGACCCCCGCGACCACCCCGCCTGCCAGTACGGTCGACAGCGCCTTGGCCCGGTCAGCCGGCGCTACGCATTCGGCGGCGGCGAAGCGGAACGACAGCACCACCGACGCATACGCGCCGCCGAACACCATCGCCAGGCAGAACAGCGCGAACGAGTGCAGGTACAGCGCCAGGCCCGCAATCACCCCCATGGCGATACCGCACGCGGTGCCTACCTGAAAAGCTGTCTTGCGCCCGAACCGTTCGGCAATCGCGCTGACTGGCAGGGTACCGGCTGCCATGCCAACCACGAAGATCGAGATCGGCAAGGTGGCCAGCGATTTGTTTGGCGCCAGCCCGTGGCCGATGACCGCGCCGGTGGCGAACACCACGG
Organism: Imbroritus primus; assembly: GCF_964332355.1. Classification (NCBI taxonomy): domain Bacteria; kingdom Pseudomonadati; phylum Pseudomonadota; class Betaproteobacteria; order Burkholderiales; family Burkholderiaceae; genus Imbroritus; species Imbroritus primus. The sequence continues at coordinate 2,383,526 of NZ_OZ201293.1, read as the reverse complement.
TCGAGTTTGCGCCAGCGAGCGCTTGTGCGATCGCCAGACGCCATACATTGTTCCTGGAATGGCTCAGATCCGTCACGCCGCTTCTCCTCTCTGCTGGACGGGTTATGGCTGGCGCGCTATGCGCTGCTGCCAGATACGATAGAGGTGGTCCTCATCCGGGACCTGCTGCGGTTCGTGACGCAGTGAAAGACCGGGCTGCTGATCGAGCGGTCTGGCCAGTTCCGCGGCGATGGCCGCGGTCGACAGGCCGAACGGTTCGGCCTGTGCATTCGAGTAAGCAAAGGTGATGTCGTGTATGCCCGCCATGCGCATGGCTGCCAGGCACATGGGGCATGGCTGGCCGCTGGCATAGACGGCGCAGCCGTCGAGCCGCGTACTGCGCAGCGCCTGCCCGGCGGCACGCAAGGCCAGCAGTTCCGCATGCGCGGTCGGGTCGTGATCCGCCTGCATGCGGTTGACACCGCGTGCGATGATGCGGCCTTCCTTGACCACCACGGCGCCGAAGGGCCGGCCTCCATCTTGTACGTTTGCCAGCGCCAGCGCGATGGCTTCATCCAGGAAGAGGTTGTGCGTCGTCATCGGAATATCGGTGTTCTGGTATCAGATCCGGCGAGGCATACTGTCGACTGCGCGGGGGCCGGATGGAAATCAATCTTGAATGGTGGGACATTACGTGTGTCGCGCCAGACCGCAGCATGCCGGCAATCACGGCGCCAGCATGCGCGTGCGCCCAGTATGCCACCAGATCGAACTTGCCGCTGAGACCACTCCAGACATGAATATCACCATCCGCCAGCTCAAGGTTTTCGTTGCGGCCTACCAGACGCGCAGCTTCACGCTGGCGGGCGAGCGCATGCACATGACGCAATCGGCGGTCAGCAAGATCTGCCGCGAGCTCGAGGATGCACTGGAGTTCCAGCTGTTCGAACGTTCCGCGCGCACCTTGATTCCGGTCGACGGCGCAGCGGAACTGTATGCGCTGGCGCTCGAGATCCTCGCGTCTGTCGATGTGGCCGAACGCAGTGTCCGCAGCCTCAAGTCGCTGGATCGTGGGCGCGTGCATATTGCCGCGTCGCCCCTCATCATGGCTAGCCTCATGGCGCCCGCCATCCAGGTCTTTCATGCCGAGAATCCCGCCGTGCATCTGGAGTTGTACGAGCTGACCACGGATGAGGGGATCGACCATGTCCTGAACGGCAAGGCCGATGTCGCGCTGGTTTCGATGGCCGAGCCGCATCCCAAGCTGCAGCGGCGGGAGGTGTACCGCAGCAGCATGTGGGTTGCCTGCCGTCCCGAACATACCCTGGCGGCAGCCCCCAGCGCCACGCTGGCGGCGCTCGCAGCCTATCCGCATATCGGCCTGCGCGCAGGCTATGGCTTCGGCCGCATCGTCAACCAGGTGCTGGCTGGCGAGGGGCTGGAATTCACCTCGGTGATCGGCGGCGGATCGCTGATGTCGAGCCTCGCGCTGTGCCGGTACGGCGCGGGTATTGCGCTGATTCCCGGCTACGTCACCGAGCTCGCGCAGTCGCTCGGGCTGGCCGTGGTGCCGATCGAAGGCGATGCGATTGCCCACAAGCTGTATCTCGTCAGCCGCATCAACACACGCCTGTCGCTCGCCGCAGCGCGCTTCCTGGCGATTGCGGAGGAGACGATCCTGGGCATTTCACATGCGGCGGATGGCGTAGTCGCAGATCAACCATCGTAGCGGCATTCCCGCCGCCAGCGGCTATGCCCGTATCGAAACGTACTCGACCTGATATTGCTGGAGCTTGTGCGGATCCACCATCGCACCCCAGCCAATGTGTCTTGGCACCTGCAGCGTACCGCCGGACAGGTCGAGCGGACTGACGCAGATATCGTCACGCATTTTCAACGGGCCTACGGCTTCAAGTCCGTCCATCACGGCGTGCGTGCTCGCGGCCACTGCCACTTCTGCGAGGGTGCTGATGCCCAGACCAAAACCGTGGCCGATCACGACAGGCATGCCTGCCGCCGCGGCCGTGTCGATCATGGCGCGCGTGCGCAGCAGGCCACCCTGCTTCATGACCTTGAGCTTGATGATGTCTGCCGCACCTGCACGGATGACATCGATCAGGCTCGCATGGTCCGTGATGGCCTCGTCCGCCATGATGGGCATCGGCACGGCACGGCGCACCTCCGCAAGTCCTGCCAGATCATCGGCTGCGACCGGCTGTTCGAGCAGTTGCAGTTCCGCCGGCGCGAGCGCACGGCCGAGCGCAATACTGTCAGCCACGGAATAGGCTGCGTTGGCATCCGCGCGCAGCGCCATGGTCTTCCCGACCGCGGCGCGGACCGCAAGCACGCGGGCGCAATCGGCATCGACGCCGCTGCCGAGCTTGATCTTGGCCGAGCGGAAGCCGCGTGCCTGCCACGCTTTTGCTTCGCGTGCCGCGTGGCCGGCATCGACCAGTCCGATCCACGCATTGAATCCGACTGTGTGCCGGACAGCGCCGCCGAGCAGCGTACACACCGGAACCTTCAGTGCGTTGGCCAATGCGTCGAGGCACGCCATCTCCAGCGCCGCCATGGCTTCGTAGCCCTGGGGGCATTGCGTCTCCATGGTGGCGAGGATAGCGTTGGGCTGGGCGGCGTCCATGCCCAGCAGGGCCGGTGCCAAGGTATCGCGCAACGCCGCCAGGGACTGATCGATGGAGGCCGCCGAGTATCCTGGCAGGGGGTCCACATTGCCATAGCCGATGCCTTCGTCCGTGGTGATACGGACGATGATGCTGTGCTGGTCGACACTATGGGCATAGGCATTGCGAAACCCCTCGCCGACCAGCGGCACGGCCACGCGGAAGATCTCGATCGCGCGGATGTGCAGCGCCGGGCGAGCGGTGGCGCTTCCGGTTCCGGCTTGATGCGCACTCATCGACTCAGTCCACTTTCGCACCGGAGGCTGCGATGATGTCCGCATACTTGCCGATCTCCGCACGCCAGAAGGTCGAGAACGCCTCGCGGCTGTTACCAACAGGATCCGCCCCGGCTTCGGTGATGCGCGCGCGTACTTCGGGCATCTGCAGCACTGCGACCACGTCGTGGTTGATCTTGTCGAGAATGGCGACAGGCGTTCCCTTGGAGGCGAACAGCCCGTACCAGTTGAGCACTTCGAAATCCTGGATCCCGAGCGCTTCATTCATTGTCGGCAGATTGGGAAGTGCTGCCATGCGTTTGGTCGAGGTCACCGCCAGGCCATTTAGCCGCTTGTCGCGAATGTACTGGACCACCAGTGGGGCAGAGGAGAACGAGGTATCGACGTGCCCAGCCAGGACATCGGCAACGGCAGGGGAGCCGCCGCGATACGGAATGTGGGCGAGCCCCATCTTCAGCTTGGTTTCCACCAGTGCCCCAGCCATATGCTGCACGCCACCGCTGCCAGCCGAAGCGTACGACACGCTCTTGCCGGCACGTTTCGCGGCCGCCAGCGCCTCGAAGTTCGTCAGGCCGGTCTTCGGGTGCGTCACCCAGATCAGCGGCGTCGTGGCGGTCAGCGTGATCGGCAGCAGATCGCGTGCCGGATCGTAAGACATGTTCTTGTAGAGGTTCTGGTTGATGGCCACCTCGGCCGTCGAGGACAGCAGCAGGGTCAGGCCATCTGGCGGCGATTTGGCGACCAGGTCAGCACCGATCATGCCGCTCGCGCCGCCCCGGTTCTCGACGATGACGTTCTGCTTCCATGTCGCGCCGAGTTTTTCGGCCAGCAGGCGCGCAATCAGATCGGTGACGCCGCCGGCCGGGAATGGCACGATGATGCGCACCGGCTTGGCCGGGTAGGTCTGTGCCATGGCAGATGGTGCGCCGCCCGCGCACAGGATTGCACCAAGGGCGGTGGCGCACAGCAGGGCACGTCGCTGACGGGAAATCTGTTGCATGTCTTCCTCCATGTTTTTAGTATGTGTGCTTGGCCGCAGCGGCACCATCAAGCGTGCGATGCGATCTCGCCGTCGCGTGCCTTGGCGGAGACCCACCCGCCATCCACCGTGAGCGTCGTACCGTTGACGTACGAGGCATCATCAGATGCCAGGTAGACGGCAGCCAATGCGATATCGCGCCCTTCACCCCAGCGGCCGACCAGGGTTTCCGCGCCCCAGTCCACATCGGTGTCGTTCTTGGCTTCCGCGTTCAGCGGCGTGGCAATCGATCCCGGTGCAATGGCGTTGACCGTCACACCGCGATGACGCAGGTCAATGGCGGTGCCACGGGTCAGTCCCAGTGCACCGGATTTAGCGGCGCAGTATGCGGCGCGGTCCGGGCGCCCCACGAAGCTGGCGATCGAGGCAATGTTGATGACACGGCCCCAGCCCGTGTCCACCATGGCGGGCGCGAAGGCGCGGGTGCAGAAGAAATGCCCGGTCAGGTTGATGCTGATCATCTTGTGCCAATCATCATCCGTGTGTTCCAGCACAGGTTTGACGATGCGCACGCCAGCGTTGTTGACGAGGATGTCGGCATGATGCCCGAACGCGGCGCGTACTTCGGCGGCCAGTGCGTTGACAGCCGTGGAGTCCGTGATGTCCACCGCAAATGCGCGTGCCTCGCCCAACTCTGCCAGTTCCGTGGCCAGGCGGACGGCGGCTTCCTGATTCCGGTCAGCAATGGCAACGCGCGCACCCTGCAGAACGAATTCGCGGCAGATCGCTGCGCCCGAACCGCTTGCACCGCCGGTGACGACTGCGACCTTACCTGCCAGTTTTCCTTGTGTTGCTGTCATTTCGCATCTTCCGTGTTGAATGGGATGCGCTGAAGCGTAGCAGTCTCCAATATTTTGTTTTTCTGTATTATTTTCTGATCAAGTTAATCAAAACCTAAAATGATGCGCAGGTGCAAGGCTGTGCGAGAGGGGATGGAAAGATGTCGATCAAGGAATTGAAGACACTGATCGCGGTCGCCGATTTCGGCAGCATCTCGGCAGCTGCCGAGAGGGTATTCGTCAGCGTGCCGGCTGCCGCCGCGCAGATTGCCAAGCTGGAGAGCGAATTCAAGACGGTGCTGCTGAATCGTGCGCGCAAGCCAGCGCAGCTGACCGCACAGGGACATGCGCTGGTCGTCCAGGCGCGCGCCGTGGTCGCGCAGTACGGGGAATTGTATGAAGCTGTCTCCTCCTCAGAGGACCTGACCGGGACACTGCAAATCGGCGCGATTCCCACGGCGTTGACCGGTGTGTTGCCGAAGGCGCTGCTGGCATTCCGGCGCGCGCACCCGCGGGCACAGATCCGCCTCGAGCACGGGTTGTCGCCATCGCTCGCGGATCGCCTGCGGCATCGTGAGCTGGATGCCGCGATCATCAGCGACCCCGGCGGTCCGCTCCCGGATCTCGAGTGGACCCCTTTCGCCGAAGAGCCGATCGTGGTGATTGCCCCAATGAATACCCCAACCATGACGGATCGCGAGTTGCTGGCGCGGTATCCCTACATCCGCTTCAATCGTAATTTCTGGGTGAACCGCCTCATCGAGGCCGATCTGCAGAAACGCAAGTTGCCGACCAATCTGGTCATGGAGCTGGACTCCTTAGAGGCGATTGGGCAAATGGTCCGGTATGGCCTCGGGGTATCGATTATCCCGCTGAGTAGCAAGACTTTCCTGAAGCTGCATCGCCTGCAGGCCGTACCGTTCGGCAAGAGCGGCATGATGCGTTCGATCGTCTTTGCCCAGCTTGCGGACAGCGGCAAGCAGCGGCTCAAGGCGGCTTTTCGCGAGTGCCTGATCCAGGCTGGCGGGCAGCACGCCGTGCGCGTTGCGCTCCTGGCGGGGCAACCGCGCCGCTAGGGTGCGTTAGGCGCGCGCCGCGCCACAGGAGGCGATTACCTCATCTTCGCCAGATCGACGCCGGGGTCTTCCAGCATGGCAGCAGCGGGTTGTGCACGCGCGGCAACCAGCTGTTTGCCGGCAAGAAAGTCCTTCGCGCGGTTGACCGCTTCCACGGCAACGACGATACCTTCGCGCAGATGGAACAGCGCGAACGATCCATCCTCGGCCGTACCGCGCTGCACGGTGGCATCGCTGCCGTGTGGCAGGCCAACCGTCTGGATCTTGAGCTTGTACTGGTCCGACCAGAACCACGGCGGTGTATGCGCGCGGGGGGCGTGCCCGGTCAGCACGCCGGCTAGCGCGCGTGCCTGTTCGAGTGCGTTGGGAATCGACTCGATGCGCATGGACTGTGCATAGAAGGCGTGATGCTGCCGTGCGCAGTCGCCGAGCGCGCGGATATGCGGATCGGATGTCCGGAAATGGTCATCGACCACGATGCCATCATCGACCGCCAAGCCGCAGTCCTGCGCCAGCCCGGTGTCAGGCACGATGCCGATGCCCACAAGCATGGCATCGACCTCAAGGTTTCCATGCCCATTCGCCGTATGCTCGAAATCCAGGTGCGCGAGGCATCCGTCGTCGCGGCATCTTGCGCTCGTCAACACCGTATCCGTATGCAATGCCACGCCTGCTCTTGCGTGGGCTGAGGCCAGGAACGTTGCCAGCGCGGGCGATGCGACGCGTGACAGCAGGCGCGGCTGCTGCTCGAAGACATGGACCTCGACATCAAGCGCACGCGCGGCGGCCGCAACTTCGAGGCCGATATAGCCTGCACCGATGATGGCCAGCGTCGCGCCTGCGCGCAGTTGTCCCCGCAGCGCGGTGGCATCGGCCAGTGTCCGGAGCGTACCGAGATTCGGCACACTCGCGGGCAGCCCCGGCAGTGCCAGCGTGCGCGGTGTGCCCCCAGTCGCAAGAACGAGGCAGCCATAGGCGACAACTTCCCCGGTCTCCAGCCGGACCTGCTGCGCAGCCCGGTCGATGTGGGCGACACGCGTGGCGGTGCGCAGGGTGATGTTCTTTTCCGCATAGGCACTGGCGGCACGCAGCGGTTGTGGATCGTCCGCCGTGCTCATGAGGAATTGCTTCGAGAGCGTTGGCCGGTGGTAAGGCAAGGCCGGGTCGCTACCCAGCACGGTGATGGAGCATACGTCATCAAGCTTGCGCAACTCGAACGCCAGCTCGATGCCGGCATGTCCGCCGCCTACGATGACCACGGGGCCCAGCTCAGTTGGATTCGTCATGAATAGTCAGGAGAAGCAGCAGACAGGCCCGCGCGCGGTGCGGGCCCCGGGAGAATGCATCAGCGTATGTCGGGATCGAAGTCGCCCTTGCCGGCGCCGCATTCGGGGCAGGCCCAGTCGGCCGGTACGGCCTCCCACGGCGTACCGGCAGCGATGCCATGGTCTGGCGCACCGGCGGCGGGGTCGTAGGAATAGCCGCACAGCAGGCAGTCCCACACGCGGGGATCAGCGGGTTGCGACATGCGAGGCTCCTTCGCGGGTGGGCAGGTAGGCTGCATCGGTCGCCGGCGAACGCATCACCAGGACGGTCGCGCCTGCATCGCCGGCGTGGAGGGTGATCGACGGTTCGCCGGCAGACAGGAATGCACTTTCCCATCGCGCGAGTTTTTCGCCTGCGACATCGAGTTCGCCATCGAGCACGAGATAGAACGTGCCACCGCTCTGCAGGTGACATTCCGTCTGGAACTGTCCGCCACCCGGCATGGACTCGACACCGCAGTACAGGCCATCGGCCTCGGGTGATATCAGTACCTCGCTGCGCGCGGAGTCTTGCGCCTGGCGCGACTGGATGGCATAGGGTCTGGCATAAGCCTGGCGCTTGGGTCCGCGAATCATTTGTGTCCGCGCTTCGGATGCCAGCACGGCACCAGTGTCGAACACCGGACGGATGGTGAAGTATGTGAGTCCGTCTTCCCCGGCAGTGACGGGACCATATCCCGTATAGGCGCCCGCGTAGTGCACGGAGATGGGCGCCACCGCATGCGTGCCGATGGAACCGCTGCCACGGATGACGACCTGGAACTCGTTCTGGCGATGGAAGTGAGTCGGCAACTGCGAACCCGGCGGCTGCTCGACCATGAAAATGGTCGGCGACAGCCATGGGTCCTGTCCGCACGACATCCATTCGCTCTTGTAGTAGGGTGCTTGCGCGCCCAATGCCAGCGCGCGGCGGCTCTTCTCGCCGAGCGCGCGCTTTCCATACGCAATCATGATGCTCGTCCTGTGCGTCTAGTCGAACTTGATGCCGGTTTTTTCGGTGACCTGCTTCCAGCGGATCAGGTCGGCCTTCACATACTTGCGAAAGCCGTCGGCGGTCATGTTCGGTTGCGTTTCGATGCCGTTGGCGACCAGGCGGGCATGGACGTCCGGCTGCTTGAGCACCGTGCGAATGGCCTCGTTCAATTTCTGGACGATCTGCGGCGGCGTCTTGGCTGGCGCGAATACGCCCATCCACACCGACACGTCGTAGCCGGGGTAGCCGGATTCGGCGATGGTCGGCAGTTTCGGCAGCAGCGGGCTGCGCGTGGCGCTTGTCAGGGCAATGGCCCTGGCTTTGCCGGAGTCGATGTGCGGCTTGATGGTCATGAGGTCGATGAAGCCGGACGGCGCCGAACCGGCGATCAGGTCGGTGGCGGCGGGCGCTGCACCTTTGTACGGAACGTGCACGAGCTTGGCGCCGCTCATGTCCTGCAGGATCACGCCCGCGAGGTGATTGGCGCCACCGGTGCCGGCGGACGCGTACGGCAGCCCGCCCTGCGACTTGCTGTATGCGACCAGGCCCTTTACATCATTGACGGGCACGGACGGATGGACGACCAGCACATTCGGAGCGCTGCCAAGCAGGGCCACCGGCTCGAAATCACTCTCGGGATCATAGCCAACCGGCTTCTGTGCCGGCGCCATGGCATAGCCGGAGGCTGCGACGAGCAGCGAGTAGCCATCTGGCGGCAGGCGTTTCACATACTCCGTGCCAACCTGGCCGCCTGCGCCCGGGCGGTTGTCGACGATCACGTTCTGCTTGAGCAGCTTGCCCATTTCGGCAGCGACCAGCCGGGTGATGGAATCGGTGATGCCGCCCGGCGCAAACGCCACGATCAGCTTGATCGGCTCGGCAGGGTAATTCTGGGACTGGGCCGTTGCGGCGCCGGTCATGGCAACACACGCAAGCGCACCGCACAGGGCGCGGAACCGGGGCGTGAACTTCATGGCAGGGTCTCCTTATCTGTCTGATGGCTGCGGGGGCGTAGAACGCCGCCAGCGCAGTCGGGCCACTGCATCATACGGTTGAGGCCGCGCGCGGCACAAACGACAATCGCTCATGCATCCAGTCCATTCTGGAATGGCGGGGAAGCGGAAGTGTTGTCCGTGATCAGCGAGCGGCTGGTGTTTTCTGGCAAGATGCCTGCATTGGACGGACGGAGGCACCGCGTGCGCATGCTCGATTTCTCTTCGTGGCAGACCTTGCTGACCACGCTGCTGGGGCTGGCGGTGATCACCCTGATTGGCGTCGGCATCCGGCTGCTGATCATGCAGACCGTGCAGCAGCGGCGCGAGCGCGAGAATCGCCAGATCAACGAGCGGCTGCGCACGCTGATCGCCGCCTACAAGGTGCTCGGCGGTTCTTTCACCGGCAACCTGTCGGTCGACCCGACTCACTTGCGCGATATGCGCCTGCGGCAGGTCGCGTCCGCGCGTGCCGAAGAGGGCGATGTTTCCGCTGAGTCGCCTGCGACATTGCCGCCGCCATCCGGCATGGCGGTCGATCCCCATGCGGGCAGTGACCGTGCGCGTCGCGTGCGCGATGCTGTCGAGGCGGCGCTGTCAGATGTGATCCTGCTCGGCACCGAGGAACAGGTCCGTCTCGCGGCCAATGCCGCGAGCGATCTTGCCGCCGGCCGGGCGATTCGCACGGATGCGCTGGTGGTATCGCTGCGTGATTTCATCCGCCGCGTGCTTGATCTCGATCCAGTTCCACCTGATCTGGCCATTCCCAGCCAAGGGCCGACGCGACCCGCCAACGCATCGGGCAAGGGTGGCAATCAGGGCGCGCGCAACGCCGGCGGACAGGAGGGCGGCCGTGGCGGCGGCGGTGGTGGAGGGAGAGGAGGCGGTGCGGCAATGGGTGCCGGCATGGGCGCCATGGGTTTTGGGCTTGGCGCTTCTGGCGACGAGCCTGCCGAGCGCTAGCTGTCGACGGCTCTCGGCAAGCCTGCCCGCAAACCGGTGCGCCTAGGCCGCGTCGGTCGATGTCTTGGGGCGGCTGACTACGACAAGCGCTTGCGCCTGTGTCTTGCCGAGCGAACGCGAGCGGTGCGGAATCGATGCGTTGAAGTACAGCGAATCGCCTGCGACCATATGGATGGTCCGGTCTTCGAACACCACTTCCATCTCACCAGACACGACAAAGATCAGTTCCTCCCCCGTGTGGCTCGACATCGGGCCGTCCTTGATTGCGAATGGCGGCATCATGATGAACGGCATCATGGATTTGTCCGCGCGCTCGGTGGCGATGGCTTCGTATGTGTATCCTGGCCGCTCGGCCGAGCGGCTGAACGGCACGCGGTCGGTCGCCTTCACGTGCAGGATCTCGCTTTCCTGGCGTCGCGGGGTGATCAACTGATCGACGGTTACACCCAACGCTTCCGCCAGCTTCAGTACCGTGGCAATCGTCGGGGACGACAGTCCGCGTTCCAGTTTCGACAGATAGCTCTTGGTCAGCGATGCGCGCCGGGCCAGTTCCTCAAGGGTCAGGCCGTTCAGCTTGCGGTGTTCGGCGAGCCTGTCGGCGATTGGGTTGGCGCTGAGCGGAGTGGCTTTGGTCATCGAAATAGCGGGTTGGCATGCCGCTTCTCCTGGGACAAAAGTACAACCCGGATGCACTTGCGGCACGCCTCATTCTAATGGTCCCGGAAGCACATGACAATCTCGTTGCCTTTAGGACACAAAGGTGTCATTATCGACACCGTTGTTTCTTTGGCGATTCGATTGATCGCTGTGCCCCCGTCACCTGTCCAGGAGCGTGCCCAATGCGTCTACCATTTCCCCTGCCATTTCCCCAACTTGCAGCGGCTGTGACACTGCTCACCCTCGTGGGCGCCGGCCCTGCCGCGGCTGCCTATCCCGAGCGTCCGATCACGCTGGTCGTGCCCTTCGGCGCGGGCGGTATTACTGACCTGGTGGCGCGAGCCACCGGCAAGGCGCTGTCGGAACAACTCAAGCAATCCGTGGTCATTGAAAATCGTCCGGGCGCAGGCGGCAACATTGCCGCGGAGTACGTGAAGCGTGCCCAGCCAGATGGCTACACGCTGCTGTTTGCCACCGTCGGTGTGCTGGCGGTGAATCCGCATACCGACATGCAGGTACGTTTCGATAGCGCCAAGGATTTCACCTATATTTCAACGGTCGCATCTACACCGCACGTCATCGCCGTAGGTGCGAATGTCCAGGCCAAGACCTTGGCCGAACTGGTCAAGCTGGCGCAGGCCAAGCCGGAATCCGTCAGCTTCTCGACGGCCGGTGTCGGTAGCTCGCCGTACCAGGGAATGCGCATCCTGCAGGACACCGCCAAGGTCAGTTTCCTGCATATTCCGTTCAAGAGCGGTGCCGAATCCGTCAGTAATGTGGTTTCAGGACAGGTCGACATGACCTTCGAAGGGTCGCCGCAAGTGATGCCGTTCGTGATGTCTGGAAAATTGCGAGCGCTCGCCATCGCCAATCCTCAGCGCGTGCCGACAGCCCCTGATCTGCCATCGACCGCTGAACTTGGTTTCCCGAAGCTGGTGTCTGGTTCGATCTCCGGCGTGGTGGGACCGGCCGGCGTGTCGCCAGCCATCGTCAAGCAACTGAACGGCGCGATTGGCAAGGCGCTGGCCGATCCGGAATTCAAGGCAACGTTGCAAGCGCAAGGGACGGAAGTCATGGCATCGACACCGGACGGATTCCGCAAGCTGATCGCCACCGAAGACAAGCGCTGGGCCGGTTTGCTGAAGCAGGGCGCCAAGTAACGATATCGAGAATCACAGCCGGGTGGGCGCCCTCGTTGCGCCCCCGGCATTGCAAGACCACTCAAGGAGTACCGACATGGCTGACACCATGCACCTCAAGAAAGACGAGATCGTTGCCTCGTCACTGCAGCAGATGCAGTCGCAGCTCGCCGCAGAAAAAATGCCGCTGCGCGAAGCCGTGGCAGAAACGTGCCGCATCCTCTTCGCCTTCGGCCACGACTCTGGCCTCTCCGGCCAGATCACGGCACGCGCAGAGAAACCGGGCACCTACTGGACCCAGCGCCTTGGCCTCGGCTTCGACGAAATCAATGCCGACAATCTGTTGCTGGTGAACGATGACCTGCAGGTGCTCGAAGGTACCGGCATGCCCAACCCGGCAAACCGCTTTCACTCGTGGCTGTATCGTGCGCGTCCCGACGTCAACTGCATCGTGCATTCGCACGCACCGCACGTCTCCGCACTGGCGATGCTGGAAGTCCCGTTGATCGTCTCGCACATGGATGCATGCGTGCTGTACGACCAGTGCGCCTTTCTGCCGAAATGGCCGGGCATTCCGGTTGGCAACGAAGAAGGCGAGATTATCTCGAAAGCCATCGGCGACAAGAAAGCCATCCTGCTGTCACACCATGGTTTGCTCGTGACAGGGTCCACGGTCGAGGAAGCCTGTGTGCTCGGCGTGATGTTCGAGCGCGCCGCGCGTCTGCAACTGCTCGCCATGGCAGCCGGCGAGATCCAGCCGATCGATCCGGAACTGGGCCGTGAAGCCCAACGCTGGGTCAGCACGCCCAAGCGCATGGAGGTGACGTTCGCCTACTATTCGCGTCGTGCGAGCCGGGGGCATAGTCTGCCGCCGCTGTAATTTTGGAGGTGTGCCGCGCCCCGGGCGGGGCGCCGGTATGCCGGGCCAGAAAAACGGCTCGTAGAATCTGATGGTGCCCGAGGCCGGAATCGAACCGGCACGCCTTGCGGCGGGGGATTTTGAGTCCCCTGCGTCTACCAATTTCACCACTCGGGCAGTATTTCGCCGCGTGGGCGAAGTTCGGCATTATGCCGGAATTTATAGGTCCAGACAATGCACCATATAGCGCGCTGGCCCTACGGGCACTGTGCGAGCATGGTCAGGTTGTCTGCTGAAAAACGGAACTCGGCGTGCGCGCCAGCACTTCCATGTACGCTGAGACTCTTTCCGACCGGTCTTGCCGATAGTAGAACAACTCCGCCAGTTTTTTTGCGCCAACATCGAACAGATTTCGCTCGAAATCCAGATTACGGTATGACTGTGTATTGCGAGCTACAGGTTTCATTGCGTTGCACCAGATCTCCTCGAAATGGGCATCCAGATCACGGATATATTCCTGGGGAGTGCGTAACTCTTCCCGTCCGTTGCGCATAAGTGGTTTCTTCGATTTCGCGGCGAGCGCATACAAGTCGACGTAAGATTGGTATGCAGCCAGCATGTCGTTGATTCGAATATTGGCCAGCTGCTTTTCAACACTTTCAGCATAACGTGTTCCAATCAGTCGCTTGACCGTATCCACCTCGATGCGCCGATGGCCAGCATGATCAAGGTGTGAGAGCATATCGGCAGGAAAAAACTTGACCAGCCGATGAGCCGCGGAATAGCGGTTTGCTTGAGCCAGATGAATCGCCTCGCGGAATATGGTTTCTTGTGCCCGGTGTTTGTCGCGCAATGTTGGCATCATCCGTGGATCAAAACTCGAGGCGCCTATATCGTTGGAAAACGCCGCAGGGGCCAGCACTTCCGTGATGCCGTCTGTTGCCACCGCATCCGATTTCATAAGCGATTCTGCATGGCTCCCTATCGTTGCAGAGCAGGTCGCGAGTAAGGTGAGTTGATCAGTGAAGAAACGATGATCTGCCTCACGTTCCTTTTCATCCTGGCTGTTTTGTGACGTTTTCACAAAATGAACTGTATTGTTCGTCGGACTGTTCAGCGGGGCCGGAAAGATCGCTTCGTCGCCGCTATTACGTTCATCAGGGGTCGGGATGTCGTACCCTAGGTTTTCACCATATCCAAGTTGTAGCCTGCGTCCTTCCAGCAACGTATTGCGAAGCTGGCTCATTGGCGCCTTCCCCATATGGTTTCCGGCTCCCATTACGTAAAATTCCTCATTCGCCCATACCCCGCGATCATGCGCAGCGCATGCGTCACCATCCATCGTGAAAAACCGGGGCCAGAGATCCACGTATGCATGGTTAAGTTCGTGACACAGAACTTGTTCGACATCGCACAGCGTATCTGTTTTGAATCTAAATACGTTGATATAGATTCTCCCACCATAGTGACGTCCATTTCCGCCTCGCACTCGCTGCCAATAGTATGCATCGTGCTCGTTTCTGGGCGGGGCATAGAAATCGCACTCAAGAGGCAGTATTTGCAACTCGATGGCGGGATGAGCAAGGTGTGCTGCCGAGATCCCCGCCAGAAGCGCATGGCCCTCAGTCGTTGCTGCGAGGCGATTCAACCTGTCGGATACCATTTTCAGAAAATCGCCATTGCTATCTCGATGATGCGCACGTAGGTAGATGCCAGGGTAGGCTTCATTCCATAGAATTTTCTTGCCTGCTAGCGCCCGAATCTGTTTGGCGTCCCAGCGGGTCGGACGAAAGCGGGGTGCTGGCGAACGGCGAACGCGTGGCTCAGTGGTCGCTGGATGAGCTGGCGTGCTTGCAGAGTGCGCAATTGACGGCGATGTCGCACCGCTTGAAAAGTGATGACGCAACGTTTTGAGCATGATGCATTTCCGATGGTGATGGCTGATATTGCCCATCACAATACGGTATGCCATAGCGTACTGTTACGCGGCTGTTACTGTGTTTTGCAGTGTTTTAGTTAGTTTTCGGTGGGCGCGGTTAAGCCCGGCGTACTGGCGCCTCGCCTGAAATGCCATGTCCTTAAGGCGAATGGTCTCCCGATTTGAGCTGTGCGACACTTTGCCGCCTTATGCGATAGTTCTCGGTACATCGGTGGACGCCGGTGTATCCGATGTAGATGAGGTGTCGGCGCCCGCGTTCCTGTTTCACCAGTGTGCGCAGCTGCACGGCCACCGCTTCCATCGCCGGCATGTGCAGATGCTCAGCTCGTGGCACTACGCGTATCAGGCCGAATCTTTTCATGCAGGGGCTGTGATGCCACCCTTGAGATCGCGTTGTACCACCGGTGCTCAATTGCCGGGTTGTTCATGGCGACAAGGGGCAATACTCAGGGTTGCACACCAACAGGTTTATCCACGCCCTTGCATGGCACTGGATCAGCGCAGTCGATCGGATCTCTTGCGCAACAGCCGCACGGACGTTGTCGGAATGCTGGGCATGTTCCATCGTTGCTGTCCGCGCGTCGGAATGCTGGCGGGCGCCTATCTCTTCGTTGGCTGCTGACTCTCCAGCACCGGCAGCAACGACGAGGTGTCATCGCGCCCGCGTCCTTGCTCCACCAGAGTGCGTAGCTGCGCGGCCACCGCTTCCATCGCCGGCATGTACAGATGCTGTTCTCGGGCCACTTCGCGTACCAGGCCGAAATCCTTTTCATGCAGGCGCGCTTCGATGCCGGCCTTGAAGTCGCGCTGCGCCATCTTCGGGCCCATCAGGTCGAGCATGCGGCTGCCGGCGAAACCGGTGGCGATGGCATCGAGGATCTTCTGCGGATCGGTGCCCTGGCTGGTGGCGAACAGCATGGCTTCGGCGATGCCCTGAATGGTGGTGACCTGCACGATCTGGTTGCAGGCCTTGGCGACTTGGCCGCTGCCGGCAGCGCCGACATGGGCGATGGTCTTGCCGAGGCGTTCCAGCAGCGGGCGCGCCTGTTCCAGGTCGGCGCTGTCGCCGCCGACCATGATGGTGAGCGTGGCCGCTTCCGCGCCGGCGGCGCCGCCGGACACCGGGGCATCGAGAAAGCGCAGGCCGGCAGCCTGCAGGCGTTTGGCGATGTCCCGCGTGGCGACGGGCGAGATGGTGCTGTGGTCGATGCAGAGCGTGCCGGGCCGCGCGCCGTGGATGACGCCGTGTGCGCCGAGCAGGACGTCTTCCACATCGGCGGTCGAGGTGACATTGGTGAACACCACGTCCGCATCGCGGGCAGCTTCGGCAGGCGAGCTGCATGGCTGCGCGCCGAGCGCCCTGACGGCATCGGCCGCTTCCGGGCGGCGGACGGAGACGTTGATGTGGTGTCCGGCGGCCAGCAGGTGGCGCACCATGGGGCGGCCCATGGCGCCAAAACCGATGAATGCGAGAGTCGTCATGCGGAAAGCTCGTGGAGGGATGTTGATGTAGTGAGGTAGTGCACCAGATGCGGTTTCAACGCGTACCGAGGCGCGCTTTCTTCTTCAGGGTCCAGGCGTCGAGACGTTCGCGCACCCCGGCGGATTCGGCCTGCATCTGCGCATCCGGTACGGTCATTGCCGTCAGTTCGAGGCGGATGCCGTTGGGGTCGAAGAAGTAGATCGACTGGAAGACGCGATGGTCGGTGGGGCCGAGGACTTCGATGCCATGCTGCTCGAGCCGCTGCTTGACGGCCTGGAGTGCAGGCAGATCATCCACCATGAAGGCGATATGGTTGACCCACGCCGGCGTGTTGGGCGAGGGCGCGGCTGCTTCGTTGTCGCCGAGATCGAAGAAGGCGATGAAAGAGCCGTCGTCGATCCGGAAGAAGATATGCGTGTAGGGACAGAACTCGCCGGTCGAGGGAACGTAGTCGTTCTCGATGTAGTGGTACAGCGGCAGGCCGAGGATGTCTTCATAGAAATGCCGGGTTTCCTCGGCATCGCGGCAGCGGTAGGCGTAGTGATGCAGGCGGCGGATCGGGGCGGGTGGCACAGGCTGGTTCATGGCGCTCTCCGGAAATCAGGTCGCGCACAGGCGGCGCCATGCATGCGCCGCCTGCCGGCGGAATGAAATCACTCTACCGCAATTTGCGGTGACTGGCATGCCGCGCCGTGCATGCCAGCCGGGGTGCCGCGTGGCCTAGAATCCCGCCGCCAGTCCGTCACGGCGGCTGTCGCTGGCCGCCACGTAGCCGTCTTCGGGATCGTCCGTGAGGCGCCAGATGAACTGGCCGGAGCCGAAGTCCATGTACGGATCTTCGATCGACTTCAACTGGTGGCCGCGCGCCTGGAGTCCGGCCACGGTGTCGGCGCGCATGGTGGATTCCACATCGAGCGTGAAGTCGCGGTTGACCTTCCAGCGCGGGGCGTCGCACGCCGCCTGCGGTTGCTGGTGGTAATCGAGCATGCGCGCCACGGTCTGCACGTGGCCCTGCGGCTGCATGTCGCCGCCCATCACGCCGAAGCTCATCACCGGGGCGCCGTCCTTGGTGAGGAAGGCCGGGATGATAGTGTGGAACGGACGCTTGCCGCCGGCCACGACGTTGGCCGAGACGGGATCCATCGAGAAGCCCACGCCACGGTTCTGCAGGCTGATGCCCGTGCCCGGCACCACCACGCCTGAGCCGAAGCCCATGTAGTTGGACTGGATGAACGACACCATCATGCCGTTCTCGTCGGCTGCGGTGAGATACACCGTACCGCCGGCCTTGGGCATGCCCGGCGTGAAGTGCGTGGCGCGCTGCAGGTCGATCTGTTTGGCGCGCTGCGCGAGATAGGCGGGGTCGAGCATCTGCGCGGGCGTCACGTCCATGCTGCGCGGATCGGCCACGTAGCGATAGATGTCGGCAAAGGCGAGCTTCATCGCTTCGATCTGCAGATGCTGCGCGTCGATGCCGTCGAGCGCGAGGCCGCCCAGGTCGAACTGTTCGAGAATGCCGAGCGCGATCAGCGCGGCGATGCCCTGGCCGTTCGGCGGAATCTCGTGCACCTCATGGCCGCGATAGCGCTGGCTGATCGGCGTGACCCACTCGGGACGATAGTCGCGCAGGTCGGCCAGCTGCATGGCGCCGCCGCATTCCTTGGCGCACGCCGCCATGCGTTCGGCCAGCTCGCCCTCGTAGAACGCACGGCCGTTGGTCGCGCCGATCTTGCGCAGGGTTTCCGCTGCTTCGGCAAACACAAAGCGCTCGCCGATGGCGGGCGCGCGGCCGCGCGGCATGAAGGCCGACGCGAAGCCCGGCTGGTCGTGCAGGGCGGGAATCGCGGCTTCCCACTTGTGCGCCACCACGGGCGCGACCGCGTGGCCGCGCTCGGCGATCTCGACGGCGGGCTGCAGCACGTCGGCAAACGGCAGCCGCCCGAATTTTTCATGCAGGGCCACCCATGCCGAAATGGCGCCCGGCACGGTGACGCTGTCCCAGCCGCGTTGCGGCCGCTTGGCGATGCCCCGGGCATCCTCGCCATACTTGCGCTTGAAGTATTCGGGGTTCCACGCGGCCGGCGCCGTGCCGGAGGCGTTCAGGCCGTGCAGTTGCCGGCCATCCCACACGATCGCAAAGGCGTCGCTGCCGAGTCCGCACGACACGGGTTCGACGATGGTCAGCATGGCGGCCGCGGCAATCGCCGCATCGACCGCATTGCCCCCGCTGCGCAGCATCTGCAGGCCCGCCTGCGCTGCCAGCGGCTGCGAGGTGGCGACGACATTGCGTGCGAACACGGGGATACGGGTCGTGGGATAGGGGTTGTTCCAGTCGAAGGTCATCGGGGTCTCGTGTCATGCGTGTACCGGCCTCCGGAGCCTGCCGGCACGTCGGTCCGTTATCCTGGACTGCGGTACAGAAAATTCGTGCGGATGCGTTGATTATAGACCACCGCTTCGCCATGGATTTTGCGCAAACGCTTGCCTGTCGCGGCTTGGCAGGCAGTTTGCACGAAAATGTGGAGGCGCCGGAAATGCAACCAGCCGGCAAGTCGCATCATGGCTGGGTGTGCTGAAAAACAATCGCCTCGGCTTGGGCACGGCCGTGGCCGGCGGCGGACGCCGGGCCGAATATCTGGCATGATCTGTTGCGGGCGGCGAGGCTGCCCGGAACATGAATCAATCAGTTGGGGAAAGGCATGGAACTCGGTTTGCAAGGCAAGGTAGCAATCATCACGGGCGGCTCGCAGGGCATCGGCAAGGCGACGGCGGAGCGGCTCGCGGCGGAAGGCGCGGCAGTGGTGATTGCGGCGCGCGGGGCGGAGCGTCTTGCCGAAGTCGAGCAGGCCATTCGCGCCGCTGGAGGCAAGGTGCTGGCGGTGGCGCAGGACATCAGCACGGAAGCGGGCTGTGCCGCCCTGATCGAAGCCGCCGTGGCAGCCTTCGGCCGGCTCGACATTCTCGTCAACAACGCCGGCACATCGGCGACCGGCGCCTTCGAGAGCGTGGCCGATGCGACGTGGCAGGCCGACTTCGACCTCAAGCTGTTCGCCGCCATCCGGTTGGCGCGGCTCGCCATTCCGCACATGAAGCGGCAGGGCGGCGGTCGCATCATCAACCTCACGGCCATTGCCGCCAAGCAGCCGCGCGCCGGCTCGATGCCGACCTCGGTGACGCGCGCCGCCGGGCTGGCGCTGACCAAGGCCCTGTCGAAGGAACTGGCGCCCGAGAACATCCTTGTCAACACCGTGTGCATCGGCCTGGTGCGCGCCGGCCAGCACGAGGCGCGCGCCGCGCGTACCGGTACGGATGTGGAAACGCTCTATGCCAACATGGCAAAGGACATTCCGCTGGGCCGCGTCGGTGATGCCGAGGAGGCGGCCAATGTGATCACCTTCCTGGCGTCCTCGGCCGCGAGTTTCGTCACCGGCACCAGTATCAATATCGACGGCGGCGCCTCGGCCGTGCTGTAAACCACTACGCGCACCGCATTCAGGCGGGTGCGCGCTTCGCTTCGGCTTTCAGCGCGCAGACGATAGTTGCCCGTTTTCTCCCCTTGTTTCTTCACGCCTGCGCGTCGTGGCCGGCCCCTGGGAAGGCATGCGCGCTGCCCCCGCTCCAGTCTCGCACAGTGCCTACAACTCGTAGATTTCGTGCTCGCCCGCCATCAACTGCTCGATGAGCTTGCGGTTGAGCGTCGGTGAGAACAGCTCGATGAAGGTGTAGACAAAACTGCGCAGGTACGCCCCCTGCTTGATAGCCAGATGCGTGACGTTGGTGCCGAACAGGTGGCCGACCGGCACGCTGCGCAGGTTCTGGTCGCGCGCCGCGTCGAAGGCCACGCCGGCGACGATGCCGATGCCCATGCCGACTTCCACATAGGTCTTGATCACGTCCGCGTCGATGGCTTCCAGCACGATGTCTGGCTGGAGCTGGCGCAGGGCGAAGGCCTTGTCGATCTTTGGCCGGCCGGCGAAGTGGGCGTCGTAGGTGATGATCGGGTAGGCCGCAAGATCTTCCAGCGTGACGTGCTTCTTCTCCAGCAGCGGATGTCCGGGTGGCGTGACCACCACATGCTGCCACTGATAGCTCGGTAGCGTGATCAGGTCCTTGAGGTGCACGATGCCCTCGGTGGCGATGGCCAGGTCGGCCTGGTCGCGCACCACCATGTCGGCGATCTGCGCGGGATTGCCTTGCTGGATCGACAGGCGCACCTTGGGATATTTCTTGGTGAATTCCGCAATCACGCTCGGCAGCGCGTAGCGCGCCTGCGTGTGCGTGGTGGCAATCACCAGGTTGCCCTGGTCCTGCGCGGCGTAGTCCTTGCCCACGCGCTTCAGGCTTTCCACCTCCTGCAGGATCTTCTCCACCGAGGCCAGAATCCGCTGGCCCGGCTCCGTCAGGTTGCGGATGCGCTTGCCATGCCGCGTAAACACATCGACGCCCAGCTCTTCCTCCAGCTCGATGATGGCCTTCGAGACACCGGGTTGTGATGTATGAAGCGCTTTTGCGGCTTCCGTCAGATTGAAGTTCTGGCGAACGGCCTCCCGCAGGAAGCGGAACTGATGCAGGTTCATATAACCGTCCTCGTATAAACAAACAACTTCTTATTAGTTTGCGATATGAGCCTAGTTTATTACGATTTCCGAACTTTGTTGATAAGAAGGCCAAGTCCGTCGCCATGTTTCTCGCCTATACCGTGTCCGGCCTGTTTGTCGGGGTGCTCGTCGGTCTGACCGGCGTGGGCGGGGGCTCGCTCATGACACCACTGCTGACCCTGCTGTTCGGATTTTCGCCGGCGACGGCCGTCGGCACCGACCTGGCCTTTGCATCGATCACGAAAGGTTTTGGCACGCTGGCACATCGCGCCCACGGGCATGTGCGCTGGGACATCGTCCGACGACTGTCGCTGGGCAGCCTGCCGGCGGCGGCACTCACCATCGGCGTCCTGAAAAGCGCGGGTGAACTGGACGGACCGGTGCTGCATGCGATCCGCGTGACCATCGGCGTTTCGGTCCTGCTGACGGTGCTGTCGCTGCTGTTCCGCCGCCAGCTGCTCGCCTGGCTGGCGCGCCGCCCGCAGTACCAGTTGACGGGCGCGCGGCAGGCCAACGCCACGGTGCTGGTCGGCGCGGTGATCGGCGTGCTGGTGACGCTGTCGTCGATCGGTGCGGGCGCGGTGGGTGCCACGTTGATCCTGTTGCTGTATCCGCAGCTGCGCGCCGCGGAAGTAGCAGGTACCGACATCGCCTACGCGGTGCCGCTGACCGCCGTGGCCGCACTCGGCCACGTGTGGCTCGGCACGGTGCACTGGAATTTGCTGGGCGCCTTGCTGGTCGGGTCGATTCCCGGCATCTGGCTCGGCGCGCAGCTCTCGAAACAACTACCCGAACGTCTGGTGCGCGGCGCGCTTGCCACGGTCCTCACGTTCGTCGCCATCAAACTCGTATCGTAAGCAATCGGGGTCCCCCATGTATCAGTATGACCAGTATGACCAGCAGCTTGTCGAAGAACGCGTCGCGCAGTTTCGCGACCAGGTGCGCCGGCGCGTGGCGGGCGAGCTGACCGAGGAAGAGTTCCTGCCGCTGCGCCTGCAGAACGGCCTGTACTACCAGCGCCACGCCTACATGCTGCGCGTGGCGGTGCCATACGGCATGCTGGCGTCGAAGCAGCTGCGCATGCTGGCGCACATCGCCCGCACGTACGACCGCGGCTACGGCCATTTCACCACGCGCCAGAACATCCAGTTCAACTGGATGGATCTCGAACGCGTGCCTGATGCGCTGGCCGATCTTGCCTCGGTACAGATGCACGCCATCCAGACCTCGGGCAACTGCGTGCGCAACACCACCACCGACCAGTTCGCCGGCGTCGCGCCGGATGAATATGTCGATCCCCGCCCGCTCGCGGAGATCCTGCGCCAGTGGAGCACCTTCCATCCGGAATTCGCCTTCCTGCCGCGCAAGTTCAAGATCGCCTTCAGCGCCGCCGAAACCGACCGCGCCGTGGTGCAGATGCACGACATCGGCATCTACGCCTACCGCAACGATGCGGGTCAGCTGCGCCTGCGCATCATGGCTGGCGGCGGCCTGGGCCGCACCCCAATCCTCGGTTCGATCATCAAGGAAGACCTGCCCTGGGAGCACATGCTCACCTACGTGGAAGCCGCGATCCGCGTGTATAACCGCTACGGCCGCCGCGACAACAAGTACAAGGCGCGCATCAAGATCCTGGTGAAGGCCATCGGGCCAGAAAAATTTGCCGAGGAAACCGAGGCCGAATGGCAGCACAGCAAGGACGGCCCTGGCACCATCACGCAGGCCGAGTTCGACCGCGTGGCCGCGTTCTTCCAGCCGCCTGCCTATGACAAGCTGCCGGACACCGATGCCGGCTTCGAGAAACACCTGCTCGAGGAGAAGGCATTCGCCCAGTGGGTGCGCCGCAATGTGCGCGGCCACAAGGTGCCGGGCTATGCCTCGGTTACGCTCTCGACCAAGCCAGGCATCAGCTCGCCTCCTGGCGACGCGACCGACAAGCAGATGGAACAGGTGGCCGACTGGGCCGACAAGTACGGCTTTGGCGAACTGCGCGTGGCGCACGAGCAGAACCTCATCCTGCCGGACGTCAAGAAGCGCGACCTGTACGCGCTGTGGCAGGAAGCCCGCGCAGCCGGTTTCGCGACCGCCAACATCGGCCTGCTGACCGACATCATCGCCTGCCCGGGCGGCGATTTCTGCTCGCTGGCCAACGCCAAGTCGATTCCCATCGCGCTGGCCATCCAGCAGCGTTTCGACGATCTCGATTTCGTGCACGACCTCGGCGACCTGTCGCTCAATATCTCGGGCTGCATCAACGCCTGCGGACACCATCACGTCGGCAACATCGGTGTGCTCGGCGTCGACAAGGATGGCGAGGAGTGGTACCAGGTCACGCTTGGCGGTGCGCAGGGCAATGACAGCGCCATCGGCAAGGTGATCGGCCCGTCGTTCAAGGCCGAGGAAATGCCGGACGTCGTGTCGCGCGTCATCGACGTGTTCGTGGAGAACCGTGTCGACGGTGAAACATTCATCGAAACCTTCAAGCGCATCGGGCTCGCACCGTTCAAGGAGCGCGTGTATGCAGACAAGGCCAGCAAGGCGGAGGCCACGGCCTGAGCCGGAGAGACGACCATGACGAAAATCATTACCCTGCAACAAGACAAGCGCCCGGTGATCGTGGAAGACAGCTGGCTGGTACTGCGTCCCGAACTGGACGACAACAACCAGAGCGGCCACGTGTCGCATGACGCCATCGCTGCCGCCGCCGCTCAGTCCGGCAAGGTGCTGTTCCCGCTGCATGCGTGGGAAGCGCATCGTGATGGCCTGCTCGCCCAGCGCAAGCCTGAAGACACTGGCGTGTGGCTGGCGCCGGATGACGATCCGCTCGCCCTTGAGGGCCAGCTCGATCGCCTGGGCCTCGTTGCCATCGATTTCCCGGTGTTCCGCGATGGGCGCGGCTATTCGTCGGCCTATCTGCTGCGCACGCGCCTGAAGTACCAGGGTGAACTGCGCGCCATCGGCGATGTGTTGCGCGACCAGCTCAACGCCATGCGCCGCTGCGGCTTCGACAGCTTCGCCGTGCGTGCCGACAAGAACATCGAGGATGCGCTCAACGGCTTCAGCGAACTGACAGTCCAATACCAGGGCACGCTCGACGAGCCGCTGCCGCTGTTTCGCCGCGCCCGGGGCATTGCCGGTGTGCAGGAGCACGCATGACGCAGGGCGTGAGCGCGGTCGCCAGCACCCTGCGGCGCCCCGCCTTGTGGACCATCCCGGTTTACACAGGCAGCGCCGAGGCGCTCGATGCCAAGGCGCATGCGCTGGGTGAGCGCCTGGCGCTGATCGCTAGCCGCCATGCACAGGCGCGCTTTGCCTCAAGCCTTGCCGCCGAGGACATGGTGATTGCCGACGCGATCCTGCGCAGCCCGGCAGCGGTGCGTGAACGTTTCTCGATCTTCACGTTACAGACCGGACGGCTGCATGCGGAAACGCTGGCGGTGCTGGACGCGACTCATACGCGCTACGGCTATGCGGTGCAGGCCTATGAGCCCGATCTGCAGGCGGTGGAGCAGTTCGTGGCGCAGTACGGCCTGAATGGCTTCTACGACAGCGTGGAAGCGCGCAAGGCCTGCTGCGGCGTGCGCAAGGTCGCACCGCTGAACCGCGCGCTCGATGGCGCGCAGGCCTGGCTGACCGGCCAGCGCCGCGAACAGGCGGTGACGCGGCTGGACCTGCCGTTCGAGGAACAGGATGCCGCACGCGGCATCCCCAAGTACAACCCGCTGACGGACTGGACGGAAGCGGAAGTGTGGGCCTATCTGCAGCGCCATGACGTTCCGGTCAATGCGCTGCATGCAAAGGGTTATCCGAGTATCGGCTGCGAGCCGTGTACCCGGGCAGTGCGGGTCGGCGAGGATGTACGCGCCGGACGCTGGTGGTGGGAGAGCAAAGACACCAAAGAGTGCGGCCTCCATGAGCAGAACATCAAACAACACTGACGTGCATTTTTAACGCCGCTTTTGCGGCAAGCGAGAGAGCAACATGGGCAACATGACCGAGATTCTT
This sequence comes from Imbroritus primus, assembly GCF_964332355.1. Classification (NCBI taxonomy): domain Bacteria; kingdom Pseudomonadati; phylum Pseudomonadota; class Betaproteobacteria; order Burkholderiales; family Burkholderiaceae; genus Imbroritus; species Imbroritus primus. The sequence continues at coordinate 2,358,803 of NZ_OZ201293.1, read as the reverse complement.
GGCGCTGCATCCGGACAGGTGCAGAACGACCACCTCGATTGGCTCGAAGCGGAGTCGATCTACATCATCCGCGAAGTCGTGGCGGAGTGCCGCAACCCTGCCATGCTGTTCTCCGGCGGCAAGGATTCCATTGTCATGCTGCATCTCGCGCTCAAGGCTTTCCGCCTGGGCAGTCGCAAGATCGAGCTGCCGTTTCCGCTGGTGCATATCGATACCGGCCATAACTACCCGGAAGTCATTGCCTTTCGCGACCAGCGCGTGGCCGAGATCGGCGCACGCCTGGTGGTCGGCCATGTCGAGGAATCGATCCGCCGTGGCACCGTCAAGCTGCGCAAGGCCACCGACTCGCGCAATGCCGCGCAGGCCGTGACGCTGCTCGAAACCATTGCTGAACACCGCTTCGATGCATTGATGGGCGGCGCGCGTCGTGACGAAGAAAAAGCCCGCGCCAAGGAACGCATCTTCTCGTTCCGCGACGAATTCGGCCAGTGGGATCCGAAAGCCCAGCGGCCCGAACTGTGGAGCCTCTACAACGCCCGCATCAGTGCCGGTGAGCAGATGCGCGTGTTCCCGATTTCCAACTGGACCGAGCTGGACGTCTGGCAGTACATCGAACGCGAGCAGCTGGCGCTGCCGTCGATCTACTACGCACACGAGCGCGAGGTGGTGCGCCGTAATGGCCTGCTGGTTCCGGTGACCGACGTCACCCCGAAGCAGGCTGGCGATGCCAGCGAAGTGTTGTCGGTGCGCTTCCGCACCGTGGGCGACATCAGCTGCACCTGCCCGGTCGCCAGTACGGCCGCGACGCCCGCCGAGATCATCGCCGAAACCGCCATCAGCGAGATCACCGAGCGCGGTGCCACGCGGATGGACGACCAGACGAGCGAAGCCTCGATGGAGCGCCGCAAGAAGGAAGGTTACTTCTGATTGTTCCTGCACGCCGGATACCCCGGCATGCAGCCACGGTCCCCGGCAGGAAGGATCCCGCGGGTACGAAAAAGGGCGTAACACGCCCTAGCCAAGGACATTGCAATGACACACCAAGCATCACACCAGGGCCTGCTGCGCTTTATCACCGCCGGTTCCGTCGACGACGGCAAGAGCACGCTGATCGGCCGCCTGCTGTATGACAGTAAGTCGGTCCTCTCGGACCAGCTCACCGCGCTCGCCAATGCCAAGCACAAGCGTACCGCGGGCGAACAGATCGACTTCTCGCTGCTGACCGATGGCCTTGAAGCCGAGCGCGAGCAGGGCATTACCATCGACGTCGCCTACCGCTATTTCTCCACAGCCAAGCGCAAGTTCATCATTGCCGACACGCCCGGCCACGAGCAGTACACGCGCAATATGGTGACCGGCGCATCGACGGCGCATGCCGCCATCGTGCTGGTTGATGCCACACGTGTCGAAACGCGCGACGGCAAGGCGCAACTGCTGCCACAGACCAAGCGCCACTCGGCCATCCTCAAGCTGCTCAACCTGCAGCATGTGATCGTCGCGGTCAACAAGATGGACCTGATCGACTTCAGCGAGGCGCGCTTCAACGAAATCCGTGCTGCCTATGCGGATCTCGCCGACCGGCTGGGGCTGCAGGACGTGCGCTATGTGCCGGTCTCCGCATTGCGCGGCGATAACATCGTGCATGCCAGCGACGCCATGCCGTGGTACCAGGACGGGCCGTTGCTCGACCTGCTGGAATCGCTGCAAGTCGCCGAAGCCAGTTCCGAGAGCGGCGATGCGCTGCGCTTCCCGGTGCAACTAGTGGTGCGCCAGGACGGCTCCCAATCCGACGATTTCCGTGGCTACATGGGCCGCGTAGAAGCCGGAACGGTCACGGTCGGCCAGAAGGTCCGCGTGCTGCCCGCCAACCGCACAGCCACCATTGCCGGCGTGTTCACGCCGAACGGCGCCGCCCACGGCGCCGGCGCAGCCGATGTGGTGACGTTGACATTCACCGAAGACGTGGATGTCTCGCGCGGTGATACCATCGTCGCCGACCAGACCGACGCCATTGCCGCCCGCCAGCTCGAAGCTGATCTGTGCTGGTTCGACGAGGAGGCGCTGAGCCCCGCGCGCAAGTATGTGCTGAAGCACACCTCGACCTCGGTGTTCGCACGCATCAACGGCGTGGAGCGCGTATTCGACGTGCACACGTTGCTCGATGAAACCGGCCGCTCGGAGATCCGTCTCAACGATATCGGCAGCGTGCGCATCAGCCTGCAGAAGCCGATCGTGTGCGACGCCTACGACAGCAATCCGGCGACCGGCGCGTTCGTGCTGATCGACGAGGCCAGCAACCATACGGTAGCGGCTGGCATGATCCGTGCATTTGCACAATAACATCGGACAACCGTCCAGACGGCGCAGGCCTTTCCAAAGGATGCGCCACAGTATTCAGGAACGCAGGAGCAGGTGATGGGCAAGGTGACTCTCATTGGTGCAGGACCGGGTGCGGCAGACCTCATCACAGTGCGCGGCGCACGGATTCTGTCCGAGGCGCAGGTCGTGCTGCATGATGCACTGGTGTCGGAAGACATGTTCGCCTACTGCCCCAATGCTTTGCGTATTGAAGTCGGCAAGCGTTGCGGCAAACGCTCCACGGCCCAGTTGTTCATCAACCGGCAACTGGTCGACCTGGCCGGCAAGTACGAACGCGTAGTGCGCCTGAAAGGCGGCGACCCGATGCTGTTCGGCCGCGCCGACGAGGAAATGCAGGCGCTCGAGGCCGCCGGTATCGCATATGAGGTCGTGCCCGGCATCACCGCCGCGCTGGCCGCCGCCTCGTCCATCCGCAAGCCGCTGACCAAGCGCGGCGTGTCGCGCAGCGTCGCGTTCGCCACGCAAGCCAAGGGCAAGGAAGGTGTGGATGTCGAATTGGCGGACGAAGCCGTGAAGGCCGATTCGCTGGTGTACTACATGGGCCGCGACCAGGCCGCGGCGATTGCCGCGCAACTGATCGCCGCTGGCAAGCCGGCCGATACCGCGGCATGGGTGGTCGAGGCCGTCTCGACGGCACAGGAGCGCTCGCACGGTTTTACGCTCGGCCAGATGGCGCGCGGCGATGCGTTGGCCTGGATCCATCCGGACCAGCCGTGCTTGCTGATGATCGGGCAGGCATTTGCGCGGCGGGCGGGAGAGCAACGGCACCCCGAGGGGCTGGCGGCGTTCGAATCCGCGGCATGAGGTGTGGACGTTGGCCTCAGTGAGTGTCAGCCGATGCCTGATGTCGCAGTCTGAGGCCTATATTTGATTCAGGCAGTACGCAACGATCGCGCGTAATACCTCGTCATCTTCCCCGACGGCTGTGGCGGCGCGCAATGCAATCCCGGGGTACTGGTGACGGCAGGTATCGAGCAGCGCCGGCAGGTCGCGGCGCAGATGGCCGCCCTGGCCGAAAAACACAGGGATCACTACCGCGCTTTGAATGCCCGCATCCGCCAGTTCGGCCACCGTCGTGGACAGATCCGGTGTCATCAATTCCAGAAAGCACAAGCGCACCGCCGTGTCGGGCACGGCCGCCTGCAGCATTGCCTGCAACCGGTCGAACGGTTCACGCCAGCGCGCATCGCGCGCGCCATGCGCGAACAGGATGATGGCACGCGTGTGGTCCATCAGTGACGATCCACCCAGCGCAACGCGCCCAGCGCCAGGAACAGGTAGAGGGCGCCGGGTAGCAGGGCCGAGATGATCGGCGGCCAGGTGTTGATCAGGCCGACATGCGAGAACAGCGTGTTGACGAGGTGGAAGCTCAGGCCGAGCATGATGCCACCGAATACCTTGATGCCGACTGCTCCGGCGCGTGCGTGCAGATAGGCGAACGGCAGCGCCAGCGCCATCATCACGAAGATCGTGAAGGGGTAGATCAGCTTCTTCCAGAAGGCAATCTCGTAGCGCTGCGTATCCTGCTTGTTGTCGCGCAGATGGCGCACGTACTGGAACAGGTCGATGGTGGACATGCGTTCCGGCCGTACCAGCAGCACGGACAAGATCTGCGGCGTCAGCTCGGAGTGCATGGGCAGCGTCGCGAGATTGTTCTGCTCGGCGCGAAAGCCCGGCGCCAGCGCATCGGCATTGCCGGGGGCGGGCGGCAGGTCGATGAAGGTCGTTTCCGTCACACCCGACAGCTTCCACACCTGGTTGCCTTCATAGTGGCCGGTGGCCGCCACGCGGATGGTGCGCAAACGATACTGGCTGTCGAACTCGTAGATCTTGACGTTGGACATGCTCTGGTCGGCGGCCAGTGCCCCGACGTTGACGAAGCGCGTCACCTCGCTGCCGCCTTCCTGCCCTGCTGCACGGTCCTTGACCCAAACGCCGGTGCGAAAGCCCGATGACACGGTGGCGCCGAGCGCCTGGAGGCGCACCTTCTGCGCGAACTCCTCAGCCTTCGGGCCAATGAACTCGCCGACCAGAAAGGTCGCGATGGCCAGCGGAATGCCGAGCTTGATCAACGACCCCAAGGCATGCCGGATATCAAGTCCGGCCACGCGCAGGATGGTGTATTCCGATTGGCTGGCCATCTGCGAGCACACGTAGATAGCGCTGATCAGCACGGCCACGGGCATCATTTCGTAGATGCGCGTGGGCGCCTGCAGCGCCACGTGGGCAAAGGCGATCAGCATGGTATAGCCGGCACCGACGTCTTGCAGTTCGTTCAGCAGATCGAAGAAGATGAACAGCGACAGCACCGCGAACAGGATGAAGGCAAAGACCGCATAGATCTGCCGCGCGAAATAGCGCTCGTAGAGGCGGAGCAGGTTCATGCCGCACCTCCCGCGGCGCCGGCTGTCTTGCGCTGCAGGCCGAAGATGCCGCGCCAGCCGCCGGTGCGGTTGAGGCGGAAGCGGAACAGCGCCAGCGCGCACAGCAGCGCCAGGACGTGGATCGGCCACCACGCCAGCCAGAACGAGACGTTGCCGCTGCGCACCCAGCCCTGCGCGATGTTCAGCAGGTTGCTATAGGTGAGGTAGACCAGCACGGCGAAGATCAGCGGCGTGTAGCGGCCCAGGCGCGGATTCACGTAGGCCAGCGGAATGGCAATGAGTACGAAGTTGAATGCCAGCAACGGCAGACCGATGCGCCAGATCAGCTCGGCCAGGTTCTCGGTATTGGGGTTGCGCAGCAGGTCGAGCGTCGCGCGGCTCTTGGCCGGCAGGCTGGTGTCGATTTCCTGTGGTTTCTCCTGCATCTTCACGCCGTAGCGCTCGAACTCGACGATGCGGTAATTGATCTTGCCCGGCTCGCCTTCATAGCGGCGGCCTTTCTCCAGCACCACGAAGCGGTCGCCTTCGGCAGTCGTCTCGAAATGGCCCTGACGGGCAAATGCCACGCCGAGCTTGTCGCGGGCAGCGTTGGCAACGAACACGTTGGTCACGTTCTTCATGCTGCTGTCGATCCCTTCGATGAACAGCACGTAGTTGGCGCGAGAGGGTTCGATGAAGCGGCCGGCAGCTACCATGGAGATGATGTCGCGCTGCTGGAAGCGGTCGCGGAACAGGGCGCTCTGCTGGTTGGCCCACGGCCAGCCGAAGGCGCCGAGCAGGGCGACCAGGATGATGAACGGCAGGGCGAATTTCATCACGGGCTTGACGAAGTCGCGCAGGCTGACGCCGGCGGCGAACCACACCACCATTTCGGAATCCTTGTACCAGCGCGTGAGGACGATCAGCGTGGAAATGAATAGCGTCGCGCACAGCAGAATGGCGAGATAGCCGAGCGTGGCCAGTCCGATCAGCATAAGCACATCGTTGGGGCTGGCGGTACCGTTGGCAGCCATGCCGAGCACGCGGATGACCAGCGACGTCAGCATGAACGTCAGCAGTACGAGGAAGACAGCGCCTGCGGTGTAAGACAATTCCCGGCGCAGGGCTTTTTCAAAGATCATGCAATGATGAGGTCCTGTGGCCGTCCACGCGGCGGGTTTTCTGGCCGTGCAGACCGCCTTGGGCAGGGCACGGGGGAACCTTGGAAAAATCGCGGATAATGACGGCTGTCTTTGACAAATCTCAAGAGAGAAGCGCGATGGAATTTAGCACAAAAGCCCTCGATTGGAGCGCAGCGGGTAAAAATGGTTTCCTGGCCACCAAGACGGATTGCCTGGTGATCGGCGTATTCGAGGGGCAGAACCTGTCCGCGGCGGCCAAGGCGCTGGATACGGCCACCAAGGGGTTGGTCAGCCGCCTGATCAAGCTCGGGGATTTCGAAGGCAAGGCCGGTACCTGCACGCTGCAGCACGATATCGCCGGCATCGGCGCGGCCCGTGTGCTGCTCGTGGGCCTCGGCAAGGAGGCTGCATTCGGCGACAAGGCATTTGCCGACGCTGCCCGTGCGGCGCTGGCGGCCCTGGCTGGTACCAGCGCGGCGAACATCGTGTGGTGCCTGACGGAGCACCCGGCGCGCGACCGGGACATTCCCTGGGGCGTGCAACTGACCACGATGCTGATGCGCGAGGCGGCCTACCGCTTCGCCGATCGCCATCCGGCGCTCAAGAGCAAGCGCGACAAGAACACGCGCGGTTTGCGCAAGGTGGTGCTGACTACCGATGCTGCATCGGCCAAGGCGGCTGCCACGGCTGCCATGCGCGGTGCGGCCATCGCCAGCGGCATGGACCTTGCCAAGGATCTCGGCAACCTGCCTCCCAATATCTGTACGCCGACCTATCTCGGCGATACTGCGCGCGGCATCGCCAAGGCGCACAAGCTGAAGGTCGAGGTGCTGGGCCGCAAGCAGCTGGAAGCCCTGAAGATGGGTTCCTTCCTGGCCGTGGCCAAGGGCACTGAGGAGCCGCCGCAGTTCATCGTGCTGCAGTACAACGGTGCGGCCGGTCTCGCCAAGTCGCGCCAGGCGCCGGTGGTGCTGGTCGGCAAAGGCATCACTTTCGACAGCGGCGGCATTTCGCTCAAGCCCGGCGAAGGCATGGACGAGATGAAGTACGACATGTGCGGTGCTGCGTCGGTGCTGGGTGCCATCCAGGCGGCCGCCGAGATGAAGCTCAAGCTCAACGTGGTCGCCATCGTGCCGACCTGCGAGAACATGCCCAGCGGCCGCGCCACCAAGCCGGGCGACGTGGTCACCAGCATGTCTGGCCAGACCATCGAAGTCCTCAATACCGATGCCGAAGGCCGCCTGATCCTGTGCGATGCACTGACCTACGCCGAGCGCTTCAAGCCGGCCGCGGTGGTCGATGTCGCCACGCTGACGGGGGCCTGCATCATTGCGCTTGGCCACGTCAACAGCGGCCTGTACGCGCGCAGCGATGCGCTGGCTGAGGAACTGCTCAAGGCAGGCAAGACGATGCTCGATACCGCCTGGCGCATGCCGCTCGACGATGCCTACCAGGAGCAACTGCATTCCAATTTCGCGGATATCGCCAATATCGGCGGACGTCCGGCTGGCAGCGTGACGGCCGCCTGCTTCCTGGCGCGCTTTACCGAGAAGTACGACTGGGCCCACCTCGATATCGCGGGCACAGCATGGAAGAGTGGCGGCAAGGCCAAGGGCGCCACCGGCCGCCCGGTGCCGTTGCTGACCGAGTTCCTGATCCAGCGCGCAGGCTGAGCGGAGCAGGGGGATGACGCGTATCGATTTCCATAGCAACGTGCCGGAACGCCTGGGCTACGTGTGCCGGCTGGTGCGCAAGGCCTATGGGGCCGGCAACCGCATGGTAGTGCATGGCGCGCGTGAGGATCTGGCGCGCCTCGACGGCATGCTGTGGAATTTCAGCCAGCTCGACTTCCTGCCGCACTGCCGGCTGGGATCGGCCAAGCCGGAGATGGTCGCGGCGACGCCGATCATCCTGGCCGAGACGCTCGATGACGTGCCCCATCACGACCTGCTGATCAACCTGCTGGATGAACCGCCCGCGCTGTTCGCGCGCTTCACGCGCATGATCGAAGTGGTGGGTGCCGATCCCGGGGCGGTGCAGGCTGGCCGCCTGCGCTACAAGCATTACCGCGATCATGGTTATCCGCTCGAGCATCATGACATGGGGAATGGGGGACGCAACGCATGAACGGGTTTGCATCACGGCCGGATGGCGACGGTATTCCACTGCTGACCGAGGTTGTCGATCTGACCGAGACGCCGGCCGCCGATCCTGAGGTGCCGTCTGACGCCACCGCATCTGTCGCGCCGCCGGGGTCGTCCATGTCGGAGCAGTCCGAGACCATGTCTGCCGCCAGCATGTCGATTGATATGCAGGCGCAACCGTTCCATCGCGAATTGCCGCAATCACCGGCCGGCATGGCGTTGTCCGGCAACGAGGCAGCCAGCCTGCCCGCCGAGGACATCCTGCAACAGTTCCGCGCTACCTGGCCGGCCATCATCGAGGCCGAATGCCAGGAAGCGGTACACGCCACGCTGCGCCAGTTTTCCGATCAGCTGGTGGAAACACTGTCAGTCCATCTGACGATTACCCTGCAGGCTCGCCTTGAGACCTGGCTGGAGGCGCGCTTACGGTCTTGATGGCAGCCGGCTGTCACCCGCCTGTATCGTGCACTACGTCGTGCAGCGCGGCGGGGCCGGCCACGGTGCCCTGCAGTCGAAACGAAGGAGAGGCGGGATGGGGCGTGGGCTGATCGGCTGGCTGGGTCCGGTGTGGACCATCGCCGTGGCGCAACTGTTCGGCACGTCCCTATGGTTCAGCGCCAACGGTGTGGCGCACGAGCTGATGGCGGCATGGCAACTCTCGCCGGCCGCACTCGGCTGGCTGACCAATGCCGTGCAGCTGGGCTTCATTGCCGGCACGCTGGGCATCTCCCTCAGCGGACTCGCCGACCGCTTTCCTGCCAGCCGGATCTTCATCGTCTCTGCCATTGTCGGCGCCGCCAGCAATGCTGCTTTCGCCTTTCTCGCCGCTGGCCTGCCCGCCGCCATCCTGTGCCGCTTCCTGGTCGGGATGTCGCTGGCCGGTATCTATCCGCTCGGCATGAAGCTGATCGTCAGCTGGGCCCCGCACGGCACCGGCGCGGCGCTGGCGCAACTGGTGGCCATGCTGACCCTCGGCACGGCGTTACCGCACCTGCTGCAGGCGGGGAGCGGCGGCCTGCCGTGGCAGGCTGTGGTCGGCGCATCCTCGGTGCTCGCCATGTTCGGTGCGTTGCTGATTGGCTGGCTTGGCGACGGCCCCCATCTGCCAAAGGGAGGCCGCCCGGGCACACGTGATGTCCATGCCGGCGCGGTGCTCGCAGCTTTCCGGCGGCCGGCATTTCGTGCCTCGGCATTTGGCTATTTCGGGCACATGTGGGAGCTTTACGCGTTCTGGACGGTGGTGCCGCTCTATCTGTTGCAGTCCGGTGTCGCGGCCGCAGTGCCCTTGGGCGGTGCCTCGGGGCTGGCGTTTCTGGTGATTGCGGCAGGGGCGCTTGGCAGCCTGCTGGGCGGCGTGCTGTCGCGCCGCCATGGCAGCGTGCGCGTGGCGGCGACCGCACTGGCCCTGTCGGGGCTGTGCGGACTGGTGTTCGTCTTTGGTTGGCGCAGCTTGCCGCCGGCAGCCTTGCTGGTGCTGATGGTCGTGTGGGGTGCGGCCGTGGTTGCCGACTCACCGCATTTCTCGGCCATTTCCGCGCAGGCCTGTCCACCCGGCCTGGTCGGGAGCGCGCTGGCGATCCAGAACGCGCTTGGCTTTGCCATCACGGTGGTATCGATTGCCATCGTTACGTCGCTGTTCGAACGATGGGCTCTCGACTCGGCCTGGTTGCTGCTGATGGGACCGATGCTTGGCCTGCTGGGATTCCGTCCGTTACTGCGCGATCCCGGCATGCTCGCGGCCTCCCGGTCCGAGGCCGCCCGGCAGTAGCTCGGCGGCCGTACCTCACGCGGTGTGATTGCGGCCGCAGCCGGGTAGCCGGACAGAGAGCGTGTTGCCGCGCAACGTGCGCCCCGCTGCATCGGCCCGCCAGGACGATCAGCCCGTGAGCGCCCCTTCATTGGCCGGTAGCGCCAGCCTGGCGAACTTGGCCAGCACGCCACGGGTATAGCGCGGGGCTGGCTGCTGCCATGCGGCCTTGCGCCTGGCCAGTTCTTCCTCGCTGACGTTCAGCTGCAGCTTGAGCTGATGGGCATCGATGGTGATCGAGTCGCCTTCCTGTACCAGGGCGATGGTGCCGCCGACAAACGCTTCAGGCGCGACGTGGCCGACCACCATGCCCCACGTGCCGCCCGAGAAGCGGCCATCGGTGATGAAGCCGACCGATTCGCCGAGACCCTTGCCGATGATGGCTGAGGTGGGCGCGAGCATTTCCGGCATGCCGGGGCCGCCCTGCGGACCGAGATAGCGCAGCACCAGCACGTCGCCGGGCTGGATCCTGTCGCCAAGGATGGCATCCATGGCGCTGCTTTCATCGTCGAAGACGCGCGCCGGACCGGTAATCACCGGATTCTTCAGGCCGGTGATCTTGGCGATGGCGCCGTCCGGCGCAAGATTGCCCTTGAGCACGGCAAGGTGTCCTTCTGCGTAGAGCGCTTTGTCGATGGGCATGATCACGTCCTGATCGGCGCGCGGCTGATCGGGCACGTTCGCCAGTTCTTCGGCGAGGGTGCGGCCGGTGATGGTGAGGCAGTCGCCATGCAGCAGGCCGGCGTTCAGCAGGAGCTTCATGACCTGCGGAATGCCGCCGGCCTGATGCAGGTCGGTGGCCACATACTGGCCGGACGGCTTGAGGTTGCAGATCACCGGCACCTTCTTGCGTATGCGCTCGAAATCGTCGATGTTCCATTCCACCTCGGCGGCGCGCGCGATGGCGAGATAGTGCAGCACCGCATTGGTCGAGCCGCCGGTGGCCATGATCACGGCCACGGCATTTTCGATCGCGCGGCGCGTGATGATGTCGCGCGGCTTGATGTCCTTCCTGATCGCTTCCACCAGCACGCGCGCCGATTCGGCCGCGCTGTCGACCTTTTCCTGGTCCGGGTTGGCCATGGTCGAGGAATACAGCAGCGACATGCCGAGCGCCTCGAATGATGAGCTCATGGTATTTGCCGTGTACATACCGCCGCATGAGCCGGTCGAGGGGCAGGCATTTTTCTCGATGCCTTCAAAGTCTTCATCGCTCATGCGGCCTGCGGTGAATTCGCCTACGGCTTCGAACGACGACACGATGGTCAGGTCCTTGCCCTTCCAGTTACCCGGCTTGATGGTGCCGCCGTACACATAGATGCCCGGTACATTGGTGCGCGCCAACGCGATCATGCCGCCCGGCATGTTCTTGTCGCAGCCGCCGATCACCACCACGCCATCCATCCACTGGCCCTGCACGCAGGTCTCGATGCAGTCGGCAATCACTTCGCGCGAGATCAGCGAATATTTCATGCCTTCCGTACCCATCGACATGCCGTCGGAAATCGTCGGCGTGCCGAAGATCTGCGGGTTGGCGCCGGCCTCCCTGACCGCCGCCACGGCAGCATCGGCCAGCCTTTGCAGGCCAGCATTGCAGGGCGTGATGGTCGAATGGCCGTTGGCAATGCCGACCATCGGGTTGTTGAAGTCTTCCTTCCTGTAGCCGAGCGCGTAGTACATCGAGCGGTTCGGCGAGCGTGCCACGCCTTGCGTGACATGGCTGGAGCGTTTGTTGTGGGGCATGGCGTCCTCCTGGGGGAATCTGCAGGATGGCGCTTGCGATATTACATGTCCAATATATTATTCAGGCTATATTGAGTTGAAAAACATATCAATGGACTTGCGGCAGTTACGTTACTTCGTCACCGTGGCCGAGGAACTGCATTTCGGCCGCGCCGCCGAACGCCTCGCCATGACCCAGCCACCACTTAGCCAGCAGATTCAGGCCCTAGAGCAGGAACTGGGTGTGCAGCTGTTTGCGCGCACGCGCCGCTCGGTGGCCCTGACAGCCGTGGGTGCACAGTGGCTGCCCGAGGTCCGGCGCGTGCTGGCCGACGCTGCCGCCTTGCCGGCACTCGCCCAGCGGCTGGCGCGCGGCGAAACCGGCTCGCTGACCCTGACATTCGTCAGTACCGCCGACTACGGCATCCTGCCCGGTCTGCTGCGTCAGTTCGGGGAGCGGCATCCCGATGTGTCCCTGCAATTGCGCGAAGCGACCAGCGACGTGCAGATCGATGCGCTGCTCGCTGGCGAAAGCGATGCGGGCCTCGTCATTCCGCCGCAGCCGGTGAGTTTTCCGGCCACGCTCGGCTACTTGCCGCTGGCGCGCGAGCGTCTGGTGCTGGCTGTGCCTGAAAGATGGCGGCCGGCGTCGCGCCACGGGCAGGCGCGCCTGCGTCGTGGCGAGGTGGCATTGGCCGAGGCGGCCGATGCGCCGCTGATCCTGTTTCCGCGCCGGAGCGCCCCCGCGTTTTATGACATCATTACGGGCTGCTATGCGGCGCAGGGGCTGACGCCACGCGTGGGACAGGAGGCGATCCAGATGCAGACCATCGTCAGCCTGGTGTCCGCGGGCATGGGCGTGGCCCTGGTGCCTGAATCGCTGCGCCATCTGCGTCGCACCGGCGTGCGCTATCTCGACCTGTCGGCAGATCTTGCGCCGCATGTGACGCCATACGTGGAAACCGGCCTGATATGGCGGCGGCAGGCCATGACGCCTGCGCTGCAATCATTTGTGGAGATTGCCCGCACCATGTCATCGTGACGTGGTCCAATGCCTCCGTGTGGTGGCGTGGCCGTGGGTGAACGGTCTACGCTGCTTTCCGATTCTGACAATTGCCTTCCGCTTATGCTGACCCATCCTCAGTTCGACCCTATCGCCGTGCAGATCGGCCCGCTTGCGATCCACTGGTATGGCCTGATGTACCTGCTGGCCTTCGTCATGTTCCTGTGGTTCGGACGCTTGCGCATCCGCCAACCGCATGTCGCGGCACAGGGCTGGCAGGCGCGCGATCTGGACGACATGCTGTTCTATGGCGTGCTCGGTGTGATCCTGGGCGGGCGGCTGGGATACGTGCTGTTCTACAAGCCTTCCTACTACCTGGCCAACCCGCTCGACCTGTTCAAGGTGTGGGAAGGCGGCATGGCCTTCCATGGCGGCTTTCTCGGCGTGGTCGTCGCCATGTGGCTGTTCGGGCGGGCCCGCCAGCGCTCGTGGCTGCAGGTCACCGATTTCATCGCGCCGATGGTGCCGTGCGGACTGGCGGCCGGACGCCTCGGCAATTTCATCAACGGCGAGCTGTGGGGGCGCCCCACCGATGTGCCGTGGGGCATGGTGTTTCCGCAGGCCGGCGACGGCATCGCGCGTCATCCCTCGCAGCTGTACCAGTTTGCCGGCGAAGGCGTGGCGCTGTTCGTTCTCCTGTGGCTGTTCGCCCGCAAGCCACGGCCCGTCGGGGCGGTGTCCGGGGCGTTCCTCGCGGGCTACGGCTTCTTCCGCTTTATCGCCGAATTCGCCCGCGAGCCTGACAGCTACCTCGGCCTGTTGGCGCTTAACCTATCGATGGGGCAGCTGCTCAGCCTGCCGATGATCGCCGCCGGCATTGCCATGATGGCGTGGGCGTACCGGCGCGCACCGGCGCCTTCCTCCGGCGCATGAGGCACGATTGAGGCGCCCTTGAGGCGCGATGTGGGGCGCGATGTGGGGTGGTTGGAACCGTGCATGGAACGATCGCCATGCTACGGTCACTGAACAGGACGGGCATCTGCCCGCCCTCGCCAGGAGCCCGCATGACGACGATCGGGGCATCGCCCCATCCAGCTTCCCAGCCTGACAGCGGCACACCGAAACGCAATAGTGACGTGGCGGATCTGCCGCCGGCGGCGCGCCCGGCCGTCGACAACGGCCAGTATGCGGCGCCCGCGCCGGCCGCGCGTACCGCATTCCAGCGTGACGTTCTCACTGTATTGCCCACCTTACGCCAACCGGCACCCATGCCGCTGGCAGGGCAGGATGCTGTCTGTCAGGCCGCGGAGACCGACCGCGACGCGGTGGCATTGCGGACCGAAGTCTCCACGGTCAATGGCGGGAGTGGTTTGTTGTCGCGTTTCGCATCACCACTGCGGCGCGTGCTGATGCGTGACAACGCCAGCGAAACGTTGCCCAGGGTGCTGGTGGAAGCCCCAGCCCTCCCGGTGCCCGACATGCTGCAATCCGTGCCTTCCCCCGCTGCGATGGCGGCCTTGCTGGCCCATCTCCCAACTATGCCCCGCCAGACCGGCCGGCGGCCCCGTCGCGCCACCGGTGATCCCGAGCGTGATGTGCGGGCCGATGAAGAGGCGGAACAGGCGGAGGCCGAGCGGCAGGCGGCGCTGGCGCGGACGCGCGTGTCGCGGAGAGTATAGGGCACAAGCAGAGCAGAAGCGTAGTCACGCAAAGGCCGGCCTTTGCCAGCCGCGGCGTTGCCGTGCGCATGGTGAGGGCTCACAGTCCGATTCCCGATTCCCGATTCCCGATTCCCAGAGCCCAGAGCCCAGAGCCCAGAGCCCAGAGCCCAGAGCCCAGAGCCCAGAGCCCAGAGCCCAGAGCCCAGAGCCCAGAGCCCAGAGCCCAGAGCCCAGAGCCCAGAGCCCAGAGCCCAGAGCCCAGAGCCCAGAGCCCAGAGCCCAGAGCCCAGAGCCCAGAGCCCAGAGCCCAGAGCCCAGAGCCCAGAGCCCAGAGCCCAGAGCCCAGAGCCCAGAGCCCAGAGCCCAGAGCCCAGAGCCCAGAGCCCAGAGCCCAGGCCCAGGCCCAGGCCCAGGCCCAGGCCCAGGCCCAGGCCCCAGGTGCTGTGGCCATATTCCACCCACCCTAGACCCGCCCGGTCACCGATCCCGCCATCCGGGATTTTACTGCTTGCTTATTTGCATTAATTATTCATAATTATGAATAACGAATCAGGGAGCAGGCATGCGAATCGTCCGGCAGGCGTTGTACCAAGAGGTAGCAGACCGGCTGCGGCAAATGATCGATGCCCAGGAGTTGGCCCCGGGCGCATGGATCGACGAACTGCGGCTGGTGGAGGTCATGGGCATTTCCCGCACGCCGTTGCGCGAGGCCCTCAAAGTGCTCGCCTCCGAGGGGCTGGTGCGCCTCGAGCCGCGTCGCGGCTGCTTTGTCAATGCGCTCACCGAGCGTGATCTCGACGACATCTTTCCACTGATGGCATTGCTGGAGGGGCGGTGCGCCTTTGAGGCAGCCACGCGTGCCACGGATGCCGACCTGCAAGCCCTTGAAGCGCCTCACGCCAAGCTGTGCCGGCATGCCGAGGCCGGCGAGATCGACGCGTACTACGAAACCAACTACGAAATCCACGAAACCATTCAGCGGCTTGCCGGCAACGTCTGGCTGAGCGGGGTGATCGACGACCTGCGCAAGGTGCTGCGCCTGTCCCGCCACAAGAGCCTGATGCTACCCGGCCGGATGGCGCAGTCGTGCGCCGAGCACCTGGCGGTGTTTGCCGCACTCAAGGAGCGTGATCCGGTGCGCGCGGAAGCGCTGATGAAAACCCACCTTCTGAACCAACGCGTGGCGTTGCGGGTCCTGGATGGTGAGACCGAGCGCGCCGCCGCGACGGACTCGACGGCTCATCCATCCGCTCCCGTGCTGCCCCATTCACGCAAGCGGCGCCTGACGCTTGCGGCATCTACGACGTCCGATGAGTGAGAGTGTCATGAGCGCGCCCGAGGTAGCTGAAGTCGATATGAAGATCCCTGTTTCCGTCCCCGAGTCATCCGGCACCTTGCTGTCCCGCCTTGGCAAGTGGTGGACCCGCAAGGTCGATGTGCCGGCAAAGGAAGCCGCGCCTATGGCCGCGCCGGTTGCACTGTCGCCGCGCGAGATCCGGCGCATGCGCGAGCAGTTGCGCCGCTGTTTCGATGCGCGCCTCACCGATGTCGCCGCCAACGAAGCGGCGCGCGAATGGCGCGACCGTTATACGGCCGCCGATGCGGACCTGCGCCAGGCGATGCTGGCCGTGCTGGCCGAAGTGGCTGCCGAGACCGGGAGCAGTGACGGTGCGCGCAGTGGCGCTTCGCAGCTGACGCAGGCACTGTCGCATGCGCGTATCCGTTTCTTCAAGCGCCTCAACGGGCTGGCAGCCGGTGGGGGCTTGCGCTTCCTCCTGCAACTGCGTGCCGATATGCTGCGTGCGCGCAAGCAGATTCCCGCACTCAGGCCGCTCGATGAAGACCTCGAAGGCCTGTTCTCGAACTGGTTCGATGTTGGCCTGCTGGAGTTGCGTCGCATCAGCTGGGACTCGCCGGCCTCGCTGCTGGAGAAGCTGATTGTCTACGAGGCTGTGCACGAGATCGCCTCGTGGGCCGATCTGCGCAACCGGCTCGACTCCGATCGCCGCTGCTACGCCTTCTTCCATCCGCGCCTGCCGGACGAGCCGCTGATTTTTGTCGAAGTGGCCTTCGTGCCGGACATGGCTGGCAACGTGCAGACGCTGCTCGACGAAGCCGCGCCGCTCGAGGATCTGAAGAAAGTACGCTGGGCCATTTTCTACTCGATCTCGAATACGCAGACCGGCCTGCGCGGCGTCAGCTTCGGCAATTTCCTGCTGAAGCGCGTGATCGAGGAAATCCAGAACGAGTTTCCCAAGCTCAAGCAGTTCGCCACGCTCTCGCCGATCCCCGGGTTTGCCGACTGGCTGCGCAAGCAATCCGCGTCACAGCTCGACGACGTGTTCGCGGTCCGGTCCCTGGTCCGTCACCGTCAGGTGCGCGGCAAGGAAGCGGCAGGACAGGACTGGCTGGCCTGGCTGCAGTCGGAAGAGGGCGATGCCGAGCAGGCGGCGGCGCGGCAAGCGGTCGGCATTGCGCTGGCAGCGCACTATCTCGTCAAGGTTCGCGATGGCACGTTGCCGGTCGATCCGGTCGCGCGTTTCCATCTCGGGAATGGGGCACAGATGGAGCGTCTCAACTGGCAGGCCGATGCGTCGAAGAAGGGGCGTGCGCAGTCATGTGGAATGATGGTGAACTATCTCTATGAACTCGATGCGCTCGATGACAATCTGGCGCAGTTGGGCGAAGGCAGTCCGCGCATCGGACGCGCGATTGCCAAGTTGCTGTAGTTGCAGTCGGTGCTGTAAGCAGTTGCATCAGGATAATTCCAATAATCTGGAGACAATGTGATGAAACGACGTCAGCTTTTGCTGGGCGCCGCGACCGTGCTGTGCGGTACCGTGGCTGCCCCTGCCTCTGTTCTTGCCGCTGATCCGTGGCCGGCCAAGCCCGTGACGGTGATCGTGCCGTTCCCGGCGGGCGGCGGTACCGATGCCTTCGCGCGCCCGTTGGCCAATCAGCTGAGCAAGCAGACCGGCAAGCAGTTCGTGGTAGACAACCGTGGTGGTGCGGGTGGCACGCTGGGTGCCAGCCTGGCGGCGAAGGCAGCGCCGGATGGCTATACCTTCCTGATCGGCGGAGCGCATCACGCCATTGCACCAGCCATGTACAAGAAGCTCGACTATGACATCGAGAAGGATCTCATTCCGGTCGCGTTGATCGCCACACCACCGCAGGTCGTGGTGGTCAATCCCAAGGTGCCGGTTTCGACGCTGCAGGAGTTGGTGCGCTATGCCAAGCAGCACCCGGGCAAGTTGAACTACGGTTCGGCCGGCAACGGCAGTTCGCATCATCTGGCGGGTGAGCAGTTCAAGGGCATTACCAAGACATTCATCACGCATATTCCCTACAAGGGCGCGGGACCGGCATTGTCGGACCTGATCGCGGGACAGGTAGACCTGATGTTCGACGGCCTGGGTTCGTCCGCGCAGCATATCCGCAGCGGCCGCATCAAGGCGCTGGCCGTGGCCGCGCCGCGCCGTTCGCCGGCCTTCCCGAATGTGCCGACAGCTGCGGAAGCCGGCGTGCCGGGGTATGAGGTCTCGACGTGGTATGCCGTGTTCGCACCGAAAGGCACGCCGAAGGAGATTGTCGAGCGCATGCACAGCGAGGTCCAGAAGGCCCTGGCGACGCCGGAACTCAAGCAGACGTGGCTCAACAACGGCTCGGAGACGCCGAACCTGAGCCAGGAACAGTTTGCGACGTTCGTGGGCAGCGAAGTAAAACGCTGGGCGCAGGTGGCCCAGGCCTCCGGCGCGAAACTGGACTGAGCATGCGTACCGTCGACCTGCACCCGCCAGGCGGCAGCGTGACCGTGATGCGCGATGGCGACATCGCCACGGTTACGCTGTTTCACCCGGACCGCCTCAACGCCATCAGCGTCGCCATGTGGCGCGGCCTGCGCGAGCATTTCGAACGTCTGTCGACGGACGAGACGCTGCGCTGCATCGTGGTGCGCGGCGCCGGCGGCAACTTTGCCGCTGGTGCCGACATTGCCGAGTTTCCCGAGGTGCGCCATGGCAGTGCCGGTGTGCGCGCCTATCACCTCGACATCATCAAGCCGGCGCTGCAGGCCGTGCGTGATTGCCCGCATCCGACGGTGGCGGCAATCGATGGCGTGTGTGTCGGTGGCGGGCTCGAAATCGCCTGCCATTGCGATCTGCGTATCGCCACGGCGTCGGCGCGTTTCGGCGTGCCGATCAACCGCCTCGGTTTTCCCATGGCCCCGGATGAGCTGGCCGGGCTGCTGGCGCTGGCCGGACGTGCGGTGACGCTGGAAATCCTGCTCGAAGGCCGTGTGTTCGGCGCGCGCGAAGCCCTGCAGAAAGGGCTGCTGACGCGTGTCGTGGCCGACGGCGAACTGGCGCGAGAAATCAGCCTGACCACGCAACGGATCGCACAGGGTGCGCCGCTGGCGGCGCGCTTCAACAAACGGATCATCGAGCGCCTGAGCCCCGCGGTCGAGCCCCTGACGGCCGAGGAGCTTGATCAGTGCTTTGCATACTGCGACACTGCCGATCACGCCGAAGGGATTCGCGCTTTTCTTGACAAGCGGTTGCCGCGTTTTGTGGGCCGCTGATTATTTTCGACCGGCCCTGGAGCCGCAACTTCACATCGACTGACTCATGAACGCCAACCTGTACGCCCTGTTCGAAGCAGCCTTTCCCGACGATCGTCAACGCTGCTGCATCGAAACTCACGATGGCCTGTATTACAGCTGGGACGACCTCGACCGCGCCACCGCCAAGCTGGCGAACCTGCTGCGCGCGCTCGACCTGCCGGAAGGCTCGCGTGTCGCGGTGCAGGTCGAGAAATCGCCTGAGGCGCTATTTCTCTACCTGGCCACGCTGCGCGCCGGCTATGTCTACCTGCCGCTGAACACGGCATACCAGGAAGCGGAGATCGAGTATTTCATCGGCAATGCCGAGCCGGCCGTGGTGGTGTGTTCGAGCAAGAACTTTGGCTGGGTATCGAAGCTCGCGTTCCGTCTCGGTACGCGTCATGTCTTCACGCTCGACGAGGACCGCACCGGCTCGCTGCTGCAGCGCGCCGCCGAGCACTCCAGCGCCTTCACTACGGTGGCGTGCAAGGATGCCGATCTCGCGGCGATCCTCTATACCTCGGGTACCACTGGCCGAAGCAAGGGTGCGATGCTGTCGCATGGCAATCTGTCGTCCAACGCCAAGGTCCTGCACAAGGCGTGGGGCTGGCGCAGCGACGACGTGCTGCTGCATATGTTGCCGCTGTTCCATGTGCATGGCCTGTTCGTTGCCTCGCACGGTGCATTGCTCGCGGGCGCCAAGACCATCTGGCTGCCAAAGCTGGATGTCGCGCAGGCACTCAAGCATCTGCCGCGGTCCACTGTGATGATGGGCGTGCCGACGTACTATGTGCGCCTGCTGGCCGAGCCGCGCTTCGATGAACTGGCGTGCGAGAACATGCGCCTGTTCGTCTCGGGTTCGGCGCCGTTGCTGATGGAAACCTTCGAGTCGTTCAAGGCGCGGACGGGCCAGACGATCCTCGAGCGCTATGGCATGAGCGAGACTGTGATGCTGGTGTCGAATCCGTACGATCCCAAGGATGGCGAGCGGATTGGCGGCACGGTCGGCAAGCCGCTGCCGGGCGTGTCGGTGCGCGTGGTGGATGGCGAAGGCAAGGCCTGCGCGCCGGGTGTGATCGGCAATGTGGAAGTGCGCGGCCCGAACGTGTTCTCCGGCTACTGGCGCATGCCAGAAAAGACCAAGGAAGAGTTCACGGCCGATGGCTGGTTCAAGACGGGCGACGTCGGCCGCTTCGGCGGTGCGATCGGCGACCGCACCGTGCCCGACGATTATCTGACCATCGTCGGCCGCAGCAAGGACCTGATCATCTCGGGCGGTTACAACGTCTATCCCAAGGAAATCGAGAGCTTCATCGACGACCTGCCAGGTGTGGTGGAGAGCGCGGTGATCGGCGTGCCGCATCCCGATTTTGGCGAGGCGGTGGTGGCCGTGGTGGTCCGTCAGTCCGGCGTCACGATGGAGCCGTCGGCCGTGATTGCCGCGCTCAAGGGCCGCATCGCCAACTTCAAGGTGCCCAAGCAGGTGCATGTGGTCGACGAGTTGCCGCGCAATGCCATGGGCAAGGTGCAGAAGAACGTGCTGCGGGACCGTTACGCGGCCTGAGTTCTTTTTCTCGTGGCCCCAAAGAAAAAGCCCGCGCATGCGGGCTTTTTTGCTGGCGGAATGTTGCGGCGATCAGCGCAGCATCTGCACCGAGCCAGACACGGTCACCGTCACCTGGGCCTTGCCGCCTTCGACCGGCACGGGCGCAGCCATGGCTTCGGCCGCCATGGTCTTGGCCATGTAGGCGCGCGGCATCGGCGTCACCGCGCCGGCTTGTCCGACATGCACATTGCGGATGGTATAGCTGCCGTAGCCGAAGGCCTTTGCGGTGTGCTGGGCCTTGGTTTTGAACGAGGCAATGGCTTCGTCGATCAACTTGCTTTCTGCTGCATCACGCGCTTCGCGCGACAGCGAGAAGGCGATGTTCTGCACCTGCATCTGGCTGGCCAGCTCGCCCGCCAGCTTTGATACGGCCGCGAAATCCTTCGATTCGAGCCGCACTTCGGCACGACCGCGCCAGGCGCTGATGCGGCCATTCTTGTCGTTCGAAGGATAGATAGTGAAACCGCCCGATTCGGCCGTGACGCCCGGCGTACGCTTGGCTTCTGCAATCACGCGTTGCGCGCGCTGCGACAGGGCTGCCGAGATCGGGCCGGGCTCGGCGCCTTCCTGTTCCACGGCCAGCGTCATCGAGACGACGTCAGTCGGTACGTCGGTGGTGGCGCGGGCGTCGAGATTCAGTACACCGGCCGGTTCACGGCCATGTTCCATCGGCATGGCCGGCTGCGCGGTGGCGACAGCGGCGCTGGAGGCCAGCAGCGTGGCGGCAAGCATGTGTTTCATGGTGAGCTCCCTATCATGTGGTGCAACGATAGACGATCACCACGCAGGTTCGTTCAGCGTACGCGTGGCGGCCTTGTATCGATTTGTAAGCAGTCCGCCGCCCCGTCGTGCCTACAGCGTGCGAATGGCCTTGTACAACATATAGCTCGCCAGGCAGAACAGTAGCAGGGCGAATGCCTTCTTCAGTTGTGCCACGTTCATGCTGTGTGCCACGCGCGCACCAAATGGTGCCGTGACCACGCTGGCGGAGGCGACGGCGGCCAGTGCGGGCAGGTAGATGTAGCCGAACGATCCCGGCGGCAGGCCGGTCTGCTGCAAGCCGCTCCATACGTAGCCGATCACGCTGGCGACGGCAATCGGAAAGCCGAGCGCCGCGGATGTGGCCACCGCATTGTGGATAGCGATATTGCACCACGTCATGAAGGGCACGGAGATAAAGCCGCCGCCCGCGCCGACGAGGCTCGACACGAAACCGATCACGGAGCCTGCCGTGAGCATGCCGGCGGTGCCGGGCATCTGGCGCGTCACGGTGGTCTTGGAGGAACGCAGCATCTTGAACGCAGAGAACCCGACGAAGCAGGCGAACACCAGCGACAGGTAGCCCGTCTTGAGCACCGCGAATACCGCACCGCCGCCGATGATCCCGCCAATCAGGATACCGGGTGCCAGGCGCAGGACGACAGGCCACAGCACTGCGCCGCGCTGGTGATGCGCGCGGACCGAGGACAGCGAGGTGAACAGGATCGTTGCCATCGAGGTGGCGATGGCCATATGGACCACCGCTTCAATCGGAAAACCGATGGCAGTGAAGAGGATGGTCATGAACGGCACGAGCATCATGCCGCCACCGACACCGAGCAAGCCCGCGAGGAAGCCGGTGCAACAACCGAGAACAACAAGACTGACGATGAGCAGGAGGGACATGGAAAGGCCGCGGAGGGAGAGAAGAAAGCGGAGGTGTCATGCGCGGGGCATCAGTTCACGGGTGATGATGCGCCATTCGGCCGGCGTGACAGGGGTGATGGAGAGGCGATTGCCGCGCCGCAGGACGATCATCTCCTCCAGGCCGGGATGCGCGCGCAGGTCGGCCAGGGAGATGAGCGGTGTCTTGCGGATGAAGCGCACGTCCACCAGCGTCCAGCGCGGCGTGTCGCGCGGCGACTTGGGATCGAAGTAGGGGCTGTCCGGATCGAACTGGGTGGGATCGGGGTAGGGCCCCGAGCAGACTTCCGCCAGACCTGCGATGCCGGGTTCAGGACACGATGAGTGATAGAACAGCACGCCATCGCCAGGGCGCATGGTGTCGCGCATGAAATTGCGGGCCTGGTAGTTGCGCACGCCCGTCCACGGCAGCGTGCCCGCTGCCTGCAGCGTATCGATGCTGGCTTCATCGGGCTCGGACTTCATCAGCCAGAATTGTTGTTCTTGTTTTGCCATCGGTTCGGGTCGCGTCGTAGCGGTGCCGGTGAGGCCGCCGTGCGCGCCGTGCAGCACGGCGCGACGGGAAAAACAAAAGGCGGCCAGCGCTTGCAGGCTGCCGCCTTCGAGATGGGTCCCCGCCTCGGCCGCTAGGCCACAGTCCTGAACCCAAGTATGGTTCAGAGCGGTTACGGTAGCATCATTTCGGGTACATCAGCCGGACAGGGAGCCCCAGGTCGAGCCTGACGCTATGTCACGGGAGACGCGCGCGCCCACGATGCATGATCCCGTACCAAGCATTGCTTATCGGTTCAAGGAATGTATGACCTTGGCGAACCAGGCAGGGAAACTGTCATACCGGAACACGCCTGTCAGGCGTTCGCTCGACGCATGTTCGACGCTTGTTCGAGTATGGCAGCTTCAGGTGCCGGCGGCATCATGTGCCGCGATGGCCGTCGTGTATTGCAACGATGTTGCCACGATGGATGGCGCGGGAGCGATGATTCGGTGCCGGAAGCCTTGGGGATACTATACACCCGATCCCCGTCAGGCCCAAGTGAAACTCAATCGAGTCCGTATTGGCGCAGTGCCTCGTCAGCGCGCGCCTGCAATTCGCGCAGCCGATTCTGGATGGCCTCGACCGGCAGGGTGCTGTCTTCGGCCTGTTTTTGCTGCAGGTTCAGGAGATCCGAGGCAATGCTGATGGCCGCCATCACAGCGACGCGTTCGATGCCGCGCGACGCGGAACCGCCCTTGATCTTGGCCATGCGTCCGTCGACCAGTGCAGCGGCCTCGAGCAGGGCGGCCTCGTGTTCCGGCGCCACGGCAAACTTGTAAGACTGGCCAGCAATCTCGACGCCGATCTGGCGGGTATCCGAATGTTGTTCTGTTGCCTGGTTCATGCGGTGTCTCCGGAGCGGGGGGCCTCGCCGCCGTCGGTCGGGGCTTGCAGCAGATCGAGCTGGCGCGTATCGGCCGCGGTCGGCAGTTTGTCGAGAATGGTCTGGATGCGCTGCTGCGCTTCCTCGATCTTGGCGTTCAGCAGTTCGCGGTCGGCCGTCATGGCCTCGCGCTCCTCGCGCATGCGCGCGGCATCGGCCTGGGCTTCCTCGAGCGCTGCGCGCAGGCGCTGGTTGTCCGCCGCCAACTGGTCGGCGTGGAGCAGAATGCGTCCGAGGGTATCGGAGAGGTGTTGGATCTCGTTGAGCATAGCTGTCACTTCCGGTGTGAGCTTCCGATTTTAGCCCAAGCGCTCCGCGAGGCAGCAAAAAAAGGTGCAACAATGGGTTGCAGAGCACATGCGGCATCGGCGTGGAGCGATCCCGCGCCAGCGTTGACGCGCCAGCATGACCGCCTTACACTCCGTCCCGTCACTGGTGCTCGCGGGCTTGTCCCGCAGTTAAACGGGAAGCAGGAAGCCGGCTCCGCCAGGAGCGCGCGCCAACCTGCGCTGCCCCCGCAACGGTAAGCGAATGCTGCATCGGCGGTTCAACCGCCGGGCGGCGCACGGGATCCACATGTCACTGCGGTCACGCGGGAAGACGGTCACGTAGGCACGAAGGTGCAATTCGCCAGCCCGGATACCGGCCAGCGACAGCGGGATGGACCCGGCCAGGTGCGCCGCATGCCATCCTCTTTGCCGGAGATCCGCGGGGGAACGGGTCTGGCTGACGTTTCGTCATCACACAACAATATGGGTATTTCCACACTCCGGCCACTCTGCCTGGCCATGGGCGCGCTCGCCAGCGTGCAACCTCTGTTCGTCTCTGCACAGGAAGTCCAGCCAACCGAAACTGCATTGAGCCCCGTCGTGGTCACGGCGTCGCGCTCGGCGCAGCGCCTGCAGGATGCGCTACCGCATACTACGGTGATCTCGCAGGAGGAGATCGTGCGTAGCCAGGCGCTCGACCTGCGTACCCTACTGAAGCGGGAAGCCGGCGTCGAACTGACGCAGAGCGGTGGCCTAGGCGCCGGTACCAGTGTGTTCATGCGTGGTGCGAACTCGAACCAGACGCTGATTCTCGTGGATGGCGTACGCATCAGTTCGGCCACCTCGGGCAATGCCAATCTGGCTGACCTGCTGGCCGACCAGATCGACCGCATCGAGATCGTGCGCGGCAATGTGTCGGCGCTGTATGGCTCGGATGCCATCGGTGGCGTGATCCAGATCTTCACCAAGTCGGGCGAGGGCCGCAAGCCTGCGCCGAGTGCGCAGGTCAGCTACGGTACCCACGATACGCGCCGCGCCAGTGCAAACTATGGTGGCCAGGTGGGCGATACCGCGTTCAATGTAGGCGTATCGCACCTGCGTACCGACGGCTTCTCGGCCATCAATCAACGCCAGGTGCCGAACGTCAATCCGAATGACAACGGCTACGAGAACACCAGTGTGTCGGCCTCGCTCAAGCACACCTTCACGCCCGACTGGGAAGCCGGCGTGCGCCTGTTCCAGACCTGGAGCGAACTCAGCTATGACAGCGCCTTCGGCCGCCCGACCGACGAGTACGAAAGCCGCAACCAGGTGCGCACGCTGTCGGCCTTCGTCAACGGCAAGCTGACCGATCAATGGAAGACCCGCGTGGTACTGGCGCAAGGCAACGACCGCAACCGCAACACGCGCAATGGCGTGCACGACGGCACCTTCAACACCCGTACCCGTCAACTGACGTGGCAGAACGACTACACCTTCCTGCCGGGCCAGATGCTGCAGTTCGGGACGGAATTGCTGCGCCAGTCCATCGACACCAGTGCCTACACCGCCGACAATCGTCGCGTGAACAGCGTGTTCGGCGGCTATCAGGGAACGTTCGGCGCGCATCAGATCCAGCTGAATGCGCGGCGCGACAAGTACTCGGATTTCGGTGGCGCCAACAGTTACTTCGCTGGCTATGGCTATGCGATCAATGACACTTTCAAGCTGATCGCCAATGCCAGCAACGCCTTCCGCGCACCGACCTTCAACGAGCTGTTCTATCCTGGCTTCGGCAACCCGGACTTGCGCGCTGAACGGGCGCGCTCCATCGAAGCCGGCGTGCAGGCGACCGGCGTGCTCGGCATTTTGCGCGTGACAGCATTCCGCACACGCTACCAGGACCTGATCATTAACGCCGTCGGGCCGGGCGGATTGTTTGCGCCGTACAACGTCGGCCGTGCGCAGGTGCGTGGCATCGAGACGAGCTACCGCGGATCGGTGGCCGGTTTCGACATCCAGGCCGGCGTGACCCTCCAGGATCCGGAGAACCGCGATACTGGCGCGCAGCTGGTACGCCGCGCCAAGCGCTTCGGCAATCTCGGTGTCAGCCGGACCGTCGGCCCCCTCACACTGGGTGCGGACTGGTTCGTCACTGCCGAGCGCAAGGAGAATGGCAACCGGACGATTGGAGGCTACGGGCTGCTCGGGCTGAGCGCAAGTTATAAACTGACGCCCGAAGTATCCGTCGCAGCACGCGTGGACAATGTCTTCGACAAGGACCACCAGGTGATCTATCCGTACAACACGCCGGGCCGCACGGCCATGGTGACGCTGGCCTATCGGCCGAAGTAAGGCATGGCGCGCGCATGGTCGATCTGGCTGACGCTGGCGCTGGGCGCGCTGCTGGCGTTTGCTGCCTCGCTCACGCTCGGCAGCGTGCGTCTCGACCTGTCCGCGGTGCTGCATGCACTGGCCGGGCAGGGCGATGCGCTGGCCACCTCGATCGTGCTCGACCTGCGCCTGCCGCGCGCCGCCGCAGCCTTTGCCTGCGGCGGCCTGCTGGCGCTGGCCGGCGCGCTCATGCAGGTGCTGCTGCGCAATCCGCTGGCTGATCCGTATGTGCTTGGCGTGTCCGGCGGCAGTGCCGTCGGCGCGCTCTCGGCCATGCTGTTGACCCTGCCATGGTTGTGGATCAACCTCAGCGCCGCCGCCGGCGCGCTGCTGGCGATGCTGCTGGTGGCGTGGATCGCGCGGCGCGATTTCCGGCATGGCGAAGCCCATGCCACCGTTCACGAGGCGGGCTCGCGCCTGCTGCTCACGGGTGTGATCCTGGCGGCCGGCTGGGGCGCGCTCATTACCCTGATTCTGACCATTGCTCCGGAAGCCCAGCTGCGCGGCATGCTGTTCTGGCTGACGGGCGATCTTGGCGGCGCCGACCGTTTCGGGCTCAGCCTGGCTGTCTTGATCCTGGCGCTGGCCGGCATGCTGCCGCTGGCGCGCCATCTCAACGTCCTCATGATGGGCGAGCCGGTGGCGCGGGCGCTGGGCGTGCCCGTGGCCCGCCTGCGCCTGTCGCTGTACCTTGCCGCGTCGTGTGCCACTGCGGCTGCAGTGACTGCGGCCGGGTCGATCGGTTTCATCGGCCTGCTGGTACCGCATATGGTGCGGCTGGCGTGGGGCAACGACCAGCGCGTGGTATTGCCCGCCGCCGCATTGCTGGGCGGCTTGCTGCTGATGCTGGCCGACCTGCTGGCCCGCACCATCATCGCACCGGCACAACTGCCAGTCGGCGTGATCACCACCATGCTGGGCGTGCCGGCGTTCCTGTTCCTGTTGCTGAGGCGGCCATGAAACCACGGCAGGCCGCTTCGCTTCCGGTTTCTCCGTCCGCCACCTTGCGGCTCGATGCACTGCGGTTGGCCATCGGTGCACGTACGCTGCTCGCGCCGCTGACACTGGACATTGTGCCTGGCACGCTGTGGTGCGTGGTCGGTCCCAATGGCGCAGGCAAGTCGACCTTGCTGTCTACGCTCGCCGGCCTGCGCCCTGCACAGGGCGGACACGTGCGGCTGGTCGGCGAGGATGTGCATGCCATGGCGCCGGCAGCGCTGGCGCGTCAGCGGGCTTTCTTGCCGCAAACGCTGCACGATACGTTTTCGATGCCGGTGCGCGATGCTGTGCTGATCGGGCGTCATCCGCACCAGTCAGGCTGGGGGTGGGAGCAGGCAAAAGATGCCGCAATCGTCGATGCCGCGTTGGCGGCATTGGCGCTCGACAGCCTGGCATCACGCGACATCCGCACACTGTCGGGCGGCGAACGCCAGCGTGTCGCACTGGCTGCGACACTGGTCCAGCAGGCGCCACTCATGCTGCTCGACGAGCCGGTGGCGCATCTCGACCTGCATCACCAGATCGCCGTGCTCGACTTGTTGCGCAGGCAGGCGCGGGAGCATAGGAAGACCATCGTCCTGACGATCCATGATGTCAACCTGGCACGTGCGTATGGCAGCGACGCCCTGTTGCTGCCGGGCGATGGAACCGTGCTGCATGGGCCGGCGCAGGCGGTGCTGACGGCGGAACATTGTTCGCGCGCCTTGCGCACACCGATGATCACGGTCAGCGAAGGCGGCCACAGCGCGCTGGTGGCTGTACCGGGCAGATTGCCCTAGGCCGGGGCCGGTATCATGCGACGCAGATGGACGACGGAGCCAGCAGCGCGGATACGGTGCGGCTAGTCTTCACAGGAGTTGCGCCATTTTCAATCATTCACGGGAGTCTTCATGAGCACGCAGGACAGCGATGCATTGAACCAGCGCCATGCGGCGCGCATGCAGCGCAAGAAGGAGGTAGTCGATGCAAAGATTGCTGCCGCCACCGACGAGCGGGGTGTCATTGTCATCACTACCGGCAACGGCAAGGGCAAATCGAGTTCTGGCTTCGGCATGGTGATCCGCGCCATGGGGCACGGCATGCAGACTGGTGTTGTGCAATTCGTCAAAGGTGCGTTCGCGACGGGCGAAGAGCTGTTCTTGCGACAATTTGCCGCGCAATGCCGGTTCCATGTGATGGGCGAAGGCTATACGTGGGAGACCCAGGATCGCACGCGCGATATCGAGAAGGCTGCCGCAGCCTGGGATGTTGCCCGCACGCTGCTAAGCGATTCGGCCATCGGGCTGGTGCTGCTCGATGAACTGAACATCGCGCTCAAGTATCGTTATCTCGATGTTGCCCAGGTCGTCGCTGATCTGCAGGCCCGCCCGCCCATGCAGCATGTGGTCATCACCGGGCGTGGCGCACCGCAAGAGCTGATCGATGTCGCCGATACGGTCACCGACATGGCGGTCGTCAAGCATGCATTCCAGCAGGGCATCAAGGCGCAGCGCGGAGTCGAACTGTGAGTACCGTTGCCTGGCCGGCAGCGCCGGCATTCGATGACGCATTGGCCATGCGCCTGCAGCAGGCCATCGACTTCAAGACCAAGCCGCCGGGATCGCTCGGCCGTCTCGAGGCGCTGGCCCGGCAGATCGGCCTGATCCGCAATACCCTGACGCCCGATCTGGTCCGGCCCGCGATGCTGGTGTTTGCCGCCGACCATGGCATTGCCGATGCCGGTGTCAGCCGCTTCCCGGCCGAAGTGACGATGCAGATGGTGTACAACTTCCTGCGGGGCGGAGCCGCCATCAATGTGTTCGCCCGCCAGCACGGCATGCAGCTCGAGGTCATCAACAGCGGCGTGCGCGGCGTGCTCGATTGTGTGGATGAGCGGCTTGTGAATATTCCTGTAGCGGCCGGCACACGCAACTTTCTCGAAGCGCCGGCAATGACGCTTGCCCAGGCCGAGCAGGCCATTGCGGGCGGCATGGCGCGCGTGCGCCGTCACGCAGCGCTGGGTACCACCGTGGTCGGCTGCGGCGAGATGGGCATCGCCAATACATCATCGGCCGCCTGCCTGATGAGCCGCCTGTGCGACGTGCCGATCGACGCCTGTACCGGGCGCGGTACCGGTCTCGACGATGCCGGCGTACAGCACAAGCAGGCCATTCTCGCGCGCGCGCTGGCACGGGCGCCGCGGGCGCGGGAGCCGCTCGCTGTGCTGGCCGAGTTCGGCGGCTTCGAGATCGCCATGATGGTCGGCGCATACCTCGAAGCGGCAGCGCGGCGCATGGTGATTCTTGTCGACGGTTTCATCGCCTCCGCGGCGCTGCTGGTCGCTGAAGCACTGTCGCCGGGCGTGCTGCGCTATTGCGTGTTTTCGCATTGCTCGGATGAGCGCGGTCATCGCCGCATGCTGGCGCATTTCGGCGCGATGCCGCTACTGGCGCTCGATCTTCGGCTCGGCGAGGGATCGGGCGCCGCGCTGGCATGGCCGCTGGTGCAGTCGGCGGCCTGCATGCTGAACGAGATGGCGACGTTTGCCGATGCGGGCATCAGCACGGACCATAGCGAGCAAGGTGGCGAGCAAAGTGGCGAGCAAAGTGGCGAGCAAAGTGGCGAGCAAAGTGGCGAGCAGGGCGGCCATCACCAGAACAATGCCCGCAGTGGAGCACAACCATGAATACGGTGCGTAGCGGCATCCACTGGCTGTTCAGCGAACTGCGCTACGCACTCACGGCGCTTGCCTACTTCACGCGCATTCCGGTGCCGCGCTGGGTCGGCTACGAGGCGCATTATCTGAACGCGGCGGCGCGCTATTTTCCGCTGATTGGTTTGCTGGTCGGTGCCGTGGCGGCCGGCGCCTACTGGCTGGCGCTGCATCTGTGGACACCGTCCATTGCCGTGCTGCTGTCGATGGCGGCAACGTTGCTGCTCACGGGCGCCTTCCATGAGGATGGCCTGGCCGACAGCATGGATGCCTTCGGTGGCGGCTACACGCGCGAAGACACGCTGCGCATCATGCATGACTCGCGCATCGGCACATTTGGCACGGTGGCGCTGCTGGTCGTGCTTGCACTGAAATGGCAGGCGCTGGTGGCGTTGCCGCCGCCGCTGGCCGTCGTGGCGATGGTCGCGGCGCATGGCACGAGCCGGCTGTTTGCCATCGCTTACTTGCGCACCTTGCCGTATGTGCGGCCCGAGGGCAAGGCCAAGCCCGTCGCCAGTGAGCTGCATGGCGCGGCGCTGGCGATGGCCGTCGTATGTGGCGGCGCACCGCTGCTCGGCTTGCCATGGCCGCTGGCGCTGGCGATTCCGCTCGCGCTGCTGCCATTGTGGTTCTGGCTGGGCCGCTACTTCCGGCGCCGGCTGGGCGGGTATACCGGCGATTGCCTCGGCATGGCCCAGCAACTGGCTGAACTGGCGATCCTGCTCATGGCGGCTGCATGGATGTCGTTCTGATCCGCCACACCGAGCCGGTAATCGCACCGGGCCTATGCTACGGCAGTCTCGATGTGCCGGCGCGCGTGCCATGCGTTCCAGCACTGGCGCATCTGACGGAAACGCTGAAGGCGTTGCAGGCAGACGGGACGCTCGCCATGTCGCCCGCGCGCTGGTTCTCCAGCCCGGCGCAGCGCTGCGCGATGCTTGCCGGCCAGCTTGCCCCGCAGGGTGCAGCCCAAGTGTCGGCATTGCGCGAGATCGACTTCGGCCAGTGGGAAGGGCAGGCATGGGATGCGATCCCGCGCATGGAACTCGATGCCTGGGCTGCCGATGTCATGGGCTATCGGGGGCACGGCGGGGAGAGTGCTGCTGCCATGCATGCGCGTGTGGCGGCGTGGGCCGATGCATTGCCGCGCACGGACCTGCTGGCAATGGGTGTGGTGACGCACGCTGGCGTGATCCGGCAGCTCGCGGCACACTGGCTGCGCGAGCCACTCGAGACCATACTCGGCTGGCCACTTGCGTATGGCGCCGTCACCGTCTTCCGGCTCGATGCCGAGGGTGCAGCCTTGCGCGTCTGGAATCGTTGAGCGCGTCGATCGGAAGAATCTGATGCTAGCGTGTGCCAGCCGGACGGCGGCTGCGCGCCGTATCAAGCTGCTTGCACAGAATCTCCGTGGCATCGAGAATGCGCGGCCCCTGCCGGTTGATCAGGTCCCCGTCGATGGTGAACAGGTTGTTGCGCTGGACCGCCGTCATGCCGCTCCAGCGTTTCCAGTGCTGCAGATCGACAAGCGGCCGCGACGCTTGCGTGGCGCCCATGCTGGCCGTGACGATCGCTTCAGGATTGCCCGCGACGACGGCTTCCGTCGAGACCGTCGGCACCAGCAGCGCTTCTGCCGCGAACAGGTTGCGTCCACCGCAGGCTGCCATCACATCGCTCACCATGTGTTCGCCGTTGAGCGTCATCAGCGGTTGTTCCCAGACCTGATAGAACACCACCACCGGCGGCCGTCCCGCATAGGTCTGGCGTAGTGCGGTCAGGCGCTGGCGATAGGCTGTCGCCGCGCGGTGCGCACTGTCGGCTGTGCCAACCAGCATGCCGAGGCGCTCGAGCGTCAGCGGCAACTGGTCGAGCCGGCGCGGATCGCTGTAGAACACCGGAATGCCCAGCTTAGCGAGCACGGCGAGCTGGCCCTGCGCATTGCCGTGCCGCCACACCACGGCCAGATCGGGTTTCATGGCGGCGATGCGTTCGAGATCGAATGCCTTGTTGTCGCCCACGCGTGGAATGTCGCGTGCGGCGGGCGGGTAATCGCTGTAGGTCACGGTGCCGACGATACGATCGCCGCCGCCGGCAGCGAAGACCAGTTCCGTGGTGTGCGGCGACAGTGTCAGCACGCGCCGGGCTGGCTGGGCGAGCGTGACCGTGTGGCCGGCATCGTCGACCACGCTCACTGGCGCAGGCAGCGCGGGCGTGGCGGCGAACAGCAGGCTGGCGGCGAGAAGGACGGATAGTCGCGCGGACCGCGCAGAAAGACGCTTGAACATCATGAGAGCAGCACTGGAAGAATCATGTGGATGGCAGGGCATTGGGCCGCGCAGCAAGCGTGCCGAGCGCGGCGTCGAGACGCGCCCATGCTGCCTCGTTGCCGGGCAGGCCGATCCTGAGTCCGCCATCGAGTCCACGGTAGCGCTCCGCGCCGGAAGCGGCATTCAGATCTGTGCGCGAAGCCGGATCTCGCTCGGGTCCTGCCAACGCGGTATCGTCCTGCATGGCATGCGGTTCGATCGCCGGGAAGCAGCGCGTCCAGATGGCGTGCTGCGCGAGCGTGGTCTGCCACGCTGCGGCCATGGGTCCGGGGATCCAGCTGAATAGCGCGGTTTCCCTGGCGGGCAGGCCATGCTTGCGCAACAGTGTGCCGAGGCGTGTGCCGGCCTGCTGCAGGGCTGTTCGTGTAGCGCTTTGCCAGGCGATGTCAGCCATGGCCCGCGCCGCGATCCACCGTGCCGGCCCATTCACGGACCAGTGGCCGAGTGCCGTGTGCAACTGCGCGAGTACCGCCGGTGTGGCGAGCACGAAGCCGATACGCACGCCAGCCAGCCCAAAGAACTTGCCGGTCGAGCGCAGCACAATGCAGCCCGGCTGCGCGCTCAGTTCAGCGACGGATTGATCCGGCAAGCAGTCGATGAAGGCTTCGTCGACCAGCAGCGTGCCGCCGCGTGCCGCCAGGGCGCGATGCCAGATCCGTAGCTGCTCTGGTGCGATCAGCCGTCCATCCGGGTTGTTGGGATTGACCACCACGAGGTGGTCGAGCGCGTACGTGCCAGCAGCGGTGAGGGTATCGGCATGCGCGGTGAAGTCCGCAGGCGTCAGGGGAATGACCGTATGCCCGGCCCGGGCGAATGCCGGTGCGTATTCGCTGTACCCCAGCAGGGCGATACCGACACGGCCGCGCGGCAACAGATACGGCAGTGCGCGGATTGCGGCCTGCGAACCGGCGACCGGCAGGGCATGCGCGGCACCATAATAGCGCGCGGCGTGTTCGGCCAGTCCGTCATCGTCTTCTGGTAGGCGGTTCCAGATCGCCGCCGGAATGTCCGGCACAGGATAGCCGTGCGGATTGATACCGGTGGACAGGTCGAGCCAGGCCTCGTACGGAATGCCAAAACGTACGCTCGCTGCGTGCAGGTTGCCGCCGTGCGTGATGGATGCGCGCGGGGACAATGCCTCGGGTGGCGTGCGCGGCGGCATCTCGCGAGCGGTCATCGCGCCATGCCCTGCATGATCAGCGAGAGCGCCACGCACACGGCCAGCCACAGCCAGAGCGCATGACGCACCAGTGCCAGTGCGCGCGTGATGTCGTCTGCGTCAGGGGCGGCGACATCCTGCGGGCCGAGCGGCGGCCGCTGTTCGTCCATGCCGTGGTAACGCGCCGGACCGCCGAGCTTCACGTCCAGGCTGCCAGCGCCGCTGGCCATGACCGGCCCGGCATTTGGGCTGGACCACTGCGGCGCTTGCGTGCGCCAGCAGGCCAGGGCGCGGCGGGTGTTGCCGAGCAGCGCGTAGCTGCATGCGGTGAGGCGCGCCGGCAGCCAGTTCAGCGCATCATCGATGCGTGCGGCGACGCGGCCGAAATGCAGAAAGCGCGGCGTGCGGTAGC
Organism: Imbroritus primus; assembly: GCF_964332355.1. Classification (NCBI taxonomy): domain Bacteria; kingdom Pseudomonadati; phylum Pseudomonadota; class Betaproteobacteria; order Burkholderiales; family Burkholderiaceae; genus Imbroritus; species Imbroritus primus. The sequence continues at coordinate 2,325,044 of NZ_OZ201293.1, read as the reverse complement.
CCCACATCGCATCGAGCGTATTGGCGAGGCGAAACAGCACGACAGCGGGTGCGCCGCCGACGAGGAACCAGAATAGCGCGCCGAATACGGCATCGTTGCCGTTCTCGAGTGTCGATTCGACCGCAGCCTTGGCGAGTGCCGCAGCATCGGCATCGGCTGTATCGCGTGACACGATGCGGGCAGTCAGTTGGCGTGCTGCGGGCAGATCGCCGTCACGCAGCGCCGCGGCGATCGGCGCGACGTGCTGGGCGAGGCTGCGTGCGCCGAGCGCGAGATACAGCAGCAACACCTGCCATGCGGCGGCGAGCCACCATGCCTGCGCTGCCAGCCAGATGGTCAACAGCGCCGTGCCAATGACCGGAGGAAGGATGAGGAGGCCCCAGGCGAGCAGGCCGCGTGCGATTTTTCCGGCGGGCGTGGCGGGCCGGTTCAGCCGCTGTTCGAGCCAGCCGGCGAGGCGGCCGAAGCCGACAAGCGGATGCCAGCGGCCGGGTTCGCCGAATACGCGGTCGGCCAGCACGCCGGCGCAGGCCAGCAGCGTCATCATGGTCAGACCCACGGGCTAGCCCTTGACCGGGACCGGTATGCCGGCCGCCATCAGCCGCACGGTGTCGGCCTGTGCCGCCAATCGCTGGTTGAGGCGGCCCAGCTCGTCGACATAGAAGCGGGTCATTGCGCCCATCGGCACGATGCCGAGACCGATCTCGTTGCTGACGAGAATGATCTTGCCGGGTGCCGTCTGCAACGCACTCATGAGCGCCTCGATCTGTTCGCTGAAGATCGCGGGCGGCGTGATCAGGCCGGTGTCGGGGTAGGTGTGGTGTTCGCCGAACAGCAGGTTGTTGAGCCAAAGCGTGACGCAGTCGACCAGCACGCAACCCTGCTGCGTGGCATGGCCGTACAGGGCATCGCCCAGCATGACGGGCTCTTCCACGAGCTTCCAGCTTTCCGGGCGACGGGCGCGGTGCAGCGCGATGCGCAATGCCATTTCCTCGTCGCCGGCCTGGGCGGTGGCGATATATGTGACCGGACCGTCCGCATGTTCGGCGGCCAGCTGTTCTGCGTAATGGCTCTTGCCGGAGCGGGCGCCGCCCAGCACCAGGGTCAGTTGAGAAGGCATGCCTGCATTGTAGCGGGCCGGCCGGATGCGGGCTAGCGGCGATGTCGACCGTACGGCACGTAGTGATGGCCGGCATGGACGGTTGTCGGACCGGCGTCTTCCGGAGCGCTGCGCGACGGCAGGCAGGGCCGGTGCAATGCGATAATCCCGACATGAATCCCAGCCGTCCCGCCTCTTCTTCCGCGCTCATTCCCGAACCGGCCTCCGGCGCTCCCGCGTCGCCTGCCGCTCCCTCGTGCAGGCCGGCCATGCATCCAGTGCCATCCGGCCTGCGCGGTACGCTGATGGTCCAGGGTACGACCTCGGATGCGGGCAAGAGCACGCTGGTAGCGGGCCTGTGCCGCGTGCTGCATCGCCAGGGCGTGCGCGTCGTGCCGTTCAAGCCGCAGAACATGGCGCTCAACAGCGCGGTGACCGCCGACGGCGGCGAGATCGGCCGGGCGCAGGCCCTGCAGGCGCAGGCCGCCGGCCTCGCGCCGCACACCGACATGAATCCCGTGCTGCTCAAGCCGAACAGCGACACCGGCGCGCAGATCATTATCCACGGCAAGGTTCGCATGGATCTCGATGCGCGCGCCTACCATGCCTACAAGCCGACGGCCATGCAGGCCGTGCTGGAATCGCATGCGCGCCTGTCGCACGCCTACGAAGTCGTGATGGTCGAGGGTGCGGGTAGTCCGGCGGAAATCAATCTGCGCGATCGCGATATCGCCAACATGGGGTTTGCCGAGGCCGTGGACTGCCCGGTGGTGCTGGTGGCCGATATCGATCGCGGCGGCGTGTTCGCGCATCTGCTGGGCACGCTCGAATGCCTGAGCCAGAGCGAACGCGACCGTGTGACGGGCTTTGTCATCAACCGTTTCCGCGGCGATCCCGCACTGCTCGAGCCGGGCTTGCGCTGGCTCGAGGCGCGGACTGGCAAGCCAGTGTTTGGCGTGCTGCCGTACCTGCATGGCCTGCATCTCGATGCGGAGGATGCCGTCCAGACGCAGCAGGTCGGCGTGGGCGAGCAGGTCCGGCTGCGCGTGGCGGTGCCGGTTTATCCGCGCATCAGCAACCATACCGACCTCGACGTACTGCGTGCCCACCCGCAGGTCGAGGTCATGTTCGTCGGACCCGGCCAGCCGATTCCGGGGGCCGATCTGGTGGTGCTGCCGGGCAGCAAGAATGTGCAGGCGGACCTCGCATGGCTGCGTGCCCAGGGCTGGGATGCTGCCTTGCAGCGCCACCTGCGCTATGGCGGCAAGGTAGTGGGTATCTGCGGCGGCATGCAGATGCTGGGCCGCGCGCTGCATGATCCGTTGGGGCTCGAAGGGCCGGCTGGCTCCATGCCCGGCCTCGGCCTGCTGGATTTCGAGACGACGCTCGCGCGCGACAAGCAGTTGCGGCAGGTCACCGGGCAACTGACGGCGGGCGGGGCGCGCGTCGCCGGATATGAAATCCATCTCGGCGTCACCTGCGGGCCCGCGCTTGCACGGCCTGCCCTGCAACTCGACGACGGCCGTGCCGATGGCGCGTGTTCGGCCGACGGGCAGGTCCTGGCCAGCTACGTGCATGGCCTGTTCGATCATCCGGAGGCATGCCAGGCGCTACTGGCTTGGGCCGGGCTGGCGGCGGCCATGCCGCTCGACTACCAGGCCCTGCGCGAGGCGGCACTCGACCGGCTGGCCGATACGCTGGAGGCGCATCTCGACTGCCGTGCCGTGCTGGCGCCGCTGGCGCCGGCCGGGGCCAGCGCTCCCCCGATAGGGCGGGGGCATACGCGGTAGCGCACGTCACGGAATTGCGCCCATAATAGGTGCGTCCTTCAATACACAGGAGTTGACATGCCGGTGGTGGCGATTGCGAATCCCAAGGGTGGCGTGGGCAAGAGCACGGTGGCGACCAATCTGGCCGGGTACTTTGCCCGGCAAGGGCATGCCGTGATGCTTGGCGATACCGACAAGCAGCAATCCTCGCGTGCCTGGCTGGCCTTGCGGCCGCAGGCGGCGCCCTCGATCACGACATGGGACATCAACGCTGATCATATCGCCCGGCCGCCCAGAGGCACCACGCATGTCGTGCTGGATACGCCCGCCGGACTGCATGGCTGGCGTTTCAACGATGTGCTCAAGCTGGCCGATCACGTTATCGTACCGGTGCAGCCTTCCATGTTCGATATCCTGGCGACGCAGGATTTCCTGCGCAAGCTGGCTGACGAGAAAAAGATCCGGCATGGCGAGGTCAAACTCGGCATCGTCGGCATGCGCGTCGATGCGCGCACGCGGGCGGCGGACCAGCTGCAGCGTTTCATCGAGCAGTTGCAGCTGCCGGTGCTGACTTATCTGCGCGATACCCAGAACTATGTGCAACTGGCCGCGCACGGACTGACGCTGTGGGATATCGCGCCGTCGCGTGTGGCCAAGGACCTGTTGCAATGGGAGCCGGTGACGCGCTGGCTGGGCGGCGCTGCGGGCAGCACCGCGGGTGACAAGCATCCGGACGGCGCCACCTCCTGAGAAGACGACAGGCCTGAGGCCGGCCCCCCGATCAGATCTCGAGATTGTCGATCAGGCGGGTCTTGCCGAGACGTGCTGCGGACAGTACCACCAGCGGCGCATTGTCGGCGATATCGGCGGGGCCTGGCGGCAGCAGGTCGCTGCGCTTGCGCACTGCCACATAGTCAGGATCCCAGCCGCGCGCGCGCAGGTCGGCCAGTGCGCTGGCCTCGATCTCGGCGATGCGGCTGTTGTCTGCCAGCACCTCGCCACGCACGCTCTGCAGCAGCTTGTACAGCTGCGGCGCCTCGGCCCGGTCCTCGGGCGACAGGTACACATTGCGCGACGATAGCGCCAGGCCATCCTCGGCGCGCACTGTCTCGGCCGGCACGATGTCGACGGGCAGGGCAAACTGGCTCGTCATCTGGCGCACGATCATCAACTGCTGGTAGTCCTTCTTGCCAAACACCGCGACACGGGGCTGCACGCACGAGAACAGCTTCATCACCACCGTGCACACACCCTTGAAGAAACCGGGGCGGAATTCGCCTTCGAGGATGTCGCCGAGATCGTGCGGCGGCTCCACACGGTATTCCTGCGGCTGCGGGTACAGTTCGCGTTCCGATGGGGCGAACAGGACATACACGCCAGCCTTCTGGAGCTTCTCGATGTCTTCTTCCAGGGTGCGCGGGTACTTGTCGAAATCCTCGTTGGGGCCGAACTGCAGGCGGTTGACGAAGATCGACGCGACCACGGGGTCGCCATGCTGGCGCGCGAGGTGCATCAGGCTCAGGTGGCCTTCGTGCAGATTGCCCATGGTCGGGACGAACGCCACCCGGTTCTGTCCGCGCAGGTGGTCACGCAGCGCTTGGATGGAGGAAATGACTTTCATGGGGGCCTTTCGTTTCAGGTTGGACGGTGATGACGTGGGGGACAACCGTGCCGGGCAATGGCATGTGCCGGCATGCCGGCGAGTCAGCTCGGCAGATAAGAGAGACGTACGTAGATCGGGGCATAGGGCTCGGCCTGCGTGATCTCGATCAGCGATTCACGCGACAGTTCGAGCATGGCGACGAAATTGACCACGACGAGCGGCGCACCCTTGCCGGAGCGGATGGCATCCTCGAACAGTTCCGAGAATTCCATGAAGCGGCGGTTCTGCAGGCGGCGCAGGATCTGGCTCATATGCTCGCGTACCGACAGCTCCTCGCGGGCGATCTTGTGGTGCTGGTTGAGCTTGGCGCGCTTGAGTACGTCGGCCCATGCGGCCTGCAGGTCCGGCAGCTCGACTTCGGGAAAACGGGGCGCCAGGCTCTGTTCGATATACACCTGGGCGCGCAGGAAGTCGCGGCCCAGCTGCGGCAGCATGTCCAGCTTCTGTGCGGCGAGCTTCATCTGTTCGTACTCGAGCAGGCGGCGCACCAGCTCGGCGCGCGGATCCTCGGCCTCTTCGTCGCTGTCGGCCTTCTTCACCGGCAGCAACATGCGCGACTTGATCTCGATCAGCATCGCCGCCATCAGCAGGTATTCCCCGGCCAGCTCGAGGTTGCTCGCGCGGATCTGGTCCACGTAGGTCAGGTACTGCCGGGTCACCTGGGCCATGGGGATGTCGAGCACATTGAAATTCTGCTTGCGGATCAGGTACAGCAGCAGGTCGAGCGGCCCTTCGAAGGCCTCGAGGAACACTTCGAGTGCATCGGGCGGAATGTAGAGATCCTGCGGCAGCTTGAATAGCGGCTCGCCATACAGCCGGGCGAACGCCATGCCATCGATGGCCGCTGGCGTCGAATCGGCCTCGGGGGCCACGCTGGGCAGTTCGATCGGCAGCGGCAGCTTGTCCTGATCGGAAGTCATGGCCGGAAAAGGGGCGGCGGTGTGTCAGTTGTTCTGGTAGACGTAGGCTTTTTGCGGCACGCGCGACAGGCGTGCGCGTTCGCGCTCGTCGAGATCCAGCGGGGCCTTGTCCCAGAGGAGGGCGCGGCCGCTTTGTTGTTCTTCATCGAGCCCCGGGCGCTCGCTTTTCAGTTGCTCGATGAACGCGGTGATGTCGGACTTGTAGGTCATGGAATTCGATATGCCTGAAATCGGAAAGACCGGTCAAACCGGCAGATAACGGATTTTACCGTATCGGACGCCCGAGGCAGGCTTTTACACTCTTTTGTAGTCGCGACGCGGCACCAGTGCTGCAGGCTATGGTCAAATAGGGGTTTTCCACCACGGGCCGACGGGCTGAGACTGACGGATGACTGGACGGCGCTGTTTCAGCCGACGATTGCGCAAGCGCGCCCTGCTTCTGCTGGCGCTGCCGTCCCTGTGGGCCGCCGGACCCGCGGCCGCTTACCGCGTGGAAATCGAGGCGCCGCCCGAGCTGGCGGACATGTTGAAGACGCATCTCGATATTTCCCGCTACCGCGAGCGCGAGGATATTTCCGTCGATCAGTTCAATTACATGGTGGAAACCGTTGGCGACCAGGTGCGGCGCCTGGCATCGACGGAAGGCTATTTCGACCCAAAGACGACCGCGACCGTGGATGCGCCCCTGGCCGCCGAGGCGACCTCGGAGGATCTCGATGCGCGTACCGTGCGTGTCCGCGTCGAGGCGGGCGCTCGCACGCTGGTGACGTCAGTTGACGTGGATTTCACCGGCGCGATTGCCGACGAAGACCGCGAGCGTCTCGAAGCGCTGCGGCGCAACTGGGGCCTGCCTGCCGGCCAGCCATTCCGGCAGGAAACGTGGGCCAAGGCCAAGGACGATACGCTGTTCGCGCTGCAAAGCGAGAAATACTACGCGGCACGCCTGACCCGCTCGCAGGCGCGTATCGATCCGGAGGCGCAGGAGGCGGTACTCGATGCGCGCTACGACAGCGGGCCGGCCTACACGCTGGGCCCGCTCGAGATCACAGGGCTGCGGCGTTATCCGGCGCAGATCATCCACAACGTGAATCCGCTCAACGAAGGCGAGCCCTACAGTGTGAACCGCCTGCTCGAGCTGCAGCGCGCCATCCAGAACCAGCCGTATTTCTCCAACGTCATGGTGGATCTCGGCGACGAGCCGGATCCGGTGAACGCTCCCGTCAAGGTGCGGGTGCGCGAGTATCCGGCGCATCGAGTGAACGCCGGGGTGGGTTACGCCACCGACACGGGTGCCCAGGTCGAAGGGCGCTACTCGTATTTCAATCTCTTCAACCGTGCCTGGGTGTTCGACTCCCAGATGCGGATCGAGCAGCGGCGGCAGTATGCCTTCGCCGAGATTGCCATGCCGCCCGATGAAAAGACCTACCGGCACAGCGTCTACGGCAGCATCGACCGCACCGATCTCGAAGGGGTCGACCTGCGCAGCTGGCGCGTCGGCGTCAAGCGCGCGCGCACGCGGGAGCGCTTCGATACCGCGATCGCGCTCGATCTGTACTACGATGACCTGCGCCCCGAAACCGGCGCGCGCCAGCTCAGCAAGGCGCTCGTGCCGAGCTATTCGTGGACGCGCCGCAATGTCGACGATCCGCTCTTTCCCCGCCGCGGCAATATCATCAATGCGCAAGTCGGCGTGGCGGTGTCGCCATTGCTGACTGACCAGACCTTCGGCCGGGTCTACGGACGGATCCGCCAGTACTTCCCCGTGGGCAGCCGCGATCTGGTGATCGCACGTGGCGAGGTCGGCGCCATCCTCACCAGCGGCAGCAGCCGCAACGTGCCGGCCTCGCTGCGTTTCCGCGCGGGCGGCAATGATTCCGTACGCGGCTATGGCTACCAGAGCATTGGCCAGCGCGATGGCGCGAGCGTGCTGCCGACCAAGTTCCTGGTCACGGGCGGGCTGGAATACCAGTATTGGTTCCGGCGCGAATGGGGCGCCGCGGCTTTCTACGATGTCGGTACCGCCACCAACAACTGGCCGGACCGCAAGCTGTATCACGGCATCGGCTTTGGCGCGCGCTGGCGCAGCCCGGTCGGCCCGGTGAACGTCGATCTCGCCTATGGCGTGCAGGATCGCCGGATCCGGCCGCATATTTCCCTCGGTGTGGCGTTCTGATGCACGAGACCAATTCACCGCACCACTCCCCGGACAGCACGCCGCCTGCACCTGCCCCAGCACGAAAGGGATTGCGCCTGCGCTGGCGCGCCCTGGCACGCACGCTCGGCTGGCTCGTACTTGTGGCGCTGCTGCTGGTGCTGATGCTCTTCGGCTGGCTGTTCTATGCCGTGCAGTCCGAGCGTGGCACGCACCAGCTCTGGGCTACCCTCTCCTGGGCGTTGCGCGGCGCCATCAGTGGCGAGGTCGTGAGCGGTACGTTGCGTCATGGCATGACCTTGCGCAATGTCGTGTATACCAAGGACGGTCTGCGCATCAGCATCGACGAGGTGCAGGGGCAATGGCGCATTGGCTACAAGCCGCGCCGCCTGCATATCAGCACGCTGCGCGCCGGAACCGTGGAGGTCACGCTGCCGCCGCCGGCACCGTCCGCCAAGCCGGCCAGCCTGCCGGCATCGATCACCTTGCCGGCCATCGTTGATGTCGATGCCCTGGCGGTGGAGCGCATCCGTATCCGGCAAGGGTCCGGTGCAACCGCCAGTGTCACCGAGCTGTCCGCATTGCGCGGGGCGCTGCATAGCGATGGTGTCCGTCACCGGATTGCGGTGGATCATCTGTTGACGCCATTCGGCCAGACCACGCTGCATGGTCAGCTGGAGGGAACCCGGCCATTCGCGCTGCAGGCCGCTGCCACGCTCGACAGCACCTTGAAGGGCGAGCAGTACCAGATTGCTGCGCGGGCGAGCGGCTCGCTGCAAAAGCTGACGCTCGAGGCCGATGCCACGGGTGACCGGCTGAAGGGGCGCGCCGAGGTCGAGGCCACGCCGTTCGACGCCGTGCCGCTGGTGCGGGCGCAATTGAGCGCCGATCATGTCAATCCGCGTGTGTTCAGCCCCGGCGCGCCGGAAGCCGATCTTGCCGTGCGCGCCGACGTGCGCCCCGTGGAGGCGGGCGGCGCTGCCGGCGCGCCTCTGACCGTCGCCGGCCCTGTCAGCATCCGCAACGCCCAGGCGGGTCCGCTGGACCGGCAGCGTTTGCCGCTGCAATCGGCCGAGGCGCGTATCGAACTGAATCAGGAGCGGCAGACGGTCAGCGATCTGCTGGTACAACTGACCGGCAAGGGGCGCATTACCGGCCAGGGCGAGCTGGAGGACGGGCGCGGCGGTTTCGATCTGGATGTCCGCGATCTCGATCCGCGCGCCTTGCATGGCGCCATGCGGACGTACAGTCTCAACGGTCCGCTGTCGGTGCGGCTGGAACCGGGTAAGCAGAGCGTGGCGCTCGACCTGCGTGGCGGCAATCTGCGTGTGTTCGTCAGCGCCAACGCCGATGCGCAGCAGGTTGCGCTCGACACGGCACGTCTCGAGGTGGCGGATGGGCGCCTCCTGGTCGATGGCACGCTGGGCTTGCAAGGGCAGCAGGCCTTCGCCCTGAAGGGCCGCATCACCAATTTTGATCCGGCGGCGCTGACCACTGCTGCCAAGGGCCGCATCAATGGCGACCTGGAGGCGCGCGGCACGTTGGCCGAGGTGCTCGAGGCGGTCTTGACGTTCGGCGTACGCGACAGCGAATACGCGGCGCTGCCGCTGCTGGCCAATGGCAAGCTGCATGTCAAGGGCCGTCGCCTGTTGCCGAGCGAGATGCATCTCGACGTGGCCGGCAACCGCGCCGACGCGCGTGGCAGCTTCGGCGCGCGGGGCGACCGCCTGCGCGTGACCGTCGATGCGCCGCAACTGGCGCGCCTGCAGCTTGGCATGGCCGGCACGCTGACGGCTGACGCCGATGTGTCAGGCACCTTCGAGAAGCCGCAAGTGCTGGCCAACTATGCCGCCGAGTCGCTGGTGATCGGCCCGCACCGCCTCGCCTCGGCCAGCGGCCGCGCCGAAGTGCGCGATGGCTTGAACGGGCGCTTGCAGTTTGTGCTGAACGCGCATAACTATCTGGGTCCGTACATGGTGTTTCGCGACATCGCGGTGAACGTGAACGGTACTCAGGCACGGCATGTATTCGACCTGCAGGCCAACGGCGCATTGCGCGGCCGCCCCCTGAAGCTGGCGGCGCGGGGCAATGGCGGTATTACGCAGCAGGGCGGCACTGGCTGGTCCGGCACCATCGAGAAACTGGATGCGACGGGCACCCCGACCCTCACTCTCAAGGCACCAACCACGCTGGCCGTGGCGCCGGGCAAATTGACGCTCGGCCGGACGGCGATGACGTTCGAGCAAGCGGACATCCTGGTGGAGTCGCTGGCGTACCAGTCCGGCCAGTTCCGCTCTGTCGGCAATGTGCAGGCACTGCGCGTGGCACGGGTACTGGAACTGGTGCAGATGCTTACCGGCGAGCCGCCGCCAGCGCGTTCCGACCTGGTACTCGACGGCAACTGGAATCTCACGCTCGCCGACCGCGCCACCGGTTTTGCCGAGATTCGCCGGCGCAGCGGTGATCTGTCGGTCAATACGGGGCGGACCTATGTCAGCCTGGGGCTGTCGGCCCTCCAGCTACGCGCCGATGTGCGCGGCGATCGTCTCAATATTGCCGGCAATGTCGTGGCGAGCCGGATCGGGACGCTCACGGCCGATGCGTCGGCCGGGCTGGTTCGCGAGGGCGGCAACCTGACCTTTGGCCCGGCTTCCTCGCTTGGCGGACGTGTCACGCTGGATGTGCCCGAGCTCGAGCGCGTGGCCCTGCTGCTGGGTCCGCAACTGGCGTTCAAGGGGCGCATGCAGGCGGCGCTGACCCTGGCCGGTACGCTGGGGCAACCGAAGCTGAGCGGCACAGTGAATGGCGATGGTCTGGCGGTGACGGTTTACGACCAGGGCATCCGCCTGCAAGATGGCGTGGTGCGGGTGGTGCTGGACCAGAACGTGATGGATCTGCGCCAGGTCGAATTCCGCGGCGGGGAGGGCACGCTCAAGGCCACTGGCCGTGTGCAGCTCGACCAGGCCAATCCGAACCTCGCGGCATCGATCGTGGCCGACAAGCTGCAGCTCTTCGCCGACCCCGAGCGCACGCTGATCGTCAGTGGTGACGCCAAGATCGAAAACCGCAACGAGCAGATCGTCATCGACGGCAAGTTCACCGTCGATCGCGGGTTGTTCGACCTGCCCAAGGAAAGTGCGCCGGAGCTCGGCGACGACGTGGTGATCGTGCGGCGCGACGCGCGTGGTGCGCGCACGGGTGCCGCCACCAATACGCCGGCCAACGTCTCGAGCGCCGAGCGGCCGGCGGGACGATTCGCGCCGGTCATCAACCTGACGGTCGACATGGGCCGCGACTTCCGCTTCAAGGGCGCGGGTGCGGACCTGTTGCTGCGTGGCCAGCTGACGGTGCGCAGCGCGCCGCTGTCGCCGATGCGCGGTACCGGCACCATCCGCATCGTGGACGGTACCTACGAGGCGTTCGGCCGCAAGCTCGAGATCGACCGTGGCGTGCTGACCTTCCAGGGGCCGTTGAACAATCCGAACTTCAATATCCGCGCCATGCGCCGCAACCAGGAAGTGGAGGCTGGCGTCGAGGTGACGGGCACAGTGCGCCAGCCGCGCGTGCGCCTGGTGTCTGAGCCCAATGTCGCAGACGAGGAAAAGCTCTCCTGGCTGATGTTTGGCTATGGCACGGAAAGCGCGGGCACCGGGCAGCGGCAGGCGCTCGCCGGCGCGGCGCTGGGCGTGATCGGCAGCGCCGCCGGCAAGAACCTGGTACAGCGTTTCGGGCTCGATGAATTCTCGATCGGTTCGAGTGCCATGGGCCTCGCCGATCATCAGGTCGTCAGCCTCGGCAAGTCGATTTCCGAGAAAATCACGGTGGGCTACGAGCAGAGCCTGAGCAGCGCGGCGAGCGTGGTAAAGGTCACGTGGCAGATTTCCCGGCGCTGGTCGGCAGTGGCGCGCGGTGGAACGATCAACGGTCTGTCGTTACTGTACAACCGCCGCTTCGATTCACTATTCTCATCCGAGACCGAAGCGCGATCCAGGAGGAACCTGAATGCCGACGACCCCGATTCCCGCAGCAACGAGGCGGAACAGTGAGCGCCGCATGGCGCGTGCAGGAGTGACCATGGGCATCATTGCATCGTTGCTGGGCCTGTTCGGCTGCGACCAGCAAAAGGTAGACGAGGCCATGCGCAAGGCCGGCGAAGCGGCCAAGGGCGCGTGGGACGCCTCCAAGCCTGACAGCCTGCTGTTCAAGGACATTCGTATTGGTGAGTCGACCGAGGGCGATGTCCGCAATTCCGCAGGCAAGCCCGAGATCGTCTGGGAAGATGCCGATGGCGCCAAGCGTCTCGAATATCCGCGCAGCCCGCAGGGCGGCAAGACGTGGATGGTCGACATCGGCGCCGACGGCCGGGTGGCTTCCATCCAGCAGGTCCTGACGGCGGAGAACTTCGCGCGCGTGCGCCCCGGCATGACGAAGGACGAGATCCGCCGGCTGCTGGGCAAGCCGACGCAGGTGAATGCCTATCGCCTGAAGCAGGAAGAGGTGTGGGGCTGGCGCTGGTGGGAAAGCTCGACCGAAACGGCTTTCTTCAACGTGCACTTCAACAATGACGGCATCGTGACCACCACCTCGCGCAATGATGCGCCGGAGCGGGTCGGGGGCGGTTGAACTGTAGTCTGGGGGGGCGGGGTTGGTTCGGCCTCTGGTTGGTAGCGGTTGAAGCACTGTCCTTGCTGGTCGCGCACACGCCCGCAGGCTCCAGGTCCGGAGTTCAGGCTGGAGCCAACCGTTTGGCGCCGGTTGCGGGATCGCTGCGATGCGAACGGGATACGTCGTGGGAGCTCGATCGTCTGCGCGCCCGCGCGCTCGGATGCCTGCAGGGGTATGCGGTATAGGCTGCGCGCATCCCCGGATTGGACGGTCGCTCGGTGAGTTGACTGACCAGCGTAGCTGGCCGGTCGATCACGGCAAGGCGATCAGCCGATACGCATGCCCGGCACGGCGCCGCTGTGCGGCTCGAGCAGGTACAGGCCCGGCTGGGCCTTTTCATCAGCTGCGGAAGCGGCCAGCACCATGCCCTCGGACATGCCGAACTTCATCTTGCGCGGCGCGAGATTGGCCACCATCACGGTGAGCTTGCCGACGAGCTGTTCCGGCGTATAGGCCGACTGGATGCCGGAGAACACGTTGCGCGTTTGGCCCTCGCCCATATCGAGCGTCAGTTGCAGCAGCTTGGTCGAGCCTTCCACGCGCTGGCAGGCGACGATCTTTGCCACGCGCAGGTCGATCTTGGCGAAATCATCGATGGTGATGGTCTCGGCCACGGCTTCGATGCCGGGGGCTCCTGCCGGCGCGCTTGCCGATGCCTGCGTCTGCGGGGCTGCCTGCAGCGACTCGCGGTTGGCCGCAAGCAGTGTCTCGATCTGCTTTGCATCGATGCGCGTCATCAGGTGGCGATAGGCGTTGACCGGCCGGTCGGCCTGCAGCGGCATCGCAACCGATGCCCAGGTCAGCGGCGGGACGTTCAGGAACGTTTCGACCCCTTCAGCCATCGCCGGCATGATCGGCTTGAGGTAGATCGTCAGCAGTCGGAAGGCTTCCAGGGCGACGCTGCAGGCGGCATGCAGCGCTGCGCGCTGGTCGTCCTGCTTGGCGAGTTCCCACGGTTTTTCAGTGTCGACAAAGGCATTGACCGCATCGGTCAGCTCCATCACGGTACGCAGCGCCTTGCTGTACTCGCGCGCTTCGTACAGGGCTGCGACGGTTGGCGCGGCATCGCGCAACTGCGCGAGCAGTGGATGGCCAAGCGCCGCCGCATCGACCTTGCCATCGAAGCGCTTCACCAGGAAGCCTGCGGCGCGGCTGGCAATATTCACGTACTTGCCAACCAGATCACTGTTGACGCGTGCTACGAAGTCATCGAGGTTGAGGTCGATGTCCTCCATGCTGGCGTTGAGCTTGGCAGCGAAGTAGTAGCGCAGCCATTCCGGATTCAGTCCGCTGTCGATATAGCTTTGCGCGGTGATGAAGGTACCGCGCGACTTGCTCATCTTCGCGCCATCGACGGTGAGGAAACCATGGGCAAATACGTTGGTCGGGGTGCGGTAGCCGGAGAACTTCAGCATCGCGGGCCAGAACAGCGTGTGGAAATACAGGATGTCCTTGCCGATGAAGTGATACTGCTCGGCGGTGGAGTCCGGCTTGACCCAGGCGTCGAAATCGATGCCGCGCTGGTCGCACAGGTTGCGGAAGCTGGCGTAGTAACCGACCGGAGCATCGAGCCACACATAGAAATACTTGCCCGGCGCGCCCGGGATCTCGAAGCCGAAGTATGGCGCATCGCGCGAGATGTCCCAGTCGGCAAGTGTCGAGCCGCCGGCGCCGTCAGTATCACCTGCGCTGGCTGCGTCGTCGCCGAGCCATTCCTTCATCTTGTTGGCGGCTTCGGGCTGCGCCAGCCCGCGTACCCAGGCGCGCAGGAACTGCTCGCAGCGCGGGTCGGACAGGCGGAAGAAATAGTGCGTGGACGATTTACGAACCGGCGCCGCGCCCGAAACCACGGAGTAGGCGTTCTTCAGTTCGGTGGGCTGGTAGGTCGCGCCGCAGACTTCGCAGGAATCGCCGTACTGGTCCTTGGCGCCGCATTTCGGGCACTCGCCCTTGATGAACCGGTCTGGCAGGAACATTTCCTTGACCGGGTCGTAGAACTGCTCGACCTCGCGGGCGTCGATCAGACCGGCGTCTTTCAGTGCCAGGTAGATATCCTCGGACAGCTTGCGGTTTTCGTCCGAGTCGGTGCTGTAGTAGTTGTCGAACGAGACGAGGAAACTGTCGAAATCGCGCTTGTGTTCCTGCCACACCCGCTCGATCAGCTGGCGCGGCGTCAGGCCTTCTTTTTCGGCGCGCAGCATCACGGGCGTGCCATGCGTATCGTCCGCGCCGACGTAGTACACCTCGTGACCCATCATGCGCTGGAAGCGCACCCAGATATCGGTCTGGATGTACTCGACCATATGGCCCAGATGGATCTGGCCGTTGGCATAGGGTAGGGCGGACGTGACGAGGATGCGGCGCTGGGTCATGGGGTGGCGGTCAAGCGTAGGGGCTGCGGCAAGGCGCTGCGGCCAAAGGACCGATTCTACAAGATTGGCCATGGGCCGTCCAAAAGCCGGCGGGTTTGGTGGAGCGGATGCTGAGGCAGTAGATGAGGCCGCAGGCAGGCGCGACCTCATGCATGATTGAATGCCTGACGCGTTGTCCAGCAAATTTTCTCGGCGTAACCGAAAGGTCGCGGCGATACGAGCCTACGAAGCTGGCCCGCCAATGATGCGGGCGGGCGCGAGTGACTAGCGCAGGTGACTTACTTGGGCCGGTACGGGGAATAATGCGTCGTCGGCGGCGATGTCTGAACCGATGTATAGCGCTTCTCGGTCTGCGTGCCACTCGTCAGTGGGAGCTTCTGAAGCGCCTCGTGTGCACTCGGCACGAGTTGCTCACGTGTGCGCGCCGTGAATGGCGTGTTTTCGGGCGATTGCTTCGGCGTCGTGTTGGACGAGTAATCCACTCTGAAAGACGGGGAAGACGTGATGGATTTGACGGGCATGGTGGTGATCGGTCGAAGTGTCTAAAAATCATGGGCGCTTGCAATGGCGTCGCCTGCAAGCTCACGGTGCGATGACGGGGACAGTTCCTTCCACCTCGGGCCTCGGCAGCTGAACCGGTGGAAGAAGTACCGGCCCGGCTTGCATGAATGGGAACTGCGCAGTCAACAGCCCGGTTTTAGTGTTCCATTGCGCCGATGATGCCCTTCAGAATACGGTCTTTCTGCGTCAGGAGTGCCGTTTCCAGGCCGATGTCGCGGCTGTGCTGGTCGAGGTTGGCTTTGAGTGCGAGGAGATCTTCAGCCGACATGTTTTCCAGAGGTTTATCGCCCAAGCCGTCTTTCGTTTTCGGGATATGCGCAATGGCTTCTGCCGTAGCGGCCTCTTCGCGCTTCGCCTGTGCCTGCTTGGCGCTGGCCGAAGTGTCACCGGCATTGCCGGTGTCTTGCGCGGCGATGATGGCGGGGGCGGAAGCCATTTGAGAAGCGGCTTGAGAGCGGGCAAGGGTGGTCATGATCGGCAGGCGGCAGTTGCCGCAGCGGTTGAGGATGTATCCACTATGCAATTTGCGGGTCGACGGAACCTCATCATTGCTCAAAACACTGTAGAGCATTGTGTCGATGTGACCGGTCCGCTGCTTCTGGCATCCGGAAGGTGCGCGCCGCAGGCAGGCTGCGGGCAAAAAAAGCGCCGGCAGAACCGGCGCAGCTTTCCACAACGGAAAAGGAGGAGAAATCAGGTGCCACCCGGGAGGTCAGCCAAACACCGCGAGCCAGCAGTGTTCAGCAAGCGGCACCCATTTCTGTGACACCTTACCGCTGGATAGGTTTCAAATAAATTTCGACACGGCGATTTTGTGCCTTGCCGGCCTCAGTGGAATTGTCGGCGATCGGCTGGGTCTGGCCGCGACCCTCCGCCGTGAGGCGCGAGCGCGACACGCCGCGGTCCGACAGATAGGAGGCCACGCTCTGCGCGCGGCGTTGCGAGAGCGTCATGTTATAGCTCGGGTTGCCGGTGCTGTCGGTGTGGCCGACCACATTGGCGCTCAGGTCCGGCTGCTGGGCAATCGTTTGCGCCACATTGTCGAGAACGGTACGGAACGACGGTTTGATGGTGGCGCTGTCGGTGTCGAAGGACACGGAACTCGGAATCGCAACCTTCAGGGAGCCATCGGGCTGTTCGGAAATCTGGGTGCCGGTGCCGGCGGTGTTGCCAGCCAGGCGATTCTTGATGGCCCCCCAGTTGTAGCCGACGCCAGCGCCAGCAGCTGCGCCGAGCGCCGCGCCGATGGCCGTGCCCTTGGAGTTGCCGCCGATGAGGTTGCCGATGCCGGCACCGACTGCCGCGCCAACGCCCGTACCCACCGCGGTTTGCGTGCCTTGTTCCGTTGCACATCCAGCGGCCAGGGCTGTGACGATGGCGAGTGAAATCAGTTTGGCTTTCATGAAATCTCCAATAGAAGCTATTGTTGTAACAACGGCTGTCCCGGCTTGCGCCACGGTTCCGCCGATGGAACCGGTGCGGGCACGCATGGCGTATCGGGCACCGGCACGCATTCAGGTAGACCTCACAATAGTAGAGCACCCCACGCCACACAAGCGCAAGCCTGTGACATTTGTAAGTAACTGTAATGTCACATGAAGGGGCTTGGCCCCGAAAAGCGGAATATCGGGGACAATGCAGCTACAGGCGCGTGGGCGGCACTTTTGTTACAGTACGCCACAATGTGACCTTTGATCCCTACACAAGTTTTCGGAGACCGAATTGAGCCTTACAGTCGAACACATCAACGACGCCCTGCGGAACGTCATCGATCCCAACACGGGAAAGGACCTGGTGTCGTCGCGTTCGGTCAAGAATGTGCGCGTGGATGACGGTGAAGTGACGCTGGACGTGGTGCTCGGCTATCCTGCCAAGAGCCAGCTGGACGTGATCCGCAAGGCCGTGATTGCAGCGATCCGCCAACTGCCGGGTGTGAGCAATGTCAGCGCCAATGTCACCATGAATATCGTCTCGCACGCAGTGCAGCGTGGCGTTAAGCTGCTGCCGAACGTGAAGAACATCATCGCGGTTGCGTCCGGCAAGGGCGGCGTCGGCAAGTCCACCACTGCCGTCAACCTGGCCCTGGCCCTGGCCGCCGAGGGCGCCAGCGTGGGCGTGCTCGATGCGGACATCTACGGCCCCAGCCAGCCGATGATGCTCGGTATCACCGGACGCCCGCAGTCGGCCGACGGTACGACCATCGAGCCCATGGAAGGACACGGCGTGCAGGCCAGTTCCATCGGCTTCCTGATCGATGATGACAATCCCATGGTATGGCGCGGCCCGATGGTGACCGGCGCCCTGGAGCAACTGCTGCGCCAGACCAACTGGCGCGATCTGGATTACCTGATCGTCGACATGCCGCCGGGCACCGGCGACATCCAGCTGACGCTGTCGCAGAAAGTGCCGGTGACCGGCGCGGTGATCGTCACCACGCCGCAGGACATCGCGCTGCTCGACGCGCGCAAGGGCCTGAAGATGTTCGAGAAGGTCGGTATTCCGATCCTCGGCATCGTCGAAAACATGTCGACCTACGTCTGCCCGAGCTGCGGCCACACCGAACATATTTTCGGGCATGGCGGCGGCGAGAAGATGTGCGCGGACTACCACGTGGAATTCCTCGGCGCGCTGCCGCTCAACCTGTCGATCCGCGAACAGGCGGATGCTGGCCGCCCGACCGTGGTGGCCGAGCCCGACGGGCCGATCGCCGCGACCTACCGCGCCATCGCCCGCAAGATCGCCATCAAGGTGGCGGAGAAGGCCAAGGACATGAGCAGCAAGTTCCCGTCCATCGTGGTGCAAAACACCTGAGGCGTGTCGTGAGCCCGTCCGACGCTTCCACCCCGCTGCCCACCATGCAGGTGGCGGTCATCCTGCGCCGCGAGGCGCTGGACAACCGCTGGCAGCCCGAGCGCTGGGTGCTCGAGGCGGTCGTGCCGGACCTTGGCGAGTTCGGCACCGCGCCGCGCTGCCTGGACCGCAGCGACGCGGTGGAGCGCTGGCTCACGCCGGGCATGCCGGTCGCGCTGTTTCGGGATCAGGCGGAAGGCTACTACCTGAACGTTTCATCCGCACAGCCGTGCTGGTTCGTCATGTGGCGCATGGGTGAGGAGGGCTCGCCGGACGCCGGCCGGGCGGTTCCGCATACTGTCTCGCTCAGCTACAACGAAGCGGGCCGCTGGCTGGACGGGGGCGAGACAGTGGAGAACGTGCCGCTCGATTCCGCGACACTCGGCTGGCTGCAGACGTACGTAGCCGATAACTACCGGCCCGAACCTAAGCGGCGCGCGCGGCCGGAGTCGTTCAAGGCGCCGGACGCCCGTTCCCGGTACTGACATGTCGGACGAAGGCTTCCTCTCGCGCTGGGCCCGTCGCAAGGCGGCGGACCGCCAAGGTATCGCATTGCCGGAACCGGACGTGCGCCGCCCGGCTCCCGCTCCTCCCGTGCCGGCGCCTGTTGCGTCAGTCCCGGCAGCGGCTCCTGCGCCGCCTCATGGCGTGCCAGCGGAGACCGCCTCGCCTGCCACCGAACCGCCAGTGCCGACGCTCGACGATGTGGCCAAGCTGTGTCCGGCGGATGATTTTGCGCCGTTCGTCGCACGCGGTGTGCCGGCGGAGGTCAAGGCCGCCGCCATGAAGAAGCTGTTTGCGGACCCGCATTACAACATCATGGATGGTCTCGATATCTATATCGACGACTACACCAGGCCCGATCCGATCCCACTGGCGATGCTCAAGCAGCTCAACCAGTCGAAGGTGCTGCGCCTGTTCGAGTCGGATGACGAGTCGCAGCAGGAAGGCGCGGATGAGGCGGGGCACGTACAGGTCGAGGCGCAGGCCGGAGATGCCGATCCCGCGGCCGCCGTGCCTGCTGACAGTGCGGCCGGCGTGTCGGCCCGGCACGCGGGGATGGCGCCTGATGATGCGGCGACCGACCCGCAGAGGCGCTCGGCGCCTGAAACACGCGTAGAGGCGTCGACCCGGGATATCATCGGGATAAACAATTCGGAGCAAAAGCCGGACAGGCGCACCTGAGCGACGGCTTCAGAATGATGCGTGCAATGCGGCACGGCTTGGCCCGTGTGGCGTCATCATTCTGAAACCGTCCCCGGATGGCCATCGCCTGACATATCAGAATAACCCTCCGTCTGCCCCCAGGCGGAACCCCATGAAAGAAGGACCACATGACAACGCTGGTCTGCAATTGCAACGACACCATGCCGCTTGACGCGGCCGCGCTGTCGGAAGCGGTCGGCGAACCGCTGCGCATGCACCGACTGCTATGCCGCCGCGAGATGGGCGACTATCTGCAGGCGCTCGAAGGTACCGACGACGTGCTGGTGGCCTGCACGCAGGAACAACACCTGTTCGCGGCTGTGGCCGAACAGCAGCAGGCGGCCGGAACGCCCGTGCTGGCGCCAATCCGCTTTGTCAATATTCGCGAGACCGGCAGCTGGTCGCAGGGAGCGCGGCGCGATCCACGTACCCTGACCGCCAAGACTGCCGCCCTGCTGGCCGTGGCGGCGTTACCCGAGCCTGAACCGGTGGCGGTGGTCGACTATCGCTCGCAAGGACGAGTCCTCGTGCTGGGTCCGGCCGACCGTGTCCTGCCGTGGGCGACGCGTTTGCACGGCACCCTGCAGGTCACGGCGCTCGTGACCGGCGGCTCCGCACAGTCTGTCGACGACCAGACAGGCGCGGCGCGCGCCTTCGTGGTGTCCGCCGGTCAGGTAACCGCATTGCGGGGCTGGCTGGGCGCCTTTACGGCAACCTGGCAGACTGGTAATCCGATCGACCTGGATGTGTGTACGCGCTGCAATGCGTGCCTGGCAGCCTGTCCGGAAGGAGCCATTGATTTCTCGTATCAGGTGGATCTGAACGCCTGCCGTGGTCACCGCGCCTGCGTCAAGGCGTGCGGTGTAGCCGGCGCGATCGACTTTGCCCGTGAGCCGGCCGAGGTGACCGAAGCATTCGATCTCGTATTCGATCTCAACGATGCGCCCGCCTTCCCGATGCACCAACCGCCGCAGGGCTACCTCCATGCCGGCGGCGCGGCAGCACGACAAGATGAACTGGCGCTGCAGCTGACCCAGCTGGTCGGCGAATTCGAGAAGCCGCGTTTCTTCCAGTATCGCGAGTCCCTCTGTGCCCATGGGCGCAACGACATCACCGGCTGTTCCGCCTGCATCGATGTGTGCTCGACGCAGGCCATCAGCGGCAGCTGGAAGAACGGTCTCGGCACCGTGGAGGTCAACCCGAACCTGTGCATGGGCTGCGGAGCCTGCAGTACCGTCTGCCCTACGGGGGCCATGCGCTACAACTATCCCGATGCACCGTATACCGGCCGGCAACTGAAAACGCTGCTCGGCACCTACCGGCAGGCTGGCGGGCGCGATGCCGTCGTGCTGCTGCATGACCGTACTGGTGGCCAGCGCTTGATCGAACAGCTGGGTCGCCGCGCCATGATCGGGCGTGCGGCTGGCATACCGGTCAACGTATTGCCGCTGGCCGGGTTCCATCCAGCCTCCACTGGTCTTGATCTGTGGCTTACTGCCATCACCTACGGCGCCAACCGCGTGGCGGTGCTGCTGACGGACGACATCGCCCCTGAATACCGCGCGGCGCTGTCTACACAGATGGCGGTGGCGCAGCAGATCCTGGCTGGCATGGGCTATGCCGGCACGCATTTCTCGCTGGTCGAAGCCGGCGATGCCGCTGCACTCGACCGGGTGCTCAATGGCTGGCAGCCCAATGCGCTGACCTTGCCGCCGGCAAGCTTCAACCCTTCGACGCTCAAGCGCGAGACGCTGGAATTCGCGCTCGACCACCTGTGGCGGCACGCACCGCAGCCGGCCGAGGCTATTCCGCTTGCCGCCGGCGCGCCACTCGGCACGCTCGAGATCGACCGCACGCGCTGTACGCTCTGCATGGCCTGTGTAGGCGCTTGCCCGGCCCAGGCGCTGCGCGACAACGCCGAGCGTCCGGTGCTCGGTTTCATCGAACGCAGTTGCGTGCAGTGTGGATTGTGTGCTTCGACTTGTCCCGAAGACGCCATCACACTGGTGCCCCGTCTGGTACCGGGCGAGGTTGCGCGCCAGCAGCAGACGCTGAACGAAACGCGTCCCTTCCATTGCATCCGCTGTGCCAAACCGTTCGGCACGGCGCAGATGATCGAGGCGATGCTGGGCAAGCTGGCTGGCCATGCCGCGTTTGCCGGCAAGGCGGCGGACCGGCTCAAGATGTGCCCCGACTGCCGCGTGGTCGACATGATCGAGCGCAGCGACGATCCTTCCATCCTCCACTAGGACGCAGAGATGCGCATGATACGTACCAGGACTGCCGTATGACAGAGGCCCAGCCCCTTGCCTTCGTGGCGCCTGCCGCCCTGACCGATGCCGAAGAGGACACGGCGCGCGCCGATCTCTACGGCCTGCTGGCTGCATTGTTCTATCGCGCGCCGGACGCCGGCACGCTGCACCGCATTGCCACGGCACGCGCCGAGGGCGAGATAGCGGGCAGCGCCCTTGGCGATGCCTGGAACGCCATGGCCGAAGCGGCGGGCGGCGCCATGACCGAGGATGTGGATGACGAGTACACCGCGCTCTTCCTCGGTGTCGGCAAGCCCGACATCTTTCTCTATGGTTCCTACTACATCGCCGGCTTCCTGAACGAAAAGCCGCTGGTGTCGTTGCGTGACGACCTGGCGCGCTACGGACTGGAGCGCGACGAGGCCGTGAGCGAAACAGAGGACCATCTCGCCACGCTGTGCGAGGTTATGCGCTACCTGATCGCTGGCGATGACCCGACCATCTCCAACTTGCAGGAGCAGCGCGTGTTTTTTGGACGTCATCTGCAGCCCTGGGTCGATACGCTGTGCACGCAGATCGAAGCGCATCCGTCGGCGCGCTTCTACGCCCAGGTCAGCCGGTTCGCACGGGCATTCTTCTCCGTCGAGGCCGTGGCGCTCGACATGGCTTGAGCGGTTTCGCGGGGTCGTCCATTCCTTAGTGAATTACCCGAGAAAGGGGCAAGAAGGTGGCCTTTTCGGCACGAACGTCCTAATATAGGAAGAGCTTGACATAAAACCACAGCTATTCGGTGCATTACCGCCGAGGAGTTCCCACATGAAGAACGACCAGCCCAAGCTGGCGCGCCGCGGCTTTCTCGCCGGGGCCGGGGTCATCGCCGCTGCTGCCGGCGCCGCCACCCTGACGCGCCCGGCAACCGAAGTCGCGCTGAGCGCCACACCCGCGGTTTCCGATACCACCGGTGATGCCAATGGCTACCGGGTCTCGGAACACATCCGCAAGTACTACAAGACCACATTGATCTGACCCGGCATGGCCGTCCGATCCGACCATTGCTTTTCCTCCGAGGTGAGACCATGATTCTGACCCGCAAAGCCGCGACCCCGGGCGCGGCCGACGCCCGTTCCGCGGACGCCCGCCGCGCTACCTCCGCCGCCCTGACCGGCAGCCTGGCGCGCAGCCTGACCAGCGCGCTGCCCACCATGGACCGCCGCGGCTTCCTCAAGCGCTCCGGTATCGGCGTGGGGGCCGGACTGGCGGCATCGCAGCTGACGCTGCTGCGCAAGGCGGAGGCCGCCGGTCCCAAGGCCGACGGTACCGGCAAGGGCGATATCGTGGTGCGCCGCACGGTCTGCACGCACTGCTCGGTCGGTTGCGCTTCCGATGCCATCGTGCAGAACGGCGTGTGGGTCCGCCAGGAGCCAGTGTTTGATTCACCGATCAACCTCGGTGCGCACTGCGCCAAGGGTGCGGCGCTGCGCGAGCATGGCCATGGCGAGTACCGGCTGAAATATCCGATGAAGCTGGTCAACGGCAAGTACCAGCGCATCAGCTGGGATGTGGCGCTTGACGAGATCGTCGCGCACATGAAGGACATCAAGGCCAAGAGCGGCCCGGATTCGCTGTTCTTCGTCGGTTCGTCCAAGCACAACAACGAGCAGGCCTACCTCATGCGGAAGTGGGTGTCGTTCATCGGCACCAACAATACCGACCACCAGGCGCGGATTTGCCACTCCACCACCGTGGCGGGCGTGGCGAATACCTGGGGATATGGCGCCATGACCAACTCCTACAACGACATGCAGAATTCCAAGGCAGCGTTGTATATCGGGTCGAACGCCGCCGAGGCGCATCCGGTGTCGATGCTGCACCTGCTGCACGCCAAGGAGAACGGCTGCAAGGTGATCGTGGTCGACCCGCGCTTCACGCGCACCGCCGCCAAGGCGCACCAGTACATCCGCATGCGCTCGGGGGGCGACGTCGCCTTCCTGTTCGGCATGCTGTACCACATCTTCAAGAACGGCTGGGAAGACAAAAAGTACATCAATGACCGTGTCTACGGCATGGACAAGGTCAAGGAAGAAGTGATGGCCAACTGGACGCCGGACAAGGTCGAGGAAGTGACCGGCGTGCCCGAGGCCGAGGTCTACAAGGCCGCCGAGACCATGGCCATGAACCGCCCCAGCACGCTCGTGTGGTGCATGGGCCAGACCCAGCACTCGATCGGCAATGCCATGGTGCGCGCCTCGTGCATCGTGCAGCTGGCGCTCGGCAACATCGGGCGTTCGGGCGGGGGGGCGAATATTTTCCGCGGTCACGACAACGTGCAGGGCGCGACTGACGTCGGCCCCAATCCCGATTCGCTCCCTGGCTACTACGGCCTGGCGACCGGCTCCTGGAAGCATTTTGCCGCGGCTTGGAATGTCGACTACGAGTGGATCAAGAAGCAGTACGTCTCGCAGGAGATGATGGAAAAATCCGGTACGACTGTGTCGCGCTGGGTCGACGCCGTGCTCGAGAAGGACGAGATGATCGATCAGGACCACGCCGTCAAGGGCGTGTTCTTCTGGGGACATGCGCCGAACTCGCAGACGCGCGGTCTTGACATGAAGAAAGCGCTCGACAAGCTCGACCTGCTGGTGGTGATCGATCCGTATCCGTCAGCCACCGCCGCCATGGCGGCAATGCCCCCGGCAGAGGGCGACAAGGTCAATCCGAACCGTGCCGTCTACCTGCTGCCAGCCGCCACGCAATTTGAAACTAGTGGTTCGTGCACGGCCTCCAACCGTTCGCTGCAGTGGCGCGAGAAGGTCATCGAGCCGCTGTTCGAATCGATGCCCGACCACACCATCATGCAGGCTTTTGCCGACAAGCTTGGCTTTGGCAAGGAGCTGTCGAAGAACTACAAGATGATCGAGGTCAAGCGCGCGGGTCGAGTGTGGTCCGAGCCCGAGCCGGAATCGATCCTGCGCGAGATCAACACCTGCACCTGGACCATTGGCTACACCGGCCAGTCCCCGGAACGCCTCAAGGCCCACATGCGCAATATGCACATGTTCGACGTCAAGACCCTGCGCGCCAAGGGCGGCAAGGACGCGGCGACCGGCTACGACCTGACGGGCGATTACTTCGGCTTGCCATGGCCGTGCTACGGCACGCCGGAACTCAAGCATCCGGGGTCGCCCAACCTGTATGACACCAGCAAGCACGTGATGGATGGTGGCGGCAACTTCCGCGCCAACTTCGGCGTGGAGCGCGATGGCGTCAACCTGCTGGCCGAGGATGGTTCCCACTCGCTGGGTGCGGATATCCCGACCGGCTATCCGGAATTCGACCACGTACTGCTCAAGAAGCTGGGCTGGTGGGATGAACTGACCGATGCCGAGAAGACGGCCGCAGAAGGCAAGAACTGGAAGACCGACCGCTCCGGTGGCATCCAGCGCGTGGTTATGAAGAACCACGGCTGTCATCCGTTCGGTAACGCCAAGGCGCGCGCTGTCGTGTGGAACTTCCCTGACGGTATTCCCAAGCACCGCGAGCCGATCTACTCGCCGCGTCCCGACCTGGTGGCCAAGTACCCGACGCATGACGACAAGAAGACCTTCTGGCGCCTGCCCACGCTCTACAAGACGCTGCAGGACAAGAACGTCGCCGACGGTATTGCGCAGAAATTCCCGATCATCCTCACCTCCGGACGCCTGGTCGAATACGAAGGTGGCGGCGAGGAAACGCGTTCGAATCCGTGGCTGGCCGAGCTGCAGCAGGAGAACTTCGTCGAGATCAACCCGCGTGCGGCCGCCGATCGCGGCATCCGCAACGGCGAATACTGCTGGGTGAAAACGCCGACCGGCGCCCGCCTCAAGGTACGTGCCCTGGTGACCGAGCGCGTCGGGCCGGACCATGCCTTCGTGCCGTTCCATTTCTCGGGCTGGTGGCAGGGTACCGATCTCAAGCCGTACTACCCCGAGGGCGCCATGCCGATCGTGCGTGGCGAGGCGGTCAACACCGCCACCACCTACGGCTACGACTCGGTGACGATGATGCAGGAAACCAAGACCACGGTCTGCCAGATCGAACGGTTCGCGTGAACGGCACAGGAGCATTGACATGGCACGCATGAAATTTATCTGTGACGCGGAACGCTGCATCGAATGCAACAGCTGCGTCACGGCCTGCAAGAACGAGCACGAGGTGCCCTGGGGCGTGAACCGCCGGCGCGTCGTGACCATCAACGACGGCATGCAAGGGGCGGAGAAATCGATCTCCGTGGCCTGCATGCATTGCTCGGACGCCCCCTGCATGGCGGTGTGTCCGGTCGATTGCTTCTACCGCACCGAGGATGGTGTTGTACTGCACGACAAGGACGTGTGCATCGGCTGCGGTTACTGCTCCTATGCCTGCCCGTTTGGTGCGCCGCAGTTTCCCAGCACCGGCACCTTCGGCATGCGCGGCAAGATGGACAAATGCACGTTCTGCGCAGGTGGGCCGGAAGTCAACGGCTCGGCCGCCGAGTTCGAGAAGTATGGCCGCAACCGCATTGCCGAAGGCAAACTGCCGGCGTGCGCGGAAATGTGTTCCACCAAGGCGCTGCTCGGCGGCGATGGCGACGTGATTGCCGACATCCTGCGTAATCGCGTCATCAAGCGTGGTACCGGCGGCGATGTGTTCGGCTGGGGTACCGCCTATGGCCAGCCGGCCGGCAAGGGCCAAGGCCAGAACCAGGACGCGCAACCGGCTCCGGCCGCCAAGCAAGGACAACCGTCATGAGAACGCTCGCGCTGGCCACGGCCCTGACTCTCGCTACCCTGCTGGCTGCCTGCGGCGACAAGGCGCAGACCGCGAGCACGGCTTACAAGAAATCCGACGCGCCGGCCTATGAAGGCGTCAAGGACAGTCCGTACGTGGCGCCGGGCTGGCAGGCGGGCGATCGTGTCAGCTGGCAGCATCAGCTGAACGAGCGCGCCAAGTTCCAGAACGAGTATGTGCGCGTGCAATGACGGCAATGACTGACCGGATCCGGCACGCAGACACAAAGGAGGCCGCATGAGATCCTTCTGGACCAAATGGCTGGCGGCGGGCCTGATGGCACTGGCCGTGGGCGCGGTGCACGCGCAGGCTGCCAGCGACACCGCCAACCCTGCGCCCGGCGCGGTAACCAACCCGGCGATCAATCCGCCGCAACCGCTGGCGAATGTCGCCTCGCAGAATATCTTCGATGTGCCGCCGCGCGACCTGGCCGCCGAAGCCCGCAAGCAGAAGCAGCGTTCGGTGGTGCAGCCGGGCAATAACGCGCCGGTCTGGCGCGAGGTCAATTCCGACCAACGCCACTACAGCAGCTTGCCCGATCCCGAGGCGGGCGTGCTGATCCAGCGCACCGGCCAGAAATGGCGCATGTTCCGCAACGGCGTGATCACCGTGTACGGTGGCTGGCTGCTGGTCGGCGTGGCCGTGGCGATCCTCGGGTTCTTCCTGTGGCGCGGCATGATTCCGCTGAAGACGCCGCGTACCGGACGCATGATCGAACGCTTTACACCGATGGAGCGCATGGTCCACTGGACCATGGCGATCTCGTTCGTGGCACTGGCCGTGTCCGGCATCATCATGATGTTCGGCAAGTTCTTCCTGCTGCCGCTGCTCGGCCATACGCTGTTCGGCTGGCTGACCTACCTGCTCAAAAACATCCACAACATCGTTGGCCCGCTGTTCACGCTGTCGATCATCGTCGGCTTTGTGATGTTCGTGAAGGACAACCTGCCGCGCGCCGTGGACTGGCAGTGGGTACGCTCGTTCGGTGGCCTGGCCAGCGGACGCCATGTGCCGTCGCACCGTTTCAATGCGGGCGAGAAACTGTGGTTCTGGGGCGGCCTGGTGGTGTTTGGCATCATCGTCTCGATCTCCGGCTGGGTGCTCGACATGATCGTGCCGGGCATGGACTATTTCCGCGGCACCATGCAGGTGGCCAATATCGTGCACGCCATTGCCGCCACCATCATGATGGCCATGGCCTTCGGGCACATCTACATGGGCACCATCGGCATGGAGGGTGCCTACCGTGCCATGCGCGATGGCTGGGTCGACGAGGCGTGGGCAAAGGAGCATCACGAGCTGTGGTACGACGATATCAAGAGCGGCAAGATCCCAGTGCAGCGTTCGCGCGCCGGTACGGCCACACCACCGGTATCCGCGCCGCGGCCGAGCGGACGGGGCTGATGGCCCGGCGGCACGAGGTGCGCTGCGGCATGAACTGACAGGGGATACAGATGAACAGGATGATCGGGGTCATCGCCGCATTCGGACTTGCGGCACTGGGGGCGGGCTGGAGTGGCGTGGCGCTGGCCAAGCTTCCGCCGCTGAGCGAAGAAGCCAAGGCCAAGGCGGCCGAAGCCAAGGCCAAGGCAGGATGGTCCGACAAGGTCGCAGCCTACCAGCTGTGCCGCGCCCAGGATCGGGCAGCGGCTGCCTATACGGCCGCCATGAAGCAGCAAGGGAAGGAAGCCAAGCCGGGCGCCAGTGCTGCCCCATGTACCGATCCCGGCCCATACGTCGCCGCTGCCACGGCGGGCGGTCCGGCGACTGCTCCGATTGCCGCCTCCTCCGACGCGAAACCCGCCGCCGCGCCTGCCACGGTACAATCGGGAGTGAAGAAACCATAGTGCCACCGAGGCCGGCGTTTTCGCCGGCCAGTATCGGACCATGCGCACCCAGGTGCGCTTTTTTTTTGGATGGATTGCCTGCATGCCGCTTCGCCCTGAACTGACTCAGGCTGCCGTGCCCCTTATCGAAGAAGTCGAGGTCATGGACGAGCAGGGGCGTGTGCGTCCGGCCTATCTGCCGGGCGAGCGTCCGCTGACGGTGTATCTGGACAAGCGCGAACTGGTCACGCTGATGACGCTGGGCGGCGCACCAGAGGCACTGGTACTGGGTTACCTGCGCAATCAGCGGCTGGTGGAATCGATCGAGGACATCGCCGCCGTGCAGGTGGACTGGGAGACCGAGTCGGCCGCCGTGACGACCCGCGCCGGACGCCAGTTGCCAGACATCGAGGATCGGACCGCGAAGCGCATCGTCACCACCGGTTGCGGGCAAGGCACGATGTTCGGCTCGCTGATGGAGGAGATCGACGCCACGCGCCTGCCGGATGGCGCCCGGCTCGACCAGGCCACGCTCTACGGCATCATCGACACCATCCGCCTGCAGCAGTCGGTGTACAAGCAGGCCGGGTCCGTGCATGGCTGTGCGCTGTTTCGCGGAACCGAGCTGCTGATGTTCGTCGAGGATGTCGGCCGCCATAACGCCGTGGACGCCATCGCCGGCAAGATGTGGCTGGAAGGCATGAGCGGTGAGGACAAGGTGTTCTACACCACAGGTCGCCTGACCTCCGAAATGGTCATCAAGGGCGCGCAGATGGGGATTCCCTTCCTGCTGTCGCGCTCCGGTGTCACGCAAATGGGCTACCAGATGGCGCGTCGTGTGAACCTGACGCTATTTGCGCGCTGTACCGGGAAACACTTCCTGCTCTACACGGGGCGCGAGCGTTTTTTCTATGGCGAGCCCGCTGTCGCAGCAACGACCTAGCATTTGCTGGAGATCGGCTCAGACAGGCGCCGTGCTTGCCGGCGGCGTGTTGGACGCAGGGGAGTGATGCAGTTCCAGCAGGACCGCAGCCTCCGGCAAATGGAGCTTGGCCAAGCTATACGGCGTGATGGCTTCTCCGCCGATTTCCCCGGCCACGAGGACCGTATCGCCTTGAGCGCCGTGGCTGAGCAGGATCCTGAGCATCTTCACATCACCCAGAAAGATTGCCATTTGCAGCAGCGTGGCCCCGAGCAGGCCGCCCTGTCCGGTGGTGTCCTTACGCAATGAAATCCGACCGCTGCCGAGCAACATGTGCGCCACGTCGTGGCGTTGCCGTTTGACGACCTCAAGCAATGTGAAGGCGTTGACGCGCGCCCCCAGTCTGGTGATCAGGTTCCAGATGATCTCGGCGGTGATGGGGATATCGGACCGGCTGATGCAGATCACTGTATCGAGTAGCCGGTCACGCGTACTCTGGCTCAAGGCACGCAGCCACCGTGCGGGTACGCGGTCGCTCAGGATATTTGCCACTTTTTCCCAGAACTTGCCCGTGTCGTGGGCATGCACGGCGGCATCGTTCGATGTCCAGCGGATCGAGGTATTGAGCAGCGGCTGCGTGGGCAGTTCCCAGATGGCCTCGTCATCCGAGCCGCTCTCCATCTCCCCGGTGGACCAACTGCTATCGTCCATAAAGTCGTGACCGGTATCATCGGACGAGGTATCCGTGTCACTCGGCCACGGCGGGAGAATTCCTGAGAGGGGCGGTGCAACGAGCGAACTGGAAAGCGACATCTCGGTCGGTGAATCGTACATGCGTGGCAGATTGCGCCATTGCTGGTCCTCGATGTCCTGGTCGAAGTTGGTATAGGCCCGCAGGATCCGCGCACTGGAATGCGGGTGGTCGCGGAACTCCCGGCTCAGTGCGGTGAGCGCTCCGCACGCAGCAGGACCCAGGTGCTCGAACACGAGGTTGTACAGGTAGATGGTCTGGAGGCGGTCCGTGCGTGTTTTCGCAACGTACGCCGGCCGTGCTTTGGACGGCGAGGATCCCTCCGGGGCGCGCGGGATGGCGCTGGAAGGTGGACTCTGGGGCAGGCGGCCGGTTCGCATCGTCAACATGAGGGGATCAGACAAGGCGCGCATTCTAGGCAGGGGATGGACGTGGGTGGTGTACGAAATTTGCAACGTAGTGCAAAACGACCGGCTGCCCCCAAGCCTTTCCCATGCCTGTGCTATCGGCAACTGACAACGGCCAGCCCGGGCAGAATGCCGCCACCCGCCCGTGCTTTGACGTACAATCACGTTCCGTGCTGCCCGGTCGGCGCTCCAGCCCGCCTGGAGGGAAATCGCCGGCCCGGCCGTGGTCAAATGGAGTCGCGCTTGCGCTGCCCGCCCGGCGGTGCCAAGCCCGCCTCCATTTGTCCATCAGCAGGTTCACCCATGACCATCAAATCCGATAAGTGGATTCGCCGCATGGCCGAGCAGACCGGCATGATCGAGCCCTTCGAGCCCGGCCAGGTGCGCGAAGCCGAGGGCCGCAAGATCGTGTCGTATGGTACGTCCAGCTATGGCTACGATATCCGCTGCGCGCCGGAATTCAAGATCTTCACGAATATCAACAGCACCATCGTCGATCCAAAGAATTTCGACGAAAAGTCGTTTGTCGATTTCCAGGGTGATGTCTGTATCATCCCGCCGAATTCGTTCGCGCTGGCGCGCACGGTCGAGTATTTCCGCATCCCGCGCAACGTGCTGACCATCTGCCTGGGCAAGAGCACCTATGCGCGCTGCGGCATCATCGTCAACGTGACGCCGTTCGAGCCGGAGTGGGAAGGCTACGTGACCCTCGAATTCTCGAACACCACGCCGCTGCCCGCCAAGATCTACGCCGGCGAAGGCTGCGCCCAGGTGCTGTTCTTCGAAAGCGACGAGGTCTGCGAGACGTCGTACAAGGACCGCGGCGGCAAGTACCAGGGACAGCACGGCGTCACATTGCCGAAAACCTGACGTTTTATCATTGACCCCGGCGCCTTCCATGTTGGATGCGCGCCCGGCAGGAAACGCAACGTTCTGGCCGGTTGCATGGCCGCAGACCATACCGCAAGACGGTAAGCAGCAGGGCCGCAGAGCCATGTCACGACGCCAGAACCCATTTGCGCGCGTTTCTCAGAGGACATCCCCATGAAATTCCGCTTCCCCGTCATCATCATCGATGAAGACTTCCGCTCCGAGAACATTTCCGGCTCGGGCATCCGCGCACTGGCCGAGGCTATCGAGCACGAGGGCATGGAAGTCGTCGGCGTGACGAGCTACGGCGACCTGACGGCTTTCGCCCAGCAGTCGAGCCGCGCCTCGACCTTTATCGTGTCGATCGACGATGACGAGTTCGTCAGCGAAGAAGACAAGCCCGAGGCTGCCGCCATCGAAAAGCTGCGCGCCTTCGTCAGCGAAGTGCGTCGCCGCAACGCTGACCTGCCGATCTTCCTGTACGGCGAAACGCGTACCTCGCGCCATATCCCGAACGACATCCTGCGTGAACTGCACGGTTTCATCCACATGTTCGAGGACACGCCGGAATTCGTCGCGCGTCACATCATCCGCGAGGCGCGCGTCTATCTCGATACGCTCGCGCCGCCATTCTTCAAGGCGCTGATCGAGTACGCACAGGACAGTTCCTACTCGTGGCATTGCCCCGGCCATTCGGGCGGCGTGGCGTTCCTGAAGAGCCCCGTGGGGCAGGTGTTCCACCAGTTCTTCGGCGAGAACATGCTGCGCGCCGACGTCTGCAATGCCGTGGAAGAACTCGGGCAGCTGCTCGACCACACGGGTCCGATCGCCGCATCCGAGCGCAATGCTGCGCGTATCTTCAACTCGGATCACATGTATTTCGTGACCAATGGCACGTCCACGTCCAACAAGATGGTGTGGCATGCCAACGTTGCTCCTGGCGATATCGTGCTGGTGGACCGCAACTGCCACAAGTCGATCCTGCACGCCATCATGATGACCGGCGCGATTCCGGTGTTCCTGATGCCGACGCGCAACCACTACGGCATCATCGGTCCGATCCCGAAGAGCGAATTCGATCCGGAAACCATCCGCCGCAAGATCGCCGCGCATCCGTTCGCCAGCCAGGCGACCAACAAGAAGCCGCGCATCCTGACCATCACGCAGGGCACCTACGACGGCGTGCTGTACAACGCCGAGATGATCAAGGAAATGCTCGGCACGCACGTCGATACGCTGCACTTCGACGAAGCCTGGCTGCCGCATGCCGCCTTCCATACCTTCTACGATGACATGCATGCCATCGGCAGCTACGGCGTGCGCAGCAAGGACGCGTTGGTGTTCGTCACCCAATCCACCCACAAGCTGCTGGCCGGCCTGTCGCAGGCATCGCAGATCCTCGTGCAGGATTCAGAGACGCGCAAGCTTGATACCTACCGCTTCAATGAAGCGTACCTGATGCACACGTCCACCAGCCCGCAGTACTCGATCATCGCCTCATGCGATGTTGCTGCCGCCATGATGGAAGCGCCGGGCGGCACCGCGCTCGTCGAGGAAAGCATCATGGAGGCGCTCGACTTCCGCCGTGCCATGCGCAAGGTGCAGACCGAGTATGCCGGCGGCAAGCAGGATGACTGGTGGTTCACCGTCTGGGGGCCGGAAGACCTCGCGGACGAGGGCATGGGTGACCGCAAAGACTGGGTGCTGCAGGCCAACGAACGGTGGCACGGCTTTGGCGATCTGGCGGAAAACTTCAACCTGCTCGATCCGATCAAGGCCACGATCATCACGCCGGGGCTCGACGTGGACGGCGAGTTCAGCGACTCCGGCATTCCCGCCGCCATCGTCACGCGCTATCTTGCCGAGCACGGCATCATCATCGAGAAGACCGGGCTGTACTCGTTCTTCATCATGTTTACCATCGGCATCACCAAGGGCCGTTGGAATTCCCTGGTCACCGAGCTGCAGCAGTTCAAGGACGACTACGATGCCAACCAGCCGCTGTGGCGCGTGTTACCCGAGTTCGTCAGCAAGTTCCCGCAGTACGAGCGCATGGGCCTGCGCGACCTGTGCGACGCCATTCACAGTGTCTACAAGGCCAACGACGTGGCGCGCGTGACCACGGAGATGTACCTGTCGGACATGGAGCCGGCGATGAAGCCGTCGGATGCCTGGGCCAAGATGGCGCACCGCGAGATTGAACGTGTCGCCATCGACGATCTCGAGGGCCGTGTCACCGCCATCCTGCTTACGCCGTATCCGCCGGGCATTCCCCTGTTGATCCCGGGCGAGCGTTTCAACCGGACCATCATGCGCTACCTGCAGTTCGCGCGCGACTTCAACAAGCTGTTCCCGGGTTTCGAGACCGATATCCACGGCCTTGTCATGGAAGAGCGCAATGGCGAGCGGCATTACTTTGTCGATTGCGTGAAGTAAGCCCAGCCGGCAAGCCATTGCGCGCGCTGCGCGTGGCTTCTCTTGCCCGATGATCGTCGCAAACAGCACGCCTTGGCGTGCTGTTTGCGTTACTGGAGCGAACTTTTGCGCGGCAGCCGTTACTCATGAACCGGAGCCATCCCGGCAGGGGTGGCATGTTCTGGCTCCACTGGCCCTGTATCGCGGGGTGCCGCCACAGTCGCCGGCCTGCGTGCACGCCCGGCCGTTCCTGGTGGACACGCCCTTCGGGACTGCGGACGTCCACGTGCGGTCTTTGTGTCCCAACGAGCGTTCCACTGTCATGTCGATTTCCGGTCTGCCTTCCGCTTCGTCGCCTCTCGTCTCCGGCAGTGTCGTGCCGGACGCGTTGCCGATCCCGTCAACGGATACCGCCATGCCGCTGCTGCCGGTGGAGCAGACTGGCAAGCCGGCCTCCGCCGACTGGCTGTCGACCTACAAACCGACGTTCAACGACGCACAGGAACCCGCCAGCGAACCCGAGGAACCGGCCACCGATGGCGCGCAGGAGGCTGACGGCGGGCCGTCCGACACGGTTGAGTCCGATGCCGTAGCGGCCGTGGATGACGGGCAGGACGCACATGATGGCCAAGGCGGAGACGCCGACCCGCATGAGGGTGATGCGGACGGCGGCGGCCAGCAGGGCAGCAGCGATACGCAAGGCGACAGCGGCGGCGATCAGCAGGACGAGCGGGGCGGTGGTGAGCGGGGTCGCGAGCAGAGCAGTGAGGCGCACCGGGATCCGGCGTCACATACTTGTCAGCCCGCCGCGCAGCCGGCGCATCACGCTGGCGCGCCAGAGGGCAGGTACAGGCAAGCGGCGGCCAGACAGGCGGAAGGCCGGCCGGCCGGGCACGCCGATCGCACCGCGCTTTCGTCGGGTGATGGCAGTGGTGGTGTGACACCGGGCGGCAACCGCTTCCTGTCGCAGGGGCCGCAGATGGAGCGTTCCGGCACGCGGACGCCGACCGAATGGCTGACCGATCCGGCATCCGGAGCGCTGCGTGCTGCGGTGGTCGCTGCCGGCCAGCGCATTGTGGCGGAGCAGACGGTTTCCGGTCGCCGCGCGGGCGCCGCGCAGCGCATCCATGAGGCGGCGCAATCGGACCGGCTGACCCTGGCGCGGCGGGTACGCGAGGCCGAGGCGTTCATCCAGCAACGCGACGAGACAATGCCGGACGGATCGCAGGAAACCGACTGAGCAGGCCGCGCGGTCAACGGGTCTCGCACGCAGGTACTTCACTCTCACACCTGCATGATGATGCTGAACCGTAACGTTGCGCGGGCGCCGGGAACCTCTTGCCGGAAAGGCCGGGAGGCGTCTGGCGCGAAAGGAGAGCGCACGGGGGAGAGAGGCAAGGGGTGCTGCAAGGCACGCCACCAGCAAGCCCGAGCGGGCCCGCCGGCAGCGCGACACACGACGATTGACCAGGGCCCGGCTGCCCGCGCCCCGGCCTGGTTTGGCGGTTTCAGGCCTGCAGATTGATCAGCACGCGGCCGCGATTCTTGCCGGCGAGCATATCGGCTGCGAGGCGCGCGGCTTCCTCGAGCGGTACTTCCTGGGCAATCTCCTGCAGCAGCGCCGGCTTGAAGTCGCGCACGATCTGCTGCCACACCTGCTTGCGGCGCTCCACCGGGCACATCACCGAATCCACGCCTAGCAGGCGCACGCCGCGCAAGATAAAGGGCATTACCGTGGTCGGCAGATCCGAGCCGCCGGCCAGGCCGCACGAGGCAATCGCGCCGCCGTAGAACGTCTCGGCTAGCGCGCGCGCCAGCACCAGTGAGCCTACCGTGTCGATGGCGGCGGCCCATTTCTGTTTTTCCAGCGGCAGCGGCGGTGTGCTCCATTCCGGTCCGGCCAGCACTTCGGCCGCGCCGAGCTGGCGCAGGTAGTCACCATGCGTTTCCGCCTGATGTGGCGCCACCAGTGCGGCCACCTTGAAGCCGAGTTGCTTGAGGATCGACACGGCTACGCTGCCGACGCCGCCGGCGGCGCCGGTCACCAGCACTGTGCCGCTCTCCGGCTTGATGCCGGCTTCGGTCAGCGTCATCACGCACAGCATGGCGGTGAAGCCAGCCGTGCCGAGCGCCATCGCGGTGCGCGTGTCGAGGCCTTCGGGCAGCGGCACCAGCCATTCGGAACGCACGCGCTGGACCTGCGAGTAGCCTCCCCAGAACCGTTCGCCGACGCTCCAACCAGTCAGCACCACGCGGTCGCCCGCCTTGTAGTCCGGCGAATCGGACTGGAGCACCGTGCCCGCGAGGTCCACGCCAGGCACCATCGGGAAGCTGCGCACGATCTTGCCGGTACCGGTGATGGCGAGCGCATCCTTGTAATTGAGGCCGGAGTACTCGACCTGGACCAGGACATCGCCTTCGGGCAAAGCGTCCGTGCCCATGGTGACGATTTCATGAGTGGTGGCGCCGTCCTGCTGGTTCAGCACCATGGCTTTGAAAGATTGGGACATGTGAGTTTCCAGTAAAGGGTTCGGAAGATGCGAGGGCTCGTGGACGAATCTTCGTCAGGAACGGTCGGTGCTGGGCACGATCACGCAATCGAGTGCGGCGCATCCCTTGCCGTTCTCGAATACCGCGAGCGGATTGATCTCGACTTCCTTCACGCGGTCAGCAAAGTCCGCGATGAAGCGCGACAGGTTGCTGACCATCCGTGCCACGGCGGCCTTGTCGGCGGGCGGACTGCCACGGAAGCCGTCAAGAATGCGGGCAGCCTTGGTCGATTCCAGTGCGGCAAGGGCTTCGGTTTCGCTGATCGGCGCGATGCGGATCGCCACGTCCTTGTACAGCTCGACATGGATGCCGCCCGCACCGACCACGATCAGCGGGCCGAAGTCCGGATCGACACGTGCGCCGACCAGGATCTCCGCGACCGGGGCGGCCATCTTCTGCACCAGCAGGCCGAGCACGGCGCCGCCGCCCGCGGCGCGCGCACGCGTCAGCATGTCCTCCGCGGCGTCGCGCACGGCCTCGGGCGTGGCCAGCTTGAGGCGCACGAATCCGGCATCGGACTTGTGCACCATGTCCACCACCATGCACTTGAGCACGACCGGAAAGCCGATGGCGCCGGCCGCGTCCGCGGCTTCCTGCGCGGTCTGCACGAAGCGTTCTTCCGGACCCGTCACGCCGTAGCCGGTCAGCATGTCGCGGGCTTCATGCTCGGCGGGCATGCGGGTCTGGTACTGGTCGAGCGCTGCGTTGACTTCGGTCAGCACCTTGGCGGGCGTGGTCGGCAGCGGGGCGGGCGCAGGGTGGGTTGCCCAGCGGGAGTAGCGCGCCAGGGCCGACAGGGCCTCGCGCGTGCCACGCAGGTACGGCACGCCGACGCTTTGCGCCGCGCGCTTGAGTTCCGGATGCGGATCGTCCGACAGGTTCGACAGGGCAATCAGCGGTTTACCAGCCGCCTCCGCACCACGGGCCACGGCTTGCAGCAGCGTGGCATAGCGGCCGGCCTGCTGCGCGCCGAGGCCCGTCGGGGCATCCTGCAACAGTAGCAGGCTACCCACGTCGGGTTGCGAGCCCAGTGCCCTGGCGCAGCCTTCCGCCACATTGGCGTCATACAGGCCGGCCCAGGTGAGGTCGAGGGGGTTGGACAGATGCGCATACTCCGGCATCAGCCCGCCAATCGTCTCTTCCGCGGCCTTGCCGAGCGGCGGGAAGGCAACACCGGCATCGTCGATGGCGTCCAGCGCCAGCGCGATCTCGCCGCCGGACAGCGACATGGCGCCGACGCCCGTCGCCGTCGGCCTGCCGCGCAGTTGCGAGACCAGGGCCGCGGTTTCCAGCAGCTCGTCCAGCGTGAAGACCTGGATGGCACCGCTTGCGGCGAGCGCCGCATCGCATGCCTCGACGCTGCCGGCCACCGCACCGGTATGCGCCATCACCGCCGCCTGTCCGCGTTCCGAGCGGCCGCTTTTGAGCACGATCACCGGCTTGCCGACACTGCGGGCACGCTTGACCATTTCCATGAACTTGGCCGGCTTGCGGATCTGTTCGGCAAAGATGATGATGGTCTTGACCGCATCGTCTTCGATCAATGCCTCGAGGTAATCGGCAGTCGTCGTCACGGCTTCGTTGCCGGACGTGATCATGTGGCTCAGGCCGAGGCCGCGCGCGGAATTCAGCAGGGCGATGCCGATCGACCCGCTCTGTACCACGGCGGCGATATTGCCGCGCTCGACGCG
This sequence comes from Imbroritus primus, assembly GCF_964332355.1. NCBI lineage: Bacteria > Pseudomonadati > Pseudomonadota > Betaproteobacteria > Burkholderiales > Burkholderiaceae > Imbroritus > Imbroritus primus. The sequence goes on along the minus strand of NZ_OZ201293.1, from coordinate 2,287,297 downwards.
GTCCGGCAGCGAGGTGCCGAACAGCGCGCTGCGCGCGGAAAAATTCAGCAGGCCCAGGCAGTTCGGGCCGCACACCGCCAGCTGATGCGCATTGGCCCGTTCGGCCAGCGCCTGCTGCAGCGCCGTGCCTTCATCGCCGGCATCGCTGAAGCCGCTCGACATGATGGCCAGCGCGCCGGCATTGCGGGCGATGGCCTGGTCGGCCACTTCCAGTACACGGTGCGCTGCCACGGCGACAAACACGGCATCGACGTCGCTGTCGATATCGTTGAGGCTGGCGTAGGTCTTGCGCCCGAACAGCTCGGGCTTGTTGGGGTTGACCAGGTGGACCTGGCCCTCGAAACCGACATGCTCAAGCGCTTTCCAGGCATTGAAGCCCGGCCCGACCGTGTCGGACGCGCCGACGATGGCAATGCTGCGCGGACGCAGCAAACGATCAGTTTTCATGCAGGCTCCTGTACTGCGGCTCGCGCTTCTCGCTGAAGGCACGCGGACCTTCGAGCGCATCGGGGTGCGCGAACATCATCTCGCACAGTTCGTTCTCGCACTCGACCATGGCATCCCAGCTCTCGCGCAGATTGCGAGCCACAGCCTGGCGCGTGGCGAGGATGGCAGTCGGCGAGGCCTTGGCGATGCGTGCGGCGATGGTGCGGGCTTCTTCCATCAATTGCTCGCGCGGTACCACCTTGGTGACCAGGCCAAGCTCATAGGCGCGTTGCGCATCGAAGTCGTAGCCGGTCAGCAGGATGTCGAGTGCATGATTACGGCCGACGAAGCGGGGCAGGCGCGTGAGGCCCATGCCCCAGCTCGGCAGCATGCCGAGGTGCGCGTCGGCGGCGCGGAATACGGTGTTGTCGGCGGCCAGGCGGATGTCGCAGACCCAGGCCAGCGCGGTGCCGCCACCGATGCAGTAGCCATGGATCGCGGAGATGACTGGCAGCTTGCAGGCTTCGATGCGGTTCAGCGTCTTGCGGCCCAGCGCGCGGAAGGCACGCGATGCTTCGGCGGAACCAAAATCCTTTTCCTCGCGCAGATCGCCGCCTGCGGAGAAGGCCTTGCTGCCGGCGCCGGTGAAGATGATGCAGCGTGCTTCCGGGTCACGTTCCGCGGCGTCGAAGGCATCGATCAGCGCATTGAGGACGCGCGACGATACGGCATTGACGGGCGGGTTGTTGATGGTGATCGTGACGATGGCATTGCTGCGTTCCAGTGTTACAAGTGCATCGGACATGCAAGTCTCCGCTGAGGTAAATCGTGTGACAGGTGTTGCCGTGTGTTGCTGGGTGTTGCCGGATGGCAGCAGGCAACGCTGCGCCATGATTCCGGCACCGGATCGGTTGCGGTGCCGGAATACAGTGGTCGTGTTGCTTATTGCACGGTGATGTTGGCCGCCTTGATCAGCGGGCCCCATTGCTCGGATTCGGTTTTCATGCGAGCGGCGGCCGCTTCGGCCGTACCGCCGTTGACCACGTAGCCGAGCTTGACCAGGCGGGCCTGGAGTTCGGGCTTGGTCAGCGCCTGGTTGACCGCCTTGTTCAGCGTATTGACAACGTTATCTGGCGTGCCGGCAGGTGCCAGGAGGAACATCCACGTGGCCAGCGTCGCCGGCGGCAGTCCGGCTTCGGCCAGTGTCGGCACGTTCGGGTAGGCCGGGTTGCGTTTCGGCGCGGCCACGGCCAGCAGACGTACGCGCTTGCTGTCGACCATGGCTTCCACCGCGCCGAGGTTTTCCATATTGAAATCGATCTCGCCGCTACCCAGCGCGGCGACCGACTGGCCACTGCCCTTGAACGGGATGTGCGTGGCATCGAAGCCCGCATTCTTCTTCAGCCATTCCGCGCTCAGGTGCAGCGTCGTGCCAGCGCCGGCCGAGCCGTAGTTGACCTTGCTGCTCTTCTTCGCCCAGGCGATGAATTCCTTGGTATCGCGGGCCGGCACCTTGTCATTGACTGCCAGGAAGATCGACTGGTCCGCCACGCTGACGATCGGACGCAGCTGCTTGGCGGCGTCATACGGCAGGTTGGTGAACATGAACGGATGGTTGATCAGCGAGGTGGTCCCCAGCAGCAGGGTGTAGCCGTCGGCGGGTGCCTGGATGACGTAGCGTGTGCCGATCTGTCCCGAGGCGCCGGCCTTGTTGTCGACGATCACACTGGACTTGAGGATCTCCGTCATCTCCTGGGCCACGAGGCGGCCCAGCATGTCGGTGCCGCCGCCTGCGGAGAACGGCACGATGATGGTGATCGGACGGCTGGGGTAGGTGTCCGCCGACGCGGCGACGGGCACGGCAAGCAGGGACGACAGGGCGGCGGCGACGCCGAATTTGAACAGGTTCACTTTGCAACTCTCCCGAATGAGTGGCCAGCGCAGGCACAAGCTGGTTTGGCCAGGCAGTTTGATAGGCACCACGAGACTACATTAAATGAACAGACCGGTCTAATATATAATTCGGCGAGACGAAACGCAAGAATTCTTTCTATGGTTAAGCACACCGAACGACCAGCTTTTCCCGAAGCAGCAAGCATGCCAGTGCGCCGGCGCGGCCGCCCGCCCAACCCCGGTCGGCGCGAGGACACGCGGGCCTTGCTGGTACGGTGCGGGACGGAACTGTGTACGGAGCGCGGCTTCCAGATCACCGGGATTGACGAGGTGCTGAAGCGCGCGGGGGTGCCGAAAGGGTCGTTCTATCACTTCTTCCGCAGCAAGCACGAGTTCGGCGAGGCGGTGATCGAGAACTACCGCCAGTACTACGAGAAACGGCTGGACCGCTTTCTCAAGGACACGTCGATGCCGCCGCTGGAGCGGCTCGATGCCTTCATCAACGAGGCGCAGTTGCGCTTTGCCCTGTCGAATTTCCGGCGCGGCTGCCTGGTCGGCAACCTCGGGCAGGAACTGGGCGGCATGAACGACAATTTCCGCGCGCAGCTGGCTGCGGTACTGAACGACTGGGAAGCGCGCGTGGCCGCCTGCCTGCAGGAAGCCATCGAACGCGGCGACTTGCCGGCATCGCACGATGCGGCGATGCTGGCTTCATTGTTCTGGAATGGCTGGCAGGGTGCCGTGTGGCGCGCCAAGTTGGAGCAGAGCGCGGCGCCGATCCGCTCATTTGGTGCATTCTTCTTCCGCAGCATCGGGCGCAAGGAGATGCCGGCGGAGTATGCGGAGCAGCCGGCTGCGTGAGCGGGGCAGGCATGCCGGCAGGGGCCTGCTTGCATGGAGTGAGGAGGACAGGACCGGCGCCGCGCAGGCGCCGGTATCAGACGGACAGCTGAATCAGCCGATCAGCTTGCGCGCGGCGGCAATCGCCTGACGCACCTGTTCGGGCGCAGTGCCGCCAATGTGATTGCGCGCTGCCACCGACCCTTCCAGCGTCAGCACGCTGTGCACGTCGTCGCCAATCAGCGCGGCCTTGTCGCCCAACCCACTGGTCGAACGTAGTTCATCCACACTCAGGTCGGCGAGATCGCAGCCCTTGTCGTCGCAGGCGCGCACCGCATGGGCCACGGCTTCGTGCGCGTCGCGGAACGGCAGGCCTTTCTTCACCAGGTAGTCGGCGAGGTCGGTGGCCGTGGCATAGCCTTGCAGCGCGGCGGCCCGCATGGCGTCCGGCTTGACCGAGATGCCGGGCACCATGTCCGCGAAGATGCGCAGCGTGTCGACCACGGTGTCCACCGTATCGAACAGCGGTTCCTTGTCTTCCTGGTTGTCCTTGTTGTAGGCCAGCGGCTGGCCTTTCATCAGCGTGAGCAGGCCCATCAGGTGGCCGTTGACGCGGCCGGTCTTGCCGCGCGCCAGCTCGGGCACGTCCGGGTTCTTCTTCTGCGGCATGATCGACGAGCCGGTGCAGAAGCGGTCGGCGATGTCGATGAAGCCGACGCGCGGGCTCATCCAGATCACCAGTTCTTCCGAGAAGCGCGACACGTGCGTCATCACCAGCGCGGCGGCGGCGCAGAATTCGATGGCGAAGTCGCGGTCCGAGACGGCGTCGAGCGAGTTCCGGCACACGCCGTCAAAGCCGAGCTGTTGCGCCACGAACTCGCGGTCGATCGGGTAGCTCGTGCCGGCCAGGGCGGCCGCGCCCAGCGGCAGGCGGTTGACGCGCTTGCGGCAGTCGGCCATGCGCTCGGCATCGCGCGTGAACATCTCCACATAGGCGAGCAGATGGTGGCCAAAGGTCACCGGCTGCGCCACCTGCAGATGCGTGAAGCCGGGCAGGATGGTATCGGCCTGCTGTTCGGCCAGATCGAGCAGTGCACCGCGCAGCGCGCCGAGCAGGGCGATGATCGAATCGATCTCGCTGCGCAGCCACAGGCGGATGTCGGTGGCCACCTGGTCATTGCGCGAGCGGCCCGTGTGCAGGCGCTTGCCGGCATCGCCGACGAGCGCCGTGAGGCGTGCTTCGATGTTGAGGTGCACGTCTTCCAGGTCGAGCTGCCATTCGAACTGTCCGGCTTCGATCTCGGCGCGGATCTGTGTCATGCCCTTCTCGATCGCGACTCGGTCGGCTTCGGCGATGATGCCCTGCTTGGCCAGCATGGCGGCGTGGGCGAGCGAACCCTGGATGTCGAACAGGGCGAGGCGCTTATCGAAGAACACGGAGGCGGTATAACGCTTCACGAGGTCCGACATCGGCTCGGAGAAGCGTGCCGACCAGGCCTCTCCTTTTTTGGCGAGCTGGGAAGTCATGGCAATGAGTCTGGAAGAATGCAGGGCGGCCGGGCAGTGCCTGGCCGGGAAGAGTGGAAGTATACCTTGAGCCCGCCGGCTCGGGAAAACTGGCGCCGGCGGGTGTGCGGCAGGCGCGGCGCAGGTAAGGGATGCGCCGCTTGGTCATGCGGCAAGCGATCCCGCGCGTGCAGGATCGCCAGTCGTGCTTAACCGCTGCTTTAACCGCTGTTACGCAGGCCCGCAGCGATCCCGTTGATCGACAGGTGGATGGCGCGCCGCACGCGATCGTCGCTGCTGTCGGGGCCGCCAGCGCGGAAGCGCTTGAGCAGTTCGACCTGCAGGTGATTCAGCGGATCGAGGTAGGCGAAGCGGTTCTGGATCGAACGCGCCAGCAGCGGGTTGTCCGCCAGCCGCTCGCTGCGGCCGGTGATCAGCGCCAGCATGTCCGACGTCAGTTGCCATTCCGCGCTCATGCGCGTGAAGACGCGCTTGCGCAGCGCCTTGTCCTCGCACAGCTCGGCGTAGCGCGAGGCCACGGCCAGGTCAGTCTTGGACAGCACCATGTCCATGTTCGACAGCAGGTTGGCAAAGAACGGCCATTGCTTGTACATGGTGCGCAGGGTGCGGACACGCGCCTGTTGCATCTTTTCGCCGCCAGCCTCCTTGAGCCACTGTTGCACGGCAGTGCCGAAGCCATACCAGCCCGGCAGCAGCAGGCGACATTGGCCCCACGAGAAGCCCCAGGGGATAGCCCGCAGGTCTTCGATGCGGCGCTTTTCTTTGTCGACCAGCTTGCGTGATGCAGGGCGCGAGCCGAGGTTGAGGTCGGCGATCTCGGTGATCGGCGTGGTGGCAAAGAAGTAATCCTTGAAGCCCGGCGTCTCGTAGACCAGGTTACGGTAGGCCGCAAACGCATGGTCGGAGAGCGCCTGCATCACCGTCTCGAACTTGCCGAGATCGTGCGGCGCATTGCGCGTCGGCAGCAGCGAGGCTTCGAGCGTGGCGGCGATCACCGTTTCCAGGTTGCGCCGGCCGATGTCGCGGTTGGCGAACTTGCTGGAAATGATTTCACCTTGCTCGGTCAGGCGCAGCTGGCCGTTAACCGTACCCGGCGGCTGCGACAGGATGGCCTGGTAGGTTGGGCCGCCGCCGCGTCCCACCGTGCCGCCGCGGCCGTGGAACATGCGCAGTTTGATCTTGCGCTGGGTGAAGCATTCCACCAGCGCCAGCTCGGCCTTGTACAGCTCCCAGTTCGAAGTGAGGAAGCCACCGTCCTTGTTGGAGTCCGAGTAGCCGAGCATGACTTCCTGCTCGCCGCCCTGGTGGCGGATGATGGCGTCGAAGCCCGGCAGGTCCAGCAGGCTCTGCATGATGACTGGCGCATTGCGCAAGTCTTCGATCGTCTCGAACAGCGGGATCACCATCAGGTCCATCGACGTATCGCGCTGGCCGGCGCCGAAGCAGCCATGCAGCATGCCGCCTTCCTTGAGTAGCAGCATGACCTCGACGAGGTCGGACAGGGTTTCGGTGTGCGAGATGATGTAGTTGCGCGCAAGCGCCGCGCCGTGGCGCTTGCGCGCTTCGCGCACGGTGCGCAGGATCGACAGTTCCGAAGTGGTCTGCGCGGAATAGGTGATGAATGGCGAGGTCAGCAGCCGTGGCTGGGCCAGTTCACGCAGCAGCAGGGCCAGCTTGTCGGCCTCCGGCAGCGCGGCGTAGTTGGCCTCGACGCCGGCCGTGGCCAGCAGTTCGCTGATGACGGCCTCATGGATGTCGGACGACTGGCGCAGGTCGAGCGAGGCCAGGTGGAAGCCGAAGACGTCGATGGCACGGGCCAGCGCAGCCACGCGCGTGTGTGCCAGCGCGGCGGCGTGATGGCGCTCGAGCGAGGCCATGATGACGCGGATGTCAGCAGCAAAGGCGGCGGCATCGGCATACGGCGGGGCTTCGCCAACCGGGTGGCGCGTCGCATCACGGCCCGTCAGGGCGCGGCAGGTGGCGGCGAGGCGCGCATACACGCCGGTCAGGGCGCGGCGGTACGGCTCGTCGCTACGGTGTTCCGAAGTATCTGGCGAGGCCGCTGCCATGGCCAGCAGTTCGTCGCTGGCATCGACCAGCAGCGTCGACATCGAGAGCTCCGCGCCCATCGCATGGACTTCTTCGAGGTAGTACGACAGCACGACGGTCGATTGCTGGCGCGAGGCATAGAGGAAGGTGTCGGCGGTGACGTTCGGGTTGCCGTCTCGATCGCCTCCGATCCATGAACCCATCTGGAAGAAGGGCGCCAGCGTCTTGGCCGGGGCATTCTTCTTGCGGCTGCGACCGGCCGGCAGCAGGGTATCCAGATCCTCGTCCAGGTCGAGATACAGGGCAGGGATTTCCTTCAGGAACGTGGCGTCGTAGTAGGACAGGGCGTTCTCGATCTCGTCGGCCACCGCCAGGCGGTTCTCGCGGATCATCCGCGTCTGCCACAGCGTGGTGACACAACCGCGCAGATGCAGCGTATTGCGCTCGCGCTCGCGCGCGGTCATCGGCTGTTCGCGCGCTGCCAGCAGGCGGGCGATCTCGCGCTCCGCATCGAGAATACTCTTGCGCTGCACTTCGGTCGGGTGGGCCGTGAGCACCGGCATGATGAGCGCGGAGCTGAGGAATTCGCGCACGTCGCCGCTGGTGAGGCCAGCCTCGCCCAGCGCCTGCAGCGCACGGGTCAGGCTGCCGGCCTGCGGCGGTGAGCCGGCCAGCGCATGGGCGCGGCGGCGGCGGTTATGGTGCTGGTCTTCGGCAATGTTGGCCAGGTGCGAAAAGTAGCTGAACGCGCGCACCACCGAAGTGGTCTGGTCGCGGTTGAGTTTCTTTAGCAACCGATCGAGTTCCGTGGCAGCCTTGCGATCGTCCTCCCGGCGGAAACGCACTGCGGTCTGGCGGATGGTCTCGACGGTTTCGAATGCCGCCTCCCCTTCCTGTTCCCGCAATACGTCGCCCAGCAATCTGCCCAGAAACCGGATGTCCTCGCGTAATGGCAAATCCTTGTCCGAGGAACCGGTGGAACGTTTCATTGAATCTGTCTCCCTGTTGTTTTCGTGCGCCTGTGCGGCGTCCAGTCTGGCCCGCATGCTACCATTCACGCATGCCTCCGGCCCCATTTTTCAGCTCAGTTCCTTGCATTCTTCTACCGTGACACCCGCCCCTGCGAAGCTCGTTATCGCCTCTCGAGAAAGCCGTCTTGCCCTGTGGCAGGCAGAACATGTCCGTGCTGCATTGCAACAATACTATCCCGCGTGCGATGTGTCCATACTCGGAATGACCACAAGAGGCGATCAGATCCTTGATCGTTCACTGTCCAAGGTCGGCGGCAAGGGCCTGTTCGTGAAGGAGCTGGAAGTCGCGCTGGAAGAGGGGCGCGCCGATCTCGCCGTGCACTCGCTCAAGGATGTGCCGATGGACCTGCCGGCAGGATTTGCGCTGGCCGGCATCATGGAGCGCGAGGACCCGCGCGATGCGTTCGTGTCGAACGACTATGCGAGCCTGGCCGATCTGCCGGCCGGCGCCGTGGTCGGTACCTCCAGCCTGCGCCGCGAGGCCTCGTTGCGCGCGCGCTATCCGCATCTGCAGGTGGCGCCGCTGCGCGGCAATCTCGATACCCGCCTGGGCAAGCTCGATCGCGGCGAGTACGCAGCCATCATCCTTGCTGCTGCCGGCCTGCGACGCCTCGGGCTCGGCGCGCGCATCCGCGCGCTGATCGACGTCAACGACTCCTTGCCGGCTGCCGGACAAGGCGCGCTCGGCATCGAGATCTGCAGCGCGCGCGACGACGTGCGTGCCTGCCTGGCACCGTTGCTGCACCAGCCCACCGCACTGGCGGTCAGCGCTGAACGTGCGGTGTCGCGCGTGCTCGGCGGCTCGTGCCAGGTGCCGCTGGCGGCGTACGGCGAGTGGCGCGATGGCGTGCTGAGCCTGCGCGCCTTTGTTTCGTCGACCGATGGCGTGCGCCGCCTGGAAGCATCGATGGAAGGCCCGGTGACCGATGCCGTGACGGCCGAACAGATGGGACGCGCCGTGGCAGCCGACCTGTTGCGCCAGGGTGCCGATGTCATCCTGGCCGAGTTGACATCTTCTTCCGCTCCCCCAGCGCCCTGAGCCGAACGCCATGCCAACGTCCCCGCGTCCGACCGTTGTCATCACCCGCCCGCGCGAGCAAAGCCATACCCTGGCGCAGGGTGTCCACACCCTCGGCCTGACGCCGCTGGTCTTTCCGCTACTGGAAATCCGGCCGGTGGCCGACAGCGCGCCGCTGGCCGCGGCCTTGTCGGACCTGTCGCGCTACGCGCTCGTGGTGTTCGTCAGCCCCAATGCTGTCACGCATGCCATGGCCTGCCTGACCCAGGTCGCCCAGCGCTCGCCTGGCGATGTCTGGCCGGCCGACGTGCCGCTCGCCGTCGTGGGGCCCGCCAGTGCGTTGACGCTCGCCGAGCACGGCATCGCGCCGCCCCGGCATCGTATCGTCCAGCCGGCCGGGAGCGCCGAGGAGGCGCGCTTCGATTCCGAGGGCCTGTTTGCCCGCCTGGACATGGCCAGCCTGCAGGGCAAGGAAGTCCTGATCGTGCGCGGCAATGGCGGCCGCGAATGGCTGGCCGACCAGTTGCGCGCCGGCGGCGCGACCGTGACCATCGTCGAAGCCTATCAGCGCCTCGCACCGCAACCGTCGGAGGCGGACTGGGCGGCTGTGCGCGCCGGACTGCAGGGCGAGGGCCCGGTCCGCGAGCGGCAGGCGTGGCTGCTGACCAGCTCCGAAGCCGTGCGCTACCTCGACACGCTGGCCCGCGAGACACTCGATGCCACCGATCTGGCGCGGCTGCACGAGGTCCAGTGCTTTGCGCCGCATGCCCGCATCATCGAGCAGGCGAGGGCGCTTGGCTTTACCCATCTGCAGTTGACCGGCGCGGGCGATACACGCCTGCTGGCCGCCGTGGCGGCATGGGCCGGCATCAACCAGGAAGAGGCTGCGGCGGCGCAGCGTATGCCGTCGTCCGCCTCTTCAGCCTCGTCAGCCTCAACATCGTCCTCGCCGCGTACGCCAGCCGCGCAGACGATGTCTGCCGCAGCCGGTATGAGCGGCAACGACATGCATGCCAATTCCGCCGCGTCTTCTACGGCGCGGTCCCCGGACTCAAGGGTTGAACACGTGACAGGGACGCCTTCGACTGCGACTTCTTTCCGGCCATCGATGATGCGCTGGTGGTTTGTGCTGGTCCTCATCGCCGTACTGGCGATCGGCGGGCTGTGGTGGATGCAAAAGCGTATCGACAGCCTGACCGGCGAGCTGGCGCGCCGCCAGCAGGCCAACGACACGCTCGTGCAGGAAGCGCGCGTGCTGTCGCGCGAGGCGCAGGCATCAGCCAAGACGCTGCAGGCCAAGGTGGGCGGCCTCGAAACGCAGATTACCGAAGCGCGTCAGCACCAGGTGGCGCTGGAACAGCTGTACCAGGATTTCACGCGCAACCGGGACGACTGGGAACTCGCAGAAGTCGAGCAACTGCTCAACAGTGCCTCGCAGCAACTGCAGCTCACCGGCAACCTGCAGGCTGCGCTAAGCGCCGCGCAGAGTGCCGACGCGCGCCTCGCCCGCGCCGACAAGCCGCGCTACAACGCGCTGCGCCGGGCGCTGGCGCGCGATATCGAACGCATGAAGGATGTCCCGTCCACCGATATCATTGGCGCCGCCATCAAACTTGACGAGGCCATCCTGCAGATCGATACGCTGCCCTTGCTGTCGGGCGAGACCACGCTTGAGCGCGAGCCACGTCCGACGCATGCCGCGAAGCCTGCCGCTCCCCTTGGTGGTAACCCTGCCGGCAACCAGGGTGCCAGCCCGACCGCTGCGCAGGAAGCCGAGGCTGCCGCCGGGTCATGGCGTGCTCATCTCGCGCCGGTCGGCGCATGGTTCGCCGCCGTGTGGGCGGATGTGCGCGACGACGTGCTCGGGCTGATCCAGGTGCGCCGCGTCGAGCATACCGAAGCGATGCTGCTGAGCGCCGACCAGGGCTGGTTCCTGCGCGAGAACCTCAAGCTGCGCCTGCTCAATGCCCGACTGGCGCTGCTGGCGCGCAACGATGCCTCGTTCCGCGGTGATCTGGAGATTGCCAACAAGCTGCTGGTGAAATATTTCGACAGCAAGTCGCGCCGGGTCGCGAGCGTGCAGTTGCTGCTCAAGCAGGCGCAGGCCTCGGCGGTCTCGGTGACGCTGCCGACGCTGGCGGAGAGCATGGATGCGCTGCGCGCGCTGAAGCGGGAGTAAGCCCATGCGCATCCTCTTCTGGCTGGCCATTGTCGTGTCCGCCGCCGTCGGCCTGGCGCTGTTCACGCAATTCAACCACAGCAATGTGGTGATCTTCTATCCGCCGCATCGCATCGAGCTGTCGCTCAACTTCGCGCTGTTGCTGCTGTTCCTGGCGTTCGTCGTCATCTACACGGTGCTGCGGACCATCAATCATCTGCTGGCCCTGCCGCAGCGTGCCGCGCAGTACCGCGAGCGCAAGCGCATGCTGCGTGCACAGGCCGCCATGCGCGAGTCGATGGAGATGCTGTTCGCCGGACGCTTCGGCCGCGCCGAGCGCCTGGCGCGCGAGGCACAGGCGTGGGAGCCGCAGGTCGAGACCGCGGCACTGGTGGCAGCGCGCGCGGCGCACCGCATGCAGGAGAGCGGGCGGCGCGATGCCTGGCTGGCGGAAATCGCCGCGCCCGAGCGCGAGCAGGCCCGGCTTGTCTCGAGCGCCGAGATGCTGGTCGACGATCTCGATGCCGATGCCGCGCTGGAGAAGATCTCGCAGCTGCAGGCTGCCGGCATGCGCCAGATCCATGTGCAGCGCATCGCCTTGCGTGCGCACCAGCACCTGAAGAACTGGCCCGAGGTACTGCGCCTTGCACGCTCGCTCGACAAGCGCAATGCCCTGCATCCGACGGTGGCTGCGCGGCTCAAGCGCACGGCATGCGAGGCCATGCTCGACGAGCGGCGGCACGATGCGGACCGGTTGCGGCAGTTGTGGCAGGAATTGAGTGCCGACGAACGCCGTTCAGCGCCGATCGCCGCGCTGGCCGCCGGACACTTTGCGGCGCTCGGCCAGCACGATGAGGCGCGCCGGATCGTGGAAGAGGCGCTCAAGGCCGAATGGGATGGCCGCCTGGTGCGCCGTTACGCGGAATGCGCGGTGCCCGGCAAGGCGCTGCCGCTGATCCAGCAGGCCGAGAAATGGCAGGTCGATCATCCGGTTGACGCCGACCTGTTCTACACCCTGGGCATCCTGTGCCTGGCGGAACAGCTCTGGGGCAAGGCGCAGGCCAGCCTGGAGCGCAGCCTCAAGTATGCAGACCCGGAACAGGCGGCGCGCCTGCGTGCGCAGGCCCACCTGGCGCTGGCCCGGCTCTTCGAGGAAACAGAGCGGCCGGACGAGGCCCAGCGCCACTATCGCGCGGCAGCCCAGTGCGCACTGGAGTGAACTGCGGCGCAGATCGGCTCATGCAGGACGGGCGGCTCTCAGGCCGCCCGTTTTCATTGGCGCCTCAGGTGCTTGCCCTTGGCGACTCGGCGCAGACGGTTCAGTTGAAGATGCCGCGTCCGCGCAGTGCGTTGATCACCAGCATCACGCCCAGCAGGAACGGCAGCACCACATAGATGCACCAGTGGACGCGGGATCCCAGCACGTCGCCGAAGAGATTCATCAGCGCCTTCAGGCGCGGCATGGCGGACGGATTGGTGGCGCGCTTGTGGTTGACGTGCCAGCCCATCCAGAAAAAGAAGATCGCCGCAGCGACCGACATGAAGTTGATATTACCCATGGTGTATCGAAATCGTTTTCAGGGTCGTGAATCCGGTCAGCGCTTCCATGCCTTTCTCGCGGCCATAGCCTGACTGGCCCATGCCGCCGAAAGGCAGTTCCACGCCGCCGCCGTAGTGGTTGACGAACACCTGTCCCGCGCGCACAGTGCGCGCGAGCCGCAGTTGTCGTGCGCCGTCGCGCGTCCAGATACCGGCCGCCAGGCCATAGGGCGTGCCATTGGCCAGTTGCAGCGCTTCGGCTTCGGTGTCGAACGGCATGGCCGACAGCACCGGGCCGAAGATCTCCTCCTGTGCGACGCGATGCGCAGGCGGCACGTCGCGCAACAGGATCGGCGCCTGATAGTAACCTGACTCGGGCGCATCGGCCACGATTTCGCCCTGCGCCATCACTGCAATGCCCGCATGCTGGGCATCCGAGAGGAAATCCCAGACGCGCTGCTGCTGCTTGCGGTTGATGAGCGGACCGCAGTCCAGGTCCTGTGCCGCAGGACCAACACGCAGGCTCTCGAACACCATGGCAAGACGGTCGAGCAGGGCACCATAGAGCGGCCGTTCCACCAGCAGGCGGCTGCCCGCGGAGCAGGTCTGGCCCGCGCTGGCGACGATACTGTCGACCACCACCGGCACCAGGGCATCGACATCGGCATCGGCGAAGACGATCTGGGGCGACTTGCCGCCGAGTTCGAGCGTCACCGGCATGAAGTGTTCGGCCGCCATCTGCGCAACCACGCGACCCGTTTCCGGCGAGCCCGTGAATGACAGGTGGCCGACACCTGCATGCCGCGCCAGCGCCGCGCCAGCTTCGTGGCCATAACCGGTGACGATGTTCAGCACGCCTTCCGGCAGTTCTGCCTCGGCACAGAGTTCGGCGACGCGCAACAGCGAGAGGCAGGCATCTTCTGCCGGCTTGACGACGCAGCAATTGCCGGCAGCCAGCGCCGCGGCCACGCTGCGACCGAAAATCTGCAAGGGGTAGTTCCACGGCAGGATATGCCCGGTGACGCCATGCGGCTCGCGTACCGTCATCACCGTGCGGCCCGGCGCGCTGGGCAGCGTGTCGCCGTGCAGCTTGTCGACCGCGCCGGCGTAGAACTCGAAATAGCGGATCAACCCGCGCACATCGCGCCGGGCCTGGGCCACGGGTTTGCCGGTGTCGCGCGATTCGAGCGCGGTCAGTTCGGCCTCGTGGGCCGAGAGTACGTGGGCGATGCGCGTCAGCGCCCGTGCACGGGCCAGCGGCGTGAGCGGCGACCACACTGTATCGAACGCCTTGCGGGCCGCATTGACGGCCACATTGATATCCGTGGTGTTGCCGCGGGCGATTTCCGCAAACGGTTGTCCGTCGGACGGATCGAACATTTTGATGCGCAAGCCGGAGTCGGGCGACAGCCACCGGTTGCCAATGAAGTGCTGGGCCTGCATGAGAGCTTCCTGTAAAACGTCCCGCCATTATCGCCCACAATGATGACCGGCCCGCGCGAAGCCGCTACGAAACGACCGGACTGGTCACCAGCCATGTGCGCCGGACGGCGCCCGATGCAGCGATGTCAGCTTCGCGCAAGCCCGAAAAAGCTATAATTCGCCATCCTCAAAACGGCTTCTGGAGAACTGCATGAGCTTCAACCTCGTATCGGCGGGCAAGGACATCCCCAACGACTTCAACGTCATCATCGAAATTTCCGCGCAAAGCGACCCCGTCAAGTACGAAGCCGACAAGGAAACCGGCATGCTGGTGGTGGACCGTTTCATCGGCACCGGCATGCGCTACCCCGCCAACTACGGCTTCATCCCCAAGACCCTGGCCGGTGACGGCGATCCCGTGGATGCGCTGGTGCTCACGCCGTTCCCGCTGATTCCGGGCTGCGTGGTGCGCTGCCGTGCACTCGGCATGCTGAAGATGACCGACGAGGGCGGCGAGGATGCCAAGCTGATCGTCGTGCCGATTAACAAGCTGAGCCCGGCAACCGCGCACATGACCGGCCTGTCGGACGTGTCCCAGAACCTGCTCGACCAGATCAAGCATTTCTTCGAGAACTACAAGGCGCTCGAAGCGGGCAAGTGGGTGAAGGTGGAAGGCTGGGCCGGCATCGAAGAAGCCCACAAGGAAATCGCCGACGGCGTCAAGAACTACAAAGAGTAATTCCCTGCATGCGCCGTCGCCAGCCGGCTCCCCCGGCTGGCGGGCGCAGGCCCATCCACCGGGGCGTGCCCCCGCGTCTAGCTGCGCCGGAACGGCGAGCGCTCGTTTAACTCATCGACATAGGCTGCAACGCCCGGCCGCTCGCGTGCCAGAAAGCGCTCCACCGCATCGGCAAAGTCCGGATGCGCGAGCCAGTGTGCCGAATGGGTCGTCACGGGCAGGAAACCCCGCGCCATCTTGTGCTCGCCCTGCGCGCCGCCTTCGAAGGTGCGGATGCCGGCGGCAATGCAGAATTCCAGTGGCTGGTAGTAGGCCGTTTCAAAATGCAGGCAGGGATGGTGTTCAAGCGCGCCCCAGTAGCGTCCATACAGCGTGCTGCGCTCTGCCGCATGATCGACCACGAGCAGCGAGGCCGCGATGTCGCGGCCCTCACGTTGCGCCACCACCATGTGCAGATGTTCCGGCATGGTCGCGCCGATCTGCTGGAAGAAAGCGAGGTTGAGATAGGGCGTGGAGTGGTGCTCGCGATAGGTCTGCCGATAGCAGCGCTCGAAGAAGATCCAGTCCGTCTCGTTGATCGTTGCGCCCGGCAGGTGGCGGAACGTGATGCCGGCCTCGCGGACCTTGCGGCGTTCGGCGCGGATGTTCTTGCGTTTCTTCTGCTCGAGCGAGGCAAGGAATGCCTCGAAGTCCGCGTACCCAGGATTGGTCCAGTGAAACTGCACCCCTTGGCGCATCAGCATGCCCGCCTGCGCCATGCGCTCGGCTTCCGCAGCTGGCGGATACAGCAGATGCAGCGATGACATGCCACTGCGCTGCGCGGCATCGAGCAGGGTCTCCAGCAAGCTTGACTGCGCAGCCGGATCGGCTGCGATCAAACGGCTGCCTTCCACGGGCGTAAACGGTACCGCTGCCAGCAGCTTGGGGTAGTACGCCAGCCCATGCTCGGCATAGGCATTGGCCCACGCCCAGTCAAACACATACTCGCCGTACGAGTGCATCTTGGCATACAACGGCACCGCCCCGGCGAGCGCCGAGCACGCGGTGTCGTCGGTATTCGCTGCGCGCCAGAGCGTAAGGAACTGCGGGGTCCAGCCGCTGTCTGGCGCCGCACAGCCGGTGGCGTGCAGGGCGTGCAGGAAAGCGTGCTTCAGGAACGGCGTGGGCTGCATGCTGCGGCCGACGAGATCGTCCCAGGCAGCGGCGTCGATTTCGGCGAGGTCCGTGACGATGCGCAGGCGTTCCGTCGGCGGCGCTTCGGTGTCGTTGCTGGTGGCGTTGTCTGCTGTTTCGCCTGCCGTTTTCCCGGCTGTGTAGTCGCCGGTAGTCGCCGATGCATCGGCGGAAGCGGCGGTGGGATGCGGCGACGGTCGGGACTGCTGCATGTGCGGTTGCGAAGTGGAGCGCAGAGGTCAATGACGAGATGCTTCGATGGTACCGGAAAGCCAGTCGCAGCGCCTGTCACACGCGCGAAATGCGGCGTCGATGCTGGCAATTCCATCGGTTACGGGTAGAATCATGGCGTATCCCTGCCGTGTCGTAAGGCGTGTCTGCGCCATGCGGCGCGCCGCCGGCGACGGACATTTCCCAATCTAGACTCCAGGACGCGTTATGAAGCAAATCACCGCCATCATCAAACCCTTCAAGCTGGACGAAGTGCGCGAGGCGCTCGCCGACGTTGGCGTGACGGGCCTCACCGTGACCGAGGTGAAAGGGTTCGGACGCCAGAAGGGTCATACCGAGCTGTACCGCGGCGCGGAGTATGTGGTCGACTTCCTGCCAAAGATCAAGATTGAAGTCGTGGTTGCGGAAAACCAGTGTGAGTCGGTCATCGACGCGGTGGTGAAGGCCGCGCATACCGGCAAGATCGGTGACGGCAAGATCTTCGTCACGGATATCGAACGCGTCATCCGCATTCGTACTGGCGAACAGGACGAAGCCGCCGTCTGAGGCCTGAGCAACAAGCGCCGCAGTGCAGAACGACTGCGGCGCGCCTTCCTCTCACACGACCGGCCTTGCGCCGGTCGCTGCCTGATATCTCACCTTCCGGCTTGATTTCTGCCTGATTCCAGCGCGACTCAATATCCGCGCGCGGGATCGATGATGTTCTCCGGCGCCTGGCCGGCAGAAACGCGCATGATGTTTTCCGCAATCTGCGTTGCCGCCGAGGATGGAATCGCCACCGAGGCCAGGTGGGGTGTGATCAGCACATTCGGCATGCTCCACAGCGGATCCCCTGCGGGCAAGGGCTCGCGTTCGAACACGTCGAGCGTGGCGCCGCCGAGATGGCCGCTCTGGAGCAGTTCCGTGAGCGCCGCCTGATCGACCAGCGCACCGCGTGCCACATTGATGAGCACCGCGCCGCGCGGCAGCTTCTGAAGCCGCGTGCGGTCGAGGATGCCGGCCGTCTGCGGCGTGAGCGGCAGCATCACGACGAGAATGTCGGCCTGTTCCAGCACGGTGTCGAGCGTGTCCAGTCCGGCATGACATTCCACGCCTTCGATCTGCGCCGGGCTGCGCGACCAGCCGAGTACCCGGAATCCCTGGCGTTGCAGTTCATGGGCCGCTTTCGCACCCAGCTGGCCGAGTCCGAGCACGGCGACGCGCGTCTCTTCCGGTGAGCGGGGATGGCGATAGGTCCATTCTCCGCGTCGCTGTGCCTGTTCGAAATACGGGATGTCGCGGGCATGACGCAGCACGGCGAACAGCACATAGCCGGCCATCATGCGCGACATCTGCGGATCGGTGAGGCGCGTGATAGGAATGCCCGGCGGCAGGTCCTGGCGCTTGACCAATGAATCGACACCCGCACCCAGATTAATGATGAGGCGCAGGTTGGTCATGCCGGCAAAGAAATTCTCAGGCGGCTTCCAGGCGAGCACGTAGTGAATATCGGCCGGGTCGGTGATTTCTCTGGAGTGGATGACCTTCAGGTTCGGCAGCTGGGCCTGCAGCGCGCGCTTCCACGTTTCAAAGTCGTCAAAGGCGCTGTAGAAGGCGAGCGTACCGGAGGGGATGGCTTCAGAAATCGGCATCGTGGCAGAGGCTTTGAAAAAAGAGGGCAGGGATGGCAGGGCAGGCGTGGCATGCTGCCACGCCCCATGCGTCGGTCAGGCTGCTGCCTTGCTCTTGCGTACCAGCTGCGCGATGGCTTCGATGGCCAGTTCGTAGCCGTCGCCGCCGAGGCCGGCGATGACGCCATCGGCCACCTTGGAGATATACGAATGGTGGCGGAACGATTCGCGCTTCCAGATGTTGCTCATATGCGTTTCGATGATCTTGCCGGGGAACGACAACAGGGCATCGAGGATGGGCACCGAGGAGTAGGTCAGGCCGGCAGCATTGATGATGATGCCGTCCGCCACGCCGCGCGCTTCCTGGATCCAGTCCACCAGCTGGCCTTCGTAGTTCGACTGCAGGAAGCGGAACTCGGCGTTGATGGAGGCCGCCTTCTGCTCGCAGCGCGATTGCAGCACGGGAAAGCTGTCGCTGCCATACGTCTTGTTGGCGTCCAGGCCATAGAGATTGGCGTTGGGGCCGTTCAGGAACCAGATGGTGATCTTGTCGCTCATGTCTCAACCTTTGTCGTTCGAGCCTGATTGCTCAGGCTTTTGTTGTTCATGCCTCGTCGTTCAAGTTTCATACGGGCGGGTGGCCTGCATCGCCGGCAGGCGCTGGAAAGCTTCGTTCCATCGGGCCGCATTGGCGTGCCCGGCGCGCCAGTCGAACTCGGGGAAACGGAAGTCGAGATACCCCAGTCCGCAGCCAATGGTGATCTCGCCGATGGTTGGCTGTTCGGTCGACAGCTCCGGTGCGATGGCGTCAATCGATGCGAGGCAGGCACTTACCTTGGTCAGTAGTGCTTCGCGCCACGTCGGCCATTGCACTTCCGTGGGCCGTGCCGTCAGTTCGTAGCGTGCGAGCAGCGCTGCGTCGAGCAGGCCGTCGCCAAGGGCCTGGCGTGTCAGGGCTGTCCAGCGTGCCGGACCTGCCGTGGGGAAGATGGACGTACTACCTGCCCGGCTCGCCAGGTATTCGCAGATCACCCGGCTGTCATACAGCGCCTGGCCATCCGCGAGGATCAGTGTCGGCACCTTGGCGAGCGGATTGTGGGCAGCGATGCGCGGATCGCGCCGCACCGGATGGGCCGCGCTGTCCAGCAGTTCGATCTGTTCCACCTGTCCCGTGAGATGGGCACAGGCCATGACCTTGCGCACGAACGGCGAAGTCGGAGCGAAAAGCAGTTTCATTGGCTGGCCGACCTCAGGGAATCAGGACCAGCTTGCCGAACACCTTGCCGCTTTCCAGCGTCACGTGCGAGGCCACCGCTTCCGCCAGCGGGAAGGTGGCGTGAATGCGCGGCTTGATCCGCCCGCTCTTCAGCAGCGGCAGCACATGACGCGTCACGCTTTGGGCCATGCGCGTCTTTTCGTAGTGCGTTTGCGGACGCATGGTCGATGAGTGCAGGCTGATCTGGCGCTGCATCAGCGTGAGCAGTTCGACGGTGACCGCCGAGCCCTGCATGAACGACAGGCTGACATGGCGGCCGCCAAAGGCCATGGCGTCCAGATTGCGGCGCACATAGTCGCCGCCGACGATGTCGATGACCACGTCCACGCCGCGCCCTTCGGTGTACTCCAGGGCAGCCTTGGAGAAATCGGTGGTCGGCCAGCAGATCGTCGCATCGGCGCCCAGGGCGCGCAGTTCGGCAAAACGGGCTTCGTCGTTGTCCGTCACGATGACGGTCGCGCCGGCCGCGCGCGCCATCTGGATGGCGAGCGTGCCGATGCCGCCGGCGGCGCCGTGGATCAGCACGGTTTCGCCCATGGCGAGGCGGCCCAGTTCGAACAGGTTGTGCCACACGGTGAACAGTCCTTCCGGCAGGGCAGCCGCCTCGGCATCGGAAAGATTGTCGGGGGCGATGAACGACTGGTCGACCGGCGCCGTGCACCATGGTGCATAGCCGCCGCCCGGTACCAGGCTCATCAGGCGCTTGCCCATCAGCTGGGTATCCACGCCAGGTCCGCAGGCGACCACGTCGCCGCACACTTCCAGGCCGAGCACATCGGTGATGCCGGGCGCCGGCTTGGCAATGCCCTGCCGCTGCATGATGTCGGGCCGGTTGACGCCGGCGGCGCGTACACGCAGCAGGACTTCGCCGGCCTTGGGTTCGGGCATCGGACGTTCGGCCAGCGTCAGCACGCTGGCGTCGCCGGGTTCACGGGCGATGATGGCTTGCATGGAACGGGGGAGCGTGGTCATGGTGATGTGTTCTCTCAGGCTGCTTTGGCTTCCCGCTTCTGCGGGCTGAAGATGCTGACGCCTTCGGTGGGCAGGACCAGTCCCGCCACGGAGCCGATCGGCCAGCGCTGCATGGCGCCCAGGCCGGCATTGCGGACCGTGACGACCTGGCGGGCCGCCATCGGAATATCCACATCGATGAAGGTATCGATGTGGTCGCCCTGGTAGACGTGATTGATCACCGTTCCGCTCAGGACCGAGCCGGAATGCAGGTTCTCGAGCGTGATGTGTTCCGGGCGCACGTATACGTCGAGCCGTTCCCCGTTGTGCGAGGCATCAGCCAGGCGTGAGCGCGGGAAGCTGACGAGCCCGGAGCCCAGGCGCAGCTGCACCTCGGTTGCCGTCTGGCCGTGGTAGTGCGCGGGCAGGATGTTGACATCGCCGAGGAACGACGCGACGAACGGGTCCTGCGGGCTCTGGTACAGATCCTCGGGCGCAGCGATCTGGCGGATGACACCGCCCGACATCACGGCGATCCGGTCGGACATGGCCAGCGCCTCGCCCTGGTCGTGCGTCACGAACACGGTGGTCAGGCCCAGGCGGCGCTGGATCTCGCGGATCTCGACCTGCATCGAGCCGCGCAGGTTCTTGTCGAGCGCCGAGAACGGCTCGTCCAGCAGCAGCACTTTGGGCTGGATCACCAGTGCGCGCGCCAGCGCGACACGTTGCTGCTGGCCGCCCGATAGTTCGCGGGGCTTGCGGTGGCCGAGCCCGTCGAGTTTCACCATGCCCATTGCCTGCTTCACGCGCTGGGCGATTTCATCCTTGCCCACACCCCGCATGCGCAGGCCATAGCCGATGTTTTTCTCGACGGTCATGTGCGGGAACAGCGCGTAGTTCTGGAACACAATGCCGATCTGCCGCTTGTGCGGCGGCTCGCTGGTAACCGGCTGGCCGTCGATAAAGATCTCGCCGGTATTGGCTTCCGCAAAGCCGGCGATGAGATTCAGGAGGGTCGTCTTGCCGCAGCCGGACGGGCCCAGCAATGTGAGGAATTCCCCGCGACGGATGTTCAGTGAGAGCTCATGCAGCACCGTGAGATCGTGGTACTTCTTGACCACCCGTTGCAGGCTGACGGCAGTATCGGCCTGGGGGTCGTTGTGCTGGGCGGCAGGTGCGGAGTTGGCGACGTTCATGGTTGTACGCTGAAGAAAAAGTAAGCCGTGCGGCAGGCCGCGGCCAAAGGCGTCGGGCGGCCCGGTACTGGCTGGCAGGATACGGCAAACCGCCGGCATCCTGCCTTTGCGGAAACTGATGTGGTCCCTCGGAAAAAACGAAATGCCGGTCGCGGGGCGCAGCCATGGGTCCTCCCACCGCCTGGAATGCCTTGTTACAGGCGGGTATCAGGGAAAACCGCAGGTCTTGGCCGGCGCTTTACTTTTTCCTAAGCCCTGAGTCTGAAAAACGTGATTCTCAAACGATGCGGGCTTCATCAAACTGGCCGCCATCGATCGGACATTTTGCCATGGCGCCAGCGCGCCTCGCCGTCGATGCTTCCGCGCCGCGCGATTGCCCGGGGCGATTATTTCTAGGAAATTCAAATGTCAGTGGAAAAAATCAACACCGTTGTGGTCGGAGCTGGCCAGGCAGGCATCGCCATGAGCGAGCATCTTGCCCAGATGGGCGTGCCCCATGTCGTGCTGGAGCGTAGCCGGATCGCAGAACGCTGGCGTTCGGAACGTTGGGATTCTCTGGTCGCGAACGGGCCGGCCTGGCATGACCGCTTTCCGGGATTGAAATTCGAGGGCATCTCGCCCGAGGCTTTTCCGCCGAAGGAGCGCATGGCGCAGTACTTCGAAGACTACGCCAAGATGCTGAAGGCGCCGGTGCGTACTGGCGTGGAAGTCAAACTGGTGGAACGCCACCAGGGCCGCCCTGGCTTCAAGGTCACGACGTCCGAAGGCGTGATCGAAGCCGCCAACGTAGTGGCTGCGACCGGTCCGTTCCAGATCCCGGCCTATCCGCACATCGTGCCGGAAACCGAAAAGGTTCACCAGCTGCATTCCTCCGCCTACAAGAACCCGGGCCAACTGCCGGAAGGCGCGGTACTGGTGGTGGGCGCTGGCGCGTCGGGCTCGCAGATCGCCGAAGAACTGCGCCAGGCCGGCAAGACCGTGTATCTGTCGGTGGGCGAGCATTATCGGCCGCCGCGCTCGTACCGTGGCCGTGACTACGTATGGTGGCTGGGTGCACTCGGCCTGTGGGACGAGGTGAAGATCCGCCCGAAGAAGGCGCACGTCGCGTTTGCCGTGAGCGGCTACGAAGGCGGCAAGACCGTGGATTTCCGCCGTCTGGCGCATTCGGGTATCAATCTGGTCGGCCTGACCCAGTCCTACAAGGATGGCGTCATCACGTTCGAACCGGGCCTGCCCGAGAACATCGCCGAGGGCGACCGTGCCTACTTCGACGTGCTGCGCGAAGCGGATGAGTACATCGCCGAAAACGGCCTCGACTTCCCGCCGGAACCCGAGGCCTGGAAACTGCTGCCGGATCCGGAATGCCTGACGAACCCGATCCTCAGCCTGAACCTCGCCGAAGCCGGTATCACCACAATTCTGTGGGCCACGGGCTTCAAGTTCGATTTCAAGTGGCTGAACGTGAAGAACGCCTTCGACGAGAATGGCAATCCCTTCCACAAGCGCGGTATCTCGGCGGAGGGCGGCATTTATTTCCTGGGTCTGCCGAACCTGGTCAACCGTGCTTCGTCGTTCATCTACGGCGTGTGGCACGATGCGAAATACATCGCTGACCACATCGTGCTGCAAAACGGCTACTACACTTATGACCGGTCGTAAGGCCGTGTTTAACGCCGCGTGATGACCCGACAGTCGTAACGGGCCGCACGCACGGGCTGCCGGATCGACATGATCCGGCAGCTTTTTGTTTTTTTCAGGGGGAGCGTTCCATGGCCGAAATGACGTGCATTGAAGACCTGCGCCGCGTGGCGAGAAAGCGCGTGCCGCGCATGTTCTACGACTACGTCGATGGCGGCTCTTGGACCGAATATACCTATCGCGCCAACGAGGCGGATTTCCAGCGCCTCGAATTCCGCCAGCGCGTGGCCGTCGACATCACCGAGCGCAGCACTGCGACCACCATGGTGGGCCAGCCGGTCAGCATGCCGGTGGCGATCGCCCCGACCGGGCTGACCGGCATGCAGTACGCCGACGGCGAAATCCTGGCGGCGCGCGCAGCCAAGAAGCATGGCATTCCGTTCACGCTGTCCACCATGAGCATCTGCCCGATCGAGGCGGTAGCCGAGGCAACCGGACGCCATCCGTTCTGGTTCCAGCTGTACGTGCTGCGCGACAAGAGCTTTGTCGAGAACCTGATCGACCGCGCCAAGGCCGCCAATTGCTCGGCGCTGGTCGTGACCATGGATCTGCAGGTATTCGGCCAGCGCCACAAGGACAAGAAGAACGGCCTGTCCACGCCGCCCAAGCCGACGTTGCGTAATCTCCTGAATCTCGCCACCAAGCCGCGCTGGTGCCTGGGCATGCTCGGCACCAAGCACCGCCATTTCGGCAATATCGTCGGCCATGCCAAGGGGGTCGACAACATCGGCTCGCTGGTGGAGTGGACCCGTGAACAGTTCGATCCGCGCCTGTCGTGGCAGGACGTGGAGTGGATCAAGAAGCACTGGGGCGGCAAGCTGATCGTCAAGGGCATCCAGGATCCGGAGGATGCGCGGCTGGCCGTGGAGAGCGGCGCCGACGCCATCATCGTATCGAACCACGGCGGGCGTCAGCTGGACGGCGCCGCATCCTCCATCTCCACCCTGCCGCGTATCGTGGCAGCGGTCGGCGATCGTGTGGAAGTGCACATGGACGGCGGGATTCGTTCGGGCCAGGACGTGCTGCGCGCCATCGCGCTTGGGGCGCGGGGCACCTATATTGGCCGCGCCATGATGTATGGCCTGGGTGCGTTCGGCGAGCGGGGCGTGACAACCGCACTGGAGATCATCCGCAACGAGCTGGATCTCTCCATGGCATTCTGTGGCAAGACCGACATCCGCGAAGTCAATCGCGGCATCCTGCTGAATCCCTACTGAACTTGCGGGGCAGGCATGGCGGCACGTCGGTGCCATGCACCGGACATGCCGCCCCCGGTTCAGTTCACTTGCAGAGGAAGTCGACGAGGCCGGCCAGCATACGGTCGCAGGCTTCAATCTGCGTCAGTTCCACATACTCGTCCGCCTTGTGCGCGACCTCGATGCTGCCAGGGCCGCAGATCAGTACCGGGGTCTCGTTCCAGCTTTGCTTGAACAGGCCGCCTTCGCTACCGTAATCCACCTTGGTGCATGGCGTACCAGGCGGAAGCAGGGAGACGAGCAGGTCGACGGCGGGCGAATCCTCCCGCGTGTTCAGGCTCGGGTAGCTGTTGGTCATCTGGATTTCCGGCAGGGGGGCCGCGGGGTCCAGGGCCTCGTTCTGCACGCGCGCGGTCAGCCGCTCCAGGATGCGCTGCAGGATCGCCTCGGGCTTGTCTTCCGACACATTGCGGATCTCGAAACTCACCTCGCATTCGCTCGGCACGATATTCAGCGCGCGGCCGCCCTTGATCACGCCCGCATGGACCGTGGTGTAAGGCACACCGTAGCCTTCCTCGCGCGGGCCGCTCTCCGCCAGTTCGCGCTGCACGTCGCGCATCGAGGCCACCAGGTCGCTGGCCATGTGAATGGCATTGAAGAAGCGCGGAGCGAGGCCCGAGTGACCAGCCTGGCCGCAGCATACCGCGCGGTATGCCGCCTTGCCCTTGTGACCCGTGCCGATGCGCATCAGGGTCGGTTCGCCGACGATGCACAAGTATGGTGCGGGCAGCGAACCCTCCAGGCGGCGCAGCAGGTGGCGCACGCCCACGCAACCGATTTCCTCGTCGAAGGACAGTGCCAGCTGCAAGGGGCGCTTCAGGGGGCGCTTGGCGGCTGCCACCATGGCCATGATGGCGCAGGCGACGAATCCTTTCATGTCGGACGTGCCGCGGCCATAGATGCGCCCATCCCGGTGCGTTGCCTCAAAAGGGGGCGAAGTCCACGGCTGGCCTTCGACCGGCACCACATCGGTGTGGCCGGAGAGCAGGACGCCGGGCACGCCTTCTGGCCCCACCGTGGCGAACAGGTTGGAGCGGGTAGGGTCCTCTGGATCGGGAGCCAGCGTCGACGCGATGCCGGCTTCCGCCAGGATTTCCTGGACCTTGTGAATGAGTCCAATGTTCGGTGTCAGGGACACCGAGGCAAAGGAAACGAGGGTTTCCAGTAGTGAGACGCTTGTGGAGGGAGTCTTATTTTCCATGTTTGGCCTTTGGGGAGGGCGGCGCCGGATGCGGTGCTCAATACGGCATCGCACGGTGTGGCTGGCGCTTCAGGGCGCTGGCCCTAATAAATGTGGATCGAAGAAGCTCGGTGCGCTCATGCCCGGGATGTACTGGTCGGAGATGTAGGCACGGCAGCGCTCCATGAACATCCGCGTCAGCTTCGACTGCTTCATCGGCTTGTACGTCGCCAGGCCGAGTAGCATGGGCCTGTGGTTGCCGACCAGGCGGACGCGCACCATGCGCTTGCCGTCGAGCGATTGGTTGGACTTGGGGCGCACGTTGAAAAGCGTGTAGCCGATCCCGTTGGCGACCATTGAGCGGACCGTTTCCGCGGACTGCGAACGCGCCACGATGTTCGGCGTCACGCCGGCCTGTTCGAATAGCGAAGCGAAATAGTCGCGGCTCATCGGCAGGTCGAGCAGGACGTACGGCTGGGGTGCCAGTTCCTCGAAGGAGACGACTTTCTGCTGCGCCAGCGGGTGGACCTCGCTCACTAGCACATAGGGTGGCAGCGTGGCCAGGCTCTCGAACTCGATGTCATCGCTCAGGTGTAGGTCGTACGTGAGCGCCACATCGATCTCGAGCGCATGGAGCTTGTTCATGAGGACTTCCTGGTCGCCCTCGACCATCTGCAGGTCGATTTTCTCGAAGGCGCGGGAAAAGCCGAAGATGATTTCCGGTGCGATCATGGCTGTGAGCGAATGAAAGCTGCCCACCCGCAGGCTACCCTGAACCACATCGCTCGAATCCGAGGCGATTTCGTAGAGTTGCGACGACCGCTCGAGCACATCTTCACAATGCTGCAGGACTTGCATGCCGATGGTGGTCAGGCCGAGGCCCTTGGACGGATGGCGCACGAATAGCTGCACGCCGAGTTCCGCCTCGATGTGGGCAATGGCCGCGGAGATCGAGGGGGACGAGATATGGATCTGGGTCGACGCGGCGGCGATGCTGCCATGTTTCGCCGTCGCGACGAAATATTCCATCTGGCGCAGGGAAATGCGATTGAGCATGTCGGGGTCAAGAAAAGGTCAACGATCCAGTGTACTGGAGAACGTTGGCCCTTTCGAGCGCCGACGGTCCGGCCGGCGCCGCCGCAATACCGTGCGACGCGTCGGTCCGCTCAGAGATTTCCGGGCACACCGAAGCTGGGCGCAGCGCGCGGATCGAGCGCTCGCGTGATGTAGGCCTGCTGTTGCGGGGCGTACACCTGCCAGGTGGCGTAGAGCGCCTGGACCGGGTCGTTTTCCACCCAATCAAGGCGCAGGTCAACGACAGGCCAGTTCTGCGCATCGTAGACCAGCAGGCCGGCCGAATGCACCGGACCTTCCTCGCCACCGGCAGCCTGGCCGGCCAGCATCGCCTGCATCAGTCGTTCCGCCAGCGCGCCTTCGGCTTGCTCGAAGGCTGTCAGCATGGCTTGCGGTACGTCGCGCGTGGCCAGCATGTTGCCAGCACAGGCAGCGTGCGTGCCGGTGGCGCTGGCCAGGGTGCCCAGGCACTGCGCGCCGGTGAAGATCACTGGCGGGTTGTGTGCGTCGATGGCCATGAGCTGGCGGTATTCGACGAAGGGACGTTTCTGCAGCTCGGCGATGGCCTGTTCCGGCGTCAGGCCGCTGGCCATCAGGTCGAGGGCGAGCGGACCCAGATCCGGATCGGTGATGTTCTGGCTGGCGGCTGCGCCGACGCCCTTGCGGCCGCGGATGCAGCGCGAGGCGACCGCCGGCGAGGAGGACGCCACGGCGGCACCAAACTGGCCGGTGGCCGGGCAGCGTGCGATGATGGAAAAGGTCATGGCAGCTCGGTCAGGAATCTCAGTCGGGAATCACAGCGGTGGCATCGATCTCGACCAGCCATTCGGGGCGAGCCAGGGCCGATACCACGATGCCGGTCGATACCGGGAACACGCCCTTCAGCCAGCGACCGACGACGCGATACACGGCCTCGCGGTAGCGCGGGTCGATGATATAGATGGTGATCTTGCAGATGTCCTCGAGTTCACCGCCGGCTTCCTTGAGCAGCATGGCGATGTTGGCCATGGCCTGTTCCGCCTGACCGGCGACATCGCCGATGCATACGCTTTCCGAGGTGTCGAGGTTCTGGCCGATCTGTCCGCGCAGGAAAACCGTGCGGCCCCGTGCGACAACAGCCTGGCACAGATCATTGTCCAGTTTCTGTTCGGGATAGGTATCTTTCGTATTGAAGGTGCGGATGCGGGTATGCTTCATGATCGCTTCAGGTCGATTAAACAGATGGCGGGACGTGTTGGCGGGCGATGTGCCCCGCATGCATGGTCATCTGCACCGCCTGATGGCGCCATTTGTTTTTTCTGGCTGGCGGTTTAGGAATTTCCGAATCCTGCTTTGCCACAGTCGGCGGATCGGGGTTTGCCCTCATATGCCATGCGGCGGGGTGGGGTACTCTGGCATTCGATCCCCGGTGGGTTCCGGCCTGCGGGGCCCTCAGGCAACCCCATCAGGAAATGTGAGGCACCCGTAAGAAAAAGCCGACTTTCCCGCATGGCACGGCTTTCACATCATAGGCTCCGTAATTCAGCGGAATTGCATCGGGTCGTTGCGCGAAATTGCCGTGGTTGTGGCGTGATTCTTGCGTCGCATCAGCGGGCACTGCATGATGCGTTGCATGGCACGTTCCCACGTATTCCAGTTCTGCCAGAATGTTTATCTTTCGATTGGGGGTAGTAAATGACGATTCGCAAGCTTTTGACACTTTGCGCACTCTCCGCCACGCTCACCAGCACGGCGGCATGGGCTCAGGAAGCCTTGGTGGTCAGCACCTGGGGTGGCAGTTTCCGTGACCTGATCGATGAGAGCATCGGCAAGGAATTCACGCGCCAGACCGGCGTACCGGTCCGCTACGTGACGGGCGGCACCATCGACCGCCTGAACAAGGCGAAGCTCGCCTCCAAGCCTGAGAGCGACGTGACCTTCACGACGTCGCACGTCGGCTGGCTCTATGTCAACGGCAATCTCTTCGAGAAGCTGGACACGAGCAAGCTCCCGAACTACAAGCATCTGGTCGAGCGCGCCAAGATCAGCCCGTACCACATCGGTAGCTGGGCCTACGTTTACACAATCGGTTATCGCGCTGACATGGTGCCGCCGAGCATCAAGTTCGACAGCTGGAACGATTTGTGGAATCCGGCGCTCAAGGGCAAGCTGGGTGCACCCGATTTCGATCCGAGCCACCTGGTTGCGGTCTCGGCACTGCTCTCGGGCGGTGATGCCAAGTCTTGGGAAAAAGGTCAGGAAAAGCTGAAATCGCTGAAGCCGAACTTCAAGGCTTTCTACACCAATGACGCCAACTCGCAGCAGCTCATCTCCTCGGGCGAAACGCCGGTGCAGGTGGTCCTGTCCATCAACGCGTATCACATGGTGAGCCAGGGCGTGCCCATCAAGCTGGTGACGCCGAAGGAAGGCGCGGTGCTTGGTATCGATACCATGGCCATCACCAAGGGCTCGACCAAGGCCGACCTCGCGTACAAGTTCATGAACATCGCGTTGTCGCCGGAAGTCCAGTCGAAGATCGTGGCGCTGAAGAAGGCCAGCCCGGTGGTCGACGATGCCAAGGTCTCGGCGGAAGATGCCAAGCTGCCGGGCGTGTTTACCACGAAGGAGCAGTGGGACAAGGCCATCCTCATTGACCACAAGCTGCGCGCCGAGAAGACGGCCGAATGGCGCAAGTGGTTCACCGAAAACATGATGAACTGATGCGGTATAGAGCGTGTCAGGCCTGCTTCCCGTGCTCGCGGGCACGTAACAGGGCCTGACGCGCCGCAGGATATCGAGGGAGGATCGATGTGGCTGTCGCCGCGCCGATCCTCCCTCGCCGATTGAGCCTCTGGAATAAGTCATATGAGAAAGCGCTCCGACCTACGGGCCTGGCTGGTCTCCCCGTCAGTGCTTGTCGCGCTGTGCATCGTGGTGTCGCTGTTTGCGGTGCTGCAGTTCAGCTTCCGGGCATATGTGCCCGGCTCCCTCGATGTGGGCGGCTTCACGTTCGCCAACTTCACCGGCTTGACCAAGCCGATCTATCTCGATGCGTTCGCGAACACGCTGTTGCTGAGCGTGGAGACGACGATCTTCTCGCTGCTGGCCGCCTATCCGCTGGCCTACGCCCTGGTGCGCGTGAAGAACCGCGCACTCAAGTCCTTCATCCTCGTGGTGTCCATCACGCCGCTGTTCCTGGGCGAAATCGTCCGGACGTATTCGTGGATCTCGGTGCTGGGTAGCAATGGCTTCATCAATGGCCTGCTGCGCAAGCTCGGCCTGATCGAATGGCCGCTGGAGCTGATGTTCACCCACCTGGGCGTGCTGATCGCGCTGGTGCACGTGACGATTCCGGTGGTGGTGCTGATGCTTGCCACGGCCATCTCGCACATCGATCGCGATTACGAAAAAGCGGCGCAGAGCCTGGGCGCCGGCCCGGTCCGGACCTTCCTTACGGTGACGCTGCCGCTGTCCATGCCCGGCATCCTGGCCGGCATGACTACGGCATTTGCCTGGACCTTCAGCGCATTTGCCACGCCGCAGATGATTGGCGGCGGCCGCGTGCCGACGGTGTCGACACTGGTGTACCAGCTCGGTTTCGCCTCCATGAATTTCCCGCTGGCCGCCAGCCTGAGCGTCATGGGCTTGCTGCTGACCGCTGCATCGCTCTTTGCCCTGGGACTCTTTACCAAGCGGCTGAAGACCGTGGGAGGACACTGACATGAGAATCAAAAACGCTTTGCCCTTGCCCCTGCGTATCGCCGGCCCTGTGCTGGTGGGGTTGCTGCTGGCCTTCGTGCTGCTGCCGGTCGTGGTGGTGACCATTGCCTCTTTCAACGAAAAGGCAATCATCTCCTTTCCGCCGGAGTCGTATTCGCTGACGTGGTTTGCGCGCGTGTTCAGCTATCCGGACTTTCGGGACGGTTTCCGTGCGAGTCTCATCGTCACCGGCTGGTCGTCGTTCATCGCACTGGTGATCGGTACCTGCCTGTCGATTGCGGTCAAACGCCTCGAGTTCTGGGGCAAGCAGACCCTGCTCGCCATCCTGCATTCGCCGCTGGTGGTGCCGCACTTCACGCTGGGCCTGGGCTTGCTGATCCTGGTATCGCAGGCGTCCATCAACCGCTCCTATGACGTCGTCATCCTGTGTCACGTCATGTTGGTGCTGCCGTTTGTGCTGAAGAGCGTGTACGTGTCGATGGAAAACCTGGATGCGCGGTTTGAGCAGGCCGCGGCCAGCCTGGGCGCATCGCCGCTGAAGGTGCTGTTCACGATCACGATTCCTCTGCTCGCGCCGGGCCTGTTCGGTGGCTGGCTGTTCGCGGCGATCATGTCGTTCAGCGAATTCACCGCTTCGCTGTTCGTGACCACGCAGGCAACGCAGACGCTGCCGGTCGCCATGTACAACTATGTGCGGGAGTTTGCCGATCCGACGCTGGCGGCGCTGTCGGTGGTCTACATCGCCGTGACCGCGACCGTGCTCGCCTTTGCCAATTACTTCCTGGGCCTGGGCAAGATCCTCAATATCGAGGAAGGGCACTGAGCAGTCTCAGGCGCGCTTGATACCGCGCTGGCGGCGCGTCCCCGAGGGTGCGTCGCTAGCGCGGCAGCTGCCACTGCAGGCGCAGCGAGACCAGTCGCACGCCCACCACCGTGGCGGTGGCGCCTAGCAGTTTCCAGGCTGCCGCCACGTCCAGCCACTGCATGCCGATATAGACCCAGCAGCCGATAAAGGCGCAGGTCGCATACAGCTCCGTGCCACGCATGATCATCGGCACTTCGTTGCTGATCACATCGCGCAACACCCCCCCAAATACGCCGGTGACCACGCCCATGATGACGGAGGTCACGACGGGCAGGTCCATCTCCAGCGCCAGCGACGTCCCGAGCACGCTGAACAGCCCCAGGCCGATGGCATCGGCAATGATCAGGACGCGGTGCGAGACGACGCGGTTGACCACGCGCAGCACGTACGTGGCGAACAGGCACATGACGAACAGTACGACGACGTACTCCTCATGCTCGACCCAGTAGAAGGGGCGCCGGTCGAGCAGGATGTCGCGCAGGGTGCCGCCGCCGAAGGCAGTGAGAAAGGCGAGGATGAAGGCGCCGACTGCGTCGAGCCGCTGCTTGCGTGCCTCGGCTAGCCCTGAGATGGCAAAGGCCAGCACGGCGAGGATCTCCATGCTCTGGAGCAGGGTATTGAGCTGGTTCATCGGTCAGGCCGGCATGGGCCGCAGCAGCACAACCAGTGCGCCTGCACCGCCATCGACCGGGCGCGGTTCGGCAAAGGCGATGACTTCTTCCTTCTGCACCAGCCAGGCACGTACCTTTCCTTTGAGCACCGGCTCGCGGCCCGGTGAGCCGAGGCCCTTGCCGTGGATCACGCGCACGCAGCGGATGCCCTGGCGGACCGATTGCCGCAGGAATTCGGCCAGGGCGTCACGCGCTTCGTCCCGGCGCAGGCCGTGCAGGTCGATCTGCCGCTGCACCACCCAGTGCCCGCGGCGCAGTTTGCGCACCACATCGGGGCCGATGCCGGGGCGGCGGAAGGACAGGCTGTCGTCGGTGTCGAGCAGGCTGTCGGCATCGAATTCGTCCGAGAGCGAGGCCTTGAGCACGGCCTGTTCATCCTGTCGGGTCTGGAGCGGGTGTGGCGACGGGCGGGGGCGCTCGATGCCCGTGCGTCGTGTGCTGGCCAGGGGCGTGACCGCTCCCAGACTGCTGCGAAACAGGTTCGCTTCCTCGGCTGCCTGGCGTGCCTCGGCCTCGGCGCGCTGGCGCTCGGCCTGCCGGGCTTCGTCCTGTGCTTTCAGGGTGGCGCGTAAACTGGCAAGGCCCGACAGATCGAGCTTGCCGTTCGATCGGGTCGGGCCTTGTGCCATGTATCGCTCCGGA
Organism: Imbroritus primus; assembly: GCF_964332355.1. Taxonomy (NCBI): domain Bacteria; kingdom Pseudomonadati; phylum Pseudomonadota; class Betaproteobacteria; order Burkholderiales; family Burkholderiaceae; genus Imbroritus; species Imbroritus primus. The sequence continues at coordinate 2,255,133 of NZ_OZ201293.1, read as the reverse complement.
AACGGTGGAACGATTATACGAAAGACCGGGGCTTACTCCAGGCTTTCGATGTAGCGCTGCGCATCCAGCGCGGCCATGCAGCCCGTGCCGGCGCTGGTGATGGCCTGGCGGTACACGTGGTCCTGCACGTCACCCGCGGCGAACACGCCAGGGATGCTAGTGGCCGTGGCGTTGCCTTCAGTGCCGCTCTTCGTCTTGATGTAGCCGTTGTGCATCTCCAGCTGGCCTTCGAAGATGTCCGTATTCGGCTTGTGGCCAATCGCCACGAAGATGCCGGTGAGCGGGATGTCCTCGGTCTTGCTGCCATCGGTGCTGCGGATGCGGATGCCGGTCACGCCCGAGTCGTCGCCGAGCGCTTCTTCCAGCACGCTGTTCCACTTGACCTCGACATTGCCGTTCTTGACCTTTTCCATCAGGCGGTCGATCAGGATCGGCTCGGCGCGGAACTTGTCGCGACGATGCACGACCGTGACCTTGCGGGCGATGCCGGACAGGTAGAGCGCTTCTTCCACGGCCGTATTGCCGCCGCCGATCACGCACACATCCTGGTTCTTGTAGAAGAAACCGTCGCAGGTGGCGCATGCCGAGACGCCACGGCCCATGAATTTCTCTTCCGACGGCAATCCCAGATACTGGGCCGAGGCGCCGGTCGAGATGATGAGCGCATCGCAGGTGTATTCGCCGCTATCGCCTTCCAGGCGGATCGGCTTTTCCTTGAGATGCGCGGTATGGATATGGTCGAACACGATCTCGGTATTGAACCGCTCCGCATGTTCGAGGAAGCGCTGCATCAGGTCCGGACCCTGCAGGTGCGGCACATCGGCAGGCCAGTTCTCCACATCGGTGGTCGTCATCAGCTGGCCGCCCTGTGCCATGCCGGTGACCAGCACGGGGTTCAGGTTGGCACGGGCCGCATAGATGGCTGCGGTATAGCCGGCGGGGCCGGAGCCGAGAATGAGCACTTTGGCGTGTTTTGTCATTGGTTTTCCAGGCGACTTGCGCACAACATCGTGAAGGTGAAGTGCCCATTATATGTGCGTTGGCGCAACAGCGTAGTTGGACCTCTCAATCGCGCCGATAGGTGTCGAAGGGGGGTGACGGAGTACAATCGACGCATTCCATTGCCTGATATCGACGCTCCCGCATGGCTCGTGCTTCTACTACTACCCGTACCGATCCCGCAGCGCTGCCCTCGCGCATCGGCGGCCTGTTCGGCGAGGTGCGCTGGTTCCTGCTGCTGGCGGTCACGCTGGCCTTCTTCTGCATACTGCTCAGCTACGACAAGGGCGATCCCGGCTGGTCCCATGCCAGCCAGGTGGCCGACATCCACAATCTCGGCGGCCGGGTGGGCGCCTGGGTCGCGGATGTGCTGCTGTTCGTCTTCGGCCTGTCCGCCTACTGGTGGGCGGTGTTTCTGCTGCGCAAGGTGTGGCGCGGCTGGCGCCAGCTGACCACCGAAGTCGTCATCGAACGGGCCGAGGCGCCGCCCGGGCCGGGCGTCACCTGGTTCGGGTTCGTGCTGTTGCTGGGCAGCAGCATGGGGCTCGAGGCCATCCGCATGTACGGCATGTCGATGGCGCTGCCGCGTGCGCCGGGCGGCGTGCTGGGCGACCTGATCGGGTTCTCGCTGCAGCATGCGCTGGGCTTCACTGGCGCGACATTGCTGCTGCTGCTGATCTTTGCCATCGGCCTGTCGCTGTTCTTCCACTTTTCGTGGCTGGCGGTGGCCGAAGGCGTGGGCGGGCTGGTCGAGAGCCTGTTCGTGGGCTTTCGCCTGCGCCGCGAGCGCAAGCAAGACCAGCGGATTGGCGAAGTCGCCAAGGTCGAGCGCGAAGGCACGGTCGAGGTGCAGCGCGTGCGTATCGAGGAGGCACCGCCGGTGCAGATCGTGCGCCCGGCCGCCGTTGCCAAGCACGAGCGCGTCGAGCGCGAAAAGCAGCAGCCGCTCTTTACCGAGATCGTCGACTCCGACCTGCCGCCGCTATCGTTGCTCGATGGCGTGCCGCCGGCACAGGAAACCGTGAGTGCCGAGACGCTTGAATTCACCTCTCGCCTGATCGAGAAAAAGCTCAAGGATTTCGGTGTAGAAGTCGCGGTGGTGGCAGCCTATCCGGGGCCGGTGATCACGCGCTACGAGATCGAGCCGGCCACGGGCGTGAAGGGCAGCCAGATCGTCAATCTCGCCAAGGACCTGGCGCGCTCGCTGTCGCTGGTGTCGATCCGCGTGGTCGAGACGATTCCGGGCAAGAACTACATGGGGCTCGAACTGCCGAATCCCAAGCGCCAGGCCGTGCGCCTGACGGAAATCCTCGGTTCGCAGGTCTACAACGAAAGCGCCTCGCTGCTCACCATGGCGCTCGGCAAGGACATCGCGGGCAAGCCGGTGGTGGCCGACCTCGCCAAGATGCCGCACTGCATGGTGGCGGGCACCACGGGCTCGGGCAAGTCGGTCGGTATCAATGCCATGATCATTTCGCTGCTGTACAAGGCGAAGGCCGACCAGGTACGCCTGATCCTGATCGATCCGAAGATGCTCGAAATGAGCGTGTACGAAGGCATTCCGCACCTGCTGTGCCCGGTGGTGACCGACATGCGCCACGCCGGCAATGCGCTCAACTGGGCGGTGGGCGAGATGGAGCGCCGCTACAAGCTGATGAGCAAGATGGGCGTGCGCAACGTCGCCGGCTTCAACAAGAAGATCGACGAAGCGGCCGAGCGCGAGGAAAAGATTCCCAACCCGTTCAGCCTGACGCCCGATGCGCCAGAGCCGCTCGAGCGCCTGCCCCTGATCGTGATCGTCATCGACGAGTTGGCTGACCTCATGATGGTCGTTGGCAAGAAGGTGGAAGAACTGATTGCGCGGATCGCGCAGAAGGCACGTGCCGCCGGCATCCACCTCGTGCTGGCCACCCAGCGTCCGTCGGTCGACGTCATCACCGGCCTGATCAAGGCCAACATTCCGACGCGCCTGTCGTTCCAGGTCAGCAGCAAGATCGATTCGCGCACCATCCTTGACCAGCAGGGCGCGGAAACGCTGCTCGGCATGGGCGACATGCTTTATCTGCCACCCGGCACCGGATTGCCCAACCGCGTACACGGTGCGTTCGTGTCGGATGACGAAGTGCATCGCGTCGTCGAGCACCTCAAGGAGCAGGGCGAGCCGAACTATATCGAGGGCATTCTCGAAGGCGGCCTGGCAGAGGGCGACATCGGCGTGGATGGTATGGGCGGCGGCGCCGGTTTCGGTGGCGCGGCCGAGGCCGATCCGCTCTATGACCAGGCGGTCGAAGTGGTACTGAAGAACCGCCGTGCCTCCATCTCGCTGGTGCAGCGCCATCTGCGCATCGGCTACAACCGCGCGGCGCGCCTGCTGGAAGACATGGAAAAAGCCGGCATGGTGTCGGCGATGTCCGGCAGCGGCAACCGCGAAATCCTGGTGCCGAACCGCGGCGACGAACAGTGAGTGGTGCGGGTGCAGGGTTATCGGAAGATTTACATTCCGTTACGCCGTGACTGCGCCCGCGGGGAATTTCCCGGCGGGCGCATGTTCTGAGAAGAACAGGCATACGGACTCACAAGGATCTTTGCATGCGATACAAACTCGTGGCTGCCCTGCTGGGCAGCATGCTGCTGGTGGCAGGTGTGCAGGCCGCCGCGCTGGACCAGCTCAAGACCTTCGTTACCACGGTGAAGTCAGCCAAGGGCGAGTTCGTGCAGCGCCAGGTCAAGACCGGGCAGGATGGGGCCACACGCGTCACCGGCACGTCCAGCGGCACGTTTATCTTCGCCCGTCCGGGCAAGTTCTCCTGGCACTACACCAAGCCCTATGAACAACTGCTGCAGGCCGATGGGCAGACCCTGGTGGTCTATGACAAGGACCTCAACCAGGTTACCGAGCGCAAGCTCGACAACGCGCTCGGCTCGAGCCCCGCTGCCATCCTGTTTGGCAGCAACGACCTCGAGAAAAACTTCACCCTGAAGGAAGGCGCGGTCAAGGATGGCATCGAGTGGCTGGAACTGACGCCCAAGTCGAAGGACACGCAGTTCGAGCGCATCGCCATCGGCTTCAAGGGTGGCGGCCTCGAGGGCATGGAGTTGCGCGACACCTTCGGCAATGTGACGCTGCTGACCTTCAGCGCGATCCAGAAGAATCCGTCTTTGTCGGCCAACCAGTTCCGCTTCCAGGTGCCCAAGGGGGCGGACGTGTTGAAGCAGTAGCAGGTGCCTGCCGCTGCACGTGCAGCGGTTCGGCTGCGCCGATCAGGGTCCCGGAGCACCCGGCGTCAAAGCAGCACTGTATGCCGGGTGCGACACAGCGCATTCGCCGCAGGCGAGCAGCATTGACGCCCGCGGGCGATTCCCTTAACCTCGACGCACTTGGCAGGTTGACCTTGCCAACCCCCTGAACCGAATCCAACACGCCGTCCCACGCCATGCCGATGTCTGCGCGCTTCCCGTCTGCCATTGCCCCGCATTTCGCGGACGGTCGGCGTGCGTGCGCATCGCGCCGTATCTCAGCGCGTAGCTCGGCACATACCTCTCCTCCTGTCGTCGCAGTGGTGCGCGCAGTCGCCGCTGCCGCAGTCGTTGCCGTGGTAGCCGCAGTGGCTGCCGTGGCAGACAGCCCGCCGCGACACGTCGTCGCACTCGGCTAAGCCTACTGCGTCTCCGCAGTCGTTCCCCGTTTGATACCTGATGCCTGCAGCACGCGGGCATGCGTGACATTGCGCTTGCGCATGCTGCACGCTGCCGGGTCACGCGGACACATCTGCCGGAGCCTCTTGATACGTACGACAGGATATTGTCATGACAAGGATGTTTTCCGCGTTGACCGCGCACGGGTCAACCGCGTTGTTTGTGCTGCTCTGGAGCGGCGGTGCGATTTTCTCGAAGATCGGCCTGGCATCCGCCACGCCGTTCGCTTTCCTGCTGATGCGCTTTGGCCTGGCGCTGATCGCCCTGGCGGCGTTGGCCGGCTGGCGCCGGCGCTGGCTGCCGCAGCCGGGTACACGCCGGCAGGTCGCGTTTACGGGCTTGCTGCTGACGGGTGGCTACACCATTTGTTATCTGTTGGCGCTCGAGTATGGCGTGACGCCTGGCGTTCTCGCCACGGTGCTCGGCGTGCAGCCGATCCTCACCTTGCTGATAATCGAGCGGCGCCTGTCGCCGGCCCGGTTAGGCGGTCTCGGGTTGGCGCTCGCGGGTCTGGCGCTGGTCGTCATGCAGAACGGATTCGCTGGCTTCGCCGCACCCGGCATGGCGTACGCGCTAGTCGCGCTGGGGTGCGTGACGCTGGGCACGATCCTGCAGAAGCGTGTGCCGCAGGATCCCGCCGACGTTCTGCCGCTGCAGTACGTCATCGGCTTTGTGCTGTGCCTGGCCATTGCGCCGTCTCAATCATGGCGTGTCGAGGTCACGGCCGGTCTGGTGATGGCGCTGCTGTGGATGGGCCTGATCATTTCGGTCGGCGCCACGCTGCTGCTGTATCGCTTGATCCAGCGCGGCGATCTGGTGAATGTCACCAGTCTGTTCTACCTCGTGCCCATCGTCACCGTCATTCTCGATGCGCTGATCCTGGGCAATTGGCCGAATGTGCACAGCATTGCTGGCATGGCGCTGATTCTCGGCGGACTGGCGCTGGTGTTTCGTGGGCCGGGTGTCAAGAGGCCGGGGGCTTGAACGCCGCGACGTTGACCAGTGTCTCCCGCCGCTGGCCCGGTGGCGGGGGCTGCTTGATACCCCAACGTTCCAGCAGGCCGAAATCGCCAGCGCGGCTCCACCATAAATAGGGATACGACACGTTGGCGTCGTCGAACGCAAAACCGGCGGCGCGCACCATCTGCAGATAGCCCGCGGCACTGCGCTGCACGTGCATCGGATGACGGAACAGCAGGCGGATGACCCATGAGCAGATATAGGCATCGGTCGATTCCGCCAGCAGCAGCCGGCCGCCCGGCTTGAGCACGCGGTGGAATTCGGCGAGCGTGGCTTCCTGCTCGACGATGTGATGCAGCGTCTGGTGGCAGAACACCAGATCGACCGAGGCATCGGGCAGGGCGACCCTGGCACAGTCCGACTCGAGCAACTGGACTGGTGTGCGCAGGCGCTGTGCCACGCTGCGCGCGAGGGCGAGCGACGGGTGATGCAGATCGACACCGATCAGTGTGGCTGGCGCGAAGGCGGCTTCGAGCAGGGCCAGCGAGATGCCCTGCCCGCATCCTGCATCGAGAATGACAGGCGATGCGGGCAGTGGCGCGCCAACCAGGTTTTGCAGGTCGTCGATGGCGACGCGCAGGACGTGTTTTTCCCACACCCGCGTACGCAGAAACCAGTGGCCGAACATGGTTTCCGGCACCAACGGGTGTGCCGTGGCCGTCGTCGCATGAGCGGGCGCTGCGGCAAGCGGATGGGTCGGTGACCATGCGGAAGCCGGTGACCGCGGCCTCGATGGCAGGGGAGCTGACGGTTGCGCTGCTGGCGGCTGGGGCGGAAGCGATGGCTGCGGCATGAGGGTCCAGGAAGACGGAAGCGCTCATTATCCCGGCAAGCCATCGCGTTCGGTAAGTCGCGGACAGGGCGTATGCGCCCGTTCTGCCGGATTTTCGGGTCATCTTCTGCGACAATGCAGGCATGAACGACGATCTGTTTGAGGATGCAGTCCCTCAGGCTGCCAACATGCCGTTGGCCGAGCGCCTGCGTCCGCGCACCATCGATGAGGTGATCGGCCAGCAGCATCTGCTGGGCGAAGGGAAGCCGCTGCGTGTCGCCTTCGCCTCCGGCCAGCCGCATTCGATGATCCTCTGGGGCCCGCCCGGGGTTGGCAAGACTACCCTCGCGCGCCTGATGGCCGACGCCTTCGATGCCGAGTTCATTGCGCTCTCCGCCGTGCTCTCGGGCGTCAAGGATATCCGCGCGGCCGTGGAGCAGGCGGAGCAGTACCGGGCGCTCGGCAAGCCGACGCTGGTCTTTGTCGACGAAGTGCATCGCTTCAACAAGAGCCAGCAGGATGCTTTCTTGCCGCATGTGGAAAGCGGCCTGTTCACCTTTATTGGCGCCACCACCGAAAACCCCTCGTTCGAAGTCAACGGCGCATTGTTGTCGCGGGCTGCCGTCTATGTGCTCAAGACCTTGTCGGACGACGAGCTGGGCGAACTGCTGCAGCGCGCCAGCACCGTGCTCGGCGGCGTGACATGGACCGACGGCGCGCGCCAGTCGATCATCGCCGCGGCCGATGGCGATGGCCGCAAGCTGCTCAACAATATCGAGATCGTCGTGCGCGCCGCGCGGCATGCCCAGCAGAGCGACACCCCGCATGTCGACGAGGCGTTGCTGGCGAGCGCCCTGGCCGAGAACCTGCGGCGCTTCGACAAGGGTGGCGATGCGTTCTACGACCAGATCAGTGCCTTGCACAAATCTGTTCGTGGTTCCCATCCGGATGCTGCGCTCTACTGGCTGACGAGAATGCTGGATGGCGGTGCCGATCCACGGTATCTGGCACGACGCATTGTCCGTATGGCGTGGGAAGACATTGGCCTGGCCGATCCAAGAGCCATGCAGATCGCCAATGATGCCGCCTTGACCTATGAACGGCTGGGCAGCCCGGAAGGGGAGTTGGCCCTTGGTCAGGCGGTCATCTATCTTGCCGTCGCGGCCAAGAGCAATGCGGGTTACAACGCCTACAACCAGGCAAGAGCCTTTGTGCAGCAAGACAAGAGCCGCGAGGTGCCTGTTCATCTGCGCAATGCTCCAACAAAGCTAATGAAGGAACTGGGTTATGGGCATGAGTATCGATATGCTCATGACGAACCCAACGCCTATGCTGCGGGAGAATCCTACCTTCCAGAAGGCTTGCCGGAACCTGGCTGGTACCAGCCAGTACCCAGGGGGCTGGAAATTAAGATTGGAGAGAAGCTTGCCCAGCTGCGGAAATGGGATGACGAGGCACGCAAAGACTGAGCACGTCATCAGTGCGGCAAACCTGACGCGCGGCCTGGTGCAGGGGCATCGTTCGACACTGTCTTGTTGAGGAAAGAAGATCGGCTGCAGACCCAGCAGCGAAGCTGCTTCACCGTTGTCCGAGCCAACGGACATGCCCGGTAGCAGGAAATTCCGCGAGCCCCAGGGCGTGATACCCCCCTTTCGGGTGGGTTAAAAGTGACCTCTACGTTATACTTCCCCTTCGAGCTATTGGGAAATAGCCGATATCCAAATCAAATACATGGGGGTTGTGATGATCAACAAGGGTCTATGCTCGACTGTGCTAACCGCCGCACTATTTGTGTCAGCCTGCGGCGGAGGGGGCGAGGATGGTGACGTTCCACCAAATGCCGGGCCCCCGGGCGGGCACACGCCAATCATTCCTGGTGTACCACCTACTTCGACAACAGTATTTACGCCTGCCTCGGATGACCTGCCAACGGCAATCCAGGTTGACTACCCTGACCAGGCCACGGCGTTGCGTATCGCCGCAAACTATGAGTTATCCAACGCTCCCGGCTCTGGCCCATATCTGAACTATTCGACCGGCCAATGCTCTGATGCCACCCCGGGAGCTCAAGCCTATCCATCCGGTCGAGTTACCCTCAAAACACTGAATCGCACCAGGAGAGCTACCGGTGACGATTGCCTGCCTGAGCAGAAAATTACGGTGTCATCCACGTCAGCGCAGTTCACCGGTGGGAACGCCGATATGCGTGTGCGCGGATCGAGCACCAGAGACGCGGCGCAAAAATCTTTCCGTATCCGCACCAAACGAGATTCTGTGACCGGCGTGCGCCCCGCCATGTGGTACGGCGAAGATACGCTCCAGCTCAACAAGCATCCGTATGACCTGACCCGCGTGCGTAACAAGCTGGCATTCGATCTGATGAAGCAGATTCCGCATCATCAGTCCATGCGGACGCAATTCGTCGAAGTGGTCTATTCCGACATCGTGAATGCGCCTGCAGACGCTGGCCCCACGGGCAGCCTGGGCCTGTTCACCCACATTGAAAAATTCAGCGAGCATTATGTTGCCCTGCGTGGGTGGCAAGTGGCTAACGCTCAGGTTTACAAAGCGGCATCCTTCAACTTCAACCGCAAGAGCGCTTACGCCTGTAATCCGGACGGGACGGCCAATGCCGCGCTGGAAGCCGCGTTGGAACAGGAGGTCGGTGATGGAAAAAATTGCCCATCGATCATCGCAATGCTGGATGCGCTGGGAAACACGGCGATTCCTTTTTCCGACACGTTTGATCAGTACTTCAACCGGAATAACTACCTGACATGGCTCTCGAGTGTCATTCTGCTGGGCAACTACGATACAACCACGCAGAATTTCGCGCTCTATCAGAATCCCGCCAATGGCAAATTCTACTTCCTGCCCTGGGATTATGATGCCGCACTCGATTACTCCCGTCAGATCAATGCCACCGGCTATGCGGATTGGGCATATGGGCTGGGTAACTGGTGGGATAGTCCGCTGCACCGCCGTTTCATCATGGAACCGGGTAATGTCGAATTATTGAAGGCAGCAGTGACGGAGATTTACAGCAGACATCTCACCAAGGAAGCGGTCCGCACCCTGCTGGATACCTATAAGCCGACCGTACAAGGTTTCGTGACGGGTTCTCCGGACAAGGATAACCTTCCGGGCACGGCGATCCAATGGGAGGCCGAGTACAACCGCCTGGTGGATACCATCGAGAAAAACTACCATGCGTTTCTCGATAGCCTGAAACGTCCCATGCCGTTCTGGTTTACCGTGGTAGGCAACCCGGGAGATCCGATCACCGAACTGCGGTGGAGCTGGCCGCGCGCTTTTCATCCGCAAGGCCACGCCATCACCTATGAGGCTGAATTTCTGCCTTTTGATCCCGCCGACACGACATTGCCCGCCGGGCAGACAGCATTCGACGCGCCGGGCGTACGCACCGTCGTGCGCCATTCGACCGGGGCATCGCCATCATTGCTGGCCGCGCAATTTCCGGCTGGTGCGCACTGGGTGCGAGTACTGGCCAAGGACCTGACAAACAATACGAGTACGTATGCGTTCGATGATGTTTATGACACGCGCACGCGTCATGGCGTCATCTGTAAAGTGCTACCGCTCAATACCAATTGTCCGGGCGTGCAGTAAGTGCCATAGATCCCGGATCTGGGCGTGTCTTCACGAATCGCATCCTGCCATGTGGGGCAAGGCGAGCGTCGGCGCCCAGGCCTGGGGAGCGATGAGCTTGAGCGAAAGGTAACTGGGGGCGCCTTGACGCTCAAGGGCGCCGGAGCGTGCTGGTCGATCTGGTCGCAGGCCGATGCCCGTGTCTTCGGGTGTGGGCCCGCCTGCCGACAAGGATGTTTCTCGCACGCGGCGAGTGGCTCGATCCATGTCTGAGGGTGCGATTGTCGTCTTTTTTGCCGCGCCAGCCGAACGTCTTCGGCAAGGCGTCCGCTCTAAGCTAAAATACCCGGTTCCAGCTGCGCTTCCGTGGCTGGCCCGTGACCTCATTTGCCGCCATGCTAGACATCCAACTGCTCCGCAAAGACATCGACGCCGTTGCCGCGCGCCTTGCCACCCGTCAATTCACCCTCGATGTGGCTGGTTTCCAGAGCCTGGAGTCCGAGCGCAAGCAGCTGCAGACCCAGACCGAGGAACTGCAGGCCAAGCGCAACAGCCTGTCCAAGCAGATCGGCATCCTCAAGGGCAAGGGTGAAGACGCCAGTGCCGTGATGGCCGAAGTGGCCGGCATTGGCGACACCATGAAAGCCTCGGCCGCCCGCCTCGAGCAGATCCAGGCGCAACTGTCGGACCTGATGCTGTCGATTCCCAATCTGCCGGATGCAAGCGTGCCGGTGGGCCGCGACGAGACCGGCAATGTGGAAGTGCGCCGTGTGGGCACGCCGCGCGTCTTCGATTTCGAGATCCGCGACCACGTGGACCTGGGTGCCGGGCTCGGTCTCGACTTCGATACCGCCGCCAAGCTGAGCGGCGCGCGCTTCACGCTGATGCGCGGCGGCATCGCGCGCCTGCATCGTGCCCTCGCGCAGTTCATGATCAATCTGCACACGCTGCAGCACGGCTATACCGAAGTGTATGTACCGTACATGGTCAATGCCGCGTCGATGCGCGGCACGGGCCAGTTGCCCAAGTTCGAGGAAGACCTGTTCCGCATCCCGCGTACCTTCGGCGGCGAGGCGGGCGAGCGCACGGAGAACTTCTACCTGATTCCGACCGCCGAGGTACCGCTGACCAACATCGTGCGTGACGAGATCGTCAAGCCCGAGGCGCTGCCGATGAAGTTCGTGGCGCATTCGCCGTGCTTCCGCTCGGAAGCCGGGTCCTATGGTCGCGACACACGCGGCATGATCCGCCAGCACCAGTTCGACAAGGTCGAGATGGTGCATATCGTGCCGGCCGACCAGTCGTTCGCCGCACTCGAGGAAATGGTCGAGCATGCCGAGGCCGTGCTCAAGGCGCTCGAACTGCCGTTCCGTACCATCGTGCTGTGCACGGGCGACATGGGCTTTGGCAGCATGAAGACCTACGACCTCGAGGTGTGGGTGCCGGCGCAGAATACCTACCGCGAGATCAGCTCGTGCTCCAACATGGGCGATTTCCAGGCGCGTCGCATGCAGGCACGCGTGCGCAACGCCCAGGGCAAGCCCGAGTATGTGCACACGCTCAATGGCTCTGGCCTGGCCGTCGGCCGTACGCTGGTGGCTGTGCTGGAGAACTACCAGAATGCCGATGGCTCGGTGACGATCCCTGAGGTGCTGCGTCCGTATATGGGCGGGATCGACAAGCTGGAACCGGCCGCCTAAAAAAGCGGTCGTCGCGCTTGAATGTGGGGCTGGAACTACGCTATAATCGCAGCTTCGTCAAAACGACGACCACGATCCGGAGAGGTGGCAGAGTGGTCGAATGCGCCAGACTCGAAATCTGGTTTACGGTTCTTCCGTAACGTGGGTTCGAATCCCACCCTCTCCGCCAAACACCCCGATTGCCGCACGCCACCGTGGCATGATCGTAAAGCCGCAGCCGATTCTACGCTGCCGCCCGATATGGATCAGCAGGGGCAGCTTACGGCCCCAAGTCGGCCATTCAGCGTACCGCTCCACTATTCCCCAAATTTGCCCTTCGTTCGCTACCGCGAAACGGGGCCGCCGCAGCCCGGAATGGACTGTCCGCCATCCGGAAAGTTAGCGTAGATAGCTGCCTTCGCTGGCTATTTCCTTCGGGTTGACTCCACAAAGCGACAACGACTTCCAGCGAGGCCGAAGGTTACGAGACGACCAACGGGCAGGATTGCATAAATCGCCGAGTTGTTTCTTGTCTCACTCCGCGGCGTCAGATCGCTTCGGTCTGCGTATCGCGCGCACTTTGGGGCTATCTCCCGCCCCGCAGAAAAAGCGGTCGTGTCCGTCGGATTCCAGCCCCGACACCGCCATTCCTGGCGGCATGTCCAGTCGTTCCAGCACTTCACCCGTTGCAGGATCGATGCGGCGAACATCGCTTTCATCGTTTTCCCAGGTGCCATGCCAGAGTTCATCGTCGACCCACGTGACGCCGGTGACGAAGCGATCGGTTTCGATTGTGCGCAGCACTGTTCCCGTCTCGGGATCCACCTGATAGATCTTGCGGCCGCGGTGCTGTCCGATCCAGAGCGTGCCTTCGGCCCAGGCAAGGCCTGAATCGTCGCGATCGCCGGGCGCCGGAATCGTGGCGAGGACTTCTCCTGTCTGGGGATCAATCTTCCGGATTACCGCGTCTGCGATCTGGAACAAGTGCTGGCCATCGAACGCCGTGCCTGCGTCGGCAGCAACATCGAGCGAATTCAGCATCTCCCCACTCTCGGGGTCCAGCGCGCTCAGCGTGGTGCCTGTCGCGAACCAGACCCGGCGGCCATCAAAGCTGACGCCATGGACGTGTTCCACTCCGGGAAGCGGGCCATATTCACGAATGATCTCGGCGGCTGTATGTTTCATGTCTGCATCCTAGCCTACAATGCCGCCGGCAGGGAGTAACAAGCTTGTCGGGAAACCCGGCACGCCTGTAGCGATCCAACGACGTGCGCGGCCCTGGCCGAACCATTCCGCCTTGCCATCTTCCGCAAGGCTATCGAGCGCCCGCTGCACGGTACGCGGGCTGACGTCGAGCGCGAGCGCCAGGGCAGAACTGGACCAGGCCTCTCCATCGGCGAGAAGCGCCAGCACTTCACCATGCTCATCTTCGATGGGCGGCGCAAGGATTGCGATTTTGTCGGCTTGATGTGCTTCCAGTACGAATCCTCGTTCAGTGGCGTGGATCTCGGCCAATGAACTGATTGCTTCGCGCAGACGCCCGATCTCGACCCGCAGCCGGGCGCGATGCGATTCATCTGCTGCGCGTGCCCGGAAGACCCGGGCGAGCAGCGCTTCCCGCGAGACGTCTTCCGGCCAGGCCTCGCCGAGCACGCGCATGAGTGCGAACAGGACCGGACGACTGGTCAGGCAGGCGACGGTTTTATCGGCGCGTACTACGTTCCGGCACGCATCGATGATGAGCGTATGCGAGGCCAACAGCGACTCGACCTCCTCGAGCCGCAGGAGCCGTTCTCCAGTGCGCGTGACCAGCCGCGCGGCGGGCGCGTCGAGCGCCTGTACGGCGCGATCGACTTCGACATTCAACGCAGGGATTCCGATGCCGGCAGCGGCAATCCTGGCGCGGTCCAGTGCATCCCGTGCCGGTTTCGCGCGTATGCGGCGTATGGCAATACCCGCGGCCACCAACGCGTGGCCCACCCGCGATGTCACCGGCAATGCGCCAACGTCAAGGCTGCCCAGAACCTGCTCCGCCTCGTCGAGGCGACCGATGAGCAGCAAGCCTCGTGCTTCGAGATAACCGGCATGCGCTGCGTTCGCGAGGTCTCCGAATGCCTCCAGTGTCGCTTTGGCGGCGCCCAGCCGCTCCATCGGCCGGCCAAGATCGCGTGACACCAGTGCGATCTCCGCTTCGGCGAGGCTGCATCGGGCATGTGCCACGGGCTCTTTATTGCCGAACGCGCGCGCCGCGCTACCCAGCAGCGCTTTCGCGCGCGCAAGGTCGCCAAGCTGCGCCATGGCGATGCCGCGCAGGGCAAGCGCCGGAGCATCGTCGCGCAATGAGACGCGCTTGAGTGCTGCAAGCGGATCACCCGCGGCGAGCGCGTTCGCCGCGGCAGTCATCAGAGAGTCCATTTGATTCCCGTCACACTTGTTACTCACGCTGACCAGTCCTGCGGTCGTACATTGTTCTCAGGTTTGACGCCGGGAAGCAACGGCAAGGCCCAACTGGAAGTTCAAAAATGACGATACCCATGGTAGCAAGAAAACGCTCTCCCGATACCCCGCAGTCTCGCCATGTCACGAGTTGGCTTGGTCTTGCAGCATCGCCAACTTTGGCATTGATGGCCTGGGTCTCGGCGAACGACATGCAAAGCATGCTGTGTGCGTCCGCTCCCGGCGTTCTGCCCATCGGCGGCATGGCCTTCATGTACTTCCTGATGAGCTTTTTCCACCTGTCGCCCTGGCTGAAGCTCGTGCCTGTCCTCTCGCGAGAACGCACGCAACCACCATCCCAAGACCAAGGAGACTGACCATGCATCCGCCCATCGTTTCACGTGAAGACTGGCTTATCGCGCGCAAAGCGCTTCTGGCCAAAGAGCTCGAGGTAACTCACGCGCTCGACGCCTTGCGCGCCGAACGCCGGCAGATGCCGTGGGTCAGGATCGAGAAGAATTATGTCTTCGACGGTTCCGACGGCGAGCGCACCTTGCCCGACCTGTTCGGCGATCGCAGCCAGCTCGCCGTCTACCACTTCATGCTGACGCCGGGCTCGGGGCACCTCTGCCCGGGTTGCGCCTATACGATGGACCATGTCGACTCGGCGCGGCAGCATTTCGAGCAGGCTGACCTCGCTTTCGCCGCCATATCACGCGCGCCCGTCACACGGATCGAGCAGGTAAAGGCTCGAATGGGCTGGACGTTTCCCTGGGTTTCATCCGGAGATGACGACTTCAGCTACGACTTCGGCGTGGCTTTCAGCGAAGCGGACCGTGTCGCCGGCCGTGCGCTCTACAACTACGACAAGACCAGGATCCAGAAGTCCTCTGACATGTTCGGCGTCAGCGTCTTCGTCAAAGATGGGAGCGACATTCTCCATACCTACTCGACCTATCACCGGGGTACCGAACTGCTGATGGGCGCCTTTAACTGGCTCGACCTCACGCCCAAAGGCCGAAACGAGACCGGCGGCATCATGAGTTGGGTTCGCTGCATGACGAGTACCCACGATCGGAATAGACGCACGCGGTTAGCCGTCGTCTTGCTCGCCTCGGGGCATCCCGACCGCATTTGAACCTGCAACACGCAGGCTCCCGTCGATAGCACTGGTCTTGCAAAGAGGCCGCTCGATTCGAGCGGCTTGTTCTTTGGGTGCCGTGTTCTTGCGGTGGCGTGTCCGTGGGCAACGAATGGGTATTCCTGCCCGTGTTCAGCGACACCCCATACGCATCCGATCATCGCGCAGCATGCGCCGTTCCTGCCGGAGCCGGTCCGCCGCCAGGGCATCGCCGGATGGCAGGCGTGACTGGGCGGCAAGATGGCTGGCGCGGGCGTCGAGTGCGCCGCACTGCCGTTGTGCCCGATCGGCTGCGGCCTGTTGCTCGCGTTGCGCGCGTAGGCGTTGATTGGCGGCCTCGCGCTGTTCGGCGGCGCGTTGTTGCAGCAACCGGGTTTGCTGGTCGCGCAATGGATCGGTGCCCGTGGCGCTGGCTGACGCGCCGGGCCGGGCTGCGGTCTGGGCCACCAGCACTGGACCAACTGCGCTGTACTCCCCACCGTGGCGGGGCGCGGCGGATGCTCCAGCGCCATGGCTGCTGGTGCCGACGGCCAGCAAACCGGCCAGCAGGGTGGCTCGAAGCAATCGTAGGATGGTCATGCGCACCCTCCTGATGTTTGGTGCTCTTCCATCATAGCTGCGATCCGCGAAGGTGCCGTGGTGCTGCCGAATCACGTGCGCCGAAGCCATCCGGCCGTGCCGGGGCGGGCGGTTTGCTGCCGTGCCGCCATGACACCGACCGCCAGCGGACGCTGGCTTATTGCTAGAATCGTCACATTGCCAGATATTTCCTGCCATTCCATGCCCAAGATCGCGTTGCCGAATATCCCGGTCAAGCACAAGCGTCGCATTCTGACCACCGGAAAAGTGCTGCTGGCCACGGCGGTGGTCTTGAGTGTCGCAGCCTGGCTCGGCGGACCGCCGCTGATCCGATCGGTGGTGACCGACAAGCTCAGTACACAGTTGGGGCGGAAGGTGACGTTTGGCGAAGTCAATGTCAATCCGCTCAGGCTGGCTGCCCGGATCCACGATATCGCCATCTATGAGCCGGACCAGAAGGCCAAGATGGTGTCCGTGGGCGAGCTGGCGGTGAACCTGTCGTTTACCAGCCTGTTGCGCCTGGCGCCGGTGCTCGATGAGTTGACGGTGGATCAGCCGGTGGTGAACGTGGCCTACCTGGGTGACGACCGCTTCAGCTTTTCCGATATCGTCGATCGCCTGGCAGCCGAGCCGAAGGATCCGGCTGCCAAGCCGGCGCGGTTTTCGCTGAACAACATCCGCGTCATGCGCGGGGAGTTCCGGTACGACGACCGCGTGCATCAAAGCCAGCATACGGTCACCGATCTCAATGTGGCGCTGCCATTCCTGTCGAACCTGCCATATGCGGCCGATATCTATACGGAGCCCTCGTTCCGCGCCAATATCGACGGTTCGCCGATCTTCGTGGATGGCGAGGTGTTGCCGTTTGCATCGAGCCACAAGGCTTCCATCCAGGTCAACCTCGACGGTCTTCAATTGCCGCGTTTCATGCCGTTCGTGGCGACGACGATGCGCGGCAAGGTCGAGTCGGGATTGCTGGATACCCGGTTGCATGTCCAGTTCGAGCAGAAGGAGAGCAAGCAGAGCGTCGTCGTCAGTGGAACCGCAGGCGTGCGCGACATGAAGCTCGTTGACGGTGCACGTGCGCCCGTCCTGCAATGGCGGGCCCTGCAGGTGACGTTCGATGACAGCGAGCCGTTGAGCCAGCGCGTGGGCATACACGAAGTCAAGCTGGATGCTCCCGAAATCTGGGTCGACCGGGCAGCGGATGGGACCTTGAACCTGCAACGGCTGTTTGTCAGCCCTGCCGCGCCAGCAGCGTCCGCCGGGCAGGTGAAGCCGGTCGCCATGCCGGCTTCCGGTACACCCGTCGTTCAGGCCCAGCCCGCTCAATCATCGCCATCCGCCCAGGCGTCCAAGCCTGCGGCTCCGGCTACGGCTCCACAGGCCAAGGCCGAAGCCCGGATTTTCGATCTCGACAAGTTGCTGGTGCAGGGCGGTACCGTGCACGTGCGGGATGCCGGTTTCAGAGGTGCCAACGGCCAGCCGGCCACCGTCGATCTGAACGATGTCGCGATCAGCGTGGCGCAGTTCTCGACGGCCGGCGATACGCCTGCGCCGCTCAGCGTGGCAGCCACCATTCAGGATGGCGGCCGGGTGAAGACGGATGGCACGTTGCGCTTCGCCGGGCAGGCCGTGGAAGGCAAGCTGGCGCTCGAGGCAATCAAGCCGCATCGCTTCGCACCGTTCTATGCGAGTGCATTTGCCGGGCAACTGGGCGATACGGAAATCCATGGCGATCTGAACTATCGCGTCGCTTGGCCGGCGAGCGGCGTGCAGGCCGTGCTGAGCGACTCGTCCGCCAGCCTGCGCAATCTGCAGGTAACCCTGCCGAAGGCCAAGACGCCAGCCATCAGCGCGCGCGAGATTGACCTGAGCGGCGTGCAGTTCGATCTTGCCAAGCAGACGGTTGCACTGGCCGGGGTGGCCATCGATGGCGCCAAGGTGGCCGCGACCCGCGCCGCAAATGGCGATATCGATCTCGCCGCCCTGGGCGGGTCGGGTGCATCGTCGCCGGCGTCCGCCGCAAAGGCTCCGTCCAGGGCGACAGCACCGTGGCGCGTGGCGCTTGGCAAGCTGACGCTGGCGGACAGTGAGGTCGCGTGGGAAGACAAGGCCGTGGCGGCTGCCAATGGCGGCAAACCGGCCAGCCTGAAGTGGCGCAATTTCAAGGGGCAGGTTGAGAATATCCAGTATCCGTTCGTCCGTGGCGAGCAGGGCCGCTGGCCAATGACGCTGGCCTTCAGCGATGCCCGCAAGGGAACCGCCAGCGTGAGCGGCCAGCTCGCGCCGGAACCGTTTGCCGCCGATCTCAAGCTGGATCTGCGTGCGCTCGATATTGCCGCGTTCCAGCCCTACGCTGCCGAGTACAGCAACGCAGTGATCGCCGGCGGTGCGCTGACGGCGGCAGGGCGTCTGGTGACGCGTACCGAGCCCGGCAAGGCGGCGCGCACCAGTTACACAGGTAACCTGCGCCTGGCGAACCTGCGCGCGGTCGACAAGGTCAGTGGCGACAGCTTCCTGCGTTGGCGTGCGCTTGACGTTTCGCGGATCGACGCGCAGTTGAACACCCGGCAGAATCCCGTGGATATTACGCTGGGCGATGTGTCGCTGGCGGACTTCTATGCGCGGGTGATTCTCAATGCCGACGGTCGCTTGAACCTTGCTGACATCCGGGCGCGCCCCGAGGCCGGGACGGTCGGCAAGAGCCTGACGGAAGCGTCGGCCGTGCCAGCCCCGAACGTGCAGACGGGCAATCAGACAGCGACCGCGCCGGTGCCAACCACACCCAAGGATGGCCCGCCGCCGATGGTACGCGTGGGGCGTGTGAGCTTGCAGAAAGGCAACATCAATTTCTCGGATTTCTTTGTCAAGCCGAACTACACCACCAACCTGACCGGGCTGGAAGGTACGATCTCGCGCGTGGCCTCGGATGATCCCAAGCCGGCCGATGTGTCGATCAAGGGGCGTGTGGATGGCGACGCGCCGATTAGCATCACGGGCCAGGTCAATCCGTTCTCGACACAACTGTTCCTCGATCTGCAGGCGCAGGCCAAGGGGATTGAACTCACGCGGCTGACGCCGTATGCCGCCAAGTACGCGGGTTATCCGATCACCAAGGGCAAGCTCAATGTCGATGTGACATACCACATCGAGAACGGCCAGCTGCAGGCGAGCAACAAGCTGTTCCTCGACCAGCTGACCTTCGGCGAACGTGTCGACAGCCCGGATGCCACCAAGTTACCGGTGCTGCTGGCCGTCGCGCTGCTGAAGAACAGCCGCGGCGAGATCGACGTCAACCTGCCGGTGTCCGGCTCATTGTCCGATCCACAGTTCAGCGTTGGCGGGGTGATCATCCGGGTCATCATCAACCTGCTCACCAAGGCGATTACGTCGCCGTTCTCGCTGATTGCTTCGGCGTTCGGAGATGGTGGTGGTGGAGAAGGGCTGGGCTATATCGAGTTCGATCCGGGTACGTCGCGCCTGACCGATGCGCAGGAGAAGAAGCTGGGCACGATCGCCAAGGCGCTAACCGACCGGCCGGCGCTCAAGCTGGAAATCATCGGCCGCGTTGATCCGGATACCGATCGCGATGGCGCCAAGCGTGAGTACATGATGCGCCGGGTGCGCGCACAGAAACGCCAGGACCTCGTATCGCAAGGCGGCGGCGCCAATCCGGAAGAGGTCGAAGTGCAGCCGCAGGAGTACGCCAAGTATCTGGAGCGCGCCTACAAGAACGAATCGTTCAAGAAGCCACGCAACATGATTGGCCTGACGAAATCGCTGCCCGTGGCCGAGATGGAAAAGCTGATGATGGAAAACGCACCCGTCGGCGAAGCGGAGCTCAAGGCGCTGGCCGAGCGCCGCGCATCGGCAGTCAAGAGATATCTTGAGGAAGAGGGCAAGGTGCCGAATGAGCGCCTGTTCCTGGTAACACCAAAACTCAACGCGGACGGCATCACCGACAAGGGCAAGCCCAGCCGCGTGGATTTTGCAGTACAGCTTTGACATGCCAGGCCGGTACGGTTGACGTCACGTACCGGCCACCACCAAGCAGTTCGCTGGCACGCATGCATGTGCAGTGGCGCATCCGTGCTGCCAGATCCATACTGATTGCACACCGCACACCGCACACCGCACACCGCACACCGCACACCGCACACCGCACACCGCACACCGCACACCGCACACCGCACACCGCACACCGCTGACGCGCCTCGCGCCTCGCGCCTCGCGCATGCTTTTTCGCAGTCGTCCAATGTACGACTCCTGTCTCCACACCTGCCATCGTCCGTAGTCGCATCCACCGCTTGGATCGAGTGCGCCGCAGTATTTTTTCTCCGTGCGGGTTTCCCCTGATAGTCGCTGCGCGGTCAGGCTCCTATTCTTGAATCCGAATCAGAATTCGAATTTCAATTCTAATTCTTCAGCTTCAAGTACGTGCCAGGCCGCCCGCAGAAATGCGGCTTTCATAGATGACTCGCCCCGAGGAAACCGTCATGACCCCACGCCGTCTTGTGCAGTCCATTTGTGCCGCTCTTACCCTTGTTGCCGCCGTGCCTGCCTATGCGCAGCGGGAGGTGGTGCGTTACCAGGAGTATCCGGGATCGATCATTCACCTCGGCAACTGGGTGATGAAAGAAAAAGGCTTCTGCGAGAAGCAGGGGCTGGACTGCCAGACCGTGCTGCTGGCAAGCGGGCCGCTGGCTCAGCAAGCGGCCGCGGCCAAGAGCGTCGACATGATCGTCAGCTCCATGGACGTGATGCTGCAGGCGGCGTCCAAAGGCAATGACCTGATGGTCGTCGGTTCGATGATGACCAACAACATCTACTCGTTGTCGGTCGGCGCGCATGTGCCGCAGCCCAATGCCGCCGCTGGCTATGGCGGCAACATGAAGGACCTGGCCGACAAGCGGATCGGCGTTAGTGCGCGCGGGTCGGCAACGGAGATGTATGTGAAGTCGCTGTTCGCCGGCGCGGGCGTGCCGAGCGACAAGGTGACTTTCATCGCCGTGGGCGGTCCGCCGTCGGCCTATGCGGCACTCCAGGCCAAGCAGGTGGATGCCATCCTGAGCTGGGATCCGGTGCCGGCGCTGTGCGAGGCGACCAAAAGCTGTACCGTGGCGGTGGACATGCGCAAGGGCCAGGGGCCTGACGATGTGAAAGCCATGAACGGCGGGTTCGTCGTGTGGCAGGCGCGCCGCGAATACGTGGAGAAGGAAGCCGGCAAGATCGAGAAGTTCCTGCGTGCCCAGGACGAAGCCTTTGCCTGGCTGCGTGATCCGAAGAATGCGGCGGAGACGCTGGAGATCGCCAAGAAGTATTTCAAGCTTGGCGATGTGCCGAACCGCGAGCAGGTGATCCAGCAAGTGGTGACCGAGACCGTTGGCCAATATGGCGCGAAGCTCGACCGCAAGGTGATCGACGGTTTCAACCAGTTCCTCGTGAAGAACAAGATGATCGATAAGCCGCTGGATGTGAAGCGCGTCGTCTACTCGAAAGCGCCATGAGCGACGGGGCACGCATGAACCAGAACGTGAACACCACGCTGATCGACATCGACCATGTCAATCACCTGTTTCCGGGTGGCGTCCGTGCCGTCGACGACGCCAACCTGAAGATTCGCGCGGGTGAATTCGTCTCGGTGGTCGGGCCTAGCGGTTGCGGCAAGACCACGCTGCTGAACCTGATCGCCGGTCTCATCACGCTGCATGATGGACGGATCTCCGTGGCGGGCTCCGCACCGCAGGCGGGGCGGCACGACGTGGCCTACATGCTGGCGCGCGACTGCCTGTTTCCGTGGCGGACTGCGCTGGAGAACGTGATGCTCGGCGGCGAGTTTCGTGGCACGCCGCTGGCCGAGCGGCGCGAACGGGCATTGATGCTGCTGGAGCGGGTCGGCCTGCGTGATTTCGTCAACCACTATCCCAAGGCGCTGTCGCATGGCATGCGGCAGCGCGTTGCACTGGCGCGGACCTTCTCGCTCAAGTCGCCGGTGTTGCTGATGGACGAGCCGTTCGGCGCGCTCGATGCGCAGACCAAGCTGCAGCTCGAGGATGTGCTGCTCGACCTGTACAGCGCGGAAAAGCGTACGGTGATGTTCATCACGCACGACCTGAGCGAGGCAGTGACGCTGTCCGATCGCGTCATCGTCATGTCGCCGCGGCCCGGGCGGATTCTTGCCGATATCCCGATTCCGCTGCCCCGTCCGCGTTCCGTGAAGGCGTTGCAGAAGGATCCGGAATTTCACCGGCTGTACGCGGAAGTCTGGGGATGGCTTGAACAGGCACTGGAGCAAAAGGCATGACGACAGCAACCGCGACAGCAATCGAGACAACCGCCGCAAAGGCCAGCAAGCGTGAAAATCTGGTGATTCTCGTGCTCCAGGTGCTGATGCTGGTAATCTTCTTCGTACTGTGGGAAGTGGTGTCGCGTAACAAGTGGATCGATCCCTTGTTCATCGGCCATCCGTCGAAGATCTTCGAGTATCTCTACGAGGCGATGTTCGTCGATCACAAGCTGTTCAAGGAAGCCGGCTGGACACTCTGGTCGACTGCCGCGGCGTTCGTGCTGGGCAGCCTGGGCGGCATGCTGTTCGGCCTGCTGTTCGTGGTGTATCCGCCGCTGGAGAAATTTCTCGAGCCGCTGTTTTCCGCCATGAATTCGCTGCCGCGGATTGCGCTCGCGCCGCTCTTCCTGCTCTGGTTCGGGCTCGGGCCGGCGTCGAAGATCGCTCTTGGATTTTCGCTGACGTTCTTTATCGTGTTGAACAGTACCGTCGCCGGCGCGCGTAGCGTCGATTCTGACTGGGTCACGCTGTCGCGCATGCTGGGTGCGAGCAAGGCCACGATCTTCTTCAAGGTCACGCTCGTGAGCGCAGTCCCGACGATTTTCTCGGGATTGCGCCTCGGCCTGATCTACGCGCTGCTCGGCGTGATCGGCGGCGAGATCATCGCCTCGCAGCATGGCCTGGGCCAGCTGCTGAGCTACCTGGCGGGGACGTTCGACACCAATGGCGTGTTTGGCGTGCTGTTCTTCCTGGCCTTGCTGGGTGTAGCGCTGACGAAGTGCATGAGCCTGTTGGAAAGCTACCTTTTGCGGTGGAAATGATATGAAGGAAATCCGTCAGGTGCGGCGTCGGCGCAATGCCGTGGACGACGCCGAGCACCATGCGGGCAGTGCGGTGCAGGTCGAAGGCGTGATGCCCACCCAGCAGGCGCGCAGCGGGGCCACCATGCTGGCCCTGCTGCGAGCGGGAAGGCAGGCGCTGGAGCAGGGTGGCCTGGACAATATGACCATCAGTGAGATCGCGCGCAGCGCGGGGACCTCGGTCGGGGCGTTCTATGGGCGCTTCGAGAACAAGGAAGCATTTTTTACGGCTGTGCAGGCCATGGTGATCTCGGAGATCGAGGTCGATTTTGACGCGATGTTCGAGGCGCTGGAGCACGATGATGTCGACGTGGTGCAGATGCTGCATGCGATTTCCGTGTTCTGGGTCGGCCTGTTCCGGACCAATCGCGGCCTGTATCAGGCGGCCTTCAAGCATGCCTCGGCCCAGCCCGGTGTGTGGACGCCTTTCAAGCGCCTCGGCTACAAGGCGTCCGGCATGATCGTCGAGCACGTATTGCCGCGTCTGCAGCAGATGGGGCTGGCCACGGAAGAGGTGCAAATCCGCATGGCGATGCAATTCGCAAACGGTTTGCTGATTAATTCGGTGATCAACGATCCCGGACCGGTGAAGCTCGACGATCCTGACATGGAAGTGCATGTCACGCGTTTTCTCTGCACCTTCCTGGGGGTACCGGTAGAGCCTTCTGCCGTACCGGCTGCCACGCCACCTGCGCGGCGTGGCAGAAAGGCATGAGGTCCGCCGAGGCCAGCACGGCGGCAGCAAGATCAACCGCTCCACAGGCGCCTGGGGTGGTCGGTTCCAGGGCAGAACATGCAGTACGGCAGCGGTGCCGCGTCGCGGCGGCGCCTCCGCCGGCAACATTTCGAGAGCGTCGCTAAGGCGCCCCGACTGATCGGCGACCGGCGTGCATGGCGTGCCGGTGAATCATCCTGAAGGCTTGACTGGAGAACAGGCATGCATACCGTCTCAATTGTTGAAGCAATTAGAACGCCATTTGGAAAATTAGGTGGAAAATTAAAACAATATTCCGCCGTGGAACTGGGCGGACTGGCCACGCTCGCCGCGCTGCAGCGTTCCGGCATCCGCCCCGAGGAGATCACGGAATCGATCTTCGGCTCGGCCTTGCTGGCAGCATCGACTTCGGTCGCGGCACGGCAGATCAATTTCAAGGCGGGCATCCCGGCCGATACGCCCTCGCTGACGCTCGATCGGGCCTGCTGCTCGGCCATGACCACAATCGGCCTGGGGGCGACCAAGATCCGCGCTGGCGAGGCGGAGGTGATCCTGGCCGGTGGCATCGAGAGCTGCAGCCAGACGCCGTTCCTGATGCGTGGCGTGCGCGCCGGCCGCCGGCTTGGCGACTTCACGGTGGAAGATCCGCTGCAGCTGCGCAACCCCATCAACCAGATGCCGATCGCCGGTGTTACGGGCACGCAGGCTCTTAAGTTCGGCGTTAGCCGGGAGCAGCAGGATGCCTGGGCATACCGCAGCCACATGACGTACTTTGCGGCGCATGAAAAAGGCGTATATGCGGACGAGATCGTGCCGGTGGATTGCGGCGATGGCACGACGCTGGCGATCGACGAATCGCCGCGTCGTGATGCTTCGCTCGAACGCCTGGCGGCACTGCCGACTGTCTACGGCGGGCCGACGGTTACCGCCGGCAATGCGCCAGGTCTTAACGACGGCGCCGCCGCCGTCCTGCTGATGAGCGGAGAGGCGGCGCGGGCGCGCGGCCTGGAGCCGCTGGGCGAAATCGTGAGTTACGCGCAGTTGTGCGGCGATCTCGATTCCTCGGTCTACATGCCGGGCAAGGCCATCATGACGGCGCTCGCCAAGGCTGGCATTCCGTTGAGCGAGATCAAGCGTATCGAGATCAACGAGGCCTTTGCCGCCATGCCGCTGGTGTCGACGCTGCATATGGCCAATGGCGATGTGCAGCAGGCCGAGAAGCTGCGCACCATCACCAACGTCAACGGCGGCTCGGTCGCGCTGGGGCATCCGACCGGCGCCAGCGGCGCGCGTGTCGTCATGGCGCTGGCGCGCGAGCTGAAGCGGCTGGGCGGCGGTTACGGCGCGGCGGCCATCTGCGGCGGCTATGGCCAGGCCGATGCTCTTATCCTGAAGGTGTGACCATGCTGGAATTCGTGGACGAAACATTGCGCGATGGTCCGCAGTCGCTGTGGGCGACGCGCATGAAGACCGCCAGCATGCTGGGCGCGACCGAGTATCTGAACCGGTCCGGCTACCGCAAGGTGTGCGTGGCCTCGGGCGCCTCGTTCGAGACGGCGGTGAAGTTCCTCAGTGAAGATCCGTGGGAACGGCTGCGTGCCCTCAAGGCCTACCTGCCGGATACCGAGATCGACATCCTGATCCGCAGCCGCAACCTGTTTGGGTGGGAGCGCTATCCCGATGAAGTGATCGAACTGCTGTTCCGCTGCCTGCGCGATGCCGGTACCCAGTCGATCAAGATCTTCGACGGCTTGAACGACATCAACAACATTGCCGCCGGCTTCCGCATCGGCAAGGCGCTCGGCCTGCATACCTCGGGCTACCTGACGTTCTCGCTGAGCCCCGTGCATACCGATGCGCACTTTGCACGCAAAGCCCGGGAGATGATCGATGCCGGTGTTGACGCCATCATCATGGGGGATGCCAGCGGCCTGCTCAGCGGTCCGCGCACCAAGACGCTGATGGCGGCGCTGAATGCCGAGGTCAAGGGCGAGGTGCCGATCGAGTTCCTGGCGCACCACTCGATGGGCCTCGCACTGGAGTCGTATCGCGAAGCGATCCTCGCTGGCGTTCGCCGTGTCACGACCGCGTGTGGTCCGCTCGCCAACGGCGAATCCATGCCGAGTACGCTCGACGTGCTGGACATCGCCAACGAGCTTGGCATTCCGACGTCACTGGATGTGGATGCGATCCGCCGTACCGAAGATTATTTTCACTGGGTGGCCTACAAGGAGAACCACCGTGTCGAGCCGCCGGTGCAGTTCGATCCGGCACGGTACGAAGCCTTTGCCGCGCACCAGATCCCCGGCGGCATGATTTCCAATTTCCGCAACCAGTTGCGCGAACTGGGCCTGATCCACCGCCTCGATGAAGTGCTGGCCGAAGCCGGGCGCGTGCGGACAGAGCTGGGTTATCCCATCATGGTCACGCCATTCTCGCAGTTCGTCGGTGTACAGGCGACTTTTAACGTGATCCAGGGCGAGCGCTACAAGACTGTGCCCAAGGAGCTCTATCTCTATGTGCTTGGGCACTACGGCAAGCCGCCGGGCGAGATCGATCCGAACGTGCTCGACCGCATCCTCAAGGGCCGCAAGATAGACAACCTGCCGCCACCGGTGGATTTCAACGGGCGGGTGCTCGACGCATTTCGCAAGGAAAACGGCCCGTTCCGCTCCGACGAGGATCTGCTGCTGCACCTGTTCTATGGCGCCAAGCATGTGTCCGCCATGCGTGCCAATTGCATCCACGTGACCGGCCGGCCCACCATCCATCAACCGTTGCGCGCCATGCTGGAAGAGCTGGCGCGTGACACCTCGCTCAGCACCATGAAGTTCGAGCAGGGCAATGTGCGCTTCAGTCTCAGCTATCAATGACGGACAACATAATCATGAAAAGCGATCACGAACGCGGTATCCAGTATTCCTTCACTTACCAGGACGCGGTTGAAGTACTGCGCCTGGTGCGCGATTCCGACACCTGCACGTCACTCGATCTGCAAATCGGCGATATCAAGCTCAGCGTGACACGCGCAGGTGGTGCGCCGCATGCTGTAGCGCCGGCCGCTGTGTCGGTTGCATTGCCTGCTGCCACATCTGCCGCGCCGCCGCCCAAGGTGGAAACTGCTCCTGCTGCGCCGACGGCGGCGCTCTCAGCGGCGGAACTGGAAGGGTTGGTGCCGGTTCGCACGCCAACGCTCGGGGTGTTCTACCGCGCGGCCTCGCCGGAGGTGCCGCCGTTCGTCAAGGAGGGCGATCATGTCAAGGCAGAGGACCAGGTGGGGCTGCTCGAAGTCATGAAGCTGTTCTCCCCGGTGACCGCTGGGGTGTCCGGCAAGGTGGTGAAGATTCTCGTGACCGACAACATGCTCGTCGAGCATGGCCAGACGTTGATGCTGATTCAACCGGATTGAGGTGCACCGTGGGAAACATCAGGCGTGTGTTTGTAGCGAATCGCGGCGAGATTGCCGTGCGCGTGATTCGCGCGTGCCGTGATCTGGGCGTGGAAGTGGTGCTGGGGGTGTCGGAGGCGGATCGCGATGCCTTGCCGGCGCGGCTGGCGGATCGTGCGGTCTGCATCGGCCCGGCGCCGTCGCCGAAGAGCTACCTGCGTCCGGAGTTGCTGGTGACGGCAGCGGCTGCGACGGGGTGCGATGCGGTGCATCCGGGGTACGGTTTCCTGTCCGAGCGCGCCGCATTCGCACGTGCCTGCACCGAGATGGATCTGGCCTTCATCGGCCCCTCGGCTGATGCCATCGATGCCATGGGCGACAAGCTCAGTGCCATTCGCCTTGCCAAGCAGGCTGGTGTACCGGTGGTGCCGGGGTCGGACAAGCTGTCATCCCTGGCCGATGTGCAGGCGGCCGCGCAGCGCGTGGGCTATCCCTGTTTGATGAAGGCCAGTGCAGGTGGTGGCGGACGCGGCATGCGCATCGTCCGTGTGCCGGACGAGCTGGCCGGGGCATTCGAAAGTGCACAGGCCGAGGCCGAAGCAGCGTTCGGCGATGCCACGGTGTACCTCGAGAAATTCATTGAGCGCGCCAAGCATATCGAGTTCCAGATCATGGGCGACCAGCACGGCAATCTCGTGCATCTGTTCGAGCGCGATTGCAGCGTGCAGCGCCGGCACCAGAAACTGATCGAGGAGGCGCCGTCACCGATCCTGCCGCCCGCGCGGCGCGCCGAGATGGCCGACGCAGCCCTGGCGCTGGCACGCGCCGTGGGTTACTTCAGCGCGGGTACGGTCGAGTTTGTGTATGACGCGGAAACAGACGAGTTCTATTTCCTTGAGATGAATACGCGGATCCAGGTCGAACACCCGGTCACGGAAATGATCACCGGTGTCGATCTGGTGCAGGAACAGATTCGCGTGGCGGCGGGCGAGCGCCTGTCGTTTCGCCAGCAAGATCTGGCGATCCGCGGCCATGCGATCGAGTGCCGTGTCAACGCCGAGGATCCACGGCATGGTTTCCGTCCGGCGCCGGGCCGGCTGCAAGTGTGGCAGCCGCCATCCTTGCCGGGTGTCCGCCTCGATACGCATTGCTACGAGGGATATCTGATCCCGCCGTTCTACGACTCGATGATCGCCAAGCTGATCGCGCATGGCGAGGACCGCCAGCAGGCCATCGCACTAGCGTTGGGCGCGTTGCAGGGTTTTCGGGTCGAAGGTATCACCACTACCATGCCGTTGCATCAGGACATTCTTTCGAGCCACGCATTCCGCGATGCCGAGGTCACCACGCGCTGGCTGGAAGCATTGTTCCTGCCGGAGTGGCAGCAAGCGGCACTGGCCGCGCAGGAGGTAGCATGAACTTCATCGATTTTTTCGAGAAAAGCGTCATCGCGCATGCGCAGCGGACCGCGGTGGTCTTCGAATCGCGGCGCTGGAGTTATGCGGAAGCGTCAGATCTGGCGGCGCGCATCGCGAATGGCCTGCGTGACATCGATGTGAAACGCGACGTGAAATGCGCGGTGATCAGCAAGAACGATCCGATTGCCTTTCTCTCGATGCTCGGCATCATGCGCGCGGAGGGTGTCTGGGTACCGCTCAACGCCACCAATGCGGAAGATGAGAATGCCTACATCGTCCAGGCCTTCGATGTGGAAGTGCTGTTCTTCCAGAAGGCGCTGGAACCCTTTGCCCAGCGCATCAAGGCGGAGTGCCCGGCGGTCCGGCATTTCTTCTGCGTGGACGGGGACAGCGCACTGGGTCCCAATGTCGAGAACTGGGCTGCGACGCAAAGCCCGGCATTGCGTGCGCTGCCGTGGGCACCGGATGCGCTGTGCTGGCTGCGCGGGACGGGCGGTACCACCGGGCGCCCGAAGGGCGTGATGAATACCAACCGGAACTTCGAGACGATGGTCGCGAATTTCCGCGCCACGCTGCGCTTCGACCAGCCACCGGTGTACCTGGCGAGCGCGCCGCTGAGCCATGCCTCGGGCATTCTGGCCATGGTGACCATGGCCATGGCGGGGACGCTGGTGATCCAGCGGGGCTTCGACGTGCAGGACACCCTCAAGGCGATTCCCGAGCACGCGATCTCCTTCATCTACCTGCCGCCCACGGCGATCTACAAGATGCTTGCGGCGGAGAATGTGCACGACTTCGACTACAGTTCGCTGCGCCATTTCGTCTACGGTGCGGCGCCGATGTCGGCTACCAAGCTGGCGGAGTCGATCGCGGTGTTCGGACCGGTCATGACGCAGGTCTATGGCCAGACTGAAGTACCGACCTCGGTGACGCACATGAGCCCGGTCGAGCACCTGAATCCGGATGGCTCGATCAATGAGAAGCGCCTGCTGAGCTGCGGCCGGCCTGCGCCATTCACGCGCGTGGCGTTGATCGACGATGCCGGGCAACCTGTGCCACCGGGCCAGATCGGCGAGATTGCCGTGCAGGGCGGATTGGTGATGGGCGGCTACTACAAGAATCCGGCAGCCACCGCCGAGACCGGGATGTTCGGCTGGCACCATACAGGCGACATGGCCTATCAGGACGAGGAAGGCTTCATCTACATCTGCGACCGCAAGAAAGAGATGATCATCACCGGTGGCTACAACGTCTATCCGCTCGAAGTCGAGCAGGTGGTGCTGAGCCATCCGGCGGTACAGGATTGCGCGGTGGTCGGCGTACCGGATGCCAAATGGGGCGAGGCCATCAAGGCCGTGATCGAGCTGAAGGCTGGGCAGACATTGGATCCGGACGAGATCATCACCATGTGCAAGGCCAGGATCGGCAGCGTGAAAGCGCCAAAGTCGGTAGACTTCATCGATTCCCTGCCGCGCAGCCCGGTCGGCAAGGTCATGCGCAAGGAAGTG
This sequence comes from Imbroritus primus, assembly GCF_964332355.1. NCBI lineage: Bacteria > Pseudomonadati > Pseudomonadota > Betaproteobacteria > Burkholderiales > Burkholderiaceae > Imbroritus > Imbroritus primus. The sequence continues at coordinate 2,225,024 of NZ_OZ201293.1, read as the reverse complement.
CGCCGACGCTACTGGACGGGGCAGGAACGTAATGTCTGAGGACCGTTGAGATGACCACACAGCCGCTGACCGTTGATGGCGCTGCAACACGTGAGGCGTTCGAGCATGCGCTTGCCACCCACCAGCAGGTGCCGGGGCAGTTCTTCATGGCGCGGCTGCTGGGACTTGACCTGGCCTATACGGAGGATACCTGCACCATCACGTTCGAGGTAAAGGACTTCATGCTCAATCCGCAATCGACCCTGCATGGCGGCATCGTCGCACTCGTGATGGATGTGTCGATGGGGCATCTGCTGAACCAGATCGACGGTCCGTGCGCCACGCTCGAAATGAAGACGCAATACCTCGCGGCAGTCCGTCCCGGCCCGGCCAGGGTCGTCGGCCAGGTGCTGCGCCGCGGGCGCAGCGTCTCGTTCCTGGAGTCGCGTTTCTATGATGCGAACGGGCAGCTGGCGGCCTTTGCCACGTCGACGTGGAAATTGCTGGGAGCGCGCGAGGCGCGATAATCGCCGCCAGCGCACCGCGCGTGCCGGAGCCAGCCAAGCGGGAGGGGCAAGCGCTCAGCAATAAAAAAGCCATCCGGGAGGATGGCTTTTTTATCGGGAAAATCTGGTGGGGCGTGAGTGACTCGAACACTCGACCTACGGATTAAGAGTCCGCTGCTCTACCAACTGAGCTAACGCCCCAACGAAGTCAAAAATTATAACACGGCTTTTTGTCTATTGGGAACAGTTTTTATGGTGGTATGTCAGCCTACCCGGAAATGTTCCGGGGACTGGCCTGCCGCGACGGCCCGGCGCAGCCATTCCGGCATGTCGCCTTCCCCATCCCAGGTCTTGCCGTCGGCGCTGCGGTACAGCGCGGCCGCGTGTACGGGCGTGCCGGGGTTTTCCGGGAGCTGCTCGGGAAAGGGACCAAGGTCATCGAGGGTGAGTGCGTACTCATCGATTTTCTGTCGGATCCACGCAATTGCGGCGGCTCTGTCCGATTGACTCATACTGACGCTGATAACTGTGGGTAACGCGATGGAAGCGGTCCGGCGGGTCCGGTACTGTGGGCCCGGTGGGGAAGTCATGTCTGCTGTGGCGGGCGCTGGGGAAACGCAAGCGCCGGGACTCGACGGTGCCTATTGTACGGGATCCAATCGGATGATGTGCTGGCGCACACGGAAATTTCTTTGCCGGAAATCAGAATTCCGAGGCGTGCAGCGGAGGAGAAAGCAGGAACCCTTGGCCCAGCCGGGCGCCCATTTCGACCAGCAACCCGCGCTGCTCTTCGGTTTCCACCCCTTCGACGACCGCATCCAGTCCGCTTGCCTCGGCGAGCGCCAGGCTCGAGCGCAGGATGGTGCGATGCATTTCACTATGCAGGACCAGGCTGGTAAAGGCGAGGGGGATCTTGATGCCGCTGATCGGCAGGCGGGTGAGGGCGCTCAGTGAGGAATGCCCCGTGCCAAAATCATCGAGAAAGATGCGGATGCCAGCGTCGTGCAGCTGGTGCAGGTTGCGGAAGCTATCGAGTGTTTCGAAGGGCAGCGATTCCGTCAACTCCAGGCACAGTTGGCGGGGCTGCGCACCAGTCTGTTCGAGCATGGCAAAGACTTCTGCGGCATACCCTGGCTCGTCGGTTTCGGCGGCTGAGACGTTGACCGTCACATAGCGGTCGGGGTACGTATCCGCCCAGTCGGCAGCCAGTATAAGTGCTGCAAGGGTTGCATGGCGGCCGAGAGACTGGATTGAGCCGTCACGTTCCGCCCCGGGGACAAAACTGTCTGGTGTCAGGATGACGCCATCGTCAACCGTCCGGCGTACCAGGGTTTCCACCCCGACCATTGCGCCGGTATCCAGCGCCATGATGGGCTGGTACAAATTGAAGAGGCCAGCCCAGCCGCCGCTTACGGTATGCGGGAGGGGTTGGTGCAACGCATCGTCGAGACGGATGGGCAGCATAGTGGGCGCCAAATCGGAAAAATTGAATTTGGCTGAAGATTAGCAACAATTTGGCCAGTGAAAAGTTAAAAAGTGTAGCGATTTTCCCTTTGTTTACTGCGAGGGTCGGGCGGGCGTCGCGTCTTTTGCGGCCAAGCCCATACCCAGCCGGGAAACCAGCAACTGATCGATCTTGTGGCTGTCGATATCAACCACCTCGAATCGGTAGCCAGCGGTCTCGATGAATTCGGATTTCTTGGGGATGCGCTTGAGCGTGTAGATCACCAGCCCGGCAATCGTTTCGGCATGGTCCTGACCTGGCAGGTCGCCGATATCGAGGGCTTTCTTGACGTCGTCGATCGGCGTCAGGCCGTCGATCAGCCAGGAGTATTCGTCGCGTTGCACGATCTGCTCGTCTTCCGAGGAGTAGATGATGTCGCCCATCAGCGCGCTCACGATATCGTCCAGTGTCACCACGCCAACCACCAGGCCATACTCGTTGACCACCGCGGCAAAGCTCTGGTGCATTTCCTTGAAGCGCGTGAGTGCTTCGGAGAGGTTGAGCGTGTCCGGCAGCGTCAGCAGGTTCTTGTCGTAGTACTTGCCAAGCGTACGGATCACGTCCATCGACTCTTCGCTGATGATGCGCTGCAGGATGTCCTTGGACTGGATGAAGCCGATGACGCTGTCGATGTCTTCCCGGCAGACGAGGTACTGCGAGTATGGCTGGTCGATGAGCTTGCGCTTGATCAGGTCGACTGGTTCGCTCACCGTAAAGTAGGCGATCTCGTCGCGCACCGTCATGACCGAGGTGATCGACTTGGATTCCAGTTCAAAGACGTTTTCGATCAGGCGGATTTCGTGGCTGTGCAGCGTGCCGGCTTCCGCGCCGGCGCCCACCATGGCGGCGATATCTTCCGGCGTGATGTGTTCGACGTTACGCGTCGGCAGGTTGAAGATGCGCAGGATGAAATCCGTGCCTTGGGTAAACAGCCACACCAGCGGCCGGAACAGCCGCATCAGCGCCATCATCGGTCCGGCGATGGCCAGGGCGCAGCGCTCGGGGGCGATCATTGCGAGCCGCTTGGGAATCAGGTCGGCAAACTGGATGAATAGGACCGTGATGACGATGAACGAGGTGAGGTTGGCCACCTGTGTGGCGCGGGCGCTGTCGAGATGCGGCGCGACGAGGCTCAGCACCCAGTCCGAAAGATGCTTCTCCCCGAGTACACCGGCCAGGATTGCGACGGTATTTACGCCGATCTGGACCACGGTGAAGAAATTGCCCGGCTCCTCCTTCAGCCGCATGACCTGCAGGGCCCGCCGGTCGCCATGCTCGTAGAGCTGCTGAAGACGGGTGCGCCGCGCGGCCGTGAGTGCGATTTCGGCAACGGAGAAAAAGGCGCTGACCAGCAGCAGGAGAAGAACGATGAGGACCAGCATCTACAAGAAATGGGAAGGGCGATGCTCTGATCATCCGGGATGCCCGGGCGTCTGTCAAACCGCGCTGGCCAGGATCAGTGGAAGAACAGGTAGGCCACCGCGATCGCGCCAATCAGGCCGACGATGTCCGCAAACAGGGCGCATCCCAGGGCATAGCGCGTATTGCGGATGTTGACGCTGCCGAAGTAGACCGCCAGCACGTAGAAGGTGGTTTCCGTCGAACCCTGGATGATGGCGGCCAGCTTGCCCTGGAAAGAATCGACGCCATAAGTGGTCATCACGTCCACCATCAAGCCGCGTGCGCCTGCGCCAGACAGGATCTTCATCAGGCCGACCGGCAGGGCGGGCACGAAATCCGTGTTCAGCCCGGCAGCCGCAAACAGCGCGCCAAGGCCCTGTAGCAGCAGGTCGAGGATACCCGTGGTACGGAACACGCTGATGGCCACCAGCATGGCGATCAGGTACGGGATGATCTGTACCGCCACGCCGAAGCCATCCTTGGCGCCTTCGATGAAGGCCTCGTATACATTGATGCGGCGCAGCGCGCCGACCAGCAGGAACGCGGTGATGATCGTCATGATGAAACCGCTGCCGATCAGTCCAGCCATGCTCGCCATGCGTTCCGGCGGGAAACGGTCGAGCCACAGGAACAACAGCGCCATGACCAGCGCCAGCCCCCCATAGGCCAGCAGCAGCGGCGCGCGCAGCAGGTTCAGGCGCTGGTGCCACGCCACGGCGAGCAGGCCCGCAGTGAAGGAGATGAAGGTCGCGATGAGGGTTGGCAGGAAGATGTCGGCTGCATTGAAACCGGTCAACCCCTGTTGCAGTGCAATTGTCTGCCGGATGGCGATCACCGAGGTCGGGATCAGCGTGACGCCCGCCGTATTGAGCACGATGAACATGATCTGCGCATCGGAAGCTGTATCGCTGCGGGGATTCAAGGTTTGCAGTTCGCGCATTGCCTTGAGGCCGAGCGGCGTAGCGGCGTTGTCGAGGCCGAGCATGTTGGCGGAGACGTTCATCATCATCGCGCCATTGGCCGGATGCCCCTTGGGTACGTCCGCGAACAGGTGGCGCATCACCGGGTCGACGCAGCGTGCAAACAGGTCGATGACGCCAGCACGCTCGCCGATGCGCATGATGCCCAGCCACAAGGTCATGATGCCCGCCAAGCCGAGGGAAATCTCAAAACCGGTCTTGGCGCTGGCAAACATGCCGGTCAGCATGCGCGCGAAAACATCCGGGTCACCCATGAGCAGGCGCACGCATGCCGCGGCGAATGCTGTCAGGAAAAAGCCGAGCCAGACGAGGTTAAGAGCCATGCATCAGAAGAAAAGAAGCCGCTGGCGTATCCGTTGCGGCGCGTGTGCATCATACCTTGGCAGGGGACTGTCTTGGCACGCGCAGGGTCTGGTATATTGGAGAGATACAGTAGCAATCATCCAATCCGTGCGCTGTTCGTGTAAGGAGAACGCTGATGACATCATCTGACCAACGCCGCCCGGCGGCCCATGCTCAAGAGATCACGGCCGACACCATGCAATGGCTGGTGCGTTTGCCTGCCGACCTGCGTCCTACTGCACTGCGTGAATTTCCGCATGTGCTCAACAAGCTGGCCACCCTGTGGGCAGACGACGAGGCCTGCGGCGCCTACCTCGAATCCCTCATGCTGGATGACCGTGGCGGTCGGCAAGGTTTTCCGCCCGCCGCGCTCAGTGAGTTGATCGCGCTGAACCTGCATCACCACGGCTCCATCGGCGGTACCGGCGCCCGGCCAGCCCAGGAGACCGACGCGTCCAAGTACGAGACGGTCCAGTTCACCTGGGACGATACCGAGCGCTGACACTGCCGCGCCGCCGGTTCAGGCGACCCGGCGGCCATTGGCATCCACCAGCAGTTCACCATTTTCCTTGCGGTATTCCCCTTGCTGGGGCGAGGGCAGGATTTCCAGTACCGTTTCTGCCGGACGGCAGACACGGGTTCCCAGCGGCGTGCTGACCACCGGCCGGTTAAGCAGGACCGGATGCGCGGCCAGCGCGTCGAGCAAGGCGCCGTCACTCAATGCGGGATTGTCCAGTCCCAACTCCGTATAGAGCGCTTCCTTGCTGCGCAGCAGGGGCCGCGCACCGCCTGTTTCCTGCGCCAGCGCGGCTAGCGTCGCGCGGTCTGGCGGCGTTTTCAGATAATCGACGATGCGCGGTTCCGCACCGCTGTTGCGGATCAGTCCGAGCGCGGTACGGGAGCTGCCGCAGCGCGGGTTGTGATAGATCGTGATGTCGCTCATGGTTGTGCTTGCAGGTCGGTTGATCAATCGGGTATCCATGTTCATACCAGCCAGGCGCTGTCCTTGCAAGGTGCCGGGAAGGTTGCGCGGGTATATGCTCCCGAGTCACTGACAGGTACGCAGGCTCGACATGCCGTCATGCGTGACGGCAGCCGCATGTCTGATGGTGGCGGGAGCGGTGCGCGGGGGATGCCAGGCCATTGGATCGGCTGGCGTAGCCCGGCACCGTCGGCGCCTGCATGAAAGCGGCGCCGTCGCGGGCCGACAGGTTGGGGAGCTGGCCGCTGCCAGAAAAACAGTGGCCACAATGACAGACGGGCAGCCTGGGCTGCCCGTCTGGAGTGTCTTGGTGCCGGAAAGAGGAATCGAACCCCCGACCTTCTCATTACGAATGAGCTGCTCTACCGACTGAGCTATTCCGGCACATCCCGCGGAAAAAATCCGGGAAACCGCGATTCTAGCAAATTCCGGGGCAGTTCGCCAAGGGGGACGGATAACCGTTGTACGGGACGCTCCCGCGCCCCGCCAGCCGGGCGTCAGGACTGTCCGGCTTCGTGGTGGTAGCGCGTGACGCGTTCGACCTCGTTCTTCGAGCCCATGATGACCGCCACGCGCTGGTGCAGCGCATCGGGCTGGATCTCCATGATGCGCTGCAGGCCGTTGGTGGAGGCGCCGCCGGCCTGTTCGACGAGGAAACTCATCGGATTGGCCTCGTACATCAGGCGCAGCTTGCCGGCCTTGCCGGGCTCGCGCTTGTCCCACGGGTACATGAAGATGCCACCGCGCGTCAGGATGCGGTGCACGTCTGCCACCATGGAGGCAATCCAGCGCATGTTGAAGTCCTTGCCGCGCGGACCTTCGCTGCCGGCCAGGCATTCGTCGATGTAGCGCTTCACCGGCGGCGCCCAATGGCGCATGTTCGACATATTGATGGCGAACTCCTTGGTGTCTTCTGGAATGCGGATGTTGGATGCGGTCTGGACGAAGCTGCCGGCTTCACGATCCAGCGTGAAGACCTGCACGCCGTTGCCCACGGTGAGCACCAGCGTGGTTTGCGGGCCGTACACCGCGTAACCGGCGGCGACCTGCTTGGTGCCGGGCTGCAGGAAATCCTTTTCCGTGACGGTCTGGCCGGGCTGCGGCATGTGCAACACCGAGAAGATGGTGCCGATGGAAACGTTAACGTCGATGTTGGACGAGCCGTCCAGCGGATCGAACATCAGCAGGTATTCGCCCTTGGGGTAGCGATTGGGCGTCTCGTAGAAGGAATCCATTTCCTCGGAGGCCATGGCGGCGAGGTGGCCGCCCCATTCGTTGGCTTCGAGCAGCACTTCGTTGGCGATGACGTCCAGCTTCTGCTGCATTTCGCCTTGTACGTTGCCGGTGCCGGCCGAGCCCAGGATGCCTGCGAGGGCGCCCTTGTTGACGTTGTTGGAAATGGCCTTGCAGGCGCGTGCCACGACTTCGATCAGCAGCCGCAGTTCTGCCGGGATGGTGTTGTGTTCGCGCTGCTCCTCGACCAGATAGCGGGTCAGGCTGACTTTCTTCATGGGGTTCTCCTAGATGCCGCGATTTTACCTTGCCCAGCGGCCGGCGGGCGAATTCCCGACCCGTCTGGCGAGCAGGTGGACCCGGAATAAACGGAGGCCCGCCTCGCGCGCCAGGGCCATATGCGGCACCTGACCGCCTGAGCCCTCCACGAAGCCAGCGCTACCCATCGGAGCGGGGCGTGCCGGGTCAGATTGCCCGCGTGCGCCATGTTGGCTGATTCGTTTATCATCGCGGCATGCATTGCAGCGGGCGCTGTCAATGCCTTACTTCTGCGGACATCTCCCATGCGCGCGCAAGACGTCTTCGAAATGCTGATCCTGGCAGCGTTGTGGGGCGCTTCGTTCCTGTTCATGCGGATTGCCGTACCCGCGTTGGGGCCGGTGCCGCTGATCGCGCTGCGCGTGAGCATTGCCGCGCTCTTCCTGCTACCGATCCTGGCCATGCGTGGCGGGTGGCAGACCATGCGGCCGCACTGGAAGCCGCTGCTGGTGGTCGGTCTGCTGAATTCCGCCCTGCCGTTTTGCCTGTTTGCATATGCACAGCTGACACTGGCTGCCGGATTCACCTCGGTGCTGAATGCATCGACGCCGATCTTCGCCGCGCTGGTGGCATTCGTCTGGCTGGGCGACCGGCTGACCATGCTGCGCGTCGTGGGCCTGTGTATCGGCGTCTGTGGGGTTGCGCTGCTGGTCAGCGGCACGCACGGTTTGTCGTGGTCGCAGAGCGGCGGCGCGGTGCTGGCGGCGCTCGGGGCCTCGGCGTCCTATGGCGTGGCGGGGGCCGTCACCAAGAAATACCTGACCGCCGTGCCGGCGCTGACCGTGGCGACCGGCAGCATGGTTGGCGCCACGGCGCTGCTGGCGTTGCCCGCCTTCTGGCTGTGGCCCGCGCAGATGCCATCGCTCCAGGTCTGGACGAGCGTCGTGCTGCTGGCAGTCGGCTCCACGGGGGTGGCGTATATCCTGTTCTTCCGGCTGGTGTCACGCCAGGGGCCGACGAAGGCCATGTCGGTGACCTTCCTGATCCCGCTGTTTGGTGTCCTGTGGGGTGCGCTGTTCCTCGGCGAGGCGTTGACGCTCAATATGGTGCTGAGCGGTGCGGTGATCCTGCTGGGCACGGCACTGGGCACCGGCTTCCTGAAATTCGGTCGCAAGGCCGGGGCGGGCGCTGCCTAGCAGCCCCCGTGGCAGGTTGCGGCGATTCTCAGCCTGCCTGACCCAGCGATTTCGAGATGATCTCGCGCACATCGCGCGACAGCGTGCTGCTGGCTGCCACCTGTTGCAGGGCCGCGTGCATGCGGTCGCGCAAGGGAATGGTGAAGCGGGTCCAGCGGTCCAGCGCACGCGCCAGCCGCGCGGCAACCTGCGGATTGATCGCATCGAGCGCCAGCACCTGGTTTTTCCAGAACGTATAGCCCGAGCCGTCGGCCGCATGGAACTGCGCCGGATTGGCCGTGCAGAAACCAAAGATCAGCGAGCGCGCGCGATTGGGGTTGCGCAGGGTGAAGGCATGATGCTGCATCAGCGACTGCACCGTGTCGATGACACGCTGGCCGTGGCGTCCCGGCTGCATGGCCTGCATGGCGAACCACTTGTCGATGACCAGCGCTTCGTCGGAGAAGCGCATGTAGAAATCCGCCAGCGCTTCGCCGCGGGCCGGCGAGTCGCTGTTGAGCAGCGCCGTGAGAGCAGCTGAGCGGTCCGTCATATTGTCGGCCTCGGCGTATTGGCGCTCGGCAAGTGCGAGCGCTTTCGCATCGCCGGTTTCGATCAGGTAGCCGAGCGCCAGATTCTTCAGCGCGCGCCGGCCGGCCGAGGCGGCGTCCGGTGAATAGGGACCGGTGGCACGGTGGCGCGTGTAAATGTCGGTGAGTTCCGACTGCAGCGCCGACGCAATGCCTTGGCGCAAGGCTTGGCGCGCAGCATGGACGGCAGCCGGGTCGGCGATGCCCATGCGCTCGCCCAGGTAGGTCTCGGCTGGCAGGATCCAGATCTGTTCGCGGAAGGCCGGGTCGAGCGTTTCATCCGTCAGCACGGAGCCCAGTGCCTTGACAAGCTTGGCGTCGGCGACCAGCGGGCGGCCGGCCTGTGCATCGGCGACCAATGCCAGCAGCGTCCGCGTGGCCAGCCGCTGACCGGCTTCCCAGCGATTGAACGGATCGCTGTCATGGGCGAGCAGGAAAGCCAGTTCCTCGTCGGTGTAGTGAATATCCAGCGCCACCGGCGCCGAGAAGTTGCGCAGCAGCGACGGTACCGGTGGCACATCCACGTTGATGAAACGGTACGTCTGCGTGCGCTCTGTCAGGTCAAGCACGCGCGTGGTGCCCTGGGGCGCGGCCTCTCCGTCCAGCTGCAGCGGCAGGTCGCGGCCATCGGGGCCGACGAGCCCCAGTGCCACAGGGATATGGAACGGCTGCTTGTCGAGCGCTTCATTGCTGATTTCGATGCCGACCTTGGGGCAATGCTGGGTGAGCGTCAGCGTAAAAGACTTGTCGGCTGGATTGTAACGGGTCAGCGCGCTGACTTCAGGCGTGCCGGCCTGGCTATACCAGCGGCCGAACTGTGTGAGATCGCGGCCATTGGCATCCGCCATCGCCTGGCGGAAATCGTCGCAGGTCACGGCCTGGCCGTCGTGGCGCTTGAAGTAGAGGTCCATGCCCTTGCGGAAGCCGTCGCGGCCCAGCAGCGTCTGGTACATGCGTACGACTTCGGCGCCTTTTTCGTATACCGTGACGGTGTAGAAATTGTTGATCTCCTGATAGCTGTCGGGACGCACCGGGTGGGCCATCGGGCCCGCATCCTCGGGAAACTGCACCTGGCGCAGCAGGCGCACGTCCTCGATGCGCTTGACCGCACGGCCGGATGCCGTGCCCATCATGTCGGCCGAGAATTCCTGGTCGCGGAACACAGTCAGGCCTTCCTTGAGGCTCAGCTGGAACCAGTCGCGGCAGGTTACGCGGTTGCCGGTCCAGTTGTGGAAGTATTCATGGCCGACGACCGATTCGATGTTGGCAAAATCCGTGTCGGTGGCGGTTTCGCTGTTGGCCAGTACATACTTGGTGTTGAAGATGTTGAGGCCCTTGTTCTCCATCGCACCCATGTTGAAATCGCTGACGGCGACGATCATGAAGCGTTCGAGGTCGAGCTCCAGGCCGAAGCGCGCTTCGTCCCAGCGGATCGATGCGATCAGCGAATCCATGGCGTGACGGGTCTTGTCGAGATCGGCGGGCTCCACCCACACCTGCAGCAGCTTGCTCGCACCCGAGCCAGTGGTGATCGTCTCCTCGATGCACGACAGGCGGCCGGCCACCAGGGCGAACAGGTACGAAGGCTTCTTGAACGGGTCATCCCATACGGCTTCATGGCGGCCGTCGGGGAGGTCGGCCTTGCTGATCAGGTTGCCGTTGGCGAGCAGCACCGGGCATTGTGCCTTGTCCGCGCGCAGGGTGACCGTATAGGTGGTCATCACGTCCGGGCGGTCGAGGAAGTAGGTGATCTTGCGGAAGCCTTCCGCTTCGCACTGCGTGAAGAAATTGCCGCCCGACACATACAGCCCCATCAGCGAGGTGTTCGCGGACGGGCGATTCGCCGAGGTGATGCTCAGCGTGAAGCGTGCGGGCACTTCATGCAGCGTCAGCGTATCTTCGTCGATGCTGTAGTGACCTGCGGGCTCGTCATTGATGGTGACGGCCAACAGTTCCTGCTCCTCCCCATGCAGGATGAGGGGCGTGTCCTTGACCAGGCGCTTCACCTCGATGCGGCTGGTGACGACGGTCCGCTCGGCATCGAGCTCCACGAGCAGGTCGACGTGGCCGAAGGCGAAGGCGGGCGGCGTATAGTCCTGGCGATAGACGGTGACGGAAGTGTCTTCGGTGCGCAGCATGAGGTGATCCTGTCTGTTGAAGGTTTCATTGTAGCCAAGCTACGCTCGCCATTCAGCAGCCTCTGCCAGCATCGGGAATTTTCGGAAAATTGGCTACTCTTAGAAACAACAACTTGCAATTCTGCAGGTCAATCGGCATCAAGCATCGGCGTCGTTCATCCGGTGCCATCGACCCGGAGGTCGTTTTTATGAATCGCATGTCCATGCGCGGTATTTCCCTTACGGCCGGCCGGCGCTGGTGGGTCGGCTGCCTGCTGTTCGCGGCTGCCTTGCTCGGCGGCTGCGCTAGCACCGTGACCAGTGAAGTGACGGCCTTCCGTCAAGCCGACTGGACCAACGATGCGCCGCGAACCTATGCATTTGAAACCGCAGCCGCGCAGGCTGGCGATCTGGAGCGCCGCACCTACCAGGACTGGATCGCGCGCGCATTGCAGACCCATGGCTTCACGCCGGCCCCTCGACCGCAGGCGCGCTATGTGGTGGGATTCGATTTCGACGCCACGCCGCGCACGGTGCATGTCCGCGAGACGGTTTATCCGGATCCGTACTTTCCGGGGCCGTTCTATCGCCCGTGGCCCGGCTACTGGGGGCCCTACGGTCCGTGGGGATGGCCTGGCTACTGGCCACCGTACATGGTGGAGCGCGATATCCAGCTAACGCAGTTTGCCTTGCGGGTGTCGCTGACGGAGGCGCGGGGCGGCAAGCGCGTGTACCAGGTAACGGCCTTGCATGAAGCGACGGCCGGCGTGAGCATGGCTGCGGTCATGCCGTATCTGGTCCGCAGTGCGTTCGCGGAATTCCCGGCGCGCAGTGGCCAGCCGCGTCAGGTGACGCTGGAGGTCGAGAAAAAGTAAACGATCGTTCGTTTTTTCCTGGCGCTCCAAAGCGTGCGCTAGAATAGGTACATAACTACATATTTGAGCCCGTTGCATGCATGACGGGCATTTTCTTTTTGGATGAGCAGGCATGAGCGAGCAAGGTAATCCCCAACGTCAACCCGGCACACCACCGGAAGACAAACTGCGTCTGGCGGCTCTCGAATATCACCGCAGCCCGACCCGCGGCAAGATTTCGGTCACGCCGACCAAGGCCTTGTCCAATCAGCGCGACCTGTCGCTGGCGTACTCGCCCGGCGTGGCGTATGCGTGCGAGGAGATCGCCCGTGATCCCGCGGCTGCCGTGGAATACACCTCGCGCAGCAATCTCGTCGGGGTCATCACCAACGGCACGGCCGTGCTTGGCCTGGGCGACATCGGACCGCTGGCGGGCAAGCCGGTGATGGAAGGGAAGGGATGCCTGTTCAAGAAATTCGCCGGTATCGATGTGTTCGATATCGAGTTGGCCGAGCGCGATCCCGACAAGATCATCGACATTGTCGCCGCGCTCGAGCCCACGCTGGGCGGCATCAATCTCGAAGACATCAAGGCGCCAGAGTGCTTCTACATCGAGAAGCAGTTGCGCGAGCGCATGAACATTCCGGTGTTCCATGATGACCAGCACGGTACGGCCATCATTTCCACCGCGGCACTGCTCAATGGCCTGAAGGTCGTTGGCAAGGATATCGCCAAGGTGCGGCTTGCCGTTTCGGGCGCGGGCGCGGCGGCGATCGCCTGCCTCGACACCATGGTGAGCCTGGGCGTGCGCCGCGAGAACATCTATGTGGTCGACTCGAAAGGCGTGATCTTCGTTGGCCGCGACGAGCGCATGGAAGAAAACAAGGCGCGCTACGCACAATCCACGGAGGCGCGCACCCTGGCCGACGTGGTGAAAGGTGCCGACGTGTTCCTCGGCTGTTCGACGGCCGGCGTGCTGACCGCCGAGATGGTGCAGAGCATGGCCGAGCGGCCGATCATCCTGGCGCTGGCCAACCCCGAGCCGGAAATCCGGCCGGAAGTCGCCAAGGCGGCACGCTCCGATTGCATCATCGCCACGGGCCGGTCGGACTATCCCAACCAGGTCAACAATGTGCTGTGCTTCCCCTACATCTTCCGTGGCGCGCTCGATTGCGGCGCCACCAAGATCACCGAAGCGATGAAGCTGGCATGCGTCAAGGCAATTGCCGAACTGGCCGAAGCCGAGACCAATGACGCCGTGGCTGCCGCCTATGCCGGCAAGGAACTGAAGTTCGGCCCCGACTACATTATCCCGACACCGTTCGACCAGCGCCTGATCGAGAAGATCGCGCCGGCGGTCGCCAAGGCTGCCGAGGAATCCGGCGTGGCCACGCGGCCGATCCGCGACTATGCGGCCTATCGCCAGCAACTGAGCCAGTTCGTCTATCACACCGGCCTGATCATGAAGCCGGTGTTCTCCGCCGCCAAGGCTGCACCCAAGCGCGTGGCCTACGCCGAGGGGGAGGAGGAAAGCGTACTGCGTGCGGTGCAGACGGTGGTTGACGAAGGCCTGGCGAAGCCGATCCTGATCGGTCGCCCGCATGTCATCGAGATGCGCATCCAGAAAGCCGGCTTGCGCCTGCGCGCCGGCGTCGATTTCGAACTGGTCAATCCCGAGGATGACCCGCGCTACCGCACGTATCACGAGTCTTATCAGCAATTGCGTGGCCGTGACGGCGTGACGCCGGACATGGCCAAGGCCGCGCTGCGCCGCTCGAACACGCTGATCGGCGTGATGCTGGTGCATCTCGGTGATGCCGATGCCTTGCTGTGCGGCGTGGTGGGGCAGTTCGATGCGCACCTGCAGCACGTCAAGGATGTGATCGGCCTCGCGCCCGGCGCCAATAATTTTGCCGCGATGAATGCGCTGATGCTCGAGAAGTACACGCTGTTCATCACTGACACGTTCGTCAACGAAGAGCCGAGCGCGGAAGACCTGGCCGACATTACCCGCCTGGCCGCACAGGAAGTACAGCGTTTCGGTCTTGAGCCGCATGTCGCCATGTTGTCGCACTCTACCTATGGCTCGTCGAAGTCGGCATCGGCTCGCAAGATGCGGCAGGCGCGCGATCTCGTGGTGGCGGCATGCCCGCAACTGAAGGTGGACGGCGAATTGCAGGGCGATGCCGCGCTAAGCGAGGAAGTGCGCCAACGCTACCTGCCGGCGAATGGGTTTGTCGGTAGCGCGAATCTACTCGTGATGCCGAATCTCGATGCCGCCAACATCGCCTTCAACCTGCTGAAGACGACGGGCGGGCAGGGTGTGACGGTGGGCCCGATCCTGCTTGGCGCGGCCAAGCCTGTGCACATCCTCGGACCGGCTGCGACATCGCGGCGTATCGTCAACATGACGGCGCTGGCAGTGGCGGACGCCAACGCACCGCATTGAACCCGGCCACCAGGCGGGTGGGGCCGCCAAGCAAAAAGGGCAGCCATCGGCTGCCCTTTTTGCTTGCTCCATATCCGGGAAATATCTGCTGGCGGTGCTATCGGGTGGCGCCATCCGCGCGATCAGCGGCATGGTAAAGCTGGCATGGCGCTGGCATGACAGAACACACGCGGGAGGATGTCCATTGCCTAGAACGTTGGGTCGCCCTCGTCCCCGTCGCGGCGATTCACCCACATCTTGTAGAGCCCATAGGCGATACCCGCAACTGCCCCGACTTTAGAAAGCCGCCAGGCCACGCCACGCAACGGTGTGACGCGCAGGCCGGTCGCCAGCAGCGAGATCGCCGAGCTCAGATACGGAAACTGGCGCGCCACGCCAAACAGCTTGAGCCAGTTGCGCGGTGCGACTGCGCTCGGCAGCCAGCTCAGGCTGCTGACATGGCGGATCGACTGCCGCAGGTCGCGGGCCGACTGCGCGCAGTCGTAGCGCTCCAGCGCAGCGCGGGTCGTCAGCAGTTCCTTGCGGACCGCCAGCGGCAGCCGGCCGTGCATGCGCGGCAAGCCATCAGGGCGGGGCGGTTGGGTTGGCACGAGATCTGTCATGACTTGAGCGCCTCCCGGTCCTTGTCGAGTTCGGCGAGCGTGGCTTCGAACATCGCCGGTGCATCTTGCAGCTGGCGGCGGACGCGGACCAGGCAATAGGCGGCGATGCCAAAATACAACGCTACCAGGCCGGCGAGCACCTGCCAGCGGTACGTGTCCCAGCAGAGAATGACAATGAGCGCTGTCAGGGCAATCATGCCAAGACTGAGGAACGCCAATCCCAGCAGGCCGAGAAATGCCTGCTGCATCAGGCGCGCTTTTTCCTCGGCGAGCTCGACACTGGCCAGTTCCAGCCGGGTGCGCGCCATGGCGGCGACGTTGCCCAGCAAGCTGCGCAGCGAGTCAAAAAAACGTGGAGAGGGAGTCGATTCCTGCATGGCGTCCTGATCGCAAGAACAGGCACGCCGGAAGATCTGCGAGCCTGAGGCCAGAAGGGCCCGGCCTCACCCGGGAGGCAGTTTCAAAATGATCTGGCTCCGGCTGGTCATGGTCCGGAGGAGAGGCTTGGCGTGCTGCTTGTGACCCTTTGCAGGGCGCATGGGAACGATCCGGGGTCCCATTCGATTCCCTGCCTTGCCTCCTGGCCAGAACCGCTTCGCTTCATTTTGAAACCGCCTCTGGGGCATGGCTCGAGCGGCATGTCGGGCGCGGCGTCCGCGTAGCGGTGTGTGCCGCGCCCTGGCGTGACGTGATTACTTGCGGTTCAGCAGCAGGCCCACCAGCAGGCCGACACCGGCGGCGATACCAACGGCACGCCACGGGTGGTCATGCACGTAGTCGTCGGTCGCACGGGCCGCGGCCTTGCTCTTGGTGACGACTGCATCCTGCAGATCCTGCACTTTTTCCTTGGCCTGCTTCAGCATCCCCATGCCGCGTTCGCGCAGCTCGGCCGCTTTTTCGCCGGTCGTGGAGGCGGCTTGCTTGAGCAGTTCTTCAGCATCGGACAACACGGCTTTCACATCAGACATTCGTTTCTCCTGGTGGGTATTGGTAATCGCAGGCCGGCGCACGCGCCGCACAGTTGTTAGTCTATCCTTGAAGCATATGCGGCGCCACCTTCGCGCTTTCAAGGGGCGTCTCGGCCAACCTGTGGCTGAGGCTGGATGCGGCTGCCGGCCTCAGCGCTATATGACTAATTGTCATGACAGTGTGACTTTATAGTCGTTCAGGTTGGATCGCAAACGCTCTACACTGGTTCCATCGATTTTCTGGAGAACGACATGGCATTGCGACTTGGCGACATCGCCCCCGACTTCGAGCAGGATTCCAGCGAAGGCACCATCCGTTTCCACGAATGGCTCGGCAATGGCTGGGGCGTCCTGTTCTCGCATCCGGCAGACTTCACGCCAGTGTGCACGACCGAACTGGGATTGACCGCCAAGCTCAAGTCGCAGTTCGCGGCGCGCAACGTCAAGGCCATTGCCCTGTCGGTCGATCCCGTGGATTCCCATCATGAGTGGATCAAGGACATCAACGAGACGCAGGGCACGGTGGTCAACTTCCCGATCATCGCGGATCATGACCGCAAGGTGGCGACGCTGTACGACATGGTGCACCCGAATGCCAGCGAAACGGTGACGGTGCGTTCGCTGTTCATCATCGACCCGAACAAGAAGGTGCGCCTGATCATTACCTATCCCGCCAGCACGGGGCGTAACTTCGACGAGGTGCTGCGCGTCATCGATTCGCTGCAGCTGACAGACAACTACAGCGTGGCCACGCCGGGCAACTGGAAGGATGGCGACGACGTGGTGATCGTGCCGTCGCTGAAGGATGAGGCAGTGCTCAAGGCCAAGTTTCCTAAAGGCTACAAGGCAGTGCGTCCGTATCTGCGCCTGACACCGCAGCCCAACAAGTAAGGCGATGCCCGGACGACTTCGGCCGGGCTCATGCAACGCACGCAAGGCACAAGGCCCCGCTCGAGAGCGGGGCCTTGCATTTTTGGGGTACGGGAATGGTGCGAGCCAATCAGGAGAAGGCCTGGATACCCGTCTGCGCGCGGCCGAGGATCAGCGCGTGTACATCATGCGTGCCTTCGTAGGTATTGACCACCTCGAGGTTCACCATATGGCGGATGACGCCGTACTCATCCGAGATGCCGTTGCCGCCGAGCATGTCGCGCGCGAGGCGGGCGATGTCGAGCGCCTTGCCACAGGAATTGCGCTTCATGATCGAGGTGATCTCGACGGCTGCGGTGCCTTCGTCCTTCATCCGCCCAAGGCGCAGGCAGCCTTGCAGGCCCAGCGTGATTTCGGTCTGCATGTCGGCCAGTTTCTTCTGGACCAGCTGGTTGGCGGCCAGCGGTCGACCGAACTGCTTGCGGTCGAGCACGTACTGGCGGGCCGTGTGCCAGCACGCCTCGGCCGCACCGAGCGCGCCCCAGGCAATGCCGTAGCGTGCCGAGTTCAGGCAGGTGAAGGGACCTTTCAGGCCACGTACGCCGGGCATCAGGTTTTCTTCCGGCACGAACACCTGGTCGAGCACGATCTCGCCGGTGACCGAGGTGCGCAGGCCGACCTTGCCGTGGATGGCCGGGGCCGAGAGACCTTTCCAGCCTTTTTCGAGAATGAAGCCCCGGATCGCGTCGGTGCCATCGTCGTCCATCAGCTTGGCCCACACGACAAACACGTCGGCAATCGGCGAGTTGGTGATCCACATCTTGGCGCCGCTCAGCGAGAAGCCGCCTTGTACCCGCTTGGCGCGCGTGACCATCGAGCCGGGATCCGAGCCATGATCGGGTTCGGTCAGCCCGAAGCAACCGATCCATTCGCCGCTGGCCAGCTTGGGCAGGTATTTCTGCTTTTGTGCTTCGCTACCGAAAGCATGAATCGGCACCATCACCAGCGACGACTGGACGCTCATCATGGAGCGGTAACCCGAATCGATCCGCTCGACTTCGCGGGCAATCAGCCCATAGCTGACGTAATTGAGCTCCGGACCGCCATACTGTGACGGGATGGTCGGGCCGAGCAGGCCGAGTTCACCCATTTCCCGGAAAATCGCTACATCTGTCCGCTCATGCCGGAATGATTCGAGGACACGGGGTGCCAGCTTGTCCTGGCAATAGGCGGCAGCGGCATCGCGCACCATGCGTTCGTCTTCGGTCAGTTGCTGGTCGAGCAGCAAGGGGTCAGACCAATGGAATGTTGCGGATGCTGCCATGCGTCTCTCCTTTGTACAGCGGTCTCGGGTGAATGGAAAACAGTTGCTATGGGTAATAAAGTTCCGTATTGCGGAACAATGTTTCGTTGGTGTAGTATATCGGAAATATTCCTATCACGGTGAAACTGGCGCATGTCTACACACGATTCCGCTACGGGGCGGATGTTGCTGCTCCCCAATCCGGCCGGCATGACCGAGAACGACCCCAACTTCGTAACTGCGCTGGCGCGGGGTCTTGCCTTGCTGCGCTGTTATCAGCCGGGCGATACGCTGCTGGGCAATCGCGAGTTCGTGAAACGCACGGGATTGCCCAAGGCGACTGTCAACCGCTTGGCCAGCACCCTCGTGGCACTGGGCTATCTGCGCTATGACGCAGCCTTGGGTAAATATGGCCTGGATGCGGGTGTCCTGGCCCTGGGGTATGCCTATCTGGCATCGTCCGGGCTGATCGCGCTGGCGCGGCCGCACATGGTGGCGTTTGCGCAGCAGTATGGGGTGTCGATTTCACTTGGCAAGCGGGACCGGCTCGAGATGGTCTACCTCGAGTCGATCCGCAGCCATGCCGGGTCGTCGCTCGTGCTCGGCGTGGGTTCGCGCTTATCGCTGTTGTCCAGTTCGATGGGAAGGGCCTACCTGGCCGCCATGCCAGAACTGCGGCGCGAGGCATTGCTGCGCGACTATGCGCAGGCGTATCCGGAGCAGTGGGCCGCCGAGGGCGAGACGGTGCGCCGGGCTATCCAGACCGCGGTAGAGCTGGGCTATGCCGGCTCGTTCCGTGAGTGGCATCCGGCCGTGCATGCCTGTGCGGTGGCGTTTCGCGTGGCCGGTGAAGACGATCCGTATGTGATGAGCTGCAGCGCCTCGTACCAGTCGCGTAGTGAAGCCGACTTCGATGCACAACTGGCGCCAGCGCTTGGCGCCATGGTTGGGCGGCTGGGGACGCTGGCGCTGCGCTGAAGCGGCGGCCGGCATCCGGGCAGCCCAGCCCGGATGCCCGGCGGCGATCAGCGCGGGCCGATCTCGCTCTTCAGCGCTGCGAGCGTTCGTGCATAGGCCGTTTCGTCGGCAGCTTTGTCGTAGTGGTTGCCATTCGGACGGGCGAAGGCATGGTCGACGCCCGGATACGAGAAGGCCTCGGCCCTCGGCAGCGTCGCCAGCTTGGCGGCAATCTGCGCGCGAGCTTCCGGCGGGCAGTATTCGTCCTCGCCCGCCAGATGCAGCACGAGGCGTCCCTTGATGTTGTCCGCCTCGTCGAGTGCCTGCTCGATGCCCACGCCGTAGTAGCCGACCGAACAGGCCACATCGCAGCGGCATGCTGCCAGGTAGGCCATCTTGCCGCCCAGGCAGTAGCCGATCACGCCGACATTGGCGACATCATCGAGTTCGGGACGCTGGCGTAGTGCTGCCACCGTGGCGGCGATATCTTCTACACCTTTGTTCTGATCGTACTTCTGGAAAAACTCAAACGCGCGCTTCCAGCCTTCCGGCGAGTAGTCGAGCTCGACCCCGGGTTCGATGCGCCAGAACAGGTCGGGCACCAGCACCACATAACCTTCTTGCGCGTACCGGTCGGCTAGCGTGCGCATCGTGCCGTTCACGCCGAAGATCTCCTGGCACATGACGATGCCGGGACCACGTCCGCTGGCGGGCACGGCGAGATAGGCGTTGAAGCTGCCGTCCTTGGACGGAATGCGGATGGTCTGACCCATGATTGGCTCCTTGGCAGTCAAAGCGCACGCCACCGGTGGGCGTGCAGAAGATGAGAGATCAATTGCCGCCGAGCGGCTGCAACGTGCCGAACTGTCCCGCCTGGAAAACCAGCGGTGCACCGGCGGCGTCATGGATGCCGCAGCGTTCGACTTCGCCAACGAAGATGACATGGTCGCCTTCGTCATAGCGACTGCGGTTATGGCATTCGAACCAGGCGAGCGCCTCGTGCAGGACTGGCAGGCCGTGTTCGCTGATCTGGTAGTCGAGACCGGCGAAGCGGTCGCCATGCAAGGTCGAGAAGCGCTTGCACAGATCGACCTGGGCCGCGGACAGCACGTTGATCACATAGTGCGAACCGTCGCGAAACACTGGCAGGGAGTTAGCCTTGGTAGCCAGGCTCCACAACACCAGCGGTGGATCCAGCGAGACCGAGTTGAATGAGCTCGCGGTGACGCCCACGAAGGCCGGGCCGCCGGTTGCGGCAAGACCCGAATGGCCCGTGATCACAGTCACGCCGGTCGCGAACTGCGACAGTGCGCGGCGGAAGTAGGCTGAATCGAAATCGGGCGCGCTGGCGGTGCTGCGTGCTGGATTGTCCGTGGCCTGGGGGGCGGTACCTGCTTGGGGGGGAGTCGGCATCGGCAGTCGGAAAGCGTTGTGCTCGAGACGGTTGCGTACGGGGTCATTGTATCGGAGAGCGGCGGCGCCTGTCCCGTTTCCGCAGCCATCGGCGCGCGATCGGCTGGGCATCGCCGGCGCTTCGCGTTACAGTAGCGCGGTATCGATCACAGACAAGCCTGTCCAGTCCCGCGGCCCGCGGGCGAGGGCGGCACGGAGGATAATGGCATGACGAGCGACACGCACACCGCCAGGCGGCGGAGGTTCGATGCGTGATTTCGAAAACGCGACAGCCCCGTTGCTGCGCGAGATCGTCGGCCATGCACGCAGTCATGGCGACCGCATCGCCATCCGCTGTGGCCGCAACGCTCACGACTATGCCAAGCTCGCGCGTCGCTTCGAGCGCGTGACGGCACATCTGTCGGGCACGCATGGCGTGCAGCCGGGACAGCATGTCGCGACGCTGGCGGCCAACGACGACCTGCAACTGGTGATCCTGCTGGCATGCCTACGGCTGGGTGCGGTGTGGGCGCCGCTCGACCCCTCGGCCACGCCCGAAGCATTGCAGCATTGGCTGCAGCAGGCCGATGCCAGCCTGATCGTCGCGGATGAGGCCAATCTTCCGGTTGCACAAGCGCTGGCGACTCAGCGTGCCGACATACGATGCGTGGTCCTCGATCGCCTGATCGACCATCCGGCGCCTTACGGCCTGCATTACCCGGATGTCGAGAGCGAGGTGCCAGCCCTCATGCTGTTTGACGCCGAGGCTGCCGGAAAAGCGACGCGATACCGTCAGAACAGGTTGCTGGTGGAGGACATCGATATCGCGCCGGAGGACAATGTCTTGGTCGCATTGCCACTGGCCCGTTTTGCCAGCCTCTTGCTCGAGGCTGTCCCGGCGCTGGCACGGGGCGCCACCGTGACATTGCTGCCGGGATTCACGCCGGCCGCATGGCTGGAAGCCCTGGCAAATACGCGTCCTACCGTGGCGGCGGTTACGGTAGACATGATGGAGACCCTGCGGGGCGCACCCGGTTGGCAGGACGCCGATTTTTCGTCGTTGCGCCGGCTGACTATCGTGGATGGTCCGCCACAGCTTGCACTGGCCACGGCTCTCGTAGATCGCGGCGTGCCGCTGCAGATGCGGGCGTGCCCGCAGGCATGACATTCGGAGAATGGAATGGAACATGAAATTGCCACATTGGGTGGAGGCTGCTTCTGGTGCCTCGAAGCGGTCTACCAGGAAGTCAGCGGCGTGCTTGCGGTCGAATCTGGGTACACGGGCGGTCACGTTGACCATCCGACCTACCGCCAGGTCTGCGAGGGTGACACCGGCCATGTCGAGGTGGTGCGCGTGACTTTCGATCCGGCAGTGATCTCGTATCACGACATCCTCGGCATTTTTTTCGCCATCCACGATCCGACCACGGTGGACCGCCAGGGTAACGACACGGGGCCGCAATACCGTTCCGCAATCTTTGTACATTCACCGGCCCAGCGCGCTACGGCGGAAGCCATGATCGACAGCCTGACGCGCGAGCGCGTCTTTGACCTGCCGATCGTCACGACCATCGAGGCGGAGCAGCCGTACTGGCGCGCCGAGGCAGCGCACCAGAACTACTATCGTACGCATCCGTACCAGGGCTACTGCGCGATGGTGATCGCGCCCAAGCTGGCGAAATTCCGCCAGCTGTTCACGCGCCACGGACGCTCCTGAAACAACTCAGGGCGTGTCGTAGATATAGCGCCGCGACCACGGCAGCGTCGTTGCGGAGCGCCCCGCCTTGCGGCAGATCACCTGGTAGATCGCCACGTCGTCGACTTCGAAGGCATGTGCGCACCCCATCAGGTAGACGCGCCAGATGCGGTAGCGTTTCTCGCCGACCATGGCGCGGATCGTCTCGCTTTGGGCTTCAAAATTCGCTGACCATATGCCAAGCGTATGCGCATAGTGGCGGCGCAGGTTCTCCACGTCGAACGCCTCCAGGCCGCCTTCCTGCATGGTGCTGAGGACCAGTGAAACGTGCGGCAGCTCGCCGTGCGGAAATACATATTTGTCGATGAAGTCACCGCCGCCCAGCGCAGTTTCGCCGCTGTTCACATCGGTCGAGGTGATGCCATGGTTCATGGCCACGCCATCATCGGTCAGCAACTCGCGGATCTTGGCGAAGTATGCCGGCAGGTTCTTGCGGCCCACGTGTTCACACATGCCGACGCTGGTGATGCGGTCGAACGTGCCGGATACATCGCGATAGTCCTGCAGGCGGATCTCGATGCGATCCTGCAGACCGGCGGCGCGCACCCGCTCGGTGGCCAGGTCGAACTGGTTCTGCGACAGCGTGATGCCGACGCAGCGCGCGCCGAAGCGTTCGGCCGCACGCAGTACCAGCGCACCCCAACCGCAGCCGATATCGAGCAGGCGCTCCCCGGGCTGAACCTGGATTTTCGTCAGGATATGGTCGATCTTGCGGATCTGCGCAGTGGCGAGATCCTCGTTGCCGTGCTCGAAATAGGCGCACGAGTACACCATGTTTGGGTCGAGCCACAGCTTGTAGAAGTCGTTCGAGACGTCATAGTGGTAGTGGATCGCTTCCTTGTCGTCTTCCTTGGAATGCGAGAAGTGGCGGGCGATACGGCCGAAGCGGCTGTCGCCCCCCAGGGCCGTATCGGCCAGACGGTAGCCCACGGAGATGATGTCCTGGAGCTTGCCGTCGAAGTCGATCTTTTCCTGCACGTAGGCCTCGCCGAGGTTGGCGAGGCTCGGCGTCAGCAGCAGCGGGAGGGCGCTGGCTTCACGTACGGTCAGGGTGATGGCGGGCCGATCGAACTCGCCGAGGGCGTACTGGTGGCCGTTCCACAGCTTGACGGTCACCGGCAGATTGGCTTTCTGGCGGATGGCATCTACCCAGCTGGCCAGCTTGCGGTCTATCGCTTCTTTGAAAAACATGCACTGTTCTCCTTCGGCTCAAATGGCTGCGGCATGGACACACCGCTGTGCCAGACACATCAACCCGGAAGCGCGAGGCTCCCGTACCTTATCTGTCGATAATGTGATTCAAGCTCAGAGGCGCCAGCGAAATGGTCCTGCTGCGACGAAGCGATGCGGGCGATACGGGATCGCCGGCCCACGTTCGAGCGCAGAAACGTTGCGCTTCATATCGATAGCGTCTCTCGTGCATCCGCCCGCTGTTTCTCCTCACCGTGGGCGGTGCAAGGCGACTCAGGGCGATAACCGGGCGATACGCCACCCCCCATCGGCTTGTCGGTAGAACACGATACGGTCATGCAACCGTGACGGTCGGCCTTGCCAGAATTCGATCGACTGCGGGACCAGCCGATACCCGCCCCAGTGCGGCGGCCGTGGTGGCTGCTCTCCGTATTGCGCGGCAAAGCGCGCCTCGCTCGCCTCGAGCGTTGCCCGGTCGGGCACTTCCTTGCTCTGCTCCGAGGCCCACGCACCGAGCCGTGACTCGAGGGGCCGCGACTGGAAATAGGCATCGCTCTCTGCGGCGTCGATCTTCTCCACCGTACCTTCGATGCGGACCTGGCGCTCCAGCGCGACCCAATGGAACAGCAGGGCAGCGCGCGGATTGGCTGCGAGGGCTCGACCCTTGTCGCTGAGATAGTTGGTGAAGAAGGTAAAGCCGCGCGCATCGACTTGCTTGAGCAGCACGATGCGCGCCGCGGGCTGGCCGTCCGTCCGGACCGTGGCCAGCGTCATCGCGTTGGGCTCCGGTACTTCCGCCGCCAGGGCCTCGTCGAACCAGGTACGGAATTGCTCGACCGGGTCGCGTGCGACTTCGGTCTCGGAAAGTGCGCCACGTGCGTAGCGGGTGCGGAGGTCAGCCAGTGTCGTCATTGCGTGCATTCAGGGTAGAACAGACCAAGTATAACCATGGACGGCGTTATCCGTTATAGATCGGTGGCAGCGGGTCGCGCTTTTGCTCCTGGCGCGGTGGCGTGGCCGGCGGCGCAGCGGGGCGGCGTTCGCCAGCAGGCGCGCTGGGCGTGGCCTTGTCCGGCGGCTGGACCGGCCTGGGATTGGTGCGCGGGGCGCTGCTAGCCTGGCGCAGCAGTTCGGCGCAATGGGTGTCGTCTGGCGTCGACAGGTCGGTGAGCGGGATCAGCGCAGCCGCGATGGGCGCAGTGAGTCCCAGCGCCAGCGCGCCGCCGGCGCGCAGCGCAAGCACGGCCTTGTCGACACTGACATCGGGTTTCTTGAGGGTGCCGGTGACATATAGCGGGGCGCGCAGCGAGAATAGCCGCAAGCCCTTGGCTTCGGGCCGGACAGTCATGCCGAGCCGCTCATCCTTCAGGTCGACGCCGCCGGTGATGTAGATCGTAGCGTCCTCGGTATCCACCACAAAGGTCCGGGCCCGGGCCAGCCCGTCATTAATCGCGAAATCGCTGACACCGCAATTCAGCGTAACCTGCCGGTCGCCGAACAGTTGCGTGAGTACCACGCTGCCAACATTGAGACCCATGGCTTCCAGGATGAACTTGCTGACGGTGCCCTCGCGTACCAGCAGCTTGGCTTCGCCATTGGCCGTGCCCAACAGCGCCGAGATGGAGTTGCCCTGGGCCGTCATGCGGGCTGCGCCGTTCAGTTCACCAACACTGGCACGCATGGCCTCGATGGTTGGGAACAGTTGCTTGAGCTTGAGGTGGCGTGCGCGCAGGTCAATATTGCCCTGCAGCGGAGTCGTTTTGCCGTTGAGCCGGATGGTCGAGACGAGATCGCCGCCGGCCACGCCGAAGTTCAGCGGATCGAGCGTCAGGACGCTGTCCTCGAGCTTGAGGTGGGCAGTGAGGTCAGTGATCGGCAAGGCCTCGTCGCGCACGATGCGTCTGCCGGTCACCTTTACGTCCGCATCCATTTCGCCCCAGCGGTCAGTCTTGAAGCGCGCCACCGGCAGGACCCGGTCGATCGGCTGGCGTTCGGCCGCGCCGCGGCGCTTCTTGCTCTGGGCCGAGTCCGCGCCAATAAGTGGAGCGAGGTCGGCAAAGACCAGCTGGTTGGACAATACGGTGCCCTCGATCTTCGGGCGCGGTTGCTGGGCGCGATAGGTTAGCGTGCCCTGAATGTCGCTTTTACCCATGCGTCCGGTAAATTTTTCATAGCGCCACACCGGCTGTTCTCCGACGCCCTGGCCGATCAATCGGCCACGGGTTTCGAACGGTGCCGTTTCGGGCAGCACCACACCCGTTAGGTCATACAGGTGCGCCATGCTGTCGCCGGCGAGCCGCAACCGCAGATCCAGCGCAGCGAGATGGGCTGGGTCGGTCAACGTCCCTTCGAGCGCGATGCGCGTGCGTCCCAGCCGCACATCGGCCTGGAGCGGGTAGGGCGTGTCGGCATCCTGCAGGCGCAACACGCCGCCAGCCTTGCCGGCCCCCTGCACGCGCGCGTCGCGGTAGGTCCCCTTGACGGTCCACTGGATACCGTAGGGGGAGGCGTCGGCCTGTCGTGCCGGCTCTTCCTTTGCGTTCGCTGCAGATGCTACCTCGGTGGGTAATGCGGCAGAGGCAGGCTGTTCCGTCGGCTTGCCGGCCAGATCGAGCGGCGCACCGATGGTATCGACCTCGGCCAGCAACTCGATCTGTTTGATGGCATCGGACAGGCCGATGCGGCCATTCTTGAAGACGATCTGCTGCAGCTCCAGCTCCCATTGCAGCGCGGTCTTGTCCTTGTTGCGCGGGAAAGTCCAGTTGTTTTCGCCGTCCTTGCGGCGGACCAGCGCGATCGACGGCGTGTCGAGGCTGATGGTCGGAATCACGATGCGGTGCGTCAGCAAAGGCAACGCCTGCAGGACGAAGCTGACCTCGTTGGCCGTAGCGAAATTGGTATCGCGCGCCCATTCAGGGTTGCCGACGACCACATCGCGCGCCGCCAGCCGCGGCCATGGCACCCAGCGGCGCCAGCCTGTCTCGCCTTCGGGGCGATCCCATTTCACCGTCAGGTCGCCATTGATGACGAAGGGACGGGCGATGGCCTCGGACACGCGCTCGTTGAGCCATGGTCGTGCCCGGTTCCAGTCGAAAGTCACGATAAAGAACAGGAGTGCGCTGATCAGGACGAGCGGCGTCAGCGTAATCCAGGCGATCCATCTACTGCGTCTGCGCATGGCGACGGGCTCCATAAAAGCAGGTGGTGTGAACGATCATCGACTCGCACCTATTGTATAGTTTGACCCGCGCACGGACGGACAAAGCGTGCGGCTGGAAGAGAAGTGCGCGGGTTCCGGCCGAAGGATGACATTTTGAGTGCAAGTATCTTGCCCGGTGCGGCGCATGATGAACACGACGCCGAACATGCCCGCCGATTTGGCGGGGTCGGGCGCCTGTATGGCGAAGCTGCCCTGGAACGCTTCATGAGCGCGCACGTATGTGTCGTGGGTATCGGCGGGGTGGGTTCGTGGGCAGTCGAGGCGTTGGCTCGCAATGCCATCGGCACGCTTACCCTGATCGACCTCGACCATGTCGCCCCCAGCAACACCAACCGCCAGATCCACGCGCTCGGCGATGCCTACGGCAAGGCCAAGGTCGACGCCATGGCGGAACGCATCCAGGCCATCAATCCACGTTGTACGGTACGCGCCGTCGACGACTTCATCACGGTCGACAATGTGCCGGAGATGATGGCGCCGGGTTATGACTATGTCATCGATGCCATCGACGCGGTCCGTCCCAAGACCGCGCTGATCGCCTGGTGTCGCGCCCATGGCGTGCCGCTCATCACGTGCGGCAGCGCAGGCGGGCAGTTCGATCCGACGCGCATCGTGGTCAGCGACCTGAGCCGTACTGAACAGGATCCGATGCTGGCCAAGGTGCGCCGCAATCTTCGCAACGACCATGCGTTTCCTCGCCAGCGCCGGCACAAGTTCGGCGTGCTGGCTGTATCCTCCACCGAACCGCTGCATTATCCAGAGCCTGCGGCCTGCGATATCGATGGGTCGCCCGCAGCGGCTCCGCAAGGATTGGCGTGCGCGGGATTCGGTTCGTCGATCTGTGTCACTGCAACCTTCGGTATGACGGCCGCCGCGGAGGTACTGAAGGCGCTGGCCGGCATGGCTACGCAGCCCGAGTCCGAGATACTCGCTGTTCCGGATATCAACGCGGCGGCCGGTCGGGACTGATTTTCGGGTTTAGGTGCCGTTACGCCCCGCGCTGGCGGCACGTGCGCCGTAGCATGGTCATCCAAGCAAGCGGTCGAGCAGCGCCAACCGTTCGTCCTCCGTGGGCGACGTATTGTCGAACATGATCAGTTCGGGGTAGTCGGCCGCCTCTGGCATGAAGCGCCGCTGGCGGTAATCTTCCCAGTGAGCCAGCTTGTAGGCGTCGTTGGGATTGCCGCGCTGTTCGATACGCGTCCGCGCGATGTCTTCCGGCAGATGCACCCAGACGATATGCAGGTCGATGGTATCGTCGATGCCGAGCCATTGCCGGTCGCTTAGCCGGTGATCGCGGATCTCGCGCGAGAGCGGTCCGATGACGATGACGTTGATGCCCAGCGCGAGATTCTCGCGGGCGGTATCGAGCAGCCCCTGATACTCCGGGTCGCGCAGGTGTTGCAGGTAGGTGGGGCTGTCGCGGTCATTGGGGTCGCCGGTCAGGGCGCCCATGACCGCGGCACTGTACCGACCGTACAAGGTGTCCTTGTCGAGCAGGCAGAACGATTCTCCGGTGCGTCCAATCAGCGGGCCGATCAGGTGCTTGGCGATGGTGGTCTTGCCGGTGCCGGCGTGGCCGCAAAAAAAAATGAGGCGGGGCATTGCGCAGAGTTCTCCGGATCGGATTGGGACAGGCGTAAGCATACGCGAACGCATTTTCCATGCCCAATCCGGAGGGCCGTGCGGAGGTTATCGTCCGGCACGGCGCCGGGTCGTCGGACGACGCACCCAACAATCATGCATCACGCACGTCATGTGCGTATATTGACTGGCCGATGACGAGACCGGGATCAGCGGATGATCAGCACGGGGATCTTGGTGCCGGACAGCAGCTTGGTGGCCACGGAGCCCAGCAGCACGCCTGCGGTTGCGCTGCGGCCATGGGAGCCCATGACGATCATGTCCGCGCCGATCTCTGTGGCGGTCTTGATAAGCGTCGGAGCGACGTCGCCCACCAGTTGCTTGCGGGTATAGGGAACGCCCGCCGCATCCAGCGCCTGCGTCACGTCGCGCAGCGCGATGTCGCCTTGTTCCTTGTACCAGTCG
Organism: Imbroritus primus; assembly: GCF_964332355.1. Taxonomy (NCBI): domain Bacteria; kingdom Pseudomonadati; phylum Pseudomonadota; class Betaproteobacteria; order Burkholderiales; family Burkholderiaceae; genus Imbroritus; species Imbroritus primus. The sequence goes on along the minus strand of NZ_OZ201293.1, from coordinate 2,196,346 downwards.
TCGACAACTTCGCGCGATACGTGGCGGGTGACGTTCGGCGGCAGAACGGCCGGCTCGACGTGGATCACCGTCAGTTCCGGCGTGTCCTTGAACATGCTGGTTTGCTGGATCAGGTACTTGGCAGCCTGCATGCTGCAGGGCGAGCCGTCGGCGGCGAACAGGATTTTCATGGTGTGTCCCTCTTTGAACGGATGACGCGGATAGGATCCGGCATGATCGACCGGCAGATTTCACTGACAGTATATGAGGGTTACGCTGTGCTGCGCAGGCAACTTTGCATCGGTTTGCGCTGGATCAATTCGCGGTCCGCGCTAGCTTGCTCAGGCCGCGCCGGCGAATTCCGCCTGGTACCGGGGATCGCGTTCGAACGGTTCCCACAGGCGGGCAAGGTAGGGGTCGTCGATACCGTGCTGCCGCAGGCCCAGCAGCGTGCGATACAGGTATTCGTAGGCCGGTCCGTAGGCGCCGCTAGCATTGCGCAGGCGGTCGACGATCACGGTGTCCGGCAGGCGTCCTGCATAGCCCTCGTGCGTGCGGTTCATGATGAAAGTGAGCGCGGAAAAGCGCTGGCCTTCCGATTGCACCGGCGCCCAGCGCGGCAGGTAGGCGCCCGTCAGCATCTCGCGCCGCCACAGTACGCGGAACTCTTCGGCCAGATCCTCGCGGGCAATGCGGAACGCGATGCCGCGACAGCAGCCGCCACGATCCAGGCCGAGCACCAGTCCCGGATTTTCGTACGTGCCGCGATTCACCCGCGAGTATAGGTAGAAGCCGCGATGAAAGCCGTAGATGACCGCAGGACGCCGCTCCGCGTAGCGGATCATGGGGTTCCAGATGAGTGAGCCATAGCCGAACAGCCAGGCATCGCCATCGGGCGCGTCCGCCAGCGTGGCAGCCAGCGAAGCCTCGAACGCTTCTTCGGTCAGCAGTACCGCGCCGCCCGGTGTTCCCGCCAGGGCGGCACGAACCCGGTCGTTCTCCAGATCGTCACGCGTGATTCCCATAGGCCAAGCATAAGCCAAAAAAAACCGGCCATGGGCCGGGGCGGCGCTGCGCGTGATCATCGATACCGCGAGCGTGGCGCTTTTGCGACGGCACAGGCCGTCGCATGGGCGAGCACGCTCAGGCCGACAGCAGCTCGACTTCGAACAGCAGGGTCGCGTTGGGCGGAATGACGCCGCCTGCACCGCGTGCACCATAGCCGAGATCGGCCGGAATCACCAGACGGCGCACGCCGCCGACTTTCATGCCCTGCACGCCTTCGTCCCAGCCGCGGATCACATGGCCAGCGCCGAGCGGGAAGCGGAACGGATCCCGGCGGTCCTTACTCGAATCGAATTTCTGGCCGGCCTGGCCGTTCTCGTACAGCCACCCGGTGTAGTGCACCGTCACTTGCGTACCGGCGCGCGCTTCAGCGCCGTTGCCGGTTTCAACGTCTTCGTATTGCAGTCCGGAGGGGGTGGTAATCATCGAATGCTCCTGTCGGTGGGGCGCGTCCGAGGGGACGCGGTCAAAAAGAATCGATCAATTAAGAATCGGCTTAATTCTGGCATGCGTTATGGTCGCACACTCTGACGCTCGGCCGGCTTGAGCGGCTGCAGGACGATGGCGACGCGCCGGGTATCGTCTCCGATCCAGATTTCGCCGTCCTGGATCGTCACTTGCAGGCGCATGCTGCGCTGGGCCAGTGCCGCGAGTGCCGTACTGCTGGCGGCGTCGACCGCCACCACCTCGAGATGGCGATGGCGCTCCACCTTGTTGGCTACGCCGGACCACCACACCTGCGTGGCATGGCCGTCGTATGGAAAGATCGCGACTCTGCCAGCGCGGTTACAGGCCTTGCGGATGCGGGTTTCATCGGGTTGGCCGACCTCGATCCACAGCTGGATGGCATCGGTCAGATCCTTCTCCCACAGGTCAGGTTCGTCGGTATCGCTCAGCCCTTTGCCGAAGCCCAGGGATTCGCTGGCATGTAGAGCAAAGGCGAGCAGGCGGATCATCATCCGCTCGTCCGTTTCCGACGGGTGGCGGGCAATCGTGAGCGCGTGGGTTTGATAGTAGCCGCGGTCGATATCGGCAATTTGCAGTTCGGCTTTGTAGACGGTGGATTTGAGCGCCATGGGGCAGGTTCGGTGACAGGGAAATGTGCGGCTGAACTGTACACCATGTCGGAGCCCCGTGCGGCCATAGCCTGATGAGGGGGCTCAGGTCTTGAAGACCGGAATCAGGAAAATGCCGATGATGCAGAGATAGCTGATCGACCAGACGATCGAGCGCAGCGTGGCGCGGTCGTAGAGATAGCACAGCATGTAGACGACGCGTGCGCCGATGAACAGCAGGGCGAAGCTGTCGAGCAGCCCCTGCGGCGCTTGCAGATGGCTGGCGATGATGACGGCGGCGGCAAAGAACGGGAAGGCTTCGAAATGGTTACGATGGGCGTAATCAGCGCGGCGGCGCAGGCCCTGCAGTTGTTCCATCCAGGCGCGCGGCTCATTGTTGTCATAGTCGCGGACACCCCACTTGGCAATGGCGACGGTCACGACCGGCATCAAGCCGGCGACCAGGACGCACCAGAATGCAATGCTCATGCTGTGGCTCCGGAGAAATATGGCGCCAGCGGATGGTTTGATCAGGCAGGATCGCTGGCGCGGATTACGATGTCCCCCACGGTGACCACCTGGCCGCCGCGGATCTTCGCTGTCTTGCGGGCTTCAGGCTGGCCGTCCACCGTGACGGCCCCGCTGGCCACGATCTGCTTGCCGGCCCCGCCGCTGTCGCATACGCCTGCGACCTTGAGCAATTGATTCAGTTCAATGAAGGGCGCTTGCAGAGGGACATCGATGGTGGGCATAGGAGAAGGGCAGGCCGAAAGAGACGGAACAGGGCGACAGCATACCGCATCGCGATGCCGCGACGGCGTCAGCGGGGCAGGAAAATACGCGTTTCCAGCAGGCCGAATTGCCCGAGCATGGCGATGGCCTTGCGGGCCGCGGCGTTGCCCGGCATTTGCTGGGCGACCTGCATGATGGTCTGGGCGGACGGGTGCGGCATTGGCAGCAGGGGCAGGAGTTCGCGTCGCGTCAGGCCAAGCAGGGACCAGAATTCACCGAGCGCCGGCACGGCCGGCGCATGGCCTAGTGCGACGATCTCGTCAAGTAGCCCGGGCAGGTCGTTGCGGCCGAGAATGTCCTGCAGGACGCGTTTGTCGCTTGCATGGGCGCGTAGCAGCAGCGCGTATTCCCGCAGCGTTGCCCAGTGGCTGGCACGGATCATCTGCGTCAGGGCATGGCTGCCATCGGGAGCCTGCGCGGCCAGCAGGTCGGTACGGCTTTCCGGGTCCAGGCGGGAAATGCTCGCCTGCAGGTCCGGCTGTGTGCGACAGGCGCGGATGACTTCGGTGTGGCCGCCGCTCAGCAGATGAAACAGCATGGTGCTGTTCAGGCCTGTGGACGGGGCGGATCCGGCCGGTTGCCGGCAGGCGGCAATCAGGTGTTCGACCGAATGAATGTAAGCTTCCTGCAACATATCACCTCTCGCAAAGCATCGCCCCGACCTGCCTGGAAACACTGCCACGCAAACCGCCCGACGCGCCTGTGTGGGACGGCCGGGGAGGGGGGAGCCCGCCCTTGGTGCGGACGAGCGTTGATATTGGATCACACCACAGTGTAGACCCTGAGACGCAGAAATACAGGAAAAAAGTGCTGGTTTTTTAGCAAACCGATCCGCAGGCACGGTCCAACAGGACGCGCGCCTGCGGGCCGCGATCACTTGCCCCAGCTGTCCTTGAGGCCGACGATACGGTTAAAAACCGGCGGTTTGCCCGGTTGGGTATCGACCCGGTCAGCCACGAAATAGCCGTGGCGCTCGAACTGGAAGCGGTCTTCCGGTCTGGCCGTGGCAAGGCCAGGCTCGAGATAGGCCGTGAGCGTCCGCTTGGAGTCCGGGTTCAGTGCCTGGAGAAAATCCCGGCCGCCGGCGTCTGGGTGGGGTTCCTTGAACAGCCGGTCGTACAGGCGCACTTCGGCGGCGCACGCATGTGCGGCGCTGACCCAGTGGATATTGCCCTTCACCTTCACGCTGTCGGCCCCCGGCGTGCCGCTCTTGGTCTCCGGCAGGTAGGTGGCGTGCACGGCGATGATATTGCCATCCGCATCCTTGTCGCAACCGGTGCATTCGATGACATAGCCGTAGCGCAGCCGCACCTTGTTGCCCGGGAACAGGCGGAAGTAACCCTTGGGCGGCTCCTCCTGGAAGTCCTCGCGTTCGATCCACAGTTCGCGCGACAGCGGAAACTCGCGCTTGCCGAGTTCCGGCTTCTTGGGGTGGACCGGTGCGGTGCAGGTCTCGCTTTGGCCTTCCGGGTAGTTGTCGATGATCAGCTTGAGCGGATCGAGCACGGCCACGGCGCGTGGCGCGCGGGCATCGAGATCGTCGCGCACGGCGCCTTCGAGCACGCTCATGTCGATCCAGCTGTCGGCCTTGGAGACGCCGATGCGTTCACAGAACAGCTGGATGCTTTCTGGCGTGTAGCCGCGGCGGCGGATACCGACCAGTGTCGGCATGCGTGGGTCATCCCAGCCGTCCACGCGCTTTTCATTCACCAGCTGCAGCAGCTTGCGCTTGCTGGTGATGGCGTAGGTCAGGTTGAGCCGCGCGAATTCATACTGATGCGGCAGCGGATCGGCAAATACCCCGGCATCGCGCAGGGCGTGCAGCACCCAGTCGTAGAGCGGCCGGTTGTTCTCGAACTCCAGCGTGCACAGCGAATGCGTGATCGATTCCAGCGCATCGGACACGCAATGCGTGAAGTCGTACATCGGGTAGATGCACCACGCGTCGCCGGTGCGGTGATGATGCGCATGGCGGATGCGGTACAGGATCGGGTCGCGCATCACGATATTGGGCGCGGCCATGTCGATCTTGGCGCGGAGCACGTGTGCGCCATCCGGGTATTTGCCCGCGCGCATGTCACGGAACAGCTGCAGGTTCTCCTCGACGCTGCGCCCGCGCCAGGGCGAGGGCGTGCCGGGTTCCGAGAAATTGCCGCGCGTGGCGGCGATGGTTTCGGCATCCTGGCTGTCGACATAGGCCTTCCCGGCCTGGATCAGCAGTTCGGCAAACTGGTAGAGCTGCTCAAAATAGTCGCTGGCGTAGTGCAGATGTGCCGTGCCGCCCTGTTCCCACGAAAAGCCGAGCCAGCGCACCGAGTCGATGATGGTATCGACATATTCGGTGTCTTCCTTGACCGGGTTCGTATCGTCAAAGCGCAGATGGCAGCGGCCGCCGAAATCGCGTGCCAGGCCAAAGTTCAGGCAGATGCTCTTGGCGTGACCAATGTGCAGGTAGCCGTTCGGCTCCGGCGGGAAACGGGTAATGACGGTCGGCAGCGGCTGGCCGGCGGCATCCTTGCGGTGCGCATGCTTGCCGCTGGCAAGGTCGTGTTCGATCAAGGCCCGGACGAAATTGGAAGCGGGCGGCGTGGCGTTGTCGTGTTGGCTCATATCAGATGGTGTGCGTCGATCTTGCGATTCTACCGCGCCGGCGCGGAATCCACGCGGATTGGATGCCCCGGGTGGCTTTTCGGGGCAAGGCAGATGCCATGGCGAGGGTACAAATGAAAATCGGGCACCCGAGGGTGCCCGATCAGGGATGCCGCCAGGGGCGACAGTCTTACTCTTCCTGGAAGGCTTCTTCGCGCTTCTTCTTGATCGACGGCAGGGCCACGATGGCGACCAGCACGGCGGCGGCGATCAGCAGGCTCAGCGACAGCGGACGTGTCACGAACACCGAGAACTCGCCGCGCGACAGCAGCAGGGCGCGCCGGAAGTTTTCTTCCATCATCGGTCCGAGCACGAAGCCGAGCAGCAGCGGGGCCGGTTCCATGCGCAGCTTGATGAAGATGTAGCCGAGCACGCCGAAGGCCGCGGTCTGGAACACGTCGAAGGTCGTATTCTGCACCGAGTACACACCGATACAGCAGAACACCAGGATCGCCGGGTACAGGAAGCGGTACGGCACGGTCAGCAGCTTCACCCAGATACCGATCATCGGCAGGTTCAGGATGATCAGGATCAGGTTACCGATCCACATCGAGGCGATCAGGCCCCAGAACAGCGACGGGTTGCTGGTCATCACCTGCGGACCCGGCTGGATGTTGTGGATGGTCATGGCACCGACCATCAGCGCCATCACGGCGTTCGGCGGAATACCGAGCGTCAGCAGCGGGATGAACGAGGTCTGGGCGGCCGAGTTGTTGGCCGATTCCGGACCGGCCACGCCTTCGATGGCACCCTTGCCGAATTCTTCCGGATGACGCGACGACTTCTTCTCCAGCGTATAGGCCGCAAACGAAGCCAGCGCCGCGCCGCCGCCAGGCAGGATGCCGAGTGCCGAACCCAGTGCCGTACCACGCAGGATGGCAGGGATCATGCGCTTGAAGTCTTCCTTGGTCGGATACAGCGAAGTGATCGCGTTGAGGAAGGTTTCGCGCTTTTCCTTTTGTTCGAGGTTGGCGATGATTTCAGCGAAGCCGAACACACCCATGGCCATCGACACGAAGTTCAGGCCGTCGGTCAGTTCCGGCACGTCGAACGAGAAGCGCGCCGCGCCCGAGTTGACGTCGGTACCCACGAGACCCAGCAGCAGGCCGAGCACGATCATGCCGATTGCCTTGACCAGCGAACCGGAGGCCAGCACCACGGCGCCGATCAGGCCGACGACCATCAGCGAGAAGTACTCGGCGGGGCCGAACTTGAAGGCCACTTCCGCCAGCGGGGCAGCAAAGGCGGCCAGGATCAGCGTGGCCACGCAGCCGGCGAAGAACGAACCGATACCGGCGGTGGCCAGCGCCACGCCAGCGCGGCCGCGCTTGGCCATCTGGTAGCCGTCCAGTGTGGTCACCACGGAAGATGACTCACCGGGCAGGTTCACCAGAATAGCCGTGGTGGAGCCGCCGTACTGCGCACCGTAGTAGATACCGGCCAGCATGATCAGTGCAGCCACCGGTGGCAGGGCATAGGTGGCCGGCAGCAGCATGGCGATCGTGGCGAGCGGGCCCAGGCCCGGCAGCACGCCGATCAGCGTTCCGAGGATACAGCCCAGAAAGGCGTAGGCCAGGTTCTGGAAAGTCAGCGCCGTGGAAAACCCAAGCGCGAGATTGTCAAATAGTTCCATCGTTCTCTCAGTGGGTTAACCAATCAAGGTGCAATGAATGCCGGCCAGATCGGGAATTGGAGATTCAGGCCGTAGACAAAGGCGCCCATGGCGAAGGCGATCAGGAAGATGATGTTCAGGATCGTGCCTTTCCAGCCGAATTCGTGGCTGGCCATGCTCGATACGAGAATCAGTACCACCAGCGACAGCACGAGGCCGAGCGGGCGCAGGAGCAGGCCAAAGAGCACGACCGCACCCAGGATCCACAGCAGGGTCTTGATGTCCCAGCGATCGAGTTTGTCGACCTCACCCTTGGAACTCAGGGACTGGATCGTGACGATCAGGCCGAGAATGGCCAGCACGATGCCGAGCCAGAACGGAAAGTATCCCGGTCCCATCTTGGCTGCCGTGCCCATCGAGTACGTTCGGGCAACCAGGGCGAAGCCAAGGCCCACGGCCAGATAGAACAGGCCGGAGAAAAAGTCCTTTTGGCTGCGTATCTGCAACATTGTTCTCCTCAAAATAGAGTTGGGGCAGCAAGGTTCGATGCACGAATCCAGAGGCACCTTCCTTGGTTAGCGTGCACGTTAAGGAGATCAGCTTTCAACGACCTTTCATTTGCTTACAATTTGGAAAGAAATTGGCAAGATTCAGGGTTATTCCCTAGAGCGGGCGTGAGGCAAGGAAGAGCGCTTGGCGCAGAAGCGCGCAAAGGATCATGCTGTCCACGCAGCCGCGGCAGCGGTGGGTGCCAGTAGCCATGGGGCCACGGTCTCCGGCCGGATGTGGGCTTATGCAAGGATGTGCCGTGAGCGGATGCGCGAGGCGGGGTGAGGCGGGCGGCGGAGGGGGAGCGGCAGCCTCGATGCTTACGAAACGGAGAGACTCGGGGAAATGTTCAGCCCATCCCGATGCCGCGCGCCATGAGTGCGGCGCAGAGCGGCAAAAAGATCAGCAGGTGGGCTTCCAGCATGACCCAGCGGCGCGTCTTCGCCAGTTCGGCGGGCAGTGGCACGAAATCCGGCAGCCGGCGGGCCTGCTTCTTCCAGCGGAAGAACGTCAGCGTCGGCTTGATCGAGAGCAGGGCAATCAGGACAAACAGTCCGATCTTGGCGTGGAACCAGGGATTGGTCATGTAGAACGCCAGCCCCTTGGGGCTCATGAGCAAGCGGCCGACGCCGGTGCCCAGCGTCAGGATGGCCATCAGGAAATAGACGGCGTCGTAGCGCATGAGCCGTGCGAGGATCGATGGCGTCATGCCGGGGCGCAGTACCACTGCTTCGGCGGTCAGGGCTCCCACCAGACCGAAGATCGACAGGTAGTGCAAGAAGGCGAGCAATGCGTCGGGCAGCATGAGGACTCCTGCAAGGTAGATCAGTGCGCCAGGCCGAGGGGCGGCCAGCGGAGCGCGTGGCCCCGGTGGGCGTGGTCAGGGGCGTTTCGGGGTTGCTGCATGGCTATATCTTTCCCGCCGCGCGCAGGGCGGCGATACGTCCGTCGTCGTAGCCGAGGACCTCACGCAGTACGCTTTCCGTATGCTCGCCGAGCAGAGGCGGGTGGCGCATGGCCTGTGCAGGCGTGCCGCTCATGCGGACAGGGCTGCCCACGAGCTTGACCAGTTCGGCGGTCGGGTGCGGCAGGTCGACGCGCAGGCCGCGGGCGACGACCTGGGGATCCTCGAACACTTCGTCGAGCGTATTGATCGGCCCGCAGGGAACGCCTGCGCGTTCGAGCGTGGCGATCCAGTCACTCTTGCTGCGCTTTTCAATCAACGCGGCGATCTGCGGGACCAGCATGTCGCGGTGGCGTACGCGTTCCGGATTGGTGGCAAAGCGGGGGTCGTCGGCCAGCTCGGGCGCACCGGCAGCTTGCGCGAACTTGCGGAACTGACCGTCGTTGCCCACGGCCAGGATGATCCAGCTATCCGCAGTGCGAAATGCCTGGTACGGCACGATGTTCGGATGGGCGTTGCCCCAGCGGCCCGGCGCCTGGCCACTGGCGAGGTAATTGGTGTTCATGTTCGCGAGCATGGCGACCTGCACGTCGAGCAGCGCCATGTCGATGTACTGCCCTTCGCCCGTCCGGTCGCGGTGCGCGAGCGCGGCCAGCACCCCGATGGTTGCGTACATGCCGGTCATTAGGTCGGAAATGGCAATGCCGGCTTTCTGCGGGCCGCCGCCGGGCAGCGCGTCGCGTTCGCCGGTAATGCTCATGAAGCCGCCCATGCCCTGGATGATGAAGTCATAGCCGGCCCGTGCCGCATAGGGGCCCGTCTGGCCAAAACCGGTAATCGAGCAATAGATCAGGTCGGGTTTGATGGCACGCAGGCTGTCGTAGTCGAGCCCATATTTCTTCAGCTGGCCGACCTTGTAGTTCTCCAGCACGACGTCGCTGTGCGCCACGAGGTCGCGGATCACGGCCTGGCCCTCGGGGCTGGCAATGTCTATGGTCACGGAACGCTTGTTGCGGTTGGCCGCCAGGTAATAGGCGGCCTCGGCGGTGTCGTTGCCTTCCGGGTCCCGGAGGTAGGGCGGCCCCCAGGTGCGGGTATCGTCGCCAGCGCCCGGCCGCTCGATCTTGATGACGTCGGCCCCGAAATCCGCCAGGTTCTGGGCACACCATGGGCCAGCCAGAATGCGGGTAAGGTCGAGCACGCGGATATGGCTCAGCGCTCCCATGCGGTCTCCTGTCGAAAGTTGGCACGGCGTGCCTGGGCGTGTCCCACGTGCCGGCATGCCTGAATCGCCCACTTTAACATTCCGGACCGGCGGGGGCCCGGGGCGGTTCGCTTGGCTTTATAATGAAGGGTTCGCAATATCCCCAAACATTCCGCCTGCCGGCGCGCCGGCCGCCACCCAATATGAAAGTCTCCGACATCCGCAGCAAGTTCCTGTCCTTTTTCGAATCGAAAGGTCACACCATCGTGCGCTCGTCCAGCCTCGTGCCGGGCAACGATCCCACGCTGCTGTTCACCAACTCCGGCATGGTGCAGTTCAAGGATGTTTTTCTGGGTACGGAGCAGCGGCCCTACACACGTGCGACTTCGGCGCAGCGCTCGGTGCGTGCCGGCGGCAAGCACAACGACCTGGAAAACGTCGGCTACACGGCGCGGCATCACACCTTCTTCGAGATGCTCGGCAACTTCTCGTTCGGTGACTATTTCAAGCGCGATGCGATCAAGTTTGCCTGGGAACTGCTGACCACCGTCTACCAGCTGCCGGCCGAAAAGCTGTGGGTCACGGTCTATGCCGAAGACGACGAAGCCCATGACATCTGGGCCAAGGAAGTCGGCGTGCCGGTGGAACGCATCATTCGCATTGGCGATAACAAGGGTGCGCGCTACGCTTCCGACAACTTCTGGCAGATGGCCGATACCGGTCCGTGCGGCCCGTGCTCGGAAATCTTCTACGATCACGGTCCGGACGTGTGGGGTGGGCCTCCGGGAAGCCCCGAGGAAGACGGCGACCGCTATATCGAGATCTGGAATCTCGTGTTCATGCAGTTCAACCGCGACGAGCAGGGCACGCTCACGCCGCTGCCCAAGCCTTGCGTGGATACCGGCATGGGCCTGGAGCGCATCGCGGCCGTGTTGCAGCATGTGCACAGTAACTACGAGATCGACCTGTTCCAGGCACTGATCCATGCAGCGGGCCGCGAGACGGCCACGGCGGATCTCGCCAATAATTCGCTCAAGGTCATTGCCGACCATATTCGCGCCTGCTCGTTCCTGGTGGTCGATGGCGTGATTCCCGGTAACGAAGGCCGTGGCTACGTGCTGCGCCGCATCGTGCGCCGCGCGATCCGCCATGGCTACAAGCTCGGCGTGCGCAAGCCGTTCTTCCACAAGCTCGTGGCCGAGCTGGTGGCGCAGATGGGCGACGCCTACCCCGAACTACGCGAGGCCCAGCAGCGCGTCACCGACGTGCTGCGTGCCGAGGAAGAGCGCTTCTTCGAAACCATCGAGCACGGTATGTCAATTCTCGACGCCGCCGTGGCCGACCTGAAGCAGAAGGGCGGCAAGGTGCTCGATGGCGAACTGGCATTCAAGCTGCATGACACCTACGGTTTCCCCCTCGACCTGACGCAGGACGTGGCGCGCGAGAATGAACTGTCGGTGGACGATGCCGCGTTCGACACCGCCATGAATCGCCAGCGCGAACAGGCGCGTGCGGCCGGCAAGTTCAAGATGGCCGCCGGGCTGGAGTACGCTGGCGCCAAGACCACGTTCCACGGCTACGACACGCTCGATCTCGAGGTGGCCAAGGTGACCGGCCTGTATGTCGACGGCCTCGCTGTCGACACGATGCAGCCGGGGCAGCAGGGCGTAGTGGTGCTCGACCATACGCCGTTCTATGCCGAATCCGGCGGCCAGGCGGGTGACCGGGGTGTATTGACCGCCGGCACCACCGCCTTCACCGTCAGCGACACCACCAAGATCCAGCCCGATGTGTTTGGTCATCATGGCGCACTGGCTGGCGGCACGCTCAAGGTCGGCGACAGCGTGCTGGCGCGCGTCGACGCCCTGAACCGGGCCCGCACCGTGCGCAACCACTCCGCTACGCACCTGATGCACAAGGCGCTGCGCGAAGTGCTGGGCGGCCATGTCCAGCAGAAAGGTTCGCTCGTCGATGCCGACAAGACGCGCTTCGACTTCTCCCACAACGCACCGATGACCGAAGACGAAATCCGCCGCGTGGAAGCCATCGTCAACGCTGAAATTCTCCGTAACGAAGCCACCAGCGCCGAGATCATGCCGTTCGACGATGCCGTGAAGAGCGGTGCCATGGCCCTGTTCGGCGAAAAGTATGCCGATACCGTGCGCGTGCTCGGCATTGGCTCATCGCGCGAGTTGTGCGGCGGTACGCACGTTACCCGCACGGGTGATATCGGCCTGTTCAAGATCGTCATGGAAGGCGGCGTCGCCGCCGGTATCCGCCGCGTCGAGGCGATCACGGGCGACAACGCCCTGGCCTATCTGCAATCGCTCGACACGCGCCTGCAGGAAGCTGCGGCCGCGCTGCGCGCCCAGCCGTCCGAGCTGACGCAGCGCATCCATCAGGTGCAGGACCACGTGCGTGCGCTCGAGAAGGAACTCGAACGCCTCAAGTCCCGCATGGCCGCTTCGCAGGGCGATGAGCTCGCGCAGCAGGCTGTCGATGTGGCTGGCATCAAGGTGCTGGCCGCCCAGCTCGATGGCGCGGATACCAAGACCCTGCGCGAAACCATGGATAAGCTCAAGGACAAGCTGGCCACGGCCGCTATCGTTCTGGGTGCCGTGCAGGATGGCAAGGTCAGCCTGATCGCCGGCGTGACCGCCGATGCCACATCGCGCCTGAAGGCAGGCGAACTGGTCAACTTCGTGGCGCAGCAGGTCGGCGGCAAGGGCGGCGGGCGTCCGGACATGGCGCAGGCGGGCGGCACCGATGCGGCCGCACTGCCGGCAGCCCTGGCGGGTGTCGCCAAATGGGTGGGCGGCAAACTGGCCTGATTTTCATATTGCGTTGGCGGGCCCCATGCCTGGGGCCGACAGCATCTGCGGGACGCATGACGCGTCCCGTTTTTCTTTGGCACGAGATCGCAGCCATCCGGGGCGATAGCCACTGACTGGTAGCCCGCGGAGCAGGAGGGTTACCAAGGATCCCAACGCGAGAGCCTCGGCTCGAGGCGTCTGTATCGCCAGCGCCGGCCCATCCGGCCAACATTGCCACTGCCTTTGAACGTGGCACGTCGTGTGTGCTCAGCCGTTCACGGCGTGGCAGGTGTCGCATCCCTGCTTGGCGGCGCACAGGCCGCGGCGCCGGCCATCTCGTCCGGTCCCGCACCAGCTACGTCGGCCGTGGCCTCTATCCGATAACCTTGCGCGTACAGCGTGCGCAGTATCACACCCGTTTCGGGCGACAGATAAAGCTTCTTGCGCAGTTTATAGATGTACTGCTCCAGCGAGCGTTCGGCCACTTCACGCGTGCTGGACCATACGATCCGGGACAGCTGTTCCCGCGAAAAGTTAACGCCCGGATTGGCCAGCAGCACTGCCGCCAGCTGGTATTCGCGAGCCGTCAGCGCGATCACTTCGTCATCCAGCAGCACCCGACAGTTGCGCCGGTCCAGTGCATAACGGCCGATGCAGACCATGCCGGCCTGGGTTGGGTAAGGTGATTGATGTAGTACCCGCCCGGCGCGAACCGACAGTTCGTCGAGATTCACCGGGCCGGTGACGATGTCGGCCGCATCGGAATCGAGGGCGGCCTGCATGGCGTAGGTGCTCGAGAACGTTCCCACCACCAGTAATGGCACCTTGCAGCCATGGGATGCCCGCCATTGGCAGAGCATGCTATGCCGGTTGTACTGCAACGCCGCATCCACGATCACCATCGAAAACGATTTGCTGCGCAATGCACGAATCAGCGGCATGTCATCGCCATATGCTTCCGTCGAATATTGAAGCGTTAATCCGACCTGATTAACAGAGCGTATCAGGTCGAGGTTTTTTGAAAGAATGGCAACCTGCATTTATGATTATTCTTTGATGGGTAATGCTGATGTAGTAACGCTCCAATAATATTGGTTCCTGTTACTGGATGAACAAATTGAAAAATTTATTTAAATTTACCCGCGATGAGCGATGTCGCCGTGGCGGCGATGGTGGGGGGAGGTTGAGGAGTATGAGTCGCCGTCGCAATTGTAGGGGAATTGTTCCGATAGGAACTAGAAATAATGTCAAATCAATGATTTGAGATTCTTTACTAAGTAGAGAGGTTTATTAAGATTTCCGCGTTGCATTGCTGGAGATAATAGTCTCACCTTCTTCCGTCCGGTTTTTAGATAATCCGAAAAGGAATGCCGGCTGCTTAATCAGGCTGTGGAAGAAAGTGTTGGTTCCCTAATTGTTCTCCGGAGAATGACTATGCAACGCAATCCACTGCCCACGCGCTGCACCAAGGTCACGATCGACATGTCCGAATACCCCGCGCCTCTGGGGTACGGCACGAATCGTACCTGCGCGGCACTCGCGTCCTCGCCCCGTTCCGGGGAAATACATCCACCACACACCGCCACAGCCTTTTCGACGGCCAGCTGAGGCATGTCCTCACGCCGGCGCGTCCACGGCTGTGCGCAGCACGGCTCGCGTCCGTCTCCGGCCCGGCTTCGGTTCATCGGTTCTGACAGATCCGCTTTAAACGTTTTTCCGTCAAGGAATGATCATGCAAAAGAATGTTTCTCCCCGTACGCAGCGCACCGCGCTGTCCAAACAGATCGCCGGCCTGTTCATCGGCGTCGGCACGCTCTCACTGGCGCCGAGCGCGTTTGCGCAGCTTGATCCGTGCGTCGTCCTGGATGCGCAGGGCGGCTATGCGGTTGCACCATACTGCGGTACCGCTCCGACCGATACGCGTGGCTCGATTGTTGCCGGCAATGGCGCCAGCGTCCTCACACCGGAAAGCATCGCGATCGGTGACCATGCCCGGACGCGTTTCATCGCCTCCACGCCGAACTCTGGCCGTGGGCAGACGGCGGTTGGTGCCGGTGCGGTGACATCAGGCTACCTCTCCTCAGCATTTGGCTACCAGGCTGGCGGCAATGGTGCTTCACTCACGTTCGCGGACTATGCGACCATGATCGGCGCCTTCACCAATAGCTACGCGGATGGCGGAACAGCAGTCGGCGATCACGCTGGTGTTTCGCTGAGCGCTGTGAATGGCGTTGCCTTGGGACGCTATGCCTACGCGCGGCAGGAGGGTTCTGTTGCACTTGGTGCAGAGTCGTTCGCGACCCGCGGTACCATCACCAATGTGGTCGACCCGCTGACTGGTGTGGCTGTCAGCACCACGCGTGGCGCGGTGTCCGTCGGCAATGACGGTACGATCTCGGGAAATTTCTCGTCGCCTGTCACCTTCACACGCCAGATCACCAATGTGGAAAACGGCACAGCAGACACGGATGCCGTGAACGTCCGCCAGGTCAAGGCCATCCGCGACCAGCTGCAAAATCAGATCGGCAACTTCGTAGCCTATGACGATGCCAGCAAGACCTCGGTCACGCTCGGTGGCGTCGGTGCGGCAGCACCGGTAGCACTCACCAACGTCAAGGCTGGCGTCAATCCAACCGACGCGGTCAACTTCGGTCAGCTCACGGCGACCAACAACCAGGTCACGCTGAACACGACCAACATCGCCAACAACACGACGAACATCAACACGCTGTTTGCCGACGCGCTGCTGCTCGATCCGACCAAGTCGTTCTACGACGCAGGCCGCACCGGCAAGAACCTGACGATCCAGAACCTGGCGCCGGGCGTGAACGGTACCGATGCCGTCAACGTCAACCAGCTCAAGGCCGTCGAAGCCAAGATCGGCTCGGGCACCACGCTCGACGCTGTGTTGTACGACGACGCCAGCCATGGCACGGTGACGCTCGTGGGTGCCGGTGGCAGCAAGACCACGCCGGTCAAGGTGACCAATGTGGCCGCCGGTTCACTGACCACCGATGCGGTCAACTTCGGCCAGTTGAAGGCGACCAACGACCAGGTCGCGCAGAACACGACCAACATCGCCAACAACACCACCAACATCGCGAACAATACGACGAACATCAACAAGAACACGACGGACATCAATACCTTGTTCGCCGATGCGTTGTTGCTTGATCCGACCAAATCGTTCTACGACTCGAAGAGCCTGAAGATCAAGAACGTCGCGGACGGCGATGTTTCCGCCACCAGCAAGGACGCCGTCAACGGCAGCCAGCTGAAAGCCCTGCAGGACCAGATCACGGCAGGCGTGACCGGCAACTTCGTGGCCTATGATGACGCGGGCAGGACCTCGGTCACCCTGGGCGGTGCCGGCGCGGCAGCCCCTGTGGCGCTGACCAACGTGAAGGCGGGCGTCAACACCACCGACGCGGTCAATTTCGGCCAGCTGAAGGCGACCAACGACCAGGTCGCGCAGAACACGACCAACATCGCCAACAACACGACGAACATCAACACGCTGTTCGCCGACGCGCTGCTGCTCGATCCGACCAGGTCGTTCTACGATTCGAAGAGCCTGAAGATCAAGAACGTGGCCGATGGCGACATCACCGCGACCAGCAAGGATGCTGTCAACGGCAGCCAGCTGAAGGCGCTGGATGACAAGATCACGGCCGTGTCGGGTGGTAATTTCGTGAGCTATGACGATGCCGGCAAGACCGCGGTCACGCTGGGTGGCGTGGGTGCGGCGAGCACCGTGCGCCTGGGCAATGTCAAGGAAGCCATCCTCTCGGCGACCAGCAAGGATGCGGTCAACGGCAGCCAGCTGTACGCGACCAACACCCAGGTCACGAAAAACACGACCGATATCACGACGCTGTTCAACACCACGCTGCAGCTGAATACCGCCGGCGGCTACTACGATGCCGGCAACCGCATCATCCGCAACGTGCTGACACCGGTGCAGGGTTCGGATGCCGTCAACAAGGATTACGTCGACAATAAGATCAGCAGCGTCAACGCGAGCCTGGACAATGTCGTGAAATACGACAACGCCAGCAAGGACACGGTGACGCTGGGCGGTGCCAACGGTACGAAGGTCACCAACGTGGCCGACGGCAACATCGCCGCGGGCAGCAAGGATGCCATCAACGGCGGCCAGCTCAAGGCCTACGGCGACACCATCCTGAACTCGTCGAAGAGCTACACCGACAACAAGTTCAACCAGATCAGCCAGGGCACTACCGGCCTGTTCCAGGTGAACGTCGGTACCGTGGTCAACCCGGATACCTCGGGCAGCAACTCGGTTGCAGGCGGTTCGGGTGCGGTGTCGTCCGGCGCCAACTCGGTGGCTATTGGCAACAATGCCGTGGCATCCGGCCAGAACAGCACGGCGCTTGGTACTGGTGCCAAGAGCTCGGGCAACAACTCGGTCGCCCTGGGCAATGGCAGCGATGACGGCGGCCGCGCGAACGTCGTGGCAGTTGGCAATCGCGTTATCTCCAACATGGCCGATGGCGTGCAGAACTCTGACGGCGCCACGGTCGGCCAGTTGCGTGCAGCCACGGCAGAAGCCAACAACTACACCGACCAGCGCGTGAATGCCCTGCACGGCGACATCGACAAGCTCGAGCGTCGTTCCAATGCCGGTATTGCCTCGGCCATCGCCCTGCAGGCGCCGGCTAACTATGCACCGGGCGCCACCACGCTGCGCGTCGGCACAGGCTACTACGGCAAGCAGGTCGCGCTCGGCGTGAGCTTCCGCAGCACGGCTGAAAACGGCCGCTGGAGCATCACCGGCGGCGTGTCCGGCGGTCGCCATGGCGGTGTCGCGGCGGGTGCCGGCGTGGAGTGGGTGATCAAGTAAGCCAGGCCTGGCGAGGCTGGCGGCCTAGAAGGGTCGGTCGGCCTCGCCACCACACGCATCTTCCAGGACCCTGACTTTCCGAGATCCCGACTCGTCCAAGATCCCTTTTTCAAGGAATGAACATGAATCGCAAATCATCGCTGGCAGCCTGCCTGCTGTCGCTCACCATGCTGTTCCAGGCTGCCGCCTCGGCTGCCGCACCGTCCGAGGAGCAGTTTCCCGATCCGGCCTCGTCCTATCGCACTGAAGGCCTGTTTCCGAATGTCGCCAATCTGCGCAACATGAGCAATGGCCTGACCAAGCCGCAGGTGCTCGACCTGCTGGGTGCGCCGCATTTCAGCGAAGGCCTGTTCGGCGTGCGCGAGTGGAACTACATTTTCAACCTGCGCGACGCCGATGGTTCGGTCACGCAGTGCCAGTACAAGGTGCTGTATGACGATCAGGCCAAGGTGCGCCGCACGCTGTGGAACAAGCCGCAATGCGCCGACCTGATCAAGGAGCGCCAGCCGCAGCCGGTCGCGGCGCAGCCCGTGCCCGAGCCGGTCAAGCTCCAGGCCGTCAACGTGTCTGACCAGTTCACGTTCGAATTCGGCCAGGCAGATGTCGCCAGCCTGAATGATGACGGTCAGGCTCGTCTCGCGCGGCTGGCGCGTGACCTGCGCGACCTGGCTCAGCTCGATCGTGTCCAGATTGTGGGATTTGCTGACCGGATTGGTAACGCCTCGGCCAATCAAGCACTGTCGCAAAGCCGTGCCGATACCGTCCGTGATTTTCTCGTCGCCAACGGCGTACCGGCAGCCCGCATCCGTGCGGAAGGCCACGGCGTGAAGACCAGGGCGCAGTGTCCGGGTCCCAAATCCCAGGCAGTCATTCGCTGCCTGAAGGGTGACCGGCAAGTCTCCGTCGAGGCAGTCGGCGCCCGTTAAACCTTGACTGCTCCGGGGGAAATGCATGGCCGGCTGTCGGTGCCCGCCGACAGCCGCTACAATGGGACGCGCGAAGGCCGCGCCTCGGCCTGTTTCTCCCTGGAGTTCCCATGCCTGTGATTCGTGTCGAAATGCTTGCCGGTCGGACGAACGAGCAGAAGCGTACGTTTGCCCGTGAAGTGACGAAGCTCGCTTGCGAGACATTCAACTGCAAGCCTGACACGCTGCACGTCGTGTTCAGCGAAATCCCGCGCAACAGCTGGGCAACGGCAGGGACGCTGCAGTCGGACAAGTCATGAGGTAGATATGCAGCACTTCGCGTCCGACAACTATGCCGGCTTCTGTCCCGAGTCGCTGACCTATTTCCTGCAGGCCAATGGCAGCGGCCATGAGCCGGCCTATGGCGACGATTCGTGGACGCAGCGCGTATGTGACCGGCTGCGTGCGTTGTTCGAAACGGACTGCGAAGTGTTTTTCGTCTTCAATGGCACGGCCGCCAATTCGCTGGCGCTCGCGGCACTGTGCCAGTCCTACCACTCGGTCATCTGCCATACGCTCGCGCATATCGAAACCGACGAATGCGGCGGGCCCGAATTCTTCTCCAATGGTTCCAAGTTGCTGGTGGCCGATGGTCCGCACGGCAAACTGACGCCTGAGGCGGTCGAGGCGCTGGTGACGCGCCGTGCCGATATTCATTATCCGAAGCCCAAAGTGGTGTCGCTGACCCAGGCCACCGAAGTCGGTACGGTCTACAGCATCGAGGAAATCCAGGCCATCACCACCGTGGCGCGCCAGCATGGCCTGCGCGTCCATATGGATGGCGCGCGCTTTGCCAATGCCGTGGCCGCGCTCGATGTGCATCCTGCCGATGTGACCTGGCGCGCCGGCGTCGATGTGCTGTGTTTCGGCGGGACCAAAAATGGCTTGCCGGTCGGCGAGGCCGTGGTGTTCTTCGACCGCGCTCTGGCCGAAGACTTCGCTTACCGCGTGAAGCAGGCCGGCCAGCTGGCGTCCAAGATGCGTTTCATCTCCGCCCCTTGGCTGGGTTTGCTCGAGCACGACGTGTGGCTGCGCAATGCTCGGCACGCGAACGCCATGGCAACCTTGCTGGCGGAGCGTATTGCGGGCGTGCCGGGCGTCCGCCTAATGTTCCCCGTGCAGGCGAACGCCGTGTTTGCGGAATTGCCGCTGCCGGCCATCGATGCGTTACGGGCGAGGGGCTGGAAGTTCTACACCTTTATTGGCGCAGGCGGTTGCCGTTTCATGTGCGCCTGGGATACGTCGGAGGAAACGGTCGAGGCGCTGGCGCGCGATATCCGCGAGTGCTGTGCGTCGGCGGCGCATTCCTGATTCCCATGCGATCCGATCCGAGCCCTGCCGCTTCCGCCGCCTCGCCGTGGCTGATCGGCGCCACCGCCTTGCTGGCCCTGGCCGTTGCCATGGGCATCGGTCGCTTTGCGTTCACGCCGCTGCTGCCGATGATGCTGCACGACGGCGTGATCACGCTCTCTGAGGGCGGCTGGCTGGCGACCGCCAACTACTTTGGCTATTTTGCCGGCGCAGCGTCCAGCATGCTGATCCGCGTGCGGCCGGGCCGCATGGTGCGTTTCGGTCTCGTGGCCACAGTGCTGCTGACGCTCGGCATGGGGGTCGTGCACACGCCGCTTGCCTGGGCCGTGCTGCGCGGGCTGGCAGGCGTGGCCAGCGCCTGGGTGCTGGTGTTCGCCTCCGGCTGGTGCCTGATGCGCCTGTCCGAACTGGGCCGCCCCGAGCTCGCGGCCATCATGTTCTGCGGGCCAGGCGCGGGTATCGTGCTGACCGGCCTGGCGGCGAGCGTCATGGTGCAGGCGGGATGGCAGGCTGCATCGGGCTGGCTGTGCTTTGCGGCGATCGCGCTGCTGATCGTGGCGCTCATCTGGCCGCAGTTCCGCTCCTCGCGTGCGCCTGCAACGGCGACGGGCAGCGGTGCGGGCGTCCTGTCTGCACGGGCCTGGTTGCTGGCGTGGGTGTATGGCCTGGCGGGATTCGGCTACATCATCACAGCTACCTTCTTGCCGGTGATTGCGCGCCATGCCTTGCCGGGATCACCGTGGCCGGACCTGTTCTGGCCGATGTTCGGCGCCGGCATCGTTTGCGGTGCGGCACTGGCGACCCGTATTCCGACGCGGCATGATCCGGTCGTGATGCTGGCAATAGCGTATGTCCTGCAAGCCGTGGCGATCCTCGCGGCCATCGTGTCGCCAAGCGTGCCCGGTTTTGCCTTCAGCAGCCTGCTGCTTGGCATGCCGTTCACCGTCATCACGCTGTTTGCCATGCGTGAGGCCCATACGCTCGCGGGACCGGGCGCACCGCGCCTGATGGGCTTGATGACGGCGACCTATGGCCTTGGGCAGATCGTCGGTCCGCCGCTGGCCACCGAACTGGTTGGCCGGACAGGTTCGTTTACGCCCTCGTTGCTGGTTGCCACAGCAGCGTTGCTGGCTGGAGCAGCGCTGTTCATGCGCATGCGCCGGCGTGACTGAATCCACTCTTGTCTCGGGTGTGGTCGATGTCACGATATGGACATCCTGCCATGCGTCGGCGGCGATTCCGCTACAATATCGGGCTACAGCCCGCGCCCAGCGGGGAGTGATTCAGGAACATTCATGGAATTTCAGAAAGAAGTCGATGCGCGCGGACTGAACTGCCCGCTGCCGATCCTGCGGACCAAGAAGGCGCTGGCAGACATGGCCAGTGGAGAAGTGCTCAAGGTCATGGCGACCGATCCGGGCTCCAGCCGCGATTTCCAGGCCTTTGCCAAGCAGACTGGCAACGAGCTGCTCGAACACCAGGAGGTCGACAAGGTGTTCGTGTTCTACATGCGCCGCCGCTAAGGCGCGTCGCATCAGGGCATCTTGCGCGGTTTCCAGCGGCGGGTCATCAGGATTTGCTGCTGGAGCGTGTGAGGCACGTCAATGTGTCTCACACGGTCTGCGCCGGTATCGAACCGGATTGCCGTCGTACCTGATGTATTCCGTCAGCCGCGATTGGCGAGATACACGGCAAAGTCATCGCGCACTTCCGCGTGCTTGAGCGCAAACTCCACGGTCGCCTTCAGATACCCCAGCTTGCTGCCGCAGTCGTAGCGCGTGCCCTTGTAGCGGTACGCCAGCACCTGTTCCTGTCCCAGCAGCGACTGGATGGCGTCGGTGAGCTGGAACTCGCCGCCCGCGCCCGGTTTGAGGTTGCGGATATGGTCGAAGATGCGCGGCGTCAGGATGTAGCGTCCGACTACGCCGAGGTTGGATGGGGCTTCTTCCGGCGCGGGTTTTTCGACAATGCCCGAGAGCTTCACCACGCCTTCTTCCCACTCGCGCCCGTCGACCACGCCGTATGAACGGCTCTGTTCGCGCGCGATTTCCTCGACGCCGAGGATCGAGCAGTTGAAGTGGCCGTACATGTCCACCATTTGTTTCATCACCGGCGGTTCGCCATCGAGCAGGTCATCGGCGAGGATCACGGCAAACGGTTCGTCGCCGATCAGCTTCTCGGCACACAGCACGGCATGCCCGAGACCCAGCGCTTCCGGCTGGCGCACGTAGAAACAGCTGACATGCGCCGGTTTGATCGAGCGCACCACGTCGAGCAGCGCCTGCTTGTTCTTGGCTTCCAGTTCCGCTTCGAGTTCATACGCCTTGTCGAAGTGATCCTCGATGGCGCGCTTGTTGCGCCCCGTCACGAACACCATTTCGGTGATGCCGGCGGCAATGGCTTCTTCCACCGCATACTGGATCAGCGGTTTGTCCACGACCGGCAGCATTTCCTTCGGGCTGGCCTTGGTGACCGGCAGGAAGCGCGTCCCCAGCCCGGCGACCGGGAACACGGCTTTGGTGACGCGGTTCTGTATTGACATCTGTTTAAGGCTCCTTGCGCGTGATCAGGCGGGCAGGCGGGCCAGCTGGCCATCGAGCTTGGCCAGGGTGGCTTCGAAGTCGGCGAGTCGCTGGCGCTCCTGCGCCACCACGGCTTCCGGCGCACGCGCGGTAAAACTCTCGTTGCCGAGCTTGGCGGTGCACTTGGCGATCTCGCCGCGCAGACGTTCGGTTTCCTTGCCGAGACGGGCGCGTTCGGCGGCCACATCGATCTCGATCTTCAGCATCAGCTGCGTGTCGCCGACGATGGCGACCGGCGCACCGGCACTCTCGGCCTGCAACGCTGCCGCATCGTCGAACACCTTGACTTCCGACAGCTTGGCCAGCGCCTGCAGATACGGCGAGGCGGCCTGCAGGAAGGCGCTGTCGCCCTGCACATACAGCGGTACGCGCTGCGCTGGCGAAATGTTCATCTCGCCGCGCAGGTTGCGGCAGGCGTCGACGAGTCCCTTGAGTTGCGCGACCCATTGCTCGGACGCGAGATCAATCTTCGATGGCTGCGAGACCGGGTAGGCCTGCAGTGCCAGTGTCTCGCTGCCGTCACCGCGCGCGCGGCCGGCAAGCGGCGCCACTTTCTGCCAGAGGGCTTCGGTGATGAACGGGATGATCGGGTGTGCGAGACGCAGCACGGTTTCCAGCACGCGCAGCAGGGTACGCCGCGTGGCGCGCTGCTGGGCTTCGGTGCCGGTCTGGATCTGCACTTTGGCGAGTTCCAGGTACCAGTCGCAGTACTCGTCCCAGACGAATTTGTAGAGCGCGCTGGCGATATTGTCGAAGCGGAAATCGGCAAAACCCTTCTCGACGTCGGCTTCCACGCGCTGCAAGAGTGAGACGATCCAGCGGTCGGCCTGCGAGAAGTGCAGGTAGCCTTCCGGGCCGCAATCGTGGTTGCATTCCCCAAGGCCGCAGTCCTTGCCTTCGGTATTCATCAGCACGAAGCGTGTGGCGTTCCACAGCTTGTTGCAGAAGTTGCGGTAGCCTTCGCAGCGCGCCAGGTCAAAGTTGATGTTGCGGCCCAGCGTGGCCATCGAGGCAAAGGTAAAGCGCAGCGCGTCGGTACCGCACGGGGCGATGCCGTCCGGGAATTCCTTGCGGGTCTTCTTGGCGATGCTCTCCGCCTGCTTGGGATTCATCAGGCCAGAAGTACGCTTGGTGACCAGTGATTCGAGGTCGATACCGTCCACCAGGTCAATCGGATCGAGCGTGTTACCTTTCGACTTGCTCATCTTCTGGCCTTCACCGTCGCGCACCAGGCCGTGCACGTACACGGTGTGGAATGGTACCTGGCCGGTAAAGTGGCAGGTCATCATCACCATGCGCGCCACCCAGAAGAAGATGATGTCGAAGCCGGTGACCAGCACCGACGACGGCAGGAAGTGCTTCAGTTCCGGTGTCTGCTGCGGCCAGCCGAGCGAGGAGAAGGGCACCAGCGCGGAGCTGAACCACGTGTCGAGCACGTCGTCGTCGCGCTTGAGCGCGCCGGTGTAGCCGGCGGCCTGCGCCTTGGCCTGTGCCTCGGCTTCTGTGCGGGCGACGAAGATCTCGCCATTGTCGCCATACCATGCGGGAATCTGGTGGCCCCACCACAGCTGGCGCGAGATGCACCAGTCCTGGATATTCTCGAGCCACTGGTAGTACGTGGTGGTCCAGTTTTCCGGCACCATGCGGATATCACCGCTGCGCACGGCGTCGAGCGCCGCTTCGGCGATCGACTTGCCGGGGCGGTAGGCATTCTCCGCGGCGGGCTTGCTCATCGCCACGAACCACTGGTCGGTCAGCATTGGTTCGATCACCACGCCTGTGCGGTCGCCGCGCGGCACCATCAGCTTGTGCGGTTTGACCTCGGCCAGCAGGCCCTGGGCATCGAGATCGGCGACGATCTGCTTGCGCGCCGCAAAGCGGTCCATGCCCTGGTAGGCGGCCGGCGCATCGGCGCTGATCTTGGCGTCGAGCGTCAGGATGCTGATCTGCGGCAGGCCGTGGCGTTGGCCAACGGCATAGTCGTTGAAGTCATGGGCAGGCGTGACCTTGACCACGCCGGTACCGAATTCGCGGTCCACGTACTCATCGGCGATCACGGGGATGGTGCGGCCGCACAGCGGCAGCGTGACCTGTTTGCCGATCAGGTGGGCATAGCGTTCATCCTCCGGATGCACCATCACGGCCACGTCGCCGAGCATGGTCTCCGGGCGGGTGGTGGCCACGGTCAGGTGCGTCAGGCCCTTGGCGGCATCGGTTTCCACGAGCGGGTAGCGGATGTGCCAGAGGCTGCCATCCTCTTCCTCGCTGACGACTTCTAGGTCGGACACGGCGGTGCCGAGCACCGGGTCCCAGTTCACCAGGCGCTTGCCACGATAGATCAGGCCTTGCTCGAACAGGCGCACGAACACTTCGACCACCGACGACGACATGCGTTCGTCCATGGTGAAGTACTCGCGCGACCAGTCAATGGACGCGCCAAGGCGGCGAATCTGGCCGGTAATGGTGGAGCCGGACTGTTCCTTCCACTCCCACACTTTCTCGACGAATTTCTCGCGGCCCAGATCGTGGCGCGATACCTTCTGCGCATCGAGCTGGCGCTCCACGACGATCTGGGTGGCGATGCCCGCATGGTCGGTACCCGGCAGCCACAGCGTGTTTGCGCCCATCATGCGTGCATGGCGCGTCAGGCCGTCCATGATGGTCTGGTTGAAGGCGTGTCCCATATGCAGCGTGCCGGTGACGTTCGGCGGCGGCAGCTGGATGGAGAAATCGGGCTTGCCGTCGTCGAGTGTGGGCGTGGCGATGCCGCGTTTTTCCCATTCCGGGCCCCAATGGGCCTCGATATTGGCGGGTTCAAAGCTTTTGGCGAGGGACTGGTCTTCTGTGGTCATGCTGCGCAAGGGAGGAGATTCGGCTGAATCGTTGATTATAGGGGATTGCCATGACGCGCACGCGTTTGCGGCCGTTTTGTACCTGTTCATCGCCGCGTGACGCCGGATTCATTCCATTTGATGCACAGCTATGGCGCTTGCAGTGCGCCGGCCAAGGCTCGTGGATCGTCGTGGACGCATGCTGTGAGGGTGGCTGCATGGTCCGTGATGGGACGGCAGTCATCGCCAGCTCGGTATAATCCGATCATTCACTGGACACCTCTGCGCATGACCGATCTGCTTGCCAATCTGAATCCCGAACAACTTGCTGCCGTGACCCTGCCGGCCGAACCGGCGCTGATCCTGGCAGGCGCGGGCAGTGGCAAGACGCGGGTGCTCACGACCCGTATCGCATGGCTGATCCAGACCGGGCAGGTCTCGCCCGCCGGCCTGCTGGCCGTGACCTTTACCAACAAGGCTGCCAAGGAAATGCTGGCGCGGTTGACGGCGATGCTGCCGATCAATACGCGCGGCATGTGGGTCGGCACTTTCCACGGCCTGTGCAACCGCATGCTGCGCGCGCACTTCCGCGATGCGGGACTGCCACAGGGCTTTCAGATCCTCGATACGCAGGACCAGCAATCGGCTATCAAGCGCCTGCTCAAGTCGCTGAACGTGGACGACGAGAAGTATCCGCCGCGCACCGTGCAGAACTTTATCAACAGCGCCAAGGAGCAGGGCCTGCGGCCGGATAAGGTGGAGGCGCACGATCCGTTCAATCGCCGTCTGGTCGAACTGTATGTTGCCTACGACGCACAGTGCCAGCGCGAAGGCGTGGTCGATTTCGCCGAACTGCTGCTGCGCTGCTATGAATTGCTGACGTTCAATGCAGCGATCCGCGATCACTATCAGCGGCGCTTCAGCCACATCCTGGTCGATGAGTTCCAGGACACCAACGTGCTGCAGTATGCCTGGCTCAAGCTGCTTGCCGGTCACGGCCACAACGCCGCCGGACCGCAGCCCAATGCCGTGTTCGCCGTGGGCGACGACGACCAGAGCATCTATGCCTTCCGCGGCGCCAACGTGGGCAATATGACGGACTTCGAACGCGAGTTCCAGGTCCGGCACATGATCAAGCTCGAGCAAAACTACCGCTCGCACGGCAATATCCTCGACACCGCCAATCACCTGATTTCCCATAACGCCCGCCGCCTCGGCAAGGATCTGCGGACCGACGCCGGCCACGGCGAACCGGTGCGCGTGTACCAGGCGGGTACCGACGCGCTGGAAGCGGGCTGGATGGTGGAGGAGATCAAGGATCTCATCGCCGGCGGCATGCTGCGTTCCGAGATCGCCTTGCTCTACCGCAGCAATGCGCAGTCCCGCATCATCGAGCATGCGCTGTTCTCGTCGGGCATCCCGTACCGGGTGTATGGCGGGTTGCGCTTTTTCGAGCGGGCGGAGGTCAAGCACGCGCTGGCGTACCTGCAATTGCTGGAGAATCCGGAGAACGACTCCGCCTTCGGACGTGTCGTGAACTTCCCTGCGCGCGGCATCGGTGCACGCTCGATCGAGCAATTGCAGGACGCGGCACGCATGGCCAACTGCCCGCTGTTCCGTGCCGTGGCCTACGTGCCCGGCAAGGCTGGCACCAGCCTCGGCAATTTCGCGCGCCTGATTGAACAGATGCGGGCCGATACGCGTAACATGACCTTGCCGGAAACCGTCGAGCATGTGATCCACGCAAGCGGCCTGATCGCGCACTACCAGTCCGAGAAAGAAGGGCAGGATCGCATCGAAAACCTGCAGGAGCTCGTGACCGCCGCGCAGGCTTTCGTCGGCGAGGAGGGGTATCGCCTCGATGCGCCGGCCTTTGCCTTGCCGCTGCGCGATGGCGATGCCACGCCGGCGCTGCCGGCCGATGACGAGGCAGTGATCGTCGACGATGCCATCACCGCCGAGATGACCCCGATCGTCGCCTTTCTGACGCATGCCTCGCTGGAGTCCGGCGATAACCAGGCGCAGGTTGGCCAGGACGCGGTGCAGATGATGACCGTGCATGCCGCCAAGGGCCTGGAATTCAATGTGGTCTTCATTACCGGCCTGGAAGAAGGGCTGTTTCCGCACGAGAACAGCATGCTCGATCCGGGCGGGCTGGAGGAAGAGCGGCGGCTGATGTATGTGGCCATCACGCGGGCACGCCAGCGGCTGTATATGTCGTTCGCGCAGAGCCGCATGCTGCATGGGCAGACGCGCTACCACATCCGCTCGCGCTTCTTCGATGAGTTGCCGGAGCACACGCTCAAATGGCTGACGCCGCAGCAGCAGAGCTATGCGCAGCAGCGTATCGGCACTGGCGGCAGTAGCTCAGGCGGTTGGGGGCGCGACTGGTTCAAGCGTCCGGACGAAATGGGGTACACGGGCACTAAGCCGACTGGCGGCATGGATACCGGCAATGGCTATGCTGATGCCAAGCGCAGCGAAAAGACCGGGTTCCGCGTGGGGCAGTCGGTGTTCCACAACAAGTTCGGCGAAGGCAAGATCGTCGCGCTCGAGGGTGAGGGAGCGGATGCGCGCGCCCAGATCAAGTTCAAGCGGCACGATACCAAATGGCTGGCGCTTGGCATTGCGAAGCTTGATCCGATCGATTGAGCGCACGGCCACGGAAAGCAAAAAGCCCCGCACAGGCGGGGCTTTTTCATGGCGGATTGACGTATCGCTGCTGCAGCGGTTGCCGCGCCAGGGGATCAGCCGATCCGCATCTCGCGCCGGTACCACTCATGGAAGTGCTGCATGCCGTCTTCCATGGGCGACTGATACGGACCGACCTCGTTGACACCCCGTGCCATGAGAATGGCACGGCCGGCATCCATGCGTTCGGCGATCTCGTCGTCTTCAATGCAGGTTTCCATGTAGGCGGCGCGTTCTGCCTCGACGAATTCGCGTTCGAAGAGCACGGCTTCCTCGGGGTAGTAGAACTCCACGACGTTACGCGTCTTGCGCGGGCCCAGCGGGTGCAGCGTCGACACCACCAGCACGTTCGGGTACCACTCGACCATGATGTTGGGGAAGTAGGTCAGCCAGATCGCACCTTGCTTGGGCAACTCGCCGCGGTTGAAGTGCATGATCGCGTCGTGCCACTTTTTGTACGCCGGCGTGCCGGGGCGGCGCAGACCGGCGTTCAGGCCGACGGTCTGCACGCTGTACCAGTCGCCGAACTCCCAGACCAGGTCGTCACACGTCACGAAGTTGCCAAGGCCCGGATGGAACGGCTCGACGTGGTAGTCCTCCAGGTAGACCTCGATGAAGGTCTTCCAGTTGTAGTTGCAGTCATGGACCTCGACATGGTCGAGCATGTAGCCGCTGAAATCGAGATCCTTGGCGACGCCCAGGCGGGCCAGGTCGGCGCGCACGTCGCGCTTGCCGTCGAACAGCAGGCCATTCCAGTTCTGCAATGGCGAGCGGCCCAGATTCAGGCACGGCTGTTCGCTGAAATGCGGTGCGCCGAGCAGTTCGCCCTTCAGGTCGTAGGTCCAGCGGTGCAGCGGGCATACGATGTTCGTGGCGTTGCCCCTGCCATTCAGCATGACAGCCTGGCGATGGCGGCAGACATTCGACAACAGTTCTATGTCGTCACCGTTGCGAACGAGGATGCGGCCTTCGTTCTCGGCCGGCAGCGCATGGTAATCGCCGGATTCCGGCACCATCAGCGCGTGGCCGACGTAACCGGGTCCCGGTTTGAACAGCAGGTCCAGCTCTTGTTGATGCAGTGCCTCGTCAAAGTATGCGGTGACGGGCAACTGGGTTTCGGATGGCACCAGTTTCAGCGCGGTGCTGAGATTGGACATTATCCCCACTCCCAAATAAGGTGAAAGCAGTGAACAACCCAACCATCGAAAAATCGATATGGGACAAACAGCCCTGATTTGACGCCGAAACGCTGCGTCGGTTCACGGCAAAAGGGAAATTGTACCCCAGGCAAGCCCGGCTGTGCCCGTCTGCAAGGGCTTTTGCGTGCATTTTTGCGCGCGTTGGCAGGCGGTTCGCCGGGCAATTGCCGTAGAATACGAGATTCCCGCCGGATGGACCGCTGCGGGACAGATTACATCCAGGACCTTGTTGGGCATGCCGAAAGCCAAAACCCTCCCGGACACGCTCCCGGAAGCCGTTGCCGCACCAGCTTCGTACGAGGCTGCCATGGCGGAACTCGATACCCTGGTGGCATCGATGGAGAGCGGTGAGTTGCCGCTGGAAGCCTCGCTCGCCGCCTACCGGCGCGGTGCCGAGCTGGTGAAGTACTGCCAGCAGGTGCTGGAACGCGTGGAGCAGCAGGTGCGCGTGCTCGAGGGCGAGTCGCTGAAGCCGTTGACTGCGGCAGAGGATGATGTGGCATGAGCGGCTTCGACGCCTGGGTCAACGCCATCGCCGCCCGTACTGAAACCGCTCTCGACCATTACCTGCCGCCAGCGGATACCGTGCCGGCGCGCCTGCACGAGGCCATGCGCTATGCGGCGCTGGGCGGCGGCAAGCGTGTGCGGCCGCTGCTGGTGCATGCGGCCGGGGCCGTGTCCGGCGCGACGCCGGCGGCACTCGATGCCGCTGCAGCCGCGGTCGAAATGATCCACGCCTATTCGCTGGTGCACGACGATATGCCGTGCATGGATGACGACGATTTGCGCCGAGGTCGTCCCACGGTGCACAAGGCCTACGACGAAGCCACCGCGCTGCTGGTGGGCGACGCGCTGCAGACGCAGGCGTTCGAAGCGCTGGCCGGTGGCGATGGCGGCGCGGACCTGGCAGCCGGTGTGCGGCTGGCGCTGGTCGTCGAACTGGCACAGGCCTCGGGTTCGCTCGGCATGGCGGGCGGACAGGCCATCGATCTCGAAAGCGTGGGCATGGCGCTGTCGCGCGAGGCGCTCGAAACCATGCACCGCAAGAAGACCGGTGCGCTGCTGCGCGCCAGCGTGCGGATGGGGGGATTGTGCGGCAACCTCTCGGGCGACGCACGCGGTCTGCTGGACCGCTATGCGCAGGCAATGGGCCTGGCCTTCCAGGTGGTCGACGATATTCTGGACGTGACGGCCGATACCGCCACGTTGGGCAAGACGGCGGGCAAGGATGCCGCGCACGACAAACCCACCTACGTTTCGCTGCTCGGGCTCGATGAGGCCCGCGCGCTGGCTGGCCGTCTGCGCGACGAGGCGCATGCCGCGCTCGATGCCCTGGCAGGCAGCGGTGACGGCGGGCTGCGGCTGCGCCAGCTGGCCGACCTGATCGTTCTGCGAACCCACTGATACCGGGCCCGGCCGGGCACCATGACGATGACGTACGAGCTTCTGAATACCATTGATTCCCCATCCGACCTGCGCAAGCTGGACCGTCGGCAACTGCCGGCGCTGGCCGATCAGCTGCGGCAGTTCGTGCTGGAATCGGTCTCGCAGACTGGGGGACACTTGTCTTCCAACCTGGGTACGGTCGAACTGACCATTGCCCTGCACTACGTGTTCAACACGCCTGAAGACCGCGTCGTATGGGATGTCGGCCACCAGAGCTATCCGCACAAGATCCTGACGGGCCGGCGCGAACGGATGCATACGCTGCGCCAGCTCGATGGCATCTCCGGTTTTCCCCGCCGCAGCGAAAGCGAGTACGACACCTTCGGTACGGCGCATTCGTCTACCTCGATTTCTGCGGCACTCGGCATGGCGCTGGGCGCCAAGACCAAGGGCGAGGACCGTGTGGCCATTGCCGTGATCGGTGATGGGGCGATGACGGCCGGCATGGCCTTCGAGGCGATGAACAACGCTGGTGTGTATCGCGACGTGCCGCTGCTGGTCATCCTCAACGACAACGATATGTCGATCTCGCCGCCTGTCGGCGCGCTCAACCGCTATCTGGCGCGCCTGATGAGCGGGCGTTTCTACGCCGCGACCAAGAAGGGCATCGAGAAAGTCCTGTCGGTGGCGCCGCCGGTACTCGAGTTCGCCAAGCGCTTCGAAGAGCACGCCAAGGGCATGCTGGTGCCGGCGACGATGTTCGAGGAATTCGGTTTCAACTATATCGGTCCCATCGACGGGCACGATCTCGAATCACTGGTGCCGACCCTGCAGAATATCCGCGAACTGGCCCATGCCGGACGCGGTCCGCAGTTCCTGCACGTGGTGACGCGCAAGGGCCAAGGCTACAAGCTGGCGGAAGCGGATCCGGTGCTGTACCACGGACCCGGCAAGTTCGATCCGGCGGAAGGCATCCGCCCTGCCGCCAAGCCGAGCCGTCCTGCCTACACCAAGGTGTTCGGCGACTGGCTGTGCGACATGGCTGCCGCTGATGCGCGCCTTGTTGGCATCACGCCGGCGATGCGTGAAGGCTCGGGCATGGTGGAGTTCGAGCGCCGCTTCCCGGACCGCTACTATGACGTCGGCATCGCCGAGCAGCATGCCGTCACGTTTGCCGGCGGGCTGGCGTGCGAAGGCATGAAGCCTGTGGTGGCGATCTACTCGACCTTCCTGCAGCGGGCCTACGACCAGCTGATTCATGATGTCGCGCTGCAGAACCTGCCGGTGCTGTTCGCGCTCGACCGCGCGGGACTGGTTGGCGCGGACGGTGCGACACACGCCGGCGCATACGACATTGCCTACCTGCGTTGCATCCCCAACATGCTGATCATGACGCCGGCGGACGAGAACGAATGCCGTCAGATGCTCACTACGGGTTTTCATCACGATGGCCCGGCCTCCGTGCGCTACCCGCGTGGCGCAGGACCCGGCGTGGCCGTCGATGCGGTATTGAGCGCGCTGCCCGTCGGCAAGGGTGAAGTGCGCCGTACCGGCCATGCACCGGCCGGACAGCGTACCGCGATCCTGGCGTTCGGTTCGATGCTGCATCCCGCGCTCGCAGCCGGTGAGGCACTCGATGCGACGGTGGTCAACATGCGCTTCGTCAAGCCGCTCGATGTGGAGCTGCTGCGCACGCTCGCTGCAGACCACGACCGGTTCGTGACAGTGGAAGAGGGCTGCGTGATGGGTGGCGCGGGTTCCGCCTGCCTGGAAGCGCTGGCCGCGATGGATATCGCGTTGCCCGTGCTGCAGCTGGGCCTGCCCGACCGTTTTGTCGATCATGGCGATCCGGCATTGCTGCTGGCCCAGTGCGGCCTTGATGCCAAGGGTATCGAGGCCTCCATCCGGAAGGCCTGGCCCACACTGGTCGCAGCGTCAGGCGTGGCGCCCAGCAGCCGGAGCGCGTGAGCGCCCAGGTCGATAGTTTAAATCTATCGACCGTACGTAATGCATGGGTTTAGCCCCATAGCGGGCATCCTGCGGGTTTTTCCCTTACACTGTGCCGTAGTCATCTGTCGCAGTCGCAAAAGGGAAGACTTGTGGGCAATCCATGAGAATCCGTTTTGCGGTTTCAGACTCGTTGCGAGGCCCGGCATTCTGCGAGCGGGCCACGACCGTAGAGGAAACCAGGTCTCATGAACGATATCAATCCCGCTTTTGTGATGCCGGATGTCCAGTCCACACCGGATACCCGCCAGATTCCCATCCAGCGCGTCGGCGTGCGCGGCGTACGCTACCCGTTTTCACTTGAAACCCCGCAGGGCGTGCAGGCCACGGTCGGCACGTTCAATCTGGATGTGCATCTGCCGGCCGACCAGAAGGGCACGCACATGTCGCGTTTTGTCGCCCTGCTGGAAAACCAGAAGGGTCCGCTGAGCCTGGTCGGCTTCAACGGCCTGGTCGAGGACATGCTGCAGCGGCTCGAGGCCGAGGCTGGCCGTATCGAGGTGACATTCCCATATTTCATCAACAAGACTGCGCCGGTGTCCGGCGTGCAGTCGCTGCTCGACTATGAAGTGACGCTGATCGGCGAGATCCGTGACGGCAAGTCGACGCTGTCAATGAAGGCACTGGTGCCGGTGACGAGCCTGTGCCCGTGTTCCAAGCAGATCTCACAGTATGGCGCGCACAACCAGCGCTCGCATATCACCATGCATGTCGAACTGGTGGCCGACCTGCCGGTCGAGGAACTGGTGCGCATGGCCGAGGAAGAGGCCTCGTGCGAACTGTGGGGCCTGCTCAAGCGTCCGGATGAGAAGTTCGTGACCGAGCGCGCCTACGAGAATCCCAAGTTCGTGGAAGATCTGGTGCGTGATATCGCCATGCGCCTGAATCGCGACGACCGCATCGTGGCCTATGTGCTGGAAGCGGAAAATTTCGAGTCGATCCACAACCACAGCGCCTATGCCGTAATCGAGCGCGACAAGCGCAAGGCTTGATCGGTTCGCTCCGTTCGATGTTTCCCCGACATTCCCGCTACGGCGGGAATGTTGCTTTGGGGCGTTGGTTTTTCTCTCCGGCGCGAGGGGTCGCGCTATCAACCTGCTACCGGTGCCGGGATACGGATATCCTCCAGATCCCAGCGCGGCGTGATGCCGAAACCGTAGCCATCCTGAACCTGCTCCGGATCGGCCTGCAGGCGCATGGCGCCGGCAAAGGCGATCATCGCACCGTTGTCGGTACAGAATGCCAGTTCCGGGTAGTACACCTTCAGCCCGCGCCGCTGCGCGTCATGGTTGAGGCGCGCGCGCAGCTGGGCATTCGCGCCCACGCCGCCGGCGACCACCAGCCGTTTCAGGCGCGTCTGCTTCAGGGCCGCCAGCGCCTTGCCGGCCAGCACGTCCACTGCCGCATCGACAAACGCGCGCGCCAGGTTGGCGCGGTCCTGCTCGCACACATTGCCGAGCTTGCGCACCTGGGTCAGCACCGCCGTCTTGAGTCCCGCAAAGGAGAAATCCAGATTGCCCGAATGCAGCATCGGGCGCGGCAATTCGTAGGCGCCCTCGATCCCGAATTCAGCCAGCCGCGAGACCGCCGGGCCACCCGGGTAGTCGAGGCCGAGCAGTTTGGCGGTCTTGTCGAAGGCCTCGCCGGCCGCATCGTCGAGCGTTTCGCCTAGCAGCGTGTACTGGCCGACGCCGTCGACGCGCATCAGCTGCGTGTGGCCGCCCGATACCAGCAGCGCCACGAACGGGAACGCCGGCGGATCGGAGGCCAGCAACGGTGACAGCAGATGGCCTTCCAGATGATGCACGCCGATCATCGGCACCCGCAGGGCGTAGCCCAGGGCGTTGGCGAACGATGCCCCGACCAGCAACGCGCCGGCCAGGCCGGGGCCGCGCGTATAGGCGATCGCATCGATGTCAGCACGGGTGCGTCCGGCGCGCTGCAGGACCTCGTTCAGTAGTGGCACCACGCGACGGATATGGTCGCGCGAGGCCAGTTCCGGCACGACGCCGCCGTAGGCCCGGTGCATGGCGATCTGCGAGTGCAGGGCATGTGCCAGCAGGCCGTCGGTCGTGTCATACAGGGCCAGGCCGGTTTCATCGCAGGAAGATTCGACACCGAGAACGAGCATGGGAACAGCGCAGGAATGACAAGGATGCGCGCAGCGTAGCACAAGCCGGCCATGCCGGTGCGGGCGGCTCCGTTACAATGCGCGTCATTCTGTTTCTGGATGGTGAATCGAATGTCCCGCTACGATCTGGCCGTGATTGGCGCAGGCGCTGCCGGCATGATGTGCGCGGGGGTGGCCGGGCAGCTGGGCAGCCGCGTGCTGCTGCTGGACCACGCGACCCGGCTGGGCGAAAAGATCCGCATCTCGGGCGGCGGGCGCTGCAACTTCACTAACCTGCATGCCTCGCCGGCCAATTTTTTGTCGCAGAATCCCCATTTCTGCCGCTCCGCGCTTGCACGCTATACGCCGCAGGACTTTCTTGACCTGTTGCGCAAGCATGACATCGCCTGGCACGAGAAGCACAAGGGCCAACTGTTCTGCAACGATAGCGCCGAGGACATCATCGCCATGCTGCGCGCCGAATGCGCCGCCGGCGACGTGGCGCTGCGCAGCGGCTGCACGATCCAGGCGGTGCGCCGGGCGGGCGATGACTTCGAGATCGACACCACCCAGGGCGTGTTTCGCAGCCGGCAACTGGTGGTGGCCACCGGCGGGTTGTCCATCCCCAAGATCGGTGCGACGGACTTCGGCTACCGGCTGGCGCGCCAGTTCGGACTGCACATCATCGAAACCCGGCCGGCGCTGGTTCCGCTAACGTTTCCGGCCGAGGCTTGGGCGCCGTTTGCGCAATTGTCCGGCATCGCCCTCGATTGCCAGCTGAGTACCGGCGCAGGCAAGGGCAAAGGCAGTTTCCGCGAAGACCTGCTGCTGACCCATCGCGGCCTGTCCGGGCCGGCCATCCTGCAGATTTCCAGCTACTGGCAGCCGGGCACCGCCATTGCGGTCGACCTGTTGCCCGACGACGATGCCGCGGAGTGGCTCCTGGACGAAAAACAGGCCTCGCGCCGCCACCTCAACAACGTGCTGGCGCAGCGCCTGCCTGCCCGGCTGGCCGATGCCTGGTGCGCCATGGAAGGGGTGTCCCCCACGGCGCCACTTGGCGAACTGCCGGACAAGGCCCTGCGACGCCTTGGCGAACGGCTGAACCGCTGGGAACTCCGGCCGTCCGGCTCGGAGGGCTACCGCAAGGCCGAGGTCACACTGGGCGGCGTCGATACCCGCGCCCTGTCATCTGCGACGATGATGGCGGAGTCGGTGCCTGGCCTCTATATGATCGGCGAAGTCGTCGATGTCACCGGCTGGCTTGGCGGATACAACTTTCAATGGGCGTGGGCATCGGCAGTCGCGGCAGCGCGCGCGGCAGCCGCGTACTAGCCGGGTGGGTTGGGGGCGCTGTACTGGCACGCGAGCCGCTTGATCGCGGCCGCACATGAGGAGCTGACTTACCAGGGAAGCTGGCGCTGATTCAGAGATGGGCTGCGCTGGGTGTACGGGTTGAACGTGATCGGCATGAAGGGAGCGGGTGCCAGGCTGAGAGGCGCGCCATGAAAGTTGCGCTCCGGTGTGAGGGCTTGGTGATCACCGTACTTGCCTTTCTTGTCCGCGCGCAAGTCGTCCCGGCTGATGCAGGCGCTTGGCGTCTGGGTGCCGAGGATCGGCTCATGCATCGTGCGGTCGCGCGACGGCGACGACTTGCGTTTGCTCCCTGCGGATTGCGAAACACCGGATGATGCTGGATCTGGGGCATTGACGTGAAGGCTGGGGTGGGCTGAATTGTTAACGGAGAACATGTTGGCGTCGCTCAGTAAATAAAACTTAAATCTGAAATTAGAAAAATTTACATCGTTATCCTATAAAGATTGCTCTTGCGACACTATTAAAGAACTGTAAATTCGCGCCCGTTCCCCACCGCGGGCATCGTGCCCCGAGCGACTCCCCCGGGAGTCCACCGACTGATGTCACTGTGCGCTGGTTGGCGCCCACCCACATGACTATGCCGCCATGAGCCACTAAAATTGCCAGAGGGCTGGCAATTTTTCCAAAAAGCTGCTACAGTCGCAGTCTTTGCAAACCCTGCACAAGAGTTACGGGCACATGACCACTATTCGCTTGAAAGAAAACGAGCCGTTTGAAGTTGCGATGCGTCGCTTTAAGCGCACCATCGAAAAGAATGGCCTGCTCACGGAACTGCGCGCACGCGAGTTCTATGAGAAGCCGACGGCCGAGCGCAAGCGTAAGAAAGCAGCTGCCGTGAAGCGCCACTACAAGCGCATCCGCAGCCAGATGCTGCCGAAGAAACTGTACTGATTACAGTCGGCATCGCAAGAACCCGCTCAGCGTTTCGCTTGAGCGGGTTTTCGTCGTTCATGAATCGAATTTATGGCGGGTGTGTGGGCACTGTCCCATTGCCGCCTCAGGAGTGTTCCATGTCCCTCAAAGACAAAATCACCGAAGACATGAAGACCGCCATGCGCGCCCGCGAAGCCGGCCGCCTTGGCACCATCCGCCTGTTGCTGGCTGCCATCAAGCAGCGCGAGGTGGATGAGCGGATCACCCTGGACGATGCCGCCGTGCTGGCCGTCATTGACAAGCTGGTGAAGCAGCGCAAGGATTCCATCACCCAGTTCCAGCAGGCCGGGCGCGATGATCTCGTGGCGCAGGAGCAGGCTGAGCTCGTCGTGCTGCAGGATTACATGCCGGCCCAGCTGAGCGCCGACGAAACTCTGTCCGAGGTCCGCAAGGCGGTTGCCGAGACCGGCGCTGCCGGCCCGCAGGACATGGGCAAGGTCATGGGCGTGCTCAAGCCGCGCTTGGCTGGCCGCGCCGACATGACGGCTGTGTCGGCCCAGGTCAAGTCGGTGCTTGCCGGCCAGTAAGGCTGGCGGTAGCCTCCTATGGAAAGTGGCTGCGCGGCCACGGCTTTTATATTGCACGTTGCGCGCCTGTTCCGGCCATTGTTTTTTTGCGCGGCGGCTGCGTACGCCGCACGCGTGTTCAGGCATTCGGCGCGCCGTTGCTTCACGCCTCTGCATCCGCTTGTTATAGTGTCAGCGTGGTCCGCTCTGGCGGACCATGGCTTTCCAGCGGAGCGCTGCTCTGGCACCCGCCGTTCTCAGGACCCTCATCCGCGTGATTCCACAAGCTTTTATTCAGGATCTGCTGGCTCGCGTCGACATCGTCGATGTCGTCGGGCGCTACGTGCAGCTGAAGAAGGGCGGAGCGAATTTCATGGGGCTGTGTCCGTTCCATAACGAGAAATCCCCGTCGTTCACTGTTTCCCCGACCAAGCAGTTCTATCACTGCTTTGGCTGTGGGGCGCACGGCTCGGCCATCGGCTTCCTGATGGAGCATTCGGGCGCGTCGTATGTGGAAGCGATCCGTGATCTCGCGCAGTCCGTCGGGCTCGTGGTGCCGGAGGAGCGCGATCACCTGCCGGCCGGCCAGCGCGCCGCGCAGCAGGCGCGCACACTGGCGCTGAGCGAGGCGATGACGCGCGCGAGCGAATTCTACAAACGCGCCTTGCGGGGCGCGCAACCGGCCATCCAGTACCTGAAGCGGCGTGGCCTCACCGGCGAGGTGGCTGCACGTTTTGCACTCGGCTATGCGCCGGACGACTGGCAATCGCTCGAGTCAGTATTTGGCAGCTACCGGGACGATGCCGTGGCCGGTCCGTTGATCGAAGGCGGTCTTGTCATCGAAAGCGAAAAGACCGATACCGATGGTCGCCATCGGCGTTATGACCGCTTCCGCGACCGCATCATGTTCCCCATCCGCAATACCAAAGGTCAGGTCATTGGCTTTGGCGGACGCGTACTTGATGGCGGGGAGCCCAAGTACCTGAATTCGCCCGAGACGCCGCTGTTCAGCAAGGGTAACGAACTCTATGGCCTGTTCGAGGCCCGCCATGCCATCCGCGAAACCGGCTATGTGCTGGTGGTGGAAGGCTATATGGATGTCGTCGCGCTTGCCCAACTGGGGTTTGCCAACGCCGTGGCGACGCTTGGCACCGCGTGTACCCCGATGCATGTACAGAAGCTGTTGCGCCAGGCCGATACCGTGATCTTTTCCTTCGATGGCGACAGCGCCGGGCGGCGTGCTGCACGGCGCGCGCTCGAGGCTGCCTTGCCCCACGTGGCCGACAACAAATCCATCCAGTTCCTGTTCCTGCCATCGGAGCATGATCCTGACAGCTTCGTCCGCGAACAGGGCCAGGAAGCCTTCGCCAGCGAAATCCGCAATGCCATGCCGCTGTCGCGTTTTCTGCTGCAGTCCGTCAGCGACGGTCAGGATCTGCGCCAGCCGGAAGGGCGGGCACGCACGCAATACGAGGCCAAGCCGCTCCTGCAGGCCATGCCGGCGAGCGGCCTGCGCCTGCAGATCGTGCGCGGCCTGGCGGAACTGACCGACACCACGCCGGCGGATATCGAAGCGCTGTGCGGCTTGAAGAGCGATCCGGCCCAGGCTGGCCGGATGACCCGTCCCCGCCCGCGCACCAACCGGCAGGCGCCGACGGCATTGGAGCAACGCGTACTCCAGTTGCTGATGCGCTATCCGCATTTCGTGCAGCACGTCGATGAGGCCACCCGCAACGGCTTGTGCGATGACGGGCAGCCGCAAAGCGAGGTGCTCGCGCACCTGCTTGGCGAGTGTGCCGTCATGGGCGAGAACGTGAATTTCGCGGGATTTTCCGAAGCCCTGGCGCAATCGCCCTATGCCGAGACCTATGCCGCAGTGCGTACCGCTGCGCTCGCGGACGATATCGAAGAGGCGCCTGCCCTCGCGGAATTCCAGGGCGCGCTCGCCAAGTTGCTGGCGGAGCCGCTCAAGCGCGAGCTGGCCGTCCTGCAGCAGCAGATCGAATCCGGGACGGCTGACGATGCCGCCCGGGAGCGCCTGCGGTGGCTGATTGGCGAGATCACGCGGCGCCGCCAGATGGCGTAAGGCGCCGGGAGGTGCCGTCATGCCGGTTGGTCCTGGCGGTGTTTCGGACTGAGGCAGGAGCCAAAGGCGATCCGGGCATCCATCCGGCGCAGGGATCTCCGGAATGTTTGGCGATGCAGAGTGCACTTTTGATTCGACAAACTGGAAGTGATGTTCTATACATTCAGAGACCAGCCGCGTGCTTGAGATCGTCATGAACCAAAGGCGTGGCTTCCCGTGGCAGTCCTTCTGCGGCGCTGGCCGGACGGTAGAAAGCCACGTTCGGCATCATTTTGTAACGGCTCTAAGCCTTGATTTCACAGGTAAAAACCTCAATTGACTCATAAGCGAGGGTGCCGGCGTGCTACAATAGCCGGTTCCGATTGCGAAATCTTTTTCCCCTTTTGGTAAAAGTGAGCGTTCCCATGGCTAAGACGAAGGCGTCCGCGACCCGAACTGCAACTCCGGTGGCAAGTCGGGGCGCAGCGAAGGCAGCATCTGCAGTCACGAAAGGTAAGGCATCCGCGACACGGACAGCCAAGCCTGTGGCGGGCGCGAGCAGGGGAACGCAAGCCGCAGGGAAAACCGTCGCAAAGAAAACCACGGACCGCGCCACCGACCGCGCAGCCACCCGTACTACGCCAAAAAGCACCCCAAGCGCCGAAATGGTTGCCAAGGTCGCTGCCAAGGTAGCCAAGGCTCCTGCAGCGACCCGGACCACGGCCTCGCGCGCCGCGTCTGCGGCCAGTGCTCCTGCACGCGGTAGTGTGGCCAAGAGCAGTCAGACGCGTACCGCCAGCGTGGCATCAGTAAAAGGTAAGCAAAACATCGTGTCGAAACAGAAAGATACCGAAGTCGAGAAGAAAACCGTGTCCGCTGCTGCACGCCCGGCCAAACCGGCAGTCGCGGCAGTCCCGGCGGCGGAGCCGAAGAAGCGCGGTCGCAAGCCCAAGGCTGCTGCGCAGGCCGACGATAGCGTGGCCGATCTCGGCGAAGAGTTTTTCGAGGAAGACATTCCCGCCGATGTGCCTGCCGCCAAGTCCGACAAGCAGCGCGCCAAGGACCGCAAGGCCAAGGAAAAGGCCCTGCTCAAGGAGTTCGCCTCGACCCAGCCAGGTACCGAGGAAGAACTGGAGCTGCGCCGCCAGAAACTCAAGGCTGTCATCAAGCTCGGCAAGTCGCGCGGCTACCTGACCTACGCCGAAATCAACGACCATCTGCCTGACGACATGGTCGAGGCGGATGCGCTCGACACGCTCGTTGCCACGCTGAACGACATCGGCATCGCCGTCTACGAACAGGCGCCGGATGCCGAGACGCTGCTGCTCAACGACAACGCACCCAACGTCACCACCGAGGAAGAAGCCGAGGAAGAAGCCGAGGCTGCGCTCTCCACCGTGGACTCCGAGTTCGGCCGCACGACCGACCCGGTACGCATGTACATGCGTGAAATGGGCACGGTCGAACTGCTGACGCGTGAAGGCGAAATCGAGATCGCCAAGCGGATCGAAGCCGGCCTGAAAGACATGGTCATGGCCATCTCCGCCTGCCCGGTCACCATCGCCGAAATCCTCGCCATTGCCGATCGCGTTGCCAATGACGAGATCAAGATCGACGAATTCGTGGATGGCCTGATCGACCCGAACGCCGAAGAGGCCGGCGACATCGACTTCTCCGGCGCCGCCACCGCTGCCGCCGATGACGAAGAGCAGGATGAGGACAGCGACGAGGAAAGCGACGAAGACGAGAGCGATGAAGCCGCAGCGGCGGGCGCCTCGGCTCGTCAGCTCGAGGAGCTGAAGCAGGCCTCGCTCGAGAAATTCCGCATCATCGCCGACCAGTTCGACAAGATGCGCCGCGCCTTCGAGAAGGAAGGTTACAAGTCCAAGCCGTACGTCAAGGCACAGGAAGCCATCCAGGCCGAACTGATGACCGTGCGCTTCACTGCACGCAATGTCGAACGCCTGTGCGACACGCTGCGGGGCCAGGTGGACGAAGTGCGCAAGCTCGAACGCGCTATCCTGAACATCGTCGTGGACAAGTGCGGCTTCCCGCGCAGCGATTTCGT
This sequence comes from Imbroritus primus, assembly GCF_964332355.1. Taxonomy (NCBI): domain Bacteria; kingdom Pseudomonadati; phylum Pseudomonadota; class Betaproteobacteria; order Burkholderiales; family Burkholderiaceae; genus Imbroritus; species Imbroritus primus. Next base: position 2,154,829 of record NZ_OZ201293.1, on the reverse strand, counting down.
TGCCCGTTTCCCCGGCAACGAAACCAATCTGGACTGGATCCAGACACTCGTTGCCGACAACAAGCCGTACAGCGAGATCATCGAGCGCAACGTGCCCGCGGTGCAGGAACTGCAGCAGAAGCTGATCGATCTGCAGGCGCGCGTCGTGCTGCCGCTGCCCGAACTCAAGCAGGTCAACCGCAAGATGTCGGAAGGCGAGAAGCGGGCGCGTGAAGCCAAGCGCGAGATGACCGAGGCCAACCTGCGTCTCGTGATCTCCATCGCCAAGAAGTACACCAACCGTGGGCTGCAGTTCCTCGACCTGATCCAGGAAGGCAACATCGGCCTCATGAAGGCGGTGGACAAGTTCGAATATCGCCGTGGCTACAAATTCTCGACCTATGCCACGTGGTGGATCCGTCAGGCCATCACGCGCTCGATCGCCGATCAGGCCCGCACCATCCGCATTCCGGTGCACATGATCGAAACGATCAACAAGATGAACCGCATCTCGCGCCAGATCCTGCAGGAAACCGGTAACGAACCGGATCCGGCAACGCTGGCCGAGAAGATGGAAATGCCCGAGGACAAGATCCGCAAGATCATGAAGATCGCCAAGGAGCCGATCTCCATGGAAACGCCGATCGGTGACGACGACGATTCCCATCTGGGCGACTTCATCGAAGACACCAACACGCTGGCGCCGGCCGAAGCTGCGCTGCGTGACTCGATGCGCCACGTCATGAAGGACGTACTCGACTCGCTCACGCCGCGCGAAGCCAAGGTACTGCGCATGCGCTTCGGTATCGAGATGAGCACCGACCACACGCTCGAAGAAGTCGGCAAGCAGTTCGACGTCACACGCGAACGCATTCGCCAGATCGAAGCCAAGGCCCTGCGCAAGCTGCGCCACCCGAGCCGGTCCGACAAGCTCAAGAGCTTCCTCGAAGAGAACTGATCCGCCAGCAGTGATGTGCGGAGCCACCGCCGGGCTTGCCCGGCGGTCTGCCGTTCAGGGCCTCTAGCTCATGCCTGGTTAGAGCAGCGGACTCATAATCCGTTGGTGCCGTGTTCGACTCACGGGAGGCCCACCAGCAGTATCGAAGGGTGACAGGATTTTTCCTGTCACCCTTTTTGTTTTGGATCGATCGCTGGTGCATTCCCACGAACGCCGATAGGCAAGATCGTAACTTTGAGCCGTTGGGAACGCTTGACTCCTTGGTTGTGGATGTCGCGATTTCTCAGGATCACGAACATCTCTTCTCTTCATGATTGCCATGTCCCGATTCACGCGCGCATGAACACATACCACGCCCGCATATGAATCCCGCTCATGGGGCGTCGACACCGATTTCACTTTATTCCCTTCACGCACAAACCTATATTGGCCATGTCCCGGGTCCTGACGTGCTTGCGGAGGCGATCTTCATGGGCAACATGACCTGACATCAAGGAAGGGATATGAGTGAACCAATCTCGGGGAGCACTTCGCCCACTGTGTGGTGCCGATGCTCGCCGCCGCGTCAGCGATGTCACGGCAGCCTGCTGGCGCATGAACACGTGACCATGCGTCAAAAGTAATCCGCTTTCCTGCGGGCGCCGCAGACAGCGCGAGCAACTGCGGCAGCGCCCTGCATAAGAACCTGCGCGTCATGATACCGGCGCATATATGGCTCGGTGCCTGCACGCCAACCGCAGGGCGGCTTTCTGTTGGCAGTGTGGCAGTCAGATGCCGCAGTACGGGCAACATGCATCCATCTGTTAAACCGTCATACCCAATCGGCGAGACAGCCGAGGGAACCTCTAGGAGACACAGTCCATGATCAAGAATCGCCGTCAATTCCTGCAAGGGGCAAGCGCCATCGGTGCGTCGCTTGCATTTCCCGTGCTGGCCAATGAAGCGTATCCCAATCGCCCGATCCGTATCATCTCGCCGTATCAGTCGGGCGGCATCGTCGATATCCTGTCGCGCATCGTCGGCGAAAAATTCTTCCAGTCGATGGGACAGCCGGTGGTCGTGGAGGCCAAGCCCGGCGCAGGCGGAAACATCGGCACGGCGTACGTGGCGCGCAGCTCGCGCGGCGATCCCTATACCCTGTTGATGGCTGCGAGCGGACCGCTGGCACCGAATGTCACGCTCTACAAGAATCTTGGCTACGATCCGCTAAAGGACCTCGTCCCCATTTCGCTGGTCGCCGCGACACCACTGGTGCTGTGCGTCAACGCGTCGAGCAAGGTCAAGAATTTCTCCGAGTTCGCCAGCCTCCTGAAGGCGCAAGGCGAAAAGATCAACTTCTCGAGTGTCGGGGCGGGTACGCCGCAGCATCTGGGGGTCGAGCTGATGCAGCAGCTGGGTGTGAAGAGCATGCACATCCCGTACAAGGGTGCATCGCTGGCGGTCACGGCCTTGTTGGCCAACGAGGTTGACTATTCCATCGACCACCTCGTGCTGGTGCTGCCGCATATCAAGGCCGGCAAGCTGCGCCCACTGGCGGTGACTTCGCCAAAGCGCACGCCGGAGCTGCCCGATGTGCCGACCATGCAGGAAGCCGGCCTGAGTGGCTATGAAGTGCGCGGATGGTATGGTTTGATGGCGCCGGCGGGCGTGCCGGACACCGTGGTGCGCAAGCTGAATGCCGAGACGGTCAAGGCCCTGCGCCATCCGGAGGTCGTGTCAAAGCTTGCCAGCCTGGGCTCTGAGAGTGTCGCGGGATCGTCCGAGGAGTTCCGTACCCTGATCGCGAGCGAGATCACCAAATGGCGTGATGTCATCACCAAACGTGGCATCACCGTTTCCTGAGGAGTCATTCGTGCCGTTCATTGAATCCGATGGCGCGCGGGTCTTCTGACGGACCGATGGTCGTCGGGATGCGCCCGCGCTAATCCTTGCCAATTCCCTCGGCAGCGATACCTCGTTGTGGGATGGCCTCATGCCGGCGCTGTTGCGCCACTACCGCGTGCTGCGGCTCGATCTACCCGGCCATGGCGCTTCCAGCCTGATTGGCGGCAGAACCACGTGGACGGTGCCGCAACTGGCGAATCAGGTCCTGCTGGCGGCGGATGCAGCGGGCATCGACCAGTTCTCGTTCGTCGGCGTGTCGGTCGGCGGCATGATCGGCCTCTGGCTGGCGGCCAACACCGTTCGCGTCCGGCGCCTGGTGGTGTCGAATACCAGTGCCAGCGTCGATGCCGGCGTCTGGAGCGCGCGCATCCAGACGGCCCGGGAGCAGGGCTTGCAGGCGCTGGTCGACGGCACGATGCAACGCTGGTTCAATGCCGGTTACCTGGCCACCGATCCTGTCGATGTGGCGACGATCCGCGAGCATTTCCTGCAGGTCGAGCTGGGCGGCTACATCGGCTGCAGCGAGGCGATCCGCGATGTCGACCTGCATGCCTGCCTGGCGCACATCAGCGCACCGACCCTGGTGATTGCCGGCATCGACGATGCGGCCATGCCACCCCGGCTCGGGCGTGCGATTGCCGATGCGGTGCCAGGTGCGCAGTACGTCGAGCTGGCTACGGCGCATATTCCGCATATCGCGGAACCGTTGCCGTTTCTGGAAACCATCCTGCATCATCTCGCACCGGGAGGATCGGCATGACGGCACAGGAGAGCGAGGGCAGGCTGCTGCAGTTTGTCCAGCACATGCATGCGATCGTTGATGAGCCCAACCTGCCGGAGCATGAGATCCTGCGGCGCACAGGCCGGCATCTGCACCAGCTGGTAGCACACGACGACTGGCTGCCGGAAGCGTTCGCGCAGCCTCATCCGGAGTTCTATCGCCAATACCTGCTCTATGGCGACCCGCTCGACCGTTTCTCGGTCGTGAGTTTTGTCTGGGGCCCGGGCCAGCGCACGCCGGTCCACAACCACACGGTGTGGGGCGCCATCGGCATGCTGCGAGGTGCGGAATGGGGACAGGCGTATGTCGCGCGCGATGGCATGTCGACCGCGCCAGCCGGCCCACCCGAGCGCCTCGAGCCTGGCATGGTGGCCTTCGTCTCACCCGGCATCGGCGATGTGCATCAGGTATGGAATGCATATGATGATCGCGTGTCGATCAGCATCCATGTCTATGGCGGCAATATCGGGCGCATCGAACGCCAGGTATTCGCGGCCGGTGAGCCGACCGTCAAGGCGTTTGTCTCGGGATACTCCGGGGACATCACGCCCAACCTGTGGGCCCGTGCGCCACAATAGATTCGCCAGTGCTCTCGCTGGAATCAACCTGCGGTGGCGTTGCTACCGCTGGCTGGCCGCTTCCTGGACGCAGCGAATCAGCCAGAGAAGCGCCGGGTCTGCCGCGTAGCGGACATGCCATGCAATGTACATGGAAACTGGCTGCGTTTTGAATGGCAGCTCGTGCACGCTCAGGTCGAACGAGCGCGCGAAGCTGTGGCGCATCTGGTCGGGTACCGTGCAGAGATAACCGGTCTCGGCAGCGGTGGCAAGCATGGCGTAGAAGGTCTGCACCGACGCGCCGATGCGGCGCTGTACACCGATTTCCGAGAGTGCCGCGTCAATGCGGTTGGAGCGCGCATTCTGCCTGTGCAGCACGACGTGCGGCCGCTCCAGATACAGGTCCAGCGGCATTTCCTCGGTCGCTGGCGCTTCCGCCTTGCGGATCATCGTGACAAAACCGAAATCAGTCAGGTGCTCGCACCGGATGCCGGGCGTATGAAACGGCTGGCGCGTGATCGCCAGATCCAGTTCACCTGATTCCAGCAACGCTTCCGTCGAGTCCAGGTCCGGCATCGCCAGGCTGCGGATGACCACGCCCGGCGCCTGCGCGCAAGCCAATCCCAATACCTTGGACACCAGCCAGCTTTCTACATGATCGTTGGAGCCGAGCCGCAATTCCATTTCCGCAGTTTCCGGCTCGAACGTCGAACGGACCCGCAATGCATTGGTGATCTGCAGCAGTGCCGCCTGCACCGGCCCGATGATCTCGGCCGCGCGCGGCGTCGGCACCAGGCCGTCGCGGCCAGGAACAAACAGCGGATCGCCCACGCGCAGGCGCAGGCGTTTCAAGGCATGGCTGACTGCCGACTGCGTGAGCGAGAGCCGTTCTGCTGCGCGGCTCACGCTCCTGGCTTCCCATACGACGACAAACACCGAGAGCAGGTTCAGGTCAAGCGATTGGATGTTGAAACGGCTCATGGCGACAGTGTGATCGATGGCGGAAAAAAGATGAAAGGCAATACCAGAGTATCGCGGCAGGACATCGTGCGCGGTGCTGGCGTGTTCCTCAGGTTTTCAATTCTATGCGCAGTTGCCCCATGCCTGCTCTCGGGCTTTCTACCAGTCACGTTGCGCATCGCCATCAATATGTCTGTGCCTGAGCCTGCATTCGGCCAGCAGCGATGGCGTGCGGACAAGCACGGGGGACGCATCGCGCTTTCCGGTCGTGCGGCGAGCGTCACGCAACAAGGGCCCAAGAGGAACCAGCTGGAGAACCGCGCTGTGCCTTGCGTATGAATCGGGCTCATAGGGCGATGACGCCGATTTCACTTTATTTGGGACAAGGTTCAAACCTATATTGCCCCTGTCGCCGATCGCAATGCTGCACACGCAGCGTGCGATGGCAGCGGACAGAAACATCAAGGAGCCGATATGGATACCACGTTCGACAGCAAGCAGTTTCGCGGTGCGCTCAGTGCCTTTGCGACCGGCATCACCGTGGTCACCTCGCGCTCGGCGGATGGCAAGGATTTCGGCCTGACTGCCACCAGCTTCAACTCGGTGTCGCTCGATCCGCCCATGGTGCTGTGGAGCCTCGATTGCAAGTCGTCCAATGCCGCGGCGTTCGAACAGGTGGATGCCTTCGCCGTGCATATCCTGGCCGCTGGCCAGGAGCATATCTGCAAGCAGTTCTCCACGCGCGGCATCGACCGCTTCGCGGGACTCGACCTGACGCGCGGCCATGGCGACGTGCCCGTGATCCAAGGTTGCACGGCGGTGTTCGAGTGCCGCATCGCGCATCGCTACCAAGGCGGGGACCACGTCATCATGGTTGGTGAGGTGCTCTCGTTCTCCACGGCGCCGAGCGATCCGCTGGTGTTCTACCGAGGCAAGATCTCGGGGCCATTCTGCACCGCTGAGCCGGAGCCGGAGTTACTCCGCGCCTGAGGTCATGCATGCATTCCGGTACGCCATCCGGCGCGCCACCACCAACAGATCCCATGCAGTCACGTACTGGAGCGTCATGAGCCTTCCGGCCAGGCCGCGCCGAACGATCGTCACTCCATCATGAAAGGAAGCACCGTGGAACAAAAACAAGCCGCACAAGAAAAGAAACTGTCGATGGGCTGGTTCATCCCGACACATGGCGACAGGTCATCGTTTGCCGCCGATGCCGAGGTCAAGTTCTCGCTCGATCATTTCGAAAAGGTAGCCAAGGCAGCCGAGGATGCCGGTTTCGAATACGCGCTCGTGCCGACCACCAAGGACTGCTGGGATGCGTGGATCATTGCCACGTATCTCGCCGCCCGCACCGAGAAACTGAAGATGCTGGTTGCGCTCAAGCCGGGCTTTGTGCAGCCGGTGGCGCTGGCCAAGATGGTGGCGACGTTCGACCAGATCGCCGGTGGCGGCCGCTGCCTTATCAACCTGATCGCCGGCCAGAGCGCCGCCGATGCCAAGGCGGAAGGCCAGCCCGAATCGAAGGAGACGCGCTATGAACAGCTGGCCGAAGAGGTCGAACTGCTCAAGCGGCTGACGACCGAGGAGAGCGTCAAGTTCGACGGCAAGTTCCATCATCTCGATCACCCGAAGGTGGTACCCAACCGTACCGGTTGCCCGCCTTTCTACCTCGGCGGCGGTTCGGAATTCGCCGCCGAGATTTCCGCCAAGCATTCGTCGACTCACCTGTTCTGGGGCGACTACCCGGAACGCATCGCCACCCAAATCAAGGAAATGCGCGAGCGCGCCTCGCGGTACGGCCGCGAGAACGAACTGCAGTTCGCGATGCGCCTGCAGATCATCTGCCGGGAGACCGAGGCCGAGGCGTGGGACCACGCGCACCAGCTGGTCGCCAATGCACACGGGCGCAAGGAGTACATGGACGGCAACCGCACTGGCTTTGATTCGGCGGCCAATAACCGCCAGCGGGAACTGGCATCCGTGAAGGATCACATGCTGACGCCGCACCTCTGGTCAGGCATCTCGGACGTACGCACGGGCTCAGGCGTCGCCGTGGTGGGCAATCCCGATCAGGTCGCAGGGCAGTTGCGGGAGTTCATCGATGCCGGCTGCTCGGGCTTCTGCCTGTCCGGCTTCCCGCATGACCAGGAGGCCGAGATCTTTGGCCGCCATGTCATGCCGTTGCTGATGAAGCGCTGATCTTTTCATCATTGTTCGTATCAGGATGTGTTGACGTGACGACTCTCGAACTTGCCCCGTTTCCTTTCGATACCTTGTCCTTCGAACGTCGGCCGGCCAGCCGCCGTGTCGAGCCGGCTGTGCGATTGCCCGGTCTGGACGCGGGGCGGCCACAGCGTCCGTCCACATCCGGGCTGATGCCGCCAGCACTGGCACGCTCGGGTACCGGCACTCCGCCGCACGAGGGTGCGCGTGCTACGTTGGAAAGGACTCCGGTCGGCGCCAGCCTTAGCGGCCCGACCGAGATCATCGCCGCGCTGCAGCGTGGCGAGGCGGTGATCCTCGTGGATGACGAGGATCGCGAGAATGAGGGCGACCTGGTCGTCGCGGCGGACTGTGTGTCGGCGGCCCACATCAACTTCATGGCCCGCCATGGACGCGGACTGATCTGCCTGACGCTCACGGAGCAGCGCTGCGATGAACTTGAGCTTCCGCTGGCCGAGCAGCGCAACACCGGCGGACGCAGCACCAACTTCACGGCTTCCATCGATGCCGTGCATGGCACCACCACCGGCATTTCCGCTGCCGACCGTGCCATCACCATCCGCGCCGCCATCGATCCCGCAACGCGCCCGCAGGACCTGATGCAGCCAGGCCATGTCTTTCCCCTCATGGCGCGACCCGGTGGCGTGCTCGAGCGCCCCGGGCACACGGAGGCGGGATGCGACTATGCGGCATTAGCGGGCTTGCGCCCGGCTGCCGTGATCTGCGAAATCATGAGGGACGATGGCGAGATGGCCCGGCTGCCGGATCTGCTCGTGTTTGCGCAGGTGCACGGGCTGAAGATTGGCACGATTGCCGATCTGGTGGCGTTCCGGCGTAAGCTGCTGCTGGCGCAACCCATCCATGGACGAGCGGTAGTATTTTTTGGCTAAAGCGCTACGGTTGTGCCCCATAATCTGTGCGACGATACTGCCAGCGCGTGCGAGCCCGCTGGTAGATCGTTGACGGATTTGCGAACGCCGTGGGACATCAAACTTTAGCCACTATGAATGAAGCACTTATCCTGGTCCTGAATTGCGGGTCGTCGAGCATCAAGTTCGCAATCTTCGATGCCGCGCCCGAGCCGCTGGGCAAGCGGCCCTGGTGGCAAGGCAAAGTGCAAGGGATCGGCAGTGCGGCCGCGGAGATCATGGAGACTGGCGTGGCGCCTTGCCCGGTGGCGCTCGGCAGTGACCAGCCATACCGCAGCGCTCTTGCCGTGATCCGCGCGCGCATCCGGGAAAGGCTCGCCGGTCGCCAGCTCAGCGCCGTCGTCCACCGGGTCGTGCATGGCGGCAGCAAGTACTTCCAGCCAGTGTTGGTGGATGCCGCCGTACTGGCGGATCTCAAGAAATACATTCCGCTTGCCCCGCTGCACCAGCCCTTTGCACTCGACGCGATCGAAAGCCTGCTTGAGGAGCATCCGGAACTGCCGCAGGTCGCCTGCTTCGATACCGCGTTTCATCACACCATCCCGAAGGCCGAACAACTTTTGCCGCTGCCCTATGAGGCCTGGCAGCATGGCTTGCGGCGCTATGGCTTTCACGGGCTATCTTACGAATACATGACAACGGCCCTGGCCGAACGCCATGGCGATGCCGCCCGCGGCTGTACCATTGTGGCGCACCTGGGCAGTGGCGCGAGTCTTTGCGCCATGCGCGGACTGCAAAGCGTGGCGACGACAATGGGATTTTCCTCGCTGGACGGCTTGATGATGGGCACCCGCACCGGCGCGCTGGATCCCGGCGTGGTACTGCACCTGATGGAAGTCGAGAAGCTGTCGTTGCAGCAGGTTGGCGATCTTCTTTATCATCGCAGCGGGCTGCTGGGCCTCTCTGGCATATCGTCGGAGCCGCGTGTCATCGTGCAACACGAGAGCGATGCCGGTGAAGTCGGCGAGCGCGCCCGTTTTGCGCTGGATCTCTATGTCCGGCGTATCGTACGGGAGATCGGCGCCCTCATCACGGCCCTTGGCGGATTCGATATGCTGGTGTTTACCGCCGGCGTGGGCGAGCACAATGCATTCGTCCGCGAGCGGATATGCCGGGCGCTTGGCTTTCTCGGTGTACGTCTGGATGATGCCGCGAATGCAGCCAATGCGGCCGTGGTGTCCGCTACGCGCAGCGCGGTGCTGGTCTGCGTCGAACCGACCAATGAAGAATGGGTGGCGGCCGGGCATGCCCGCGCCTTGCTGCAGCCTGCCCGCACGTCCTGACCTTGGAGAAATGCCGTGTATTCCCGACTTCTGGTCCCGATTGATGGAAGCCCGACGGCGCATCTCGCGCTGGAGCATGCCTCGACGCTGGCGCGCCTGAGCGGAGCGACGGTGGTGTTGCTGCATGTCATCGAGGCAACCGAGTACAGCCATGGCTTTGAGTCCGCCACGGTCTACTTCAATGAGGTCCGTCCCGGCTTTCTGGCAATGGGGCAGGCGCTGCTGGACAAGGCCGCCAGCCAGCTGCAACAGGACGGCGTCGCGGTGGAAACCGTGCTGGTCGAGAGCAAGGGCAGCCGTGTGTCGGAGCTGGTCGCCGCGCAGGTCGAGACGTCACGCTGCGATCTGGTCATTCTTGGCACGCATGGCCGCCGAGGCGTGAATCGTTTCCTGTTGGGTAGCGATGCCGAGCAAGTCGCGCGGATTGCCTCGGTGCCTGTCATGCTCGTCCGGGCGCCGGTCGGCACGCATCCGTCCAGCACCGCATGAGCAGAGGAAAATGAAAACCCCGGACCCGCTCTCGTGAGTGGGTCCGGGGCAAGGGCTGCAATAGGGCCGCAATTTTAATCGAACATATCCGGCTGGGTCTTCACCAGCTGATCCCAGATCGGCTGGAAGTGCAGCCAGCCGATGTACTCGCTGCCCACATGCTCGCGGCTGTAGCGCGAACGCTCCGGCGATACGAACACCGGCTTGCTGCCGGTGGCTTCCACCATCAGCTGCTGCTGGCAGCAACGCTCCAGCGCGATAAACCAGAACGCCGCCGATTCGATGCTGTGGCGGCTTGCCGTCAGCAGGCCGTGGTTCTGGTGGATCGCCGCCTTCACGCCCTTGAACCAGTCGGCCACCTTCGGGCCAGCCTTCTTCTCCACCGCCACCTGGCCGGCTTCGCTCTTGATCACCACGTGGTCTTCGTAGAACGCCGCCGCGTCCTGCGAGATCGGGTCGAGCGGCTTGCCCAGCGCGGCAAAGGCCGTGCCGTAGGTGGTGTGGGCGTGGCACATGGCGACGATGTCCGGGTGCGCTTCATGCACCGCGGCGTGCAGCACGAAACCGGCGCGGTTGATGGCGTACTGGCCTTCGACGACCTTGCCTTCGTGATCCGCGAGGATCAGGTTGGAGACCTTGACCTGCGAGAAGTGCACGCACATCGGGTTGGTCCAGTACAGATCCGGGAATTCCGGGTCGCGCACCGTCAGGTGGCCGGCAAAGCCATAATCGAAGCCTTGCAGGGCAAAGGCGCGGCAGGCGGCGACCAGGCGTTCCTTGAGGTGCTGGCGGTGTTCAGCGTGGGTTGCGAAGGTGGGCAGTTCAGGGTAGATCAGGCCAGCCTGCTCGGGCTGGTAAATGGAAATGCGGTCGCCAGTCGTCAGTTTTTCCAGCGGTTGGTCGAGTACTGCTGCCATGACAGCTCCTTGGGGAAATAAGGGTGGGAGACCCTTGCATGGTCGCCGTCCCGCACCGGATTGACAAACGATGACTGTTCATGAAAACATGAATGAGATTCATGAATTTCGAGATCATGCGGCGCATTCCCAATTTCGTCTTGCTGCGCGCGTTCGAAGCCGCCGCTCGCCATGAAAGTTTCACGCTCGCGGCCAACGAGCTGCATCTGACCCAGTCCGCGATCAGCCACCAGATCCGCGAGCTGGAGGAGTATTTCGGCCGCAAGCTGTTCATCCGGCGCAATCGCCGCGTCGAACCGACAGCAGAAGGACGGCGGCTGCGCGATCACCTGTCGCGTGCCTTCGACCGCATCGAGGCGGCCTGCAACGAGGTTGCGGAGGCCCCGGCTGCGCAGGTGCTCACGGTGTTCAGCTCGCACAGCTTCGCGGTGAAATGGCTGAGTCCGCGTCTGCCGGAGTTCATGCAGGCCTATCCCGACATCACCATCCGCGTGCGCTCCGGCTCTGCGCTCATCGACCTGACGCAGATGGAAGACATCGATATCGCCATCACGTATGGCGCGGCAGCGGAGCGTCCCGGCCTGGTGGTGCGGTCCTTGGGGGCGGAGCAGATCGTGCCGCTGGTCTCGCCGCGCCTGCTGGATGCAGCAAGCAGTCTTCCCGAGCAGATGCAGCGCCTGCCGCTCATCGACTCGCAGCTCAGTCCCGTGACGTGGCAGGACTGGTTTGCCGCCAATGGCATGGTGTGCCCCGCGCGGCCGCGCACGTCGTTCGACCGGGGCGCGCTGGCGATTTCGGCTGCGGTCGATGGCGTGGGCGTGGTGCTGGAAAGCGTGCGGCTCGCCGAGCGCGAGATGGCCCGCGGCGAGCTGGTGCCGGTGGGCGCGTCCGTGTTCCAGACGCTCGCGCGCGAGACGCATTTCCTCTCCTACCGCAAGAATCAGCAGCATCTGGCCAAGGTTCGGCTATTCATCGAGTGGCTGATCCGGCAGCTTGGGGCCGCTTGAGCGGATTGCTTGGTTCCCGACAGCCCGCCCCTGCCGCGTTGTGACAGCGGAGCAGGGCGGCGTGTACGGCATGCCGGGCGGACAGCCGGATGGTGGCCGTTCCAGCCGTAGGCTCCCCACGTCTTGTCGCAGGGGTGTTGTTTTGACGGCAATAAATGCCCCGGTCGCGCGCCTTCTCGCGGCCCGGATTCGTTCTTGCGAGTCAAACGTAATATAATCAACGTTTTAGTGGCGCATCTGGCGCCCGATTTTTGCGGAACGCGAGCGATCCCGCAGGGCACATATCATGCCCGGCACGGTCGGCCGAGGCGCCGATTCACGGTTCTCCTGCCTGCTCCCAACTCCCGCCCGCCGCCCGCACGCATTACCCATCCATGACAGACACAGCTCAAGCAGACACCACGTTCGACTCCTTCGGCCTGCACGCCGATATTCTTCGCGCCATCACCGAGCAGGGCTACCGCGTGGCCACGCCGATCCAGGCGCAGGCCATTCCGGTGGTGATGCAGGGCCGCGATGTCATGGGCGCCGCCCAGACCGGCACCGGCAAGACGGCGGGATTCTCGCTGCCGATCATCCAGCGCCTGCTGCCGTTCGCCAGCACCAGCACCTCGCCGGCGCGCCACCCAGTGCGCGCCCTGATGCTGACGCCGACGCGCGAACTGGCTGACCAGGTCTACGACAACGTGGCAAAGTACGCCAAGCACACCGCGCTGCGCAGCACCGTCGTGTTCGGCGGTGTCGACATGAATCCGCAGACCGCCGAACTGCGGCGCGGCGTGGAAATCCTGGTGGCTACGCCGGGCCGCCTGCTCGACCATGTGCAGCAGAAGACGGTGAACCTGTCGCAGGTACAGATGCTGGTGCTCGACGAGGCCGATCGCATGCTCGACATGGGCTTCCTGCCGGATCTGCAGCGCATCCTCAACCTGCTGCCGGCCCAGCGCCAGACACTGCTGTTTTCGGCGACCTTCTCGGGCGACATCAAGAAGCTGGCCGCGAGCTACCTGCGCGATCCCGTTACCATCGAAGTGGCGCGCAGCAACTCCGCGTCGTCCAATGTGACGCAGCAGGTCTTCATGGTGCCCGAGGCACGCAAGCAGGCAGCAGTCGTCCACCTGCTGAAGCAGCGCGCCGAGCAGGGCCTCCCCAAGCAGTGCATCGTCTTTACCAACAGCAAGCTGGGTTGTTCGCGCCTGGCGCGCCAGCTTGAGCGCGAAGGCATCAATGCCTCGGCCATTCACGGCGACAAGACACAAAGCGAGCGCATGCAGACGCTCGAGGGATTCAAGCAGGGCACCATCGATGCACTGGTGGCTACCGATGTAGCGGCGCGCGGCCTCGATATTGCCGACATGCCGTGCGTGATCAATTTCGATCTGCCGTACAACGCGGAAGACTATGTCCACCGTATCGGCCGGACCGGACGTGCCGGCGCGACCGGCGATGCCATGTCGCTGTGCGCGCCCGGTGACGAGCGCCTGCTGGCCGATATCGAGAAGCTGTTGAAGCGTGCGGTGCCCCGTGCCGAACTGCAGGGCTTCGCGATGGAAGAAGACCGCCGTGGCGAGCGTAGTGAGCGTGGCGATCATTACCAGCGCGCCGACCGTGGCGAGCGCAGCGAACGCTATGGGCGTGATCGTGGCGGACGCGGCGAGCGTAGCGAGCGCCGTGGCGATGGCCGTGCCGACGGGCACGGATACGAGCCGCGCCGCCTGCCGAGTGCACCGCGCGTGCCGGACGATCCCATCTTCTCCAGACCCTACGAGGAAGTGGCGCGTCCGACCGCCACGAAGGCCATGCCTGAAGCCCCGGCTGCCGAGCGCAGCCGTGCGCCGGTCAAGCCTGGCAAGCGTCCCGTGGCAGCCTTGCTCGGTGGCCTCGCTCGCAAGGCCTGATCGACATCCTGATCGTCCTGCCGGTCTTCGATACCCGATATCAGGCCGCCAAGGCATGGCGGGCGCGCCACGCGCGCACAGCCTGTTCCAGAAACGCCGCGCGGTCCTGCGCGGCGATCTCCAGACCCAGATGACGCGCTGCCTTTTGCAGTGCTACCAGCGGCTCGCGATGATCGATGGCGGTGGCGCCCGTCTGCTTGCTCAGCTTGTCGCCGTGTGCGTCGAGAATCAGCGGCACGTGCAGGTAACGCGGCTGCGGCAGGCCCAGCAGATGCTGTAGATGGATCTGCCGTGGCGTTGAATCGAGCAGGTCCATGCCACGCACGATGTCGGTGATGCCCTGCTCGCCGTCATCCACCACCACAGCCAGCTGATACGCCCACAAGCCGTCGGCCCGCTTCAGCACGAAATCACCCACATCGTCAGCCAGCGGCTGGCAGAAGCGGCCCTGCCAGCGATCGTCGAAGCAGACCGTGTCCTGTCCCGCCTCCGGCACGCGTACGCGCCAGGCGCGCACCGGTTTGCCGTGCAGCCCGTCGCGGCAGGTGCCGGGATAGCCGAGCGTCTGGTGGCGCTGGCGCACACGGGTCAGCGCTTCGGTGATGTCCTTGCGGCTACAGCCGCAGGGATACAGCATGCCGCGGTCGCGCAGCCGGTCGAGGGCCGCGCTGTATTGCGCCGAGCGCGTGCTTTGCCACAGCGGTGGTGCATCGGGCAGCAGCCCAAAGCCAGCGAGTGTGGCGAGGATGTCCTCTGCGGCGCCCGGGATGCAGCGCGGGTGGTCGATGTCCTCGATGCGGACCAGCCAGGCGCCGTCGTGGGCGCGCGCATCCAGCCAGCTGGCGAGGGCCGCCACCAGTGAGCCGAGATGCAGCGGGCCGGTGGGCGAGGGAGCAAAGCGGCCCCGGTAGCGAACGCCTGTCATGTCACACCGGCGGCTGGACGAGCAGGGCCTCCGCGAGGCGCGTGTCCTCGAGTTTTTTTACCCACCATTGCAATGCCTTGCCACGGTTGGCCGTCCGCCATGCCACCTGGAAGGTTCCGGGTGCACGAACTTCCAGCGTTTCCTTGGGCACCAGCGCGCCGGACTCGATGTACGGTTGCGCCAGCGGCGCCGGCAGCCAGCCGCAGCCAAGTCCGCGTACCTGTGCATCCACCTTGTCGCGCATCGTCGGCACCACCAGCACATCCTGCCCGGCCATGATGCCGTGCGTGCGCGCCGGCAGGTTGCGCGACGTGTCGCCGACGGCCACGCTGCGATGCTGGGCGATGGTCGGGCCGGAAAGCGGGCCGGGCACGGTAGCCAGCGGATGCTGCGCAGCCACCACGAATACGAACGGCAATTGGCCCAGCGGGCGCGTCTGGTAGCCCTGGCTGCTGGGGACGTCGTAGGCGCCGCCGATCAGCAGGTCGGCGCGGTTGGCGACCAGCGCATCCCAGGTGCCGCCGAGTACTTCCTTGGCAAAGCGCAGCCGCGTCGCCTGGTTGTCCGCATAGAAATCCTGGATCACCGGCAGCAGCGCGCGGAAGTGGATGAGGTCGTCGACCACGATGGTCAGCGTCGATTCCCAGCCGGTCGCCAGCCGTTTTACACGCCGTTCCAGTTCGTCGGCCGCGTGCAGCAGGTGGCGACCCTCGTCGAGCAGGGCACGGCCTGCCGGCGTCAGTTCAGCGCGGTGGCGGCGGCGGTCGAACAGCAGCACGTCGAGATCTTCTTCGAGCTTGCGGACCACGTAGGTGAGGGCGGACGGCACCTTGCCCATTTCATGGGCCGCAGCGGCAAAACTGCCCTTGCGTTCGATGGCGTCCAGCACTTCCAGGGATTCGAGGGAGAGCGGCATATTCAGATTTACTGAAGAATTGCATCAAATGGCATGCGCTTCACTATAGCGCACACCACCTATCATGCAAAGCATGCGATGCCGGAAGCCGTTCCATCGTCCGATCACGTGGAGCCTGGCCCGCCGGACAGCCATTCAGGAGGATCATCAAAATGATTGAAATCAGAAAGAGCGCGGAACGCGGATATGCCGACCATGGCTGGCTGCAGTCGTATCACAGCTTTTCCTTCGCCGACTACTACGATCCGGCCCACATGCACTTCGGCCCGCTGCGCGTCATCAATGACGACCGCATCGCCGCGCACCAGGGCTTCGGCACCCACGGCCACCGCGATATGGAGATCATTACCTACGTGCTCGACGGTGAACTCGCGCACAAGGACAGCATGGGCAACGGCAGCGTGATCCGTCCTGGCGACGTGCAGCGCATGAGCGCGGGCACGGGTGTGCAGCACTCGGAATTCAACCATGCCGGCGGTAGCACCCACCTGCTGCAGATCTGGATCGTGCCGGATCGCCAGGGCGTGACCCCGGGCTACGAGGAAGCACACTTCGATGATGCCGACAAGCGCGGCCGCCTGCGTCTGGTGGCCAGCCCGGACGGCGCGGAAGGCTCGGTGCGCATGCATCAGGATGCGCGCCTGTATGTCGGCCTGTTCGATGGCGCCGAGCAGGCCTCGCTGCCCATCGCTGCAGGCCGGCGCGCCTATGTGCACCTCGCGCGCGGCGCGCTCACGGTCAACGGACAGGCGCTGCAGGCCGGCGATGCCGCCAAGCTGACGGATGTCGCGCAGGTGGAGGTGTCGGGTGGCAAGGGCGCCGAGGTGCTAGTGTTCGACCTGCCCTGATCCCGGGTGGGCGCTGACGGCGACAGCCCGCCGTCGCGCGGGACCGGTGCTGTGTCGGCCGGTCTGTCAGGCAGCGCGCGTGTCGCCGTGCTTGCCTTGGCGCCCCGCGCAATGCGGGCATTTCACGCCGGGCTGGTAGTCCGGCGATTTCTGTTCCAGCGGCGTGACTACCGCGCGGCAGGCAAAGCACTGCTTGGGTCCTGCCGGCAGCAGTTGTGGATTGAGGGCGGTGCGGTAGTCGAAGACGAAGCAGTCGCCCTTGTAGTGTTCGCCGCCCACTTCCTCGAAGTATTTCAGAATGCCGCCCTCGAGCTGGTACACATGCTCGATGCCGGCCTCCTGCATGTGGATTGCTGCCTTCTCGCAGCGGATCCCGCCCGTGCAGAACGACACCACGGTCTTGCCTGCGAATTCGTCGCGGTGCGTCGCCACTTGTTCCGGAAACTCCGTGAACTTGGTAATGCGGTAATCGCGCGCCTGTTCGAACGTCCCCACATCCACCTCGAAGGCATTGCGCGTGTCCAGCAAGACCACCTCGCGGCCGGCGTCGTCGTGGCCCTGGTCGAGCCAGCGCTTGAGCGTCGCCGGCGCCACGGACGGCGCGCGGCCTTCCTCCGGGCGGATCAGCGGCATGCGCATGGTGATGATCTCCTTCTTCAGCCGCACCAGCATGCGCTTGAACGGCTGCGAATCGGAGGGACTCTCCTTCGGCTCGATATCTGCAAAGCGCGCATCTTGCCTCAGCCATGCCATGAAACCGTCGATTGCCTCGCGCGGTCCTGCCAGGAACATGTTGATGCCCTCGGGCGCGAGCAGGATGGTGCCCTTGAGCGCATGCAGTTCGCACTGCGCAAGCATGCGTGGGCGTAGCTCGGCAGTGTCGTCGAGCGTGATGAATTTGTAGGCGGAAATGTTGATGATCTGCATGGCGATCTGCAAGAACGGGCGGCCGTGCGCGGTGTGCGCGCCAGCGCGGATGAGCGATTGAGGCCGATAAAGGCAAGCCCGGATTATACCGGCTCGGCACGCCTTCAGCCCTGCCCGGCGATGGAGGCGGGTGTCAGGCTGGTGGCGGCGTGGCGGTACGTGCCTGCGGCGGCGCGTGGTGCCGCATCAAGCCCAGATAGCGCTCCTGCAGGTAAGGGGCGGCATGCTCGAGCACGAAGCTGCGGCACACCTCGCTGGCCGGCGACAGCCGCTTGCTGCGCATGTGCACGATATGCCAGACGCGGTCGATGGGCGTGCCCGCCACATCGAGGATGGCGATCTCCCGGGTGCGCAACTCGAGTGACAGAGTGTGCAGTGACAACAGGCTGATGCCCATGCCCGCCATGACAGCCTGCTTGATGGTTTCGTTACTGCCCAGGGTGACCGCTTTGGCCGGCGTAAACAGGTGATTGCGGAACATCTGCTCGGCCACCGTGCGCGTGCCGGAACCTGGCTCGCGCAGCAGGAAAGTCTCGTGGCGCAGTTCTTGCAGATCGAAGCGTTCGGCAGCCTGCAGCGGGTGCGAGATGGCCGCGACCAGCACATGCGGATGGGTCGCGATCGGCTCGGAAATGGCATCGAGTTCCACCGGCGGGCGGCCCATCACCGCGAGATCGATGACGTTGTCCTGCAGCATGCGCAGCAGTTTCTCGCGGTTGCCCTCGGCGATATGCACGTCCACGCCGGGATAGCGCTTGGTGTATTCCGCCAGCAGGCGCGGGACGAAGTACTTGGCCGTGCTGATCATGCCGATGGTGATCGAACCGCGGTCGATGCCTTTCAAGCCCTGCAGGCCGTCTTCCGCATCCTTCACCTCGCCGAGGATGCGCGAGGCGTGGTGCAGCAGGCGGTCGCCGGTTTCGGTCAGGGCGAGCGTGCGGCCCACGCGCTCGAACAGCGGTAGCCCGACCACGCCCTCGAGCTGCTTGATCTGCATCGATACCGCGGGCTGGGTCAGGTGCAGCTCCTCCGCCGTGCGAACAAAGCTGGCGTGGCGCGCGGCGGTGACGAAGATCTGCAGCTGGCGCAGGGTCAGGGAACGGAGCAGCGACATGATAGTTAAGTCATAGCTTATATAGAGGCAAAGAATATCTGAATTTACCTGATACATCTATTTCATTATCGTTTCCTCACTGACACAAATTCTCGACACCACTTTTTGACTCCACTCCCGTCGCCAATGAGGACCCGAAAATGAACGCACCTGACAAAGCCGTGACTGCACAGCCCCGCAAGCGCTACGACGCGGGCGTCATGAAGTATCGTGAGATGGGCTACTGGGAACCCGACTACCAGCCCAAGGCCACCGATGTCATCGCGCTGTTCCGCATTACGCCGCAGGAAGGTGTCGATCCGGTCGAAGCGGCCGCGGCCGTGGCAGGCGAATCGTCCACCGCGACTTGGACCGTGGTGTGGACCGACCGCCTGACCGCCTGCGATATGTACCGCGCCAAGGCCTACCGCGTCGAGCCGGTGCCCAACAATCCCGAGCAGCATTTCTGCTGGGTGGCATACGATCTGTCGCTGTTCGAGGAAGGCTCGATCACCAACCTCACCGCCTCGATCATCGGCAACGTCTTCAGCTTCAAGCCGATCAAGGCCGCGCGCCTCGAAGACATGCAGTTCCCCGTGTCCTACGTGAAGACGTTTGCCGGCCCGCCGACGGGCATCATCGTCGAGCGCGAGCGCCTCGACAAGTTCGGCCGGCCGCTGCTCGGCGCCACCACCAAGCCCAAGCTTGGCCTGTCGGGCCGCAACTATGGGCGCGTGGTGTACGAGGGCCTGAAGGGCGGTCTCGATTTCATGAAGGATGACGAGAACATTAACTCGCAACCGTTCATGCACTGGCGCGACCGTTTCCTGTTCGTGATGGATGCCGTCAACAAGGCCTCCGCCGCCACCGGCGAGGTCAAGGGCAGCTATCTGAACGTCACCGCCGGGACGATGGAAGAGATGTACCGCCGCGCCGAATTCGCCAAGGACCTCGGCTCGGTCATCGTCATGATCGACCTGGTGGTCGGCTGGACCGCCATCCAGTCGATGGCGAACTGGTGCCGCCAGAACGACATGATCCTCCACCTGCACCGCGCCGGTCATGGCACCTACACGCGGCAGAAGAACCACGGCGTGTCGTTCCGGGTGATCGCCAAATGGCTGCGCCTGGCCGGGGTCGACCACATGCACACCGGCACCGCGGTCGGCAAGCTGGAAGGCGATCCGCTGACCGTGCAGGGCTACTACAACGTGTGCCGCGATGCCATCACCCGGCAGGACCTGCCGCGTGGCCTGTTCTTCGACCAGGACTGGGCCTCGCTGCGCAAGGTCATGCCGGTCGCCTCGGGCGGCATTCACGCCGGCCAGATGCACCAGCTTCTAGATCTGTTCGGCGATGACGTGGTGCTGCAGTTCGGCGGCGGCACCATCGGCCATCCGCAAGGTATCCAGGCCGGTGCCACGGCCAACCGCGTGGCGCTGGAGGCGATGGTGCTGGCACGCAACGAAGGCCGCGACATTCTCAACGAGGGTCCGGAGATCCTCCGCGACGCCGCGCGCTGGTGCACGCCGCTCAAGGCTGCGCTCGATACCTGGGGCGACATCACCTTCAACTACACGCCGACGGATACGTCCGACTTCGTGCCGACCGCTTCCGTTGCCTGACCGGCCGACTGAACCGTCGCCTGAATCGACTACCCGCAACCTACCGAACGCGAGGACACCATGCGCATCACACAAGGCACTTTTTCTTTCCTGCCCGAGCTGACCGACGAGCAGATCACCAAGCAGCTGAACTACTGCCTCGACAAGGGCTGGGCCGTCGGCATCGAATACACCGACGATCCGCACCCGCGCAATACCTACTGGGAGATGTTCGGCCTGCCGATGTTCGACCTGCGCGATGCCGCCGGCATCCTGCAGGAGATCAACAACTGCCGAAAGACGTTTCCCAACCACTACATCCGCGTGACGGCGTTCGACAACACCCATACCGTCGAGTCGGTGGTGACGTCCTTCATCGTCAACCGGCCGGCCGATGAACCGGGCTTCCGCCTGGTCCGCCAGGAAGAGCCGGGGCGCACCATCCGCTACTCGATCGAAAGCTACGCCACGCAGGCGAAGCCGGAGGGCAGCCGCTACTGAGCGCCGCGCCTGTCCCGCGCGCGGCCCGGGCAGCAGTTGCCGGGGCCGCGCCCATGCCTTGAACCTTGGAGAACGTCATGTCCGCTCCTGAGACCCCTGAGCAGCTGCAACCGCCCGCCACGCTGGGCGAAGCGCTGGCGGCGTCCGGCATCCAGGAACTGCTGGCCCAGCTCGACCGCGAACTGATCGGCCTCGCGCCCGTGAAATCGCGCATCCGCGACATTGCTGCGTTACTGCTCGTGGACCGCCTGCGCAGCGCGCGCGGCCTGAGTGCCGGCGCCCCGAGCCTGCACATGTGCTTCACCGGCAATCCCGGCACCGGCAAGACCACGGTCGCCATGCGCATGGCCGAGATCCTGCACCGCCTGGGCTATGTGCGGCGCGGGCATCTGGTCGCCGTGACGCGTGACGACCTGGTTGGCCAGTACATCGGCCACACCGCGCCCAAGACCAAGGAGATTCTGAAGAAGGCCATGGGCGGCGTGCTGTTCATCGACGAGGCTTACTACCTGTATCGCCCCGAGAACGAGCGCGACTACGGGCAGGAAGCCATCGAGATCCTGCTGCAGGTGATGGAAAACAACCGCGAGGATCTGGTCGTGATTCTGGCCGGCTACAAGGACCGCATGGATCGCTTCTTCGAATCGAATCCAGGCATGTCGTCGCGCATTGCGCACCACATCGACTTCCCCGACTACCAGCTCGACGAACTGCGGCAGATTGGGGACCTCATGCTCAACGACATGCAGTACTGCTTCGATGCCGAGA
Organism: Imbroritus primus; assembly: GCF_964332355.1. Taxonomy (NCBI): domain Bacteria; kingdom Pseudomonadati; phylum Pseudomonadota; class Betaproteobacteria; order Burkholderiales; family Burkholderiaceae; genus Imbroritus; species Imbroritus primus. Next base: position 2,133,379 of record NZ_OZ201293.1, on the reverse strand, counting down.
GCCGCGAAGTGTTTGCCGACTATCTCGGCCATCGCATGGCGCAGCCACATTTCGCCAACGCGCGCAGCGTGCGCAATGCGCTCGACCGCGCACGCCTGCGCCACGCGTCGCGCCTGCTCAACGATCCGCAAGCCGTGGCCGACGACGCCGCACTGACCACCATCACCGCCCCCGATCTGCTCGCGAGCCGCGTGTTCGCGCAGGCGGGCGCCAAGGAGTGAGCATGCAAGCCCTGATCTTCGATGTCGATGGCACCCTGGCCGATACCGAATCCGCCCACCTGGATGCCTTCAATGCCGCTTTTGCCGAAGTCGGTCTCGACTGGCACTGGGATCCGGCCCTGTATACCAAGCTGCTGCGTGTGGCTGGCGGCAAGGAGCGGCTAATGCATTACTGGCATATGGTCGATCCGGAAGAAGCGCGCGGCAGCAGCGTGCCGGCGACCATCGACGCCGTGCATGCCATCAAGACCCGTCACTATGCGGAACGGGTACGCGGCGGTGGGCTGCCGCTGCGGCCCGGCATCCGCCGGCTCATCGACGAAGCCAATGCCGCCGGCGTGCCCATCGCCATTGCGACGACCACCACGCCGGCCAACCTCGATGCACTGCTCGAAGCGCCGCTCGGCAGCGACTGGCGCAAGCGCTTCGCCGCCATCTGCGACGCCGGCACCACGCCGGTGAAGAAACCGGCGCCCGATGTCTATCTCGCCGCCATCGCGCAACTCGGCGTGGAGGCAGAGTCGTGCCTGGCCATCGAGGATTCCGACAACGGCCTGCAGGCCGCGACGGCCGCCGGCGTGCCGGCCGTCATCACGCCGACCGCCTTCACCTCGCATCAGCATTTCGAGGAGGCGCTCGTGGTGCTGCCGAGCCTCGGCGATCCCGACGAACCCATCCAGCTGCTGCCGGGTGCGCAGCATCCGTGGGTCGATCTGGAGGCGCTACGGCGTTGGCACCACGGCACACTGTTCGAGGCCGCATGAGATGAATCGGCACGTCTGGAATCCACCTGCCGCGCCGGAGGGCGCACATGGAGCGACGCCGGGGTCGGGCGTCGATGTCCGCATTGCGCCTTCCATCCTGTCCGCCGACTTCGCGCGGCTCGGCGAAGAGGTGCGCGCCATCGAGGCGGCCGGCGCGGCGCTCGTGCACTTCGATGTCATGGACAACCATTACGTGCCCAACCTCACCATCGGCCCGCTGGTGTGCGAGGCCATCCGGCCGCATGTCTCGATTCCCATCGACGTGCACCTGATGGTCGAGCCGGTGGACGCACTGATTCCCATGTTCGCCAAGGCCGGCGCCGACATCATCACCTTCCATCCGGAAGCCAGCCGTCATGTCGACCGCACGCTGGCGCTGATCCGCGAGCATGGCTGCAAGGCAGGCCTGGTGCTCAATCCCGCCACGCCGACCCACTGGCTCGACCACACGCTCGACAAGCTCGACATGGTGTTGCTGATGAGCGTGAACCCGGGTTTCGGGGGCCAGCGATTCATTCCAGGCACGCTTGCCAAGCTGCGCGACGTGCGCGAGCGCATCGACGTGCACCGCGCCACTGGCGGCCAGCCGGTCTGGCTCGAAGTGGATGGCGGCGTCAAGACCGACAACATCGCCGCCATCGCGCGCGCGGGGGCCGACACCTTCGTGGCCGGCAGCGCCGTGTTCGGCGCGCCCGATGCGCCCGAGGCCGGCGGCGGCTACCACGGTGTCATGCAGCGCCTGCGCGATCAGGCCGCGGCAGGCATGCGGCACGACAGGCCACAGATACCGGAAGACGATTTCAAGCCTATATACGATAAGACCACGGGAGACGCATCATGCCATTCCACCAGCGCAAGACCCTGACGCAGTTCCTCATCGAGGAGCGCCGCCGCTTTCCCGACGCCCGCGGCGATTTCAATGCGCTCATCCTCGACGTGGCGACAGCCTGCAAGCAGATTGCGCGCGGCGTCGCCTTCGGTGCGTTGGGCGGCATGCACGGCAGCGCCGACGGCGCCATCAACGTGCAGGGCGAAACGCAGCAGAAGCTGGACGTGCTCAGCAACCAGGCCTTCATCCGCGTAAGCGAATGGGGCGGCAGCCTGGCCGGCATGGCGTCAGAGGAAATGGAACAGCCGTACCAGATCCCCGCGCCATATCCGCGCGGCAAGTACCTGCTGGTGTTCGATCCGCTGGATGGCTCGTCGAATATCGACGTCAATGTGTCGGTCGGTAGCATCTTTTCTATCCTGCGTGCACCCGAGGGTACAGGCGAGGGCGGGCGCGACGTCACTGACACCGATTTCCTGCAGGCCGGACGCGAGCAGGTCGCCGCCGGTTATGCACTCTATGGGCCGACCACCATGCTGGTACTGACGGTCGGCAATGGCGTGCATGGCTTTACGCTCGATCCCAACCTGTACGACTTCATGCTCACGCATCCGGACATGCGCGTGCCGGAGGAAACGCAGGAATTCGCCATCAACGCCTCCAACAGCCGCTTCTGGGAACCGCCGATCCGCCAGTACGTGTCGGAATGCCTGGCGGGCAAGTCGGGCTCACGGGGCAAGGATTTCAATATGCGCTGGATCGCCTCGATGGTGGCCGAGGCACACCGCATCCTGATGCGTGGCGGGGTCTTCATGTATCCGCGTGACACCAAGGACCTCACCAAGCCAGGGCGCCTGCGTCTGCTGTACGAGGCCAATCCGATCGGCTTCATCATGGAGCAGGCCGGCGGCCGCGCCAGTACGGGGCGCGAGCCGATCCTCGATGTGCAGCCGACGTCTTTGCACCAGCGCATCGGCGTGGTATTCGGTTCGCGCAGCGAGGTCGAACGCATCGAGCGCTATCACCACGAGCTGCCGGGCGCGGAGTTGCCCAACCCGCTGTTCAACGAGCGCAGCCTGTTCCGCCTGTCCGCCTGAGGTCACCATCATGTCCGAGCGTTATCCCATCATTGCCATTACCGGTTCGTCCGGCGCCGGCACTTCGTCCGTGACCCGGACGTTCCAGAACATCTTCCGCCGCGAAGGCGTGAAGGCTGCCCTCATCGAAGGCGACAGCTTCCACAAGTACGACCGCGCCGAGATGAAGCAGCGCATGCAGGATGCCGAGCAGCAGGGCAACAAGAACTTCAGCCACTTCGGGCCGGATACCAATCTGTTCGGCGAGCTGGAGAATCTGTTTCGCACCTACTCGGAGAGCGGCACCGGCCAGTTCCGGCACTACCTGCACAGCCCCGAGGAAGCGGCACCGTTCGGCCAGCCGCCCGGCACCTTCACGCCGTGGGAATCGATTCCCGATGACACCGATCTGCTGTTCTACGAAGGACTGCACGGCGGCGTGGTGACCGACAAGGTGAACATCGCGCGCTATCCCAACCTGCTGATCGGCGTGGTGCCCGTGATCAATCTCGAATGGATCCAGAAGCTGTGGCGCGACAAGTCGCAGCGCGGCTATTCCACTGAGGCTGTCACCGACACCATCCTGCGGCGCATGCCGGATTACGTGAACTACATCTGTCCGCAGTTTACGCACACGCATGTCAACTTCCAGCGCGTGCCGTGCGTGGATACCTCCAATCCATTCATCGCCCGCGAGATTCCCGCGCCGGACGAGAGCATGGTGGTGATCCGCTTTGCCAATCCCAAGGGCATCGACTTCCAGTACCTGCTGAGCATGATCCACGATTCCTTCATGTCGCGCGCGAACACCATCGTTGTGCCGGGCGGCAAGATGGAACTGGCCATGCAGCTGATTTTCACGCCATTCGTGCTGCGCATGATGGAACAGCGCAAGCGCGCCGGCCTGTAGTGTGGTCTGCGGTGTGGCCCTGGTGTGGCCAGTAATACGGCCCGTCGTACCCGAGTTGCCTTGAGGATTTGAGATGAATGCACCCGATCGCATGAAGCAGGACGTGCGCTGCGCCAACGCCCTGCGTTTCCTGGCTGCCGATGCCGTGGAGAAGGCCAAGTCCGGCCATCCCGGCGCGCCCATGGGCATGGCCGAGATGGCCGAGGTCCTGTGGCGTCGCCACCTGCGCCACAACCCCGCCAATCCGGGCTGGGTCGACCGTGACCGTTTCGTGCTGTCGAATGGCCATGGCTCGATGTTGCTATATGCGCTGCTGCACCTCACCGGCTATGCGCTGCCGATGGCGCAGCTGCAGCAGTTCCGCCAGCTGCACGCGCTTACGCCCGGGCATCCGGAAGTCGATGTCACGCCCGGCGTCGAGACCACCACCGGGCCGCTCGGGCAGGGGCTGGCCAATGCCGTCGGCATGGCGCTGGCCGAGCAGCTGCTGGCCGCGACCTACAACCGCGATGGCCACGCCGTGGTCGATCACTACACCTATGTGTTCCTCGGCGATGGCTGCCTGATGGAAGGCATCAGCCACGAGGTGTGCTCACTTGCCGGCACGTTAGGGTTGGGCAAGCTGATCTGCCTGTACGACGACAACGGCATCTCCATCGACGGCGATGTCGCTGGCTGGTTCGCCGACGATACGCCGGCACGCTTCCGCGCTTACGGCTGGCAGGTGATCGACAATATCGACGGCCACGATGCCACTGCCATCGATCAGGCCATCGCAGATGCCAAGGCCGACACCGCGCGGCCCACGCTGATCTGCTGCAAGACTGTCATCGGCAAGGGCGCGCCCACCAAGGCTGGCGGGCATGACGTGCATGGCGCGCCGCTGGGTGCCGATGAGATCGCCGCCATGCGCGACACGCTCGGCTGGACCGCCGCACCGTTCGAGGTGCCGCCCGATGTCGCGGGCGCCTGGGATGCGCGCACGCGCGGCCGGCAACTGGAAACCGAGTGGAACACGCGTTTCGCCCACTACCGCGCAACCTATCCCGACCTCGCGGCAGACCTGATGCGCCGCATGCAAGGCGAACTGCCCGAGTCGCTGGAAAGCGATGTCATGGCGCTGCTCGCCGATAACAGTCCACTGCGGCAGAAGATCGCCACGCGCAAGGCCTCGCAGCTGACGCTGGAGACGTTGGTCGGCGAACTGCCCGAACTGCTCGGTGGCTCGGCCGACCTGTCGGGCTCCAATCTCACTAACGTCAAGGCCTCCGTGTGGGTCAACCATGCTGGACAAGACAGGAAAGCCGGCAACTATGTCAGCTATGGCGTACGTGAGTTCGGCATGGCGGCGATCATGAACGGTGTGGCGCTGCATGGCGGGTTCATTCCCTACGGCGGCACCTTCATGACGTTTTCCGATTACTCGCGCAATGCCATCCGCATGGCCGCGCTGATGCGCAAGCGCGTCATCCATGTGCTGACGCACGATTCCATCGGCCTCGGCGAGGATGGTCCCACGCACCAGCCGGTCGAACATGCTGCGACGTTGCGGCTGATTCCGAACAACCGCGTATGGCGCCCTTGCGATGGTGTCGAGACGGCGGTGGCCTGGCTGGCCGCGCTGCGGCGCGACAGCGGGCCGTCCTGCCTGCTGCTGTCGCGCCAGGGGCTCACGCCGTTCGCGCGCAGCGCCCAGCAGATCGTCGCGATCCGCCGGGGTGGCTACGTGCTGGCCGATACCCCCGCGATCCCCGAGGTCGTGCTGATCGCCACCGGTTCGGAAGTCGAGATCGCCGCTGCGGCCGCACGCGCCCTGGGTGAGGGCGGCGTCGCCGCCCGGGTGGTGTCGATGCCGTGCGTGGAAGTGTTCTACGAACAGGATGCCGCCTACCGCGACAGCGTGCTGCCGCCCGGCGTGCCGCGACTCAGCATCGAAGCCGGTGTTACCTGGTTCTGGCGGCCCGTGGTGGGCGAATCCGGCGTGGCGCTTGGTCTTGACCGCTTCGGCGAGTCCGCGCCGGCCGATGCGCTGTACCGCCACTTCGGCCTGACGGCCGAGCATGTCGCGGCCGCTGCGCTGGGACTCGCGAGGGTACAGTCATGAGTCGTACACCGAACGCCTCGCCGGGCGCCATGTCGGACGGATTGCCGCGCGCCGTCTTGGTTGATCTCGACGGCACGCTCGTCGATACCGCCGAGGACATTGTGGTAGCGGCGAATCGCATGCTCGACGAACTGGGTGCGTTTCCGCTGCCGTTCGCGATGGTCAAGGGCTTCATCGGCAAAGGTGTGCCCAACCTGGTCCGGCGTACGCTGGAAACCGCACAGCTTGCGGTCGATCCGGTGGAGGCGCAGGCGGTCTTCGAACGTCACTACCTGGCCGTAAACGGCCGCATGGGGCAGGTGTTCGCTGGTGTCGAGGCCGGGCTCGATGCGCTGGTCCGGCTCGGTTATCGCATCGCCTGCGTGACCAACAAGCCGGAAGCACTGGCCACACCGCTATTGGCGCTGACCGGACTCGATACGTGGTGCGAGGTGCTGATCGGCGGCGACACGCTGGTCCACATGAAACCGCATCCCGAGCCGCTGCTGCATGCCTGCCGCCTGCTGGGCGTGTCACCCGCGCATGCGTTGCTGATTGGCGATTCGGCGGTGGATGTCGCCGCCGCGCGCGCCGCCGGGGTGCCGGTCGCCATCGTCCGCTACGGCTATGCCGGCCCGGACGGGCCCGACGCCCTGGGCGGCGACTGGCTGATCGATTCGTTCGAGGCCTTGCCAGCGCTGCTGGCGGAGCACCGCTTGCAACCGGCCGCCTGACCACCACGGCGGAGCGCCATTCCGCCTACCCGGATTCCCCAGATTTCCTGCATCCACACTTTCCCGGAGACACCAGATGACCATCAAGGTAGCCATCAACGGCTATGGCCGTATCGGCCGGAACATTCTGCGCGCGCACTATGAAGGCGGCAAGAAACACGATATCGAGATCGTTGCGATCAACGACCTGGGTGATGTCAAGGCCAACGCCCACCTGACGCAGTACGACACCGCCCACGGCAAGTTCCCGGGCACGGTCGCGGTCGAGGGTGATTTCATGGTGGTGAATGGCGACAAGATCCGCGTGCTGGCCAACCGCAACCCGGCCGAACTGCCGTGGGGCGAGCTGGGCGTCGACGTCGTGCTCGAGTGCACCGGCTTCTTTACCAGCAAGGAAAAGGCCTCGGCCCACCTCAAGGGCGGCGCCAAGAAAGTCATCATCTCCGCCCCGGGCGGCAAGGATGTCGACGCCACCATCGTGTACGGCGTCAACCATGACGTCCTCAAGGCCAGCGACACCGTCATCTCCAACGCCTCGTGCACCACCAACTGCCTGGCCCCGCTGGTCAAGCCGCTGCATGACAAGCTTGGCGTCGTAAGCGGCCTGATGACCACCATCCACGCCTACACCAACGACCAGGTGCTGACCGACGTCATGCACGAAGACCTGCGCCGCGCGCGCTCGGCCACGCAGTCGATGATCCCGACCAAGACCGGTGCGGCCGCCGCGGTTGGCCTGGTGCTGCCGGAACTGAACGGCAAGCTGGATGGTTTTGCGATCCGCGTGCCGACGATCAACGTGTCGATCGTCGACCTGACGTTCGTGGCCAAGCGCGACACCACGGTGGATGAAGTCAACGGCATCCTGAAGGACGCGTCGGAAGGTTCGCTCAAGGGCATCCTGGGTTACAACACGGCGCCGCTGGTGTCGGTGGACTTCAACCACAATCCGGCCTCGTCGACGTTCGATGCGACGCTGACGAAGGTGCAGGGCAACCTGGTGAAGGTCTCGAGCTGGTACGACAACGAGTGGGGTTTCTCCAACCGCATGCTCGATACCACCGTGGCCCTGATGTTGCCGCAAGCAGCCACAGCGCGTTGAGGAGGCAGCCATGGAGACCATCGTCACGCTTGGCGAACTGCTCGCGCAGGGCGCCATCGCCGGCAAGCGGGTGCTGATCCGCGCCGACCTGAATGTGCCGCTCGACGCGCAGGGCGAGATCACCGACGACACGCGCATCCGTGCCTCCGCGCCGGCCATTCGCCAGTGCCTCGACGCCGGCGCCTCGGTCATGGTGACCTCGCACCTGGGCCGCCCGGTGGAAGGCGAGCGCGCCCTGCGCGACAGTCTGGCACCCGTGTGCCGGCGCTTGTCGGAATTGCTGGGGCAGGATGTGCGCCTGCTCGCCCACTGGACCAGCGGACAGTTCGCCGTTGCGCCGGGGCAGGTGGTGATGCTTGAGAACTGCCGCCTGAACGTCGGCGAGAGCAAGAACAGCGATACGCTGGCGCGCGCCATTGCGGCGCTGTGCGATGTCTATGTCAATGATGCCTTCGGCACCGCGCACCGCAAGGAAGCCACCACCTACGGCGTGGCGCAGTATGCCCCGCTGGTCTGTGCCGGCCCGCTCATGGCTGCCGAGATCGAAGCGCTGCACCGCGCCCTTGATGCGCCGCGCCGGCCACTGCTGGCCATCGTCGCGGGCTCCAAGGTCTCCACCAAGCTCACCATCCTGCAGTCGCTGGCCAGCAAGGTCGATCAACTGATCGTCGGCGGCGGCATCGCCAATACCTTCATGCTCGCCGCCGGCCTGCCCATCGGCAAGTCGCTGGCGGAGCCGGGGCTGGTGGAGGAGGCGCGCCGCATCATCGACACCATGCGCGCCCGTGGTGCGGCTGTGCCGATTCCCGAGGACGTGGTGGTCGCCAAGACGCTGTCGGCGGATGCCGAGGCGCGTGTCGTAGATGCCGCGGAGGTCGCAGAGGATGACCTGATTCTCGATATCGGCCCGCGGACTGCGGAAAAACTGGCCGCGCAGATCGCGCAGGCCGGCACGATCGTCTGGAACGGCCCGGTCGGGGTGTTCGAGATCGAGCAGTTCGGGCAGGGCACGCGTGCGCTCGCCGAGGCCATTGCCGCGTCGCGCGCCTTTTCGGTGGCAGGCGGCGGCGACACACTGGCGGCGATTGCCAGGTACGGCATTGCTGACCGCATCGACTACATCTCGACGGGTGGCGGCGCCTTTCTCGAACTGCTGGAGGGCAAGACCCTGCCGGCGCTGGCCATCCTCGCGCACCGCACGGCGCAGTCGATGCTCGCGCCGGAGTCCGAGGCGTTCTAGCCCGGCCGGCACCCCCATTTCAATTACATGACCCAACGGAGACGACCATGGCACTGATTTCCCTGCGACAACTGCTCGATCATGCCGGCGAACACGGTTACGGCGTGCCGGCCTTCAACGTCAACAACCTGGAACAGATCCACGCCATCATGGAAGCGGCCGAGGACACCGACAGCCCGGTGATCCTGCAGGCGTCCGCCGGCGCACGCAAGTACGCGGGTGAGGCCTACCTGCGCCACATGGTGCTGGCGGCGGTGGAAACGCACCCTGACATTCCCGTGGTGCTGCACCAGGACCATGGCGCGAGCCCGGCCGTGTGCCAGGCGTCGATCCGCTCGGGCTTCACGAGCGTGATGATGGACGGATCGCTGCGCGAGGATGCCAAGACGCCGTCGGACTACGACTACAACATCGAAGTCACGCGGCGCGTGTGCGACATGGCGCATGCCGTGGGCGTGTCGGTGGAAGGGGAACTCGGCTGCCTCGGCTCGCTGGAAACCGGCCAGGCCGGCGAAGAGGATGGCGTGGGCGCGGAAGGCACGCTGTCGCTCGACATGCTGCTGACCGATCCCCAGCAGGCCAAGGATTTTGTCGCCCGTACCGGCGTGGACGCACTGGCCATTGCCATCGGCACCAGCCACGGCGCCTACAAGTTCTCGCGCAAGCCGACGGGCGACATTCTCGCCATGGATCGTATCCGCGAGATCCACGAGCAGATCCCCAACACGCACCTGGTGATGCATGGCTCCAGCTCGGTACCGCAGGAGTGGCTGGAGATCATTCGCGAGTATGGCGGCGACATCAAGGAAACCTATGGCGTGCCGGTCGAGGAGATTCAACGTGGCATCCGCTCGGGCGTGCGCAAGATCAATATCGATACCGATATCCGGCTCGCCATGACTGGCGCGATCCGCCGTTCGCTCAGTGACGACCGCAGCGAGTTTGATCCGCGCAAGGCGTTGCTGGCAGCGAAGAAAGGCGCCAAGGATGTGGTGCGCCAGCGCTTCGAGGCATTCGGTACGGCCGGACAGGCATCCAAGATCCGTCCTGTGCCGCTCGAACGGTTGAGCCGCCTGTACCAGTAAGCATGCGTCCGGGAGCTGGGCTGCCGCTGCGCGGCAACCCGTGCTGGTGGTGTGGCCGTGTGCTCAGGCCAGGGCGTGTTCGCACACGGCTTCGAGCGTGTCGAACACCGGCCAGCCGCGCTCGGTTGCCACGGCACGCAGTCGCGTGTCGGGCGAGACGACCACCGGGTCGCTCACATGGCTGAGCAGTGGCAGGTCGTTGGCGGAATCGGAGTAGAAGACTGAACGTTCGAAGCTGTGCCAGTCGTGCCCCAGCGCGGCCAGCCAGTCCGCCACGCGCGGCACCTTGCCCGCGCCGAAGCTGGCGATGCCATCCATTTCGCCGGTAAAGCGGCCACGCGGATCGTCTTGTTCCGTGCGGGCCTGCGAGGCCACGAGATGCGGCACGCCAAAGATCTCCGCAAACGCACCGGCCACATAGTGATTGGTGGCGGTGACGATGCAGCACAGATCGCCGGTATCGAGGTGATGGCGCACCAGCGCGCGGCCGGCCTCCGGTACCTGCGCACCGATCTCGGCGATGAAGTCCGCGCGCCAGCTATCCAGATCAGTCCGCGCATAGCGCGCCAGCACCGACATGCAGAAGCGCTGGAAGGCGGCGATATCGAGCTTGCCGGCGAGGTAGTCTTCCGCGAACTGGCGGTTCTGTGCCTCGAAATCGCCGGCATTGAGCACGCCGCGCCGCATCAGGTAGCGGAACCAGGTGGAACCGCTGTCAAAGGGAATCAGGGTGTGATCGAGATCGAATAGAACGAGTTGCATGCAGCCAGGAAGAAAAAAGTCGCGGAAACCAACGCGAGAACAATGCGGGAAAAAACGCGGTAACCACCGAACGCCACAACAGACGCAGAGGCAGGCAGGGCGCCCGATCCGGAGACACCGGGGCAGGGCGCATCCGTGCCGCTGGCATCAATGCGTATCAGTACGATACCGCATCATACCGCGCCGCCATGTCATAACCGTCGATATCCTCACGGGAACTCGGCTCGGCTACCAGGCCGGAGGCCAGCATGTCCGCCCAGGATGGGACGATGCCAGGTACAGGGGGCGCCTGCGTCACGACCGCATGTGGCACCGGTGTTTCCAGTGCCGTCAGGAAACGCGCCTTGAGCGCACATTCCTCGTATTCGTCAGCGGCCACGCTGTCGAGCACAATGCCCGCGCCCACGCCCATGCGGCCGGGCCGTAGCCCGTGCGTGCTATGGCCGGCGTGTCCCAGCGTGACGGTGCGGATCGCCACGGACAGGCAGAAATCGCCGCAGGCCTGCGCGCCGCCGGGAGAAGGGGTGTCGATCCAGCCGATCATGCCGGTGTACAGGCCGCGCGGCGTCGTTTCGAGATCGGCGATCAGCTCCATGGTGTGATGCTTGGGTGCGCCCGTGATCGAGCCGCACGGGAACAGCGCGTGCAGCAGTTCGGGCAGCGTCGTGCGTGCGGGCAGTTCCGCTTCCACGGTGGAGGTCATCTGGAACACACCGGCATACGGTTCGACCGAGAACAGCGCCGGCACCTTGACCGAGCCTGTGGTGGCGATGCGCCCCAAGTCGTTGCGCAGCAGGTCGACGATCATCAGGTTTTCCGCGCGGTTCTTCGGGTCGCTGGCCAGCGCGCGTGCCGTGCGGGCATCCTCGTCCGGCTGGCCGGTACGGCGCGCCGTGCCTTTCATCGGGCGTGCGGTCAGCCGGCCTTGGCTATGGCGCAGGAACAGTTCGGGCGACAGCGAGAGGATGTACGGCGTGTCGGAATCGTGCGGCAGCGCGATCAGCGCGCCGTACGGTACTGGCTGGCGCGTGCGCAGCCGGCGGTAGAGTGCCAGCGGCGTGCCGCTGGCCTCGAAGTCAAGGCGATAGGTGTAGTTGATCTGGTAGGTGTCGCCGGCCCGCAAGGCAGACTGGATGCGTGCAATGGCGTGATCGAACTGCGCGGGGGTGACGCTACGACGCACGTCGTGGATGCCACTCGCCGACCCGGCCGGCAAACCGGCCACCGCAGCGGCTGGGGCCAGCGCATCCATCATCGCCAGCCAGGCATCGACCTCGCTGCGCGACAGGCGCGCGCAGGCGCTGAACAGCACGATGCGCAGCGCCTGCGGTGCCTCCGCCGGCACCGGCAGGCCCTGCAGGCGCACACCCCATTCGTAGTCCGCCAGCAGCACGGCATGCGCGCCGTCGCGCATGGCCGCCTCCGCCTGTGCCCAGGTGGCGGCGAGCTGCGCCGGATCCTCGCAGCGCAGCTCCTGCAAGAAGCCTGTGTACAGGCGGCTGCGGCTGCCATCCCCGTCACTGGCATCGTCGAGCAGGGCGTAGCAGTCGCTGCGGACGGGCAGGGGCGTCATGCGTTTCTCCGGTCAGGCATGGCCAAGGGCGGACGGCATGCTCAGCTCCAGTCGTCCATGTCGTGCTTGATGCTGTGCCGGTTGGCGATCAGTTCCTCGATCGACGGCTCGTTGCGCAGCGCACGCTGGATGGCGAGCTTGGTGGCCTCGTAGTTGGTGCGGTACATGTCCTTCTTGTCGAGGTTCGGATCCTTGGCGCAGCGCGGATCGATCCACACCAGGCTGATGATGCACAGGTCGTTCGCCTGGTCCTTGGGGATGATGCCTTCGATCAGGCAATCGACCACCGCATCGGCCGTGGCTGATTGCACCACGCCGCCGAACAGGTCGATATTGGCGCTGTCCTTTAGCGTGACCTTCGGCACAAGCATGGTCGCCGGGCGCACCATCTGGTTGCAGGCGCGGATCGCGAACATGGCCGTATGCCCCTTGCTCTGCGCCATCATGCTGGCGAATGCCTGGCCCACGGGGCCGTCGGTACGGCCGATCAGGATTTCCGGCATGGCGTCGGTGAACTGGCCTTCCGCGGCGAGGACGGTGGCTTCGCCAGCACAGAATGTCAGGTTGCTGCTCATGGAATACATCTCCAGTGGTGTAAAAAACAGATATCAGGCGGGGCATGCAGCGAGGGCATTGCCCCGGTCGCTAGGCTGCGCAGCGCAGAATTTCGCCCTTGCCATCCACCGCCAGGTCGCCCGCATGGCGTTGCGGCAGCCGGTGCGCAAGGCCGGCAAAGGCACTGTCTGCACGCTCCAGGCTACGCGCCAGCAGGGCCCAGGCGACTGCGATGTTGTGTTCCGTTTCGACAAAGGTCGGCGCGAGCGGCCCGCTGGCGTGGACCAGCACGACCGTGCCGCGCCGCATGCCAAAGGCCAGATGCGCACCGACGTCACCGGCGATGCCGAGCGTGCCGGCTACCATGCGCGAAGCAGCGAACGCCCCGGCGTTGCCGGCCACGAGTACGGTGCCGCGCCGCATGCGGTCGGCGAGCCGGTCGCCGGCATGGCCCGCGATGATGAGCTGTCCGCCGCGCATGCCTTCCATATCGCCGGGCAGTGCGGCGGCGGCGAAGTCGCCGGTATTGCCACGGAGCGCGAGGTGGCCGCCGCTCATTGCTGCCGCAGTGAAGTCGCCCGCATTCCCGTTGATTTCCAGCGTGCCGCCGGCCATGCCGCAGCCGGTGTAATCGCCCGCATGGCCCTCGACGCGCAGCGTGCCGCGGGTCATCTGCCAGCCCAGGCGGTCACAGCGGCCCAGGTCGCCTTCGAAGACAAGTTCGGGGGTGTCGCCATGGGCGGATCCATTTGCATCGGCGCGCACCTCGAACAGGTCGCCGACGCACAGGCGCTCCTTGCCTTGCCACAGCGGCAGCTTCGCCACATCGCTGGCGGAACGTTCCGCCAGCGCGTCGGGTGTCAGCCCGGAAACATCGAGACGCAACGCTGGAGCGTGCCGGAGACGCAGGATCAGTCTGCTCATGCCGCGCCTCCCACATTGCTCCCTGTGCCAGTTTGCCCCGCGAGGCGGTGCAGATGGAAGTGGAAGGGGCCAAGCTTGCCGCCGTAGTTGCCGGCCGAGACGCGCAGCAAGCCCGATTGCGGGCCGCGCGCGGCGAGCGTGGCGATGCCGGTGGACATGGCCTGTGCCACGTCGGCCTCGGTCAGGCCGTCAATGACGATTTCCATCACGCAGCGCACGTCAGGTGTCAGTTCGGTTTTTTTCGCCATGCGGATCAGGCTCGGGCAGAACGCATCGTTGGTCGAGGCGCTCAAGGCCGCATAGCGCGAGCCGACCTTGGAGCCGGACCGCACCACGCCGCCCGGAAAGGGCAGGATCACATTCGGCACGCGGCGCATGGCCTCGACTGCCGCTTCGGCGGCGGCCAGCGCGGCATCGGTGTCGCGCGCCAGCATCAGCAGGTTGCCGCCGCCCACGGCCTTGATCACGGGCGTGGTTTCCTCGCACACGAACTCGCCATCCATCACTGGCACGCGCCAGTAGCGGCGGCCATCGATCATCTTCGAGATCTGCCAGCCATCGCCGAAGAAGCGCAGGTTCTTGCCGAGCGCGATCGGCTCGCCGTCCGGCAGGCCGGCGTAAATGGCCGTGGTGGGGCAGGTCAGTACGCACTGGCCGACGCGGCGCTCGACCTGCTTGGCGAGTTCCTTGCCGGACATGGCGAACAGCAGCACCGCGATGCCGGGCCGTCCGTCTGGTGTTTCGCTGCCATCCAGTTCGCGCTCGATGCCGGCTTCGCAGCCGCAGGCGATCACTGAGGTGGCGAAGCCGGTCAGCGAGACGGCGGCGTTGCGCGCCCAGGTCAGCGTGTGCGCCGTGATGACGAGGCGCGTGGCCTTCATCGGAAACGCTTCCGCGAAGGTGTCGTCGATGGTGATTCCGTTGATCTGCATGGTTTCCATGGAGCGCGGCCTCACGTCGCCGGTTGAGCCGGCAGGCCCAGCAGCGGATCGCATGCCGCCGGCAGCAGGCGGCCGCCGTTGCAGCAGGCGCACAGCTCGTCGTGCGAGATGACGGCATGGTCGAAGTGGACCGACAGATGATGGTCGCTGTACTTACGCAGGGTCTTCTCGATGCCTGGATCGAATTCCGGTTCGACGAAGTGCGTACCGCCAACCGGCGCGGCTTCGATGCGGCCGCCGCGCGCCACCAGCACGCCATCCTTGAAGACGTACTCGGGCGTGGTGAACATCGCTTCCTGGTCGTCCTGCACGCGGTACACGGCAATATCGGCCGCTGCGCCCGCGCCGAGGTGGCCACGATCGCGCAGGCCCAGCAGCCGCGCCGGACCGGCGCGCGTGAGGATGGCGATTTCGTACAGCGTCAGTTCGCGCTGGATGTCGGCGAGCGTGCAATTGGCGGCGACTTCCGGATGCAGCTTCGCCATCTGCTCGTCGCGGAACGACTTGTCCATCAGCAGGCGGATCAGGTGCGGGTAGCTGGTGAACGGTCCGCCGTTCGGGTGATCGGTGGTGAGCGTCACCTGCCACGGATTGCGCACCGTCAGGAAAATCTCCAGGCCGATGGCCCACTGCAAGGCGTTCACATAACTCTGCTCGCGGTAGCGGAACGGCACCACGCCGCAGCCGGCATCGCACTCGATATCCGCACCGATCCACTTGCGCGGGTTGGCGTGGTCGGCATTGAGCACCTGCATCATGGTGTCGCCGGAGGCGGTCACTGTCTGCCCGAACATGATCTGGCCGACGTCGATGGAGACGTTGGCATGCGCGTTTACCGCGTCGGTGATCTGCCGCGCGGCGGACGAGAACTTGCGCGGGCCGTCGGTGCTGTAGCTGTGGAACTGGATGTGCGTGAGGTGGCCCGGCAGGCCTTCGAGCGCATCGATGGTGGCGAGCGTCGAGGCCACGTTGCCGGGCACGCCGAGATTGCTGGCGTGGATGTGCAGCGGATGCGGCACGCGCAGCTCGGTCAGCGCGCGGCTCAGCGTGCGCAGCACATCGCGCGGCGTGATGCGGTAATGCACGTGCTCGTCGTCCACGTCGAGCTTGCGCTGGTTGAACTTGAATGCCGAGATCCCGCCGGGATTCACCACCTTCACACCCAGCGCCTTGGCGGCGTGGATGGTCCAGCCGACGTAGTCGCGGATACGTTCGAACTCGGTGCCGTCGGCCAGCATGCGCAGGAACAGCTCATCGTTGCCGAGCATCACGTAGGCGCCGTGGTCGAGGATCGGCGTGTCGCCCATCTCCAGGTGCGTATGGCGCGCATTGGAGGCCATCATCGCCGGCTCGAAGGCTGCGGTGTAGCCCATCTCCGCGTAGCGGTAGCCGGTGGCCAGCGTACCCGGCGTGCAAGTGCCGCACGAGGCCAGCTCGAGAGGGTTGTCGCTACGTGCGTTGATACGGTGATCCTCGGGCAGCAGCATGCGTGCGAGGTTGACCTTGCCGCCGCCGATATGCGTGTGCATGTCGATGCCGCCGGCCATCACCACCATGCCGCTGACGTCGATCTCCCGGTCGATCTGCAGGTCGGGCGTGTGCGCCACGATGCGGCCGTCGCGCACGGCGATATCCATCACCTTGCCGTCGATGCCGTTGGCGGGGTCGTACACGCGCCCGCCGCGCAAGCGGAAAGTTGTCGTCATGCCACGCCCTCCTGGCGTGCTGCAGGGGCTTGCATGTGCTGCAACAGCTGGCCGGCGAGTGCCGCGACGGTCGGCAGGCCGTCCTCGCGCACCGGCACGAGCGGCAACACCACGCCGCCGTCGGTGCGGAACATATGGCCGGCCGAGCCGATGCCCGGCGTCGATACCGGCAGGAACACGCCGCACCGCTCGCGCATCTGGCTGGCGAGGGCCGGGTGGCCGAACACCACGAGCGGCAGATCGGTCTGCGGCGGCGGCAGGTCTGGCGTCAGGCTGGCGACCCACAGCATGGCGTCTACCGCGCGGTCTGCCAGCAGCCGCGCCGTGTCGTAGCGATGCGGATCGTGGTCGAGGCCGGTGGCTCGTACCGCCGTACGCAGCGGCAGGCCGGAGAGCCAGGTCATGGTGTAGTTGACGGTATTGCCGCCGTCATCGCCACCCAGCGACAGCACGCCGGCGCGCGTGGTGCGGTTGAGCGCCTTGGTCAGGTGGCCGATGCTTTCGAGTAGCAGGGCGGCATGCGCACCATACTGCTCGGCCAGCGTTGAGGGCGTGACCACCAGGGCGACGTAGTGCGCGGCCCGCAGTCGTTCGCCGAGTGCACGCAGTTCGGGCGTGGCGAAGGACGTATTAGCGGACGTATCGGCGGACGTATTGGCGACCGTACTGGCGGGCGGTTTCTGGCGGCACAGGGTATTCAGGATGGCCAGCGACTGGAGCAGGTCGCCCTGCATGGGGACTTCGCTGACCGTGGCGCCCTCGTGGCCCCGGGCCGCCGGATCGGCGGGCGTGCCGAGAAAGACGATCTCGCGCGCGGCCGGTCCGACGGCATCCTCGCCGCGGTCGGCGAGACCGCAGCGCCGGAAGAACTCGGGATGCTTGCGCGCCGGCTGCGTGCCGATGCACAGGATCAGGTCGGCGCGATTGCGCACCTCCGCCAGCGAGGTGGTGAACGCGCCGCGATCCTGCAGGCTGCGCAGGCTCGGCAGCATGGCCGCGCCCTGGGCATGGTCGAGGATTGCGCCGCAGTGGTTGGCGAGAGTGTACAGGGCCCGCGCGCCCGCGACATCGGTGGCGAGCCCGCCGAACAGCGGCAGGCGCGCCTGTGCGAGACGGCTGGCGGCAGCGGCCAGCGCGTCGCCGGTCGTGGCCGGCTGGCCATCGATCAGCGCCGTGCTTTCCGTCGGCTGGCCCGGAAAACTTGCCAGCGCTGCGCGGGCACGCGGGCATTCCGAGCCGGTCAGGGACAACTGTTCACCCGTGGTCACGCCGACACCATCGCAGAGCAGGGTGCAGAAAGGGCAGGTCCACGGCTGGCGCACCGCATGGTCGGCGGTCGCGAGGGAGGGGGTCGTTGGAACGCTCATGCCCCTGCTGAGCAAAGCCTGTGCCAGCTGTGCGCCGGGCACCACGATGCATTGGGTCCGCCGGGGAGGCAGTCCGTGCACCGTCTCCCGCCGGGCAGGGCATGCCGCGCCTGCGCTCTGGTGCGCTGCAACGAGACAGTCTGTGCAGCCAGGTTGAGGCAACCTGTCACCCCGGTGACAAGCCCCCCAGCCGTACGATCGGAGGGGGCGGGCGTGCCGGCGGAGGGCACAAACA
The DNA here is from genome assembly GCF_964332355.1 of Imbroritus primus. Classification (NCBI taxonomy): domain Bacteria; kingdom Pseudomonadati; phylum Pseudomonadota; class Betaproteobacteria; order Burkholderiales; family Burkholderiaceae; genus Imbroritus; species Imbroritus primus. The sequence goes on along the minus strand of NZ_OZ201293.1, from coordinate 2,115,272 downwards.
GGCATTGTGCGATCCCGGAACGCCCTGGGTCGGGGGCGGCGGGTTCCGTTCCTCCTTCCTGGCCTTGAGGGTACAGGGCAGCCGACGTGCGACGCAAATCCTCGTGCAGGCCTGGCAGCGCGCTATTTTCGCTGTGCTGCAGCAGGGCTGGCATGGAACGTGTTACACATGGCGGGATAGGAAACGCGGGCCGGAAGCAAGGGGTCGGCCAGGGACAGGCAAGCGACAGGATGGCCCGTCAGGCCGGCGCGTGCGGTGGGAGGTGCGGCTGGGTACGTGGCGGAATGCGCAGTTCATGCAGCGCCGAGGCCACCAGCCAGGCGTGCGCACCGGCCGCGGCTGCGGCCTGGAGGTCGCTGGCGTCGCGGATGCCGCCCGCACCGATGATGCGGCGGTCCGCTCCAGCGTGGGTGCGCAGGCGCGCGATCATGCCGAGGTCGGGTCCGTTGAAGGCGCCGACCTGGTCGAGTGTCATGGCGATGATGTCGCGCGGCCAGCCGCTGGCCTGTTGCCACCAGTAGGCGTCGCCGAGCGGTACGCCGCCGCGCTGGTCGAGCGACAGCGCGGCATGCGGATACCGTGCGAACGGCGAGGCATGGCCCAGCGACTCGCTGCCGAATACCGGCACCACGCGCGGCGCGTGTGCGCCGAGCGCGGCCAGCGTGGCCAGCGTGGCCTCGGCGGCAGCGGCGCTGGCAAAGCCGGCGTCGAGCCAGCACGTGATGCCGGGCAGGGTACCGAGCAGCGTGCGCAGTACGGCGGCCTGTACCGGACCGCCGCCGATGGCGTCGAGGTCGGCGACATACAGCGTGTCGGCGGCGCAGTACGCTAGCATGGCGCTGGCGACATCGGCCGGCGCGCTGCCGTCGCACAGGCGCGAGGCCACCGGCTGGTAGTGCGCGCGTTGCCCGCGCCGGGCGTGGACGGCGCAGCCGCCGAGCAGGTCGATGACAGGAATGATGTGCATGGAAGAAACAGTATGACCCGGGTGTTCGTCTACGAATATATCAGCGGCAGCGCGGCCGAGGCTACGCCCGACCTGCTGGCGCAGGGGCGCGCCATGCGCGACGCTATGGTGACGGACCTCGCGGCGATGGCGGATGTGCGCATCAGCTGCGCCGCGCCGACACGCGAATTGCCGGGGCTTGCCGCCTCGGGCCTGACGCTGTGCGCACCCGCACCCGGTGAAAGCCCGTATGCCTTCGTGCAGCGCGAGGCCTTGCGCCATGACGCGGTATGGGTGGTCGCGCCGGAATTCGACGGCATCCTGCTGGGGCTGTGCGACAGTGTCGAGCCGGCACGCTGGCTTGGCTGCAGCGGCGCTGCGATCTCGCTGGCGGCAAGCAAGCAGGCCACCGCCGAACATCTGGCCGCCAGCGGTATCGCCGCCACCCAGCCGTGGCGCGACGGCGATCCGCCGGGGCCGCGCAACCAGCGCTGGGTCGTCAAGCCGGAACACGGCGCGGGCGCGGAAGAGACGTACTGCTATCGCTCGTTCGAGGCGGCGCATGCGGCCCGCGCGGCGCGCATGGCTGCGGGCGAGGCCGTGGTGATGGAACGCTGGGTCGACGGCGAGGCGCTCAGCGTCTCGCTGCTATGCGGTGCGGGCGGTGCAGGCGAGGTGGAGATCCTCAGCATCAACCGCCAGCAGATCCGGGTGGACGAGAACGGCAAGGTGCATTACGACGGCGTCACGCTCGATGCCATCGCCCTGCTGAGCATTCCCGGCGAGTGGATCGTCAAGATGGCGCAGCGCGTGGTCAGCGCCATGCCGGGCCTGGCGGGATTCGTCGGTATCGACATGGTCTGGCATCCGCGTCGCGGGCCGGTGGTCATCGAAGTCAATCCGCGCGTGACCAGCGCCTACGTCGGCATGTCGGCGCTGCTACAGCGCAATCTGGCGCGCGAGATGCTGGCAGCCCACCAGGTCGCCACTGAGATGCTGGTGGATGGAGCGTCGCATGATCAGTGACACGCCGCCGCGTATCGTCATCGGCTGGGATCTCGGCGGGGCCAATGTCAAGGCCACGCGCTTGTGCGACGGCGAGGTCAGCGATATTGCGCAATGGCCCTGTCCGCTCTGGCAAGGGATGGATTTCCTGCAGGACGTGCTGGCGCGTGCGCGCCTGCGCTGGCCCGATTGTGCAACGGCCGAGCATGCCGTGACCATGACCGGGGAAATGGCTGATCTGTTTCCGCATCGCCAGGCCGGTGTCGTTGCCCTCGCAGCGGCAATGGCCGAGGTATTCGGGCCCCGCGTGCGCTTCTATGCGGGTGCCGCCGGCTGGGTGCCGCACGATGCGGTCGAGGCCGCGTGGCTGCAGGTGGCCTCGGCCAACTGGAGCGCCACGGCCCAGCTCGTGGCCAGCCGCGTGCCCGATGCCGTGCTGGTCGATATCGGTACCACCACCAGCGACATCATTCCCATCCGCGCCGGCACGGTGGCGGCGCACGGTCAGGACGACGCTGGCCGGCTCGCCTCCGGTGAACTGGTCTACAGCGGCGTGGCGCGCACGCCGCTGTGCGCGCTGGCCCGGCGCATCGCTTTCAATGGCGTGGCATACAACGTGATGAACGAGCTGTTCGCCACCACGGCCGACGTGTATCGCCTCACCGGCGAACTGCCAGCCGAGCACGATCCGCATCCGCCCGCGGATGGCGGGGCCAAGACGCTCGCCGCGACGCGCCAGCGCCTGGCGCGCATGATTGGCATGGATGCACGCGAAGCGGGCAACACCGCATGGCGTACTTTTGCCGATGCCTGGCGCGAGGCCCAGCTGGCGGAGTTGGAGGACAATCTGCGCCGCGTGCTGGAGGCGCATGCCGCGCGCGGCGGCATCGCGGGCGCGCCGCTGGTGGCGGCAGGCTGCGGCCATTTCCTGGCACGCGAACTGGCGCAGCGGGTGGGCGTGCCGTGCCTGACGTTTGAAAAGGTCCTGCGCCTGCATTCCGCGCATGCGCTGTGGGCACGCGTGTGTGCGCCGAGCGCCGCGGTGGCGCTGCTGTACGACGCACAGCGCGACATGCGGGAGTGCGGCAAGCCGGCGAGCCAGCCGGCAGCAACGGGCACCAGGGAAGGAACAGGAGAGGAGGCGGTATGTGGGTCGTGAAGATCGGCGGTAGCCTGGGGCGCGATCCGCTGCTGCGCGAATGGCTGAAACTGCTGAGCGAGCAGGGGGGCGGCCGCGTGGTCGTGGTGCCGGGCGGCGGCGGATTCGCGGACCAGGTGCGCGACTACCAGACCCAATGGCGCTTCAATGATCTGGTGGCCCACAATATGGCGGTGCTGGCCATGGTGCAGTACGCCATGATGATGCAGGGCCTGTGTCCGGATGAATGCCCCGGGCTGTCGCTGGCGGTCGATGACGAGAGCGTGCGCAAGGTCCTGCGCAATGCCGGGGTGGCGCTGTGGGCGCCGTTTCCGCTGCTGCGCGAGGCAGCAGACGAGATGACCAACTGGGATGTCACCTCCGACAGCATTGCCGCATGGCTGTCCAACCGCCTCAACGCCGAACGGCTGATCCTCGTCAAATCGTCTCCGCTGGTGTCATCGATGCGGCTCGGTACGCCGATCGAAGCGTATGCCGACAGGGAGATCGTCGATCCCAGCTTTATGCGTTTCACCGCGGACGTGCCGTATCCGGTCGACGTGCTGCACAAGGGCGATCTGGCGACCATGCGCGAACTGCTGGCGCCGACTGCCGCCGGGTGCCTCCATGCGTGCAGCATGGCTGGCGATACCACGGCGCAACGCTAGGGCGTCAGCCTGCCAGTATGACTAGAGCGCGGCCTCCATGCCGGACTGGGCGTGCGGGGGCAACCCGTGCGACGGCGCCCCCTGCAGGCCCTGCCTGACCTGCAGCACGCGCGCCGGATCGAGCCGGCTGTCGCGGCCCGCCACGCACAGCGCGCTGCGGAAGCCGGCAAAGTCTGGCGCCAGTCCCCGCAGTCGAGGCAGGTCATCGAGTTGCAGCGCGCCCGCCAGTCCGACTTGCAGGCCGCTGCCGCGCACCTGTTCCACCAGCGCCCGCAGATCGCCTTCCGGCACGCAATCGAACAGGCTGCCCGCCTGCTTGCGCGCGGTGTCGGCCATGACGGCGGGAAAGGCCTGCGTGCACGCGTGTTCGACCAAGGCCATGTCCAGCCCGTCGTCGCACAGCAGCACCGGGACGATGCGCCACGGCAGCGTCGCCAGATGGTCGAGCGCGGCATGGCCATGCATGCCCGGCGCGATGCCGACCTTCACGTAGTCCACGCCGCAGGCGCCGATGGCCTCGACCATGGCTTCCATCTCCGCCAGCGCCGCGGCCTCCAGGTCGCCGACCGTGGCGCTCAGCAGCAGCGCGGGGTGCTCGGTGCGGATGAGGTCTACCACCTCGCGCACGATGTTCGTCGGCAACGCGCCGAGCGCACCGGCGCGCGGCTCCTTGAGGTCGATCATGTCGGCGCCCGCACGCGCGGCGTCGCGGGCTTCCTCGATATTGCGGACACTGGTGAGCACGGCGGTCATGATTTCTGTTCCGGTGTCTGCTTCTGCGCTTGCTTCTGGATCGCCGTGGCATCGCGCACCACGGCCATGGCCGCCTGATGGCTGGCGATGGCGCTGCGCAGCCAGCGCCACGCTTCATGTTCATCGGGACCGGCAGTCTTGTCGATGGCGATCTGCAGGTAGGCGATCTCTTCGCGCACCTTCTCTGCTGGCAGCATATGCAGGCGGCTGACCAGCACCGCGCCTTCGATGACCGCCGCCTGGGCGCGGTTGAAGCCGGCGAAATCGCCGTGCCGCGCAGCATGCACGCGCGCCATGCGCAGCACCGGGCGCTGCTCGTCCGCACGCTCTTCCACCAGGCGCAGTTCGACATGGTTGAGCGCGGCCTGCAGACGCATGCCGGGAACGCGTTCGGCCGGCACCAGCGGCCAGTCGCGGCGGCCCGTGACGCAGCCGGCGAACACGCGCACGTCGGTGGTGAGATTGAGCACCGCGTGGCCGGTGCCGACGATGTTGTCGTAGGTAGCCGAAGGCTTGAACGGCATCAGGATGACGTCGTCGCCCTGGTAGCGCACGCCCATCGGCGCGAGGTGCGGCTTGCCGTCCGTGCTGACCGTGGAGACCACGGTTTCGAAGATCATGTCGTTCTGCATTTCATTCACGCTGCTGCGTTCATCATGATTCCTGCGTTTTCATGGTGGTGCCGGGCGCGCACCATTCCTGGAGATTTTCCGCATCGCGCTCCACGGCGCAACCCCAGGCGAGCGACTGGTCTTGCGCATAGCGCTTGCCGAGCTGCCAGGCGATTTCCGCGCGTGCCAGTTCCACACCCATGTAGAAGGCATGGTTGCCGTCGTGCTCCAGCTTGAGTTGCGGCCACAGCGTGAACGGGTCGGCCGCCACGTGATGGCCGTCGCGGTTGTAGACGTGGATGCCGTCGGGTGCGATCTGCACGCGGAAGTTGGGGTCGCGGATGGCTGCGGCCGTTTCGGCGATGTCGGCCGGCGTGTCGGGAAACGGATCTTTCTCGTGCAAGGCCATCAGGTCATCGCTGATGCCCTTGGGCAGCATGCGGTGCTCGCGCGCAGCGAACATCATGCGGCGCGCCACGTCGGCCTCGCGGATGGCGCGCCGCGCGTGCGGGCTGACCTGCGTGGTCAGCACCGCGCCGGCGCGCATCTCGACGGCGATGCCAAACAGCACGGCGTTGATGCCGGCGGTGTCCGCTTCGGTGAGTTCGGTGACGTTGCCGACGCCCAGGAGGATCGGGGCATCTGGATAACGTGCGCGCAAGCGCTCGTAGCGGCCCAGTGAGGACAACAGGCCGAACGGAATCGGATCGAGGATGGAGTCGGCAAAATACGGTCGGTCGCGCTGTTCCATGGCATCGACGGCGGCATATAGCGAGGCCTCGTCGGCAGGCTCGCGTGGCACGAGGATGGGGATCGAATCGACCTCATCGGCGATCCACAGCGTATCGACGGAAAGGCTGAGCAGGTAGTCCGCGCCGGCCTTGCCGCCACGCACCAGCTCGTCGGTATTCATCGAATCGACGCTGACAGTGAAGCCTTCCGCCTTGAGCGCACGCACCGTGTCCTCGAGATGCGGAAACGGCGTGGCAGGCAGGCAGCCGATGTCGATCACGTCCGCACCGTCGGCGACATGCTGGCGCGCCCGCGCGCAGATGGCCGGAATGTCGAGCTGTGGCGCATCGACGATCTCGGCGAAGATCAGGATGTCCTGTTGCGACAGGTCCATCGGCTTGGCCTTCTGGTTAAAGAAGCGCGGCAGGTCTTTCAGCTCGTCCGGCCCGCGTTCCACCGGCAGGCCGTAGTGCGCGCTGAGCATGTCGAGGTCGCCGCGGCAGCGGCCCGGCACGATGATGCGGTCGGCCTGCACGGGTGCGGCCACGCGGCGGCGCACGAGTTCCGCGGTCATCAGCGCGGCCACCTGCACGCCAATCTCGCGCACCTCCCAGGTGAAGGGTGCCGGCGCCATGCTTTCGAGCACGCGGTGCAGGCCCTTTTCCGCCAGCCGGCCGGTCAGGAAGACGATGTGTTCCATGCCAGCGAAAGCTCCTGCAGACGGAGATCGAGCGCGGCGCGCAGCGCCTCGACCGAACATGCCACGCGGCAGTGGTCCAGGGCGCGCAGGCGCTCGACATTTTCCAGTTCGATATTGCGCGGATGCAGCTTGACCCAGCCGTGCGGGCTGCGTGTCACCACCACCGGTTCGGTGTCGCAGGCGAACACGATGCCGGGAATGCCCAGTTTGCCGGCTTGCGCAAAGATATTGGTCGGCAGCGTGTCGGACAGGCCGAAGGCACACTTGGCGACGGTGTTGCTGGTGGCCGGTGCGATCACCGCGGTGTGGTAGTGGTGCGAATACAGCATGCCGACCGGCACCGCGCTGGCGGTCTTGTCGCGGAACACACGGAAGTGCTGGCGCAACGTCTCGAGGCGGATGTCATAGAGCGCCAGCACCTCCTCGCCGGCGCGCGACAGGAAGAGGTCGACATTGGGCAGGGCACGCGCCAGTTCCAGCGATTCCTCGAGGAAATGGCCGGAACCGGTGATCGACCAGGCAAAGCGCGGCCCGCCATCCACAGGTGGATTGAGCGCTTCGTCGCTGTCGGGCAGGATGCCGGTCCGTGCGGAGTCGGCGAGAGGGTGAAGCGGAGACGTCAAAATGGATCCGGTCGGCAGGTGTGTCAGGTGTATCGGCAGGTACGGCAAATCAACGGTGGACGTGCATTGGCGATGCGTCGGGCCAGGTTCCGGGCCGGTGTTGGGGCCAGCGGTGGCCGTCAGCAGCCTGATGCACGGTTCATGCCCACGCCATTACGCCATCACGGCATGGTGGCAGCGAGCCAGGGTCTCCCGCCGGAAGCGATGGCCGGGCACGTCCTGTGTCGTCACTGCAACACTGTGTGCCACGCCGGTACGCATCCGGTCTTCTCGGTATGGCCGTCGCGGCGCGCCCTGCGCGCGGAAGACGGCGGTTTTGAACCCATTGTAGCGCAAGGGTCGGGCGCGATCGCATGAAGCCGAGCACGGAGTACGGCATGGAGCAGGGACGGCGCATGGCGGTGGCCTGTTTTTTGCGTCGCCTCCCGCCATGTGCGGTCGATGGGACCGCCGGGGCCATGGGCCAGAGACCAGGAGCAGGCAATGAGACGAGACGACTTCACGGTACCCGCGGGGGCGGCAGGGGCATTCCCGGGCCACGCCAGCGGCACGCAGGCCGGCCTCGCGCTCGGCGCGATTCCGGCCGATGCTGCCCAGATGGACCTCATCTTCGTGCAGGGCTTCGAAGGCCAAACCATCATCGGCATCGACCCGTGCGAACTCGACCAGCCACAGCCGCTGCGCATCGACGTGACGGCCGGCCTCCCGCGTAGCGTGGCCTGCAGCACGGACCAGATCGGCGACACAATCCACTACGGGCAGATTCGCGAGGGATTGCGCGAGTTGATGCAGACGCATCGCCTGCAATTGCTGGAAGCCTTTGCCGAACGGATTGCGAGCATGGTGCTGGACGATTTTGGCGCGCACTGGGTGCGGGTCGTGGTGGTCAAGCCGAAGAAATTCGAGGATGTGGATGCCGTGGGCGTCGCCATCGAGCGCCGCCGGTCCGTGGCGCGGCAGGGTGGATCGCTGCTGGATTGGATGGGACACGGCATGGTGCCATCCTGAGCTGCCTGATGAGGCATGCATGAGGCATGCTTCAGTGCGGCACGCGGCACGGTTCTCCACGCCGCATGCCGATCCATTGAACGCCACCGGCGTCCAATGAACCAGTCGGCCCGGAATGGCGGCCGACTTCGCTGCTTCCGTCTTAGGCGTGAGCCTGGAACGGATGGTCGGCCGAACCCTTCTTGCCAACCACTTCCTTGGCCGTCGGCGAACCGGACACGGCGCGCTGGATAGCTTCGCGGGTGGCCTTGTAGTTGTAGTCCTGGATCTTGGCGTCGTCTTCGGCGAGCCAGTGGATGAACACGCCGACGCAGATGAACAGGTCGTCGGCTTCGTCGGCCGGGATGGTGCCGTCCTCGACGCTGTCAGCCACTGCCATGGCGACGGCGCGCTGGGCCGGGCCGAACATCTGCACGGCTTGCTTGGCGCCCTTGATGGTCACCTTGTTGAACATGACGGTGTTCGGCTTGGCGAGCAGGTTGGGGGCGACCACAGCCAGCAGCGAAGTGAAACCGTCCTTGTTGTTCACCAGGGCATTACAAAAGGCGGTTTCAACTGCCGAACCACGAGGTCCGATCAGCAGGTCGATGTGCGCGACTTCGTTGCCGTCTCCGACCAGCGACTCGCCGACCATTACTCGATTGATCTTTGCCATGTGTACGTCTCCCGAAAATGTTGGATGCAAAATGGGACGCGATGCGTCACATCTTCACTAACACTTTCCATGCCAGACCCCGCTGCCGGACCGGTTTTGCCCTCAGGGAACCGGCTGGATCGCGCATAGTGCCGGGCTCACGAGGGCCGCAATCATCGCTGTAGCCACGGTCAGGTCTGCGCTGGTACCGGGATTGATGCCGCGCGCCTTGAGCGAACGGTCCCATTCCGCCAGCAGGTGGAGATCGGGGCCATTCCCATCGTTGCAACGCTTTTTGAGGTCGCGTGCCTGTTCCGTGACACTTTGTGCGACATCGAGGCCGTGCTTGCGGACGATATGCGAGTCGGGAAAACGCCCCAGCCAGGCAAGATACGTTTCCAGCACCGCCGTGTGCAGGCTGCGCGCCGGACTGGCATGGCGCTGCATGGCCGCATGAAAGGCCGGCAGGCCCAGGTCGAACAGGTCGGCGAAGCCGTGGGCGTACTGCCGGGCGATGGTATCGCGCATGGCTGCCATGCGCATGGCAGTGCGCAGGTCGACGGTCGGTACTGCGGCGACGTCCTGTTCCGGCGCATCGCCAAGGCCACCCGGGCTGGCATGGGCGATGGCCCGGTAGGCAGCCTCGGCATCCGCCACAGTGAGGTCTGCGAGCACCTGTTCCACCGCTTGCCGCAACGCGCCGATGCCGGGCAGGCCCGCCGTCGCCAGCGCCGGCCGTTCCAGTGCCGCGGCCAGCGGTGCGCAAAGCAGCAGGATGCCAAGATTGGTGTTGCAGTGCGCCACGGCCCGCGTCAGGCGGACCGCACGTTCGATGCGGCTGCCCACCGTTTCGCCAGGTGCGGCGATGGCGGGGCCCGACGCCTTGGCGCTGGCGATAAACAATGCGGCCGTCATACCGTGGCCGGCGCTCTGCAGGCTGACATTGCCGGGCTTGCTGACCATCACGTCGAGCATGCAGGCCCACAGGAAGGCCTGCTGGGCCGTGCTGCCCAGGTCGTCGGGAGAGGGCGCCTGCATCATGCGGCGCTTCCCTGGGCTGCGTCGGCGATAAGGGGCATGCCGAGCCGGCGTTGCAGCAGGTCGTCCACCAGCAAGCCGGCGATATCGACGTCGGTGGTCGATTGCAGGCCGCGCCAGGCCGCCACGCCGTTGACTTCAATCACCACCGCGCCAGCGCCATCAGCACGGTCTTCTCCGGCCGGCATCAGGTCGATGCCGGCATAGTCGAGGCCCAGTGCGGCCGTCGCGCGGATTGCCAGATCGGCCAGCGCGGGCGGAATGTCGGCCGCTTCGCAGCGCGCGCCTTGCGCCACATTGTGGATCCAGCCGGCACTGACGCGCCGCATCGCGGCTACCGCGCGGCCGCCGACAACGAGGATGCGCCAGTCGAAGCCGGGCGCCGTGCGGGCCGCCTGGAAGCGCTGCAGATAAGCCACGTGGCCGTACGGTGCGAGTCGGGGCAGGGCGGCTGGCGCGCCGTTCACATGGCCGGCACGCGTCAGCCCCTTGCCCTGTGAACCGAACAGCGGCTTGAGCACCAGCGCGCGGCCCGCCGCGCCCTCGCGCATGACGATGCGCTGCGCGTGCGGGGCCGATTCCGTGACCCACGCGGCGGGCGTAGCGACGCCGGCGCGGTGCAGCAGGAAACTGGTCATGCCCTTGTCGACACTGCGTTCGATGGCGCGTGCATCGTTATAGACGGGCACGCCGAGTTCGCGCAGCGCGTGCAGGATGCCCAGGCGCAGCGTGACCTGCTCGAAGCTGCCGCCAGCGATGCCGCGCACGATTACCGCATCGGGCAGCTCGCGGCCGTAGCCGGGGATTGAGAGGCCGTGCCAGTGCCGCGTCAGGTCAAAGCCGCAATCGGCGAGGTCCACGCAGCGTCCTTCGCAGCCGCGCGCGCGCAGGGCGCGCTTGAGCCGTGTGGTGTGCCAGCCGGTTTCATCGGTCATGATGGCGACGCGCAAGGGGCGGCCTGGGGACCGGGTCGGCTGGGCTGGCGGGATGTCGGCCGGGATGTGCGCGTGCACGGTCATGTCATGCTTCCTGCAGCCACTGTCCCCGCAGCAGCGGCATATTGAGCGCGCCGGCATGCCATGTGCGGCCGGTGGCGAGATTACTGACCCACACCTCGGCGGGGGCAAAGAGGTTGGGATCGATCTTGTAGAAATCGTACTCGACTTCCTTGAAGATGTCGGCAAACGGCCGGCCATAGTCGGGCGAGCGCATCGACGGCAGATCGTTGGCCAGCGCACGCGCCTTGTCGTCGTCGGTATTCACCGTGAGCTGCACGCGGCCGCCGTAGAGGATGGCATCGTTGGTGCGACCCATGGCTTCGCCGCCATCCGCGCCGGGCGGCGGGAGCGGAGCCGAGGCGCTGCCGCCGACGATGTCGTGCAGCGCAAAGCCGAGGACATGCGCCTTGTGCAGGGCGACTTCGAGCACGCGGCCGACCACCTGCGTGGTGCCGGCGAGGCTGGTGGTGGGCGTCAGGATGACCGTGAGCTGATGCGGCTCCAGCCCGCAATCGCGCAGCACCTTGCGGATCACCACTTCAGGCGGCGGGCGGTCGACTTCGAGCACGAGGCAGGCGGCGCCGGGCTGGTCGCGGTAGCCGAGTTCCTCGAACAGCGGCTCGCGTCCGGCGAGCGCGCGTGCCGGGCCCGAGCCGAGTGCAAAGAATTTCTTGCCGCCAGTCTCTTCCTTGCTGGCCGACAGGCTCCAGCCGGCGTACTGGCTCGCCAGGCAGGCGAGCACCGGCTGCGCGCTGTGCACGTCGATCCAGGTGGGCCATTGTTCGCTGTCACCGCCATGCCGCAAGCGTACTTCGCCGAGTCCGCCCATGCAGATGCCGGTGATGGCGACGCCGGCAGCCACACTGCCTGGCGCGTCGATGCCGGCGTCGATCACGCGCACGCCGAGCGGCCCCTCGCTGCAGGCAAGGTTCCATTCGGCGCTGCGCTCCAGCAGGTGGGCGACACTCGGGGCGCTAAGGGCGTTGACGCTGGGCCGGGAGAGGTTGGTCGGGACGGCGGCTTGGGACATGGTTGTCGACATGCAGGGCCTTCAGGTAATCAAGGGTTTGCGTGCAGCGGTCATGCAGCAAGGCATCGACCGCGGCGAGGGAAGTGGCGCAGGCAGAAACGGTGCAGAGCGGTTCGCCCGCACCGATGCGGATGCCCGGCACCGGAATGTCATGGCACCATCCGGCGCGCATGAGCGTACCGGAGAGCGAGGCATTGATGTGCTGCTCATGCTCCGCGAATACGGTACGGCAGCCGCGCACGGCAGGTGTCTCGATGCGCTGCGGCATGGGCGTGACGCCCTGGCACGCCTGGACATGTGCATGCATCAGGCCGTGCGCATAACTGTCTTCATACAGCGCCATCGCGGCGGTGGGCCGCGGATTGACTTCCAGCACATGGAAATCGGGCGCGTCGAACAGGAAATCGAGGCTGTTCAGGCCGACCAGCCCGCAGGTGCGTGCGATGCCCTGCACGGCATCCGCGAGGTGCTGCATGATCTGCGGCGGCAAAGTCACCGGGCCGCTGACGCCTTCGAACACATAGGGCATATCGCTGCGCTGGCCGATCCACTGGCGGTTGATGCCGAGGATCCGCACGCTGCCGCGCGCCCCGCCCTGGTGGGCGAGGAAGATCACCGACATGGGAATGCCGGGCATCTGCCGCTGGAAATACGCGTGCATGCCGGGCCGCGCTTCTTCCGCCGGACGGATATGCCACGCGCCCGCGCCGCCAATGGCCTTGCACAGCCAGCCGCGCGGATCGTCAGGTGGTGTCAGGCGCGTTTCCGGGTGGGGAATGCCAAGTTCCTGCAGCATGCCGAAGAAGCGTTCCGGATCCTTGAGCAGGCGCACCGTGTCGGGCGGATTGCCCAGCAGCGGCACGATCCGGGCGCCGGCCTCCAGCAGGTCGGGCTGATCCTCGAAGCCGGTACCGGCGACCCAGCCGACCAGCGGCGGCCGTAGGCGCAGGCGCTGCAGCGCTGCCAGCGTCGCCTCGGCGGAAATGGTCAGGGTGGCAGGATTGCCGATGGGCTCCCAGGCGTGCGCGGCATGACGTGTATCCGCATCGCCGAACAGGTCGAGCGCCGTCACCTCGAAGCCGGCGGCGTGCGCCGATTCGGTCATCATGCGGGCAGACAGCCCGGCGACGATGAGCTCCGGCGCACCCATGGCCGTCAGTCCAGCTCCGCCGCGACGTCGCGGGCCATTGCCATGGCTTCCTCGAAGCCGAGGTAGACCGGTTTGGCGGATTCGCGCATCTGCACGAACAGGCGGTGCTGCACCTGGTACTTGACGTTGCCGATCGCCAGCGCGCCGATGCCGACGGCATTGCTGTCGCCGATACGCTTGCCGTCATCCATCACGCCCACGCCGGCAATGCCGGCCGGCGGCACGGCGTTGACGTCGGCAGCGACCAGCAGCTTGCGGGCGGCGGCGCGCTCGCTCTCGCTGATCACCTGTACGCCGGCGCTGGCGGTGGCGAACACCACGTCGGTATCCGACAGCACCGACTGCAGCATGTCGCTCGTGCGGATCACCACGCCCTCGGTATGGGCATTGAAGCGCTTGTTGGTTTCCTCGGCGACGCGCGCGGCCTCCTCGGTGGTCTTGCGGCTCGACAGCCAGACCTGGGCGCCGAGTTGCGAGGCCAGTGCGCCGGCAATGCGGCCCACCGCGCCGCTGCCGCCGAGCACCAGCACGCGGCGTCCGGCGAAATCGGTGTTGTGCGCCTTGCGCAGCTGCCGTTCCACCGACGCCACCAGCGCCGCCGCCGTGGTGTACGAGCCGCTGGGATCGGCAAACACCGGTACTTCGAACGGCGGGACCATGGCGCCACGCGCCAGGGCCAGCATGTCGGCGGCCATCACCACGTCGCGCCCGCCGATGAAGATGCCGGTGCTGGCGACGCCCTTGGGGCCGCGTGAAAAGATCGCGTCCTGGGTCATGGCGACGATATTGTCCATGCCGACTTCGCAGTACGGCACGGCAACCTCGTAGCCGGCGTCAACACCCATGTTGACGTCGAAAGGGCTCATCTGTTTGCCCGGAGTGAACATGTGCAGGATGGTACGGCGTGCCATGGTGTGGAATCCCTCGATCCGTCAGAAAAAATGGAGGAGCGCGCGGTCAGTCCGCGCGTGCAGTGCTGAATGTCGTGTGGTCCATCATGCGTGCCATCAGGCCGTGCGTGCCGCGGCCGGACGCGAGATCTGCGCGCCGCGGTTGCGGCCGCGCACGATCTGCACGCGCAGGGCGGGGTCGACCAGTCCGGCATGGCGCGCTGCCTGGAGCAAGCGCTCGGCTTCGCTCTGCGACGGCAGGATGGCGAACCCGGTCGGGCCCCACGAGCTCTGGCCTGTGGCGGCAAGCGCGTGCTGGCCGGCCCAGTGCAACAAGCGGCCCACGGCCGGGCTGGCGTACATGTCGCCGCCCTGGGCCGAGGCGAAGTAATCGCCGATGGTCGTCTGCAACAGGTTGACGCCCTCGGCGAACGGAGCAAAATCGGCCTCCGCCGTGGCGGGCAGGATCTGCATCAGGATGCGGTGACACATCTGCGCCGCCAGTTCCTGCGGAAAGGGCGGCAGGGCGCGGATAGCGGTCTTTTCCGCGTCGCCGTGCAGGCCGGTGCGCGTCACGTCCTGGACCAGCACGATGCGCCAGGCTTCCGGAAAATCGAAGCGCGCCAGTAGTGGCGGGACATGTCCCGGGCTCTGCGGGCCGCCGTCGACCAGCAGGCCGCCCTGGTCGAAGGCGGCGATGCCGACGCCCGAACGGCCGCCCCGACCGAGGATGCGCGCGATGTCCGCAGTGGTCCACGGTAACTGGTACTGGTTGGCAAAGGCGCGCCCGACCGCGAGCGCGAGCTGCGTGCCGGAGCCGAAGCCGGCATGGGCCGGCAGCGTGGTGTGCAGGCGGATCTCGCTGGCCTGGCGCAGGTTGGCGGCGCGCTTCAGGTCGGCCAGCAGGCGGCTGACGCGTGCGCATTCCGGATGTGCCGCATCGTTGCTGGCCACCACGCGGTCCTCGCTGGCCGGCAGCAGTTCCACAGTGGTCGACAAGCCATCGATCGACAGGCCGAGACTGCCGAAGCGCCGGCCAAGCGATGCGCCGGGGTCGAGAAAGCCGAGGTGCAGGCGGGCGGTGGCCGATACGACGGTGGAGCCCGGGGCCGCTGTCGATGGCGGGAGCGATTGCGGGGAAGCCGACTGCGCGCCGGATTGCGGGCGGGCCACAGGGCTGGCCGCGCCGGTCTGGCCGGGTGGCTGGGCTGTGGTCGGTTCTGCAATCAGTGGCATGGCGGTCTCCTCATGGCTTTGGGGAGCACTTGAAGCAAAGGCCATACCAAGCGGGCGGAAAGATGGGCCGAACGGTGTGTCAGCCGGGGTGGGGACATCCTGTGCAAGCTGGCGCGGCGCGGCTGTCACGGCAAGGTGTTCCGCTTTCCGCACAGGCTGTCACGCTGTACGGACCGCATGGCGGGCGGAGGCAGCAGGGCCAGCAGCGGCACCGTTACCGTCGCGCGGCGCAGGAGGGCCGTCCTGGCGAGGTCCGGTCCCCGGCTTACTTGTCGTACTTGATATAACGGAAGCGCTGGTCGTCGTTGGGCGTGCCTTCGAGCGCGCCGCCGGCCAGCCCCGGCTGCCATTGCACGACTTCCTCGATCTTCTGCGCCAGCGCGAAATCGCGCTCGGTGATGCCCTTGGAGCTGTGCGTGGTCAGCTTGACGATCACGAAGGCGTACGACACCGTGAGGTCCGGGTGATGCCACGCCGCCTCGGCCAGGTGGCCGATGGTGTTGACCACCATGAGCGTGCCTTTCCAGCCCTCGGTGCGGTACTTGCGGCGCAGCCAGCCGTCTTCCAGATACCAGTGCGGCAGTTCGGCGGCCAGGCGGCGCTGGATCTCGTCGTCGGCAAGGACGGGCGGGGAGACAGTCATTCAACCCTCCGCGCCATCGTCCGCCTGCTCGGCCTGGGCCAGGCGGATATGCAAGCGGTGCATTTTGCGGTACAGCGTGTTGCGGCTTACACCGAGCGCGCGCGACACAGTGCTGACGTTCCAGCGGTGCTTGTCGAGCAGGCCCAGAATCGTGGCGCGCTCGTTCATCTGGATGGCATTGAATGGCGGCAGCTCTTCTTCCGCCACGGCTGCGGGCGGATGGTCCACAGGGACGCGCAGGCCGTCGTCAGCCAGTTGCTGCGGCGCGCTGGCAGGGCGGTTGAGAATTTCCGCGGGCAAGTGGCGACAGGTGATGACGCCGCCGTCGCACAGGGCGATGGCGGTCCGCAGCACGTGCCGCAACTGGCGGATATTGCCGGGCCAGTGATAGCGCAGCAGCGCCTGTTCGGCATCCGGCGCAAAGGTCGGCGCAAGCTGGTCGCGCGCTTCCTCGCGCACGATATGTTCCATCAGCGCCAGGCGGTCGGTACGCTGGCGCAGCGGCGGCAGGCGCAGTTCGATGCCGCTCAGGCGGTAGTAGAGATCTTCACGGAACTGGCCGCTCTGCACCAGTTCGGCCAGATTACGGTGGCTGGCGCTGATCAGCTGGAAATCGACGTCGATCACTGTTTCCGAGCCGAGCGGCGTCACCTGCCGCTCTTCCAGCACGCGCAGCAGGCGCGCCTGCAGCATCATCGGCATGTCGCCGATCTCGTCGAGGAACAGCGTACCGCCGTTGGCCTGGATGATCTTGCCGCGCCGGCCCTCGCGCTGTGCACCGGTAAAGGCACCGGCGCGGTAGCCGAACAGTTCGCTCTCGATCAAGGTTTCCGGCAGCGATGCGCAATTGACGGCCACGAAGGCACCGCTGCTGCGCTGGCTCATGCGGTGGATGGCGTTGGCGAAGACTTCCTTGCCGGTGCCGGTCTCGCCGTGCAGCATGATCGGAATCTGCTTGTCGATGATCTTGCGCGCCAGTTGTACCTGCTGTTCCATGTGCGCGTCGCCGAAAGCCAGGCGCGTGCCGGCATCGGCTTTGGGGGCACTCGTCAGCGGTGCGCCGCCCACTGTGCGCAGGCGGCCCTGGTGGCTGGCGCTCAGGTCGATGGTGGTGTCCGGCGTGCCGGCGGCATGCGGATGCTGTGCCACCATGAAGAAACGGTTCGAGGCGCTGACGCGGTACACCGGCACCGGGCGGAAGGAGTTACGTGCACTGCGCGCGAGGATTTCGTCGAGCGACGTCTTGAACAGGTCGTCCACGCGCTTGCCCAGCAGGTCCTGCGGGGCGCGGAAGCCGAGCTGGAACAGGGCGCTACGGTTCGCGGCGAGCACATTGCCATGCTGGTCCACGGCGAGCTTGCCCTCATGCAGGGTATAGACCAGTTCCGGCCGCGTGTGGAAGTGGATCGGATGCGCATCCTTGAAGCGCTCGTCGAGCAGGCGGTTCTCGATCATCTGCCGCGACATGCCGACCAGCACCAGCGAGTGCTGCTGCAGCAGGCGCGAGCGGCTGGTGACATCGAGCACACCGGTGATGTCGCCGCGATGGTCAAAGATCGGTGCGGCGGAGCAGGTCAGCGAGGTGTACTGCGCAAAATAGTGTTCGTTCTGGCGCACCGCGACCGGTTCGCCTTCGGCCAGGCAGGTACCCATGCCGTTGGTGCCGGCCTCGCGTTCGCTCCATACTGCGCCCACGCGAAAGCCGATCGATTCGACGTCCTGGGCAAAGCCGGACGAGGACACCATGTGCATGATCACGCCGTCGGCGTCGGTGAGCACCACGGCCAGTTCGGGATCGGCCAGCTGCTGGTACAGCGTGGTCATCTCCAGCTTGGCGCAGGCGATCAGCTCGCCCATGCGGTCGCGCCGCACATTCAGTTCGCTCTGTGTCAGGACCGGCGGAATGCGGGCTTGCGCCGGGTCGAGTTTGAAATCCTGCAGGCAGCGCGTCCACGAGCGGGCCACGACCGGGCTGGTCTCCTGACTGCACAGCTGGTGGTTCACCACGTTCATGATTTCCGCGACGTGGCCGCTCACGGGCTGGATGAGTGTCAACGCTGTCTCCTCTCGCCAACTGGGGGGCGCGTATCCGCGGGCGCAATCGCTGGGCGACGCCGGTGCCAACGGATCCGGATCGGTGTCCGTCCGCCGGATGATTCCGTGCGGAAGTCTGACTATAACCGGTCAGGAGGATGCGTTCAAATGCGTAACAATCCCGATGTCGTTTCGATATTGCGCGGATATTGCCATGTGATCATCGCTATATCGCCGCATATCGCGCCATGCGCGAACTTGTCGTGATGCCTGCGCCACATGCGGCGACGCCTGGATGGCAAGGCCGCTCAGCGGGGTGCGATCGACAGTAGATGCATGCGCCGGTACAAGGTATTGCGGCTTACGCCGAGGACGCGGGCCACCGTGCTGACGTTCCAGCGGTGGGTTTTGAGCAGGTCCAGGATGGTATGCCGGTCGTGGATCTGGGCGGCGGTCAGTCCTGCCTGGGTCATGGCCGCGCCGCTCAGCGCCGGCCCCATGCGCGGCACGGGCGCGGTGGCCTGCCGCACGATCTCGAGCGGCAGATGGTGGGCGGTCAGGCGCGGTCCGTCGCACAGGGCGAGGGCGGTGCGCAGCACATGGCGCATCTGGCGCAGGTTGCCGGGCCAGGGGTACTGCATCAGCGCCTGCTCGGCATCGGCCGCCAGCTCGGGCCGCTGCCATTTGCCTTCCTCGGCCAGGATGCGGTCGATCAGGGCACGCCGGTCGCTGCGCTCACGCAGGGCCGGCAGGTGGAGGGCGATACCGCCAAGCCGATAGTAGAGATCCTCGCGGAATTCCCCGCAGCGCACCAGTTCGCCCAGATCGCGATGGCTCGCGCTGATCAGCTGGAACTCCACGCTGCTGCTGGTATCCGCGCCAAGCGGCGCGACCCGCTTCTCCTCCAGCACGCGCAGCAGGCGCGCCTGCAGCGTGAGCGGCATGTCGCCGATCTCGTCGAGGAACAGCGTACCGCCATCGGCCTGCATGATCTTGCCGCGCCGGCCTTCGCGCTGTGCGCCGGTAAAGGCGCCGGCCCGATAGCCGAACAATTCGCTCTCGATCAGGGTTTCGGGCAGCGATGCGCAATTGACCGCGACAAAGTTGCCGTCGCGCGCCGGGCTGATGGCGTGCAGGGCATTCGCGAAGACATCCTTGCCGGAACCGGTTTCCCCTTGCAGCAGGATCGGGATCTGCCGCGTGATGACACGCCGCGCGAGGTGGATCTGCGCGTCCATCTGCGCATCGCCAAGGCTCAGTCGGGCCAGCGGGTCGCGCGCTGCCTGAGGCGGCTTGCGCCTGTCCTGCGGCGTGTCTTGCGGCGTTGTTCGGCCGGCGTGCGAGACATGGGCTGCATGCGCCGCCGGTTCGGAATGGATGAGAGTCTCCACGGTGTGCTCCTTCTTGCCTGCGCCGCCGGGCGGCACGGATCTGCAGTGTGCGGGCAGTGTGCAAAAGCGTGCGTGGTGTGCGCAATACCCAGGAGGAGGCGGACACCCGGAGTACTCCCGCTACCTCCACGGAGGTAGTGCCAACGAGAAATTGTTTCGCCCTGAACCGCTGACCATACTTCGCTGCACAACCATGACAAGCGGAGACATGCAATGAAACGGCAATCGGTTCTCAACGATCGACATCGTGCACTGGGCTCGAAGCTCGACAGCGAAATCTGGAACATGCCCATTCCCCAGAGCTATAGCACCGACCCGTACGCGGAAGCGCTGGCTGTGCGTTCGGCCGCCGGCCTGTTCGACATCAGCGCCCTGAACATCGTCAACGTATCCGGCCCCGATGCCGCCGACGTGCTCGACAAGCTGGCCCCCATCGACGTGAAGGCCATGCGTCACGGCACTGCGCGCCTGGCCGCGCTGGTCAACGACAAGGGCCAGCTGAGCGACGACCTGATGATCATCCGCGATGGCGAAAACGAGTTCCGCCTGTCGCATGGCGGTGGCAATACGCAGGAGCAGCTGGCGCGCGTGGCCGAAGGCCGCAACGTCAAATGGGAACAGAACTTCGACGTGCACATGATGTCGCTGCAGGGCCCGCGCGCCGCAGCCATCCTGAAGGGCCACATCGATACCGACGTTGCCACGCTTCCGTACTTCGAACACCGCGCCACCAAGCTGTTCGGTCGCAATGTGATCCTCTCGCGCGGCGGCTATTCCGGCGAGGAAGGTTTCGAGATTTCCTGCGCCTCGGGCGATGCCGTGGCCATCTGGGATGCCCTGCTGGATACCGGCAAGCCGCACGGCCTGATGGCCGCCTCGTGGGATTCGCTGGAAATCGTCCGGGTCGAAGCCGCGCTACTGTTCTACCCGTTCGATATGCCCGAAGGCGACACCACGCCGTGGGAAGTCAACCTCGGCTGGGCGGTCGATGCCGACAAGCAGGGCGACTACATCGGCAAGCAGGCATTGCTTGCCGCGCGTGGCAAGGAACGCTTCTTCCAGGCCGGCGTGTCTGTCAAGGCCGACCGCGCCATGGAAGCCGGCGCGCAAATCACGGTCGATGGCAAGGACGCCGGCGTCGTCACCAGCACCATGTTCAGCCAGCACCTCATGCAGTCCCTGGCGCTGGTTCATCTCAAGCCCGAGTATCGCGCCCTCGGCACGCGCGTCGAGATCGCCGACAGCAAGGGCACCTGCACGGGCTACGTCACGCGCACGCCGTTCTACGACCCCCAGCGCATCCGCACGCGCGTCCAGGGCGTCTGATCGTTCCTGTCATCCGCAAGGAGACTGCCATGCTGGTTACGGGAATCAAGAGCATGCCGCAATACCAGCCCCTGCAACTCGATGCCGGCGGCACACACCATCTGGTCGTGTGCCAGGGCACCGGCGCGGGGGCCGGGCGACAATTGGTCGCTGCCGTGACGCGGGCCGGGTGCGGCGATGCCTGCCAGGTGCTGTACGTACCGGCCGGTAGTGATAACCAGTTCGCGCTATTGGCCGAGGCCTGTCGCGCGACACAATGCTGCGCCGACCGTGCGCATCTGCTGAGCGTTCTGGAAACGGCGCTGGCCGGGCTGCCGATGGGCCTGCGCCTGTATGCCGCCGGTAGCGAGGAATTCCTTGCCAGTGTGGTACGGGCAGCGGAAGGCTATGGCCTCGATCCCGCCGAGATCCAGTGCGAGCGCGCGGGTCCCACGCTGCGCCGCGTCTACTGTATCCATTGCCGCACATTCAGCGAGGGCGTCCACACGCCGCAGGTCACCTGCTGCGGCTGCGGGCGCGACTTGCTGGTACGCGACCACTATTCGCGCCGCCATGCCGCCTTCATGGGTGTGATGGCCGATGCCGAAACGCAGGTGGCAGCATGAAGGCGGGCCAGGGGATTCCTGTCCGCGTCGCGGAGATCGAGACAGTCACGCCGCTGATCCGCCGCTTCACTTTCGAACATGCCGATGGCTGCGCCTTGCCGTGCTTCTCCGGCGGCAGCCATATCGTGGTCGAGATGCAGGGCGCGGGCCGCGTGCACCGTAATCCGTACTCGCTGATGAGCGCGCCGGACGAGACGCGCTACTACCAGATCGGTGTGCGGCGTGTCGATGAAGGCCGTGGCGGTTCGCGCTTCATGCACGAGCAGGTGCGCAAGGGCACGGTGCTGCGCATCTCCGCACCAGTCAATCTGTTTCCACTGGTGCGTACGCGCCGCAAGCACATCCTGCTGGCGGGCGGGATCGGCATCACGCCGTTCTTCGCCCACATCGTTGAGCTGCGTCGCCTGGCGGTGGACTTCGAACTTCACTACGCCGTCCGCGATGCCTCACATGCCGGACTCGCTAACGATCTTCGTGATCTGGCAGGCGAGCGCTTGCACCTCTACCTCGAGGATCGTGGCCAGACCATCGACATGAGCACAGTCCTGCGCGGTCAGCCGCTCGGCACGGACGTGTATGTCTGCGGGCCGGCCGGCATGATCGAGGCGACCCGCGCGGCTGCCCGTGCGGCCGGCTGGGCGGACAGCCATGTGCACTGGGAACAGTTCAGCGCGCCGCCCCCTGGCGAACCATTTGATGTCGAGCTCGCGCATAGCGGCATCCGGGTGCACGTCGGCGCGGATATCAGCCTGCTCGAAGCCATCGAAGCCGCGGGTGTCGACGCGCCTTCGCTGTGCCGCGGCGGCGTATGCGGCCAATGCGAACTCGGCGTGCTCGACCTCGATGGCGAGCTGCAGCACAACGACCACTATCTTTCACCCGAGGTGCGTGCCAGCGGCAGCAGGATCATGCCATGCGTGTCGCGCGCCCGTTGCCGGCGGCTGGTGCTGGCGCTGTAAGGAGCCGATGCGATGCAGATCGAATACAAGCACGACGAGGTTTTTCGCGACGGCTTCCATTACGCCAACAGTCCGGCGGCCATTCGCCGCTTTCCGTTTCCGTTCCATGAAGACCAGTACATGTACTCGGTGAACATCGAGCCGCATGTGGCCGGTCCGGTTGGATCTGTGCTCGAGCATCCATTCGATATCGATGAACACTACATCGGCGAATGCCGCGAGCGCGCCCTGGTGCTGGAGGCGGATCCGGGACGCTGCCAGGCCTTGCCGCACATGATGGCCGCGCAGTGGGATTCGCTCGAACTGATGATGACGTCGCTCGCGGCCAGTTATCCCGCGCAATTCGGCCTGCGTCGCGACGGCGCGCGCTGGCACTGGCACAACCGCCTGCTGGGGATCGAGCAATCCTTCGTGTTCGGCGATGTGCAGACGCTGCCGTATGCGCCCATGGAATACATCATGCGCCAGGTGCAGGGCGACTGGGTGCTGATGGACCACCGTCACGACAACCTCTACATGGATGCTGGCGTGGTCACCACGCAAGCCGACTGGTCGCTTGATTTCGATCTCGGCATGACCTTCTCCGAGTGGCATGGCCCGGTGCCAATGGTGCACGAGATGGGCATCATCGACCGCGCACTCAAGTTCCTGCTCAACCTGCAGGCCGGTGCGCCGGTACGGCGCCTGAACTGGACCATGACCGTCAATCCGCGTCTTGATACTTCGCCCGAACAGTATCCGCACTGGGGCGCTGACCGCAGCAAGGTTACCGCAGACAACGCCGGCGAGCTTGCCCATCTGCGCGTCGAGCTGCAGACGCTGTTCCGCCTGCCGCGCAGTCATGCCATCGGCTTTGGGGTGCGCTGCTACCTGATCAGCATGAATGAACTCGCCACCGTGCCGAAGTGGGCTGCGCGCATGCATCGTGTCTTGCGCAGCCTGCCGGACGAACTGGCGGACTACAAGGGCCTGACCCGCTATCGCGGTGCGGTCATCGACTGGCTCAGCCGCTTCGATGATGGCCGCCCGTTGAGCAACGGCACCGCCCCGGAATGATTCCCACTGGCGCGGAGCAGGCCAGTTCCGCGCTGACATGACGCATCGAGCGTCCCCATAAATCGGCTGGAGACAAAACCATGGCCCGCGACCCACGCTACGACATTCTGTTTGAACCGATCCAGATCGGTCCGAAAACACTGCGCAACCGTTTCTATCAGGTCCCGCACTGTATCGGCGCCGGTTCCAACCTGCCAGGCTTCCAGGCGGCGCACCGCTCGATGAAGGCGGAAGGCGGCTGGGCGGCGATGAATACCGAGTACTGCTCGATCCACCCCGAGTCGGATGACACCATGCGCGTCTCGGCGCGCATCTGGGACGAAGGTGACGTGCGCAACCTGCGCGCCATGACCGATGAGGTGCATCGCCACGGCGCGCTGGCCGGCATCGAGATGTGGTACGGCGGCGCGCACGCGCCTTGCCTGGAGAGCCGCGCCACGCCACGCGGCCCGAGCCAGTACGCCTCGGAATTCGAAACGCTGTCGTACTGCAAGGAAATGGACCTGCGCGACATCCAGCAGGTACAGCAGTACTACGTCGATGCGGCCTATCGTGCGCGCGACGCCGGTTTTGACATCGTCTATGTGTATGGCGCGCACTCCTACCTGCCGCTGCAGTTCCTCTCACCGTACTACAACAAGCGTACCGACAAGTACGGCGGCTCGCTGGAGAACCGCGCCCGCTTCTGGCTGGAGACGCTGGAAAAGGTGCGCCGCGCCGTCGGTGACGACTGCGCCATCGCCACGCGCTATGCGCTCGATTCGCTGTACGGCGTGGCTGGCATCGAAGTCGAGAACGAAGGCATGAAGTTCGTCGAAATGGCGGATAGCCTGGTCGACCTGTGGGACGTGGACGTCGGCGATATCGCCGAGTGGGGCGAGGATGCCGGCCCGTCGCGTTTCTACCAGCAAGGTCACCAGATCCCCTGGACGCGCTTCATGAAGGAAGTGTCGAAGAAGCCGGTGCTGGGCGTGGGCCGCTTCACCGATCCGGAAAAGATGACCGAGATCGTCACCAAGGGTATCGCCGATATCATCGGCGCCGCGCGTCCGTCGATTGCCGACCCGTTCCTGCCGAAAAAGATCGAGGAAGGCCGCATCGATGACATCCGCGTCTGCATCGGTTGCAACGTCTGCATCTCGCGCTGGGAGATCGGCGGTCCTCCGATGATCTGTACGCAGAACGCCACGGCTGGCGAAGAATACCGCCGCGGCTGGCACCCGGAGAAATTCGCCAAGGCCAAGTCGGATGACTCCGTGCTGATCGTCGGTGCTGGCCCGTCCGGGTCGGAGTGCGCGCGCGTGCTGATGGAGCGCGGCCATGCCGTGCACCTGGTGGACACAGCCGAGAAGATCGGCGGCCACTTGAACCAGGTCATCACGCTGCCGGGCCTGGGCGAATGGGGCTACCACCGCGACTACCGCGAAACGCAGATCAACAAGCTGCTCAAGAAGAATAAGCACAGCCAGCTCGCGCTTGGCCAGAAGCCGATGACGGTGAAGGACGTCCTCGAGTATGGCGCCGACAAGGTGGTGATCGCCACGGGTTCGCACTGGGTCACGGATGGCACGAACTGCCTGTCGCATGCTCCGATCCCGGGCGCGGATGCCTCGCGCGACGACCAGCTCACACCGGAACAGGTGATCGCCGGCAACAAGAAGATCGGCAAGCGCGTGGTGATCCTCAATGCGGACACCTACTTCATGGCGCCGAGCCTGGCCGAGAAGCTGGCTGTCGCCGGCCACGAGGTGACTATCGTCAGCGGCGTGCATCTGGCCAATTACATGCACTTCACGCTTGAGTATCCGAACATGATGCGCCGCCTGCACGAGCTGGGCGTCCACGAGATGGGCGACCACTTTGCCAGCCGTATCGAACCGGGCCGCATCGAGGTCTACAACATCTGGGGCGACGGTTCGAAGCGTACCTATCGCGGCCCCGGCAAGCTCCCGCGCGACGAGAACAAGTCGCACCGTTGGCTGGAATTCGATTCGCTGGTGCTGGTCACGGGCCGCAAGTCGAACGATGCGCTGTACCGCGGTCTGAAGGAAGTGGAAAGCCAGTGGGCCGAGAACGGCATCAAGGACGTGTACCTGATCGGCGATGCGGAAGCGCCGCGTCTGATCGCGGATGCGACGTTCACTGGCCAGCGTCTGGCGCGCGAGATCGAGGAGGCCGAGGCACAGTTCCCGCTGCCGTACCGCCGTGAAGTCTCGGTGTGGGGCGTGCCGTACCTCAAGGACGGCCAGTACGAAATCATGTACAAGGTCTGACCTTCCTGGTTCGCCCCTGTAGTACTGCATGGGCGGCTCTGCGGGGCCGCCCGTGCCTCACCGCACGAGACGGAAGCTGCCACATGTTTTCTGCAGACACATTCGACCCGGTCCAGGTCACACGTATCCTGTTCGAGGGTTTTTCCTCACACGCCATCGTACTGTTCTACCTGCTGGGGTTCGGTGCGATTGGCGTGTTCTTTTACGGCGTATTCGTGCAGGTGCGCAAGTACCGGCGCGGCCAGCCCATCGGCGTGCCGCTGGCGCTCGGCGAGCGCTTCCTGCAGATGTGCCGCACGGTGGCGAGCCACCGCACTATCATGCGCCGCGACCCCGCTGCCGGCCGTGCGCACCGCATGATCTTCTATGGCTTTGCGCTGCTGTTTATCGGTACTGCAACCATTACCGTCGATTACGACATCACGTCCAAGCTGTTCGGCCTGTCGTTCTGGCATGGCGATTTCTACTTGTGGTTTTCGCTGGTGCTCGATTTTGCCGGCGTGGCGATGATCGCGGGCCTGCTGTACATGATGGTCCGCCGTGGCTGGATCAAGCCGCCCAAGCTCGACTACAAGCGCCCGGACCGCAAGCCCGGCGATCCCGATTACGACCGCAGCGGCTATCGCCGCGAGGACTGGGCGTTTCTCTGGACCCTGATCATCATCGGCATCACCGGCTACCTGCTGGAGGCCGCACGCCTGGTGTGGCTGCAGGAGCGGCCCGAAGTGTGGGACCTGCGCTGGTGGTCGCCGTTCGGCGCGGCCCTGGCTGAGGTCCTGCGCGCCGGCGGCCTGAGCGCCGAGGGCGCAGGCATGCTGCGCAGCGGCCTGTGGTGGTTCCACGGCATCATCGCGCTGACATTGATCGCGCTGATTCCTTTTACCAAGGTCAAGCACATCTTCACCTCCTCGGGTTCGCTGATGTTCCGCGACCCGCTGGCCGCGCAACGCCTGCCGCGCCAGCCGGCGGACAGCGAAAAGGTGGGCTACACCGCCATCACCGATTTCACCTGGAAGCACCTGCTGAACCTGGATGCCTGCACCAAGTGCGGCCGCTGCCACGAGGCCTGCCCGGCCAATGCCTCGGGCGCACCGCTGTCGCCGCGCGACGTGATCCTGTCGCTGCGCGAGTTTGCCAATGAAGCCTTGCAGAAGAACGCGCTGCCGGATGAGGTCAAGCTGAGCGTGCACGGCAAGGACGGCGGCCAGGTGTTCATGGAAACGCTGTGGTCGTGCCGCACCTGCATGGCCTGCGTGGAAATCTGCCCGGTGGCCGTCGAACATGTGCCGATCATCGTGCAGATGCGCCGCAAGCTGGTCGAGGATGGCGACATGGAACCGCAACTGCAGAAGACGCTGCAGACGATCCACAAGACCGGCAACTCCTTCGGCGAGTCGAAGCGCAAACGCGCCGCATGGACCAAGGCGCTGCCGTTCCCGGTCAAGGATGCGCGCAAGGAGCCGGTGGACGTGCTGTGGTTCGTCGGCGACTACGCGTCGTTCGATCCGCGCAACCAGAAGGTGAGCCAGGCATTTGCCACGCTGCTGCATGACGCAGGCGTCGACTTCGGCCTGCTGTACGAGGGCGAATCGAATGCTGGCAATGACGTGCGGCGGGTTGGCGAGGAAGGGCTGTACGAGCTGCTGGCGGAAACCAATATCGCCACGCTCGGCACGGCCAGCTTCAAGACCATCGTCACCACCGATCCGCACTCGTACAACACCATTCGCAACGAGTATCCGGAGTTCGGCGGGCAATACGAGATCGAGCACTACACCAGCTACGTGCTGCGCATGCTGCGCGAAGGCAAGCTGACCATCCGCAAGCCGCTCGGCTCCCGCGTCACGCTGCACGATCCGTGTCACCTGGGCCGCTTCAACAAGGGTTACGACGCGCCGCGCGACATCCTCAAGGCCATTGGCTGCGATCTGGTCGAGATGCCGCGCCACGGTGACAACTCGTTCTGTTGCGGCGCCGGCGGCGGGCGTATCTGGATGCCCGATCCGGTTGGTGTGGAGAAGCCCTCGCAGATGCGTATCAAGGAGGCTGCGGGGATCGACGGGCTGGAGGTCTTCGTCGTCTGTTGCCCGAAGGACCTGACGATGTTCGAGGATGCCCTCAAGACGGCCGGCTACGAAGGCAAGTTCGTGGTGCGCGAACTGATCGAAATGATCAGCGAGGCGCTCGACGAACAGATGGTGGACGGCGATGCCGACGATAGCGGTACGCCTGCCGCCGAGGATGCCGGCGCGCCGCTGGTGGTGGCCTGAGCGCACACGTCCATGGCGATCTCGCACCGGCACTGGCTCGAGCTGCTGCGGCGTGCGCGGAGCTGCAGCGATCCCTTTGCGGCGGCGGCCCTGTACCCGCATGCCGCAGGAGGGCACCGCGAAGCCTTGGCGCAGCGCCTGTTCCAGGCCCGTGCCGATTGCCTGCAACTGGCCGCTGCGCCGTTCCTGCCAGCCAGTGTACTGAGCGCGCTGGCACAGCGCTGCGCACACGACGAGATGGTGCTGGTACGGCTGGCACGCAACCCCGCCACGCCCGCGCATGCGCTGGCACATGTCTGGGATGCGGCGCGCAGTGCGCGCACCTGCGAGCTGCTGGCGCGGCATCCCAATACGCCGCGCATGGTGCTGGCGGCGCTGGCGGGCTGCAATCCCACGCCGCCTGTGCTGCGCGCGCTGTGCGAGAACACCGGGGTTGCCCCGGAACTGCTGGCCGATCTGGAGCGGCGCCATCCCGCAGGGCTCGAGCGCCTGCTGGCCGTCAACCTCGCCACGGACGCCCGCACGCTCGACACACTCTGGCAGTCCACCGTGGAGCCGGCCGTGCGCGCCCAGATCCTCCTGCATCCGGCATGCCCGGCGCGCTTGCTGACGCGGTTGCCCGATGGGGTGCTTGAGCGCCGATCCCTGGCACGTCAGGTGCGCACATCGGCCGATCTGCTGGCCCGCCTAGCGGCCGATGGCGATGCCGCCGTGCGGCGCGCGGCGGCGGCGCAGGCTGCATTGCCCATGGCCGCCTTGCTCACATTGTGTTTTGACCGCGATGCCGGCGTGCGCCGGACCATCGCTGGCCGCGCCGATCTGCCGCCACGGCTGGTGGACTGGCTGCTGGAGGATGCCGATGTCTGGGTACGGCGTACCGTGGCGCGCAATGCTGCATGCCCTGTCGACCGGCTCACCCGGCTGGCAGGCGATGCCGAGGCCGATGTCCGGCGGGGCGTGGCGCGGCATCCTGCCTGCCCGCCGGAGTTGCTTGAACGTCTCAGCCTCGATCCGGTGCCATGGGTCCAGGCCGGCGTGGCGTATCGCCACGATATTTCGGTACAGCTGGTGCGGCGCCTGGCGCGCAGCACCGATATCGATGTGCTGGCAGGCGTTGCGCAGCAGCGCGAGGTCTCGCCGACACGCCTGGCCGCCCTGGCCAGGCACGACAGCCCGGACGTGCGCCGGGCCGTCATTCTCAACCGCCATGCCAGCCGCAGCGTTCTGCTGATGCTGCGCAAGGATGGTTATGCGCTGCACCGCGCGTTGCTGGTGGACCATCCGCATCTCACCGATGCGGACCGCTGGCGCATGCGCAACGACCCGGACTCGCAGGTGCGTTTCCGTGTTTTCGCGCATTTCGCCCGACAGGCCGGGGAGGCGTTTTGCCTGCCTCGGCAGGAACGGGCGGCACCACTCAGGACGATGGAGACAATATGAAGATACTGGTGACGATCAAGCAGGTGGCTGCGCTGGATGAGGACTTCGAGATGCGCGGCGATGGCCGCGATGTCGATCCCGATTTCCTGCTGCACGACCTCAACGAATGGGACAACTACACGCTCGAGGAAGCCATGCGCCTGAAGGAAGGGCCAGGTGGCGAAGGCATCGAAGTGGTGGTCGTGACGGTCGGCCCGGACAGTGCCGATGAAGAGTTGCGCAAGTGCCTGGCCAAGGGCGCGGATCGCGCCATCCGCATCTGGAGCGATGCGCTCGAGGAAGCGGATCCGATTGCCGTGGCACGGGTTCTGGCAGCGCTGGCACGCCGCGAGAACGCCGCGCTGGTGTTTGCTGGCGTGCAGGGTTCCGACCATGCCTACGGCGCCACCGGTATGGCATTGGCGGCGTTGCTGGATGCGCCGCATGCCGCCGTGGTTGCGGCGCTGGAGTACCAGCCAGGCGCCAACACCGCCACCGTGCGCCGCGAACTGGAAGGGGGGCTGTACGCGCAGGTACGCGTCGAGTGCCCGGCCGTGCTGACGCTGCAGCTCGGTATCAACACGCCGCGCTACGCCTCGCTGCGCGGCATCAAGCAGGCGGCATCCCGCGAGATCGAAGTGTTGGAACCCGCTGCGCTCGGCGTAGCTCCGGGCGATCTTGGCGTTGCTGGCTCGTTGTCGCGCGTGCGCCGCATGTACGTGCCTGAGCGTGGCCGTGCCCAGATGATCGAAGGCACGCCGGCCGAACAGGCAGCGAAGCTCGCGCAACTGATCAAGGAATTTCGAGGAGAAGCATAAATGAGCGGCATTCTGGTAGTGACTGAATATCGCAAGGGTGAACTGCGCCCCGTCAGCCGCGAGCTGGTGGCCGCGGCCACGGCGCTCAAGGCTGCCACGGGCGAGCCAGTCTGGGTGGCGGTCATCGGCGCGGATACCGCGGCGTATGTCGAGCAGCTGAAGCTCGAGGGCGTTGACGAGATCATCGCCATGGCGGCGGCCGGCAACGATTTCGATCCGGATGTGTACGAAGCTTCGGTGCGCGCGCTGATCGAGGCGCGCACTCCGTCGCTGGTGCTGGTGCCGCACAGCGTGGATACGCTCGGCTACGCCGCACCGCTGGCAGTGCGGGGCGGCTACGGCTTTACCACCGACGTGTTCAAGATCGAGAAGGACGGCGGCTGGGTAGCCACACGTTCCGGCTACGGGCAGAAGGTGAACGTGGAAGTGGAGTTCCCGGAGCGCGCGGTGGTGCTGCTGACGGTGCGGCCTGGCTCCTACAAGCCGGTGGAAACGGCCGGCGCACCCACGGTCTCGTCACAGGCCGCGGCGGCCGTCACGGCACGTAGCCAGCACCTCGGCTTCGAGGAGCCGGCGGCGGCGGATGACGTGGATATTCCGGGTGCCGATTTCATTATGTCGATCGGGCGCGGCGTGGGCGAGGAAGACAACGTCGAGCAGTTCATGGAGCTGGCCGACAGCCTTCAGGCCACGCTCGGCTGCTCGCGCCCCATCGCCGATGCCGGCTGGCTGCCCAAGTCGCGCCAGGTCGGACAGTCCGGCAAGACGGCGGCGAACTGCAAGCTGTACATCGCCATGGGTATCTCCGGTTCGGTGCAGCACATGGCCGGCATGAAGCACGTGGACACCATCGTCGCCGTGAATACCGATCCCGAGGCCTCCATCTTCACGATTGCCAAGTACGGCATCGTCGGCGACATCTTCGAGGTCGGGCAAGAGTTGCGCAGTCACTTCTGATTCTCACATTCCCACATGCGGGCGGTCTGGCCGCCCGCCTTACGTTGAGAGGTTCCCCATGCACGCACAGCACGTCCGCCGTACCCGGCAGTCCCTGTTTCATGTCCTGGCCGCCAGCGCAGCACTCTCCGTATCGACCGCCGGGCTGGCGCAGGAGCCAGCTACCGCAGCCAGCCCCCATACCTTCACTGCCAATGTCGGACTGATCAGCAACTATGTCTTCCGTGGCATGACTTATACGCAGAACCGCCCGGCGATCCAGGGCGGTTTCGATTATGCGCACGCCAGCGGCCTGTATCTCGGTGTGTGGGGAACCAATGTCAGTTCCAAGGCCATCAACGATGCGAGCCTGGAGACGGATTTCTATGGTGGCTATGCGTGGTCCACCGGCGACTGGCGCTTTGATGCCGGTCTGCTGCAGTTCTACTATCCGGGCAATCCCCGCCTGCCTGGCACACGCGAAAAGTACAACACGCTCGAAGCCTATGGCTCGGTGGGCTGGAAGATCCTGACACTGAAGTACTCGCATACGCTGACCGACTTCTTCGGCTACAACAGCGCATCGATGGGCACCAACCAGGGCAGCTCGCGCGGCTCGGGCTATATCGAGCTGAATGCGGACGTGCCGCTGCCGTACGAGGTCACGCTCGGCCTGCATATCGGCCGCCAGTTCGTGCGCCACTACAGCGCCTACAACTACACTGACTGGCGCGTGGGCGTCACCAAGGCCTTCGGTGAAGGATGGTCGGCGTCGTTTGCCTATACCGGCACCAATGCCGACCGCGACCTATGGGTGGCGGACGGCAAGCGGTTGGGCAAGGCGCACTGGATCATCGGGCTGAAGCGGACATTCTGACGCGATGGCGCGAGGCTCATGCGCTTGCCTGGTGCAGGTGGTCCGGTACCGTCCAGTGGGTGCAGGCGAGGGCGGCCGGATGCGTTGTCGCGCCTGCCGCCACCACGGGAATACCGCGTGCGGCGGCGGTCTCGATCATGCGCGCAAGTCGCGCTGGCAGCGGCTGCGCTGCATCGAACCGGATGCGCCAGTAGTCGGCGCGGCCCAGCCAGTCCGGCGCAGGAATCTCGTTCGCATGGCCGAGTATCGTGATGTCGATGCCGATTCGTACCCCGGCCTCGCGCAGCGTGGTGAAGGCCGTATCGAGGTTTGCTGTGAGGGGTTCCGCGGGGGTTGCCGCGCCTGGGGCTACACCTGCAGCCGGCAGGGCCGGCACGCCAAGCAGGATGTCGCACGTGGCGCTCGTTCCCGCGTCAGTGGCCTGCAGGCCGTGCTGCACGCCCAGCAGCAAGGCGTGGTCGGGCAGGGCGTCTTCGAAGCACAGGCACAGGCGCTCGCCAGCTTGCAGTTGCGGCAGCGCGTGCATACACAGGAGGCGCGTGGCGGCTTCGGCGAGCACGCCGAGTGTGCCGTTGGCGGCGGCATGGGCAAACAGGTGAGCCGTTGGCACGATGCCGATGCGTGGGCTGTGCCATTGCAGCCGGGCTTCACGCCAGTCCGGCAGCGTAGCTGGCGCGTCTTGTGCCCCTCGCGGTGCGGCGATGACGCGCGCCAGCGTCACCGACAGGCCGGACAGATCCGTCATATTGAATTCGCGCGCGAACTCGGCGGCGGAGTGGCGCCATGCCAGCGCTGCCTGACGTACGTCATCCCCCGCAAAAGCGTAGCGCACGGCGCTGCCAGTGTCGCTCCACTGCGCGGAATAGGCAGCATGCAGCGCACTTTGCAGCACGGCACCGGCGTCGGCGTGCTTGTCCGTGCTCAGGGCGATGCCGATACGGGCCGTGAGCGAGAGCGTGCGGTCGGCGATCACGAATGGCCGTTCGAGGAGACGCGCGATGCGGTCCGCCAGCGCGAGGCCGTGCAGTACGCCGGCCGTATGGGGATCGTGCAGCGTCGCGGCTGCCTGATGCGTCAATTGCGGCAGCCCCGGAGCCCCCGGCAGCGGGTGATCCAGGGGCGCGAGGATGGCGAACTCGTCGCCGCCGTGCCGGGCTGCGGCGAGGCCGCTGGCACACAGCGTGGCAAGACGCTCGCCGACGCCGCGCAGCAGCGCATCGCCGGTGGCACGGCCATGCCGTTCGTTGATGCGCTTGAGATTGTCGATGTCGATGCACAGCACCAGGAATGGCCGCTGCTGTTCCATGGCCGACGTGATGCGGTCGGTCAGCAGGGCGCGGCTCTTGAGACCTGTGAGTGTGTCGCGCAGCGGCTCGCGCTCGACGCGCTCTTCCTCGCGCTTCTGGCTGCTGATGTCGGACACGAAGCCTTCGATCGCCAGCAGTGCGCCGTCTCCGGCGAACACGCCACGGCCGCGTTCGTCGACCCATTTCTCCTGACCTTCGCGCGTGCGCAGGCGGTACCGGAGGTGGTACGCCTTGCCCTGTGCCAGCTGATTCTGCACATAGTCCCACACGTAGCGGCGGTCTTCGGCATGGATCAATTTTTCGTAAGACGGCTGGTTGAGCAGGTCCACGGCTTCGTAGCCGGTGAGGTCGAAGCAGCCGTCGCTCACGAATTCCATGGTCCAGCTGCGGTCGTTGCGGCAGCGGAATGCCATGCCGGGCAGGTGATCGAGCAGGGTCGAGAGGCCGCGGTCGCGGGCGCGCAGGATATCTTCGGCGCGTTTGCGCGACTGGATGTCCGACATGACGCCGGTGATGCCGGTCACAGTGCCGCGCCGGTCGGTCAACGGACGGATGCGCAACTCGACCCAGCACTGTTGGCCATCGCGGTTGATCAGGCGCGTTTCGTAGCGGCCTGGGCCACCGCGATTCGACAGGAGTGTGAGAAACTGCTCGCGGTTAAGGGCATGATCGTCCGGATGGAGATAGCGGAACAACGGGGTATGCAGGCAGGCTTGCACATCGAGCAGCGTGACGTTCTTCCATGCGTCGCTGAGAAACGTCAGCGTGGCATCCGTGTCGGTCTCGAAAATGACATCGTCGACGCGGTTGACCAGTGCGCGGTAATCGTGTTCGCGCGGCAGCGCGCGGCCGCCCAGGACGCGCAGGCCGGCAAACGCGTTGCGATGGGCGCGGCGGTTGGCGAATTCGGCGGTCAGGACGAAAGCCAGCGCCACGCCGAGGCACAAGGCGGCAAGCGGTGTCGTCGAGGGGATCCAACCCATGGCTGCGCCGATCGCGTACCCGCAGGCAGCAAGCGCGCCGGTCAGGTACAGCCAGACTGTCAGCATTGCGTCTCCTATCCGTCCGATCTTTCGTCAGACTCGATACCAGGCTGAAATGCGCGAATCATCAGGATCGGCAGCAGAACCTACAGCAGGATATTCCGGCATGGCTACCCAACGCGCCCCGCTATCATACTTGCTTTTGCTGGCCCGGCAACGCGTGCGGGTGCGCCATTGGGCCATCGTCGTGGGCGTCGCCCTCTTTGCCGCGCTCGCCCTGCTCGCACAGCCGGTGCTGACTGCGGCGTGGACGCATGACGCAGTCAGATTCATTGCCGATGCGACTGCACTGCAACAGCGCGCAGCATTGCTTGCCGCCATGTCTTCAGCGCCTTCCACAATACCTTCTGCGTCATTATCTGCCTCACCCTCTTCAGCCTCCCCTGCTGACCAGGCCGGCGGTGATGCTGCACGCCTCCAGTGGCTCGCGGATGCACGCACGCTGCTCGCCGACGTGCCATTCCGCGAGGCGATGCCCGCGACAGTGCGCGAGGACATGCTGGGCGCACAGCAACAGGTAGCTGCGGCGGCACTGGCAACCGCTGAAGAACTCGATCGCCATCTGCGCATCGACATCATGGTGCGGATCGCATTGTTCGTGGTTGCCGCCGGCGGCCTGTTGATCGGCTTGCGCTTGCGCCGTGCCCTCACAGGCAGCGCGCCCGAGGGTGGCGAGGAGGGGCCAGTCCATGCTGGCGGAGATGCCGCGCTGCAGTTGGTGGAGCGCATGCTCGCTGCGCTCTCCGGACCCATGCCAGGCCAGAAGGCGCTGGAGGAAGTGGCACAGGCGCTGGTCGACACAGTGCCCGTGCGCGCCTGTGGCATCTGTTTGAGTGACGAAGCCAGCGAGTTCCTGCAGGTACCGGCGCTGTTCCATGCCGGCACGCTCGGCTGGGCGCAACTGGAGCATGCGCGCGGCGTAGTGGTCAGCGGTCCGTATGAAGCGTTCGAACTGCCGCCTGTCGGAGTGCTTGCGGACGACGCGTCTGCCGGTTACGGCGTGGCCGTGGCCATCGTGGAGGGGCGTGAGGTCTTTGGCCATCTGTTTCTGGTCTGCGATCTGCTGCCCGAACACCCGGAACACCACGCACGCCTGGCAGGGCTGGCGGCGCGCCATCTGGCCGTCGCCATCGGGCATGCCCAGCGTACGCGCGAAGGGCGGCGCGTGGCGTTGATCGAAGAGCGCACGGCCATGGCGCGGGAGTTGCACGATTCGCTGGCGCAATCGCTGTCGTTCAGCAAGATCCAGGTCAGCCGCCTACAGGCTATGCTGGAACGCGGCAGCGAGCGCGAGGCGGTAGCCGGCGCGGCTGAGGAGTTGCGCGACGGCCTGAACGGCGCGTATCGCAAGCTGCGCGAACTGATTACCACGTTCCGCGCGCAGATCAATGTCGGTGGGCTCACTGTGGCGCTGGATGAGGCGCTGGAGGAATATGGCGCGCGCAGCAGCGTGGTAATGCTGCTGGACAACCGCCTAAAGGGTTGCCAGTTGAGTGCCAATGAAGAATTTCATATCGTCCAGATTGTGCGTGAAGCGCTGTCGAATATCGTGCGCCATGCCCGTGCCACGCAGGCGACCGTGAAGCTGGCGCCGGATACGGGCGGCGAGATCGTCATTTCCGTGGAGGACGACGGCCTTGGCATCGACCCGGCAGCAGACGCGCATAACCGCCATGGCACCAGCATCATGCGCGAGCGGGCGCTGAGCCTTGGCGGTGCGCTGTCGATCATGAACCGGCCCGAGGGCGGATGCCGGGTGCTGGTGCGCTTCCGGCCCGGCACGCCGGTGGCTTGAAGAAGCGAGGCGTCACAACCGGGCACTGGCGAGTGACAGATGGGCCGCATGGCGATGCAGGCTCATGGTTTTTGCCCACAGCCAAAGGCGCGTGCCGGGTGTAGGATGTGGAGCGAAAGAGCAGTTGTTTGGAAATTCCTGCAAAGGCGTTGCCGCTACCGCTGCTGGTCGCGGCAACGGCAGAACCGCCGGCCCGCCATGATGGCCGGCGTTCGACGATAACGAGATGGAGACAGACAGCAATGGCGACGTGCAATACCGTGCTGCTCATCGATGACCACGCACTGTTCCGCAAGGGACTGGCGCAGCTGATCGCGATGGACGACAGTTTTCGTGTGGTGGGTGAGGCGGCTTCCGGCCAGGAGGGTGTGGAGCTGGCCGAGGAACTGCATCCGGACGTGATCCTGGTCGATCTCAACATGCCGGGCATGAGCGGGATCGAGACGCTCGGCCTGCTGCGCGAACGCCAGGTCGATGCCCGCTACATCATGCTGACCGTCTCCGACAACGAGCGCGACGTGATGATGGCGCTGCGCGCCGGGGCGCATGGCTACCTGCTGAAGGACATGGAGCCCGAAGATCTCTGCGAGCACCTGAAGAAGGCTGCCAATGGCGCCTCGGTGCTGAGCGAGTCGGTGACCGGCAGCCTCATCAATGCGCTTGCCACCAACCAGCGCATGCCCGCCGCGCAGGCCGACCTGACGGCGCGCGAGGCCGAGGTGCTCGACTTCCTGGGCGAAGGCATGTGCAACAAGACCATTGCGCGGCAGCTCGGCATCAGCGTCGGTACGGTCAAGGTGCATGTGAAGCATGTGCTGCACAAGCTGAACCTGCATTCCCGGCTGGAAGCGGTCGTCTGGCGTCATGAGCGAGACAAGTCCCGCCACTGACCAGTCTTGCCGGCAAGCCTGCCGCCCGTAACGTCTCGCGTGGAATGTTGGCCACCCCGTCTGCAACGTGCAGGCGCGGTGGCTTTTTCATTGGTGGCAGCCTACCGCTTTTGCCGGTAAAACATGCAACCGACTACCACTTTGTAGGTATGTCCATTCTGGATTATTGTCCGGCCTCCGAAGTCCTCCAATAATCGTCTCCACTTGTCCGCACACCTCCGTGCACGGACAGGACAACGACAGGAGACAGGCGGCACACCGCCGCCGACCACAGGAGGATTCATGACGAACAATCAGCAAGGGAAGGCGATGTTCCGGGCCCGCAGTATCCGCTGGGGCTTTATCTGGGCGCTCTGGTGCGCCGTGTTGTGGGGCGCGTGGTATGTGCCGGGTGCAGCGGTGTGGAAAGAGGCGCCGTTCGCGACGATGGACATGGCCAATCCGCGCCAGTTCCTGACCGCGGCGGCCGTGATCACCACGTTCAACGCAATGGCGGTGCTGTTCTTCCTCTTTGTCTGGCTGCTGGTGCTGGGCAAGCTGGCGGACTTCGGGCGGACCTTCTCGCGGGTGCGCCGCATTTCCAAATGGTACTTCGCTGCGGCCATCTTTGGCGGCCCGATGGCGATCTTCGGCTCGTTCCTGGCCATGGGCTACGTCGGCGCGGTGTTTGCCGCGATTGCCGGGTTGTTGTACCCGATCGTCGGCGCGTCCATTGCCCGCGTCTGGTACAACGAAAAAATCACCATGCGCGCCGCGCTTGGCATCCTGGTGATCGTCAGCGGCGGCATTGCCATCTACGCACCAGGCATTCTCGGCGAGCTGTCGGCCGCCTCGGGCGCCAAGAGTGCCTGGCTCGGCTATCTGGGTGGCGCCATGGCGGCGCTGGGTTGGGGCGTGGAGGGCGCGCTCGCCGGCCGTGCGCTGGATGTGACCGATCCCGATTGCGGCATCACCGTGCGTTTCACCGCCGAGACCATCTACTGGACCTGCCTCGTAGTACCGGCGCTGGCGCTCTTCGGCGACATCGACGTGGTGCACATGGTGCTCGACACCTTCAACCTGAAGGCGCTGACGTGGCTCACGCTGGCCGGTATCAGCTTCGGTTTCTGCTATGTGTCCTGGTACAAGTCGTTCCCGCTGATCGGCGTGGGCCGCGGCCAGGCCATCGCGGCGCTGTATGGTGCGTTCGCCGTGGTGTTCCTGTCGGCCTTTACGCTGCAGTTCCCAGCCTGGAATTTCGTGGTGGGCCTGGCGCTGGTGGTATCCGGCGCTTTTCTCATGTACACCGAGCGCAGCGATGTGCTGGAAGTGGTACGTGCCCTCTGAACCCGACGAACAAGGAGACAACCATGGCCAAGATGCATATCAAGGGGTTCATCCTGCAGCAGATCGCCCGGACCGATGGCATGTGGGACAGCGAAATCGCCGAGGCGGTGTGCCGTGCGTATGACAAGGTCGGCCCGTACTGGGTCGGCACGGT
Organism: Imbroritus primus; assembly: GCF_964332355.1. Classification (NCBI taxonomy): domain Bacteria; kingdom Pseudomonadati; phylum Pseudomonadota; class Betaproteobacteria; order Burkholderiales; family Burkholderiaceae; genus Imbroritus; species Imbroritus primus. The sequence continues at coordinate 2,076,990 of NZ_OZ201293.1, read as the reverse complement.
GCGCGTGACGCTCACCGACTTGTACTCGGGCGGCTTGCTCACCAGCATCGAGGAGAAATTCGATGCCGCGGACGACAAGATGCACTTCCGCTTCCGGGTCAGCGATTTCGGCCGCCGCCGCATGGCCGATACTGGCCTGCTCTGACCTTCATTTGTTCTTCTACGGGAGACTGCCATGTCCGATTTCTGGGGTTACCCTGGCGCCGATGTCATCGCCATCGTTGTCATCACCGCATTGAGCCTGTGCGCGCTGTATCACGCGCGCTCGTTCGTGACCAAGATCTGACGCACCGGGCCGCGCCGGGCGTGATGCCTGGCCGGCTTTTCTCCGGCTGCGCGGCCGGGATCCGCCGGGATGCGTTCCGGGGGAGAATCCGGGTACGCTACCCGGTACAATAGCGGCATGACCCAGCCGCGCTTCGTACACCTCCGCCTGCACTCCGAATATTCCATCGTCGACGGCATCGTCCGCCTCGATGATGCCATTGCCGCAGCCGCGGCCGATGGCATGGGAGCGCTGGCCTTGACCGACCTTGCCAATGCCTTCGGCCTTGTGCGTTTCTACAAGGAAGCGCGCGGCAAAGGTGTCAAACCGCTCGTCGGTGCGGAAGTCTGGCTGACCAATTCTGAAGATCGCGACAAGACTGGCCGGATGCTGCTGCTGGTGCAGGGCAAGCAGGGTTACCTGAACCTGTGCGACCTGCTGGCGCGCGCCTGGCTGAACAACCAGTATCGCGGCCGCGCCGAAGTGATGCCACAGTGGTTCGAGGAACCGGGCAGCGACGGCAATCCGCTGTCGCATGAACTGATCGCCCTGTCGGGCGCGCTGCTCGGCGATGTCGGCATGGCGCTCGCCAATGGCAACCCGGCCGGCGCCGAGCGGCTGGCGCGCCACTGGGCGCGCGTGTTCCCCGATCGCTACTACATTGAATTGCAGCGTGCCGGGCACGCCGGGACCGAGGCCTACATTCAGCAGGCCGTGCAGCTGGCGGCCTCGCTGCGATTGCCGGTAGTCGCCACGCATCCGATCCAGTTCATGACGCCGGATGACTACACAGCGCACGAGGCGCGCGTGTGCATCTCCGAAGGCGAGTTGCTGGCCAATCCGCGCCGCGTGCGGCGCTTCACCACGGACCAGTACTTCAAGACACAGGATGAGATGGTGGCGCTGTTCGCCGATCTGCCCTCGGCGCTGGAAAACGCCGTGGAGATCGCGCGCCGCTGCAATCTCACGCTGGAACTGGGCAAGCCCAAGCTGCCGCTGTTCCCGACGCCCGATGGCCTGTCGCTCGACGACTACCTGGTGCTGATGGCCAAGGAAGGCCTGGAAAAGCGTATGGCGGTGCTATTCCCGGACGAGGCGGTGCGCGAGCAGAAGCGGCCCGAATACTATGCACGGCTGGAATTCGAGACCGGGACCATCATCAAGATGGGTTTTCCTGGCTACTTCCTGATCGTGGCGGACTTTATCAACTGGGCCAAGAACAACGGCGTGCCGGTGGGGCCGGGCCGGGGCTCGGGCGCTGGGTCGCTGGTGGCCTATGCGCTCGGCATCACGGACCTCGATCCGCTCAAGTACAACCTGCTGTTCGAGCGCTTCCTGAATCCGGACCGCGTTTCGATGCCCGACTTCGACATCGACTTTTGCCAGGCCGGGCGCGATCGCGTGATCCAGTATGTGAAGGAAAAGTACGGCACCGATGCCGTCTCGCAGATTGCCACCTTCGGCACCATGGCCGCCAAGGCCGCGGTGCGCGACGTGGGACGCGTGCTCGATCTTGGGTATGGCTTTGTCGACGGTGTGGCCAAGCTCATTCCGTTCAAACCAGGCAAGCTGGTGACGCTGGAAGAGGCCAAGAAGGAAGAGCCGCTACTGGCCGAGCGCGAAAAGAATGAAGACGAGGTGCGCCAGCTGCTCGAACTGGCACAGCGCGTGGAGGGCATGACCCGCAACGTGGGCATGCATGCGGGCGGCGTGCTGATCGCCCCCGGCAAGCTCACCGACTTCTGCCCGCTTTACACGCAGGGCGGGCAGAACGATGGCTCCAGCGGCGTGGTGAGCCAGTACGACAAGGATGACGTGGAGGCCGTCGGCCTGGTGAAGTTCGACTTCTTGGGCCTGACCACGCTGACCATCCTCGACTGGGCCGAGCGCTACATCCGGCAGCTTGATCCATCGAAGGAAGGCTGGAATTGCAGCCAGATCCCGCTAGACGATCCCGCAGCCTTCTCGATCCTCAAGAGCGCCAATACAGTGGCCGTGTTCCAGCTGGAAAGCCGCGGCATGCAGGGCATGCTGAAAGACGCGTTGCCCGACCGCTTCGAGGACATCATCGCGCTGGTGGCGCTGTACCGTCCCGGCCCGATGGACCTGATCCCGAGTTTCTGCGCGCGCAAGCATGGCCGCGAACAAGTGGAATACCCCGATCCGCGCGTCGAGCCGATCCTGAAAGAGACCTACGGCATCATGGTCTACCAGGAGCAGGTGATGCAGATGGCGCAGATCATCGGCGGCTACTCGCTGGGCGGCGCCGACCTGCTGCGCCGCGCCATGGGCAAAAAGAAGCCGGAAGAGATGGCGCAGCATCGCGAACTGTTCCGCGCCGGTGCGGCCAAGAATGGCCTGAGCGCGGAGAAGGCCGATGAGATCTTCGACCTGATGGAGAAGTTCGCCGGTTACGGCTTCAACAAGTCGCACGCGGCTGCCTATGCGCTGCTGGCGTACTACACGGCGTACCTCAAGGCGCACCATCCTGCCGCATTCATGGCGGCCAACTTGTCGCTCGCCATGGACGATACCGACAAGGTCAAGATCCTCTACGAGGACAGCGTGTCGGCCGAGAACAAGCTGGCGATGCTGCCGCCCGACATCAACCAGAGCGACTACCGCTTTGCCCCGGCCGACGAGCGGACCATCCGCTACGGCCTGGGCGCGGTCAAGGGCTCGGGCCAGGGCGCCATCGAGGAAATCCTGCGCGCGCGCGCCGAGCGGCCGTTCACCGACCTGTTCGATTTCTGCGAGCGCATCGACCGGCGCGTGGTCAATCGACGCACGGTGGAGGCCCTGATCCGTGCTGGCGCGTTCGATACGTTGCATCCCAACCGTGCGCAGCTGCTGGCCTCGGTGCCGCGTGCCATGGAAGCTGCCGACCAGAAGGCGGAATCGGCCAACCAGGTTTCGCTATTCGACCTGATGGGCGATGCCGAGGCTTCCGGCCATCGGCCGGAACTGGTTGACGAGCCGGCGTGGTCGCCCAAGCGCATGCTGCAGGAAGAAAAGCAGGCGCTCGGCTTCTATTTCTCCGGTCACCTGTTCGACGCCTACAGCAGCGAAGTGCGCCGCTTTGTCCGCACCACGCTGGCCGCGCTCACCAAGGAAGTGACCAGCCAGGGTGGGGGAGGCGGGGGCTACGGCAGCCGCGATGTGCGCAACAAGCTCGTGGCCGGCGTGATCACCGGGGTGCGTACGCAGATGACGCAACGCGGCAAGATGCTGATCGTGCTGCTCGATGACGGCACGGCGCAGATCGAGATGACGGTCTTCAATGAACTGTATGAAGCGCACCGCGCCATGCTGCGCGAAGATGAACTGCTGATTGCCCAGGGCAATGCACGCTTCGACAGCTTTACCGGTGGCGTGCGTTTCACGGTGGAGTCGATCATGGACCTGACGCTGGCTCGCAGCCGTTTCGCACGCGGGGTGGCGTTACGCATGAACGGCAACTCCGACCCCAAGGCCTTGCGCGAACTGCTGAAGCCGCATGTCGCGCCGCGCAGCGATGATGGACCCACCGGCCTGCCAATCCATATCGAATACAGCAACGGCCAGGCGCGCTGTGAAACCGTGCTGGGCGACGCGTGGCGCATCCTGCCAAGCGACGATGCCTTGCTGGCGCTACGTTCGGCGCTGTCGGGCGATGCGGTGGAGACGCTGTACGGTTGATGCCGGCTGAGATTGGTGGAGCGCCGCCTAGCGGCGTACCACAGTGTCGGGATCGCTCCGGCATGCCTCGATGCCGGCGTCCGCACGGATCTGCCCGGATGCCAGCCGTGCCACCACGCGCGCGTGATTGATACTTTCGCGCCCGCGCGGGTTTTCGCGGTGCCACAGGTGAAACACCTCGGTGGCGAAGAAGCCGCGCACGCGCGCCACGCCGGCGTTGTGCAGGCGCGCCACCAGATCGGCATCCTCATGACCCCAGCCAGTGAAGGTATTGTCGAAGCCGTCCACGCGTTCCAGATCGCTTTTCCACACCGCGAGGTTGCATGACTTGATGCTCTTCCAGGTGAAGCGCGTCATGTACCGTCCGGGCAGGCCGGCCGGCAGGCCGAGCAGCGGCAGGCATTTGTTGACATGCCCGCCAAGCTGCTGGCGCAGCCAGAAACCGAACGGCTCGCGGTGAATGTCGCGGCGTTCGGCTTCGACCTGCCGGGTGAGCGATTCATCGAGCAGGATGCGGCTGCCGGTGACGATGCAGCCAGGCCGGGCGAGGGCACGGTGACGGGCCACGAAATTGCGCTGCGGGACGCAGTCGCCATCGAGAAAGACCACGTAGTCGCCGCTTGCCTCCGCCGTTGCCTTGTTGCGCGCCTGCGCGGCGCGAAAGCCGTCGTCAGGTTGCCAGATGTGCGCGAGCGGTACCGGGCAGCGGCTACGCCAGTCATCGATCAATGCGCTGGTCTCGGCGGTCGAGCCGTCGTCGGCGATCACGATCTCGAAGCGGCGGTCGGTCTGTTCCGCACAGGCCGCCAGGACGCGATCCAGCGCCACCGGGCGGTTGTAGGTCGGAATGACGATGGAGATCAGCGAAGGCGTGGCGGCGGTCACAGGGTTTGGAGGCTCGAAGGCTCGGCAATGCGGGTTGGAAAATCGGCTTGGCGTTCGCGTTGTGGCCGGGTGCGGCAGTAGCGGGTCACGGCCGGCAGGACGCCGGCGTATTGCGCGGACCTTCGCCGGAATGCAGCTAAAATGCCGACTGCGGCGCACAGCCTGTGCGCATCGTCTTCCAAGGACGTCAGTGAGTATACAAGCAAATTCTTCCCCGGACGCCACGGCGCGTCCCGCAGCGAAGCCCGAGCCGGAACAGAAACTCGGCAAGCGTCTGGGCACCTACCTGTGGCCGCAGCGCGGCATCTTCATCGGGGCGATCCTGGCGATGGCCGTGGTGGCGCTCAGCGAGGCCGCGATTCCGAAGATCGTGACCGACCTGCTCGACAAGGGGTTTGGCGGCCAGTACGTGGGGCGTCTGTGGCATGTGCCGGCGCTGCTGATCGGCATCGCCGTGATCCGCGGCGTGGCGCAGTTCAGCTCCAACTACCTGCTCAACTTGCTGTCGAACCGCGTGCTGCTGCGCCTGCGGCTGGAAATGTTCGAGCGCATGCTGCACGCCCCGGCCGCGTTCTATCATCGCAACAACGCTGCCACGCTGATCAATGCGGTGATCTTCGAGGTCAACCAGGTGCTGCAGATCCTCACCAGCGTGTTCATTACCTTGGTGCGCGATTCGCTCACGGTGCTGGCGCTGCTGGCGTTCCTGTTCTGGACCAACTGGCAACTGACGCTGATCGTGGCCGTGGTGCTGCCGGTGATCGGCTTTCTCGTATCGCGTATCAACCGCCGCCTGCGCAGCCTGAACCGCGACCACCAGAAGCTGACCAACGAAGCGGCCTATGTGGTGGAAGAGGCTGCCGGCGGCTTCAAGGTGGTCAAGCTGCATGGTGGCGAAGCCTACGAGATGCAGCGTTTCCGCCGCATGGCCGAGCGCCTGCGCGGCTATTCGATGCGCATGGCGGTTGCCGCCGGGCTTAATCAGCCGATCACGCAAATCCTGGCGGCGATTGCGCTGTCGGTGATCCTGACCATCGCCGTGATCCAGTCGCAGACCAGCGGCACCACCATCGGCAGCTTCACCGGCTTTGTCATGGCCATGTTGCTGCTGGTCTCGCCGCTCAAGCACCTGACCGACATCAACCAGCCGCTGCAGCGGGGCCTCACCGCCGCGGAAATGATCTTCCGCCTGATCGACGAACCGATCGAGGCACAGACCGGCGGCAAGCCGCTGGACCGCGCGACCGGCGTGATCGAGTTCGAGAAAGTCGGCTTCGGCTATGCGGCAGAAGGCAAGGTCACCGAAAGCAAGGCCGCGCTGCAGAACATCAACCTGCATGTCGGCGCGGGCGAGGTGATTGCGCTGGTCGGCCCGTCGGGCAGTGGCAAGACCACGCTGGTGAATCTGCTGCCGCGCTTCTTCGACCCTACGCAGGGCCGTATCCTGCTCGATGGCGTGCCGCTGGACGAATTGTCGCTGGCCGACCTGCGCCGCCAGATCGCTTTTGTCAGCCAGGACGTGGTGCTGTTCAACGATACGGTCGCCGCCAACGTTGCCTATGGTGCGTCGTCGGAAGACGACATCGACATGGCACGGGTCGAGCGGGCGCTCGCCGCCGCGAACCTCAGCGACACGGTCGCCGGCCTGCCCGAAGGTGCCCTGACCAACATCGGCGACAACGGCATGCGCCTCTCGGGTGGCCAGCGCCAGCGTCTGGCGATTGCACGTGCCATCTACAAGGACGCACCGATCCTGATCCTCGACGAAGCGACCTCGGCCCTCGACTCCGAATCGGAACGCCAGGTGCAGGCCGCGCTCGAACGGCTCATGCAGAACCGCACCACGCTCGTCATCGCCCACCGCCTGTCGACCATCGAAAACGCCACGCGCATCGTCGTGCTCGAACAGGGTCGCATCGTCGAGCAGGGCACGCATGCCGCGCTGCTGGCACAGGGCGGGCTGTATGCGGGCTTGCATCGGATTCAGTTTGCGACAGCGCAGTAAGCTGCTGCCGCATACCTCAAGCCGCCTTTGAGGGCACGCCGTTGATGCAGGGGTGGGTTGTTCCCGGCGCAGTGGTGGCGGTTCGTATCGAGCGGATCCCGAGTGACGCCGGGTTGCCGCGTGCAGCGTAGCCCGACGCGGATACGGCTCAGCGCGCAGGCGCTTGCGCGACCCCAACCCACCGCCACGACCATAGCCCGGTCCGGCGCAGCCGCATCACGAACGGCTCGCCATTCGCCCGCATGGTGCTCGCATCCACGCTATCCCAGCTCCGGTACGCCACCTTGTAGTCCGGGCGGGATGCCTTGCCGGCAGCCGGCGCCGAGGCTGCGGCATCCGGTGGCGTTTCCACCACCATCGCCATTGCACCAGCCGGTGTAACCGAGGCCTCGATCATCGGATCAGCGACCGCGCGGCCGATCATCTTGCCGATCGCCGCGAACGGGTTGTCGCCGCCCCCCATCTGCTGGTCCATCGACATCGCGAACTGCGCCTTCAGGCTTTCCCGCAACGCGGGGTAGTCGACGTATTGCGAGAATTTCTCGGTGTCGCGCCCCTCGGCGGCGGCGACCATTTGGCGGACGGTCCAGTGTGGGGCGGCGTAGATGGAAATGGCGAACAGTCCGGCAAGCACGGCAGCAGCGATAGTGGATTTGCGGATCATGGCGATATGTCGGGTGAGGTGGAAAAGGGCCTGGCGCGATGAGGCATGCCGCAACCCGGTGCGGGAATAGTACAACTTGAGTACCAGTTGCAGGCAATACGTTGCATGTTTCCATTTGTGACAGCGTTTTGCTGCACAGGCATGCCGAAGGAGTCCGATTCCGCTTCATGCCAGGGGGCAATGGCCGGTGCGTTTTGCACTGACGCAAAAAAAACCGCGCCTTCTTGCGAAGGCGCGGCGTTGGGGCCATTGCCTGCATGCCCCGCGGTATCGGGCGTAGGGTCAACCTGACTCAAGTCGTCCGGATCAAATGATCGAACGCGCTCAGGGCGGCCGTCGACCCCTGGCCCATGGCGATGACGATCTGCTTGTACGGCACGGTCGTCACGTCGCCGGCGGCGAATACGCCTGGAATACTGGTCTGGCCGCGTGCGTCGACGATGATCTCGCCAAAGCGCGTCAGTTCGATCGTGCCCTTGAGCCATTCGCTGTTGGGCAGCAGGCCGATCTGCACGAAGATGCCTTCCAGTTCGACGAGATGTTCTTCGCCGCTGTTGCGGTCTTTGTAGACCAGGCCGGTCACTTTCTGGCCATCGCCCTTGACTTCGGTGGTCTGGGCCATGACGTGGGTAGTGACGTTCGGCAGGCTCGCCAGCTTGCGTTGCAGCACGGCGTCGGCACGCAGCTCACCGGCGAACTCGAGCAGCGTCACGTGCGAGACGATGCCGGCGAGGTCGATGGCGGCTTCCACGCCGGAGTTGCCGCCGCCGATCACGGCGACGCGCTTGCCCTTGAACAGGGGGCCGTCACAGTGCGGGCAATAGGCCACGCCGCGTCCACGGTATTCCTGCTCGCCCGGTACGTTCATTTCGCGCCAGCGCGCGCCGGTGGAGAGGATCACGGTCTTGGCCTTGAGCGAGGCGCCGTTCTCGAACTTCACTTCATGCAGCTCCCCTTCCTTGGCGGCCGGCACCAGGGCGCTGGCGCGCTGCAGGTTCATGATGTCCACGTCGTAGGCGCGCACGTGTTCTTCCAGCGCACGGGCCAGCTTCGGTCCTTCGGTTTCCTTCACCGAAATGAAGTTTTCGATGGCCATGGTGTCGAGCACCTGGCCGCCGAAGCGCTCGGCTGCCACGCCCGTGCGGATGCCCTTGCGCGCCGCGTAGATCGCGGCTGCCGCGCCGGCCGGGCCGCCGCCGACGACGAGGACGTCGTACGGGGCCTTGGCGTTCATTTTTTCAGCATCACGCGTGGCGGCGCCAGTGTCGAGCTTGGCGAGGATTTCTTCCACGCCCATGCGGCCCTGGCCGAACGGCTCGCCATTCAGGTAGATGCTCGGCACCGACATGACCTGGCGCTGCTCGACCTCAGTCTGGAACAGCGCACCGTCGATGGCGACGTGCTTGATACGCGGATTCAGCACGGCCATGAGGTTGAGCGCCTGGACTACGTCCGGGCAGTTCTGGCACGAGAGCGAGAAATAGGTTTCGAAGCTGTAGTCGCCGTCGAGCGCACGGATGCGTTCGATGACATCGGCTTCGAGTTTCGACGGATGGCCGCCGACCTGCAGCAGCGCCAGCACCAGCGAGGTGAACTCGTGGCCCATGGGGATACCGGCAAAGCGCAGGTGGATGTCGCCGCCGATGCGGTTGAGGGCAAACGAGGGGCGGCGTGCATCCGCGCCGTCGGTGCGCAAGGTAATCTTGTCGCTCAGGCTGACGATGTCATTGAGCAGGCCGAGCAGCTCCTGCGATTTGGCGCTGTCGTCGAGGGACGCGGTGATCTCGAACGGTTGGGTGACCTTTTCGAGGTAGGCCTTCAACTGGGTTTTAAGATTGGCATCCAACATGGCAACTTGATCCTTGTTCAAAAATCAGAGACGCGATCAAAATGGTCCTGGCGGTGTGGCTGGCCAGAACGACTTCACAGCACTTTGATAGCGTCTCGTGGAAACAAAAACGCCCGGACGGTTCGCGCCCGGGCGATCGTCCAACGGAAGCCGGATAGGCTTCCGCTGAGAGACTGCTAACGATCCAGCGCGGCCGCTTAGATCTTGCCGACCAGGTCGAGCGACGGAGCCAGCGTGGCTTCGCCTTCTTGCCACTTGGCCGGGCACACTTCGCCCGGGTGGGCGGCGACGTACTGGGCAGCCTTGACCTTGCGCAGCAGTTCGGAAGCATCACGGCCCACGCCACCGGCGTTGACTTCGATGATCTGGATCTTGCCTTGCGGGTCGATCACGAAGGTGCCGCGATCAGCCAGGCCGGCTTCTTCGATCATCACGTCGAAGTTGCGCGAGATCACGCCGGTCGGGTCGCCAATCATCGGGTACTGGATCTTCTTGATGGTTTCCGAGCTGTCGTGCCAGGCCTTGTGGGTGAAGTGCGTGTCGGTCGACACGGCGTAAATTTCCACGCCCAGCTTCTTGAATGCGTCGTAGTTGTCGGCCAGATCGCCCAGTTCGGTCGGGCACACGAACGTGAAGTCGGCCGGGTAGAAGAACACCACAGACCACTTGCCCTTCAGGTCGGCTTCGCTCACGTCAACGAACTTGCCATTGTGGAACGCGGTGGCCTTGAACGGCTTGACTTCGGTATTGATCATCGACATCGGTGGACTCCTTAATGGGTTGGTTGCGACTACGGAATGAATTTTACCGGCCTGGGTAAGGTAGGTAAAATTGATTGTTAAAATCGTGTCAATTGGTTTTGGCTATGAGTGTGCGGGGGAGCACAGCCGAACAAACCGGCAGGCCTCGTGTTGGGGTAGCAGGCACGGGCATCTGCGCAAATCAGTATTCTCGTTCAGATTGGGGCGGAAGCAAGTATTTCAAGGCAATGTGCGGGGCTTTCCACTCTTTCACGCGATTGTCACACCGCGGTCATCGAAACCGCCAACAATGCAGGCTCCGTTTGCCTGCGCCTGCTCCGTGACCTCGTTCTCTGCCCGCGCTGTTCCCTTGCCTTCCCGTCCGGGAGGTTACTGGCGCATGCTGCAGGCGACGAGCATTGGCGTTGGTGTAGTTGCGTTGGCGCTGAGCTGGGTTGCCGCCTTGCACCTGATGGGGTCGGAGGCCCGGCTGCTCGAAGCGCTCATGACGGCGACAACTGTCGATCGCCACGATCTTGCGCTTGCGCAGTCCCGCAACAATCTCCGGATCTGGGGTGCGCTGGCCGCGCTCAACCTGATGTTCATAGCCGCAACCTGGAGTGTGGTGCGTAGCATCCGGCGCCAGAAGCTGCTGTTCGATGCGCTGAGCCATGCCGACCGCGACAAGCATGCGCTCATCATGCAACTGGAGGCCGAGAAGGCGCGCGCCCTGGCACTGGCATCCGACGATCACCTGACCGGGCTGCACAATCGCCGCATGTTCAATGAGCTGGCGGCCAGCCACCTCGAAGTCGCACGCCGCAGCCGCAAGCACTATGCGCTGATGTATCTCGATCTGGACCGTTTCAAGCAGATCAACGATACGCTCGGCCACCATGTGGGCGACCTGCTGCTGCATGCCGTAGGGCAGCGTTTGCGGGCCAGCCTGCGCAAGGCCGATATCGTCGGCCGCATGGGTGGTGATGAATTCGCTGTACTGGTCACCGAACTGGATGCGCCGGCGGACATGGAGCGGATCGCTGCCAAGCTGGTCACGCATCTCAGCCAGCCCTACGCGGATCTGGATGGACATGAGGTTGCGGTGACGCCGAGTGTGGGTATCGCCTTTTTTCCCGGAGATGGTCATGACGTGACGCGGCTGTGCCGGCATGCCGACGCGGCCATGTATGCCTCGAAGCGGCGGGGACGTGGCCGCTTTACCTACTATGATGCCGAGCTCAACGCCAGCGATGACCGCCGCTATGTTCTGGAGCGCCAGCTGCCGCGCGCCATTGCGGAAAACGAGCTGGTGCTGCATTTCCAGCCCAAGGTGCGGCTGTCCGACTATCGTATCGTCGGCCTGGAGGCGCTGGTACGCTGGGCGCATCCGGACTATGGGCTGGTCTATCCCAACGACTTCATTCCGCTGGCCGAACAGTCCGAGCTGATCGTGGAGCTGGGTAACTGGGTCATGCAGGCCTGTTGCGCACAGCAGGCCATGTGGAAAGCCCAGGGTTTGCCGCTCGTCCCGGTCGCCTTCAATGTTTCACCGCGCCAACTCGGCGACGAGCACCTGCCGGCGCGCGTGTCGGCGCAACTGCAGGCCCATGGCATCACACCGGCGGAGATCGAGGTGGAGGTGACGGAGAGTTGCCTGGTCGAACCATTCGGGACGCCGGCAAATGTACTGCGCCAGCTCGAGGGACTCGGGATACGCATTGGCCTCGACGATTTCGGCAGCGGGTTCTCCAGCCTGAGCCAGATTCGTCACTTCCCGATTGGTACGATCAAGATCGACCGGTCGTTCATCAACGATATCCGCAATAGCAAGGATGTCGGCGTGATCGTGACATCCATCATCACGCTTGCACATAACCTGAACATGCGCGTGGTGGCCGAAGGGGTGGAGCTGCGCGACCAGCTGGTTGATCTCAAGATGGCTGGTTGCGACGAAGTGCAGGGGTATTACATGAGCCGGCCGGTCGATGTGTGCGAGACCGCCCGGCTCCTGGTGCAGAAAACCATCATTCCCGCATGATGCGATTTCTCAGTTGGGCTTGATTGCGACCTTGAGCACGCCGTCACGCTGGTTGGCGAAAAGATCATAGGCGTCCACGATGTTGTCGAGCGCGTAATGATGCGTGACCAGCAGCCCCAAGTCGATCCGGCCTGATTCCACCACGTTCATCAGCCGGCGCATCCGTTCCTTGCCGCCCGGACACAAGGCGGTATTGATCTTGTGATCGCCCAGGCCGGCCCCGAAGGCATCCAGGGGAATGGTTAGATCGCTGGAATACACGCCCAGGCTGGACAACGTGCCGCCGGGCTTCAGCACGCGCAGCGCCGATTCGAACGTCGACTGCAGACCGAGCGCCTCGATGGAGGCATCCACGCCGCGGCCGCCGGTCAGCTTCATCACTTCGTCCACGACGTCGCATGTCTTGAAGTTGAGGGTGACATCCGCTCCCAGTTTTCGGGCGATCTCAAGACGATGATCGTTGCCGTCCACTGCAATGACCGTGGTCGCGCCCATCAGGCGCGCCCCGGCGGTGGCGCACAGGCCGATCGGTCCCTGCGCGAATACGACGACCGTGTCGCCGATCCGGATGTTGGCGTTCTCCGCCCCTTTGAAGCCCGTGGACATGATGTCCGGGCACATCAGGACCTGTTCATCCGTCAGGCCATCCGGAATCGGGGCGAGATTGGCCTGGGCATCGGGGACCAGGACATACTCCGCCTGCGTACCATCGATCATGTTGCCGAAGCGCCAGCCGGCGGTGGCCTTGTAACCGTGGCAGCCGCAGCGGCCGCTGGGAATCAGGTAGCTGCCATCTTGCGAAGGCACGCCATCCTGGCTGGGATACGAGGTGAATGTCGGACAGATGGCGCCGGCGATGACGCGTTGACCCTCCGCGTACCCCTGCACGGCGCTGCCCAGTTTTTCAATCACGCCGACCGGTTCGTGCCCGACTGTCAGGCCTTTCGCGACGGGATATTCGCCTTTCAGGATATGGACATCCGTCCCGCAGATGGTCGTGGTCGTGATGCGGACCAGCGCATCGTTGGGGCCGACCTCTGGAATGCGCTTGTCAGTAAGCTCGATACGGCCGGGCTCGACAAATACCGCTGCTTTCATCATGGCGGACATGAATCCCTCCTGTGAATGTCATCAATGAAGACTGCACAGGAAAGCTTAGTCACGCTGCGTGGCAGGTGATACCGATCAGATCAAACAAACACCGAATAATCGCAAGGCGCACAGGGAACGTACCGGGCTCTGCCAGGCCATCTCCTCGACATCGAGCCGCCTGGGGCGGGCCGACCTGGCCCGGAAAGCGCGACGCCCGGCGTGGTAGGGGGATGCAGCAGGTGATGCAAATGCCACGTCACATCAGGATGATGTCGTACTGTTCCTGATAGAACGTCGATTCGACCTGCAGCGAGATCGGCTTGCCGATGAAATCGCCGAGCATGGCGAGGTGCTGGCTCTCTTCTTCGAGCAGCACGTCGATGACGCTCTGCGAGGCGAGGATGCGGAACTCGCGCGGATTGAACTGGCGCGACTCGCGCATGATCTCGCGCAGGATCTCGTAGCTGACGGTGCGCGGGGTCTTGACCTGGCCCTTGCCGTGGCATACCGGGCACTGTTCGCACAGCACGTGGGCCAGCGATTCGCGCGTGCGCTTGCGCGTCATTTCCACCAGGCCGAGTTGCGAGAAGGTGTTGACGGTGATGCGCGTGCGGTCGCGCTGCAGGGCGCGCTTGAGTTCGTTGAGCACCGCTTCGCGGTGATCGGCATTCTCCATGTCGATGAAATCGATGATGATGATGCCGCCGAGATTGCGCAGGCGCAGCTGCCGGGCGATGGAGTGCGCGGCTTCGAGATTGGTCTTGAAGATGGTGTCGTCAAAATTGCGGGCGCCGACGTAGCCACCGGTATTGACGTCGATGGTGGTCATCGCCTCGGTCTGGTCGATCATCAGGTAACCGCCGGACTTGAGGTCCACGCGCCGCGACAGCGCGCGTTCGATTTCGGTGTCGATGTTGTACAGGTCGAAGATGGGGCGTTCGCCGGTGTAGTGCATCAGCCGCGGCAGCACGGCCGGGGTGTACTCGACGGCGAATTCGACCAGCATCTGGAAGTTTTCGCGCGAGTCGATCTGGATGGACGAGGTGCTGTCGTTGACGAAGTCGCGCAGCACGCGCTGGGCGAGGTTCAGGTCCTGGAACAGCAGGCTCGGTGCCGGCAGCGTGGTGGCGTTGTGGCGGATGGTGCCCCAGATCTTGCGCAGGTAGGCCACGTCGTTGGCCAGCTCCTCGTCGCTGGCTTCCTCGGCGATGGTACGCACGATAAAGCCACCACGCTCGTCGGTAGGAATCAGGTTCTGCAGGCGCTGGCGCAGATGTTCGCGGCCGGCTTCGCTCTCGATCTTCTGCGAAATGCCGATATGCGGATCCTGCGGCAGGTAGACCAGCGTGCGTCCGGCAATGCTGACCTGCGTGGACAGGCGGGCACCCTTGGTGCCGATGGGATCCTTGATGACCTGCACGGTCAGCGCCTGTCCTTCGAACAGGATTTTCTCGATGGGGACCTGCGGCGCCTGGGTGCCTTGCGCGCTATCGCGCGGCTGCCAGATGTCGGCGACATGGAGAAATGCCGCGCGTTCCAGGCCAATGTCGATGAAGGCGGACTGCATGCCGGGCAGGACACGCACGACCTTGCCGAGATACAGGTTACCCACCAGTCCGCGCGTCAGCGTGCGTTCGACATGGAGCTCCTGCACGGCCGCCTGCTGGACGATGGCGACACGGGTTTCCTGCGGCGTGATATTGACGAGGATATCTTCGGACATGAGGACGGATGATGTACGGACGGCGATCGGGGTCCGGAAAACCTGCTGCATGTGCGCGAGGCGTGTTGCCCTGCATTGCAGGCCGGAACGGTCACTTTATGCGGATCGCCTCTCCTATTGGCAATGGACGCCCGAAAGCCCGAGCAGACGCGTAGTTTCGAACAATGGCAAGCCCATGATACCTGAATAGCTGCCGGCGATCCGTTCGGTAAATCCCGCAGCACGGCCCTGGATGCCATAGGCGCCGGCCTTGCCGAAAGGCTCGCCGGAAGCGACGTAGCGCGCGATGGCAGCGTCGTCGAGCGGGGCGAAGGTCACGTCCGAGATGGAGAGCGCGGCGTGCATGTGCCCTGCGGTATCGACCACGGCGACGGCGGTCAGGACTTGGTGTGTGCGTCCGGCGAGCTGCCGCAGGATACGCATGGCGTCAGCCGCGTCGGCGGGTTTGCCGAGGATGTGATGGTCGAGCGCGACCGTCGTGTCGGAGGTGAGCAGCGGGGCGGGCGGCAGGGCGCGGCGTTGCAGGCGCATGCATGCCGCTTCGGCCTTGAGTCGGCAGACACGCTGCACATACTGCTCGGCGGACTCGCCGGGTAGCACGGCCTCCAGCGCTTCCGCATCCTCGTCGGCATCGGGCAGCAGCAGTTCGAAACGGACGCCGATCTGGCGCAGCAGTTCCTGGCGGCGCGGACTTTGCGAGGCGAGGTAGATCATGTCGCTCATGGCCGGGCGGGGCGCGTGATTACACGCGGTGATAGGGGTGGTTGCGCGTGATGGACCATGCGCGGTAGAGCTGTTCGGCCAGCAGCACGCGCACCATGCCGTGGGGCAGCGTCAGGCTGGATACGCGCAGCAGCATGTCGGCACGTTGTTTCAGCGCGGGGTCGAGTCCGTCCGCGCCGCCGATCAGCAGCGCGACATCGCCGCCTTCCCGTTGCCAGCCGGTCAATGCGTCGGCCAGCTGTACAGTTGACCAGTCCTTGCCGCGCTCGTCGAGTGCGATGATGCGGCACTGTTTCGGCAGGGCGGCTTCGATGCGCGCCGCTTCCAGCTGCATCACCGTGGCGGCGGTGCGGCTGGAGGAGCGCTGCTCGGGACGGATTTCCTTGAGCACGATGCGCAGTTCCGGCGGCATGCGCTTGGCATACTCGTCGAAACCCTGTTCGATCCACGTCGGCATCTTGTGGCCGACGGCGACGATCAGCAACTGCATCGTGCGGGTCAGGCGCGATCAGGCGCTGCGGGTGGTCCGCTTGCGGGCTGCCGGGGCGGCGGACGTGACGCGCACGGTCGTCTTGCGGGCCGGCGACTTGCTGGCAGCGGTCTTGCCAGCCACGGTCTTGCGTGCGGTCGTCTTGCGTGCCGGGGTGTTGCCTGCGGCGCCAGTGCGCGGCGCGGTCTTGCGGGCCGGCTTGGCGGGCGCATCGCTTTCGCGGCCCATCGGCTCGGAAAACTCGGCCATGCCTTCCGGCAGCCGGGCCATTGCCGGGCGAGCGGTCGTGCGGCGCGTGGTCAGCGGCTTGCGGGCATTGTCTTCCTCGCTGCCGTCGTCGTCGGCTTCGCTGGCCTTCGGCAGACCCTTGGCCGTGCCGCCGAGCTTGATGCGCACCGGCTTGTCACCCCAGATTTCCTCGAGGTTGTAGTACAGGCGCAGCTGCGGCTGCAGGATGTGCACCACGGCGTCGCCACAGTCCACCAACACCCATTCGCCGGTTTCTGTGCCTTCCACGGCGATGATGTCGCCGCCCGCGTTCTTCACGGCATCGCGCACGGAACTGGCGAGTGCCTTGGTCTGGCGGTTCGACGTGCCGCTGGCGATGATGACGCGATCGAACAGTTCGGTCAGGTGCGTGGTGTTGTACACCTTGATGTCCTGTCCCTTGACGTCTTCAAGAGCGTCGACGATCAGGCGTTGCAGTTTGCGGATGTCCATGGGCGGATTCAGTCGGTTGGGTGCTGCACCGGGCGGTACAGGCGATGTTGTTGAATATAGCCTGCGACGCCGGCAGGGAGCAAATCGTCGGCGCTTTCGCCATAGGCCCCACCATGCGCCAGGCGCCGGCGCAGTTCGGTGGAAGACAGGTCGACGGCCAGTGTCTGGTCGAGCCACATATGGCCGGAGGGGGTGGATTGTATCAAGGCTGTCGGGGCGATGCGCCGGTCGAGCTCTTGCTGGACCTCCGGACGTAGCGCATGCAGGTCGAAACCCGGCCGGGTCGCCACGCACAGATGGACTGCGCTGAACAGTTCCTGCCAGCCATGCCAACTGTGCAGGCCGAGCAGCTGGTCGGCGCCCATCAGCCAGGCAATGGAGGTTTCGGGGCCGACCTGCCGGCGCAGTTCGCGCACGGTGTCGATGGTATAGCTGGGACCGTCGCGGTCGACTTCCATGCGGCTGACCCGCACGCGCGCGGATACGTCCTGCATGGTCGCGGCCGCGAGTTCGGTCATGGCCAGACGATGCCGGGCAGGCGTGATGTCGGCGGCTTTCTGCCACGACATGCCGGTGGGAATCCACAGCAGTTCGTCGAGCCCCAGATGCGCGACGCACAGCCGGGCAAGCGCGACGTGGCCCTGGTGCGGCGGGTCGAAGGTGCCGCCCAGGATGCCGAGGCGGAGCGGCCGGGGCGCAGCGGGCGCTGTCATACCCAGTCGCGCGCCGGGAGAAAAGCGGTGGTCAACGCAGCTTCCGGCGAGCCGGGCTCGGGATGCCAGTCATAGCGCCATTTCACGATCGGCGGCATTGACATGAGGATCGATTCCGTCCGTCCGCCGGATTGCAGGCCGAACAGCGTGCCACGGTCGAACACCAGGTTGAATTCGACATAGCGGCCGCGGCGGTAGGCCTGGAAGTCGCGTTCGCGTTCGCCGTAGGGCGTGTCGCGCCGCGCCTGCAGGATCGGCAGGTAGGCATCGAGGAAGGCATCGCCGACCGAACGCATCATGGCAAAACTGCCATCGAAACCGAGGGCATGGAAGTCATCGAAGAAGATGCCGCCGATGCCGCGCGCTTCGTTGCGGTGCTTGAGGAAGAAGTACTCGTCGCACCACGTCTTGAAGCGCGGATACAGGTCGGCGCCATGCGGGGCGAGGGCGTCCTTGCAGGTCTGGTGGAAATGCCGGCAGTCGTCGGCATTGCCGTAGTACGGCGTCAGGTCCATGCCGCCGCCGAACCACCATACCGGTTCCGCACCGGACTTGACGGCGATGAAGCAGCGCACGTTCATGTGCACGGTCGGCACGTAGGGGTTGCGCGGATGAAAGACGAGCGAGACGCCCATGGCCTCGAAGCTGCGGCCGGCGAGTTCCGGGCGGGCGGCCGTGGCCGAGGGCGGCAGGGTGTTGCCGGTGACATGCGAGAAGCCGACGCCGCCGCGTTCGAGTACGTTGCCGTCCTCGAGGATGCGGCTGCGGCCGTTGCCCTGCAGGCGCTCGTGGGCCGGTTTTTCCCACGCATCGGTGAGAAAAGGCTTGCCGTCGGCGGCTTCGAGAGCCGCGACGATGCGGTCCTGCAGACCCATCAGGTACTGGCGGACAGCTGCGGTGTCGACGCTGGCGGGGTTCTCTGGCACGGTGTTATCCACGGTGATCTGCGCGTTCGGCCGAAGGTCAGTGCCGCACGGCGCGATAGCCGATATCGCTGCGGTACTGCATGCCGTCGAAATGGATGTGCTGCACGGCGGTGTAGGCCGCGCGCTGTGCCGCCTTGACCGTGTCGGCCAGGCCGACCACGCATAGCACTCGGCCGCCGTTCGCACTCAGCACGCCGTCCTGCAGCGTCGTGCCTGCGTGGAAGGTCACGCTGTCATCCGTCTCGGCAGGAATGCCGGTAATGACATCGCCCTTGCGCGGCGCATCGGGATAGCCGTGCGCGGCCATGACCACGCCGAGCGCCGTGCGGCGGTCCCAGTCGAGTTCGACCTGGTCGAGCCTGCCGTTGACCGCGTGTTCCATCACGTCGAACAGGTCGGTCTTGAGGCGCGCCATGATCGGCTGCGTTTCCGGATCGCCCATGCGGCAGTTGAATTCGAGGGTCTTGGGATTGCCGTCGGCGTCGATCATCAGGCCGGCGTACAGGAAGCCGGTATAGACGATGCCGTCCTTTTCCATGCCGCGCACGGTCGGCAGGATGATCTCGCGCAGCACGCGCGCATGCAGCGCGGGCGTGACCACGGGGGCGGGCGAGTAGGCACCCATGCCGCCGGTATTGGGGCCGGCATCGCCGTCGAGCAGGCGCTTGTGGTCCTGGCTGGTCGCCAGGGCGAGTACGTTCTTGCCATCGCACATGACGATGAAGCTGGCTTCCTCGCCCTGCAGGAATTCCTCGATGACCACGCGTGCGCCGGCGCTGCCGAACTGGTTGTCGGCCAGCATCATGTCGACGGCGCGGTGCGCTTCGTCGAGCGTCATGGCAACGACCACGCCCTTGCCGGCGGCCAGGCCGTCGGCCTTGATGACGATCGGTGCGCCCTGCGCATCGATGTAGGCATGGGCCTCGGGCGCGGAGGTGAAGGTCTGGTAAGCCGCGGTCGGAATGCCGTGGCGGTGCATGAAGGCCTTGGCGAAATCCTTGGAGCTTTCGAGCTGCGCGGCAGCCTGCGTGGGGCCAAAAATCTTCAGGCCTTCGGCGCGGAAGCGGTCGACGATGCCTGCGGCCAGCGGGGCCTCCGGGCCGACCACGGTGAAGTGCACATTCTCCCGCTTGGCGAAGGCGACGAGCACATCGAGGTCAGTAATCGGCACGTTCTGCAGCCGCTTGTCGAGGGCCGTGCCGCCGTTGCCGGGGGCCACGTACACCATCTGGATACGGGGAGACTGCGCCAGCTTCCATGCCAGGGCATGTTCACGTCCGCCAGAACCAACTACCAATACTTTCATCATGTGCGCCAGAAAGAGAAACTTTGGAGAACGGCCGGACCGTTCCTTTCGCTAATACCGATCATCTGCGATCGCCGGGGGGCCAGGTAACCGTAATGCCCAGCCTTACTCGTCGATCAGGGCATTGGTGAAGACATCCTGCACGTCGTCGAGGTTTTCGAGCGCGTCGAGCAGTTTCTGCATCTTGACCGCATCGTCACCGGTCAGGGCGACTTCGTTTTGCGGCTTCATGGTGACTTCAGCCATTTCCGCCTTGAAACCGGCGGCTTCGAGCGCAGTCTTCACGGCGGAGAAATCATGCGGGCCGCAAGTGACTTCGATCGAACCGTCTTCGCTGGTGGTCACGTCTTCCGCGCCGGCCTCGAGCGCGGCTTCCATCAGCGCATCCTCGGACGTACCGGGGGCGAAGATGAACTGGCCGCAATGCGTGAACATGAAGGCCACGGAGCCTTCCGTGCCCATGTTGCCGCCGTTCTTGGAGAAGGCATGGCGCACTTCCGCCACGGTGCGGGTACGGTTGTCGGTCATGCAGTCGACGATCACCGCCGCGCCGCCCAGGCCGTAGCCTTCATAGCGGATTTCTTCGTAGTTGGCACCTTCGAGGCCGCCGACGCCGCGCTGGATGGCCCGCTGGATGTTGTCCTTGGGCATGTTGGCGTCAGTCGCCTTGTCCATGGCCAGGCGCAGGCGCGGGTTGGAGTCGGCATCGGCGCCGCCGAGGCGTGCGGCGACCGTGATTTCCTTGATCAGGCGGGTCCAGATCTTGCCGCGCTTGGCGTCAGCTGCAGCTTTCTTGTGCTTGATATTGGCCCATTTGGAATGACCGGCCATAGTTTCTCCGATGCGCGCGTGTTGGTCGTGTTCGTTGGCGTCCCCGGATCGGGGCGTTTGTTGTACTGGCAGCGCGCTTTGGCGAACGCATTGACGAAACATCGGACGTCAGGCGCGCGAGCTATAATCAGCCGGGCATTTTATCATGCGGGCCGCACCTGTCCGCAGCTGTGATGCGTCTGACCGCAGCGCTGATTCTGGCGCTGATGTCGGCGCTGATGTCGGCGCTGACACTGGCCCTTTTCTACCTGACGAGGAACCCATGACCGATCCCCTGCTGATTGCCAAGAATGCAGAACACGAACTGTTCCTGCTGCCACAGATGGGTAACCGCCATGGGTTGATCACCGGCGCCACCGGTACCGGCAAGACGGTGACGCTTCAGGCGCTCGCCCAGGCCTTCTCGCGCATCGGCGTGCCGGTATTTGTGTCGGACGTGAAGGGCGACCTGTCGGGCATCGCCGAAGCCGGGCAGTTGAGCGACAAGCTGAAGGGCCGTTTGGAGCAGCTAGGGCTGCCCGAGCCGGTGTGGGGTGCGTGCCCGGTCACATTCTGGGACGTGTTTGGCAAGAAGGGGCATCCGGTGCGGGCCACGGTCTCCGACATGGGGCCGCTGATGCTGTCGCGCATGCTGGAACTGAACGATACGCAGACCGGCGTGCTGAACCTGGTATTCAAGATCGCTGACGACCGGGGCCTGCTGCTGCTCGATGCCAAGGACCTGCGCGCCATGCTGCAGTACGTTGGCGAGAACGCCAGTCAGTTCACCACCGAATACGGCAATATCTCATCCGCCAGCATCGGCGCGATCCAGCGGGGCTTGCTGGCACTGGAGTCGCAGGGCGGCGACCAGTTCTTCGGTGAGCCGATGCTCAATATCCAGGACTTCATGCAGCAGGTCGGCGGGCAGGGTGTCGTCAACATCCTCGCCGCCGATCAACTGATGAATGCGCCACGCCTGTACGCCACCTTTTTGCTCTGGATGCTGGCCGAGTTGTTCGAGTCGCTGCCGGAAGTGGGCGATGCTGACAAGCCCAAGCTGGTGTTCTTCTTCGATGAGGCACACCTGCTGTTCAACGATGCGCCCAAGGCCCTGCTGGAGAAAATCGAGCAGGTGGTCCGGCTGGTGCGCTCCAAGGGTGTCGGCGTGTATTTCGTCACGCAGAACCCGATCGATATTCCCGATACGGTGCTGGGCCAGCTCGGCAACCGCGTGCAGCATGCCCTGCGCGCCTTCACGCCGCGCGACCAGAAGGCCGTGAAAGTGGCCGCCACGACCATGCGCGCCAATCCCAAGCTCGATATCGAAACCGCCATCGGCGAACTCGGTGTGGGCGAGGCCTTGGTGTCGATGCTCGATGAAAAAGGCCGGCCGCAGATTACCGAGCGCGCCTATATCGTGGCGCCGGGTAGCCGCATCGGTCCGATTACCGACGCGGAACGTGCAACGCTGCAGCAAGGCTCGCTCGTGGCTGGCGTTTACGAAAAAGTGCTGGACCGCGAGTCCGCCTATGAAAAATTGCGCGGTGCCCAGGCGGGTGCTGGCAGTGCGGGTGGGAACACTGCCGACGCACCCGCCGGAGAAGCCGAAGGCGGCAGCTGGATGGGCGATCTTGCCGGGACGGTGTTTGGCAATGGTGGCAACGGCAGCAAAGGGGGCACGGCCAAGCGCGGCGGCGCCCGCGGCGACTCGGTAGTCGAAGCGCTGGCCAAGTCGGCGGCGCGCACCATCGGCTCGACCGTCGGCCGTGAGATCGTGCGCGGCATTCTCGGCAGCATTCTCGGTTCACGCCGCAAGTAAGGCGGCCTGCGGGCCAGGCCAGCCTGCGAATGACGCCCGCGTGACCCGGTCACGCGGGCGTTTTTTTATGCGCCGACGCCGAGCAGCGCGAGTACGCCCAGTACCAGGAAAACCACTGCTGCGATGCGGTGTACGAGCCGTACCGGCAGGCGTCCGGCAAAGCGTCCGCCGAGCAGCACCGCTGGCACATTGGCGATCATCATGCCGAGCGTGGTGCCGAGCACCACGGGCACCATGGCATCGAAGCGGGCAGCCAGCGCCACGGTGGCGATCTGCGTCTTGTCGCCCATTTCCGCCAGAAAGAACACCAGCAACGTGGTGCCGAATACACCGAGCAGGCGGCTGGCATCCTTGGGCTGATCTTCGGCGTCGAGTTTGTCCGGAATCAGCATCCAGCCAGCCATGAGAATGAAGCCGATGCCGAGGATCCAGCGCAATACATCGGGGCCGAGCAGGTGTGTGAGCCAGCTGCCGACCGCCCCGGCCAGCGCATGGTTGGCGAGCGTAGCGACGAGAATACCGAGAATGATGGGAACCGGCTTGCGAAAGCGCGCAGCGAGCAGGAGCGAGAGGAGCTGGGTCTTGTCGCCGATTTCTGCCAGGGCGACGATGCCGGTCGAAACGAGGAAGGCTTCCATGGGGATTGTCATTATTCCGGGCCGAATGCATCGTGACGATGCCAATGACATGCACCTTCCCCGGCCCGAACCGGAAAGGCGATGCCATTGGTCTCGCCAGGCCCCGGATGATCCGGGCTGCAAGCGCCATGATCGGCGCGGTTCATGGTTGACATGCTCCGCGCGTCTTCAAGTCTGTTGACGCATGCCCCGCTCAGTGTGTCGGCGGGCGGCTACTCCCCAATTGCTGGGGGCGATTATACCGGCTTCTCCAGCTGCTGGCGAGCGACCAGCGTCAGAAAACGTCCGGGTTGGGCGTCTGGGTATCGTCGCTGTTGCTTTCGGCGGCCGGCTTGACGTTGAAGCAGCCGCGGTATGTGGCATAGAACGAGCAGTACAGGATCGTCAGCATGGCCAGCGAATAAGGCGTGACGATGAATGACATGAATTCGCCTGCCCCGATCGAGCGAAAAAACGCTTCCAGGATGAATGGAATCGCCACCATCAGGATGCCGAAGATAATGCCGTAGGTGACAAAGGCACCCCGGTTGCGCCAGCACGCGATCCAGCTGAAGAAAATGGCCTTGATCGGCGTCACGCCATGCCACGCTACCAGCAGCGGCGCGAACCAGAACGACATGGCAACGGGAATGTAAAGCAGCGCCCCGACCAGCAGGGCGCGGTACAGGATGCCTGCGGTTTCCGCGCTGGGTTCGGCTTCGCGCATCAGCACCGGCATGAGTTCGCGCAGGTCGACGAGGCTGCCGACGATCAGACTGAGGGCGAAGACGGCGACCGCATACAGCCCGCCCAGCTTCAGTAGGCCGCTGATGGCCGGCTTGTTGCTGGTGCGGAAGGCCGATACCAGGATGGCGGGCGAGACGCGGCGATTCTGGATCACGTCGCGGCAGGCCGTCATGATGCCGACGAATAGCCCGGGGTTGAGGACCAGCGCCGCAATGATGCCGATGAGTGGAATGAAGATGGCGAGCTGCAGCGCCATCAAGTAGATGAACAGCAGCATCAGGAAGGTCAGCGGGTTCTTGCGGAACAACCAGAGGCCTTGCCGGAACCAGACATAGCCGTCGCGCGGCGTGACTTCGATCAGTTGCATGGCGACTCAGACATGGAGGACGGAAGGAATATTGATCCGCGCGCGCAGGATGCGTTCGAAATGCGCCGGGTCATGCGGTTGCAGCATGTGCGCATCGCGCGGCAGATAAAAGTCCCACAGGCGCGAGATCCAGAAACGCAGCGCTGCGGCGCGCAGCATGTCGGCCCAGTGCCGGCGTTCGGCATCGCCGAGCGGCCGTACGGCGGCGTAGGCCTGCAGCATGGCATCCATGCGCACATCATCCAGTCTGCCAGTAGGCAGGTCGATGCACCAGTCGTTGACGCACACGGCCAGGTCGAACAGCCATTTGTCGATGCCGGCAAAGTAGAAATCGAAGAAGCCGCCCAGGCGGCTGCCGCCGTCGGCCGTCGCCTGGAACAGCACGTTGTCGCGGAACAGGTCGCAATGGCAGGGGCCGGCGGGTAGGGCAGCGTAGTCTGCGCTGCCGAAGAAGCGCTGCTGATGCGCCAACTCGGCTTGCAGCAGGGCCTGCTTTTCCGCATCGATGAACGGCAGGACCTGCGGAACGGTCTCTTCCCACCAGGGCAGGCTGCGCAGATTGGGCTGGTGGCGGTCATAGTCGACGCCGGCGAGGTGCATGCGCGCCAGCATCTCGCCCACCTGGGCGCAATGCAGCGGGCCGGGCGTCAGGTCGGAGGCGCCCGGCAGGCGCGTGACGATCGTGGCTGGCTTGCCTTTCAACTGGCGCAGGATGGCGCCATCGCGTGCCTGCATGGGCGCCGGCACGGCAATGCCGGCGGCGTGCAGGTGCTGCATGAAATACAGGTAGAACGGCAGTTGCTCGAACGTCAGGCGCTCGAAGATGG
Organism: Imbroritus primus; assembly: GCF_964332355.1. NCBI lineage: Bacteria > Pseudomonadati > Pseudomonadota > Betaproteobacteria > Burkholderiales > Burkholderiaceae > Imbroritus > Imbroritus primus. Next base: position 2,051,983 of record NZ_OZ201293.1, on the reverse strand, counting down.
TCAGCACATACTGATGCGTGACGCCGTCGCGTTCGGTGGTCAGGAAGAAGTTGCTGTTTTCGATGCCGGAGGCGATCCCGCGAAAGTCGGTGATGCTGCCAAGGTCGTAGTCCTGAAGCCAAAGTTCGATCTCGGCTTGCGAGACCGCGGTAAAGACGGCCATGCTGTATCTGCTTTTATCTGCTTGTTGGTGACGGGATGCCCTGGCTGGCACAAGGCGGGCCGCCCCCCCTCCCAATATATGGGGCAGGGCGTGCCGGCGCCTGTCTGGCCGGGGTTCAGAACTTGAGAATCGGCACTGACGGCACGCGGTTCACGGTGCGGTCACGCTGCTGCGGCACGCCTTCTTCCGGTTTGCTCATCTGGTACGACGTGCCCATGCCCGAGTGTACTTCGATATCGGTGGCGCGTCCCTTGTTGCGGTATTCGCGCACTTGCGTGCCGTCGGTATCGTTGAGCACGAAGCTGGGTTCGCGCGGGCGGTTCAGTTCGGTGGTGGCGCGCGGCGCGAGCGGCTGCTTGTTGATGCGCTCCAGCTCCTGGGCCGACAGCGGCGAGGGATTGGAGTCGGCCTGCGCAGCGGCCAGCCCTGGCAGGACCAGCAGCAGGCCCACGGTCAGGCAGCGCCACTGGCTGGATGAGCGGAAAAACGACAGGGAGAAGGGCAGCGCGTTCATGGCGAGGCTCCGTGCAGCATAGCTGCAAAGTCGATGGATCCTTCTATTCTAGCAACTGCCGGACTCCACGGGTGGCGAAAGCTGCGCCTGATCCCTGCCGCTCCCCATGCCGCGGCCACCCGGTTACAGGTAGAACATCTCTTCCTTCGACGGGATGACGGCATCCGTCTCGCGGGTCTCGTAGAAGGCATAGACCGCCTCCAGTGCATCGTGCGGATCGTCTACCACCTTCATGATGTCGAGGTCGCCTGGCGAGATTACCCCCATCGGAAGGAGGGTGTGACGGAACCACTCCAGCAAGCCGTGCCAGAAGGTGGTGCCAACCATCACGATCGGCACGTGCCGCGACTTGCCGGTCTGGACGAGCGTCAGCACCTCGGCCAGTTCGTCGAGCGTGCCGAAGCCGCCCGGCATGACGATGAAGGCATCCGAATTCTTCACGAAGCTGACCTTGCGCGTAAAGAAGTGGCGGAAGCGCATGGAGATATCCTGGTACGGATTGCCGCGTTGCTCGTGCGGCAGTTCGATGTTCAGGCCCACGCTGGCTGACTTGCCGGCATGCGCGCCCTTATTGGCGGCTTCCATGATGCCCGGCCCGCCGCCGGAGATGACGGCAAAGCCGGCATCCGAGAACAAGCGGGCGATATCGACGGTTTTCGCGTAGTAAGGGGACTCTTCGTTGAGTCGTGCACTCCCATAGATAGATACCGCTGGGCGTACCTCCGAGAGGTACTCGGTTGCCTCGATGAACTCTGCCATAATCGTGAACATCTGCCAGGAGGCGCGTGCCTTCTTGGCCGTGGCACGATCCTCGTCCGCGAGTGCGCGCAGGCTCGGAATCATCTTGCGCGGATGCATGCGCAGCGGCGCTGCGGGATCTTCTCCGCGGCGCGGGCCGGGCGCGGTATCGCCAGGGTAGTCGTGCGCCGCTTCCGGCATGGTGGTGGCGGCGGCAATGTCAGCGACTTTATCGGCCACCTTGCCAGGGGCTGCCGGGGAACTTTGCGGTGTGTCTTGCTGCGGTGCCTGCGGTGCACCGGCCGTGGTGTCTTTATTCGTCTTAGCGTTCATATTTATTCATGTCAGATAGTCCAAACATGCTCTTGCTGGTCGATGGCTCAAGCTATCTCTATCGTGCCTACCATGCATTGCCAGACCTGCGGAATCCGGAAGGATTTCCCACCGGAGCGATCTACGGCATGATCAACATGCTGCGAAAACTGCGGAATGACTATCCGGCACAGTATAGCGCCTGCGTATTTGATGCAAAGGGCAAGACCTTCCGCGACGACCTGTATCCCGAATACAAGGAACACCGCGCGCCGATGCCTGAGGACCTGGCGCGCCAGATCGAGCCGATTCATGAGGCCGTGCGCGCACTCGGCTGGCCCATCCTGATGGTAGAGGGCGTGGAGGCCGACGATGTCATCGGGACGCTCACGCACCGCGCGACGACGCAGGGCATCCGCAGTGTGGTGTCGACGGGAGACAAGGACCTCGCGCAACTGGTCAATGCCGATGTCACGCTCGTCAACACCATGAGCGGCGAGGTGCTCGACCCGGCGGGTGTGCAGGCCAAGTTCGGCGTGCCGCCGGAACGCATCATCGACTATCTTGCGCTGATTGGCGATACCGTCGACAACATTCCTGGCGTGCCCAAGGTTGGCCCAAAGACCGCGCTGAAATGGCTCACAGAATACGGCACGCTCGACAACATCATCGCCAATGCCGGCGCCATCAAGGGTGTGGTAGGCGAAAATCTGCGTAACACGCTGGACTGGCTGCCGAAAGGTCGCGAGCTGATCACGGTGAAGCTCGACTGCGACCTGAGTGCCGAAGTGCCCGATTTTACGGCACTGCACGATCATCCTGAAAATGCCCAGGCGCTGATCGAATTCTTTACGCGCTATGGCTTTCGTACCTGGCTGCGCGAACTGACTGGCGAGAGTCTGCCTGATGTCCGTAGCGCCAAGACTGCCGCCGTGCGCCAGGGTACCGCCGCGCCGGCCGCGCAAGGCGGCCTGTTCGATGATGCCGCGCCGGTTGCCATGCCGATGCCGGCCGCGCCGCCGGCCGCCGTCGATTACGAAACCGTCCGCACCGAGGCGCAGCTGGAAAGCTGGATGCAGCGGCTGGCCGAGGCGGAGCTGGTGAGCATCGACACGGAAACCACCTCGCTCGATCCAATGCAGGCGCAGCTTGTGGGCCTGTCGCTGGCCGTGTCGCCCGGCGTGGCCTGCTATATCCCGGTGGCGCACCGCGGGCCCGATGTGGCGGCCGGTGCAACCCAGCTCACGCAGGACGTGGTGCTCGCGCGCATGAAGGCGTGGCTCGAGGACGAAAGCGCGCTCAAGGTCGGACAGCACCTGAAGTACGACGCGCATATCTTCGCCAATTGCGGCGTGGCGTTGCGCGGCATTGCGCATGACACCATGCTGCAGTCGTACGTACTCGAGTCGCACCGCAACCACGGCATGGATGCCCTGGCCGAGCGCGAACTCGGCGTCAAGACCATCACCTATGAAGAGGTCTGCGGCAAGGGTGTGAACCAGCTGTGCTTCGACCAGATCGACATCGCCCGGGCGACCGAATACGCGGCGGAGGATGCCGATATCACGCTGCGCCTGCATCACGCGCTCTATCCGCGCGTGGCGGCTGTGCCAGGTTTGAAGTATGTGTATGAGTCCATCGAAATGCCGACATCGATCGTGTTGCAGCAGATCGAGCGCAATGGTGTGCTGATCGACAGCGCGCGCCTGGCTGCGCAAAGTCATACGCTGGGCGAGCGCATCCTGCAGCTCGAGCAGGAAGCCCATGTGCTGGCAGGCCAGCCATTCAACCTCAGCTCGCCGAAGCAGATCGGCGAGATCCTCTTCACCCGCATGGAGCTGCCGGTCGTGAAGAAGACAGCAAGCGGTGCGCCATCGACAGACGAGGAGGTGCTGCAGAAGCTGGCGGAGGACTATCCGCTACCCAAGTTGCTGCTGGAGTACCGCGGCATGGCGAAGCTCAAGGCGACCTATACCGACAAGCTGCCGAAGATGGTCAATCCGCGTACCGGCCGGGTACATACGACGTATGGTCAGGCAACGGCAGTGACCGGGCGGCTGGCGTCCACCGACCCGAACCTGCAGAACATTCCGGTGCGTACCGAGGAAGGCCGCCGTATCCGCGAGGCTTTCATCGCCGGACCCGGCAACGTCATTGTCTCGGCCGACTACTCGCAGATCGAGCTACGCATCATGGCGCATATTTCTGGCGACGAAAATCTGCTGCGGGCCTTCGCCGAGGGCAAGGACATCCACCGTGCCACCGCGGCCGAGATCTTCAGCGTCGGCGTCGACGAGGTCACGGCCGACCAGCGGCGTGTCGCCAAGACCATCAACTTTGGTCTGATCTACGGCATGAGCGCCTTCGGGCTCGCCGCCAACCTGGGCATCACGCGCGATGCGGCCAAGATGTATATCGACCGCTATTTCACACGCTATCCCGGTGTGGCTACCTATATGGAAGAGACCCGCAGCGCGGCGCGCGAGCGCGGTTACGTGGAAACCGTGTTCGGCCGCCGCCTGTGGCTGCCCGATATCCGTGGCGGCAATGGCCCGCGCCGGCAGGCCGCCGAGCGCGCGGCCATCAATGCGCCGATGCAGGGGACCGCTGCCGACCTGATCAAGCTATCGATGATCGCCGTACAGCGTTGGCTGGAGGATGAGCGCCTGGGCTCGCGCCTGATTATGCAGGTGCACGACGAACTGGTGCTGGAAACGCCTGAAGCCGAGCTGCCGCTGGTGCGCACGCGCCTGCCGGAACTGATGTGCGGCGTCGCCACGCTGTCCGTGCCGCTCGTGGCCGAAGTGGGGGCGGGCGCCAACTGGGAAGTGGCGCACTGAGCCGGCTGCCGATTCGCCACACTGGGCGAAGATCGACACGTTCCAACCGTCGTGCGACCCCCATGCCCGGCATGCGCCGGACGGGTCGGTGACTCACAGGAGAGGGCATGCAAGTCGGAGTACAGGCAGGTGCGCAGACAGAGGCGCAGACAGGACACCGTATCGTCGTTGTCGGCGGTGGCGCGGGTGGGCTGGAACTGGCTACGCGGCTCGGGGACAGCCTCGGCAAGCGCGGCGCGGCCAAGGTCGTGCTGATCGACCGCGCGCCGACGCATATCTGGAAGCCGCTGCTGCATGAGGTTGCGGCTGGCAGCATGGACCCGAACACGCACCAGCTCGAGTATGCCGCACAGGCGCGCTGGCATCATTTCGAATTCCAGCAGGGCGAACTGCTCGGCCTCGACCGTGTGGCTCGTACTGTCTCGGTGGCCGCTTGCCATGACGAGGACGGCATCGAGGTCCTGCCGGCCCGGGCGATTGCCTACGATACGCTCGTGCTGGCCATCGGCAGCGTGACGCACGACTTCGGCGTGCCGGGTGCGGCGGAGCATGCGATCAAGCTTGATACGGCTGCGCAGGCCGAGCGTTTCCGCCGTCGCCTCATCGCCGCCTGCATGCGGGCAGAGAACCGCATTGGGCAGCAGGATGTCGTGCGTCCGACCGTCGACGTTGCCATCATCGGCGCGGGAGCAACCGGCGTCGAGCTGTCGGCAGAGTTGCGCAATACCGCGTATGTGCTGGGCGCATACGGCCTGCATCATCTCGACCCCAAGCAGGATGTGCGTATCCATATTGTCGAGGCCGGGCCGCGTATCCTGCCGGCCCTGTCCGAGCGCGTGTCGGGCGAGACGACCAAGCTGCTGCGCCGCCTCAATATCGAAGTACTGACCGGCGAGCGCGTCACCGAAGTGCGCGAGGATGCGGTGCTGACAGCGTCCGGCAAGACCGTCCCTGCTGACCTGACTGTCTGGGCGGCTGGCATCACGGCGCCCAAGGTGCTGGGTACGCTGGGCCTGCCGGTCAACCGCATGGGCCAGATCGAAGTCGAGCAGACGCTGCTGGTGCGCGGTGAAGATAGCATCTATGCGTTCGGCGATTGCGCCAGTTGCGCCTGGCCGGAGATGAACACCACCGTGCCACCGCGTGCCCAGGCGGCGCACCAGCAGGCGTCGTTCCTCGTCAAGGCGATCCGCACGCGCTTGCAGGGTGGCGAGGCACCGGAGTTCCGCTTCCGCGATTTCGGCTCGCTGGTATCGCTCGGGCGCTTCAGTGCGGTCGGCAATCTGATGGGCGGGCTGATTGGCGGATCGATGCTGATCGAGGGCCTGCTGGCGCGGCTCATGTATGCCAGCCTCTACCGTATGCACGTCATGGCGCTGCACGGCCCGCTGCGTATGGCGCTCGATACGGTGATCCACTGGCTGCGCAACAAGACCCGGCCGCGTGTGAAGTTGCATTGATCCTGCGGCGGCACGTGCGCGCGGCGCAGAAGTTACATAGAATCGCGAATGTTACGGGGCGCAATGGCGTCCCGTCGTTTTCAAGGAGACCCGCTGATGTTCAAGCCCGAGATTGAGAGCCTGGTTCCCGCACAATCCTTCGATCGCCGCGATTTCGTCCGTACTGCGCTGGGCAGTGCCTTCGCTGCGGCCGTCATGCCGGTGGCCGCGAGCACCATCAAGACCGATTTCGAGGGCCTGACGGCGGGTGAGGTGATGATTCCATCCGGCGACCTGTCGATGCCGGCCTATCGCGCTCAGCCGACCGGCAAGACCAACCTGCCGGTAGTGCTGGTGATCAGCGAGATCTTCGGCGTGCATGAGCATATCGCCGACGTCTGCCGGCGCTTTGCCAAGCTCGGCTATCTCGCGATTGCTCCCGAACTGTTCGTGCGCCAGGGTGATCCGACCTCGTTCGGCACGCTGCAGGAACTGATGACCAACATCATCAGCAAGGTACCCGATGCACAAGTCATGGGCGATCTCGATGCCGCGGTCAAATGGGCCGGTGCCAACAACGGCAATGCCGCCAAGGTCGGCATCACCGGCTTCTGCTGGGGTGGGCGGATCACGTGGTTGTACTGTGCGCACAGCCCCACGGTGAAAGCCGGCGTGGCGTGGTATGGCCGTCTGGTGGGCGACAAGACGCCGACCAGTCCTGCACATCCGCTCGATCTGGCGGGGCAGTTGAAGGCCCCGGTGCTCGGCCTGTACGGCGGCCAGGACACGGGTATTCCGCTCGATACCGTGGAGAAGATGAAGGCGGCGCTCAAGCAGTCGTCCGCGCCGGCGGCCAAGGCTTCGTCGTTCGTCATCTATCCCGATGCCCCGCACGCCTTCCACGCCGATTACCGGCCTAGCTACCGGGCTACCGAGGCGCGTGATGGCTGGGAAAAATGCCTGGCGTGGTTCCGCAAGCAGGGCGTGGCCTGAACGCAGTCCGCAGTCATCCATCTGAAGCACCTGATTGAAGCGCCTGGCCCGGTGCTTCAGGTCTGAAGTAATCGCTCTGACATTGTCGGGTCACGGCGTAGTCCTGGGAATCTCTGAGATGTTCCCCCAAGGCTACGTTCCCCTGTTCTCCGGAAAAGCGATACAGCAGTTGCCAACTACGGACGGGTTTGCGTACAATCTCGTCTTTGTTGCAACTGTGTTGCAATAGTGCGCGACCACGCATGCTGCTCGCCAGCATGCCGCGCCTCCGGAGAGCATCATCGATACCACCCTGTTATCCATTCTCGCCGCGACCGCCCTGGCGGGCATCGGGAGCATTTTGGCCGCGGCCCTGCTGTCGCTGACGGTCATGAGCCGCATCGTCAAGCCCATGGTCAGCTTTTCGGTGGGGGTGCTGCTGGCGACGGCGCTCCTGCACTCGCTGCCTGAAGCCTTTGAATCCGGCGCGGATTCCCATGCCCTGTTTGCCACGCTGCTGGCTGGCCTGCTCGGTTTTTTCCTGCTCGAAAAGCTGGCGCTGCTGCGGCACTCGCATCATCACGAAGGTGATGGCCACGGCCACCATCACGGGCATGACCGGGAGGAAGCAGGCAAGAGCGGCATGCTGATCCTGGTGGGCGACTCACTGCACAACTTTGCCGACGGTATTCTCATTGCCGCAGCGTTCGTGGCCGATCCGCATATCGGCGTGGTCACGGCGCTGGCCATCGCCGCGCACGAGATTCCGCAGGAAGTCGGCGACTTCATCGTGTTGCTCAACGCCGGCTTCAGCCGGGCACGTGCCTTTGCCTACAACCTCTTGTCGAGCCTGTCGGCGGTGGTTGGCGGGCTCATTGGCTATTTGCTGTTCGACCGCATGGCGACCTGGGTGCCGTTCGTGTTGGTACTGGCGTCGAGCAGCTTCGTCTATATCGCGGTCAGCGACCTCATGCCGCAGATGCAACGTCGTCCGAAGTGGCGCGAGTCCGCGGTGCAGGTCGCGCTGATCGTCCTCGGTGTGGTCCTGGTGTATGTGCTGACGCGTCATGCCCATGGGCATGGTCATCTGCACTGAGCGCTGACTTTAGCGCTCTGTACTAAGCCCCGCACTGAACACGTTCAGTCGCCCGTCGCCATGGGGCGTGACGCATCTGCACACCACTCGCTCCACGAACCGGGATAAAGAGCTGCGCCCGTGAGGCCTGCGACCTCGAGCGCCAGCAGGTTGTGGCAGGCGGTGACGCCCGAGCCGCACTGCATGATGCTGTACTCGGGTGCAGTCTGGCCGAGCGTGGTCTGCCATTCGGCGCGCAACTGTTCCGCTGGTTTGAAACGCATGTTGCGATCGAGATTGCGCTTGAAGCAGTGGTTGCGCGCGCCGGGAATATGCCCGCCCACTGGATCGAGCGTTTCATTCTCGCCGCGAAAGCGGTCCTCGGTGCGGGCATCGACGACCAGGCGCGCCTGGGTCGCCAGGTTCTCCATGATGTCCTGCGCGTCTACCACAGGGACCAGTGCAGCGCGCAGTTCCAGGTTGCCGCGATCTTCAGGCAGGGCAGGTTCATCGGGAACACCCGGTTCGAGCACATAGCCCGCGGCTTCCCACGCCTGCCGGCCACCGTCGAGCACGGCAGCGCCGGCATGACCGATCCAGCGCAGCATCCACCACAGCCGTGCGGCGAACACGCCGCCATTGCCGTCATAGGCGACGACCTGGGTGTCATTATTGACGCCCAGCATGCGCAGGCGGGCAATGAAATCGTCCGGTGCGGGCAGTGGGTGCCGCCCGTTGGTGCCCGTCTTGGCGCCTGATAGTTCGTTGTCGAGATGCAGGTAATAGGCGCCGGGAATGTGGCCGGCATGATGAGCCTGGCGGCCGGCAGCCGGATCGGCGAGATCGAAGGTGCAATCGATTACCACCGTGTGGGCGGTGGGGTCGGCGAGCAGGGTATGCAGCGCCTCGGGGGATATCAGTGTGGTGGTCATGGCATTCCGCTAGCGATGAACAAGGATTTGCAGCATCATCATCGCATGCCTTCACGATGCGCCTCACACTTCGGGATGCACCTCGGCTTCCGGGGGCGTGGCGGCTGCCGCCTGCGCGGCGCGCGCATCCTCGCGCGCGCGGATCAGCGTGGTTGCGATGCCGCTGATGATGATCATGGCCATCCCCGACCAACTGAGCCAGTCGAGACGGTCGTTCCATATCAGTATGCCTAAGCCGACGCCAAACACAATCCCCGCATACTGGAGATTGGCTGTCAGTAGCGTGTTGCCGCGCTTGTAAGCGCGCGTCATGGTGGTCTGGCCGATCGTGGCCGTCACGCCAGTCGCCAGCAGTAGTGCGACGCCGCTCCAGGTATGCGTGGATACGCCGGTAAAGTACATCCAGACGATACCGAGCACCAGGCCAAGCGCCGAGAAATAGAAGACGATGCGGTTCTCGGATTCGCCCAGCTTGCCGAGCGCGCGCACCTCCACATAAGCCAGCGCGGTGAAGAAGCCGGAGATCAGGCCGATCAACCCGGCAGCCAGTTGGCTTGAGTCGACCGAAGGCCGCAACAGGCAGATGACGCCGGCGAAAGATAACAGGATGGCAACGACCAGCCGGCGGTCTGTGTCCGGGCCGCGTTTGCCTGCCAGTACAGCACCTGCGCTCAGGATCAGCGCAATCCAGACTGGCGACATATAGTTCAGTGTCAGGGCGGTTGCCAGCGGTAGCTGCGACAGGCAATAGAACATCATCATCAGTGCCGTCAGGCCGAACACGCTCCGCTTGATGTGCGAGATCGCATGCGGCGTGCGCAGGGTCTCGCCGCGCCGTCGCATCAGCCACGCAATGAGAATGACGCCGATCAGGCAGCGAAAGAAAATGATTTCCCCGGTGGTATAGGTTTCGGATGCGAGCTTGACGCACACCCCCATCAGTGAAAAAAAGAAGGCGGCGACCAACATCCAGAGCGATTGCATGGGGAAGAAACGGCGGTGGTGAATCGGAGGGAGCCCAGATTGTACCAAGCCCGGCGGTTTTCAGCCGGGCTGTCCCGCCATGGTCCGGCACGCCTGCCTGCAGCGTGCCCGTGGCGGGCGCGCTCAGTGAAGGTGTGAAGAGGCAGACGATCCGGCCGGCGGCTGCGGGGCTTGTCCGTGTCCCTGCCGCCCCCGCAACTCCTGTCGCGCGTGCCGCATGACGGTGATGCCGGAGGAGAGGGCGAGGCTGGCCATGACGACCGCGACAATGATGTCCGGCCAGCCACTGCCTGTGCCAAAGACGCCGGCGGCGGCGAGCATCACGGCGAGGTTGCCAAGCGCGTCGTTACGGCTGCAGAGCCATACGGAGCGCATATTGGCGTCTCCGCTGCGATAGGTGTACAGCATCCATGCCACGCCGACATTGGCAAGCAGCGCTACGAGGCCGATCGTTCCCATGGTGAGCGGCTCCGGTGGCATGCCAATGTAGGCTGACCACAGCCCACGGCCCAACACCACCATGCCGAAAACCGCCATGGTCAGGCCTTTGAGCCACGCGGCCCGGGCGCGCCAGGCGAGGGCCATGGACAGTACAAACAATGCGATTCCGTAGTTCGCGGTATCGCCGGCGAAGTCGAGCGCATCGGCCCACAGCGCAATCGAACCGGAGCGCATGCCCGCGCCGATTTCGATGAAGAACATCAGGCCGTTGACTGCGAGCGCGATCCACAGCGCACGGCGGAAGCGATGGTCCTGGCCTTCGGCGGGCGGGGACGGCGGGGGGCAGCAATGTGCGGACATGGCGGGCTCCTGATTGGAATGATTCCATTTCACACCCTGTAGCCGCTCCAGGGTCAAGCGCGTACCATATCCATGTGTACCAACACCGGGGAATCGGCATGCGGATCGGTGAGTTGTCGCGGGCGGCGGGTGTCGACGTGGAGACCATTCGCTTCTACGAAAAAAGCGGGGTGCTGCCACGGGCCGAGCGCCAGGCGAACGGATACCGCAGCTATGGCCCTGCCCATCTCGAACGGCTTGCCTTCGTGCGTCATTGCCGGGCGCTCGATATACCGCTGGCGGACGTGCAGCGCCTGCTGGCATTCCTCGACAGGCCGGGCGAGGATTGCGGCGATATCGACCAGCTGGTGGCGACGCATCTGGTGCGTGTACGCGCTCGCCTCGCCAGCATGCTCGCACTGGAGCAACAACTGACCGCGCTGAGCCGTGCTTGTGCTACCGACAGTCATACCGTTGCGGAATGCGGCATTCTTCAGGAGCTGGTGGCCGCGGCGCACGGCGAGGCGTGTGCATGCCATGCGCTGGCAGAAGCCGTTCCTGCTGCCGCTGCCCCCGCGATGCCGCGAGCAGCGGCACCTTCCGTCTCACCACCTGCGGCACGGGCACCCGCCAGACGCCGCAAACAGCCCTGATCCCGGGACCATCATGCTTGAACTTGCGAAGTTCGCTGGCCTTTTTGCCTTGACCGCCGTCGCCGAAATCGTCGGCTGCTATTTGCCCTGGCTGGTCCTCAAGCAGGCCCGGCCACTCTGGCTGCTGGCACCTGCAGCGCTGTCGCTGGCACTGTTTGCGTGGTTGTTGACCTTGCACCCGACCGCCGCCGGGCGGACCTACGCCGCGTACGGCGGCATGTACATTGCCGTGGCGTTGCTCTGGCTCTACTGGGTCGACGGCATTCCATTGACGCGCTGGGATATCGCCGGGGCGGCGCTGGCGCTGTGCGGCATGGCTGTGATCGCCTTGCAGCCAGTCAAGGGGTGAGGTTTGCTCGAGGCGCGGTAACGGACACATGTTCATGCCGTCTTGATGTTGGTGTACTGTCCGCGCGGCAGGAAGAGTGGGTCCGCGCCTGCGCAGATTGGTGGGTGTCAGGCAGACTATCGATTTATATCGTATATTGACGATATTAAGTTCTGGAGATGCAGATATATGGTTCGTCGATCCACGAACAGCGTAGCAACGCCAGCCTCCCGGCAGGACGCGGTTGCGCTGGATATGGATGTGGTTCACAAGGCGCTCGCCAACCCGGTACGGCGCAATATTCTTGCCTGGCTGAAGACTCCCGAAGTGTGCTTCAGAGAGCAGGAACATTCGCTGGAACTGGGCGTGTGTGCAGGACAGATCGACGCGCGCGCCGGGCTGTCGCAGTCTACGGTATCGGCGCATCTGGCAATCCTGCAGCGGGCCGGGCTGGTGACTTCCCGGCGGGTTGGCCAGTGGGTGTACTTCAAACGCAATGAAGCAACGATCCAGGCGTTTCTCGACCATATGCATCAAGCGCTCTGAACAATTCGTGCCGCCGGAGATGGCTCCGTGCGGATTGGCACCCTGTGTGCTTCCCGTTTTGCTGACTGATGACCATGCCAACTTTATTTGACCCTATCCGTATCGGTGATCTCGATCTTCCCAATCGCGTCGTCATGGCGCCTCTGACCCGTGCGCGGGCGACCGGCGGCGGCCGCGTTCCCAATGAGCTGATGGCGCGCTATTACGTGCAGCGCGCCTCGGCCGGATTGATTCTCAGCGAGGCCACGGCGGTATCGCCGCAAGGCGTCGGGTATGCCGATACGCCGGGGATCTGGTCCGAGGCGCAGGTCGCCGGCTGGCAGCAGGTGACCAAGGCCGTGCACGCCGCCGGCGGCCGCATTTTTCTGCAACTGTGGCACGTGGGGCGGATCTCCGATCCAATCTTCCTCGATGGCGACCTGCCGGTTGCGCCGAGCGCGATTGCCGCAGACGGGCACGTCAGCCTGGTGCGGCCGAAGCGCGCTTATGTCACGCCGCGTGCGCTGGATCTCGAGGAGATCCCGGGCATCGTCGAGGCCTATCGTCGGGGCGCTGAAAACGCCAAGCGTGCAGGTTTCGATGGCGTGGAGGTGCATGGCGCGAACGGCTACCTGCTCGACCAGTTCCTGCAGGACAGCACCAACAAGCGGACCGATGCCTACGGCGGCTCGATCGAGAACCGCGCCCGGCTGATGCTGGAAGTGACGGATGCGTGTATCGCTGTCTGGGGTGCCGAACGGGTCGGGGTGCACCTCTCGCCGAACGGCGCTTCTCACGATATCCGTGATTCCGATCCGCTGGCGACGTTCGGCTATGTTGCCCGCGAACTTGGCAAGCGCGGAGTGGCCTTCATCTGCGTCCGTGAATCGCTGCGCGACAATCGTTTGGGCCCGGCGCTGAAGAAGGCATTCGGCGGCGTGTTCATTGCCAACGAAAACCTGACCAAGGCATCCGCCCAGCAGGTGCTGGATGCAGGTGAGGCTGACGCGGTGGCTTTCGGCAAGTTGTTCATTGCCAACCCGGACCTGCCGCGTCGCCTGCAGATCGACGCGCCGCTCAACGAGCCGCAGCCGGAGACGTTCTATCACCCGGGTGAAGCGGGTTACATCGACTATCCGGCACTGAGTTCGTGAGCGAGGCCGGGCTGCCCAGAAGGCAGTCCGGTGCACACGCTACCAAGCGAGCATGTCCGCAAGTGCGGTTCGGCACATTAAGGCGGTCCCGCGTCGCTGTGGCGGTATGGTGGCCAGGATGTTCCTGCCGCCGTGCTACTTCAGAATCTACCCCTTAGCATGCTCGCCTTTCCATCGCTTGGGCTATCACTCCATGTTTTTTCCGTGGTCTTCCGCCACAGCAGGCATAAGCTGCGCTGTGCCTCGCCGGCCTTGCCATGCCCGGGCCTTCGCAGCATGATTTTCGTTGGCCTCATCGATCGAATGACTGCGTTTGACACCGCCTTCGCGGTCGGCCAGATCTGCCAGATGACGGTAGTAGTCGCTGAGCTGTCGTAACTCATCCTCATCGAGTTCTTCGATGGAAATGAGGTGATTGCTCGCCGCCCTGTGCGACGCCAGCAGTTCGTTCAGTTTCAGGTGTACGGCCACGGAATCCTTGTTCTGGCTCTGCTGGATCAGGAAGACCATCAAGAACGTGATGATGGTCGTGCCGGTATTGATGACCAGCTGCCAGGTTTCGGAGAACTGAAACATTGGCCCGGTGATTCCCCACACGACCACGATCATGGTGGCCAGGAAAAAAGCGAGTGGCGAGCCTGCATGTCGTGTCGCGCTGTTCGCGAAATGGTCGAAAAGATGCATCAGCCGCCGGCGGCGGTCGGCAGGTGGCTGCGAGTTGCCATTCCCTGCGTGCTGTGCACCTTGCTCGGGCGTGTGATGGCGGGGCATATGCATGTCTCTCATTCCTGACTCCTGTCGGCGGCGCGGCAGCGTCTATCTTAGGATGAGTGAGAGGCGGGGAGAAGTCGGCGGCTTCCTACAGGCAGGGCTTCGCCCGGCTTGATGAGCCGTCCCGGAAGGGATATGGAGCAGGCCAAACGCTGGCGAGGCGCTGGCTCTCCAATGCGCCGTCGAGGCATAAAGCAGGGGTGAGCCGACGCCGCGGCGACCTTGGAAGCCGCAGGCGGGCTGGAATAAAGCCGACGGAAGCGCGCGGCTAACCGAACGTTGGCCGACGGCATCTCAGCCCGGAATCTCCGCCTCGACCAGCTTGGCCAGCAGGGCGAGCGATTCCTGCCAGCCGAGATAGCAGCTTTCTTCCGGGATGACATCCGGGATCCCTTCCTGAACTGCCGTGAGTTCCGTACCGCACGATACCGGCTTGAGCGTGATAGTCGTGATCATCTCGCCGGGTAGGTTGGGGTCGTCGAAGCGGTCGGTGTAGCGCAGGCGCACCTCGGGAACGAGTTCCAGGTATCCGACAAAGCGGTCAAAGTCTGCCTCAGACGGAAAACGGGTGGTGTCATCAATACTGGCATGTATGGTCTGCAAGCCTGCGGCCATATTCGACAGCGACAGGTTCTTGCTGGCTGCGATGCCCACCAAATCCGGGCTATGAGAGCCACCATCAGTTTTGATGTAACTTTCGATGAAGGTGCCAACGTTATCGCGAATGTCATAGACGATGCGATTGCGACCGGGAATCTTCTTCCACTTGTTCTCTTCCTGGAACAGCATTTCACGGCAAGCGGCTTTAAGCTTGTCATCCGTCACTCGGTCACGGATGCAGGCCAGCATCAGCATTAACGTGGTCAGACGCTGCTGGCCATCCAGTAGTTCGTACTCTTCAAAGCTCACCCCGTCGGTGGTGCGAGTTGCCTTACGCAGCACCATAGAACCCAGAAAGTAATGCCCTTCCGGGTTGTGCTCGCTGGCGTAATTCACATCATCGATCAGCTCGGAAATCTCATCTTTGCCCCAGACATAGGCTCGCTGGTAATCCGGGATGCGGAACCAGAAACGCGAGAACACCTCGCCAATGACGATCTTGGCGCTCTCGATCTGCCCCTTTTTACTTGAACTCATTTCCACTCCCTGGGATTACTTGGATGCAACAGCAAACAGATCGTCGAGCTGCGGATTACTCGTGATCAGCAACAGCTTTTTAATCGTGGCGGCCTGATTGATCTCCAGGCGCGCGAAATGCTCGCCACCAGCCGAAGACTGCTTGCGGATCAGTTGGATACGCCCGAATAACCCGCCGTGCTTTTCCGCAAACTTTGCCAGCCCGACGGCCTTCTCAAAGTTGTCGCTAAGACTCGGGTCGTGGGGCTCAAGAATGTCAATGGCGAATTCGCTGCCGACTTTGCGCACCACGACTAAATCCGGGAACATTGGTCGCACATCACCGCCCTTCTCATACGGAATCTCCAGCGACCACGGCTTGCGATCCAGATTGCGCAACCAGCCGACCACTTCAGGCTTGGCCAGTTCTTCCTTCAATACCCCGGCTTCCCAACTGCCCAGCTCGGCACGAAACTGGCCATTACCTTCCACATACAGATGGCGCTCCCAGAGGGGATCAGTCGGCAGTCGCTTGAAGTCGATGGATGCTGGCAAATGCCATGGCACTTCGTGGGGCTTGGCCGTTGCCAGCCGCAGCTTCTCGTAATTGGCGCGTTTTTGCTCCTTGAGTTTGTAGATGGCCTTCTTGTGCTGGTCGTAAAGACCATCGAAGGCTGCCTCTGCCTTTGATTCCAGCACTGCCATTTCTGCCGCGTTGCGGGCCAGGACGATGGCCTCAACCTTGACTTCCAGCGCATCACGATCCGCGTGCCAGCGGCGTCCAGTCGGTTTTATCGATGGCCGTGGCCGCGCCGCCCATCGCGGTGGTGGCTGCGATGCCCAGTTGCATCAAGGCTTCGGCACATTTTTCACCTTCGACCAGCACCACGGCATCGGCGGCAGCAATCGCAGGAAGGTTGTAGAGCGGACGCGGTTCCGGCATGCGCATGACCCGCGCCCGCACATCCCACGGGCGGTACTGCTTGCCGCTGGGTGTGTCGTGCCGATACACACAGGCCAGCAGACTGCCATCGGCCGCCAGGTAATCCCATTTGCCGGTGTGGGGGCCAAGCTCGTCATAGGCACGGCGGGTGTGCAGTACTGGCGCAGCGGCGATACGCGGCACCATCAGCCAATCGCCCGCGTCCTCCAACAGCTCGTTGAAATCGTTGGGCAAGCAATAGCCCCGTGTACTGGCCCACAGCGCCAGCACATCGCCCGATTCGCCGGTGGCGAAGTCGATCCACACGCCGCGTTTGGGGCCCTCCAGTTCAACCACCAGACTGTCGCCCGGCTCACCTTGCAGATTGCCGATGTAGAACTGGTTGCCGCGCCGTTTGCCGCGTGGCAACAGATAGAGCAGCACCGATTCCAATTGATCCAGCAATCGAGAGCGGATTTCATCCTTGTCGTGGCGCGGCAGGATGAGGTCGGCGGCATCGTTGAAATCAAAGAAGGGATGGCTGGCCACCGTGGTGGTTTGCGTTGCGGTCGCCATCATTGCGTGTGCTCCACACCCAGACGGGCCTTGAACCAGTCGCCATTGGCGCGCACGCAGTAGTAGGCGCGACCAGGGCCGGTGCTTTTGGCATCCGGCACGATCCACAGCTGTTCGCGAGCGTCGTAACGCCAACTGCCCGGGCCGAACATTTTGTCGAGCATGGCCTCGATGCCGTGCTCGGCAATGTGGGCACGCAGTTGCCGGGTAAGGTTGTCGCGCTGACGGCGTTGAGCGCGGTTCATTGCCAGATTCCTTCGCTGACAGACTGCCCTGCGGTGCAGCGGCGGGTGCGCTGCGCCTCATGTGCTGACACATCGTCCATGCGGTACAGCACCCGGCTACCCAGCTTGAGAAACGTGGGGCCATTGCCGGTCATGCGCCAGCGTTCAAGGGTTTTTTCAGAAAGGCCCCAGCGGGTCGCCAAAGTGCGCGGGGTAATCAATTCGGGCAGCGTGGTTTGCATCGGAATCTCCTGTCGTCGGTGGGGGACGCTGTCCCGCCAAGAGGGATGTGCGCCCGCGATGAGGAGATTCTTCGCCTGCTGATTTCTGAAGGCAAATGGCCAAAATTCGCTTTTGTACGAAACGGCCACCAATAGCCCCAGGCATTACTCTAAATTGCTATCCGCTTCAGGGCTTTTTTACAACAGCACCCGGGATATTGAGTGCGACCGAAGCTGAATCGTGCCCGCAAACCCTCAGCCACCCGCTGCGCCCTGATCGACCTGAACTGTCTCCACGCGGACCATTACACCTGTCTGAACCGTTCTCTATTTTCGACAGGAGCCCACCGTGAATCTGATCCGCCGCAGTAAAAAATCCATCGACGTCACCGCCGATGCCGAATCCCCATTGAACGAAATCGGTGACGTCAGCGCGGTGGCGCAATTGTTTGAGCGCCTGCGCCAACAGAACGCCCAGTACGACCAAGCCCTTGCGGCATTGATCGCGGCCAATCGCATCAGCAACGACTGGGACAAGCCCGCCGAGCCGGAGATGGCGCTGACCATCCAGCGCGAAGTGCTGCTTGCCTTGGGCGATGCAGAGGCACTGGCCAAGTTCGATCTGGAACACCAGCAGGCATTGGCACAGGAACAAGCCGCGCGTGTGAAAGCCACGCAACAGGTGATGGAAGCACCCATCCGCGTCAAGGCGCTGGAGCAGTACCTCAATGATCTGGCCGGGCAGATGGTGGCCGGCGTCGATGAATCGCTGATCGATCAGGAAATCCGCCGCATCTTCCAGCCCAGCGCGCAGCGGATGCTGGAAGCCGCCAAAACCTTCGTACAGGCCTGGCGCGAGATGCAAAGCGTGGAGGCGGTGCTGTTGCAGCGCGTGCGCCTGACCCACACCCGCGTGACAGGCGACACCTGCACTCGCTTCGACCACGAGCTGATCGGACAAACGCGTGATGGCGAGCTGCTGCCGACCTTGATCGCGGGCATCTCGTATGAAGAGCTGCGTGATCTGAACGACCAGTTCACTCGCACCGACAACGAACTGGTCGTGGCACTGGACAACGCCCTGCGCAGGGCAGGCTTCGACGGTTGGGGGCTTAAGGTCTATCACCCGAAGGCCAAAGGTGATGAGCGTCGCATCTACGCGCCCGATCCCAATCCACCGAAGAAGCATCTCGGTCATGGCACGGGCCTGTCGACCGTGGTGCGCGTGGATGTGTGAGGGCTGCCGTCATGGAAATCCAGCCATCGCGCCAGCATCTGCCTGATCGCTTCGGGCCGCTGTCGCCACGTATTGCACCCGGACCGGAAGGTCTGGAGCGCCAGCCCGCCCGACAGAAGTTATTGCCACCGGCAGCACATGCCACCATCACGTGCGATGACGGCATTGGCGTGTTGCCGTCCGTTTCGCAAGCCTCGTGGGGTGAGGCATCGATCGGCGTACCGGGCAGGCCATCGTCATCCATCGTGCACAGGCCGCGCCGCGTGCGGATCAAGCTGCCGTGGTGGTGGCGCTGGTTGTGTGCCGCCGCGCGTATTGAACGCCGCCTCTGGCATTGGTGGCAGCGCCATTTCCTGCGCCCGACGCGTCGGCATCGCCGCCGGTGAAATGGGTCCTTCCCTCACAAGAACCGATACGGGTGGCGCGAGCGCGCGCCCTCGTCAGCGACAGATTCCGAAACTGGGTTACCACCCGAGGTTACCGGTTACCACCTGATCGAAAGAGCACGGTTTGACTTGGCTTCTGCCTGCCACAGCGCGTTCATGGACCTGTCTCAACCACAGGAGAAATTTGAAATGACGGTCACCCTTAACAGCAGCATCTCGGCCCAGCTGGCCGTGCTGCCATCCCTGCCGATGGCCGAGCTCTGGGCGCTGTGGGATCTGTACTTTCCCCGGCGCCCCAGCCATCGCAATCGCCATTACGTGGAATCGCGTCTGGCCTACCGCATTCAGGAGAAAGCCTACGGCGCGCTGCCCACCAATATTCGCAAGATGCTGGTCGAGGCCGGGGCCAAGCATTCCAAGATCAAGTCGGCTGCCGGTCGCAGCGCGCAGACCCTGCTGATGCCTGGCACCACGCTGATCCGCGAATGGGATGAGCGCCAACACCGTGTAACGGTCACGCCCGATGGTCTGTACGAACTCAACGGGCAGGTGTTCAAGAGCCTGTCGGCGGCCGCACGCCACATCACCGGCACGCGCTGGAACGGGCCGAAGTTCTTTGGCCTGCGCGATCGCAAGGGGGATGGTCAATGAATGCGCCATTGCTCGTGCCACCGAAACGCTGCGCGGTGTATTGCCGCGTGTCCAGTGATGAGCGTCTGGACCAGTCCTTCAATTCCATCGACGCGCAGAAGGAAGCCGGGCACGCCTTCATCAAGAGCCAGAACCACGAGGGTTGGATTGCCGTGGCCGACGACTACGACGATGGTGGTTTCTCCGGCGGCAACATGGAGCGTCCTGCCTTGAAGCGCCTGATGGCAGACATCCAGATGGGTAAGGTCGACATCGTGGTGGTTTACAAGATCGACCGGCTGTCACGGTCGCTGGCGGATTTCGCGCGAATGGTCGATGTGTTTGACCGCCACCGGGTCTGTTTCAGCGCTGTCACGCAGCAGATCAACTCGGCCACCTCGATGGGCCGCCTGATGCTCAACGTCCTGCTGTCCTTCGCGCAGTTCGAACGGGAGGTGACCGGCGAGCGCATCCGCGACAAGATCGCCGCCAGCAAGGCCAAGGGTATGTGGATGGGCGGGCCGCTGCCGCTCGGGTACGACGTCGATAACCGACTGTTGGTGATCAACGAAGTTGAGGCCAAGCTGGTTCGCCGCATCTTTGATGACTTCGTGACCGTGCGCTCGGCCACGCTGATGGCCAAGGCCTACGGCGCGCAAGGCGTGGTCACCAAGGGCGGCAAGCCCTTCACCAAGCAGACCATCTACAAGATGCTGCACAACCGGATGTACCTGGGCGAGATCGTTCACAAGGGGCAGAGTTTCCCGGGCCAGCATCAAGCCATCATCACCCAGGCACAGTGGGATGCGGTGCACGCGTTGATCGCCACCGATGGGATCGAACGGCGGCGTGCGACGAATGACCGCCAGAGTGAGCCAGTGTTGCTGCGTGGTTTGCTGTTCACGTCCGATGGCGAACGGCTGGTGCCCAGCTACACGGTCAAGAAGGGCAAGACCTACCGCTATTACAGTCCGATCAAACACCGTCGCTTTGGCGCATGGGCCAGTCAACACGGCCCGTTGCCAGCCGTGCCGATTGAAGAGTTGGTCACGCAGCAGATCGTGGCGGCGCTGTCAGCCCCGCACATCGTGCAATCGGTGTGGGGCCGAATGCAGAACATCCGGCCAGATCTCACCGAACCGCAGGTCGTGCTGCCAATGCGTAACCTCGCCAGCTTATGGCGGGAGTTGTTTCCAGCCGAGCAGTGCCGACTGGCGCAACTGCTGATCGAGCGCGTGGTGATTGCCGACGGCGGGCTGGAAATCATCTGGCGCGATCAGGGCTGGCAGGAACTGGCCGGGGAACTGATGCCCGGCACCATCGGTGCGGAATTGCAGGAAATGGAGGAAATCGTATGAAGCCGAAAGTGCAGCCCTTGGGCGCAGCCATCGCCCGCGAACGTCAGGACGGCGGACGGGTGAAGTTGTCCACCTTCATCCCGCTGAAGATCCGCAAGCGTGGTGGCTGCAAGGTGGTGGTACGCCCGGACGGCCAGCTCGATGCGCCGGGCAAGGTGGCCACCCAGATCGACCAGCCCTTGCTGGTGGCGCTGACGCGGGCCTTCTACTGGCAGCAACTGCTCGATGATGGTGTGGTGGGCAGTGGCAGCGAGATCGCCCAGCACGAAGGCCTGCACCACTCGACGGTCAACGAACTGCTGCGTCTGACCCTGCTGGAGCCCGCCATCATCCAGACCATCCTGGCCGGGCAGCAGCCCAAGTGCATGAGCCTGCTGTGGTTCCAGCGCAATCCGCTGCCGACGGACTGGGTGGCGCAGCGGGAGGTGGTGGCGGGGTTCGACGCCTGACTGGGTTACGAGCCCTCGATCACCCGTGCCACATCACTGCGGCATTCGGCGCACGTGCCCACCAGCAGCAAGTCTCCCCCCTTGATGGTGCCGCTGAAATTGGTGATCGTGGTTTCGTGACGGCACTGGCCGCACCAGACGTTGGACAGCAGCCGCTGGCGAATGTCGGCAGGGATGGACTGCCAGCGCTGGCGGGCCGGCTTGGTAAAGGTGGGCAGTGATTCGATGGTCATGGTTCAGCGGACCCAGCGACGGGCGTCCTTCAAGAGCAGCAACAATTGCTGTTCGCGCAGCGGTGACGCGATGAACCCGAACCGGGTGTAGAACCTCGCTGCTTCTTCATCGATGGGGTGGGTCAGCATGGCACGGATGCCGGCCTGTTCGGCAATCAGCATCGTGCGGCGAATCGCGTCCTGCAGCAGGCCAAAGCCTATACCTCGCCCCTGGTCCACCACCGAGACAGCGAGCCGCGCCAGAATCACAACTGGCAATGGGTACTGCCCCATCCCCTTGCGGATGCGCTCTGGCGCTTCCAGCGTGTCGACTTGTCCCACGGTCAGGCTGAAGTAGCCCGCCACGCGGCCATCGTCCTCGGCAACGACAAAGGTCTTGGCCGAGCCGCTGCCCTGCGCCTGGCGGGCGTGGCGCAACAGCCAGTCATTCAAGGCGGGCTTGTCGCAATCAAAACCTTCCAGCCGATGCTGCGCGGCCAGCGGCTCCGGTGCGCGCAACGTCACTTCGTGTCCCAGGGCGCCTTACGGGCAAACAGGTCGCGCAAACCCTCGTTGGCCTGTTCGGGGCGATCCAGCAGATCCATCAGGGCCTGGTACTGGCTACCCGAGACCATGAACAACCGCTGATCGAGCAGGGTCTGCTCGGCGGCCAGGCACGCGCTGTCGAGGATGAAGTCGGTCAGCGATTTGTGGGCCACCTCGGCGGCACGGCGCAGCACCACCTCCTGTTCGGGGGTGGCGCGCAGCCCAAGTCGGGCAGAACGGGCGGAAGGCGACGATGCAACGGCAGTCATGGCAGCACCTCTTTTGTTAGATCAATTGCCGCAATGTTAGTACAAATGACAAACGCTGTCTAGTTGCACTGGTGACCGGTCGCCTTGGTTGACGATGAACCGCCTAGCGTAAGTTGTTGATTTTGCATGAGATAGAACTGCGCCTACCCGCAGGCCAAACGGAGAATAGAGACGGCTCTGGCCGAGAAAGTGGCCGATTTGGAGCGTTTCGGCTGATGGCCACCCGCAGCACGGATGGTCGGGACCCCGCATGGCGCGGGGATTTCAGGCAAGAAAAAGGGCCCGGAGAGTATCCGAGCCCTTCAATTTGGTGGAGCCGGCGGGAATCGAACCCGCGTCCGCAAGTCCTCTACAGAGAGTTCTACATACTTAGTTCTGTCATTTGATTTAACCGGGCCAACGCGGACGAACACGCTTTGGAACGGCGAGTCGCGATTGTTTTAGCATCTGGCGTCACGACACCCACCCGATGCGATCCGATATGAATGACCTCGTATAGTCTTGCGACCCTGGCCTATCGGCAGACCAGTACGAGGGAAGTCACCGGTGTTTAAGCGGCGAGAGCAAACGACGAATCGTTTGCAGCTTCTTGCTTGCTAAAGGTAGCAATTATTGCTTTCCCATTGATTTACGAGGTGACGGGTCCTCGGTATGCCCTCAACTGCTTCGCAACCCACGTCGAAACCAGGTCGGCCCCGAATAGGAGTGATACAGGGGTGACGATTGTACCGTGTTGGAGTCACGGATGCCAGCCAAGTTCCCTCAGGCGCTTTGGCCCAGCAGGAGTGCCGTGAGCTCGCGGGCAGACTGCACGATATGGTCGGCCTGCCACATGGCGGCCGGCAGGCCGTCGCCGCAATAACCGTAGGCTGCCGCAATGGTTGTCATGCCGGCAGCCCGGCCTGCCTGGATGTCGCGCAGGTCGTCACCGATATAGACGCAGCGCGCGGCATCCAGCCCCGCAGCGGCTGCCGCATGCAGCAATGGGGCAGGGTGAGGCTTGGCGTGCGGCGTGGTGTCGCCGCTGACGATAGCCGCCGCGTGCTGGCGCAGGCCAATCTGCGTCACCAGCGGTTCGGTGAAGCGCGAGTTCTTGTTGGTCACGATGCCCCACGGCATGCCGGCTGCCTGAAGGGCTTCCAGAACGTCGGGAATGCCGTCGAACAGGCGGGTATCGACGGCCAGCGCGCTTTCGTAATAGTCGAGAAACGTATCGCGCAGCACGGCATAGCCGTCATCCTCGGGTGTGATGCCGAAGGCCACGCCGAGCAGCCCGCGGGCGCCGGCCGACGCGACAGGCCGCAACTGGTCCAGCGGTAGCGGGAGCTGTCCATGGTCGACGCGCAAGCGGTTGGCTGCGGCCGCCAGGTCCGGCGCAGTATCAGCCAGCGTGCCGTCGAGGTCGAAAAATACGCCGTCGTAAGTATGCATGGGGAGATTCGGGTAATCAGATGCGGCGGCAGGCGACCATGTAGTTCACGTCGGTATCGCGGCTGAGTTTGTAGATCTGCGTGAGCGGATTGTAGGTCATGCCCCGGATCTCGACGATTTCGAGCCCCGCGTGGCGAATCGCATGTGCCAGCTGCGCCGGCGGGATGAATTTTTCGTAGTCATGCGTGCCGCGCGGCAACATCCTGAGGATGTACTCGGCCCCCAGGACCGCGAGCAGGTAGGCCTTGGGCGTACGGTTCAGGGTGGAGAAAAAGACATATCCACCGGGCCGTACGAGCTGGGCGCAGGCGTTTACCACGGAGGCGGGTTCCGGCACATGCTCGAGCATTTCCATGCACGTCACGACGTCGAATGCCGCCGGTTCGCGTACGGCCAGTGCCTCCACGGCGATCTCTTCGTAGTCGATGGTAATGCCGCTCTCCAGGCTGTGCAGGTCGGCAACCTGCAAGGCCTTGCGCGAGAGGTCGATGCCTTTGACGCGTGCGCCACGGCGAGCCATGCTTTCGGAGAGAATGCCGCCGCCGCAGCCAACGTCGAGGACTGTCTTGTCGCTCAGGTGGGCGATGCCATCGATCCAGCCGAAACGCAGCGGATTCAGGTCATGCAGTGGCTTGAATTCGCTGGCGGGGTCCCACCAGCGATGGGCGAGTTCGCTGAACTTGTCGATTTCTCGTGGGTCGGCGTTGGCGGTATGGGGGTGGGTCATGCGGTTCTCTGGGGCCTGCGGCGTCGGGCGTTGTGTGTCAGACGGGGTGTATCAGACGCCTACTGTATCAAATTAGTGCGGCACAAATAAAAAAGCCCAGCTTGCGCTGGGCTTTCAAACCGGAATAAATCCCGATTACTTCGCGGAGCGGGTACCAACCACTTCCACTTCCACGCGGCGGTTCGGCTGCTGGCAAGCGATCTGAGCCTTGCGATTACCCTTGCACGACTTCGGATCGACCTTCAGCTGGCGCTCGCCCTTGCCTTCGGTGTACACGCGGTTGGCTTCGACGCCCTTGCTGACCAGATAGGCCTTGACGGCTTCAGCACGACGGATCGACAGGCGATCGTTGTACTTGTCCGAACCAAACGAGTCGGTGTGGCCGACGGCGATGATCACTTCGAGGGTGATGCCTTGCAGCTTGGAGACCAGGTCGTCCAGCTTGGCG
The DNA here is from genome assembly GCF_964332355.1 of Imbroritus primus. Taxonomy (NCBI): domain Bacteria; kingdom Pseudomonadati; phylum Pseudomonadota; class Betaproteobacteria; order Burkholderiales; family Burkholderiaceae; genus Imbroritus; species Imbroritus primus. The sequence goes on along the minus strand of NZ_OZ201293.1, from coordinate 2,027,051 downwards.
CGGCCTTCCGGCTTCAGGACAGCCTTGTCGAAGTCGAACAGGGCGTCAGCAGCAAACGTCACTTTTTCGCTGGACACGACCGGAGCAACCGGAGCGGCCGGGGTCGGCGTTGCAGCCGGAGCTGCGGCCGGAGCCAGGGCGCCGTCACATTGTGCATTGGCAGTGGCCGGAGTCCAGAAGCCATCTCGCCAGCACAGTTCGTTGGTACCGTTCTTCCAGACCCATTCGCTGGTGCCGTTACCCCAGTTGTCGTTCACTGCCTTCTTTTCGTAAGGCACCGACTGAGCGTGAGCGGACACGGCCAGCACTGCTGCCGCTGCAGTGAGTGCGAGCTTGGCAAATTTTTTCATAATTCTCCTCTCAGGATGAGATCACCGCAGAATGACTGCGAGCAAGGGACGAAAACAAGTCATACATTCTTCGGAGTATAACATTCTCGATGTGGCGGATGCTCCACTTCGAAAAATGCCTGCCTCTTCGCTGGGGAATTGTGCCACAAGGCTCGTTTCCTAAGAAGTAAATATATTCAATTCAAAGCACAGGGTGGAGCCCTGTGGTGTTGATGCAACAAAGCCCCGGCACCCTGCAAAGCGTTGTCGAGACTGGGTTTTGCATGCGATGCGTGGATCACGGAAACGCAGTTCCGAGCGGGGCTGGGCGCTGTGCTGCCTGCTGGGATGCGGGGGCCGCGCATGTTAAAATGCACTGTTGCCCGCCAGACTTGCGTCTATTCGTCGGGCCTTTCCATAGTAAGGCGCAATGGATCAATTCGCTAAAGAAACGCTTCCGGTCTCGCTGGAAGAGGAAATGCGCAAGTCCTATCTCGATTACGCAATGAGCGTGATCGTGGGGCGCGCGCTCCCCGATGTCCGCGATGGCCTGAAGCCCGTGCATCGCCGCGTACTGTTCGCGATGCACGAGTTGAACAACGATTGGAATCGCGCTTACAAGAAGTCGGCGCGTATCGTTGGTGATGTGATCGGTAAGTATCACCCGCATGGGGACTCTGCTGTATACGATACGATCGTCCGCATGGCGCAGGACTTCTCTCTGCGTTACATGCTGGTCGACGGGCAGGGAAACTTTGGCTCGGTGGACGGCGACAACGCTGCCGCGATGCGGTACACGGAAATCCGCCTGTCGAAGATCGCCCACGAGATGCTGGCGGATATCGACAAGGAAACGGTCGACTTCGGGCCCAACTACGATGGCTCGGAAACGGAGCCGCTGGTCCTGCCCACCCGAATCCCGAACCTGCTGATCAATGGTTCGTCGGGGATCGCCGTGGGGATGGCGACGAATATCCCGCCACACAACTTGTGTGAAATTGTCGATGGATGCCTGCATTTGCTGCGCAATCCGGAGGCCAGCGTCGATGAGCTGATCGAAATCATTCCGGCGCCCGACTTCCCGACCGCTGGCATTATTTATGGCGTGTCTGGCGTCCGCGATGGTTACCGTACCGGCCGTGGCCGCGTGGTCATGCGCGCCAAGACCCATTTCGAGGATATCGACCGTGGCCAGCGCCAGGCGATCATCGTCGATGAGCTGCCTTATCAGGTCAACAAGCGCACGCTGCTTGAGCGGATCGCCGAGCTGGTGACCGAGAAAAAGGTCGAAGGCATTTCCGACATCCGTGACGAGTCGGACAAGTCCGGCATGCGGGTGGTGATCGAGCTGAAGCGCGGCGAAGTGCCGGAAGTCGTGCTGAACAACCTCTACAAGCTGACGCAGTTGCAGGATACGTTCGGCATGAACATGGTGGCGCTGGTCGATGGCCAGCCGCGCCTGCTGAACCTGCGCCAGATGCTCGAGTGCTTCCTCTCGCACCGGCGCGAAGTCATCACCCGTCGTACGGTGTTCGAGCTGCGCAAGGCGCGCGAGCGGGGCCATGTGCTGGAAGGCCTGGCCGTGGCGCTGGCGAACATCGATGAATTCATCGAACTGATCAAGTCCGCGCCGACGCCGCCGATCGCGCGGCAGGCGCTGATGGAGCGCAGTTGGGATTCGAGCCTTGTGCGCGACATGTTGGCGCGTGCCGAAAGCGACACGCCGGGTGGCCGCAGCGCATATCGCCCCGATAATCTGTCCCCGCAGTTCGGTATGCAGGCCGACGGCCTGTACCGCCTGTCGGAAGTGCAGGCGCAGGAAATCCTGCAGATGCGCCTGCAGCGCCTGACCGGGCTGGAGCAGGACAAGATCGTCCAGGAGTACCGCGATGTGATGGGGCAGATTGCCGATCTGCTCGATATCCTGGCGCGTCCGGCGCGGATCACGGAAATCATCATCACCGAACTGACTGCCATCCGGCAGGAATTTGGCGATGTGCGCCGTTCGTTCATCGAGAACAATGCGACCGAGCTCGATACCGAGGATCTGATCACGCCGCAGGACATGGTGGTGACGCTGTCGCATGGCGGCTATATGAAGAGCCAGCCGATTTCCGAATACCGCGCCCAGAAGCGTGGCGGACGTGGCAAGCAGGCCACGGCCACCAAGGACGACGACTGGATCGATACGCTGTTCGTCGCCAATACGCACGATTACATCCTGTGCTTCTCGAACCGCGGGCGCCTGTACTGGCTCAAGGTGTGGGAGGTGCCGCAGGGCTCGCGCAATTCGCGTGGCCGGCCGATCGTCAACATGTTCCCGCTGAGCGATGGCGAAAAGATCAATGTCATCCTGCCAGTGAAGCAGTTCGATGAAGAGCACTTCGTCTTCATGGCGACGTCGAAGGGCACCGTCAAGAAGACCGCACTCACGGACTTCTCCAATCCGCGCAAGGCCGGCATCATCGCGGTCGATCTTGATGAGGGTGACTTCCTGATCGGGGCGGCAATCACCGCTGGCAAGCATGACGTCATGCTGTTCTCGGACGCCGGCAAGGCTGTGCGTTTCGATGAGAACGATGTTCGCCCCATGGGCCGGCAGGCGCGTGGCGTGCGTGGCATGAATCTCGAGGATGGCCAGCAGGTGATCGCCATGCTGGTGGCGCATGCGGAGTCGGAAGCAACCGCTGGCGATGCCGTGCAGCCGAGCGTGCTGACCGCCACCGAGAATGGCTACGGCAAGCGCACGCCGATTTCCGAATATACCCGTCATGGCCGCGGCACGAAGGGCATGATTGCCATCCAGACCAGCGAAAGAAACGGTAAAGTGGTGGCTGCGGCACTTGTGTCGCCGGAAGACGAGATCATGCTCATCACCACGGGCGGCGTGCTGATTCGTACGCGTGTCAGCGAGATCCGGGAAATGGGCCGGGCGACGCAGGGCGTGACGCTGATCAGCGTGGATGAGGGCAACAAGCTTTCCGGGCTGCAGCGGATCGTCGAGAGCGATGCCGAGTCCGATCTGGGTGAGGGTAGCGGAGATACGGAGGAGGGTACTGCGCCCGAGTCCGACGCCGGGAATTCGTAAGTAGATGCAAATTTGATATCGCCCCGTGGAACTGCTCTGGCACCATGGGGTACTCAACCACACGTCCTCTCCAGGAGTGAAAATGCACAAGATGTTCAAGCAGGCAATGATCGCAGCGGCCCTGGTGCCGACCTTCGCTTTTGCCCAGGCCGATGCGGAAAAGACTGCAGCCATCAAGGAGCTCCTCTCCGTGATGCAGGTCGACCAGGCCATCAAGGGTCAGAGTGAAAACTGGCAGCAGAGCGCCAAGCAGGATGCGCCGCTGGTGCTCGAGCAGGCACTGATCGAAAACAAGACGATGGACGACAAGCAGAAGCAGGCGGCCGTCGAGAAGCTCAAGAAGAATGGCGCGGTCCAGCGCGTGGTCGATCAGGCTGGCAAGCAGTTCGGCACCGACGCGTTCCGCTCGGATGCGACCAAGGCGCACTACGAAGCCTTCGGCAAGTACTACACCACGCAGGAAATCAAGGACCTGACCACGTTCCTGAAATCCCCGAGCGGTCAGAAGTTCATGACCAACCAGGGCAAGGCAACGCAGGAAATCTGGGGCTCGATGATGCAGAAGTACGGGCCGCAGGTTGGCAAGGCGATGCGTGATTCGGCCGACAAGGAAATTGCCGCTGCCAAGTAATGGGTGGTTGCAGGCGTCGGTCCGGCGCGTGAAAAACCCAGCGGGGCGGTGGCGAAACCGCCATCCTGCCCGGGTTTGAGGGATAATGGCTGCTTGGTGGCGCACCAGCAGCCATTTCTTTTTTCTCATGACATTTCAGCCAGACATGCAAATTCCCGGTCAGGCCCAGCCCGGCGCGGCAGGGCGCCTCTATAACTTCTCCGCCGGTCCGTCGGCATTGCCCGCCGAGGTGCTGCAGCAGGCCGCCGACGAAATGCTGTCGTGGCATGGGTGCGGCATGAGCGTGATGGAAATGAGTCATCGCGGCAAGGAGTTTGGCAGCATCCTGGCGCAGGCGTTTGCCGATCTGCGTGAGTTGCTGGCAGTGCCCGACAATTTTCGCATCCTGTTTATGCAGGGCGGGGCGATTGCCGAGAACGCCATTGTGCCGATGAACCTGATCGGCCGGCGCGCCGGTCTCACGCCAAAAGCCGATTACGTGGTGACCGGTACCTGGTCGATCAAGTCCCAGGAAGAAGCGCGCAAGTACGGCGAAGTCAATATCGCCGCCAGCACCGAAGCGCAGGGTTTTCTCTCGATTCCGCCAGTTGCGGAATGGCGCCTGTCCGACGAGGCGGCCTATGTCCACCTGTGCACCAACGAGACCATCGTCGGGGTGGAATATCACCAAGTGCCGATGATTGGCCAGGACTCTGGACGCGTGGTGGTGGCCGATGCGTCGAGCCACATCCTCTCGCGCCCGATCGATTTCAGCCGTGTCGGCGTTGTGTATGCCGGCGCACAGAAGAACATCGGCCCAGCCGGGCTGACGCTGGTGATCGTCCGCGACGACCTGCTGGACCATGCCTTGCCGATCACGCCCACGGCTTTCAACTGGCGCATCGTGTCGGATGCAGACTCGATGTACAACACGCCGCCCACGTATGCCATCTACATCGCCGGACTGGTATTCCAGTGGCTCAAGCGGCAGGGTGGCGTGGCTGGCATCGAACGCGCGAATATCGCCAAGGCGCAGCTTCTGTACGACTACCTCGACAGCAGCGCGTTCTATGTTAATCGCGTCGATCCGGCGTGCCGCTCGCGCATGAACGTCCCGTTCCAGCTGCGCGATGCCACCCGCAATGACGCCTTCCTCGAAGCCGCGCGCGCGCGCGGACTGGTGCAACTGAAAGGACACAAGCTGGTAGGCGGCATGCGTGCCAGCATCTATAACGCCATGCCGCTTGCTGGCGTGCAGGCGCTGATCGAATTCATGCGAGAGTTCGAGCGCACCTCCGCCTGATCACGAACACACGCGGGCCGGTGTTTTGGCGCGCGTTTCATGTATTGCCCTCTGGAATCTGCCATGACGCAACCGAAAGATTCAAGCGACCAGCAGCTGACTGATGCGCTGGCGCCGCTGCGCGCCGAGATCGATGCCCTGGATACGCAGCTGATCCACCTGCTGAATGAACGTGCGCGCTGCGCATTGCGCGTAGGGGACGTCAAGCGTAAGTTTGGGGCGGAAGTGTTCCGTCCGGAGCGCGAGCAGCAGGTTGTCCAGAAGGTGCAGGATAACAATCCGGGCCCGCTGAAAAACGAAAGCCTGGCCACCATCTGGCGTGAAGTCATGTCGGCATGCCGGGCGCTGGAAAAATCCATCGAGGCTGCTTATCTCGGGCCGGCTGGCACCTTTTCGGAACAGGCCCTGTACGCCCACTTCGGTCATGATGTGAGCGGCGTGCCCTGTACGTCGATTGACGAAGTCTTCCGCGCCGTGGAAGCCGGTACCGTGGAGTATGGCATCGTCCCCGTGGAAAATTCGACGGAAGGCGCGGTGTCGCGGACACTCGATCTTTTTCTCCAGACTTCGCTCAAGATCAGCGGCGAGGTTGCCTTGCGCGTCCACCATAACCTGATGAACCGCACCGGCAACATGGCCGACGTGAAGGTGGTACGGGCGCATCCGCAGGCGCTGGCGCAATGCCAGCACTGGCTTACCGCGAACTACCCGCATCTCGAGCGCCAGCCGGTGTCAAGCAACGCCGAGGCGGCGCGCATGGCATCGATGGATGACAGCGTCGCGGCCCTGGCGGCCGAGTCGGCGGCTAACCGCTATGGCCTGCATATCGTGCATGCACATGTCGAGGACGATCCGCACAACCGCACGCGCTTTGCCGTGATCGGCCGCTATGAAACCGAATCGAGCGGCAGCGACCAGACTTCGCTGGTGCTGTCGGTACCGAACAAGGCAGGCGCGGTGTACCAACTGCTCGCACCTCTGGCTGCCAATGGCGTGTCGATGTGCCGCTTCGAATCGCGACCGGCCCGCAGCGGGGCATGGGAGTACTACTTCTATGTCGATGTCGAGGGCCACCAGCAGGATGCCCCGGTGGCCCGGGCGCTGGAAGAGTTGCGCCGCAATGCCGCTTATTTCAAGGTGCTCGGATCCTATCCGACCAGCCGCTGAAACCGTAGAACAAAGGAAACCGCATGTCGATCCCAGCTTCCCGCCCCTCTGTCTTTGGTCCTGAATATGTCCGCGCGATTGCGCCTTATATCGCGGGCCGGCCGATTTCCGAGGTGGCACGCGAGTACGGTCTTGACGAGTCGAAGATCGTCAAGCTGGCATCGAACGAGAATCCGCTGGGCATGCCGCCGTCGGCCAGGGCCGCGATGCTCAAGGAACTGGACGATCTCGGGCGCTACCCCGATTCGAACGGTTTCGTGCTGAAGGGCGTGCTGGCACGCAAGTTCGATTTGCCCGATACGTGGTTCACGCTGGGCAACGGCAGCAACGATATTCTGGAGATCTGCGCCCACGCGCTGGTCGAGCCAGGTCAGGGCGTGGTCTACGCGCAGTACTCATTCGCCGTCTACGCGCTGGCAGCGCAGGAAGTCGGCGCGCGTGCCGTCGAGGTGCCGGCACAGGCCTATGGCCACGATCTCGATGGCATGCTGCAGGCCATCACGCCGGACACGCGGCTGGTGTTCCTGGCCAATCCGAACAATCCGACTGGTACCTTCGTGCCGGCGGCCGTGCTTGAGGCGTTCATTGCCAAGGTGCCGCCGCATGTCGTGGTCGTGCTTGACGAGGCATATAACGAGTATCTCCCGGTCGAGGACCAATACGATGCCATCGCGTGGGTGCGCAAGTATCCCAATCTGGTGGTGTCGCGCACCCTGTCCAAGGCCTATGGCCTGGCGGGGCTGCGGATTGGCTATGCCGTGGCCCAGCCGGCCATGACCGATCTGCTGAACCGCATCCGCCAGCCGTTCAACGTCAACACCATGGCGCAGGCCGCAGCCGTGGCAGCGATCGGAGATACGGACTTCCTGCAACGCAGTGCCGCACTCAATGCAGCTGGCAAGGCGCAGTTGTATGCCGGGTTCGAGCGCCTCGGGCTGGAATATGTGCCGTCCTATGGCAATTTCGTGCTGGTGCGGGTCGGCGAGGATGAAGGCGCAGGTGCACGCGTGAACGTCGCGTTGCTCAAGCAGGGTGTCATCGTGCGGCCGGTCGGCAACTACGGGTTGCCGCAATGGATTCGCGTCAGCATCGGCCTGCCGGAAGAAAATGCTGCCTGCCTGACCGCGCTGGAACAGGCGCTGACCGGGCAATCCGCCTGAGCGCCGGACGCGCTCGCAAATCTGGGGCCGCATCGGTGCGGCGCCCGCGTCGATGGACAGTGGTGTCGAAGTGAATACATTCGTGATTCCCAAACTGGTCGTGATCGGCGTCGGCCTGATCGGTGGCTCGCTGGCGCTGGCGCTCAAGCGTGCTGGCGCGGTGGGCCGCGTGATCGGTGTCGGGCGCTCGGCAACCTCGCTGGCGCGTGCGGTTGAGCTGGGCGTAATCGACGAAAGCGCACCACTCGAAGACGCGCTGCGCGATGCGTCCATCGTCGTGCTGTGTGCGCCGGTCGCGCAGACGTTCAACATCCTGCACGCCCTCGAGCCGCATCTGCAGCCGGGCACCATCGTCACGGACGCAGGCAGTACCAAGGGCGACGTGATCGTGGCAGCCAAGACCGCGCTCGGCGACAAGGTCGTGCAGTTCGTGCCGGCGCATCCGATCGCCGGCCGTGAAGTCAGCGGCGTGGATGCGGCCCTGCCGGATCTGTATGACGGCAAGCGCGTGGTGCTATGCCCGCTGCAGGAAAACCTGCCGCCGGATGTGTCCACGGTGCAGCGCATGTGGGAGGTTGCCGGCGCGGTGTGCCACGTCATGCCGGCTGTCCAGCACGATGCGATGTTCGCGGCCGTCAGCCATCTGCCGCATCTGCTGGCGTTCGCCCTGGTCGCACAGGTCGTCAACGCCGAGGACAGCGAGGCCAAGCTGGCGTTTGCCGGCAGCGGTTTCCGCGATACCACTCGGATCGCCGCATCGTCGCCGGAGATGTGGCGCGATATCTGCATCGGAAACCGTACCGCCCTGCTGCGTGAGATCACCACCTACCAGGCTGTGCTGGCACATCTGAAGACCCAGGTCGAGCAGTCCAATGGCGATGCGCTCGAGAAGTTTTTCCGCCGTGCCAGTGACGCCCGCCACGCCTGGGGCGCCCGGCAGGCCAGCGTACAATGTCCGCCTGACGCTGACGAAACCTGAAACCGCCTCATCGATATGTCTACTGCTTCCGCTGCATCCCCGGATTCCCTCCTGCTGCCCGCACTTTCCAGTGCCAAAGGTACCGTTCGCCTTCCCGGTTCGAAGAGCATTTCCAATCGCGTGCTGTTGCTGGCGGCCCTGAGCCAGGGCACGACGGTGGTGCGCGATCTGCTCGATTCGGATGATACGCGCGTGATGCTGGCTGCCTTGCGGACGCTTGGCGTGCAGTGGGAGCAACTGGCGGAGCGCGATTACCGCGTGCAGGGCGTGGCAGGGCGTTTCCCCACGCGCGACGCGGATATTTTCGTCGGTAACGCCGGCACTGCGGTGCGTCCGCTGACCGCCGCACTGGCCTTGCAGGGCGGCGACTATCGCCTGTCCGGCGTGCCGCGCATGCATGAGCGCCCGATTGGCGATCTCATCGACGGGCTGCGGCAGGTCGGCGCACAGATCGACTATCTCGGCAATCCAGGCTATCCGCCGTTGCACCTGCGCGGTGGTGAGATCGATATTGCCGAACCCATCCGCGTGCGTGGCGATGTGTCGAGCCAGTTCCTGACCGCGCTGCTGATGGCGCTGCCACTGGTGCAGACCGCTTCCGGGAAGATCGTCATCGAAGTGGTCGGCGAGCTGATCTCCAAGCCGTATATCGAAATCACACTGAACCTGCTGCGGCGCTTCGGTATCGAGGTCGAGCAGGATGGCTGGTCCCGCTTCATCTTGCCGGCCGGCCGCGTCTACACGCCACCCGCGGAAATCCATGTCGAAGGCGATGCGTCGTCGGCTTCCTACTTCCTGGCCGCCGGCGCCATCGGCGGCGGGCCTGTCCGCGTCGAAGGCGTGGGCCACGCGAGCATCCAGGGCGACATCCGCTTCATCGAAGCGCTGAACCAGATGGGCGCCAATGTCATGGCGGGCGAGAACTGGGTCGAAGTGCGCGGTGTGGAGGATCCCTCTGGTCGTCTGCGCGCCATCGATCTCGACTGCAATCATATTCCCGATGCCGCCATGACGCTTGCCGTGGCTGCCCTGTTTGCCGACGGCACCACCACGCTGCGCAATATCGCCAGCTGGCGTGTCAAGGAAACCGACCGGCTGGCGGCCATGGCCACCGAGCTCCGCAAGATCGGCGCCGGTGTCGAGGAGGGCCCCGACTACCTGCGCGTGACGCCGCCGGTGGCATGGCAGGAAGCGCAGTCCGGGATCGACACCTATGACGATCACCGCATGGCCATGTGTTTTTCGCTGGCAGCCTTCGGGCCGCTGCCCGTGCGCATCAACGAGCCGGGCTGCGTGGGCAAGACCTTTCCGGAGTATTTCGACGTGTTCCGGTCGATTGCCCGGCCGGCTGGCGCCTGACGGAGTAGCGATTACGCTGCGGCACCCTCGGCTGGCATGGCTGTGTCGGCCGGGCGCTTGCCATCCACGTAGCGGTTCCAGGACTTATCGAAGAAGTAATAGGCGATCGTGTTCGCCAACGGCTCCAGCAGGGTGATCGCCCCGCTGATGGCAAGGCTGCCCGTCAGTGCATAGCCGATGCTGAACGCGATGGTCAGGTGCATTGCGCCAAAGGAAAGGGTCTTTGCCATGATTGCCTCGTATTTACCTTGTGAGCGAAAACCGGCAGGGCCGGGAATGATGATCAGTTGAGTTAATGATAATTGTTCTCAATAAAATAAACAGTGATTTATTCCTAACACAGCAATAGACCAATGCTATGAGCAGTTTGCCCCCCGTCATCACCATCGATGGTCCCACCGCTTCCGGTAAAGGCACGGTGGCGCATCGCGTCGCCGACGCACTGGGATTCCACTATCTCGACAGTGGTGCGCTATACCGGCTGGTGGCCTTGCGCAGCCAGCGCGTGGGGATCGAGGTGGATGAGGTGAAGGATCTCGCCGACCTCGCGCATGGGCTGCACCTGCGTTTTCGCGGTGACAAGATCTGGCTCGAAGGCGAAGAGGTCAGCCAGCTGATCCGTGCCGAGGACATCGGTAACCGGGCTTCCGCCCTGGCCGTGCATCAGCAGGTCCGGGAGGCCCTGACAGCGCGCCAGCGCGCCTTCCGGACGCGCCCCGGGCTGGTCGCGGACGGCCGCGACATGGGCACCGTGATCTTCCCGGATGCCCCAGTCAAGGTGTTCCTGACCGCCAGTGTCGAGGCGCGCGCCGAGAGACGGTATAAGCAATTGATTGATAAGGGCTTTTCTGCTAATATGGAAGACCTTTTGCGTGACCTGACGGCGCGCGACGCACGGGATGCCTCCCGCGCCGTTGCGCCGTTGCGGCCTGCGCAAGATGCGCATCTGCTCGATACCTCCGACATGACGGTGGATCAGGCGGTGGCGCAAGTCCTGGCGTGGTATGGCCAGGCGGTGCCCGGGCAGGCATAATCCGGGGCTGCCGCGGCGTGCCTTTGCCGGGCAATGGCACCGGATCCGCATGCGGGTCCGGACTTGTTTATAACCTGTAACCCCGTCGCTGTTCCACGCACACACGGTGCTCCCGGAGCCGGCGGATTGTCAAACTGACTTATGACCAACCTGCAAACCAACGAATCTTTCGCCGCCCTGTTCGAGGAATCCCTGGCCCGCGCCAACATGAAGGCCGGCGAAGTGATTTCCGCTGAAGTGGTACGCATCGACCATAACTTCGTGGTCGTCAACGCTGGCCTGAAATCCGAAGCCTTCGTCCCTGTCGAGGAATTCCTCAACGACACCGGCGAGCTCGAAGTGCAGGTGGGAGATTTCGTCTCGGTCGCCATCGATGCCCTCGAAAACGGCTATGGCGATACGATCCTGTCGCGTGACAAGGCCAAGCGCCTCGCCTCGTGGCTGAACCTGGAAAAGGCCCTGGAATCCGGCGAGATCATCACCGGCGCCGTCACCGGCAAGGTGAAGGGCGGCCTGACCGTGATGGTCAACGGCATCCGCGCATTCCTCCCGGGTTCGCTCGTCGACGTGCGTCCGATCAAGGACACCACGCCGTACGAAAACAAGACCCTCGAATTCAAGGTCATCAAGCTCGACCGCAAGCGCAACAACGTTGTGCTGTCGCGCCGCGCCGTGGTCGAAGCCACGCTGGGCGAAGAGCGCCAGAAGCTGATGGAAACGCTGAAGGAAGGTGCCGTGGTCAACGGTATCGTCAAGAACATCACCGACTACGGTGCGTTCGTTGACCTCGGCGGTATCGACGGCCTGCTGCACATCACCGACCTCGCATGGCGCCGCGTGCGTCACCCGAGCGAAGTGCTCACCGTCGGCCAGGAAATCACCGCCAAGATCCTCAAGTTCGACCAGGAAAAGAACCGCGTCTCGCTGGGCGTGAAGCAGCTGGGCGAAGATCCGTGGGTCGGCATCTCGCGCCGCTACCCGCAAGGTACCCGCCTGTTCGGCAAGGTGACGAACCTGACCGACTACGGCGCATTCGTCGAGATCGAAGCCGGCATTGAAGGTCTGGTGCACGTTTCGGAAATGGATTGGACCAACAAGAACGTGGCCCCGTCCAAGGTTGTCCAGCTGGGCGACGAAGTCGAAGTCATGGTGCTCGACATCGACGAAGACAAGCGTCGTATCAGCCTCGGCATGAAGCAGTGCAAGGCCAACCCGTGGGACGATTTCGCCCGCACCCAGAAGAAGGGTGACAAGCTGACCGGCGCCATCAAGTCGATCACCGACTTCGGCGTGTTCATCGGTCTGCCTGGCGGCATCGACGGCCTGGTCCACCTGTCCGACCTGTCCTGGAACGAGTCCGGCGAAGAAGCCGTGCGCAAGTACAAGAAGGGCGACGAAGTGGAAGCCATGGTGCTCGGCATCGACGTGGAGAAGGAACGTATCTCGCTCGGCATCAAGCAGCTGTCCGGCGACCCGTTCAACAACTACGTGTCGACCAGCGACAAGGGTTCGGTCGTGACCGGTACCGTGAAGTCGGTGGATGCCAAGGGCGCCGTGATCCAGCTGGCCGATGACGTCGAAGGCTACCTGCGTGCGTCGGAAATCTCCAGCGACCGCGTGGAAGATGCCCGCAACGTGCTGAAGGAAGGCGAATCCGTGACTGCCATGATCGTGAACGTCGACCGCAAGTCGCGCAGCATCAACCTGTCGGTCAAGGCCAAGGACGCTGGCGATGCCCAGGAAGCGATGCAGAAGTTCGCTGCCGATACCAGCGCTGCCGGCACCACCAACCTCGGTGCGCTGCTCAAGGCCAAGCTCGACGGCCAGAACCAATAATCGTCGACGGACGCGAATAGACGCCAGTTGTTGGACCGTTCATGACCAAGTCCGAGCTTGTGGAAAGGCTTGCCGCGCGTTTCCCGCAGCTGTTGCTGCGGGATGCGGACATCGCGGTCAATACGATCCTGGATGCGATGTCGGAGGCCCTGGCCTCCGGCCATCGCATCGAGTTTCGTGGATTCGGGAGTTTTGGCCTGAATCGCCGTCCGCCGCGCGTGGGTCGCAACCCCAAATCCGGTGAACAGGTGCTGGTGCCCGAAAAACGGGTGCCGCACTTCAAGGCCGGCAAGGAGTTGCGCGAACGCGTGGATCGCAGCGTCGCGCCGATCCTCGTGGAAACGGATGCGGGTGCAATGGACGAGCCGGGTTCGCCCGGCGGTCGCGATGACCTGCCGCTGGCAGCCATGCGTTCCTGACGATGAATATGGTGTGCACGGCCGTCATGGCCGCGGCATATCACTGAAACGCTCCTTCGGGAGCGTTTTTTTTTGCCCTGGACCATGGTTGAAATGGCCGGGCACCGAAGGAAAAGGGGCGTGATGGCAGGCCGCCATGCCCCAGCCCATCAATTCCTCCATGCGTTCCGCGCGCCTCGGCGTGCGGTATCGAATCCGTTACAATGGCCTCCAGTTTGCACGCACGCTCATCGTGCCCTCATGCATTGCTTATCGCCTAGACTTCGCCCATGAAAATCATCTTCTGGATCATCCGCCTCGCGCTGTTCGGCCTGTTGTTTTTGCTGGCCTTGCGCAATACCGGTGAAGTCACGCTTGAACTGTTCATGGGCGCGCAATGGCACGCACCGCTGATTCTTATTTTGCTGGCTACGTTCGTTGTCGGCATGCTGGCCGGGCTGCTTGCGCTGCTGCCGCGCCTGATGCGTCTGCGCATGCAGGTCAGCCAGCTGCGCAAGGCACAGGTACCGGTCCCGGCCGCCGCCACGCCGGCGGCGTCGGCGCCGATGGTTGCCGAGCCGACTCCGCTCCATTTTCCTGGCCCTAAGGTCTGATCCATGAATTTTGAATTGTGGTGGCTGCTGGCCATCCCGTTGGTGTTCGCTTTTGGCTGGGCAGCCGCTCGTATCGATGTGCGCCAGATGCTCAGCGAGCAAGGTGCCTTGCCGCGCTCGTACTTCAAGGGCCTGAATTTCCTTCTGAATGAACAGCCCGACAAGGCCATTGACGCTTTTATCGAAGTCGCGCGGCTCGATCCGGAAACGGTCGAGTTGCACTTTGCGTTGGGCAGCCTGTTCCGGCGGCGCGGCGAAACGGAGCGCGCCATTCGCGTGCACCAGAATCTGGTGAACCGTCCGGATCTGCCCGCCAGCGAGCGTGACCATGCACTCTACGAACTGGGGCAAGATTTCCTGCGCGCCGGCATGCTGGATCGTGCCGAGGAATCGTTGAAGCTGCTGATGGCTGGCGAGTATGCGGTGCCGGCCAAACGGGTTCTGCTCGAGCTTTATCAGGTCGAGAAAGAATGGCGCAAGGCCATCGATGCGGCCCGCGAATTGCGCGAGGCGAGTCCTGACGACGGACTGACGCAGCAGATCGCGCAGTTCTGCTGCGAACTCGCGCAGGAGTGCATCGGTGCCAAGAAACCGGAGGAGGCCGTGCAATGGCTGCAGCAGGCGCTGGCGGAAAACCCGGCGAATGTGCGTGCCAATATCCTGCTCGGCGATGTGGCGGCCGGCATGGGCAAGCCCGACGAGGCGCTGCAGCGTTGGAAGAGCATCGAGCAGCAGAATGCAGCCTATCTGCCGCTGGTGGCGGAGCGCGTGATGCAGGCTTCGGTTGCCACAGGAGACGCGGAGGGGGGGCTGGGCTGGCTGCGTCGGCAGCTCGGCAGCCGGCTCGGCGGCGAACTGCTCGATGTTGCCTACAAATACGAGCGCGAACTGGCGGGTACCCCGGCAGCGCTGGATCAGATGCGCCAGCAGATGCGCCGGCAACCTTCGTTCGCTGCGCTCACGAAGGTCTACGAAGCTGAAGTGGAGCTGGCTACAGCGGCGTCCGCGACCGTTGAGTCCCAACCGGACGCGGCCGCCGTTGCCAGTGAAGATTTGGTGGTGGCGCGCGATTTGTTGAAACAAAGGACCCGTAATCTCGCTCGATATACTTGTCACGAGTGCGGTTTTCGGGCGCGGCTGTTCTACTGGCAGTGTCCGGGCTGCAACCGCTGGGAAACGTATGCACCCCGCCGCGCCGAAGTGGCGGCCTCCGGGGGCGCCAGCATGTAGCCGTGCGCGGCCAGCCGTGCCGCCGTATTGCGTGACAGTTCCAGTTGTTCAACAGGAGCGCGCGCATGAAAATCACGGTGATCGGAAGTGGCTATGTGGGGCTGGTGACGGCCGCCTGCCTGGCGGAGGTCGGCAACGATGTATTCTGTCTCGACCTCGATGCGCGCAAGGTGGCGTCGTTGCGGGAGGGGCAGGTACCGTTCCATGAGCCCGGTCTGGCGGATCTGGTGGTCCGCAATCACGGGGCCGGCCGCCTGCGTTTTTCGACCGATGTGGCTGCCAGCGTGGCGCACGGCGAAGTTCAGTTCATTGCAGTGCATACGCCACCGGACGAGGATGGTGGGGCCGATCTGCAGCAT
Organism: Imbroritus primus; assembly: GCF_964332355.1. Classification (NCBI taxonomy): domain Bacteria; kingdom Pseudomonadati; phylum Pseudomonadota; class Betaproteobacteria; order Burkholderiales; family Burkholderiaceae; genus Imbroritus; species Imbroritus primus. The sequence goes on along the minus strand of NZ_OZ201293.1, from coordinate 2,011,586 downwards.
GTCCTGACCGCCGCCGAGAATATCGGGCGGCATATGGACGGCTTTCGTGTCGTCGTCAACAAGTCCACGGTCCCCGTCGGGACGGCAGGCAAGGTTCGGCAAGCCATCCGCCGCACGCTTGCTGAACGCGGCCTGGAAGATCTTGAATTTGCCGTACTCTCCAACCCCGAGTTTCTGAAGGAAGGGGCCGCTGTCGATGACTTCATGCGGCCCGACCGCATCGTCCTGGGCTGCGAAGGCGATATGCTCGGACGCCATGCCAAGTCCGTCATGCGCATGCTCTACGCGCCATTCAATCGGCATCATGAACGTACCTTCTACATGGATGTGCGCTCGGCCGAATTCACCAAGTACGCAGCCAATTCCATGCTGGCTACGCGTATCTCCTTCATGAACGAAATGGCCAATCTCGCCGACGCCGTGGGTGCGGACATCGAATCCGTGCGGCTCGGGATCGGCTCTGATCCGCGGATCGGCTACAGCTTCCTGTATGCCGGTGCAGGGTATGGCGGATCATGCTTTCCCAAGGATGTGCGCGCGCTGATCCATACCGGAGAAGAGCACGGCACGCCCATGCGGATACTGCAGAGCGTGGTTGAAGTGAACCGTACGCAACGCCGGCTGCTGGCAAAAAAAATCGTCACCAGGCTGGGCGAGGACCTCAGCGGGTGTACGATTGCCGTCTGGGGTCTGGCCTTCAAGCCGAATACCGATGACCTGCGCGAAGCGCCAAGCCGCGACTTGATCGGGGATCTGGTGCGGCGCGGCGCGGCGGTGCGCGTGCACGATCCCGTGGCGCTCGAGGTGGCGCGGCAGGTGCTGGCGCAAGATCTGGCCGATGTGCCGGATGCCATGGAGCGCGTGCACTTTTGCGATAATGCGATGCTCGCGCTGGCCGGCGCCCATGCGCTGGCCATCGTCACGGAATGGAAGGCTTTTCAGAGTCCGGATTTCGGCGAGATGAAGCGGCAGTTGCAGACGCCGCTGATCTTCGATGGCCGGAACCTGTACGAGCCGGATGCCATGCGGCATTCGGGATTTGAATATCATGCGATCGGGCGCAGCGGTACGGCCACGCGGTGCTAGCGGGTGACGCCGGTTCCCGATCGCCAGTGTCCGCGCCGATACCCGGGTGGGCAGACGATTGTCGGAGTCACATGAATACACGCGCCCTTGCACCTCAACAGACTGATCAAGCCCGCATTCTTGTCGTGGGCGATGTGATGCTCGACCGCTACTGGTTTGGCGATGTCGACCGCATCTCGCCGGAAGCCCCGGTGCCGGTGGTGCAGGTCAAGCGCAGCGAGGAACGACTCGGCGGCGCAGCCAACGTGGCGCGCAATGCCGCCGCGCTCAAGGCGCAGGCCAGCCTGCTTGGTGTGATCGGCGACGACGAACCGGGCAGCACGCTCGAAAAGCTGTTGCAGGCCGGCCATGTACGTTCGCATCTCAAGCGCGACGCGAGCGTGGCCACGATCATCAAGCTGCGCGTGCTGGCACGGCAGCAGCAGTTGCTGCGCGTCGACTTCGAGGCGCCGCCGGCCAACGAGGTGCTGGCCAGCGTGCTGGAGCGCTACCAGTCGCTGCTTGGCGACTGCAATACGGTAGTGCTTTCCGACTACGGCAAAGGCGGTCTTACGCATGTCACGCGCATGATCGAGATGGCGCGCCGCGCCAATGTGCCGGTGCTGGTCGATCCCAAGGGCGATGACTATGCGCGCTATCGCGGTGCCACCATCATCACGCCGAACCGTGCCGAGATGCGGCAGGTCGTCGGTACCTGGAAGACCGAGGCGGACCTGACGATTCGTGCGCAGAACCTGCGCCGCGACCTGCAGCTCACGGCGCTCCTGCTGACGCGCTCGGAAGAGGGTATGACGCTCTACACCGAGAGCGAGGTCCTGCACGTCTCCGCGCATGCGCGTGAAGTCTATGATGTCTCCGGTGCAGGCGATACCGTCATCGCCACGCTGGCCACCATGCTCGGCGCCGGGGTACCGCTCAAGGAAGCGGTGCAGTATGCCAATCGTGCTGGTGGCATCGTGGTCGGCAAGCTCGGCACGGCCGTCGTGACCGCCGACGAACTGTTCTCCGCCGAGGCAGCGTAAAATGCGGGATGCCCCGGAGCCCGAGGGGCGCACTACCAATTACATGCTTACATCATGACCATCATCGTTACCGGCGCTGCCGGCCTCATCGGCAGCAATCTCGTGAAGGGTCTCAACGACCGTGGCGAAACGCAGATTGTCGCCGTCGACAATCTTACCCGCGCCGACAAATTCCGGAACCTGGTGGATTGCGAAATCGCTGACTACCTCGACAAGGGCGAGTTCCTGGCGCGCTTTGCCAAGGGTGACTTCGGCCGCGTGCGCGCGGTGTTCCATGAGGGCGCCTGCTCCGATACGATGGAGACCGATGGCCGCTACATGATGGAGAACAACTACCGCTATACGCGTACGTTGATGGATGCCTGTCTCGACCAGGGCACGCAGTTTCTCTACGCCTCCTCGGCGGCGACCTATGGCGGCTCGGAAACTTTTCGCGAAGAACGCGAGTTCGAGCGGCCGCTGAATGTCTACGGCTACTCCAAGTTCCTGTTCGACCAGGTGGTGCGGCAGACCTTGCCGCACGCTCATTCGCAGATTGTCGGTTTCCGCTATTTCAACGTGTATGGCCCGCGCGAAGGCCACAAGGGGCGCATGGCCTCGGTGGCCTTCCACAATTTCAACCAATTCCGCGCCGATGGCATCGTACGGCTGTTCGGCGAATATGGTGGCTACGGACCCGGTGCTCACCTGCGTGACTTCGTGTCGGTCGAGGACGTGGTCAAGGTCAATCTTTTCTTCCTGGATCATCCCGAGAAGTCGGGTATCTTCAATCTCGGTTCCGGCCGCGCACAACCGTTCAATGACATCGCCAGCACGGTGGTCAACACGCTGCGCGAGAGCGAGGACAAGCCGCGCCTGTCGCTGCATGACATGGAGCAGGAAGGACTGCTCGAGTACATCAAGTTTCCCGATGCCCTGCGCGGCAAGTACCAGTGCTTCACGCAGGCCGACCTGGGCCGGCTGCGCGAGGCGGGGTATACGGAACGTTTCCTGACCGTCGAAGAGGGCGTCGCGCGCTACGTGCGCTGGCTGCTGGCCCAGCCGGCCTGACAGTACGACCGGCCGGGCGCTCGCCCCGCGCATGCTCGCAGCGTCGTCGCGTGTTTGCGCGCGGCCGCATCCCAGTCCGTGACCGGGTAGTTGGACCGTCGATGCAGCCCTTACGCTATCGACCTTCATTCTTCGATATTCCGTCCCCAGCTCTCAGCCCGAATTCTGCATCTCCAGTCGCAGCGATCTCGTTGCTGGCGGTACGCGCCCTTGCAATGCCTCACATCTTTCCTGTCCTGTGTGAACTTATGTTGCGACTGTGATCACCGCATTCTCGCGTGGCTATGATGAGTCCGCTGCGCCATGCACCGGTCATTGCCGACGATGCATGCTTTCCGCGCAGCGATTCCTTCTTGAGGAGAGCGTGATGCTGAAGAAAATGCTGGTGGCAGTGGCAGTCTCGTGCGCAACGCTGGCCAGCGCGTGGGCGGCGGTCGATGTCAATACCGCTGACCAGGCGGCGCTGGAAACGGTGCGCGGCGTCGGTCCGGCGCGGGCTGCGGCGATCATCGATGCCCGTACCAAGGGCGGGCCGTTCAAGGATGGCGCGGATCTCGCCGCGCGGGTTGATGGCATCGGCCCGAAATCGGTCACCAAGCTGGAGGAAGCCGGTCTGTCGTACGGCAAGGTTGCGCCCCCGGCCGCTGCAAAAAAGGGTGCCGAGAAGGGCGCGGCACAGGCAAAAGCCAAGGCCGAGCCCAAGAAGTAAGCTGTCCCGTGCGTGCGCAGCGCCTCTCCGGGCGCTGCGCATGCTCCGGGCAGGCTGAGCGGTGCCATACCTGCTCAGCCGCTCTGCATTACAATGCGATCACAGACTCTGTCGGATCGCCATGACTTACAAGACCATCGAAGACACCATCGGCAATACCCCGCTCGTTGCGCTGCAGCGCATCTCTGGGGCGCATCTGCGTGAACGCGGCAATATCATCCTCGGCAAGCTCGAGGGTAATAATCCCGCAGGATCGGTCAAGGACCGGCCGGCGCTGTCCATGATCGCGGCAGCCGAGGCGCGCGGCGATATCAAGCCCGGCGATACGCTGATCGAGGCGACGTCTGGCAACACCGGTATCGCCCTGGCCATGGTGGCCGCCATCCGCGGCTACAAGATGGTGCTCATCATGCCGGAAGATCTCAGCATCGAGCGCCAGCAGAGCATGGCGGCCTACGGTGCGCAGATCATCCTGACACCCGTCAAGGGCGGCATGGAATACGCCCGCGATCTGGCCGATACGATGCAGCGCGAAGGCAAGGGTGTCATCCTCGACCAGTTTGCTAACCCGGATAACCCGGCTGCGCACTACCACGGCACGGGTCCCGAGATCTGGCGCGAGACAGAAGGGCGGGTCACGCACTTCGTTTCCGCCATGGGTACGACTGGTACGATTACCGGCGTGTCGCGCTACCTGAAGGAGCAGAATCCCGCTGTCCAGGTGATTGGCGCGCAGCCCATGGAAGGCTCGCGTATTGCAGGCATCCGCAAATGGCCGGAAGAGTATCTGCCAAAGATCTACGACCCGAGCTCCATCGACCGTATCGAACTGGTCAGCCAGGCCGACGCCGAGCACATGGCACGCCGCCTGGCACGCGAAGAGGGGATTTTCTGCGGCATCTCGGCTGCCGGCGCCCTGTGTATCGCGCTGCAGGTCGCCGAGCAGGTGGAAAACGCCACGATCGTTTTCATTGTCTGCGATCGCGGTGACCGTTATCTGTCCACGGGCGTATTCCCGGTCTGATCTGCATAGAAGGGGCGTTTGAGGAGCTCTTCAAACGGCCGCAATGGTCTGCCGATGGGCTTAGAGGTCGCGTGCATGACTGCGCGCGTCACTCCTTGCCACGGGCCTTTGGGCCATCCCTCCGATGCACCAGCCGGCCCGCGCGGCGCCATGTACTGACGGCCTGGCCGGTCAGACCGGCGAAGTCGCCTTGACTGCCTGCCCAAGGTCGTACACCGCCTGGGCATAGAAGAAGCTGCGGTTATAGCGCGTGAGCACGTAGAAGTTGCGCAGGCCGAGTTTGTACTCCACCGGGCGGCCCGGTGAGGGCAGGTCTACCACCAGCACGCTGGTCTGGCCTTCGGCTCGCACATCTACCGGTGCGGCCAGCCGTAACCCGGCCGTCACGAACTGGTCCAGCGTGCGTTGCGGATAGGGCTCCCCATCTGCGCCGGCGGCAGCCACGCCGCGGCTGCCTTCATCCTGTGCGATATCCCACACCACCGGTCGCCCCGGTTCCCAGCCATGCATCTGGAGAAAGCGCGCCACGCTGCCGATTGCATCGGTCGGACTGTTGCGCAAGTCGATGCGACCATCGCCGTCGAAATCGGTTGCATAGGCGCGGATGCTGGTCGGCATGAATTGCGGAATGCCGATGGCGCCGGCGTAGGAGCCGAGTACCGAGAAAGGATCCATGCGGCTGTCGCGGCACCACAGCAGAAAGTCTTCCAGTTGACCCAGGAACATCTTGCTGCGCGCTTCGCGGTTCGGCGTATCCGGATAATCGAAGGCCAGCGTCGCTAGTGCATCCATGACGCGGAAGCCGCCGGTGTCGCGGCCATAGATGGTTTCGACGCCGATGATGCCGACAATGACTTCCGCCGGTACGCCATACTCGGCTTCGGCGCGCCGTAGCGTGGCCTCGTTCTGCTGCCAGAAGCGCCGGCCGGCGTTGATGCGGATCGGCTCGACGAAGCGCGAGCGGTACACCGCCCAGTTCTTGCGCGCGGGACTGGCTGCCGGCATGATCAGCCGCGCGACCGTGGCCGAATAGACGGTGCCCGCGAACAGCGTATCGAGCGCCGCGCGGTCATAGCCATGCTGGCTCGTCATGCGGGCTGTGAACGCTTCCACCTGGGGGTTGTTGCGATAACGGCCAGGAACGATTTCTTCTTCCTGCCCACGTCGCTGGGCCAGTACGGCAGGCGCCATGCCCAGCAGGGACAGGGCCGTTCCCATCAGGGCCGCGCCCAGCAGCGGCCGCCGCAGCGAGCGCGGCACGGAAGAGTGTTCGGGGTGCAGGTGATCGGTCATGATGTTCCGCAAAAGTGACGGCCCAGTATAGCGGATCGATCAGACCGCATGCAGCGGTGCGACGGCTGATGGATGACATCGTCGGCACGTGGCCGGTATATCGGGCATATCAGGCATGGCGGGTCCGCGGCCGTCGCGATATCGGGCGTTGCAGAGGCCTATTGTCACGGCAGCTGTGCTACCGTAGCGGCTGGAGACACAGCATCCGCGACGAGATGGCCACAGGCTTCTATTCCCACCCGGTATTCCTGCAGCACGAAATGGGCGAACACCATCCGGAGTGCCCGGACCGCCTGCGCGCCATCGAAGATCAGTTGATCGCCAGCCGTGTCGATGCCTTTATCGAACATCGCAGCGCACCTGGCGCGACCGATGCGCAACTGGCCCTCGTGCACACGTTCGCATTCATCGCCGACCTCGAAGCACGCAGCCCGGCACAGGGCTACGCGATGATCGACCCCGATACCATCATGAATCCGCATACCCTCGACGCTGCGCGGCATGCGGCCGGTGCGGCCATCGCGGCCACGGATGCGGTGCTGTCCGGTGAGCTGGACAACGCCTTCTGCAGCGTGCGCCCGCCGGGACATCACGCCGAGCCGGCGCGCGCGATGGGGTTCTGCTTCTACAACAACGTCGCTATTGCGGCGCGTCACGCCCTGGAGCATCACGGACTGGCGCGCGTCGCCGTGATCGATTTCGACGTGCATCACGGCAATGGCACCGAGGCGGCATTCCGTGACGATCCCCGCGTCCTGATGTGCGGGATTTTCCAGCATCCGTTCTATCCTTACAGCGGGGCCGATTGCGAGGCCCCCAACATCCTCAATACGCCCGTGCCCGCCTATACGAAGGGCGAGCAGGTTCGCGAGATCGTCGAGACTGTGTGGCTGCCGAAGCTGCGGACCTTTGCGCCGGAGATGGTGTTCATCTCCGCCGGCTTCGATGCGCATCGCGAAGACGATATGGGCCTGCTAGGCCTGGTCGAGGCGGACTACGCGTGGATCACGGCCCGGTTGCTCGAGATCGCCCGCGAATGTGCCCACGGGCGTATCGTGAGCTGTCTCGAAGGCGGCTACAACCTGAGCGCCCTGGGCCGCTCCGTCGCTGCCCATCTGAGGGTGCTCGCCGAAGGCTGAACGGCGTGCGCACCGTCGTTCCCGGTCGTGCCCATCGCGCCGATTCGAGGACTTGCTCCAGCGCCCCTCGCCGAGTCGCGTGCTAAGCTTGGACCAGCCCTCCGGTCGGAAAGGTCGGATGCATCGGGTGAGGCCGCCGGCCATCTCCTGGCCGTTCTCTCGATCGTTCATCAGGTGTAGGCTATCCGTAAATAGAACGATCGTTCGTAAAATGATGCTGCATTGCCGCAAGATGCGTATAATGGCTGCGGCATGAAGTGTGTGGCGCTTTTGCCTGGCCGTTTGTGGCGAGGCAAAGAAGGCTGAGCGCGCTTCAAAAGAGTTTCGCATTTCAAAACAGTGGAGTGAGCGCATGAAAGTACTGGTCGCAGTCAAGCGCGTCGTCGATTACAACGTCAAGGTCCGCGTGAAATCCGACGGCACTGGCGTGGATATCGCCAACGTCAAGATGAGCATGAACCCGTTTGACGAAATCGCCGTCGAAGAGGCCGTGCGCCTCAAGGAAGCTGGCGTCGTGACCGAAGTCATTGCCGTGTCCGTCGGCCCGACGCAATGCCAGGAAACGCTGCGTACCGCCATGGCCATTGGCGCGGACCGGGGCATCCTGGTGGAAACTGGCGAAGAAACGCAACCGCTGGCCGTGGCCAAGGTGCTCAAGGCCCTGGTCGACAAGGAACAGCCGCAACTGGTGATCCTTGGCAAGCAGGCCATCGACGACGACGCCAACCAGACCGGCCAGATGCTGGCCGCGCTCGCCGACCTGCCCCAGGCGACCTTCGCATCGAAAGTCGTGGTGGCCGACGGCAAGGCCAGCGTCACGCGTGAAGTGGATGGCGGTCTCGAAACCGTGTCGATCACACTGCCCGCTGTCGTGACGACCGACCTGCGCCTGAACGAGCCGCGCTACGTGACGCTGCCGAACATCATGAAGGCCAAGAAGAAGCAGCTCGATACCTTCAAGCCGGAAGACCTCGGCGTGGACGTCGCGCCGCGCCTCAAGACGCTCAAGGTTGCCGAACCGCCGAAGCGTACGGCTGGCGTGATGGTGCCGGACGTGAAGACGCTGGTGGAAAAACTGCGCAACGAAGCCAAAGTGATCTGAGCGGAGACCGAACATGACTGCACTTGTTATTGCTGAACACGACAATCAGGCCCTGAAGGCTGCAACACTGAATACTGTGACGGCTGCTGCCCAGTGCGGCGGCGAGGTACACGTACTCGTGGCCGGTTCGGGCTGCGACGCTGCCGCGCAGGCTGCTGCCCAGATCGCCGGCGTCACCAAGGTCCTTGTGGCCGATGCTCCGTATTTTGCCGATGGCCTCGCCGAGAACGTCGCCGCGCAGGTCCTGGCAGTTGCCGGTGGTTACAGCCACATCCTCGCGCCTGCCACTGCCTACGGCAAGAATATCCTGCCGCGCGTGGCCGCCAAGCTCGACGTCGCGCAGATCTCGGAGATCTCCAAGGTTGATGCGCCCGATACCTTCGAGCGCCCAATCTACGCCGGCAATGCCATTGCCACCGTGCAATCGTCGGACGCCGTCAAGGTCATCACCGTGCGCGGAACGGCCTTCGACGCGGCTGCCGCGACTGGCGGTTCGGCTGCGGTCGAGAAGATCGCAGCCGCGGCCGATGCCGGTGTCTCGCAGTTCGTTTCGCGCGAACTGACGAAGAGCGATCGTCCGGAACTCACCGCTGCCAAGGTCATCGTTTCCGGTGGCCGTGGCGTGGGTTCGGGCGAAAACTACACCAAGGTGCTGACCCCGCTGGCGGACAAGCTCAACGCTGCCATGGGCGCCTCGCGCGCGGCTGTCGATGCAGGCTTCGTGCCGAACGACTACCAGGTCGGGCAGACCGGCAAGATCGTCGCGCCACAGCTGTATATCGCCGTCGGTATCTCCGGTGCCATCCAGCACCTGGCAGGCATGAAGGATTCGAAGGTCATCGTGGCCATCAACAAAGATCCCGAAGCGCCGATCTTCAGTGTGGCCGACTACGGATTAGTAGGAGACCTCAATACCGTCGTGCCGGAACTGGTGGCAGAATTGGGCTGATCCCTACCAGCCTTGCCGCGGCAGGCTGACGGCAACCAGATAAAAGCCGCCCGGGGAGACCCGGGCGGCTTTTGACATGTTGGAGACTGACATGACGTACACCGCCCCGCTCAAGGACATGCTGTTCATCATGGACCACCTGGCTGACCTGCAGGGCCTTTCGCAGCTGCCGGGCTTCGAGGAGGCGACGCGCGATACCGCGCAGGCCGTGCTCGAGGAGGCTGCCCGCTTCAACCAGGATGTGGTGGCGCCGCTGAATGTCATCGGCGATCGCGAGCCCAGCCACTGGCACCACGGTAACGTCACTACGACGCCAGGGTTTCGGGACGCGTTCCGGCAGTTCACGGAAGGCGGCTGGCAGGGCGTGGTGCATCCACAGGCGTATGGCGGGCAAGGCCTGCCCAAGCTGATCGCCACTGCCTGCACGGAAATGCTCAACGCCGCCAGCCTGTCTTTTGCGCTGTGCCCGCTGCTCACCGACGGCGTGATCGAGGCGCTGTTGACGGCGGGCTCGGAAGCCCAGAAGCAGCGTTTCGTGCCACATCTGTTGTCTGGTGCCTGGACGGGCACCATGAATCTCACCGAGCCGCAAGCCGGTTCCGATCTCGCCCTCGTGCGCACGCGCGCCGAGCCGCAGGCCGACGGTACATACAAGCTCTTCGGTACCAAGATTTTCATCACCTACGGCGAGCACGATCTCGCCGAGAACATCGTGCATCTGGTGCTTGCCCGCACGCCGGGCGCACCGGAAGGCGTGAAGGGTATTTCGCTGTTCATCGTGCCCAAGTTCCTGGTCAACGACGATGGTTCGCTCGGCGCACGCAACGATGTCCACTGCGTATCGATCGAACACAAGCTGGGGATCAAGGCGAGTCCTACGGCGGTCTTGCAGTATGGCGACCACGGCGGTGCCATCGGCACGATGATTGGCGAGGAGGGGCGTGGCCTCGAATACATGTTCATCATGATGAACGCCGCGCGCTTTGCCGTTGGCATGCAAGGCGTTGCCGTGGCCGACCGTGCGACGCAGCATGCCCTGGCCTATGCCCGTGAACGCGTGCAGAGCCGGCCGGTGGATGGCTCGACCAAGGACTCGGTCACCATCGTGCATCATCCGGACGTCAAGCGCATGCTGCTGGCAATGCGGGCCATGACCGAAGGTGCGCGCGCGCTGGCCTATGTTGCAGCCGCTGCGCACGACCGTGCCCATGCTCACGCGGATTCGGGGGAACGTGCGCGTCAGGCGGCCTTCTATGAATTCATGGTGCCGGTCGTCAAGGGATGGAGTACCGAAATGTCGGTGGAGGTTGCCAGCCTCGGCATCCAGGTGCACGGCGGCATGGGTTTCATCGAGGAGACCGGTGCGGCCCAGTATCTACGCGATGCCCGGATACTACCGATCTACGAAGGCACGACGGCCATCCAGGCGAACGACCTGATCGGCCGCAAGACCGTACGTGATGGCGGCGCAACCGCGCATGCCATTGCCGCACAGATTGCTGTGACCGAGACTGAACTGGCACAGCTCGACACACCGGCCAGCCGTGCCATGCGGCAGCGCTTGCAGGCCGGGCGCGAAGCGTTCGAGCAGGTCGTCAACTTCGTGGTGGGTGAGATCAAGTCGCATCCAAATGCAGTGTTTGCGGGTAGCGTGCCATATCTCAAGCTGTGCGGTATCGTATTTTCCGGTTGGCAGCTCGCGCGCGCGCTATTGGCTTCTGCCGCGCTGCGCGAGACGGATCCGCATTTCCATGATGCCAAGATCATCACAGCGCATTTCTTTGCCGAGCACATTCTGACCCAAGTGCCCGCGCTGCGCGATGCCATCCTGTCGGGAGGCGAAGCAGTCGACGCCATGCGGCCAGACATGTTCTGACGACAACACACTGTGACGACGTCGGACATCAGGTCATGCGCGTGCTGCTGACAGGAGCATTGCTGCTGGTCGCCGGCGCAGTGGCATGGCTATGGCTGGCACATATGCAACGGCTGCCGGCGGCTCCGCCATCGTCCGTGCAACCTGCCGCCACCGTCGATACCGTGTCAACGCGGCTGGCGCAGGCGATTGCTCCGCTGACTCGCCAGCATCCTGGTCGATCCGGCATCTTTCCTCTGCATGACGGACTCGACGCGTTTGCCGCACGCGCGCTGCTGGCCGATGCTGCCGAACGCACGCTCGACGTGCAGTACTACATCTGGCGTAACGACCTCTCCGGCACATTGCTGGCGGAAGCGTTGCATCGCGCGGCGGAGCGGGGCGTGCATGTGCGCCTGCTGCTGGACGATAACAACACCGCGGGGCTGGATAGCGCGCTGGCGGCACTGGATGGGCATCCGAACGTCGAGGTGCGGCTGTTCAATCCGTTTGTCAATCGCCGCTGGCGCGTGCTTGGCTATCTGACAGATTTCGCGCGCCTCAATCGGCGCATGCATAACAAGTCCCTGACAGCCGACCGCCAGGCAACCATCATCGGCGGTCGCAATGTCGGCGACGAATACTTCAGTGCCAGCAAGAGCATAGGCTTCGTCGATCTGGATGTCCTGGCCGTTGGTCCGGTAGTCGGGGCCGTTGCGGACGATTTCGAGCGCTACTGGAGCAGTGCGTCATCGTATCCCGCCGATATGCTGCTGCCGGCAGCGAGCGTAGCGGATCCGGCCATCCTTGCGGCCCGCGCCGCGGTGGCGGAGCGCAATCCGGCGGCGCATGGCTATGTCGCCGCGTTATCGCATGCGCCGTTCGTGCAACGCCTGTTACGGCGCGAATTGCCATTTGAATGGGCCCGCGTGCAGATGGTCAGCGACGATCCGGCGAAAGGGCTGGGACGGGCGCCCCCGGAAGCGCATGTCGCACAGCGGCTGGCTGTGGTGCTGGGCGGTGCGTCGCATGAAGTGCAACTGGTGACGCCGTACTTCGTGCCGACTGCGGATGGCGTGGCAGCGCTGGCCGCGATGGCCGGACGTGGTGTCCAGGTGAGCGTACTGACCAATGCGCTCGAGGCGACCGATGTCGTGGCGGTCCATGCCGGTTACGCAAAGTACCGCAAGGCCCTGCTGCAGGCCGGTATCCGCCTGTTCGAGATGAAGCGTGACAGACCCACGCCCGTGCATGGCCTGAAAAGCATGACAGGTAGTTCAGCATCCAGCCTGCATGCCAAGACATTCGCAGTCGATGGCGAGCGGATATTTGTCGGCTCGTTCAACTTCGACCCGCGCTCGGCCAATCTCAATACTGAAATGGGCTTCCTGATCGACAGTCCGGCCCTGGCGCAAGGCATGCGAACGGCTTTCGATATAAGGGTGCCGGTGTTGTCGTACGAGGTGCGGCGCGATCCCGACGGCCATCTGCAATGGCTGGAGCATCGTCAGCATCTCGACGATGCCGTGCCGGTCGCTTACGGGAAGGAGCCAGGCGCCAGCTGGTGGAAGCGCGTGGCGGTGTGGGTGGTTGGCAAGCTGCCGGTAGAGTGGCTGCTGTAGCGAAGTACCGCAAAGACGTGCCCGAGAATACCGCTGCAGCGTACGGCTGCCGCAGCGGTGAGGATCCGGCCGTATGCTACCGGGGCCGGGGCGGCCTGCGCCGCTCGGGCGGAATCAGCTCGGCATCCGGCACGCCGGCATGAACCGGCTCGGCAGGCGGCACAAACGGCAAGCGGGCCCGCCCCTTGGTGGCGATCGTACCCTCGGCATCGCCGCCCGAGCGCACATAGCGCCGGTCGTCATCGGGCCGGCTCATCCACGACCAGTTGTTCTTCGAGCGTGAGGTCACCGTATAGATCAGCTTGCGTTCGCGCTGGCTGGTCAGGATCAATGTTTCCAGCGCTTGCGGATCCCAGGCTCGCGTTGCCTCCTGCGCCAGGCGCGCTTCGGTCGCGGCATGTTCGGCCCGGCCGGCGAGGTTGTGCAGTTCGTCGGGGTCGGTCGAGAGGTCGTACAACTGCGCGGCATAGCCATGCGTGTAGATGTACTTGAACGGGCCGTGCCTGACCATCCGGCAGGGCGCGCAAACACCCATGTCGCTGTACTCGGACACCACATACCGATCCCGTGCACTACCCGGATCGCTGGCGATCTGCCGCAGGCTGGTGCCGTCCACCGGCTGGCACAGTTCAGGCGGATTGCCATCGGTGGCCGCATCAAGCAGCGTCGGCACCAGGTCGAGCAGTGAGGCCAGTTCGGTGACCTCGCCGCGATGCGTCCAGCCTGCGCCGGCCACGATCAGCGGCACGCGCACCGCGCCTTCGAAGAAGCACTGCTTGAACCACATGCCACGCTCGCCCATCATCTCGCCGTGGTCGCTGGTGAACACGATCAGCGTATCGTCGGCCAGCCCGGTGCGGCGCAGGGTGTCCATCAGGCGGCCGATCTTGTCGTCCACATAGCTGATCATGCCGTAGTACGAGTGGCGGGCATTCTGCACATGCTCCGGGCGCACATCGAAACGGTCGCGGCCATGCGAGTAGTACAGCCACTCGCTATGCTTGTCGAGCTGCTCGAGCGGCAGCGGCCCGACGCGCGGCGCGTCGATATCCTCGTGGCGGTAGCGATTCCAGTATTCCTCGGGAGCGGTGTAGGGCGAATGCGGATGCGAGAACGATACCGTGAGAAAGAATGGCTTCGAGCGGTCGCCACGGGCGAGGTCGAAGAGTTTTTGCTGGGCGTGGTACTCGGTTTCGTCGTCGTAGTCGATCTGCAGGCTGCGGATGCACGGGCCGGCTTCGATCACGGCGCGCATGCTGATCCCCGTGGGGGCGTTGCGCGGCCCCTGGGTCCAGTCGGGCACCCAGGCAAAATCCGCCGGATAGATGTCGGTGACGAGGCGGTCTTCATAGCCGTGCAACTGGTCAGGACCCACGAAATGCATCTTGCCGCTCAGCGCCGTGTGGTAGCCGAGTTCGCGCAGGTAGTGGTTGATGGTCGGGATCGACGCGGGAAACTCGCTGGCGTTGTCATACGCAGCGATCGAATGCGGCATGCGGCCCGACAGCATCGAATAGCGCGACGGCGCGCAGATCGGATAGTTGCAGTAGGCGTTGCTGAATACCGTTCCCTGGTCCGCCAGGGCCTGCAGGTGCGGGGTTTGCGCGATGCGGTTGCCGTACATGGAAAGAAAGCTCGCATTGAGCTGATCCGCCATGATCAGGATGATGTTGGGACGCGACTTCATGGGTTGACCTCGTGCAGTGACTTATTCCGCTGTGATGCCGGTTTCGCGGATCAGCGTCCGGTACTGTTCAATATCTTTCTGGATGCGCTCGGAGAAGGCGCGCGGCGTCATGGCCGGCGCCAGTTCCACGCCCTGTTTCTTGGCCTGCGCCTGGAAGGCCGGATCGGCCATGGCCTTGTCGATGGCCTTGTGCAGGCGCTCGACGATCTGCGGCGGCGTATTGCGCGGCGCGACAATGCCGTACCAGCCCGTGGCGTCATAGTCCGGCAGGCCGGCTTCCGCAAAGGTCGGCAGGTTGGGCAGGGCGGGGGTGCGCTTGGTGCCGGTGATGGCGTAGGCCTTTAGCTTGCCTGACTGGATATGGCCGATGGAGGCCGGCACATTGGTAAACAGGATGTCCACATGGCCGCCCAGCAGGTCGTTCACGGCCGGTGCTGCACCCTTGTACGGTACGTGGGTGAATTTCACCTTGGCGCTTTGCTCGAAGGCCGCGGCGGCGAGATGCGAGGGGCTGCCGTTGCCGGCCGAGGCATAGACCAGCTTGCCGGGCTTCGACCTGGCCTGGTCGATGAACTCGCGCAGATTGCCGGCGCTGACGCGCGAGGGCTGCGCAAGCAGCACCATCGGCGTGTAGCCGACCAGCGTAATCGGGCTGAAATCCTTGACTGTGTCATACGACATCTTGGGGAACAGGCTCATGTTCACAGCGTTGTTGCTGCTCGCCATCAGCAGGGTATAGCCGTCGGGCTTGGCCTTGGCGACCTGGTCCGAGCCGATGTTGGTGCCGGCACCCGGCTTGTTCTCGACGATGACCTGCTGGCCGAGTTCCTGTGTCAGCGAATGGCCAACCAGGCGGCCCAGAAAATCGGCGACACCGCCCGGCGCCCAGGGAACGATAAGCTTGATGGGTTGTTGCGTGGGCCATTCGTTGGCCTGCGCGGCACTGTGCGGCAGGCAGGCAAACAAGGCCAGCAGCGCACTGCGGCGGAGCAGGGTGGTTTTCATGAGTGTGTCTCCTCTGATGGATCGGCTCAGGCAGAAGGCGTCGTCGATCGGCGGTTGTTGTCTTGAATAGCCACGCCACCGCTGCCGGGCAAGAAAAAGATGCCGCCTGGTGAGGCGGCAAAATCACCACGGTTTGATGCATGCTGGATGACACACATCAAATCATCATGGAACGATTCGTTCCATAAACAATGCTAGAAGATGGGTAAGCGGAACGCAATGGTCCGGAAACAGGGTTTTCCCTTGGTTTGTGTCGAATCTGTCGTGATATTCGAATGAGTTGAATGATTGTCTCGAATTGTGGGATATGTTGTCTCGGAGATTTGATGGAAAAGGTGGCTTGTCTTTGCTAAAAAAATGGGCCGAAAAGAAGCGGTGAATCCGACACGATGTTGACGCAGGGACGCAGGGACGCAGGGACGCAGGGACGCAGGGACGCAGGGACGCAGGGACGCAGGGACGCAGGGACGCAGGGACGCAAGGACGCAGGGACGCAAGGACGCAAAGTCCGAGGTTCGAGGTTCGAGGTTCGAGGTTCGAGGTTCGAGGTTCGGAGGGGTAGGATCAGCGCGGATGCTGGCTGGGAAAGGCAGCGGAGTGTGTGGCTAGCGTCTGGTGTGGAACGGAATGCGCCAGGCAGCGTCAGGAGAGGGGGGCGACGCTACGCAGTGGCATCACCCGTCGTCGGCAGCATGTGTGGTCCGTGCGAACGTCAGAGCAGGCTGCGCATGCTCTCGGCGGCTTGCCGCAGGGCGGGGAGCTTCGCAATTGCGCTTTCGCGGTCCATGCGGCTTGACGGCGCATGGGTTGCGAGTGCCGCGCGCACGCGGCCGTGCGTGTCGAGTACCGGGACTGCGATTGCAGTCAGACCTTGCACAAACTCTTCCTCATCGATGGAGTAGCCTGTTTGAACGATGCGTTCGCACTCCGCCCGCAAGGCCTCCGCCGTCACCCGTGTGGCATGCGTCAGGCGGGTCAGCGGCAGTTGCGCCAGCATGGCCTCGCGCTCGGCTGCCGGCATCAGGGCCAGGAATAGCTTGCCGCTGGCCGTGCAATGCAGGGGCACGTGCGTGCCGACCTCGAGGGTCAGCCGCCATGGCCACGGCGCTTCCACACGGTCCAGATAGAGGACGGAGGCACGGTCGAGCGTCGTGAAGTTGCAGGTTTCGCCGATCTGCGCGACCAGGGCCGTCAATACCTCGTGCCGCAGGCCGCGCGTGCTGTCGTGGTTCAGGGTATCGAGCGCCAGCGCGCGCAAGGCCGGGCCGACGGCGAAGCTGCGTTCGTCGAGGTCGCGCGCGAGGAATCCGGATTCCATGAGCGCCCCGCCGATGCGGTGGACAGTTGCCTTGGGCAGGTCGAGCGTGGTCGACAGCTCGGCCAGCGAGACGGCACGGCCGGCTGCCGCGACAGCACGCAGGATGCTCAGGCTACGCTCGGATGCCGTAGCCGTGGCATGCGTGCCATCCGTGCCCGGGGCGAGCAGCGGGGCCGGAATGGGCGTGATGGGCAGGGTGGCGGGCGCAGTGGCGTCGTCAGTGGATGGGCCGCCAGTCGGCGGCATGGAAAGCGCGCGGGTCGTGGTCTGTGTCATCGGCATGCCGGCCTGCTGGTGTCTGGCGAAGGCGGGCCTTCGCGTTGTCTCGGGAATATGGCATTGGATGCGGTCGAGTATAACCGGCACGCTTTCCCCGGCCTATCCGGGTGACTCAGGACGCCTAGGCGTCTGTCGGGGCGGTCAAGCCGGCGAGCAGGTCGACATAGGCCGTTTCGATCAACGCATCTTCGGCAATGCCGAGGCGGTGCATCAGTGCGTGCGCTTCCGCGATGCCGGAGGCGGTGTCCTCCTCATCGGACAGTACCACTTCCAGCTCGGCGAAATCACCAAGGTGCGCGACGCGGTCGAGATGGATGCGCGTGCGCCCGGCCAGGAACAGGATGCGCTGCTTCCTGACACGGCCCGTTACGCCATAGGCATGGGCCAGGGTTTCCCGGAGCCCATCGGGATCCGGTACGGGCGTCCGCAGGTAGAACGATGCCTTGGGCCCGGCAGTGTCGTCGCGCTGATAGAAAATCAGTTCTCCCATGCCGTTCGCGAATACCCGAAGCTTGAGCCGGCCCTGGGGGCAGGCGAAAAAGGTATCGTCCTGGTCGATGGACTCGGGCCCGCGATCGGCCACTGCGGCCGCAAGCGGACGCAGGGCCTCGACAGAAACGATGCGGGCCTTGATCTCGATATTGCGTGCCATGGTGATTCCCAGGTTCGAAAGCGCACATTCTAGCGCCAATGGAATGGCTTATTTATTCCATAAATGCATAAATGCATGAGAATTATTCGTTTGTTGTGATCAGAGGGGGCCGCTAGCATGGCTGCATCCATTTCAGGAGACAATCGTGAAACTCAAGCATGTCCTCGTTGCTACCCTTGCCGCCGTCGCGGCCCTGTCCCAGCCCGTCTTTGCACAAGCCGGCACGTATCCCGACAAGCCCGTCAAGATCATCGTGCCGTTCGGCGCAGGTAGTGCTTCCGACACCATCGCCCGTGTGCTGAGCGACGAGTTGCGCGACAAGCTGGGCGTGATCGTGGTGGACAACCGCGCTGGCGCGAACGGCATCATCGGTGTGCAGGCCGCGGCACGTTCCGCAGCCGACGGCTATACGCTGCTGCTGACCAGCAGTTCGACGCACTCGGGTATCGGCGCGCTGTTCAAGAGTCCTGGCTACGACCCGATCAAGGATTTCGTGCACGTCTCGCGTATCGTGACGATCCCGATGGTGCTGGTGAGCCGCCCGGATGCGCCGTTCAAGACCATCAAGGAAATGTCCGCGCAGGCCAAGAAATCGCCGCTGCGTTATGGCTATGGCAGCGGTTCGGCGCAGATCGCCGGCGCGACCTTCAGTGCCGTCGCTGACGTGCCGTCCGACGGCATCCCCTACAAGAGCCAGCCGCCGGCCGTCACCGACCTGATGGGCAGCCAGATCGACTATCTGCTGGCCGATGCCTCGGTGGTGACGTCGTTCCTGCAGGGCAAGCGCCTCAATGGCCTGGCCGTGGCCAGCCCCAAGCGCCTGGCCGAACTGCCGGGCGTGCCGACCATGGCTGAAGTCGGCTTGAAGGAATTCGATCTGGTGGTGTGGGTTGGTCTCGCGGCGCCGGCCGGCACCCCGCCCGCCATCGTCGAGCGCTGGAACAAGGAAATCAACGCCGTGCTGCAGCGCCCGGCCGTCGTCGACAAACTGACGCGCATGGGCATGGTGGCCGCGCCGAACAGCGTCAAGGAACACGCCGCCTTCACGGTCGCCCAGCGCGGCATCTGGGAAGCGCGTGCCGCCAAGGCAGGCGTCGAGAAGCAATGACCGCATCTGCCGCATCCGCCGCCCGGCCGTTGGCCGGGGTCCGGGTCCTGGACCTGAGTTCGGTCATCATGGGGCCGGCGTGCACGCAGCTGCTGGCCGACTATGGCGCGGAGGTCGTGAAGATCGAAGCGCCGGAAGGCGACGTGATGCGCCATGCCGGCGCCAAAACCGAGCCCCGCATGGGCGCCATGTTCCTGCATGCGAACGAGGGCAAGCAATCTCTGGTGCTCGACCTCAAGCAGCCTGCGGACCGTGACCACTTGCTGCGCATGCTGCCGGCATTCGATGTGTTCATCCACAACATCCGGCCGCAGGCAATGCGCCGCCTGGGGCTCGACGAGCCGGCCATTCGCGCGTTGCACCCGTCGGTGGTGTACGTGGAGCTGAGCGGGTACGCCGAGGATGGTCCATATGCCGGACGCGCGGCATTCGACGACATCATCCAGGCACAGACCGGCCTTGCCGAACTGTTCGCACGCCAGACCGGCGGCGCACCGAGCTATGTGCCTACGCTGGTGGCGGACCGCGTCACCGGCCTGACGGCTGCGCACGCCACGCTGGCCGCGCTGTATCGCCGCCAGGCGACGGGGCAGGGCGATTACGTGCAGGTGTCGATGTTCGAGACGCTGGCCGCTTTCGTGCTGGCCGATCATCTCGGCGGCGCCACTTTCGAGCCGCCTGCCGGCCCGATGTGCTATAGCCGCCTGATCACCCCGCACCGCAAGCCGTACCGCACGCAGGATGGCTACATCGCGGTGGTGGTGTACAACGACAAGCACTGGCGCAGCTTCTTTGCTGCCATCGACGCGATGGACGTGTTCGAGGCCGATCCGCGTTTCCAGACGGCGGCCGCACGCGCCGACAACTATGACGTGATCTACGGCTATCTGTCCGAACTGCTGGTCACGCGTACCAGCGCGGCGTGGCTGGCATTGCTGGAAGCGGCTGACATTCCGTGCTGCCCGGTCAACCGCGTCGAAGACCTGCTCGATGATCCGCAACTGCAGGCCATCGGCTTTTTCGATACTGCCACGCAACAGCACGGCCATACCTTGCGACGCGTCGCACCCCGCTTCCGCGCCCCGTCGGCACACGCCGCCGAGGTCGCGCCGTCGCCAATCCTCGGCCCGCATGCGGTCGGCACATTCCCTGAATCGACTTGATAGGAATCCTGGTCATGCAACTCGAACATGCAACCCTGACGATTGACGATCGTGGCGTCGCTACGCTGCAGATCGACAACGGTACGTCGCTCAACATCCTGAACACGCCCACCGTAGTCGAGCTGACGCGCGCGCTACGCGCCCTGGCACGTGACGAGCGCGTGCGTGCGCTGGTTGTACGCGGATCCGGTGACAAGGCCTTCATCGGCGGCGCCGATATCTACGAACTCGCCAAGCTGAATCCGGAAACCGCGGTGGATTTCATCACGCGTCTTGGCGGCCTGTGCGAGGCGATCCGCGATTTCCCCGTGCCGACCATCGCGCGGCTGGCCGGCTGGTGCATGGGCGGTGGACTGGAGTTTGCCGCCGCGTGCGACATCCGCGTCGGTACTACGGCCTCGCATTTCGCTATGCCTGAAGTGCGTATCGGCATTCCCTCGGTGATCCATGCCAACCTGCTGCCGCGCCTGATCGGCGAGGGCAATACGCGCTGGTTCCTGCTCACGGGCGCCGCCATCGATGCCGACAAGGCGATGCGCTGGGGCTTCCTGAACGAGGTGGTAGAGCCAGATGCGATCGATGCAGCAATTGCCCATACCGTGAGCGAGATCCTCGAATGCGGTCCGCGTGGCGTACGTGCCCAGAAGGCGCTGCTGCGTGCCTGGGAGGATCCCAACATCGAGCGTGGTCTCAAGGAAAGCATCGCGATGTTCGGCGCGAGCTATGAAACCAGCGAACCGCAGGACTACATGCAGCACTTCTTCGACCGCAAGAAGAAAAAATGAGTCGTACGTGCCGCCTGCCGGGAGGCGGCACACCCGCTATCATTGGCGGCATGAACCTCACCATCCGCGAATTCCGGGTTTTTCGGGCCGTGTACGAACTGCGCAGCTTCAGTGTGGCTGCACAGGCCATGCACATGACCCAGTCGGCCGTCAGCAAGTTGTGCCAGGAGATGGAAACCAAGGTCGGCAGCCGCCTGTTCGAGCGTTCGACGCGCAAGGTGGAGCCGACGCTGTGGGGGCATCACCTGTACGGCTACGCATGCGAAATCCTCGGCACCATGGAGGTTGCCGAGCGAACCCTGCGCGGCCTCGCCAGCCTGGATGTGGGCGAAATCAGCGTGGCTGCCTCGCCGATGATGATGCACGGCTTGCTGATCGAGCCGGTGCGTGCGCTGCACAGTCGCCATCCCGGCCTGCGCATCGAACTTCATGAACGTTCCACCGACGCGACGATCGAGCATGTCGTCAATGGCAAGGCCGATTTCGGCCTGGTGTCGCTGACCCAGTCGCATCCGAGCCTGCAGGTCGAGCCGCTGTACAACGAGCATATGCATGCAGTGTTTAGTGCAGACCATCCTCTGGCCGGCAAGCGCCGCGTGACATGGGAGCAGCTGGCACCGTATCCCCACGTCTCGCTGCATACCGATTTTGGCGTGCGTCGCACGGTCGACGGCGTGTACCAGCAGAAAGGCCTCGGCTACGTTTCCAATTTGCAGTCTGGCACCGTGCTGACGGCGCTCGGCCTCGTCAAGGCTGGCCTGGGTGTGACGGTGCAGCCGGGGTATATCGTCGGGTTCGCCAACGAGCTTGGATTGCAGACGCGCAAGTTGCCGGATGCCGGCTATACCCATCCGATTTCGCTGATCCGGCGCTGGAATGCCCAATTGTCGCCCGCGGCGGAAGCGCTCGTCGAGGCATTGAAGGCGCGGCTCTGAGGTCAGGGTCCACGCCCGGACACGTCTCCTGGATGGCGCACGGTACAGCGGTGGCCTAGGGAATGCGCCTGGCCGGGATTACGCGCCGCAGGTAGCTGCCGACTGCCGTGCGAAAACGCGCATTGTGCAGGCAGATGCCGCCGGCCAGTCCCACCACGCAACCCAGCAGGGTATCGAAGAAGCGCGCCTGGATGAGCGTCGCTGCAGAGCTGTGGCCGAGCGTGGCCGCTTCGGCGAGCAGAATGGTCATCGGGGTAATGAAGGCCGTCGCGAAGGCGTAGTGCCGGACCACCGTGAGTTCGATGATGAAGCTGAGCGCCATCATGGTCAGCGAGATGGTCCATTTGTCCAGCGGCAGCAGAAGCAATCCCCAGGCGACGAGCAAGCCGAGGCTGGTGCCGATGATGCGGTGCAGCTGCCGGTTCCACACGGCCCGCAGCGAGCTCCCCTGGATTACCGCCAGGCAGCTCACCGGCACCCAGTAGGCTTTTTCGACCTGCAGTGCCTGGGCGATGGCCAGCGAGATACCCACGAATGCGCCGATGACTACGGCATCGAACACCACGAAGTCGAAGGTCGGTGGCGGCAGCGGCATGACTGGCTTGGGCGGGCGCTTGCGAAGCACCAGCAGGCTGTAGAAAAAAGCAATCAGGCACGCCTGCAGGCAGCCCAGGGTGATGAGTCCCACCATGGTCGGCAATGCCGCCAGCGGAATGGGGGAATAGGCGCCGATGGATGCCGCTATCACGAAGAACAGGCTGCCGGGCGGGCCGAGCGCGTAGAAACGGCAGACCATCGTGACTAGAATCGTCGCAAAGACGAGCACCGGCATCATCAGCGCAGGGACGAAGTGGCTCATGATGCCAAGGGCATAGCAGGCCGCCATGCCGAAGGCGCAGGCCATGACTGAAACCATGCGGTGATACAGCGGTGTGCCGGGCAGGTAGAGAAACACCAGGCCGCCAAGCGATGCCACCAGGCCGTAGTTCAGGTGATCGAAATACGCTCCAGCCAGTAGCGGCAGGCCTGTCGCCAGGGCGGTGGCCAGCGGCATCTGCCAGACCCGGTCACTGGGCTGGATCGCGGTCAGATGGGCCAGTTCGGCCTGCAGCAGTGACTTCAGCCTGTGCCACGCCTGTGTGCCTGCCATGACGGTCGCATTCCCGGGTTGTGATGATGAAGAAATCCGGCCAGCTTCATCGATGTCGTGCGTGGCCATGCGCGATTTTATCAAGAGACCCTGTCCGCAGCTCGTCAGCCTGCGAGGCGACGCAGGCAGGGCTCCATGAACGTGCCCGCAGGCAGGCCAGTACAATACACGTTGGCAATATGACATGGCGGGTCGGCATGCGGGACGACAGACTGGTGGAAATGCGCGTCTTCAAGGCGGTGGTGGATACCGGCGGCTTTACTGCAGCGGCGCACCTGCTCGGCGTGAGCCAGCCCTTTGTCAGCCAGGCGGTGACCAACCTCGAGCGGCGCCTGGGCGTCAAGCTGCTGCACCGCTCGACGCGTACGCAGCGGCTGACGAGCGAGGGCGAATCGTTTCTGGTGTCGAGCAACCGCATCATGGAAGAGATCGAGCAGGCCGAGGCACAGATCAAGTCGCCTGAGCCGACCGGCGATCTGCGCGTGACGGCACCGCTCGGTTTCGGCATGGACCAGGTCGTGCCGAGCCTGCCGGCATTCATGGTGGCCTATCCCAAGATCACGGTGCATCTGTCCCTGTCGGATGCCATGGCCAATCTGCTGCAGGATAATTTCGACGTGGCGATCCGCATGGGCCGTCTGCAGGATTCGTCGCTGATGGCGCGCAAGCTGTGCAATCTGCAGCGTATCGTGGTGGCCTCGCCGCGCTATATCGAAAAGCACGGCCAGCCGGTGACGCCGCAAGGATTGGCGCGGCACAACTGCCTGCGCTGGGAAGGCCCGCTCGATCATCTCAACCGCTGGCCGTTCATGATCAACAACCGGCGCCAGGAGCTGCCGGTCGAGGGTAATTTCCACAGCGCCGATGGCACCACGCTGTTCCAACTGTGCATGGCAGGTGTCGGCATCATGCGACTGGCGGAGCATCTGGCCCTGCCGGCCATTCGCAGCGGGGCACTTGTGCCGTTGCTGGCCGACTATCAGGCGCAGGACGACACGGCAATTCACGTCCTCTATATGCGCGAACGGCAACTGGTGCCGCGCATCA
Organism: Imbroritus primus; assembly: GCF_964332355.1. Taxonomy (NCBI): domain Bacteria; kingdom Pseudomonadati; phylum Pseudomonadota; class Betaproteobacteria; order Burkholderiales; family Burkholderiaceae; genus Imbroritus; species Imbroritus primus. The sequence goes on along the minus strand of NZ_OZ201293.1, from coordinate 1,987,606 downwards.
GGGCATTCGTCGACTACACCGTCGAGGTCTTCCGCAATCCGCCCTGGGTTGCCTGAGCCGTTTCCCCGAGGTGTTTCCCCTGTGGCCTGATCACGCTTCGGCACGCGAGGCAGGGGCATTCATTCCAGCATTTCAGGGTCATCATTTATTGCGGGTGGTGATAAGTCATATTGCAGCCACGGTATTGGTCGACCCTGCATGACGGGCTATCTTTCGTCCCACAGCAAGGTAACACCGTTGACCACAAAGGAATAACAATGCAAGAGACGATCAATCGCGCGCCTGAGCAGAGCGGGGAGACTGCGAAACAGCGGGTGTCGATCTACCAGCCGGAACAGGAAGGCCTGATCTACCCGGAACTGCCCACCTTCGCAACCCACGCTGAACACCGCCAGCACCTCAAGGAACGCCTGGTCGCCGCCTGCCGCGCCTTTGCCCTGCAAGGCTTCGACTATGGCTTTGCCGGCCACCTGACGGTGCGCGACCCGGAATTCCCGGATCTGTACTGGACCAACCCGATGTGCGTGCACTTCTCGCAGGTCAAGGTCTCCAACCTGATCCTTGCGGATCACGAAGGCAAGGTCGTCGAAGGCCAGTACGCCATCAACCGTGCCGGTTTCGTGCTGCACGCCGCGGTGCATGAAGCGCACCCCGACATCGTCGCCATGTGCCACGCCCACACCACCTACGGCACGGCCTTTGCCGCGCTGGGCAAGCCGCTCGACCCGATTTCGCAGGACGCGGCGGCGTTCTACGAGGACCACGTGGTGATCAAGAGCGAAGCCGGCCAGGTGGCGGTGGAGAAGAAGGCTGGCCCGAAGGTGGCCGACTGGTTCAAGGGCGTGAAGGCGGCGATCCACCAGAACCACGGCCTGCTGACGGCAAGCCGCCACAGCATCGAATCGGCGGCGTTCTGGTTTATCGCGCTGGAGCGTTGCTGCCAGCAGCAGCTGATGGTGGAAGCCACGGGCAGCAAGCCGGTGTTCGTATCGCCGGAACGTTCGCGCTACAGCCGCGAGCATGTGGGCAGCGAGTACATCGGCTGGCTGCACTTCCAGCCGATCTGGGATCAGCTGGTGAAGACCCAGCCGGATATGTTCGATTAAAATTGCGGCCCTCATACCGGCCTCACTCGTGCGAGTGGGGCCGGTGTTTTCGTTTGTGCAACACGAGTATCGCGCGCAGGCGTCGGTGCTTGCAGTGCAGGCGGTCAGGGCAGGGCAACGATAAGAGCGTTCTCGGGACAGCGGCCAACTTCCGTTGGCCACTCCCTGCTGTGACGCCCGCAGGAGACATTCATGCAAAAAGCTGTCGAAGCTTATTTCCAGTTGCTGAAGATCATTATGGTCATCTGCCTTGCCGGTATGGTGGTTCTGGTGTTCGGTAACGTCGTTCTACGTTACGGATTCAATTCGGGGATCACGATTGCCGACGAAGTGTCGCGGCTGTTCTTCGTGTTCCTGACCTTCCTCGGTTCCATCGTCACCATGCGCGAGCATGCGCACCTCGGTGTCGACTCGCTGGTCAAGCGCCTGCCGGTGCTCGGCAAGAAATTCTGCTTCGTGGTGAGCCACGTGCTGATGCTGTTCGCGACCTGGCTGTTCCTGCAGGGCAGCTGGCTGCAGGCCGAGATCAACATGCATGTGAAGTCGCCGGTGTCGGGTTACTCCATGGGCCTGTTCTATGGCGTGGGCGTGCTGTTTGGCATTTCGGTCGGCGCGATCCTGGTGGTCGAGCTGTACCGCGTGATGACGGGCAAGGTAACCGAGAGCGAACTGGTTGCAGTGAAAGAGTCCGAAGAAGCAGCTGAGATCGAGCGGATCGAAGCGGAAAACAAGATGCAGGCAAAAGCCCTGTAAGCGACTCAGGAGACAACTGTGACGATTACCATTTTCATCACTTCGCTGCTGGGCTCCATGGCGCTCGGCATGCCTATCGCGTTTGCGCTGCTGCTGTGTGGCATGGCGCTGATGTTCCACCTCGACATGTTCGATGCGCAGATCATCGCGCAGAACGTGCTCAACGGCGCCGACAGCTTTGCGCTGATGGCCGTACCGTTCTTCCTGCTGGCTGGCGAGATCATGAACTCGGGCGGCCTGTCCAAGCGCATCGTCAATGTTGCGCTGGCGCTGGTTGGCCATATCAAGGGCGGCCTGGGCTATGTCGCGATCCTGGCCGGCTGCGTGATCGCCGCCTTGTCGGGCTCGGCCGTGGCCGATGCGGCTGCGCTCTCGGCGTTGATGGTGCCGATGATGGTGGCGGCCGGACATAACCGCAATTCGTCCGCCGGACTGGTGGCCGCTGCCGGCTGTATCGCTCCGGTGATTCCACCGTCGGTGGGTTTCATCGTGTTTGGCGTCGCAGGTGGCCTGTCGATTACCAAGCTGTTCCTCGCGGGGATCGTGCCGGGCCTGCTGCTGGCCGGCGGCCTGGTGGTTGCATGGTGGTGGGTGGTTCGCAAGGAAGATGCCGCGCCGGCGCCCCGCCTGCCGCTGAAGGATCGCCTGCGTGCCGTTCTGGATGGCTTCTGGGCGCTCTTGCTGCCGGTGATCATCGTGGTGGGCTTGCGGATGGGCGTGTTTACGCCGACCGAGGCCGCCGTGGTGGCGGTGGTGTACTCGCTCGTGATCGCTGTGTTCGTGTATCGCGAGCTGAAGATCCACCAGCTGTACGAGCTTTTCCTGACTTCCGCCAAGACCAGTGCAGTCGTGATGTTCCTGATGGCCGCGGCGCTGGTGTCCGCGTGGCTGATCACGATTGCGGATCTGCCGTCGCTGGTGATCGAGGTACTCGAGCCGTTCCTCGGCAACAAGATCCTGCTGATGTTCATGATCATGGTGCTGGTCGTCGTGATTGGCACGGCCATGGACATGATCCCGACCATCCTGATCCTTACCCCGGTGCTGCTGCCGGTGGTGAAGGCCGCGGGTATCGATCCGATCTACTTCGGCGTGCTGTTCATCATGAACTGCGCCATTGGCTTGATTACGCCGCCGGTCGGCACTGTGCTGAATGTAGTGGCAGGCACATCGAAGATCACCATGGACGACATCATGAAGGGCGTGTGGCCGTTCCTGCTGGCGCAGCTGATCGTCCTGTTCCTGCTGGTGATCTTTCCGGACCTCGTAATCGTGCCGGCGCGCTGGTTCAGTGGCGGTTGAGATCGCTCCCTTCCTGTTGAACACGATGGACTGGCGGGCCGGGCAGGCGCCGCCAGCCGCATGAAACTGCTGCCCTTAAAAGATCCATATCAATCAAAGGAGATTGGAAATGAGAAAGCCCATGAAGAAACTGCTGCTGGCCATGATCGCCCCGGCACTGCTGATGTCCGGCGTCCAGGCCATGGCTGCGGACATCAAGTCGCGCACGTTCAAGTTCTCGCACGTGCAGCCCAAGGAAAGCCACATGGGCTTTGGCGCTGAAAAATTCGCTGAACTCGTGTCCAAGAAGAGCGGCGGCAAGATGAAGGTCCGCACGTTCCCGAACGGTACGCTCGGCGGCGACCTGCAGACCGTGTCGGCCCTGCAGGGCGGCACCATCGAACTGACCACCATGCCTCCGGGCCTGCTGGTGGGCCTGAACAAGGAATTCGGCGCGTTCGACCTGCCGTTCCTGTTCAATGACTTCAAGGAAGCCGATGCCGTGCTGGATGGCCCGGTTGGCCAGAAGTTCATGACCAAGCTGCCCAAGGGCCTTGTGGGCCTGTCGTACTGGGACCACGGCTTCCGCAACGTGTCGAACAGCAAGCACCCGATCGCCAAGGCCGAAGATTTCCAGGGCCTGAAGCTGCGCGCCCTGCAGGCGCCGCTGATGATCGATACGTTCAACACGCTCGGCTCGAACGCCATCGCCATGGCCTTTACCGAGCTGTACACGGCACTGGAAACCAAGGCGGTGGACGGTCAGGACAACCCGATCGTGGCTTTCGAAACCAACAACTTCGGTGAAGTGCAAAAGTACCTGTCGCTGACGCGCCATGTGTACAACCCGCTGATCGTGATGATGAGCCAGAAGGCCTGGGACCAGTTGTCGGCCGACGAGCGCAAGGTACTGATGGATGCCGCCAATGAGACCCGTCTCGAGCAGCGCCGCGTGTCGCGCGACATGGAAGCCAAGGCCATTGCCAAGGTCAAGCAGAAGGGTGTGACCGTGACCGAAGTGTCGGCGCAGGAACGTGCCCGCATGCGTGACAAGGTGAAGCCGGTGACCGAGAAGTACACCAAGGAAATCGGTGAAGGCCTGGTCAAGGAGTTCTACGCCGAGATCGACAAGGTGCGCAAGTAAATGCCACTTCCGCCCGGCGCGCCGGGCGGTGCTGCTGAGACCAGGGGGATGCGGGTGACCGCATCCCCCTGTTGTTTTTGGGTTGCGATCGTCGTTTAGTGCGCCGCGCTATCGTGGCGGTGTGCGGGGAGTGCCAGCAAGGCGGCGAATGCCAGCAGGCCGATGCCAACGGACAGCCACAGCGCCTGTGTCCCCCAGCGCTCCAGTCCGAGACCGAACAGGAACGGCGCGAACGCCTGGGCGATGCGTGCTGGCACCATCAGCCACCCTTGCCGCGCGCCGTAGCCCGCCGATCCGAACAGGGCCAGCGGCAGCAGTCCCTTGGCGATCGTCAGGATGCCATTGCCGAGGCCGTGCAGGATGGCGAACAGCGGCGCGAAACCAGCGCCGAGCAGCAGCAGGATCACTGCGCCCAAGGGATGCGCCGCGGCCGCGAGGCGCGCGGAGAGCAAAGGGTGGACGCGTCGCAGCAAGCCAAACTCCAGCAGCCGGCCCACCACCTGTGCTGGCCCGACCAGCGCGGCGATGCCGACGGCAGCGGCGAGTGTCAGGCCGCTGCCTTGCAGCAGCCGTGGCATATGCGCGCCCATGGCGGTGCTGATGAACAGGGTGGTGGCAAAGACCAGGGCGAGCAGCATCAGGATGCGGCGTACCTCGGAGGGGGCCGGTCCGGATGCGGTATGCGCTGATGCTTCGCCGGCCGCCGGCGTGCTTGCACGGGGCATGGCCAGCATGGGCGCCCGCGGGAGCAGCGCATTCAATGGCAGCCCGAGTCCCAGATGCAGCCCGGCCCACACAAGGCAGGCGCCGCGCCATCCCAGTTCAGCATTGAGCCATCCCGACAGCGGCCAGCCCACCGTGCTGGCCAGGCCGCCCAGCAGGGCGATACCGGTGATGGCATTACGCGCCTGGTGGCCGTATAGCCAGACGAGCGCAGCGAAGGCGGCTTCGTACAGGCCGCAGGCCATGCCGAGCCCGAGCACGAGCCAACCGGCGAGGAACAGCAGCGGACTCTGCGCCGCCGCGAGCATGGCAAGGCCAATAGCGAACAGCAGGCTCGATGCCAGGAGTACCGGTCGGCCGCCGAAGCGGTCAATGGCCTTGCCTGCGGCCGGACCGGCCAGCGCCGTGATGATCAGTGCGCCGGAAAATGCCGCGAATACCGTGGCCACGGACAATCCCAGCGACTGGGCCATGGGTACGGCAAGAATGGCTGGTAGATAATAGGTGGAGGCCCAGGCCAGTGTCTGGGCGGTGCCAAGGATGGCGATGAGTGCGACCCTGCCCGGAGGGGCCATGGTGTGTCTTCCCGATATTGTTATTTTGGCCGGCGGGGTACGGCACCCGGAGAGTCAGGTGGGCCGGCTGCGCCAGTATACCGGGCGCTGCGTGATCGGGTTGCCGGTCGGAAGGGCTGCGGGCAGCGGGCGACTGCGTTTGTGGAAGGACAGGCGAGGCCGCGCAGCCAGACACGCGGGCTCGCTTGTCAGCGCGCGTGGCGGTTCAGGCGTATGCCGGCCGCAACGCGCCATCCGCTTGCGGCTGATAGCGGGCGAGCGAAAGGTCGTCGGCGCGGATGGCTGGCGTGATGCCCGAAACCAGGTCGGCCAGTAGCTTGCCGGAGCCGCAAGCCATGGTCCAGCCGAGTGTGCCATGGCCCGTATTGAGCCATAGGCCGGGCACATGGGTTGGCCCGACGATTGGCGTACCGTCCGGCGTCATGGGCCGCAGGCCGGTCCAGAACGTGGTTTCGGCCAGATTGCCGGCGCCTGGGAACAGATCGTTGAGCACCATCTCCAGCGTCGCACGCTTGGCTGGTTCGAGGCGCGTGTCGTAGCCGACGATCTGCGCCATGCCGCCGACGCGGATACGCTTGTCGAAGCGGGTGAGGGCGACCTTGTAGGTTTCGTCGAGCACCGTCGAAACCGGTCCGCGTGCCGCGTCCATGATCGGTACCGTAATGGAGAAACCTTTGAGCGGGTAGACCGGAATCTTCACGAGGCCGCGCAGCAGCGGCGTCGAGTAGCTGCCGAGTGCAACCACCACGAGGTCGGCGCGATGCGGTACACCATCGAGAATCGCGCCGCGTACCGCACCGTTTTCCACCAGCAGGCCACCGATATGGGTGTTGAAGCGGAAGCGGGCGCCAGCCTGCGTGGCCAATGCCGCGAGCCGCGACGTGAACAGCTGGCAATCGCCGGTTTCATCATTGGGCAGGCGCAAGCCGCCGGCAAGCTTGTGATCGACATGCGCCAGCGCCGGTTCGGCCTGCTGCAGCGCTTCGCGCGTAAGCAGTTCATAAGGCACGCCGGCATCGTCGAGCACGGCGATGTCCTTGGCGGCCGCGGCGAGCTGCTGTTCCGTGCGGAAGATCTGCAGCGTGCCCTGCTGGCGGCCTTCGTAGGCGATGCCGGTCTCCGCGCGCAGCGTCCGCAGGCAGTCGCGGCTGTACTCGGCCAGGCGCACCATGCGTTCCTTGTTGACAGCGTAGCGTGCGGTGGTGCATTCGCGCAGCATCTGCCACATCCACTGTAGCTGGAACAGCGTGCCGTCGGGGCGCACGGTCAGCGGCGCGTGCTTCTGGAACATCCACTTGATGGCCTTGAGTGGCACACCCGGCGCGGCCCACGGCGAGGAGTAGCCGGGCGAGATCTGGCCGGCATTGGCAAAGCTGGTGCCCAGGGCGACGGCGTCGGCCTGTTCGGCGACCGTGACCTCATGGCCGGCCTGCGCGAGATACCACGCGCTCGACACACCGATCACACCCCCACCCAGGACAAGAATGCGCATTGCCAACTCCGTTTCAGATTCGCTTGATCTAGTAATACCTGCTATCGTATTTAAATAGATGCAGTAATAGTTACTGTATTTTTCTCCAAAAAATAAAAAACGATGAGAACGAGCCGAAATCCCCAGCGCGAACTCGACAAGTTGGACCGCAAGATCCTGGCGTTGTTGCAGGCCGATGGCCGCATGTCGATGAAAGACCTCGCGGAGGCCGTCGGCCTGACCATTACGCCGTGCATCGAGCGTGTGCGCCGGCTGGAGCGCGACAAGTTCATTCTGGGTTATCACGCACGCCTGAATCCGGCATTGCTGGGGGCGGGGCTGCTGGTGTTCGTGGAGATCAGTCTTGGCAGCAAGGCCGGCAATATGTTCGAGCAGTTCCGTCGTGAAGTGCTGCGGATTCCGGAGGTGCTGGAGTGCCACCTGGTGTCTGGCGATTTCGACTACCTGCTGAAGGCCCGGATCCGCGAGATCGGCGAGTACCGTCGCCTGCTGGGCGACATCCTGCTGCAGTTGCCAGGTGCAGTGCAGTCGAAGAGCTATGTGGTGATGGAAGAGGTCAAGGAAACATTGGCAATTGCGGTGGACGAGCGACAGGCTTAGGCACTGGCGTGCTTCGTGGCGGCGCATGAGCGTGCTCGGCGAAGACATCTTCGGACCTGCCGGAAATTCCGTATGATGGGGGCATGAGCGCGGAACATTCCTCCGGCAAGCCGCCTGGCATGCCCCGCAAAGGGCGCGGCGCCGTCACTAATCTGCAGGGCCGTTACGAGAAGCACGACCGGGAGACGTTCGACGACGGCTGGGCGGCAGAGGCCGATGCAGGTGCATCGCCGCAGCCGCTGGCCACCCATGTCACGCTCGAGCAGGCGCGCAGCATCCTGACGCGCAATGCATCGCCGGATATTCCCTTCAACGTATCGCTCAATCCGTATCGCGGGTGCGAGCATGGTTGCGTGTACTGTTTCGCGCGGCCGACGCACAGCTATCTCGATCTATCGCCCGGACTCGATTTCGAAACGCAGTTGTTTGCCAAGGTCAACGCAGCCGGGCGCTTGCGCGAGACGCTGGCGAAGCCTGGCTACCGCTGCGAGACCATTGCCCTCGGCGTCAATACGGATGCCTATCAGCCGATCGAGCGTCGCCATGGCGTGACGCGCGAGATCCTGCAGGTGCTGCACGATTGCGACCATCCGGTAGCGCTCATCACCAAGTCCGCCCTGATCGAACGCGATATCGACCTGCTTGCGCCGATGGCGGCGAAGCATCTTGCTGTCGCGGCCGTGACTATCACGACGCTCGATGCGCCGCTGGCCCGCCTGCTGGAGCCGCGCGCCGCAGCGCCGGCACGGCGCCTGCGCACGATCCGGACGCTCACCGACGCTGGTATTCCCGTCGGCATCAGTATTGCGCCGGTAATCCCGTTCCTGACCGATGATCATCTCGAACGCATTCTCGAGGCCGCGCGCGAGGCAGGGGCGGTGTTTGCCAACTACATCGCGTTGCGTTTGCCGTGGGAAGTTGCGCCGCTGTTTCGCGAATGGCTGGAGACGCATTATCCGGAGCGTGCTGCCCGGATAATGCATCGCGTGCAGGAGATGCATGGCGGCAAGGACTACGACGCCAGGTTCGGGGCCCGCATGCGCGGTGCAGGCATCTGGGCAGACCTGCTGCGGCAACGTTTTACCAAGACCGCCGACCGGCTGGGTTACCGCTACAACCGGTTCGAGCTCGATGCCAGCCAGTTCCGGCCACCGCGGCCGGCAACCCCGCCTGACCCGCAGGGCAGCCTGTTCTGATCCGCGTTATTGAGCTGCATTACTGGGCCGCATTACTGCGACAGCGCGCGGGCCGCTTCGACCTGCGACTCGAAAAAGGACTGGAAGCTGAAGGCCAGCACGGCCATGAGGATCCCGGTGCCGATCATCAGCGACAGGATCAACAGAATGACGACCGGCCAGCCGGAGCGCGTGGGTTCGCCATCCGGGTTGTACTGGGCATCCCATTTCTCGTCGGGGCGCAGGCCGAACACGAGTGCCGCGAGAAAACCGCTCACCAGCGAGGTGGCGCCGGCCAGCGCAGTAATCCAGCCGAAAGCCGAGTTGAAGTCGGTGGCGTACAGCACGGTCGCACCCATGATCCCCAGCACGGTGCTGAGAAGATGAAGCCAGGCGCCTATATCCAGGAGGCCCTTCAGGTAGAAGCGATGGGCCCCGAGCGCGCCTGCGACGAAGGCCAGGAAAACGGTCAGGAGCTTGGATTTCTTGCGGGGGCGGGAAGCGGTAAGGGAGGAGGTCAGCGTGGTCATGCGATAGAGGGGGAGACGCGGACAGGCCGCAGCCGGATGCACCGGCGAATGCGCTCGAACAGTGTAGCGCAGCGATCAGCGATCAAGCAGGCGTGCCGCTCAGGGCGGCGCACCTGCCTATTTTACGCTACCTGATAGGACAGCGGACGCAGCCGCCGGTTCGCTTAACTCAACGGTCGCGGCCACGGCCGCGCGGCTGGTCGTAGCCACGCGAATCACCGGAATCGTTGCGGAAATTATTGCCCACATCATTGCCGCGACGTTCTTCGCGGCGATCGTCACGCCGGTCATCGAACCCGCCCCGGCGTGCTCCGCTGAGCCGTTCATCGGCTCGCGCCCGTGCTTCCATCCGCTCGATCTGCTCACGTACGCGATCCTGGTCCTGCTGGTTGTGGCGAGTGCGCGTGACGGTCCAGGGAATGGCATCGAAGGGATTGGCTTGTGCGGGGGTGACCAGCAACAGGCTTGTCACGACCAGGAAAACAGCTGAGAGCCCCGCTTCGAAACGTGCGCGCCGGACCGCGCGCCGGCGGGAGGCGGCCGGCGCGAAAGGCAGTGTCAGGAGGGCTGAAGGCGCACGTCTCATGGCTCCATGCTACGTCGCTCAGCGGGCCTGGTGTAGCGGCAAAGGGTTACCAATGTAACTGGATGTTTCGCCCGTTGAGCGTGTGTGGGCAAGGGCCTGCGCGGTTTTCCTGCTGTCCGCTGCGGCCCCTGTCCACGACGCCGCGTGGAGTCTCGTCAGGTCTTATTGTGCAGCGGGCGGCGTTCGATCGGGAGGCGGTTTTACGGACGGTAGCTGATCCGGTAAATGACACCCGCCATATCGTCGCTGACGAGCAACGCGCCATCCGGCATCACCAGGACATCAGCCGGGCGGCCCCAGGGTGTTTCACCCTGCAGCCAGCCCTCGGCAAAGATTTCCTGACGCACGAGTTTGCCAGCGTCGTCGACGATCACGCGCTTGACGCGGTAGCCAATGCGCTTGCTACGGTTCCAGCTGCCATGCTCGGCAATCAGGATATTGTTGCGGTAGTCCGCTGGAAACTGCTTGCCCGTGTAGAAACGCATGCCAAGTGGCGCCACGTGCGGGCCCAGCTTGGTGATGGGAGCGACGAATGCGCTGCAGGCTCGGCCCTTGTTGAACTGTGGATCAGGCACGCCGGCATGGCAGTACGGAAAGCCGAAATGTTGGCCCGGCTGGGTCAGGCGATTCAGCTCGCAATCGGGAAGATCGTCGCCCATCATGTCCCTACCGTTGTCGGTGAACCACAGTTCGCGCGTGACCGGATGCCAGTCGAAGCCGACGGTATTGCGCACGCCGCGCGCCACGACCTGGAGATCGCTGCCATCGGCTTTCATCTTCATGATGGTGGCGTAGCGGTTCTCGTGGCGCTCGCACACGTTGCAGGGCGCGCCGACCGGCACGTACAGGTAGCCGTCGGGCCCGAAGGCGATGAATTTCCAGCCGTGGTGGGTTTCCGTCGGGAAACGGTCGGTCACCACCACTGGGGCTGGCGGATTGTCCAGGCGCCGTTCGATATCGTCGAGACGGACAATGCGCGAGACTGACGAAGCGTACAACGCACCATCGCGAAAAGCCACGCCGGCAGGCATGTTGAGGCCGCTGGCCACGACCCGCACCGGTTCGCCCGGCCGCAGTGCATAGACCTTGCCCTCGGCGCGCGAGCCAACGAACAGGGTGCCGGAGGGCGAGAGGGTCATGGCCCGCGCGCCGGGTACCTTGTCACTGTAGACTTCGATCTGGAAGCCCTTGGGCAGCTTGATGCGATCAAGTGGCAGCGCGGCGCGGGCCGGATGCGACGATGTGATGAACGCAATACATAATGCGGCCGCCACGGCCTGGATGGGGCGGATCTTGGCAAATGAGCGGAGGATCCTGGCATAAGGGGTCAGAAGGGCTCGCATCTTGGGTTTCCACTAAAGAAGTTGCAGCCTGGCCGGCCTGCGGGCCGACTCAGGCCCCAAGGAACATGGCGGCCGCGCGCATCGCCTCGGACCACCGGAACGCATGCGATCTGGGTTGCCAGCTTCATCGCCGGACAGATCCGGACGGGAAGCTCCCTCGCTTCACGTCGATAGCGCCTCTAAGTTTATGTTTTGCCTGAAAAATACGTTATAATTTCCGGCTTTCGTGTTCGAACACCCGCTTTTCAAGGAAAAACCCATGGTCGTGATCCGTCTGGCACGCGGCGGCGCTAAGAAGCGCCCGTTCTTCAATATCGTTGCAACCGACTCGCGCAATCGCCGCGACGGCCGTTTCATCGAGCGTATCGGCTTCTACAATCCGGCTGCTGGCGAAGGCGCCGAAGCTCTCCGTATCGCTCAAGACCGTCTGGCCTACTGGCAAGGCGTTGGCGCCCAAGTGTCGCCGACTGTTGCTCGCCTGGTCAAGCAAGGCGCCAAGGCCGCAGCCTGAGCCTGAGCGGCAGCGTCCGGGTAGACCGCGCTTTGAGTAGCAGCACCCGCAAGCCTGCCGGGCTGCAGGGAGCGTTTCGTCCCCGCCGGACGTCCGCAACTGCAACCGCGCCGGGTCAGGCCGTCAAGGCGGTCCCTCCTGGTGGTGATGCCTTCCGTCACGAGCCGCCGCCGGATGATCTGGTGGATGTCGGCTACATCAGTGGCGCGCATGGTGTACGTGGCTGGCTGAAAGCGCAACCGCACTCCAGCGATGCCGCAGCGATGCTGGCGGCGCGTACGTGGTGGCTGAGGCCGCGCGCGGCAACCGGGCAACCGGGACAGCTGGCGAGTGCCAAGGTCCTGCAGGCGCGGGAGCATAGCGGCAGCGTCGTGGTGCAGTTGGAACAACTGACTGACCGTACGCAGGCCGAGCAGTTCAAGGGACATGTCGTAGCGGTGCGCCGTGCCGATTTTCCGGCGCCAGCCGACGACGAGTTCTACTGGGTCGATCTGATCGGCGCCAGTGTCGTGAATCTGCAGGACGAAGCGCTGGGCGTGGTCGAGGGACTGCTCGACAATGGCGCGCAGCAGATCCTGCGGGTGGTGTCCCCGGCCGTTGCCGGGGGGTCGCAGGAAGAGCGGCTGATTCCGTTTGTGAAGACGTATGTGCACAGCGTCGATGCAAAGGCTGGCCGGATCGTGGTGGACTGGGGGCTCGATTACTGAGCAACGCTCGGGGGATGGTACCCGCGGACGCCGTCCGGGCCGTTTCGGAGTCATCCTGTGAGTCACGGGCAATGCATGGGTCGGGCAGAGGAGAGCGCGATGCAGTTCGATGTCGTCACGCTGTTTCCGGACATGTTCAATGCCCTGCGGGACTGGGGTATTACCAGCCGCGCGGCCAAGCAATCGCGCTATGTCTTGCGGACCTGGAATCCACGCGATTTCACCACCGACAATTACCGGACGATCGATGATCGTCCCTACGGCGGTGGGCCGGGCATGGTGATGCTCGCCAAGCCGCTGGAAGCCGCGCTGGATGCCGCTGGTGCCGCGCAGGCCGAGGCTGGCGCGAACGCCGGGCCTGTCGTACTGATGTCGCCGCAAGGCCGGCCGCTGACACACCAGCGAGTGATGGAACTGACGCGCCTGCCGGCACTGACGCTGCTCTGCGGCCGTTATGAGGCCATCGACCAGCGGTTGATCGACCGGCGTGTCGACGAAGAAATCAGCCTCGGCGATTTCGTGCTGTCAGGCGGGGAGATTCCCGCGATGGCGCTGATCGACGCGGTGGTGCGGCAGTTGCCGGGCGTGCTGGGCGATGCCCAGTCAGCGGTGCAGGACAGTTTCGTGAACGGGCTGCTCGATTGCGAGCACTATACGCGGCCCGAGGAATACGAAGGCATGCGCGTGCCCGAGGTCTTGCTCGGTGGCAACCATGCCGAGATCGAAAAATGGCGGCGCCGGCAGGCGCTGGCCAATACGGCGCGCAAGCGTCCCGACCTGATCGGGGCGGCGCGCCAGCAAGGTTTGTTGAGCAAGGCCGACGAGCAGTACCTGTCGACCCTGCCGGCAAAAGACGCGCAGGCATAGTATGATGCCTGCGGTTTGAATATCCATCCTCTGTCGGGGCCGGGTATGCATTGCGATACACCGCGAGGCACGCCACGGTATCAACGTCGGCATGATGGCAACGGAGAAAATGATGAATATCATCGAAGCACTTGAGAAAGAAGAAATCGCCCGCCTGACGGCCAGCAAGTCGATCCCCGAGTTCGCTCCGGGTGACACCGTGATCGTGAGCGTGAACGTCGTCGAAGGTACCCGCAAGCGCGTCCAGGCCTACGAGGGCGTGGTGATTGCACGTCGCAACCGTGGCCTGAACTCCTCGTTCATCGTGCGCAAGATTTCGTCGGGTGAAGGCGTGGAGCGTACGTTCCAGCTGTACTCGCCGCTGATCGCCGGCATCGAAGTCAAGCGTCGTGGCGATGTCCGCCGTGCCAAGCTGTACTACCTCCGCGAGCGTTCGGGCAAGTCCGCGCGTATCAAGGAAAAGCTGACGATCAAGGCGCCGCGCAACGCCGCTTAAGCTGTGATCGTACGGAAAAAGGCACCTTCGGGTGCCTTTTTTGCCATGGACGTATCATGCAGGTATTCCATGGCTGGAATGACAGTCTCCGAGTCTCTGCATGCGTCCCGTTTTTGATCCCGAACTGCTGCCCATCGTTGCCGACCGCTCCGGATTGCCCGCGATTCCAGCGGAGCAATTGACGGCCACCTTCATCCGCCAGCGCATGCTGTCGCCGCCAGGGTGGGAGCCGGAGCTCACGGACGAATCCCGCATCTACGATCGCAGCCGCGGCTTGCGTGATGCCGCCGTACTGGTGCCGATCATCGCACGTACGACGGGTTTGTCCGTGATGCTGACCATGCGGACGGCGCATCTGACCGAGCATGCTGGCCAAATCAGTTTTCCCGGCGGGCGGTGCGAGGCAGTGGACGAAAACGCCATCGCCACGGCCTTGCGCGAAACCAACGAGGAAATCGGCCTTGATCGCCGGTTTATCGACATCCTGGGCTGCCTGCCGGATTACATTACCGGCACCGGCTATCACGTCCGCCCGGTCGTGGGATTGGTCAGCGAGGGCTTCACGCTATCACCCGATCCGAGCGAAGTGGCGGAGGTATTCGAGGTCCCGCTGGCCTTTCTGATGGATCCACAACACCACGAGCAGCGCATCTACCGCTGGGAAGGCGGGGAGCGCCGTTTCTACGCCATGCCATATCCACGTGTCTCTTCCGGACGACACTTCATCTGGGGCGCGACGGCCGGCATGTTGCGCAATCTCTACCATCTGCTGGCCGCCTGACGTCCAGAGCCCGCCTGCTGTTCCGGAGCAGGGGTACGCTGTGCTATTGTTGCCACATCCGTGATCCCTTCCCGCCGCGACCTCACATGACCTTCTTCGCCGTTCTGTTTGCACTGGTGATCGAGCAGTTCCGTGCTCTGAGCCACGACAACCCGGTGCATGAGATGGTCCGCGGGCTGGCCCGGCGTTCGGTGCGCGCCTTCGATGCCGGCAGCCGGCGCGATGCGATCTTTGCGTGGTGCGCCGTAGTGTTGCCGCTGGTCCTCGGCGCCTGGATCATCGACGCGATCCTGGCCTCCGCCGGCTTTGCTCTGAGCTTCCTGTGGAACGTGCTGCTGCTGTACCTCACGCTCGGGTTCCGCCAGTTCAGCCACTATTTCACCGATATCCACGACGCGCTGAACCGCGATGACCTGATCGCCGCCCGGGCCCTGCTGCGCGAGTGGACCGGCCTCGATACGGTGGACATGCCGGTGCGCGAAGTGTGCCGGCATACGCTGGAGCACGCCATCATCGCGGTGCATCGCCATGTGTTCGGCGTGTTCTTCTGGTTCCTGCTGCCAATCGGTCCGGCGGGGGTGGTGCTGTACCGCGTGGCTGAATACCTGGCGCGCCACTGGTCGGTATCCGCGCCCGAGCACAGCCCGGTACTCGGCGAATTCGCCGCGCGCGCCTTTTATGTGCTCGATTGGGTGCCGGCCCGCCTGACATCCATCGGGTTTGCCATCGTCGGCAATTTCGAGGATGCGATCTACGCATGGCGCAACCATGTGCGGCGCTGGGACGATGCCGTGAATGGCATCCTGCTGGCGAGCGGCGGTGGCGCGCTGGGCGTGCGGCTTGGCATTCCGCCTGCCGAGCCGGATGTGCAAATGGTGCTCAGCAACGATTTCGGTACCGACTTCGATGCCGAGCCGGCACCCGAAGTGCAGCCCCAGGAATTCACCCAGGAGCCGACGCCGCGCACCCTGCAGTCCGCCGTGGGACTGGTCTGGCGTGCAGTGGTGCTGTGGATGGTCCTGCTGGCGATGCTGTCGCTGGCGGTGTGGCTGGGCTGATACGGGCTGCAGTCACCGCCGTTCAGGCAGGCGAGGTACAGCGCGCGGGGATGGGCCCTCGGCGCTCTATCGTGTCTGTCCGACGCAGACGCCATCATCCCCTTCCACGCTGGCCTTCGGCCGTGCGAACGGCATCCGGCCAGCGCAGCCACGTCAGCGTGGCACTTCCTGATTGGTCTCGTGGACCAGCTGCGCGTACAGCGCATGGCGCTTCGGGGCGATCTCGCCACGTTCGATCGCCGTCAGCACGCCGCAGCCCGGCTCCTTCAAATGCCGGCAATTGTAGAAGCGGCATTCGGCCAGGCGCGGGCGGAACTCCGGAAAGGCGCGCTCCAGCATGCCTTCGCTCAGATGGTA
This sequence comes from Imbroritus primus, assembly GCF_964332355.1. Classification (NCBI taxonomy): domain Bacteria; kingdom Pseudomonadati; phylum Pseudomonadota; class Betaproteobacteria; order Burkholderiales; family Burkholderiaceae; genus Imbroritus; species Imbroritus primus. The sequence continues at coordinate 1,971,521 of NZ_OZ201293.1, read as the reverse complement.
CAAACCGAATTCCTGGAAACCCGGCGAATCGATCAGCATGCCGCCATCGCCCCAGCTGTCGGGCAGATGGTAGAGCCGCGTGAAAGTGGTGGTGTGCTTGCCCGAATCGAGCTTGTCGGAAATCTCGCGTGTGCGTGCCGCCACCCCGGGAATCAGCAGGTTGAGCAACGTCGACTTGCCCATGCCGGATTGCCCGATGAGGATCGAGGCACGCCCCGCGAGGTGCGGGCGCAGTTGCGCCAGCGTGGCCTCCTCCTGCGCGCTGGCGGAGACTTCCAGCACCGTGTAGCCGAGATCGCGGTAGAGCTGCAGGCGCTCGCGTGCCTGTGGCAGACGCTCGGCGAGGTCGGTCTTGTTCAGGACGATCAGCGGGTCGATTCCCAGCGCTTCCGCCGCCACGAGCGCGCGTCCCAGCAGGTCTTCGGAAAACCCCGGCTCGGTGGCCAGCACGATCAGCACCTGATCGATATTGGCAGCCAGCAGTTTCGACTTGAACTGGTCGGAGCGGTAGAGCAGGTTGTGCCGCGGTTCGACGCCGGTCACCACGCCCTGGTCGGCCGAGGCGCGCTCGATGCGCACCACGTCGCCCACCGCGCATTCACTCTTCTTCCCGCGCGGAAAGCAGTTCTGCAGCGTGCCATCGGGCAGTTGCACCAGATAGTGACGCCCGTGTGCCGCGATGATGCGGCCGCTCAGCGCTGCGGCAGGCGCGCTGGCGGATGGCGCCTGTCCGGGACTGCGGCGAGCCTTCATGCGGGGCTGGCCTCGAGGCGCGCGATGCGCTGCGAGGCAGGCGGATGCGAGTAATAGAAGGCGGAGTACACCGGATCGGGCGTCAGGGTCGATGCGTTGTCCTTGTACAGCTTAACCAGTGCCGACACGAGGTGATTGGCATTGGCGATGCCCGCGGCATACGCGTCGGCCTCGAATTCATGCTTGCGCGAACTCAGGCTGGCGATGGGGCCGAGCAGGAAGGTGAACACGGGCAGCGTCAGGAAAAACAGGATCAGCGCCAGCGCGTTGTTGTCCGTCATCAGGTTCGGCTCCACGCCGAGGCCCGTGTAGAACCAGGGCTTGCCCGCCAGCCAGCCGAGCATGGCCAGCACGCCGAGGCTGATGGCAAAGGTCACGACGATGCGCTTGAGGATGTGGTGGCGCTTGAAATGACCGAGTTCGTGCGCCAGCACGGCCTCGATCTCATCGGCATCCAGGCGGTTCAGCAGGGTATCGAAGAAAACGATGCGCTTGGAGGCGCCAAAGCCCGTGAAGTAGGCATTGCCATGCGCGCTGCGCCGGCTGCCGTCCATCACGAACAGGCCCTTGCTGGCGAAGCCGCAGCGCTGCAGCAGGGCCTCGATGCGCTGCTTTAGCGAGAGGTCCTCGAGCGGTTCGAACTTGTTGAACAGCGGGGCGATGACGGTAGGGTAGAGCACCAGCAGCAACAGGTTGAAGCCCATCCACACCACCCAAGTCCACACCCACCACAGGTCGCCCATGCGCTCCATCAGCCAGAGCACCGCGACCAGCAGCGGCAAGCCCAGGGCTGCGCCGATGAGAGTGGATTTGACCAGGTCCGCGAAATACAGGCGCAGCGTCATCTTGTTGAAGCCGTAGCGTTCCTCGATGCCAAACTGGCCGTACAGAGAGAAGGGCAGTTCGACCAGGCTGCTGATCAGGACCACGCTGGCAATCAGCGCCACGCCGTAGGCATAGCCCGGCCCGAAGGTTTCCAGCCAGAAGAGGTTCAGCCACTGCAGTCCGCCCAGTAGCGTAAAGCCGAGCAGGACGGCCGCACTGACGCCGATGTCCAGCATCGACAGGCGCGTCTTGGCCACCGTATAGTCGGCCGCCTTCTGGTGGGCATCGAGCGTGATCGTGTCGGCAAAGCGCGCCGGCACGGCCTGGCGATGCCGGGCGACATGCCGGATCTGGCGCGACGCCAGCCAGAGCTTGACGATCACCATGGTGATCAGGGCGAGCAGAAATAGATAGGTCAGCATAGAAAGGGCGTGGAAGCGACGTGGGGACACGGCGCCGGTTGGGCTGAAATGGGGCCGAATGTGCGAGAATTATAGATCGACCACCCGATTGACACCTGATCCGCTCAGGAATTCCATAGCGACGATGACCACGACCCCTGCAGCAAGTCCCGCCTCAACCGCGGCCGCCAGGCCCGCCAAGAGTGAAAACAACCTGATCTGGCTCGATATGGAGATGACCGGCCTGTCGCCGGACACCGACCGGATCATCGAGGTGGCCGTCGTGATCACCGATTCCGAACTCAATGTGCTGGCGGAAGGTCCGGTGCTGGTGGTCCATCAGGCGGATGAGGTGCTCGATGGCATGGACGCATGGAACAAGGGCACGCACGGCCGTTCGGGCCTGATCGACAAGGTCAAGGCCTCGACCCTGACGGAGGCACAGGCCGAAGAAACCTTGCTGGCGTTCCTGCGGAAATGGGTGCCGACCGGCAAGTCGCCGATGTGCGGCAACTCGATCTGCCAAGACCGCCGTTTCATGGCGCGCCACATGCCCAAGCTGGAAGCCTTCTTCCATTACCGCAACCTTGACGTCTCGACGCTCAAGGAGTTGTGCAAACGCTGGGAGCCGCTGATCCACAAGGGCTTCCACAAGCGTCAGTTGCATACCGCAATGGCCGACATCATGGAATCCATCGAGGAACTGCGCTACTACCGCACGCACTTCATCCACAATCCCTCTGCGGCAACCAGCCCTGTGGAAGCTGCCGCGCCTGCCGGCAGCTGAGCGCTGCACTGCCGACCGACTGATCGCCTGACGCCTGCCAAGCACCATCATGCTGATGCGCATTCTTGCCATTGTGACGCCAGTCGTGCTGGTCATCGCGATCGGCTGGCTGTACGGCCGCAAGGCACGGCCCGACATGCGTGGCATCAACCAGGCGCTGCTCGATGTCATCACGCCGCTGCTGGTGGTTTCCGCCTTTGCCAGCAAGGATTTTGCGCTTGGCGAACAGCTGCCGCTGCTGGCAGCCTGTGTACTGGTGGTGCTGGGCTCGGGCCTGCTGGCCTGGCCCGTGGCCCGCATGGCCGGGTTGCAGCCGCGCACCTTCGTGCCGCCGATGATGTTCAACAACAGCGGCAATATGGGACTACCGCTGGCGATCTTTGCGTTTGGTGAAGCCGGGCTGGCGCCGTCGGTTATCCTTTTTGCCGCCAGCAACCTGCTGCACTTCACGGTCGGCGTGAAGATCGTCAACCACCGCGCCTCGCTGTTGCAGATCGCGCGCAGCCCCATGGTGATCGCCACTGTCATCGGGCTGGCGCTGTCGATGATCAAGCCGTGGTGGGTGATGCCGGAACCGCTCTACCAGTCGATCAAGCTGCTCGGCGACGCCACTGTGCCGCTGCTGCTGTTTTCACTCGGCGTGCGCATGGTGGATGCCAATCTGCGCAACTGGTCGGTGGGTTTGCTCGGGGCGGTGGTCTGTCCGCTCACCGGCCTGCTGGTGGCGTGGCCGGCATCACTGCTGTTTACGCTGACGCCGCTACAGACCGGCCTGCTGTTCGTCTATGCCAGCCTGCCGCCGGCTGTCCTGAATTTCCTGGTGGCCGACCGCTATCAGCAGGAACCTGATCAGGTGGCGTCCATCGTGCTGCTTGGCAACATGGGCGCCATCCTGTTCGTTCCGCTTGGGCTGTATCTCGGCCTGCGCTGAGGGGGCGGGGATCAGCCCTTGCTTCGGATCGCGTGCTTGGGCCGCCACGCCTTGACCACGCTTTCGTCGGTTTCCATGTAAGGCCCGCCGATCAGGTCGATGCAGTAGGGCACGGCCGCGAAGATACCGTTGACCGTGACGCTACCGTCGTCGCCACGCAGACCTTCCAGCGTTTCCTGGATGGCGCGCGGTTGGCCCGGCAGGTTGATGATCAATGCGGCGCGACTTGGCGTCTCGCGAATGACCGCAACCTGGCGCGAGAGAATCGCGGTCGGCACGAAATGCAGGCTGACCTGCCGCATCTGCTCGCCGAATCCCGGCATTTCCTTGGTGCCCGCCGCCAGCGTGGCTTCCGGGGTCACGTCGCGCCGGGCCGGGCCGGTGCCGCCAGTGGTCAGCACGAGATCGCACCCGGCAATATCCACCAGGTCGATCAGGGTCTGCGTGATGGTCGGTTGATCGTCGGGAATCAGGCGGTCGACCGATTGCCATGGCGAAGTCAGCGCCTTGCCTAACCACGTTCGCAGCGCCGGAATCCCCTGGTCGTCATAGGTGCCCGTGGAGGCGCGATCCGAGATCGAAACCAGTCCCACAATCAGTTCATCGGGATGCGAGCGGTTAATCTTCTGAGTCATCGTCTGGGCTCCTGTCATGGGTGGGGGTGTCGCCGGCTGCAGCATCGAGCACGGCCTTGACCATCTGGAATATCTCGCGGGAAGCACGTGGCGGCTTCTGCATCTGCGCTTCGCGGCGCGCGTTGCGCACCAGCGTGCGCAAGGCCTGCACATCCGCGTCAGGATGCTCGGTGCAGAATGCCGTCATGGCGCCGTCATCGGCCAGCAGCCGGTCGCGCCAGCGTTCGATCAGGTGGAGCCTTGCCGTCTCAGCCCGGCTTGCCCCCTTGAAGGTGTCGAGCACACGGCGGATCGCGGCCACTTCGGCCTCATCGAGCGAACGCATAACCTTGCCGACATACTGCATCTGCCGGCGCTTGCCTTCATGGTTGCTAATGCGGCGGGCCTCCAGCAGGGCTTCGGCTACATGCTCGGGCAGCGGCACGCGCTTGAATTTTTCCTTGGGCAACGCCTCGATCTCGGCGCCGAGATCCTGCAGCGCCGTCATTTCACGCTTGCGCTGCGACTTGCTTTTCGGGAGGTCCTGGTCGTCCGTGTCGTCCGGACTGTCCATGGCCTGGGAGGGGAATCGGGAAGGTCGCGTCATGCCGGCATTTTATCTTGCTATGATTCCACTTTGGCATTTTGCCCACGTACTGAATTGATGAAAGCCCAACGATGACCGATCCGACCCGTTTCTTTGCCCATACCCAGGATGAACTCAAGCAGATGGCTGCGGATGTCCTGCGCATGGCCCGTGCGCTCGGCGCGACCGATGCCGCCACGGAAATTTCCGAGGGCGGCGGCCTGTCGGTCTCGGTACGCAAAGGGGAGATCGAGACTATTGAGCAGAATCGCGACAAGGTCGTGGGGGTGACGGTCCTGATCGGCCAGCGCCGCGGCAATGCCAGTACCTCCGATTTTTCGCCCTCCGCACTGCAGGCAACGGCCGAGGCTGCCTACAACATCGCGCGTTTCACCGCCGAGGATGACTGCGCCGGCCTCGCTGAAGAGGAGTTGCTGGAGCAGCAACCGCCTGAACTAGACTTGTTCCATCCCTGGACCATCGATGCCGAGGCCGCCGTGGAACTGGCGCGCCGTGCCGAGGCAGCAGCCATGGCCGTGAGCCCAAAGATTCGCAACAGTGATGGCGCGAGCGTCTCGGCCCAGCATTCGCAGTTCATCCTTGCCACCACCCGGGGATTCTCCGGGGGCTATCCATATTCCCGCCATTTCATTTCGGTGGCGCCGATTGCTGGCTCGGGCAATGGCATGCAGCGTGACGACTGGTATACCTCCAAGCGTGCGCCGGACGACCTGGCTGATCCCGAAGCCGTGGGTCGCTATGCCGCTGCGCGTGCACTGGCGCGCCTGAACGCCCGCAAACTGGCCACCCGCAAGTGCCCGGTACTGTTCGAGGCGCCGCTGGCGGCGGGCCTGCTGGGTGCCTTCGTGCAAGCTGTGTCGGGTGGGGCACTATATCGTCGCTCGACTTTCCTGCTGGATTCCCTCGGTCGTGAAGTCTTTGCTCCGCATGTGCAGATCGAGGAAAACCCGCACGTCTCGCGCGGCATGGGGAGTGCCCCGTTCGACGAAGAAGGCGTCCGCACGCGCCAGCGCGCGGTGGTGCGCGATGGCGTCGTGGAGGGATATTTCCTGTCGACCTATTCGGCCCGCAAGCTCGGCATGCAGACGACCGGCAATGCCGGTGGATCCCATAATCTGACACTGCGCAGTACGCGTACCGCGTCTGGTGACGACTTCGCGGCCATGTTGCGCAAGATGGGTACTGGCCTGCTGGTCACGGAACTGATGGGGCAGGGTGTCAATTACGTGACGGGTGACTATTCCCGCGGGGCGTCGGGGTATTGGGTGGAGAATGGCGTGATCCAGTATCCGGTCGAGGAAATCACCATCGCCGGAAACCTGCGCGACATGTTCCGCGACATCGTCGCAGTCGGCGCGGATACACTGGTGCGCGGCACCAAGGAAACCGGTTCGATTCTGATCGGCCAGATGACTGTTGCCGGCAGCTGATCAACGGTTTCCCGTCACAACCATTCCCCGGTCACCAGGTCGCGTTCGCTGTTTTGGTGCACCATCGCCGATCTGCCAGTGGCTGTGGCAGATCGCATAAATACGCGTTGACTGTTGCCCATTCTGATCTATGCTCTCAGAGCGGGCCTTAAGAATTTTCCCCGTATTGCACGTACTCGATCAGAAGAACGACCGGTTCTTCGGGATGGCAACGGACCGCAGTGTCCGGTGCGTGAAATATCACGCGTGCCTGCCACCCGGATAAAAAGGAGAGGCGGCTGTGGCAGGGATGACGGGATGGACGGCGTTGATCGTTTCGCCGTCAGACAATTGTGGTATCGACGTGCCTGTCCTGGGTGCCGGCTGGAATGTGATCCACGCCAACTCGATCCACCAGGCTCAGGAAGTGGTGCGCCAAGGCCACTGCATGGCCGCCTTGCTCGATTGTACGGGCGGCGTCACCTCGGCCGATCTCGCGTTGATGGAACGCATGTTGCCCCAGCCGCACGTCGGCTGGGTGGTCGCAGCGCGGACCATGGAACTGGAAGATCCACGCTTGCGACGCCTGATCCTCGACTACTGTGTGGACTACGTGCAGGTACCGTTCTCGTGCGACGAGGTGGCCTATTCATTGCGCCACGCCTATGGCATGGCCAGGCTGCGTGCGTACGAGCCGCCATCTCCGCTGGAAAGCGGCCCGATGTTGGGGCGCAGCGATGTCATGAAGCGTTTGTTGCGCACCATTGGCAAGGTGGCGCGCAACAATGCGCCGGTATTCATCTTCGGCGAGTCCGGAGTCGGCAAGGAACTGGCTGCGCAGTCGATCCACCATATGTCACGCCGACGCGACAAGCCTTTTATCGCCATCAATTGCGGGGCCATTCCGCCCAATCTCATCCAGTCAGAACTGTTCGGCTATGAGCGTGGTGCGTTCACCGGCGCGAACCAGCGCAAGATCGGCTGGATCGAGCAGGCCAATCATGGCACGCTGTTTCTCGACGAGATCGGTGACTTGCCGCTGGAAAGTCAGGTCAGCCTGCTGCGCTTTCTCCAGCAAGGCACGATCACGCGGCTGGGTGGGCATGAATCGATCGAGCTCGATATTCGCATCATCTCGGCGACGCATGTCGACGTGGGCGCGGCGCAGCGTGAAGGACTGTTCCGCAGCGACCTTTATCACCGCCTATGCGTGCTGACACTGGAAATCCCACCCCTGCGCGAGCGCTCCGAGGATATCCTGCTGCTCGCGGAGAATGTCCTGCGTCAGCATCAGGGCGAAGCCCAGCGCAAGATCCGCGGCTTTTCGGCATGTGCCATGCGAGCGATGATGAGTTACTCCTGGCCAGGCAATGTGCGAGAACTCATCAATCGTGTCCGCCGCGCGATCGTCATGTCCGAAGGGCGTACCCTGACTGCAGCCGATCTCCAGCTTGTGGATCACAGTGCCTCCGATCCCATCACACTCGAAGGGGCGCGGCAGCAGGCGGAGCGAAATATCATCCGGCAGGTGATCGCACGCAATGGCAATCACGTTTGTCCGGCGGCACGCGAACTGAACGTGTCACGCGTCACGCTGTATCGGCTGATGCAGAAGCATGGCATCCGCGCCGATGATCGGCTCGAATCCATCGAAAAATACCTGCCATAAAAAAGAGGCCCGATCTGGCGATGGGCCTCCAAGTCGCACACGATATCAGGCTCGAACCTTGTGGATACCGTGTTCTCCCCCCTTTATGCGTCAAAACGTGTAAGGGAATCGCAAGCCGAACACATAGTTCGGTGCGTCCGGTGTCATACCCAGCGCCAGCGAAGCACTGATCGAAAGATTCTTCGTCAGGACGTGATTCAGGCCGAAAGTCATCGTTGCCGCATTGGTCTTGCTGCCGATCACCGATTGCGTGCCCGTCGCCGTGGTGACCTTGGTGGCGCGCGAAAACACGTTGCTGTATGCCATTGACAGCGCGGTCCGGTCGTTCAGCGCAATGGCGAGACCACCACCGACGTTGATCGAGTCGCCGAGCTTGACGCGGCCAGGCGTGACAACGCCCTGGACCGACGAAATATCGGAGAAGGACTGCGGCTTGTTGTACGTATAGCCGAGGCTGGCAAACAGTACGATCGGGTCATACGTTTTCAGGAACGACAGGCCGAGGGTGCCGCTCCAAACGCCATTACCAGTCGGCAGGCTTTCCTCGATATTCAGGTTAGTGTTGGTCGCATCGGCCTGCACCAGCTTGATGCCGAACGGCGCCTTGCCAGTCGGCGCGCGTACACGCAAGCTTGCTACCACGTCCGGCACGCCGGCGGCTTCCTTGATGAGCTGATAGTACAGCCCGACACTGACGTCGCCGATATTGGTAGACGATTTGCTGGCTTCGCTGACCACCGTCGCCGCGCCGCCCGCACCGCCCGAAAAGAATGAGCTGTTGCGGTAGACGAACGGCACGTTGGCATCGATGCTGAGGCGGTCCGTGAGCCCGTAGCGGCCAGTGACATCCCAGGTAAGGGTGCTCGACTTGGTCTGGTCGAGATTGATGGTGCCGAGGAAAATCGCATCCAACGCCAGGAAGCCGCTCAGTGCCAACCGCCTTCGATCGTAGTAGCTATAACTGAAACCGGCGTCGATGGTAAAGCGGCGCTCGAACAGCGGGGCGTGCTCGGTCTGGTAGATGAGGTCCTTGCTCTGTACGCGCGCCTGCTGCTGGGTATCGCGTGCCTCCGAGCCGATGGTCACTTCCGGCGTGCGGCTGTCGCCGCCGGCTTGTGCCAGCATCGGCCCATCGGTACCTCGGCCCCGCGTCTGGCGCATCTCAAGTTCATTGAGCCGGTTTTCGAGCGCCTGGATCAGAGTTGATTGACGCTCGATCTGGCGCATCAACTCCGGAACGCGTGGATCCTGACCGATGACTTCCTGACTGGCGGCGGCGATCGGCAGGAGTACACCTACCAGAGCTGTCGCCCATTGACGCTTGCTTGACATGGCTGTTTCCCCCCGGAAAAAAGCCAGGCACTTACCTGTTCAAACCAGTGAGCGCATGGCTAACGACGCAACATCGAAACTGCCTCCAGTGCTTGTCCGATACCGATCTGCGACAACTGGCTGGCACTCATCGACCGGATCTGGAGCTGCACCGACATCTGGTTAACGACTTGTTGTTGATGGCCGACGATCTGCGCCGTCTGCATCAGGTTGCCCGCTCCACCGGTATTGACCGAATGAGCGCGGGATTGAATTGCCTGGGTTGCGACCCCATTGGGTGTCGCTACGCCAATCAGCAAGGTATTGCCGGCGATGGCGGCGTGGGCACGATAGCCGGCCGCAGCCGCATCGCTTGTCGTGGTGCCGCCTGGCCCAGCGCCTGGCAGCGGCTCACGCTGGAAGGCGATGGTTGTGACATTGGCCATGGTGTTGCCATCGCCAGCGATCTGCGAGATCTGCCCGAGCCCGCTGATCTGCAGACCGGCTACACCGGCAGGCGCGGGGGCAGAAGAAGCCTGCGCCGACGCATTGACGTTTGCGGCGGTATTCACAGAGACTTCCGGGTGGCCGCCGCGATCGAGACCGGCAGCGGTCAGGCGCGCACTTGCCGTGGCAAGCGCTTCATGATTGAGCCATTGCGTCGCCATTTCAACCATGAATCCTGTTACGACGAACTGGCCGAGGTATTTGCCGCGCGCGGCAGCAAGTTCACCATCATCGACCAGCTCGACCATCACGGGCTGGACCGGCGCGGCTGACCAGGCTGGCGTGCCACATGCCAGCAGGGTCATGGGAAGAATCCAGCGAGCGTTGTTCATGTCAGAAAAAATCCATGTGCGCCAGCCCGAAATCGACTGACGGCGCCCGCGCGCCTGCACGCATCGCCGCGTCGGTGCGCTGGCGGAGTACAGGCGCGTCGGCCTTGAGCAGCTCTGACGTTTGCGGGAAAGGCTGGCCGATCACGGCAAACACGAGGTTGTTCCATGCTTCGGCAAATTCATGCTCCGGCATGATGCGGTTGCCCAGCGCAGGGTCGGAGACGAATACCCGTCCTTCCGCCGCCTGGCGTACCACGACGAAATGCTGGTATCCCTTGATGTCCAGAAGGACGATCACGGGAATCCTGAGTTGCCGCAGCGCGCTCAGTTCGACACGGAATCCTGTGCCACGAAAGCCGAGCGTCTCGACATAGTTGCGCATGTCCAGCATTGAAAATCCGCGCCGCATGACTTCCTCGGCGTCCGATATCTTGAGCATGTCGCTGATGATGCGGCGTTCTTCGATATCGACCCCATAGCCATACCGCAGCAACGTACCGAGCGCTGCCGCGCCGCAACTGAAATCCAGTTCCTGGCGCATCACATTGCGGTAACGCATCGCGGCCAGGCTCGTCACGCGCTTGGTGATTGCCGGCTGCCCGTCGATCTGCAGCGGCACGGCCGTCTGCGCGGCCACGCCACTGCACAGGAGCCATCCTGTCAGAGGTGCGGCGAGGATCGTATAGAGGCGCATGGCGTGTCTCGTCATCCCAGGGCGGTGGCCATCCGTGGACGGCCACCGCGTGCGGCACATGGTGCCGTGAAACGGACCATCAATTCCGCGGCGCAGTCGCCGTGGCAATGGCCAGACCGTTGTGCTGCAGGTTGCCAGCGCCAGCCGTCAGGTTCAGACCGATGTTGCCGGTCGCCCCGCGCAGTGCATTGCCGGAAACCACGGCGCTGTTGACCGGATCGCAGCCCAGCTCAAACAGCACGTTGCCGAACGATGCCTGGGCATTGGACGACGTGGCCTTCGCCAGCGTGCCAGAGCTGTTGGTCGAACCGGCCATGCCATTGTTCTGCAGGTTGCCGGCGCCCGATGCGATGTTCACGCCGATATTGCCCGCCGCATTGCGCAGCGCATTGCCGTTGAGGGATGCGACGTTTTCCGCATTGGATACCATCGCGAGGTTCGACTTGCCAGTCTGCGACGAGAACACCTGTGCCGCTGCAAATACGGCTGCCGCATCGTTGTCCTTGTGATCCTTGCGATATCCGTTGCTATGCGACGAGCCGCCGCCATCCACTGCGGTCAGTGCCGCGTCGTTGGCCTGGGCATTGCCCGCGCCAGCCGACACGTTCACACCGATATTGCCTTCCGCGCCGCGCAGCGCATTACCACCAAGGCGTGCCTTGTTTTCGCCACCGAAATTCATCGTCGTGCCGAACATGCTGATCTGATCGCTGTTGACCGTGGCGGCCGATTCCGCGCCGAACTTGATCAGACCCAGTGCCAGCCCGTATCCGGCGACATGGATGTCATTGGACAGATGCGTGTAGTTGTAGATATCCGCATCATCCGGCTTGTCATGCGACCCATATCCCGACCCGGCAAAGACGACGCCGGAAGACAGCGTGGCCAATGCTGCCAGTGCAACAAGTTTTGCTTTCATGACATTCTCCTGCCTTCACTTAGAAAAAAGTGCCCGCCGGGGGACGGAGCACAAAAACGTTGGATGCGACATTCCCCGATCCTGCCGCCTGATTCACCTGGACGATGCCATTGGCACCGGCGAAGGCATCCGGGTGAACCGTTGCCTGGCGGTGCGATGGCACGACAACGGGTGCATCGCTGCGACTCCTGTGCGCGGTGGTGGACTGCAGCATGCTGTCCGCAACCGTTTCGATCTCGACGGCCTGTGCGACCGCGACGGTATTGCCCTGCAGGTTGCCGTAGCCACTTGCCATGTTGAGGCTGAGCAAGCCATTGGCGTTCTGGAAGACATCGGCGCCGATATGGCTCGACGCCGCGCCCGGTCCGGCCTGGATGCGCGCCGCCTGGTTCTGGCGCACGACGGCGACGCCGTCTGGCGCCAGAACAGCCGTGTTGGATTGGGCGTTCCCTGCGCCTGCCGCCACGTTCACGGCGACGCGGCCGCGCATGTCACTGCCTGCTGCATCATCGATCCGTGTCGACAGGCTGGCGGGCAGGGGAGCGATGCTTTGCGCCTGAGCCGGGCCGAACCACAGCATGACGAAGATGGATAGCCAGGCGAATGCACGCGGATTGCGGTTCATCGCGCGCCTCCGCTCAATGGGGCAAGCGCCTGGCCCACCGCTCCGGAAATCATGCCGGTGGCCTGTTGCACGCGATCTGCAATACCACCACCACCGTCGCGCCGGCCACCTCCGATCAGCGCGTCGCTCAGCAGCGATCCTGGCTGGGCCATGCTGGTGGCCGGATTGCCGATGGCGATCTGTGCCTGGACAGAGCGCAGCGGTCCGGCCTGAGCACGGCCGAGTTCAAGGTCGGTCGCCTGGGCAAACTGCTGCTGCGGGAAGGTATCAATAACGGTGTGTTCGGGGATTTCGTTGCGCGGTAGGCCCCGGTAGGCCACGCGTGGTGCCACCTCGCGCAGGACCACGATATCCCCGCTGTCAGCCTGGGCAGGCATTGCTGCGAGAACGGCGGCGGCACACAGCATCATCAGACACAAGATGCGCGCAGGCTCCCCCCGCCAGACGTATGTAGTTGTAGGCGTCATGGCTTTCTCCCTCGCCCACACCATAGCGACAAGCGTGCCACGGGCGATGTGCCCCGCAGGCTGGCGGTGTGGCGGAGAGGATGCGCGAGATGACTGGAAAACGTCGCGATATCGGTTTCAGGCGTGAAACCGATATCGCGTGGCAGCGGGGTGGAGAAGGGGCGCGCAGCGGTATGTCAGGTGCCGGACGCCGCGGCTGGCAACGGGCTGCGCCGCACCGGCCAAAAGTGTATCAGCCGTGATACAGGCGCACGGCTGGGCAGGACTCGGGGTTAGCCCTCACTCGGCCTGGGATGGCAGGCGCTCGTAGGTGACGAACGCAAAGGAAAAGGTATTTGGCGGTGCCGCCCGATGTGTTTCGCGCGCGGTTTCCCGCCATACTTTCCGGTCGATGGGTGGAAAAAACGCGTCACCATCGATCTCGATATCCACTTCGGTAACGATCAGCCGGTCCGCGCTGGGCAACGCCTCGGCATACAGCTGCGCACCGCCGACGAGGAAGATTTCCTCCACACCGATGCAGAGCAGTTGCGCCTCTTCAAGCGAATGCGCGACTTCGCAACCTGCGATGACCAGATCCCGGTTACGGCTGATGACGATATTGCGCCGGCCCGGCAGAGGACGGCCGATCGACTCGTAGGTCTTGCGGCCCATCAGGATTGGCGCGCCCATGGTCGTGCGGCGGAAATGCGCGAGGTCCTCGGGGAGGCGCCACGGCAGCGTGTTGTCACGGCCAATGACGTGATTGCGGGACTTGGCGACGATCAGGGTCAGGATGGTCACAATGCGGATCTTGGATCAGTAACCGGCCGCAGACCCGATCGGGTGATCGATCATGCGGTCGATTGGATGTTCAAACGGCAACCGGGGCCTTGATGGCCGGATGGGAGGTGTAGCCGGCAATATCGAAGTCCTCGAAACGGTAGTCGAAGATCGAATCCGGCTTGCGTGTGAAGTTCAGGGTCGGCAGCGGCATGGGCTCACGGGCCAGTTGCGTGCGGACCTGTTCGAAATGGTTGCTGTAGAGGTGGCAGTCGCCGCCGGTCCAGACGAAATCACCGACATCGAGATCCGCTTGCTGGGCGATCATGTGCGTGAGCAGGGCGTAGCTGGCGATGTTGAACGGCACGCCCAGGAAGATGTCGGCACTGCGCTGGTATAGCTGGCACGACAGCTTGCCCTCGGCCACGTAGAACTGGAAGAAAGCGTGGCACGGCGGCAGTTTCATGCGCGGGATATCGGCCACGTTCCAAGCCGATACGATCAGGCGGCGCGAATCGGGATTGCTGCGCAACTGGTCCATCAACTGGCTGATCTGGTCGATGTGGCGGCCATCCGGCGCCGGCCAGGAACGCCATTGGTAACCATAGATCGGCCCCAGTTCGCCGCTGGCATCGGCCCATTCATCCCAGATCGTTACGCCGTGCTCCTGCAGCCAGCGCGCATTGGTTGCGCCCTGGAGAAACCACAACAGCTCATAAATGATGGATTTCAGATGTAGCTTCTTGGTCGTCACCATGGGAAAACCCTGCTGCAGATCGAAGCGCATCTGGTGGCCAAAGACCGAGCGTGTGCCGGTACCGGTCCGGTCCGATTTTTCCACGCCATGCTCATACACGTGGCGCATCAGGTCGAGGTATTGTTTCATTCGTGAGAAAGGAGGTTGCGCGGCAATGCCCAGACAGCAGTACCGCCACATTATCCCATAGAGCCGCTACCGGGGTGGTGGCGGCCAACAGCATGCAAAAAGGCCCCCGGAGGGGCCTTTTCTTGAGGGCGTAAGCCGGAAGGTCAGGCTGCGGCGGCAGCGCGACGCTTCTTGACCAGGTAGCCACCGAGCAGCACGATGCCCAGGCAAAGCGCGAAGGTGGCCCAGTACAGTACCGGATAGGCTGCGATGGTCGGCTTGACGATCGGCTCGCTGACGATCATCTTCGCAGCGGTAAAGGCCAGCACGCCTGCACCGATGTAGATGATCGACGGATAGCGCTCCATGAGGCGCAGCACCAGCGAGCTGCCCCACACCACGATGGGGATACTGATCAGCAGGCCGAGCACCACCAGCAGGAAGCTGCCGTGTGCGGCGCCGGCCACAGCCAGCACGTTGTCCATGCCCATCACCGCGTCGGCGATGATGATGGTCTTCATGGCGCCCCACAGGGTGTTTTGTGCGGCGCCGTGTTCGTCGTCACCCGAATCATCGGTGAGCAGCTTGTAGGCGATCCACACCAGCGCGACACCGCCCACCAGCAGCAGACCCGGGATCTTGAGCAGCCACACGACGGCAAGCGTCATGGCCGAGCGCACGACGATCGCGCCGATGGTGCCCCAGACGATGGCTTTCTTTTGCAGGTGAGGCGGCAGGTTACGCGCTGCCAGCGCAATCACGATGGCATTGTCGCCGGCGAGCACCAGATCGATGATGATGATCGATACCAGTGCTGTCAGGAACTGCATCGTAAACAGATCAGTCAACCACTCCATGAATTTTCCTCGGACAGTTTAAAAGTCGAAAAGACCCTCGGAAGACTGTCGAATGGAGCGCGTAGGGACGCCTTTGCGGACCATTGGACAGGTCGCAAAGGTCTCGCTCGGAGACGCACACAGCAGGTGCGCAACCAGCACAACCGGAGACGGACGTCTCGTAATGACGATTGTGCTCAGGACCAGGTCCCGGAGCTACTCCCCTTTGGAGGGACGCTTATCAGCGTTGGGCGGATTATAAGGCAAAAAAACCGGCTAGCGGCAATTCATTGCTGTGCATTGCAATAATCGGGGCTGGCAGGAGGCGGCCCGGATTTTCAAGCTGCGTGGCGTAGGCGGTGTCAACTTTACAATCGTTGTGCAAAAAAATGCAGAGGAGCAGACACTTGCAGCCATTAGCCACGTATGCGTCACGGGATCGCTACGCATGTCCCGTATTTCGTGGTGGCCGTATCACATATGCGGGAGTAAGATGAGTCCCGACGCTGGCGGCCGTCCGCTTCATGCAGGAGACGACGGCGGCTGTCATCGCCTTGCCACTGATATGGTCCGGGTAGTGTCCGGTGATGCACGGCCATCGCATCTGCATGTTTATCCCGCGAGGCTGCGCTGGCTGGCATGGTCACTGCTTGAGGTCCGTACCCACCAAGGAGGAGCAAGCATGCCAGGAGTCCTGTCGTCGCAATCGTCACCGCCTGAAGTCCGGCCAGCTACCCGTCCCGCATCCGTTCGTCCTGACCGTGCACGCAGTGCATCCCGCGCAGAGTTCGCCAAGCACCCCGATGCCGCATGTGCCGAAATCACCGCCAGCCTGACGGCGCCGCGTGCATGGCTGTCGCCCAAGTTTTTCTACGATGGACTTGGCTCGCGCTTGTTTGACACGATCACTGCCTTGCCCGAGTACTATCCGACGCGCGTCGAAGCAGAGATTCTGGCGACACACCAGCACGATATCGCGAGACGGATCGGCGAGCGGCCGGTGATGATCGACCTGGGGGCCGGCAATTGCCAGAAAGCGGCGCGGCTGTTTCCTGCCTTGCGACCGGCGCAGTATGTCCCCGTGGATATCTCGGTGGAGTACCTGCGCGATACGCTCGAAGGATTGCAACGCCAGTTTCCCGAGATCGCCATGCAGGCGGTCGGCGCCGACCTATCGACGCCATTCGATTTTCCGTCCACGGTGGGACGTGACAACCGACTGTTTTTTTACCCCGGATCGAGCATCGGGAACTTTACGCCGATCGAAGCCTTGGCGCTCCTGCAGCGCATCCGTGCGGCAAGCGCGCGGGGCGACGGAGTGCTGATCGGGGTTGACCTGCTCAAGTCGGTGGAGACGCTCGAAGATGCGTATGACGATCCGCTCGGCGTAACGGCGGCCTTCAACCTCAACATCCTGCGACACGTCAATCGCCTTGCCGGTGCGGATTTCGAGGTGGGGGACTGGCAACACATCGCCCTGTTCAATGCCGCACACAACCGCATCGAAATGCACCTGCAGGCCCGGCGCGATGTAACTGTGACCTGGTCAGGCGGAACCCGCCGCTTTCTGCATGGCGAGCGTATCCATACCGAGAGTTCATACAAATATCGCGACGAGGATTTTGCCCTGTTGCTCGAGCAGGCTGGCTTCGATGACATCTGTGTGTGGCACGACCGTCAGGACGCCTTCGCAGTATTCCACGCGCGCGGCTAGACGCAGCTCATGGCAGGGCGTGCGTGTGCAGGCCGGCGGCCGACGATGCCATAATGAAGGTTCCTGATCCGAGGACTCATTTCATGGCGGGGTTCTTCATGTTGCCGGACCTGTATTTCACGGGTGCCGGGGATTCCTGGCACGACGCGCGCACCATGCCTCGTCAGGGCATTGCACACGCGCTGGTCGACGCACGCAACCGCACGTTGAGCTTGCTGGCCGCATTTGGCATGCATGAGCGCAACTGGCGTCTGATGCCCAGCCATGAGTTTTCTCCGCCGCAGTGGACGCTCGGCAACCTGGCCTGGTATGGCGAGAAATGGTGCCTGCGCGATCCCTCCGAAATCCGCGGCCCTGCCGGTTCTCTCTGGGAGCCGGCCGCGCCCACCTTGCTGGATGGCGCTGATGCGTGGTTCGATGCCGACCGGATTCCGCCTGACACGCGCTGGGAAGTCACACTTCCTGAGCTGGCGGTCATCAAGGCCTATGCGGCCAACACGCTTGAACGCATCCTGGCGCAGCTCACAAACCTGCATGATGATTCCGACGAGGCCCTCGAACCTTTTCGCATGACCTTGTTCCGCGAGGTGCTGGAGGCGGAAGGCTTGATCGCCATTCTGCAGGCGCTGGGCCGCCCCTTGCCCGGTGGCATGGCCCGCGCGCCATGGCGTTGCGAACCCGGGACGCTTTCGTTTACCGGTGGACGCATGACACTGGGCCGGGATGCGGGCCAAGGACTCTCGTTCGACAACGAACGCCCGGCGCAGCGCACCTATGTCCCGCCCTTCGAGATCGACGCAGCGCCAGTGAGTCATCGCCAATTCCTGGCATTTGTGGAAGATGGTGGTTACGACAACCCGGCCTGGTGGAGTGCCGCCGGTCAGCAATGGATGATGTTCCAGGAACGCTCCGTGGCGCGCTACTGGTCGCGCCAGCGCGAGGGGGGGCGGACAGTGCGCTGGCATATGCAGCGCTTTGGCAGCGATATCGTGTTGCCGCTGGATGAGCCGGTCTGCCATGTCAGCCTGTTCGAGGCGGAAGCATGGTGCCGTTGGGCGGGTCGTCGTTTGCCGACCGAGGATGAGTGGGAGATGGCCGCAACCCGCAATGGCACTTTCCAGTGGGGCAGCGTACGCGAATGGACCGGTTCGGTGTTCGAACCCTACGATGGATTCCTGCCGGGGCGTGACGATACCTGGAGTTTGCCTTACTTTGGCGTGTACCAAGCGGTACGCGGGGCGGCGTGGATGACGCCGCCTGCATTCCGCAGCGCCTGTTTCAGAGGGGCGGCGGAACCCGGTGCCGACCTTGGCTGGATCGGGTTCCGCTCATGCGCCGTGTGATCACGCTGGCGTGATGCGCGGCTAATCATGCGCAACGGAGGCTGGCATTGTGATCGCAGCCGGCGAGTAAACCCGCCGGGGCGTGCGATGCCAATCGATCAGCAGGCGATCAGCGGTCGTTGAAGCGCGACCGGCCGCCAGCACGGAAGCCGTCGTTGCTGCGCGGGCGCGCCGCGCCGCGATAGTCACCGTTGCGGTTGCCGAAGCCGTTGCCCGCACCATCGCCGCGATAGCGGTCGCCGGTGGCTTGGCCACGGTAGCCGCCATCGTTGCGGCGCGTGTTGGCCCACGGGTTGGTGTTCACATTGGCGCCTTCCACATTGCCGCGGTTGTCCGCGTTGCCGCGGAAGCCGTCCGGTCGGCCACCGGGTTTGCCACGGTAGCCGTCTGCGCGGTAACCATCGTGGCGCGGGCCGTCGTTGCGGAAACCGTCACCACGGAAACCTTCGCTGCGTCCGCCACCATATCCGCCGCCATTGCCACCCGGACGTCCCTGGCGCGACTGGCCAGGACGGCCCTCGAAGCGCGGCTTGCCCTTGGGTGCACTGCGGGCAGCGCTGCGCTTGGGTTCAAGACCGGCGATGACCGTGGCGTCCAGGCGACGGTCGATGAAGCGCTCGATGCGGCGCCACTGGAACACTTCACCGTGGTTCACCAGGTTGATGGCGATGCCGGCGCGGCCGGCGCGGCCCGTGCGGCCGATACGGTGCACATAGTCCTCGGCCTGCTTCGGCAGGTCGAAGTTCACCACGTGCGTGATGTCCGGTACGTCGATGCCGCGAGCGGCTACATCGGTGGCCACCAGCACCTGGATGTTGCCGCGCCGCAGGGCGGTCAGCATGCGGTTGCGCGCACCCTGGTTCATGTCGCCATGCAACGCCCCAGCGGAAAAGCCCGTGTCGGCCAGGCGTTCGGCGAGCGAGTCGGCGTCACGCTTGGTGGCGGTGAAGACGATGGCCTGCTTGAGCGACACGTCGCGCAGCAGATGGTCGAGCAGTTGCTGTTTGTGCGACAGGTCATCCGCATAGTGCAGGCGCTGTTCGATGTTGTTCGCCGTTACCTTCGCCGCGGCGATTTCGATGCGCTGCGGATCGCGCAGCATGCGCGCTGCCAGGCGGGCGATGTTGCCGTCCACGGTGGCCGAGAACATCAGCGTCTGGCGCGTTGCCGGCGTGGCGGCGACGATAGCGTCGATGTCATCGGTGAAGCCCATGTCGAGCATGCGGTCGGCTTCGTCGAACACCAGCATGTCCAGCTTGGACAGGTCGATGCGGCCCGAGGCGATATGGTCGAGCAGGCGGCCCGGCGTGGCGACCAGGATGTCCGGCATCTTGGCCAGCATGGCCAACTGCTTGGGATACGGCATGCCGCCAAGGATGCTGGCGCAGAAAATGCGGCGCAGGTGCTTGCCGAACTGCAGGGTGGCATTGCTTACCTGCAGCGCCAGTTCGCGCGTGGGCGTCAGCACCAGCAGCGAAGGTTGCGCCGGCTGCGGACGCGGGCGCTTCCCCTTCATACGCTTGACTGGTTCGTCAGAGTGCGGACGGGCAGGGGCCGGCTTCTCGCTGATCAGTTGCAGTGCTGGCAGCATGAAAGCGGCCGTTTTGCCCGAACCGGTCTGGCTCGAGACCAGCAGGTCGCGTCCGGCCAGCGAGGCAGGGATCGCCTTGGCCTGGACTTCGGTCGGCTGGGTGAAGTCGATTTCCGCGAGAGCGCGTTGCAGATTGGCATTGAGGCCAAGCGCGGCGAAGGGGGAGTCGGTGGCCTGCGGTGCGGTAGCGGCGGTATCGCCGGCGTGCAGAATGGCTTCGAGTTTTTCGATCGGGCTCGGCACGATAGGCTGAGTCGTTTCGTTCAGTTGCTGTGTCATATGGTTCTTTCAGAAAAAGCAGCGCCCTTCCGGTTGAGCGGAGCGGCGGTATGCAGCGTCGTCGTGGGCGTCGGCGCCAATCAATGAGACCGTAGGGACAGCCAGGCTGGCTACGGTGGCAGGCTGGGGACAGGATCGGCGACCAATCGCTCGGACTGGCTAGCTGACACATTTCCCGGCAGGCGGGCAGTTTCATTGCGCACACAAGCGGCGCATGCACTGCCTTAACAGGATCGGAGGCGAAGCATCAGGTGAGATTGCTTCTGCGGAGGTCTGTGGCCGGCAAGCCGGACAGTGGACGGTAATGCAGAGATGGGAGCGGGTGCGGGCAGGGTGGCGCAGGACAGCAACGCCGGAAAAACATCCTCGCGGGGCTCGCATGGCGAACTCACTGGCGCGCAGTATAACAGACGCCCTGAAAAATTGTTGCAGTGCATCGCAAATCTCTTGCCGGACCGGAACTGCGTTGTGGATCCGGGACAGCGGAATCCACTAGCCGCTGGATTCATGCGCTTGCGCGTGCCGGAAATGTCACCACATGGTCGGCCACGAGGCGAATGCCGATCATCTCGCCAATGGCATGGTCATGGTGGCTGGGCACGTAGGCCAGTACCTCGCGCCCGGATGGCAGCCGCAGCGTGTACAGGAAATCGGCGCCGCGAAATGCCTTGCGCACCACCTGGGCCTTGAGCGGGCTGTCGTCGTCGTGCAAAACATCGTCGGCCCGGAGAAGCACGTCGACACTGTCCCCACCGTTAGCCAGATGCTGCTCGGCGATCTCGCAGGCCGAGAGCGGCAACTGCCCCAGCTCGATATCGACATGTGCCTCGCCGTCCGCTTCCGCCACATGGCGGCCAGGCACGAACACGCCACGGCCGATGAAGTCGGCGACAAAGCGCGTGTGCGGTTGATGATAGAGATTGTATGGGTCGTCCCACTGCACGATGGTGCCATTCGACATCACACCGATCTCGTCGGCGATGGCAAAGGCCTCGAACTGGTCATGCGTGACCAGGATGGCCGTCGCGCCCGCATGCTTGATGATGTCGCGCACCTCGGTCGCAAGACGCTCGCGCAGATCGACATCGAGGTTCGAAAAGGGCTCGTCCAGCAGCAGCAGTTCCGGCGCAGGCGCCAGGGCGCGGGCCAGGGCGACGCGTTGCTGCTGGCCGCCGGACAGTTCGTGCGGATACTTGCCGCCGGCCTGGGGCAGGCCGACCAGTCCCAGCAGCTCCTGCACGCGTGCTTGCCGCGCATCGCGGGGCAGCTTGCGCAGGCCGAAGCCGATGTTGTCGGCGACGGACAAATGCGGAAACAGGGCGTAGTCCTGGAACACCACGCCGACCTTGCGTTTCTCCGGCGGCATGCTGTACCGGGCGTCGCTGACCGTGACGCCGTGCAGTGTGATGGCGCCGCCCGACAGGGGCTCGAAGCCGCAGATGGCGCGCAGCACGGTGGTCTTGCCGCAACCCGATGGCCCCAGCAAGCAGCCGATCTTGCCCTTGGCCAGGGCCAGGGACAGGCCGCTGATGACTTCCTGGGCACCCGTCGGGGTGTCGTAGGCAATGTGGATACGGTCGAGTTGCAGGTGTGGCTGCGTCATGAAGCGGCAGGTCGGACCGCAAGAGGGCTGGCAGGGTAGCCAGTCCGGTGCGGTCAGGGCGACATCGGTAATGGTTAAGCGAATGAGTATAATTTGCAATGCGCGTGCGCGGCAATCCGCCAGCCTGCCGCGCTACCCACGCAGACCAGCCTCGATGTTTTCGGTGGTGGTGTCGTGCCGCCATCCCGGACGGTATCCGGTTCAACATTCTGTCTTGCCTGCGCCATGCCCGACCAAGCTGCTCCCATGGATACCGCTCCCGCTGTGCGGCCATCCCGCCGTTTAGGGGCGGTGCGCCGCTATCACACATGGATGCCCTGGATCGCGCTGGCTCTGGCAGCCGTCGTGGCCGTGCCGGTACTCGGCCTGCTGGCGACGGTGCTCGACCCGAATGCCGCGTCGCGCGACATCCTACGCCACCTGCTGCAGACGGTCATGCCGTCTTACATCGGAACCACGCTGATCCTGCTGGTTTCGGTCGGTCTCGGCGCCGCGGTCATCGGCATCGCCGTGGCGTGGATCGTGGCGGCCTACGATTTTCCGGGCAAGCGCCTGTACGAGTGGGCCCTGATCCTGCCTTTGGCGGTACCCACCTATGTGATGGCCTACGCCTTCACCGATTTCCTGCAGTTCTCCGGTCCCGTGCAGAGCCTGCTGCGTGAACTGACGGGTGAGCGGCGCCTGCCCTGGTTTCCCGAGATCCGCTCGACTGGTGGCGCGGCGCTGGTGTTCATCTTCGCGCTGTATCCCTATGTCTACCTGCTGGTGCGGACCGCATTCATCGAGCGCAGCCCGCGCTTGCACGATGCCGCGCGCACACTCGGCAGCAGTCCGGCGCAAGCGTTCTTCCGTGTGGTGCTGCCGCTGGCACGCCCGGCCGCAGCGGCCGGCGTGGCGCTTGTGCTGATGGAAACGCTGGCCGATTACGGCGCCGTTGCATACTTTGGCGTGCAGACCTTCACCACCGGTATCTACCGCGCCTGGTTGTCGATGAGCGACCGCGTCGCCGCGGCACAACTGGCATCGGCATTGCTGCTGTTCGTCTTCGTGCTGCTTGTGCTCGAAAAGCGCAGCCGTGGGCGCTTGCGTTTCTACGGCGTCGGCCAGCGCTTCCGCAAGCCGGAAGCGCGCCGCCTGTCGGGCACAGCTGCGGTGGTCGCCAATGCAGTGTGCATGTTGCCGCTGCTGATCGGCTTCGTGCTGCCCACCTGGATCATGCTGCGTCTGGCGCTGCGCGATGTCGAGACATTGAATGTCGAACGCTATCTGCTGTGGCTGACCAACACGCTCAAGCTGGCCTCGCTGACGGCAGTGCTTGCCGTGGTGTGTACCTTGCTGCTGGCCTATGCCGTACGTCTTGCGCCGGGGCGGCTGAGCCGGCTCGGCAACGATATCGCCAGCCTCGGTTACGCCGTGCCGGGCGCAGTGCTGGCCGTGGGCATTCTGATTCCGCTGACGCGCCTCGATCACTGGATGTACGCACAAGGCTGGTTCACCGGGCTCGCGCTGACCGGCACCATCTTTGGG
Organism: Imbroritus primus; assembly: GCF_964332355.1. Taxonomy (NCBI): domain Bacteria; kingdom Pseudomonadati; phylum Pseudomonadota; class Betaproteobacteria; order Burkholderiales; family Burkholderiaceae; genus Imbroritus; species Imbroritus primus. Next base: position 1,948,150 of record NZ_OZ201293.1, on the reverse strand, counting down.
CTGCTGTATGCGTATCTTGTCCGCTTTCTCTCGGCGGGCCTGCAGACGGTCGAAGCTGGTCTCGCCAAGATCACGCCTGCCGTCGATGCGAGTGCACGCAGCCTGGGCGCGTCCAACTGGGAGTTGCTGACCCGGATTCACGCGCCGCTGCTTCGGCGCAGCGTGCTAACGGCAGCTTTGCTGGTTTTCGTGGACGTGATGAAGGAATTGCCGGCAACACTGGTGCTGCGTCCGTTCAATATGGATACGCTCGCGGTCATCACCAATCAGCTGGCCGCCGACGAACGCCTCGGTGAAGCAGCAGTGCCGGCGCTGACGATCGTGCTGGCCGGATTGATCCCCGTGATCCTGCTGGCGCGCGCAATCTCGCGCAAGGAGTGACAGGTACCGAACCTGCACACAGTGCAGGTATGCCGACAGGCCGCGCGCCCGTATTGCATCCCGTCCTGTACCGCCTATACTGAAAGCGCCAGTGCAACACTGGTAGCGGAGGCGGACATGGATTTTCCGACCACCTTCTTCAGCATGTATTTGTTGGTGACTGTCAGCCTAGCCGGTGCGATTGCATTCAGCACCGTGCCAGCAACGATTCGTTCCGTCCGGATTGGATGGCGGATCCTAGGGTCGATTCTCGGATTGATATTCGGCCTGTTGATGTTGGATGTGCTGCCAGACTTGACGTGAAGGTGCGGAGCGTCCGCAGCCAGCCCGCCCCCCCGAGGGCGGGCTTTTTCATGTCTCGCCGCGACACGTTTGCCTGGGCGGGACGCAGCAGGTAAAATGGTGGCACATGGCGTGTGCTGCGTGCGCCCGGGTCCGCTGCAAGGACTCGAATACGGAGAACGAGATCAACCGTTTTCTGGAGCACACGCATGTCGATCGCCCATTCCCGTCCGCAACATGCCCACGGCCGTCCGGCCAAACGTTTCCAGATCCTTTTTCAGCATCCCGCCGCGGGCGGCATGATCCTGATGCTGGCGGCTGCGCTCGCCTTGCTCGTGGCAAACTCGCCATGGGCCGGGCATTACACGGCGGCGCTGGCTTATTCGTTGGGCGGCCTCTCGATCCTGCACTGGATCAACGATGGTTTGATGGCGGTGTTTTTCCTGCTGGTCGGGCTCGAAATCAAGCGCGAAGTCATCAACGGGCAATTGTCCACCTGGCACCGGCGCATTCTGCCCGGCGCCGCGGCACTTGGCGGCATGGCCGGGCCAGCGCTGATCTACCTCGCGCTGAACCAGGGCGCACAGGGCCAGCCCGCCGGATGGGCCATTCCTGCCGCCACCGATATCGCCTTTGCGCTCGGCGTGCTTTCACTGCTCGGCTCACGCGTGCCTATTTCGCTCAAGGTTTTCCTGACGGCGCTGGCCATTCTGGACGACCTGGGTGCCATCCTGATCATCGCCTTCTTCTACACGAGCCAGCTCCAGGTGAGCGCGCTGATTGCCGCGGCTGCCGTGCTTGCACTGCTCGTGGTAATGAACCGGCTCGGTTGCCGGCGTTTGCCCTGGTACCTGCTGGTGGGCCTCGTGCTCTGGGTTGGTGTGCTCAAATCTGGCATTCACGCGACGCTGGCGGGTGTGCTGCTGGCGCTGACCATTCCGCATGATGCTGATGATTCAGCGAAGTCAGGCGCACCGACATCGCCGTTGTTGCGGCTCGAGCACGCCATTGCGCCGTGGGTCGGCTTTCTCATCGTGCCAGTGTTCGGTTTCGCCAATGCCGGCGTCACGTTTGCCGGCGTGTCGCCACAGGCACTGCTCGCACCGGTTCCGCTCGGCATCGCGCTGGGCCTGTTCGTGGGCAAGCAAGCCGGCATCTTTCTGGCCGCGCTTGCCACCATCCGCCTCGGCTGGGCCCAGTTGCCGAGCCATGCGTCGTGGCGCCAACTCTATGGCGTGGCGCTGTTGTGCGGCATTGGTTTCACCATGAGCCTGTTCATCGGACTGCTGGCATTTCCGGATGATGCCGCCTTGCAGAACGGCGTGAAGCTGGGTGTCTTGCTCGGGTCGCTGGTCTCGGCGGTGGCGGGTGCGGTTCTGCTGCGTAGCGTGCCTGCGCGTTCGAAGTGAAGCGCACGGTGGCTCAGGAGGGTAGTGAAGAGGAAATGGAGAAGGTGGAGGAGGTGGTCCCGCCGACAGGAATCGAATTTGTAAAAGCCCAAATTCAAGGGAATTCATGGGCGCAAACCGTTGATCTCTCGTCAACTGTTTCCCATGATTTACCTTGTTCTGTCACAAAAACTGTCACAACGACTTTGCCCCGTGCGACTGAGAAAAAAGCGCATCCAACTTCGATATCTCCCTGTCATTGGCTTGGCCGTCGATCCACTTAGAGTACACCTCAAAGAACATGCGCGTGTCAATGTGGCCCATTTGCCGTGCCACATAGGCGGGATTCATTCCGGCGTGCAGGCACATTGTGGCAAAGGAGTGCCGGGTCTGCTTGGCGTCACGGTCCCGCAGGCCGACTGCCTTTAGGGTAGGCCGCCAGCAGTCCTGTACGGGTGCCCCTGTATCGAAGAATCTTAGGCCTGTCGCTGGATTATGAAACACGTGCTCGCCAGCCATAAACGTATGTGCTTTCTGGCGCTTCAGCGCAGCAAGCGCCCGACTCTGTAAATCCACATCGCGTGAACGGTGGGTCTTGGCGTCCTTGTCCACAGCGCGTACCCTGGCGCTTTCCACTGTTACGCGCTTGCGGAGGAAATCGACGCTACTCCATTTAAGAGCGATAAGTTCGGACGGGCGCAACCCAGTAAAGAATGCGAACTCGAAGTAATTTAGCCACTGGCTGCTGTCGCGTTTTCGTAGGTGATCTAATACCAACTCGATCTCATGCACTTCCAGTGGATCCGGCTTCGCTTTCTGGTGCTGCCGCGCAGGGATTTCTAGTGTCGGATCGATACTGATACGCTTGGTTTTAAGGGCGTAGGCGAATACGCCACGCACAGGCGTCATAATATTGTTGAACGTTTTCCCACTGCGAATCTTTTTCGCCGCTAAATGCAACGCAAGTTCCTCGTAGCTAATTGAAGCAATCTGGCGCTGGTCGAAATCCGGCTGAAAATGGCGCGCCAAGGTATTGCGGTACTCCTTGACAGTGGTCGCAGCCAGATCCTGGCCCACCACTGTTAACCAATTCTCGACAACGACTTCAAATGTAGCCCCGACTGGACCGCCTACCTTGCGCAGGTAGGCCGAATCAGGAAAGTGCGTGGCAAAGTCGTCGAGCGTGAATTTGTCGATCTCAATGGCTTTGACAATCTGGTCTCTCAAGCGGGCAGCAGCGCGGAGATTTGCGGTGGTTGGCGCAATGGCGAGTCGCTCCCTATGGCGTCGCCCTTCCCAGTGGAAACTGATGAGGATCGACGCCTCCCGCGCGTAGACCCCTTCGAATTGCTGGTTGCCACCCATTTATCGTATTCCTCAAGGTTGAAGTGTCGCCTGTTGTCCGGTGACCATTTCCAGTGAATGCCTTCCACGAGACGGCCATCCGCAACCAAGTGATTAAATGCGCTCTCCGAGCGACCCGTCAGCTCTGATATTTTTTCGACTGTAACCCACGTCACTGGGCGGTAGTTGAACGTCATATCTTAATCCCTCCGAAAATCCCACTTCCCATTGCTGTCTAGTGATCATCAAGATCTTTGCTAGCGCCTCTCTCATTCCATCTGCAGCTATCACAGGCTGAGTCTGCTGTACTTCTTTGATAAACACAATCTCTCGAATTTACGTTTGGGATCAGGCGCATCAGCCGCCCATGCTCTGTCCAGCCATCCTGGACAGCTAACACGTTGCTCAATGGCTTCCGGTCATAGCAGCCGTGCCGCTTCATCGCTTCGGCCCGCAGAGCGCCAGCACTACGGCCACAAAGCAGAATGCCGTGATACTGAATAGCACGCGGCCATCGTTTGCGCCGATCCATTGCAGAAAGTCAGTCATTTCCATAACCTCCGTTTAGCCCGCTTCCACCCATCCCCTGCCAAGAAGAGCATGGATAGCGCCCAGTAGTGCAAGCCTTTGCGCATCACTGTTCCTCCTGCACGGCTACGGTGACGCGGGCAAGCTCCCGCAGGCGCGCATCCGCTTTTGTCAGCACATCAAGCAGCAAGCGCTTTTCCTCGAGATAGACCTCGGCGAACTTGGGGTCGTGCATGACAATGCTCGACGTGTTGCTGATCAGGTCGGCGCATTTGATGGTCTGCACCCATCCCGGCGCGGCGGCGAGCCGGGCGCGGCTGGCGGCCTTGCGCTCGGCGCGGTTGCCGGTTTCGAGGTCGGACAGCAGGACCACGCCAGTCATGACTTGGATTCCAAACAGCCCCGCCAGAACCTCATGCTGTACACCTTGATCCTCAATGCAGTCATGCAGCCATGCGGTCGCGATCATCAGGGCCTGCATCTGCATCGACTCTACGGCGACGGTTGCCACGATGCCCGCCACCTCGGCCAGATGGTCGGTGTATGGGTTGTTGGTGTACTTCCGGCGCTGATCCTTGTGGACCTCGCGGGCGAACATCATTGCTTCATAGGCAAGGCTCATCACTCACCTCCCTTGCTGGCGCGCATGGCCTGTTCCAGATACTTGCGCAACGTCATTGGGGCGCGATCCACATCAACGTAGTTGGCCCACTCGTCAGCAGCATCAAGCAGCGCCTCAATCAGGTCCGCATCCCCTGCTGTAGCGGGATGGGCGGGTGCGGCTAGCGCGGCTCTCGCTTCATCGATGCGCGACCTGATGATGGATACGACGTCGTCTGCAGTCAGGCTTTTGTCGAGGACCCGGCCTATCAGATAACCTGCGTCGGCATGCAGGCTGTCCAGCGGCACGCGCAGGGCGTCTGGTATCTGAGCCACTACCGGGGGAGTTAGTTCTCCGCAGCTCATTGTGGGTTGTCCTCTTCGTCAAACGTTATTCCAATGTCATGCGGGACACCGTCGTGCACGATCACGCCGTCCACCACTGGCAGAGCGCGTCGACAGAAGATGCACCAGTACTCAGACCTGGTGGCCGTCGCGTCGTATGTGACTGTGCGCATTTACTTGCCCTCCTGCGGTGCGGGTGGGAGGGGCATCCAGTGGGTTGGTTGATCAGGAGACGGGTCAACATCCGCCATGAGTTCGTCTGACCAGACCCACAGCGCCCAATCGGTTCCTTCTGACCAGATCATGCGGCCCTGCTCTCCGTTGTATGCCCAAATTTCTTCGGTCAACGGCGCCGTCTCGATTGGTTTCCACCGCTCCGCATCCTCCTTGTCCTGTGGCGCACCGTATTGGGCGAGTAGGGCGCTCTTTGCCAGCATGCATACCAGTGCTGCGGCCTGTCTGGTAGCTGGGCCGAGGTCGGATAGCGATGCCTCGAATCGGTCGATGTGATCCGCTGTCAGGTCGCTCGGCACGCTCTCGTCCAGAAGCCGTCCGATTAGGTGTGCATTTTCATTTGAAAATTCATGGACGCACACATGGACTGTGTGGCATTCATCGCAACACATGTCTGCACAGGTATCTGAGAAGCAAGGGTGATGGGCTGGCAGCGTGAAGGCCAGTACGCCATAAAGAACGGACGCTGGGCGATAGCCAAGTACACCGTAGGCGACAAGGCGAGATACGTTCTGTGGCAGGACAACGGGCCGGATAACAGGAAGTGGGTAGCAGGGCCGTTTGATACGGCGGACGAGGCGAAAGACGAATGGCAACGAGTCCAACCCAGCGCACGCTAGCCCTTCTCAGGAAGGAGGGCTACACAGCAGAGGTAACAGAGCACTGGAACGCGTTTGCAGGCATCCGGCAAGACCTGTTCAACGTCATAGACGTGCTGGCGCTGGGTGATGGGGAAATCCTAGGGGAGATCGAGAAGGCCGCCAGAGGCGCAAAGCTGCACTGGACGTGGGGTAACCATGACCTGCGCTTTACGACGCGCCTATCGAGCCTTGTGAGTGAATATGAGGGCGTGCCGGGCTTCGACTTGCGCGATCACTTCCCGCACTGGCGATTTAGTACGTCAGTGATGGTCAACGGCCATACGATGATCAAGCACCGGCAAGCGAATGGGGTGCATGCCATATACAACAACGCCCTGAAATCCGGCGTGTCGATGGTTACCGGGCACCTGCACAGCTTGAAAGTAACGCCATGGACCGACTATACCGGCACCCGTTATGGTGTTGATACCGGGACTCTCGCGGCTGTGGATGGCCCGCAATTCACCTACGGCGAGGACGGCCCAGCCAACCATCGCTCAGGCTTTGCTGTTCTGACTTTCCATAATGGGAAACTGCTTCCTCCAGAATTGGTGGAAGTCATCGACGAGGATGCTGGGTTGATCTGCTTCCGGGGGCAGGTGGTGAGGGTGTAAATATTCCGCTGAAATGCGCCTCAAGGTGTTGGAATATTGGCTTCCTCATTTGCTCATCAAGATGCTGTATGCATATACAGTTCGATGGGCAAAAATTAGTGGGGAATTTTTTGACCAAACATGGGCAAAACGGGTGGAAATCGCCAATCTGGCACAGATTTGTCACAGACAGTCTGGAAACCCGCATGAAACTGGTCCCGCCGACAGGAATCGAACCTGTATCTCAGACTTAGGAGGTCCGCGTTCTATCCATTGAACTACGGCGAGACACGCTGCAGCGGTGTGCCGTGCAGCACGCGCATTCTACTCCACTCGCGTGCCAATGCAGAAGTCGCTGCGTATCGCCATCTGCACAGGCGTAGGGATCGAGGGGAGGCGCAGTGCGAAGCTCAGCGCGACCGCTGCCGCAACAGAAGCAGGGCCAGCAGTCCGCCGACCAGTCCCCAGAAGGCTGAGCCGATACCGAACAGCGTCAGGCCCGAGGCCGTGATCATGAAGGTGAAGAGGGCGGGTTCGCGCTCTTGCGGGTCGCTCATGGCGCCGGACAGGCCGTTGGCGATGGAACCCAGCAGGGCGAGTCCGGCAATCGATAGGATGAGCGCCTTCGGGAAGGCGCCGAAGATGCTGGCAATCGACGCACTCAGCGTACCGCCGATCAGATAGAAAACACCGCACGCTACCGCTGCCATGTAGCGCCGCGACGGATCCTCGTGGGCGCTCGGGCCGGTGCACATGGCGGCGGTAATGGCGGCGAGGTTGATGCCGTGGGAGCCGAACGGTGCTGAGACGAGCGAGGCGATGCCGGTGGCGCTGATCAGCGGAGAGGCGGGCAGGGTGTAGCCATCGGCACGCAGCACGGCCAGTCCGGGAATGTTCTGCGATGCCAGCGCCACCACGAACAGTGGAATGCCGATGCTGATGCACGACTGCATCGAGAAAGCGGGTGTCGTCCACACGGGCAGTCCGAACGCCAGCGTGACCTGCTCGGTATGCAGGTCGCCATGCGCGGCGGCGAGCGCCATGCCAAGCACCAGCACGGTCAGTACCGCATAGCGCGGGATAAAGCGCTTGGCGAGCAGGTAGGCAGCCACCAGCGGCAGGATCAGCGAGGTCTGGCTCTGTGCCGACACGAACATGTCCATGCTGATGCGGAACAGGATGCCAGCGAGCAGCGCGGCTGCAATCGATGCCGGCAGTGCGCGGATCAGTTTGTCGAACCACCCGGTGACGCCCACGATGATCATCAGCACCGCCGCGAATAAAAAGGCGCCGATAGCTTCTGGGTAGGGCACCGTGGGCAGGCTGGCGATCAGCAGCGCCGCGCCGGGTGTGGACCATGCGATGCCGATGGGCGTGCGCGTGGTGAGTGACAGGAAGATCGACGTGATGGCCGTACCGATGGAGGTGGCCCAGATCCACGACACGATCAGGTCCGAGCCGAGGCCGGCAGCCTGACCGGCTTGGATAATCAGGACCAACGAGCTGGCGTAGCCGGTGAGCGTGGCGACGAAACCGGCCACCACGGCGGACAGCGACAGATCGGAGAGCGGGGAGCGGATCGCGGGGCGGTCGGAGCGGGCAGTCGGCGGCATGGGCTTGCGGATTCAACGGCCGGCCCCGATCAGCAGTCGGTTCGGCCCGGCTATCAGAGTTCGGGTTCTTCGGGCGGTGGCGTCACCAGCATCTTGTCGACACGGTTACGATCCATGTCGACGATCTCGAAAGTAAAGCCCCCGCGTTCAAAGCGGTCCGCCACGGCGGGAATACGGCCGAGGTAGTGCATGGCAAAACCGCCCATCGTGTGGAAATCGTCGCCGCGGTCGTTCTCGAAGCGATCGATATTCATCAGTTGGCCGAAGCGTTCCAGTGTCATCGCGCCGTCGATCAGCCACGTGCCGTCTTCGCGGCGCACGGCGTCGGCGGCTGCCGCTTCGCTGTCGTTCGGCAGATCGCCGACGATGGCCGTCAGTACGTCGGTCAGCGTGACCAGGCCCTGCAGGTCACCGTACTCGTCGACGATCAGGCCGAAGTGCAGCCGCGCACGGCGGAAGCTTTCGAGCATCTGCGTGGTGGTGATCGTTTCCGGCACGTATAGCGGAGTGCGCAAGACGCTTTCCAGCGAAATCGGCTGGTCGGTGAGCAACTGCTTGGTCAGGTCGCTGATCTGCAGGATGCCTTCGATGTTCTCCAGGCCGTGGCGGCAGACCACGATGCGCGAATAGGGGCTCTCCAGCACCGCGGCCCGGATTGCGTCGCGGTCGTCCTCGAGGTCGATCCACACGATATCCTTGCGCGGCGTCATGATGGCGCCGATGCGCTGTTCGTCCAGCCGCAGCACATTGGAGACGATGGCCTGTTCGCTGGCATGGAACACGCCGAACTCCGCGCCTTGCTCCATCAGCGTCTTGATCTCCTCGTTGGTCACTGGCGGCTCGTCCGGGCGCGACGCACGCAGTAGCTTCAGGATGGCCGAACTGGACCACGACAGCGCAAAGACGATCGGACGGGCAATAACCGATAGCCAGGTCATCGGCCGGGCAATCAGCATGGCGATGGTTTCCGGAGCCAGCAGAGCCAGGCGCTTCGGCACCAGTTCGCCGACGACCACGGAGAGGAAGGTGATGAAGGCGATGACCAAGGCAAAGGCCAGGCCGTCGGCGTAGGGCGCGATGGCCGGGAACTCGCGCAGCCATTCACGCATCGGCATGGCCAAGGCATTTTCGCCGATGGCGCCGCTCAGGATGCCGATGGTGGTGATACCGACCTGGACGGTCGAGAGAAATGTGGAGGGTTCGTTGTGCAGGGCGAGGGCGGCTGCCGCATCGGCCCGACCCTCCTCCATCAGCCGTTGCAGCCGCGTCTTACGCGCGGATACGACGGCAATTTCAGACATGGCAAAGATGCCATTGCAGAGAATCAGGAAAAAAATTAAGGCTATGTCCATTGAGAGTGCGCGCACGGTCCGCCCGGCCGGGCCGGGACCCGTTCGACCGCCATGCGCAAAGCTGCGGAGCTAAGACTATACCCGCAATTCCGCGCAGTTACCGAAAATTGCGCCGCGCAAGTGGCCCATCGATCTCCCGGCGAGTGCGCCGAGATGGTGCGAAAGTCAGGCGAAAGAGACGCCGATGGAGGGATGCCGGATGCGCATGCGCATTTACCCTTACGTAAAACTCCGACTTCAGCGGCACCCCACGGGTGTACTACACTCCGTCCATGCTTTGTTCGCAAGGCATTCAGGAGAGATTTGGGGCCCGCATCTGCGGGCCTTTTTGTTGCCTGCCGGTTTTCCCGCGTGGCCATCCTGTTTTTATCGAGCCGCCTGTGTGCTTTGGCGGTCGCCGCGGGCGTTTGCTCCGTAGCGTACAAGGCCCATCTTACGACCCGCTACAATACGCGTCTTTGCGTTGCCACGCCGTGTGCCCCTGGAGGTTCGCGGGGCGGTTTCAGCGCGTTCGTCTTCCCCTCATCTTGTTGCCATGGCCATTTTTTCGCTTTCTGACGCCCAACTTGCCTTCGGGCATGTGGCCTTGCTGGACCACGCCGATTTTGCGCTCGAAGCCGGCGAACGCGTCGGGTTGATCGGCCGCAATGGCACCGGCAAATCCTCGCTGCTGAAGATCATTGCGGGGCAGGCGGCATTGGACGATGGCCTGGTTTCCCGGCAGAACGGCCTGACGACAGCCTATGTGGCGCAGGAGCCGGATTTCGACCCGCAGATGTCGGTCTACGATGCCGTCGCGCAGGGCTTGGGCGAGATCACGCAACTGCTGCAGGAATACGATGCCGCCACCGCTGCGCTGGAGCACGACCACGGCGATGCAGCCATGGCGCGCCTTCACGCGCTGCAGACTGCCATCGACGCTGCCGATGGCTGGCAGGTGCGTACGCGCGTGGAGACTACGCTCAACCAGCTCGGCCTGGCGCCGGATGCCCGGCTCGGCGCCTTGTCCGGCGGCATGCAGAAGCGTGTTGCGCTGGCGCAAGGCCTGGTAGCGCAGCCCGATGTGCTGTTGCTCGACGAGCCGACCAACCACCTTGATGTGGCGTCGATCCGCTGGCTGGAGGATCTACTGATCGGTTTTCGCGGCAGCCTGCTGTTCATCACGCACGACCGGGCCTTCCTGGATCGCGTGGCGACGCGCATCATCGAGCTCGATCGCGGACGGCTGCTGAGCTTTCCGGGCAACTTCTCCGCCTATCAGGCTCGCAAGGCTGAGTTGCTGGCGAACGAGCAGGTCGAGCAGGCGAAGTTCGACAAGCTGCTGGCTCAGGAAGAAGTCTGGATCCGCAAGGGTGTGGAAGCCCGCCGCACGCGCAGCGTGGCCCGCATCCAGCGGCTCGAGTCGATGCGCCTGGAGCGCGCAGCACGCCGGGAAGTGCAGGGTAATGTGCGGCTGGAAGTGGCCGTGGCAGAACGCTCTGGCAAGATTGTCGCGGAACTGGAGAATGTCTCCAAGGCCTATGGCGAACGCGTGGTGGTACGCGACTTCTCCGCGACGCTGCTGCGCGGCGACAAGGTCGGGCTGATCGGTTCCAATGGCGTCGGCAAGACGACCCTGCTGCGGCTGATCCTCGGCGAGTTGCCGCCCGACAGCGGCACGGTACGCAACGGCAGCAACCTGCAGGTGGCGTACTTCGACCAGATGCGCGCCCAGCTCGATCTGGACCGCTCGCTGGCCGATACCATCAGTCCGGGCAGCGACTGGGTGGAGGTGAATGGGCAGCGCAAGCATGTGATGAGCTACCTTGGCGACTTCCTGTTCGCGCCCGAGCGCGCCCGCTCACCGGTCCGCTCGCTGTCCGGCGGCGAACGCAACCGCCTGTTGCTGGCGCGTCTGTTTGCGCGGCCAGCCAATGTCCTTGTGCTCGACGAACCGACCAACGATCTCGATATCGAAACCCTCGAACTGCTCGAAGAGCTGTTGCAGGATTTTGGCGGCACGGTCTTCCTGGTGTCGCACGACCGGGCATTCCTCGACAATGTCGTCACTTCGACGATTGCAGCGGAGGGGAACGGCGTGTGGCGGGAGTATGTCGGCGGCTACAGCGACTGGCAGCAGCAGTCGGCGCGCGCGGCGGAACTGGCGGCAGACCGCCAGGCGCGCAAGCCGGCTATGGTGTCGGCACCGGTTCAGCCCAAGGCCGAGGCCGTGGCACCGGCTGTAACACGCCCGGTTAAGCTGAGCTACAAGGAGCAGCGCGAGTTGGATGCGCTGCCCGCGCAGATGGAAGCACTCGAAGCGGAGCAGAAGAGCATTTCAGCCTTGCTCGAGGATGGCTCGCTGTATGTCAGCGAGCCAGAGCGTGCGGCCGGCCTGGCGAGCCGTTTCGAGCAGATCGAGGAAGAGTTGCTCGAGGCGCTGGAACGGCAGGACGCGCTCGAGCGCAAGATGCGCGGCGAGGCCTGAGTCCGTCCGTGCCGCAGTGATCCCGGCCGGGAGCCAGTAACTCCACGCCGCCCGGGTCAGCCGCACCAGACCAGGATCTGGTTGGTCACGTCGAACAGGAACGACGGCCGCAGGTAGAGGGCGAACGTTAGCGCCAGCGCCACCGCGACGGCGCTCCACACGAGGATGCGAGGCCAGCGGCGCGCCTGTGTCATGCCTGACCGGACGGGCTTTGTACTGGCAGTGGCGCACGCCGCACCGCCGTCTCGCGGATCGGCAGGTTGGCCAGCGCGGCCACCACGCCGAGGGCGATGGCAATCAGCCATACCGTCGTATAGCCGCCGGTGCGGTCATACAGGTAGCCGCCCAGCCACGCGCCCAGGAAGCTGCCGAACTGGTGCATCAGAAACACAAAGCCCGACAGCATCGACAGGTACTGCACGCCGAACACATTGGCGATCACGCCGTTGGTCAGCGGAATCGTCGACAGCCACAGCAGGCCCATCAGCGACGCAAAGATCCACGTCGAAAGCGGCGTGAGCGGCAGCAGCAGGTAGAAAGCGATAACCACCGAACGGGCAAAGTAGATGAATGCCAGCAGGTGGGGTTTGCTCATGCGCTGGCCCAGCGCGCCGGCGGTATAGGTGCCGAAGACGTTGAACAGGCCGACCAGCGCCAGCGCCACGGTGGCCACGCTCGCATCGGTCAATCCGCTGTCCTTGAGATAGGGCGCGAGGTGCACGGCAATGAACACCACCTGGAAACCGCACACGAAATAACCGAGCGAAAGCAGCTGGAAGCCGCGATGGGAGAAAGCCTCGCGCACCGCCTGCCACATGGTCTGCTGGTGCGCGGTGGCATGCGGGACGAAATCGCGCTCGCGCAGGGCGACAGCCAGTGGGAACATGGCGGCGGCGCATACGGCCAGGAGCAATAGCGCGTCCTGCCAGCCCAGATGCGTAATCAGGCTCTGCTCCAGCGGAATCATCAGGAACTGGCCGAACGACCCGGCTGCCGCCGCGATGCCCATGGCCCAGACACGCTTGTCGGGCGAGGCGGTGCGGCCGATTACGCCATAGACCACGCTATAGGTCGTGCCGGCCTGGGCAATACCGATGATCACTCCGGCGCCCGAGGCAAACGCTGTGCCGGTCGTGGCCAGCGCCATGATTACGAGGCCGCCGACATACAGGGCTGCACCGAGCAACATCACGCGGTAAGCGCCAAAACGGTCCGACAGCGCGCCGGCCAGCGGCTGTGTAAAGCCCCAGACGAGATTCTGCAGCGCCAGCGCAAAGGCAAACGTCTCACGGCTCCAGCCGTGCGCCTGGGTGATGGGCAGGTTGAACAGGCCGAAGCCGTGCCGGATGCCCATGGACATGGTGACGAGCAGGCCACCGCAGATCAGGACGGTAGTGAGGGAGAGCGGGCGGCGTTGCATGATGGCTGGGCGAAAGGCAAGCGGTGGGCGCGGGCGGCCATCCGGAGCGGCGGGCCGCAAGTCGCGCGGGCGTGACGCAGTGTACTCCCGGCGGGCGAAATCTGCTGGCAGCGCCCGGCCTCGCGACTGTACCCTGCCGGACCTCGCTGGGGCACGCCACCGGGGGGTGAGGCATTGGCTGGCAAGCGATGTTTCGCCGACATGCGGCCGGACGACCGTTTTCCCCTGGCACGGGTAGGGCCGGGCGCCGGTCGAGCCATCCCGCACGGACCCGGGCCCCAATCCATTACAATGCGGTCTGTTTCCCGCTGGCAGACCGCCACGGGCCGACGACCATCCTTGCACATCCATGGCGAGCAAACCGAGTCAATACAGCGAATCCTCCATCCGTGTCCTGAAAGGGCTGGAACCTGTCAAGCAGCGTCCCGGCATGTACACACGGACCGACAATCCCCTGCACATCGTGCAGGAGGTCATCGACAATGCATCGGACGAGGCGCTGGGCGGGTTTGGCAACGAGATCGTCGTCACCCTCCATACCGATGGCAGCATCAGCGTCGAGGATGACGGACGGGGCATCCCGGTCGGCATGCATCCCGAGGAAGGCGTGCCGGTGGTCGAGATCGTTTTTACCCGCCTGCATGCCGGTGGCAAGTTCGACAAAGGCAAGGGCGGCGCCTACGCGTTTTCGGGCGGCCTGCATGGCGTGGGCGTGTCGGTCACCAATGCGCTTGCCAAGCGGCTCGAAGTTATGGTCTGGCGTGACGGGCAGGCATCTTCCATCGTCTTTTCGGGCGGCGACGTTATTGAGCCGCTGACCACGCGCAAGCCCGAGCGAGGCGAGAAAAAGCGCGGGACACGGGTGCGCGTCTGGCCTGACGCCAAGTATTTCGATTCCGCCGCCATTCCGCTGGCCGAGCTGCAGCGCCTGTTGCGCAGCAAGGCTGTGCTGCTGCCGGGCGTGAAGGTCACGCTGGTGACGGAAAAGACCGGCGATAGCCTGGTCTGGCAATACGACCAGGGCCTGCGCGGCTACCTGGTCGAATCGCTGGCGCAGACGAGTGGCGCCGAACCTGTCATTCCGATGTTCGAAGGCGAGCATTTCGCCGACCCCGATGCCAATCCGGCCGAAGAGGGTTTTGCCGAAGGCGAGGGCGCGTCCTGGGTCGTAGCCTGGACCGAAGAAGGCGCGCCGGTCCGCGAATCCTACGTCAACCTGATTCCCACGCCGGCCGGCGGCACGCATGAGTCAGGGTTGCGTGAAGGATTGTTTCAGGCTGTTAAGAGTTTTATCGAATTGCATGCGCTTCAGCCCAAGGGCGTGAAGCTGATGCCCGAGGATGTGTTCGCCCGCGTGTCCTTCGTGCTCTCCGCCAAGGTGCTCGATCCGCAGTTCCAGGGCCAGATCAAGGAGCGCCTGAACAGCCGCGATGCCGTCAAGCTGGTGGGCAGCTTCAGCCGGCCGGCGCTGGAACTCTGGCTCAACCAGCATGTCGAGTATGGCAAGAAGCTGGCCGAGCTGGTGATCCGCCAGGCACAGGCGCGCACGCGCGCCGCGCAGAAGGTGGAAAAGCGCAAGGGCTCCGGCGTGGCGGTGCTGCCGGGCAAGCTGACCGATTGCGAATCGACCGATACCACACGCAACGAACTGTTCCTGGTGGAAGGGGATTCCGCCGGCGGCTCGGCCAAGATGGGCCGCGACAAGGAATACCAGGCGATCCTGCCGCTGCGCGGCAAGGTGCTCAATACCTGGGAAACCGAACGCGACCGGCTGTTTGCCAACAACGAGGTGCACGACATCGCGGTGGCCATTGGTGTCGATCCGCACGGGGTTGATGATGAGCCCGATCTGAGCAATCTGCGTTATGGCAAGATCTGTATCCTGTCGGACGCCGACGTGGACGGGGCGCACATCCAGGTATTGCTGCTGACGCTGTTCTTCCGGCACTTCCCGAAGCTGATCGACCTCGGGCATGTGTATGTGGCGCGGCCGCCGCTGTTCCGCGTGGATGCGCCGGCGCGTGGCAAGAAGCCGGCGCAGAAACTGTACGCCCTCGACGAAGGTGAGCTGACCGCGATCGAGGACAAGCTGCGCAAGGATGGCGTACGCGATGGCGCATGGCAGATCTCGCGCTTCAAGGGTCTTGGCGAGATGAGCGCCGAGCAGTTGTGGGAAACCACCATGAATCCCGATACGCGCCGCCTGTTGCCCGTGGCACTGGGCCACTTCGATCTGCCGCAGACCGTGGGCGTGATGAACATGCTGATGGGCAAGGGCGAAGCCGCATCGCGCAAAGCCTGGCTGGAAGAGCGTGGTAACGAGGTGGTGGCCGATATCTGATGACGGTCAAAATGGGATCCAAAACGGAATAATCCGGAGCAAGAGCGTGAGAACACACTGCCTGCGAACGATGGTGCTATGCCTTGGACTGGCCGGGGCAGGGCTCGCGCATGCCGATCTCTATGGCTACATCGACGAGCAGGGCGTGGCGCATTTTGCCAACGAGCAGATCGACGAACGGTATGTGCTCTTCATGAAGGACAGCGCCGCCGGTGAGAGCGCTGCGCCGGCCGCTACGGTCCAGAGACTGCGGCCGGTGGCCGAGACCGCCGACAGCAAGCGGCTCTACGGTTACCTGGTCAACCACCCGAACCTGCCGAAGATGCAGCCGCTCATTCATAGTGCGGCGAATCGTTATGGCGTGGATCCGGCGCTGGTCAAGGCGGTGATGGCAGTGGAATCCGGCTTCAATCCGCAGGCGGTGTCGCCCAAGGGTGCCATCGGCCTGATGCAGGTGATTCCCGACACCGGCGCGCGGTTCGGCGTGGTGGCGGATGCCAAGCGCACGGTGCAGCAGAAACTGCACGATCCGGCCGTTAATATTCCCACCGGCGTGCGTTACCTGAGCCAGCTCACCCGCATGTTCCCGGGCCGCGTCGATCTGGTGCTGGCTGCCTACAACGCGGGAGAGGGCGCGGTGCAGAAGTATCGCAACCAGATTCCGCCGTATCCGGAAACACAGAATTACGTGAAGACCGTGCTGCAGTTCTACCAGTTCTACAATCCCGCCGCTGCACTGCAAACCGCCCAGGCGGGTGCGCCCGCTGCACGCGGCGAACGCGTGAAGGTCGTGCTTGGCGCACGGCGCGCCATGCAGATCATCGAGTGATGCCGAGCGCCTGCAAACCGGTCCTTGCCGTATGGGCGCATGCCGTGCCCGTATCGCCTTTCGCATCCTCCCACTATTTCCTCCTCGTCTGAAACCCGATGGATCAACAAGACATTGCTTTCGCCCCGCAGGAATCGCCCGATTCTCTGACGTTGGCGGACTACGCCGAACGCGCCTATCTCGACTACGCCATCAGCGTGGTCAAGGGGCGCGCGTTGCCCGAGGTGGCGGACGGGCAGAAGCCCGTGCAGCGGCGCATTCTTTACGCCATGCACGAGATGGGGCTGCGTGCCGACAGCAAGCCGGTGAAGTCGGCACGCGTGGTCGGCGACGTGCTCGGCAAGTTCCACCCGCATGGTGACCAGTCGGCCTATGATGCGCTGGTGCGGCTGGCCCAGGATTTCTCGTTGCGCTATCCGCTGATCGATGGGCAGGGCAATTTCGGTTCGCGCGACGGCGATGGCGCGGCGGCGATGCGCTACACCGAGGCGCGCCTCACGCCGATCGCACGCCTGCTGCTCGAAGAACTTGACCAGGGCACCGCGGATTTCATTCCCAACTATGACGGGTCGATGGAAGAGCCGCAGTTGCTGCCGGCACGCTTGCCATTTGTGCTGCTCAATGGTGCGTCTGGTATCGCGGTCGGTATGGCTACGGAAATTCCGCCGCACAACCTCCGCGAAGTTGCTGCCGCGACCGTGGCGCTGATCCGCAATCCGCGTCTGTCCCTGGCCGAGTTGCTGGAAATCATGCCCGGCCCCGACTACCCGGGCGGCGGACAGATCATTTCGTCGGCAACGGATATCGCCCAGATCTACGAAAGTGGTCGCGGCAGCCTCAAGGTGCGCGCCCGCTGGACCATCGAGGAGATGGCGCGCGGCCAGTGGCAGCTGGTGGTCAATGAACTGCCGCCGGGCACCTCGGCGCAGAAGGTACTCGAGGAAATCGAGGAGTTGACCAATCCCAAGGTCAAGACCGGCAAGAAGGCACTCACCTCCGACCAGTTGCAACTCAAGCAAAGCCTGCTGGCGGTGCTCGACACGGTACGCGACGAGTCTGGCAAGGATGCGCCAGTGCGTCTGGTGTTCGAGCCGAAGAGCAAGAACATCGAGCAGCAGGAATTCATTAATACGCTGCTCGCGCATACCAGCCTCGAATCGGGCGCCGCCATCAACCTCGTGATGATCGGCATGGATGGCCGTCCGCGCCAGAAGGCGCTGCCCGAGATCCTGCAGGAATGGATCAGCTTCCGCTTTGCCACGGTCACACGCCGCACGCAGTACCGCCTCGGCAAGGTCGACGACCGCATCCATATCCTCGAAGGACGCATGCTCGTCCTGCTGAACATCGACGAGGTGATCCGCATCATCCGCGAGAGCGACGAGCCCAAGGCCGCACTGATCGAAGCCTTCAAGCTGTCCGACCGGCAGGCCGAGGACATCCTCGAGATCCGCCTGCGCCAGCTGGCGCGGCTGGAGGCGATCCGTATCGAGCAGGAACTGAAGAACCTGCGTGAAGAAAAGCAGGAGCTGGAAAACCTGCTCGGCTCCGAAAGCCTGATGAAGCGCCGCATCATCAAGGAAATCGAGACCGATGCCAAGCAGTACGGGGACGAACGCCGCACGCTGATCCAGGAAGAGCGCCGGGCTGCCGCTGAGATCCGCATCGTGGACGAGCCGCTGACCGTCGTGCTGTCCGAGAAGGGCTGGGTACGGACGCGCCAGGGCCATGGCCACGACGCGCAGCAATTTACCTTCAAGGCGGGCGACAGCCTGTACGGGACGTTCGAGTGCCGCTCCGTCGATACGCTGCTGGTCTTCGGCAGCAACGGCCGCGTGTACTCCGTGCCGGTAGCCGGATTGCCGGGTGGGCGCGGTGATGGCGTGCCGGTCAACTCGCTGATCGAACTGCAGCCCGGTTCGCGCATTGCCCAGTTCTTTGCCGGCGCGGCCAGCCAGCGGCTGGTACTATCGGTGGCATCGGGCAATGGTTTCATGGCTTCGATTGGCGATATGACGAGCCGGCAAAAGGGCGGCAAGTCGTTCATCACCATGGATGATGGCGATACCGTGAATAAGCCCGCACCAGTCCCCGAGGATGCTGCCCACATTGCCTGTATGTCTGCACAGGGCCGCCTGCTCGTGTTCCCGATAGGCGAGATGAAAACCCTGGCTAGCGGCGGACGTGGCGTGATCCTGATGGAAGTCGATGCCAAGGACACGCTGGCTGCCGTCGCCGCTGTCGGCGCGCAGGGCGTGATGGTCAGCGGCAACGGCCGTGGCAACCGAGAGGCCTCCTACCTGCTCGACGGCAAGGCACTGGCGTCATATATCGGCAAGCGGGCCCGCAAGGGGCACCTGTTCGAGCCCAAACTGAAGGCGGCGCAGTTGTCGTTGCCGCTCACCGATTCCGACGCGTGACCGACGACCGATGAACTCCCCCCGCGAGCCATTTCCGCCGCCGGCGGGGCGGCTCTTTACCGAGTTTTCCCGCATGGGCCTGTCTGGCTTTGGTGGGGTCATGCCATTCGTGCGGCGCGCCATCGTCGAGCGCAATCGCTGGATGGACGACCGCGAGTTCGCCGAGCTGTTCAGCATCGCCCAGGTCTTGCCAGGGCCGAATGTCGTCAATATTTCGCTGATGCTCGGTTACCGCTATGCCGGCCTGCGCGGAGCGGTTTGCGCATTCTCGGGGCTCGTGCTGGTGCCGATGGTGCTGATCCTCGTGATTGCCAGCATCTACGCCCATTACAGCAATCTCGCTTTCGTGCGGCACATGCTGCAAGGCATGATGGCAGTATCCGCCGGCCTGGTGCTCGCCACCGGCATCCGCATGGCGCTCGCGCAACCGCGGACGGTGCGGGCGGCCATCATGGGCGGTGGCGCATTGTTGGCCATCGGCATCCTGCGCCTGCCGCTCGTGTCGGTCATGGCCGTGATGATCCCGACCGGTATTGCCATGGAAGCATGGGCCATGCGCCGGGCAGCGCGTACCCCGCTGGGCGTGGCCGTGCCGCCATCAGCGGTCCGGCAAGATGCGGCGGCGGCAGAGCTCGAGCCGCAGACCGAAGATGGAACCGTGCCCGATGCCATGCGCTCGCCGAAGGATTCCGCATGACACCGCTGGACGTCCTGCTGAGCCTCGGTTGGTATTTCGCTTCTGTCTCGCTGCTGGCCATCGGTGGCGCCAGTTCGGTGCTGCCCGACATGCACCGCTTCCTCGTGGAAACCAACGCCTGGATGACGAACGAACAATTCGCCGCCCTGTACGCCATCTCCCAGGCTGCACCCGGTCCCAACGTGTTGTTCGTCGCGCTGTTCGGCTGGCACGTGGCCGGCGTACTGGGCGCCTGGGTCACGATGCTCGCCATCAGCGCCCCCTCGGCCATCGCCGCTGTCGCCTTCGAGATTTTCGCCGGCCGCAATCCGCAAGCGCGCTGGCCCGGCCTGCTGCGCCGCGGGCTGGCGCCGCTGACCATTGGCCTGCTGCTCTCCACTGGCGTGATCCTCGCGCGCGGTGTGGATCATTCGGTCGTTGCACTCTGTTTCACGGCGGTGGCCTTGCTGGTCACGCTGCTGACGCGGGTGTCGCCGCTGTGGCTGATCGTGGCAGGGGCGGTGCTGGGTGTCGCCTTGCAACTCTGATGCTTTCCCTGGAAGCGTCCTCATCGGGTGAGGGACCTTGGCTTACACATTTGTGCACAGCCCCATGCCGGATTACTGTTCCTTGTAGATAACAGGATGAAGTGCAATTGCCCTGCCATTGTCAATGCAGAAGGCCGGCCGATTCAGGCTGAATGTGTGCTCGACAAGCTCTTCCTTGAATAGGCCATGGATCGCAGCGTTGACCTTGTCTATCGATATTCCTTGTAAGTCTGCGTGAAAATAAACGAGCGACACAGGAAGAATTGCCTGCAACTTGACTCGAGGGGCTAGTTTTTTGTCCTGCCCAAGCTTGGAGATGATTCTGCAAATCGCCGTGAACTCCACTCTATCCAGCTCAGCCCCCGAAGTCGCCTCCAATCTTACACGTGCAACCTCATAAGCGGCGTCGAGGGCGGCTGGCAGTGCCTGCCAGGCCGATCGCATATAGGCTTTCTTATCGACGATTACTGCCTTTCCAGACGATTTGATACGGATGCCATCAAACGGCTTATCGTCGATATTGGCGTGCTCTTGCCGCGAAACATATTCGTGGCCCCCATTGCTGAATTTTTCCTGATGCTTTTCGCTCTTGTGCTTGGATTGGGATGCTGGCTCGCTGTGGAACAAGCGGCTCAAGCGTTGAACGAACGATGGTTGGGTATCACGACGCGACCGTGCCATGAGGGCAGATGACGGTGCTAGCGTACTGGTTGTGGTCGTCGTGGATGTGACGGAGGTTACCACTGTGGCGTTCTGTGCCGGAGCGATTGGTATCGCAGGAGGCTCTTGAATATGACCAAGAGGCAACGCTGCCAAAGGCAGTCTTGCATGGAGGGCATTGCCTGAAGCGAATGTGCTGGCTGTTTGGGAGGCGTATGTGTTCGCGTTGTTTGTTGCATGGCGCGAAGCCCGATCTTGTGGCGCGATGGTAGTCGTGGTCTGCGATGTACTCGCAGTAGTTGGCACCGGAACCGTGATAGGTGCGGGGGTGATGGCTCTTGCAGGGTACTGGCTGGTGATCGACGCAGACTCCATGAATACTCCTTGATGTGCTGGTTTGGGCTTGGCTCTGTTTCTCATGCAGCCGAGACAACGCTTGGCGCCAAGTCGTGGTGACAGGAAATCGAGCTGTATGCTCGCGTAGGTACCTGGTCGACGACGGGGTAGCACAGTGTTTTCTCGCGAGCATGCATGCACATTCTAGGAATGCAGAGACGCGATGCCAGACGTCGTTTTACAAAAATTCACGTGATCTGAAGATATGCCACCATCTCACCTCCTTTCCGTAGGATTGCCAGCCGCTGCAAGATGTCAGGGAACACTCTGCCCGATAGCTTCCTCGGGTATGACGGTCGGCCGTGTTAACCGATGGGCTTCCTGTTTCGCATTCTTTCCATATTGCAAATAATTCGTGAATTATTGTGAGGTCGCCTTGCCGGTGGGGACATATGTTGCAGTTGGATGCATGCGCGGCAATGGAGGAGAACGAGAATTTTTCTGAGCTGCCGCTACCCTCAACGATGCGCCATCCCCCTAATGTCGTACCTGCTCGATACATTGCCTGGCCTTAATCCCGTAGCGGTAGGCTTCATCTGTCAGCTTGAATCCGCATCGATTTCCACGCACGGTCTTTGCTGTCGATATGCGACTGCTTGTCGACGATAGTGCATCAGTTGCAATAGCTATAGCCAAAGCATCTCCTGTGTGCATCCGATGAAGCAGAGATGGTTCTGCTCGACCAATAAAAAACGGCTCCCGCAGGAGCCGTTCCGGATATCAGGTTGTGTCTCTGGCTGTTACTGGACGCCAGCCTCAGTGCACCACCAACCTCGTAAACGGATCCACATACGCCTGCAGCGTCACCAGCCCGCCCACCAGCAGCGCGAGCACCAGCGAGTGGAAGAACACATAGCGCAGGATCGTGCCTTCGTGCCCGTACCATTTGGTCGCCGTCGAAGCTACCACGATGGACTGCGCATCGATCATCTTGCCCATCACGCCGCCCGAGCTGTTGGCGGAGGCCATGAGAATCGGCGACAGGCCCAGCTGCTCGGCGGTGGTTTTCTGCAGACCGCCGAACAGCACGTTGGAGGCGGTGTCGGAACCTGTCAACGCCACACCCAGCCAGCCGAGCATGGTGCCGAACAGCGGGTAGAACACGCCGGTATGCGCAAAGGCCAGGCCGAGCGTCGCGTCGAGCCCGGAGTAGCGCGTGAGATAGCCGACGCCGAACATGGCGCAGATGGTCAGCAGCGAGTACTTCACCAGCTTGATGGTGTTCCAGTACTCCTTGAACAGACGCGGAATGGAGTAGCCCATCAGCAGGCCGCCCACGAGCGCGGAAACGAGAATGCCTGTGCCTGCCATCGAGAGCAGGTTGAAGTTGAACACTGCCGCCTCCGGGTGCGCAGCGGGCACCACCGGCGGCATCTTCACGACCATCTGGTCGAGCCCCGGGATAGCGAACTTGAACGCCCATAACGCGTCCACGAGTTTCTTGAATTGCGGAATGCCCCACAGGAAGACGAATACCGTGAGGATGATCCACGGCAGCCAGGCACGCGCCACCGAGATATTGGCGGCGCCGCTGCGCAGTTCGGCGGCGGCCGCTTCCGGATCTTCCGCCTTGGAGTCGTCATTGCGGCCGGCCAGCTTGGTCGTGCGCCAGATTTCCTTGGGTTGCCACACGCGCAGGAATAGCGTCAGGCATCCCATCGAAACCAGCGAGGCGATCACGTCGACGAGCCAGGGGCCATGGAAGTTGGAGACCAGGAACTGCGGCACCGCAAAACTGACGCCGGTGACGAGAATTGCCGGCCAGATGGCCAGCATGCCGCGAAAACCGGCGAAGGCCCAGATCAGCCAGAACGGCACGAGTACCGAGAAGAAGGGCAGTTGCCGGCCGATCATGGCCGACAGCTGGAGCAGGTCAAGACCGGTGACCGCAGCCAGGCCGATAACCGGTGCACCGAGCGCGCCGTAAGCCACCGGCGCGGTGTTGGCGATGAGCGCCAGCCCGGAGGCTGCCAGCGGCGAGAATCCCAGACCGATGAGGATGGCGCCGGTAACCGCGACCGGCGTGCCGAAACCGGCGGCGCCCTCGAAGAACGCGCCGAAGGCAAAGGCCACGAGCAGCAATTGCAGGCGCCGGTCCTCGGTGATGCCGGATATCGAGTTCTGCAGCACCTTGAAGGAGCCATTCAGCGTGGTGAGGCGATGCAGGAAGATGATGTTGAGCACGATCCAGCCAATGGGGAACAGGCCCGAGGCAATACCGAGTCCGGCTGCCTTGCTGGCCATTTCCACCGGCATGCCGAAGGCAAAGGCTGCGACGATAATGCCGGTGATGAGGGCGAGCGCCGCGGCAATGTGCGCCTGGATATGGAAAAACGCGATGCCCGCAAGCAGGACGACGATCGGGATGCCGGCGACGAGCGTGGATAACGCCATATTGCTGAACGGATCGTAAATCTGACTCCACATGATGGATATTCTCCCTGGCTATTGATGTGCGGCCGGACTGTGCGCCGCAGGACACATCGGTGCTCTGCGCATGACTCTCGGACAAGACGCCACGCCTTGCAAGAAAAAACTGTAGGGACTGTTGCTGCGGCGCAGCGGCCTCAGCCAGGGTTTGTCAGCAAGCGCGAAGCAGCCTGTTCAGTTTGCAATCGTTTACTTGGAGTCAACGTGCGTTATCCATAGCCTCGGGGACTTGCTGCGCTTTGAACGGCGCGGCGCGGTGTGTCGATTGTCAGATACGGGAGGAAGACTATGTTTTCGTCAAACTGCTCGTACCCGTGGTCCGCAACACGCGCCTCATCCCCGGATGGACATCCGATGCCGAAGGATTCGCCCGGGCAGGTACAGGCATGGCGTGCAGCCGAGCAGATGGTGGATATGCTGATCAGCCATGCCATGATCCATCCGCGTAACGTGACTGCATTTGTCCGGCTGTTCCTGGGCCAGGCGCCGCCGCCCTTGGCTTGTACGCGCCACGACTATGCCGCCAGTCCTCCTGCGGTGCTGGCGGCAGATTCTGCGCGCACGCCGCGCGAAGCGCTCGAAGTCGTGCGGCAGCATTTGCAAGCAGCTTGCGCTCATCCATCCCCCGCTCCGCATGGTCAGATCGCAGCGCATGCCGTCGCGTTGGTGATGCGTCTGTTCGTAGCGGAGCATGGCGCAAACGCATTCGATGCGCGAAGGATTTTCTGCACCACGCGTTTTCTGGCGTACCTCGCCAGTCATGGCATTGCATTCAGTGCAGGGCCGCCCGCGTCGTTGATGCACGCCATCGCCAGCCGGTGCTGGGCGTTCGATGCCGCCCGGTCAACCAGCGATGCTGTCGCGGTCGGCTGGCGCGCTGCAGGGGAACAAATTCCTCTCATGCCGGAGTGGCGGCAAGAAAAGAAGTTCATGCCATACCAGTCCATACGTGCGCACGGTGTGTTGCCGCCCGTGATGTCTCCTGCAATCGCTGCGCTGCCGCGAACGCAGCTTGCCATGTGGTGGGCGGCGCGGTTTCTCGGTGCGGATCCGGTTGCTTCGGGGAATGCCACGGTGCAGGATGTCGCCGATCGTGGCCATGCGCTGGAGGCTGGCTTCCGGAACTTGCTGCAGCAGGGGCGGCGTACCCTGTTGCCCCACGCCGAGTGGGGCAATTACCTGTGCGAGGCGTTTACGGAGACGGTGCGCAGTGGCAAGTCCCGTGCCGTGCGCGTCCTGCTGGCGGCGCGCCATCCGCTGGTGCTGGGGCTGCAGATCAAGACATCCGAAGCAGGCGATAGGCGTTTTGTCACGACGCTGTTCGATACCCGTCATCCGGCTCGGCATGTGCGCACTGTTAGCCGCGGCGACGCGGCCAAGTGTGCCGTGCTGATGGCAGATGACTTCCTGGGCGCACGTGAGCGCATGGCCTATTACACGGCGCCCGTCAGCCTCGTGCTGGATGACCGCCCACGGACATCCACGGATATCACGATCGTGCCGGGCAGCATGACGCTCGACATCCTCCATCATCTTTTCGATACCGGCAGTACCGACGCCTTGCAGGCTGCATGCGCGGAGTCCTTGCGCGCGTTGCCCGAGCAGGCGCGGCATGCGTTGCTGACGGCATGGTTCGACGTGCGTTGCGACCGACCTGACTGGCGTGGTCATAGCATCGGCGATGCGTTGCGGGAGGGTGACAGGCAGCGGATCGAAGCTGTGCAGCGGCTCCTCGAGGCTGCCGAACTATCGCCCGCCATGCAGTTCAACCTGTTCCAGAAGCGCTCCGACGACAGCCCGGGGCTGTTCTGGCGCAGCCTGGGGCACGCATGCGCCCGGCACAATATCGGCCGGCTCCTTGCGCCAGGCACCGGATGCAGCCTTGCGCCCGAGCAGGTGCTCGATCTGCTGACCGAATGCAGCCGGGATCGTGATAGCTGGCTTTGTATACTGCTGGCCCGTGGCGATGGAGTGGATGTCGCCGCGGCGGTTGCGCACATTGCCGACCGGTTCGGCCTGTCGTCGTCCTATCGCATGCTGCTCGCGCGCAAGGTGCTGCAACATGCTTGTCGCGCCCCGATACATGCACGGCGGGTGGACGCGGTATCGACGGCGTTGCGTCAGAACTGCATGGCGTTCCTGCAGCGGATTGGCCTGCAGCCCGCCCAGCAGGTTGTATTGCTCACCGAGCGGCACGATCTGCCATATCCGCTTTTCCATGCTGCATGGATGCCAGGCAGTGGCGAGCGGCATACCTGGTTGCCCAATGCCATGCGGCAGTTGCAGCTGCCAGCCGTGGAACTCACCCAAGTGCTCTGTACGCACGATGCCACCGGAAGGTCGCTACTCGCAGTTCTGCTGGACAAACGTCTGCCAGTCGAGCCGCTTTGCCGCTGGCTTGCTACGCTGCCGCTCTCCATGGCACAGCGGGAGGCGGTCTATAGAGCGGACGATCGCGATGGCATGCCGTGCATCGTTGCGCTCCTGCGGGCGCGCAGAGGGCTGAATGCCTACGCGTGTCTGCTAAGGATGTCGGGGCTGCCGGCCAGCCAGCAGTATCGTCTCTGGCGTGGGGGAGACGCGCGCGGACGCGCCGCGTGCGAGGATGCACTGCGGGCCAGCGATAGCTACGCGGAGCGTTATCGTCGCCGGCGCGCCGAATTTCGTGACGCGCGCAATGCCATGCAGGTGGTAGACGTACAGCGGGGTGCGCCCTGGTCTCTAGTGCTCGCCGCCATGTCGGAGGCGAAGTAGCGGGCCAGCCCCGTGGCCGGCCCGGCTGGATCACGCCATGGCGGCAGCCGGCTTGCGCGCGGCCAGGGCAGCCTGCACGACTTCGCCCAGGATCGCCACGCCGCGCTGGATCTGCTCCGGCGGCACCGTCACGAAAGCCAGGCGGAACGTGTTGGTACACGGGTTGTTTGCATAGAACGGCGCACCCGGTACGTATGCCACATTCCACGCAATGGCTGCCTCGAGAATGGTCAGGCTGTCCATGCCCTCGGGCAGCGTTACCCAGATGAACATGCCGCCTTCAGGACGGGTCCACGTCACGCCTTCCGGCATGTGCGCGGCCAGGGCGTCGAGCATGGTCTGGCACTGCGCACCGTACAGCGCGCGGATTGCCGGGATATGCTGGTCGAGCAAGCCCGTATGGACGGCTTCCCACGCCAGGCGCTGGGTAAAGCTCGGCGTATGCAGGTCGGCGGCCTGCTTGGCCTGCACCAGCTTGAACAGGATATCCTCAGGCGCGATGATGTAGCCCAGCCGCAAGCCCGGTGCGAGGATCTTGGAGAAAGACCCGAGATAGATCACGCCATCCGGATTCATCGACAGTAGCGACGGCAGCTGGTCGCCACCGTAGCTGAGTTCACCATACGGGTCATCTTCCACCAGCAGCAGGTTTTGCGCGCGGGCGCGCTCCACGAGCGCCTGGCGGCGTGCCAGCGGCAGGCGGCGGCCGGTAGGGTTCTGGAAATTCGGCAGCGCGTACAGGAAGCGGGCGCCTGCCGTGAGTTCAGGGGTGAGTGCTTCCGGTTGCAGGCCGGATTCGTCCGATGGCACGGAAACGAAATTCGGCTCGAACAGCGAGAAGGCTTGCAGGGCGCCGAGGTAGGTCGGCGTTTCCACCAGGACCGGGCTGCCAGCATCGATCATGATCTTGCCGATCAGGTCGAGCGCCTGCTGCGAGCCGGTGGTCAGCAGCACGCGGCTGGGTGCCACGCCATGACGCTTCCCGATCCACTCGCGCAGCGGCCCGTAACCTTCCGACGGACCATACTGCAACGCCGCGTGCGGATTGTCCGCAAAGATCCTGGCACAGGCCGCCTGCAGCGCCTCGACCGGAAAGGTCGCCGGCGAAGGCAGGCCACCGGCGAACGAGATGATCTCGGGGCGCTCGGTGATCTTGAGGATTTCACGGATGGCCGAGCTGGTCAGTGCAGCAGCACGGCGGGAGAAGGTCGGGCGTAGCGGAGCATCCATTGGAAGTCTCTTGTGGGGTCGGTCTAGGGTCGAACGTGGAGCAGGGTGGAAGCGGATCCGGGAGCGGACCCGCTTCGTCATACGTGTTCGGAATCAGGCCACTTCAGCGATCATGTCGATCTCGACGCAGGCGCCCAGCGGAATCTGCGGCACGCCGTAGGCGCAGCGTGCGTGCTTGCCGTTGTCGCCAAAAATCTCGCCGATGAGTTCCGAGGCGCCGTTGGTCACCAGATGATGTTCGGTGAACTCGGTGGTCGAATTGACCAGGCTGGTCAGCTTGAGAATGCGCGTCACGCGGTTCAGGTCGCCGGTATGGGCGTGCAGCGTAGCCAGCAGGTCGATGGCGATATTGCGCGCGGCTTCTTTGCCTTCTTCGGTCGTCATGGTCTGGCCGAGCTTGCCGACCAGCGGCTTGCCATCGCGGCGGGCGATATGGCCCGACAGGTAAACTGTATTTCCCGACTGCGTTGCCATCACGTAGGCGGCAGCGGGTGCCGATACGGCCGGCAGCGTGATGTTCAGGCGGGCCAGGGTATCGTAAACAGAAACGCTCATTCTAATCTCCACTTCTTTGGTCGGTGATTCTTGTTTTAAGGATTTGATGTGGCAACGTGCGGCGCCGGCACCACCGGCGCACGCCGGCCGGCTGCTACCACGGCGATGACGGCAAGGGCGAACAGGATGGTCGTGACATCCATCGATTCGCCCAGCAGCAGCCACCCGCCAGCCAGTGTCATAAATGGCTGCAGCAATTGTATCTGACTGACACGCGCGATGCCCCCGAGCGCCAGCCCACGGTACCAGAACTGGAACCCGACGAACGACGAAAACACCGTCACATACCCCAGGCCGAGCCAGGCATGCGACGACGCACGTGCGAGGCTGTCGGCTTGCGTCCACGCCAGTCCGCCGATGACCGGTAGCAGCACTGGCAGCGAAATCACGAGCGCCCAGCTGATGGTTTCCGGCCCGCCCAGTTCGCGGGACAATTTGCCGCCCTCCGCGTAGCCGAAGGCACCGAAGAACACCGCGACGAACAGCATCCAGTCGGCCGGTCGCAATGCTCCGCCGCCATTCCACATCGCAAATGCAAGCACCATGGCACTGCCGGTGACTGCGCTCATCCAGAACGCAAGCGAGGGACGCTCGCGCGCCAGCAGCGCCCCGAAGGCCGCGGTACCCAGCGGCAGGAGGCCGACGACAATGCCGCCGTAGGCCGCCGGGACATCCCGCAGGGCCCATGAAGATGCCAGCGGAAAGCCGGCAACGACGCCCAGCGCCGTACCGATCAGCCGGTACCACTGCGTCCCGCGCGGAAGCCGTGCCGGCCGCAGTGCGCCGCGTGCCGCAAGCAGGCAGATCGCCAGCGGCGCAGCGAGCACCGCCCGGCCAAGCGCGACGAAAGTCGCATCCAGTTCCGCCACCGCCAGGCGCGTGAACGGGAATGTCATGCTGAAGATCGCCACGCCGGCAAATCCCAGCCAGAGGCCACGGTACTCGAGGGTGCGGGGATGGTTCATGAAAGCCGGCTTGCAGGGTTGCAATGTCATTGATGGTATGCAATAACGGCGGTACAGTACCTGTACAGTTTGTCAAAACATTATCTGTACAGTTGCCGCCACGTTCCGCAGGGCGCCGGGTTCATGTCGCAATTATTTTCATGCGACCTACCCAGGTTGTTCGCCCGATGCGCCGTGCCTTGCACCCGAGCAAGGACATCAAGGACATGCAAATGACTGATCTTCAATCCGCAGCCCGGACCGCATCTGCCGTGGAGGCGACCGCCCATATGCCCGATCTGGTGCCATCGGAGCAAATGACCCTGGTCGAGCAGGTGACCCAGTGGGCACGTCTGCGTATCGATGAGCGGGTGTTCCGCGTCGGCATGCGTATGCCATCCATCCGGCAACTGGCTGCCGACAAGGGCATTTCGCGTTTCACCGTGGTCGAGGCCTACGAGCGTCTGGTGGCACAAGGGTACCTGGAATCCCGGCGCGGTTCCGGCTTCTATGTCCGCGCGCGCTCGGCATTGCCGGCCGAGCACGCGCCGGTGGCCATGCCCGCCAGTTCCATCGATGTTGCCTGGTTGCTGCGCAGCATGTTCCATTCGGCGGAAAGCGCCAAGGCTCCCGGCATGGGATTCCTGCCCAACGACTGGCTCGACGGCGGCCTGATCACGCAGGCGCTGCGTGCGCTGGGCCGGCAGAATGGCAACCAGTTCCTGGTCAGCGGCACCCCGCAAGGCTTTCTGCCGTTGCGCCAGCAACTGCAACTGCATCTGTCGGAGCTGGAGATTGGCGCCGCACCGGAGCAGCTGGTGATGACTACGGGCATCACCCAGGCCCTCGATCTGATTGCACGTCTATATGTACGGCCCGGCGATACCGTACTGGTGACGGATCCGGCATGGTTCCTGATGTTCGGGCGCTTTGCCTCGCAGGGGGCTCAGGTTGTCGGCATACCGTTCCTGCCGGATGGTCCCGACCTGGAGGCGCTGGAGCGCACGGTCCAGCTCACGCGTCCGCGGCTGCTGGTGCTCAACTCGGTGCTGCACAATCCGACCGGCGTGTGCGTATCTCCCGCCAAGGCTTTCCAGTTGCTGAAGCTGGCCGAGCAATACGACTTCCTGCTGGTGGAGGACGACATCTACTGCGACCTGTGCCCGCCAGCCATGCCAGCCACGCGCCTGGCGAGCCTCGACCAGTTGCGCCGCGTGATCTATCTCGGCAGTTTTTCCAAGACGCTGGCCGCCAACCTGCGCGTCGGCTTTATCGCGTGCCATCCGGAAGTGGCCAAGGCATTGACCGATACCAAGCTGCTGGTCGGGCTGGCCACGCCGGAAGTCAACGAGCGGGTGCTATACAAGGTCCTGACCGAAGGCCATTACCGCAAGCATGTGGAGCGGATGCGCGGCCAGCTTGACCGGGCGCGCGACGACACGCGCCGGCGGCTGGAGCGCCTCGGCCTGCGCATGTTCTCCAGCCAGTCGGCCGGCATGTATCTCTGGGCCGATACCGGCAGTGACACGAACACCATCGCCGCAGCTGGACATGAGCATGGCTACCTGTTTGCCCCAGGCAGCCTGTTTTCTCCTGCACAGATGCCATCCGGATGGATGCGCTTCAATGTTGCCACTAGCAGCGATCCCGGCATGCTGCGGTTTCTGGCGGGGCAGCTGGAGCGGCTGGCATGAGAAGCCATGGCATGGGGGACGGAGGTATATTCCAAACAGAGCCATTGAATGGAATGCCTCGTCTCCGTCCAATATCGCGTGAGGAAATGAGCGGTTGAAAGGAGTTGTGGAGTGTCTTGATATTCAGGTGCGGCAGTCGGCCAGAAATAATACGGGCGAAAGACTGAGGCCTCTGCTGCTCTGTTACTTCGCTATTTTTTGCAATTCTGATATTTCTATTGCAAAAAACTGTCCTTCCGATTGTATCCATGAATGAATAGGGCTGTGCCTTCATTTCCAGGATGCCACAAGTTTCAATTCAGCAGCGTCTGAATAAAAAACCGGCCGTGGTGCGGGCCACGAGCCGGTTTCTGCGTGTTGAATGAGCGGTGTGATGCCCGTCGATTTACCACTGATAGCCGCCCCCAACCGCCGCACCAAACTGCCCGCGCGAGGTCGAGGTCACCGCCCCCTTCATCACCCAGCGGTTATCGGCCGTGACCCGCGAGAGGCCCAGCGCGACTGCGCTCTGGCCCTGGAACACGCTGGCGCCCATCGACACCATGTTCTTGTCCGGCTGCGTCGGCTGGGGCAGGCCGGCCACGGCCATGGCGGCTGCCGAGCCAGCACGAGCTTCGCGCCGGTCGCGCGCGGCTTCGCTGCGTACGTTGGCGATCTGCTCGTCGGTATAGGCGCGGCCCTGCGATACCACGCTGTTGTTGAGCGCATTCAGCGCGCTGCCGACGTCGCGGTAGGTGGCATTGGCCACGTTATAAGTCGGTGCAGTGTATGCGCCGGTCGTGGGATCGTAGGAAGCGCCGCCACCCAGGCTGGTCGCCGTATTCTGCGCCACCTGGTTGAGCTGCGACACGTTCACCGCATCCGTTGCGGCCTGGCCAGCGGCAACATTGGTGAGCGTGCGGGCTGCGCCGGCCGAGCCGAAGGAAACTTCGCCGGCGGAGCTTTGCGGCGCTGCCAGGCCGTAAGCCGTGTAGTTTGCTTGCGCGCCCACGGAGGTTGCGGAATTCGCGCCGAGCGCCAGCGAATTGGCGTGGTTGGCGCGGGCATTGGTGCCGAGGGCGATGCCGCTGGTGGCGCCGTTGGCGACAATGGCGGTATCGCCGAGCGCCAGTGAGCTGTCCGCCGTGGCTTGCGACTGGATGCCCAGCGCCGTCGAACGGACGCCGGAAGCGACCGAGAGATTGCCCACCGCAGTGGCGCCTACCTGACTTGCGGTTGCAAAGCCGCCCACGGCGGTCGTATCGTTGGCGAGGGCGAGCGCCCGGCGGCCCATGGCAACGCCAGATTCGCCCGTGACGACGGCATTGGAACCGACGGCGACTGCCTTGGTGCCGCTGGCGAGCGCATTCCATCCCAGGGCGACTGCGGCCTGCCCGCCGCCAGCGGCGGCATCTCGCCCAATGGCGATCGAGTACTGGGTATTAGCCTGCGTGGCACTCTGGCCGATGACAATGGCATCGCTCGCATTCGCGGCTGGCAGATTAGGGCTGTTGGTCGAGCCGCGGTTGCCGATCACGATGGAGCCAGGACCGGCGACCGGGTTAACAGTGCCGCCTGCAAAGGCGCCGCCAATCGTTGTGGTGAATTGAGCCATGGCGAGCGATGAAAACAGGACGGAGCCGCTCAAAATGGTCAGTTTGAGAATGCGGTGAGAGTGTTTCTTCGACATTTTCAATCTCCTTGTCGTGTTGAGAAAAACATTTTCTGCGGATGAGAAAATGTAAAAAATATTAAATTTCCGTGGCATGAGGATTCGCGTATGGGCCTCTGTTTTAGGGCTTCTTAAGAAATTCTTTCTTCTGGCTGAAGACTAGATTTTTTTAGCGAAGTGAGAAATAAGATAATTCTTATAATTTTGTGATTTAGGTTATTTTTGCTTTTGTTTGCAATTTATTAAGAATCGACTTATTTTTTTACGAAAATGCGTGAGTGTTGTTTGAGATATTGTTGTTTTGGGGTGGATTAAATGGTTTTTGAAAAATAATGTGAAATTGGAGGCGTTCCGGCTAATCCGATTCGGCAGCTGGTGTCGGGCAATGTGCCGCGAATATCCCGGATGGCTTGGCGCCCTCGACCGGTAGTACTGGTTGGGTGCGTACATTGAGCGGTCGGGTGCCCTGTACGGTCTCGAGGTAACCGGACGACGGAAGGACGAACAGCCCTGTCAGCAGGGGCTTGAAATTGGTGTCGCCGCCCCTATCTGGCGAGCAGAATTCTGTGGGTGCTGAAGACGGCGCCCGTCATGTCATTGACAAGCACGTGAGAGGAATAACGATGGTCGCATCACCGGAAACGATGAGTTTTCAAGCCGAAGTCAAGCAGCTTCTGCAACTGATGATCCATTCGCTGTACAGCAACAAGGAAATCTTCGTTCGCGAACTGGTTTCGAATGCGTCGGACGCCACGGACAAGCTGCGCTTCGAAGCGATTGCCGATCCGATCCTGCTGGAGGGCGACGGCGAACTGGCGATCAAGATTGCCCTCGACCCGGTAGCCCGTACGATTTCGATTACCGACAACGGTATCGGCATGAGCCGCGACGAGGCGATCCAGCATCTCGGCACCATTGCCAAGTCGGGCACCAAGGAGTTCTTCCAGAAGCTCTCCGGTGACCAGCAGAAGGACGCGACGCTCATCGGCCAGTTCGGCGTAGGGTTCTATTCCGCCTTTATTGTGGCTGACAAGGTCACGGTCGAATCGCGCCGTGCCGGCTTGCCGGTGACCGAGGGCGTGCGCTGGGAAAGCGCCGGCGACGGCGAGTTCAGCGTGGAGGCCATCGAGCGCCCCGAGCGCGGCACCACCATCACGCTGCACCTGCGCGAAGGCGAGGACGAGTTCCTCTCCGCGTGGCGGCTCAAATCCATCATCCGCAAGTATTCGGATCACATCTCGCTGCCCATCCGCATGCTCAAAGAGGAGTGGGATAGCGAAAAGAACGAGATGCGCCAGACCGACGAATGGGAAAGCGTGAATCAGGCGAGCGCATTGTGGACGCGACCCAAGTCGGAGATCACCGATGAGCAGTACGCCTCGTTCTACCAGCACGTTTCGCACGACAACGACAAGCCGCTGGCGTGGACGCACAATCGGGTCGAAGGCCGCAGCGAGTACACGCAGTTGCTGTACATCCCGGCGCGCGCACCGTTCGACCTGTGGGATCGCAACCGCCGTGGCGGCCTCAAGCTGTATGTCAAGCGCGTGTTCATCATGGACGACGCCGAGCAACTGTTGCCAACGTACATGCGCTTCGTGCGCGGCGTGGTGGATTCTGCCGACCTGCCGCTGAACGTCTCGCGCGAACTGCTGCAGGAAAGCCGCGACGTCAGGGCGATTCGCGAAGGCTGCACCAAGCGTGTGCTCTCCATGCTGGAGGCGATGGCCGACAGCGAGGATGCTGCCGAGCGCGAAAAATACGCGACGTTCTGGCGCGAATTTGGCCAGGTGCTCAAGGAAGGCATGGGCGAAGACCACGCCAACCAGGAGCGTATCGGCAAGCTGCTGCGCTTTGCCTCGACGCATGGCGAGAGCGCCGACCAGACAGTCTCGCTTGCCGACTATATCGGCCGCATGAAAGAAGGTCAGGACAAGATCTACTACGTCACCGCCGACAGCTGGCAGGCCGCCAGTGCCAGCCCGCATCTCGAAGTCTTCCGCAAGAAGGGCATCGAAGTGCTGCTGCTGACGGACCGCGTGGATGAATGGATGCTGTCGTTCCTGAACGAGTTCGACGGCAAGGCGCTGGTGTCCGTCGCACGTGGCGACCTCGACCTCGGCCAGATGGAAGACGAGGCCGTAAAAGCCGAACACGAGAAGACCGCCGAGCAGTTCAAGCCGCTGGTTGAAAAGGCGACGGAGGTACTGAAGGACAAGGCCAAGGAGGTACGCATCACCTTCCGCCTGACCGAGTCGCCGTCGTGCGTCGTCTCTGATGAAGGCGACATGAGCGGCTATCTGCAGCGCATGCTAAAGCAGGCTGGGCAGAACGCTCCCGCCGCCAAGCCGATTCTCGAGCTCAACCCCGAGCATGTGCTGGTACAGAAGGTTGCCGCACTGGTAGATGGAGACGCCGATGCATTTGCCGACCGCATGCACGTTCTGTTCGACCAGGCATTGCTGGCAGAAGGCGGCACGCTGGACGATGCCGCCGCCTATGTAAAGCGCGTCAACCGGCTGCTGGGCTGAGTGAAGTCTGCCCAGTGACGCTGAAGCGCTGCTTCCCTCCTGTCGTGGACGAGCACACCCGCGTGCTCATCCTCGGCAGCCTGCCAGGCGAAGCGTCGCTCGTGCAGGGCCAGTACTACGCGCATCCGCAGAACCGTTTCTGGAAGCTGATGGGTGATCTGCTTGACGTCGACCTGGCCGGCATGGCCTATCGTGAGCGGCTCGATACCCTGCTAAGGCATCGTGTCGGCCTGTGGGACGTGGTGGCGGAGGCGCGGCGGGAAGGCAGCCTGGACAGCCGAATCCGTAATCATGCCGGCAACGATCTCGCCGGGTTCGCCGCATCGCTGCCCGTCCTTCGCGCGATCGCATTCAATGGCGGCACCGCGGCGCGGCTCGGGATGAAAGCGCTGGCACAGCATGGCATGCCGTACGCCACGCTGGCACTGCCGTCGAGCAGCCCGGCCTATACGCTGGCGTATGCTGAGAAACTCGCAGCATGGCAGGCGGTATTACCATGGCTGGATGCTCCCGTGCGCGACGGAAAGCCATAAAAAAGCCGTGCCTTGGGTCTCCCCAATGACACGGCGTCCATTCTGATCTTTTCAGCCGGGATGGTGATCGTGCCATCCCGCGCCTGCCATCTCAGAAAATCTCGAACAACCCCGCAGCGCCCATGCCGCCGCCGATACACATCGTCACCACCGCATACTTGGCCTTGCGGCGACGGCCTTCCAGCAGCACATGACCAGTCAGGCGTGCGCCCGTGACGCCGAACGGGTGGCCGATGGAGATCGCGCCACCATTGACGTTGAGGCGCTCATCGGGAATGCCGAGACGGCGCTGGCAGTAGAGGGCCTGCGAGGCGAACGCTTCATTCAGTTCCCACAAGTCAATGTCCTCGACCTTGAGGCCGTGGCGCTCGAGCAGGCGTGGCACGGCAAACACCGGGCCAATGCCCATCTCGTCCGGCTCGCAGCCGGCCACGGCAAAGCCGCGGAAGGCGCCGAGCGGTTCGAGGTTGGCGCGTTCGGCCGCCTTGGCTTCCATCATCACGCAGGCCGATGCCCCGTCAGAGAGTTGCGAGGCGTTGCCAGCGGTGACGAACTTGTCAGGACCTTTCACCGGCGCGAGCTTGGCGAGGCCTTCGAGCGTAGTGCCCGGGCGGTTGCAGTTGTCGGCCGTGGCCGTCACTTCGCGGTGCGTGGTTTCGCCGGTTTCCTTGTTGGTCACCGCCATGGTCGTGGTGACGGCGATGATCTCGTCCGCGTAGCGACCTTCCTTCTGGGCGGCTTCGGTGCGCTGCTGGCTGCGCAGGGCGAACAGGTCCTGGTCTTCGCGCGAGATGCCATAGCGGGCCGCGACGATGTCGGCAGTGTCGATCATCGGCAGGTACAGCTCGGGTTTGTTCTGCAGCAGCCATGGATCGATGCCCGTCTTGCCGTCGTCGCGGGTCTTGAGCATGGAGACGCTTTCCACGCCACCAGCCACCATCACGGGCACGCCTTCGACAATGATGCGGCCGGCCGCGCTGGCGATGGCCTGCAGGCCCGAGGCGCAGAAGCGGTTGATGGTGGTGCCGGACACGCTCACCGGCAGGCCTGCGCGCAGGGCGGCCTGGCGGGCAGTGTTGCGGCCGGTGGTGCCTTCCGGATAGCCGCAGCCGAGGATCATGTCCTCGATGCTGGCCGGGTCGATGCCGGCGCGCTCGACGGCGGCACGTACCGCGTACGAGGCCAGCGTCGGGCCTTCGGTCAGGTTGAACTCGCCACGGTGTGCCTTGGTGAGCGGCGTGCGGGCGGTGGAAACGATAACGGCTTCGCGCATGGCGATCCCCTTAGATCAGTTGGTTGAGGCTTGCAAAGCTGGCCTGGCGCTCCACCAGCTCGACGAGCAGCGGCGAGGGTTTCCAGAACAGCGGATCTTCTTTCTCGAAACTGCGGATGTCGGCCAGCACCTTATCCAGCCCGACAGTGTCGGCATAGTGCATCGGGCCGCCGCGCCAGCGCGGGAAGCCGTAGCCGTGCACCAGCGTTACGTCGATGTCGAGCGGGCGCAGGGCAATCTTGTCATGCAGGACGTTGGCGCTTTCGTTGATCACGGCAGCCATATAGCGGCGGAGGATATCTTCGCTGCTGAAGGTGCGCGGCTGGATGCCACGCTCGGCACGCTCGGCGTCGATCAGGGCAAGCACCTCGGGATCGTGCTGGCCGCTGCGCGAACCTTCCGGATAGCGGTACCACCCGCGGCCGGTCTTCTGCCCGAGCCAGTTGCGCTCGCACAGCTGGTCGGCGATACGCACATAGCGGGCGTTGGGGTCGCGCGTGGCAGCCTTGCGCTTGCGCGTGGCGTAGCCGATGTCGCCGCCGGTCAGGTCGTTGGTACGGAACGGGCCCATGGCATAGCCGAATTCTTCCAGTGCCTGGTCGATTTCATACGGCGATGCGCCGTCTTCCATCATGTGGCTGGCTACCTCGCGATATACATACAGGATGCGGTTGCCAATGAAGCCGTCGCAGATGCCGGCGCGTACCGGCACCTTGCGCAGCTTGTCGGCTAGCGCAAAGCCCGTGGCCACTACGTCTGCCGAGACCTTGGCGGGCACCACGATCTCCAGCAGCTTCATGATGTTGGCCGGCGAGAAGAAGTGCAGGCCGATCACGTCTTGCGGACGCGAGATGCTGGCGGCGATGGCGTCGATGTCCAGATAGGATGTATTGGTGGCAAGGATCGCGCCCGGCTTGCAGATGCGGTCGAGTTCGCCGAACACGGCTTTCTTCACATCCATGTCTTCGAACACGGCTTCGATCACGAGATCGGCCTGGGCGAAGGCGTCGTACGAGGTCGCACCGGTAAAGCGCTGCAGCACGGCTTCCTTGCGTGCCACCTCCATGCGCCCGTTGGCGATCAGGCGGTCATAGACCTTCTCGACACGCTGGCGCCCGGCCTGCAGGCTGGCATCGTCGCGTTCTACCATGATCACTTGCAGGCCCGCGTCGAGCAGGGCAACGGCGATGCCGGAACCCATCGTGCCGCCGCCAATCACGCCAACGGTAGCCACGGGACGCGGTTGCGACGATTCGGTTTCAGGCGCCTTGCGAACCCTGCGTTCCGCAAAAAAAGCGTGCACCAGGCCTGCGCGCTGCGGACTATCCACGCATTGCAGGAAGCGTGCACGTTCCGCCTGGATGCCGGCTTCGAACGGCTGCTCGATGGCATCCTTTACGGCGTCGAGAATCTGGAATGGGGCAAAGAGGCCTCGCGCCTTGCGGGCGTTGCCGGCACGCGCGGCCTCCACAGCGGCGAGGCTGGCGGCGCTGTCGCCGAGCGCCTGCGCGTCCCGCGTGCGACGTACGATGCCACCCTGGGCGAGAATCTCGCTCGCCCAGGCACAGGCTTCTTCGAGCGGATCGTCTTGTGTTGCGATGCGGTCGATCAGGCCTATGCGCTTTGCCTCGTCCACGCTGGCGTGGCGGCCGCTCAGCATCAGGTCGAGCGCCGCCGCGGCGCCGATCAGGCGCGGCAGGCGCTGCGTACCGCCACCGCCGGGGATCAGGCCGATCTGTACCTCCGGGAGGCCGAGCTTGGTCCCGCGCGCGGCGATGCGGTAATGCGCACCGAGCGCGAGCTCCAGGCCGCCGCCAAGCGCCATGCCGTGCAATGCGGCAATGACCGGCTTGTCGCAGTTCTCGATGATGGTGCAGACATCGCCCACCCACGGAAACTCGCGTGGCTGGCCGAATTCGGTGATGTCCGCGCCGGCGCTGAAGCCGCGTCCCGCGCCATGCAGCACGATGGCACGGACTTGCGGGTCGGCCTGCGCGGTTTCGACGGCCTGCACCAGTGCCTTGCGCAGGGTGTTGCCGAGCGCATTGACTGGCGGCTGGTTCAATGTGAGGACCAGTACGCCATCCTGCAGGCGCTGGCGGAGTGTTTCATTCATCATGTGTTTCCTTGCAACTTCAATCTGGGCCCAAGCAGGGATCGAGCGCTCCGAGCGGCTCAGGCAGCCTGCGCCTGCGGTGCGAGCTGGTGCGCCAGCAGTGCCAGGTGATCGTCCTGCGAGCCGAAGGCGGCATCGCAGCACAGCAGCTTGCGGTAGTAGTGGCCGATTGGGTATTCGTAGGCCATGCCCATGCCGCCGTGCAGCTGGATGGCGTTGCCGCCGATCATGCGGGCGGAGCGGCCTACGCCGAGTTTGGCGAGGCTCAGATCGCGCAGCGTTTCGGGATCATCAAGATCGCCGGTGCGCAGGCGGATCGCGGCCAGCATGGTGAGCGAGCGGGCGCGTTCCTCGGCAATCAGCATTTCGACATAGCGATGCTGCAAGGCCTGGAAGGCGGCAAGCGGCTTGCCGAACTGCTGGCGTTCGTGCAGGTAGCTCTTGCAGATATCGAGCGCGCGGCGCATGGCGCCCAGCGCTTCGGCACAGCTCGCAGCCAGGCCGCGATAGACGGCGGCCGTCAGCAGCTTGCCGCCCTGGCTGGGCTGCCCGATCAGATGCGTAGCTGGCACCTCGACCTGCTCCAGCGCGAGATCTGCCGAGCGCGAGCCATCGAGCATGCGTACCGGCGTGATGGCCAGGCCTGCCACATCGCGCGGCACGAGGAACAGCGAGATACCATCGGCCGCATTGTCGCTGCCGT
Source organism: Imbroritus primus (assembly GCF_964332355.1). Classification (NCBI taxonomy): domain Bacteria; kingdom Pseudomonadati; phylum Pseudomonadota; class Betaproteobacteria; order Burkholderiales; family Burkholderiaceae; genus Imbroritus; species Imbroritus primus. Next base: position 1,908,678 of record NZ_OZ201293.1, on the reverse strand, counting down.
TGGTCCGCGCGGGGATGACGATCCATTCAGCATCTGCGCCATTCTCGACGAGCACCTTGTGGCCATCGAGGCGATAACCGCCATCCGTCGTGGCCTGCGCAGTGGTGGCAATAGAGAGTGGGGCGAAGCCGTGTGCGGATTCAGTCCAGGCCACTGCCACGCTGGCTTGGCCCTCCATCACGCGGGCAAGGGCATCGGCAGCCGGGCTGCCTTTGGCGCCCTCTGCCAGCAACGGCACGCCAAGCGCCACGGTGGGCAAGAGGGGTTCGATGCACAGCGCGGCACCCGCGCCTTCCATCAGCACCATGGTCTCTTCCGGGCCGGCCCCGAGGCCGCCGGCGGCCTCGGGCGCGGTCAGGCCGAGCCAGCCGAGTTCGGCCATGGCCTGCCAACGCGCGCGGTCGATGCCATTGTCGTTGTCACGACCGGCGGCGACGCGCGCCAGATGGGCTTCGAAATCATAAGCGCCCGTGAAATAGTCATGGACGCTGTCGCGGATCATTTCCTGTTCGTCGGAGAGCGTAAGGTTCATGGGGTTCTCCTGGATTTATTGCAGACGGCTCTTGGCGATGACGTTCTTCTGGATCTCGCTGCTGCCGCCGTAGATTGTCACCACACGATTGAACAGGTGATCGCCCATTACGCCGTGGGCATCGGTGCCGCCAACCGGCGACTGTTCATAGCGGCCCTGGTAGACCTTGGAATAGTGGCCAGTCAGATCCACCAGCAGCTCGGTCAGCGCCTGGCAGATTTCCGAGCCTTCCACCTTGAGCATGGAGGACGTGGCGCCATCGAACCCCTTTTCCGGCTGGTAGCCGGCGAGGGCGCGCAATTCCGAGATCTCCAGCGCACGCACGCGGGCTTCGATCTCGCAGATGCGATACTGGAACAGCGGACGCTCGATCAGCGGGCGGCCACCGTCACGTTGCGAGGCGGCGATGCGCTTGGCACGCTCGAGCTGCATGCGCGAGCGGCCGACGCGCGCGATCATGGCGCGTTCGTGGCCGAGCAGGAACTTGGCGTAGTCCCAGCCACGGCCTTCGGTACCGACCAGATCGGATTTGGGCACGACCACATCGTTGAGGAACACCTCGCAGATGCTCGCACCTTCATCGATGGTCTGGATCGGGCGGCGTTCGACGCCCGGTGCGTTCATGTCCAGCAGCAGGAAGGAAATGCCGTTCTGCTGCTTGCCTTCGTCCGAGGTGCGGGCGAGGCAGAACATCTTGTCGGCATACATGCCGAAGGTGGTCCAGGTCTTCTGGCCGTTGATCACATAGTGGTCGCCGCGGTCCTGCGCGCGGGTGCGCAGCGACGACAGATCGGAACCTGCATTCGGCTCGGAGAAGCCCTGGCACCACCATGTCTCGGAGTTGAGAATGCTCGGCAGGTATCTGGCTTTCTGCTCGTCGGAGCCGAAGGTATAGATGACGGGGCCGACCATGGTCAGACCGAAAGAGATGGTTTCCGGCGCGCAGCACAGCGCCAGCTCGTGCAGGAACACGCGGCGCCGCGACAGATTCCAGCCCGTCCCGCCGTATTCGACGGGCCACGAAGGCGCAATCCAGCCCTTGCGGTACAGGCGCTGCTGCCAGTCGACATACTCAGCCTTGTCGAGCTTGGCGCCGAACAGCACCTTGTCGCGCACCGACTGCGGCAGGTTCGCCAGCGCAAACTCGCGCACTTCCTGGCGGAATGCCTGTTCGTCGGCAGTGATATCAATGTCCATGCCTTAACTCCTGGATCAGATAGGTTCGATCGGCCTGTGCGGATCGATGTCGATGCGCACATCCGGTAAGCATTCTTGTGTCACCGCATGCACCGCGGCGATGATGTCTGGCAGGCGATCCTGCACGGTGCGCCGTTTGCCGGCGATAGCGATGCTCAGCAGGCTCGATTCGCGGCTGCCTTCCGGTCGCTCGTCGTGCCAGGCAGTGCCGGCCATGCCGAGGTTGAACGAAAACGACGCCTTGTTGCGGTTCTGCAGCCGGGTCGAATACACGTACCCCGCGCGCCTGGCCTGCGCGACCATCGTCATGATCTGCTCGACGCTATGGATGAACGGCGGCTGTTCCTGCATCGCCAGGCTGGCGATGGCGAGGCGGCGGACTTCCTCGTCCGGCATGGCCGCCAGCAGCGAGTAGCCGAGACCGGTGCCGACCAGCGGACGCACCACACCGATGGGTACATCGTCATCGCGCTCATTGGAGGCGAATACGACGTGGGCATACTGCACATAGCGCCCGGTCCGCTGGCCCAGCACCACGCTGAGGCCCGTGCGTTTGGAAAGCTCTTGCATGGCGAGCCGCAGGTTGCTGCGGGGGAGGGTGATATCGTGAACCCAGCCGCCGAGCATGTGCAGGCGCAGGCTGGGCATATAGATGCGATCATCCGGGTTCCAGCAGAGATAGCCCATGCGCTCCAGCGTCTGCAGCAGCATGGACGTGCTTGACTGGGGAATGCCGGTGGCCTGGACGATGTCGGACACCGTCGCAGGCTCGTTCAACTGCTCGAAGAACTCGATGATCTCGAAGACGCGGCGGGCGGACTTGACCACCCCCGCGCCAAGATCACGTTCCCGGTCGCGTTGCGATGGGCGAGGTACGCTGATACTGTGTTTGGCGCGTGCCATGACATGATCTCCAGGGAATCAGCAGACCTCGCCGCGTTACCGTGACAGGCAATCGCGTCACTCTGCCTTGATGTTTGCGTCCTTGGCGATTTTGGCCCATTTGGCCATGTCGGCGTGGAAGAACGTGGCAAAGTCCTTGGAATTGCTGCCCACCGGATCCAGGTCCATCGACACCAGCTTGGCTTGCACCTCGCGGTCCTTCACGGCTGCCATGCTCTGCGCGGACAGCACGTCGACGATGGCTTGCGGCGTGCCCTTCGGTGCGAACAGGCCGAACCAGCCGCCGAAATCGAAGCCCTTGATGCCGAGTTCCGCCATGGTCGGCACGTCCGGCAGGCTGCTCAGGCGCTTGCCACTGGTGACGGCCAGGGCCTGTACGCGATCGGACTTGATGTGGGGCAGCGCCGAGCCGATGTCCGGAAAGGCAAACGACACCACGCCAGCCAGCAGGTCGGTCATCATCGGTGCGGCGCCCTTGTATGGTACGTGCGACGGTTCGGTCTTGGTCTGCTGGGCAAACAGGGCGCCCATGAAGTGGCCCGTCGAGCCATTGCCGTACGAACCGTAGCTGAACTGGCGCGGATTGGCTTTCATCGCGGCGACCAGCTCGGGTACCGTCTTGACGTTGGTCTTGCGGTTGACGAACAGCACGTTCCACGACTTGGCGATCAGCGACACCGGAATGAAATCCTTCTCCGGGTTGTACGACAGCGGGATCTGCGTGGTGGCGGGTACCTGTGCCATGGTGGTGAAGCCGAGCAGCAGGGTGTAACCATCGGCCGGTGCGCCCAGCACGGCATTGGCGGCGACCACGCCGCTGGCGCCCGGACGGTTCTCGACGACCACGGGCTGCTTGAGCGCATCGCCGATCTTCTTGGCCATCAGGCGCGCCACCGTGTCGGCGCCGCCGCCGGCCGCGCTGGAGACGATCAGGCGGATCGGCTTGTCAGGGTAATGGCCGGCGGGTTGGGCGAAGGCGGTGCCGGCAGCCATTGCAGCGGCAGCCACGAGGGCAGTGAGGCAAAAGCGGCGGGACGAGTCAGTCATGTTGGGTCTCCTTGGAGTTATGGGTGTCACTCGAATCAATGCGTGCGCGGCTTATAGCCGAGCAGCCATTTCCTGTACGGCTTTTTTCAGGATCTTGCCGCTTTGCGCCGCGGGCAGGCGCTCCACCGGCACGATCATCTGCGGGCGTTTGTACGGGGCGAGCCGCTCGGCGACGAAGGCCGACAATGCTGCGGCATCAAACTTCACCTGTGGATCGACCTCGACATAGGCGATCACCTGCTCGTCGCTATCGACCGGCCGGCCCACGACACATGACTGCACCACGCTGGGGTGGGCGTTGAGCGCCGCTTCGACTTCGCTCGGGTAGACATTGAAGCCAGAGCGGATGATCAGGTCCTTGAGGCGGCCCATCACATAGAACGCGCCATCGGGTGCCTGGCGCACCAGGTCGTTGGTGCTGAGCCAGCCATCCGGCGACAGTACGGCAGCAGTCTGCTCGGGCGCCTTGTAGTAGCCCTTCATCACGTTCGGCCCGCGGATCTGCAGCTCGCCAACTTCGCCTTGCGGCACGATCCGGCCCTGCTCATCGACCACGCGCGTTTCCATGCCGGGAATCGCATAGCCGACCGTCATGTCATCGCACCGCTGGTTGTAGGGGACAACGGTAATGGTAGGTGAAGCCTCGGTCATGCCGTAGCCGTTGTTGATCGGCAGGTTGAACATGGCTTCGACGCGGTTCTTGAGCGCCGCATCGAGCGGTGCGCCGCCACAATGTACAAAGCGCAGGCGCGGAGCGACCACCGTTTCGCCGGCTTCGTGCAGCGCTAGCAGGCGCAGGTACATGGCCGGCACGCCCATGAAAAAAGTCAGGCCGTCTGCCAGCGCGCGCAGCAGGTGGCGTGCGTCGAAGCGCGCTACCAGATGCAGCGTTGCACCGCCCCAGAGCGCCGACAGCACGACGGTGGTCAGCCCATAGACGTGCGACATCGGCAGCGCGGCATAGATGACGTCGTTCTCGCCAGTATTGCGGGATGCCCGCGAGGTGGCCGACGTGAATCCCAGGTTGCTGTGCGTGAGCATCACAGCCTTGGGGTTGCCGGTAGTCCCGGTGGTGTAGATCAGCGCAGCGACCTGCTCGCGGCTGTCTGCGCAGACGGGTTCGGCGATTGCCTCGGCACGTGCCAGCGTGCAGCTGAAATCGATACCGGCGATGTGGTATCCCGTGGCCCCGCGGGCTGTGCCATGTTCGCGGGCATCATCGGACACCGCATGCGTAAAGAACATCAAGCGGGGATCGCAGTGGTCCTGGATGGCGGCAATTTCGCTGGGCGAGAGGCGCGCGTTGACGATCACCGCCCAGGCGTCGAGCGTGCTCGCTGCCATGATGGCAGCCGTCTGCGCAACGCTGTTTTCGCCGACGATCATCAGGCGGTCGCCAGGCTGCAGGCCGGCTTCACGCAGGAACGCGGCCAGCGCCGTCAGCGTTGCCTGGAACTCGCCGTATGTCCAGGTCCGTGCTTCCTCGATAAAGATTGGATGATCTGCCAGGCGAGGCAGGTGCATGCTGATCAGATCGTGAATGCGAAACGCTGGAGCGGGCAGGTCGATGGTCATTGTCATTGGATTGCATTGGGCCGTGCGCCGACGGTAAGCAAAGGGCACTGGCGACCGGGCAATCATAGGAATTGCATCGTTCGATAGCCATCGCATATGTGATATGTTGCCGCATGTTCAAGGATGTGATGTGGATCTCAGCTGGAATGCAGGGGTTGGTTGCCCCACTGCATCGGTTTGCACATGCAGCGGTCGTCTCGAAACTGGCGGGGAAACACCAGATCCGCTGCCGGAAACCGGACGGGCGGGGCGCTCATCTGTCACAATCGCGGCCATGACTGCACTGATCAAACGAAAATCCATCGAGGCCGTCGCATCGCGCCGGCCCGCCCGCGCCGGGCGCGATGCCGACGCCCCGGTCCGCAAGCCGCGTTATGCGCCGGTTACTTTCTCCGAGCAGGGCGGGGTGCGCTACCTGCATTTCGGCACGGAGTGGGTGCAGGGCGCCATGCGCCTGCGCAAGCCGGACTGGATCGAACTCGAATATGCCCAGCAGATGATGGCTTGGCTGCTATTCCTCGAACCGGAGGGCGCAGCCGATTTCCATATTGCCCAGCTCGGACTCGGCGCAGCCTCCCTCACCAAGTTCTGCCATCGCACGTTTGCGGATGCCCGCGTGACGGCGGTCGAACTCAATCCTTCGGTGGTGGTGGCGGCGCGCAGCATGTTCGGCTTGCCGCCCGATGACGAGCGGCTGTCGGTCCTGGAAATGGACGCTTTTGATTTCGTCGCGTCGCCGGCCAACGCGGGCACGCTCGATGTGCTGCAGATCGATCTCTACGATGCCACGGCGCGCGGCCCCGTACTCGACACGCTCGGGTTCTACCGGGCCTGTCGCAAACTGCTCAAGGCGCCTGGCGTGATGAGCATCAATCTGTTTGGCGACCACAGCAGCTTTCCGCGCAATATCGAACGTATCTGCGAGGCCTTCGACGACCGCGTGCTGGTGTTTCCTGAGGTACACGACGGCAACGTGATCGCGCTGGCCTTCAACGGCCCGCCGCTGGCAGTAGGGTGGGACGCGATGGATGCGCGCGCCCGCGCCATCCAGAAATCGACCGGATTGCCGTCTTCCGGCTGGCCGGAGGGGCTGCGCCGCGCGAATGCACGGCAGGATGACGCACTGCGGATCTGACAGCCGTTATTTTGACAGCAGGCGCATCGCATCTTCCAGGCCCGCCAAGGTCACGGGATACATGCGCTGCTTCATGATCTGCCGGATCACTGTGATCGACTGGCGGTACTCCCACAGGCCTTCCGGTTCCGGATTGAGCCAGACGAACTTGGGAAACTGTTCGATCAGCCGCTGCAGCCACACCGCGCCGGCCTCCGGGTTGTTGTACTCCACCGAGCCGCCGGGCTGCAGGATCTCGTAAGGGCTCATGGTGGCGTCGCCGACGAAGATCAGCTTGTAGTCGGCGGAATACTTGCGGATGATGTCCCAGGTCGAGAACTTTTCCGCATGGCGGCGGCGGTTATTGCGCCACAGCGATTCATAGACGCAATTGTGAAAATAGAAGTACTCGAGGTGCTTGAACTCGGTTTTGGTGGCCGAGAACAGTTCTTCCACGCGCTTGATGTGATCGTCCATCGACCCGCCAACATCCATCAGCATCAGTACCTTGACGTTGTTGTGCCGCTCGGGCCGCATGCGGATATCGAGCAGGCCGGCATTGGCGGCGGTCGAATGGATGGTGTCGTCGAGATCGAGTTCGGTATCGGCGCCTTCGCGCGCGAACTTGCGTAGCCGCCGCAGGGCGACCTTGATGTTGCGCGTGCCGATTTCCACTTCGTCGTCATAGTCCTGGAAGCTGCGTGCTTCCCATACCTTGACGGCCGTGCGGTTGCCGTTCGAGGGGCCGCCGATGCGGATGCCTTCCGGGTTGTAGCCGCCGTGGCCAAAGGGCGAGGTGCCCCCGGTGCCGATCCACTTGCTGCCGCCCTGGTGGCGCTCCTTCTGCTCGTTGAGCAGCTGTTTCAGGCGTTCCATCAGCTTGTCGAGGCCACCCATGGCCTGGATCTTGGCTTTTTCTTCCGGGGACAACTCGCGCTGCAGTTTCTTTTCCAGCCAGTCGAGCGGGATATTGGCCGTCCAGTCCACGGCGCCTTCCACACCTTTGAAGTATGCGCCGAAAGCCTGGTCGAACTTGTCGAAGTGCTTTTCGTCCTTGACCAGCGTCATGCGGGCGAGATAGTAGAAATCGTCGATCGACGGCGCGATTACGTTCTGCTTCAGCGCTTCGAGCAGCGTGAGGTACTCCTTGACGGAAACCGGCAGCTTGGCTTGCCGCAAGGCAAAGAAAAAATCGATCAGCATCGCGGCTTGTCCAGCAGGAATTGCAGGTGTTGCCTCACCGCCGGCCACTCCGATGCGATGATCGAGAACACCACGGTGTCGCGCAGCGAGCCATCCGGCATGCGTGTATGGTTGCGCAGGATGCCGTCCTGCTTGGCACCAAGGCGGGCAATGGCCGTGCGGCTCTGGTGGTTCAGCCAGTGTGTGCGGAATTCGACGGCGATGCAGTCGAGCACTTCGAAGGCATGTGTCAGCAGCATGCGCTTGCATTCTGTATTGATGGCCGTACGCTGCACGCTCCTTGCATGCCAGGTATGGCCGATCTCCAGGCGCCGATTGGCCGGGTCGACATTGAACATGCGTGTGCAGCCGACCACCTCCGCCGGCTTGCCGTCGCGCATGGCGCGGATGACAAAGGGCATGGCATGCAGGCGGGCGCGCATGTCGAGGGCGGCTTCGATATAGGCGCCGATATTCTCAGGCCGTGGTGCGGAGGTGTACCACAGGTTCCACAGCTCGCCATCCGCGACGGCGGCCGCCAGTTCCTGCGCGTGGCCAGTGTGGAGCGGCTCCAGTTGCGCATGGCAGCCGGTCAGGGTCACCGGCGCGATGAATGGTTGCATGGCGACGGATTCAACGATTGGCGCGGTTCATGAACATCAGGCGCTCGAACAGGTGCACGTCCTGCTCGTTCTTCAGCAGCGCGCCATGCAGTGGCGGAATGGCGGCCTTGCGGTCGGCGCTGCGCAGTGCCTCGGGCGGAATATCCTCGGCCATCAGCAGCTTGAGCCAGTCGATCAGTTCCGAGGTCGATGGCTTCTTCTTCAGGCCCGGCAGGTTGCGCATGTCGTAGAACGCTTCCAGGGCGGCCGACACCAGCGTGCTCTTGATGCCCGGGTAGTGCACATCGACGATCTGTTTCATCGTCTCGGCATCGGGGAACTGGATGTAGTGGAAGAAGCAGCGGCGCAGGAAAGCATCCGGCAGTTCCTTCTCGTTGTTTGATGTGATGATCACCAGCGGGCGATGCTTGGCACGGATCAGTTCGCGCGTCTCGTAGACGTAGAACTCCATGCGGTCGATCTCGCGCAGCAAGTCATTGGGGAATTCGATGTCGGCCTTGTCGATCTCGTCGATCAGCAGGACTACCGGCTCATCAGCCGTAAAGGCTTGCCACAGCACGCCCTTGACGATGTAGTTGGCGATGTCGCGGACTTTCTCGTCACCCAGTTGGGAGTCGCGCAGGCGCGACACGGCATCGTATTCATACAGGCCCTGCTGGGCCTTGGTGGTCGATTTGATATGCCATTGCAACAGCGGCATGCTCAGCGCAGCGGCCACCTGTTCGGCCAGCATGGTCTTGCCCGTACCCGGCTCGCCCTTGATCAGCAGGGGGCGTTGCAGGGTGCGGGCTGCGTTGACGGCAAGTTTCAGGTCGTCGGTGGCGACATACTCCGATGTGCCCTCGAAGCGGGCCGACGGCGCGGCGGAAGTGGGGGAGTTCATGGGAAAAGGCCTGCGTGAGATGGATAGCGAACACCGAGTATAAAAGAGAATGGCAAAGCCGTTTGCCGGCGGCATGGCAGGGCGCGGATGTCCAGATCCGTCCCGGATGTCGGCGGGCTGCGCCAACCCGGCGACCGGCGGGGGCGGGGTGGCTGGACTGCGGTCCCCCGCCTGCGGTACAATGCGGCGATTTGACGCTCCTCACGCGTCCGGCCCCGGCTTAGTGCTGGCCGGGCTTGCGCTTTCCGGGGCGATGCAGGATTTCAACTTTCAATAGTCAAGATGATGAAAAAGCTCCTCACATTGGTGGCGCTGGCCGTCGCGGCGGGAGCCGCGCAAGCCCAGGAAGTCAAGGGCGACGTGGCAGCGGCACAGGGCAAGGTGGCAATGTGTATCGGTTGCCATGCACTGCCTGGCTATCGCGCATCGTTCCCCGAGATGTATACCGTTCCGCTGCTGGGCGGCCAGAGCGCGAAGTACATCGAGAACGCGCTGCATGCTTACAAGAAAGGGGATCGCAAGCACCCGACGATGCGCAGCATCGCCGCCTCGCTGAGCGACAAGGATATCGCGGACCTGTCGGCCTACTACGCCGGCATGACTCCGGAAACCAACAACAACCCCATGAAGTAAGCAGAGGAACGCAACATGAAAGTCATTTCGTTCGCATTGTGCGCACTCGTCCTGGGGGTGTCGGGCCTGGCCAACGCAGCCGACAAAGCCAACGGCAAGCTGCTCGTGGAAAAGGGCAACTGCATCGCCTGCCATGGCGCCAACATGAATGCCCCGGTCGCGCCTGACTATCCGAAGCTCGCAGGCCAGCACGCTGACTATCTGTACCACGCCATGCTGGCGTACCAGATCGAGAACAATCCGTACGTTGGCCGTGGCAACGCCATCATGGCTGGCCAGCTGAATGCCAATCCTGGCGTCACGGACAAGGACGGTAAGCCGCGCGCCTATACGCGCAAGGAACTGCAGGACATGGCTGCCTACATTGGCTCCCTGCCGGGTTCGCTGGTGCTCAAGCGCTAAGCTTCCTCACCACGCAAGAAAAAGCCGCTCGATGAGCGGTTTTTTATTGGTGCATGGGATCCCTGCAGACCGGGTTCAGATGCCGGCATCAACGGCTGGCGCGTCGTCGCACCGCTTCGACATACGCCCCGCCATCGGGCGGCAGGCCGGATTGCTGGGCTTTCCAGAGCATGTCGCCCAGGCACTCCATGATCTCGTGCTGGGCGGCGTGCGGCGAGTCCAGCCGCTGTGTCAACTGCTCATAGGCGGCACGGATTCCCGGCGGCTGGTCGACGGAAACCTGCTCGCTGATCGAGAGATGCATGGACAGGTGCAGGAACGGATTCGATTCGCCGCGCTCCGGCGTGTAGTCCTGCGCCAGGGCGGTTTCGGGCGCAGCCAGCACGGCGTGATATTCGGGATGTTGCTCCATCCAGTCCGCCGCGATGGCTTCGAGCGGGGTCAGGATCTGGCCGGTGGTGTGCTTGTGCCAGGCATTGCAGAAAAACTGGCGGACTTCGTCGCGTGTTGGATTGAACATGATGTCCAATTGTAGCGGACGAACCGGTAGAATGCCGAGGGCCCACTTTCCCCTGTCTGCCTTGCCATGTCTGCTGTGCTGTCCACCGGTTCGACCCGGGACGCGCTGTTCGGCGTCATTCTGATTGCTGTTTCCGCAACGTGTTTTGGCGCCATGGCTGTACTGGCGCGCTTTGCTTATGCGTCTGGCGCGGATGTGTTCGGCCTGCTGGTGGTGCGCTTCAGCGTGGCCACGCTCGCGCTGGCCGGCATCATGTGGTTGCGCGGTACGCCCTTGCCACCGCTGTCGCGCGTGCTTGCGCTGGCTGCAATGGGCGGCATCGGCTATGTCGGTCAGTCGTATACCTTCTTCACCGCGCTCAATCATGCGCAGGCCAGCCTGGTGGCGCTATTGCTCTATCTGTATCCGGTGTTCGTAACGCTGCTGGCAGCCCTGTTCCTGAAAGAGCCGCTGACCCGCACGACGCTGGCCGCGCTGGTGCTCTGTTCCCTGGGAGCGGGCCTGACCGTTGGCGGTGGCGAGGGCAGCGCCCTGGGCATCGCGCTGGGCGTGGCGTCGGCTGTGATCTATTCCATCTACATCGTCGTGGGCGCGCGGCTGACGCGCGGCGTGGACTCGCTGGCGAGCACTACGGTGATCTGCGCCGCGTCCGGACTGGTCTATATCGTCATGTCGACGATCCGCGTCAAGACCGGTACGCCGATCGCCTTTCCCGGCGATGCCATGGGCTGGGCGGCGACCATCGCGATTGCTCTGGTTTCCACGGTCGCGGCGATCCTGACTTTTTTTGCCGGTTTGCAGAAGCTCGGCGCAGCCCGCGCATCGATGCTGTCGACCATCGAGCCGGTCGTCACCGTGGTATTGGCGGCCGCTGTGCTGGGCGAGCATATTGCCATGTCGCAGGCCTTTGGCGGTGCATTGATCCTGGCGGGGGTGCTGTGGCTGGCCAAGCCTGGAACGCGTGCGCCGGCAGATCAGGAAAATTGAACGAGTCGCACAAAGCGCCTGCGGTCCGGCCCTGAGGGTCATGGCTACAATGGGTACCAACCCGTCCCCATCGTTCAAGGAACCCCATGTCGCACGCGCTCAGCCAGGATGCAATCCATCAACTGTTCGACAATGCCCGCACGCACAATGCATGGCTCGACAAGCCGGTCGATCCGGCGTTGCTGCACACGCTCTATGAACACGTCAAATTTGGCCCGACAGCGGCTAACTGCTGCCCGCTGCGTATCGTCTTCGTAACGTCGCCCGCTGCCAAGGAGCGCCTGCTGGCCTGCATGTCGCCCGGTAACGTGGAGAAGACGCGCAATGCGCCGGTCACGGCGATCCTCGCGCATGACACGGCGTTCCACGAGCAACTGCCCAAGCTGTTCCCGCACGCGGACGCCAAGTCCTGGTATGACGGCAACGATGCCAAGATCGCCCGCGACGGCCTGACCAATGCGTGGCTGCAGGCAGGTTATTTCATCATGGCAGCCCGTGCGCTCGGTCTCGATTGCGGCCCGATGGGCGGTTTCGATGCGGCCCAGGTGAACGCGGCATTTTTCCCGGACGGGAAATGGGCAGCCGATATCGTCTGCAATCTCGGCTATGGCGATGTGAGCAAGCTGTTCCCGCGCAATCCGCGCCTGTCGTTCGAGGAAGCCTGCCGGATCGCATAATCGCCGGGAGTATGCCACCCATGACGTGCTGGCGGCATCGGCAGGTGAATGCCGATGCCGCAGTGGGCTGTGGCAGGGCACCGGTGATTGTTTTTTCTTGCCGGATGCCCGGATGGGCTGTTGAGATCAGCGGGCTGGTGGCGTGAGGATCTTGTCGCGATACTCGCACAGCGGTTCGATGGCGCAATGCCAGCATTCCGGTCGTCGTGCCTTGCATACATAGCGCCCATGCAGGATCAGCCAGTGATGCGCGTCGTGCTGGAATTCTGCCGGCACGAACTTCAGCAATCCCAGTTCCACCTCCAGTACGTTCTTGCCGGGCGCGAGCCGTGTCCGGTTGGCGACGCGGAAGATGTGTGTGTCGACGGCAATAGTGGGCTCGCCGAATGCCGTGTTCATGACCACGTTGGCCGTCTTGCGGCCGACGCCCGGTAGCGCTTCCAGCGCGGCCCGGTCGCGCGGCACTTCTCCGCCGTGCTGCTCGAGCAGGATGCGGCACGTCTGGATGACGTGCTTGGCCTTGGAGCGGTACAGGCCGATCGTGCGGATATAGTCAGCCAGGCCTTCCTCGCCGAGCGCCAGCATCGCGGCCGGCGTATTCGCGACGGGAAACAGCTTGCGCGTGGCCTTGTTGACCGAGACATCGGTCGCTTGCGCCGACAGCAGCACGGCAATCAGCAACTCGAACGGCGAGGTGTACTCGAGTTCCGTGGTCGGCGTCGGATTGACTTCTTTCAGCGTTTCAAAGATTGCCTGACGTTTGGCCTGGTTCATGGCGCGTCCGGTTCGTTGGAGGAGGTGTCGTGGCGTGCGTGGTTGCGTGTACCGTCGCTTGCACTGTCGGGTGAGTCGTGCGCATTGCCGTCGCTCAGGCCAAGCCGCGCACGGCGCGCTTCTGCGGCGTCGATCTGTGCCTGTACGGCGGCGCTGACATTCTCGGTATTGCGCGGTGTGGGAGCCTGCCGCGCGCGTGCGCGGGCAATCGCGGCTTCGATGATGGCACGCTTGCGCGCCTGCGCAGCCTGTTCTTCGGTGCTCACAGGGGTTTCCGCATTGACGGCAGCGAGCTTGGCGGCGGCTTTGGCTGCCAGCCGTGCTTCGTTCTCGCGCGCCTCGCGTACCAGCCGCTGCTGACGGAACTGATAGCGGCGACGTGCCTCGTCAGCTTGCGCCTGGGTCCACGCCGCCCAGCCAGTGCGGTCGCCGGTAATGTCTTCCATGCGGATGCAATCGACCGGGCAGGGCGCCACGCACAGGTCGCAGCCGGTACACCAGTCCGGCAGGATGGTGTGCATCTGCTTCGCCGCGCCGACGATGGCATCGACCGGGCAGGCCTGGATGCACAGCGTGCAGCCGATGCAGTGCGCTTCGTCAATGATCGCGATGGCACGGGGTTTTTCTACGCCATTGGCGGGATTGAGCGGCTTGATGGGGCGCTGCAGCAGATGTGCAAGACGCGCGACACCCTCGGCGCCGCCCGGCGGACACTGGTTGCAGTCGGCTTCGCCGCGTACCATGGCTTCGGCGTAGGGGCGGCAGCCATTGAACCCGCACTTGGTGCACTGGGTTTGCGGCAGGGCTTGCTCGAGCGCATCGGCAAGCGTGGAATCGAAATTTTCTGGGGACATGCGCGACAATCTGGAACGGTCCCTTTGACAGGGTCCGGCGCGGATTATCGCTCATTTTCGAGGAGGCGAGCCATTCCAGGCCGCGCGGCGTGCCTGCCAGCAGTCCGGACCGGACAACTGGCGGCCGTGTTCAGTCGTACTTGCGGATGAAGTCGCGGATGCGCGGATAGACGGTTTCGCGCCAGCGCCGACCGGAGAAAATGCCGTAGTGCCCGGCCTTGGGTACGGTGAAATGCGAGCGCCGGGTCTTGGGGATGCCGGTGCACAGGTCATGCGCGGCTTCCGTCTGGCCGCTGCCCGAGATGTCGTCGAGTTCGCCTTCGATCGTCAATAGCGCGGTGCCCTTGATGTCCTGCGGGCGTACGGCTTCGTTGTCGACGACCCAGGTGCCATTCGGCAGGTGGAATTCCTGGAACACATCGCGGATGGTTTCCAGGTAGTACTCGGCTGCCATGTCGAGGACGGCATTGTATTCATCGTAGAAGCGCACGTGGGCTTCGGCGTCCTCGGTCTCGCCCTGGATCAGGTTGAGGTAATAGTCGTAGTGCGAGGACAGGTGCCGGTCCGGGTTCATTGCCACGAAACCGGCGTGCTGCAGGAAGCCGGGATAGACGCGGCGGCCGTGGCCCGGGTAGTTGGCCGGCACGGTGAAGATCACATTGTTCTCGAACCACTCGAACGACTTGTTGCTGGCCAGCGAGTTGACGGCTGTCGGGCTGCGTCGCGCATCGATCGGGCCACCCATCATGGTCATGGTGCGTGGCGTGGATTCGCCCGCGCTCGCCATCATCGACACGGCTGCCAGCACCGGCACGGTCGGCTGACAGACCGAAATCACGTGCAGTTTCTCGGCGCCGATATGACGGATGAATTCCTGGATGTAGCGGATGTAGTCGGCGAGGTGGAACGGACCGGCTTCCAGCGGTACGGTGCGGGCGTCGGCCCAGTCCGTGACGTAGACCTTGTGGTCGGTCAGCAGCGTGCTGACGGTATCGCGCAGCAGGGTAGCGTGGTGGCCAGACAAGGGGGCGCAGACCAGCACCACCGGTTCATCCTTGAGCAACTTGATAGTGGCCGCATCGTCGGCGTAGCGCTTGAAGCGGACCAGGTTGCAGAACGGCTTCTCGATGATGGTCTGCTCGACGATCGGGATCTGCCGGCCGTTGGACAGGACGCTCTTGATGCCGAATTCCGGCTTTTCGTATTCCTTGCCCAGGCGGTACAGCAGTTCGTAGCCGGCGGCAAAACGCTGCGCGCCCGGAATCAGCGAGAGTGGATTCAGCGGGTTGACGAAGTTCTTGGAGGTGGCTTGCGCCCATGCTGTCATCGGGTTCAGCAGGGTGCGCTGGAATTCGTACACTTGATAAAGCATGGCCCTGTCCTGTCGGCGGCGCGGTGTGTGAGTGCACTGATTATGCACCCGATCCGCATATTTTGCGATGCAGCATTACCCTAGCATGGCACAGCGGTATTTTTTTTGTCAAAACAAATGAAAATGGCAGCCAGAGGCTGCCATTCCATCAACAAGGCAGCCGAAGCCGCCTTGCGCCGGGATGCCGGATGCGTCAGAGCACCGCAGCAATCGCGTTGACCACGGCGTCGATATTGCGCGTGTTCAGCGCAGCAACGCAGATGCGACCGGTGGAGACGGCGTAAATGCCGTGCTCTTCACGCAGGCGCTCGACCTGCTGGGCGTTCAGGCCCGAGTAGGAGAACATGCCGCGCTGCGCCTTGACGAAGGAGAAGTCCTGCTTGACGCCCTTGGCGGCCAGCTTGTCGACCAGCGCGTGGCGCATTTCCTTGATGCGGTCGCGCATGCCGGCCAGTTCTTCTTCCCACATGGCGCGCAGTTCCGGGCTGTTGAGCACCGAGGCAACCACGCTGCCGCCGTGGGTCGGCGGGTTGGAGTAGTTGGTGCGGATCACGCGCTTGATCTGCGACAGCACGCGGGCCGATTCGTCCTTGGCGCCGGTGACGATCGACAGGGCGCCGACGCGCTCGCCATACAGCGAGAACGACTTCGAGAACGAGCTGGCGATGAAGAACGACTGGCCCGATTCGACGAACACGCGCACCGCGGCGCCGTCCGGCTCGATGCCGTCGGCGAAGCCCTGGTAGGCCAGGTCGAGGAACGGCACGAGCTTGCGCTCGCCACATACGGCGGCGACCTGTTTCCACTGGTCTACTGTCAGGTCCACGCCGGTCGGGTTGTGGCAGCAGGCGTGCAGCACGATGATGGTGTTCGGTGCGTAGCCGCGCAGCGCCTCGAGCATGGCGTCGAACTTTACGCCGTGCGTCGGAGCGTCATAGTACGGATAGGTGATGACTTCGAAATTCGCGGATTCGAACAGGGCGCGATGGTTTTCCCAGCTCGGATCGCTGATGGCCACCTTGGCATCCGGATACAGGCGCTTGAGGAAGTCGGCGCCGATCTTCAGGGCGCCCGTGCCACCAAGTGATTGAGCCGTCACAACGCGGCCTTCGGCCAGCAGGGACGAATCCTTGCCGAACAGCAGGCCCTGTACGGCCTGGTCGTAGGCGGCAATGCCTTCCATCGGCAGGTAGCCGCGCGGGGTGGCGGCGGCCAGACGCGCCTTTTCTGCCTCCTGGACTGCGCGCAGCAGCGGGATCTTGCCTTCATCGGTGAAGTACACGCCCACGCCGAGGTTGACTTTGGTAGGGCGGGGATCGGCGTTGTACGCTTCGTTCAGACCAAGGATCGGATCGCGGGGCGCCATCTCGACGGCGGAAAACAGGCTCATCTGGTATCTCGTGTGTCGGAAATGAAAGGGAAAACGTGAAGCGGCTTAGAATGCTTGAAATCGAACGGTTTACCCTGAGATTCTATCGTAGTTAATCCTTTACCGGAACTTGCATGTCCGACTTTGCCGAAGCCTCGCATCCGCTGGATGCGTCCAGGTTTGTCACCTTTCCCGATTCGCCTTTCAGCCTGTACTGTCCCTATGAGCCCGCTGGCGACCAGCCGGAGGCCATCCGCCAGCTGGTCGAGGGCGTGCAGGACGGGCTCAGCTACCAGACCTTGCTGGGCGTGACGGGCTCCGGCAAGACCTTCACCATGGCGAACGTGATCGCCCGGCTGGGCCGCCCGGCAATCGTCTTTGCGCCCAACAAGACCCTGGCGGCGCAGCTGTATTCCGAGTTCCGCGAGTTCTTCCCAAAGAACGCGGTGGAGTATTTCGTCAGCTACTACGATTACTACCAGCCGGAAGCCTATGTGCCGCAGCGCGACCTGTTCATCGAAAAGGACTCGTCGATCAACGAGCATATCGAGCAGATGCGCCTGTCGGCCACCAAGAGCCTGCTGGAGCGGCGCGATGTCATTATCGTGGCGACGGTCTCTGCGATCTACGGTATCGGTAATCCGAACGAGTACCACAAGATGATCCTGACGGCGCGCGTGGGCGACAAGATCGGTCAGCGCGAAGTTATCGCGCGACTGATCGCCATGCAGTACACGCGCAACGAAACCGATTTCCAGCGTGGCACCTTCCGCGTGCGCGGCGATACGCTCGATATCTTCCCAGCCGAGCATGCCGAGCTCGCGGTGCGCATCGACACCTTCGACGACGAGATCGAATCGATGCAACTGTTCGATCCGCTGACCGGCAAGATCCGGCAGAAGATTCCCCGCTTCACCATCTATCCGTCGAGCCACTACGTCACGCCGCGCGAGACCGTGCTGCGCGCCGTGGAGCAGATCAAGGACGAACTGCGCGAGCGGCTCGACTTCTTCACCAAGGAAAACAAGCTGGTGGAAGCGCAGCGCATCGAGCAGCGCACGCGCTTCGACCTGGAAATGCTCACCGAACTGGGCTTCTGCAAGGGCATTGAAAACTACTCGCGCCATCTGTCTGGCGCCAAGCCGGGCGAGGCGCCGCCGACGCTGGTGGACTACCTGCCGCCCGATGCACTGATGTTCCTCGACGAGTCGCACGTGCTGATCGGCCAGCTCAATGGCATGTACAACGGGGACCGGGCGCGTAAGACCACGCTGGTCGAATTCGGCTTCCGCTTGCCGTCGGCGCTCGACAACCGACCGCTGCGCTTCGAAGAATTCGAAGCCAAGATGCGCCAGGTGATGTTCGTTACGGCAACGCCTGCGGATTACGAGAAAACGCACTCCGGGCAGGTGGTTGAACAGGTGGTCCGGCCGACCGGGCTGGTCGATCCTGTCATCGAGGTGCGGCCAGCGACCTCACAGGTGGATGATCTGCTCGGCGAGATCAACGAGCGCATCAAGGCCGGCGAGCGCGTGCTCGTGACTACGCTGACCAAGCGCATGGCCGAACAGTTGACCGAGTTCCTGGCCGAACACGCCATCAAGGTACGCTATCTGCACTCGGATATCGACACCGTGGAACGCGTGGAAATCATTCGCGATCTGCGGCTAGGGACCTTTGACGTGCTGGTCGGGATCAACCTGCTGCGCGAGGGGCTCGATATTCCAGAGGTTTCGCTGGTAGCGATTCTCGACGCCGACAAGGAAGGTTTCCTGCGTGCCGAGCGTTCACTCATCCAGACCATTGGCCGCGCCGCCCGCAACGTCAATGGCAAGGCTATCCTGTATGCGGACCGCATCACCGATTCGATGTCCCGGGCCATCGGCGAGACCGAGCGCCGTCGCGCCAAGCAGATTGCCTATAACGAGGCCCATGGCATTACGCCGCGCGGCGTGGTCAAGCGTATCAAGGACATCATCGACGGCGTGTACAACGTCGACGATGCGCGCGCCACGCTGAAGGCAGCGCAGGAACGGGCGCGCTATGAAGAGATGAGTGAGAAGCAGGTTTCCAAGGAAATCAAGCGCCTCGAAAAACTCATGCTCGAGCATGCCAAGAACCTGGAATTCGAAAAGGCCGCGGAGGTGCGCGACCAATTGACGCATCTCAAGGGGCAGCTGTTCGGTGCAGAGGGGGGCGACACATTGCCGGCGGCGGGCGCTGCCTGAAAGGTCACCCGCGACTGGCGCGAACGATCAGGTGGATGCCGGGCGGAAAAGGTACGCCGAATGCTGCCAGCGCCACTCGGGAGGCTTCTTCGGCCGAGTCGTGCAGCGAAGCCAGTTTGGCGTTGAATGGCCGCCGCGCCCGCATGGCGCGCCATTCCGAGTACGCCAGTAGCGGGCTCACCGATTCTATCGTGAAGACCCGCTTGGCGGCGTTGAGCGCGGCGTGCCGGGCCCGTTCGGGGATCGGCAGGGCGTCGTCGGCGATCAGGTCGAGAGAGATATGCATGGGCCGATTATCGCCCACACCCCATCCGGCACAATTCGCCCAGAGGGGGTATGATGCGCACTGGCACGCAGGTGCGCACAATGAAGCGCATTTTCATGTGATGCCTACGCCTTGAGGGGTGCAACGCCCCTATCGCTGACAGGGGCTCCCGGGCGATTCGGGCGGTAGTTGACTGAAATGCTCGGGATCTTTATACTTGACGAAAATGATCAGGTATTCAGAGCTATGAGACTGACCACAAAAGGCCGTTTCGCTGTGACCGCAATGATTGATCTGGCCATGCGCCAGGATCATGGTCCGGTGACGTTGGCGGGCATCAGCCAGCGCCAGAAGATTTCCCTTTCCTATCTCGAGCAGCTGTTCGGCAAGTTGCGCCGCCACGAAATCGTGGAGAGCGTACGCGGTCCGGGCGGCGGC
Organism: Imbroritus primus; assembly: GCF_964332355.1. Classification (NCBI taxonomy): domain Bacteria; kingdom Pseudomonadati; phylum Pseudomonadota; class Betaproteobacteria; order Burkholderiales; family Burkholderiaceae; genus Imbroritus; species Imbroritus primus. The sequence goes on along the minus strand of NZ_OZ201293.1, from coordinate 1,889,103 downwards.
TACAGCCTTGCGCGACGCGCCGAGGCGGTCACCGTGGCCGACATCATCATTGCCGTGGACGAACCGCTCGACGCCACCCAGTGCGGCGGCAAGGGCAACTGCCATGGCGAAAACGATTCCGGCCACTGCATGACCCATGAGTTGTGGGCCACGCTGAACCGCAAGATGGTCGAGTACCTCGATTCGGTTTCGCTGAAGGATCTGGTGGATGAACAGCGCCAGCGGAATCCGGACGAAGTGATCCACGACATGCGCACCGGCAAGGCCCCGCGCGCAACCGGCAAGCCTGCCGGGCGGGGCGAGAAGGGCAAGGACGAAGCGCCTCGGCCCCATGTAGTGAATTCGGTATTTACGCTGGCCCAGCCATAAGGCGCCGCCGGCAACAGCGGAATGACGCAGTACAGATTCGACACAGCACAGATTCGATAAAGGACGCCCCAGGATGAGCACCCCGCACCTCCCCATCTACATGGACTACTCCGCGACCACGCCGGTCGATCCGCGTGTGGCCGACAAGATGATTCCGTATCTGCGCGAGCTGTTCGGCAATCCCGCCTCGCGTAGCCATTCCTTTGGCTGGGATGCGGAAAAGGCTGTGGAAGAGGCCCGCGAGCAGGTCGCGGCACTGGTCAATGCCGACCCGCGCGAAATCGTCTGGACGTCCGGCGCGACCGAGTCGAACAACCTGGCCATCAAGGGCGCAGCGCACTTCTACCAGGGCAAGGGCAAGCACCTGATCACCGTCAAGACCGAACACAAGGCCGTGCTCGACACCATGCGTGAACTCGAGCGCGAAGGTTTCGAGGTCACTTACCTCGATGTGAAGGACAACGGCCTGCTCGACATGGACGTGTTCCGCCAGGCCCTGCGCCCGGACACGATCCTCGTGTCGGTGATGCTGGTCAACAACGAGATCGGCGTGATCCAGGACGTGGCGCAGATCGGCGAGATCTGCCGCGAGAAGGGGATCGTCTTCCATTGCGATGCCGCACAGGCCACGGGCAAGGTCGAGATCGACCTGAACAAGCTCAAGGTCGACCTGATGTCGTTCAGCGCCCACAAGACCTATGGTCCGAAGGGTATTGGCGCGCTGTACGTGCGTCGCAAGCCGCGCGTGCGCATCGAAGCGCAGATGCACGGTGGCGGCCATGAGCGCGGCATGCGCTCGGGTACGCTGGCGCCGCACCAGATCGTCGGCATGGGCGAGGCCTTCCGCATCGCTCGTGAGGAAATGGCGACCGAGAACGAACGCATCCGCATGCTGCGCGACCGTCTGCTGCGCGGACTGTCGGAAATGGAAGAGATCTATGTCAACGGCGACATGGAACACCGTATTCCACATAACCTGAACGTCAGCTTCAACTTCGTCGAAGGCGAATCGCTGATCATGGCGATCAAGGACGTGGCGGTCTCGTCTGGTTCCGCCTGTACCTCGGCTTCGCTCGAACCGTCATACGTGCTGCGCGCCCTGGGCCGCAACGACGAACTGGCGCACAGCTCGATCCGCTTCACCATCGGTCGCTTTACCACCGAGGAAGAGGTCGACTACACGATTGCGCTGCTCAAGTCGAAGATCTCCAAGCTGCGGGACCTGAGTCCGCTGTGGGAGATGTACAAGGACGGCATCGACCTGAACAGCATCCAGTGGGCGGCGCACTGAGCCGGCCACATCACAAGAACGACACCCTCACAGAATCAGGAGTCCATCATGGCTTACAGTGACAAACTGCTCGACCATTATGAAAATCCCCGCAACGTCGGCACGCTCGACAAGAGCGACGATGCAGTCGGCACCGGCATGGTCGGCGCACCTGCCTGCGGCGACGTGATGAAGCTGCAGATCCGCGTGAACGAGCAGGGCATCATCGAAGACGCCAAGTTCAAGACGTATGGCTGCGGCTCGGCAATTGCCTCGTCGTCGCTGGTGACTGAATGGGTCAAGGGCAAGACGGTTGACCAGGCGCTCGAGATCAAGAACACGCACATCGCCGAAGAACTGGCCCTGCCGCCGGTGAAGATCCACTGCTCGATCCTCGCTGAAGACGCGATCAAGGCCGCGGTGGCCGACTATCGCCAGAAGCACGGCGCTCCGGCCGAAGACAAGGCGGCCTGAGGCCGAGCTGGTCCGGGTACGTCGAATACGTCGAAACAGGGAAGCAGGATGATTACATTGACTGAAAAGGCCGCGAAGCATGTTTCGCGCTACCTCGAGCGCCGCGGCAAGGGTGTGGGCTTGCGCCTGGGCGTCAAGACCACCGGCTGCTCCGGCCTGGCCTACAAGCTGGAGTATGCCGACGAAGTCGCGCCCGAGGACAATGTGTTCGAGTCGTTTGGCATCAAGGTGCTGGTCGATCCGAAGAGCCTGCCCTATATCGATGGTACGGAACTCGACTATGCGCGGGAAGGGTTGAATGAAGGCTTCCGCTTCAACAACCCCAACGTCAAGGACGAATGCGGCTGCGGCGAATCGTTTCGCATCTGAGGACAGCGCTGTGGCGGCCGTCACGATCACCGGCCTGCACCAGGATGAAGAGGGGCAGTGGATCGCCACTCTGAGCTGTGGCCATACGCGACACATGCGGCACACGCCGCCATGGCAGATTCGTGCGTGGACGCAAACGCCGCAGGGACGGGCAGCACAGCTGGGCGCGCCGTTGGTGTGCCGCCTGTGCGAGCGTGGTGAACCTGTACCGGGTGATGATGGAGAGGCGGCATAGCCGCCATTTTTTTGATGGTTTCTACCCCAGTCCCACCAATCAACCATTTCGCGCTGTTTGGCCTTCCGGAGCAGTACGCTGTCGACCTGGAAGCGCTCGACGCCGCCTACCGCACCGTGCAGGTTCAGGTGCATCCCGACCGCTTTGCCAGCGCCGGCGCCGCTGAGCGCCGCGCGGCCATGCAGTGGGCCACGCAGGCCAACGAGGCCTACCAGACCCTGCGCAGCCCGCTGCGCCGTCTTGTCTATCTCCTGCAGTTGCGTGATGTCGACGTCGAGGCAGAGAGCAATACCGCCATGCCGCCGGCATTCCTGATGCAGCAGATGGAATGGCGTGAAGCGCTCGACGATGCCCAGGCTGCCCGTGATTTCGGTGCGATCGATGCCTTGCTGGACGACGTGCGGACCCTGCGCGACACGCTGCTCGACCAGGCCAGCGTCGCGCTCGACTCGGCTGATCACGCACAGGCGGCACGGCTGGCCCGGCAACTGATGTTCATCGACAAGTTCGAGGCCGATATCGGCCACGCCTACGAGCGGCTCGAATCCTGATGGCAGGCTCCATGCCTGCTCCCCCCTAAAGAATAAGCAGATGGCACTTCTCCAGATTTCCGAACCGGGCATGGCGCCCGATCCCCATCAGCGGCGCCTGGCAATTGGCATCGACCTCGGTACCACCAACTCACTGGTGGCTGCGGTGCGCAATAGTGTGCCGGAGGTGCTACCCGACGAAGAAGGCCGAACCCTGTTGCCGTCCGCCGTGCGGTACCGGGCCGGACAGGGCGCACAGATCGGCTACGCGGCCATGGCCGAAGCCAACCGCGATCCGCGCAATACGATCACTTCGGTCAAGCGCTTCATGGGGCGCGGCCTCAAGGATGTGATCCACGCCGAGAACATGCCGTACGATTTCGTGGACGCGCCGGGCATGGTCCAGCTGCGCACGGTTGCCGGTGTGAAAAGCCCGGTGGAAGTGTCGGCCGAAATCCTGGCGACGCTGCGCCAGCGCGCCGAGGATACGCTGGGTGACGATCTGGCCGGCGCCGTGATTACCGTGCCCGCTTACTTCGACGATGCCCAGCGCCAGGCCACCAAGGATGCGGCCCGGCTGGCAGGACTCGAAGTCCTGCGCCTGCTGAATGAGCCGACTGCCGCTGCAGTGGCCTACGGCCTGGAGAATGCGGCCGAAGGCGTGTATGCGGTCTATGACCTCGGCGGCGGCACTTTTGATATTTCCATCCTGCGGCTGACGCGCGGCGTTTTCGAGGTGATGTCGACCGGGGGCGACTCCGCACTCGGTGGGGACGATTTCGACCAGCGTCTGCTGTGCTGGATCGTCGAGCAGGCCGCGCTGCAACCGTTGTCGCCCGAAGACACGCGCATGCTGCTGAGCAAGGCGCGCGCGGCCAAGGAACAATTGTCGGCCAACGACAGCACGCTGATCGATGCCTTGCTTGATAGCGGCGAAACCGTGCATCTCACGCTCACTAGCGAAACCTTTGCGCAACTCACGGCGCATCTGGTCCAGAAAACGCTGACGCCGACCCGCAAGGCGCTGCGCGACGCCGGTATCTCCGCTCAGGACGTCAAGGGCGTGGTGCTGGTCGGTGGCGCTACGCGCATGCCGGCCATCCGCAAGGCGGTGGCCGACTTCTTTGGCCGTCCGCCGCTCACCAATCTCGATCCCGACAAGGTCGTGGCGCTCGGCGCCGCCATGCAGGCCAACCTGCTTGCCGGCAATCGCGCCCCAGGCGAAGACTGGCTGCTGCTCGACGTGATTCCGCTGTCGCTCGGTGTGGAAACCATGGGTGGACTGGTGGAAAAGATCATCCCGCGCAACAGCACCATTCCCGTCGCGCGTGCGCAGGAGTTCACCACCTTCAAGGATGGCCAGACCGCCATGGCCCTGCATGTGGTACAGGGCGAGCGCGAACTGGCGGACGATTGCCGGTCGCTCGCGCGCTTCGAACTGCGCGGTATTCCGCCGATGGTGGCTGGCGCCGCGCGCATCCGCGTCACCTATCAGGTCGATGCGGATGGACTGCTGTCCGTCTCGGCACAGGAGACAGGCTCGGGCGTGGAGGCCTCCATCGTCGTCAAGCCATCCTATGGCCTTGGTGATGACGAGATCGCCCGTATGCTGCAGGATGGCTTCCAGTCGGCCGAGGTCGACATGAAGAAGCGCGCACTCGCAGAAGAGCGTGTCGAAGCGCAGCGCCTGATCGAAGCGATCGAAGCCGCCATGGTCACCGACGGCCATCTGCTCGATGCGGATGAGCGTGGGCGCATTGATGCCGCCATCGGCGGATTGCGCACGCTGACGCAGGGCGAGGACCATCTGGCCATCAAGGCGGCCGTGGATGCGCTGTCGCGCGAGACCGATGCCTTCGCCGCCCGCCGCATGGATCAGAGCATCCGCACTGCGCTGGCCGGTAAATCGATCAACGAACTGGACTGAGCCGCGCCCGCCGCGGCTGCCCGAAACAATGCCAATGGAAGGAACATCATGGTTCAACTAGTCGTTCTGCCTCACGTGGAACTGTGCCCGGATGGCGCAGTGCTGGAGGTGGAGAAAGGCACCACGATCTGCGATGCACTGTTGCAGAACGGGATCGAGATCGAGCATGCCTGCGAAAAGTCGTGTGCCTGCACTACCTGCCACGTGGTCGTGCGTGAAGGATTCAACTCGCTGGAAGACGCCGAGGAAAAAGAAGAAGATCTGCTCGACAAGGCCTGGGGCCTGGAGCCGACCTCGCGCCTGTCGTGCCAGGCGCGCGTGGCCGACGAGGAACTGGTCATCGAGATTCCCAAGTACACCATCAACCACGCCAGCGAGAACCACTGAGGACATTGCCATGAAATGGACCGATACCTTTGACATCGCAATTGCGCTCAACGACAAGTTTCCCGATATCGACCCGCTGACCGTGCGTTTCACCGACCTGCACCGTTGGGTGTGCGAACTGGAAGGCTTTGACGATAATCCGGAGCGCTCCAACGAGAAGATTCTCGAGGGCATTCAGATGGCGTGGCTCGACGAGGCGAGTTGAGCAGAGCATCATGTTGCTGACAGGTGTTCGCTGCCTGCGTGTGAGGAGAATCTCCACGGACACGGAAAACGACGAAACCCGGCGTAACCGGAACTGACTGATCGGACTGGTATCGCTAACATGAGGGCCGGAACCTGCATGACACAGGTCCGGCTCTTTTTTCTTGCCGACGCGTATCGCGCCGACCGAGGCACGACCGGTAACCGCATCAACCCAACTGGCAACAACCACTTTGACGGTCATGCCGCATTGCCGATGGCAACTCGCTTGCGCGACCCAGGTCTTCATATCCTTCCCGCATTTCTTCGTGTTCTCCTGTTTCCGGGTCTGAATAAGACTTGGCTTAATCTGTGTTTGACCACTTGAATATTGTTTTGATAGCTCTTAGATTTTTTAACAATGAGAAACAAATTGATCGTGTTTCAGTAGATCACCACCTGCATCCACGCGAGCCAACAGTATGGAGCGGGACAGTTGTGCACGACGGTCGCAAGACGGGGAGAAAAACGTGGCCGGAACTATCAAACTCATGCACGCCAAGTTACATCGGGTAACGGTCACGGAAGCAAAACGGAACTATGTGGGAAGCATCAGCATCGACGCGAATCTGCTGGATGCGGTTCATCTCCTGCCACTCGAAGAAGTGGAGATCGTCAATGTGGATAACGGTCACCGCTGGCGTACCTACGTCTTGCCAGCGCCGGCCGGACAGGGCGGTATTTGCCCGAATGGCGGTGGTGCACTGCTCTGCAAGCCGGGCGACACACTGATCATCTGGGCGAACATCGAGAAAGACGTCCAGGATGTCATGCTCAATGGCCATACCGCCCACATTGCTCTGGTCGACGAGCGCAATGCGGTCACCAAGCACTTCCGGCAGCAGCTACGTCCAACTCCCGATGGTCTCGAGTTCGATAGCGAGCTCCCGGTGGGCCGCACCTATGGCGACGTGACCATTGCCTGACCACATCCATGGCGGTTCCGTTCGGGGGATAGGATCATGCTGTCCGAAGGCAAGCTCCACCATTTGCCGTTGCCGCCACTGGCTTCCACGTGCAGGCGTTATCTGGAAGCGGTGACACCGTTTCTGGATGGCGCCGGGTACACAGCCGCCTGCAGGCTGACGGAAGAGTTCATGTCGGGGCCAGGCCTGTTTTTGCAAGCGCAACTTGAAAAAATCGACCAGTATGAAGTGACCAGCTTTGTGCACCGTTTCTGGATCGACTCGTATCTCGAGAGCCGCTCGCCGTTGGCGACCTTGCAGAATCCGGCATGCAAATGCGACCCTCCGCGCGCTTTTGCAAAGGCTTCCACGCTTGCCGGCAAGGTGGCCCATCTGGTCGACCGGGCACTGGAAGTCCATACGTTGATCGAGCAGGAGACACTGGCTCCGGACCGGTCTGGCACGCGATTGTGGTCGATGGACCAGTATCCCTATCTGTTCTCGACCAGCCGCGTGCCCGGCCTCAAGCGTGACCGGATCGTCCGGCATGCCGGAGCCCGGCATGTGCTGCTGCTCGTACAAGGCAAGATGTTTACGCTCACCGTACGCGACGACAATGGCGCACGGATCACGCTGGAAAACCTGATCCGCGCGGTGCAGATGGTCATCGAGGATGATACGCAGGACGTGCCTCCGGTCGGCCTGCTGACCACGCTGCCCCGTGCGCTCTGGGCCATCGAGCGGGAACGCCTGATCGCTGCGCATCCTGTGCATGCAGCCAACCTCCAGGCCATCGAGAGCGCGCTGCTGACCATCTGTATCGATCCGCCAGTCGGCCCATCCGATACCGCTGCGTCCCTGCGCGCCCTGATGGGCGAGGCGAGCAATCGCTGGTATGACCACTCCCTGCAGTTCATCGTGAGTGAGGACGGCATGCTGATGGCGAACATGGAACACAGCATGCTGGACGGCTATACCTTCCTGCGTCTGCTGGGCGAAATGGATCGCATCGGACAGACAGACACGCCGCAAACCGACGTCGCCTACCGCCCACATCTCCTGACGTGGCAAACGGATGCGGGTCTGCTGCAGGCACTCGAGGCGGCGCGCGAACGTCATGCATGCACTGCGAGTCCCATGCGCAACGCGGTACTCGATATGAGGCTGCCGGATGCCGCACATCTGAAGCAGCGTGGCTTGAGCAGCGATTTTCTCGCGCAGTTCCTGTTTCATCTCGCGTACTTCCGTTTGCGCGGTAGCTTGCCCAGTACATATGAAACGGTATCGATGCGGCACTTCCAGTTTGGCAGAACCGAAACGTTACGTCCGGCGACAGCGGCAATGCGCGAAGCCATCCTGGCGCTGGACGATCGCACCGTGGAAGCTCCGGGCGTGCTGGATGCGCTCAGGACGGCAAGCCAGCAGCATGACCGGAACATGTTTGCCTGTGCCCGCGGTGCAGGCATCGACCGTCATCTGTTTGCCATGCAGGTTATTGCCGCCCAGTTGAACGATCCGATGCCGCAGTTGTTTGAGGATGCCTGCTTTCAACGTTTCATGGGGCACTACGACCTGTCGACGGGAGCGATTCCCGTGTCTGCGATCCGCTTCAGTACTTTCGCTCCGGCCGCGCCGGATGGATTTGGCATTGGCTACACGCTAAGGGAAGCGACCATGCGGCTCAGCGTCACGGCCACGAACGCCGCGCATGGCCGTTTCTGCGACCTGTTGCGGGCGGGTAGCTTGCAGTTGCACGAATTTCTGACTGACACATACACGGAGACCCCCCATGCGCTCGATCTTCAGTGAGAAAGAAACCGAAGCCTTCTATGATCGCGAAGACGCCAAGTACCGTTCCTTCTGGGACCACGAAGGCAGCCTGCACTGGGGATACCTGCCACCTGACCGTAGCGGGCCCGCGTCGCTGGTTTTCAAGCAAGGCTGCGAGCGATGGAACATGATGATGCTCGAAGCAAGCGGTATCACGGCCTCATCGCGCGTACTCGATCTTGGATGCGGCAATGGCAATACCGCCATCTGGCTCGCGCAGAAAACCGGTTGCGAGGTCGTGGGCGTGGATCTGAGCGGTGTGCGTGTACAGAACGCGCGCGACAAGGTCGCAGCCCTGGGTGGCGACCTGAATATCAGCTTTGTGAAAGGCTCGGTGCTCGATCTACCCCTGGAAGATAACTCCTTTACCCATGCGTGGAGTCAGGCCACCTTCTACCATGTGCCGCAGCGCATCGGCGCGGTGCGCGAGGCCTTCCGTGTGCTGCAGGATAGAGGTGTACTGGTGTTCGACGACCTGGTATCGCCCACCCGGGAAGTCAATTTCAACGCCTTACGATTCGTCTATGAGCGGCTGCTGTTTCAACCTGAAATGAGCCATGCCGACTATCTCTGCGCACTGCGGCAGCATGGCTTCTTCGTGCGACAGCATCTGGATCTCAGCCAGCATCTGGACGGAAATTACGACCTGCTGTCGCGCATGGCTGCGGAGCGCTATCCCGAACTCAGCGATGCCTACCGCCACATGTGCAAGGCTATCCATGAACGGCAGGTCGGCTGGAGTTTTTTCCAGGCCGTCAAGATCGCGGATTGCCTCAACTGGGTGTACGAGGGCGGCGAGGAAACGCCGCTGCACCAGAAGTACGATACATGGGCACACCGCTACGACAGCGACCTGGCCACGTCATACCGCAACTGCCCGGCGCAGGCTGCCGCGCTCCTGTCCCGGCTCGTGCCGCATGATGCAGCGATTCTCGATGCCGGTTGCGGCACCGGAATGGTGGCGGAAGCGCTGACCGGCTTCGGCCATGCCAATCTCACCGGCACGGACCAGTCGGCGGAAATGCTCTCGGCCGCGGCACGCAAGCGGCTGTACCAGCAACTCAAGCAACACGATCTGCACGACGACGCCTTGCCATATCCTGCCGATACGTTCGACGCCGTTACCGCCATCGGCGTGTTTACGTTCAATCATGTCCGCCCCGACGCGCTCGACAAGCTGGTTGCGATGCTCAGGCCGGGCGGGCTGCTCGTGGTCAGCGCGCGGGCCGACTACATGGCGCAGACTCCTGAGTTCACACGCCGGTTGAAGGCGCATTCTTTGACCCAGCTTGCGCGACGGGAGCTGCTCATCTTCGGACAGGAACAAATCTGCCTGTTTGTGCTGCGCAAGCAGGGATGACTGCCATGACTGCCTCATCCGCGTCGGTGCCTGGCTGCCTGGAAATCGGCGGTCAAACATTCCATCTGACCTGGTTGCGCGACAACTGTACCTGTCCGCACTGCCGCGATCCCAGTTCATTCCAGAAACTCTTCGACATCTCGCTGGTGCGGCGGCCACCCGGCATGCAGCATCACGCCATCGATGGTGATACGCTGCACATTGTCTGGGACGAGTCGCCGCCGCATGAAAGCCGGTATGCGCTGACCTGGCTGGCGCGGCAGCCGACGCGGATTGTGTCAGTCGAGCAGCAAATTCCTCCCGTCCTGTGGCGTGCCGAAACCTGGGGGCGGCAGCACCTGCCCTGGCATACGCTGCCAGCCGAGTCCGCAGAGTCGCAAACCTGGCAGGACGATCTGCTCCGCCTGGGTTTCGTGTTGTTCCGCGACGTGGAGCTCGACGCGCTCGATCGCTTCGTCTCGTCAATCGGCCCGATTCACTACACCGAGTATGGCCGCTTCGCGCACATCCGCTCATCGAGCGGCGCCCAGGATCTGTCCGAAAGCGGCTGCGCGCTGACACCGCATACCGACTACTCCACCTACATGCACACGGCGCCGCTGTTGCAGTTCCTCTATTTCAAGGTGAATGCGGCGAACGGGGGTGAAACGGTGCTTGTGGATGGATTCCAGGCTGCGACCGACTTCCGGCGTGACCATCCGGAAGCGTTCTCGATCCTCGTCGAGACACCCATCGAATTCCAGCAGTTCTATCAGGGCTGGCGCTACCACTTTATCCGACGCCGGCCGATCATCGAACTGAACGAAGCAGGGGATATCAGCGGAGTCTTCTTCGGGCATTCCCACTGCTTCAACTGGAAACTCGCACCCGAACGGGTCGATGCGTTCTATGAGGCGTACGTGGCGTTCTTCCGCTACCTCAAGCATCCGGATTACCAACTGGTCGTTAAGCTTCAGGCCGGCGAGTGTGTTGCCGTACAGAATGGCCGGCTGCTGCATGGACGGCGCGCTTTTGATCCGACTAGCGGCGATCGCCATCTGATCGATGCCTATGTTCCGTGGGAATACTTCATCGCACGCTTGAATTTCCTGCGCGATCAGGCCGACTTTTGCGCCGATTCTTGTGTTGACTCTTGCGTGCCCACGTCACCGATCCCGGCTGGCAGGATGATGGCCTGAAGAATGGCCAGCACGGCAATGGCGGCCAGGATGATCTGCAAGGAAAGATAGTCGCCGGCAACCCCGCCACCGGTCGCGCCGAGCGCCAGGCCTGCGGACGAGATCAGGTTATACAGCGCGCCGATTGCTCCGTGGGCAAGCGTGGCCGTGGAGCGTTCCATCGCGCGTGACATCATGTCCATAAGCGGCGACATCCAGTATCCCATTGAGATTCCCGTCAGGCCGATCGCTACGGCAAATCCCCACACCGACGCGGGCAGCCCTGCCACCAGTAGCAGCGCGGCCGTGACGATCAGGCCGGAGCGTAGCGCGGTGGTCACGGGGCGGCTGCGCTGGCGGTCCCAGTAGCGTGCGGCGAACAGGCTGGAGAGGCTGTAGCTGAGCGTGAAGACGGACAGCACAATGCCCAACTGGAACGGCGTGACTTGGAATGCTGATACGAGATAGCGCGGCAGCAGGATTTCGAACAGACCGAGCAGCACCATGCCGCTGGCCAGCAGCAGGATGACCGGCACGACTGCAGGCAGGCGCAGGAAACCCAGCATGGAAAAATGCGCGGTCACGGCTGCGTCGGATTGCCGTGGCTCGCGCAAAAGGATCAGCGCCGCGCAGGCCAGCGTGGCATACAGCACCGCGAGCATGTGGAAGGTCAAGGGGTAGCCGATCCGCTCTGCGATCCAGCCGGACACCACCGGTCCCACCAGCAATCCCGCCATGCTCGCGCTGCTGCAGATCGCCAGCGCCTGCGTGCGTTTTCCGTCCATGAACTGGCGGGCCACCATCGCCAGCGTGGAGGTCCAGAGCAGGGTGGCCGAGAGTGACTGGAGCACCCGGCCCATGAATAGCATCGGCAGCGTACTGGCCTGCGCAATCATCAGGCAGCCCAGCACGGCCATCAGGAGTGCGCCGCCGATCAGCCGATGCCGGGCGTGGCGATCTGCCAGCCGGCCGAATGCGAGGCTGAGCGACATCATGATGAGGGGATACAGACCGAGAAACAGACCCGCCATGGCGCCACTCATCCCGAAGCGTTGCATCAGCTCGGGCAGTAGCGGAATCATCGCGCCGTACATCAGCATGTCGACGAATATGACGATGGCGATCAGCGCGAGACCGGCGGGTGGGTGTTTCCACAGGTTCAACATGGGGCTCCTTCGTCGATGCTGTCAGCGATCCATTGCTGCTGATGTCGCACTGCTTACCGTGGTCGCTGGAGTAACTATAGATGTACAGCACGACAGTGAGTCATGTTTTTTGATTTGTTTGTCGCGCGAGATCGATTGAATGATCTCGCCCATCGATGTGTGCCGATCGCTTGAGCGCCGCGAAGTGTAAAGATGCTGCCGCGGTAAGAAAATTCCTAAGTGTTTGAACGGGAACCGACAAACGTGATGAGGATGGTGACGTTATCCGTGGCCGTTTTCAGCAAGCGGGGAGAGACTCGACACTCTGGTTGACGGGAGCGTCGGGATTGGGAGTGACCCGAGGAGCCGGATGGGACTGGCAGCCGCTTCGCTTATCGATTCAGCCTGCGGCAGCGGATCCATGCATGCGATAGACAAATAGTCTCGCGGCAATAAAAAAGCCTCCCAGGCGGGAGGCTTTCATCCGGCATCACGCTGCACCACGCAGCCGCCATGCTCATGGCCACATGCCTCAATCCTCTTTCCGCAGATGCGGGAACAGAATCACGTCGCGGATATTCGGGCTGTCGGTCAGCAGCATCACCAGCCGGTCGATACCGATGCCGCAACCGCCTGTCGGGGGCATGCCGTACTCGAGGGCGCGAATGTAGTCGGCATCGTAGAACATGGCTTCCTCGTCGCCGGCATCCTTCTGTTCGACCTGCTTGCGGAAGCGCGCAGCCTGGTCTTCCGGATCGTTCAGCTCCGAGAAGCCGTTGGCAATCTCGCGGCCGGTGATGAACAGCTCGAAACGTTCGGTAATGCCCGGCACCGTGTCCGAGGCGCGCGCGAGCGGTGATACTTCGACGGGGTAGTCGATGATGAAGGTCGGCTCCCACAGCTGGCTCTCGGCGGTTTCCTCGAACAGTGCCAGCTGCAGTGCGCCGATGCCGGCGTTCTTCAGGTTGGCGGCATCCGGATTGACGCCGAATTTGCGCAGTTCGGTGCGCAGAAATTCCGCATCGGCCAGTTGTGCATTGGTGTACTGCGGTGCGTATTTCTGGATGGCGCCAGTGATGGTCAGGCGGTGGAAGGGTTTGGACAGATCCAGCTCGCGGCCCTGGTAGGTGAGCACGGCCGAGCCCTGGGCATCGATGGCGGCATTGCGGATCAGGCTTTCGGTAAAGTCCATCAGCCAGCGGTAGTCCGTGTAGGCCGCGTAGAACTCCATCATCGTGAATTCTGGATTGTGACGCGGACTCACGCCTTCGTTGCGGAAGTTGCGGTTCACCTCGAACACGCGCTCGAAGCCGCCGACGATCAGGCGCTTGAGGTAGAGCTCCGGGGCGATGCGCATGTACATCTGCATGTCCAGCGCATTGTGGTGCGTGATGAAAGGCTTGGCTGCCGCGCCGCCCGGGATCGGGTGCAGCATCGGCGTTTCAACTTCCATGAAGCCGGCATCGGCCATATGGCGGCGCAGCGAGGAGAGGGCCTTGGTGCGCGCGCGGAAGGTGTTGCGCGTTTCCGGCGACACGATCAGGTCGACATAGCGCTGGCGGTACTTCATCTCCTGGTCGGCCAGGCCATGGAACTTGTCCGGCAACGGGCGCAGCGACTTGGAGAGCAGGCGCAATTCCTTCACCAGCACCGAGAGCTCACCCTTGTTCGTACGGAACAGTGTGCCGCGCGCGGCGATAATGTCGCCCATGTCCCAGTGCTTGAAGGCCGCGTAGGCTTCTTCGCCAAGGTTGTCGCGCGTGATGTAGAACTGGATCTGGCCGCTACCATCCTGCACCGTGGCGAAGCTGGCCTTGCCCATGATGCGCTTGAGCATCATGCGGCCGGCGATGGCGATCTGGATCTGCTTGGCTTCGAGCGTCGGCTGGTCGGCATCGACATAGCGTTCGTGCAGATCGGCCGCGTGATGCGTCGGCTGGAAGTCGTTGGGATAGGCGACGCCGTGCTGCCGCAGCGCCTGCAGTTTCTCGCGACGCTCCGCCATGATCTGGTTTTCGTCGGCGGCGGGAACGGGGGTCGGTTCGGTCATGATGGTCGTGAAATGTATAAGGCTTGAATCGGTGCAGAAGGTGCTTACTTGCGCAGGTCGTCGAGTTCGGTCGCGCCAAAATCGTCGCGTTCGAGATATTTCTTGATGGCCGCTGCAACCGTGTCGGGGGATGCGAGGTTGCCTTGCGACTTCAGGTCGCGGAAGCGCTCCACCTGGGCGAATTCCTGTGTGCGGATGATGTCCTGCATGCCGGTGTCGATTACGCCCGGCGCCAGGGCCACGGCGCGTACGCTTTTTCCTGCCGGGCGGGCGGCATATTCGGCGTTGATCGAGCGCACGAACATGTCGAGGCCTGCCTTGCCGGCGCAGTAAGCGCTCCAGCCTTCGATCGGCCGACGGGCAGCACCGGAGGAGATGGCCAGTACGCGGCGGGTGCAGTTCCAGCCATCAGTCGCCTGGATGAAAGCTGCCGTGGTCAGCATGGGCGAGACCAGGTTGAGTTGCAGATGTGGCACCAGCGTAGCGGCCTCGAGGGCAGCCAGGTCGCCGATCGGCTCCACCACGCCGGCATTGAGGATCAGCGTCGCCATGCCGAAGCCGCCGGGCAGAGCGGCGAGCGTGTCACGCGTCCACTGCTGCGCGGCGTCCGTGTCGGCGAGGTCGCGGCAATGCCAGTCGAGCGGTACGCCGGCCTGCTGCGCGGCTTCGCGCAGGGCGGGATTGTCGCGCCGTGCCACGCAGACCAGATGATGGCCGGGCTGCAGCAGGGCGCGGACCAGGGCCTCGCCCAGGCCGCGCGACGCACCGGTGATCACGAACAGTTTCATGGCAGCCCCTCGGGGTGTCGGTTACGGGTAGTGCAGCAGGGCAGTTGACGTGCTGCCCCGCTGGCCGGACTTGCAGTGACTTACAGCCCTTGCTTCAGGCTGGCGGAAATAAACGGATCTAGATCGCCATCGAGCACCTTCTGGGTGTTCGAGATCTCGACGTTGGTGCGCAGGTCCTTGATGCGACTCTGGTCGAGCACATAAGACCGGATCTGGTGGCCCCAACCCACATCGGTCTTGGATGCTTCCAGCTTGTCCTGCTCGGCCTGGCGCTTGCGCAGTTCGAATTCGAACAGGCGCGACTTCAGCATTGTCATGGCTTCCGCGCGGTTGCGGTGCTGCGAGCGGTCGTTCTGGCACTGCACCACGATGCCGGATGGAATGTGCGTGATCCGCACGGCCGAATCGGTCTTGTTGATGTGCTGGCCGCCCGCGCCCGAGGCGCGGTAGGTGTCGATGCGCAGGTCGGCTGGATTGACCTCGATCTCGATGGAGTCATCCACCTCCGGATAGCAGAACACGGAAGAGAAGGACGTATGGCGCCCACCCGACGAGTCGAACGGCGACTTGCGCACGAGGCGGTGCACGCCGGTCTCGGTTCGCAGGAAGCCGTAGGCGTATTCGCCTTCGATCTTCACGGTGGCGCTCTTGATGCCGGCTACGTCGCCCTCGGATTCTTCCAGCACCTCGGCCTTGAAGCCCTTGCGTTCGCAGTATTTCAGGTACTGGCGCAGCAGCATGGAGGCCCAGTCGCACGCCTCGGTGCCGCCCGCGCCGGCCTGGATGTCGATGAAGCAGTTGGCCGGGTCCATCGGGTTGGAGAACATGCGGCGGAATTCCATGTCTTCCACCACCGCTTCCATGGCCTGCGCATCGGCCTCGATGGCCTCGAGCGTGTCTTCGTCGCCTTCCTCGCGCGCCAGTTCGAGCAGTTCCTGGGCACCGTCGAGGTCAGCCTTGAGCTTGGTCAGGCGCTCGACCACGTCTTCCAGTGATTTCTTCTCGCGGCCGAGTTCCTGGGCGCGCTTGGCGTTGTTCCAGACTTCCGGGTCTTCGAGTTCCTGGGAAACTTCGATCAGGCGTTGGGCTTTGACATCGAAGTCAAAGATACCCCCGGAGCTCGGCTTCGCGCTCGGCGAGGTCGGCCAAAAGGGTTGCGATACTGTTGAGGCGCTCTGCTTCCATGATCTTCCAGCGATCCAAAACCTTGAATTATAACGGAATGACGGCCGTTCCTAGGGTTTTTGCGCGACTTTCCGCACCTGGAAAATGCGTGCGAAAGCACACGTGATGGCTCCGCATGCCGCTGCGGCCGTTCGGGCCGTGCGAAAAATCGGCTGCCGGGGCTGCGGCAGCCGTATGGGTGCGAAGCGTCCCCCAAGGTAGACGGCGGCGTTACTCAGCGTGCTCGACAATCAGCTGGACACGCGTGCGCCCGTTGAAGGTGTTGTTGTCGAGCCGGTATGCCACGAACGCGCTGCGCCCTAATTCCACTGCATGGTTGAACCAGATGGCGTCGAAGCGTTCGTTGCCGCGGCCCAGTTGCAGCTTCAGGTGCTTGTCTTTGAGCAGGGCCTGACTCAGTACCGCGAACTCGCCGGCAAACACCGGGGCGGGAAAGCCCTGGCCCCACACCAGTTCCTCGAGCATGCTGACGAACTGCGTGGTCATGTGGCTGGCATCGATGTCACCGTCGGTTTCGAGCACGCGCGCCAGGGCGTCGTCGTCGAGCCACTCCTTGCCGACGGCCTCGAAAGCCTGGCGGAACAGGCCAAAATCATCGGCGCGCAGGGTGAGGCCGGCAGCCATCGCATGTCCGCCGAATTTCACCAACAGGCCCGGATGACGTTTGGAAACCAGGTCAAGCGCATCGCGCAGGTGAAAGCCGGGGATGGAACGCCCGGATCCTTTGATGTAGCCGTCGTCACCCGGGGCAAACGTGATCGTCGGACGGTGGAATTTTTCCTTGATGCGCGAGGCGACGATGCCGATCACGCCCTGGTGCCAGGTGTCGTTGAACAGGCTGAGCGTGGTGCAGGCCTGGGGGTCGAGTCCGTCCAGCGGCTGCGCCATGATGGCCAGCGCTTCTTCCTGCATGCCGGCTTCGATGGCGCGGCGCTCGCGGTTCATGCCATCGAGCTCCTGGGCGATTTCCCAGGCACGCGCGGGATCGTCGGTGGTCAGGCATTCGATGCCGAGCGACATGTCGGCCAGCCGGCCGGCGGCATTGAGGCGCGGACCCAGCCCAAAGCCGAGGTCGAAGGTGGTGGCGCGCGATGCCTCGCGGCCGGCCGCGCGAAAGAGTGCGGCCACGCCGGCATGCATGCGCCCGGCGCGCATGCGCTTGAGACCTTGCGCCACTAGCGTGCGGTTATTGGCATCGAGCTTCACCACGTCGGCCACGGTGCCGAGCGCCACGAGGTCGAGCAGCGCATCGAGGCGCGGCTGGCTCTGCGCGGTGAAGATGCCGCGCTCCCGCAATTCGGCGCGCAGCGCGAGCAGGACGTAGAACATCACGCCCACGCCTGCCAGGTTCTTGCTGGGGAAGGTGCAGCCTGGCTGGTTGGGATTGACAATCACGCGCGCTGCGGGCAGTTCCGCGCCGGGCAGGTGATGGTCGGTGACC
This sequence comes from Imbroritus primus, assembly GCF_964332355.1. NCBI lineage: Bacteria > Pseudomonadati > Pseudomonadota > Betaproteobacteria > Burkholderiales > Burkholderiaceae > Imbroritus > Imbroritus primus. The sequence goes on along the minus strand of NZ_OZ201293.1, from coordinate 1,871,438 downwards.
ACCACGTCGATGCCGCGTTCATTGGCGGCGGCTACGCCATCTACGCTGGCGATGCCGTTGTCGACGGTCACGATCACGTCCGGCGAGTGCTGTGCGGCGAGCGTGACGATTTCAGGCGTCAGGCCGTAGCCATATTCGAAGCGGTTCGGCACGATGTAGTCGACCTGTGCCCCGAGCGCGCGCAGCCCGCGCAGGCCGACGGCGCAGGCAGTGGCGCCGTCGCAGTCGTAGTCGGCTACGATCAGGAAGCGCTTGCGTGCGGCGATGGCATCGGCCAGATAGACGGCCGCCTCGGCGATACCCTTGAGCTGTGCTGGCGGCAACAGCCGGGGTAGCTCGGTCGACAGCTCATCGGGTCCAGTGACGCCGCGTGCTGCATAGATCCTGGCCAGCACCGGGTGCAGGCCTTGGTCGGCAAGGAGGCTGGCGGTTTCCGCCGCATGCGGGCGGGTGGTAATGCGAGTCATGCCTTGCCTCCGAGAGTCAGCCAGCGCTGTCGCCAGTCACCCTGCAAGCCGCGCCAGAATTTGCGCAGCCCGCCACGCGTGATGGTACGGGCGGCCACATGCGTATCGTTGCTGACGACCAGCTGGAGTTTGCGGATCTGACCACTGCGCAGCGCGGCAAGTGCAGGTGCAAACCAGTTCGCTTCGAGCCGGCGCATGGTATCGAGCCAAACAGCCCAGTCGCCATTGGCGGCGCTGCCGCTGGCGTCGTCAAGCATGATGAGGGCGTGTCCTGCCGGGAGCGTACAGTCAGACAGTGCAGCTGGTGCCGGGTGTACTGGGGTGTTCGCAGCCAGTGCCAGCCCGCATGTGAACAGGTCATCAGCCCACACGGCCTCGGCGAGCGGCGATATCTTCCCCAGCGCGCCGGTGCCGTGCAGCCACACCGAGTTGACGGCGGGGCGACCGCTTGCCTCGCGTACCTGGTTGACCGGGTGATCGAACCAGATCATCTGCACTTCATTCTGGAAGCGGCGCCAGTCGCGTGCGCGCTCACCGGCCTGCATCCACAGGTCGATATTGCGGCCAATGGCGCGAGCGGGTGCGGCAGCCTCCAGCGAGCCAAAGGTTTCACCGGATACGAACCAGTGGCTGGGCAGCGGCCGCTCGAGCGTCATGCCGAGGTCGGCCACCAACGGCCGGATGGCGTCATGCAGGGCTTCGGCCTCGTCCGCCTGCAGGTCGAGCAGGGCGGGGTCTACCAGCACGAGATGGTCGCGGGCGGCGTGAATATGAACCGGCTGCAGGCACGCCCACGTCGCTGCCACGGTAGTGGAAGATGCGGCCGAAGTGACAGGAGAAGCGGCCGCAGAAGTGGTACCAGAAGCCGCGCTGGCAGGTTGGCCCGCCGCCAGGCCGGCGGCAAGCCGCATGTAGGGCGCCGTCGGCAGGCTATGGCCATGGGTCTGCAGCTTCGCCGCACGCGCGAGCCAGCGCTCGTGTGGCAGCGTCGGCAGGTAGGCGTCATCGTGTGTTTCGTCCTGGTCGGCGGTAGCTGGCTCCATCTGCGCAAGCAACTTTTCCAGCGCGGGAAGTTCCAACTGCCGGAGCAGGTCGGTGCCGAGCGTTTCGCGGTTTTCGCGTGGCGGCAGCACGCCCGGCAGGATGAGGGTCAGTTCGGTGGTCATGGCCCCGCCATTGTAATCGGGCGCCAGCGCACCGGCCATGCACATGTGCCATTCATGCCGGCCATTCGCACCGGCAATCGGGCCGATGCATTATGATTGGCCGCTGGCAGGAGGCAGGAGCGTCCAGCTGCGGCATTCCGGGAGCGCGATTCCGGGGCGCAGCATGGAGGGCACCGCTGCAGGACAAGGTTTCAGACGTCACACTAGGCATCACCCCAGGAATCAATACGCATGCACGAGGAGCTGCATTGAATTTTCCCTACGAATGGCAGATTGGCTGGCGCTACACGCGCGCCAGCAAGCGCGCCAGCCGCAACACCTTTATTTCCTTCATCTCGATGATTTCCATGTTCGGCATTGCGCTGGGCGTGGCGGCGCTGATCGTGGTGCTGTCGGTGATGAACGGTTTCCAGAAGGAAGTGCGCGACCGCATGCTGTCGGTGCTGTCGCATATCGAGATCGTGTCGCCCACGGTGCTGCCGGACTGGCAGGTGACAGCGCGCGAGGCGCGGCAGAATCCCGAGGTCATCGGCGCGGCGCCCTACATCGGTGCGCAGGCCATGCTGAGCCGCGACGAGACGGTGCGGGGCGTGCTGCTGCGCGGCGTGTCGCCGGCCGATGAGCCGTCGGTGTCCGACATTGGCACGACGGTGCGCGACGGCAGCCTGAACAGCCTCGTGCCCGGCAACTTCGACATCATCCTCGGCAGCGAACTGGCGCGCGCGCTGGGCGTGCGTACCGGCGACAAGGTCACGCTGATCGCGCCGCAGGGCACCATCACGCCGGCCGGCGTGCTGCCGCGCATGAAGCAGTTCAATGTGGTTGGCGTGTTCGACTCGGGCCATTTCGAATTCGACAGCGCGCTGGCGCTGGTGCACCTGCAGGACGCGGAAACCCTGTTCCGCCTCGCCGGTCCGACCGGCGTGCGCCTCAAGCTCAAGGACATGCAGCGCGCGCCGCTGGTGGCGCACGATCTGGCACGTACCATGTCCGGCGAACTGTATATCCGCGACTGGTCGCAGCAGAACCGCAACTGGTTCGCGGCGGTGCAGACCGAGAAGCGCATGATGTTCATCATCCTCACGCTGATCATCGCGGTGGCGGCGTTCAATCTGGTTTCCACGCTGGTCATGACGGTGACCGACAAGCAGGCTGATATCGCCATCCTGCGCACCATGGGCGCGCAGCCGTTCTCGATCATGAAGATCTTCATCGTGCAGGGCGTGGCCATTGGCTTTATCGGCACCGTGCTGGGCGTGGCGGGCGGGACGCTGATCGCTACCAATATCGATGTGATCGTGCCGGCCATCGAACGGTTGCTGGGGGTTCAGTTCCTGCCGAAGGACATCTACTTCATCAGCTCGCTGCCGTCCGATCCGCGTCTGAATGACATCGTCACCATCGGCGTGATCTCCTTTGTGCTGGCCACGCTGGCCACCCTGTATCCCAGCTGGCGTGCGGCGCGCGTCAATCCGGCGGAGGCGCTGCGCTATGAATAACGGAACCGTGCTGCAGGCAGAAGGCCTGACGAAATCCTTCTCGCAGGGTGGCCTGCATGTGGATGTGCTGAAGGGCATCGATGTACGTGTCGAGGCGGGCGAAAAGGTCGCCATTGTGGGCGCTTCCGGCTCAGGCAAGAGCACGCTGCTGCATGTGCTCGGCGGGCTGGACGAGCCGACGGCCGGCACGGTTGCCCTGCAGGGGCGGCCCTTTACCTCGCTGTCCGAGAAGGAGCGCAACCGCCTGCGCAACGAGAAGCTGGGGTTTGTCTACCAGTTCCACCACCTGCTGCCGGAGTTCACGGCACTCGACAATGTCGCCATGCCGCTGCGCATCCGCGGGCTGCGCCAGAACGACGCGCGCGAGCAGGCGCAGGCCATGCTCGCGCGCGTGGGTCTGGCCGGGCGTTCTGCGCATCGCCCCGGCGAGCTGTCCGGTGGCGAGCGCCAGCGCGTGGCCATGGCGCGGGCGTTGGTCGGGAATCCGGCCTGCGTGCTGGCGGACGAGCCCACCGGCAACCTCGATGACGTAACCGCCGGCGGCGTATTTGACCTGATGCTCGAGTTGTCGCAGACGCTGGGCACCAGCTTCATCATCGTCACGCACGATCCGGAACTGGCCGGCCGCTGCGACCGTGTGTTGCGGTTGCGCGAAGGGCATCTGCACATGGAACGGTAGAGCAGGGCAACTGCCATGTGGATCGACACCCATTGCCATCTCGACGCCACGGAATTCGACGCCGATCGCGATATGGTGGTGGCGTCGGCGCACGCGGCAGGCGTGGGGCATATCGTGATTCCTGCCGTGGCAGCGTGGAATTTCGAGCGCGTGCGCCATCTCGCGCACCAGTATGCGGGTTGCGTCTATGCGCTCGGCATCCATCCGATGCTCGCACCACAGGCTACGGATGCCGATCTCGGGACGCTGCGGCGTGAGATCGAGGCTTCGCTCGACGATCCTCTCTTCATCGGTGTGGGCGAGATTGGGCTGGACTATTTTGTGCCGGGCCTCGATGCCGAACGGCAGATGACCGTGTATGTGGCGCAGCTTCGATTGGCGCGCGAGTTCGATTTGCCGGTGCTGCTACATGTGCGCAAGTCGCAGGACCAGGTCGCAGCGCAACTCCGCAAGCTTGGCGTCCATGCCGGCATTGCCCACGCGTTCAATGGCAGCCCGGAGCAGGCCTACCGTTTCATCGCCCAGGGCCTGAAGCTTGGCTTTGGCGGCAACATGACATTCTCGCGTGCCAACCGTATCCGCCGTCTCGCTACCGAGTTGCCGCTCGATGCCCTGGTGCTCGAGACCGATGCACCCGACATTGCGCCGGCCTGGCTGGCGGACGACCAGTTCGGCGAGCAGGGCAAGGTTCGCAACGTACCGGGCGAGGTTGCCGGGATTGCGCGTGAACTGGCTAACCTGCGCGGTATGAGCCTCGCGGACCTGTCGCGCCACATGCAAAACAGTTCGCTGGAGGCACTGCCCCGCCTGCGGGCTGCATTTTGCGATCCTTCTGGCGCTCGCGATGAATGATATGGCCGGATGGCCAGGAACGCCATTCCTGGCCATCGGTTCGTCTTAGCGCTTGGCTTGCGCGCCAGGCAGCGGGGCGCCGGTGGCGGCGCTCCAGAATCTCACCGTGCCGTCTTCCGCGTCAGAGGTGTGCGCTTTCCGTTCGCGGCGGGAACGATCATGCATGCGTCCCTAGGGCATGTCGGACGTGCGGAAGGTTTTTTCGCCATCCGGCGAGATGTTTGCCGGGCGCTGCGTCCCAGATCGGAATAACCCCCCGGAGCGCGCCAACTCGATTCATGACCCATCCCCCATTTATTGATTAAAAGACTGATTGAAAAACAGAGGTGTCCGATGCCAGGTTGATGAAAAACCTCGGATGCGTGTCGGATTGGAGTGACTTGTATATCACAAACGTGAGGGTAAAACGTCACTTACTGTTTCCGGAGGAACGGAATCCGTGATGAGGTAAGGAAGCGCGAAAGCATCTCTGCACATTTGGGATGAGAGGCGATTGAATGTGCGCGGATCGGCTGCGCAAGCGGGTCGGCGTGCCCGCATGGCAAATCATCCACCAGGGCGGCGCGCTCCTCGAGGTCGCGCGTTGCAAAAGCGTTGTCGATCATGCTCAGGAGCAATTTTCGATGCGCGGACTGTTGGCAGCCTTTATCGCAGGAACTTGGTGGTTGCAGCAACAGCAGGCGTTATCGCTGGTCTGGCCGGCTGGGCTGTGCGCCGCTTGCGGCATGACCGCCTGGCTTTGTCGCCGGCATTATCGCCCGGTGACGATTGTCGCGTGGACATGTTGCGCATTTCTGGGCGGGCAGGCCTGGGCCGCACTGCGCGCGGATATCCGGCTGGCTGACAGGCTCGATCCGGCGTGGGAAGGGCGGGATGTGGTCGTACAGGGCGCGGTGGCTTCATTGCCCACGCCATTCGAGCGCGGCGTACGTTTCCAGTTCGATGTGCTGGCCAGCACGCCGCCTGGCGTCGTACCGCAGAGGCTGGCGTTGACGCGATATGACGCGCCCGATGCGGCGGCCTCAACCATGCTCGCACCGCTCGTGCCGGGCGACCGATGGCAGTTGCGCCTGCGCCTGCGCCAACCGGTCGGCAGCGCTAATCCGCATACCTTCGACTATGAATACTGGCTGCTGGAACAGGGCGTGCGCGCGACGGGCTATGTGCGCGCCGGGCCGGACAACCGGCGCTTGTCGGAGGCCGGCATGCGCGTTGGGTGGCGCATCGAACGCTGGCGCGATGCAGTACGCCGGCACGTGCTGGCGAGCATGCCGGCGGAGGCACCGTATGCGGGCGTACTGGTAGCGCTGGTGGTCGGCGACCAGAGGGGGATCGATGCGGCGGACTGGAACATGTTTAACCGGACAGGCATTGGTCACCTGATCAGCATTTCCGGCCTCCACATCACCATGATCGCCAGCCTGTTCGGTGTGGTGGTGGCATGGTTGTGGCGTTACTCGTTTGGCCTGGGACGCTGGTTGCACCGGCCACTGCCATTGCGCTGGCCGGCGCGTTCCGCAGGCATCGTCGCCGGGATGGTGGCGGCGACGCTGTATTGCCTGCTGGCAGGCATGCAGGTGCCGGCGCAGCGCACATTGATCATGCTCACGGTGGTGGGGCTCGGTTTTTTGGCCGGGCGGGGCAGCCATCGCGGCCACGTGCTGGGCTGGGCGGCAGTGCTGGTGGTATTGGCCGATCCATGGGCCGTGTGCGCGGCGGGGTTCTGGCTGTCCTTCGGTGCGGTGGCGCTGATTTTCCTGATGCATCCCGTGCAGTATGCACCGGCGTGGGGCACCCGCATGCCGCGGCGCTGGACGGGCGTGGCTGCGGCAGCGCGCCTGCAGTGGGTGCTGACGGTCGGACTCGTGCCGCTTACCTTGCTACTGTTTCAGCAGGTATCGGTCGTGTCTCCGCTGGCCAATGCTGTCGCGATTCCAGTCGTCAGTTTTATCGTCACGCCACTGGCGCTGCTGGGAGCCGCGCTGCCGGAGCCGGTGGCGATGCTCTTGCTGGCCGCGGCACACACGGTATTTGCGTGGCTGGTGGTCATCCTGGCGTGGCTTGGGACTCAACCATGGGCGGTCTGGCAGGCGGCTGCGCCACCGGCATGGGCGGTACTTGCGGGTATGGCGGGCGTCACGCTGTGGCTGGTACCCGGCGGCGTCGCCAGTTGGCCGCTGCGGGTCCATGCCTGTGTCCTGCTGTTGCCCTTGTGCCTGGTGCGCGCGCCGCGTCCCGCGCATGGCGAGTGGCGCATCACTGCGCTCGATGTGGGGCAGGGTACGGCGGTCCTGGTCGAGACTGCGCAGCACCGGTTGCTGTACGACGCCGGGCCGGCCTACGGGGCAAGCAGCGCGGGCGAACGTGTCATTGCACCGTACCTGCGCGGCCTGGGTGCCGCGCATCTGGACCGGCTGGTGATCAGCCATGAGGACAGCGACCATGTCGGCGGTGCGCCCGCCGTGCTCGACGCTGTGCATGTATCCCGTCTGCAGGCCGCGCTGCCGGCCGGGCATATGCTGTGGCAAACGGCAACGCAGCAGGGGACCGCAACCACGGTATGCGCTGCGGGACAGCATTGGGAATGGGATGGCGTGCGCTTCGAGATCCTGCATCCGGCACCCGGCGACGGGCAGCGGGAAACCCTGGCGAGCAATGCGCGCAGTTGCGTGCTGCGCGTCGCCAACATCCGTCATGCAGCACTGCTCACGGGCGATATCGGCCTTGCGGAAGAACTGCAGATCATTGGCCGGTCTATACCTGGGCATTTGCTGGCAGATATCTTGCTAGTTCCGCATCATGGCAGCGGTACTTCATCCGGTAGTCGCTTCCTGGAGGCTGTGGCGCCATCCCTGGCAATTTTCCAGATGGGTTACCGCAATCGCTATGGGCACCCGCGCGCCGACGTGTGGGCGCGCTACGGTGCGTACGGGGTGCAGCGCCTGCGTACGGATCGTGCCGGCGCGGTCATGGTGGACAGCGCCGGCCCGCTCCTGGAGGTCAGCGCCTGGCGTGACATCGCGCCGCGATACTGGCATGTGCGCTGACCGCTGTCATGGCGGGGAACAGGTGGGTGTGGGGATGTGTGGCGTCAGACTTGGCATGAGGCCCGGAGCACGCCGGGGCGGCGGTTGATGGCGTCCGGGCCACAGGGGATGGCATCGGGCGCATGCGTTGACGCGCCCCGTGCGACGCGTTATACCTGTCGCATACCCAGCGGCCGGGGAAATGACAGTTCGGGAGATTCCATGCAAGTGCGGAGTTACGACGAAATGGTCGACTGGCAGGAAGGGCAATCGACGCGCTTTCAGCCGGGAACGGCGTTGCCAGCGGGAACCGTACGGCAGCACTACCAGCGCTTTGCGGACTGGCTGGGGCGGCAGACGCCCGAGGCCATGGAAGACAAGCGCGCGGAGGCCGAACTGATCTTCCAGCGGGTTGGCATCACCTTCGCAGTCTATGGCGATGCCGGTGGCGGTACCGAGCGGACCATTCCGTTCGATGCGATTCCGCGCATCTTTCCGGCCCACGAGTGGGCGTTGCTGGAACGGGGCCTGCGCCAGCGCGTGCGCGCGCTCAACATGTTCCTGCACGATATCTACCACGACCAGAACATCGTGCGCGCCGGGGTGATCCCGCCCGACCAGATCTACAACAATGCCCAGTACCGGCCGGAAATGCTCGGCGTGGCGGTGCCGCGCGACATCTATGCGCATGTCGCCGGCATCGATGTGGTGCGCGCTGGCGAGGGCGAGTTCTACGTGCTGGAGGACAACCTCCGCGTGCCGTCTGGCGTATCGTACATGCTGGAAAACCGCAAGATGATGATGCGGCTGTTTCCCGACCTGTTTGCGCGCAACCGCGTCGCGCCGGTGGCGCATTATCCCGACTTGCTACTGGACATGCTGCGCAGCGTCGCGCCATCGTCGATCAACGATCCCACCGTGGTGGTGCTGACCCCGGGCATGTACAACTCGGCGTACTTCGAGCACGCCTTCCTGGCGCAGCAGATGGGCGTCGAGCTGGTCGAGGGGCATGACCTGTTCGTGCAGGACCAGCGGCTCTACATGCGCACCACGCAAGGTCCACAGCGTATCGACGTGATCTATCGGCGGGTCGATGACGATTTTCTTGATCCACTGGTGTTCCGGCCCGATTCGGCGCTAGGCGCGGCCGGGCTGATGTCGGTCTACCGCGCCGGCAACGTGGCTATCGCCAACGCCATTGGCACTGGCGTGGCGGACGACAAGTCGATCTATCCCTACGTGCCGGACATGATCCGCTTTTATCTCGGCGAAGAGGCGCTTCTTAACAACGTGCCGACCTATATGTGCCGCAAGCCGGATGACCTGGCCTACGTGCTCGACCACATGCATGAGCTGGTGGTGAAGGAAACGCACGGCGCGGGCGGCTACGGCATGCTCGTAGGTCCGGCGGCCACGCAGGCCGAGATCGAGACCTTCCGCGAGGTCGTCAAGAGCCGTCCCCATCAGTACATTGCGCAGCCGACGCTGGCGTTGTCGACCTGTCCAACCTATGTCGACGCTGGCATCGCGCCGCGCCATATTGATCTGCGGCCGTTCGTGCTGTCCGGCAAGGAAGTGCGCATGGTGCCAGGCGGGCTGACGCGCGTGGCCCTGCGCGAGGGTTCGCTGGTGGTGAATTCCTCGCAGGGCGGCGGCACCAAGGATACATGGGTGCTTGAATGACATTGTTGCGCGCACTTATGCCCACGACGCTCCGGGAGACCGCATCATGCTGAGCCGCACGGCTGACCACCTGTTCTGGATGGCGCGCTATACCGAACGTGCGGAGAACACCGCGCGCATGCTCGATGTTAACTACCAGACCTCGCTGCTGCCGCAGGCCGTGGATGAAGCCGAGCAGGGCTGGTGGGCGATGCTCGACATCAGCGAGCTGACCCAGGTATACGACGAGAAATACGGGCTGCTGTCGCGCGACGATGTGATCGATTTCATGGTGCGCGACATGACCAATCCGTCGTCCATCATGAGTTGCCTGCGCTCGGCGCGCGAAAATGCGCGGGCGGTGCGTGGTTCGCTGACGACGGAAGTGTGGGAGACCATCAACACAACATGGCTCGAGGTACAGAAACTGATCTCGGGCAATATCCTGCGCGACGATCCGTCGCAGTTCTTCGAATGGGTCAAATTCCGGTCCCACCTGTCGCGCGGCGTCCAGTTCGGCACCATGCTCAAGGACGAGGCGTTCCACTTCATGCGCCTTGGCACCTTCCTGGAGCGCGCCGACAACACGGCGCGGATCCTGGATGTGAAATTCCGCTCCGCCAGCACGCCGCTGCGAGCGCTGTCGCAGGCCGAGGCGCCGGCTGAGGCGCAGGACCGGCAAGCTGATTTCTACCAGTGGGTCGCGGTATTGCGCTCGGTCTCTGGCTTCGAGGTGTATCGCAAGGTATATCGCGATGTTGTCACGCCGCGCCGCGTGGCCGAACTGTTGATCCTGCGCGCGGACATGCCGCGCTCGCTGGCGGCGAGCATGGAAGAGGTCGTTGGCATCCTGCAACTGGTCGCCAACGCGCAGTCGGGCGAAACGTTGCGGCAGGCCGGCAAGCTGCATGCCGACCTGCGCTTTGCACGTATCGACGACATTTTCGGCGTGGGCATGCATGCCTACCTGACCGATTTTCTCGAGCGCATCGGGACGCTGGGCAACGGTATCAGCGAGGATTTTCTCGTGCCGCTGGCGTTCAGCTGAGGTTAGCCTGGAAGTGGGGCGAAGGTCGGTCAAGAGGCTGCCAGAATGGGCGGGGAACCGGAAACCGGTGTGGTGTCACTTCATTCAGTCACAATATGGGGCCCTGACAGGATCGCCTTGCCGTGAAGTACCGTATCCATCATAAAACCGAGTACCGCTATGCCGAGCCGGTGCACCACAGCGTGCACGAGCTGCGGCTGACGCCACAGTCCGGCCCACTGCAGCAGGTCGAGGCGTGGCAGGTGCGCGTGCCGGGCACGCTGCACGAGACGGTGGATGCGTTCGGCAATCTGGTGCAGACCTTTTCCCTTTCGCGCCCCACCACGCGGATGGCGATCGAGGCCAGCGGCATTGTCGAGGTCCGGTCGGGCAGTGCCATCTTCAACGATGCGCCGCTGGCGGGGCAGTACCGCGTTTCGCCGCTGTATTTCGCCTCGGGCACGCCGCTGACGCAGGCGCCGCCGGACATGGTGGCATTCGCGGCTCCCTATCTGGCGGGCGGCGTGACGCCCGCCGCGCTGCAAAGCCTGGTGGAAGCTATTGCAGACCGTGTGCAGTACGTTTCGAACACCACGGATGTCGGCACGACGGCGGCGGAAGCCTTTGCGCTGGGCATGGGTGTGTGCCAGGACCAGGCGCAGGTCATGGTCGCCTGTTGCCGGGCCTTCGGCATTCCGGCACGCTATGTCAGCGGCTACTTCTACGCGGTGGATGCCCCCAATCTGGCAAGTCATGCGTGGGCCGACATCTGCCTGGATACCGCGCAGCACACCTGGACCAGTCTCGATGTCACGCACGCCTGCCCCACCGATGAGCGCCATGTCCGCCTGGCGGTGGGCCGCGATTACCAGTCGGCCGCGCCTATCCGTGGCGTGCGGCAGGGCGGCGGGGCCGAATCGATGGAGGTGTCGATCCGCATCGACGTCACGGATGCCGGGTAGCCTGCGCGGCCTGACACCATTGTTTGCATCCATCGCCAGGATTTGAGCCCCGCGTCTAAAGCATCTGCCGCCAGCCGCGCTAGAATGCCAAAATAGGTGTCGCGTACAGGCGCCCGCCAGGCTGGAACGGACATTGCATCACAAGCAATGCACCCGGCGCCCGGTGCCGATCCTGTCCAACCAACTGCCCACGATTGCGATTTCCATGACTTACTGTGTTGCCATGTGCCTCGATGACGGGCTCGTGTTCCTCTCCGACTCGCGTACCAATGCCGGGGTCGACGCGATCTCGACCTTCCGCAAGATGACCGTGTTCGAGCAGGCCGGCGACCGCGTCATGGTGCTGCTGACTGCCGGTAACCTGGCCATCAGCCAGTCGGTCCGCCAGTACCTGATGGAAGGCCGCGAGCAGCGTTCGCTGTGGGAGGCCCGCGACATGTTCGAGGCCGCCACGCTTGTTGGCGACGCCATCCGCGCGGTGCACCGGCGCGATGCCGAATCGCTGAAAGGTTTCGGCATCGACTTCAATATCAGCATGATCTTCGGCGGCCAGATCAAGGGCGAACGCCCACGGCTGTTCCAGATGTATTCGGCGGGCAACTTCATCGAAGCCACGCAGGAGAACTGCTATTTCCAGATTGGCGAGGCCAAGTACGGCAAGCCCATTCTGGACCGCGTGCTGACGCCGCAGATGCCGCTCGACGAGGCCGCCAAGTGCGCGCTGATCTCGATGGACTCCACGCTCAAGTCGAATGTGTCGGTGGGGCTGCCGCTGGACCTGCTGGTCTATGGCGTTGACGAACTGGCCGTGTCGCGCTTCGTTACCGTCGACGAAAACAATGCCTACTTCAAGATGATCCGCAAGGCCTGGGGCCAGCGCCTGCGACAGGTGTTCGACGAGGTGCAGGATCCGGTATGGGATGCCTCCGTCTCCGCCGAGCATCCGCTGCGCATGAGCGGCGGGACGCATGGCAGCGTGCCGCTGTATGCGGTCAAGCCGACCGGTACCGGCAAGGGCAACTGAACGATCGGCGCCATGGGCGACATCCTGCATTTCTCGCATGCCAACGGGTTTCCGGTGGCCACATATCGCAAACTGTTTGCGGCACTCGAAGGGCAGTTCGAAATCCGCGCCGTCGACCGTTTCGGGCACGATCCCCGTTATCCGGTCACGCGCGGCTGGCCGCATCTGGTGGATGAGCTGCTGGCTGCGATTACCGAGGGTTACCGCGAACCGGTGTGGCTGGCCGGGCATTCGCTGGGTGGCTTCCTGTCGCTGATGGCGGCGCTGCGCGCGCCCGAGCGGGTCAAGGGCGTGGTGATGCTCGATTCGCCGATCATCGCCGGATGGCGTGCGCGGGTGCTGCGCATGGCGCAGACACTGGGCCTGGACGAGCGGCCGTCGCCTGCGTACCGTACCAAGACGCGCCGTACCCACTGGGATAACGCCGATGCCGTATGGCAGCACTTCAAGGCCAAGCCGAATTTCGCTCGCTGGGATGACGACGTACTGCGCGATTACGCCCACCATGCGACCGAGCCGACCGGCCGGGCCGCCGAACGGACATTGCGCTTCCAGCGCGACATCGAATACCGCATCTACCGGACCTTGCCAACCCGGCTGGGCCGGCGCGTCGCCGAGGGAACGCCATTTCCCGTCGCTTTCGTGGCCGGGACGCGCTCGCGCGAACTGCGCCAGTGCGGGTTGGCCGCCACACGCCGGCTGGTAGGCGCGCGGCTGCGCTATCTGGAGGGCGGTCACCTGTTCCCGATGGAGCGCCCGCTGGATACCGCGGAAGCGATTCTGGCACTGATTGACGAGATGCGCACCTGCCCGGCACGCGCCGGTAGGCCGTTCCAAGGTAGGTCCACGCTGCCGCTCTCCGGGCGCTGACCCGGGGCATCCGGCTTTTTCCGGATGCCTCGCAAAAAGGTGGCCGAAGAGGGCGATGGGGGCTGTGGTCGGGCGGGGTGCTGAGGTATAATCCCGATTTCCTCGGCAAGTCAGGTTTATGACCAAATTCGTCTTCGTCACCGGCGGCGTCGTTTCTTCCCTGGGCAAGGGAATCGCCGCCGCGTCGCTTGCGGCTATCCTCGAGTCGCGTGGTCTCAAAGTCACCCTTCTGAAACTCGATCCCTACATCAATGTCGATCCGGGCACCATGAGCCCGTTTCAGCATGGCGAGGTGTTCGTGACCGAGGACGGTGCCGAAACCGATCTGGACCTGGGGCACTACGAACGGTTCATTTCCGCCAAGATGCGGAAGTCGAACAACTTCACCACCGGCCAGATCTACGAATCGGTGATCCGCAAGGAGCGCCGTGGCGAGTATCTCGGCAAGACGGTACAGGTCATTCCGCACATCACCAACGAAATCCAGTCGTTCGTCGAACGCGGCGCCTCGGCCACCTTCGATGGCAAGGCCGATGTGGCCATTATCGAGATTGGCGGCACGGTGGGCGATATCGAGTCCCTGCCGTTCCTCGAGGCCGCGCGCCAGATGAGCCTGCGCCTGGGCCGTCACCAGGCGGCCTTTGTGCACCTTACGCTGGTGCCGTTTATCGCCAGCGCCGGCGAACTGAAGACCAAGCCGACCCAGCACTCGGTGCAGAAGCTGCGCGAGATTGGCATCATCCCGAGCGCGCTGCTGTGCCGCGCCGATCGCCCCATCCCGGACGACGAGCGCGCCAAGATTTCGCTGTTCGCCAACATGCCGCAGGAATCGGTGATTTCTGTCTGGGACGTGGACACCATTTACAAGATTCCGCAGATGCTGCACGACCAGGGCCTGGACCGCATCATTTGCGACGAGCTGCAGATCGATGCGCCGCCGGCCAACCTCGACATGTGGGCGCGCCTCGTGCACGCGATGGACAACCCGCAGCACGAGATCACCATCGGCATGGTCGGCAAGTATGTCGACCTGACCGAATCGTACAAATCGCTGATCGAGGCGCTGCGCCATGCCGGGCTGCACACCTCGACACGGGTCAATATCGAATACATCGATTCCGAGGAAGTGGAGGCGGGTGGCACCGCCGTGCTGTCGCGCCTCGATGCCATCCTCGTACCGGGTGGCTTCGGCAAGCGCGGTACCGAAGGCAAGATCGCCGCAATCCGCTATGCCCGGGAGAACAAGGTGCCGTATCTCGGCATCTGCCTCGGCATGCAGCTGGCGGTGATCGAGTTCGCGCGCCACGTGGCGGGCATGGCCGACGCCAACAGTACCGAATTCAATCTCGAGACCGAGCACCCGGTGGTGGCGCTGATCACCGAGTGGCTGGACCGAGAAGGCAAGGTCGAACAGCGGTCGGCCGAGTCTGATCTGGGTGGCACCATGCGCCTGGGTGCGCAGAAATGCCCCGTGACGCCAGGGACGCGCGCCGCGCAAATCTACGGTACGGAGGTCAACGAGCGCCACCGCCATCGCTACGAGGTCAACAATTACTATGTGCCGGCGCTGGAAGCTGCCGGGCTGGTGATCTCCGCGCGCACGCCGTCGGAGAACCTGCCCGAGATCATGGAGTTGCCGGCCGCCACGCACCCGTGGTTCGTCGGCGTGCAGTTCCACCCCGAATTCACGTCCACGCCGCGCGACGGGCATCCGCTGTTCAAGGCGTATGTCGAAGCCGCGCTGGCGCGGCAAAGCCAGGCGGCCACTGCCTGACCACCCTGAGACAAGCGGAGACCCCCATGCCAGCCGGATACATCGTAGCCTACGTCGACGTCACCAATCCCGAGCAGTATGAGCAGTACAAGGTGCTGTCGAGCCGCGCCTTCGAGGTGCATGGCGCGAAGGTGCTGGTGCGCGGTGGCAAGGTCGCGCCGGTCGAAGGTGAATGGCAGCCGACGCGGGTCGTGGTACTGGAGTTTCCCTCATTCGAGGCGGCCCGGTCGTTCCACGACAGCGAAGAATACCGGGCTGCCCGCGCCGCGCGCGAGGGCGCGGCCAAGATGAACATGATCGTGGTCGAAGGCATCTGAGCCCGAGCGACCACATCCGCGTGACCGCATGATTCGCGCGCACAGCCTGCGAACCGGCTGGCGCACAACGCTATACAGGTAACAGAGGACTATCCATGAGTGCAATCGTCGATATCATTGGCCGCGAGGTTCTGGACTCGCGCGGCAACCCCACCGTCGAATGCGACGTGCTGCTGGAATCGGGCGTGATGGGCCGTGCGGCCGTGCCCTCGGGCGCGTCGACCGGCTCGCGTGAAGCCATCGAACTGCGTGACGGCGACAAGAGCCGCTACCTTGGCAAGGGCGTGCTCAAGGCCGTGGAGCACATCAATACCGAGATTTCCGAAGCCATCATGGGTCTCGATGCGTCCGAGCAGGCGTTCCTCGACCGTACCCTGATCGACCTCGACGGTACCGACAACAAGGCCCGCCTGGGCGCCAACGCCACGCTGGCCGTGTCGATGGCCGTGGCCAAGGCTGCTGCCGAGGAAGCCGGCCTGCCGCTGTACCGCTACTTCGGCGGTTCGGGTGCGATGCAGATGCCGGTGCCGATGATGAACATCGTCAACGGCGGCGCGCACGCCAACAACAGCCTGGACATCCAGGAATTCATGATCATGCCGGTGAGCCAGGGTAGCTTCCGCGAAGCACTGCGCTGCGGCGCCGAGGTGTTCCACGCGCTCAAGAAGATCCTGTCCGACAAGGGCATGTCGACCGCGGTTGGCGACGAAGGCGGCTTTGCCCCGAACTTTGCCAGCAACGAGCAGTGCCTGAGCACCGTGCTCACGGCCATCGAGCGCGCCGGCTACCGCCCGGGCGAAGACGTGCTGCTGGCACTGGACTGCGCCAGCACCGAGTTCTTCCATGAGGGCGAAGACAAGTACCGCCTGGAAGGCGAAGGCCTGCAACTGACGGCCGGCGAATTCGCCGATTACCTGGCCAACCTGTGCGACAAGTTCCCGATCGTGTCGATCGAAGACGGCATGGCCGAGAACGACTGGGACGGCTGGAAGCTGCTGACCGAGCGCGTCGGCAAGAAAGTCCAGCTGGTGGGCGACGACCTGTTTGTCACCAATACCAAGATCCTGCGCGAAGGTATCGACAAGGGCATCGCCAACTCGATCCTCATCAAGATCAACCAGATCGGTACGCTGACCGAAACCTTCGCCGCCATCGAGATGGCCAAGCGCGCCGGCTACACCGCCGTGATCTCGCACCGCTCGGGCGAAACCGAGGACAGCACCATCGCCGACATCGCCGTCGGTACCAACGCTGGACAGATCAAGACCGGCTCGCTGTCGCGTTCGGACCGCATCGCCAAGTACAACCAGCTGCTGCGCATCGAGGAAGACCTTGGCGATATCGCCAGCTACCCCGGCAAGGGCGTGTTCTACAATCTGCGTTAATGCCATGTGCCGGAGCCTGATTCCGGCACGCGCCGCGGCGCGGCCTTCTGGCGAGCACTGCCGGGATGGCCGTGGCGCGGCATTCGCCACTTCTCGCGTCTCGCTATCGTCGAACGAGCTGACATGCGCCTGATTTCCCTGATCCTGCTCGTGCTGCTGATCGCCATCCAGTTTCCGCTCTGGCTGGGGAAGGGCGGCTGGCTGCGCGTCTGGGAGCTCGACCGCCAGGTTGCCGAGCAGGATGCCAAAAACCAGACCCTGAAGTCACGCAACGCCAAGCTGGCCGGCGAGGTGCGCGATCTCAAGGAAGGCACGGGTGCCATCGAAGAGCGTGCGCGCCATGAGCTGGGCATGGTCAAGGAGGGCGAGGTCTTCGTCCAATTCGTTGCTCCTGCTCCCGCGACCAGCGCCACACCGCCGCTGCCACCACCGCCGCCGAAGCCTGAATCCGGCCGCCGGTAGTCCGCCATGAACTGGCTGGAAGCTGCTTCATTCGCGCTGTCGCTCGCCTGCGTCGCCTGCAATATCCGTCAGAATCCCTTGGGCTGGGTCTTCGCCATCGCCGGCGCGGGCCTGTATGCCATCGTGTTCTTCGAGGCGCGTCTGTATGGCGATGCAGGCCTGCAGCTATTCTTTATCGGGACCTCGGTGTTCGGTCTCTGGCAGTGGCTGTTCGGCCATATGCCGGATGCCGACGCGCCCTTGCGCCCGCGCCGCATGGATCGCCGTGCGCTGGCGATAGCCGGTGCCGGCTGGGCTGGCGGCTATGCCATGCTGGCGTGGTTTCTGTCGCGTCATACCAATTCCGACGTACCGCACATCGATGCTTTCCTCACGGCCGGCAGCATCGTCGGCCAGTTTGCGCTGGCGCGCAAGTTCATCGAGAACTGGTGGATCTGGCTGATTGTCGACGCCCTGTATATCGGCCTGTACCTGCACAAGTCGCTTTACCTGACGGCAGTGCTGTACGCCCTGTTCGTGGTGATGTGCGTGGCGGGGCTGCGGCAGTGGAAGCAGGCCCTGGCAAGATGAGCGCATGCAGCCATCCGGCCCGGCCGGCGCATGCGCGGCCATGCGTATCGCGGAGCGGGCGATGACATCGAACACGCCGTCCAGAGCCGGCCGCGCGTCTGGCCATGTGGTGACCGTCGCCATCCTCGGTGCGGAATCGACCGGCAAATCGGATCTGTCGGTGGCGCTGGCCGACCACTACCGCACGCGTGGCGTCAACGCCGTCGCGGTACCGGAGTACCTGCGCACCTTTGTCGACCGCAAGGGAGATGTCCCGGTCGAGCCGGAGCAGCGCCATATTGCCCGCATGCAGCGCGCGGCCGAACTGTGCGCGCGCCGCACGGTGGCCCAGCAAGGTGGCGGGATAGTGCTGTGCGATACCACGCCGCTGATGACGGCCATCTACAGCCGCTTCTGCTTCCACACCTGCGATGCCGAAACGGCACGGCTGGCGGCATTGCACGACTATGCACTGACGCTGATTACACTCCCGGATATTCCCTGGGTGGCCGATGGCCTGCAACGGGCAAGCGAGGACGTGCGCGATGCGATCCATCGCCGTGTGCTTGCGGCTTGCCGCGTGCATGGGGTTGATTATGTCCGGATCGGCGGATCGCCAGCCGAGCGGCTGGCACAGGCCACCCTGCAGATCGATCGCGTGTTGCGGCTCGAGGGATGAGCGTGACTGGCGAGTGGCGAGGTCAGTGTGATCGGATGGCTCGCCCTTTGTGATCAGGCTGTCATCCCGCTTACCACCAGCCCGGCCCCCAGTAATAGCCTGGGTATCCGATGCTGACACCCACCCCGCCGCGGTGCCGCCCCCGGCCACCCCAGTGGCCGTAGAAGCCGACGCCGCCGACATACGGCATGACATAGGCGGGGTAGGCCGGATAGGCCACATACGGATATGGATACGCGCGATAGGCATAGGCGCGGTAGGCGGCGCGGCGTTCCGCCGTGATGGCGGCTTCCTGCTCGCGCAGGATGCGGGCGTTCTCGGCATCGAGCTGCTGGCGCTCCTTGGCGCTCAGGGCTGGCGGCGGAGCCGCAGCCGCGCCATCCGGCAGGCGCGCCATGCGCGGGCTACCATCCGGGCCACGGTCGATCACGGTACATCCGCCCAGCGCCACAGCCAGTATCAGCGCCAGGGCCAGACGCCGGTTGGATCTGTCATGGTCATGCATGGTGAATGGCCTCCGGGTCGCGATAGCGGTTGGACGGTTGCCCTCTGGAACAAGTTTCCGGCGTCTGGGTCGCCAGTACGCCTGGATCGTCAATGATGCAGGTTCGACGCCGCCTTGACGGTCTGCGATACCGGTTTTTCGGTGAACAGGTGCGCACAGTCCACGGC
The DNA here is from genome assembly GCF_964332355.1 of Imbroritus primus. Classification (NCBI taxonomy): domain Bacteria; kingdom Pseudomonadati; phylum Pseudomonadota; class Betaproteobacteria; order Burkholderiales; family Burkholderiaceae; genus Imbroritus; species Imbroritus primus. Next base: position 1,852,366 of record NZ_OZ201293.1, on the reverse strand, counting down.
ATCGAAGGCATAGTGCTGGCCGCAGAACTCGCAGTTCACATCCACCTGGTTGCGTTCCGCCAGCACGCTCGCGACCTCTTCCTCGCCGAGCATGCGCAGCATGGCGCCGACCTTGATGCGCGAGCACGAGCAGTTGAAATGCGGTTGGCGCGGCTCGAACAGGCGCACGCCAGCCTGCTGGGTTTCCTCCCAGAACAGGCGGCGCAGCAGGGTTTCCGGCGGTACCTCGAGCAGTTCCTCGGTTTGCAGCGTGCCGCCGAGATGGCACACGCGTTCCCAGGTATCGAGGTCCTGCGCCGATACGCCCGGTGCGAGCGGCTGGCCGGTTTCGCCAATGACGGAGCCATCCGTTCCCGTCATGGATTTGCCGCCGTAGGTCGGCAGGCGCTGCAGCAGCATGCCGGACGCGACATTGCCGTCGGCCGCGAGCCACAGCCGCGTATCGAGTTGCTCCGAGGTCAGCATGTAATGCTCGAGGACCGCGCTCATGTCGGGCAGCGGGCCCTGGCGGCCAGACAACGGCACCACGCCCTGGTACGGTTGCTGGCCGGGCAGCTTGTCCTGCGGATCAAGGGTGATGGCGAAGCGACCCTGGCCATTCGCGTTGACCAACTCGGCCAATGTGGCGTCGTCGGCAATCTCGACGTCGTCGGCCAGCTTGGCAGTGGCGCGCAGCGACAGATCCGAGTGGCATTCCACCACCAGCATGCGCACCGGGCCGTCGCCATGGATCTGCATGACGAGCGCACCGTTGAACTTGAGGTTGGCGGTGAGCAGCGCGGCCGCCGCCGTCATTTCCCCGAGCAGGCGGCGCACGGCAGGCGGATAGGTGCGCCGCCGCATGATTTCCTGCCAGGTGTCGGACAGGCGGACGAGTTCGCCGCGCACCGGCGCGGCTTCGAACATGAATTTCTGCAGGGTGTCGGGTGTGGCTTGGGTCACGTTCAGTCGATTCGCTTCAAAGTAGTCTTGTAGGTGGCCTGGCGCTCGGCATAGCTTTCCGCGCCCATGCGCATGCGTGCCACATCGTCGTCCGTCAGTTGCCGCACGACGCGGGCCGGCGCGCCGAGGATCAGCGAGCGGTCCGGAAAGGTCTTGCCTTCCGTGACGATGGCACCGGCGCCCACCAGGCATTCCTTGCCGATGACGGCATGGTTGAGCACCACGGCCTGGATGCCGATCAGGCTGCCGTCGCCGATGGTGCAGCCATGCAGCATGGCTTGGTGGCCGACGGTCACGTAGTCGCCAAGCGTTAGCGGCGCGCCTGCATCGGTATGCAGGACGGCATTTTCCTGGATATTGCTGGCTTCGCCGATGGTGATGGGATCATTGTCGCCGCGCAGCACCGCGCCGGGCCATACGCTCGCGCGTGCCTTCAGGTACACATTACCGATGACGGTCGCACCGGGCGCGATATAGGCGGAATCGTCCACGGTCGGGGTGAGGTCGCCAAGCTGGTACTGCGCCATGAGGGAAGGGCTCCTGTCGTGAGGTATGGGCGATTGCATCTCTTACAATGCCGGATTCCCAGGATTTTACGCTGATGTCGACTTTCCCATGCATTCGCCGCGCAGCCCTCGCGGCCCTGTGCCAGACCAATCCGGCTGAAAAGGCGCGCACGGTCCGCGCGCTGGCCGCCGATGGCGCGACACGGCCGGATGCGGCGTTTGCGCCGGCGCTGCGGCCCGCTGATTTTCCGGCGGACTGGCGTGCGGCGGTTCCGGGGCGTCCCGCGCAGCCGGAACTGGTCTCCGCACGCTTTGTGCCGCGCCGTGCCGTGGTATCGCGTGAAGGCCGGGCGGCCTTGCTGCATGCGCTCGCGCACATCGAATTCAATGCCATCAACCTGGCGCTTGATGCGGTATGGCGCTTTGATGGCATGCCCGTGCCGTTCTACCGCGACTGGTTGAAGGTGGCGGGCGAGGAGGCGTACCACTTCAGCCTGCTGGCCGAACATCTCGCCCGGCTTGATGCGGCTTACGGGGATTTTCCCGCGCACAATGGCCTGTGGGAAATGGCCGAGAAAACGCGTGACGATGTGCTCGCGCGCATGGCGCTGGTGCCGCGTACCCTCGAGGCGCGGGGCCTCGATGCCTCGCCGCCGATCCGGGCGCGGCTGGCACAGGCCGGCGACATGGAGGCGGCCTCGATCCTCGATGTCATCCTGCGCGATGAAGTGGGCCACGTGGCCATCGGCAACCGCTGGTACCGCTGGTGCTGCGCGCGGGCCGGCGTCGATCCGCTGGCGACCTACGATGTGCTGGTCGAGCGCTACGACGCGCCGCGCTTGCGCGGGCCATTCAATTTCGAGGCGCGTGCGGCGGCCGGTTTCGATGCGGCGGAGCTGGCGCAGTTGCGCGCCACCGCACCGGATGTACCGTCACGCGGCTGAATCGCGTGACGGGTCGGGTCGTGTTGTGATGGGGGTAGCGGATCCTGCTGCGCCTGCAGCCGCGGTATCGACAGTGGTTGCAACCGCGGTTTCAGCTGGGACTTCCGTCGCCAGTGTCGCCATGAATTCCGTGGCCATGGTGTTCAGCAGGGCGATCTCCTCGTCGGACAGTTCGCGCGGTGCCGTATCGAGCAGCGCCAGGCAGCCCAGCACGTAGCCGTCGCGATCCTTCAGCGGCACGCTGCCGTAGAACCGCAGGCTATGGGCCAGCGTCAGCCGGCTGCCGGCAAAGCGCGGATCGCGCGCAATATCCGGGATGACCAGGGCATCATCTTCGTCGAAGATGCGTGCACAGATCGCTTCTTCACGCGCAATCCCGGCATCGCCGCCAGGCAACAGGCTGCCGGGCGTGTGAACCCAGTCGCGATCGAGCCATGCCAGTTGGGCGTAGCGTACGTCGAAGACATCCACCACGCGTTGCAGGAACAAACGGTAGCCCTCGGTGCGATGTGGCGCGAGCGCGCCGCTGGCGTACAGCCGTGCCACGCGTTCGCCGTCATCGGCGGGTTGGGGCATGGGCGCCTGAATGCCCGCCGTGTCGGTCAGTGTGGCCAGGCGCAGGACTAACTCATGCATGCTGTTCACGATGGCCGTGACGCCGAGCTGCTCGGGTGCAGACTCGGCGAGCAGGGCTGGCGGGGCGTTCCACAGGGCGAGGACAATGCGCAGGTCGGGCCAGCGGCGCGTGAGGCGGCGCGCCCAGTGTCGTACCTGCGCACCGGGCCGGGGATGGAACACAGACAGGCAGAGGATCTGCACGCCGTCGAGCCGGTGTGCTTCCGCCGGATTGGCGCCGGCGCTCAAGGCTATGGATTCGTGGCGCGCGTCGTGACCATGCAGGGCCAGCGCATGCGCCATCATGCCGGCCGCCAGCGCATCGACCTCCCAACGGCCGCCAATGCACAGGATCCGCGGTCCGCCTGCCGGTACGGCGGTTGTCGCGGCCGTGGGCGGATAGGCATCCGCCACTTCCTCCAGGACTTCCGACATGCCGTGCACCAAGCGCAGCCGGTGCTGGGCGGTAGCCACGTCGGCATAGCGCTCGCAGGCCAGCCGCAGCGCGGGGATGGCGATCTCGTCGAAGACCGTGGTCACCGCCGTGGCCGTACCCGCCGGGGTGGCGGGCGAGGGGAGTTCGGCGTCGATGGCCTCCGTGGTCATCTCGATGGCTTCCTCGACACCCCCGCCGAGCAGCCGCTGGTAGAGCCGTTGCGGCGGCGCCAGGACCGGATCGCTGCCGAGCAGAACCTCCATGAACTGCAGCGACGGAATATAGCGTCCGAGCACCAACAGGCAAACCGTCAGTGGTGTCGACAGGATCAGTCCGATCGGCCCCCAGATGGCGGTCCAGAACATGGCCGAGACAATGATGGAGAGCGTCGATAGCCCTGTACTCGAGCCGTACAGCCATGGCTCGATGACGTTGTTGCTGAGCAGTTCCAGCACCAGGATGACGCCCAGCGTCCACAGCAGCATGTCCCAGGTTGGATCGATGGCAAAGGCCAGCGCCAGCGGAAACGCCGCGGACAGCATCGGCCCGATGTAGGGCACGAAGCGCATGACCGCAGCTACCGTGCCCCACAGCACTGCCCCTGGTACGCCGATGAAATACAGCGCCACGCCCAGCGGAATGCCGTAGGTGGCATTGACGATCATCTGCATGCGCAGGTAACGACCGATGCGCTCGGCCGCGTCGTCAAGCGCATCGGTCGCGAGGTGCAGGTTGCCGCCCATGAGGCGCAGCAGACGTTCGCGCAGGTCGCTGCGTCCCAGCAGGATCAGGATGACGAAGAGCAGCACCATACCTGCCATTAGCACAGGCGCGCTGACGATGCCCAACCATTCCATCAGCTGCGCCATGGGCGCTTTCGGCGCCGGAATGATCTCGACGCGCTGGATGGCACGGCCTGTTGCCGTTGCGCCGGGTGCGGGCTGACCGGTGGTTTTTGCCAGTTCGCGCTCTACCGTGTTGTAGGTCGATAGCGCGCCATCAAGTGCGCCCGGACCCTTGACGGCCTTGCGCATGCGGGTGAACTTTTCGCGGATGGTGGTCTGGTAAGACGGCAGGTCCTTGCTCAGCGCTGTCACCTGGCTGCCAAGATAGGCACCGGCACCGCCCAGCGCCGCCACCGTGAGGCCGACGACCAGCAGGACGGCCGCCATGCGCGGCACACCCCAGCGCTTGAGGCGCGCCACCGCAGGATCGAGCAGGAAACTGAGCAGGATCGCCAGTGCGAGCGGGATCAGGAGATCGCGGCCGAAGTACAGCGCCGCGATAATCAGGGCGGCAATCAGCAGGCCGGTGAGCAACCGCAACGCAGGCAGTACCGTGACCAGTTGCGCGGCCGGTGTCTCGCTGTCGTAGTGTCCGGATTTCGCCGCCGTGTTCGTGCGATGCGGCGGCATGCCGTAGGCGAAGCGGTCGCCCCGGCCTGGGAGGGTGTCGCCGGGCGTCGCCGCGTCGCCGGTCCGGTTGGTGTCTGCTTGATCCATGCTGTCGCTGTGCCTCCCGTTCGCCCTGATTTTCTGCCGATCAGGTTGCCGGACCAGTGTAGTGGGCGTATACCGCAGAGTCTGTCAGCGTTCCGCCGATAGCCGCGTCTCGCAAGCGCTGACAATGGCCCGCCGCATGTTCAGTAAGCGGCACAGGCCAGGACGGAATATGCGAGAATAAAGAACGATCGTTCTATTTTGTGGGGCTCTATGCAGCAACCCGAGTCGACGGCAGCACCCATGCTGCACCCTGCGCCCGAGGCGGCAGCTTATCAACCGGTACGCCCGTCGCGTACCGAGGTCATTGCGATCCATGGTCTGGACTATCACGTCCGCCAATGGGGCGATCCGTCGGCGCCCAAGCTGTTCATGTGTCATGGCTGGATGGATGTGTCAGCGTCGTTCCAGTTCGTGGTCGATGCGTTGCAACGCGACTGGCACGTGATTGCCCCCGACTGGCGCGGTTTCGGCCTGACCGGGTGGACGACCGTCCATCCGGGGACGGTCTCCTACTGGTACCCGGACTATCTCGCCGACCTCGAGGCGCTACTTGATCACTACCAGCCGCACGCTCCGGTGAACCTTGTGGGGCACAGCATGGGCGCTAATGTCGTGGGCATTTATGCGGGTGTCCGTCCGGCGCGCGTGGATCGTCTCGTGTGCCTGGAAGGCTTTGGGCTCTCCGCCACCCAGGCGACGCAAGCGCCGGGACGCTACGCGCGCTGGCTGGACGAGATCAAGGCGGGAGCCCGCTTGCCCATCTATGACACCATGCAGGCTGTCGCAGCCCGGTTGCAGAAGACCAACCCGCGCCTGTCGGATAGCCAGGCGGCGTTTCTTGCACCGCACTGGGCGCGCCAGACGGCCGAGGGCAAATGGATGCTGCTGGCCGATCCGGCGCACAAGATCGTCAATCCTGTCCTGTACCGCATCGACGAGATCGAGGCCGTGTGGGCGGAGGTAACGGCGCCGGTCCTGCACGTGGAAGCGCGCGATTCGGCCACCCTCAAGTCGATCGCAGGCGATGTGCCACTGGATGCGTTCCGGGCGCGTTTCCGGTCGTTCCGCAACCTGCACGAAGCCATCATCGACGACGCCGGACATATGCTGCATCACGATCAGCCGGTCGCGGTGGCACGGCTGATCGAGGATTTCCTCACGCGCTGAACGTTGCGTGCATGCCTGCGAGCGAGCGCGAGATCCTGTTGCAAGACACCCGCGCGTCAATCTGCGCGCCGGCCTTTTGGGCTTGGCTCCGTCATGGCATTCAGCCGCGTATTCAACTGTGCTGGATGCGTTCGCGCAAGGTGGCGTTGTTGCTGGTGTGCACATGCACCAGTGTCTTGTCTGGATAGACGACGCGATAGGCTTTGCGCAGTGCCAGTGCAGCCTCGTGGAAGCCGGAGAGGATCAGCTTCTGACGGTGCGGATAAAGCGCAATGTCGCCGACGGCAAAGATGCCGGGCCGGTTCGTTTCATATGCTGCCGTGTCGACGACAATGCGTCCGGCCTGCATGTCGAGGCCCCAGTTGGCCAGTGGCCCGGGATCAGTCACCAGTCCATACAGCGCGATCAGGTCGTCGCACGGCAGTGAATGCGTGCCGTCCTTGTGCTTGACGACGATGCCGGTCAGGCGGCCATCCTGCGTCTGTAGCGCATCGAGCATCCCCACCACGAAATCCATCTCGCCAGCAGCGACGGCGCCGCGCATTTCCGCTACGGACGCATCGGCCGCGCGAAAATTGTCGCGACGATGCAGCAGAGTGGTGTGCGCGGCGATCTTGCGCAGCGCGAGCACCCAATCCAGCGCTGAATCCCCGCCACCTGCGATCACGATGCGCTTGCCCGCGAAGCGTGCCATGTCACGCACCGCGTAGTGCAGTGAATCGCCTTCGAGCGCTGCTGCTTCCGGAAGTGCTACGCGCTGCGGCACGAACGCGCCGGCGCCAGCGGCAATCAGCAGCACGGCGGCATCAAACACCATGCCCTGTTCGGTTGTTACGCGATAGCGGCCATCGGCCTGCTGTTCCACGCGCATGGCGCGCTGCCCGGTATGAATCGGAAAGCCGAACGGCCGGCATTGCTCCAGCAGGCGATCCACCAGTTCCTGCGCGGTGCATACCGGCAATGCGGGAATATCGTAGATGGGTTTCTCCGGGTACAGCTCGGTACATTGCCCGCCTGGGCGGTCGAGTGCATCGATGAGCACGCATTGCATCCCCAGCACGCCGACCTGGAAGGCGGCGAACAGGCCGACCGGACCGGCGCCGATGATCAGGATGTCGGTGCTGTGGGCTGTGTTCGGATGGGATTCGGTCATGTCAGGAGAAGCTCCGGGGCGGTGTGAGCAAAGAGAAGCGGCACAGTGCGACTATACCGCGCCCGGATGCCCGCATGCGCAGCGCGGGATTGCGCGACCGATGCGCCCGGATGGTCGGGATAACCCTGATTTCTCAAAACAATCAAGTGTATTGCGCGTAAGAAGAGGGGGGAAATACGAATCCACTTGCGAGGCCAACTGCAAGCTTTTTTAAAATCGCCGGACGTCACGCACCGTATTTGTTACATATGGCTGAAGCATGCAGAAAGCCAATTGTAAGTATGGCGGGAATCTGCCGGCCGGCGACGCGACCGTCGGGCAGCGCAATCCGGCAGGGCAACGGAGCGGCGAAGCGGCGGAACTGCACGGCGATGCCAAGACCAATAACGGCAGTCAGCGGAGGCGTGATGAAAGGAGACACAGCAAGAATCACGGGGGGCGGCTATGCGCCGGCGGTCTCGGCCGGCCAGCCGGGCTTGTCCGGCACGGCGCCATCGTCATCCGCCGGTCCGTCCACGAGCCGCTATCAGGCATTCACGCGCGAGGTGCGTGTCACGCTGAAGCTGCTCAGGCCCAGCGCCTATGCCACCAACATCATGTCGGGCCTGTTCACCTGGAATATGCGCGGCGGCAAGGGCAAGGGGCAGCCCAATCGGGATCTGTTCAGTCAGGACAACTCTCCCCCGTATGAAGCGCAAACGCAAGCGAAGGCCTATCTCGCTCCGGTCCTGAGTCGCCGCCAGAGGGCGGAGGCCGCCCGACAGCGCAAGCGTGAGCGTGCAGCCCAGGTATCCGGGCCCGGGCATGAAATGCCACGCGCAGCCAAGCGTCGGCTGTGGGGCTGTACCGCAGCTAAAGACAAGGCTGCACAGATGCGCAAGGCGGATGGCAAATCGCACAAGGTGGTGGAGAAGTTGTCCGACTTTAGTTGCCGACGGGTACGGCGGCAGCGAACGGGCAAGACAGACATGCCTGCTGTCCTGCCCGGTATGCCCAGGCTACCCGGGCGGCGGGGCACTGGAAGGGATATGCCGGTCGATGTGGCCGAGGGTGCGGGCGATACATTGAAGTCCCTCCCGCCACACGCAGGCGAAGATCGCGAAACGCTGCCTCCGCATGTCGAAGCGCCTGTGCGGAGCCGATCCCAGCTACATGGCGTGCACCGGGAACAATGGTATGAATATCGCCAGTTGCATACCGCGATCGTGCTGCGTTTCGGAGCGCGCCCCGCTGATCTGGCGATGGTCGATGATTTGCATCGTGACCTGCTGATGTTGTCTTCACTGGAGGAGGGGCTGCAGTGCGGCGAATGCGAAGCCATTGTCAACAAGCTGGCATTGGCCAGCGGGTATGACCTCCAGTTGGCCCACCAGATTCTCAAGGAACTCGGTACCACCTACGACATTGCCTGTAACGGGGCGCAGGCCGGCACGGTGAGCGAGGCGACCTGGCACGCGGCATTGCTGCTATCGCGCGATCCCGTTGGGCTCGGGCTGCTCAAACGTCTGGCGATCTGCCGGATGCAAGCCAGCGCAGCAGCCACCGCGCAACCTGGCGGCCAGCCGAAACTGCCGGATCAACTGGTGACGTTGCACGAGACCTGGCGTGCGTTCCTGTGCGCGCGCGAGCAACTGGAGCGGGCGGTGATCATGGCGCCCAAGCATGTGGCTGCGGCCAAGGCTGCATATGACACCGCCCAGGCGCAATGGACCAAGGCGAACCTGCAGTGGCGCGAACAAGAATACCAGCGGGCGCCCCAGTGCGATGCCTACCGCAATTTTCTGGAGGCGGCCGACGCCCTGTGTTCGCGCAAGGACTTGACCATGCAAACCGTGCTGGCAGCCCTGGCGGAAGAACCGGCGGAAGTCGCTGGGCAGCAGGTGGCACCCGTGCCGGCGGACGCGCACGATGTCGCCGGCAAACAGGAGGAACGCCCTCCGCTGGAGCGCAGGGTCATGCACGCAGCGCGGCAGGCGCTGCAGCACTACGGGACGGCGGCCAATCCAGGGACCCTGGCAACCCGGCTCGGCCGCCAGGCGACGCTGGACTATTTCATGTGGAACCAGGGATTCCGTGACGATGGGCCGGAGGGTGAATTCACGCGCGTCATGGCCCGGATCATGAAAATCGACAAATACGCCGAACGCGCGGTCAAACGATTCAATGGAGAGGCATCCGAGCTTGATCCGCGTCAGTGGATCGGCATGAAGAAGACTCCGATCACCGCCATGGGAGGCGATACTTTCAATTTCCAGTCTGCGCTGGCCCAGGCGGATCGAAGTACCTATGACAAGGCCCTGCTGGCACTGGGGGACTACAAGGTCGCGCTCATCAGAGAGGAGGCAAGAAGCACAACGCTGGCACCCGAAAAACTGGCCGAGTACGCCGTCCAGCTGGCGGTGGTGGCGATCTACAAGGAACAGCAGGCGTTGATGGCGAAAGACTACGCGGCCGGGAAAGACGGCACGCAGCGGCCCTTGATGAGCGAGCTTGATCCGCAGGAGGTACGCCGGAGGGTCATGGGAAGCGAGGAGGGCGGCCCAGGAACCTTGCAGGAGCTCCTTGAAGCCCAGGTGCAAACCAAGGCAGCACCGCTCAGCGAGACCATGGCAGGCAAGCAGCGCGTCGAGGAGGTTGTGATCACGATAACGTCCGAACCGGATGCGGAAACAATACAAGCGCTTGATGCGCTGCTTGGCAAGCCCATCAAGTTGTCCCGCGCGCAGCTCGAGGCCTGGCTGCCACAGGTGGCCGGCGAAGCCAGGGCGGTCGTCCGCGAGCGTGCGGGCAAGAAGGGCACCACGCGTGAAGCCAAGGCCGATGGCGTGCCGGCGGAGGCCGACGCGGAGCGCCGCGAGGCGCTTGCGATGGTGAAGCATTTCACCACGCTGCACTGGCTGGAGCGGGGCGGCGAGTTCATGAGCGTTGCCACCAAGGCCAAGATCTACGACTTCATGGCGCGAGCTGCCGAAGGCATGCGCAACAACACGCTGACGGGAACCACTGGCGCGGAAGTGGGCGTCGACCTCTCCGTGGTCGTCCCTGTCGCGCCAGCCGTCAACCTGCGTCCGCGGATCGCAGCCACGGGATCCCGTACGGCCACCATGACGCAGTCCCGCAACCTGAACGGCCTGTCGGTCTCCGTTTCCTCAGGTCGTGGCGGTGCAGGCGAACTGGGGCTCGAATCGATCTTTGGGGCTGATACTGGCTTTGCTGGCGTGGGCGCATATTTCGGCGCATCGGCCGGATACGAGGAAACCCGCAACAAAGGCGTGACCGTGCGGTTCAAGACCGACATCGTGCAGGATGCGAATGGCAAGCACAGTTTTGAGTCGGCGACGGATCCCTTCCTGAAGGATGCGGATGGGAAACCAGTCAAACTCGATGCCAGTCGTGTCGGCATGCGGCGTTTCTTCGAGTTCATGAAGCAGTTCGGTGAGGGTGAGATAACGCAGGCCACCGGCCACGACCGCTTGCAGGATTTCATGGCGGCATTCGCTGCCGAGTTTGTCGAGACACGGTGTCTTGAGCTCACGGGGACCCGCCAGTCATCCCGCTCAGTGCAGGTCACGACGCGCGAGCAGATCGGTCTACGCGTGGGTACGGACGATGCGCGCGCTTTCTTCGGCGTTGGCTCCGATCAGCAGGGCAAGGCCCAGACCAAGGTCCTGAAGGAAACCAGCAGGCGGGCGGCTGCAAATAATGGTGAAGCCGAACTCTATGGCGTGGTCCGGGGCACCGCAGGTGTGAGCCTGACGCCTGGCGGTGCAGGTACGGCCCAGGCCAAGTTGCCAGGCGTCAATGTACTCTCGGCCCAGGCGACGCCAGTCGAGTCCTCGATCAATGTGCAGATCAAGCAGCAGACCAAGGATGGCCAGCTGGATGAGTTTTGTACCTTCCATATCACGGCTGTCCGCAGTGTCGAGGCGCTACGTGCAGTACTCGGCCCGGATATCGATCAGTGGCGGGAATATGCCTCCGGTGATGCCACGCTGCAGAAGTTTCTGGATGAGTACAGCCTGGAGAAGAAGGGGGATAACAGCATGTTCTTCCAGTGCATCAAGAACCTGCGCAAGCCCGCCATCATGAAGATTCGCAACTATGACAGCCAACTTGATGGCCTTGAAACCGAACTGGTGATGGCGCGCAAGGCAGGGGACCGCCTGCGGATCAGCCAGCTGGAAATGCAGGTGGCGCATATCCGGTCTGAGCGCAATGCGGTATTTCATGATGACAGCAACTGGAAGCTGTACTCGCTGACGGCCCGCCAGTACATCGATCGCGGCAAGGGAACGGGGCCACGCGTTGGCATTGTTGTCCAGAAGAAAAAAACCAAGGCGATCACCGAGGAAATCGAGTGGTTCTCATGGTCTCTCGATACCCGAGCAAAGGCGGGGTACAAGATGGAGCAACGCGAGCTGCTGACGGCACGTATCGCGCAGATGCCCGTGCCCGCGCACCGGGAAAACGATGCCGAGGCATGGCGGGCGGAGCGCTACGAAGAACTCTGCGGGTTGTACGGGCTGAGCCGTCCGGCCGCGGCTCCGGCGGCGTGAAGCCAGCGGTACTGGATGCGGTGGCGCCCTCCAGGTTGCATGACTGCGGGCGGCATGGCGCATCCCGGATACCCCGCGCCCCGTCGGGCATCGCGGCGGCATGGCCTGCCAGCAGTGAGGAGTACAATAGCAGGACATGATTCCTGCCAATGTATTGCCATGTTGAACGCCGACCTGCATTGTCACTCCACGGTGTCGGACGGCATGCTGCCGCCGGAGGCGCTGGCGGCGCGTGCGAAGACCAATGGTGTCGAACTTTGGGCGCTGACTGATCACGATGAAGTTGGCGGCCTGGTTGCGGCTCGCCATGCCGCGCACGCCGAAGGATTGTCCTTTGTGCCCGGTGTCGAAATCTCCATCACCTGGGCGGGCCACACGGTCCATATCGTCGGCCTGCAGATCGATCCGTTCTGTCCAGCGCTGGTGGAGGGGCTCGCGCAGACCCGTTCCGGCCGCACGCGGCGCGCGCAGGAAATGGCCGATGCCTTGGCGCAGGCAGGCGTGGCAGGCGCATATGAAGGGGCCTTGCAGTATGTCGGCAATCCTGAGTTGATCTCCCGCACACACTTCGCGCGCTATATGGTCGAGGCTGGCATCTGCCCCAGCGTGAATGCGGTGTTCGAGAGCTACCTGTCGGATGGCAAGCCGGGTTATGTACCACATCGCTGGGCCACGCTCGAGGACGCGATCGAATGGATCCATGCGGCTGGAGGTCAGGCGGTGATTGCGCATCCCGGCCGCTACAAGATGACGGCATTGCAGCACGACAGCCTGTTCGACCGCTTCAAAGAACTCGGCGGGGAGGGCGTCGAGGTGACGACAGGCAGCCACACGCCAGCCCAGTACGAAACCTACGCCGGGTTGGCGCGCCGTTATGGCCTGCTGGCGTCACGCGGTTCCGATTTCCATGGGCCCTCGGAGAGTCGGGTGGACCTCGGCAAGCTGCCGCCACTCCCCGATTCCGTCACGCCGATCTGGCGCGGCTGGTGATATCCGACAGGTGAGACCCGCATGTCCCAGTTCTTCCAGATCCATCCCGATAACCCGCAACCCCGGCTGATCAAGCAGGCCGCACAGATCCTCCGCGATGGCGGCCTGGCCGCGCTGCCCACCGACTCGAGTTATGCGCTCGCCTGCCATCTCGACGACAAGGCCGCGGTGGAGCGCCTGCGACGCCTGCGCGGCATGGATGACAAGCACTTGCTGACGCTGATGTGCCGGGACCTGTCCCAGCTGGGTACTTTCGCGCGCGTGGACAATCGCCAGTACCGCTGGATCAAGGGGGCCACCCCTGGGCCATTCGTGTTTATCCTCGAGGCCACGAAGGAAGTGCCGCGGCGGCTGTCGCATCCGTCGCGCAAGACTATCGGCCTGCGCGTGCCGGAGCATGCCATTCCACAATGCCTGATCGAGGCCCTCGGCGAGCCGATTCTCTCGGCCACGCTGCAGTTGGCCGGCGAAGATGAGCCGTTGAACGATCCTGACGAGATCCGCGCGCGGCTGGAAAAGCAGCTCGATCTGGTGATCGATGGCGGGCCGGTGCCGGCCGAGCCGACGTCCGTGATCGACCTGAGCGGCGGCGAGCCGGAACTGGTGCGGCGCGGACGCGGAGATCCCGCTTTGCTGGGCCTCTGAGGCACGCCAAGAACATTCCGCGCGCGTCCGGCCCGCTTGTTACAATAGCTGGATGGATTCTTCAATCATTCAGACGCTCGCCGTCTACGCGCTTCCAGTCCTGTTCGCCATCACGCTGCATGAGGCCGCACACGGCTATGTGGCGCGCCATTTCGGCGACAGCACGGCCTACATGCTGGGCCGCGTGAGCCTCAATCCGCTGCGCCATATCGACCCGATCGGCACGATTGCCATGCCGCTGCTGCTGTATTTCGCCACGGCTGGCGCGTTCGTCTTCGGCTATGCCAAGCCGGTCCCGGTGGCATTCGGCAACCTGCGCAATCCGCGCTGGCACAGCCTGTGGGTCGCCCTGGCCGGGCCAGGCAGCAATTTCGTCATGGCGGTCGGCTGGGCACTGATGTCCATCGGGCTGGCTGTGATGGCCGTGGATGAACCATTCCTCGTCAAGATGGCGCAGGCCGGCGTGCTGGTCAACCTGGTCATGGCTGCCTTCAACCTGTTTCCGCTACCGCCGCTCGACGGCGGGCGGGTATTGACGGCGCTGCTGCCGGCGCGTCCGGCGATCATGCTGTCGCGCCTCGAACCCTACGGTTTTTTCATCGTGCTGGCACTGGTGGCCGCAGGTATTATCACGCAGGTCTGGATGCGTCCCGTCATGCAGTTGCTCGCCACGCTCATCCAGTGGATGCTGTCCCCCATCTTCTTTCTGATCCGATAACCATTCATGCTTCCCGAACGCGTACTTTCCGGCATGCGCCCCACCGGCGCACTGCATCTTGGCCACTACCACGGCGTCCTCAAGAACTGGATCCAGCTGCAGAACGAGCGGCAGTGCTTTTTCTTCGTGGCCGACTGGCATGCGCTGACGACCCACTACGAGTCGCGCGAGGTCATCAGCAAGGCCACGTGGGAGATGGTCATCGACTGGCTGGCGGCCGGTGTCGATCCGGAAAAAGCCACGCTCTTCCTGCAGAGCCGCGTGCCGGAGCATGCCGAGCTGTTCCTGCTGCTGTCGATGGGCACGCCGCTGGGCTGGCTGGAGCGCGTGCCGACCTACAAGGACCAGATCGAGAAGCTGAAGGACAAGGACCTGGCCACGTACGGCTTCCTGGGTTATCCGCTGCTGATGGCGTCCGACATCCTGATCTACCGCGCCGCCCATGTGCCGGTCGGAGAGGACCAGGTGCCGCATATCGAGATCACGCGCGAAATCGCGCGGCGCTTCAACTACCTGTATGGCCGCGAGCCCGGTTTCGAGGAGAAGGCACAGGAGTCGGCCAAGAAGCTCGGTGGCAAACGGACCAAGCACTATCTCGAACTGCGCAAGGCCTATCAGGAAGAGGGCAATGCAGAGGCCCTGGAAGAAGCACGCGCGCTGCTGGCGGCGTCGCAAAGCCTGGGCAATGCCGATCGCGAACGCCTGCTCGGTTATCTCGAGGGTTCGCGGCGCAATATCCTGGTCGAGCCTAAGGCGTTGCTGACGCAAGCCTCCCGCATGCCGGGACTCGATGGGCAGAAGATGTCCAAGTCCTACGGCAACACCATTGGCATGCGCGAGGACAAGGCAAGCGTCGAGAAGAAAGTACGTACCATGCCGACCGATCCGGCGCGCGTGCGGCGTACCGATCCCGGCACGCCGGAAAAATGCCCGGTCTGGCAGCTGCATCTCGTGTATTCCGACGAGCCAACCCGCGAGTGGGTGCAGAAGGGTTGCCGCAGCGCAGGTATCGGCTGTATCGAATGCAAGCAGCCGGTGATCGATGGCATCCTGCGCGAACAGCAGCCGATGGCCGAGCGCGCGCAGAAGTATGTCGACCAGCCGGGTTTGCTGCGCGACATCCTCGAGCATGGCCGAGAAGCCGCCAGCCGTGCGGCAGGCGAAACCATGCGTGAGGTGCGCGACGCCATGGGATTGAGTTACTGATGAGCGGCACCGTGCCGGGACATGCCGCCATCGCAGCGCCGTCCCCTTGGGTGGGGCGCTGGCTGTCCCTCGTGCGCCCGGGCGGTCGTGTCCTCGATGTGGCTTGCGGCGGCGGACGTCACGCCGTGCTGGCCGCACAGCACGGATATGCGGTGCTGGCAGTTGACCGCGACGCCGAGGCCTTGCAGGCACTGGCCGGCAGGGCGGGAGGGGTGCAGGTGCTGCAGGCCGATCTGGAGCAGGGCGTCTGGCCGCTTCCGCCCGGGGCGCGCTTCGATGCTGTGATCGTCACCAATTACCTGCACCGGCCCCTGTGGCCGCACCTGGTAGCCGCGCTGGGCGAAGGCGGCGTGCTGATCTACGAAACATTCGCTGCCGGCAACGAGACCGTCGGGCGGCCCGCCAACCCGGATTTCCTGCTGCAGCCGGGCGAACTGGCGGATGTGGCGCGCGCGGGAGGGTTGCGTACCGTGGCGTATGAAGATGGCTTCATTTCGTCGCCAAAGCCGGCCTTCGTGCAGCGTTTGTGCGCCATCCGCGAGGGAGCCGGTGCGGTGGCGGTCCGCTATCCACTGGATGCGTCCTGAGGCCCGTGTGACGCGTGCGCCAGCCTGTCAGCGAAACACTTGGCCGGCGCGTTGAACTGATGGCGCCCGGCGGGCTCCAAAAGTGCGGGACAACGTGCCGCGATCCGTTACAATCGTGATATTTATCCCATAATTCAGCCCCCCTGAATTGACGTAAAAACCATGACACAGATTTCCGGCAGCATTGTTGCGATCGTCACGCCAATGCATGAAGACGGCAGCCTCGATCTTCCGGCATTGCGCCGCCTGATCGACTGGCATGTGGACGAAGGTACCGATGGCATTGTCATCGTAGGCACTTCCGGCGAATCGCCAACGGTCAGCGTCGAGGAACACTTCGAACTGATTCGCGTGGCTGTCGAGCATACGGCCAAGCGCGTGCCGGTGATCGCGGGCACGGGCGGCAACTCGACCGCCGAGGCAATCGAGCTGACCGAGTACGCGCACAAGGTCGGCGCCGATGCCTCGCTGCAGGTCGTGCCGTACTACAACAAGCCGACGCAGGAAGGCATGTATCAGCATTTCCGCAAAATCGCGGAAAGCGTCGACCTGCCAGTGATCCTGTACAACGTGCCGGGCCGTACCGTGGCCGACATGCAGGCAGATACCGTGCTGCGCCTCGCACAGGTGCCGGGCATCATCGGCATCAAGGAGGCCACAGGCGATATCGACCGTGCGGCCCAGTTGATCAAGGGCGCACCCGCGCACTTTTCGATCTACAGTGGCGACGATCTGACGGCGGTCGCCCTGATGTTGCTCGGCGGCCATGGCAATATCTCCGTCACGGCCAACGTTGCGCCGCGCGCCATGCATGAGCTGTGCGCTGCTGCAATCCGTGGCGATGCGCTGACGGCGCGCCGGATCCACCTCGATCTGCTGACGCTGCACAAGCGCATGTTCATCGAGGCCAACCCGATTCCCGTGAAGTGGGCCCTGCAGGCCATGGGCAAGATCGAAGGCGGTATCCGCCTGCCGCTGACGCCGCTGGCGCCCCAGTATCATGGCGCTGTCCGCGACGCGCTGGCGGAAGCCGGGCTGCTCGCCTGATTGCGTTTCCTGGTTTCGCCTGGTTTCGTTTTGTATTCGAACTTTTCAAGGACCGTGTGTCAATGAACTATCAGCATCTTCGCGGTATTGCATCTCCTGCCACTGCACGCCTCACCGTGTCCCTCGCTGCCCTGGCGATGGTCGCCGGCTGCAGCACGCTCAACGATGCCATGCAGGCCGACAAGATCGACTACAAGTCGAATGCCAAGCGGACCGCGACCCTTGAAGTTCCTCCCGATCTGACTTCGCTGCAGGGCGATCGCCGCTATGCAGCGCCTGAAGCAGGCGGTGCCGCCACGCTGTCGGGTTATCAGCAACGCGTGTCGGCGCAGCAAGCCACCGGTACCGTCAACGCACTGCCAGCCGCCAAGGGCATGCGCATCGAGCGTGATGGCAATCAGCGCTGGCTGGTTGTCGACGACATGACAGCTTCCCAGGTCTGGCCGATCCTGCGTGAGTTCTGGCAGGAGAATGGCTTCCTGTTGTCCATCGATTCGCCCGAGACTGGCATCATGGAAACCGACTGGGCGGAGAATCGCGCGAAGATTCCGCAAGACTTCATCCGCAACACCATCGGCAAGGTGTTTGACAGCCTGTATTCCACGTCCGAGCGCGACCGTTTCCGCACGCGTGTGGAGAAGGGGGCGAACGGCAAGCTGGAGGTGTTCATCAGCCATCGCGGCGCACGTGAAGAGCTGACCGGTCTGAGCAAGGAATCCACCGTCTGGGTGCCGCGCCAGGCGGATCCGGAGCTCGAAGCCGAGTTCCTGTCGCGCCTGATGCAGCGTTTGGGCATGTCGCGCGAAGCCGCGCAGGCGACCTTGGCCGCTGCCGGTACGGGTGGTGCGGCTGCCGCCGCCGGCGGACAGGCTGCAGCTACGGCCCCTTCACTGATTCGTCAGGTCAACGGCGTCGATGTGCTCGCCCTAAACGAACCATTCGACCGCGCATGGCGTTCCGTGGGCCTTGCGCTCGACCGCGTCAACTTCACCGTCGAAGATCGTGACCGCGCGAATGGTGTGTATTTCGTGCGCTATGTCGACACGCGCGACCAAGCCAAGCAGCCCGGCTTCTTCTCGCGCCTCTTCAGCCGGAGCAAGGCCGAGGAAGCCAAACGCGCCAAGCGTTATCGCGTGGCAGTGCAGGGTAGCGGCAATGGCTCGATCGTGAGTGTGCTCAACGAGAGTGGCGCAGCGGAAAAATCCGACATCAACCGCCAGATCCTCACGCTGCTCAACGAACAGCTGCGCTAAGCCGCATCCCTCGCCGTGCGATTCGCCAGTCTGGGAAGCGGCAGCGAGGGCAATGCCCTGCTGATCGACAGTGAAACCAGCACGCCTACCCGCGTGCTGCTCGACTGCGGTTTTGGCATCCGCGAGATGGAGCGCCGCCTGGCGCGCCTGGGATGCGCCCCGGAGGCGCTCACCGGCATTCTCGTCACCCATGAACACAGTGATCATATCGGCAGCGCGTATGCGCTGGCGGTGAAGTATCGCGTGCCGGTCTGGCTCAGTCACGGCACCTGGACGGCGACGGCGCATATGCGCCATGCCGCTGCGGCGGACATCCGCTTCTGCGTGGCCGGGCAGCCGGTCGAGATCGGCGACCTGCAGGTTGCACCGTACACCGTGCCGCATGATGCCCGCGAACCGCTGCAGTTCGTACTCGGGGATGGCGCGGTACGCCTTGGGGTGCTGACCGATGCCGGCATGGAGACGCCTGTGCTGACGACGAGCCTGGCCAATGTCCAGGCGCTCGTGCTCGAGTGCAATCATGATCGCGGCATGCTGGCCGCGTCGCGTTATCCGCCTTCGCTCAAGGCGCGCATTGGCGGTGACTTCGGCCATCTGGCCAATGATGTTGCGGCATGCATCCTGGCCAGCATCCGGCATCCCGGCCTGTCGACCATCGTGGCGGCGCATCTCAGTCAGCAGAACAATACGCCGGCGCTTGCGGCCACCGCATTGGCGGAAGCGCTGGGGGCTGCGTGCGACGATATCGCCATCGCGGATCAGGAGGCGGGACTCGATTGGCGGCGCGTGTAGGCGCCCGGTTTGGGTCGCTCGGGAAGACAAGGGAAGCAACGCATGTCCCGATCTCTCCGATAGCGAGGCTGAACGCAGATCACTGTGGGAGTCGCGGACACTGGTAGTGGGTCCGGAGCGCAGAGGATGACATGCACTGACGGCAGCTCAAGCCATGCGCCGCGCAGTACAGGAATCGCTTGTCGAAGACGCCGGTGCAAACATTTCAGACACAAGAATTCCAGGCATAAAAAAGCCGACCAGATGGTCGGCTTTTTTACTGCGAGCCAGGAATTACTTGGCTTCCGAAGCCGGGGCTTCCGAAGCAGCTTCCGGAGCCGAGGCAGCGGTAGCAGCATCAGCAGCCGGGGCAGCCGGAGCAGCTTCCGGAGCCGAAGCCGGAGCTTCAACAGCAGGAGCTTCCGGAGCCGGAGCAGCGGCTTCTTCTTTCTTGCCGCAAGCGGCCAGGGCAACAGCGGCGAGCAGCGAGGCGATCAGGAGAGATTTTTTCATTTTTTAGATCCTTTCAGGATTAATGTATGAAACTGAAAACGGGCGAAAAATAATTACCGGTAATTATCGCTCTTCAACTTCGGAGGCAATCTGTAGAACTTCACAGCACCATCTGGCGACTGCTAGTACAACAAGTTTACCAACCAGCGATTATAGCGAGCTTTGTAATCGTTGTGTAGCAACACAATAGGGAATCAGCCCTATTGTGTTGCTTTGTTCCCAATAAGATGTAACGCCGTGTAACCCAAGGCTGGCAGGCTTCTCGCGGGGTATTGCCCGCTTCGGATTTCAGTGCTTGCCGGTCTCGATCCAGCCCGCTTCATACCACCCGAAGAGGGTATCCATCAGATCAGGCAGCGCAGCGTCGCGGGCCAGGTCCGAACCCGCCAGCTGGCGGGTGTCGGCAAGGCGTACCAGATGTGCTTTCAGGGCCTGGGGCGGCTCGTAGGTCTCGCCGTTGATGTAGAAGTGGCGTTCATCATAGAGCGCGATCGAGGCCGCCGCCAGGCGAATGCCCTGTGCGGTCGCCTGGCGCTCGAAGCGCTCCAGCGCAGGCCGCTTCGGGCTGCTGAAGACCGCGTTGGCCTTCGGTTCGCTGAGGTAGGCGCCCAGAAACTCGGCAATCATGCCGTCATCCCACTGCAACTTCCGTAGACGCTCCGCGAGGGCAACAGGCATGGCGGCGGGGATGCGTGCCGGTGTGGTGGTCGGTAACTGGTCGGGGTCGGCGTAGAGACCGGCGAAATCCGGATGGTCTTCCAGGCTGTCTGCCAGCCAGGCGAGGAAATGCCCGCTCAGTTCGCGGAAGCCGGGCGCCCGGAAGCCGATGGAATAGGTCATGCACTCGCCTTCGGCGACCCCGTCGTGCGCGCATTGCGGGGGCAGGTAGAGCATGTCGCCGGGTTCCAGTGTCCAGGTGTCTTGCGGTTCGAAATTGGCGAGGATCTTGAGTGGCAGGCCACTGCGCAGCGTCAGGTCGCTCTGGGTCGACACCTGCCAGCGGCGCTTACCGTGCGCCTGCAGCAGGAACACGTCGTAGGAATCGAAATGCGGGCCGACGCCGCCGCCATCGGTGGCATAGCTGATCATGACATCATCGAGGCGCGCATCGGGCACGAAGCGGAACTGTCCCAGCAACGCGGCGACAGCCGGATGGAACAGATTGACGCTTTGCACCAGCAGCGTCCATTGCTTCTGCTTGAGCGCAGGCAGATTGGCTGGCGCGAACGGGCCGTGATCCATCTTCCACCGATTGCGGAAAAAGGTGACCAGGCGCGATTCCACATCGTCCTGATCCGCCAACGCGAACAGGGCGCGCGGGTCGACCGGCGGCACAAAGTTGGGGATGGCCTGACGGACCAGCAGCGGTTTTTTCTGCCAGTATTCCTGCATGAACTGCCGCGGTGTCAGACCGCCCAGCAAAGTCAGCGGTGCATCCGGTGCGATGGAATCGAAGGGGGAGGCGGGCGCGTATAATGCAGAATCGTTCATGGAGCCAACAATTGAAAATTACGAAAGATACCGTGGTCTCGGTGATGTACAAACTGACCGATGCGCAGGGTGAGCTGATCGAACAGTCCGATGAGCCCATGGTGTATCTGCACGGCGGGTATGATGGCACGTTCCCCAAGATCGAGGAAGCGCTGGAAGGCCAGGAGCCGTCGTTCGAGACGCATCTGCAGCTCGAGCCGGATGACGCTTTTGGCGAATACGACGCCGAGCTCGTCAAGGTCGAAGCCCGTGACCGCTTCCCGGATCCGCTGGAAGTCGGCATGCAGTTCGAGGGCATCCCCGAGGACGGCGACGAGGAAGATTCGGTGATTTACACCGTGACGGACGTGGCGGACGACAAGGTCGTGCTGGATGGCAACCATCCGCTGGCCGGCATGGCGCTGCGCTTCTGGCTGCAGGTCAAGGCCGTGCGCGCGGCGACGCCGGAAGAGATCGAGCACGGCCATGCCCATGGCGCGAGCGGACTCGAGGTTGTCGACGAAGATCAGGAACCGCCGACCCTGCATTGAGTGGGTGCCGCGCGCGGTCCGTCATGCTGCCGCGCGGCGGCGTGCCGGACCCATGCGTAAGCTGGGCGCCTAGCGCCGCGGCCCCTTCCTGGCAGGTTGCGGCGAGGTGTCCCCGAGTGCCGCAGTACCGTCGCTGCCGATGCTGACCGGTGTCCAGAGCCGGCCTGCCGGTACCCCAATGCGCGTGAACATCCCGACCGTTTTCCCCTGCCGGTCGCGCAGCGGATGATCGAGCATCGGCTGATTGGTGCGTGAGTCATCCACGGTGTGCACGAGCAGCACCGGCCCGCCAAATTCCAGTGTCAGCTCGCGCAATTGCCGCTTGAACTCCAGGTAACCATCGCGCTTCTTCTGCGAGACGAGCCCATCCAGCAGGTTCGGGCCTGATTTTCCTTCCCATTTGTTCCCGAATTCCGGATCCGCATGCGTGGCGATGACCACGGCTGCCATGCGCGACTGGCGCGCCAGAAAGAACGCCCGGGCCAGCCATTGCCGGTTGGCCTCGCGGCGATCCTCGAATTCGCGGTTACGCCCGGCTTCATTGCGGTAGTTGTTGTTATTGCCGGACAGGTGCAGTCCGACGAACATCACATTGCCGCGCATCCAGCGCACGTTTTCCCGATAGCTGCGAAAGCGCGCCTGTTCCGACTGGCGCATCAGCTCGATCTGCTGCTGGCCTAGCGAAGCGTCTTCCGCATAGAAGATCTCGCGCACGCGTTCGAGTTGCTCGAGTGGGTCGGTGGTGCGCCCCCGCACACGCGGGCATTCTGCCCACAAGGACTCATCCGGCACCAGGATGACCGGCAGTGGCAGCGTGTCGAGCACCAGTTTGCGGGCGTACAGAGCGTTGTCGCTGCAGGCCGTGCGCCGGCCCTGCAGCGGTCCGAGCTGGATCAGGAAGTCGGGGCGCTCCTGGTCGAAGGCCTCCTGCAAGCGGTGCATGCGCGGCGATTCGTCATCGCCGGCAGGCAGCCCGGCCAGGACGGCGAAGCGCACCGGCTCGGCTTCGCGCCGTTCGCCGTCGCGCGTGCCGGCATGGCTTGTGGCGTGGCCTGTGGCGGGCAAGGCTGCGATTGGCGCGCCGCCCAGGAATAGTCCCAGCACCAGTCTGAACAGCACTCCCGGCAGGCGAGACATCAATGCGCCTCCAGGAGCCCCTTGAGGCGATAGAGGGCGTCGAGGGCCTCGCGTGGCGGCATGGCGTCCGGGTCGAGCGCGGCAAGCGCGTCGAGTGCCGGATGGCGCGCCGTACTTTCTACGTCGCTGGCAGGCGCTTCGTCCTCTGCCGGCGA
The DNA here is from genome assembly GCF_964332355.1 of Imbroritus primus. Classification (NCBI taxonomy): domain Bacteria; kingdom Pseudomonadati; phylum Pseudomonadota; class Betaproteobacteria; order Burkholderiales; family Burkholderiaceae; genus Imbroritus; species Imbroritus primus. The sequence goes on along the minus strand of NZ_OZ201293.1, from coordinate 1,829,502 downwards.
CAAGGCGAACAGATCCATTTGCGGCGTCGTCTCCGACCCGATTGCGTGCTGCTCGAGCCACGCCAGGTGCTTGCGTGCCGCGCGGATCACCGGCTGCGGCACACCGGCCAGTTGCGCCACCTGAAGGCCATAGCTCTGGCTGGCCGGGCCTTCCTGCACCGCGTGGAGGAACACGATGCCCTCACCGTGTTCGATGGCCGACAGGTGCACGTTGACAGCCTGCGGGAATGATTGCGGCAATTGCGTCAGCTCGAAGTAGTGGGTGGCAAACAGGCAATGGCTGCGATTGTGTCCCAGCAGGTGCCGGGCGATGGCCCAGGCGAGCGCGAGGCCGTCAAAGGTCGATGTGCCGCGGCCGATCTCATCCATCAACACCAGGCTGTTTGGCGTGGCGTTGTGGAGGATGCTGGCGGCTTCGGTCATCTCGACCATGAAGGTGGAACGTCCGCCGGCCAGGTCATCGGCCGCGCCGATGCGTGTGAAGATACGGTCGATCGGCCCGATGGTAGCGTGTGCCGCCGGGACAAATGCGCCGACGTAGGCGAGCAGCACGATCAGCGCGGTCTGTCGCATGAAGGTCGATTTACCGCCCATGTTCGGGCCGGTGATCAGCAGCAGCTTGCGCACGTCCGATAACTGGCAGTCATTGGCGATGAATTTCTCGACCTGGTTCTCGACCACCGGATGCCGGCCCTGCACGATGTCCACGGTCGACGTCTCGACCAGGTTGGGCTGGTTCCAGCCGAGCGTCTGTGCACGTTCGGCCAGTGCCGCCAGCACGTCGAGCTGGGCCACGGCCGCGGCGACGCGCTTGAGATCGGCGATGTAGGCCAGCAGTTTCTGCAGTAACTCGTCAAAAAGCAGCTTTTCGCGCGCTAAGGCACGGTCCTGGGCCGACAGGGCCTTGTCCTCGAATGCCTTCAGTTCTGGCGTAATGTAGCGCTCGGCGTTCTTCAGCGTCTGGCGGCGGCGGTAATCGTCCGGCACCTTGTCGGCCTGGCCGTTGGTCACTTCAATATAGAAACCATGCACCCGGTTGTATTCGACACGCAGGTTGGCGATGCCGGTACGCGCACGCTCGCGCGTTTCCAGGTCGATCAGGAACTGCCCGGCATTCTGCGACAGCTGCCGCAGTTCATCGAGTTCGGCATCGTAGCCGGTAGCGATGACGCCGCCATCGCGCACCATGGCGGCAGGTTCCTCGGCAATGGCTTGCTCCAGCAGGCCGAGGCAGGCCGGAGGACAAGGCAGGGCATCACGGAGGACCGCCAACAGCGATGACTCGCCAGGTGCGACGGCCTGCTGCAACAGCGGCATGCGCTTGAGCGAATCGCGCAGCGACGACAGGTCGCGCGGGCGGGCGCTGAGCAATGCCAGCCGGGCCGTGATGCGCTCGATATCGGCAGTCTGGCGGAGCACCGCCTGTATGGACTGCCAGTCCTGCGTGAGCAGGGTGGCAATGGCGTGCTGGCGCATCTGCGGGGTGCCCCGGTCGCGCAGCGGGTGGTGCAGCCAGTGGCGCAGCAGCCGGCTACCCATGCTGGTGGCGCAGGTGTCGAGCAGCGAGAACAGCGTGGGCGACTCCGTGCCGCGCAGCGTTTCCGTCAGTTCGAGATTGCGGCGCGTGGCGGTATCGAGACCGATGAATTCAGACTCGCGCTCGACGGTCACGCTCTGCACGTGGCGCAGCGTTTGCCCTTGCGTGTTCGCCGCATAATTCAGCAGTGCCCCGGCTGCGCCGAGCGCAGCGCCCAGGCCGTCACAGCCGAATGCCGCGAGGCTTGCAACCTGCATCTGGTCGCGCAGCCGTTTGTCGCCGGCCTCGATGTCGAAATGCCAGTCAGGTAGGTGCGTGGTGGTGGCCGGCAGTGCCATCTGCTGCCGCTCGCTGTCGGCCAGCAGGATCTCGGCGGGGCGGATGCGTTCGAGCTCGCGCGCCAGTTGCGCGGGCGGGCACTCCATCATGCGCAGCTCGCCGCTGGCGAGATTTAGCCATGCGAGCCCACAGGTCGCCGCCGTGCCGCGCCGGGCTGCCGTGCGGTGCAAGGCCAGCAGCAGCGTATCAACCTTGTCCGGCAACAGGGCAGAGTCGGTCAGCGTGCCTGGTGTGACGATCCGCACCACCTTGCGTTCCACCGGTCCCTTGCTGGTTGCAGGGTCGCCGATCTGCTCGCAGATGGCAGCCGATTCGCCGAGCTTGACCAGCTTGGCGAGATATTGCTCGAGCGAATGGAAGGGCACGCCCGCCATCGGAATCGGCACGCCGTTCGAGGCCCCACGTTTTGTCAGCGTGATGTCGAGAAGCCGTGCAGCTTTTTCAGCGTCGTCGAAAAACACTTCGTAGAAATCACCCATCCGATACAGCAGCAGCGTATCGGGGTGCTCGGCCTTGATGCGCAGATATTGCTGCATCATTGGCGTGTGCCCAGACGAGACTGTTTTGGTCATTGAAATCAGTAATTTATGAGGCAGCCAGGAAAACTCGCGCACAAGTTTTCCTGGTTGCGGGTGTCTATTATTTGTCGGCTGTCGCTGACGCTCGGGCCGGCTTGCCACTGCGCAGCGGCCACTGCTCAGTCTTGAGCATGAACAGTTCGAACAGGCCGGGCGGCATTGCGCGGTCATCCGCCTCCCACTGCTGCCATGCGCGTAGCGAGGCTCGAACGGTTTGGGCGGCTTCCATCTGGGTCAGGCCGGCAATGGTGCGGGCCTGGCGGATGACGGCGGGAGGCGGGCTTTGCGGTTTGGTTGCGTTAGGCATTGGAGCGAACGATTGGTCCACGCGGACGCGGACGGTACCAGATATTACCCGCTCAATGCGCGTATCAGCAACCGGCCGGCTCCCCTGGGAGAGGGGTGCCGCCAAGGCTGATAAGAAAGCCCGATGGACGCCGTTGCCGGGAGTTGACGTGGCTTGGAACGGCCCGCAGCCGCGCGCCGCCATGGCATCGTAAGCTTCTCATGGAGGCTGGTTTGTTCCGATCCATCCCGTATTCGCACCATTGAGCGGCAACTGTGCACTATTTAAGTGCTCGACCGTGTTCGCGAGATATGGCAAGATCAAGAGTGAACGACGTTCAAATGTGTCTTTGAACGGCTTCAGGCTGGCCATTGTCGGTGCAAAACCCTTGACCATGTCGACGGGTATCTTGCACTTGTTCCGAGTTCTCAAGGCGTACCTCCGCCAAGACGGAGGCGCTGCGCTTTTGTGTGCGGATTGCACAAGAGTGCTTGATATGGATTTTTCATGCAGACCACTTCAACCCAGCCGGTGCAGCGCATCGGCGTGCCGCGGGAAATCTTCCCGGGCGAAAAACGTATCGCCACCGTCCCCGACGTCGTCGAGAAATTAATCAAGCTTGGCTTCACCGTCGCCGTGGAATCCACGGCCGGTGAGGCGGCTAATTTCAGCGATGATGCTTACCGCGCCGCAGGCGCTGACATCGTCGAGGGTGCCGCCGCACTCTGGGCGCAGAGCGACATCGTCCTCAAGGTACGCCCCCCAAGCGCTGAAGAAGTGGCACTGATGCGTGAAGGTGGAACGCTGATCAGCTTCATCTGGCCTGCCCAGAACCCCGACCTGATGCAGCAGCTTGCTGCCAAGAACGTCACGGTGCTGGCGATCGATTGCCTGCCGCGTACCTTGAGTCGCGCGCAGAAGATGGATGCATTGACGTCCATGGCCGGTGTCAGCGGTTACCGCGCGGTGGTGGAGGCAGCCAATGCCTTCGGCCGCTACTTCAATGGCCAGATCACGGCTGCCGGCAAGGTGCCGCCCGCCAAGGTGTTCATCGCCGGCGCCGGTGTGGCGGGTCTTGCAGCCATCGGGACCGCCGCCAGCCTGGGCGCCATCGTGCGTGCCAACGATACACGCGCCGAGGTGGCGGACCAGGTCAAGTCGCTGGGCGGCGAGTTCGTCAAGGTCGATTACGAGGAAGAAGGTTCGGGCGGCGGCGGTTACGCCAAGGTCATGAGCGAGGGTTTCCAGGCTGCGCAGCGCAAGATGTACGCCGAGCAGGCCAAGGATGCCGACATCATCATCACCACCGCGCTGATTCCCGGCAAGCCGGCTCCCAAGCTCATCACGGCCGAGATGGTCCAGTCGATGAAGCCGGGCAGCGTGATCGTTGACATGGCCGGCGAGCAGGGCGGCAATTGCGAGCTCACCGTGCCGGGCGAAGCCGTGGTGCGCCATGGCGTCACCATCATCGGCTACACGGACCTGGCCTCGCGCTTGGCCAAGCAGTCGTCGACGCTGTACGCGACCAATCTGCTGCGCCTCACGGAAGAACTATGCAAGGCCAAGGATGGCCATGTCGTGGTCAACATGGAAGACGATGCAATCCGTGGCCTGACGGTCATTAAGGATGGCGCCATCACCTGGCCTGCGCCGCCGCTCAAGACTGCGCCTGCTCCCGCGCCCAAGGCGGCCGCGCCTGTGGTCGAGAAAAAGGGCGGCCACGGTCATGGCAGCACGGGGCCACTGCCGGCCAAGACGCTGGCGATCATCTTTGGCGTCGCTGCCGTACTGTTCTGGTTCATTGGCGCCTACGCGCCCGCCGCCTTCCTGGGGCACTTCACCGTGTTCGTGCTGGCCTGCTTCATCGGCTACATGGTGGTGTGGAATGTCACGCCGGCGCTGCATACACCGCTGATGAGCGTGACTAACGCCATCTCCAGCATCATCGCCATCGGTGCTCTGGTACAGATTGCACCGCCCGAAGCCGGCGTGGCCGGTCGTCCCGATGACCTGATCCGCTGGCTGGCATTTGCCGCCATCGTGCTGACGGCCGTCAATATGTTCGGCGGCTTTGCCGTGACGCGCCGCATGCTCGACATGTTCCGCAAATAAGAACGAGACAGAACCAGTACAAGGAAAGAAGAACGATCATGTCACAAAGTCTCGCTACGGTGGCCTATCTGGGTGCCGCCATTCTCTTTATCCTGAGCCTCGGTGGGCTCTCCAATCCTGAAACCTCGCGCCGCGGCAACCTGTTCGGCATGATTGGCATGGCGCTGGCCGTGCTGGCCACGGTGTTTGGCCCGCGCGTCGATGCCGCGGGCATTGCCTGGATCATCGCCGCCCTGGTGGTTGGCGGCGGCATTGGCCTGTACGCTGCCCGCGTCGTAAAGATGACCCAGATGCCGGAGCTGGTTGCGCTCATGCACAGCCTCGTGGGTCTCGCTGCCTGTCTCGTGGGTTTTGCCAGCTATGTCGATACCTCGGTGCAGTTCCAGGGCGCCGAAAAGATCATCCATGAAGTGGAGATCTACATCGGTATCCTGATCGGTGCGGTCACATTCTCGGGCTCGCTCATCGCCTTCGGCAAGCTGAACGGCAAGATCGGCGGCAAGCCGCTGCTGCTGCCTGCGCGCCACTGGCTCAACCTGGTCGCATTGCTCGTGGTGATCTGGTTCGGCCGCGAGTTCCTTAATGCCCATGACGCAAGCGCGGGCATGACGGCTCTGATCGTTATGACCGCGATCGCGCTGCTGTTCGGCGTGCACATGGTCATGGCCATCGGCGGCGCAGACATGCCGGTCGTGGTGTCGATGCTCAACAGCTATTCGGGCTGGGCGGCTGCGGCCACCGGCTTCATGCTGAGCAACGACCTGCTGATCGTGACGGGCGCCCTCGTGGGTTCGTCGGGTGCCATCCTGTCGTACATCATGTGCAATGCGATGAACCGCAACTTCATCAGCGTGATCGCTGGCGGCTTTGGCTCGGGTGGCGGTACGCCGGCCAAGAAGGGCGACGCGGCCGAGCCTCAGGGTGAGGTGGTGCCCGTGAGCGCGGCAGAGACGGCCGAGATGCTCAAGGATGCCAAGAGCGTCATCATCGTGCCGGGCTACGGCATGGCGGTGGCCCAGGCGCAGCATACGGTGTGCGAGATCACCAAGACCCTGCGCGAGAAGGGCGTGGACGTACGCTTTGCCATCCATCCGGTGGCAGGCCGTATGCCGGGTCACATGAACGTGCTGCTGGCTGAAGCCAAGGTGCCGTACGACATCGTGATGGAAATGGACGAGATCAACGAGGATTTCCCCGAGGCCGACGTGGCCATGGTGATCGGCGCCAACGACATCGTGAACCCGAGTGCCGCCGAGGATCCGGAAAGCCCCATCGCCGGCATGCCGGTGCTGGAGGTCTGGAAGGCGCGCAACTCCATCGTGATGAAGCGTTCCATGGCCTCGGGCTACGCCGGTGTGGACAATCCGCTGTTCTACAAAGAGAACAACCGCATGCTGTTCGGCGACGCCAAGAAGATGCTGGACGAGGTCCTGGGCGCGCTCAAGGGCTGATCGACCCTCGATCCCGGGCGGCGGCTGTATTCCACGCCCGGTCAATGAAAAAACCCCGCGGGGCCGCGAGCCATGCGGGGTTTTTTTCATGGGTTGCGTACGTCGAGGCAGCCCTTGAGCGGAGTCGTTGGGTACCTATTTTCTGTCGTGCGTCATCCCGCGGATGGCATCTCCGTCAGTTCGACGAGGAGGGCTGCACAAGGCCGATGATGTACTTAGGACAGCAGGGGGCATGGCGCCTTCGATGCAAGGTAGGGGCGCGCGTCTGTTATCCTCGCCGTCATGCCTACGTCAATTCTCCTAGCAGCATGGCGGATGATGGGGAGGCGACGGCGCACGACGTCGTCCGCATTCCGTCGTCCTCTGCTTTCCCCTTCACGCTCCACCGAGCTGGCCGTTTCCTGCCGGCGCGCCGTGCAGCGGATCTTGCTTGCCTGCCTGATGACCCCGGTGCTGGCATGGGCCGTCGAGCCGGGGCTGTGGCTCGATGGCGGGCGGTTACGGCCGCAGGCGCGGGTTGCTGTCGACATGCTGGCCACGGCCGATGCACATGGCCTCGTTCCGCAGGATTACAACGCAGCCGCTCTGCGCGCGGCCTTTGCACAGGCAAGTACGCCCGGGGCCGATACCGTGCTGCTGGTCGACTTCGACCAGCGCCTGACCACGGCCATGCAGCGCTACCTGTCCGACCTGCATGGTGGTCGGGTCGATCCGCGCAGCATCCATGAGCGCTACGATGTGGCGTCAGGCGTTGCCTTCGATGCGGCCGCCTATCTGCGTGAGGCTGTCGCCAGCAATCGCCTCGCTGAGGCCGTACGCGCCGCAGAGCCGGCGCTGCCCACGTATCGCCAGCTCCAGGCTGCGCTGGGTCGCTATCGCGCGCTCGACGCCGGGGCTTGGCAAACACCCCTGCCGCCCGTCGCGGGCAATAAGCTGGCACCGGGCGGCACCTATGCCGGCCTGGAAGGACTAACGGCCCGCCTTGTGACGCTCGGCGATCTGCCGCACGGCACGCCGGTGCCGGCGCGCTACGAGGGCGTGCTCGTGGATGGCGTGAAATCGTTCCAGGAGCGCCATGGACTGGAGCAGGACGGCGTGCTGGGCAAACGCACGCTCGACCAGTTGAATGTACCGCCCGCCCGGCGCGCCCGCCAGATCGAGTTGGCGCTCGAACGGCTGCGCTGGCTGCCCTTGCTGCATGGGCCGCGCATGATTGTGGTGAACGTGCCGGAATTCGTGCTGCGGGCCTATGAGATTCGCGATGGCCAGATCGACGTCAAGGCCACCATGCGCGTGATCGTCGGGAAGGCGCTGGATACGCGTACGCCGCTCTTCGAAGAGGACATGCGCTTCATCGAGTTCAGTCCCTACTGGAATATTCCGCCGTCGATCGCGCGGGCCGAGACGGTGCCGAAACTGCGGCGCAGTCCGGCGTATTTCGAGCAGCAAGGCCTCGAGTTCGTGACCGGCACGGGGCAGGTGATCCGCACGCTGTCGGAGGCCAATCTGGATGCCGTGCTGCGCGGCCAGATGCGTATACGCCAGCGGCCCGGGCCGAAGAATGCGCTGGGCGACATCAAGTTCGTGTTTCCCAACAACGAGAACATCTACCTGCACCACACGCCATCGCCGCAACTGTTCAAGCGCGACCGCCGCGATTTCAGCCACGGTTGCGTGCGTGTCGAGGAACCGGTGGCGCTCGCCAAATTCGTGTTGCAGAATGCACCGGAATGGAATGAAGCCCGCATCCGTGCCGCCATGGAGAAGGGTGCCTCATCCACGATCCGCCTGCAGGAACCGGTGCCTGTCGTGATCGTGTACGGCACCAGCCTCGTCAAGAACGGCGGGCGACTCTATTTCTTTGATGACCTGTATGGTCATGACAAGCTGCTCGATGCCGCCCTCAAGCGGCCCCGGCGGACGCCGACAGTTGGCGCTGCGGGGCAGGGCCGTGTCCCAGTATCCATTCGGGAGGGCGCACCAGCGTGACCACCAAACCTGATCTTCATCGCCGCCACGTGCTGCGGCGCGTCGCACAAGTGGCCGTGGCTGGTGCCACCCTGCCGCTCGTCACGCCTGCAATGGCGCTGGGTGCGGCGCCCGCACGCCACCTCGCATTCGATCACACGCATACCCGCGAGAAGATTGCGCTTGATTACGCTGTCGATGGCAGCTATGTGCCGGCGGCACTGCGCTCGCTCGATCATTTCATGCGGGATCACTACACGGGAACGGTAGGGCAGATCGATCCGGCGCTGTTCGATCTGTTGCATGCCTTACGCCTGCAACTGAGGCAGACGACAGCCTTCGAGGTCATTTCCTGCTACCGCTGCCCGGAAACCAATGCCCATCTCAAACGCACCCGTGGTGGCGGGGTGGCCACGCGCAGCCTGCATATGGACGGCAAGGCCATCGACATCCGGATACCCGGCGTGGCACTGGTGGATCTGCGGGATGCGGCGCTTGGCCTGCAGCTCGGGGGTGTCGGCTACTATCCGCGCGAGCAGTTCGTGCACGTGGACGTCGGGCGTGTCCGCCACTGGTAGCCTTTTACCGGTTTTTTTACCAGCTTGGCCAAAGACTTGCCTCCGGCCCGCCCGGGCCCACCTCAGGCCGGCTTGCGCACGCGGTCGAGCGAATGCTCGCTCAGCAGCTTCAGCATCTGCACGAAGATCTTCGGCGTGCCGGCCATCACCTCACCCTGTTCCATGAAGTGCGCTTCGCCATTGAAGTTGCCGATCAGGCCGCCGGCTTCGGTGATCAGCAGTGCGCCGGCTGCCATGTCCCACGGATTCAGACCACGCTCGAAAAAGCCGTCGAGCCGTCCGCACGCCACGTAGGCGAGATCCAGCGCGGCCGCGCCCGGACGGCGCAGGCCCGCGCAATTGCGCGACATGACTTCGAACATCTGCATGTAGGCAGGGAGATCGTCGCCATCGCGGAACGGGAAACCTGTGCCGATCAGGCAGTCGGCGAGGCGGTCGCGGCGCGTGACACGGATGCGGCGGCTGTTCAGGAAGGCGCCGCCGCCCTTGCTGGCGGTGAAAAGTTCGTCGCGCGTCGGGTCGTATACCACAGCCTGGAAGGGCATGCCCTTGTGCAGCAGGCCGATCGACACGCAGTACTGCGGAAAACCGTGGATGAAGTTGGTGGTGCCGTCGAGCGGGTCGATGACCCAGGTGTACTCGTGCGGGGTTTCGCCTTCCTGCCAGGACTGGCCGGATTCTTCGGCTAGAATGGCGTGATCGGGGTAGGCGGTACGGAGGACGTCGAGAATGGCGTGCTCTGCCGCTTTGTCGACCTCGGTGACGAAATCGTTGTGCTGCTTGCGCGTAACGCGCACCTGCTCGACATCGAGCGAGGCACGATTGATGATGTTGCCCGCCTTGCGGGCCGCCTTGACGGCGATATTCAGCATGGGATGCATCGACACTTCTCCAGGCCCGCGTTTGCCGAGGGCCGAAAACAGCACAACGAGTTGTATAAGAGCAAGCGCTGCGCGCCGAGGCCGCATCGCGTTTAATAGCCGTTATTGTATATGAACCCGGACACTCCGACGAGCCTGGCCTCTGGCCCCCCAGATTCCGCGGCGCTGGCGCGTTACCCGCTGTCGCTTTGTCGTTTCGTATTGGTCGAAACCAGCCATCCCGGCAATGTCGGCTCGGTGGCGCGTGCGCTCAAGACCATGGGGCTGGGCCTTGCGCCGCGCAGCCTGGTGCTGGTGTCTCCCCGGGATCCTGATGTGCTGCGCCATCCCGAGGCCGTGGCAATGGCCAGTGGCGCGGACGATGTACTGGCGAGTGCGTGCCTTGTCGATCATATCGACGAAGCTCTCGCAGGCGCGACGCTGACCGTGGCGTTGTCGGCACGCCCACGGGAATTCGGGCCGGTGCGCCTGGCGCCGCGTGAGGCGGTGGCCCAGGCCGTGGCCCAACTGCAGGCGCCGGAAGCTTGCGCCGCGTTCATCTTTGGCAATGAGCGTACCGGGTTGCCGAACGAGATCGTGGAGCGCTGTAGCCTCATCACGCATATTCCGGCCAATCCCGACTATGCCTCGCTGAACCTGTCCCAGGCGGTGCAGCTGATGGCCTATGAGCTGCGCTTGGCGGTACATGGCGCCACGGCGCCGGCCACGCAGGACGTCGGCTTCCAGGGTGTGCCCGCCACCGCCGAGCAGATCGAGGGCATGTTTGAGCATCTCGAGCAGGCCCTGGTGGAGATCGGTTTTCTCGACCCGGCCCAGCCCAAGCGATTGATGCCGCGCCTGCGGCGGCTGCTGGCGCGGACCGGTCTCGAAGCCGAGGAGGTCAATATCCTGCGCGGCATTGCCAAGCATATCCTGCTGCATGAACGCCGGGAGAACGGTTCGCGCTAGATGTCCGGCCGGTGACCGGCAAATGAGGCAGGAGCGTGCGGCAAGAACGTGCGCACGCCTGCACGCCGGCGGGGAATCTCTTACACTTTCATCTTGGCAGCCGCCTCGGCGCGGCGCGCCATTTCTTTCCGACTCCATACGATTGCACCCAATGTTCACACGCCTTAAGGAAGACATCGACGCCATCATGAACCGCGATCCCGCGGCCCGCAGCCGGCTCGAGGTGTTGACCTGTTACCCCGGCCTGCATGCGGTGCTGTTCCATCGTCTGGCGCACGGCTGCTGGAACATGGGCTTCAAATGGCTCGGCCGGTTCGTGTCGCACCTGGGCCGCTTCTTCACTGGCATCGAGATCCATCCCGGGGCGCGCGTCGGGCGGCGCGTATTCATCGACCACGGCATGGGCGTGGTGATCGGCGAGACCGCCGACATCGGTGACGATTGCACGATCTACCAGGGTGTGACGCTGGGCGGTACGTCGCTCTACAAGGGCGAAAAGCGTCACCCGACGCTGGGCACCGGCGTCGTGGTCAGTGCTGGCGCGAAAGTGCTTGGCGGCTTCGTGGTGGGCGATGGCGCGCGCGTGGGTTCGAACGCCGTGGTGCTCAAGCCGGTGCCGCCCGGGGCAACGGCGGTGGGCATTCCCGCGCGCATCATCCTGCCGGACAGTCCGCCCGCGAGCGACAGCGGCAAGAAAACCGAATTCTCGGCCTACGGCATCACGCCGAATGCCGATGATCCGGTGTCGCTGGCTCTGAAAAGCCTGATCGACCATTCCGAAGCGCAGACGGCGCGCATCAATGCCATCCTCGATGCGCTGGACCACCTTGGCGCGCACCTGGAAAATTCGCCGAACGATCCGTTCGATGCAGGTGAATTGAAGAAGATGCTGCGCTGAGACGCGGCTTGCCGCCTCGCGCCAGAGCGCCGCGAGAGATATTCTGACGCGCGCTACTTGGCGCGCAGGCGCTCGGCCAGCGGCACGCGTTGCAGGCCGCGTGCGTCGAGACGTAGCGCATCGGCGCGGACCAGCGGTCCATCAAAATCCCAGTCACTGAGCACCCAGCGTTCGCCGCCGGCTTCGTCATGGCGGCGTGGTCGGTGCGTGTGGCCATGAATCAGCGTCTGGCCTGTGCCAGGCTTCAGCATGGCATCGACGCCGATAGTCGTGACATCCCCCTGCATGCGCGTGCCGCCGGCACGTCCGGCTTCGCTGTCGGCACGCAGGCGGCGGGCGATCTTCAGGCGCCATGCCAGCGGCAGCGCGAGAAACAGCCGTTGCACCCAGGGCTTGCGGGTCCAGTGGCGAAAGCGCATGTACGGGATGTCGTCCGTGCACATGATGTCGCCATGGCTGAGCAGCACGCGGTGCCCCTCGGTCTCGATGCAGACCGGGTCCGGTAGCAGGGTCAGTCCTGCATCCCGGGCGAAGGTCTGGCCCAGCAGAAAGTCGCGGTTGCCGTGCATCAGGTATAGCGCTAGCCCGCGTTCCGAGGCCTGCCGCAGCAGCGCGATCACGCGCTGGTTGAACGGGTCGTGGCGCTCGTCGTCGCCGACCCAGAATTCGAAGAAATCCCCGAGGATTACGAGTGCGCGCGCATCGTCGACGACGCTGTCGAGAAAACCCTGGAAGGCCGCCAGTGTGCGCGGCATGGCGGGTGTCAGGTGCAGGTCCGAAATGAACAACACCGGCCCGGGCAGTACAAGCGGGGCCGGTGTCATGGCTGCAGAGGCGGATTGGGTATGCAGCAAGCGATGCGCTGCTTACTCGACGATCACCGCTTTTTCGATGATGACGTCTTCCAGTGGTACATCCTGGTGGAAGCCGCTGCTGCCAGTGCGCACGGCGCGGATCTTGTCGACCACGTCCATGCCGTCGGTGACTTCGCCGAACACGGCGTAGCCGAAGCCTGCGGGCGTGGGCGAGGTGAAATTCAGGAAGTCATTGTCGACGGTATTGATGAAGAACTGCGCGCTGGCCGAGTGCGGCGCGTTCGTGCGGGCCATGGCGATGGCGCCGCGGGTGTTCTTGAGGCCGTTGCCGGCTTCGTTCTCGATCGGTGCATCCACTTCCTTCTGCTTCATGCCCGGCTCGAAACCGCCGCCCTGGATCATGAAGCCCTTGATCACGCGGTGAAAGATCGTATTGCTGTAGTGGCCCTTGCGCACGTACGAGAGGAAGTTCTCCACCGTCTTCGGCGCTTTTTCGGCATTCAGCGCCAGGGTGATAACGCCGTGGTTGGTGTGCAGTTGTACGGTAGCCATGGGGATTCCTTGATTGAATAACTGAGGAGATTACTTGGAGAGAAGTTTGGCGGATTCGATCACGACCGGCGTGACCGGCATGTCTTTCATCGGGCCCGTTCGCATCGTACGGACCGCGCGGATCTTGTGGACCGTTGCCATGCCATCCACCACCTTGCCGAAGACGGCATAGCCGTGTCCATCCGGCAGCGGGTAGTCAAGGTTGCGGTTGTCGACGACATTGATGAAGAACTGGGATGTCGCGGAGTCCGGCTCATCGGTGCGTGCCATTGCCACCATGCCGGTACTGTTCTTCAGGCCGTTACGGGCCTCTAGCGGGATCGGCGGCTGCGTGGGTTTCTGGCGCATCTCTTTATCGAAGCCGCCACCCTGGATCATGAAGCCATCGATGACGCGATGGAACAGCGTGCCGTTGTAGTGCCCGCTCTTCACGTAAGCGAGAAAGTTCGCCACCGTGTGCGGCGCCTTGTCCGGATACAGCTCGACCGTGAAGCTGCCCGCACTCGTCGTGAACTGGACCTTGGGCAGCGCGGCAGCCAGCGCGCTGCCGCTGATGCACAGCGTCAGCGCCAGGGCAGCAAGAAAGGATTTTGGCAGAAATGTCATCATCGGTAATGGCAGGTCAGGGCGCTTCGGCGCCCAGCAGTTCATTGAGAGCCCGCAGGCGCTGGGCCGCGCCGGTATTGCCGGGCGCTGCGCGCGTGACCTGCTCTAGCGCGCGGCGCGCCTGCAGCAGATGAACGGTGGCGAGGTTGCCGTTCGCCACGGTGAAGTCGGGGCGCAGACGTACGGCCATCTGCAGCGCTTGCTGTGCGCCGGCCAGATCGCCGCGCTTGACACGGATCATGGCCAGGTTGTTGTAGGGTTCCGGCAGGTCGGGGAAATCCTGGGTCAGGCTTTCGAAGGCGGCTACGGCTTCGTCGGTACGGTTCAGCGAATTAAGGGCGACGCCACGCTGGAAGCGGGCCTGTACATTGCGCGGGTTGGCTGCCAGCACGCGCTCGTAGCTGGCCAGCGCGGCGGTGTAATCCCGTTCGGCAAGCTGCCGTTCGGCGACATCCATGCCCGGGTCCAGCGAAGCCACAGGCACGCCATGGTCCGCTGCCTTGGCCGATTTCGCCGGAATTCCCTGTGCCATCAGCATGCCAGCCGGCAGGGTTGCCAGGCACAGTGCAGCGAGGATTTGCTTGAAGCGCATGAAGAAGACTCGGTTAGGTTCCGTTATACTGCGCTGCATTCTAGCAAAGCGCTTGGGGACGGTTTCAAAATGATTTCCGGTTGGGCGTCATGTGGCGGCCCGGCCGTGCCGCCTGGCTTCATTTTGAAACTGTCTCCTGACCGCATGCAGCGGCAGGATCTCCCGCTGCGGCGCGCAGCGATGCATTCCGTTGCGCATGCTTTCCATTTCGTCGTCTGATTTCCATCCATGCAATCACTGATCATCTACAACACGCTGGCGCGAGAGAAGCAGCCTTTTGTTCCCATCGAACCCGGCAAGGTGAGGATGTATGTGTGCGGCATGACGGTCTACGACTACTGCCACGTCGGCCATGCGCGCGTCATGGTGGTGTTCGACATGGTACAGCGCTGGCTGCGCGCTAGCGGCTATGCGGTGACCTATGTGCGCAACATCACGGACATCGACGACAAGATCATCCGGCGCGCCGTGGACAACGGCGAAACCATCGGTGAGCTGACGGGCCGCTTCATCGGCTTCATGCATGAGGACGCCGATGCGCTCGGCGTGCAGCGTCCTGATCACGAACCGCGTGCGACCCAGTATATCCCGCAGATGCTTGGCATCATCGACCGTCTGGCCGACAACGGCCTGGCCTACCAGGCCAGCGATGGCGATGTGAACTATGCGGTGCGCAAGTTTGCCGGTTACGGCAAGCTGTCCGGCAAGAGCCTGGAAGACCTGCGTGCCGGCGAACGCGTAGCATCGAATGACGCCAAGCATGATCCGCTCGATTTCGTATTGTGGAAGTCCGCCAAGGAAAGCGAACCCGACGAAACCAAGTGGGATTCCCGCTGGGGCAAGGGTCGTCCGGGCTGGCATATCGAATGTTCAGCCATGAGCTGCGCGCTGCTGGGCGAACACTTCGACATCCACGGTGGCGGGGCTGACCTGCAGTTCCCGCATCACGAAAACGAGATTGCGCAATCGGAAGGCGCAAGCGGCCAGACCTTTGTGAATCTGTGGATGCACAATGGCTTCGTGCGCGTGAACGACGAGAAGATGTCGAAGTCACTCGGCAACTTCTTTACCATTCGCGATGTGCTGAAGGTGTACGATGCTGAAGTTGTGCGCTTTTTTATCCTGCGTGCTCACTACCGCAGCGAGCTGCACTATTCGAACGCCAATCTTGATGACGCCAAGGCCTCGCTCACGCGTCTCTACACTGCGCTCAAGGATGTGCAGCCCGATGGTCAGCCATTGGACTGGGACGAGGCCCACGCAGCGCGGTTCGCCGCGGCAATGAACGATGACTTCAATTCGCCGCTCGCCATCGCCGTGCTGTTCGAACTCGCCGGTGAAGTGAACAAGTCGCGCTCCGGTGCGCTGGCCCGCCAGCTTGCCGGTCTGGCGCAGGTGCTCGGTCTGCTGGATCGCGCTCCCCAGGATTTCCTCCATGGCGCAGTTGCTGCCGATGGCCTGCAGCCTGCCGAGATTGAAGCGCAGATCGAAGCGCGACGCGCCGCCAAGCAGGCGCGCGACTTCGCCGAAGCAGACCGCATTCGTGCGGCGCTGCTGAGTGCCGGTGTGGTACTGGAGGACAAGCCGGGTGGCGTGACTGAATGGAGGCGGAGCTGATGGCTGCTACTGCAGCAAGCAAGAAGACCGCGACAGCACCAGCGAAGAAAGTGGCGGCCAAGCGTGCCGCATCACCCGCGCGCAAGGCGCCGGCGCAGCGTGCGCCCAGGGTGGGACTGGTGCCCAGCGGTGGCGCGGCCGAGACGCCTGCGCAGATAGTGGAACAGGAGAAAGCGGTCAGCCGCAAGGCGCGCAAGCCGGTGGCCGATCCCGTGGTCGACCTCAACGCGGCTGTGCGCCCGCCATACTGGGACGAAGCCTGCCAGGACCTGATGAAGCGCGACCGCATCCTGCGCAAGATCATCCCGGCCTATGGCCCGGCGCATCTCGTGTCCCGTGGTGATCCGTTCGTCACGCTGGCACGTTCCGTGGTGGGGCAGCAGATCTCGGTCAAGGCGGCGCATGCCGTCTGGGAGCGTGTGGCCGCCGCCTGCCCCAAGCTTACGCCGGCGCAGATGCTGCGGGCGGGGCCGGAGAAACTTGCCGCGTGTGGATTGTCCAAGCGCAAGGCTGAATACATCCTTGATCTCGCCAGTCACTTCAAGGCTGGCCATCTGCATGTAGCCGACTGGGCGACGATGGACGACGAGGACGTCATTGCCGAACTGGTGCAGATTCGCGGCATCGGCCGCTGGACGGCGGAAATGTTCCTGATGTTCAACCTGATGCGCCCGAACGTGCTGCCGCTGGACGATCTGGGGCTGATCAAGGCGATCTCCGTCAACTATTTCAGTGGCGAACCCGTCACCCGAAGCGAGGCCCGTGAAGTAGCCGCCAATTGGGAGCCGTGGCGCACCGTGGCAACCTGGTACCTGTGGCGCAGCCTCGAACCGACGCCCGTGCTGTATTGAACGAGGCGGCTTCAACATGATTCACGCGTGATTGCGGAGCTTTGCCGTACCGTGCGTACCATCTGCGGCCAGGTGCCTGGCCAGAGCCGCTTCGCTTCATTTTGAAACCGCCCCTAGAGCGCCGCTGACACTTTTTGCAGCGGCTTCCAAAAATCCGGTAGAATTCGCCGCCTAATGGATACCTGTTGGGAGGCCTTGGCAGAACGATGAAAACCACCTTCCTTGACTTTGAACAACCGATTGCCGAACTCGAATCCAAGATCGAGGAACTGCGCTTCGTGCAGGACGACTCGGCCGTCGATATCTCCGAAGAAATCTCGCGGCTGGCAGGCAAGAGCCAGCAGCTTACCAAGGACATCTACGCCAACCTGACCCCCTGGCAGGTCGCGCAGATCGCCCGCCACCCGCAACGCCCATACACGCTCGACTACGTTCGCGAAATCTTCACGGATTTCCATGAGCTCCATGGCGACCGTGCCTTTGCGGACGACCTGTCCATTGTGGGCGGCATGGCCCGTTTCAACGGCCAGGCGTGCATGGTCATCGGCCACCAGAAGGGCCGCGATACGAAAGAGCGCGCCATGCGCAATTTCGGCATGTCCAAGCCCGAGGGTTACCGCAAGGCCAAGCGCCTGATGGAACTGGCCGACAAGTTTGGCCTGCCGATCTTCACCTTTGTCGACACCCCGGGCGCTTTCCCCGGCATCGATGCAGAAGAGCGCGGCCAGTCGGAAGCCATCGGCCACAATCTCTACGTCATGGCTGGCCTCAAGGTGCCCCTGATCGCCACCATCATCGGCGAAGGCGGCTCGGGCGGCGCGCTGGCGATCGCCGTGGGCGACAGCGTGGCGATGCTGCAATTCGCCACCTACGCAGTGATTTCTCCCGAAGGTTGTGCCTCCATTCTCTGGAAGACGGCCGAGAAGGCGCCCGAGGCTGCAGAAGCGCTCGGCCTGACGGCGCACCGCCTCAAGGCGCTCGGCCTGATCGACAAGATCGTCAACGAACCGCTGGGCGGCGCGCATCGCGACCCCAAGGGCATGGCCACCATGCTCAAGCGTTCGCTCGCCGAGTCGCTGCGCCAGTTGCAGGGGCTGAGCGTGAAGGAGCTGCAGGCCCGCCGCCATGAACGCCTCATGGCATATGGCAAGTACAAGGAGGCAGGCGCGCGCAGCTGACGCGTGCCGGGTTGACGACCGCGCCATGCGCACCGGAATCGCTGTGTCCGCCGTATCTG
The DNA here is from genome assembly GCF_964332355.1 of Imbroritus primus. Classification (NCBI taxonomy): domain Bacteria; kingdom Pseudomonadati; phylum Pseudomonadota; class Betaproteobacteria; order Burkholderiales; family Burkholderiaceae; genus Imbroritus; species Imbroritus primus. The sequence goes on along the minus strand of NZ_OZ201293.1, from coordinate 1,811,656 downwards.
TTTCGCCAACCTTGCTCGACTCACCTCTCGCCCAAAAAGCCGCACGCAGTCTGCTGACGCGCGCGGCTTTTTTGCGTCCTGATATGCCTGCAGGCAGCGAGCCGGTTTCCCTCATCACGGATCCAGAAGCGGGCAGGCAGGCAGGGGCGTTGCTGAGCGTTGCGGTCGCACTCTCCGGTGGCCGTGACTCGATGGTGCTGCTGCACGTCATGGTGGCGCTGCTGCGCTCGCAGGAGGCTGCATTCGAGCTGCACGCCTTCCATGTCCACCATGGGCTCAGTCCCCACGCCGATCAATGGCTGGAATTCTGTGCCGCCGAATGCGCGCGCCTAAGCGTGCCGTTCGAAGCGCATCGCGTCGCCATCCAGCGCGCCGGCGGCGAAAGCCTGGAAGCCGTGGCGCGCGAACAGCGCTATACGGCGCTCGGCGACCTGTGCCGCCGCCATGGTGTGACGGCCTTGATGACGGCCCATCACCAGGACGACCAGATCGAGACCCTGTTGCTGCAACTCGTGCGCGGGGCAGGGGTGGACGGCCTCGCGGCCATGGGGCCGCAACGCAATCTGCACGGCATCACACTGCTGCGGCCCTGGCTGGACGTGCCGCGTACGGCCATCGAGGCCCTCGCCCGGCAGCATGGCATCACCTGGGTCGATGACGAATCCAACGATGATCCGCGCTTTGCACGCAACGCCTTGCGTCAGTTGTTGCCAGGGCTGGCCGCGGTTCATCCGGGGTATCGAAGCGGCATCGCCCGCGCCGCCGCACATCTGGCAGAAGCATCCGAACTGCTGGAGGCCCTGGCCGAGGCGGATTTGCGAGCGGCGTTGACGCCACGCGGACTCCGGCTCGACCATCTCACTGCCTTGTCGATGCCACGCCGCAAGCTGCTGCTACGCCGATGGGTGGAGCAGCGTACCGGCCGCCCTCCGTCCGCCGCGTGGATCGTGGAGGCCTGTGCCCAGCTGTTTGGCGCCTCCATCGAAGCGCAGGTTGCCGTCCGGTTGCCGGGCTGGGTGATGTATCGGTATCGCGGGCTCGCCATGCTTGCCCGCGAGCGTGGCGAGCCGCCTGACCGGCCAATGGCGGGCGCCTGGAATGGCGAGCGGGAGACGCATGTGGCGCCGTGGCACGGCACGCTGGTCTTTAGCCCCGATCCTGCTGGCGTGCCGGAATCTTGGTTGCGCCAGCCGCTTGAATTGCGCCCCCGGGCCGGCGCAGAACGGATCGCTGTTGCGCCGGGCGCCCACCGCCGTGGACTCAAGCAGGCGTGGCAGGATGCCGGCATCGCACCGTGGGAGCGGCTGTGGATGCCATTGCTGTGGCAGGGCGGGGAGCTGCTGTTCGTGGCTGGCATTGGCCTCAACCACCGGCCGCTCGACACCCTTGATCCGCTTGCGGTGGGCAAGCAGCCGCGCTGGCGCATCGACTGGATCCCCGATCCTGACTAAGTCCCGCACAGGAAAGCGCTATCACAGTCAAGTCAAGCGGCCCCTGCCAGATGGTGGAGCCCCGAAAGCGAAGCGGACCGCATCCGTCCGTGCAGCGGCAGATGTGTCCGGCAACAGGCAGCCGCCGACTGTACACGCCGTACGGCGCGTCGCAGCGATGCCGAAACCTCGCGATACCGCCTCCAGGCCGCGCCACGCCTTGCCAGACGGGCCCCTGCATGGTATTTTTAGGGGTTTTTCATTATTCGTCTGCGCGTACATTCATGGCACTCATCGTTCATAAATACGGCGGCACTTCGATGGGTTCTGTCGAACGCATCAAGAATGTCGCGAAGCGCGTCGCCAAATGGCATCGCGCCGGTCACCGCGTGGTGGTGGTTCCTTCCGCCATGTCGGGGGAAACCAACCGGCTGCTGGGCCTGGCGCGCGAGATTTCGGCGCAGCCCAATCCCCGCGAACTCGACATGATCGCCTCGACCGGCGAGCAGGTCAGCGTTGGCCTCCTGTCGCTTGCCCTGCAGGCCGAAGGCCTTGGCGCGGTCAGCTACGCCGGCTGGCAAGTGCCGGTGCGCACGAACTCCGCCTACACCAAGGCGCGCATCGAGTCGATCGACGACAAGCGCATTCTTGGCGACCTGGATGCGGGCCGCGTGGTTATCATCACCGGCTTCCAGGGCGTGGACGAGAAGGGCAACATCACCACGCTCGGCCGGGGGGGGTCCGACACCTCCGCCGTGGCCGTCGCTGCCGCCATCAAGGCCGATGAGTGCCTCATCTACACCGACGTGGACGGCGTGTACACCACCGACCCGCGCGTGGTCGAAGAAGCCCGCCGCCTGAACCGCGTGACCTTCGAGGAAATGCTGGAAATGGCCAGCCTGGGCTCCAAGGTGCTGCAAATCCGCTCCGTGGAGTTCGCCGGCAAGTACCACGTGAAGACCCGTGTGCTGTCGTCCCTGACCGACCCGATGATCCCGGTTGAAACCGAAATGCAGTCGGGTACGCTGATTACTTTTGAGGAAGATCCCACCATGGAAGCAGCCGTTATCTCCGGCATCGCCTTCTCCCGCGACGAAGCCAAGATCACCGTGATCGGCGTCCCTGACCGTCCGGGCATCGCCTACCAGATCCTCGGTCCGGTGGCTGAGGCCAATATCGACGTCGACATGATCATCCAGAACCAGTCTGTCGACGGCAAGACCGATTTCACCTTCACCGTGCCGCGCGCCGAATACCAGGCTGCGCTGAACATCCTCAATGGCGACGTCAAGACGCATATCGGCGCCGGCAACATCACGGGCGACCCCAAGGTCTCCAAGGTTTCGGTCGTTGGCGTGGGCATGCGTTCGCATGTCGGCATCGCCAGCAAGATGTTCCGTACGCTGTCGGAAGAGGGCATCAACATCCAGATGATCTCCACTTCGGAGATCAAGATCTCGGTGGTGATTGACGAGAAGTACATGGAGCTTGCCGTTCGCGCCCTGCACAAGGCCTTCGAGCTCGAGCAGGAATGATTTGCGCGGAATGCGCCGAGTTGATTGACCGGGCGCGCCCGACCCGCTAGAATTCGGGCTTCGCTGCGCTGCAAAAGCCACGCAGCATCTGTTTCCGGAGACGTGGCCGAGAGGTCGAAGGCACTCCCCTGCTAAGGGAGCATACGGGCCAAAACCTGTATCGAGGGTTCGAATCCCTCCGTCTCCGCCAAGGCAACACGCGAAAGCCGCTACCTGTAAGGGTTGCGGCTTTTTCGTTTTGGGTTGTCGTGTTTTCGTGTTGCCCTCCATTTTGCAGGCGCGGGGACCATGCGAGACCCAGAGACGTCCTGCGTGCGAAACATGATGCCTCATCAAGGTGGAGTTGCCACTTTGTGTCGACCCGATCAGATTGATGTTGTCGCGCGCTGTACAGCACACGCGACTACAAAAAACGACTAAAAACGGGGAAAGACATGGGGCGTCGCCGGCACGAACCATCCGTCATCGAGATTTTGTTGCGTGCACCTTGGTGGGTGGCGGTAGCATTTGCGGTGGGGGGATACATTGTCGGTCATGACATTCTGCAGGCGACCCTGGCAGCGAATTCGGTTCTGGTGCCGCTTGCGCAAATGATTCGGGCACTGGTGTGGATCCCTGCACTGATTTTTGCTGGCGTGGCGGTGTTGTCCTTCATTCGTGGGCGGCAATCGGAAGCCGGTACGTCCGATGTACCGCAGCGTCTGAGGCCGGTTTCGCGCAGTCGTTTCAGGAGCGCGTCAGGCTCCGTTGGAACAGCCTGTGGTATGCGGGGCAAGGAAACAGTTGCCGAGGAGGCTGCTGCCCGTCAGCCGGTGCCTTTGCCGCGCTGGCGCCGCCGTCATTACATGAGCAGACATGAGCGGCGCAACTGTTGGAGAGGCGTCTCCATGTAATCTGGGGCAGGCCATTTAGAGAGGCGCCGGAATCTGGACACCGACGAGACGCGCGGGGTTTGATTCCTCGTCGAATAGCGATATGATAGTGATAATTGTTCTCATTATTACTGGATGCCATGTCGACTGCTCTTTCCCGCCGGCCAATCACACTTGCCATCACGGCACTGACCTCATGCGCTGCTTTTGCCCAAGGGCAGCCTGGCCGTCCGGACACGCCCGTGGCCGAGCTGGAGACCGTGACGGTCGAAGCCAGCGCGGATGCCTCGGCGGGCGGCCTGGCCAAGCCATTCGCTGGCGGGCAGGTGGCACGCGGTAGCCGGGTGGGCGTGCTGGGCACGCAGGATGTCATGGATACGCCGTTCAACATCAAGAGCTATACGCGCGAACTGATCGCCGACCAGCAGGCACAGAGCGTGGCTGATGTGCTGCTGAACGATCCCTCGGTCCGGCAGGCGCGCGGCTTTGGGAATTTCCAGGAAGTCTATGTGGTGCGCGGTTTTCCGCTGTATTCCGATGATATTGCCTACAACGGCTTGTACGGGATGTTGCCGCGCCAGTATGTGGCCTCGGAATTCTTCGAGCGCGTCGAGGTCCTGCTGGGGGCCAATGCGTTCTTGAATGGCGCGGCGCCTGGTGGTTCGGGTCTGGGCGGTTCGGTGAACCTGCTGCCCAAGCGCGCTAGCGCGGAACCTCTGTCGCAGGTCAGCGCGGGCGTACAAACTGGAGGGCAGGTATTCGGCGCAATCGATCTGTCGCGTCGCTTCGGTCCCAACGAGAGTGCCGGCGTGCGCCTGAACGCCGTGCGCCGCGATGGCGATACGGCAATCGATGGCGAAAGCCGCGAACTGACCATGTTTTCCCTGGGCGTCGACTGGCGCAGCCGCGACGTGCGCCTTTCCGCGGACCTCGGTTATCAGGACAACGAGCTGCAGGCCGGGCGCCCCAGCGTGACCCCCGGCGCCTTCATTCCCGCCGTGCCGGAGGCCCGCCGCAACTATGCCCAGCCATGGACCTATTCGAGCGAGAAGGACCTGTTCGGCACGGTGCGTGGTGAATGGGATATCGTCCCCGGCCTGACAGCCTGGGCGGCGGGCGGCATTCGTCAGGGCAAGGAAAGCAACTCCCTGTCTTCGCTGAGCATCCAGAATGCGGCTGGCGACAGTACCGGTCGTCGTTTTGACAATCGCCGGGAAGACAATATCAAGACCGGCGAGATCGGTATCCGCGGTGCCTTCGCAACCGGCCCGGTGGGTCACCAGGTCACGGCGTCGGCCATGGTCTATGACGCCGAGGAGCGCAATGCCTGGGGCATGGGCGGCGCCAGTGTCCTGAATAACCTCTACAACCCGACAGTATCCTTGGCCCCGGCGTTGACGATGTTCGGCGGTGACCTGAACAATCCCCTGCGGGTCGGCGATGTCACGCATCGCAGCGTGGCGCTGGCCGATACGATGTCCTTCCTCGACGATCGCGTGCTGGTGACGCTGGGCTTGCGTCACCAGACCATCAAGCAGAACAGCTACAACTATGGCACGGGCGCGCTGGCTGATTCCTACAGCAAGTCGCGCGTGACGCCGGCCATGGGCGTTGTGTTCAAGCCGGCGGCCGGTTGGTCCCTGTATGCGAACTACATTGAAGGACTGGCCAAGGGCGAAGTTGCGCCGGCCAGCGCCAACGGGCAACCGGTCGTCAACGCCGGCCAAGTATTTGCTCCGTATCGCACCAAGCAGAAGGAGATTGGCGCCAAGTGGGAAGGACAGCGCGTCGGTGCGGGCCTGGCGCTGTTCACTACCGACAAGCCATCGGCCTATGTCGTCAACCAGGTGTTCGATGAGTATGGCAAGCAGCGCAACCGCGGCGCCGAGCTCTCGGTCTATGGCGAGCTGTTCAAGGGTTTGCGCCTGCTGGGCGGACTGACGCTGCTGTCTGCCAAGCAGGAAAGCACGCCGGGTGGCATCAACGATGGCCGCTATGCTATTGGTGTGCCGAAACGGCAGCTGAGCCTGGGCGCCGACTGGGATGTGCCCGGCGTACGAGGGCTGGCCGTCAATGCGCGCGTCGTCCATACCTCGAGCCAGTTTGCCAATGCCGCCAATACCTTGTCTGTCTCCAGCTGGACGCGCACGGATCTCGGCATGCGCTATCTGGTACCAATCGGGCAGGCGCGTCTGCTGACCCTGCGGGCCCGTGTGGATAATGTATTCGGCAAAAACTACTGGGCCTCGGTCGGCGGCTTCCCGGGTTCCAATTATTTGGTGCAATCTGCGCCGCGTACGGTGGCACTGACGGCCACGCTCGATTTCTGAGGAGATGGTTGCAGTGCGCGCATTCTGGACCATCGTCCATCGCTGGCTCGGGCTCTCGATCGCCTTGTTCCTGATCGTCGCTGGCCTGACGGGGGCGGTCATCTCATGGGACCATGAACTCGACGAGTGGCTCAACGCTGACATCATGCATACGCCGGGCCGCGGCCCGCTGCAGCATCCCAATACGCTGGCTGCGGCGGTCGAGGCAGCCGATCCACGCGTGATGGTCAGCTACATGACGCTGGGCCTGGAAGAGGGACATGCCGCGTCATTCCTGGTGCGGGCGAAAATCGATCCGGCCACGGGCCGGCCTTATCGCCTAGACTACAACACCGTGTTTGTCGATCCCGTGTCCGCGCAGATCACCGGGCATCGCGATTCCAAGAGCGTGGCGCTGTCCAGGCGCAACCTCATGCCATGGCTGCGGCATCTCCATGAAAGCCTGCATATTCCGCCCTTCGCTGGCTCGGACCGCTGGGGATACTGGCTCATGGGCGGCGTGGCGCTAATGTGGTTTCTCGACAGCTTTGTGGCGATGTACCTGACATGGCCGAGTCGCTTGCGCCGACGCATGTCGTCGGCGGAATCGAACAGAGTCCAGTTACGTGCGCGCGCCGTTTCGTGGCTGGCGCGGTGGAAACCCGCGTGGCTGGTACGCTGGCGCGCCGGCGGCTACAAGGTCAATTTCGACCTGCATCGCGCAGGTGGATTGTGGGCGTGGGGCGTCATCCTGATCGTGGCGTTCACCTCGTTCTCGCTGAACCTGTATCGCGAGGTGTTCTATCCGGTGATGTCCACTGTATCCACCACCACGCCCGGACCGTACGAGACCCTCAAGCCTGCGCCGTATGGCACGTATCTCGAGCCCAAGCTGAGTTTTGCGCAAGCCATCGAGATTGCTGCGGCAGAAGGCAAGCGCCTGGGCTTCGAGCATCCGCCGGGCGGCATCTGGTATGGCGGGGATTTCCCGTTCTACAACGTATCGTTCTTCGATCCGGAAAACGAACTCGGCGCAATGGGCATGGGGTTGTCCAATATCTATGTCAGCGCCGAAGACGGACGGATTCTTGGCATGCATCGGCCGTGGCACGGCACTGCTGCGGATGTCTTCGTACAGCTTCAGCTGCCGCTGCACTCCGGCCGCATCCTCGGCCTGCCGGGCCGTATCCTGATGTCGTTGATGGGGCTGGTGGTCGTGATGCTGGCAGTGACCGGCATCGTCATCTGGGAGCGCAAGCGTCGCGGGCGCCAGGCCCGACGCATGTCCTGGAAACCCGTGCTGGAACGGAGCTGACTGGCTCTGCCGCGATGGCTACGGTGTGGTGGCTGCTGGCGCAGTTGAACTGCGCTGTACCAGAGTCGTCGGCAGCATGAGCGCTGGCGGCATCCGCTCCGCACCCTCGATGGCAGCCAGCAGGGTTTCCGCTGCAGCCGTGCCGATCTCGACCGACGGAAAACGGATGGTCGTCAGCGGCGGGTCGACGAAGGCCGAGAACTCGCTGTCGTTGAAGCCAATCACGGACATGTCGTGCGGAATGCGCAGGCCGCGCTCGCGCAGTCCTGCCATGGCGCCTAGCGCCAGATAGTCGTTGCCGCAGACCAACGCCGTAAAACGCTGCCCGCTTTCGAGTAGCTGGAGTGCCGCCCGGTAGCCTTCCGAGAATGCATAGTCGGCCTCGATCACAAGCTCGCGCGGCAGCCGGCCACCGCCCGCGGCGATGGCTTCCAGCAATCCCTGGTAACGCTGCTGCGAACGCTGGTTGGATGCGAGGTATCCACTGATGAAAGCAAACTCGCGGTGTCCCAACTGCAGCAGATGCTCCGCTGCCTGCCGTCCGGCAACGCGGTTGTCGAAGCCGATCGCGCCAGGCGGCGCATCGCTGGCATCCGCCCAGATCGTGGTCATGGGCAGGCCATTTTTCTCGATGATTTCCAGCCAGGCTTGTGGGCAGTCGCTGCCGAGCAGCACGATGCCATCCACACCGCGCTCGATCAGGCGGCGCAGGGGGCGCAGGTCGGATTGCTCGTTGAGCGGCGGCTGTGCGAGAAGCAGGGTGTAGTTGGCCTGGCCGAGGCCCTGGCGTAGCGCTTCCACTGTTTGTGCGAACGCCGAGACACCGATGCGTGGAATCACCGCGCCGATGCTGTACGTGCGGCGCGATACCAGCGCGCGGCCCACGCCCTGCGGCACATAGCCGAGCGCGCTCACTGCCGCATTGACGCGTTCGCGGGTATCCGCGTCGACCATCTCGGGCCGGTGCAATGCGCGGGACACCGTACTGATCGAGACTCCGACCATCCGGGCCACATCTTTCAAACCAGCCGCCATGCGCGTTCCAACATCCTTTTGCAAACGATGGTCATGACTATAACACGTTGACCAGTATTTTCCATGAAGATACTGGTTGACATGCAAATGCAAACGTTTGTATTCTAAAAAAACAATGGAGGAGAAGCACATGAATGCAGTGACTGCTGTACCGGCCGGCGAAACCACCAAGCACGCCATGGTCCGTACCCTGACCGAGCTCGATGTCGAATATGCGTTTACCTTGCCGGGACTCGGCGTGACGTGGATGCTCGATGAGTTCTACGCCAAGCGTAAGGATGTGCGCGTGGTGCTCACGCGCGGCGAACAGGTGGCATCGATCATGGCGCAGGTAGTGGGCCGGCTGACCGGCAAGCCGGGCGTGTACATGGGGCAGGGGCCGTTTGCCAGCACCACGGGGGCGTTTGGTATCCTGGAAGCGTATTTCTCGGGTTCGCCGATGCTGGTGCTGACCGATACGTCCTGCTACGACGGCTTTGGCATGTACGGCGTGTACCAGACCATGACCGGCGACTACGGCGCGGCCGACGTACGCAATGTCATGAAGACCATGACCAAGGCCACCTACTACGCGACCGAACCGCACGAGGCGGTGTACGCCATCCAGCAGGCCTACAAGCAGGCCAACCTGCCACGCCAGGGCCCGACTGCCGTGGTGCTCAAGTCGCCCATCATCCGCCGCGAGATGCCCCAGCAGGAGCGCGTGCAGCTGTATCCGGCGCAGGGTTACCAAGAGGTCGTGATGCCCAAGCCAGACGGCAAGGGGCTGGCCGCGCTGGCGGAGATGGTGCGTGGCGCCAAGCGGCCGGTACTGGTGGTCGGCAATGGCATGCAGAATGCGCGCGGCCGCAAGGCCGTGGCGGCGCTGGCGGAGCGCTTCGGCCTTGCTGTGGCGACCAGCTACAACGGCAAGGGCATCGTTGATGAAACATCCGCCGTGTCGGTGGGCATGCTCGGCACCTGGGGCATGAAATCAGCCAATGCCGCAGTGACCTCCGCCGACGTGCTCGTGGTGGTCGGCGCGAGCCTCGGCGCCGACTATATCAAGTTCCGCAGCGCCGACTTCATCAAGCCAGGTGTGCAGCGCATTGCCCAGATCGACGTCGATCCGCGCAATGCGGGCTGGGTGTATCCGGTCGAACTGGCACTGTGCGCGGATGGTAGCGATGCACTCGAGGCGCTGCTCGAACACGACCTCGGCGCCGCCCAGCGCGATGCGCGCCTGGCGTGGATCGCGGACGTGAACGCTTCCCATCCGGTATCGCTCGATGTGCCGGCTGCCGCGCCTGGCATGCTGAACAATGCCGACATCATCAAGACGCTGGACACATTCCTCACGCCGGACGACCTGCTCACGCTGGATGCCGGTACCAACCGTATCTGGGCCACCACCACACTGAAGATCCGCACGCCCGGCCAGTTGATCGTGCCCGGCGGCATTGGCGGCATGGGCTGGGGTGCGCCGGCCGCGGCAGCGACCAAGCTTGTACATCCGGAGAAGAACGTGGTGTGCCTGACCGGCGACGGCGGCTTTGCCATGACCATGAACGTGATGGCGACCTGTGTGCAGGAGAACCTGCCGATCACCGTGGTCGTGGCCAATAACAGCGGCCTGGGCATGGTGCGCGACAACCTCAAGGAGCGTCGCATCGCGGTCGATTTCTCGACGACCGATTTCGCGCAGATCGCACGTGGCATGGGTTGCCGCGGTGTCAACGTCACGACACGCGAACAGCTTGCCGCGGCGCTGGCCGAAGCGCGCGCCTCGGGTGTGCCGACGGTCATCGATGTCACGGTCGATCCGGCTTCGAGCCATGTCGATGTTTCCGACTACTGAGGACCAGCCATGAAACCTGTTGCCATTGTCACGGGCGGCGCACGCAACATTGGTCGTGCCATCGTGCAGCGCTTTGCGGCGGATTACCGCGTGGTGGTGGCGGATCTGGCCGAGCCGCAGGACGCATTGCCTGAAGGGTGCGAGTTCATCCGCACCGATGTCTGTGATCCGACCCAGGTGACGCAGCTGGTCGAACAGGCCAGCCGTCTCGGAACGTTGCAGGCGCTGGTGCATTCTGCGGCGATCACGGCGCCGGTCAAGTCCATTGCCGAGACGCCGCTGGACGAGTGGAAGCGCATTCTCGACGTGAACCTGACCGGCAGCTTCATCGTGGCGCAGGCTGCGATCGCGCCGCTGACACGTGCGCGGGGCAGCATCACACTGCTGACGTCGCGTGCTGGTAAGACGGGCTTCGCCGCACTCAATGCCTCGCGCAGCGGGACCAAGGCGCACTACTGCGCCTCCAAGGCGGGCGTGATCTCGCTGATGAAATCGCTAGCCACCGAGCTGGCGCCGGACGTGCGGGTGAATGCCGTGGCGCCCGGGCCGATCGAGGGCGAGATGATTCCGCGCGACCGCTGGCCCGAGATCGCCGCACGCGTGCCGCTCGGCCGCCTCGGGCGGATCGAGGAGATTGCCGATGCAGCGTACTTCCTGGCCAGCCCGGCCGCGTCCTTCATTACCGGCCATGTGCTGGATGTGAATGGCGGCACGCTCATGGACTAGCCCGGCTCTTGAGCACCATGCCGGCTGTCTCGCTCCGCGCGGGGTGGCAGGCATCCTGGATCCACCAAAACATAAAACCAAGGAGACTGTCATGAAACTGTTCAAATCATTGGCGCTGCTGGTGTGCATGTCTACGCTGCCCGGCCTGGCCGGCGCGGCATCCGATCCCGCTGCATCCTATCCGGACAAGCCGGTGCGCGTGATCGTGCCATTCCCGCCGGGTGGTGCGACCGACATCGTGGGGCGCGAGATCGCTGATCGCCTGTCGCGTGCGCTGGGCCAGCCGTTCGTGGTCGAGAACCGCAGCGGCGCAAGCGGCAATATCGGCATGGAGGCGGCCGCGCGTTCAGCTCCCGATGGCTACACGCTGGTCGTCGGCGCGCCACAGACGCTGACCATTAATCCGTTGCTGTTCAAGAACAGCAATTTCGATCCGCAGAAACGCCTGGATCCCATCGTGGTCGTGGCCACGGTGCCCAACGTCCTGATCATCAGCCCCAAGCTGCAAGCCAAGTCGGTAAAGGACGTGATCAACCTTGCCAAGCAGAAGCCCGGCAAGCTGAACTACGGCTCGTCCAGCATCGGTGGCACGCCGCACCTGTCGTCGGAGATGTTCAAGTCGATGACCGGCACGTTCATCACGCATATTCCGTATCGCGGCAGCGCACCGGCCCTGGCTGACCTGATGGGTGGCCAGATCGACCTGATGTTCGACAACCTCCCGGCAGCCTTGCCGCATATCAAATCCGGCCGCATCAAGGCACTGGCCGTGACGACTGCGCAGCGCAGCCCATCGGCCCCCGATCTGCCGACCATGATCGAGGCAGGCGTGCCGGGCTTCGAGTCGCAAGGCTGGTTCTCGCTGCTGGCACCCGCCGGCACGCCGCCAGCCATCCTGCAGAAGATCAATACCGAGGTGAACAAGATCCTCGCGACCGATACCTTCAAGCAGCGTCTCGACAATGTCGGCGGCCAGGCGAAGGGCGGGTCGATTGCCGATTTCCGCCAGTTGATGGACGCCGAGATGCAACGCTGGGCCAAGGTCATCAAATTCGCCAATATCACGGTGGAGTGAATATGCGCGGCTTGAGAGGCAAGACAGCGTTCCTGACCGGCGCAGGCGGTGGCATTGGCCGGGCTACGGCCATCCGCCTCGCGCAAGAGGGCATGCAGGTGTGGATTTCAGACCGCGATGGCAACGTGCTCGAAGATGCGGTTGCAGAGGCTGCGTCCCTGGGACTTGCACTGCATGCGATCCAGGCGGATTCCACGCGCGAGTCGGAAGTCCGTGACGCCGTGCAGGCCGCCTTCGACGCCAGCGGCCGGCTTGACCTGCTCGTGAACAACGCCGGCGGCTCGCTGCACACGCCGTATCGCTTCATGGATGAAAGCGATGATGACTGGGCACGCGTGATGAACCTCAACCTGATGGGGGCGGTGTGGGCCTGCCGTGCAGCGCTGCCGCTGATGCAGCGGGGCGGAGCGGGGCGCATCGTCAACTACGGTTCCAAGGCCGGACGTTTCGGCAGCTTCATCGCCGGTCCGAACTACGCAGCAGCCAAAGGCGCAATGGCCGCACTGACGCGTCAGCTGGCGATGGAGTACGGACCGTCGGGCATCACCGTCAATTGCATCTGCCCGGGCGTGGTTCTCACGCCGCGTACCTCCGGACTGTGGGCCGAGCGCCGCACGCCGGAAGAGCGCGAGCGCATCGTGTCGGAGATTCCGCTGCGCCGGCACGCCGGTGTGGATGATATCGCCGGCGCGGTTGCATTCCTCGCCTCTGACGATGCGGCTTTCATCACCGGAATTTCGCTGGATATCAATGGCGGGCAGGCCATGGCGTAGCCTTCACCTGACAGGGCGGAGAGATGCCAGTCGGAAGGTTCAGCCACCGGTCGCCTTGATGCTGGAGTGGCGCCGGGCTGCGCAAGCCCTGCATGGTTGCTTCCCGTACGCGATGACAACGCCCGGGATGGTCCGTGATGGATCGTCCTGGAAATCTTCTTTTTTTGATCCCACAGCCGCATGGCGGCCTTTCTATCATGACACTCTCCAAACACCTGCAGGATCCGAGCTTGCTCAAGAACCGTTACCTGTGCGATGGCCAGTGGCGCAGTGCCCTCACTGAGTCGGTCTTTGCCGTGGACGACCCCGCGACGGGCGCCACCATTGCCAGCGTGCCCAATGCCGACGCCGCCGATGCCCGGGCCGCCATCGATGCGGCACATCGCGCCCTACCGGCGTGGCGTGCGCTGACCGGCAAGGAGCGCGCACGGCGCATGCGCGCCTGGTATTACCTGCTGTGCCAGCATGCTGGCGACCTTGCCGCGATCATCGCCGGGGAGGAAGGCAAGCCGCTGGCTGAAGCGCGTGGCGAAGTGGACTACGGCCTCTCGTTCGTCGAATGGTTTGCGGAAGAAGCCAAGCGTGTCAACGGCGACGTGCTGCAGAGCCCCGCGGCCGACAAGCGCCTGGTGGTGATCAAGCAGCCGATCGGCGTGTGCGTATCCATTACACCGTGGAATTTTCCGCTGGCCATGATCACCCGCAAGGTCGCACCGGCGCTTGCCGCAGGCTGCACCATCGTCGTCAAGCCGGCTGAGCAGACGCCGCTCACGGCACTTGCGCTCGGTGAGCTGGCCATGCGCGCCGGCATTCCGGCAGGCGTGCTCAATATCCTCACCGCCGACAGCGCCAATTCGATCAAGGTGGGCGAGGTGCTCACCACGGATCCGCGCGTGGCGCATGTCTCGTTTACCGGCTCGACGGAAGTCGGCCGGATTCTCATGCGTCAGTCGTCATCCACGGTGAAGAAGCTGGCGCTCGAACTGGGTGGCCATGCACCGTTCATCGTGTTCGACGATGCCGATCTCGATGCCGCCGTGACTGGCGCCTGCATGTCCAAGTACCGCAACGCGGGTCAGGTCTGCATCGCGCCCAACCGCTTCTATGTGCAGGCCGGCATCCATGACCGCTTCGTGGCTGCGCTGGCTGCACGCTCCGAGGCCATTTGCCTGGGCAACGCCTTTGAAGAAGGCGTCACCATGGGGCCGCTGATCGATGATCAGGGTTTGAACAAGGTGCGTCAGCACGTCGAAGATGCCTGCCAGCGTGGCGCCAAGGTGGTGACTGGCGGCAAGGCCGGTGAAGGGCGCTTCTTTGCACCGACCGTGATGACCGGCGTGACCGACGAGATGCTGATGTTCCGCGAGGAAACTTTCGGGCCGGTGATCGGCATCGTCCGTTTCGAAACGGAGGAAGAAGCCTTGGCGCTAGCCAATCATGCGGAGTACGGATTGGCCTCTTACGTCTATACCCGTGACCTGTCACGCGTATGGCGGATCGCCGAAGGTCTCGAGTTTGGCATGGTCGGCATCAACGCCGGCGCCATCTCGAATGAGGTCGCGCCGTTCGGTGGCGTGAAGCAATCGGGCCTGGGGCGTGAAGGCTCGAAGTATGGCATCGAAGAGTATCTCGAGCTGAAATATCTGTGCATGGGATTGTCGTGATGTAAGTGGTATTCGCGATGTCTCCCTGTTGGGTGATGACGCGAGTACCAGATCCTGCTTGCCATGTCGATGCCTGCCGGGCCGCTGAGACGCGCCAACGATGTCACGTTTCAACACGATGCTTTCATGCATTTGTTAAGCATCGTGGATCTTTGCATTGCTTAGCAGTCATTGCGGTGTGTTCCTCGTACGATCCGTTGCGCGAATCCGCGTAACGGGTCGATCAATCAGCAACGGGGAACAGCTACATGAAAATCAAATTGGCAGGTAGTGTGATGGCGCTCGCCTCCATCCTGACGGCATGTGGCGGGTCGAGCCATGATCCCGCAGCCACGAACGGGGCTGCAGCCAGCCAGCCGGCTACGCAGTACGATGCCTCGACGCTGGGCGCGGAGTGCCTGGTGTTGCCGGCAGCAGGGCAGAAGCTGCAGTTCAGCATGTACATGAACGGCGTGCCGGCAAGCTTCTATAGCGCCGATTTCAAGGGCGTGGGCCCGATGTCGTTCGAAGGGGCGGACTATCAGGGTATCGAGATCGATGCCGTCAGCGGGTTCTTCTATACCGCCAACGACGTGAAGCAGACCGCGCTGTTCAAGCCCGAAGCGCCGATGATCCCGCTGGCCGCGATCTCGCATATGGATCCGGGCACGACGGCGGATGACAAGCGCTATCGGTACACCTTTCAGGATGAGGCCACTGGCAAGTTCGTGACCCCCGATGTCACCGGGTTGCCGCTGAATGCGTCACGGACGTATGCGGTTTATCAGGAGCGAGGTGTGGGCGGCGCTCCGCTGTCGGCGCCCGAAAAGGGCACGGATGTCACGGTGACTTACCTGGGGCGCGAAGACATCACCGTTCGTGGTGTAGCGTACCGGCAAGCATGCAAGGTCGACGTCGCGACGAACGGCAAACTGCGGCAGTATCGGGCAACCGCCTGGCTGGCGCCCCAGCATGGGATCGTCAAGGTCGAAGCACGCTCGCTGAACAAGCCGGTATCCGGTTACCTAGAGACGAGCGGATTGATATCAGCCAAGTAAGGCGTGGGGTGTCCGGTGCGCAGCGCACCAGACATCCTGTTTTCTGAACATCAATGTCGGCGGCAATGCCGTATGGCTACAGCCAGCCCAGCGTCCGTAGATCGCGACGCAATGCTTCCGGCACTGTCACTGCCGGACTGACGCCCAGATCCGTTTGCAACCGGGTCAGGTCGAGCGGCCCCGCACCGCGCGCCGATCCGGCCCAGTGCACGGCGCCGGCATGCGGCACCAGGGCGCGCACGGCTGCGTGATAGTCGACCAGTGTCATATAGTTGTCGATGGGGCCGGCCACGTTGTAGACCGTATGTGCCGGGCCCGGATGCAACGCCGCTGCGACGGTGGCGGCGGCGGCGTCCGATACATGGGTCAGATGGACTGTCTCGCGCCCGCTGGCATCGTCGATGGTCACATCCTTGCCCGATGCCGTGCTGCGGATCTGTTGCCGCACCATGGCCATGCCGGCGCTATGCAGTTCCTGCGGACCGATGACGCCTGCATAGCGCAGCGCGACGAACTCCATGCCATACAACGCACGGTAGCGCGCACCGAGAATCTCGCATAGCCGCTTGGTCTGGCCATACAGGCCGACATCGTCGGGGATCGGATCAGTTTCCGACATCCGGTCCGTACGGCGGCCATACACTGCCATGCTGCTGCCGAACACCACGCGCCTGATTCCTGCAGCGCGGCAAGCTTCGAGCACATTTACCGTACCGTCCACATTGATGCGGATCGCCTCGGCGGGCTGCTGGTCGCATGAGAACTGCAGCAATGCTGCCAGATGGATGACCGCCGCCGGGCGGATAGATGCCAGCGTATCGCGTACCGCCGCAGCATCGGCAATTTCGCATGCCTTCCAGGGCAGGTCCGGGAGATCAGCTGCCGGACGTCGGGAGAGCAGGGTGACAGTGTGGCCGGCGGCAACCAGCTGCCGGGCAGTCTCGCTCCCGATAAGCCCCGAACCTCCGAGGATGGCGATATGCATATTTTGTCTCGTCCTTGTTGTTGTGTTTGGCGCCGCACCGTGACGTGGGGTTTGTATGCCCGGCGACCGCAATACGCCTTTCATTTTACGTTGTATCAGAAATCGCCGGAACAGCACGTGATATGTCAGTCGAGTGTCGCAACGTACTGATGTTTTTCATTTTCAGTTGTTTGGTGTTGTTGACCTTATTTGTCTTCATGATTGAGGTCATCGGGCATTAGCATGTCATGGACAGCGTAAGGCGTTGCCATACATGCGCCTGAGTTGCCTCTCCTACAAGTTGTCCAGATGTCCCCGAGCTGTATCCAGTTGTTCTCAAGTTGTTCTCTGTTTTTTGCCCTGTCTGTTTGTCGTGCAGTGAGGTGTGCCCATGCCTGCGGCGATATGCCGGTACGCATGCATGCAGTCGCCGGCATTTATCCATTCGTAATTGATCAGGAGAATCTGAGCATGAAAAAAATTGTATTGGTGAGTTGCACGATGGCATCTTTGTTCTTGGCAGCTTGCGGAGGTGGGGGCGATGGTGAGCCTGCCGCTTCGAGTACGACCGCGCCACCGCCTGCTCCAGTTGCCTCATTGAGCTGCCCTGACAGCTATAAGAAAATCACTGGCACGATTCCCAATGCGTCGCTCTCATTGACTGCTGGGGATGAGGCTGGGAACGATTTTGGCAAGCTGACGTTGAAGACGTCTTCGTTACCGGTTCCGTCTGCGGTTGAACCGGAGAACAAGGTATGCTTTGGCAAACTCACGAGCTTGCCGGCTGGCGCCGTGGGTGACGTAGCCTACGATGTGAGGGCAACGGATTTCTTTGAGAGCGCCACGGATCGCCAGGTCCAGATCACTGTGCCGACCGCAGGTATCCTTCCCAGCAATCCCACTGTCTACTTCTACACACTGGATGGCAGCGGCAATGCAGTGGCTGCGAGCCTGGCATCGAGCCCTTCGTTCAATATTGTCGATGGCAAGGTGACGGCTACTGTCGCAGCAGGTCTCCCGGGGCTGTATACGGTCAAGCTGCCGTAAGCATGAACCCGATTGGCAAGGGTGCAAGCCCAGGGCAATGCCCCTGGGCCTGCGCACGAGAGGTGGTTGGCGTGCCGACCCGGCCCGCCTGGGTTGCCCTTGCCAATAGCCATGCCACGCATCACCGCGGAACCCCATGCAAGTCGGTTGGAGTATTGACCCGGAGGGGTATGCGGAAGCCTTTGCGCTCGCTACACTACTTCCATTCGGCCGAGCTTGCTCCATGATTCGATCACGGGAGTCCGAGTGGCCGCTGCAGGTCTGACCTGACGGGTGTCATGTCGGGCCTGTGCCAGAATCAGGCCTGGTGGGGCAACCATGACATTGAAGAACTCGCAAGACCGCTACAGTACTTTGATCATTGGCCTGCATTGGTTAATGCTGGTGCTGCTTGTCGCTGTGTACGCGGCCATGGAGCTGCGCGACCTCGCGCCCAAGGGGAGCGCGTTGCGGGCGGATCTCAAGATCCTGCATTTTCTGCTCGGCCTGTGCGTACTCGGGCTCGTAGCGGTCCGGTTGGGCGGACGCTGGATTGGCGGTGATACACCGCCCGTGCGTCCACCGATGCCGGGGTGGCAGGACAGGTTTGCTCGACTCATGCATTATGCCCTGTATGCTTTCATGATCGTTACGCCGCTCCTGGGCTGGCTGACGCTGAGCGCAGCGGGCAAGCCGATCAACCTGTTCGGCGTGGCGGTTCCAGCGCTGATTGGCGCGGATGAGTCGCTCTCCCACCAGCTCAAGGACTTCCACGAAGCGCTTGCCACTGCCGGTTATTTCCTGATCGGCCTTCATGCAGCGGCGGCGCTGGTCCATCACTATGTCACCCGCGACAATACCCTGGTGCGCATGCTGCCCGGGAGACGCCTCTGACGGGCGTCGATCGTCGACGTGGTGGAATCGTGCCTGCCCGCGCCATGGACTCGTGCGACGGTCCTGCATGCCCCAGTCCCTTGCACTGAAATAAAAAAAGCCCGGGCATCCCGGGCTTTCTTGTCATGCCGCCAGGCGATTGAGGAAGGATCGCACTACAGGCAGCCGCGCGGGGGCTCAGCCCATATCGTCTTCCGTCAAGCCGCCGGAGATGATGTTGAAGCCCGCATCGACATGCGTGATTTCCCCGGTGATGCCGCTCGACAGGTCTGAGAGCAGGAAGGCGGCCGCATTGCCGACTTCCTCGATGGTCACATTGCGTTGCAACGGAGCGTTGTGTTCGGTATGCGCCAGGATCTTGCCGAAGCCCTTGATGCCGGAGGCGGCAAGCGTCTTGATCGGACCGGCCGAAATGCCGTTGACGCGGATGCCCTTGGGGCCGATGGCGCCGGCCAGGTAGCGGACGCTCGCTTCGAGCGAGGCCTTGGCAAGGCCCATGGTGTTGTAGTTGGGGACGAAGCGCTCGGCGCCGAGGTAGGTCAGCGTCAGCAGCGAGGCTTTGGGGGAGAGCAGTGGCATGGCCGCCTTCGCCATGGCCGGGAAGCTGTAGGCGGAGATGTCGTGGGCAATGCGGAACGATTCGCGCGACAGGCCGTCAAGCAGATTGCCAGCAATCGCTTCGCGCGGGGCGAAGCCGATGGAGTGGACGATGCCGTCGAGCTGCGACCAGGATTTGCCCAGGTCGGCGAACAGCGCATCGATCGCTTCGTCGCTGCCGACATCACATTCAAAGACCAGGTCCGTGCCGAATTCCTTGGCGAATTCGTTGATGCGGTCTTTGAAGCGCTCACCTACGTAGGTGAAGGCCAGGTCGGCGCCTTCACGTTTGCAGGCGGAAGCAATGCCATAGGCAATCGAGCGATTGGACAGCAGCCCGGTGATCAGAATCTTTTTTCCAGCGAGAAAACCCATAGTCACTCCAGTTCTTTCCTTGTTCGTTTCGGCGGAGCGGTGCTGCCCACGTCGTAAAACGTGTAAGCTACTGTGCACGCCACCGCACTCCCGGCCTCTGCAGATGCCGTGGTCTCCCCGGGCCGCATGGCGGCTCCGCAGGGCCTGCGCGCCAGTCGGGAGGTGGCCGGGCAGTGGGCCAAACTAAAATTGTCTCATAAACGGGGTCGGATTCGGCGTTCCGGCCCGGACTTTCGTACGGAGTGCTGCATCGTTGAGGACATTCCCGCGCATGCGATTTTCAGCGCCACGCCGGGTGGCATCATGGGTCGGAACGCTTCCAGGTCTGGTGCGCGCCACCACTGTTTGCTGTGCGGTTGGCATGGCTGCGCCCGTCTGGGCGGCGCATGGCTTCGCCCTGTATGGTGATCTCAAGTATGCGCCGGGCTTCGCGCATTTCGATTACGTCAACCCCCAGGCACCACGCGGCGGGACGCTGACGCTGGCCAATCCCGATCGGCGTACCAGCTTCGACAAATTCAATCCGATAACCATCAAGGGCGTGTCCGCACCGGGGCTGGAAAGCCTGATGTTCGAGACGTTACTGACGACGAGCGCGGATGAGACGGCGAGTGCCTATGGTTTGCTGGCAGAGGACGTCACCGTGGCACCCGATGGCTTGTCGATCACTTTCCGGCTGCGACCGGAGGCGCGTTTTTCAAACGGCGATCCGGTGCTGGCTGCGGATGTGAAGTATTCCTACGACATGGTACGCAGCAAGTTTTCCATCCCGGCGTATCGCAGCCTGACCGAAGATGTGGCGCGTGTGACCGTGACGGGGCCGCGCACGATCCGCTATGACCTGCGCCAGCGCAACCGCGAGATGCCGCTGATCCTTGGCGCGCTGCCGGTGTTTTCGCCAAAATGGGGAGGCGGCAAGCCATTCGATCAGTTGACCTTCGAAGCACCCGTCGCCAGCGGTCCTTACCTGATCGAACGATACACGGCTGGCCGCAACATCACATACCGGCGCAATCCTGCCTATTGGGGCAATCATTTGAACGTGCGGCGCGGGTTGTATAACTTCGAGCGCGTCACCTATCGCATGTATGCCGACGAAACCGTGCGGCTTGAGGCTTTCAAAGCTGGCGAGTTCGATGCCATTGTCGAGAATCGCGCCAAACTGTGGGTGAAGAGCTATACCGGCAAACGCTTTCGTAATGGCGAGTTGACGAAGCAGGAGTTTGCCCATCGCAACAGCGCCGGTATGCAGGGCTTCCTGATGAACGTGCGTCGCCCGCAGTTCCAGGATCGCCGGGTGCGCCAGGCGCTGGGGCTGGCCATGGATTTCCAGTGGCTGAACCGGCAGTTGTTCTATGGCGCTTATCAGCGGATCGACAGCTGGTTTACGAATAGCGATCTGGCGGCGGTGTCGAGTCCGGGAACGCGGCCGGATGCGGGCGAGTTGAAACTGCTCGAGCCCTTGCGCACCCGTGTCCCGGCGGAGGTATTCGGCCCCGCCGCGATCCCCCCGTCGACGGATCCACCTGGCTCGCTGCGGGAGAACCTGCGCGAGGCCCGCCGCCTGCTGGCTGAAGCCGGCTGGACCTATCGCGACGGCGCATTGCGCAATGCGGCCGGCACACCATTCCATATCGAGTTTCTCGAGGATGGCGGCGCTATGAGCCGGGTGATCACGGCATATGTGCGCAACCTGGACAAGCTGGGTATCAGGGTGACCCTGCGTACCACGGACTACGTGTTGTACCAGAAACGCATGGACAGCTTCGACTACGATATGGCCAGCATGCGCTTCCCCGATTCGCAGAGCCCGGGCAATGAGCTGCTCGACCGCTTTGGCAGTGCCGCTGCCGACGTGCAGGGCTCAAGCAACATCATTGGCGTGAAGTCGCCCGCCGTGGATGCCCTGGTCAACCACGTGTTGCGCGCCGATACGCGCGAGGAGCTGGTCACCGCAGCCCGGGCGCTTGATCGCGTGTTGATGCACAACTACTATGCGGTACCGCACTGGTACAGCGCGGTGCACCGTGTCGCCTATCGCAGGAGTCTTGGCATCCCGGCAACGCTACCCAAGTATTATGCTGCCGAGCCGTGGATCGTCGCCTTGTGGTGGGATGGCGCGCAGAAGAAGTAGGTGGGCGGTGGCTTGTGGCTGCAAGTGATCGCTGCCCCGTCGCGCTACCTGTTTGTCAACGCTGGAACTGTTCATCGCAATGCTGGCTTATCTGCTCAAACGCATCCTGCTGATGATTCCGACCTTGCTCGGCGTCATCACGCTGACCTTCGTCGTCATCCAGTTCGTACCGGGCGGCCCGGTCGAGCAGATGATCCTCGAGATGAAAGGGCGAGGCGCCGGCGGCGAGGCGTCCGGTGGCGGCGTGGGTGCCGACTATCGTGGGCGGATTGGCGTGGAGCCGGAGCGCATCAAGGAGATTCAGGCGTTATACGGCTTTGATAAACCGCCGCTGGAACGCTACTGGCTGATGCTGAAACGTTTTGCCCAGTTCGACCTGGGCCAGAGTTACTTCCAGCACCGCAGTGTCTGGGAGCTGGTCAAGAGCAAGTTGCCGGTGTCGATCAGCCTCGGGCTGTGGACCTTTTTTCTTAGCTACCTGATATCGGTGCCACTAGGCATTGCCAAGGCGGTACGCGCCGGCAGCCGCTTCGACATTGCCACGAGCCTGGTCGTGCTGGTGGGGTATGCCATTCCTGGCTTTGTGTTGGGGGTGCTGCTGCTGGTGCTCTTCGGTGGCGGCACCTTCGTCCAGTGGTTTCCGCTGCGCGGCCTAACGTCGGACAACTGGGAGCAACTGTCGCTGGCCGGCAAGGTGCTCGACTATCTCTGGCACCTGGTGCTTCCTGTCACGGCATCGGTCATCGGCAGCTTTGCCATCGTGACGATGCTGACCAAGAACGCATTCCTGGAAGAGATCCGCAAGCAGTATGTGCTGACGGCGCGCGCCAAGGGGCTCTCGGAGAAGCGGGTGCTGTGGAAGCATGTGTTCCGCAATGCACTGATTCCGCTGGTGACTGGCTTTCCTGCGGCATTCATTGGTGCCTTCTTCACCGGATCGCTATTGATCGAGACACTGTTTTCGCTTGATGGGCTCGGACTGCTGTCATATGAGGCGGTGCTGCGGCGCGATTACCCTGTGGTACTCGGGACGCTGTATCTGTTTACGCTGATCGGGCTCGTGACCCGGTTGATTTCCGATGTCTGTTATGTGCTGGTCGATCCGCGCATCCAGTTTGACGCGATGGGACGCTGATGCACGCCGGACTATCCTCCAATCGCAGCGTGCGCATGACCGCCTCGCTCTCGCCGCGCCAGCGTATCTGGCAGCGTTTCCGCCGTAACCGCCTGGGTTACTGGAGCCTGGTCATCTTCATCGTGCTGTTCGTCGTCAGCCTGTTCGCCGAGGCGCTGTCCAATGACCGTCCGCTGGTGGCACGCTATGAGGGGCAGTGGTATTTCCCATTGATCCATACCTATCCGGAAACCACATTTGGCGGCGATTTCCCGACGCCGACGGATTATCTTGACCCCTATATCCGCGAGCGCCTGAGCGCAGGGCGTAATTTTGCGCTGTATCCGCCCAATCGGTTCTCGTACGACACCATCAACTATTTCGCCAGTGCGCCCAATCCCGCGCCACCCTCGGCGGAGAACTGGCTCGGTACCGATGACCGTGGTCGCGACGTACTGGCGCGGCTGTTCTACGGGTTTCGCCTGTCGGTGCTCTTCGGGCTGACACTGACCGCGATCGGCATTTTCATCGGCACCATTACCGGCGCGCTCATGGGTTTCTTTGGCGGGCGGCTCGACTTGTACGCGCAGCGTGCTATCGAAATCTGGAGTGCCATGCCGGAGCTGTACCTGCTGATCATCTTTGCGTCAATCTTCGAGCCCAGCCTGTGGCTGCTGATCGTACTGCTCTCGCTGTTCGGCTGGATGGGGCTGTCGGACTATGTGCGCGCCGAGTTCTATCGGAACCGCACGCTGGATTACGTCAAGGCCGGGCGGGCGCTGGGCCTTTCCAACTGGCAGTTGATGATCCGCCATATCCTGCCGAACAGCCTGACGCCCGTCATCACCTTCCTGCCGTTCCGCATGAGCGCCGCCATCCTCGCGCTGACCAGCCTCGATTTTCTGGGTCTGGGGGTGCCGCCGCCGACGCCGAGCCTGGGCGAATTGCTGGCGCAAGGCAAGGCCAATCTCGATGCCTGGTGGATCTCGGCATCGACCTTTGGCGTGCTGGTCACGACGCTGCTGTTACTGACCTTTATCGGCGACGCCTTGCGCGATGCCTTCGATACCCGCATGGGCATGCTGCCGGCGGGCAAGCCGCGCCGCACGGAGGTGCGCGGATGAGCACGCGCAACCAGTCCAATGGCCCGCTGCTCAGGCTCGATCATCTGTCCGTCCGCTTTGGTGACGGGCCACAGGCCACCCACGCGGTGCGCGATGTGAGCCTGGAGATCCGCGCCGGTGAGCGTTTTGCCCTGGTGGGCGAGTCCGGATCCGGCAAGACGGTGACAGCGCTATCGATCAACCGCCTGCTGCAGGATGCTCATTACGGCGGACGCGTGCTGTATGACGGCCAGGATCTGCTGGCGCTCGACGAGCGCGCAGTGCGGCGGCTGCGCGGCGCAGATATCGCCATGGTGTTCCAGGAGCCGATGACGGCCCTCAATCCGCTGTATTCCGTGGGCAACCAGATTGTCGAGACGCTCCAGCTGCATGAGGCCCTCGACGCGCGCACTGCGACCGAGCGCGCCATCGCCTTGCTGGAGCGCACCGGTATCACGGAGGCCGGGCGGCGCTTCCACAGTTTTCCGCATCAGTTATCCGGCGGGCAGCGCCAGCGCGCCATGATCGCCATGGCCCTGGCATGCCGTCCGCGGTTGCTGCTCGCGGATGAACCGACCACGGCGCTCGATGTGACGATCCGCCTGCAGATCATGGCGCTGCTGCGTGACCTGCAAGAAGAGTTCGGCATGGCGGTGATGCTGATCACACACGACCTCAATCTCGTCCGGGCGTTTGCCCAACGAGTCGGCGTGATGGAGAAGGGCGTGCTGGTCGAAAGCGGCGAGACTGCTGCGATCTTCAACGACCCGCAGCATCCCTACACGCGCAAGCTGATCGATAGCCGGCCGCAGCGTGATGTGCTCCCGCTACTGCCAATTGCGCCGGTGCTGCTGGAAGCGCGCGACCTGCAGGTCGCCTATCCCAAGCCGCGCTCCGGATTTGCCGGATGGCTGCGCCCCGACCAGTTCGTGGCCGTGCGCGACGTGGCGCTGACGCTCCGCGAAGGCGAGACGCTCGGCATCGTGGGTGAATCCGGCTCGGGCAAGACCACGCTGGCCCAGGCGCTGCTCGCGCTGCAGCCGATCGCCGGCGGCGACATCCGTTTTCTCGGGCAATCCGTGCCCGCCATGCCGCGCACGGCGCGGCGCGACCTGCGCCGGCGCATGCAGGTGGTGTTCCAGGATCCGTATGGATCGTTGTCACCCCGCATGACCATCGAGCAGATCGTGGGCGAGGGCCTGGCACTGCATCATCCGGCCTTGTCGCCGGAGGAGCGCCGCAAGCAGGTGATCGCCACATTGCGCGAGGTCGGCATCGACCGGACGGCGCTCGAGCGCTATCCGCATGAGTTCTCCGGCGGACAGCGCCAGCGCATCGCGATTGCCCGCGTGCTGATCCTGCGCCCGCAGGTGCTCGTGCTGGATGAGCCAACGTCGGCGCTGGACGTGTCGATCCAGCAGCAGGTGCTGGCGTTGCTGGGCAGCCTGCAGCGCAAGTACAACCTGAGCTATCTGCTGATCAGCCACGATCTGGCCGTGATCCGCGCCATGTCGCACCGGGTCATGGTGATGCGGGAAGGAGAGGTAGTGGAGCAGGGCGAGGTCGAGCAGGTGATGCGCGCGCCCACGCATGCCTACACGCGCCGCCTGCTGGAGGCTGCGCACTTTGGCGAAGCGGTACAGGAACTGGTCACGAGGGTTGCCGATGAGGCGAATCCCCCAGGATGAGGGGATTTTCCGGCAACTCTCGGCAAACAACTGAAAAATCATCGCAAAACAGCCATTTTTGTTTTGACAAACATGGCGATAGCCCTTTACTATCGCCCGATGCAATTTTTTGCCGGGGCGATGGGCCGTGCCGGTGACTGAGCGATACATGACTTCCGGATCGATTCCGGCACTCAGGAGAACCCATGCAACGACGACGAACCGTTTCAAGCGCCCTTGCGGGCACCGCTTCCGGGCTGGCCGTCCTCTGCTGCACTCTCCTCGTTTCTCCCCAGGCGCAAGCCGACACCGTTTTCCGCGCTCCCGAATCTGCTGTTTCAGCTCGCAATGACGCGCCTGCGCAAGAGGAGCGCCGCGGTCTTCTGTCTTCCATGATGAGCTCCACCACCGCCGTGGCGTCCAACGTCGCCAACCGGGCGGGCGATCTCGTCATGAATGCGCTGGGCCTGATTGGCGTGCGCTACCGCTTCGGCGGCAACAGCCCCGAGACCGGCCTCGATTGCAGCGGTTTCGTCCGCTACGTGTTCAATGACACGTTCGGCTTCCTGTTGCCGCGTCGCGCCGAGGAAATGAGCCGGGTGGGCACTACCATCGATACGACCGAGCTGCGTCCGGGCGATCTGGTGTTCTTCAATACGATGCGCCGCACGTTCTCGCACGTGGGCATCTATATCGGCGACAACAAGTTTGTCCATGCACCGTCCAGCGGCGGCAAGATCCGTGTGGACGACATGCGCCAGTCCTACTGGGTGGCGCGCTACAACGGCGCTCGCCGTGTCGACGAGGCCCAGCGCCCCGACATGTCGCGCGGCCTCGATTCGATGGTCGAGACGCTGCAGCGGCTAGATGCTGGAAACGTCACTTCGCGCCTCGGCGCGCGTTGATCCTTTTCGGCATGCCGGCGTGGCCGGCGTGCATGCTTCCTTCCTGATTTCCGCAAGCTGATTCCGGCAAGCCTGCCAGGCGCAATCCGCCACCTCAGCCCGCAGGCGGAATCAATCCCAGTTGTGCCTTCAGTTCCGGCAGGATCGCGGCCACGGCCCTTTCTCCGGCCAGGATAGCCTGGTTGCGTGCGCCAAAGTCGCTGCTGCTCATGGCCGGCAAGTCGGGGCGGATGACGATATCGGCGCTGGCCAGGGCCAGCTTGTTGATGGTCTGCCCCATGATGGCCGTGGTCTGCAGCAGGACGCCGACCTGGCCGTCGGCACTCTGGCCAGCGGGGTCGGCCGAGATATTCACGGCGATTACGAAATCCGCGCCCATTTGCCGTGCGGCTTCTGTGGGCACGGGCGCTACCAGCCCGCCATCCACATACTGCTTGCCGGCAATGCTGACGGGCTGGAACACGCCCGGTACGCTGCATGAGGCGCGTACCGCCTGCCCGGTGTTACCGCGCCGGAAGACGATGGGCGTACCGCTTTTCAGCTCAGTGGCGACGATGCCGAGCGGCAGCTTCATATTGTCGATCGTGCGGTGATGCACGAGCTGATTGACGTAGCGCTGCAATGCCTCGCCTTTAAGCCAGCCGCCGAAGCGGCTGCCAAACGGCAACGCCCAGTCGGCGATGACTGCTTCGTCCATTTTCAGCGCCAGCGCATTCATCTCGAAACCGTCCATGCCGGATGCGTAGAGCGCTGCCACCACGCTGCCCGCGCTGGTGCCCGTCACGAGCGCCGGACGGATGCCTTGTGCTTCCAGCGCCTTGATCACGCCAATATGGGCAAAGCCGCGCGCCGCGCCGCCGCCGAGGGCCAGGCCGATGCGTGCCGGTTTGCGCGGGCTGGCGACGGGCGCCGTAGTGGGCTGGGTGGGCGGGGTGGCGTCACCGCCAGAGTGGAACATCGAGCAGCCGGTCAGGCCGCCGAATATGGCGCTTGCGGCACCGAGAAACATTCGTCTATGCATAGGTGTGCAGGGTAAGGCTGATGCCCTGGGAATGGGGCGTGAATGGTGGCAGTCGCGGAGCGCATATGATATCCCCCGAAATGAAGAGGGGAGTTATCGAGAACGAATCCCATTTTCATGCAGACTAAGGTAAGATGCCGTGCGAATGATAACCATTCTTTTGTCGGCGTTCTTCATCCATTCTTCAAGCAGCCATTGCAACGGGAATCACACATGCTGAAAAAAAGCCTCTTGATGCTCGCTCTCGCCTCCGTATCCTTGGGCGCTGCCGCCCAGGAAAAAGTTCTGAATATCTATTCGGCGCGGCATTACCAGACCGATGAAGCGCTGTATGGCGGCTTCACCAAGCAGACCGGTATCAAAATCAACCGCATCGAAGCCGATGACAATGCATTGCTCGAGCGGCTGCGCAACGAAGGCGCGAAGAGCCCGGCCGACGTGATCCTGATGGTGGATGCCGCACGCCTGTGGCGCGCCGAGAATGAAGGGCTGTTCCAGCCCGTGAAGTCAGCCACGCTCGAGAAGCGTATTCCGGCGAACCTGCAGGGCCGCGAGGCGGGCAAGGATCCGCAGTGGTTCGGCTTCTCCACGCGCGCACGCGCGATCGTCTACAACAAGGCCGATGTGAAGCCCGGCGATGTCGATACCTATGCCAAGCTGGCCGACCCGAAGAACAAGGGCAAGGTCTGCACGCGTTCCGGCTCGCATCCCTACATGCTGTCCCTGATCGGCTCGATGATCGAGCGCAAGGGCGAAACCGCGACCGAGGCATGGGCCAAGGGCATGGTAGCCAACATGGCCCGTGCGCCGAAGGGCGGCGATACCGATCAGATCAAGGCCGTGGCCAGCGGCGAGTGCGGTGTGGCGCTGACCAACAGTTATTACTTCGTGCGCCTGATGCGCTCCGAGAAGCCGGAAGACAAGGACGTCATCGGCAAGGTTGGCTTCATCTGGCCTGACCAGGCAGGCGATGGCACGCACGTAAACGTGGCCGGTGCCGGCGTGGCGCGCAATGCCCCGCACAAGGCAGAAGCCATCCAGTTCCTCGAGTATCTGGCAAGCGACCAGGCGCAGAACTACTTTGCCTCGGGCAATAACGAGTGGCCGGCCGTCGCTTCGGCGAAGGTGGACAATCCGGCGCTCGATTCGCTGGGCAAGTTCAAGGCTGAAAATGTTTCGATCGGCGCCATCGGCCGCAACCAGGTTACCGCGCAGAAGATTCTCGATCGCGTGGGTTACAAGTAAATATCCTGGCGCGCATGTGTCCCATGCGCATGCCATGCCCTTTGAGCCGCCGTCAGGCGGCTTTTTTCTTGGCAGCCCGGCATGGGGTCTGCGAGCCCGCTTGGTATAATTGCGCTCCGATTTTCATGGTTGTCCAGCAGGCGTGGCTGTTCGCTTGCTGGCCTCCTCTCTGGCTTTCTCCGACATGACACGACGCGTCCGTACCCGTTTCGCCCCCAGCCCTACCGGCTTCATCCATCTCGGCAACATCCGCTCGGCACTGTATCCGTGGGCCTATGCGCGCCGCATGGGTGGCGATTTCATCCTGCGCATCGAGGACACGGATGTCGAGCGCTCCACGCAGGAAGCCGTCGATGTAATTCTTGAGGGCATGGATTGGCTAGGCCTCGACTTCGACGAGGGGCCGTTCTACCAGATGCAGCGTATGGAGCGCTATCGCGCCGTGATCGCGCAGATGCTGGAGCAGGGACTGGCCTACCACTGCTACATGAGCACCGAGGAACTCGACCGCTTGCGCGAACAGCAGATGGCCGCCAAGCAGAAGCCGCGCTACAACGGCTTCTGGCGTCCGGAACCCGGCAAGACGCTGCCGGAACCGCCGGCTGGCGTGCAGCCTGTGGTGCGTTTTCGCAATCCGCTCGGCGGGAGCGTGGTGTGGGACGATGCAGTGAAAGGCCGCATCGAGATTTCCAACGACGAGCTGGACGATCTCGTCATTGCGCGCCCCGACGGCACGCCCACCTACAA
Organism: Imbroritus primus; assembly: GCF_964332355.1. Lineage (NCBI taxonomy): Bacteria > Pseudomonadati > Pseudomonadota > Betaproteobacteria > Burkholderiales > Burkholderiaceae > Imbroritus > Imbroritus primus. The sequence goes on along the minus strand of NZ_OZ201293.1, from coordinate 1,782,256 downwards.
CTTCTGCGTGGTGGTCGACGATCTCGACATGGAGATCACGCACGTGATCCGCGGTGATGACCACGTCAACAATACCCCGAGGCAGATCAACATCATTCGCGCGCTGGGCGGCACGCCGCCGGTCTACGCGCACCTTCCGACCGTGCTCAACGAGCAGGGCGAGAAGATGAGCAAGCGCAATGGCGCGATGAGTGTCATCGGCTACCGCGATGCCGGTTTCCTGCCGGAAGCCGTGGTGAACTATCTCGCCCGGCTCGGCTGGGCGCATGGCGATGCGGAGATTTTTTCGCGCGAGCAGTTCGTCGCGTGGTTCGACCTCGAGCATCTGGGCAAATCGCCTGCGCAGTACAACCCCGAGAAACTGCTCTGGCTGAACAACCATTACATCAAGCAGGCCGACAACGCGCACCTGGCGACGCTGGTGCAGCCGCGCATCGAGCAGCGTGGTGGCCGCGTGGCAGGTGCGCCGCTCGCAGGCGTGATCGCACTCGTGAAGGATCGCGCCAATACATTGGAAGAGATCGCCGAGACCGCGATGCTGTTCTATCGTGGCGAACCGGTCATCGATCCCGCGCTGGCACAGGAGCACCTGAACGATGAAACGCGGCCTGCAATCGACGCACTCCGTGTGGTCCTCGAAGGGGTGAGCAGTTGGGACAAGGCGTCGATCAGCGCGGCATTCAAGGCCGTGCTCGCCGAACGCGGCTGGAAGATGCCGCGTCTTGCGATGCCGGTACGCTTGCTGGTGACTGGACAATTGCAGACACCTGCGATCGATGCGGTGCTTGAATTGCTCGGCCGCGATATCGTGTTGCGTCGCCTGGCGCAGTAGCAGGGACCGTAGCAGGAAGAGGGAGCGTCAAAAAATAACGAAATATTTGATGCCCCCTCTTTACATGATCGGGTGACCTACATATAATCTTGTTTTCCCAAGCAACGGGGAACGCAGCAAGAAGCAAGGCAGTACGATGCAGTTGGCAGCAACCCGTTGCAGTAGTCGGATTTTGGGGCTATAGCTCAGCTGGGAGAGCGCTTGCATGGCATGCAAGAGGTCAGCGGTTCGATCCCGCTTAGCTCCACCAAATACCGGAAGTTTTCGAATCAAAACATCGAATCTGAAACTTCCAAAATGCTGAAAAGCACGCTATAATAGCGGACTTCGCAGCACAGACAGAAATGTCGGCAGTCACTGAAAAGTGTTGCAGCAGGTTCTGTCCCCTTCGTCTAGAGGCCTAGGACATCACCCTTTCACGGTGAGTACAGGGGTTCGAATCCCCTAGGGGACGCCAATACATCGGGCGTGCAAGTCGCCCAGTTTTTTGCGGTCCAGAGCTTTACTGCTCCAGATGGCAGACCAACACGGAGTGGTAGTTCAGTTGGTTAGAATACCGGCCTGTCACGCCGGGGGTCGCGGGTTCGAGCCCCGTCCACTCCGCCAAAAAGAAACCCGCTGATGCAAATCAGCGGGTTTTTTCTTTTCTGTTTTTCCCTCTTGTTTATTTCGTGCTGCCGCTGTTTTCTTGCGGTCTCTTGCTGTCGCCTGTTATTGCCTTCCTGAAGTCGAAGTCGAAGTCGAAGTCGTCTGAGTCTGAGTCTGAGTCTGAGTCTGAGTCTGAGTCTGAGTCTGAGTCTGAGTCTGAGTCTGAGTCTGAGTCTGAGTCTGAGTCTGAGTCTGAGTCTGAGTGGTCGCGGCACAGGCGCCGGATCAGGCTGTCTTCAGCGGCGTATTTTTCGATGTTGCATGACGTGACGTATGGCGACACGGCATCCTGGCCTGCCGCTTTCTTCGGGCATTGATTACGCCTCGGTGGCGCGCTTCGGATCTACCGATGTCCCGGAGGACGCCAGGGCTTCTGCGCACGCCTGACTGCTGACACGGCGGAAGTATCCAACTAGCAACAGGCCGGCGACGGCCAGGCTCGTGCCGTTCGCCGCCCAGAAGCCAGTTGCGCCATGGAGAAAGGATGGCGTGCCGTCGATCAGCCCAAAGCCGAGTACGTAGCCGCCTCCCAGGCCAATCCCCCAGAGTGAGAGTGCGTAGATGACGGTCGGGACAAGCGCAATCTTGTACGCACGGAGGATGAACGCCGCCATGATCTGCACGGCATCTGCCAGCTGGTACAGCGCGATGAATGCAACCAACGGAAGTGCGGCAGTGATGACGGCCGCATCGTTGGAATACATTTGCAGTATTGCCGTGCGGCCGAGCCACAGGGCAATGCCCAGCACCGCCGCAAGCGCAACGGCAAAGATGATGCTGCTCCATGCAGTGCGCCTTGCCTCTTCGAAGCGTCGTGCACCGACCGCCTGGGCAACCAGTACCGAGGTGGCGATGGCCAGTGACAGTGGCACCATGTAGACGACCGCACCGATATTGGCGGCAATCTGGTGGCCGGCGAGGGACAAGGTACCGAGGCGTGCAATGAAGAGCGCCATGAGTGTGAACGACGTGATTTCGATCAGGTAGGTCATGCCCATCGGCACGCCCAGGCGCAAGAGCGCAAGCAGTGATGCGCGGCGCGGGGCAGACCAGCGGTTGAAAATCTCCAGGGCCTGGTAGGCATTGCCACGGTAGAGAATCGCGATGCCGGTGAGGCACCATCCCCAGGCGATTACGGTGGAGGCGAGGGCGCAGCCTGGTCCGCCCATTGGCGCGATGCCCAAGCCGCCATAGATGAACCACGCATTGAGCGGCACCTTCAGCGCCAGACCGCCGACCTGCAGCAATGTGACCATGATGGGGCGCGAAAGGGCGTTGTTGATCGCCTGATACACGCGGAATCCAAGCGCCGCCGGCAACCCGAAGGCGGTCAGGTGGAGAAACCGTTCCACCTTGCCGGTGAGGGCCGGCGGCGTGTCGGCGAGTGACAGGATGGGGCCGGGAAAGAGCAGCAGGAGTACGCCGGGAACCGCAAGCGCGAGCGCCAGCCAGGCGCTTTGCCGAACCTCCTCGCCGATCTGCCGCAACTGGCCTGCGCCATAGAGTTGCGCGGCGATGGGGGCCAGTGCCTGAAGCACTCCCGTGAGGCTGATATAGACGGTGATATAGATCGAGCTGCCGAGACCGATCGCCGCGAGGTCTTCGGCTGATGCGCGGCCAGACATCATGGTGTCGATGACGCCAAAGCCGATCACCGCCAGCTGGCCCGCAAGCAGCGGGCCGGCCAGCGCGAGAATGCGTCGGATGTCCTGGATCAGCATATCAGGGCAACGGCCGATGCTCAGTGCCGGCGCCGCCGGATATCCGAGAACGAAGGTGCGCGGGATGGCTTTTCTGCCAGCGGCTGGAGATGGTACATGCGGAAACGTTCATCGCGATCCGACGGCCGGCGCCCTTCCCAGATCAGCCGCCACTGGAAGCGCGAGACGCTGGTGGGTTCGCCGTAGTTCTGGGGGTCATGGCGCAGCAGCACATCGCAGTTGTCCTCCGGCCCCCCAAAGCGGATATGGCCGAAGTAGGCAAAGCTGGCCAGTTGCGCGTCACCCATGCGGATCGGCTGTACGCACTGGTAGGTCGAGGGCAGGGCCATGGCGGCCGCCTCGGCGACATCGCGGTACGTCTTGCCGTAGTTGATGGTGGGCAGCCACAGCGTCATCATCAGCACCCACATCAGCGTCGCGCCGGCAGCGGAAATCACCACGCTGCGCCAGATCATCTTTGGCGCGCGAGATACGCGCCAGCGCACGATCAGGATCCAGGCGGCCGTCACCAGCAGCGCGGCGATCAGGGCGATGACGCTGAACTCCGGCACATAGCCAGGCAGCAGACGATACACATTGCGGGCGATCTTGGGCGGATACCCGGTCAGCTTGGCGATCCAGATCAGCCAGACGAAGCCGCACAGGATCGTGAAGGAGAACACCGCGAACCAGTCGATCGCATTGATAATGCTGCGCTTCAGTGTAGGCAGGCCAAAGGTGGCGAGCATGGCCAGCGGCGGCAGCAGCAGGATGTACTGCATGTCCCCGCCGGTCTGCTGCATTGCCAGAAGCACGAGCTGTGGCAGCAGTAGCGCCAATGGCAGCACGATATGCGGTGCGCGACGCATGCCGTCCCAGCTGTGCCAGGCCCAGATCGCCAGCGGCCAGACTGGCCATGTATAGAGCAGCAGGTTGCGTGCGATGAAGCCCAGGACTTCGGGCACCGGCACACCATACATGCGCCGATCGAAGCGCGACCATTCGCGGATGAAGGCAACAGCATCGCTGCGTTCGTCCGCGCCAAAATAGGCGGCGGCGAACCATGCCAGGACGATAGCGAGCGCCAGCGGCAGGCTGATGGACAGTACGCGCCGCCATGAGCGTTGCGGGCATACCCACGTGGCGAGCAGCAGGCTTGCCGTGAGCGCCAGTGGCATGACCGGCCCGCTGGCGAGCCCGAAGGCGCCGAGGCCCAGGCCGAGCCAGAGCGCACCCTGGTTGGGTTTGTCGAGACTGCGGATCAGGCCATAGAGCATCAGCGCGATGCAGTACATCTGCCCGACCTGCGCCGTGGTCTCGTGCCCGCGCTGCGCGAGTCCAACGCAGGCGAGGAAGATCAGCAGCGCGCCATCGGCCAGCGTGCGGCCGTAGTCGCGCGCCTTGGGTTGTCCGCCGAAGGCGAATTCAAAGGGCTGTACCTCGGCGCGGCGGCCGAGCAGGTAGGCGCCATACCAGATGCTGGCGCAGGTGACGAAGAAGAAGAGTGCGGTGGACAGGCGCGCCGCATCGGCGGCACCCAGCAGCCAGCCGAACAGCTTGATCATCAGGGCGCCGATCCAGAACACCAGCGGACCATCCTCGATGTGCGGACGGCCGACGATATTGGGCAGGAGCCAGTCCTGCACCCCGCCTTGGGCCAGCGTCCACATCACGCCGAAGCCGGCGGCATCCTCGTTTTTCCAGGGGTCGCGCAGGAACAGTCCGGACAGTCCGTAGATGATGCACAGGGCGAGCAGCAGCCAGCGCGGCAAGGCGCTGGTGGCGGCGGCGGTCAAGTGAACGCGGGACGTCTGGGCAGGTGGCATGCAGCGCAGTGTAAGGCAATCGGTGAAAAAGCAAAAAGGCAGCTTGCGCTGCCTTTCCGGTTGGGGCGATCCGTCGGGGCGGGACTGTAGCCCGCAATCCCACGCGCCAGAGCCGAAGCCCCGGGGCCGGATGCAGCGGGATTACGCTGCCGAGGCCTTGCCGATTTTCGAGCCGAATTTCTGGCGGAACTTCTCGACGCGACCAGCCGTGTCCATGATCTTTTGCTGGCCCGTGTAGAACGGGTGCGATTCGGACGACGTTTCGATTTTGATCAGCGGATATTCCTTGCCGTCGGTCCAGGTAGTGGTTTCCTTGGACTTCATCGTGGTGCGCGTCTTGAACTTGAAGCCGCACGACACGTCTTCGAAAATCACTTCGTTGTAATCGGGATGGATGTCTTGTTTCATGATTTTTCCTGAGGTTGAGGTAGCCAGCCTGGCGAGGTCGGAGACCCGATACCAGACCACTTGCCGGAGCAAACCGCGATTATGTCAGAAAAACAAGGACTTGAGCAAGCGGCGTGGGGCAAAAGTGATGCGGGAGTTTGTCGCGCGGCTCACACTTGTGCGGGATCCTGCCGGTAGTATGCCGCCAGCAGGTCAAAAAGTGCCGGATATGCCGCTTTGAATGCCGGTCCGTCCACGAAAAATGCTTCCGAACTGACGGCAAAGAACTCGGCCGGATCGACCGCGCCATAGTGGTCGATCAGCAGGGCTTCCAGCGCCGCGTGATATGCCTCGTCGTCAGTCAGTGCATCGGCGGACTCTACCTGCGCGACAAAATGCAGGTAGGCGGCATCGAAGCCGGTCTGCCAGGCCTGCGGATCGAGGTCGCCATGCAACTGGCGCGAAAAGGCTGGAATGCCGTCGGGCTCGCCGTTCAGCATGTCCAGCTTGTGGGCGAACTCGTGGATCACGACGTTGTACGGCAGATCGCTGGCGATCTCCTGCGCGGCGTCGGGCCATGACAGAATCACGGGGCCGTGCTCCCAGGCTTCGCCCGTGGCTTCTTCCTCCACGCCGTGCACCAGGCCGATCTCGTCGACCACGGTCTTGCGGATCAGGAACTCGCCCGGATACAGCACGATGCCATGCCAGCCCTGGTAGCACTCCAGGCCCAGGCGCAGGATGGGCAGGCACGCTTGCGCCGCCACGCTGACCACCATGTCGTCGGTCAGTGGCATGTCGTGCGCGGTGGAGAATTCCTTTTCGGCGATGAACAGCGTGGCCAGCTCGCGCAGTTCCGTCAGCGTCCCGGCGTCCCGTTGCTGCAGGAAGGGCAGGCTGGCAATGGTCCGGTGCCAGAGCGGATCGGCAATCGCGTAGCGTGCCAGTTGCCGTTGGCGTGTGCGGCGCCGCAGATAGGAGGACAGGCGTCCGAGCATGGGCAGGCGAATGAGGTAGCGATGTGAATCGGGAAGATCACCGCAGAGAGGAGCCGGGCAGTCCAGACAACAACACGCGCCGTGGCGCGTGTTGTTTGTTCGCGGCGGTCAGTTGCCGCGTCGCATCATGTCGAAGAACTCGGCGTTGTTCTTCGTGGACTTCATCTTGTCGAGAATGAAGTCCATTGCCTCGACTTCGTCCATGTCGGAGATGAATTTGCGCAGGACCCAGATCTTCTGCAGGATGTCCGGCTTGATCAGCAACTCCTCGCGGCGCGTACCCGACTTGTTCAGGTTGATGGCCGGATACAGGCGCTTCTCGGCGAGACGACGCTCGAGGTGCACTTCCATGTTGCCGGTGCCCTTGAACTCTTCATAGATCACGTCGTCCATGCGGCTGCCGGTTTCGATCAGAGCGGTGGCGATGATGGTCAGCGAGCCGCCTTCTTCCAGATTGCGCGCGGCGCCGAAGAAGCGTTTCGGGCGCTGGAGGGCGTTGGCATCCACACCGCCGGTGAGCACCTTGCCGGAAGCCGGCACCACGGTGTTGTAGGCGCGGGCGAGGCGGGTGATCGAGTCGAGCAGGATGACCACATCCTTCTTCATTTCGACCAGGCGCTTGGCTTTCTCGATCACCATTTCGGCAACCTGCACGTGGCGGATGGCCGGCTCGTCGAAAGTCGAGGCAACCACTTCGCCGCGCACCGAGCGCTGCATTTCGGTCACTTCTTCCGGGCGCTCGTCGATCAGCAGCACGATCAGCATCGCGTCCGGATTGTTGTTGATGATGGCGTGGGCGATGTGCTGCAGCATCACCGTCTTGCCCGACTTGGGCGAGGCCACCAGCAGGCCGCGCTGGCCAAAGCCGATGGGTGCGATCATGTCGATGATGCGGCCGGTGATGTTTTCCTCGGCCTTGATGTCGCGTTCGAGATGTAGCGGCCGGTTCGGATGCAGCGGCGTCAGGTTCTCGAACATGATGCGGTTCTTGACCGCTTCCGGCGGATAGCCGTTGACCTTGTCGACTTTTACCAGCGCGAAATAGCGCTCGCCGTCCTTGGGCGTACGCACTTCGCCTTCGATGGTGTCGCCGGTGTGCAGGTTGAAACGGCGGATCTGCGACGGGCTGATGTAGATATCGTCCGTGCTGGCGAGGTACGAGGTTTCCGGCGAGCGCAGGAAGCCGAAACCGTCGGGCAGCACTTCGAGCGTGCCGTCACCGTAAATCGTTTCGCCCATCTTCGCGCGCTTCTTCAGGATCGCAAACATCAACTCCTGCTTGCGCATGCGCTGGGCATTGTCGATCTCCAGCGTGGCGGCCATTTCGAGCAGCGCCGAAACGTGGAGCGATTTAAGTTCTGTTAAGTGCATAAACGTGAGTGTGTGTTGCCCGGACGGGCGGGGAAAATCTTAGAAGGGGGAGATGGGGAACGAATGGTGAGCGGGATGCTCAGGAAACCACTGGAGCGCAGTTTAGCATATCCATCGCTCCCGCCGGATTGGGGTAATTACGTATGCCGGGTGGCAGCCGCATACCGGCGGGGCGGGGTGCAAGGGCGTGTCCGCCCCCGCGCCCGATGCTTACAGGTGACCGTCGAGGAACGCGGTCAGTTGCGACTTGGACAGCGCGCCAACCTTCTGCGCGGCCACGGCGCCATCCTTGAACAGGATCAGCGTGGGAATGCCACGGATGCCGAACTTGGCCGGCACGGCCTGGTTGTCGTCCACGTTGATCTTGGCGACCTGCAGCTTGTCAGCGTAGTCCTTCGCCACTTCGTCGAGGATCGGCGCAATCATTTTGCAGGGACCGCACCATTCAGCCCAGAAATCGAGCAGAACCGGCTTGGACGATTGGAGAACGTCAGCTTCGAACGATGCGTCGCTCACATACTTGATTTGGTCGCTCATGGCGGAAAACCTCTGATGTCGTTATGGTCTGGCATGTAGCCAGTGGGTTACATTACACGAAGTCCGGACAGCATGCAGGACAGCGCCCGATGACATGCCCGCCGGCATGGACTTGCGTGCGATATTCCGGGTACGGTCTCGACCGTGTCCGGGCACGGTTCCGTACCGTGCCGGAAGATGCGTGACCGGCGCCGTGCCTGCGGGGCCGTGCGATGTGCAGGGCGCAGCCTGAGGACGGCCTGGCACCGCGTCTCGATCGGGCTTCCAAGGCCTATATATTACCAATACCACGTAAATCAACCTTGAATTCTCCCTATCAGACCCATAGCCCGCGTGATCGACGGCGGGCCTGGAGCACCGGTAGATCATGAGCCTGCTTACGACTCGCGATATCCAGCCCGGCCGGGGCTTTCTCGAACGGGCGGCCGAGGTTGCCTGGCAATACCTCGAGGCGCAGGATCAGCCGGCTGCCGCCGCGCATGTCGTGGTGCCGACCGCTGCCCAGATTCCCGCCACGCGCCAGGCGCTGCAGGCTGTCGCCGCACGAAGTGGCCGGGCCGGCCTGCTGCCGCGCATCCTCACCCTCGGCCACTGGCTGCTCGATGTACCGCCCTTGCCGGACGATCCGCTGCCGCGCACGCACCTGACCCGGCTGCTGACCGTGCAGCAGGCGATCCGCTCGCAGTCATGGCTGCAGCAGATCTTCGGCTTGCAAGGCGAAGGCGCGGCGTGGGGGCTGGCGCAAACCATACTCACTGTCGGTGATGAGCTGTCGCGGCGCTGGCTGACACTCGATGCCGCGTGGGCCGGCGCGGCCGACGATGACGCGGACTACGAGACACGGCTGCAGGCCGCGCTGGCGGTCGGGTACGACACCCTGGCGGAGCGCTTCCTGGGCGAGGAATCGCGCATCGTCATGGCGTTCTGGCGGACACTGGCTGACCGGGCCGATCCGGTGCCCGTGAGGCTGCAAGGCATGGCGCGACTGGCGGAGCAGGTCGATGGCCCGGTCATCTGGCTGGCCCCGACGCCGCCGGAGCATGCCGAGCAGGCGTGGCTGGAGCGGCTGGCCCAGCGGGTGCCGGTGCTGCAGATCGGCTACGCCTGGCATGCAGATGTCTCCAACGAGACTACACCATCACAGGCATCGGTGACAGAACTTGCAACCCTGTTGCAAGCCTGGCCCGAATGCCGCACGGACGACGCCGAAGTCCGCGAGGCACCTGCGCATGCGGAAGCTGACCATGGTGCCGCAGGTTTCTCGCAGGGCGACGAGCCGCCTTGGCCGGCGCCCGCCATCCGCCTGTGCGGCGCGGCACGTTTCGAAGACGAGGCGCTGATGGCTGCGCAGACGCTGGTCAACTGGCTGAATGAAGGCCGCAAGCAACTTGCGCTCGTGGCGCACGACCGGGTCGTTGCGCGCCGTGTGCGGGCCTTGCTGGCACGCGCCGGAGCGCCGGTCAGCGATGAGACTGGCTGGAAGCTCTCGACGACGCGGGCGGCTGCGGCGCTGATGCGCTGGTTCGATATCGTCGTGACTGGCGGCGACAGCCAGGCGCTGCTCGATTTTCTCAAGAGCCCGTATTGCCTGCCGGCAATGGAGGGGCGCAGCCAGCGCATCGGTGCGCTTGAGGCGTTGATCCGGCGCTACAGCGTGACTGGGGGTTGGGCGCGCCTGAAGCAGGTGGCGGAGCGTGACAGCCAGTATGCTGATCCCGATGCAGGCAACACCGCTCGGGAGGCGACGCAGCAGGTCGGCGCGATGCAGGCACTGATCGCCACGCTGGCGGACGAAGCGAGCCGTTGGGCCGAGCCTGGCAAGCGACCCTTGGGCGCATGGCTGGCGCTGGCCGAGCAGACCTTCGACCATTTCGACATGCGGGCAGCGCTCGTGGCCGACGAGGCCGGCCGGCAACTGCTTGAATGCCTGCGGCGGCTGGGTTTGCGCGGGGATGCCGTGCAGATGGCCTCCATCACGCTGTCGCTGGCCGAATGGCGCGCCCTCATTGGCGTAGTCCTGGAGAGCGAAGTCTTCAAGGAGCCGGCGCCCGCAGGCGACTGCCGCATCGTGGTGCTGCCGCTCAATGGGGCGCGCATGCGCCGTTTCGAGGGTGTGGTCGTGGTCGGTTGCGACGATGGCCAGTTGCCATCCGCCGCACCCGAGCTGATGTTTCTCTCCAATGCCGTACGGCGCGAGCTGGGGCTGGCGGATCGCGAGGCGCGCTTTGCACAGCAGGCGCGCGATCTTGCCGAAGTGCTGCTCAACAATGCCGAGGTTGTGCTGACATGGCAGCGTACCGGCAGCCAGGGCGAGCCGCGCGCGCTGTCGGGTTGGCTGCAGCGCCTGGCCCAGCGTTATGCCGCGCATGGCGTGACGCTCGCCGCGAAAGTTGCGTTGCCCGTACTCACCACCCGCGCGACGCCGCAGAAGATGCCGCAGCCAATCGCGCCGACACTGGTACCGAACCGCCTCAGCGCCGCCGGTTATCAGGCCCTGCGGCGTTGCCCCTATCAGTTCTTCGCCACGCGCATGCTGCGGCTCGCGGAGCTGGACGAGCCCAGTGAACAACTGGAAAAGCGTGCCGTGGGCGAGCTATTGCACGCCACATTGCTGCGCTATCACCAGGCAGTTGCAGAAGCGCCGGCAGATCATGCCGGTGACGCTGAGCGGCTGGCATTGCTGACAGCCATTTCGCGCGAGGTCTTCCAGGCCTTGCTGACCTATGACGGCAATGTGCTGCCGTTCTATCACCGCTGGGAGCAAGTGATGCCCGGCTACGTTGCCTGGCAGCGCGAGCGCGAGGCGCAGGGCTGGCAATGGCAGGCAGGCGAGGTCGCGCGGGCGCGCGAGATGACGCTGGACGATGGCCATATCCTTACCCTGCATGGTCGCCTTGACCGCCTCGACCGGCAACGCGACGGTACGCTCGCGGTACTCGACTACAAGACGCAGCCGCTGCGTGTCTTGCGCGATAAACCGGACGAGATTTTCGAGGATTGCCAGCTGGCGTTCTACGGACTGCTGGAGCCCGACGTTGCTGAAGGCGCATGGGTGGCACTGGAAAACAGTGAGCGCGATGGCATGGATGTCAACCGCGCGGTGGAGCTGCCAGACTACGCCACCATCGTGGACTGGCTGGCACGGCAGTTGGGCGAAGACATCGTGCGGCTGCGCGCGGGCGAGCCGTTGCCGGCGTTCGGCGACGAGGCGGCCTGCCGTTACTGCGAAGCGCGCGGACTATGCCGCAAGGGATTCTGGGAGGGCACGGCATGAGTGCCGGCACGAGTACCGACATGAGTACGGACATGCAGCGGCACGATGCCGATTACGAATGCGACGGCCAGCCGGTGGCAGAAGCCCGGTTCACGCAGCTGGCTTGCGATCCGGCACGTTCCGTCGTGGTCGAAGCCTGCGCGGGCAGCGGCAAGACATGGCTGCTGGTATCGCGGCTGCTGCGCTTATTGCTGGCGGGGGCGCAACCGCACGAAATTCTCGCCATTACCTTCACGCGCAAGGCCGCCGAGGAAATGCGCGAGCGTCTGCTCGAAGTGCTCGCCACGCTAGCGAGCGGAGATGAGGCCAGTATCGTTGCCGAGTTGACCATGCGGGGCATGGAGGTAGCTGAGGCCACTGCCATGGCGCCGCGGGCGCGCGGCCTGCACGCGCGCGTCCTGGCCTCGCCCGCGCGCATCTCGATCGACACCTTCCACGGCTGGTTCGGTAGCCTGGTGCGGGGCGCTCCGCTGGCATCGGGGCTGATGCCGGGCGCAGCATTGCGCGAGGATGCCGGCCGCATGCAGCGCGAGGCGTGGGAGCCGTTGTGGCGCAGCCTCGTGCATGCGCAACATGCGGACGTGCGGGCAGCCTACGAAACGTTGCTGCGTGCCGTTGGCGATTTCAATGCGCGCCGCCTGCTCGATGCCATGTTCCAGCAGCGCACCGACTGGTGGGCGTTTCGTGCCGAGGCCGAGCGCCTTGGCGGCCCGCTCGCCGTCCTGGAAGATTTTCTGGGCGAGGATGTCCATCAGGATGTCGCGGCGCTGGCCTTGTCGGATGTCGCGTTACTGGCCGATATCCGCCGCATCGCGGCCGTGCTCGCCAACGCCGGCAAGGCGGAGCAGAATCGCGTGCCGGCGATGACCGAGGCACTCGCGCGTATCGAGGCACTTGGCGATGATGCCGAAGGTGCGGCGAATACGGACCAGACTGCTGCTATCTTCGGCATGCTTTTCGATGCGTTTCACTCCGGGCGCAAGCCGCGTGCGTGCAAGGCGAGCAAGGGTCTGCAGCAGGCGGCTGGCGGACCGGATGAAGCCGAGGCCATCGTGGCCCTGCACGGCACGATCTGCGAACGCCTGCTCGATTACGACCTGCGTCGCCATGAGCGCAGCGTGCGCGACGTGAATGCCGCCTTGTATCGCCTGGGCGATGCTTTCTTGTCGCGCTACCAGGAGGAGAAGCGGGCACAGCGCGCCATGGACTTTGCCGATCTCGAATGGCAGGCCGCGCAGCTGATGGCTGACGACGAAACCGCTGCGTATCTGCAGATGCGCCTTGATGCGCGCTACCGGCATCTGCTGCTGGACGAGTTCCAGGACACCAACCCGATGCAGTGGCGTATCCTGCAGGGCTGGCTATCGGGCTACAGCCATACCGGTGAGCGCCCGAGCATTTTTCTCGTGGGCGATCCCAAGCAGTCCATCTATCGTTTCCGCCGCGCCGACGCGCGGCTTTTCGAAACGGCGCGGCAGATGCTCGTGCGCGACTTCGATGCAACGGTGCTGCGCACCAACCGCACGCGTCGTAACGCGCCGGCCGTATTGCACTGGGTCAATGGCGTATTCGAAGCTGCGCGCGAGCGGGGCGACTATCCGATCTATGCGCACCAGTCGACAGCACTGACCGAGCCCGGCGGGCCGGTGCTGCTGCTGCCGCTGGTTGACGCCGAATCACTGCAGGAAGGCACGGCCGAACCGCAGCCGGCAACGCTGGCACCACGCGATTCCCTGACGCAGCCGCGTCCCGAGGCCACCGGCGGCGGCCGCGCGGAGCGGTATGAAGAAGGACGCCGCGTCGCGGCGTGGATGCAACATGTCATGGCGCACGTACGCGTGCCGGAGCGTGGCGGAAACCGGCCAGCGCGCTGGAGCGATTTCCAGTGGCTGGTGCGGCGCAAGACGTATCTGCTGGCCTATGAAACAGCCTTGCGCGACGCCGGCATGCCCTATGTCAGTCCGCGGCGCGGCGGATTGCTGTCGTCGCTGGAGGCGCTCGATCTGTGTGCGCTGCTGGAATTCCTCATGACGCCGGATGCTGATCTGGCGCTCGCGCATGTCCTCAAAAGCCCGATTTTCGGTGCGTGTGACGACGATCTGATTGCGCTTGCCAGTGCGCGCGAGGAAGGCGAGTCGTGGTGGCACTGCCTGGTGCGGATGGAGGCTCAGGCGCAACTGGGTGGTGTCCTGGCGGAAGCCTGCGCACGTCTGACCCACTGGCGCGACATCGCGCCCACCTTGCCGGTGCACGACCTGCTCGACCACCTGTACTACAGCGGCGAGCTGAAACGGCGCTATGCGGAAGTCGCGCCGCCGGTGATGCGCGAGCAGGTGCTGGCCAATCTCGATGCTTTCCTGCGGCTCTCGCTGGAACTCGATGGTGGCCGTTATCCCAGCTTGCCGAAGTTCATTGCCGAACTGAAGGACATTCGCCGCGGCAGCGAGGAGGAAACGCCGGATGAGGGTGATCTGGCCGAACTGGAGCGTGACGAAGCCAGTGCCGCCGAGACTAGCCTGGACGCCGTGCGGATCCTCACCATCCATGCCGCCAAGGGGCTGGAGGCGCCATTCGTGGTGCTGCTCGACTGCAACCACAGCGAGCCGCGTGCGGAAACGCTGGGCGTACTGATCGACTGGCCGCCGGGTGCGGACGCACCCACGCATTTTTCCGCTTTTGGCAAGGCCGGCGAACGCGGCGTGCGGCGTGCGCCCTTGTTCGAGAATGAGGCCGCGCTGGGCCAGCGCGAGAACTGGAACTTGCTGTACGTCGCCATGACGCGTGCGAGACAGGGTTTGATCGTTAGCGGCGTGGCGCGCAAGACAGCCTCGGACAGCTGGTACGAGCGCCTCGCTATGGCGCATGCTGGCGAAGTATCGGCACCATATCCGGTTGATGCCATGCCCGAGGGCGTGGTGTCTGTTGCGACATCGGCTGCAGTGGAAGGTGGTGAAGGGGCGGTGCCTTATCAGGATTTTCGTCTTGTCTGGCAGGGCAGACCTGAGGCCACAACCGACACGCCGCCGGAACTGGTTCATGACGCCGAGGCTGCCGCGCAGGGCGAAGCACTGCATGCGCTGCTTGAGCGCGTGACGCGTCAACGTATGACCCCGGCCCTGCCGGATGCTGCGGAAGCGTCGCGCTGGCTGGGGCTTGAGCCGGCCGAAGCGGAACAGGCGATGGCAGCCGCCCGGTGCATGCTGGCCAGCGAGGCGCTGGCGCCGTTGTTCGATCCTGCGCGTTACCGGCAGGCCTTCAACGAAGTCGAACTGTTCGATGCAGGCGGTCGGCTGTTACGTATCGACCGGCTGGTCGATACCGGCGATATGCTGCTCGTGGCGGACTACAAGGTCCGTCTGCTGCCGCAGGAGCATGCCGCTTATGCGGCCCAGCTCGATCGCTATGTGGCGGCGGTGCAGCGTGCATATCCCGACCATGCGGTGCGCGCCGGACTGGCTGTGGCAGATGGCCGCTGGGTCGCACGCGAGATGCTGTCAGAGGGCAGGGGCCCGGCGGAAGCCAGGGGTAATCCGGACACCACCATTCCTGCCGCCGGAACACCGGCCGGCATGACGCAGCAGTCACTGTTCTGATCTGTGCCCCCAATGGAATACGGTCACCATGCTATCGGCAGTAACGGTCGGCATGCCGGGTTTGCCGGATGCCGCACGTTACGGCAGGCAAGGGCCGTACGCGGGGCAGAGGTGCCGCTGTGGTGACAGGACCGATTGCGCAAGGCAACTGCAGATGTCGAGCCCTCACCATGTTTCGGCAGGTGCAAGGGAATGGAGGCAGGAGATATGTTCGGCGGGAGAGATGCTGTGATGACCGGCGCTGCACATGGCAGCGAGGTGGACGAGCCCGACCCTCGGCACTGGCGGAAAACGGTTGTGGCTGCTTCGTTCCCGACCTGACCAGGTTGGCCGCGCCACCATGCGAGGAGGCCCGTCCGGGACGAATTGTACCGCAGAACGGACACGTGCGCCGCGGCGGATTGCGTCACGCATGACGATGTCTGGCGGTGCCGGCCTTTTGCTACAATCGCCGGATGAGTTATCAAGTCCTCGCGCGCAAATGGCGCCCCCGTGATTTCACGACGCTGGTTGGCCAGGAGCACGTGGTCAAGGCACTGACCCATGCGCTGGAGCAGCAGCGCCTGCACCATGCCTATCTGTTCACCGGTACGCGCGGCGTGGGCAAGACAACGCTCTCGCGGATCCTGGCCAAGTCGCTGAATTGCATCGGCCCCGATGGCAATGGCACGGTCACGGCGCAGCCCTGCGGCGTGTGCCGCGTCTGCACGGAAATCGATGCGGGCCGCTTCGTCGACTATATCGAGATGGACGCGGCCTCGAACCGCGGCGTGGATGAAATGGCCCAGCTGCTCGACAAGGCCATCTACGCGCCGTCCTCGGGCCGCTTCAAGGTCTACATGATCGACGAAGTGCACATGCTGACCAACCATGCCTTCAACGCCATGCTGAAGACGCTGGAGGAGCCGCCCGCGCACGTCAAATTCATTCTCGCCACCACCGACCCGCAAAAGATTCCGGTCACGGTGCTGTCGCGCTGCCTGCAGTTCAACCTCAAGCAGATGCCGCCGGCGCAGATCGTGGGGCATCTCGAACATATCCTGCAGGCCGAGCAGATCGCTTTCGAACCGACCGCGCTGCGCCTGCTCGCGCAGGCCGCGCAGGGGTCGATGCGTGATGGCCTGTCTCTGACCGACCAGGCCATCGCCTACAGTGCCGGCGAGGTTACCGAGGCGGCCGTGCGCGGCATGCTTGGCGCCATCGACCAGAGTTACCTGATCCGCCTGCTCGATGCGCTTGCCGCGCAGGACGGGCCGGGCGTGCTGGCCGTGGCCGACGAGATGACCGGCCGCAGCCTGTCTTTTGCGGGGGCCTTGCAGGATCTTGCCTCGCTGCTGCACAAGATTGCACTGGTCCAGGCCGTGCCCGAGGCACTGCAGGACGAATGGCCGGAAGCACAGGATATTGTCCGTTTTGCCGGCATGTTCGATGCCCAGGAAGTCCAGCTGTATTACCAGATTGCCAACCTCGGCCGAAACGAACTGGCGCTCGCGCCGGACGAGTACGCCGGCTTTACGATGACGTTGCTGCGCATGCTGGCGTTTCGCCCGCTGCAGCCGGGCGAGGGCAGTGGCGATGGTGGTTCGCGCAGTGCCAGCGCGGGCGGCAGGCCTGCTTCGCTGGCCGTGCGGCCGGCATCGGCGACCGTGGCGCCGCGTCCTGCTGCGCCATCTGCCACATCGTCAGCCGCACAGGCTGCTGCCACCGCGCCCGCTGACGGATCATCGGCATCCACGCCTGAACATCAGCCCGCGCCGCGCGTGCCGGCTGCCGCAACGACATCCGGCGCCGCCGTGTCCGAAGGCGGCAAGGGCGCGGCGATGGCACCGGCCGCCAGTGTGCAGGCATCTGCGGCCTCCGCGCCGGCATCCCCGCCATCCGCTGCATCCCGCCCTTTGTCGCCAGCGATGGCGGCCCTGGCTGCTGCGCGCCAGGGCCGGGAAGGGGCAGGGGGGCGTGACGCCTCGCGTGACAGTAGCCGGTCCCGCCCGCCTGCGGCTGCGCCCGCACCGGCCTCTGCGCCTGCGTCATATTCGGCAACACTTGCTCCCGTGCCGGTCGCGGCCGAGGCATCGACCACGGTGCTTGCGGTACGTGAGAAGGCGCCCGCACCGCATCGGGAGCGAGCTGCCGCGCCGTGGGAGGACGAGCCGGACATGCCGCCCGCACCACCGGACGATCTGCCCTGGCTGGCCCTGGGTGAGACCGAATCCACCCTGCTCGGCGCGGAAAAGAGCGAGGCCGCACCGGGAGCAGTGCCTGCCACTAATCGTCATGACCATCCTGCGCCCGCCGCACCAGCAGAACCCGACGCAGCCATGCCTGGCATAGCCACGCAGCACGCCGCGATCCCTGTTGTGTCCGCCGAACCCGGTAGCGGTATGGCAGCAGCATCCGCCTCGACAGCGGCATCGGCGCCCGCGGCGCCGCTACCGACCATCGCCGCAACGGCTGCGGCAGGCTTGCCCGGCGGCAGCTGGATCGCATTCGCGCGTCAGTTGCCTGCCAAGGGTCTGGCGCAGCAGCTGGCGCACCAGAGCGAGCTGGTGAGCATGGAGGCGGGTGTCTGGACCTTGCGCGTCGCGTTGGCGCACCTGGCGGAAGGTCCGGCGGTGGAGCGCTTCCAGGCCTTGCTGGGTGAACATCTGGAGCAACCGGTACGGCTCGCGTTCGAGATCGGCCCAGTATCGCAGACCGTGGCGATCGCCGATGCAGAAGCGCGTGCTGCCGCCCAGGAGGCCGCAGAAGCTTCCATTCACGGCGATCCGTTTGTCCAGGCGTTGCTGAGGGATTTCGACGCCCGCATCGTGCCGGAATCGATCCAGCCGCGCACTGCGTGAGTGGCTGAACGCCGACAGGTGGATGACAGGCCTGTGTGCCAAAAAACAAGGGCTGCCATGCATGCGTCCCAGCGCATTCGATCCGGCGGCCAGAGCATGAACCGGGGTGTGGCAAAGGCCCGCCCGGATGATTTCAAGAACCAGACAGGAGTACTTCCAATGATGAAAGGCCAGCTGGCAGGGCTGATGAAACAGGCCCAGCAGATGCAGGAAAACATGAAGAAGATGCAGGAGCAGCTTGCCCAGATCGAGGTCGAGGGCCAGTCCGGCGCCGGCCTCGTGAAGGTGGTCATGACCTGCAAGTTCGCCGTTAAGCGCATCACCATCGATCCAAGCCTCGTGGCGGATGGCGAGGACAAGGAGCTGTTGGAGGACCTGGTGGCCGCTGCATTCAACGATGCCGTGCGTCAGGCCGAAGCCACCTCAGCGGAAAAGATGGGCGGTCTGGGGGCTGGCATGGGCCTGCCGCCGGGTTTCAAGCTGCCGTTCTAAAGCATGAAGAATTCTGCGCCGGGAGCGCTGCAGCAACTGATCGACGCCTTGCGTGTGTTGCCGGGCGTTGGCCCCAAATCGGCCCAGCGCATTGCTTACCACCTGCTGCAGCATGACCGGCCGGGGGCGCAACGTTTGGGCGACGCGCTGCTCGGGTCGATCGCCACCGTGCAGCATTGCGAGCGTTGCAACAACTTCACCGAGCAACCGGTGTGCGAGACCTGCCTGGATCCCGAGCGCGATGCTTCGCTGCTGTGCGTGGTCGAGACGCCGGCGGATCAGGTGATGGTCGAGCAAACCATGACCTATCACGGCCAGTATTTCGTGCTGATGGGCAAGCTCTCGCCGCTGGATGGCGTAGGGCCACGCGAAATCCATCTCGACCGGCTGCTGCGCCGGGTGGTCGACCCTGCCTTCGGCGGTGTGAGCGAGGTGATTCTCGCCACCAATTTCACCAACGAAGGCGAGGCGACAGCCCACTACATCGGTGAAATGCTCAAGGCGCGTGGCGTGAAGGTCTCGCGTCTTGCACGCGGCGTGCCGGCGGGCGGCGAACTTGAGTACGTCGATGCCGGCACGATTGCCCGTGCCGTGCTCGATCGCCGTGCGGTGTGACATGAATCTCGCGCGTGTCGATCTGGTCACGCTCGCATTGTTCGTGGCCGTTGCGCGCCATGGGAGTATCTCTGCCGGCGCGCGGCAATCGCATCTCGCCGTGGCCGCCGCCAGCAAGCGCATCTCCGATCTGGAGGCCGCGGTGGGTACGCCGCTGTTGTATCGCCAGGCCACTGGTGTAGAGCTGACGGAAGCGGGGCGAACCTGCTTCAGTCATGCGGTGGGAATTCTCGAAGATGTCGAGCGCATGGCTGGCGTGCTTTCCGATTACGCCTCGGGCACGCGCGGGCAGGTGCGCATCTGGGCCAACACCTCGGCCATCACGCAGTTCCTCGCGGATGATCTGGCCGCTTTCCTGCAGCAGCATCCGACCATTCGTGTCGAGATCGAAGAGCAGAACAGCAACGACATCGTCTCGGCCCTGATGGAAAACCGTGCGGACATCGGCATCTTCGCCGACCGTACGCCATCGTCCATGCTCACCACTTTGCCGTATCGCGAGGATGAACTGGTGGTGGTGGCGCCATCCGAGCACCCGCTGACGGCATTCGATGCGGTGGATTTCGTTGATACGCTCGCCTATGACTTTGTCGGGTTGTCGCGCAATACCTCGCTGGCGGCGCGTTTGCTGGAGGAGAGCAGCCGGATCGAGAAGCCGTTTCCGCTCCGCATCCAGGTGCGCAGCTTCGATGCCATGTGCCGGATGGTGCGGGCAGGGCTGGCGGTGGGCATCTTGCCGCGTATCGCTGCCGAACCCCATGCGCAGGCCATGCAGTTGCGGATTATTCCGTTGCGGGATGCCTGGGCGCGGCGCATGCTGCAAGTAGGCGTGCGCGATGCGAATGCGCTGACCGTATCGTCGCGCATGTTGGTCACGCACTTGTGCGGTCCGCATTCGCCGTTTGCTTAAAATGCAATTAACCGCCATGTTTGGAGTGCACACCGGAAAGTTGCCTGCTGGCAGAGGGCGGGGGCATCCGGATGAAAAGAAAGTGCCGATAAGTGCGTGGAGTGTCTAAGGTACCGGCAAACCATCGCAACCTCGCTCCGCTGGAGACTGTGCAGAGGCTTCGTCCGGAGGGGCGAAGGCGTGCCGCGGAGCGGGTCTGGCAATCGCGTTGTGCTGCCAGGCTGATCGCAGATTCATGCGCCATGCGCGCAAGATTGGAGAGTTGTCGAAATGTTCGATAAGACGTTCTGGAAGCAGTTTCTGATTGCCTCGGTGTTATTCCTGGCTGGATGGCTCACGTTCAACACCGATCTGCTGGGCTGGTAGTCGTCACGACTGGCACGACCGCAATCATGCGGACTTGCCTGTCGTGCAGTCGTGGCTCCCAAGCTGGAGAGAGCGGTCAGGGCACGATCACAAGCTTGCCACTGACCTTGCGGGCCTCCATGTCCTTGAGCGCCTGCGCGGTTTCGTCCAGTCGGTAGCGTGCAGAGACGTGCGGGCGTAGTTTGCCGGCCCGGATCCAAGCATGCATGGCGGCGAAATTGGTGCGATTGGTGTCCGGATGGCGACGCGCGAACTCTCCCCGGAACACGCCGACCAGGGATGCACCTTTGAGTAGTGGAAGATTTAAAGGCAGGCGCGGGATCTCACCATTCGCAAAACCCACGACCAGATAGCGGCCGCCCCAAGCGATCGAGCGGAAAGCGGGTTCAGCATAGTCGCCGCCGACGGGATCGTAAATGACATCGGGGCCGTTTCCGCCCGTCAGCGCCTTGAGTCGTTCTCGCAGATCCTCGTTGCTGTAATTAATGGTTTCGTCAGCGCCGTGTTCGCGGCAGACAGCAAGCTTGGCCTCGGTCGAGGCGGCGGCGATCACGCGTGCACCGAGCGCCTTGCCGATTTCGATGGCGGCGATCCCCACGCCGCCTGCTGCACCGAGGACCAGCAGCGTTTCACTGGCACGTAACTGTCCCCGGTCGACCAAGGCGTGATAGGACGTGCCGTAGGTGAGGGTAAATGCTGCCGCCGTTTCGAAATCGAGTCCCTCGGGTATGGGCATGACAAGCGCACCGGCTGTGCGTACCTGCGTTGCGAATGCGCCCACGCCGACGTAGGCCATGACTGCGTCCCCGGGGGCCACGTGAGTGACGCCAGCGCCAACGGCGCGCACGATGCCCGACACTTCCGCGCCAGGCGTAAACGGCAGCTGGGGTTTGTTCTGGTACTTGTTCTGGATGATCAGGACGTCAGGAAAATTCACGCCGGCGGCCTTCACGTCGATGACGACCTCTCCCGCGTCCGGCGTCAGGTCCGGCAGATCCTCGACGACCAGGGATTCGGGCGGTCCCCATGCTTTGCACACTACGGCTTTCACGGCAACTCCGTCATATCGTTAGATGGAGCAAAAAGTGTAACGTATAAAAAGAACGGTCGTTCTACTCCTTTGCCGCTGTGCCGGCTTTTTTCCCGGTAGCGGTGCGATTCGCCATGGACGGTCGGTTACAATCTCGCCATGCATATCCTCATCGCCAACGACGACGGTTATCTGGCTCCCGGCCTGGCCGCGTTGCATGCCGCGCTTGCGCCGCTGGGGCGCGTGACCGTGATCGCGCCCGAGCAGAATCACAGCGGCGCTTCCAACTCCCTGACCCTGCAACGCCCGCTGTCGATCTTCGAAGCCAGTGGTGGTATCCAGGATGGTTTCCGGTTCGTCAACGGGACACCCACCGATTCGGTGCACATCGCATTGACGGGGCTGCTCGAGACACGTCCCGACCTGGTGGTGTCCGGCATCAACCAGGGGCAGAACATGGGCGAGGACGTGCTCTATTCCGGAACCGTGGCGGCAGCCATCGAAGGTTTCCTGTTCGGGATCCCGTCGTTTGCCTTCTCGCAGGTCGACAAGGGGTGGGCGCATCTCGATACGGCGGCACGTGTGGCACGCGAGATCGTCGAGCGCTACATCGCCGAGCCGCTCGAGGCGCCGTGCCTGATCAACGTCAATATTCCGAGCGTACCGTACGCCGAGCTGCAAGGCTGGCGTGCCACGCGGCTTGGCAAGCGCCATCCGTCACAGCCGGTAATTCGCCAGGCTAACCCCCGTGGTGAGCCGATCTACTGGATCGGTCCGGCAGGGGATGCGCGCGATGCGTCCGAAGGGACAGATTTTCATGCGACGGCGAATGGTTTCGTATCGATGACGCCATTGCAGCTCGATTTGACACACACCCAGCAAATGG
This sequence comes from Imbroritus primus, assembly GCF_964332355.1. Lineage (NCBI taxonomy): Bacteria > Pseudomonadati > Pseudomonadota > Betaproteobacteria > Burkholderiales > Burkholderiaceae > Imbroritus > Imbroritus primus. Next base: position 1,759,951 of record NZ_OZ201293.1, on the reverse strand, counting down.
CCGATGTCGCCAGGTGGACCCGGTGACGTGCTTCGCGATGACGGCCGCATGGCTTGACACCGTGGCGGGAGCCACACAGTGACAGCGACCAAGCGCAAATTCCCGCTGCCGCTGGATGCGGTGGTCACGCCACGGCCCAAGACCGTCGAGAAGCCGCGTGTCTCGGCCGGCGTGCATGCGGCAGGCAGCCGCCCGGCGGCAGCAACCGCCACGCCGGCACGCCCGGCCAGTCCGGCACGTACGCCGGTCGCCCGTGCGCCCGCACCGGTACGTCCGCCGGCGCCCGAGAGCGCGGTGAACCAGCAGACACGCAACGCGAGCGTGGCGGGCGGCGGCATGGCTTCCGATCGCGCGCGCCAGGCGCTCGTTGGCCGGCTGCGCAAGAGTCAGATCCGGGATGAACTGGTGCTGGCAGCCGTGGGTACGGTCCCGCGCCACCTGTTCATCGATGGCGGCCTGGCCTCCCAGGCGTATGAAGACGCGGCATTGCCGATTGGCCATCAGCAGACCATTTCCAAGCCTTCGGTGGTCGCGCGCATGATCGAGTTGCTGCGCCAGGGACGCACGTCTGGCAGCCGTCTTGGCAAGGTTCTGGAGATCGGGACGGGCTGCGGCTACCAGGCTGCGGTGCTGAGCCTTGTTGCTGACGAGGTGTATTCGATCGAGCGGATTCGACCATTGCACGAGAAAGCAAAATCGAACCTTCGGCCGCTACGGCTGCCCAACGTTCGATTGCACTATGGCGACGGCATGGTCGGATTGCCGCAGGCTGCGCCGTTCGACGCAATTATCCTGGCTGCGGCGGGCATGGAGATTCCCCAGGCGCTGCTGGACCAGCTATCGGTCGGTGGCCGGTTGATTGCGCCGGTCGTGGCGGCGGGCGGCGGTGATAGTGGCCGGGATGGCGGGGTGCGGCAGCAACTGCTGCTGATCGAGCGCCGGAGCCGTTACCAGTTTCACCGGACCGCGCTTGAAGCGGTATTTTTTGTTCCGTTAAAATCGGGAATAGTTTAGGAATGCCCCCAGCCGGCAGATCCTGAGTGCAGTACCGTGTCCGGTCATGGATGGCAGTCGATACAGCGTCGTGGCGGCTCCACCGGACAACCGTGTCACCAGATTCACCTGCATACAAGAAGATATGACGACATCGATCCGTTCCTCCCGAGGTGGGCTGCTTGCCCTGACTGCACTGCTCAGTGCTCTTCTCGCCGCTTGCGCATCGTCCCCCATGCCGGCTCCGGTGGTCGACCGTACAGGGCGCGGCACCACCATCACCGGTGCGCCGCTCGCACCGGTCCAGCCTGGGTTCTATCGCGTCAAGCGTGGCGATACGCTGTATCGCATTGCGCTCGAGCATGGACAGTCCTATCGGGATGTCGCCGCCTGGAACAACATCACCAATCCCGCGCAGATCGAGGTGGATCAGGTATTGCGCGTCGCCCCGCCGGGCGCCAGTGTCGCCAGCAGCGGTGTCTCGTCAATGCCGGTGACGCCAGGCACCGTCGAGGCCCGGCCAATCGACGCGCCGCCGGCGGCTTCCGTGGAGCCTGCAGCCGGTAGCGCAGCAGCCAGTACGGGCCTCTCGCTGTCGTGGCCGGTCAAGGGGCCGATGCTCGCGCGTTTTGACGACAAGGCGAATAAAGGTATCGATATCGGTGGCACGCGCGGTACGCCCATCCTGGCCGCCGCGGATGGCCGTGTCATTCATGTCGGCCCCTTGCGCGGTTACGGTAATCTTGTCATCATCAAACATGACGACACCTATCTGACGGCATACGGCAACAACGATCAGGTTCTGGTTACCGAGCAAGCCACCGTCAGAAAGGGACAGAAAATCGCCGAAATGGGCAGCAGCGATTCCGATCGCGTCAAGCTCCATTTCGAGGTCCGACAAAACGGGAAACCTATCGACCCGATGCGGTTCCTGCCACCACAGTGAGCGGCTATGCCCCGTCAGAAAGCCAATCGCCCTTCCAGCCCCGGTTCCGAGGGTGTCGCGGCCGAACCGGCGCTGACGCGTGCCCGCAGCAAGACGCGCACCAACAAGCGCGCGGACACGCAGGACGAGGTCCTGGTGGCTGTCGGGGAGCACGAAGACGGCGTGGTGACGGCGGATGGGCTTGTGGAGGGTGCTGATCTGCACGAGCATGTCCTGGAAGATCACGCCGAAGACCATGGCGAGGATCACGACGATGGCGATGACGCCGAAGACGCGCGTGCCGACGACGAGGAAGAAGAGAGCGGCGATGCCGATACGCCGGCCCGTGCCGAGGATGACTTCCGCTCGACGCTGCATACCGAACTCGCTGCCGATACGGTGCAGCATTACCTGAATCGCATCAGCATCAAGCCGCTGCTGTCGGCACCCGAGGAACTCCACTTCTCCACGCTCGCGCGCCAGGGTGATTTCCATGCGCGCCAGACGATGATCGAGCGCAACCTGCGTCTCGTCGTCAGCATTGCCAAGGGCTACCTGAACCGCGGCGTGCCGCTGCTCGACCTGATCGAGGAGGGCAACCTCGGCCTGATGCACGCCATCGAAAAATTCGACCCGGAGCGCGGCTTCCGTTTTTCCACTTACGCGACGTGGTGGATCCGCCAGAGCATCGAGCGCGCCATCATGAATCAGGCGCGGACGGTGCGCCTGCCCGTACACGTCATTCGCGAACTGAACCAGGTCTTGCGTGCCAAGCGCCATCTTGAGAAAAGTGGTGGCGATGGCCGCGATGCCAGTCATGAGGATATCGCGCACCTGCTCGGCAAGACTGCCGACGAAGTGCAGGACATCCTCGGGCTCAACGAACACACGACTTCGCTCGATACACCGTTCGATCTCGATCCCGGCTCCAGCCTGCTTGATTTCCTGTCCGACGAGCATGGCGCCGCCCCTGACCAGGAAGTCGCACATCGCGAACTCGAGCACCTGATGAAGGCGTGGCTCGGTAAGCTGACCGACAAGCACCGCTATGTCATCGAGCGGCGCTTCGGACTCAACCATATTGAACCTGCAACGCTTGAAGAACTGGCCGACGAGATGGGTCTGACCCGCGAACGCGTGCGGCAGATCCAGCAGGAAGCGCTGGTCAAGCTCAAGCGCCATTTTGCATCCCAGGGCGTGCGCAAGGACGCCGTACTATGACCCCTGTTCTGGTTTTTGACATCGAGACAATTCCCGATGTAGCTGGCTTGCGCCGCTTGCACGGCCATGCGGCGACACTCAGCGACGCGGAGATCGCGGATCTGGCCTTTGCGGCGCGCCGTGAAAAGACCGGTAGTGATTTCATGCCGCATTACCTGCAGCGAATCGCTGCCATTTCCTGTGTCATGCGTCGCAACCAGCGCGATGGCACACCCGTCTTCCATGTGGGCTCGCTAGGCCGTCCCGAAGACGACGAAGCCACGCTGATCCAGAAATTCTTCGAGCTGATCGAGAAATACACGCCGCAACTGGTTTCCTGGAATGGCGGCGGTTTCGACCTGCCGGTCCTGCATTATCGCGCCATGGTGCATGGCGTGACCGCGCCGCGTTACTGGGAGATGGGCGACGGCGGCGATGTCGACAGCCGTGATTTCAAGTGGAACAACTACATCAGCCGGTACCACATGCGGCACCTGGATTTGATGGACTTGCTGGCCATGTACCAGCCGCGCGCGAGCGCACCGCTGGATGAGCTCGCACGCCTGTGCGGCTTTCCGGGAAAACTCGGTATGGACGGCAGCAAGGTCTGGGAAGCCTACCAGCAAGGCGAGCTGCCGGCGATTCGGGCATACTGCGAGACCGACGTTGTCAACACGTACCTGGTCTACTGCCGTTTCCAGCTGATGCGCGGCGGCTTCACGCAGGCCGAGTTTCTCAAGGAGGTTGCCTTCGTGCAGGAGACGCTGGCAGCCGAAGCCGGCGAACATTGGGGCGAGTACCTCGACGGTTTCGATCCCACCTTGCAGGCCCAGCTCGAGCAGCTTCTCGAAAGCGAATCGTAAGCTCTCCGGCTGCTTCGTCGTGCATGTTGGACCAGAAGGCGCTTCGCTGCGCCTTCCCACGCTCTCATCGAGGCGCATCGCCATGTGACATCGTTGTCGCGGCGTCACAACCCATATTCTGATAGTGCTGTATGTTCAAATTTATTGATTCACCCGAGGCGGCCGACCCCGTAGCTGCCTTGCCAGTGGCACCTTCCCCTGATTTGCCCGATGGACAGATGGATATCGAGTCGTGCGATATCGAGGGACGTGGCGTCGGGCGGCTGGCCAATCCGGACGGCACGCCGGGCAAGGTCGTATTCGTCGAGGGCGCGCTGCCGGGCGAGCGGGTGCGCTACCGTACCTACCGCAGCAAAAGGCGCTTTGAATTGGCCGAACTGGAGGAGGTCGTCCGCCCGACGACCATCCGCGTTACGCCCAAATGCGAATTCTTCGGTACCTGCGGCGGTTGTTCGATGCAACACGCGGATGCCGTGGCGCAGGTTGCCTTCAAGCAGCGGGTGCTCGAAGACAATCTCGTGCATCTGTCACGCCTGCGCCCGGACCGCATCATGCGGCCGATCGCAGGCCCGAGCTGGGGCTACCGCTACCGCGCCCGGCTGTCGGTACGCTACGTGCCCGGCAAGGGCGGCGTGCTGATCGGCTTCCACCAGAAAAAGAGTAGCTACATCGTCAACATGACGCAGTGCGAGATCCTGCCGCCGCATGTCTCCGCGCTGCTGATGCCGCTGCGCAAGCTGATTGAAAACCTGTCGGTACGCGAGCGGATGCCACAAATCGAACTGGCGGTCGGGGAAGAAGTGACTGCGCTGGTGCTGCGCATCCTGCAGCCACTCACATCAACGGACGAGGACGTGCTGCGCGCGTTTGCCGATACGCACGGCATCCAGTTCTGGTTGCAGCCCGACGGGCCGGCGAGCGCGCGTCCGTTCCACCCGCTGGGGCCGGCGCTCACGTACACACTGCCGGAATTCGGTATCGTCATGCCGTTCCGTCCTACCGACTTCACGCAGGTCAACCACCAGATCAATCGTGTACTGGTGAGCAAGGCGCTGCGCCTGCTGCAGATCGAATCCTCGGACCGGCTGCTAGACCTGTTTTGCGGCATCGGCAATTTCACGTTGCCGATGGCGCGGCGTGGGGCTTTCGTCATGGGGATCGAGGGCAGCGAGGCCCTGACCACGCGGGCCATGGACAACGCGCGTCACAACGGACTGGCGGAGAAGACGCAATTTGCTTCGCGGAATCTGTTCGACATCACCCCGGAGACGGTCGAGGCACTGGGTGCGTTCGATAAGTGGCTGATCGATCCGCCGCGGGAGGGGGCGGTAGAGGTCGTCACAGCCTTGGCGGCCCTGCATCAGCGCGGCAGCAACGTGTTGCCGGAGCGGATCGTCTATGTGTCCTGTAATCCGGCCACGCTGGCACGCGATGCGTCGCTGTTGGTGCACGAGGCGGGGTATGCGTTGCAGCAGACCGGCGTGGTCAACATGTTCCCGCACACCTCGCATGTCGAATCCATTGCTGTCTTCGAGCGTATCCGGGAAGGGAGCGGTAGCAAGCCGGCTGGGGCATGAGCAGGGCGGAGCCGCCTGCACGAAGCTGGAGAGACTGATTGCCTCAAAGCGGTTTTCCGTTCCAGCACCCAAACAAAAAGCCGGCTTCAGCCGGCTTTTTGTTGATCTGCTGCAGGAGGGTTATTCGCGGTTGCCGCCGAATACGCCCAGCAAGGCCAGCAGGTTGGTGAAGATATTGTACACGTTCAGGTAGATGGCGAGCGTGGCCGTGATGTAGTTGGTTTCGCCGCCATTCACGATGCGCTGCACGTCATACAGGATGAATGCCGAGAAAATGCCGATCGCCAGCACCGAGATCGTCAGCATCAGCGCCGGCAGCTGCAGCCAGATGTTGGCGACGGCCGCCACGATGATCAGCAGCACACCCATCATCAGCCATTTGCCCAGGCCCGAGAAATCACGCTTGGTTGTGGTGGCAATCGATGCCATGACGGTGAGGATTGCCGCGGTGCCGCCAAATGCCGTCATGATCAGCGTACCGCCGTTCGTGAAACTGCCCAGCGTGTAGCCGATCAGGCGCGACAGCATCAGGCCCATGAAGAACGTAAAGCCCAACAGGAGCACCACGCCCATGCTGCTATTCTTGAATTTCTCGATGGCGAAGAAGAACCCGAAGGCGACCGCCATGAAGACAATGAAGCCAATGAACGGGCTACCCGTGAAGAACGAGAACCCCATCTGTACGCCTAGCCAGGCGCCCAGCACGGTCGGCACCATGGAAATGGCGAGCAGCCAGTAGGTGTTGCGCAACACGCGGTTGCGGACTTCCCCAACGCTGGTGCTCGTGGAACCAGCATGGCCGAAACCATAGGGATTCACTTTGTTGTCCATCAGTCGACTCCTGTTGTGCACCGCCGGGCGGCGCGATTACCCCGAATGTGGCGCCGGATTGGTGATGTTGCAAGACCTGTACCGGTTTTTTTGAGACGTATCCGCCTCATTCCAACGCCGTGCGCGTCATGATGCCATAAACGCATGGCTGCAGATTAGAACGGAATGACATGTCGCAGTTCAGTTTTTTTCAGTGCGGTTCGGCATGCCGCAAAAGTGCGGGCAAAACCGGCCCAAAGCGCGGTCTGACGCTGATTTGTTGCGGCGTTCATGCTAGAATCACGAGCTTGATTTAAACCTAACCCATTCATTTTTTGGAGTTTTTTATGGCTATCGAACGTACCCTGTCGATCATTAAGCCGGACGCAGTGGCAAAGAACGTGATCGGCCAGATCTACAGCCGTTTCGAAAGCGCCGGTCTGAAGGTGATCGCCGCCAAGATGGTTCACCTGTCGCGCGGCGAAGCCGAACAGTTCTATGCTGTGCACAAGGAGCGTCCGTTCTTCAAGGATCTGGTCGACTTCATGGTTTCCGGCCCGGTGATGATCCAGGCGCTGGAAGGCGAGAACGCCATCGCCAAGAACCGCGAACTGATGGGCGCCACCGATCCGAAGAAGGCCGAGAAAGGCACGATCCGCGCTGATTTCGCCGACAGCATCGACGCCAACGCCGTGCACGGCTCGGACGCCGCTGAAACCGCTGCCGTGGAAGTTGCTTTCTTCTTCCCCGGAATGAACGTTTACAGCCGCTGATCGTCCATTTCCTAACGGAAAAACGCTCACTGAAGTGCCCACGGACATGTCTTCTCTCGTCAACCTGCTCGACTTCGATGCGGACGGTCTGGCTGCGTATTGCGGCCAGCTCGGGGAGAAGCCGTTCCGGGCGCGTCAGCTGCAGCGCTGGATCCACCAGTCCGGTGCCGATAACTTCGATGGCATGACCGATCTGGCCCGCTCGCTGCGCGAGAAGCTGGCGACGCGTGCCGAAATCCGGACGCCGCAGGCGATCACCGACCATATCTCATCCGACGGCACACGCAAGTGGCTGATCGATGTCGGCGGTGGCAATGCGGTCGAGACGGTCTATATTCCCGAGGAAACGCGCGGCACGCTGTGCGTGTCCTCGCAAGCCGGCTGCGCGGTGAATTGCCGCTTCTGCTCCACGGGCAAGCAGGGCTTCAGCCGTAACCTGACGGCCGGCGAGATCATCGGCCAGCTGTGGATGGCCGAGTTTGCCATGCGTGCCCGGCTCGGGCGCGGGCCGAAGGATCCGCGCGTGATCACCAATGTGGTCATGATGGGCATGGGCGAGCCGCTGCTCAATTACGAGCCGGTCGTCACGGCCATGCGGCTGATGCTTGACGACAATGCCTATGGGCTGTCGCGGCGCCGCGTGACGTTGTCCACTTCCGGCGTGGTGCCAATGATCGACCGCCTGGCGCGCGACCTGCCGGTAGCGCTCGCGGTCTCGCTGCACGCCTCGAACGATGCACTACGCGACGTGCTGGTGCCGCTCAACAAGAAGTATCCGCTGGCCGAGCTGATGGCCGCCTGCCGGCGCTATCTTGCCTTTGCGCCGCGCGATTTCATCACTTTCGAATACTGCATGCTCGATGGCGTGAACGACTCCATCGCACATGCGCGCGAGCTGGTGGCACTCGTGGCCGATGTGCCATGCAAGTTCAACCTGATTCCGTTCAATCCGTTCCCCGAGTCCGGGCTGAAGCGCTCGAACAATGAGCAGATCCGCCGCTTCGGGCAGGTGCTGATCGATGCCGGCATCGTGACCACCATCCGCAAGACACGCGGGGACGATATCGACGCGGCCTGCGGTCAGTTGGCTGGCGACGTCAAGGATCGCACGCGCCTCGCGGAGCGCGGCAAGTTCGGTCCGATCACGCCGATCGTGCCTGTGGCCGCAGCTGTGGCAGACACGGACGGACAACCATCACACGAGGTGCGGCCCGCATGAATCGTGCAGGGGTAATGGCTTTCCTGGCAGCAGCGCTGCTGTCCGCATGTGGTGCCACCGGGCCGCAAACCACGGCACAAGGTCAGGATTCCCTGTCACCGCAAACCGATGTCGCGCGCCGCGCCGCCATCCGCCTGCAGCTGGCGGCGACGTATCTCGAGGCGAGCCAGTTCTCGGTGGCGCTCGACGAAGTCAACAAGGCGTTGGCGCTCGATTCCTCGTTGCCCGACGCATACCACATCCGCGCGCTGGCCTACATGAACCTGCGCGAGCCGCAGCTGGCCGAGGACAATTTCCGGCGCGCCCTGTCCGCCAAGCCCACTGATGGCGACCTGCTGAGTAACTACGGCTGGTTCCTGTGCGGGACCAACCGCTACCAGGAAGCGGTGGCGATGCTGGACAAGGCGATCGGTTCGCCGTCGGCTGGCGGGGTCACCAAGCCGATGATCAATCTGGGCTTGTGCCATCTGCGCAATGGCGATGTCGCCAATGCCGAGCGCGCCTTGCTGCGTGCACATTATCTGGATGAACGCAATCCGGTCGCCAATACCAATCTGGCGGCCCTGTATTACAAGCGAGGCGATGCCGGTACGGCTCGCCCATTCATCATGCGGGTCAATCAGGATCCTCGTTTTGCGAATGCCGAATCGCTCTGGCTGGGCGCGCGCATCGCACATCGCCTGGACGATCGACGCCTGCAGGATGCTTTGACGGAACAATTGCGCCGCAGCTTCCCGGATTCGCGGGAGCTGGCGGCTTTCGAGCGAGGGGCATGGGATGAGTGAACAGGGGCCGGACAAGGCAGGACTGACAGGCGAAACAGCCGGCACAGTATCCTCCGCGTCTGCGCAGGCCGGATCGGCGGCGGATATCGCTAAGACCATCGGTGCGATGTTGCAGGAAGCGCGCCTCGCGCAGCAACTGCCGCTGGACGAGATCAGTGTGCGCCTCAAGGTTCCCGTGGCACGACTGGCCCTGGTGGAAAAAGGCGATCTCGATGGCCTGCTTGACGTAACGTTCGCGCAAGGCCTCATGCGCGCCTATGGGCGCGTCCTCGATGTCGATCTGGGCGATTTGCCGGCACGGCTGAAAAGCCCGACTGCGCAGGCCACACTCGGACTGCGTCCGGAAACAGGACTTGGCCAGAAATTCAGCGGCCGCAGTTCCATGGATCGTCCGGCATTCCGGCTGCGCTGGCTGTGGATTGCCCTGGCGTTGATCGCTGTGTGCGCCGTGCTGCTGTTCAGTCTCGATCGCATGCGCGGCTGGCTTGCCGGACAGAGCGATGTGCTCGATACCGTCGCCGTGACGGCCACGCCAGTGCCTGAAGCTGCACCCCCTGGAGCGAATGGAGCGAATGAGCAGGGCACCGTCGCGACGCTGCTTCCTGCGGCGGCTCTGCAGCAGGGCGCATCCGCACCGGTCGCGGCATCCGCATCCGATGCCAGCGCGGTGCCGGTCGCCGCGGCAACGCCGACGACAGCTGTGACAGCGGCCGGTGATATTGTCATGCAGTTTTCCGAACCCGTATGGTACGAAGTGCGTGACCATGGCGGCAAGGTCATTGCCTCCGGTACCGCGCGTGCCGGCGAAGAACAGGTATTGTCCGGTACAGCGCCGTACAGCTTCGTATTCGGCAATGCACGTGGCGTGGCAGCCTTGAAGGTGGGAGGCCAGTCTGTCGACATCAGCCAGTTTGCCCGCAACAACGTCGCGCGCATGAAATTGCCGCAGTAAGCATTGCAGAGTTGTACCGCACGCACCACCAGATAACGATCGAGTCGATGATGAAGCAGGACACCTCCCGCCCGAACCAGTGCCAGCCGACCTTGCCAGGTCCGCTGCCACGCCGCCGTTCGCGCATGGCCGAGGTGCGTTGGGGAGAGCGGCTGGTCACGATCGGCGGCGATGCACCGGTGCGTGTGCAGTCGATGACCAACACCGATACGGTTGACGTGATTGGCACGGCGATCCAGGTGAAGGACCTGGCGCGTGCCGGCTCCGAACTCGTGCGCCTGACCGTGAATACGCCCGAGGCAGCGGCGGCGGTGCCCGCAATCCGTGAGCAGCTTGACCGCATGGGCATCGACGTACCGCTGGTCGGCGATTTTCACTACAACGGTCATACGTTGCTGAAGGATTTTCCGGCCTGTGCACAGGCGCTGTCCAAATACCGCATCAATCCGGGCAACGTGGGCAAGGGCGCCAAGCGTGATCTGCAATTCAGCCAGATGATCGAGATCGCCTGCCGCTACGACAAGCCGGTGCGTATTGGTGTCAATTGGGGTAGCCTCGACCAGGACCTGCTGGCGCGTGTGATGGACGAGAATGCCGCGCGTGCCACGCCGTGGCCGGCACAAAGCGTGATGATCGAGGCATTGATCACTTCGGCCATCGAGTCGGCGCGCCGCGCTGAAGACATAGGCTTGCCGGGCGGACAGATCATCCTGTCATGCAAGGTTTCGTCCGTGCAAGACCTGATCGCGGTCTACCGTGAACTGGCCCAGCGCTGCGACTATGCGCTCCATCTCGGCCTGACCGAAGCCGGCATGGGCAGCAAAGGCATCGTGGCGTCGACCGCTGCGCTCTCCGTGCTGCTGCAGGAAGGCATCGGCGATACCATCCGGATCTCGCTGACGCCGGAACCCGGGGCGCCGCGCGAAAACGAGGTGATTGTCGGGCAGGAGATCCTGCAGACCATGGGCCTGCGCAACTTCACGCCCATGGTCATTGCCTGTCCCGGCTGCGGACGGACCACCAGCACGGTGTTCCAGGAGCTGGCGGCGAGTATCCAGAGTTATCTGCGCCAGCAGATGCCGCAATGGAAAACACTGTATCCCGGTGTCGAGGAAATGGATGTGGCCGTGATGGGCTGCATTGTCAACGGCCCCGGTGAAAGCAAGCACGCGAATATCGGCATCTCGCTGCCGGGTTCGGGCGAGTCGCCGGCCGCTCCCGTGTTTGTCGATGGCGTCAAGGTCAAGACCTTGCGCGGTGAACGTATCGCCGAGGAATTCCAGGCGATCGTCGATGACTATGTGAAACGCCGCTACGGGCAGCATGATGCAGCCGGCAGCGATGCTGCGGCGTAGCCGGCCCGCGTAGACGTTTCGCTCAACTGAATAATCAATAGAACCTGCAAATCATGACAGAGCCAGTCCAGGCGCGTGCGCAAAAGCTTTCCGGCGTCAAAGGCATGAACGACATGCTGCCCGCCGATGCACCGCTGTGGGAACACTTCGAAAGCGCCGTGCGTAGCATGCTGCGGGCGTACGGTTACCAGCAGATCCGCACCCCGATCGTCGAGCATACCCAGCTGTTCGTGCGAGGCATCGGCGAAGTGACCGACATCGTTGAAAAAGAGATGTATTCCTTTACCGATGCGCTCAATGGCGAACACCTGACGCTGCGCCCTGAAGGAACCGCAGCGGCAGTCCGTGCCACTATCGAACACAACTTGCTGTACGACGGCCCCAAGCGGCTGTGGTATACCGGCCCGATGTTCCGGCACGAGCGCCCGCAGCGCGGCCGCTACCGCCAGTTCCATCAGGTTGGCGCCGAAGCGCTCGGATTCGCGGGTCCGGACATCGATGCCGAAATCATCATGATGTGCCAGCGCCTCTGGGACGACCTGGGCCTCGTCGGCGTGCAGCTCCAGCTCAACTCGCTGGGCCAGTCGGAAGAACGTGCTGCGCACCGGCGTGACCTGATCGCCTATCTGGAAAAATTCCAGGACATTCTCGATGAGGATGGCAAGCGCCGCCTGTATTCGAATCCGCTGCGTGTGCTCGATACCAAGAATCCGGCCTTGCAGGAGATGGCGGCTGGCGCGCCGAAGTTGATCGACTATCTCGGCTCGGAATCGCTGCGCCATTTCGAGCGCGTGCAGGAATTGCTCAAGGCCAACAATATTCCGTTCACCATCAATCCCCGCCTGGTGCGCGGCCTCGATTACTACAACCTTACGGTGTTCGAGTGGGTGACCGACAAACTTGGCGCACAGGGCACCATTGCCGGTGGCGGCCGCTATGATCCGCTGGTCGAGATGATTGGCGGCAAGCCGGCGCCGGCCTGTGGCTGGGCCATGGGCGTGGAGCGCATCATCGAACTGATGCGCGAAGAAAACCTGGTGCCGGATGCGCCCGGGTGCGATGTCTACGTCGTGCACCAGGGCGAAGAAGCGCAGCGCGAGGCCATGCTGGCCGGCGAGCGGCTGCGTGACGCCGGCCTCGACGTCATCCTGCATTGCACTGCAGATGGCACGAGCGGCAGTTTCAAGTCACAGATGAAGCGCGCCGATGCCAGTGGCGCGGCCTATGCGGTTATCATTGGCGGCGATGAAATCGCGGCTGGCGTCGTCCAGGTGAAGGACCTGCGGGCTGCCACGCAAGCGACGGTGCCGATGCCTGCCTTGGTCGACCATATCATCGACGCAATGGTCGGCGCCGACGAATAAATTCCGCAGCGTGGGGGGCTGGCCGGCGACGAAGCCGGCGGCATACGGAAGTCTGATTGATCAAACTAGCACGGTAATATGGCCTACGATCTCGAAGAACAGGAAAAGCTGGATAGCGTCAAGGCATGGTGGCAGAAGAACGGTGGCTGGATCACCTCCGTGCTGCTCGTGGTCATGCTGGCACTGGCCGGCTGGAATGGCTGGAACTGGTGGCAGCGCAAGCAGGCCACCGACGCTGCACTGCTGTATGAGCAGGTGCAGAAAGCAGTCGAGGCACGCGATGCCGAGCGCATCAAGCGATCCGCCGCCGACATGCAGGAAAAGTATGGCAAGACCGCCTATGGCGAAATGACCGCCTTGCTGGCGGCCCGCGCGCTGTATGACGCCGGTGACCTGGCGACGGCAAAAAGCCATCTGAAGTGGGCCGCGGAACATGCCAAGCGTGAGGAGTACCGAGTGCTGGCGCGCGTGCGCCTGGCCGGTGTGCTGCTCGATGAGAAAGCCTATGACGAAGGGCTGGCCCTGCTGCAAGACAAACCTCCGGCGGCCTTTGCCGGCGTGGTGGCCGACCGCCGCGGCGATCTGTACGCGGCGCAGGGCAAGGCCGCGGAGGCCCGTACCGCCTACCGTGAGGCCCTCGAAGCCGCCGGCAAGGACCAGGGAACGGCCCGCCAGCTGATCCAGTTCAAGCTGGATGCCCTGGGCGACGCCTGATAGTGTGGCGATGCCTGACGTACAGTTCAATCCTGATAGGGAACGATTCATGAAGCGAGCTTTTGCGGTGCCGGCAATGCGTGTGACCCTTTCCGCCGTGATGGTGGCGGCGGCTGTTTCAGGGTGTTCGCTGTGGAGCAAGAACGACAAGCGCCAGCCGGCCGAGTTGAAGCCGATCGACGCGACGCTGGCGGTTCGCCAGGTGTGGAGCGCGAGTGTGGGCAAGATGGGTCGCTTCACGCTCCAGCCCGCCGTCGTGGGTAACGCGGTGTACGCATCGTCCGCCAGCGGCAACGTGGCCGCATTCGATGCGGCGAGCGGCAAGGCGATCTGGCAGGCCAAGACGGACGTGGACCTGACCTCGGGTCCTGGTAGCGACGGCAAGGTCACAGCCGTGGCTGGTGAGAAGGGCCTCGTTTTCGCGTTCGATGCGTCCGGTAAGCAGATCTGGAAGGCCTCAGTGAATGGCGAGGTGCTGTCGTCCCCGCTGGTGGGGCACGGCCTCGTGGTCGTGCGCACGACCGATACCCGCATCATCGGGCTCGATGCCGCCAGCGGCGAGCGCCGCTGGATCAACCAGCGCACCCAGTCGGCCCTGAACCTGCGTTCTCCGATGGGTATGGTGTTCGCCGGTGAGGGGATCGTCACCGGCTTCCCGGGTGGCAAGCTGGGCTACCTCGGCCTGAACAACGGCTCGCTGCGCTGGGAAACGACGGTATCGTATCCGAAGGGCGTGTCGGAGATCGAGCGCTTGAACGATGTGACCGGCATGCCGGTGGTGAGCGGCCAGGAAGTCTGTGCCGTGGCCTTTCAGGGGCGGGTCGGCTGTTTTGACCTGGCGACCGGCGCACCGCGCTGGACCCGTGATTTCTCGTCCCCGACAGGGGTGAGCGCGGAAGCTGGCATGCTGTTCGCAAGCACCGAGCAGTCCGTCATGACTGGTATGAGCCAGGCCGATGGCAAGGAAGCATGGAAGAACGATGCGCTGCTGTGGCGTCGCCTGGGAGCGCCGCTGGCCATTGGTAATGTGGTCATCGCCGGCGACTACCAGGGACAGGTGCATTTCTTTGCCCGCCAGGATGGCAAATTCGTGGCGCGGATGAAGACCGATGGCAGTGCCATCGCCTCGGCCCCCGTGGTGAGCGGCCAGTCCGTGGTGGTCCAGACCAAGGACGGCAACCTGTACGCGTTCGTACCCAACTGACATTCCGCCATATGTCCGCCGTCTGCCTGGCCGAGGCCGGGTAAGATGGCGACATCAACGATTTATAAGGAACAATGGGGGCGGTGACCAAGCCGCCCCCATTGCCGTTTTTGCATGAAACCAGTTATCGCACTCGTCGGTCGGCCGAACGTTGGCAAATCGACCCTGTTCAATCGCTTGACCCGCTCGCGGGACGCGCTCGTGGCCGACCTGCCCGGGCTGACCCGCGATCGCCATTATGGCGAGGGCCGGATCGGTGAGCGTCCGTTCATTGTGATCGACACCGGCGGTTTCGAGCCGGTCGCCAAGGACGGCATCATGGCCGAGATGGCCAAGCAGACGCGCCAGGCCGTGGTGGAAGCCGATACGGTGGTGTTCATCGTGGACGGGCGGCTCGGGCTCGCCCCGCAGGACCGCGTGATCGCCGACTACCTGCGCAAGACGGGGCGGCAGGTCATGCTGGTCGTGAACAAGGCCGAGGGCATGAAATATTCCTCGGTCACGGCGGATTTCTACGAACTCGGCCTGGGCGATCCACTCGTGATTTCCGCTGCACATGGCGATGGTGTTGCCGAACTTGTCGACGAAGCCATCGATCTGGCCATCCAGCAGAAACCCGAACTGGCGGAAGAGCCGGACGACGGCACGCAGGGTATCAAGATCGCCATCGTGGGCCGCCCCAACGTTGGCAAGTCGACCCTTGTCAATGCACTCATCGGCGAAGACCGCGTGATTGCCTTCGACATGCCCGGTACCACGCGTGACGCCATCTACGTGCCATTCGAGCGCGGCGGCAAGCCGTATACGCTGATCGATACGGCCGGCCTGCGCAAGCGCGGCAAGGTATTCGAGGCCATCGAGAAGTTTTCCGTGGTCAAGACGCTGCAGTCGATTGCCGACGCCAATGTCGTCGTCCTGCTGCTCGATGCCCGCCAGGATGTCTCGGAGCAGGATGCGCACATTGCAGGCTTCATTGTCGAATCCGGACGGGCACTGGTGGTCGGCGTCAACAAGTGGGATGGCCTGGATGGCCATACCCGTGACCGGATCAAGGCCGACATGGAGCGCAAGCTCAAATTTTTGAGCTTTGCCAATTTTCATTTCATTTCCGCCGTCGAGCGGACCGGCATCGGCCCCCTGATGAAGTCGATTGATGCGGCTTACGCGGCCGCCATGGTCAAGCTGTCCACGCCGCGCCTCACGCGCGTCATGATGGAGGCCGTGGAGTTCCAACAGCCGCGCCGCGCCGGGGTCAGCCGCCCCAAGCTGCGCTATGCGCACCAGGGCGGCTCCAATCCACCCATCATCATCATTCACGGCAACGCGCTGTCGGCGATCCCCGATACCTACAAGCGCTACCTGGAAGGACGGTTCCGTGCGGCCTTCCAACTCAAGGGCACGCCGTTGAGAATTGAATTTCGTACGAACAAAAACCCGTATTCCGACTCGAAGGACTAGGACTGCAGCACAGCGTGGTTTCGTCAGGCGAAAACAGCGGTACAGCCGAGGTTTTTGTTTGCGTTCGCCTGCGACTGAGGCTAAATTGCCACAACGGGGCAATTTTTGGCGAGCGGCTGTGTGTCCCGTCGGCGTGGCAATTTTTTCGGGCGTATTTGCGCTGCCACGCTTGAGAAGGGGGTATCAGCCCCCACAAAGGGAGTGCGAGCTCCCACAAGAGGGCGGAAGTCCTCGACCATCAACATTACATATAGAAAATGGAGTATGCCATGAGCAACAAAGGGCAATTGCTACAAGACCCGTTCCTGAACGCGCTGCGCAAGGAGCACGTTCCGGTGTCCATCTATCTCGTGAATGGCATCAAGCTGCAGGGCAATATCGAATCGTTCGACCAGTATGTTGTGCTGCTGCGCAATACGGTCACCCAGATGGTCTACAAGCACGCCATTTCTACCGTGGTTCCCGCCCGTGCGGTGAGCTTCCGTGTGGATGAGGCAGACAGCTGATCATCCAGTCCGGTGTGCCCCGCTGACGCGGGCACACCGCCGCCATTTCCGACCCTTCCGGACCCCATTCCCGATTGCAATCCCAATCCACCTCCCAGACGGAGCCTATCCGCGCCATTCTTGTCGGCGTCGATTTCGGCAAGCACGATTTCCAGGAAAGCCTGAATGAGCTTGCATTGCTGGCGACCACGGCGGGTTCGCTGCCCGTGTATACGCTGACCGGCAAGCGCCAGCGGCCCGATCCCGCGCTGTATATCGGCAGCGGCAAGGCTGAGGAGCTGCGTACCGCAGCGGATGCCTACGACGCCGAGATCATTATTTTCAATCATGCGTTGAGTCCTGCCCAGCAGCGGAATCTGGAGCGCTTCACCGGCCGCTACGTGCTCGACCGTACCGGGCTGATTCTCGATATTTTCGGCCAGCGCGCCCAGAGCCATGTGGGCAAGGTGCAGGTCGAGCTCGCCCAGGTGCAGTACCGTGCTTCGCGTCTGGTACGCGCCTGGAGCCACCTGGAGCGGCAGAAGGGCGGTATCGGCATGCGCGGCGGCCCTGGCGAGCGGCAGATCGAACTGGATCGCCGGATGCTCGACGAGCGCGCCAAGCGCCTGAAATCCGACCTGACCCGCCTGCAACGCCAGCACGATACGCAGCGCCGTGCGCGTACCCGCAATGAGGCTTTCAATGTCTCCCTGGTGGGCTATACCAACGCCGGCAAGTCGACGCTGTTCAACAGCCTGACCAAGGCGCGCGCCTATGCCGCTGACCAGCTGTTCGCGACACTCGATACGACGTCCCGCCGCCTGTATCTGGAGGGGCTGGGCAATGTCGTGCTGTCGGATACGGTCGGCTTTATCCGCGATCTGCCCACCCAGCTCGTCGCCGCGTTCCGTGCCACCCTGGAGGAAACGGTACATGCCGATCTCCTGCTGCACGTCGTCGATGGATCGAGTCCCGTGCGGCACGAGCAGATCCAGCAGGTCAACCGCGTACTGGAGGAAATCGATGCGCTCGGCATCCCCCAGATCGTGGTGATCAACAAGATTGATGCAGCGCCCGAGTTGCTGGTCCAGGGGCCGCATCTTGAGCGCGATGAAACCGGTTTTCCCGCGCGCGTGTTCGTCAGCGCGCGCGAGGGGCTGGGGCTGGAACTGTTGCGCGATGCCATTGTCAAGGCTGCTACGCGCTTGAGGGAGGAGGCTGCGGCCGGCCGGCCGCCAGCTGAGCCCGATCCGCGATTTATGCAGCAATCTCCGCTTTCCAACCACGCAATCCCCGCTATTCCCGGCGAGGACTGATAGAATCGACCCGTTTCACACTCCGGACACGCGCTTTTCATGCCCCAGTTTCTACGGAACATCCCCAGTTTGTCTGCCCGGCGCCCTCGTGCACCCCGCACCAATCGCTTGTGGACCGGACTGCGCGCGATCCTGTCGCTGAACGATCCCCGCTGGGGGCGTGGCGACAATCGCAGTGACAATGACGCGCAAGACGACAACGAACCGCTGCGCCAGAACCAGCGCCCCGGCAACAATGGCGGGCCGCCGGATCTCGACGAGCTCTGGAAGGATTTCAACCGCCGCCTGAATGGCCTGATCGGTCGCAAGGACAATAACGGCGGCGGTAATAATAATGACAGCGGGAACGACCGCGGACCTTCGGGCTTCCGCCCGAGCGGACGCGGGACCGGCCTGGGTGCGGGTGCGCTGCTGATCGGTGCGGGCGCCGTCTGGCTGGCCAGCGGCTTCTTCATGGTGCAGGAAGGGCAGACCGGCGTGGTGCTGGAGTTTGGCCGCTTCAAGTACTCCACGGGTGCCGGTATCAACTGGCGCATGCCGTGGCCGATCCAGAGCCATGAGGTGGTCAACCTGTCGGCCGTGCGGACCATCGAAGTGGGTTCGAGCACGCTGATCAAGGCCACCAACCAGAAAGACTCCTCGATGCTGACGCAGGACGAGAATATCGTCGATGTACGGTTTACCGTGCAGTACAACATCGAGAACGCCACCGATTTCCTGTTCTTCAACAAGACGGACCGGAACGGCGATCAGGAGCTAGTGGCGCAAGCCGCGGAAACGTCGGTGCGCGAGATCGTCGGCAAGAACACGATGAACTCGGTGCTGTACGAGGGACGCGACCAGGTAGGTATCGACCTGGCGCAATCGATCCAGCGGATTCTCGCCAGCTACAAGAGCGGCATTCGCATTCTCAGTGTCAACGTGCAGAGCGTGCAGCCGCCCGAGCAGGTACAGGCAGCCTTTGCCGACGTGACCAAGGCTGGCCAGGATCGCGAGCGTGCCATCAGCGAAGGGCAGGCCTATGCCAACGACATCATCCCGCGTGCACGCGGTACCGCTGCGCGGTTGCTGCAGGAAGCCGAGGGCTACAAGTCGCGCATCGTCTCGCAAGCCGAGGGCGATGCCGCACGCTTCCGCGCCGTGCAGGCCGAATACGCCAAGGCGCCGCAGGTCACGCGCGACCGGATTTATCTGGAAACCATGCAACAGGTCTACAGCAATACCACCAAGGTGCTGGTGGATTCCCGGCAGGGCAACAACCTCCTGTACCTCCCGCTCGACAAGCTGATTGCGCAGTCGCAGGGCGAGGGCCGTGCGGCCACGCCGGCGGCACCGAGCGAACCCGCGGCCGAACCGCCGGCCCAGTCTGATCCACGGTCACGCGAAGCGCTGCGTAACCGCGATCGTGAAACACGTTAAGGAGGGCGCGACATGAATCGTCTGGTGTCTCTTGTCGTCGGCCTCTTCATTGCCCTGGCCGTGTTGTCGTCTGTCGTGTTCGTGGTGGATCAGCGTCAGTACGCCGTGGTGTTCGCCTTTGGTGAGATCAAGCAGGTGGTGCGCGAGCCCGGCCTGCATTTCAAGCTGCCGCCGCCGTTCCAGAACGTGATGTTCATGGATCGCCGCCTGCAGACCATCGATGTCTCGGGTGCCGACCGTTTCATTACGGCGGAAAAGAAGAACCTGCTGGTCGACTGGTTCGTCAAATGGCGCATCGTCGAACCGCAAACCTTCTATGTCAGCTTCAAGGGCGACATGCGGACCAGCCAGGAAAGCATGACGCAGAAAATCAACTCCATTGCTCGCGATGAGTTTGCCAAGCGTACCGTGTCCGATGTGGTGGCCGGCGAGCGCGAGGAAGTCATGAAGAAGATCCGCGATGGCATGCGCGACTACGCCAAGTCCATCGGTGTCGAGATCATCGACGTACGCCTCAAGCGTGTGGACCTGCTGGCGGAAATCAGTGAGTCCGTGTATCGCCGAATGGAGGCGGAGCGCAAGCGCGTCGCCAACGAACTGCGTTCCACTGGCGCAGCTGAAGGTGAAAAGATCCGTGCCGACGCCGACCGCCAGCGTGAGGTCATTCTGGCCGAAGCCTACCGCGATGCGCAGAAACTCAAGGGCGAGGGCGATAGTCGGGCAACTGCCATCTACGGCGAGTCGTTCGGCCGCGATCCGCAGTTCGCGCAGTTCTGGCGCAGCATGGAAGCCTATCGCGGTAGCTTCCGCGACAAGAAAGACTTGATCGTGGTCGATCCGTCCTCGGAGTTCTTCAAGAACATGAGAAGCCCGGGCACCGGCGGCCGCTGATCCTGCCCAGTGAGGGAGCGGCGGCAACGCCGCTTTCTGCTTCCGCTTTCCGTTTTACTCTGCTCCCGCTCGATGGCGGGAGCTTTTGATTTGATCTGGTTTCGACATGCCTACCAATTGGCTCCTTCCCGAAAACATTGCTGACGTCCTGCCGTCGGAGGCGCGCAAGATCGAAGAGTTGCGCCGGCGCATGCTCGACCTTTTTCGCACCTATGGCTACGAGCTGGTCATGCCACCGATGCTTGAGTACCTCGAATCCCTGCTGACGGGGACGGGGCACGACCTCGACCTGCGCACATTCAAGCTGGTCGACCAGTTGTCCGGCCGCACCATGGGCCTGCGTGCCGACATCACGCCGCAGGTTGCGCGCATCGATGCGCATCTGCTCAACCGTGCCGGCGTGACGCGGCTGTGCTATGCCGGCAATGTGCTGCATACCCGTCCGGCCGGCTTTCGTGCGACGCGCGAGCTGATCCAGGTTGGCACCGAGATCTACGGCCATGCCGGGCTCGAAGCGGATCTGGAAATCCAGGAGCTGATGCTGGCCGCGCTGGCCGCAGCAGGCATCGATAATGTGCGCCTGGACCTGTGCCACGCTGGTGTGCTCGAAGCCCTGATGGAGCAGGCCACCAGCCTGCGGGGGGCTGAAGAGGCGGTGTTTGCCGCGCTCGAATCCAAGGATCTGCCCGAGCTGCGCGACTTGACCGCCGCGCTCGATGCGCCGCTGCGCGAGGCATTCCTGGCCTTGCCGACGCTGTATGGCGACGTTTCCGTGATCGCCCGCGCGCGTCAGGCCTTGCCGGCCAACCCCGCGATCCAGCGTGCCCTTGATGACCTGGAAGCGCTGGCGCGCCAGCTTCAGGGCACCGAGATCAATGTCGATCTGGCCGACCTGCGTGGCTATCACTATCACAGCGGTGTGATGTTCGCCGCCTATGTACCGGGCCTGCCCAACGCCGTGGCGCGCGGCGGGCGGTACGACAAGGTGGGCGAGGCCTTTGGCCGCGCACGGCCGGCGACGGGTTTTTCGCTCGACCTGCGTGAAGTGGCCGCCATTTCGCCGGTTGAGGTGCGCGCCCACGCGATCCGCGCACCGTGGGAAACCGATCCAACCCTGCGCGATGCGATCGCCGCCTTGCGGGCCAAGGGGGAAATCGTGATCCAGGCACTGCCTGGTCATCCGGGCGACCAGGATGAGTTCGCTTGCGATCGCCAACTGGTACGGGTCAATGGCGTATGGCAGGTCGAGCCCTGCTCGCAGGGTGCCTGACCCACGCAACACAGTTTTTTTCGTATTTCTTGTATTCGCTAGCGCGCCTAGACGCGTCACTGTCCTGCACCTGTTACCGCGCCTGTCGTTCCTCCGGTCGCCGTGGCTGATACTTGCTTTCGGCCACGTTATCCCTTGGTCTGCAACGGGGTGGCCGGCAACCGGATGCCCCTTGACCGACAATCGGCTGGCGCCGTCCCGGACACGCTCCGGACGGATCCGGTCGAATTTCGCCTGTAACAGGGTAGAATACGTTTTTAACCCAGCCGTGAATTGAACATGTCCGCACAAGCAGTTAGCCAAGGGCGCAACGTCGTCGTGATCGGCACCCAGTGGGGTGACGAAGGAAAAGGTAAGATCGTCGACTGGCTTACCGACCACGCACAGGGCGTCGTGCGTTTCCAGGGCGGTCACAACGCCGGGCATACGCTGATCATTGGTGGCAAGAAGACCATCCTGCGCCTGATTCCCTCGGGCATCATGCGCGCCGGCGTGGCCTGCTACATCGGCAATGGCGTGGTCCTGTCCCCGGAAGCGCTGTTCAAGGAAATCGACGAGCTCGAGGCGGCTGGCGTGGAAGTCTGCAATCGCCTGCGCATCTCTGAAGCTACCACGCTGATCCTGCCGTACCACGTCGCCATCGACAAGGCGCGCGAAGTGCGCCGCGGTGCCGACAAGATCGGTACGACCGGACGCGGCATCGGCCCGGCCTACGAAGACAAGGTGGCGCGCCGCGCGCTGCGCGTGCAGGATCTCTTCTTCCCCGAACAGTTCGCCGAGCGCCTGCGCGAGAACCTTGACCTGCACAACTTCATGCTGACGGGCTATCTCGGTGCGGAACCCATCGATTTCCAGGAAACGCTCGATCACATGCTGTCGTACGCCGAACGCCTGCGTCCGATGGTGACCGATGTCTCGGCCGAACTGTTTGCCATCAACGCCGCCGGCAAGAACCTGATGTTCGAAGGCGCGCAGGGCACGCTGCTGGACATCGACCACGGCACGTATCCGTTCGTCACCTCGAGCAACTGCGTTGCCGGCAATGCGGCTGCGGGTGCGGGCGTGGGGCCGGGCAAGCTGCACTACATCCTCGGCATCACCAAGGCATACTGCACGCGCGTGGGTTCCGGTCCGTTCCCGAGCGAGCTGTACGACCACGACAACCCCAAGCGCCAGGATCCCATCGGTGTGCAGCTGGCCAATGTCGGCAAGGAATTCGGCTCAGTCACCGGCCGTCCGCGCCGTACCGGCTGGCTCGATGCGGCAGCGCTCAAGCGCTCGATCCAGATCAATGGCGTGTCCGGCCTGTGCATGACCAAGCTTGATGTGCTTGATGGCCTCAAGACGCTCAAGTTGTGCGTGGGCTACAAGCTCGATGGCAAGGTGGTGGATGTTCTCCCGCGCGGCTCAGAAGCCGTGGCGCGTTGCGAGCCGATCTACGAGGAATTCCCCGGCTGGAATGCCTCGACCTTCGGCATCAAGTCGTGGGACGCGTTGCCGGAAGCTGCGCGCAATTATCTGAAGCGTGTCGAGGAAGTGGCCGGCATTCCGATCGCCATGATTTCGACCGGTCCGGACCGCGACGAAACCATTCTGCTGCAGCATCCCTACACCTGCTGATATTTCTATCCAGTACGGCTCACGGGAACAGGCATGCCGCATGCGGACGCATCCGCAACGGCATGCCGGCGTTTCTGCCGCAGCTGAATTGCCGACTGCAGACCGCTGCATACCCGGTAAGGAGGACCACGATGGTTGATCCCCGTAACGATGATGCCAACCTGTGGGTGTCCTGGGAGACATATCACCGTTTGATCGAACGGCTCGCATTGGTAGTGTACGAGTCCGGCTGGCAGTTCGATCAGATTCTCTGCCTGGCGCGCGGTGGCTTGCGCGTCGGCGACCAGCTTGCACGCATTTTCGATGTGCCGCTTGCCATTCTCGCAACCAGTAGTTATCGCGCCGCAGCCGGCACGGTGCAGGGTCGGCTCGATATCGGTCAGCACATCACCATGGCCGATGGCCGGCCAGCTGGCCGGATCCTGCTGGTGGACGACCTGGTCGATTCCGGACTGACGCTCGAGCGGGTTGGTCAGCATCTGGCCGAAAGCTGCCCCGAGGTGACCGAGATTCGTACTGCGGTGCTGTGGGCCAAGGCGTGCTCACGCGTCACGCCCGATTTCCATGTCGAATTTCTGCCGACCAACCCGTGGATTCACCAGCCGTTCGAAACCTACGACACTTTGCGTCCGCATCGCCTTGCAGCCTGGTTGCATCGCGGGCAAGCGGATCCGGATGCGACCGAATGAGTCGGGTGCGGAGTCCTCATAGGCATGCGGCCCGGTCAGCGGGTTGGAACGTTGGTTTACCGGCCGGCGGCAAGGTGCGACGGCTGAGTGGCGAGGTGGCGTGAAAGGCGGGCGGGAAGGCGATTTTCTGCGGCGTTACGGTTGCGCGTTGCCCGGCCGTTCGGTAACCTGAGGAGCATATGCCACGCACTTGCTTGCCATTGAATCCACCGCTGGATTTTCCACTGGAGAATCTGCAACCGATTTCACCGCTGCTTCCATCGCCGTGTTTGCGCGGCGGGCTTGCCAGTCACGTGCTGCCGCTTGCCATATGTGGATCATGCAGAGTATCGGCAGCAGTCTGCTTGCGGCATGGCCGACCAGGTCATGTGGGGTGTGTCAGGCAGGGAAGGTGGTCGCGAAGGTTGCCGCCTATGAAGTACAACGTGTGCACGCCGCAAGCGGGCACGCAGCAAGAACCGACAATCCAAAAGAAAAGCGGCGCAACCGTGAAGTTGCGCCGCTTTGATCTTGGTGCCCAGGAGAGGACTCGAACCTCCACAGTGTTGCCACCGCTAGGACCTGAACCTAGTGCGTCTACCAATTCCGCCACCTGGGCTAGGTGTGAAACCTGAAGCCGTGATTATAGCGAATCCGGAATACTTGTCAAACGTTTAGAAGAAAAAAATTGAGTCAAAACACATATCCCATTCCGAGCCGTGAAGAAATCCTCGGAGTCCTCCGTACCTCGGGCACGCCGCTGGCCGCGAACGATATCGCCAAGGCGCTGGCCGTGACCCGCAAGGAGCACGATGGATTTCTCAAGCGCCTCGGCGCGATGGAGCGGGATGGCCAGATCGAGTTGAACCGCAAGGGTCTGTTCGAACTGACGCATCAACCGAATTTCATCGAAGGCCGTGTCCAGGGACACCGGGACGGCTTTGGCTTTGTGATCCGCGAAGACGGCGAGGGCGATATCTTCCTCTCCGAGCGCGAGATGCAGAAAGTCATGCACAACGACCGTGTGCAAGTGCGGGTGACCGGCCTGGACAGGCGCGGTCGTTCCGAGGGCCAGATCGTTGAGGTGGTTGCACGTGCCAACAAGATCGTCATTGGCCGCCTGCTCAACGAGAATGGCGTGCTGGTGGTTGCACCCGAAGACAAGCGCATCAGCCAGGACATCCTTATCCCGCCGAAGTCGCAGGGCAAGGCCAAGGTCGGGCAGATTGTCAGCGTCGAAATCATCGAGTATCCGGACCGCTATGTGCAGCCGGTCGGCCGCGTGGTCGAAGTGCTCGGTGAGATTGACGACCCTGGCATGGAGATCGAAATCGCCGTACGCAAGTACGGGGTGCCGCATCTGTTCAGCCCCGCTGCGTTGGAGGAAGCCGATGCCTTGCCCAACGAGGTACGCGAGGCCGATCTGAAACAGCGCATCGACCTGCGCGACGTGCCGCTGGTCACCATCGACGGCGAGGACTCGCGGGATTTCGACGATGCGGTCTATTGCGAGCCAGTGAAGATCGGCCGCACCAAGGCATATCGCTTGATCGTGGCGATTGCCGATGTCTCGCATTATGTGCAGACCGGGAGCGCGCTCGACCGCGATGCGCTGGACCGGGCCACGTCCGTCTACTTCCCGCGGCGCGTGATTCCAATGCTGCCGGAAAAGCTCTCCAATGGACTGTGCTCGCTCAACCCCGGCGTCGACCGCCTGTGCATGGTGTGCGATGCCGTCGTCACCGCCAAGGGCGAGATCAAGGCCTACCAGTTCTACCCGGCAGTGATGCACTCCGCCGCCCGGCTCACCTATAACGAGGTGTGGGCCGTGCTGTCGAACACCAAGGGGCCGGAAGCCGCGCGGCTGGAAGCACTGGTGCCCCATCTACAGAACCTCTACGAGCTGTTCCAGGTGCTGCTCAAGGCGCGGCATGGACGTGGCGCGATCGACTTCGATACCACCGAAACCTATATCGTCTGCAATGCGCAAGGCAAGATCGAGCAGATCCTGCCACGCACGCGCAACGATGCGCATCGGCTGATCGAAGAGTGCATGCTGACCGCCAACGTATGCGCGGCGGATCTGCTGATGCGCCACAAGCAGCCGG
This sequence comes from Imbroritus primus, assembly GCF_964332355.1. NCBI lineage: Bacteria > Pseudomonadati > Pseudomonadota > Betaproteobacteria > Burkholderiales > Burkholderiaceae > Imbroritus > Imbroritus primus. The sequence goes on along the minus strand of NZ_OZ201293.1, from coordinate 1,733,982 downwards.
CGCTGTACCGCATCCACGCCGGACCGACCGAGGAAAAGCTCGAGAACCTGCGCGCCTTCCTCAAGACTGTCGGCCTCACGCTGGGTGGCGGCAACACGCCGCAGGCTGCCGACTACGCCGAACTGATGAACCGCATCAAGCCGCGGCCAGATGCCGAACTGCTGCAGACCATGATGCTGCGCTCGATGCAGCAGGCGGTCTACAGCCCGGACAATATCGGTCACTTCGGTTTGTCCTACGAGGCCTACGCGCACTTCACCAGCCCGATCCGCCGCTATCCCGACCTGCTGATCCACCGTGCCATCAAGGCGGCGCTGCACGGCAAAAAGTATGTGCCGGTATTCAATGCCGATGTCACGCTCAACACGGCCATTTCGCCAAAGGCGCGCAAGCTGCATGCCGCCAACGAGGCGGCAGCACGGTCCGCCGGCCGCATGCCCGCCAAGAAGCAGGAAGGCATCTGGGAAGAACTCGGTCTGCATTGCTCGGCCAACGAGCGCCGCGCCGACGAGGCTTCGCGTGATGTCGAGTCTTGGCTCAAGTGCTACTTCATGCGCGACAAGCTCGGCAACGAATACGCCGGCACGGTCAGCGCGGTGACCTCGTTTGGCATCTTTGTGCAGCTCGATGAACTGTATGTCGAAGGACTGGTGCACGTGACCGAGCTGGGCACCGATTATTTCCAGTACGACGAAGCGCGCAACGAACTGCGCGGCGAACGTACCGGTATCCGCTTCCGCTTGACCGACCGGGTGCGCGTACAACTGCTGCGCGTCGATCTCGATGCGCGCAAGATGGATTTCCGCCTGGTGCCCGAAGTCTCGCTGCGCCCCACCGGCAAGGGCAGCGGAGCGGCTGCCCCCGCGGCCGCCAAGCCGGTGCGTGAAACGCAGGAAGCTACCGCCGCTCCCGCGTCCGCCTCGCGCAAGAAGCCACGCCAGTTGGCGGCGCTGTTGGGCGGTCGGCCGCAGCATGATGCCGAACCGGAGGCCGCATCCGGTATGCCGGCAAAGGGTGCGCACTATGCAGATAGCCGACCGGCGAAGGGCGGCGCCAAAGGGAGTGCCAAGAGCAGCGCCAAACAGGCTACCGCAAAGGGCGCGAAGAGCGCGGGATCGGCGGGTGCGACGAAAGCCAAGTCGGCGACAAAGCCTCGCAGTCCCGGCAAGGCGGCACGTGGTAACGCCGGACGTGGGGCACGCAAGGGACGTTGAGCGTGATATACCGCCTGCTACCGATGGGCAGGCGATCCGGGTCCGCGGGCCATAGCCAGGCAGATGCATTGGCGCACCGGTATACGTCCTGTGCGGACTCCGGGGCCAACGTTTCCGGCACACAATTGCGAGCAAGGCCGCCAGGCCCGCGAGGTACAATACGGCATGTCGAAATCCAAACTTCTCGTCGGCTTTCATGCCGTGACCGCGAGGCTGCGTCAGGACGCCGCCTCGATTTCCGAAATCTATGTCGAAGCCAGCCGCAAGGACCGGCGCATGCAGGACTTCATCAAGGCGGTGGAAGCCGCCGGCGTGCGTCTGATTCCGGCCGATGTGGCGCGCCTCAACGGCCTGTGCGGCACTGACCGCCATCAGGGCGTGGTCGCCAAGGCCGAACATGTATCGCTGGCCCGTACGCTCGATGAACTGCTGGACGCCATTGAGGGCCCGCCGCTGCTGCTGGTGCTCGATGGTGTCACCGACCCGCATAACCTTGGCGCCTGCCTGCGCGTGGCCGATGGCGCTGGCGCGCATGCCGTGATCGCGCCCAAGGACCGCAGTGTCGGCATCAATGCCACGGTTGCCAAGGTCGCCAGCGGCGCGGCGGAAACCGTTCCCTACATTACCGTCACCAACCTGGCGCGCACGCTGCGCGAGTTACAGGAGCGCGGCGTCTGGGTGATCGGCACAGCTGATGAAGCAGACAAGTCGATCTACCAGGCCGACCTGAAAGGCCCGATGGCGCTCGTCATGGGCGCGGAAGGCGAGGGCATGCGCCGCCTCACGCGCGATACCTGCGATGCGCTGGTGCGCATTCCCATGGCCGGTGGCGTCGAAAGCCTGAATGTCTCGGTGGCCAGCGGCGTCTGCCTCTACGAGGCGGTGCGCCAGCGCAGCGCCTGAGTTTTCGGGCGTCCCGCCGGTCGTGCCGGTCGGTGAGGCGTGGATGATTACTGATTCCCGGCCATAAACGACCGGCCACGACGCCTACCTCGCGCGTTTTCCGTTCCACTGGCGTCGTGCTGTTTTGCTGTTCCTTTCCACCTCCCCATCCTGCCGATCCTGATGGATGCCTCCACCGAATCACTCGCCCGCCAATGGCTCCGTGCCGCGCGGCATACCCTCATTCTCACGGGGGCGGGCGTCTCGGCAGAGTCAGGGGTGCCAACCTTTCGCGACGCCTTGACCGGCCTGTGGGCCCGCTTCGATCCTGAAGACCTGGCCACCGAGGCCGCATATCGCGAGCATCCGGGGCTCGTATGGGACTGGTATGAAATGCGGCGCGGCATGGTGCGCGCCGTGGCCCCCAATCCCGCTCACCTGGCCATCGCACGATGGGCGGCGGCTCATCCTGGCACGGTGACACTGGTCACGCAAAACGTCGATGGCCTGCATCAACAGGCGGGCAGCGAGCATGTGATTGAACTGCATGGCAACCTGTTCCGCAACAGTTGGCTCCACGGTTGCGGCCGATGCGATGCGCACCGTACGGATACCACGCATCCTCCGTCGTGCACGGCCTGCGGCGCTCTGCTGCGGCCGGCGGTGGTGTGGTTCGGAGAAGACCTGCCGCGCGTGGCGCTGTATCGCGCCCAACATGCGGCCGAGATCGCAGACGTGTGCCTCGTGGTCGGCACATCAGGGCTAGTCTATCCCGCGGCTGGTTTGCCGGGGCAGGCCAAGGCTGCGGGCGCCAAGGTCATCGTCGTGAATCCGCAACCAAGCGCGCTCGATGCGACGGCTGATGCCGTCCTGCAGATGTCGGCCGGGGACTGCCTGCCGCGCTTGCTGGCGATGTAATCCCGCTGTGCCTCGGTGCGGGCAGCGTCTCGTGACCGCGACGGTCACCGCCGGGATGGTGCGTGGAGCCTGGGTTTAGATCCGCTGCTGGCGCTTGCTGCGGGAGAGCGTGGTGGTCCACGGTCGCGGAGTGCCCGATGACCCTGTCGGGCTCTCCGCGACGCTGCTTCCTCCTGCTTTGGTCAGGCAGTGCGCAGCGTTCCAATCAGTGTTTCCAGCTTGATCGCATCAGCGGCGAACAGGCGGATACCTTCAGCCAGTTTCTCGGTTGCCATCGCATCTTCGTTCAGTTGCCAGCGGAAAGCCGGTTCGTTGGTGTCGAGCCGCACGACATTGGCCGCATCGCCCGTGGCTTGCGACAGCTTGCGCTCCAGCGGGGCGTCGCTGGCATGCAGCGCCTGCAGTAGTTCCGGACTGATGGTCAGCAGGTCGCAGCCGGCCAGCTCGCAGATCTGCGAGGTATTGCGGAAGCTTGCGCCCATCACCTCGGTGTTGTAGCCGAACTTCTTGTAGTAGGTGTAGATCGTGCGCACCGACTGCACGCCCGGATCGTTGGCGCCGCCGTTCTTGGCCTCATCCCACGCGCTGCCGGCGTGCTTCTTGTACCAGTCGTAGATGCGGCCGACGAACGGCGAGATCAGCTGCACGCCGGCTTCGGCGCAGGCCACGGCCTGCACCAGCGAGAACAGCAGCGTCATATTGCAGCGGATGCCATCTTTCTGCAGTACCTCGGCGGCGCGGATGCCTTCCCACGTGGAGGCGATCTTGATCAGGATACGTTCGCGCGGTACGCCGCAGCGTTCGTACAGGTCGATCAGGTGGCGGGCCTTGGCGATCGTCGCGTCGGTATCGAAGGACAGGCGGGCATCGACTTCGGTCGAGACGCGCCCAGGCACGATTTTGAGAATTTCCTGGCCAAAAGCGATCAGCAGCGCATCGACCACGGCATCGACTGAGCCGTCGCGCTGATCGCGCACGGCCTGTTCCAGCAGTGGACGGTACTCGTCCTTCTGCACGGCCTTGAAGATCAGCGAGGGATTGGTGGTGGCGTCGCGCGGCGTGTATTGCCGCATGGTCTGGAAGTCGCCTGTATCGGCGACTACGGTGGTGAATTGCTTCAGTTGCTCGAGCTGGTTCATGGCATTCCAGAGAGGTAGGCACGAAGGGATAGGTCCCATTGTACTCAAGGCGGAGCGCGGGAATGCAGGCTGATCCGGTACACTATGATGTTTTCGACCAGCAGGGCGCAAGACCATGACACAGGATGAACTGAAAGCGCTGGTGGCACGAGCCGCCGCGGACTACGTGCTCGAGCATGTCCAGCCAGGCGCGGTGCTTGGCGTGGGAACGGGCTCGACCGCCAATCTGTTCATCGATGCTATTGCTGCCGAACGCAGCCGTTTCGCCGGTGCGGTCTCCAGTTCCGAGGCGTCGACGCGGCGTCTGCAATCGCACGGCTTCGAGGTGCTCGATCTCAACGACGTCGACGTAATCCCCGTCTATGTCGACGGCGCCGACGAGATCAATGCCAAAGGTCACATGATCAAGGGTGGCGGCGGTGCGCTGACGCGCGAGAAGATCGTGGCGTCGGTGGCGACGACCTTCGTGTGCATTGCCGACGGCAGCAAGCTTGTGCCGGTGCTTGGCGCATTCCCGCTGCCGGTGGAAGTGATTCCGATGGGGCGCGCCGCGGTGGCGCGTGCACTGGCTGCGCTGGGCGGCCAGCCGCGCCTGCGCATGAACAAGGAAGGCGGGATTGCATTGACCGACAACGGCAATGTGATTCTCGACGTTGCCGGGCTGCAGCTGCAGGATCCGGTGGCATTCGAGCAGGCCGTCAACCAGATTCCCGGCGTCGTGACAGTCGGCCTGTTCGCCGGGCGCGGTGCGGATGTGCTGTTGCTCGGCACGGAAAACGGCGTCGAGCAGACGCGCTTCTGATCTGCTGGATCTGCCCAGTGCCGACCTCTTTTGCCGGCATCGCGGATTTTGTGCAAGCCGGCCAGCCGCTCAGGGGGTTGGCCGGAAGATCGAATCGTCGCGAGCGTGTTTCTCAGTCGAGCAGCGCGGCGTAGGTCATGTTGCGTGTCAGCGCCCAGTAGGCGTAGCGCTGGTTGGGCGCCTGCATCATCCACAGGCCGATCAGCCGTCGGGCAGGGTCGCACCATGCATAGGTGCCCGCCAGCCCGCACCAGTAGTAATCCCCTGCGCTGCCGCAGACAGCCGCGCCGCCATCCGCCAGCCGTACGGCAAATCCCAGGCCGAAACCATAGCCGTCGCCGGGCAGGTAATGCGGGCCGTGCGCGATAGTGCCGAGGTGGTCGGCAGTCATCCAGCGTACCGTGTGCGGCGACAGCAGGCGTACGTCACCGAGTGCGCCGCCGTTGGCCAGCATCTGCATGAAGCGCAGATAGTCGTGCGCCGTCGAGACCAGGCCACTGCCGCCGGCTTCGAACGTAGGCGGCGTGCGTGCGTCGGCGATCTTGATGGGTTCCCCAGTGTCCGGATCGTTGGCAAACGGTTCGGCGATGCGATGGCATTGAGCGGCCGGCACATGAAAACCCGTGTCGACCATGCCCAGCGGGGTAAAAATCTCTTCTTGCAGGAACGTGCCCAGCGTGCGCCCGGTCACCTGTTCGATCAGCGCGCCGAGCACGTCGGTGGCACGGCTGTATTCCCATGTTTCTCCAGGCTGGCAGGCCAGCGGCACCTTGGCGAGCCGTTCCAGCAATTGCTGGTTGGTCTGGCGGCGGCTGTCCACCCCAGCGGCGAGATAGGCGGCCTTGACCAGTGATGTCTCGAAGATGCCGTAGGTTAGCCCAGCCGTATGGCGCAACAGGTCGTGCAGCGTCATGTCGCGCCGTGCCGGTTCCAGCATCAGCCGACGACCATCGGGAGCGCCAGGGTCCGGAACTTCCACGCCGACCTGCAGGCCGGCAAAGGCTGGCACATAGGCATGCACCGACTCATCGAGCGACCAGACGCCGCGCTCCACGAGCATCATGGTCGCCACCGAGGTGATGGGCTTGCTCATCGAATACAGCCGGAACACACTGTCGCTCGACATGGGCGTGCCGTCGGCGGGATTCCGATAGCCCCAGGCGCGCTCGAAAGCGATTTCACCATCGCGTGCCAGGAGCATGACCGCGCCCGGAATGTGCCGGGCCTCGACGGCGTGGCCGACTCGTTCCGCGAGCCATGCCAGCCGGGTGGGGCAGAAGCCGAGGTCGAGGGGCGAGCGCATCACGCCGGGTCAGGGAAGAAGAGTGGGGCGGTACTCAGGCGTCTTTCGATTCGGCCGGGGGCACGTAGCCGGCAGCACTGTCCGCGCCTTCGCCGAAGAAGTACTTCTCGGTCTGCTTGACCAGGTACTGGCGTGCGCGCGTATCCGCCATGTTCAGACGGTTTTCATTGATCAGCATGGTCTGGTGCTTGAGCCAGCCTTGCCAGGCTTCCTTGGATACCGATTGCCAGATTTTCTTGCCGAGTTCGCCGGGCAGGGGCGGAAAATCGAGGCCCTCGGCTTCCTTGTTCAGTTTGACGCAGTGGATCATGCGAGCCATGGTGTATTTCCTTCTGGACATGCCGCCCGGGGAGACGCTCCGGCAGGCGGCAGGTTGGGCATGTGGGGTGAATGCGTATTGTACGCAGAGTCGCATGGCGGACGGGGATAACCCCGCATGCCATGCGGCATGGCCGCACTCAGAGCTTCTTCATGAGCACCATCGAGCGGCGCTGCCAGTTATAGAGCTTGCGCTTGTCTTGCGGCAGGTCATCGACCGTGGCGTGCACGAAGCCGCGCTTCAGGAACCAGTGCTCGGTGCGTGTCGTCAGCACGAACAGGCGCTCCAGCCCGGCTGCGCGGGCGCGCCGTTCGATGCGCTTGAGGATACGGTCGCCGTCGCCCGAGCCCTGGGCTTCCGGGCTCACGCTGAGGCAGGCCATTTCGCCTAGGCCTTCGCGTGGGTAAGGGTACAGGGCAGCGCAGCCGAAGATCACGCCGTCGTGCTCGATCACCGAAAAATTGTCGATGTCGCGCTCCAGCAGGTGGCGGCTGCGCGGCACGAGGGTGCCGTCCTGCTCGAGCGGCTCGATCAGCTGCAGGATGCCGCCGATATCGTCGAGCGTCGCCTCGCGCAAGCTTTCCAGATCGGTGTCGGACACCATGGTGCCCACGCCATCATGCAGGAACAGTTCGAGCAGGATGCTGCCGTCCAGCGCGAACGGAATCAGGTGTGCCCGTGGCACGCCGGCCTTGCTGGCGCGGATCATGTATTCCAGATAGAACGCCATCTCCGGCTTGATATTCGGGTCCTGCAGGCGCTCCGCTGCCGTGCGCAGCGACAGATCCTGCATGACCGCGCCGCTGGCATCCGTGATGCCGGACAGTTCCGAAATGAAGATCAGCTTGTCCGCCTTCAACGCTGTGGCCACGGAGGTAGCGACATCTTCCATCGCCAGGTTGAAAGCCTGCCCGGTCGGCGAAAAGCCGAGCGGGGAGACCAGCACGATCTTGTTGTTCGAGAGCGAGTGGCGGATCGAATCGGCATCGATCTTGCGCACCAGACCGGTCTGCTGGAGGTCGACGCCATCGACGATACCGACTGGCCGCGCTGTTACGAAATTGCCGGAGACCACCGAGACGTGCGCGCCGGCCATGGGCGTATTGGGCAAGCCCTGGCTGAACGCCGCTTCGATATCGAGGCGCAGCTCGCCCGAGGCTTCCTTGGCGCATTCGAGCGCGGCGTTGTCCGTGATGCGCATGCCTTCATGGAACTGCGATTGCACATTGCGCAGCGCCAGCTGCTCCTCCACCTGCGGCCGCGAGCCATGCACCAGCACCAGGTTCATTCCCATGGCCTGCAGCAGCGCGACGTCGGTGACCAGCGCATTGAGCATGCCGGCCTTGACCAGTTCGCCACCGAAGCCGATCACGAAGGTCTTGCCTCGGAAGGCATGGATATACGGCGCGACGGTGCGCAGCCAGTCGACGAACAGTTGCGGGCTGACACCTTCAGGCGTGGAGACCGTGGCGGGCATCGTCGCAGTAGCGATCGTCGAGGCTGACGGAGACGTGGGGGCAGGGGCGGGCGCGTCGGGTGGCGCTTGGTCGGGTGCGTTCATTCGCAGATTATAATCGCGGGCGATGTCAGAACAACGTTCTTCCGGGCGCAGACCCGCACCTTCTTCCACCGCGCCGGCCCCTGCCGCGACGCGTTCTCCGGGGCCATCCGCCAAGCCGCGCCCGCCGTCCGGTCGCAGGGACCGCCCGCGTGCCGCGGCAGCCCTGCGACGTCCGGCCAATCCGGTGCCGCCGCTGACCTTTCCGGAAGCCTTGCCGGTGTCGTCGCGGCGCGACGATATCGCCGCCGCGATCCGGGATCACCAGGTCGTTATCGTGGCCGGCGAAACTGGCTCCGGCAAGACCACGCAACTGCCCAAGATCTGCCTGTCGCTTGGGCGCGGCCTGGGCGCGGGCGGGAGCGGGCTGATCGGCCATACCCAGCCACGCCGCATCGCCGCCACCTCGACCGCCAAGCGGATCGCCCAGGAGATCGGCTCACCGGTAGGCGAGCATGTGGGCTACCAGGTCCGTTTCCACGATGCACTGTCGGCCGGCGCCTCGGTCAAGCTGATGACCGACGGCATTCTGCTGGCGGAAACGCAGAGCGATCCGCTGTTGCGGGCATACGACACAATCATCATCGACGAGGCGCATGAGCGCAGCCTCAATATCGATTTTCTGCTCGGCTATCTCAAGCAGTTGCTGCCGAAGCGGCCGGATTTGAAGGTCATCATTACCTCGGCCACGATCGACGCCGAGCGGTTTGCCAGCCATTTCGCCTCGGCCAGCGGTCCCGCGCCGGTGATCGAGGTCAGCGGGCGGCTGTATCCGGTGGAAATCCGCTACCGGCCGGTGCAGGCCGATGCTGCCGACAAGGACAAGGATCGCGATCTGTACGATGCCATCGTCGAAGCCGTCGAGGAACTGAGCCGCGCTGGCGACGGCGACGTGCTGGTGTTCCTGCCAGGTGAGCGCGAAATTCGCGAAACCGCCGAGGCGCTGCGCAAGCATGCGTTTGGCGACGCTCGGGTGCATCCGGAAATCCTGCCGCTGTTCGCGCGCCTGTCGGTGCAGGAGCAGGAGCGCGTGTTCAAGCCGTCCAACGCGCGCCGTGTCGTGCTGGCAACCAACGTCGCCGAAACCTCGCTGACCGTGCCGGGTATCCGCTACGTGGTCGATACCGGGCTCGCGCGCGTCAAGCGCTACTCCTACCGCAACAAGGTCGAGCAGCTGCAGATCGAGGCCATCGCCCAGTCGGCCGCCAACCAGCGCGCCGGACGTTGCGGCCGGGTGACCAACGGCATTTGTATCCGGCTGTACGAGGAAAGCGACTTCCAGGCGCGGCCGCGCTTTGCCGATCCCGAGATTCTGAGGTCCTCTCTGGGGTCGGTGATCCTGCGCATGAAGGCGCTGCGGCTTGGCGATGTCGAGCACTTCCCGTTCCTCGAACCGCCGCCGGGCCGGGCGATTGCCGACGGCTACCACCTGTTGCAGGAACTCGGCGCAGTGGACGACGCCAACCAGCTCACGCCGATCGGGCGCCAGCTTGCCCGGCTGCCACTCGATCCGCGTATCGGCCGGATGATTCTGGCAGCGCGCGATCATCACTGCCTGCGTGAGGTGCTGGTAGTAGCCAGTGCGCTGTCGGTGCAGGATCCCCGCGAGCGCCCGCTGGAAGCGCAGGCCGCCGCCGATCAGGCGCATCGCCAGTTCGTTGACGAGAAATCCGAATTCCTCGGCTGGCTCAAGCTGTGGAAATGGTTCGAGGATGCCGTCGCGCACAAGAAATCCAACCGGCAACTGCTCGACACCTGCAAGGCGGCCTTTGTCTCGCAGGTGCGCATGCGCGAATGGCGCGATGTGCACTCGCAGTTGCTGACGACCGTGACGGAGCAGGGCTGGAAACTGAACGACAGCGCGCCCACCTACGAGCAGCTGCATCTGGCGCTATTGACCGGCTTGCTCGGCAATATCGGTTGCAAGAGCGAGGACCCGGCCAGCCGCGAATACGTCGGGGCGCGGGGCATCAAATTCCATCTGTGGCCGGGCTCGGCCATCGCCCGCAAGATGGGACGCTGGACCATGGCGGCGGAACTCGTGGAAACCAGTCGTCTGTTCGGCCGCACCCTGGCGCGCATCGAGCCGGAATGGGTCGAGAAGGTTGGCGGCCACCTGCTGCGCCGCAGCTGGAGTGATCCGCACTGGGAAAAGAAGGCCGGGCAGGTCATGGCCTTCGAGCGCGGTGCGCTGTACGGGCTGATGGTGTACCAGCGGCGGCGCATCCACTATGGCCCGATGAATCCCGTCGAGGCGCGCGAGATCTTCATTCGCCAGGCGCTGGTCGAAGGCGAGTTCGACACGCGCCTGCCATTTTTCGCGCACAACCAGCGCTTGCGCCGCGAGATCGAGAACCTTGAGCACAAGTCGCGGCGTCAGGACGTGCTGGTGGACGACGAGCTGATCTTCGCCTTCTACGACCAGCATGTGCCCAGGGACGTGCACCAGCAGGCGACGTTCGAACAGTGGGTGAAGACCGCCTCGCGTGAACAGCCGAAATTGCTGTACCTGGATCGCGACGATCTGATGCGGCACGAAGCTGCCGGCATCACCACCGACTTGTTCCCCAAGCTGTTGAGGGTGGGGGCGACAGAGATGGCGCTGTCCTATCACTTCGAGCCAGGCAGCCCGCGCGATGGCGTGACGCTGACCGTGCCCCTGTATGCGCTCAACCAGGTGAACCCACAGCGGGCCGACTGGCTCGTGCCCGGCATGCTCAAGGAAAAGGTGCACCTGCTGCTCAAATCGCTGCCGCAGAAACTACGGCGGCATTGCGTGCCGCTGCCGGATTATGCCGCCGGCTTCGTCGAGCGCGCGCCGTTCGGGCAGGGCGACCTGCTCGATCTACTGATCGCCGACGTGCGCGCACAGACCGGCGTGATGACCAAGCGTGGCGATTTCAAGCCCGAGACGCTGCCGGCGCATCATTTCATGAACTTCAAGGTGATCGACGAGCACGGTCGCCAGCTCGACATGGGCCGTAATCTGGCGCAACTGCGCGCCGAATTGGGCGGTCAGGCGCAGCAGACGTTCCAGAACATTGCCGCCCGGGATGCCAAGGTGGTCGATGCCGCGTTGTACGAGGGACTGACCACCTGGAGTTTCGGCGAACTGCCCGAACTGCTGGAGATCCGCAAGGGCAACCAGACGCTCTACGGCTATCCCGCGCTCGTCGACCGCGGCACGCATGCCGACGTCGAGGTTTACGACGATCCGCAGGAAGCCGCCCGCGTGCATCGGCTCGGGCTGACACGGCTGTTCGCGGTGCAACTGAAAGAGCAGCTCAAGTACCTGGAAAAGAACATCCCCGGCATGCAGCAGATGGCGATGCAGTTCATGCCACTGGGCACGCTTGAAGAACTGCGCGAGCAGATCATCACGGCGGCGCTCGACCGGGCTTGCCTGCAAGAGCCACTGCCGCACGACCAGGCCAGCTTCACGGTCCGCAAGGATGAGGGCCGCAGCCGCCTGAACCTACTCGCCCAGGAAATCGCCCGCGTCGTTGGCGCAGTGCTGACCGAATACGCCGGCCTGACCCGCAAGCTGCAGCAGGCCAAGCCGTTCGCCACCGCCCATGTCGACCTGGAGGCACAACTGCGCCAGTTGGTCGGCAAGCGTTTCGTGGCCGACACACCCTATGCCCAGCTCGTGCACGTGCCGCGTTACCTCAAGGGCATGGCCATGCGCATCGACAAGCTGAAGGCCGATGCGGCGCGCGATACCCAGCGGTATCAGGAATTCCTGCCATTGCTGCAGCAATGGCAGCGGGCCGACCGCCAGCAGCGGGCGGGAGGAGGCGGCACGGATCCGCGCCTTGATGAGTTCCGCTGGCTGCTCGAGGAACTGCGCATCGCGCTGTTTGCGCAGGAGCTGAGGACGCCGGCACCGGTCTCCGTCAAGCGCCTGCAGAAGGTCTGGGAAGCCCTGCAACGTTGAGGTTTTGCGGCCGACCGTAGGGCCGCCGCCACACGTCATCCAAATTCGTCGGCGAAACGTTTATAGTGAGCGGCGCCAATCCCACGGCGCCTGATCTCGAACGGTGGTTTTTCCATGATTTTCAAGCTTTTCGCCCGGCGCCTCTGGATGGCCCTCGGTTTGGCTGCCTGTGCCGTCGCCACGCCGGTGCTGGCGGCCCCGCCGACGCCCCCGGCTGCCGAGGTGGTGGTCGTGCTCAATTCGGGCGATGCCTCCGTCACTTTGATCGACAAGGCGACGCAACTGCCCATCGGCAGTTACCCGGTGGGCAAGGAACCGCATCACCTGATGGCGACGCCCGACGCGCGCTCGCTGATTGTGGCGAATGCGGTCGGCAACGATCTGGTGCTGATCGATCCCCTGACGGGTAAGATGCAGCAGCGCATGCCGCAGATCGACGATCCGTACCAGATCGGCTTTTCGCCGGACCAGAAGTGGTTCGTCTCGAACGCGCTGCGCCTGGACCGCGTGGATATCTACCGTGCGACCTTCGACGACAAGACACGCAGCCTCAAGCTGACCGCCCAGGTCCCCCTGCCCAAAACACCCAGCCACATGGCCTTCAGCGCCGATAGCCGGTTGGTCTTCATCACCCTGCAGGATTCCAACGAAATCGCGGCCATCGACCTTGCAACCCACGCCGTGCTGTGGAGGATGCCGGTCGGCAATGCGCCCGCCGGTATCTGGATGACACCGGATGACAAATACCTGCTGGTCGGCATGACGGGCGACGACTACGTCGAGGTGATCGACTGGCGTCAGCGTAAATCGGTCAAGCGCATTCCGAGCGGGAAGGGCACGCACAATTTCCGTCCGCTTGGTGATCGACGCCATGTGTTCGTGACGAACCGCGTTTCCTCGACCATCTCGATCATCGACCAGGTCAAGCTGGAAAAGGTCGGGGAGATCGCCGGCCTGCCACCCGGTCCAGACTGCATGGAACTGACGGCCGACGGTAAGCAGCTGTGGGTCACGTTCCGCTGGGCGCGCAAGGTCGGCATCATCGATGTGGCCAGCCGCAAGCTGATCAAGACAATTCCGGTGGGGCGCTCGCCGCATGGCATCTATTTCCATACGCGCGCGCCGCTCATCTGACTGGCGTGTTGAACGAACGCATTCATGGATGTGCAAGGGGGGGGCGTGCTTTTGTCCCTCGTTGGCGGGCAGCCTCTGCCATACTGCCGGCATACGGGTGTGCCGTGGTGAGATGTATCCGTGATGCGTGCCTGACTTTGCCCTGATGAAACGCTGCAGATCGTTGCCCACTTTCTTATGCTCCCGATTCGCCCGATTCGCCCATTACGCCTGAAAAGGCTGTTCGCGGTCTGCCTGACCGGCTGGCTGGCGGCAGGCATGCTGCTGGCCGGCAGTGCCAGCGCGGCCGACGCCTGCCGCGGCACGCTGTACTTGACGTTCGATACGGGCAGCATGAGTCAGGCACAGCTGATCGCGGACACGCTGCGGCGGCACCATATCCGCGCCACGTTCTTTGTCGCCAGCGAGCCGACCGTGCATGGCGACCGCTCGCTGGACGACGGCTGGAAAACGTACTGGAAGTCGCTGGCGGCAGACGGGCACGCGTTCGGCACGCATACCTTCGATCACGTTTACCTGGTCGGCGACGATGGCGCCGACGGGATCCGCGTGCGGCCGCAGTTTGGGCCAGCAGCCGGGCAGGTGCAGCGCTGGGACCAGTCCGCGTTCTGCGCTGAACTGAAACGTACCGCCACGCGCTTTGCCGCGTTGACCGGCCGGCCGCTTGATCACCTGTGGCGTGCGCCCGGCGGCCGCACTTCGCCGCGCACGCTGGCCTGGGCCGAGCAGTGCGGCTTCCGCCATGTCGGCTGGGATCCGGCCGGGTTTCTGGGCGACGAACTGTCTTCCGAACGCTACCCGAATGCACGCCTGCTGACGCAGGCGCTGGAGCGCCTGAAGGATGGCGACATCGCCATGGCGCATCTGGGCATCTGGTCGCGGCGCGATCCGTGGGCGCCGGCGGTGCTCGAACCCTTGCTGACCGGCCTGCAGGCGCGCGGCTTCTGTTTTGCCACGATTCCGGAGCATCCGCGCTACCGTCAGGCGTCCGCGAACCGGAGTCCGCGATGATCGATACGCTCATCGACCTGTTCGCCACGGCTCAGGGATGGCTGTTCCAGAACGCGATCCTCCCGGTGGTCTATGCGCTGGGTTTTGGCGGCTATGCGGAAGAGGCCTTCCTGGGGACGGAATGGCTGATGCTCGGGCTGCTGCAGATCGCCATCATGGCCTGCCTCATCCAGCCGCTGGAGCGGTGCTTTCCCGTGGAGCCGCTGACCGATCGCGCCGCCGTGCGTACCGATATGTTCTATACCATGATCCATCGGCTCGGCCTGTTCCGCCTGGCGATGTTTTTCGTGCTGGTACCGGTGTTCGATCTCATTGAAGGGCACCTGCGCCTCGCCGGCTGGCAGCGTACCAATCTGGAGGACTGGCTGCCGGACGGCATGGTGTCGCCCGTGCTGGCATTCTGCGTCTACCTGATCCTGTTCGATCTGCTCGACTATGCCTATCACCGGTTTTCGCACCGCATCCGCTGGTGGTGGGCCCTGCATGCCGTGCATCACAGCCAGCAGCAGATGACAGTGTGGAGCGACAACCGCAATCACTTGCTGGACGATATGCTGCGCGATGCGGTGTTCGCCACCGTGGCCCTGGCGGTGGGCGTGGAGCCGGCGCAGTTCATCCTGCTGGTCGCCATCTCGCAGTTGCTGCAGAGCTTCCAGCACGCCAACCTGCGGCTCGGCTTTGGCGGCGTGGGCGAGCGCCTGCTGGTGTCGCCACGATTCCATCGTCTGCATCACGCGGTCGGCGTCGGCCACGAGAGCGGTGGCAGGCTGGGCGGCTGCAATTTTGGCGTGCTGTTCCCGTGGTGGGACATGCTGTTTGGCACGGCCAATTTCGAAGCCATCTACCTGCCCACCGGCATCCGCGACCAGGTGACCGTGCAGCGCGACTACGGGCGTACCTTTCTCGCCCAGCAGCGTCTCGGGGTAAGGCGCTTGTTCGGGCGGCGCTGAACCCGGGATACGTCGTGCCGGCCCTCATGCCGGCCATCGCCTTGTGTTAGTCTTTTTCATCTCTTCATCACCGTGCCGCGGCCCGGCGTACCCCTTTGGGTTTTTCCATGTGGGGCGCTCCTGCCACGCACCCATTTACCCATGACCGACCTGTTTCCTTCCCTTGGCCGTGCCGTCCTGAGCCAGTTGCATCCGCGCATGCTGTGGATGACGGTCTTGCCGTTTCTGCTGGCGTCAGTGGTGTGGGGCGGGATCCTGTATTTCAGCTGGGATGCCGTCATGGCGGGCGCGCGCGGGTTCCTCGAAACTTCGATGCTGACGTCGTGGATCTACCGCGCGCTCGACGCCCTGGGCATGGCCTCGCTGCGGGCGCTGGTGGCGCCACTGATCGTGGTGGCGCTGACGGTGCCGTTGGTGGTGATTTCGCTGCTGGTGTTCATCGGCGTGTTCTCCGTGCCGAGTGTCATCAGCTTTCTCGATCGTTCGTATCCACATCTGGAGCAAAAGCGCGGCGCGTCATTCACGGCCAGCGCCCTGAACTCCATCGGATGTACGCTCGCCGTGCTGTTCGTCGGCCTGATCACCATTCCGCTCTGGCTGATTCCACCGTTCTTCGCGTTGATTCCGCCACTGCTGTGGGGCTGGCTGACCTACCGGGTGATGAGCTACGATGCGCTCGCCCTGCATGCCTCGGCCGAGGAGCGCAAGCTGCTGATGCGCCGCCATCGCCTGCCGATGATCATCATGGGCATCGCCATGGGCGTGCTGGGATCGGCGCCGACGCTGCTGTGGGTATCGTCGGTTGCGGTCATTTTCCTGTTTCCGTTCGTGCTGCTGGCATCGGTGTGGATGTACGTGCTGATTTTCATATTCTCGGCCCTGTGGTTCGGGCATTATTGCCTGCGCGCGCTCACGCGGTTGCGCGCCGAGCAGGGCGGACCGGCGCAGGATGAGGCGATGGTGATCGAGATGGAGCGCCCGCCAGCCTTGCCGCCGCAGGGCTAAACAACACGCCGGCTGGCGGGTACCGGCCGTATCGACAAGCAAACTAGGAAGACGTAGTAAACATGGGATTCGGATTAATCATCATCGGCGACGAGATCCTCTCCGGGCGCCGCGAGGACAAGCATCTGCGCAAGGCCATCGAACTGCTGTCCGTGCGCGGGCTGGCCCTGGACTGGTGCGAGTATGTCGGGGACTCCCGCCCGCGCATCACCGCCACGCTGGAGCGGACGCTGGCCTCGGGCGACGTGGTGTTTTCTACTGGCGGGATCGGTGCGACCCCGGACGATCACACACGCCAGTGCGTGGCGGCCGCGCTGGGCGTGCCGCTGGTGCTGCATCCGGAGGCACGGGAGCTGATCAAGCAGCGTATTCTTGAAACTGCGGGCGATGATCCGGTCAAGGCGGACCTCACCACGGCGGACAACCGTCACCGCTTCCATATGGGCGAATTCCCGGAGGGTGCGCGCATCATTCCCAATTCGTACAACCGCATCCCGGGCTTTTCGGTGCGCGACCACCATTTCATGCCAGGCTTTCCGGTCATGGCGTGGCCCATGATGGAGTGGGTGCTGGACCACTACTACAGTGACATGTTTCATCAGAACGCACAGATGGAGCGTTCCTTCCTCGTATTCGAGGCGCCAGAGTCCGCCCTGACACCGCTGATGGAAGCGGTCGAAGCCCGTTTTGCCGGGGTGCGCGTGTTCAGCCTGCCGTCGGTCGGAGACAGCCAGCGTGGCGATTTGTATGCGCGCCGCCATATCGACCTGGGCGTCAAGGGCGACCCCGAGCAGGTCGATGCCGCATTCGCAATGCTGCGCGATGGTGTAAGCCAGCTCGGATATTTGCCTGTCGACCCGCCCGCGGCATGATGCACTATTTGAGTGCAATTCATTAGAATACGATCTTTTCTTGTGCGTGAGCCCTAAAATGGTGCGTTTTCGGTGCGGCAGCAAGGCGAGCGCCCTGCCATTGGCCGGGAAGCACACGCGCGAAAACCGGACGGGCGGCCGTCCATGCCCATAAAAATGTCTGAAAGATCAAGGAGGCAGCACGCCTGCACGCTTTACGGGAATGTTGCACGATTCCAGGCGGGCGCTGGCATGGAACCTGCTAAATAACCTCGTACAGATTCAAGCGGGACGTTGGAAACGTTCTGCCACACCCCTCAATTACTGATTGAACGCCGATTTACCCAGGAGAAAGGCATGGCCAAGAGCATTGCAGACGTGATGAAGCTGGTGTCGGAAAACGACGTCAAGTTCGTCGATTTCCGCTTTACCGACACCAAAGGCAAAGAGCAGCACGTCTCGGTTCCCGTCTCGCAGTTCGATGAAGACAAGATGGAATCCGGTCAGGCTTTCGACGGTTCGTCGATCGCCGGCTGGAAGGGCATCGAAGCGTCTGACATGCTGCTGATGCCGGATGCCGATACCGCCTACATCGACCCGTTCTATGAAGAGCCGACCCTGGTCCTGACCTGCGACGTGATCGAGCCGTCGGACGGCAAGGGTTACGACCGTGACCCGCGTTCCATTGCCCGTCGCGCCGAAGCCTATCTGAAGAGCACCGGCCTGGGCGATACCGCCTACTTCGGTCCGGAACCCGAATTCTTCATCTTCGACGGCGTGACCTGGAACGTGGACATGTCCGGCTGCTTCGTCAAGATCGATTCCGAAGAAGCGCCGTGGTCGTCGGGCACCAAGTTCGAACACGGCAACAGCGGCCATCGCCCGGGTACCAAGGGCGGTTATTTCCCGGTTGCCCCGGTTGATACCTTCCAGGATATGCGTTCGGAGATGTGCCTGATCCTCGAGTCGCTCGGCATCCCCGTGGAAGTGCACCACCACGAAGTGGCCGGCCAGGGTCAGAACGAGATCGGTACCAAGTTCAGCACGCTGGTGCAGCGCGCCGACTGGACGCAGATGCTCAAGTACGTGGTCCACAACGTGGCCCACACCTACGGCAAGACCGCGACCTTCATGCCGAAGCCCATCGTTGGCGATAACGGTTCGGGCATGCACATCCACCAGTCGGTGTGGAAAGACGGCCAGAACATGTTCGCGGGCAACGGTTACGCCGGCCTGTCGGACTTCGCGCTGTATTACATTGGCGGTATTATCAAGCACGCCAAGGCGCTGAACGCCATCGTCAACCCGACGACCAACTCGTACAAGCGTCTCGTCCCGCACTTCGAAGCACCGGTCAAGCTGGCCTACTCGGCACGCAACCGTTCTGCCTCGATCCGCATCCCGTACGTTGCCAATCCCAAGGGCCGCCGTATCGAAGCGCGTTTCCCGGACCCGATGGCCAACCCGTACCTGGCCTTCTCGGCCATGCTGATGGCCGGTCTGGATGGCGTGCAGAACAAGATCCATCCGGGCGAAGCCGCGGACAAGAACCTGTACGATCTGCCGCCCGAAGAAGACGCAAAGATCCCGACCGTGTGCCACAGCCTCGACCAGGCGCTGGAAGCGCTCGACAACGATCGCGAATTCCTCACGCGCGGTGGCGTATTCTCGAACGCCATGCTCGATGCCTACATCGCGCTGAAGATGGAAGAAGTCACGCGTTTCCGCATGACGACTCATCCGATCGAGTTCGACATGTATTACTCGCTGTAATCTGGCCGGCCATGCCGGTGCGCCACGGGATCGCGGCGCACCGGACAAAACAAGCAAGGGCGGCTTCGGTCGCCCTTGCTTGTTTTGTCGCTAGAATAAGGGTCCAACCTCACTGTCGGGACCGCTCTATGCTGGCTTTTCGTCTGACTCCCGCCGCCGTTGCCGCGGCCATTGCCACCACTGTCGCCACCGTGGTTGCCGGGGTAGGCCTCGTGCTGCCGGCCACGGCCCAGGCGCAGTCGGAAGTGTTCCTGTGTCCGGGCGCGAACGGCGTGCCGGAATACAAAAACAATGGCAATACCAAGGGCTGCCGGAAGCTGACGCTGCAGGAGTCCGTGACCATTCCCGCGCCGCGACAGCCGGCGGCGCGCAGCGGTTCGGCTCCGGTCAGCCCCGGGGCTGCGGGCGGCGGCGCTTTCCCGCGCATCGACAGCGCGACCCAGCGCACGCGTGACAGCGAGCGGCGGGGCGTTCTGGAACGTGAGCTGAGCGACGAGGAAGGCAAGCTGGCGGCTCTCAAGCGCGAATACAACAACGGTGAACCCGAGCGTCTCGGCAACGAGCGCAACTACCAGAAATACCTGGACCGGGTTGCTGGACTCAAGGAAGACATTGCCCGCAGCGAGGCGAACATCTCCGCCATCCGCCGCGAGCTGTCGGCATTGAAGGAATAGCGGCCACGCGGATGCACCGCTCGGCCGCCGTGCCATCGGGCACACGATGACGAACGCGACGAGAGGCTACATGCATAAGGTTGTTCCCGGCGTCCATGCCGGGCTCGATGTGATTTCCAATCCGGTGTTTCTCGTGCGTCTGCCGGACTGGAAGATCGAATACGCGAACCCGGCAGCCGAAGCGCTGACAGCTACGTCGCGCAAGGTGCTGGTGCAGCAGGCGCTGACTGATGTGTTTCCGTCGATCGACAGCCTGCGCGACCTGACGGCCGGTGTCCTGCTCGGCGAAGTCGATGCACGTCGCCAGGATATTCTCCTTGAGCGCCCCGGGCAGGAATCGCTACACGTGCACGCCGTGATCGCCGCGCTGGAAGGTAGCGACGATACCGTCCTGCTCGAACTGCTGCCCAACGACCAGAAGATCCGCAGCGACCGCGAGGAGCGCATCCTCGACCTGACGGCCGCCAACAAAGAACTGATCCGCAATCTCGCGCACGAGATCAAGAACCCGCTCGGCGGCATTCGCGGCGCCGCGCAGTTGCTGGAGTTCGAGTTGCCCGAGCGTGCGCTACGCGAGTACACGCAAGTCATCATCAAGGAGGCAGACCGGCTGCAGACGCTGGTCGACCGCCTGCTTGAGCCGCATCGCCATCCGCATATCGTTTCCAGCGTGAATATCCATGAGGTGCTCGAACGCGTGCGCTCGGTTGTGCTGGCGGAATTTCCGAACGGCCTGCGCGTGATCCGCGATTACGATGCGAGCCTTCCCGAGCTGCTCGGCGATAAGGAGCAACTGATCCAGGCCGTACTGAACATCGTCCACAACGCCGCGCAGGCGCTGGCCGAGCAGATGCGGCAGGGCAGTGCGCAGATCATCCTGCGCACGCGTATCGCGCGCAAGGTGACCATCGCCAAGAAACTGCACAAGCTGGCATTGGACTTGCATGTCATCGACAACGGGCCGGGCATACCGGAAGACATCCGCGAGCGCATCTTCTATCCGCTGGTATCGGGCAGGGATGGTGGCAGCGGACTCGGACTGACGCTTGCGCAGACCTTCGTGCAGCAGCATGAAGGCTTGATCGAATGCGACAGCCGGCCCGGACAGACCGATTTCCGCATCCTGTTGCCGCTGCATTGAGCGGCGGCTGCGGGTGCCAACCATCACACGCAGACGACCACGCATATGAAACCGATCTGGATAGTAGATGACGACCAGTCGATCCGATGGGTCCTCGAAAAGGCCCTCGCCCGTGAAAGCCTGCTGAGCCGCAGCTTTACCAATGTCCGCGACGCGCTGCTCGCGCTTGAGGATGAAACCCCGCAAGTCCTGGTGTCCGATATCCGCATGCCTGGCGGTTCGGGCCTCGATCTACTGCAGGCCATCAAGGCGCGTCACCCCGGTTTGCCGGTGATCGTCATGACCGCCTACTCGGATCTGGACAGCGCCGTCGCCGCGTTCCAGGGCGGGGCGTTTGAGTATCTCGCCAAGCCGTTCGACATTGACCGCGCCGTGGAACTGATCCGCCGCGCGCTCGACGAAAGCCTGCGCGAGGAAGAGTTTGACGACCGCAGCGCCGAAGCGCCGGAGATCCTCGGCCAGGCGCCGGCCATGCAGGATGTGTTCCGCGCCATCGGCCGCCTGTCGCAGTCGAATGTCACCGTCATGATCACTGGCGAATCCGGTACCGGCAAGGAGTTGGTGGCCCGCGCGCTGCACAAGCACAGTCCGCGCGCCAGCAGCCCCTTTATCGCCCTGAATACCGCGGCAATTCCCAAGGACCTGCTTGAATCGGAACTGTTCGGCCATGAGCGTGGCGCTTTCACAGGCGCGCAGACCATGCGGCGCGGCCGCTTTGAGCAGGCCGAAGGCGGCACACTGTTTCTCGACGAGATTGGCGATATGCCCTTCGACCTGCAGACCCGCTTGCTGCGCGTGCTGTCCGACGGTCATTTCTACCGGGTCGGCGGGCACAACCCGCTCAAGGCGAACGTGCGGGTCATTGCGGCCACGCACCAGAACCTTGAAGCGCGCGTGCGCGACGGCCTGTTTCGCGAAGACCTGTTTCACCGCCTGAACGTCATTCGCCTGCGCCTGCCGCCGTTGCGCGAACGTCCCGAGGACATCACGCTGCTGGCGCGTCATTTCCTGCAGAAGAGCGCGCGCGAACTGGGCGTGGAACCCAAGCGGATGACCGATGATGCACTGGCCTACGTGAGCCGCCTGCCGTTTCCAGGCAATGTGCGCCAACTCGAGAACC
Source organism: Imbroritus primus (assembly GCF_964332355.1). Classification (NCBI taxonomy): domain Bacteria; kingdom Pseudomonadati; phylum Pseudomonadota; class Betaproteobacteria; order Burkholderiales; family Burkholderiaceae; genus Imbroritus; species Imbroritus primus. Next base: position 1,712,251 of record NZ_OZ201293.1, on the reverse strand, counting down.
TGTGCAATTGGCTGACGGTGATGGCGCCGGCACAGACTATCGAGATCAAGGACCTGCCGGCTGACCTGATTCAGCAGGCCGTGCGGATCCCGGCGGCAGACGGCGGCACGACGGATGCCGAGGCGCTTGCTGCCCAGCCGCCGTCGCCAACAGCGGAAGTTGGAGGCATGGTGATTCCGAGCCCGTCGACTGCCGGTGGTTGGGAGCCTCTGCTGGCCGCCGAGGCTCGCAGCATGCTCGAGGCCGGTCAGCCGGAGGTCATGGAGGCTTTGACGCAGCGCTTCGAGCGGGCCGTGCTGGAGGCTGCGCTAGGCGTGACGCGCGGACGCCGGGTGGAAGCTGCCTCGCGCCTGGGCATCGGCCGCAATACCATCACCCGCAAGCTGCAGGAACTGGGCTTCGACTGAGGGGAGGGTGTAAGGGCGGCTCGATGAAAAGGGCCGCCCGCGGCGGTCTGCTCCAGCAAAAGAGCATTGCAGTCGACATCGCGTCCGTCGTGTGCCGGGGGACTGGCCGACCCCTGGCCCGGATACCTGCCTGCCGGTCTGCCATGCCCCGCAAACTGTTGCGCCGCAACATTCTCCGGCGGGGTGTGGCACTTTCAACATATCTCGTTATTGCCGCACAAATGCTGGGTGGGCCGTGCTATGCTTGCGACTTTCGAAGCGCCCTCGAAGACGCCTTCAGGTCCTTCCCCGCACAACTTGTCCAGAAAAGACATGTTTGCAATCCGCTAACCGGTCAAGCCGTGTCGCGGAAGGTTAGATTAACCCGCTGAACTTCGGCAGACCCGAAGAAAGGTGAGCACCCAATGATGCAGCAATACAAGAGCAACTCGTACCTCTTTGGCGGCAACGCGCCGTACGTGGAAGAGCTGTACGAAGCCTATCTGGACAATCCCACTTCCGTACCCGACAACTGGCGCGCATATTTCGACGCGATGCAGAACGTGCCTGCCGTGGATGGCAGCGATGCACGCGACGTGCCGCATGCGCCGATCATTGCCTCGTTCGCCGAGCGCGCCAAGCAGGGTCCGATCCGCACCATCGTTGCTTCCGCCGATGCCGAGATGGGCCGCAAGCGTGTCGCCGTGACGCAGCTGATCGCCGCCTACCGCAATATCGGCCTGCGCTGGGCCGACCTCGATCCGCTCAAGCGCCAGGAACGCCCGGACGTGCCGGATCTCGACCCGGCGTTCTACGGCTTCTCCGATGCCGATCTCGATATCGTCTTCAACACGAACAACACGTATTTCGGCAAGGATTCGATGAGCCTGCGCGAGCTGCTCACCAACCTGCGCGAGACGTATTCGAGCAACATCGGCGCCGAGTTCATGTACATCAGCGACCAGACGCAGAAGCGCTGGTGGCAGGAACGGCTCGAAAGCAGCCGTACCAAGCCGGTGTTCAGCACCGAAAAGAAAAAGCACATCCTGGAGCGCCTGACGGCCGCCGAAGGCCTCGAGCGCTTCCTCCACACCAAGTATGTCGGCCAGAAGCGTTTCTCGCTTGAAGGTGGCGAGAGCTTCATCGCCGCCATGGACGAACTGATCCAGCACGGCGGTGTCAAGGGCGTGCAGGAAATCATCATCGGCATGGCCCACCGTGGCCGTCTGAACGTGCTGGTCAACACGCTGGGCAAGATGCCCGCCGACCTGTTCGCCGAATTCGAAGGCAAGCACGTCGATGACCTGCCGGCCGGTGACGTGAAGTACCACAAGGGCTTCTCAAGCGATGTCTCGACCGCGGGCGGCCCGGTTCACCTGTCGCTGGCCTTTAACCCGTCGCACCTCGAGATCGTCAACCCGGTGGTCGAGGGTTCCGTCAAGGCGCGCCAGGAGCGCCGTGGCGACGTCCAAGGCACGCAGGTACTGCCGGTGCTGGTGCACGGCGACGCTGCTTTTGCCGGCCAGGGTGTGGTCATGGAAACGCTGAACCTGGCCCAGACGCGTGGCTACGGTACCGGTGGTACTGTGCACATCGTCATCAACAACCAGATTGGCTTTACCACCTCGGACCCGCGCGACAGCCGTTCGACGCTGTATTGCTCGGACGTGGTCAAGATGATCGAGGCCCCGGTCCTGCACGTGAACGGCGATGATCCCGAAGCCGTGGTGTTCGCCATGCAGCTGGCCGTGGACTACCGCACCGAGTTCCGCCAGGACGTGGTCGTCGACATCATCTGTTACCGCAAGCTGGGCCACAACGAGCAGGATACCCCGGCCGTCACCCAGCCGCTGATGTACAAGAAAATTGCTGCGCATCCGGGCACGCGCAAGCTGTACGCCGACAAGCTGGCGGCACAGGGCGTGGTTGATGCGGCCTACGGCGACGAACTGGCACAGGCATTCCGCAGCGCGCTGGATGCCGGCAAGCACACGGTCGATCCGGTGTTGTCGAACTACAAGAACAAGTTCTCGGTAGACTGGCTGCCGTTCCTCAACAAGAAGTGGACTGACGCCGCCGACACGTCCGTGCCGGTGACCGAGCTGAAGCGTCTGGCTGAACGTATCACGACCATTCCGGAAGACCTCAAGGTTCATCCGCTGGTCGAGCGCGTGATCAAGGATCGCGCCGCCATGGGCCGTGGAGAATTGCCGCTGGACTGGGGCATGGGCGAGCACCTGGCGTTTGCGTCGCTGGTGGCCTCCGGCTATCCGGTGCGCATCACTGGCCAGGATGCTGGCCGTGGTACCTTCACGCACCGCCATGCCGTCCTGCATGACCAGAAGCGTGAGCGCTGGGATGCCGGTACCTACGTGCCGCTGCAGAACGTGTCGGAAAACCAGGCGCCGTTCACCGTCATCGACTCCGTGCTCTCCGAAGAGGCTGTGCTTGGCTTTGAATATGGCTACTCGACCGCCGAGCCGAATGCGCTGGTGATCTGGGAAGCCCAGTTCGGTGACTTCGTCAACGGTGCACAGGTCGTGATCGACCAGTTCATTTCCTCGGGTGAAGTCAAGTGGGGCCGTGCCTCGGGCCTGACGCTGATGCTGCCGCACGGGTACGAAGGGCAAGGTCCGGAGCATAGCTCGGGCCGTATCGAACGCTTCCTGCAACTGAGCGCTGACAACAACATGCAAGTGGTGCAGCCGACCACGCCGGCACAGATCTTCCACCTGCTGCGCCGCCAGATGATCCGCATGTTCCGCAAGCCGCTGATCATCTTCACGCCGAAGTCGCTGCTGCGTAACAAGGATGCGACCTCGCAGCTGAGCGAACTGGCCAAGGGTCATTTCGAGACCGTGATCGGCGAGCAGGAAGACATCAACGCCGCCAAGGTCAAGCGTGTTATCGCATGCTCGGGCAAGGTGTACTACGACCTCGTGAATGCCCGCCGCGAGCGTGGCGACAACGATGTGGCGATCATCCGCGTGGAGCAGCTGTACCCGTTCCCGCACAAGGCGGCCGCTGCGGAACTGAAGAAGTATCCGAATGCCACCGAGATCGTCTGGTGCCAGGACGAGCCGCAGAACCAGGGCGCCTGGTTCTTCGTGCAGCACTACCTGATGGAGAACATGACCGAAGGCCAGAAGCTCGGCTATGCCGGCCGTGCAGCCTCCGCGTCGCCGGCCGTCGGCTACTACGCCAAGCATGCCGAACAGCAAAAGCAACTGCTTGATGCGGCCTTCTCCAAACTCAAGGGCTTCGTGCTGACCAAGTGATTGCTGCCGGGGCATGTGCGATGACGCGCATGCCCTGCGCATTTGCCTGGCTACACAGCCGACCCGAATAACCGAATTCACGAAGGAATATCTGAAATGGCAATCGTTGACGTCAAGGTCCCCCAATTGTCCGAATCCGTGGCCGAAGCCACGCTGCTCACCTGGAAGAAGAAGCCCGGCGAAGCCGTGGCGGTGGATGAAATCCTGATTGAAGTCGAGACCGACAAGGTCGTGCTCGAAGTGCCCGCTCCGTCGGCTGGCGTGCTTGCCGAACTGGTGCGCAACGACGGCGATACCGTCGTCGCCGACGAAGTCATCGCGCGCATCAATACCGATGCTTCGACTGCGGTGGCCGCGCCGGCCGCTGCTGCTCCGGCACCGGCTGCCGCCGCACCTGCCGCGCCGGTCGCTGCCGCTGCGCCGGCGAGCGCTTCGGCTTCAGCCACGGCCATGCCTTCGGCTGCCAAGCTGATGGCCGAGAACAACCTGTCGGCTGGCCAGGTGGCCGGCAGCGGCAAGGATGGCCGCATCACCAAGGGTGACGTGCTGGGTGCTGTCGCTTCGGGCGCCAAGGCGCCGGCCGCCGCACCGGCTGCCCCGGCAGCACGTCCGGCCCTGCAACAGGTTTCCGCACCGGTTGATTTTGCCGTGCTCGGCGAGCGCCCGGAAGAGCGCGTGCCGATGAGCCGACTGCGCGCACGGATTGCCGAGCGCCTGCTGCAGTCCCAGTCGACCAACGCCATCCTTACCACCTTCAACGAAGTCGACATGAAGCCGGTGATGGACCTGCGTGCCAAGTACAAGGATCGCTTCGAGAAGGAACACGGCGTCAAGCTCGGCTTCATGTCGTTCTTCGTCAAGGCGGCCGTGCACGCGCTGAAGAAGTACCCGGTCATCAATGCCTCGGTCGACGGCAACGACATCGTCTACCACGGCTATTTCGACATTGGTATCGCGGTCGGTTCGCCGCGCGGCCTCGTGGTACCGATTCTGCGCAATGCAGACCAGATGTCGCTGGCCGACATCGAGAAGAAGATCGCCGAGTACGGCGCCAAGGCGCGTGACGGCAAGCTGTCGCTGGAAGAGCTGACGGGCGGTACGTTCTCGATCTCCAACGGCGGTACGTTCGGTTCGATGCTGTCGACGCCGATCATCAACCCGCCGCAGTCCGCGATCCTGGGCGTGCACGCCACCAAGGACCGCGCCGTGGTGGTCGATGGCCAGATCGTGATCCGTCCGATGAACTACCTGGCAATGTCGTACGACCACCGCATCATCGACGGCCGCGAAGCCGTGCTGGGCCTGGTGGCGATGAAGGAAGCGCTGGAAGACCCGGCCCGCCTCCTCCTCGACCTGTAAAACCTGCTCATGATCCTACTGCGCGCCCCGATCTTGGCCCTGTGATGCTCGCCGTACCCATGTACGGCTGTGCTTCTCGGGCCAACCTCGGGCCGCTCGCTACGGATCCTGAACAGGTTTTCCTGCTTATTGATGTTTCTGTTTCTGCGTGTGCGGAAACAGCGAACCAAAGGATTTCTTCATGAGCAAAGAATTTGATGTGCTGGTCATCGGCGCAGGCCCCGGTGGCTACATCGCTGCGATCCGTGCTGCCCAGCTGGGCCTGAACGTTGCCTGCTGCGAATCGAATCCCTACGATGATCCCAAGGGTGAGCCGCGTCTGGGCGGTACCTGCCTGAACGTTGGTTGCATCCCGTCGAAGGCGCTGCTGGCGTCGTCGGAGGAAGTCGAGAACGTGAATCACCACCTGGCCGATCACGGTATCACCGTGAAGGACGTGGCGGTGGATGTCGCCAAGATGCTCAAGCGCAAGGATGACATCGTCGGCAAGATGACCAAGGGCATCGAGTTCCTGTTCCGCAAGAACAAGGTCACGCTGCTCAAGGGTCACGGCAAGTTCGTCGGCAAGGCCGACGGTGGCTATCAGATCGAGATCGCCGGCAAGGATGGCGCAGAGACGGTGAAGGCCAAGCAGGTCATCATCGCTACCGGCTCCAAGGCGCGCCACCTGCCATCGATTCCGGTCGACAACGTGATGGTGTGCGACAACGAAGGTGCACTGAAATTCGGCGAAGTGCCGAAGAAGCTCGGCGTCATCGGCGCGGGCGTGATCGGCCTTGAACTCGGTTCGGTGTGGCGCCGCCTGGGCGCAGACGTGACCATCCTCGAAGCGCTGCCGGCCTTCCTGGGCGCGGTGGATGCCGGTGTGGCCAAGGAAGCGCAGAAGCTGTTCACCAAGCAGGGCCTGAAGTTCGAGCTGGGCGTCAAGATCGGTAACGTGAAGGCCGACAAGAAGGGCGTGTCGTTGGCCTACACGGCTGCCGACGGGTCGGAAAAGACGCTCGAGTGCGACAAGCTGATCGTGTCGATCGGCCGCGTGCCGAACACCGACAAGCTGGGTCTCGACGCCGTCGGCCTGGCTGTAGACGAACGCGGCTTCATCCCCGTGGATGACCACTGCGCCACGACCGTGCCCGGCATCTGGGCAATCGGCGACGTGGTGCGCGGACCGATGCTGGCGCACAAGGCGGAAGACGAAGGCGTGGCCGTGGCCGAACGCATCGCCGGCCAGAAGCCGCACATCGACTACAACTGCATCCCGTGGGTGATCTACACTTCGCCGGAAATCGCCTGGGTCGGCAAGACCGAGCAGCAGCTCAAGGCTGAAGGCCGCGAGACCAAGGCTGGCCAGTTCCCGTTCATGGCCAATGGCCGTGCGCTGGGCATGGGCGCCGCCGACGGCTTCGTGAAGGTGATTGCGGACGCCAAGACCGACGAGATTCTCGGCGTACATATCATTGGCGCCAATGCCTCCGACCTGATCGCGGAAGCCGTGGTGGCGATGGAGTTCAAGGCGGCAAGCGAGGATATCGCCCGCGTCTGCCATCCGCATCCCTCGCTGTCCGAGGTGGTGCGCGAAGCGGCCCTCGCGGTCGACAAGCGCGCGCTCAATATGTAATGACAAGACGGCACGCGCAAGGCGTGCCGTTTTTGATTGCAGGGCCGCCCCAGGGCAATGCACGTCTTCCCGGGGGCAGCGCCGCCGCATGGCGGCAAGCGTGGGGCATTTTCAAGTGGTTCCCGCCAGCCGGTGTCATGTGACATCCGGCCGGCAGCACGCAACGCGTGCCGGCGATTTTCGACGATGAACGTTCAGCAGGCTTACGAACACGAACTCCAGCAGCGTGGCTATCAGTCCGACGAGGCCCAGCGGCGCGCCGTTGCACGTCTGCAGCAATGCTATGACGAGTGGGTGGCGTACAAGCAGAAGCGCGGTTCGGCGCTTAAGAAATTCCTTAATCGCCCCGAGGTGCCGCGTGGCGTCTATCTGTGGGGCGGGGTGGGGCGCGGCAAATCGTTCCTGATGGACTGTTTTTATCAATGCGTGCCGCTGGTGCGCAAGACCCGCCTGCATTTCCATGAATTCATGCGCGAGGTGCATCGCGAGCTCGAAGAGCTGCGTGGCACGGCCGACCCGCTCGACGTGCTCGCCAAGCGGATTGCCAAGCGCTATCGCCTGATCTGTTTCGACGAATTCCATGTGAGCGACGTGGCCGATGCCATGATGCTGCACAAGTTGCTGGACCAGCTGTTCGCCAATGGCGTGCAGTTCGTGATGACCTCCAACTACCGGCCCGACCTGCTGTATCCGGATGGTTTGCATCGTGAGCGTATCCTGCCGGCGATTGCGCTGCTGCAGGACAAGCTCGACATCCTGAACGTCGATGTCGGCACCGATTACCGCAAGCGTGCGCTGGAGCAGGTGGATGCCTATCACACGCCGCTCGATGCCAAGGCCAATGCGGCCCTGCGTGATGCCTTCACGGCGGTGGCTGGCGTGGCGGACGAGTCGCCCATCCTTCACATCGAACATCGCGAGATCCACGCGCTGCGTAAGGCCGGCGGTGCCGTATGGTTCGATTTTGCGACGCTGTGCGGCGGACCGCGCTCACAGAACGACTATCTGGAAATCGCCACGCAATTCCACACCGTGGTGCTTTCGGACGTGCCAAAGATGACGCCCCGCATGGCCTCCGAGGCGCGCCGCTTCACTTGGCTGATCGACGTGTTCTACGATCACAAGGTCAAGCTGCTGATGTCGGCGGAGGTGCCGGCGGTGGATCTGTACACCGAGGGTCCGATGTCTGGCGAATTTCACCGCACGGTGTCGCGCATCATCGAGATGCAATCGCGCGAATATCTGGAGGCGCCACGCCGCGTGGTCGATACCGCACTCACCTGAGGCGGGTGCCCGGCCGTTCAGTCCGCCGCACCTTGGACGCCTCGGCCTTTCGGTCTTCAGCCTTTTCGGCCTGCAGTCCCTCAGCCCTTCAGGCCCTTTTCAAGCAGCTCGCTGACCAGCGCATTCACGCTGATCTGGCGCGCTTGTGCCTCGGCGTGCAGGGCTTTTACCAGTTCACCGTTCAGCTTGACCGCAAACGGCACCAGCCCTTGTGCCTGATCGAGGCGGCGCTGTTCGCGCCGGTCCACCGGCTTGCCGCCAGCCTGGACGGGCAGGGTGGTGCGCTTCATGTTGTGGATCAGTTTGAGCGCCTTGTTTTTCTCGAGATCAGTCTTTTTCACGATGGTGTCCGATAGGGTTGTGGGCGGCATTGTACGCATCTTTTGAGCGTGGTCCGGATGACTTGGCGTGAGGCCGGCGGGACGGGGAGCCGCTGCTTGCCCGGATGCGTGACAGCCCCTCCATGGATCTGCGTCTTGCCACTCCGGGATGCCATTGACCCAGATCAACCCACGTTCCAGACCACACGGGCATACTGTGGACCATGGGTACCCTTGGCTCCGATTTTCCTGCGCCGGCCGGCGCCGCGGCCGTGATGCAGATGCGCACGCCGGTTGCAGCAGCGACGGAAGCCGGCTGCTACCACTGCGGCCAGCCGATGCCCGCGGACACACCTTGGCACACGACATTGGGCGACGTGCCGGCGGCGTTCTGCTGCGCGGGCTGCCAGGCGCTGGCGGAGACCATCCATGCCGGCGGTTTTGGCCATCTATACCGTGCCGACACGCGTTTTGCCACGCCGCTGGAGGGGGCCGCGTTGCAGGATGCCGAACGTCGCTGGCAGGCCTACGATGCCCCGGAGCTGATGGCACAGTTCACCCGCCCGGTGGGCGACGATGTGCTGGAATGTACGCTTGCCGTCGAGCAGCTCCGTTGTGCCGCCTGCGTCTGGCTGATCGAGCAGACGCTGGAGAAGCTGCCGGGCGTGCAGTCCGCGCAGGTCAATTTCAGTACCGGGCGCGCTACCGTGCGGTGGCGCCGCAGCACCTGCCAACTGTCCAGCCTGCTGCGCCGCATGGCGGAGATCGGCTATCCGGCATGGCCATTCGAGGCGGCCCGCTCCGATGCCCACGCCCGACGCGAGCGCCGCAGCCTGCTGATGCGGCTGGGCGTGGCGATGCTGGGCATGATGCAGGTGATGATGTATGCGTGGCCGGTGTATACCCATGCCTATTCCATCGATCCTGATCACCTGACCTTGCTCCGCTGGGCTAGCCTCTTGCTGACGCTACCGGTGGTGCTGTATTCAGCCCAGCCCATTTTTGCCGGCGCATGGCGCGATCTGCGGCGGCGTCACCTCGGCATGGATGTGCCGGTTGCACTGGGTATCGGCGCGGCCTTCCTCGCCAGCCTGGCCGCCACGATTCTGGATCGTGGCGACGTCTGGTACGACTCAGTCACCATGTTCGTCGCCTTCCTGCTGGCGGCGCGTTATCTCGAATTGCGGGCGCGCCAGTCGGCGCGCAGCGGAGCCGAGGCGCTGGCGCGCCAGCTACCGGCCACGGTCGAGCGGCTGGACGCCTCCGGCAGCGCCGAGGTCGTGCCCGTGGTACGCCTGCGCCACGGTGACAGGATCCGTATCCGGCCCGGTGAAACGATTCCTGCGGATGGCGTGGTGCAGGATGGCCAGACAGACGTGGATGAATCGCTGCTGTCCGGTGAAAGCCTGCCGGTGCCGCGCGCCGCAGGCGACGCTGTCCTCGCAGGGAGTTTCAACTGCAGCAGCCCGATCGTCGTGGAAGTCACGGAAGTTGGTGCCGGCACCCGCCTGGCGGGCATCGTGCAACTGCTCGACCGGGCGTTGGCGGAGCGACCGCCGGCAGCCGTCATGGCGGATCGCGTGGCCTCGGTCTTCGTGCTGGTGCTGCTCATACTGGCAGCACTGTCGGGGCTAGTGTGGTGGTGGGTCGACCCGTCCCGCGCGCTGCAGGTGATGGTCACCGTGCTGGTGGTGAGCTGCCCCTGCGCGCTCTCGCTGGCGACACCGGCGGCACTGGCGGCGGCACACGGCGCGTTGGCGCGATGCGGGCTGCTGGTGACGCGCGGCCGGATGATCGAGACGCTGGCCGGCGTGAGCGACGTCATGCTCGACAAGACCGGCACGCTTACGCACGGCCGGTTCATGGTCGCGGACATCGTCACGTACGGCCCGGCCAGTGCGGAAGCGTGCCTGGCGCTCATGGCCGGCATAGAGCAGGCCAGCGAGCATCCGCTGGCACGCGCGCTCTGTACCGAGGCGGCCCAGCGCGGCATCGCGCCGGTGGCGGCCGGCACGGTGCGGGCCGTGCCGGGGCGGGGCATGACAATGGATACTCCGCAGGGTGAAGTGCGCATCGGCAGCCTGGCATTCACCCAGGCGCTGTATGGCGGTGAGGGCGCCAGTCATGGTATTGCCGCAGGCGATGCGAAAGCCTGGGCAGGCACGGTAGCGCCGTCGCCCGCAGCGGGACAGACGCGCATCTGGCTGGCAGACACACATGGCCCGCTGGCTTGCGTGACGCTGCAGGATACGCTGCGCGAGGCGGCGCGCAGCCTGCTCGACGACCTGCGCGAACAGGGGTGCACCGTGCACCTCGTGTCCGGCGACGCGCCGACGACGGTCGCGTGGTGGGCAGGCGAACTGGGGATTGTGCACGCTGCTGGCGGTGTCAGCCCCGAGGACAAGCGCGCGTATGTCAAGGCGTTGCAGGCGCAGGGCAAGACCGTGCTGGCCGTCGGCGACGGCATCAATGATGCGCCGGTGCTCGCGCAGGCCGATGCTTCCATCGCCATCGGCAGCGGCGCGCCGCTGGCGCAGGCCGGAGCGGACGCGGTCCTGAATGGCGGGGACATCGGGGTGGTCGGCACATCCCTGGCATTCGCACGGAAGGCGCGCCGCGTGATTCGCCAGAACCTCGGCTGGGCCTTCGCCTACAATGTCACGGCGATCCCGCTGGCCATGGTCGGATGGATGCCGCCCTGGCTGGCGGCCATCGGTATGTCGCTGTCGTCGTTGCTGGTAGTCGGCAACGCATGGCGCCTGTCGCGCGGCGCGCATCGGTCTTGAGCGAGTTCTAAGATGGAAACCCTGTTCCTCCTGATTCCCCTGAGCCTGGTGCTGGTCGTGGCGATTGCCTGGGGCCTGTGGTGGGCGCTGCGCTCGGGCCAGTACGATGATCTGGAGCGCCCGGCGCAGTCGGTGCTGCTCGACGACGACCGGGCGCACTGACCGTCCGGCGCAACCGTGCCGGAATATGGCGTTCTACCGCTTTTTTGCAACAGTTCCCTGTCCACCATGTGAAAGCGCCTCCGCTTGACCTGGATCAACGCGGATTGCACAGGGCCCGCCTAACATGCTCCCATCGACTTATTTTGACACTCGGGGGGTAGTATGGGTGCGTCCCAATCGTTGACGCCTACGGCGGATACGTTCAACTACAAGGTGGTGCGGCAATTCACCATCATGACGGTCGTCTGGGGGATCGTCGGCATGGCCGTGGGGGTGCTGATTGCCGCTCAGCTGATCTGGCCCTCGCTCAATTTCGATATTCCCTGGCTGACCTATGGCCGCCTGCGACCGCTGCATACCAATGCGGTGATCTTTGCCTTTGGCGGCTCGGCATTGTTTGCCACCTCCTATTACGTCGTGCAGCGCACCTGCCAGGTGAGGCTGCTGTCCGATAAGCTCGCGGCTTTTACCTTCTGGGGCTGGCAGGCAGTGATTGTCGCTGCGGCGATTACGCTGCCGCTGGGCATCACGACCTCCAAGGAGTATGCCGAACTGGAGTGGCCGATCGACATCCTCATCACGCTGGTCTGGGTGGCGTATGCGGTGGTGTTTTTTGGCACGATCGTCAAGCGCAAGACGCGCCACATCTATGTCGCCAACTGGTTCTTTGGCGCCTACATCCTGACGATCGCGCTGCTGCACATCGTCAACAACATGGAACTGCCTGCCACGCTGTGGAAGTCGTATTCCGCCTATGCCGGGGTGCAAGACGCGATGGTGCAGTGGTGGTATGGCCACAATGCAGTCGGCTTCTTCCTGACCACCAGCTTCCTCGGCATGATGTATTACTTCGTGCCCAAGCAGGCTGAACGTCCGATCTACTCGTACCGCCTGTCTATCGTCCACTTCTGGGCGCTGAACTTCACCTATATGTGGGCCGGCCCGCACCACCTGCAATACACCGCACTGCCGGACTGGGCGCAGTCGCTTGGCATGGTGTTCTCGCTGATCCTGCTGGCGCCGTCCTGGGGTGGCATGATCAACGGCATCATGACGCTGTCGGGTGCCTGGCACAAGCTGCGGACCGATCCGATCCTCAAGTTCCTGGTGGTGGCCCTGTCGTTCTACGGCATGTCGACCTTCGAAGGTTCGATGATGTCGATCAAGACGGTGAACGGCCTGTCGCACTATACCGACTGGACCATTGGTCACGTGCACTCCGGTGCACTGGGCTGGGTGGCCATGATCACTATCGGCTCGCTGTACTACATGGTGCCGCGCCTGTTCGGCCAGAAAGAGATGTACAGCACGCGCGCCATCGAGCTGCATTTCTGGATCGCCACTGGCGGCGTGGTGCTGTACATCGCCGCGATGTGGATCGCCGGCGTGATGCAGGGCCTGATGTGGCGCGCCGTGCAGCCTGACGGCACGCTGACCTACACCTTCGTGGAATCGGTCAAGGCCACCTATCCGTTCTACGTGATTCGCCTCGCGGGTGGCCTGTGCTTCCTCGGCGGTATGTTCCTGATGGCCTGGAACGTATTCCGGACGGCGTACGGCAAGCCGGCGTTCGAAGCGGTCATTCCCCAGTCCCTGCCGGCTACGGCAACCAGCCACTAACCAGGAGGCGGAATCATGAATCAAGGCAAGCGCCGCTTCTTCTCGCACGAGACGCTTGAGCAGAACATCGGCTGGCTGATCCTGGCCACCATCGTCGTGGTCAGCATCGCCGGTCTGGTCCAGATCGTGCCGCTGTTCTTCCAGCATTCCACGACCCAACCCACCCCGGGCGTGGTGCCGTATTCGCCGCTGCGCCTGATGGGGCGCGACATCTATATCCGCGAGGGCTGCGTGGGTTGCCACTCGCAACACGTGCGTACGCTCCAGGCCGAGACGGAACGCTATGGCCACTATTCGGTCGCCGGCGAGTCGGTGTTCGACCGGCCGTTCCTGTGGGGCTCCAAGCGTACCGGCCCGGATCTGGCGCGGGTTGGCGGCCGCTATTCAGATGACTGGCACCGTATCCACCTGCGCAATCCGCGCGACGTAGTGCCGGAGTCGAACATGCCGGCTTACCCGTGGCTGGAGAAGACGCCTGTCGCGACGCACGATATCGAGGTACGCATGCGGACTTTGCGCACGCTAGGCGTGCCTTATACCGATGCGCAGATTGCTGGCGCCAAAGCCGAGCTTGCGGGCAAGAGCGAGGAAGACGCGATGGTCGCCTATCTGCAGGGCCTCGGCACCGCGCTTAAACCTGTGCGCCTGGGTGCGCAGAAGGAGCAATGATGGGCATGCTTTCCGCACTGGCCACGGTGATCTCCATGGCGACATTCATCGGCATCGTCTGCTGGGCATGGTCGAAAGGCCGACAGGCGGCCAACCGTGATGCGGCCATGCTGCCGTTCGCGCTGCCCGACGAGGCAGAGGACTCCAAGACAGGATACTGACAATGAGCGACTTCTTTTCCGCCGGCTGGGGATACTACATCGCCGCCATTTCCCTCATCGGTATCGCATGGTGCCTGTGGCTGCTGTGGTCGCAGCGCAAGACCACCGTGCAGCTCAAGCCGGATGGTTCGGTCGACGATACGACCGGGCATGTCTGGGACGGAGACCTGCGTGAGCTGAACAATCCATTGCCACGTTGGTGGGCCTGGATGTTCATCCTGGCGTGCGTATTCGGTCTGGCCTATCTGGTGCTCTATCCGGGCCTCGGTACCTACAAGGGCACCCTGCAGTACACCACGCGCGATGCGTTGGCCAAGCAGCAGGCCGAGGTCGAGGCCAACGTACGTCCGCTATATGCGAAGTACATGCAGATGGACGTGCCGGCAATCGCCAAGGATAGCCAGGCGCGCGAGATCGGCCAGCGCCTGTTCCTGAACTACTGTGCGCAATGCCATGGCTCCGACGCGGGCGGTAGTAAGGGCTTTCCGAATCTGACCGATGGCGACTGGCTGTATGGCGGCGAGCCCGACACGATCACGCAATCGATCCTGAAAGGCCGTAACGGCATCATGCCGCCGTTTGCGGCGCAACTCGACGGCAACAAGGCCGGCGATGTCGCGCAATACGTGCGCTCGCTGTCCGGGCTGCCTGCCGATCCGATTCGCGTGGCGCGCGGTGAGCCGCTGTACAAGGCGAATTGCGTGGCATGCCATGGCGCGGGCGGCAAGGGCAACCAGGCCCTGGGCGCACCGAATCTGTCCGACCGCACATGGCTGTATGGCAGTTCGGAACGCACCATCGTGGAAACGATTCTCAAGGGCCGCAATAACGTGATGCCTGCCCATGAAGAAATCCTGACACCGGAAAAAGTGCGCATGATCAGCGCCTACGTCTGGGGTCTGTCGAATGGCGCGGCACGCTAGAGCTGTGTTCGGCCGTGCCCGGGGCTGGCGCCCCGGCACGGTTATCCCGCAGCGCGTTGGAATGCAATAAGGAACGGATATGAGTACCCCGGCACCTCCGGACTGGCAGCCCATGCAGCCCCAACAATCCACGCAGCCAGAAAGCGTGGAAGCGGCGCTGTACGAGGTTCGACGCAAGATCTATCCGCGCGCCGTGTCCGGGCTGTTCGCCCGGTGGCGCGTGTGGACGGTGCTGCTGACCCAGCTGCTGTTCTACGGGTTGCCGTGGATGTCATGGAATGGCCGGCAGGCCGTGCTGTTCGATCTCGCCGGACGTAAATTCCATATCTTCGGGCTCGTGATGTGGCCGCAGGACATTATCTTCCTGACGGTTCTGCTGGTGATTTCAGCGCTCTCGCTGTTCCTGTTCACCGCGTTGGCCGGGCGCCTGTTCTGCGGGTATGCGTGCCCGCAAACGGTCTACACCGAAATCTTCATGTGGATCGAGCGCAAGATCGAGGGCGATCGCTTTGCGCGGATCCGCCTCGACAGCGATCCATGGTCACTGCGCAAGCTGCGCCTGAAGACCGCCAAGCATCTGGCCTGGGGCGCCATCGCCCTGTGGACCGGCTTTACCTTCGTCGGCTACTTCACCCCGATCCGCGAGCTGGGCCAGGCAGTCGCGACCTTCAGCCTCGGTCCGTGGGAAACCTTCTGGCTGCTGTTCTACAGCGTTGCCACCTGGGGCAATGCGGGCTTCCTGCGCGAACAGGTTTGCAAGTACATGTGCCCATATGCTCGCTTCCAGAGCGTGATGGTCGATCACGATACGCTGGTGGTGACGTATGATCCGGTACGTGGCGACCCGCGCGGTAAGCGTTCCAAGCGCGAAGACCATCGCGCGGCTGGCCTGGGTGATTGCGTCGACTGCCGTATCTGCGTGCAGGTCTGTCCGACCGGCATCGACATCCGCGATGGCCTGCAGTACGAGTGCATCGGCTGTGGCGCCTGTATCGATGCGTGCGACCAGGTCATGGACAAGATGATGTATCCGCGTGGCCTGATCCGCTACACGTCGGAGCGCGCCATCGAGGAGCGCCTCACGCCCGCCGAGGCACGGCGCCATATCAAGCGTCCGCGCATCCTGATCTACAGCGTGCTGTGGATCGTGCTGGTAGGGGCCTTCTTTACCGCACTGGCGATGCGTTCGCCGCTCAAGGTCGATGTCATCCGCGACCGGGGCGCGCTGGCGCGGGAAGTGGAGGGCGGCATGATCGAGAACGTATACCGCCTGCAGTTGATCAACACCACCGAGTCGCCGATGCCGCTGCGCATCACGGCCGAGGGCCTGCCGGCACTGCAGGTACGTGGCCTGCCGACCGAGACGGAGGGCGTGGTGGTGGTGGCAGCAGCGTCCAACCTGCTGGTGCCGGTGCGTCTGCGCCTGCCGATGGATGCAGCCGAGCCGGGCACACATGCCATTCGCTTTCGCATCGCTTCCCTGCAGCCGGATGGCGGCGCGGAGATCAACGAAGCGTCGAGTTTTATTGTGCCGAGATAATCAGGAAGGTGGGTCGTACATCGCGATCACGTACCGCCCAACCAGAACCGCGATCATAGGAGCGCGTGATGAAAGCAGCGACTGAAAGCAAGGTATGGTGGAAGGAGCCCTGGCCCTGGCTGCTGATGGCCGGTCCGGCCGTGGCAATGGTGGGCTGTGGCGTGACCATCTGGCTCGCCGTGTCCGGAGCCGACAAGGAAATCGTGCAGGGCGTCAGCAAGCAGGGGCTCAAGGTCGAGCAGGTCCAGGCGACTGCTGCGCCGGCCCGCCAGGAGCGGCCATGACAGTGCGGATCCTGCTGGCGGTGCTGTGGCCGGCATTCCTGGTCGCCGGGCTGGCCGAAGGCCTGCTGTTTTCAATGTTCAACCCGGACGACATCCAGGTGTTTGGCGTGGATGTCGAGCTGTCGCGCATGGCAGCCTACACCATCGGCTTCTTCATGCTGTGGGGAATGTGCACGATGTCCGGGTTGCTGACCGCCTACGTCATTACCGGATTGCGTGATCCGCTGATGGAGCCGGCACAAGATGATCTGCGCCGGTAGCCGGCATGCCGTGCCACGGCATGCGGCAGCTCATTGCTCAGCAGCGGGAACCGACCAGCTGGCGCAGGGCATCCATGTCCACCAGCTTGACCTGGCGTTGCTTGACCTGGATGAAACCGGATTCGGCGAAGCGCGAGAACAGCCGGCTGACGGTCTCCAGCTTCAGGCCGAGGTAGCTGCCGATTTCCTCGCGGCTCATGCGCAGGAGAAATTCCGTGGCGGAGTATCCGCGCGTGGACATGCGTTGCGACAGGTTCAGCAGAAAGGCTGCCAGCCGCTCTTCGGCGCGCATGGCGCCGAGCATCACGAGCATGTCATGGTCGCGCGAGATCTCGTTGCTCATCAGGCGCATGATCTGGATCTGCAGGGAAGGGAGTTCGCGCGCCAGTTCCTGGAGTTCATCGAACCGCAGCACACAGGCTTCGCTATCTTCCAGCGCGATGGCGTCCGACACGTGCACCATCTTGCCCAGGCCGTCAAGGCCGACGATTTCGCCCGGCAGGTGAAAGCCGGTGATCTGGCTGCGGCCATCCTGCAGCGTCAGGACGGTCTTCAGGGTACCGAAGCGCACGCCGTAGACGGTGGTCAGCGGGTCGCCCTGACGGTACAGCAGCTTGCCGCGAGGAATACGGACGCGTTCGCTGACCAACGCATCCATCCTGGTCGCGTCTTCGGCGGCAATGCCGACAGGCAGGCAGATCTGACCCAGGGCACAGGTCGAGCAGCGGGTACCGTTTTCGGCGACGGGCGTTCGAATAAGCACGGCAAAACCTGCCTTAAAACCATCAACGCGGGGATTGTACCCCTTACCGCGCCTCTCGGGGTGAAGTCCGTATGACAACCGGGATCCTCTTCAGTGCCTTCGTGATGGCCCTGCTCGGCGGTGTTCATTGTGCTGCGATGTGCGGCGGGGTCGCCGTGCTGGCCGAAGACCGCATGGCGTTGCCGCTGCGGCAGGTAAGGCCAGGCCGGCTGTGGCTGGAACAATGGGTCATGCACCTGGGCCGCCTGACCACTTACGCCATACTGGGCGGGGTGCTGGGCGCACTCGGCATGCTGGTCTGGCAGCAGTCGTGGCTGCCGGTTCAGCGCTGGCTGTTCGCCGCGGGCAGTTTCTGGATGATCGCCTACGGCCTGTTGCTCATGCTGCCAAACTCCCGCGACCGGACCGGCTGGGCGGGGCGTATGGGCCTGTGGCTGGGCCGGCTGATGCGCACGCTGCCAGGGCATGCCGCGTTCGGCCACTGGCTGGCCGGGCGGCCGGTCCTGCAGCGTTATGTCGCCGGGCTCGGGTGGGGGCTGATTCCCTGCGGGATGGTATATGGTGCGCTGGCACTGGCGCTGCTGGCCGGTAATCCGGTTGGCAGCGCGCTGGTCATGCTGGCGTTTGGCGCCGGCACCTTGCCTAATCTCCTGTTGCTCTCGGGCGGCGCGGGCTGGCTGCGGCACTGGGTCCGGCGGCCCGCCGTGCGCGGTACACTGGCGCTGGCCGTCACCGGCTTCGGACTGCTCGGACTGTACCGGGCCGTGCATCTGCCGGATGCATTGCTGGCGCAAGGCTTCTGCGTGACATTCTAGCGACGGTGTACGGTCGTCGCGCCCCGTCCCGCTGCCGACGTATTGCAGCCGATCGCGGAATTCGCCTACAATCCGGGAAAAGCAGTATTCAGATGGCCCGGTGCTAGGACCGCAGGCCCTGATTCAACGGAAGCCAGCCCCGGCACACACATGTTTCCTGCATGATTCCTGTGACGGGCCACCGGTGGCAACACCAGGCAAGCCGTGTAATCCCGTTTTCCGAAGTCGTGTGACTGTTGCAGCCTGTCGTTCTGGCGGTCCCTGCACTTTCCCGGCTGCTGGCTGCGAACCGGCAACGCCGTTTCGCCAGATTGAACCCAAGAATCCCGGGCGCCCGGGCACCACCGGCTGCCAGACCAAAACTGATCGCACACCTACATGAATACTCATGAGGCGAAAATCGTCCTCGAGACGGCGCTGATCTGCGCGCAGGAACCCTTGCGCGTCAACGATCTCCGCAAGCTGTTTGCCGAAGAAATCGGCCCGGATACGATTCGCGTCCTGCTTGAAGAGCTGCGGCTCGACTGGGAGGGGCGTGGTGTCGAGCTGGTCGCCTTGGCCACTGGCTGGCGTTTCCAGAGTCGCCCGGATCTGCGCGAATACCTGGACCGCCTGAACCCGGAAAAGCCCCCCAAATACTCACGGGCCGTGATGGAAACGCTGGCGATCATCGCCTATCGCCAGCCTGTGACGCGCGGCGATATCGAAGAAATCCGCGGCGTGACGGTCAATACGCAGATCATCAAGCAGCTCGAGGATCGCGGCTGGATCGAAGTGATTGGTCACCGTGACGTCCCAGGCCGGCCCGGCCTGTACGCGACCACCAAGTCTTTCCTGGACGACCTGGGCCTGCGCTCGCTCGACGAGTTGCCGCAACTGCAAGATGGACAGGCGCAACTCGCCGCCATGATGGCCAGCCAGGAAAGCATGGACTTCGCCCCGGAGGCCGCAGACGCAGATGCTGCAGCGAATGACGTCTCCGCAGAGGCGGAAGCTGGCGCGGTTGCTTCGGTCGCTGTTGATGCCGTAGAGGCGGCAGCCATCGAGGCCGGTGCTGCTTCGGACGTTGCCGAGGTCGAAACGACCCAAGCCGACGAAGACGACGAAGACGACGAAGACGACGAAGACGACGAAGACGACGAAGACGACGAAGACGACGAAGACGACGAAGACGACGAAGACGACGAAGACGACGAAGACGACGAAGACGACCGGTCGGCGCAGCGCGCTGCTCCCACCGATCCGGCGGCATCGGCTCACGTAGCAGCCAATCATTCCACAAGTGAACCGGACGCGCATGCGGACGGCAGCGCGGACGCCGATGAGCAGGCGCGTCGCGACAACACTCAACCAGATCACTAACGTGACAGATCAACATCAGCAGGATACCCGCATGGCCGACACGCCCAAGGTCAGTAACGACGATGCCGGCGCAGCGCCGGGCAACCCGGCTGCGGAGGGCAGTGAAGCCCCGCGCCGCAAGGGTTTGCGCCGCGGCCCCCGTAATCTCGTCACCGGAAGGCGGCAAGCCGCTCGTCCGGGCCGGCCCGAGAACCAGGGCGAGGCTGCCGTGGAAGCCGGTACCGATACCGGCGGTGGCGCGGGCAGGCAAAAGCCGGCAGGTTCGGCGCGGCCGGGCAAGCCGGCGGCAGGAAAAGGCCAGAAGGCCGGCGGCCGGGGGCGTCAGCAGAACGCCCGTGACCCGCAGAAGCGCCAGCCAGCAGCCCAGGCGCGTCCCACGGACAGCGGCATCGCGGGTCGCCCGCTGGCGGGTACCGTCGGCGACGACCTGTTTCGTTATGTCGTGTCCGGCGAATATGACCAGTTTGACGATGCATCACCCGATGATCCGCAGCGCGAGGCCAGGAAAAAGGGCCGCGAGCTGACAGCCGAGGATGATGCTCCGAAGCTTCACAAGATCCTGGCCGAGATCGGCATGGGATCGCGCCGCGACATGGAGGAGCTGATCCTGCAGGGCCGCGTATCCGTCAATGGCTTGCCGGCGCATATCGGACAGCGCATCCTGCCGACTGACCAGGTTCGCGTGAATGGCAAGCCAGTGCAGCGCAAGATCGCCACCAAGCCGCCGCGCGTGTTGCTGTATCACAAGCCAGCGGGCGAAATCGTCAGCCAGTCCGATCCCGAAAAACGTGCAACCGTATTCGAGAGCCTGCCGCGCATCAAGTCTGGAAAATGGGTGGCGGTGGGGCGGCTCGACTACAACACCGAAGGCCTGCTCATCTTTACGACCTCGGGTGATCTTGCCAACCGTTTTATGCATCCGCGCTATGGCGTGGAGCGCGAATACGCCGTGCGGACCCTTGGAGAGCTGCAGGAGTCGGATCGGCAGAAGTTGCTGCATGGTATCGAGCTGGATGACGGCCCGGCCAACTTCCTGCGGATTGCGGACGGCGGCGGGGAGGGCAGCAACCACTGGTATCACGTGGCGCTGACCGAGGGCCGCAACCGCGAAGTGCGCCGCATGTTCGAAGCCGTTGGCCTGACGGTCTCGCGGCTGATCCGTACGCGCTATGGCCAGTTCCTGCTGCCGCGCGGGCTCAAGCGCGGCCGCTGGGAGGAACTGAAGCCGGAAGACGTGCGTGCCGTCATGCAGGCCGTCGGCCTGAAGGCGCCCGGAGGTGCCGACACTCGCAAGAGTGGTGGCCCACAGGGCAAGCCGGCCGGTGGCCGGGGGCAACAGCAGCCCAAGAACGGCGGTGCGGCCAAGCGCCGGACCGGCAAGGTGATCGACAATGCCGTGATGGTGGCGTCGGATCTGTTGGCCAGGCCGCAAGGCGGCAAGGGTGGCAAGCCAGGGCGGGGGCCGCGCACGGAGAATCGCGGCCGTGGCCAGCCCGACCCCATGCAAACCGCCATGGGTTATTTCTCGACTGGTAGCGGTATGCTGTCCGGCCCTTCGCGTGGCCGGGGGCGCCGCGACAACAGCGCAGGCGAGCTGATCGGTCCGATGCGCAGTTCTACCAGCAATGTGCCGGGGCTCAGCCGGCCAGGTGGGCGCTCGCAAGGACGCGGGCGCAACGGCAACCGTTAAGGCGGGGCGGCCCGGAATCCCGGCCGCTTCCCTGTCCTGCTTTTGCTTTTTCAGTGAAAACGGTTTAAAATCCGAGTCTTATCAAAACTCATCTGGCGCCGGGTGAGCACATGATGGGCATTGCGCCCATTTTTTTTTGCTTTGGCGCGGTGATGGGGTTGATTTTGTGGCGCCCCAAGTGGCGCCTATGTATCTTAGTGATTTCTCAGGAAAACCGTGCAACTGGTTGATTTGATTGAAAAAACCGTCGAAGGAATGGGTTACGAGCTCGTGGATGTCGAGCGCGCCCCGGGCGGACTGCTGCGCGTTTCAATCGATCATGCCGAGAATGGCGTCGGAGTGGATGACTGCGAAAAGGTCAGTCATCAGTTGACGCACCTGTTGACGGTGGAAAATGTGGCTTACGAGCGTCTGGAGATCTCGTCTCCAGGCCTGGACCGGCCGTTGCGCAAGCTGGCCGATTTTGTCCGCTTCGCCGGCGCCGAAGCCAAGGTGACGTTGCGCGTTCCGCTGGATGGGCGGAAAAATTTTGTCGGAATCGTACATGAACCCACCGGCGGGCCCGGTGAGGAAAAGATCGGTCTCGAATTCGAGAGCAAGGATGGTCCGGCATTGCTGGAGTTCACGCTCGCGGAACTCGACAAGGCCAGGCTGGTGCCGGTGATCGACTTCAAAAGAACTCAGAAGAAAGGGAACAAGCAATGAGCCGCGAAGTTCTGTTGCTCGTCGATGCTCTGGCGCGCGAGAAAAACGTTGACAAGGACATCGTCTATGGTGCGCTGGAGGCGGCATTGGCCTCCGCGACCAAGAAGCGTTTCGAGGAAGACGTCGATATCCGCGTGTCGATCGACCGCGAGAGCGGCGAACACGAAACCTTCCGCCGCTGGCTGGTTGTGCCCGACGAAGCCGGACTGCAGGAAGCCGACAAGGAAATCCTGCTGTTCGAAGCGCGCGAACAGGATTCCGCCGTCGAAGTGGGCGACTATATCGAAGAGCAGATCGAATCGGTGGAGTTCGGCCGGATCGGCGCGCAGGCTGCCAAGCAGGTGATCCTGCAGAAGATCCGCGACGCCGAGCGCGAGCAGATCCTGAACGATTACCTCGAGCGTGGCGAACTGATCATGACCGGCACGATCAAGCGCGCCGACAAGAAGGGTTTGATCGTCGAGACTGGCCGCGTCGAGGCACTGCTGCCGCGTGAGCAGATGATTCCGAAGGAAAACCTGCGGACTGGCGACCGCGTGCGTGCCTACATCATGAATGTCGATCGCACCGCCCGCGGCCCGCAGATCGAGCTGTCGCGCACGTGCCCCGAGTTCCTCGTCAAGCTGTTCGAGAACGAAGTGCCGGAAATGGAGCAGGGCCTGCTCGAGATCAAGGCGGCCGCCCGTGATCCCGGCGTGCGCGCCAAGATCGCCGTGGTGGCGCACGATAAGCGCATTGATCCGATCGGTACCTGTGTCGGCGTGCGTGGCACGCGTGTCACCGCCGTGCGCAATGAAGTCGGCGGCGAGGCTGTAGATATCGTGCTGTGGTCGGAAGATCCGGCCCAGTTCGTCATCGGCGCGCTGGCCCCGGCCCAGGTGCAGTCGATCGTGGTCGACGAGGAAACGCACGCCATGGACGTGGTGGTCGATGAAGAGAATCTCGCCATCTCCATTGGCCGCAGCGGTCAGAACGTCCGTCTCGCGTCTGAACTGACCGGCTGGAAAATCAATATCATGACGCCCGACGAATCCGCCAAGAAGCAGGCGGAAGAGAGCAATGTCGTGCGTGAGCTGTTCATGCAGAAACTGGACGTTGACGAGGAAGTGGCAGACATCCTCATCGAAGAAGGTTTCTCCACACTTGAAGAGGTGGCTTACGTCCCGCTTCAGGAAATGCTCGAGATCGATGCCTTCGACGAAGACACGGTCAACGAGTTGCGTAACCGGGCCCGCGACGTGCTGCTGACGATGGAGCTGGCCAAGGAAGAAAAGGTCGAGGCGGTGTCGCAGGAACTGCGTACGCTGGAAGGACTGAATACCGAGCTGATCGCCAAACTGGCAGAAGGCAATATCCACACGCGCGATGACCTCGCCGAGCTTGCAGTCGATGAACTGGTCGAAATGACCGGCATGGACGAAGAGCAGGCAAAGGTGCTGATCATGAAAGCGCGGGAACACTGGTTTCACTGACAGGCACTCGTCACCGCGCTTCGGCGCGATTCGCAGTTCCCATGTGAAACACGCAATGAAAGGGTTTGAATGGCAAGCACAACCGTTGCCCAACTGGCCGCAGAACTGAACCGAGACGCCGCCAACCTGCTGGAACAGCTGCAGGCGGCTGGTCTGGGCAAGGCTTCGCCGGAAGATACGATTACCGAGTCCGACAAGGCCCAGCTGCTGGATCATCTGAAGCGCGCACATGGCGCGCCGCTGGACAGTTCACGCAAAAAAATCACGCTGACCAAGCGTGAGACCTCCGAGATCCGTCAGGCGGATTCCACGGGCAAGACCCGTACTGTCCAGGTCGAGGTGCGCAAGAAGCGCGTGCTGATGAAGCGCGACGATCCCACGCCTGCCGCTGCGGAGCCGGAAGATAACGCCGCCGCAGTGGTCGACGCGGCCGAGCAGGCGCGCCGGGAAGAAGAGGCGCGTCGCCAGAGCGAGCTGCTGGCCCGCCAGGAAGCCGATCTGAAGGCCCGCCAGGAAGCGCTGGAGCGCGAAGAGGCGGAGCGCCGCGCGCGTCAGGAAGCCCTCGAGGCCGAACAGCGCCGTCAGGTCGAGCTTGCCCAGCAGAAGGCGCTGGAACAGGCTGAAGCTGCCAAGGTGGCTGCCGAGTCGGCAGACGAAGCACCGCGCAAGAAGGCCGAGGAAGATGCATCGCGTCTCGCCTCGGAGCGCGAAGCCGCCCAGCAGGCCGCCGAGCAGGCGCGCATCGAATCCGAAAAGATCAAGGCCGAGGAAGAGGCTGCGCGCAAGCGCCGTGCCGCCGCAGAGGCAGAAGCACGGGCCATCCGCGAGATGATGTCCGCGCCGGCCCGCGTGCTGAAGACGCCGGCCGAACGCGCCGCCGAGGAGCGCAAGGCCGAGCAGACCACGGGAACGCTGCACAAACCCGTGAAGGCGCCGGGTACCGAAGTGCGCAAGGATGCCAAGAAGCCGGTGACCACGACAACGGCACCCGCGACGGCGACGACGGCTGACAAGAAAGGCAAGCCAGGCAAGACTGGTGGCTGGCAGGACGAAGGCGCCAAGAAGCGCGGCCTCAAGACGCGCGGCGACAGCTCTGGCGGTGTGGCCGGCTGGCGTTCGGGTGGTCGTGGCGGTGGCCGCAACCGCCATGGTGCCCAGGCCGACGATGGACGCAATGCCTTCCAGGCGCCAACCGAGCCGGTGGTGCGTGAAGTGCACGTGCCCGAAACGATTTCCGTCAGCGATCTGGCACACAAGATGTCCGTCAAGGCATCCGAGGTCATCAAGCAGATGATGAAGCTCGGACAGATGGTGACCATCAACCAGGTGCTGGACCAGGAAACCGCGATGATCGTCGTGGAAGAAATGGGCCACAAGGCATTTGCCGCCAAGCTGGATGATCCGGAAGCGCTGATCATCGAGGGTGCCGAGCCGAGCGATGCCGTTGCGCTGCCGCGTCCGCCGGTCGTGACCGTGATGGGTCACGTCGACCACGGCAAGACCTCGCTGCTGGACTACATCCGCCGCGCCAAGGTTGCAGTGGGCGAAGCCGGTGGCATTACGCAGCACATCGGCGCCTATCACGTCGAGACTGAGCGTGGTGTGGTCACCTTCCTCGATACGCCGGGTCACGAGGCCTTTACGGCCATGCGTGCCCGGGGTGCGCAGGCAACCGACATCGTCATCCTCGTGGTGGCTGCAGACGACGGCGTGATGCCGCAGACCAAGGAAGCGATTTCGCACTCCAAGGCTGCGGGTGTGCCAATCGTCGTGGCGATCAACAAGATCGACAAGCCGGAGGCGAACCCGGATCGTGTCAAGACCGAACTCGTGGCCGAAGAAGTCGTGCCGGAAGAATACGGTGGCGATTCGCCATTCGTGCCAGTGTCGGCCAAGACGGGTGCGGGCATTGATGATCTGCTCGAGCAGGTGCTGCTGCAGGCCGAGGTGCTGGAGTTGAAGGCGCCGGTCGATGCGCCCGCCAAGGGTCTCGTGGTGGAAGCTCAGCTCGACAAGGGCAAGGGTCCCGTGGCGACGATCCTGGTGCAGAGCGGTACGCTCAAGCGAGGTGACATCGTGCTGGCAGGTTCGGCATATGGCCGTGTCCGGGCAATGCTCGACGAGAATGGGCGTCCTATCAAGGAAGCTGGTCCTTCGATTCCCGTGGAAATCCAGGGTCTGTCCGAGGTGCCGCGTGCTGGTGAGGAAGTGGTTGTGCTGCCGGACGAACGCAAGGCCCGCGAGGTTGCGCTGTTCCGCCAGGGCAAGTTCCGCGACGTGAAGCTGGCCAAGCAACAGGCCGCCAAGCTCGAGAACCTCATGGAGCAGATGACGGAAGGCGACGTGAAGACGCTGCCGCTGATCATCAAGGCCGACGTGCAAGGCTCGCAGGAAGCGCTGGCGCAATCGCTGCTCAAGCTGTCGACGGGCGAAGTGCGCGTGCAGATCGTGCACGCCGCGGTGGGTGGTATCTCCGAATCCGACGTCAACCTGGCGACGGCTTCGAAGGCGGTCATCATCGGCTTCAACACACGTGCCGATGCCGGTGCCCGCAAGCTGGCCGAGAGCAACGGCGTCGATATCCGCTACTACAACATCATTTATGATGCGGTAGACGAGGTCAAGGCAGCCATGTCGGGCATGCTTTCTCCGGAGAAAAAGGAGGAAGTCATCGGTCAGATCGAAATCCGCCAGGTCTTCAAGGTGCCGAAGGTTGGCGCCGTGGCAGGCTGTATGGTGCTCGATGGCATGGTCAAGCGTTCCTCGCGTGTGCGCCTGCTGCGCAACAACGTGGTGCTGCACGACGGCGAGCTCGATTCGCTCAAGCGCTTCAAGGACGATGTGAAGGAAGTGAAGCAGGGCTTCGAATGCGGCCTGTCGATCAAGAACTTCAACGACATCATGGAAGGCGACCAGCTCGAGGTCTACGAGATTACCGAGGTGGCGCGTACGTTGTAATGTACGCAGGCCGGAAGAGGGCTCGCGCTCTTCCGGTCGCGGTACCGCGAGATCTGCAACGGCGCGACTTCATGTGCGCCGTTTGCTTTTGGGGAGTGTGTCCCGTGGGAAGCGGGGCGGTCGGCATCGGGATGCCGCGGCCGTCGCGTGATGTGGCGGGGGTGGATTCCACCACAAGGCTTCCCGGACACTATTCCGGAGCGCGTGCCGCGCTCGCTGCCCGGGCAGTCAATCCCGACAGGATAATTTCATCATGGCCAAGAAAAGTACGCCCCCGCGCAACTTGCGCATTGCCGATCAGATCCAGAAGGATCTGGCGCAGATGATCCAGCGCGAGATCCGTGATCCGCGCATGGGGCTGGTGACCCTGCAGAGCGTCACCCTGACGCCGGACTACGCGCACGCCAAGGTGCATTTTACGGTGCTCGGTGCCGAACCCGAGGTGGCTGCGGCGATCCTGAACGAACGCGCAGGTTATCTGCATTCGCTGCTATTCAAGCGCATGCACATCCATACGGTGCCGACCCTGCATTTTCATTACGATGGATCCGTACGACATGCCGTGGAGATGTCGCGTCTCATCGACGAGGCCAACGCCACGCGCGCCAAGGATGATGACCAGGCTTGACTTCTGCGATATCGCCATCCGTGACTGATTCCACCGATTCGCGCCCTGACGGACAGCCCGCCCAGCAGCCATCCGGTCGTCCTGCCCGGCTGCCGCGCCGCGACGTGCACGGCGTGCTGCTCCTCGACAAGCCGCTCGGGCTGTCGTCGAACGACGCATTGGTGCGCGCCAAGCGCCTGTTGCGTGCCAACAAGGCCGGCCATACCGGCACGCTTGATCCGCTTGCGACGGGCCTGCTGCCGCTCTGTTTTGGCGAGGCGACGAAGTTCTCCCAGGATCTGCTCGACGCCGACAAGGAATACATTGCCACCTTGCGCCTGGGGCAGGAGACCACCACGGGCGATGCGGAAGGCGAGGTCGTGAAGGCATTACCAGTCACGTGCGATGCCGCAGCCGTGGATGTGGCAGTACGCGCCTTCCTTGGGCCAATCGAGCAGGTACCGCCGATGTACTCCGCGCTGAAGAAGGATGGCAAGCCGCTCTACGCCTACGCGCGCGCAGGCGAAGTGGTGGAGCGTGCGGCACGTGCCGTCACCATCCATGAAATCGAAGTCCTGTCATGCACTGTGCCCCAGGTGACGTTGCGCGTGCTGTGCAGCAAGGGCACGTATATCCGGACGCTGGCGGAGGACATTGGCCAGCATCTCGGTTGCGGGGCACACCTCACGGCGCTGCGGCGTACACGCGTCGGTGCGCTGTCGCTGGACGGAGCATTGACGCTGGAACAGCTGGGTGAGTGCGACGACTTGGCACGTCCGGCACTGCTGGCGCCCGTCGATCGTCTTCTGGGCACCTTGCCCGAGGTGCGTCTGGACGCCGAGGGGGCGCGCCGTTTTGGCCATGGCCAGCGCCTGGCCTTGCGCGACGTGCTGAAAAGCGGACAGCCCCTGAGCAATGGCACCCTGGTGCGGGTCTACCGTGACTCAGACGCCACATTGCTCGGTGTGGCACGTATCGAGGCGGGCGCTTTGCGCCCTGAACGGCTGGTCAAGCTATAAAACCTTGCGCCGGTCGTTTAGCCGACACGGCTCTTGCACTGCAGCATGCTATAATTTCAGGCTTCACTTTTGATTACTGCGAGCCTGACATCATGTCCCGCGCCATTCGCAACATTGCCATCATTGCCCACGTCGACCACGGCAAAACCACACTGGTCGACCAGCTCCTGCGCCAGGCGGGCACCTTCCGCGCCAACGAACAAGTGGCCGAGCGGGTCATGGATTCGAACGATATCGAAAAAGAACGCGGTATCACGATCCTGGCGAAGAATTGCGCGGTCGAATACAACGGCACCCACATCAATATCGTCGATACCCCGGGACACGCCGACTTCGGTGGCGAGGTCGAGCGGGTGCTGTCGATGGTCGACGGCGTGCTGCTGCTCGTGGACGCCGTGGAAGGCCCCATGCCGCAGACGCGCTTCGTCACGCGCAAGGCGCTGGCGCTGGGTCTCAAGCCGATCGTGGTCATCAACAAGGTGGACCGTCCGGGTGCGCGCCCTGACTGGGTCATCAACCAGACGTTCGACCTGTTCGACAAGCTTGGCGCGACCGATGAGCAGCTCGATTTCCAGGTTGTGTACGCTTCGGGACTGAACGGCTATGCCGGACTGACCGACGATGTGCGTGAAGGCGACATGAAGCCGCTGTTCGACACCGTGCTCGAGAAGGTACCGGTGCGTGACGATAACCCGGATGGTCCGCTGCAGATGCAGATCATCTCGCTGGATTATTCGAGCTACGTCGGCAAGATCGGCGTCGGCCGGATCTCGCGCGGTCGCGTGCGGCCGCTGCAGGATGTCGTGGTCAAATTTGGCCCTGAAGGCGCTCCCATCAAGGGCCGGGTCAATCAGGTGCTGAAGTTCAGCGGCCTGGAGCGCGAGATTGTTCAGGAAGCGGAAGCTGGCGATATCGTGCTGATCAACGGTATCGAAGAACTCGGTATCGGTTGCACCGTGTGTGCACCGGAGGCGCAGGACGCGCTGCCGATGCTGAAGGTCGATGAGCCGACGCTGACCATGAACTTCTGCGTCAATACGTCGCCGCTGGCCGGCCGCGAAGGCAAGTTCGTGACCAGCCGCCAGATCCGCGAGCGGCTTGATCGCGAGCTCAAGTCTAACGTCGCGCTGCGTGTGGCCGATACTGGTGATGACACCGTATTCGAAGTGTCGGGCCGTGGCGAACTGCACCTGACGATTCTGCTCGAGAACATGCGTCGTGAAGGCTACGAGCTGGCTGTGTCTCGTCCGCGCGTGGTGATCAAGGAAATCGACGGCGTCAAGCACGAGCCGTACGAACTGCTGACGGTCGATGTCGAGGACAGCCACCAGGGCGGCATCATGGAAGAGCTGGGCCGTCGCAAGGGCGAACTTCTCGATATGGCCTCCGATGGCAAGGGCCGCACGCGTCTCGAGTACCGTATTCCGGCACGTGGCCTGATTGGCTTCCAGGGCGAGTTCCTGACACTGACGCGCGGCACCGGCCTGATCAGCCATATCTTCGACGACTACGCCCCGCTGCGCGAAGGTGGTGTCGGCGAGCGCCACAATGGCGTGCTGATCAGCCAGGACGATGGCGATGCCGTGGCCTACGCGCTGTGGAAGCTGCAGGATCGGGGCCGCATGTTCGTCAAGCCGGGCGATCCGTTGTACGAAGGCATGATCATCGGCATCCACAGCCGCGACAATGATCTGGTGGTGAACCCGATCAAGGGCAAGCAACTGACCAACGTGCGGGCTTCCGGTACCGACGAAGCGGTGCGCCTGGTGCCGCCGATCCAGATGTCGCTTGAGTACGCGGTGGAATTCATTGCGGACGACGAACTGGTTGAGATCACGCCCAAGAGCATCCGCCTGCGCAAGCGTCACCTGAAGGAGCACGAGCGCAAGCGTGCCGCGCGCGACGAGGCAGCCTGATGTCTTTGACCGTGTCATGAAAAAGCGTCCTGCGGGGCGCTTTTTTCATGCCTGTCGGTTTGGGATGAGAGTGGCTCTGATAGAGTGCGAGGCTGGAGGACACTGGAGAGAGCAATGCAGGACTGGATCGAGTGCGAAGTGCAGGGCGGTATCGGCTATCTGACGATGGCCCGTCCACAGGCCCTCAACGCCTTGTCGCACAGCATGCTGCTGACCATGCGCGACACGTTGCGCGCATGGGAGTCGGACCCGGCGGTACACGCAGTGATCATCGCCGGCGCAGGCGGTAAGGCCTTCTGCGCAGGGGGCGATATCCGCTTTTTTCATCAGATGGCGGCGTCATGGGACACTGTACTCGAGCAGTACTTTGTCGATGAGTATTCGCTCGACCATGCTATCCATCTGTATTCCAAACCCGTGGTCGCGCTGATGGATGGGGTGGTCATGGGCGGAGGCATGGGCGTCGCGCAGGGCGCGCACCTGCGGCTGGTGACGGAACGCACCAAAATGGCCATGCCGGAAACTAATATCGGCCTGTTTCCCGATGTGGGCGGGGGCTGGTTCCTGGCGCAGGCGCCCGGCCACGTGGGCGAGTATCTGGGGGTGACCGGTGCCGTGATCGGAGCCGCCGAGGCGCTGTATGCCGGACTGGCGGATGACTACCTGCCATTTGCCGCGCTGCAGGGCGTGCTGGCGCATCTGCGCGATCAGACATTTACCGACGGGGAATCCGTGCTGGCAGCGTTCCGCGATGCCTGTGCTCCGCATCGTGCTGATCTCAGCGTGATGTCGAACGTGCTGGCGGCCCGGCGCACCCAGATTGACCGTCATTTTGCTGCTCCCGATGTACCGACGATCCTGGCTTCGCTCTCGCAGGATGAGTGCGAATGGTCGCGTCAGACGCAGTCCATGATCCGCACCCGTTCGCCGCTCATGATGTGCGTGGCGCTCGAGCAGGTACGCCGCGCGCGTGCCTATAGCGTGACAGAAGAGCTGCAGGCCGAGCTAGGCATGATGCGCCACGTCTTTCACGGCGGCGATGGCGTGGAGGGCATCCGTGCGCTGGCCATCGACAAGGATCACCGTCCAGCCTGGCAGCATGCCGAGGTCGATGCGGTCAGCCGGGAGGAGGTCGCACGCTTCTTCGCATCGCCATGGAGCGCCGCCACGCATCCGTTGCGGAACCTGGCGCCGGCCCGGGGCCGCCATGCAGCCTGAGCCGGTGCTTGTGCGATCTGCATGACATGGCGCGGCGTAATACAATGCCGCCCATGTCATCTGTTTCATCCCTTCTCCCTTCGTCCGCTGCGCTGAATCCGGTCGCGTTGCCTGCCGGCCAGGGGCCGTTTGTCGCCCGTGCCAATCCGCGCCGCGTGTCGGTCGCACCCATGCTCGACTGGACCGACCGGCACTGCCGTTACTTCCATCGCCAGTTATCGCGCAACACGTGGCTCTACACCGAGATGGTGACCACGGGGGCGCTGTTGCATGGCGATGTCGCACGGCATCTGGCGTTCGATGCACATGAGCACCCGGTCGCCCTCCAGCTGGGCGGCAGCGAGCCGGCCGATCTGGCGGCAGCGGCGAAGCGGGGAGAGCAATGGGGTTATGCAGAGATCAACCTGAACTGCGGCTGCCCGTCGGAGCGCGTACAACGCGGCGCGTTCGGTGCCTGCCTGATGGCCGAGCCGGCACTTGTCGCCGATGGCGTGCGCGCCATGCGCGATGCGGTGTCGATCCCGGTGACGGTCAAGCACCGGATCGGCATCGATGCCGTCGAAGAGTATGCTTTCGTCCGCGATTTCGTCGGCACGGTGGCGCAGGCCGGCTGCAATGTCTTTATCGTGCATGCGCGCAACGCCATTCTCAAGGGCTTGAGCCCCAAGGAGAATCGAGAGATTCCGCCGCTCAAGTACGAAGTCGCCTATCAACTGAAGCGCGATTTCCCCGATCTGGAGATCGTGATCAATGGCGGCATTGACACGCTTGAAGCGATGGATGCACACCTGCGGCATGTCGATGGCGTGATGATCGGGCGTGAGGCCTATCACAACCCGTATTTCTTGGCGGCGTTCGACGGACGTTTCTACGGCGCGGCCGAACCGCTGCCGACCCGGGAAACCGTCGAGGATCGTATGCTGGATTACCTTGCCCGCTGGGTCGGGTCGGGCGGACACGCGGCGGCCGTCACGCGCCATATGCTGGGCCTGTACCGTGGGGTAGGCGGTGCTCGCGGATGGCGGCGCGAATTGTCGGAAATGGCACGTCTGAAGCAAGTCCGCACGCGCGCCGACGTTGAGGCGCTGTTCGCGGGTGCCCGTGCGCACCTGCGGATGCGGGATGCGGCCTGACTCCCCCATGTTTCGGTGCCTGGCGGGGTATGGCCGTAAAAAAGTGCAGCAGGTGTCCGGGTGGGCTAGCCACAGGGGAAAAACATTTGTATAATCTCGTTTTTCCTCGGAAGCCAGTCCAATCGATAGGCAACCGGGGGCAATGGTGGCTGTAGCTCAGTTGGTAGAGTCCAGGATTGTGATTCCTGTCGTCGTGGGTTCGAGTCCCATCAGCCACCCCAGAAATACCCAATGAAAACAGCGCCTTACAAGGGCGCTGTTTTTGTTTCTGGGTTTACGTACAGTGGTTGTATTCCCACCGTGGGAATACCCAGCGTTACAGTGCCTTCCGCTTGACCACCTTGTTTCGGTCATAGACGCGGGCCGTCGTGGCCGGATTGCCGTGCAGGTCGGGCAGGGCGCCGCGCTCGGATTTGTGCGTCGTCGCGTAGTAGGCGCGCAAGTCGTGGAACGTGAACCGCTCTTCTGCTGGAATCACCTTGCCCTCGATCGCAGCATTCATCAGCT
Source organism: Imbroritus primus (assembly GCF_964332355.1). NCBI lineage: Bacteria > Pseudomonadati > Pseudomonadota > Betaproteobacteria > Burkholderiales > Burkholderiaceae > Imbroritus > Imbroritus primus. The sequence goes on along the minus strand of NZ_OZ201293.1, from coordinate 1,679,436 downwards.
TGCCCCACATCGACTTGAAGCCTTTCTGCGTATAGGCGTTGCCGAAGCGGTTTGGGAAGAGATACAGGCATTCCCGCGCCTGGTCGGCATGTGCGGCGCTGATGCGGTCCAGCAGGTCGGATAGCCGTGGCGTGATCTCGACCTCTTCGACAATGGTGCCGCGCTTCGCCCCCCGCTGCTTGGCGCGGAACGTCCGTATCACGCCTGCGCTGCGGTCGATCTGGGGCCATGACAGGTCCAGGAACTCGATTTTCCGATTGCCCGCCATTGACGCGTATTCAGCCGCCAGGCAGATGATCGCCCGCTGCGGTGTCTGCTTGGCCAGCCAGGCAGTGAAGCGGGCCAAGGTCGCCTGCGCCGGCGCGACGCTCCGCGGCTGTTCCCGGTTGCGCCGCACCTGGCGGCACGGATTGGTTTCCGCTTCGCCACGTTCGATGGCCAGGTTGATCAGGTTCGACAGCAGGGCGACTTCCCGATTGGCCCTCACAGGGGCGTTCGTGCGCTCCACGCGCAGATAGCGGGCAATGTCCGTGGCCCGAATATCCTGCGCACGCATCTCGCCGAATACGCTCAGCAGGGGTGTGCTGGCCTGCGTGTAGTCGGTGTGCGTGCTCTCGGCCAGGTGCTTCCAGTCGGCTGTATCTCGGTACTGATCCCACAGCCGCGCAATGGTGCCAAGGTTGTCGCCCATGCCGAGCATGTCGAGCACCTTCTGGATCGCCGCAGTGCGGTCAGTTCCCAGGTTGATGGGTTTGCCGTTCACAGGGCGATAGCGATAGGTCACCAGGCCGTCTTTCCGCGGCCGGGCTTCCATCCTGTCCAGCAGGCCGCGGCCAGCCTTTACCTTCCGTGGTCGGTTCATGCCGCGACGCTCCAGCGGGGGCCGGCGCGGCGCCCATCATCCTGTGCCGGGCGTCCGCGATTCACCTGGTCCCACGTAATGGACGGGTGGCCGTCGATCTTCATTGCCGGCTCGAATCCATACCATTTGATGATCCAGCGGCGCTGTGCTGCCCCCTGTATCAGACCGCCCGTCAGGTTGGTCAGATCATCATTCGACAAAATTGCCATCTCGCACTCCTACAACTGGTACATCGTGTTGCCGTCCCGGTGGTCGATCCATGGGTCGAGTGTCTCGACCTCGACCAGCGGGTAATCTTTTTCCTCGCCCTCCAGCTCCACTACCACGGGGCCGTGGCGCATGTCGCCGGCCATCTTGCCGTGCAACTGCCGGCGCACCTGGTCAGCGAGGTTGGACCATTTCGCAAGCCAGCAATCCTCATTGATCAGTCCGCGCGGCTGGTCGCGCTCCATCTGGCCGACCGTGATACCGCGCGCGGCACACCATGCCTCAGCCTCGCGGCATGCTTCGAAGTCGCCGCCCAGGGTGTCGAAAGTCTTTCTCATGCTACGATTCCCATGTTCAGGAGAGGGTGGATGAGCGATGTATTCTTCAGAAACAGCAAGGAACTGGGCGAGCTGAAACGCCTCGCGGACGTCCTTGAGGCTTCGACGAAAGATGCCGCCGAGGCGGCGACTATCGCTCGCGAATCAGTAGTCGCCGCTAAGCGTTCCGCCTTCTGGACCATGGTTGCGGCGATCGTAGCGGCCTTGGGCATGGTATTTAGTGCGGCCGCCACGCTGGGCTGGCTCGACTGGAGTAAGCGCGAAATCATGCAACAACCCTCGTCGTCTTCTGTTCCCTCGCAGACCACCCCGCCATCTCCGGAACGTTCGCCCGCACCAGAGCCGCAGCCATAGGCGGGCTGACGCTGTTCCCACACATGCGCACCTGGGCATGTTTGGGTAGCCGGCGTCCGTTCAGCACCGGAGCAATGACGTAGCTCGAGGGGAATCCCTGGGCCGCGTACAGTTCGTGCGGCTCCAGCATGCGCATGCCAATGTCGGCAATCTGGTATTGCTCGCCAGCCACTGTCACGAGGCCCAGGCGGTCCTTCGTCGGGATGGTATGCATGGGGTCGCGGCAATCCTGATCCTGCCCGCCCTCGCTGTAGTACTTGACCAGGAAGGCGCGGACCTCGCCGATATGCATGCCGCCGGCCGTGACAGTCGGCGCCGGAGCTGCGGTTGGGCTGCCCGTACACTCGCCGCGCAGCTTCACGAGATTAGATGACACCAGTGCATGGTGGTCCGTCGTCGTGATCGTGTCCGCCGGCGCGGCCAACGATACGCCTGGGCCGGTGTAGTTGCCGCCATAGTGCTTGGCAAGGAAAGCCGACACGAGTGCGTGCTTGGCGCCGCCGGCGACCACTGTGCCCAGCGGCTTGTCCAGCCCCGGCGCGCGCGGCGCCTGGCCGGGCCGTTCCCCGTATCCGGTCTGCACAAGCGTCGCAGAGGCCAGCGCGAAGTGGCCGCCCTTGACCTCGGCGCATTGCGTGCGCAATGGTTCGTCGGCGCGGAATGTGCGCTGGTTCGAGGCATTCGCGCACTCGGTGAGCACCGGGGTCACGACGCCATACCCATGCTTTCCTGTGATGGTCTGGACAGGCTGGGAGAGCGACTGGCCGCGGAAGTCACTGCCGCCGTGGTTCACCTTCACGATGAACGGATCTGCGGCGTCGATGACGTACCGGCGCAAGCCGCGGGCGATACGACGCTGCGTGGCCTCGGCCAGCGGCCGCGCACGCTCGAAAATCGACGGGCACGGGATCGACCAGTCGATACACTCGGCAGCCGTGCGCCACGGCTTGCGCTGTTTTGACTTCACCGCGGCGCTGTCTGGGGTGTCGTGCGTCGGCTCCGGCCAAACGATAGGCACGCCATCGCAGCGAGCGATCAGGAACAGCCGCTTGCGGATGGTCGGGGCGCCATAGTCGCAGGCGCGCAACTCCTGCCATTCGACCGCGTAGCCTTTCTCCTGCAGCTGGCGCACGAACGAACGGAAGGTGTCGCCCTTGCGCTTCGGGCACGGCATGCCGTCCGGCAGCAGCGGGCCCCACGTCTGGAACTCCTCGACATTCTCCAGCATGATCACGCGCGGCCGTACCAGCGCGGCCCAGCGCAGCACGACCCATGCGAGCCCGCGTATCTTCTTCTCGCGCGGCTTGCCGCCCTTGGCCTTGCTGAAGTGCTTGCAGTCCGGCGAGAACCACGCCAGGCCCACCGGCCGGCCGGCAGTGACTGCAACCGGGTCCACGTCCCACACCGATTCGCAGAAATGCTGCGTCTGCGGGTGGTTGATGGTGTGCATGGCCACCGCTTCCGGGTCGTGGTTGACGGCAATATCGACATGCCGGCCCAGCGCCAGTTCGATGCCGCAGCTCGCACCGCCGCCGCCGGCGAAGTTGTCGATGATCAGCTCGTGGCTGATGTCCAGCAGAAACTGTTCGCGGATCACGCTGCCTCCATGATGTCGATAACCTCGCCAACCTTCACGCGCCCCTTTGCCGCAGCGACTGAGTACACCGCGTGCATGGCCTTGCGCTGCTCTTTCTTAGTGGTGCTGAGCTGCATCTCGTCAGTGAGGTTCAAGCCGCCGCCGATGGCGCGCGACTCATCACCTGTGAGAATCATTTTTCCGGTTGTCACGTAACGCTTGCCAGCCTCGGCCACCGCATGAACTGCGGCCGTCATGGCTTCCTGCGCTTCGACGTTGAAATACAGCTTCGCCATCATGGCGCCAACGTTCACGCGGACGGCGAGGGTATGCCAGCTTTCCTCGGTGCCCATGCCCTTCAGCACCCTTGCCAGCTCATTGTGTGGAATCATCTGCAGGTGGCGCTCAGCTCTCTGAGAGAACCGGAACAGCGAGGGCAGGGCGCCGGTCTCGCGCGCCGGGCGGCCGCGTTTATTGCGCTTGCTCATCGGCGCGGCCCCCGAGGCTTGCGCGGGCCGAACAGGGCGAGCACGAAGGCGACCAGAGCGAACCCGATGACGCACACCAGAATCTGGATGTCGTGCTTGTCGAGGGATGCGAGAAACTCGCTCATGAGATCCTCCGGAATTCGATGACCCACACCCAGGGATTGGCATTCCAGGAGCCGGCGCCATTGAGTTGTTCCCACAACTCCCGGTATGCCCGTATGGAAGGTGGCCGGTCAGCACCGATGCAGTAGCCAATTCCGTGGCGTTCGTCGATCGATACGCCTTCGGCTTTAGCATCGCCCTCTGTAATGTCCTGCAGGCGCTGCATACGCACGCCGGTCACCTCGAGCAGGATGCGGCTGGCAGCGCGCGGCATGTGGATGCTGGGGCGCTTCCACCAGCCCGGCTGCGCGCCGGCGAGCTGGCGGCGTCCGGGCATGGGCCACAGGCCGTCGCCATCGACGGCGTAGCGGTAGACCTCGCAGCACTCAGCCGTCATGTCCACGAAGTGCCATTCGTCGCGCCCCTTCTTGGCGCTGTAGCGCGTCTCCCAGCGGCCATAGGCGTAGAATGTCTCGCGCACCCATAGCCGGTCGCCGGGCCGGCCGTAGGGGCACGCGCGCTCGATGATGTACTTGGGCTCACGCTCAAGCACCAGCGCTCCCGGCGCGTAAACATTTCCGAGGTCAGGGTGCTTGACAGGCTTAGCCAGGCGCCGCGTCTGCGTCTTGCTGCCCTCGAGGATGGCGCGCACCATGGCGCTGCTGAAGAGAATGGGGCGTTCTTTCGTCATGTTAGGATTGCCTCAAAAGGAGGGAGTCGCCATGCCATATGCCAGTGAAACCGTGTCGCGCCAGATCGACGGGTACGAGGTGTCTGTCGTGTGCATCCAGCACCGAGCGGATGGCCCATGGGAATACGAGGTCGCTGTCCATGAGCAGAATGGGGCCGCATTTCTTCCGCCTGTCCGCTCGCGTGATGGTGGGAAGCCGACCTTGAACGATGCTGTGGAAGCCGGCATGGAGCAGGGGCGGCTGTTCATTGCTCAGCTGCGTCGGTAGTGCCATTGCCGCCTCCGAACTTGTTGCGCCACCAGCGCTTGATGCGCTTCGAGCCGTCCCAGCAGATGAAGAACATCGTCAAGGCGACCTTGCCGATGGGCTTGCGCATCAGCACGATCAGCAGCAGCGCGAGGACGATGTAGGTTGCTGGGTGTAGCAGCAGGCCGAAATACCAGGGAAGGGCGTGCATTACTGGTCCTCCTGTGCGCCCGGCGCGGCCTCTTCGTGCCGCATTGGCCCGAGCTTTCGAAGGCCACATGCACAGCGATAGCGGCCCTTAACTGAGAGCTTTGCGGAAGAACCATTGGGGCCGATCGTCACGCTGCCCGTCCTGATGTTGCGGACGAATTCCCACTTATGCTTGGGCCCGAGGGTGCACGGCGGAATGATCGGTTTGCTCATGCCTGCTCTCCCTCTGCGCCCGGCGCGGCTGTACCTTCGACGCGTGTCATGTCGTCGGCCATTGCCTGATAATCGGTGGTATCCCAGATAGCTCCAATGCCGCCGCACTCATCACAACCGTTGCCAAGATGGCATTTCAGTAGTGCACTGTATGGACCGGTCGGCACGCCATTGTTCGACTCGTGACAGCCGGAGCAGGCGTGCCAGAACCCGCCACCGCCTGCCATAACTTCGCCGATTCCGAGTAGCTCAACGGGCATAGGCGCGGCCTGTTCTCCTTGTGCGCGGGCGAGGACTCCAGCCACGATCTTGCGCGCCACCAACGTCGGCTCGCCTGTGGAAGTAATGAGCTGGATGTGACTCCAGTCGCCATTAGCCTCACGGATTGTCTGGACAATTTGCTCATCCGTCAGCTCGGCAGGCGATGCGCCGGGCGGCGTCCATCCCATCTGCGTTGCAAGGCGCTTGACGACGGACTTGTCGTACACGGGCGATGCGCTCGGTTGCTCGGCGGGCTGACCCTCATCACTGGCGGGAACCCATTCACCGCGCTCGATAGAGCGCGCATCGCATTGGCAGTCATCCGTCGAACAATCGGTAACCGCTTTGGTCGGCTGCTCGGCGGGCACCCATCCACTGCGGTCGAATAGATCGTCGATTTCATCGTCCGGCTGCTCGGCGGGCTGGGCCGGGGCGCTTTTCAGGGCGCGGATGCGGCTAGCTTGGTGCAGCATGAAGCCACGCATTGCTCCTAGCTCTAGTGATTCCGCTGGCAGAAGCTCATCGGCGTGAGCTTCGCAGGATATTGCAACCGCTTCTCGCTAAATGCCGATCGCGTCGCTGCAGCAGCCGGTATGGGCATTTGTGCGGTGGAGCCGATCAAGTCGGTGCGCTGGAAAGCGCTTGTTGCAAAGCACTGTGAACGTTTCGAGCCAGCCGAGCCGAGCACCGTGGAGCCGCGCATGGCCTGGCTGGAAAGCAAACAAATAACGCGATAGGGGAGTGGGATGACAGATAGAGAGATGCTGGAGTTGGCGGCTAAGGCTGCGGGTTACCGGATTGCATATTGGACAGAGGATTCGTCCGGGGAAATCCAGGTGGCAGTGCTTGACAACGGCGACTTTTGGCAGCCGCTACGACTCAATACCCACACTGATTTCATGGGAGACGCGCTTCGCCTGGCGGTGAAACTGGACATCAGTGTGAAGCCCGGAGAAGCTGCGGATAGCGCCGGTAATTGGTTTGTTGATGAGACTACGGATGGCGACGAATTTGCTGCGACCGGTCGCGCTATTGTCCACGTCGCAGCAGAAATAGGGAGGGCTAACAAGGCCGGAGTTCGACGACAGCCTGATTTATGAGTATCCCCAGCACTTGCGGGATGCGATCAGCGATTTGCCAGCAGCGCCTGGCGTCTATATCTTCCATGGCGAAGACGGCGGCTTGCCGCTCTACATAGGGAAGAGCGTCAATCTGCGTTCCCGCGTGCTGTCCCACCTGCGCACCGTTGAAGAGGCGCGGATGCTGCGGCAGACGGTCCGGATCAGTCATCATCGGACGGCAGGCGAAGTCGGGGCTTTGTTGCTAGAGGCCGCGATGATCAAGCAGCAATTCCCCCTGCTGAACCAACGGCTACTGCAAGTTGCCGAGTTGTATCGTAAGAGTGGGCTCAAGCACATTCTTGTTAACAAAAAGGACTACATTGCTGTCCCCAAGACGTCGGGCTATCGCGGCATCCATCTCGTATATAAGTACCAAAGCGACAGGACCAGCACTTACAATAATCATCAGATCGAAGTGCAGTTACGCTCCCGCTTGCAGCATTCCTGGGCGACCGCTGTTGAGACCGTCGGGACGTTGCTGAGTCAGTCTCTCAAGGCAAGTGAAGGAGAGGCAAAATGGCTGGAGTTTTTCCAATGGACTAGCTCGGCATTCGCATGTGTCGAGGGCACGCCAATGGTGGCCAATACACTGAATATTGCCGCCGACATCGCCGCGATGTCCGAAGCGTTTCAGCTGATCATCGGGAGCGAGGGGCATGGCTACACCCTGGTTTTTGGGCTGGTATGCGCGATCCTGCCGGTATGGCTGGACTTCGAGCGCATGGTGCGGGTATTGAAATGGCTGACGCTGGCCTTGTTTGCCTATGTAGCCGTCGTCCTGATGCTCCATGTTGATTGGCGGCAAGTCGGCTTCGAGTCGGTGCATTATCTGCGGGTGGGCGGAGGCGACTACTGGATGATGGTGGTCGCTGTGCTGGGTACCACCATCAGCCCGTATCTTTTCTTCTGGCAGGCGTCGCAGGAGGCGGAATCGCGTCAGAAATACAATGATGCGGAAAGCCTTGTACGAAGCGATCTGTTTACACGGGAACACCTGTTCCGTATCAAAGTGGATACGACGGCGGGGATGATTTTTTCCAATCTCATCGCTTTTTGCATCATCGTGGCGGCAGCCATTGCTTTTCATCAGCGCGGAATTGTCGATATCGAAACGACGAGGCAAGCAGCCCTGGCGCTCGAGCCGATCGCAGGGCAATTCGCATTCACTCTCTTTGCATTTGGCATCATCGGTACCGGCATGCTGGCGGTTCCGGTGCTCGCAGGTTCTTCAGCTTACGCAGTGGCGGAGGTCTTTGACTGGAGATTCGGTCTCGATCGCTGCCAGGGGCTTCTATGGCGTGCTGGTCTCCGCTACGATCATCGGGACGTTGATCGATTTCACCGATCTCGATCCGATCAAGGGGCTGCTCTGGAGTGCGGTTGTCAACGGCGTGATCGCCGTGCCGATCATGGTGGTCATGATGCTGCTGGGAATGAATCGCCGCATCCTCGGCAAAGCAGTCTTGTCGTTGCGCCACCGTGTCATTGGTTGGGTTGCGACGCTGGTCATGGCATTCGCCGTCGTGGCCATGGTAACGCAGTGGTTTCGATGACAAGGCTAAGACATCAGACCGGCGTTCGACCAGATGCATCCAAGCCCGCGATTTCTTCATCGCTATAGCCGAGCGATGCAAGAATTTCCCGTGTATGCTCCCCCAGCCTTGGCGGTCCGCAATGAATCGCACCAGGCGAATCGGTATAGGTGATGGGGATGTCGGACATCAGCAGTTCGCCCTCCGTCGGATGCAGGAAAGTGCGGAAGAAGGCGCGATCGGTCAGATGCGGATCCTGCAGGACATCGGTGACATCGTTGGCCGGGCTGGCGGGAATGTCCGCTGCGCGGAACAATGCAAGCCATTCTGCCGTCGTACGCGAGAGTAGGGTAGTTCCGACGATGTCATAGAGCGCATCGAGATTGGTCATGCGCTCCTTGATGGTCGCAAAGCGCGGGTCGTTGCTGAGCTCCGGGCGATCCATCAGCCCGAAGAGGCGCTGCCATTGCGCATCGGTATTGGCGATAAGGCAGATCGACCCATCTCGAGTCGGCAGTGGGCGTCGCACGCGGCTGAATACGCGGGCATAGCCAGGTGACGTTGAGTTTTCTGTGCCGGGCGTCCCGAACACAGCATCAGCCATATGCTCGTGCAGGTTGAATGACGTCATGACCTCAAACATCGGCAACTGTACTGCCTGTCCTCTGCCTGTGCGCTCGCGATGCAGCAACGCAGTCATGATGGCGCCGTACAGGTAGACGCCGCAGAGCTTGTCTGCCAGCAGCATGGGAGCGTAGCTTGCGGTGCCGGTCATGCGGGCATTGAGGCCTGGCACACCGCTGAGTCCCTGAATAACGTCGTCATAGGCTGGCTGGTCGAAGTATCGGCCGTGCGCACCGAAACCTTGCGCGGTTGCATGGATGAGGCGCGGATAGCGGGCAGCGAGGGCATCGTAGTCGAGCCTCAGCCTGATGGCGGCCTTGCTGCGCATATTGTGCACGAAGACATCGGCACTCGCGAGCAGGCGATGCAGAGCCTCCTGCCCGGCAACTTGCTTGAGGTCAAGCACGACGCTCCGCTTGTTACGGTTCATGTTAAGGAAGAACGAGCCCATGCGGGGCGACCGCATGCGGCCGATATTGCGGGTGGGCTCGCCCTCCGGCGGTTCGACCTTGATGACGTCCGCGCCCATGTCGCCGAGCATTTGCGTGGCGATAGGCCCCAGCGCAAAACTGGTGGCGTCGATGACGCGCAGACCATGCAGCGCACCTTTCATGCGAGTCTCCTTCTTGATGTCGGGGTGAGGGCGGTCAGGCAGTTGCCGGGGCGGAATCCTGCTGCATCTGCTTGAGCAGGGATGTGCCGATGATCAGACGCTGCACCTCGCTGGCGCCTTCGTAGATCCGCAGGGCGCGCACGTCGCGATACAACTGCTCAACGATGCTGCCCACTTCGACGCCTGCGCCGCCCCAGAGCTGGACGGCAGCGTCGGCTACTCGTTGAGCGGATTCGGTTGCCACCAGTTTTGCCATGGCCGCTTCGCGCGATATCGTACGACCCTGGTCGCGCAGCCACGCGGCCCGGTAGACCAGCATGGCCGAGCATTCCACCTGCGTTGCCATGTCTGCGAGCGTGGCCTGTGTCAGCTGCATGGCGCCAAGAGTGGTGCCGAACATGCGGCGCTGCGCGGCGCGCTCCAGTCCTTGAGCCAGTGCTGCACGTGCAAAGCCGAGCGCCGCCGCGCCGACTGAGGTGCGGAAGATATCGAGCGTCCGCATGGCCAGCTTGAAGCCCGTGCCTTCCGCACCTAGCCGTTGCGTGGCGGCGACCTGGCAATTGGTGAAGCGCAGGCGGGCGAGCGGGTGAGGTGCAATCACGTCCAGGCGTTCGGCGATTTCCAGGCCGGGCGTGCCGGCCTCGACGATGAATGCGCTGATGCCGCTGGAGCGGGTGGTACCAGGTGCGCGCGCGAACACAACATAGAAATCGGCGATGCCGCCGTTCGAGATCCAGGTTTTCTCGCCATTGAGGATGTAGCCATCGCCAGCCGGCTCCGCGGTGCATGTCATGCCACCCACATCGGATCCGGCGCCAGGCTCCGACAGGGCGAAGGCGGCAATGGCCGAGCCTGCGGCGACCCGGTCCAGGTAGGTTGTCCGCTGAGCGCCGCTGCCATCCAGTGAAATCGCGCCGGAACCCAGACCCTGCATGGCGAACGCAAAATCGGCGAGGCCGCTGTGGCGCGCGAGAATTTCACGTGCCAGGCACACGGCGCGTGTGTCGATATCCGCACGGCCGGAGGCATCCGCCTGGGGCACGCAGTGCCGCAGGAAACCTGCTTCGCCGAGCTGCCGGACGAGCATTCTGCAGTGTTCATCGAGTGACTGCCTGTCGGTGGTGACAGCCGGAGCAGGGTGGGTGATATTGGACGCTGCCCAGTGGTCAAGTTCACGAGCCAGCTGCCGGTGGTGCGCGTCGAAGAACGGTGTATCGAGATGCTCGAAATGCAGGGCGGAGGTCGTCATGGCGTATCCGGTTGAGGGCTGGGAAAGCCGGTCGTATAGCAAGAGGGTGATGGAACGGAGGCGGTTCGGGGCACGGGTAAATGTGTCTTGACGGATATAATACTACTACGTAGCATTATAAATATGAAGTTGATCGAGAGGCAGCGAAACAGGCTGCTTCGACATCGAAAGGATTCGCCACATATACGGGAGACGGCGATGGCATTACCGCTCGAGGGAATTCTGGTGGTCGCGGTGGAGCAGGCCGCGGCAGCGCCTTATGCATCTTCCAGACTCGCGGACGCGGGCGCGCGGGTGATCAAGATCGAACGGGCCGAGGGCGATTTCGCACGGGGCTACGACAAGGCAGTGTTTGGCGAAAGCACATACTTCGTCTGGCTGAATCGGGGCAAGGAATCGATCGTTCTGGATTTCGCGAAAGAAGAAGATGCCGCCGTGCTGCAGCGCCTGATCGCGCAGGCCGATGTCCTGATCCAGAATCTCGGACCCGGCGCAGCCAAGCGCGCTGGTTTCGGCTGGGAGGAGATGCGTGCGCGCTATCCCCGCCTGATTACGTGCGATATCACCGGCTACGGTGAAGAAGGTCCGTATGCCGGCATGCGCGCCTACGATCTGCTGGTGCAGGCCGAAACCGGCATCGCCTCGGTAACCGGTACGCCGGAAGCGCCCGGACGCATCGGCATCTCCGCATGTGACGTCGGTACAGGCATGTACGCGCACGCCGCCATTCTGGAGGCGTTGATCGCGCGCGGCCGGACCGGCGAAGGCAGCGCCATTCATGTGTCACTGTTCGATGCGATGAGCGACTGGATGACGGTTCCGTTGCTGCACTACGACTATGCCGGCACTGTCTGGCCGCGTGTCGGGCTGTCGCATCCGACCATTGCACCGTATGGCGCGTATCCCGTCGGCGGAGCCATCGGTGCGGAACAGACCGTGCTTATTGGCGTGCAGAACGATGGGGAATGGCAGCGTTTTGCCGTGGAGGTACTGAAGCGTGCGGATCTGCTGGAACGTCCGGAGTTTTCCAGCAACTTGGCACGGGTCGAACACCGGGCGCAGCTTGATGCAGAGATCGGCACGGTGCTGGCACATATGACCTCGGAGCAGCTGCGCGAGGCGCTGGCGCGGGCACGCGTGGCCTATGCCGTCGTCAACGATGTGCGCGGGCTTTCCAGCCATCCGCACCTCCGGCGCGCAAGCGTGCCGACCGCACGCGGCGTGGCGGAGATCGTCGCGCCTCCCGCGATTTTCAGGGGCGAGCCGAGAACGCTCGGGCGCGTGCCGGAGATCGGCGAGCACAGCGCAGCGATTCGCGCCGAGTTTGCGGATATGCCGGTTTCCTCGCACGGCGAGAAATGAACCGCATGCGTACCGTCGTAGAGCCGACAGTCATTTCCATTCAGTTGATGCCGCGTAAGGCATCGGCGCCCTTCGCATGAAGACATCATGAGTCAAAAGATACTGGTTGAAAAACAGGGCCCCGTGACCACCATCGTGATCAATCGCCCGGAGGTCCGCAATGCGCTGGACCGCGAGGCAACGCAAGCGCTTGGCGCCGCACTGCGTGCATTCGAAACCGATGCGGATGCCCGCGTGGCGGTGCTGTGCGGTGCGGGCGGCGCTTTCTGTGCTGGCGCTGACCTGAAGGAGCTGGCCAGCGGCGTGGAATATGACGCCTGGGCCGGGGCCGAGGGCCCGCTCGCGCGCCCCGCGTGCAAACCAGTGATCGCGGCAGTGACCGGGCATGCCTGTGCCGGCGGGTTGGGCCTGGCGTTGTGGTGTGATCTGCGCGTGGCCGAGGAGTCGGCATCGTTTGCTGTGCTGTCGCGCCGCTGGGGCGTGCCGATGAGCGACGGCACCACGGTGCGGCTGCCTCGCCTGATTGGCACGAGCCGTGCACTCGACATGCTGCTGACGGCGCGCATCGTCCCGGCGAACGAGGCACTGGAGATGGGGCTGGCAAATCGCGTGGTACCGGACGGTACGGCACGGCAGGCTGCGGAGGTACTGGCGGCCGCCATCTGCGAATTCCCTCAGATCGCCATGCGTTCCGATCGCGCCTCGGCCTATCGACAGGACGGCATGTCGAGCGAGGCTGCCTTAGCACTAGAAGCCGAGCTGGCGGCCGAGGCTAAGCAGATCGAAGCGCAGGCGGGTGCCAGCCGGTTTGCTGCCGGCGCGGGGCGGCATGGGGCGACATCGTGAAAGCCGTGGTGTGCTCCGCGTTGGGCCTTGAACATGCGCAAGTCATGGAGGTTGCGCCACCGCCATTGTCTGCGCGTGGTGTGCGTATCGCCGTGCATGCGGCTGGCGTCAGTTTTGCCAACCTACTGGTGATCGAGGGCAAGCATCAGAACCGCTGGGAACCACCATTCACGCCGGGTACTGAAGTCGCGGGGGTTGTGGAGGCATGCGGGCCGGAGGTGACGCTGTTCCGTCCTGGCGACCGTGTTGTCGCAGGCGTGCGATCCGGTGGCTATGCCGATATTGCCGTGGCGCCGGAGTCCACAGTATTCGCCTTGCCCGACGGGGTCGATTTCGATGCGGCCGTGCAGTTTCCAACCATCTACGCCACCGCCTATGGGGCGCTCAAATGGCGTGCGCATCTGCAACCGGGTGAATGCCTGCTGGTGCATGGAGCTGCGGGTGGTAGCGGGCTCGCTGCCATTGAAATCGGCAAGAAGCTCGGCGCCACAGTCATCGCGACTGTCGGCAGTGCAGACAAGCTGACAGCCGCCAAGGCACATGGCGCGGACCTCGTCATCAATTACCGGGAACAGTCGTTTCGGGATGTCGTGCTCGATGCTACGGCAGGGCGCGGCGCAGATGTGATTTTCGATCCGGTGGGCGGCCAGACATTCGATACCTCGCTGCGCTGCATCGCGCCGGATGGCCGCCTGATTCCCATGGGGTTTGCCAGCGGCGAGATTCCGACGGTGCCGGCCAATCTCGTGTTGGTCAAGAACGTGACCATCATTGGCATCTACTGGGGCTACTACATGGGGTGGGCGCGGCAGGCGCCGCCAGCCGGCATGGAGGCGCGCGTGCGCGCGGCTTTTGCAGAGATGTTCGCGTGGGTAAATGACGGCGCTCTGCGCCCGCGCACCTACAAGGCGTTTGGCCTCAGTTCATTCCGCGAGGCGCTGGCCGCCCTTTCGGGACGGGAAGTGATTGGCCGGGTGGTATTGCACACGCGGCAATGAAGGTGAGCATCGGGAACGATGCATGATCAAGAAGAGAGGAGACACTATGAAGAACATTCTGTGCGGCGCAGTGACGGCCATCGCCGTACTCGCCGCATGCCCGGCTGCAGCGCAGCCAGCCTTTCCGGACAAGCCCATCAAGTTCATCGTGCCGTATCCGCCGGGGTCCGGCACGGACACGATTGCACGTTACACTGCCAAGCGGCTGGAAAGCGCATTCGGCAAGCCTGTGGTCATCGAGAACAAGGTTGGCGGCAACGCGATCATTGCGGTACAGACGGTGATCTCATCCCAGCCCGACGGCTACACGCTACTGTGGGCGGCAAACGGACCCGTGACGACCAATGTGGCGCTATACGAAAAACTGCCATATGACCCATTGACCGACCTGGAGCCTGTGGCGCGCGTTGCATTTTCGCCGATGGGCGTCTATGTGCCGAGCAGTTCGCCATACAAGACAGCGGCGGAACTATTTGATGCCGCGAGGAAGAATCCGAACAAGCTGAACTACGGCAGCGGCAGTGCGACCTACAATATCGCCTCGGAGTGGCTGATGTCGCTGGTCGGGGCACAGGCCAACGCAATTTCCTACAAGGGCGCAGCGCCGGCGCTGACCGATCTGGCGGGGGGGCAGGTTGACTTCGCCATTACGGAATACAGCACCGGTGTTGCGCTGGTGAAGGCCGACAAGATCCGCCTGCTGGGCGTGACATCGGACAAGCGTATGGCGAGCGAGCCGAATGCGCCGACCATGCAGGAGCTGGGTTACAAGGGTTTTTTCCAGGTCGCGTGGTGGGGAGTGTTCGCTCCGAAGGGAACGCCCAAGCCGGTGATCCAGCGTCTCGAGGATGCCCTGTTGACTGTCTATCGCGATGCAGAGACGAAGAGCTATCTGGACAAGAACAACTACAGCGCGTTCCTGGGGACGGCAGAGGAGCTGCGCCGTTTCCAGCGTTCGGAAATCGAGCGTGAGAGCCGGCTGGTTCGCCAGTTCAAGATTCCCAAGCTCTGATCCTGCCGCGTGAATGCTGCATAACATGCCAGTACGCCCTCCGTGACACGAGGGCGTTTTCGCTTGCACGTGTGCCGCGACTGGCCGGGCAAACTGCGCTGATGTGGTGAAATCTGCTACTGTCACGCGATATTCCAAGCGGCCATCGGGCTGCTGCGCCATGCGTGGCAATGCTGGTGCAGGCAGTGCAGATGACGCGCAGGCATGCCGAGTCGCAGAGCGCGGCTAGCGCGAATCTGGTTTTAAGGAGAAATTGAAGGTATGGCACGTAAGCGTCTGGTCGGCACACCGGAAGGCGATGAAAAACAGCTGGCTATCCTGGATGCGGCCGCATCGGTGTTTATGAAGCTGGGCTTTGCGGCGGCATCGCTGGATGACATCAGTGACCATTACGGTGCCACCAAAGGCATCATCTACTACCACTTCCGCAGCAAGACAACGCTGTTCTTCGCGGTGCAAAGGCGTGCCATGGAGTTGACGCGCGCGGCGATTGAGCCCGCGGCGAATGCTTCTGGCTCCCCCCGTGAGCGGCTTGAGCAGATGGCATTCGCGCATACGCTGCTGATGATGGAGCATCTCGATTATCTGCGTGTCGCCGCGCAGGGGCTTGAGTTGCATCTCGGCGGCCGCACGACCGAGGAAGAGCGCAATGCGCTGAAAGAAATCACGGTGCTGCGTGATTACAATGAAAAGCTCTATCTCCAGGTTCTGGAGGAGGGCATGAAAGCCGGGGTGTTCCGGCAGATGGATATACGGCTCGTGGTCAAGCCGCTGCTGGGCGCACTGAACTGGACGTCACGCTGGTATCACCCCCGCCAGGGTGAGACCCGGGCAAGCCGCGAAGTGATTGCGGCGGAAATTGCCCGCTATGTCGTGCAGGGTGTGTTGCCCCATGAGATGACGTTGCCTGCCGCCGCAGGCTGAGCAGGCGCTCCTCAGCATACTGTTCCCGGGCACTGCATCAACGCTGATGCAGCTGCCGCAATCGACTGCAGCCGTCGCATCAGCCTCCCGCTTTCCATTCTCATCGATCCGTGACATCCCGCGCGGTCGCAGGCAGGAATCGTTCTTGCTTGGCGATTAGCGTACTGGCGCAATGCCGGCCGCGAGCGACGTATTCTTCTGGCGAATGCATCCTCCACGGCACTCTCAAATTTTTCAAAAAACCCTTTGACGCATGCGTTTCCCGATATATAGTTAGTGAACTAACAATATTGGCGAAAGGAGAGAAAGATGCGGACGTCAATCCGTGGAGGCTGGGTGGTCGGGCACCAGAATGGCGCACATACGCTGGAGCAGGGTGCCGAGGTGGTCTATGAGGATGGCACGATCCTCTACGTGGGGCCGCGTTTTGACGGCACGGTCGATGAGGTCATTGACGCGACGGGCATGCTGGTGGCGCCAGGCTTTATCGACACACACGTGCACACGGGGCATCGCGCATCGCACCGCCTGATCGCGGATGCCGGCCGGCCAGACTATTTCGGCCAGCCGTTCCTGGAGATCAGTGTGCCGAAGGAAGGCAAGCGCATCGAAGGTGATGTTCGCTACCTACGGCCGGATGAACCGGGCGTAGACGATGAGATTGACTTCAATGCGGCCTTTACTGTCACGGAGATGCTGCGCAATGGCATCACCACCTTTGTGGAATTTGGCAGTCAGCTGCGCATCCAGAATGCGCTGGCACGCCAGTGCGAAAAGCTCGGTGTGCGCGGATACCTCGGGCCTGGCTACGACAGCGGGCGCTGGGTGGGGGATGAAAAAGGACGCCTCAAGCGCATCATGAACGAAGAAGAAGGTCTCAAGGGCTTGCAGGATGCCATCCGTTTCATCGAGGAGAAAGACGGCAGTGCCGGTGGCCTGGTGCGCGGCCTGCTGAGCCCGCGTGAAGCGGAAACCACGAGCGTCGATCTATTGAAGCGGACGCGCGCGGCGGCAGACGAAATGAATGTACCGATTGCCACGCATGCCGCCTACAGCGTGCTGGAATTCCATGACATCGTGCGCGAATACCGCATGACGCCGATCGAGTTGCTCGACAGCGTCGGACTGCTGCGGCCGACATTGAATATCGGGCACGGTAATTTTGTCTCGGACAACCTGCGTCTCAACTACTCCGGTGGCAGCGACCTGAAACTGATGGGTGATGCCGGAGTATCGATCTCGCATTGCCCGATCAACATCGTACGGCGCGCGCGTTCGCTCGATTCCTGGAAAAAATATCAGGATGCTGGCGTGAACATTTCCCTGGGCAGCGATACGTATCCGCGCGACACGATCCTGAACATGCGGTCGGCGTCGTATCACGGCAAGATCATGAGTCACAACTACCGTCATGCCACGGCGGGCGAAGTCTTCAGTGCAGCGACCCTGGGCGGTGCACGTTCTGTCGGCCGCGATGACCTGGGGCGACTGCAGCCAGGCGCCTGCGCCGACATCATCCTGATTGACCTGAGCGGTGGCGATACCTTGCGGTTCGGCCCCATCCTCGATCCGGTCAAGAGCCTCGTCGAGTGCGGCGTGGGTGACGATGTGAACACGGTGATCGTCAATGGCGTGGTACGGATGCGCGACCGCAAGATTCCGGGCGTGGACATCCCGGCCATGCGTCGACGCGCCCAGGAAACTGGCGAGTACATCTGGCGCCATTGGCATGAATCCGATCCGCTGGGTCGTACGGCACGTGAGGCTAGCCCTTGGAGTTTTTGTCCTGCGTGTTTCCGCGACCAGCAACTGGCGCGCCCGGAGGCATAAACCACGGTATCTGGGTTCCGTTATCCCAACCGGTCGTGACGGCGCATCAGCGGCGCATGGCCGATTTCAGCAAGCGTTCAGGAGAAGCATGATGTTGAAGCGTTCTGCAGTGCTGTTCTCGTTGTCGTTGTTGATGGTGACCGCGGCGTTGCCCGCGCGGGCCGCCGATCCCTATCCCAGCAAGCCTGTGCGTGTGATCGTGCCGTTCGGTCCCGGCGGATCGGTCGATCTGTTGCCGCGGTTGATCGGCGCCAAGCTGTCGCAAGTCTGGGGCCAACCCTTTATCGTGGAAAACCGTCCGGGCGCGGCGGGCAATATCGGCATGGATGCAGCAGCCCGCGCAGATGCCGATGGCTATACGCTGGTATCCGCGCCTGTGGGTAACCTGGCGATCAATCCGCATTTGTATCCCAATCTCAAGTTCGATGTCTTCAAGAGTTTTACGCCGATCACCTTGATCGGCACGGTGCAGAACGTGGTCGTGGTCGGTCCCGCCGTCACCGCCAGCAGTCTTCCTGATCTGCTGGCACAGGCCAAGGCAAAGCCGGGCATGCTGACATTCGGGTCCGGTGGGGTCGGTACCCAGGCGCATATCGGCGGAGAGTTGCTGGCCTCCATGGCTGGTGTCGAGATGAAGCATGTGGCATACAAGGGTGTGGGAGACTCGGTCAAGGATCTGCTCGGCGGGCAGATATCCATGATCGTGGCCCAGGTTCCGGCGGTCACGTCGTTCATCCAGGCCGGCCGCCTGAAGCCGCTGGCAGTGGCCAGCAGCAAACGCATCGCAGCATTGCCGAACGTTCCGACCGTTGACGAAGCTGCCGGGTTGAAGGGGTACGAGGCCGTGTCCTGGTATGCACTGATGGGGCCGGCAGGCATGCCTCGCGAGGTCGTCACCAAGATCCAGGCTGATGTGGGCAAGGTGCTGGCCATGCCAGAGATCCGCGAGAAGCTGCAGGCGGTGGGTACGGAACCGATGGGCAGTACGCCAGAGCAACTGGCCGCGTTGATGCACAAGGAACACGCGCGCTATGGCGAGATCATCCGCAAGGCCGGCATTCGTATTGATTGAAGCTGCGCATCGATTGGAAACAGTTTTAGGGGGTGGGGCGCTTTGGCATGATCAGCAATGCACGCATGTACTCTGTAACACCGGCCGCCGCTGCGGCCTGGGCGGAGATTTTCAACTGGGTCCAGGCGCGGGCTGGCGTTAACTTCGAGGCTGTTGCCCATGCGCCGCCGTTGCTGCTGTCTGATCTCTGGGAACGGGAAGATCTCGGCATGGTGATGATGTGCGGATTGCCGTTGGCGCGGCGAACCAGAGTAGTACAGATTCTCGGCGCGCCGTTGCCGTCGCTGCCGGATTATGGCGGCAAGCCGCACTATCGCGCCTGCATCGCCGTGCGTGCCGATAGTCCTGCGCACACGCTGGCCGATACGTTCGGCGGTGTGGCAGGGTACACCTTGCGCGACTCCCATTCCGGATACTATGCCTTCCGGCATCACCTGCTAAAGCACCACGGTTCGGACGGACAATATGCCAGGACGGTTGGCGGCTTTCTGAACGCGCATGAGATCATTCTTGCGCTGGTGGATGGAAAGATCGATGTCGGTCCGCTTGACGGCTACGTCTATGACTTGATGTGCGCGACCTGGCCTGAGTTTGCGTCACAGGTCCGCGTGATCGACCGCACCATGGCCGCGCCGATTCCCCCCTTGACCTGCTCCTCTGACCTGCCTGGCCAGCAGGTCGCCCGGCTGCGTGCAGCCCTGCGGGATGTCGAAGCCGAACCTGCCCTCGCGGAGGCGCGGCGGACGCTTTGCCTGACACGTTTTGTCGCAATGGATGCGGAGGCCTATCATGTCCAACGCTACATCGCGGCGCGCGTGGATGAGTCACCGGTATCCTGGTAACAGGTGAGGGTGGACGCGGTGCTACACTGACGCAGTCAGGTACATGCCTGGCCCGGGTCTCCCGCTGTTGCGGGAGACCCGTTTTCACGTCAACGTTTGACCGATGCGCGCATGACCACCAAGCCTCGCCACGCCAGCCCGCCGCAATTCGATATGGATTTCCGGCCGGGATTCATGATTCGCCGGCTGCATCAAATCCACGTCAGTTTTTTCTTTCAGGAGTGCGGGACCGATCTGACACCGCTGCAGTTCACGCTCCTGCATGTCTTGCTCACGCGCGGCGAACATGACCAGCACACGCTGGCCAAGGAAGTAGGCATCGATCGCGCCAATGCCACGGCCGTGATCCAGCGGCTGGAAGAAAAAGGATTGATCACGCGCAGGGGCTCCGATCGCGACAGCCGCGTAAAGCTCTGCTCCCTGACTGCTGCCGGACGCACGCTGACTGAGGAAATGCTGACCGCGGTCGAGCATGCCAATATGCGCACGCTCGAAGCGCTGGAACCTCGCGAGCGCGAGCAGTTCGTGCAAAGCCTGAAGAAACTGGTGCTGGCCAATAACGACAGCAGCCGCACCAAGCTGACGCTACGCTGACTGCCCACATCAGCGGTGTGCTGATGCTGGGGCGGTCTCTCGAGATGAGCTGTTTCGATCAGCGCTGGCCGCTGTCACGCTCCAGCATGCGGCAGATAGCGGCCATGCTGCCGACCATGGTGCGGCGGCGTTGCCCCTGATACACGCGGACGCCTTGCACCTGGCGGAACGGCGTCGGATGGACGGGGGTGCGGGTGGAGTGAACAAGCTGCAGCATTGGAACACCTCTACTGATAAACACGAGGCTGCACGACGGCCTGGTTGATCACGGACGTACGCTACCCTGCCAGCCAAGGCATCGGAGCTTGTCCATGAAGGTGCATGCAGGCCGCACCGGTCGGTGCGGCCACGCGGTGATGAGGCTAGGGCGCGCTGGGGCGGATCAGCCCCACGGCGATGCCCTCCAGTGCGAAATCGTCTTTCGACAGATCGACGATGATGCTTTGGTAATCGGGGTTTTCCGCGATCAGTTCGATAACCTGACCGCGGCGTTGCAGGCGTTTGACTGTGACTTCCTCGCCGAGGCGGGCCACCACGATCTTGCCGTTGCTTGCTTCGCGGGCGCTGCGCACGGCGAGCAGGTCGCCATCGAGAATCCCTGCGTCGCGCATGCTCATGCCGCGCACCTTGAGCAGATAGTCTGGTGTTTCGCTGAAGACGCTCGGATCCACCTGGTACTGGCGATCGATATGTTCGGTGGCGAGGATCGGGCTGCCGGCAGCCACGCGGCCCACCAGCGGCAGCGTGAGCTGCATGAAGCCCATCGACGGCAGGCTGAACTGGTGCGCGCCATCGTCCATGGCCTTGAGACGGATACCGCGCGAGGCGCCGGGCGTGAGTTCGATCACGCCTTTGCGGGCCAGGGCGCGTAGATGTTCTTCCGCTGCGTTGGCTGAGGAAAAGCCGAATTGCGCAGCGATTTCGGCGCGCGTAGGGGGGAATCCGGTCTGCTGGATCGTCGTGCGGATCAGATCGTAGATCTGCTGCTGTCTTGCCGTCAGTTTCGCCATCGCCTTCTATCCCGAGATGACCGCGCAGCCTGCTTCGCGGACTGTATATTTGAACAGTATGCTGTGATTTTATACAGTATTTTGCGAACTGCAAGAATTTTTGCCTGGTCGCATCGTTTGCCTGTGGTGGTGCGACGACACAAGCCTCGGGGTTCGCGACCGGCACTCTCGGTACAATGCAAGCCAGCCATTGATCAGTGAGGGACCATGTCCAAGCCGAGAATCGCCATTCTTGCCACGGGCGGTACGATTGCCGGGGTCGCCGCCAATCCGGCCGCAACCGATGGTTACCGTTCCGCCACGCTGCCCATCGATGCCTTGCTGGCAGCCTTGCCGGGCCTGGGCGATATCGCCGAGATCCAGGCCGAGCAGGTTGCCCAGCTGGACAGCAAGGACATGAGTTTTGCCGTCTGGCAGCGACTTGATACACGCATCCGCGCCTGGCGCGATAGTGGAGAGGTTGACGGCATCGTCATCACGCACGGCACGGACTCCCTTGAAGAAACCGCTATCCTGCTGCACCTCACGCAGCCTGCCGGCATTCCCGTGGTACTGACTGCAGCGATGCGCCCCGCGACGGCGGTATCGGCCGACGGCCCGCTCAATCTGCTCCATGCGGTGCGGGTGGCGGCCCATCCTGGTTCGGCGGCGCTGGGTGTACTCGTAGTGGTCAATCAGGAAATCCATGCGGCGCGCGATGTGGTCAAGCTCCATACCGGCGCGGTGCAGGCGTTTGCGTCGCCAGGATGCGGACCACTGGGTGCCGTTGCCGGGCAGCAGATCCGCTACGGACGCCGTCCGGTGGCGCTGGCCGGCATTGGTGGCCGGCTGCTCGGCATGCCGGCCGACTGGCCGTGGGTGGAAGTGATTGTCAGTGTCGCGGGCGCACGCCGCCAGTTGGTCGATGGACTGGTCCAACAGGGCGTTCAGGGCCTGGTGATCGCCGGCCCCGGCAACGGTTCGATTCATGAAGCGCTGCTGCCCGCCTTGGCCGATGCCTGGCGACAGGGGGTAGCTGTGGTGCGCGGCAGCCGTTCGGGTGCCGGATATGTCACCAGCGCCACAGGCGTGGCGGCAGGCGGGGAACACGCCGCGCCCGGCGGATTCCCGGCCACGGCAGACCTCAATCCCGCCAAGGCGCGCGTGGCGCTGATGCTGGCGCTTGGCACGGGCGAGGCGGGAATCATCGGCGCGCAAGGGGTGCCGGATGCACTCGCGCTGCAGCAGTTTTTCGAGGCAATCTAGGCGGCTTTTGGAAAAAGCGGTTTTTCCGCTATAATGACCGGCTTTCTACCTTGCCACACCGGTCTTCTTGACGCCCGGGTGGCTGTTTATCGATCCCAAAGGAGCGTCAATGCGTCATTACGAAATCGTCTTTATCGTCCATCCGGACCAGAGCGAGCAAGTGCCCGCGATGATCGAGCGCTACAAAGGCCTCGTCACCGGTCAGGCTGGCCAGATCCACCGCGTGGAAGACTGGGGCCGCCGCCAGCTCGCCTACATGATCCAGAAGCTTGCCAAGGCTCACTACGTTTGCATGAATATCGAGTGCAACCAGGAAACCCTGGTCGAGCTCGAGCATGCCTTCAAGTTCAACGATGCCGTGCTGCGTCACCTGATCGTGCAAACGAAGAAGGCCGAGACCGCACCGTCGCCGATGATGAAGGAAGTGCAGCGGGAAGAAGCCAAGAAGGCTGCCCAGCAAACCTCGGAAGGCCAGGCTGCCTGAGTGGCATGCCTTGCGCGGGCCGGCGGAGCCGACCCGGGTGTGCGGGTGTGTGACTTGAGGTGAGACGCAAGGCGTGAACCGGTTTTTTCTCACGGCCAGTCTGGTGGAGCGCGATGCGTTGCGCTATACCCCAGCAGGCATCCCCGTCGTGAACTGCATGCTGCAGCACGCCGGAGACGTGACCGAAGCCAATACGCCGCGCCAGATCGAGTTTCATATCGCCGCCGTCGCGGTGGGCAGTATCGGTCAGGAAGTCGATCGCATGCCCCTTGGCACAATGATGGAATGGGAAGGCTTCATGGCCCGCCGTCACCGCAACAGCAAGGCACTGGTCTATCACATCACTGGATGTAAAGAATTCGCAAAGGATTGAATCATGGCATTCGTCAAACGTAACGATAAGAACAAGAAGCGCTTCACACAGAACCCGCTGTTCAAGCGCAAGAAATTCTGCCGCTTCACCGTGGCCGGCGTCGAACAGATCGACTACAAGGATCTGGACACGCTGCGCGACTTCATCGGTGAGAATGGCAAAATCACGCCGGCCCGCCTGACCGGTACCCGCAGCCACTATCAGCGTCAGCTCGACACGGCCATCAAGCGTGCGCGTTTCCTCGCGCTGCTGCCGTACACCGACCTGCACAAGAACTAAGCCACGGTCGACAAGGAGAACTGAACATGCAAGTTATTCTGCTGGAAAAAGTCAAGAACGTTGGCGACCTGGGCGCCGTGGTGCGTGTCAAGGATGGTTATGCTCGTAACTTCCTGATCCCGAATCGCCTGGCACGTCGTGCAACCGACGCAGCGCTGAAGGAATTCGAAGCCCGCCGCGCCGAACTCGAAAAGATTGCTGCCGAGAAGCTGGCCGAAGCCGAGAAGCTCAACGAAAAGCTGAACGGCACGACCCTGGAAGTCAGCCAGAAGGCTGGCGTCGACGGCCGTCTGTTCGGCTCGGTGACGAACGAAGACATCGCACAGGCCCTGGGCAAGCAGGGTTACGCCATCGAGCGTTCGCGCATCACGCTGCCGAACGGCCTGGTGAAGACGATTGGCGAACATCCGGTGCGCGTGTCGCTGCACACCGATGTGGTGGCCGAAATCACCCTGGTGGTACAAGGCGAGGCAGCCTGATTTCCATTTGGCGCGCCGCAAGGCGGGCCACAGGAAATAGACAGCCGTGGAAAAAGCAGGCGCTTGCGCCTGCTTTTTCTTTGCCTGCGCGCTGCGTCTGCATGATGCGCATCCGCTTGCCCGCGCACGCCGGAATCCGCTGTGCGGATTCTTTTCATGTTGCCCGTGCCGGGCAGCTATAATCGCTACCCATGAACGCTCCCACGTCCGATCCGCAATTCGACGCGCTCAAGGTGCCGCCGCATTCCATCGAGGCCGAGCAATCGGTGTTGGGCGGGCTGCTGCTGGACAATTCCGCCTGGGACCGCATCGGCGACTTCCTGTCCGAGTCCGATTTCTACCGCTACGATCACCGCCTGATTTTCCAGAACATCGGACGCCTGATTTCGGGCGCGCGTCCGGCCGACGTGGTGACGGTGTTCGAGATGCTCAAGGCCGCCGGTAAGGCGGATGAGGTCGGTGGGCTGGCGTATCTGAATGCACTCGCGCAAAACACCCCCAGTGCGGCCAATATCCGGCGCTATGCGGAAATCGTGCGCGATCGCTCCGTGCTGCGCAAACTGGTGACGGTCGCCGATGAAATCGCTACCGGCGCCTTCAATCCTCAGGGGCGCGAGGTCCGGCAATTGCTCGACGAGGCCGAGTCCAAGGTGTTCGCCATTGCTGAAGAGGGCTCACGCGGCCAGCAGGGCTTCCAGGAAATCCAGCCGCTGCTGACGCAGGTGGTGGAGCGCATCGACGAGCTGTACCACCGCGACAACCAGAATGACATTACCGGTGTCGCGACCGGATTTGCCGATCTGGATCGCATGACCAGTGGCATGCAGGCCGGTGACCTGATCATCGTAGCCGGTCGTCCTTCCATGGGTAAGACGGCGTTCTCGCTGAATATCGGCGAGCATGTGGCGGTGGAGCAGGGCTTGCCGGTCGCGGTGTTCTCCATGGAAATGGCCGGCACGCAGCTGGCGATGCGGATGCTGGGCTCGGTGGGGCGGCTCGACCAGCACCGCCTGCGAACTGGCCGCTTGCTTGATGAGGACTGGCCCCGGCTGACCCACGCCATCCAGAAGATGAACGATGCGCAGCTGTTCATCGACGAAACGCCGGCGCTCAACCCCATGGAGCTGCGCGCACGTTCCCGTCGTCTGGCGCGCCAGTGCGGGCAATTGGGCCTGATCATCATCGACTACCTGCAGTTGATGTCGGGCTCCGGTGGCGGTGGGGAAAACCGCGCCACCGAGATTTCCGAGATCTCGCGCTCGCTGAAGGGCTTGGCCAAGGAGCTGAACTGCCCTGTCATTGCCCTTTCGCAGCTGAACCGCAGTCTGGAGCAGCGTCCCAACAAGCGTCCGGTCATGTCCGACCTGCGGGAGTCGGGCGCCATCGAACAGGATGCGGACGTGATCCTGTTCATTTACCGGGACGAGGTTTATAACCCGGATTCGCAGGACAAGGGTACGGCGGAAATCATCATCGGCAAACAGCGTAACGGTCCGATCGGCACAGTGCGCCTGACCTTCCTGGGGCAATTCACGAAATTCGACAATTTTGTTGGCGGTAACGCATTCTTCGACAACGAGCAGTAAAATTTCTCCGTTTTTTTGTGCGGTGCGGCGAATGTAGCCGTGCTAAGCCGGTAAAATATGTCATTTCCATGACGACACATGGCCGACACATCGGCGGTTCAGGTCGGCATGGCTGCACCAGCAGTTCATACTCCGTTCTTTCAAAAGGAAAGCATCATGTTTGGCCGTTTCATGCCGACAGAGGGTAAGTTTTTCGAGTATTTCGATCAGCATGCCGATTGCGCGGTCTCCGCTGCCCGCGAATTGCTCGCACTGATCAATGACCTGCCCAACGCCGAGGCCCATGCGCGGCAAGTGCAGGCGACCGAGAAGAAGGCCGACCGCATCACCCATGACACCGTCGACCTGCTGCACAAGACTTTCATCACGCCGCTTGATCGCGACGAGATCCACAAGCTCATCACCACGATGGACGACATCCTTGATCTGATGGAAGATGTCGCCGAAACCATTTCGCTCTACGACGTCACCAGCCTGACCGATGAAGCGCGCCAGCTGGCGACGATCTGCGTGTCGTGTTGCGACCAGGTGAAGATCGCTGTCGGCCTGCTCAGCAATATGAAGAACGCAGGCACGATCCTCAAAACCACACAAGAAATCGACCGCCTCGAGTCAGAGGCCGACCGCGTGATGCGTTCCGCGATGTCGAAGCTGTTCCGCGAGGAAACTGACGTCAAGCGGCTCATCAAGCTCAAGGCCATTTACGAGCAGCTCGAGACGATCACCGATAAGTGCGAGGATGTGGCCAACATCATCGAGGGTATCGTGCTGGAAAACGCGTAAGCAGCGGGGACAGTATGGATACTGTACAAATGAGCCTGTGGGTGATCATCTTCCTGGTCGCCCTGGCAGTCGCGTTCGACTTCATGAACGGCTTTCACGATGCCGCCAACTCGATCGCCACGGTGGTGTCGACGGGCGTGCTCAAGCCGCACCAGGCGGTGGCCATGGCGGCGGCATTCAACGTCATCGCCGTCTTCGTGTTTCATCTGAAGGTTGCAGCGACCGTCGGCAAGGGGACGGTCGATCCGGCAATCGTCGATCACTACGTGGTCTTCGGCGCGCTGGTTGGCGCAATCACGTGGAACATTATCACCTGGTACTACGGCATTCCTTCGAGCTCGTCCCATGCGCTGATCGGCGGCCTGGTTGGGGCTGCGGTAGCCAAGGCCGGTACCAGCTCGCTGGTCGCAAGCGGCCTGTTCAAGACCGTCGCGTTCATTTTCGTTGCCCCGATCCTGGGCATGGTCCTGGGGTCGTTGTTGATGCTGATCGTGGGCTGGATGTTCTTCCGTACACCACCGAGCCGCGTGGACAAGTGGTTCCGGCGCCTGCAGCTGGTGTCGGCTGCGATGTACAGCCTCGGGCATGGCGGTAACGATGCGCAGAAAACCATCGGCATCATCTGGATGCTGCTGATTGCAGGCGGCTATGCTGCCCAGGGAGCGGCAGAGCCGCCGATGTGGGTCATCATCGTCTGTTACGTTGCCATTGGCCTTGGCACCATGTTCGGCGGCTGGCGGATTGTGAAGACGATGGGGCAGAAAATCACCAAGCTCAAACCTGTCGGCGGTTTTTGCGCCGAGACGGGCGGGGCGGTCACGCTGTTTGTCGCATCGGCGCTGGGCATTCCCGTGTCGACCACGCACACGATTACCGGTGCCATCGTCGGCGTCGGCTCGGTGCAGAAGATGTCGGCCGTGCGCTGGGGATTGGCCGGTAATATCGTCTGGGCGTGGATCTTGACGATTCCGGCGTCGGCCTTCATGGCGGCGATTGCCTGGTGGATCGGCACGCATATCATGTGATCCGTACAAAAGGATGCATCGCAAAAAAAGCCCCGGTCATGCCGGGGCTTTTTCATTGCCTGCGCGCTTGCGTCATTGGCGCGCGAATGCCGCGATCGGATCGTCTTCTTCCGCCAGTGCGGCGGAGGGGGCAAGGGCGGGTAAGGGCGCTGGCGAAATGGCAGGAGCCGGCTCCAGGGAGGCGGTCATGCCTGTGCTCGAAGGCATCGGCAAAGAGCCGGCTTCGACCACGCGGCGGGCGCCGGTATAGCGCCGGGCCCAATAGCTTTTCGTCATGTCCTCCAGGCGCACGGTACCTCCGCTTGACGGAGCGTGGACAAAGCGGTTCTGGCCCACGTAGATGCCGACATGGGAATGCGGGTGGCCGGCGGTGTTGAAGAACACCAGATCCCCGGAGGCGACTTCTGCGCGTTGCAACGGGATGCCGCGCGTGCCCATCTCCGCAGTAGTGCGTGGCAGGCTGACAGCGGCCGAGCGATTCACGACATAGCGTACCAGCCCACTGCAATCGAAGCCGCTGTCCGGCGTATTGCCGCCATAACGGTAGGGGGTGCCGACCAGCGCCATGGCCTGGATGGAAATTTCTTCGAGTCCTGCGGAGGGATCCTTGATTGGCGGCCCGGGTGTGCGGCCTGCGGAAGGGGATTTGCTCGAGCGTGTGGGGGTGCTCGAACACGCCGCCAGCAAGCAGGCACACAGGAGCAGGACAGGCAGTGCGCGCCTGGCCGGTGTTTGCGTAAACAAGGGGCCCGTCGGCCCCGTGAGTCGCCGCCCTGTCATCACCAGCGGAACTGGTGCTGGCCGGACTGGGTAGACAGCTTGGCGCGCTTCATGGAACCCTGGGATGTCGCTTCGACCGTGTAGCTGCCGGCGGGGGCCTTGATCAGGCAGCGCGGGCCAGGAGCGCGGAAGGACGCAA
This sequence comes from Imbroritus primus, assembly GCF_964332355.1. Taxonomy (NCBI): domain Bacteria; kingdom Pseudomonadati; phylum Pseudomonadota; class Betaproteobacteria; order Burkholderiales; family Burkholderiaceae; genus Imbroritus; species Imbroritus primus. The sequence goes on along the minus strand of NZ_OZ201293.1, from coordinate 1,651,085 downwards.
CCTGCTGTCCATCGCGGCTCAGGCGCACCTCCACATCCGACAGGTATTCGCCACGCGCACCCTGGGTAAAGAGTAGATCCATGTTGAAGCCGGATTTCTTGCTGTCGAGCGCCTGCTGTTCATCTGCGCCCACGCCCCCGCAGATATAACTGACCGGCCCGAGCGTTTCCATGACCATGGGAGCCTGGGCAGCCGCGGGCAGGGCAACCGGAATCAGCAATACCGGAAGGCTGGCCGCAAGCACGGATTGGATGAATTTTGCGGATCGTTTCATGCTGGGTCTCCTTGGACAGCTGGCAGGCGCCATCCCATGTGACGTCAGAACATCAGGCGTGCCGGGCATCACCCGGCACGTCATGTTGTTCGGACCCCGCGACTGCACGGATGTTCCTGAGTTTACAGGATGTCCGCTGCATGATCGGCCAGGCGCGAGCGTTCGCCTCGTGCCAGCGTGATGTGCCCGCTGTGGCTCCAGCCCTTGAAACGGTCGACCACGTAGGTAAGGCCGGACGAACCCTCCGTGAGGTAGGGTGTGTCGATCTGCGCGATGTTTCCCAGGCACACGATCTTGGTGCCGGGGCCGGCGCGCGTGACCAGCGTCTTCATCTGCTTGGGCGTCAGGTTCTGTGCCTCGTCGATGATCAGGAACTTGTTGACAAAAGTACGGCCGCGCATGAAGTTCATGCTCTTGACCTTGATGCGCGAACGGATCAGTTCCTGTGTCGCGGCACGTCCCCAGTCGCCTGCGCCGTCGTCGGATTTCTGCAGGACCTCGAGGTTGTCGTCGAATGCGCCCATCCACGGCTGCATCTTTTCCTCTTCGGTACCCGGCAGGAAGCCGATATCCTCGCCCACGGGCACGGTCGCACGGGTGACGATGATCTCGTTGTACAGCTTCAGGTCGAGCACCTGCTCGAGGCCGGATGCCAGCGCCAGCAAGGTCTTGCCGGTGCCTGCCTGGCCCAGCAACGTGACGAAGTCCACGTCGGGATTCATCAGCAGGTTGAGGGCGAAGTTCTGCTCGCGATTGCGGGCCGTGACGCTCCAGACATTGTTCTTCTGGTGCGTGTAATCGCGCAGCGTCTGCAGTAGCGCGGTCTTGCCGTTGATTTCCTTCACCTGGGCATACAGGGGCAGGCTGCCATCCGCCGGTTCAAGGTAGACGAACTGGTTCACCAGGAAGGACGGCACCAGCGGACCCGTGAGGCGATAGAACATGACACCGGTCTTGGGATCCTGCCAGCTTTCCATGCCTTTGCCGTGGCGGGTCCAGAAATCGTTCGGCAGTTGCATCACGCCGGAGTAGAGCAGGTCCTTGTCTTCCAGGACCTGGTCGTTGAAGTAATCCTCGGCGGGCAGCCCCAGCGCGCGCGCCTTGATGCGCATATTGATGTCTTTCGACACCAGTACCACCTGACGCTCCGTGAATTGTGTCTGCAGCGCGCTCACCACACCGAGGATCTGGTTGTCCGCCTTGCCCTGCGGCAGGCCTTCCGGCAGCTTCACTTCGTTCAGGCGCGTCTGGAAGTACAACCGGCCCTGGGCGTCGCGGTTACCGAGCTTGGACAGCGGCAGGCCTTCGTCCATGACGCCTTCCGTCCCGGCGACCAGCGCATCGAGCGTCCGGCTTACCGTCCGGGCATTGCGCGCGACTTCGCTCATGCCTTTCTTGTGATTGTCCAACTCCTCGAGCGTCATCATCGGGAGATAGACGTCATGCTCCTCGAAGCGGAACAGCGAGCTCGGATCGTGCATCAGCACATTGGTGTCGAGCACGAACAGCTTGGCCGGGCCGTCGTCCTTGGCGCGACGTTTGCGTGGCGCTGTCGCCGGCGTGCTGGCCGGCGCATTTGCCGGAGCGGCGCCACTGGTCCGCGCACGCGTCTCGCGAACGGGTGCAGGCGCTCCGGCAGGCACAGGCGCTTCCGCGCGTGCGATCGGTGCAGAGGGCCGGACGGCCGGTTCGGCGGTTGCAGCTTCGCCACTCAGGGAGGCATGCTCCAGCGCGGGCACCGGTTTGCGTGGTCCGGTTGAAACCTTGCCTCGCGCGTTCGGCTTGATCGGCGTGTACTCACGCGGGTCCAGCAATTGGGCGGGTTTGGCGGGCATGGTCGGTAGCGGCATGCTTCAGGTTCCTTTGCGGGCGGGAAAATGGGGAGTGTGCGGGACGTGCCGGCCAATCGGACAGAGCAGACCGATCAGGGCGACCGGCGCAGCAGCTTGACGGGCAGACACGTGCGGCGCCAGGACAGTTGGCGTGCCGGTCCGGCAATCGTGGGGAGCCCGCAATTGAAAAAGCCGCCTGTGACCGGTATGCCCGGGGAGGCGGCTGTTCAGGACAGTGCGGAAACCGGCGCGTGGCAAAAGCGGCTGGCGTAAAACCGGCCCGGGCATCGAATGCCGTGAAAACTGCTGTCGGGCGCTGGATCTTCGGCGTGTCGCACTCATTGAGTCCGACTGTAGCCTAAGGTTTTTGCTTTTGCAATCGTGTCGTGTTGCGCCGCGGCGTCGATCACCCTTGGCTCAGCGCTCGCGCACCGTCTTGAGCACCTGTTCGACATGGTTGGGGACACGCACCCCGCGCCATTCATGCCGCAGCACGCCCTTGTCGTCGATCAGGAAGGTGGAGCGTTCGATGCCGCGCACTTCCTTGCCATACATCTTTTTCATGCGGATCACGTCGAACAGCGAGCACAGTGCTTCATCGCCGTCGGACAGCAGTTCGAAAGGCAGGTCCAGCTTCGCCTTGAAATTCTCGTGCGATTTCATGCCGTCGCGCGAGATGCCGAAGATTTCGACGCCAGCCGCCTGGAAGGCTGCATACTCATCGCGAAAGTTCATGGCCTCGGTGGTGCAGCCGGGCGTGCTGTCCTTGGGGTAGAAGTACAGCACCACATGTTTGCCCTTCAGCTCGCTCAGCGTAAAGGTCTTGCCGCTGGTGGCGGCAGCACTGAAATCCGGAACTGGCTGGTTGAGGCTGACTGTCATGCGATGTGTGCTCCTGTATTGATCGCGGTGTCCGGCAGGGCAAGCGCTGCGCGGAACATTGGCTCATGCGACGTACTATTGTTGAGAGTCTGGCTAGGTGAGAATGATAAGCTCTCGTCCGAGGCTGGGCCACCATAATTAAAGATTGCTAACCAGTTTAGCCCGGAAACGCGCGCGCTCCTGCGTACGCCCGTTGGAAACGGAGGATTTCCGCCGCAGATGCGAACAGGCCGGCACGGGCATGCGTACAGGCCTTTGCATAAGCAGACTCCACGGCTGGCTGTTTCCGGCGGCTGCTGCTGGCATGGGCGAGCCCCTGTGGCCGCGACTTCCTGTTTCCAAGGCGATTCATCGCGCGGCGATCCTGTTCAGATTGCATGCTGCTGCTACGTTCATGCCCCTGCAGGTTGCGGCGTACTGTCGCCGCTGCCGCCGCTGGTACCACTGTCGCCCGCATTCTCGATCAGCAGCAGGGCGGCCACCTTGCGTCCTTCCGCCATCAGGATGTTGTAGGTCCGGCACGCGGCCTTGACATCCATCGTGTCGACCCCGATCCGTTGCCGCAGGAGGTTTGCCGTGAGACGCGGGTGCGGAAACCGAAGTTTCTGCCCGCTGCCGAACACGACCACTTCTGGCTGGTGCCGCAGGACCTGATCGAAATGTTCCGGGGCCAGATCCTCGAAGCGGGTGACTTCCCAGCGCTCCACGGGGCCTTCCGGCAGCAGCAGGATGGAGTGGGGGAAACGGACCAGATTGACCTCGAGCGAGGTGTCATCGTAGGCCGTGACGGTATTCAGCGCGTTGGATTGGTCAGCGTGGAGTTTCAAGCGAGTCTCGCGTGGGGCAGGTTTTGGGTGTGACGTAGCAGGCGCATCACAAGGCTGCCACAAAGGGTGGGCGGCCCAGGTCCGCGTCGGTCAGCTTCCCGATGGGATCGCCTGTGCTGCGATGCGGGAAATCGGGCAGAACTCTGTCATAATGGACAAATTATAACGTTCCAGTGCGGCGCGTGATCAGCTCCTGCCGTATGGACGCAGGCTCAACCACGCGCCGGGGGCGAGCGCACTTGCCGTGAACACCGTGAAATCCATCCAGAAATCCAACAAGCTCAATAACGTCTGCTACGACATCCGCGGCCCTGTCCTGGAAAAAGCGAAGCAGATGGAGGAAGAAGGGCAGAAGATCATCAAGCTGAACATCGGCAATCTGGCGGTGTTCGGCTTTGACGCGCCCGACGAGATCCAGCAGGACATGATCCGCAACCTGCCGGTTTCTGCGGCCTACTCGGATTCGAAAGGGATTTTCGCGGCGCGCAAGGCGGTGATGCACTATACCCAGGAGCGCGGCATCCGTGGCGTGACGCTGGAAGACATCTACCTGGGCAACGGCGCCTCGGAGCTGATCGTCATGGCGACCAACGCCTTGCTCAATGATGGCGACGAAATGCTGCTGCCGGCACCCGACTATCCGCTGTGGACTGCGGCAGTCAGCCTGTCCGGCGGCACGCCCGTGCATTACCTGTGCGACGAGGCGAACGAGTGGATGCCCAACCTGGACGACATCCGCAGCAAGATCACGCCGCGCACCAAGGGCATCGTCGTCATCAACCCGAACAACCCGACCGGCGCGCTGTATTCGGATGAGTTGCTCAAAGGCATCATCGCCATTGCCCGCGAACATGGCCTGATCATCTTTGCCGACGAAGTCTACGACAAGATCCTGTACGACGACGTCAAGCATACGGCCATCGGTTCGCTCTCCGAGGACGTGCTGACGATCACCTTCAACAGCCTGTCCAAGAGCTATCGCTCGTGTGGTTATCGTGCCGGCTGGATGGTGGTGTCCGGCGACAAGCGCGGCGCCGAGGACTATATCGAAGGGCTGAACATGCTGTCGTCCATGCGTCTGTGCGCCAACGTGCCGGGCCAGTGGGCGATCCAGACCGCGCTGGGCGGCTACCAGAGCATCCAGGAACTCGTGGCGCCGGGCGGCCGCATGCGTCGGCAGCGCGATCTGGCGCACGAACTGATCACCGCGATTCCCGGCGTGACCTGCGTCAAGCCCAAGGCCGCGCTGTACATGTTCCCGCGCCTCGACCCCGAGATCTATCCGATCAAGGACGACCAGGCCTTTATCCGCGAACTGCTGGAGCAGGAGCGGATCCTGCTGGTGCAGGGCACTGGCTTCAACTGGCCGGCGCCCGACCATTTCCGCATCGTATTCCTGCCGCACGAGGATGACCTGCGTGAGTCGATCAACCGGCTGGCGCGCTTCCTGGAAGGCTACCGCAAGCGTCACGGCACGGTTGCTGCCTGACGAACGATGTATAACGCGACGCGCCGGCGGCCGGGTCGCCTGCGCGTTTTTTTTCCGTGTCTATTTTTTAATCAGCGAACATGAACCCGATCAAAGTTGGCCTGCTGGGCATCGGTACCGTCGGTGGCGGTACTTTCAACGTACTGAAACGCAACCAGGAAGAAATTCGTCGCCGTGCTGGCCGCGGCATCGAGATTGCCATGGTTGCCGATCTGGATGTGGAGCGCGCCCGTGAGCTGACTGGCGGCGAAGTCGAGGTGGTGAACGACGCCAACCTGGTCGTCAATCATCCTGACATCGACATCGTCATCGAGCTGATCGGCGGCTACGGTATTGCCAAGACGCTCGTGCTGCAAGCCATCGAACAGGGCAAGCATGTCATCACTGCCAACAAGGCGTTGCTGGCCGTGCACGGTAACGAGATCTTCGCTGCTGCGCACCGCAAGGGCGTGACGGTAGCCTTCGAAGCTGCCGTCGCGGGCGGCGTGCCGATCATCAAGGCGCTGCGCGAAGGCCTGTCGGCCAATCGCATCGAATGGATTGCCGGCATCATCAACGGCACCACCAACTTCATCCTTTCCGAAATGCGCGAGAAGGGCCTCGACTTTGACGTGGTGCTCAAGGAAGCACAGCGGCTGGGCTATGCGGAAGCCGATCCGACCTTCGACATCGAAGGCTTCGATGCCGCCCACAAGGTGACGCTGATGAGCGCGCTGGCCTTCGGTATTCCGGTGCAGTTCGACAAGGCCTACGTCGAGGGTATCACCAAGCTCGAAGGCAAGGATATCCGCTATGCCGAGGAACTCGGCTACCGTATCAAGCTGCTGGGCCTGACGCGCCGCCGCGAGAACGGCGTGGAGCTGCGCGTGCATCCCACGCTGATTCCAGCCAAGCGCCTGATCGCCAACGTCGAGGGCGCCATGAATGCCGTGGTGGTGCAGGGCGACGCAGTCGGCCCCACGCTGTACTATGGCAAGGGCGCCGGCGCGGAACCGACGGCCTCGGCCGTGATCGCCGACCTGATCGACGTGACGCGCCTGCAGACCGCCGACCCCGAGCACCGCGTGCCGCACCTTGCGTTCCAGCCCGATGCGCTGTCGAACGTGCCGGTGCTGCCGATGGACGAAGTCTTCACCAGCTACTACCTGCGCATGCGCGTGGCCGACCAGACTGGCGTGCTGGCCGATATCACGCGCATTCTGGCCGACGCCGGCATCTCCATCGATGCCATGTCGCAGAAGGAGTCGCGCGAGGATGAGCAGCAGACCGACATCATCGTGCTCACGCATGTGGCACAGGAAAAGCAGGTCAATGCCGCCATCCAGCGTATCGAGGCGCTGCCGACGGTCTTGTCGGACGTCACCCGCATCCGCATGGAAGAGCTGAGCTGAACTGAGATTCGACTGCTGTTACCCTGCGATCGAACAGAATTAAGGAATTGCACAAGCCGATGAAGTACCTGTCTACCCGCGGTCACGCCGCACCGCAAACCTTTTCAGACATCCTGCTGGGCGGCCTCGCGCCGGATGGCGGCCTGTACCTGCCGGATCATTATCCGCGCGTGTCGAGCGAGGAACTGGAAAGCTGGCGCGGCCTGGCGTATGCCGATCTGGCCTATGAAATCCTGCGCAAGTTCGCTACCGATATTCCGGATGCCGATCTGCGGGCGCTGACGCGCAAGACCTATACCCCCGAGGTGTATTGCAATGTGCGCGATGGCGACAATGCTGTCGATATCACGCCGTTGCGCCGCCTGGGCGAAGAGGGCGGTACCACGGTATCGTTGCTCGGTCTGTCGAACGGACCGACGCTGGCCTTCAAGGACATGGCGATGCAGCTGCTCGGCAACCTGTTCGAGTACACGCTGCTGAAGACCGGGGATGAACTGAACATCCTCGGCGCCACCTCCGGTGACACCGGCAGTGCGGCGGAATACGCCATGCGTGGCAAACGCGGCATCCGCGTGTTCATGCTGTCGCCGCACAAGAAGATGAGCGCCTTCCAGACGGCGCAGATGTTCAGCCTGCAGGATCCGAATATCTTCAACATTGCCGTCGAAGGCGTGTTCGACGACTGCCAGGATATCGTCAAGGCTGTGTCGAACGATCTCGAGTTCAAGGCACGCCAGAAGATCGGCACGGTCAACTCCATCAACTGGGCACGTGTGGTCGCCCAGGTGGTGTACTACTTCAAGGGCTGGCTGCTCGCGACCACGGGCCCAGGCCAGAAAGTGTCGTTCAGCGTACCGTCCGGCAACTTCGGCAACGTCTGCGCCGGCCATATCGCGCGCATGATGGGCCTGCCTATCGACAAGCTGGTGGTGGCCACCAACGAGAACGATGTACTCGACGAGTTCTTCCGCACCGGCAACTACCGGGTGCGCAAGTCGGCCGAGACGCTGCACACGTCCAGCCCGAGCATGGACATCTCCAAGGCCTCGAACTTCGAGCGCTTCGTGTTCGATCTGTTCGACCGCAACCCGGAACGTGTTGCCGGCCTGTTCCGCGATGTCGAGGAAAAGGGTGGTTTCAGCGTGGCAGATACCGCTGCTGGCGCACGTGTGGCCTCGTTCGGTTTTGTCTCCGGCCGCAGTTCGCATCAGGACCGTCTCGCGACGATCCGCGATCTGGCGGCGCGCTACGATATCGTCATCGACACTCACACCGCGGATGGTGTCAAGGTGGCGCGCGAGCATCTTACGCCCGGCGTGCCGATGATCGTCCTGGAGACGGCGCTGCCGGCCAAGTTCTCGGAGACCATCGTCGAGGCGCTTGGCAAGGTGCCCCCGCGCCCGGCCGGTTTCGATGGTATCGAAGACCTGCCGCAACGTTTTGACGTAATGCCGGCCGATGCGGCAGCCATCAAGCAGTTCCTCGCTGCCCGCACTGGCCGCTGAGCCATCTCTTTCGCGCCCGGCTCCGGCCGGGCGTCATCAGGAATGCGCCTTGCCTGGGTATCCCCTCATATCGTGAGGCGGATCCGCTTTCCCCTGTGTCCTTGTACTATGAGTCCGACGGCGGAAATCGCATCGCCGTGACAGCGCATGCCCCTGCGCCGCGTGACCGATTGGCTGCGGACCGCGTGCACTCTCGCTACAATAGGGTTTTAAACCCTTGTGCAGGTTCCGCCGCATGCAACCTCGTCCCCCCATGCTGACCCTGGCTGCCGCGCTCGAGTCCTTGCTCGCCGGCGCGCGCCCGCTCGCTGCGGATGCTTCCGCCGTGGAAACAGTTAACACGCTGTACGCCAACGGCCGCGTGCTGGCTGAAGACATCCGCAGCGGCCTCGACGTGCCGCCGCGCGACAACACCCAGATGGACGGCTATGCCGTGCGCAGCGCTGATATCACCGCGCCGGGCAGGCGCTTGCGGGTGGCGCAGCGGATTCCGGCCGGCCATGTCGGCGAGCCGCTGGCTCCCGACACCGCCGCGCGCATCTTCACTGGTGCGATGATTCCCGAGGGCGCTGACGCCGTGGTGATGCAGGAACAGTGCACCGTGGATGGCGATGACGTGATCGTCAACCACCAGCCAGCCGCAGGCGAATGGATCCGCTATGCTGGCGAGGATATCCGCAACGGCAGCGTGATTCTGCCCGCCGGCACCCGGCTGGGGGCGCAGCATCTCGGGCTGGCCGCCTCCGTGGGTTGTGCAACCCTGCCGGTACTGCGCCGCGTGCGTACCGCCGTGTTCTTTACCGGCGATGAACTGGCAATGCCCGGCGAACCGCTCAAGCCGGGTGCCATCTACAACTCGAACCGCTTCACCCTGCGCGGCCTGCTTGAGAATCTTGGCTGCGAGATTACCGATTTTGGCATCGTGCCCGATACGCTCGAGGCCACGCGCGACACCCTGCGGCGTGCGGCCGCCGAGCATGACCTGATCATCACCTCCGGCGGCGTGTCCGTTGGCGAGGAAGACCATATCAAGCCGGCCGTCGAGGCAGAAGGGCAGCTCAACTTGTGGCAGATCGCCATCAAGCCAGGCAAGCCGCTGGCCTTTGGCGAGATCAACCGGGCTGACGGCGCCGGGCGCACCTTTTTCCTGGGGTTGCCGGGCAACCCGGTGTCGAGTTTCGTCACTTTCCTGCTGTTCGTGCGGCCGTTCATCCTGCGCCTGCAGGGCGTTGCTGATGTCACCCCTAAACGCCTGCCGTTGCGTGCTGATTTCACGCTCGCCAAGGGCGACCGTCGTAACGAGTTCCTGCGGGCTCGCATCAACGAGCGGGGCGGGCTCGACCTGTTCCCCAACCAGAGTTCCGGCGTGCTGACCTCCACGGTATGGGGGGACGGCCTGATCGACAATCCGCCGGACCGGACCATTGCGGAAGGCGATATCGTGCAGTTCATCCCGTTTGACCAGGTGGTGTATTGAAGATGGAAGTCGAATTGCGTTTCTTCGCCAGCGTGCGAGAGCAGGTTGCCACAGCCCACGAGCGGGTCACCGTGCCCGAACACGTGGGCACCGTGGGTGAGCTGCGCGAATGGCTGTGCGAACGCGGCGACAACTGGCGCGCCGCGCTGGCCGGCAATCGGGCGTTGCGCATGGCGCTCGACCAGGCCGTGGCCACGCCCACAGCCCGACTGCATGCGGGGTGCGAGGTGGCATTTTTTCCGCCCGTGACGGGCGGTTGATCAGCGAGATAGAGTGATGCCGATACGTGTACAAACCGAAGACTTCGATCTCGGCCGGGAAATCGCCGCACTGCGCGCCGGCTCGCCGCAGGTCGGCGCGGTCGCGAGCTTCATTGGCACGGTGCGTGACATCAACGATGGCCAGAGCGTGTCGGAGATGGAGCTCGAGCACTACCCCGGCATGACCGAGAAGGCGCTCGAGCAGATCGTCGCAGCCGCCAGGCAGCGCTGGGAGATCATCGATGCGCTGGTGATCCACCGCGTCGGGCCGCTGCGCCCGCTCGACCAGATCGTGCTGGTGGCGGTCACGTCCGCACATCGGGGCGAAGCGTTTGCCGCCTGCGAGTTCATCATGGACTACCTGAAGAGCGAGGCGCCGTTCTGGAAGAAGGAACAAACGCCTGCCGGGGCGCGTTGGGTCGACGCTCGCGTCTCGGATGATGCCGCCCTGAAGCGCTGGGGGATCGAAACCGGCAATGCGGGCGGGTCGGCGGCCGAAGACCTGTCAGTGGCCCCCACCGGTTCACCTACGTGACGCCCCTGGGCCTGCTTGCGGTTGGTGTCGGCGCCACGCTGGGCGCCTGGCTGCGCTGGGCGTTTTCGCTGGCCTGGAATGCCCTCAATCCGACCCTGCCGTACGGTACGCTGGCCGCCAATCTGCTGGGCGGCTACCTGATCGGCGTCGCCGTCGGCGTGTTCGGCGACCATATCGAATTGCCCCCCGAATGGAAGCTGCTGGTCATTACCGGCTTCCTGGGCGGCCTGACCACCTTCTCCACCTTTTCGGCGGAAGTCCTGGCAAACGTGTCGGCCGGCAATTACACCGCTGCGGCGCTGCACATCAGCGTGCATGTGCTCGGCTCCTGCCTGCTGGTCGCTGCCGGACTCTGGACTTACCGCCTGCTTGCGTAACCGGCACATCACTTGCGGCTGGAGGGCGCAGGCAGGTGGGGCGGACAAGCGGAAGGCCGGAGCACTGAAAGTACCGGCAGTCGCCGGGACGGGGCGTGCTGCCACCACGAGTGCGGTTTTCAGTGGTTGTTTGATCTGGATCACTTGAAAATGTCAAGGCTTGCCTCATCTTTGTCGCATCTTTGAATGCAGGACTTGAGGGGTATTCATGCGTCTCGACAAACTCACCACGAAATTCCAGGAAGCGCTGGCAGATGGCCAGAGTCTTGCCCTGGCCAACGATAACCAGTACATCGACCCGCTGCATGTCCTGGCTGCCATGCTGCACCAGGTCGACGGCGGGGCCGGACCCTTGCTGGAGCGCGCCGCGGTCAACGTGGGCGCCCTGAAGGATGCTGTCGACGGTGCGATTCACCGCCTGCCGAAGGTCGAAGGCGTGACCGAAATCCAGGTCGGCCGCGAGCTGAACAACCTGCTCAATGCTACCGAAAAGGAAGCCATCAAGCGTGGCGACCAGTTCGTGGCGAGCGAACTCTTCCTGTTGTCGCTAGCCGACGACAAGGGCGAGGCCGGCCGCCTGGCACGCCAGCACGGTCTGACGCGCAAGATGCTGGACCAGGCCATCAATGCCGTCCGCGGCGGGCAAACCGTCGGCAGCGCCGATGCGGAAAGCCAGCGCGAAGCCCTGAAGAAATACACCATCGACCTGACGGAACGCGCCCGGTCGGGCAAGCTCGACCCGGTGATCGGCCGCGACGATGAAATCCGCCGTTCGATCCAGATCCTGCAGCGCCGTACCAAGAACAACCCCGTGCTGATCGGCGAGCCCGGCGTCGGCAAGACCGCCATCGTCGAAGGGCTCGCACAGCGCATCGTCAACGGCGAGGTGCCCGAGTCGCTCAAGAACAAGCGCGTGCTGGTGCTCGACATGGCTGGGCTGCTGGCCGGCGCCAAGTATCGCGGCGAGTTCGAGGAACGGCTCAAGGCCGTGCTGTCAGATGTCGCCAAGGACGAAGGACAGACCATCGTCTTCATCGACGAAATCCATACCATGGTGGGCGCCGGCAAGGCCGAGGGCGCCATCGATGCGGGCAACATGCTCAAGCCGGCGCTCGCGCGCGGCGAGCTGCACTGCATCGGCGCGACCACGCTCGACGAGTACCGCAAGTACATCGAGAAGGACGCTGCCCTCGAGCGCCGCTTCCAGAAGGTGCTGGTCGAGGAGCCGACGGTGGAGGCGACCATCGCCATCCTGCGTGGTCTCCAGGAGCGCTATGAACTGCACCACGGCGTGGAGATCACTGATCCTGCCATCGTCGCGGCGGCGGAGCTGTCGCACCGTTACATCACGGACCGCTTCCTGCCGGACAAGGCCATCGATCTCATCGACGAGGCTGCAGCGCGCATCAAGATGGAGATCGACTCCAAGCCGGAAGTCATGGACCGTCTCGACCGTCGCGTGATCCAGCTGCAGATCGAGCGCGAGGCCGTAAAGAAGGAAACCGACGAGGCTTCCATGAAGCGCCTCGACCTGATCGAGCAGGAGATCACACGCCTGCAGAAGGAATATGCGGACCTTGACGAAATCTGGCGTGCGGAGAAGGGCGCGGCGCAGGGCACGGCTTCGCTCAAGGAAGAGATCGACCGTATCAAGCTGGAGATCGTGCGCCTGCAGCGCGAAGGAAAACTCGACAAGGTGGCCGAGCTGCAATATGCCAAGCTGCCGGAACTGGAAGGCAAGCTGAAGGCCGCCAATGCCGCGGAAACGCAGGGAGCGACGCAGAACAAGCTGCTGCGCACGCAGGTGGGCGCCGAGGAAATCGCCGAGGTAGTCAGTCGTGCGACCGGGATCCCGGTGGCCAAGATGATGACCGGCGAGCGCGAGAAGCTGCTGCAGATGGAAGACCGTCTGCATCAGCGCGTGGTTGGCCAGGACGAGGCCGTGCGCCTGGTGTCGGACGCCATTCGCCGCTCGCGCGCAGGTTTGTCGGACGAGAACCGGCCGTATGGTTCCTTCCTGTTTCTCGGCCCGACCGGTGTCGGCAAGACCGAGCTGTGCAAGGCCTTGGCCAGCTTCCTGTTCGATTCGGAAGAGCACCTCATCCGCATCGACATGAGTGAGTTCATGGAGAAGCATAGCGTGGCACGCCTGATTGGCGCGCCGCCGGGATATGTCGGCTATGAAGAAGGCGGTTACCTGACCGAGGCCGTACGCCGCAAACCGTACAGCGTGGTATTGCTGGACGAAGTGGAGAAGGCGCACCCGGACGTGTTCAACGTGCTGCTGCAGGTGCTCGACGATGGCCGCCTGACGGATGGGCAAGGCCGCACGGTAGACTTCAAGAACACGGTGATCGTGATGACGTCGAACCTCGGTTCGCACCTGATCCAGGCGATGACAAACGAACCGTACGAGGCAATCAAGGGCGCCGTGTGGCAGGAAGTGAAAGAGCATTTCCGCCCCGAGTTCCTGAACCGTATCGACGAGGTCGTGGTGTTCCATGCCCTGGGCCAGGACCATATCACCAACATCGCGCGCATCCAGCTGCAGCGCCTGCACGACCGGCTGGCGAAGATGGACATGTCGCTCGATATCAGTGATGCGGCACTGACCCATCTGGCCTCGGCCGGCTACGATCCGGTATTCGGCGCGCGGCCGCTCAAGCGAGCCATCCAGCAGCACATCGAGAATCCGCTGTCGCGGCTGATTCTGGAGGGCAAGTTGGTGCCCAAGGATGTGGTGCCGGTGGACTACCGGGATGGCGATTTCGTGTTCGAACGGGTCGTGCACTAATCTGCAGGGCAGATTGAAACGGAGGGGATTGTCCCCTCCGTTTTATTTTGTGGCTCGCATCGCCGCGTATCCCGATTCGTTGTTTCCGATCTGCGCATTCCTGATCCAATGGTTAACAATCTTTGTCATTTGTGGTTAACCTTGATGCATAAAATGAGCCGCTTTATTGCTGTGCTGTAGGAAGCATCTGGCGATCATGGCGCGCCATGCTCCGAGCGCATACGTGATGGAGCTGCTGCATGAACAAGGCTTGTCTCACTCGCAGTCTCAGCTCGATTTGCCTGGGAAAACAGACGAAGCAGGCGGAGATCCAGACCACACAGGGCACGCTGTCCACCCTGGTACGCAGACGCAACAGCCTGACGCGTATGCATTCGCAGGCAACCGGGTCACACGTCGAACCATCGCAAACCGGGCAGATTCCGCAAGGCGCGGAGGCGCTGGCGAGGATACCGCGTCTGCGCGAGCACCCGCTGCAGGCTCCCGGTCCACATTCGCCATTGGCGACCGCACCCACCGTGACATCGGCGACACCTGTGGGGGGATCCTCCGCGATGCCACATGCAGTGCTGTGCATGACCGCTGCCGCGGGGTCTCGGTCATTGCCGGACGAGATGCGGCCAGGCCAGATAAAAGGCTGGGTATGGTTGGCAGAACAGATTGTTGCAGCCAAGCGCCATGCCCGTGAGCTGAAGCATCAGTACCACGAGGCTGACCCCGATGCAGACGACCGAGACGATCGTGCCTGCCAGCTGAAGTGCGCGCAGGCCCGGCTGCAGTTCCTGACAACACTGGAGGAGCGGCTTCGGGCCGCAGCGCGAGCAGGTGAGGCACAGACGTCGGACGATACGGTCTGGAAACTGAATCATCTCAGTCCTGAGCGCATGCCGATCGAATTCCTCGAATTGCTACCCTCGTCGGCGACAGTGATCGAACTGGCCGGAAACAGGATCAAGGTGATTCCTGATGGAACATTCGAACGCTTCAGGCGACTGGAGCGTCTCGGCCTGTCCGGTAACCAGCTCGGGACATTATCCCGCCAGAGCTTGCGCGGCCTTGAGGGCTTGACGGAGCTGGATCTGTCCAGCAATGCAATCGCCACCATTGATCCCGATGGACTCGCCGGGCTTGGCGCTCTTCGCAAACTCAGGCTGGACAGCAACAATCTGCGCCGCTTTCCTTGCTTGCCCAAGGCGCTGGAAGAGGCGAACCTCTCTGCCAATGCCATTTCCGTGATCAGCCCCCAACACCTGGAAGGGCTTTCGCGGTTGCAGAGCCTGAACCTCAATAACAATCGTCTGGAGAGATTCAAGCCGCCTGTCGCGGGTCTGAAGGCATTGAAGGTGCTGTGCCTGGGATATAACCAACTGACACAGCTCGACAGATGGTTGATGCGTCTGCTTCCGAATCTGCGTACGCTCGTTCTCGCCGACAACAGCTTGAGCGAAATCACACGGGAAAGCATGCAGGGACCGCCCGCCTATCCCAGCAGACTCAGCAACCTGAGTCTCGCAGACAATGCTATTCGCCATCTCGAGGCAGGTGCATTCCGGGAAATGATGGCACTGCAGGTCCTGGATCTCGAGAATAATCGCCTGTCTGAACTTCCTGACATCTTGCCCAGGACGCCGGCGTTAATGAGAGTCAATCTGTCTAACAATATGCTCAGGCGGATCGACAACGACATTTTCAGCGGGCTGCCCAATCTCGGCAGGATCGACCTGTCGCAAAACCAGATCACCGAGATCGGAGAACAGATACTGGGTCAGCCGACAGGCATGTCCCATACTGCCGTGATCCATATCCAACTGCAGGACAATGCACTCCAGCAGTTTCCTGCTGGAATGCTTCGCCACGGCTGGATCCGGGTCGATCTGTACAACAACCGCTTCACGCAGGCGGAAGCGGCCCGACTGGAGGCTGGTCCCCATGCGGCCGGTACCTTGTGCTTGAGCAATTTTTCTCGCCACGAGCGGGAGTTCACCCGCTGGCTCGGCAAACCGATGACTAGCCTGCTTGCCGGAGTCAGATACGTGACCGGAGTCGACTCGCTCTACGAATTCCTGCATACCGTGCGCCATATCGTTAGTCATCGGGCGGCCTTGCCGATGGCATTGCAGGACAAGCGCGAACGCATTCTGGCCAACGTACTCGATCGGGTCGAGGCATTGCTTCCTGGCCTGGTCGCGAACCAGACCCTTGCTGCGCAGTGCTTTGAAGCACTGCAATCGGGTTTGAAAGGTTGTGGTGACCGCGCCATGCTTGCCTGGTGGCTTCTGGAAATCGAATGCCGCAAGCAGGGTATTCTGCTGGCGTCGCCCGATCGCCAGCAACTGGTGCAACTGGGCATCTGGCTGCATCGCCTGGAGAAGCTGCTGCAGTTCGCCAAGGTACTCAGTGCGCGGAGCACCGGTAATACCGCAGAGGCCGTGGAAATTCAATTGTGGCTGCTTGAAGCCCTTCATCACCAGGTACTGGGCGACCTCGGCCGGGCAGGGGATACATCGATGCAGATCCTCTACAAGAGCGCGGTGCTGGTTCACAACAGAGATTTGCTGGAGATGCCGCGCTGCGCGGCAGCACCAACGTGGCCTGGCAGCCGACGAACGGGAAGTCGCTCATGCAGTTCAATTCGCTGCCCGTGGATCGGCGCGTCCTGAACAATGCCTCGTTCCATTTCGGAGCCGATACGGCGGCGAGCGAAGCCGCACCCGGCACGCGCAACCGCGTCTTCTTCCAGGCCATTCCCAACCTGAACCGGCTTTATGGCATCGATGGCCAGGAAGACTTCGGCAAGAACCTGCGCGTGCAGGTCGATAACGCCAACCGTGGAAATGCTGTCAGGGCATTCTTGCGTGCATTGCATTCCTCGAGAGCCACGAGATCCTTGAACGCAGTCGGTGCGATCGCCGTCAAGAGGTTATCGGAAAGATCGAGATACCGAAGGCGCCGCAGCCCCTGCAGGCTTTTCTCCTCCAGCGCGGTCAGCCGGTTCCCTCCCAGGAGCAGATACTCCAGCTCCGGAAAACGGCTGAATGCGTTATCGGGAAGATGCTCAATGGCATTGTCCGACAGCTTGATAAAGGTTGTCTGTTCCGGCAGCAGTCCGAGTAATGCCACAGGAAACTCCAGCAGCCCCAGGTTGCTGAAATCGAATGCCCTGTACGTGGGGCTAGCCAGCGTCTTGTGGAGATCTCTTAGTGCGCCTCGCTGTGATTTCCAGCATTGAAACCTGGCACGCAAGACGGCGGCATGGGCGCGTGCAGGGCGTCTTTTACACCGCTCCGCGAAATCCGTTTTCACCGCCATCCATGCGGCACATGCCTGCCCGACCTGATCATCCAGCCATCGCCAGCCACTAGCATGGCGCTGTGCCACGGCTTCCACGGTGTCCGGCTTTGCGCTGCTGTTCCGGGCATGCTGGGCCAATGCCTGCAAGCTCTCCGCGACGGGAGCGGTCGTTCGGCGCGCATGGCTTTCATGGGCTTCAGAAAGATCCTGGGCGCGTTGTCTATCGAGTGCTGTCTGTGCAGCCCGATAAGCCGCGTCTCCCGCATCATAGTCATGGCACTCCATCAGTTCCAGGCTGGCGGCACGATACTCTTTTTCGATCTCCTCCACCCTGTTTCCGAATACTCTGACCATGGACCGCCATGTCGGATCATCGGCCAGGTGAGCCTGCCAGAACTGCTGCGTCTGCAGGTACGCCGCCAGCACGTCCGGATAGTCGTTCGCCGACTCGGCCACGGCAATCTGACGTTGAATCGCTATCCATCGATACATTGGAACCGACCAGCAGGACATTGGGCGCGCCGCCAGGCGTGCCTACCGCAGTCGACCCCATTGCCAGGCGCAGGTTGCCCGACGCGCCCGTGCCATCGCCATTGCCGCGCAAGGCCAGCGGCCCCACGGTGGCATTGGTGCCAATGTTGACGTTATAAAAGTCTCCGGCGATGCCACTGCTGACACCGGCCGAGCCCAGCGTGCTGCCAGCCCCGGCATTGATCGTGACAGTGGACGGACCCAGTGCAGGGTCACCTGAGAGTGCGGTCGTACCGGACGGGGTGAAATTGAAGCTTGAGAGCGTCGCGCCGGGTGCCAGGTTAACCGTTGCACCGTTGTTCGCGGGAGCATTGCCGGTCAGGTTGGCTGTCGTGCCTGTGCAGGTATAGATCGGTGGTGTTGCACCGTTGGAGACGCATGCTGCATAAGCGCCGGGTGCGAGGGACAACGAGAGGGAGCCAAGCAGGATAGCTTGCTTCGTGTGTTGAGATTTCATGTTGCATTCGCCTTTGAGTCAAGCATTGAATCGAATACGTCAAACTTCCTTGGACGATCCGGAACAGGTATTTGAGGATATTCAGGGGAGTGACATGGCGATTTTAAAAAAGCGAATGACAGGCAATAATAAGAATCTGCTTAAATGATAAAAACCAAAGTTAATTCCGGTATAAGTATCGTGAGGCTGAAGCGGTGGGCTGTGTAGTAATCGTTTTAAATCAATGGATTAGAGGCCATCTCGTTATTGACGCGAGCTTTCGTAGGCGTTGGCAGAATGCTACATAGAAATGGTTTATCGCCGTTACTTAATGTTTCAAAAAAATAAGGTGATGCTTGGTTTAATAGGATGTTGTGAGATTTTGAGTTTTTCATTGTGTAATATATTGATGCTTGGCTTGATTGGTTTTTCAGTATTTAAGATATATTTTGTAATAAAAAACCGGAGGGGATGCCTCCGGTTTTTTATGTAGGGCGACGACGCCCCAAAAAGCTTGCTTACCAGCTGTAGCGCAGGCCCGCGTAGAACGCGTGATCGCTGAAGTCATGCTTGTAGCGCGCGGCAATCCGGCCCATCAGCTCCAGATTGCGCGCCACGGTGCCCGTGTAGTCCAGGCCGATCATTGCGCCGTTGGGATGCTCGCGTGGCCCGTGCACCGTGTAGGTCGGGCTGCCCGGGGCACCTGCAAACGAGGCGACCACGCCCTTGTTGATGGCGCCGTTCTCATGCGTCCAGGCCAGCGTTGCGCTAACACGCTGCATACCTGCCGAACCCATCCAGTGGTAGCCCAGGCGCGTACCGACCATCGCCATGGTGGCGGTGCCGCTGTTGCCACGGATATCGAGTTCCGCACCGCTGTTGCCGCCTTCGGTGAAGCCACCGTTGCGGAAGCGGATTACCTGCCCGGCGATGAACGGCTCGACGCTGGCGGGGCCGGAGGTCGTCAGGCGGTAGTTCAACTCGCCATACGCGCCGACTTCGGTGCCGCTGCCCTTGCCGGAGGTTGCGCCGGCAAAGTTGCCGAAGGTCGGCGAGCGATCCATGTCGTAGCGGTGATAGCCGCCGCCAACCACGCCGGTGGCCGTGAACTGGCCTTCGCGGTAGCCGACGTAGCCGCCCGCGTAGGCGCTGGTCACCTTGCCCTTGGCGTTGCGGTCGCTGAAGGTGGCGTTGGTCTGGTCCACATCTGCGGCAAAGCCGACCACGACCTTGTCGTTCAGATGATGATCCACACCGCCGATCACGCCAAAGTTGTGCGAGCGGTAGCCGCCGCCATTACCATCGCTCTCGGCGCTGGTGGTGGCGTATTGTGCGTTGAGCCAGCCGTCCTTGTTGGGCGAGCCGATGACGACGCTGTTGCTGGTGCTACTGCCTGCGCCGTTGGAGCCGGTGGCCGGCTGGGCGTGCGCTTCAGCCGACAGGCGCTGTTGCATGCGGTTGCCGACTTCGCGGTAGAAACGCGAGCTTTGCGCCAGCGCCATGCGACGCAGGGTCGCGTAGCTTTCACCCGAGAGCTGGTCGTAGGCACCCGGAACCTGATCGCGCGGCAGAGTAAGGATGCTGTTGCACACGGCGTTCAGGCGGCCGCTGGCACAGACCGACGGATCGTTGAGATTGGCGCCAACCGCCTTCTGGTTCGGCGTGCGAGCTGGGTCGTCGAGCGATACGGCGTTACGCAGGAATTCCAGGTACACGTTGTTCGGATCGTAAGTCAGGCGCGGCGAGAGGAAGGCGAAGTCGTGCGTCAGGCCGCTGAACTGGCCTGATACGCCGGCATCGCCATGCACCAACCGGTAACGCGTGGTGGGCAGGTAGGCGCTCTGGTCGCCGATTACGCCCACTTGGACGGTACCGCCATTGATGGTGGCGCCACCGGTAGCCGTCAGCAGGCCAGCCTGGCCCGCGGCGTTGACATTGGTGACAAAGGTCGAGCCGGGCTGGAAAACCACATTGCCGTTGGCCGTCAGTGTGCCGATCTGGCCGGGGCCGGCCGGGCCGGGCACTACGGTGCCGGCGATGGTAATGCCACCGGTCTGGCCCGTGCCGCCGAGTAGCGTGCCCGGATTGACGGTCACGGCGGCGTTGGGGATCGCGCCATTCACATACAGTTTGCCGGCTTCGATGACCGTGGTGCCGGTATGTTGCGGCATGTCGCTATCGAGCGTCCACGTGGTATTGCCGCGTTTGATCATGGTGCCGGCAAGACGCGTGTTGCCGGTGACCACGTTTGAGTAGATCGCATCAGTCTTGCCGTCGAGGATCAGTGTCGACGCAGTGGTGTTGCCGAGATCGAGATTGCCTGCGATCTGGCTTTGGGAGTCGACCAGTACTGTGTTGACATGGCTGTTTGCCAGCGCGACATCGCCATTCACCTGCCCGAAGTTGGAGAAGGTGATGTTGCCGTAGCCGCTTTCGATGGCCTTGCCCGCGCCGCTGATGGTCGCGCCGGCCTGGTTGGTCAGCGTGATGGCTGCGCCCGGGTGGGCTGCGGCGGCATTGCCGAGCGGGTTGAGCGCAATGCCGACACTGTTCGTGCCGGTGGCTTCGATCGTCTTGCTGTTCGTGATGGTGGCCTTGCTGGCGTCGGACAGCATGGATACCGTGAGGCCTCGTGCGCCAGTGCCCGAGCCGCTGATGGTGCCGCTGTTATTGATGGTCGAGGTGACGGCGCCGACAGCGCTGTCAGGCACGCCGAAGGTGCTGCCGAGCACGACCGCGCCGGTACTATTGAGGCCCGTAGCGGTGATGGTGCCGGTGTTGTTCAGCGCCTGCTGGCCGGTGGGCGAGCCGAGGACGACCGCGCCCCGGCTGTTCGGTCCCGTGGCGTTGATGGTGCCGTCGTTGTTCAGTACCGTGCTTGGCGAACCGCCCATGCCGACGAGCGCGCCCGTGGCTTTTTCGCCGGCGACGGAAATCGTACCGGTGGCGCTGTTGATGCCGGTGGTGTAGGCCGCCAGGCCGGTCGCGCCCGTACTGAGCGTATCGTTGGCAAGCGCCATGTCGGTGCCGCTGTAGGCCGGCGTGCCAAACGGCACGGCCTGCTGCACGGCGATGTTGCCGTCATTGGTTGCGCCGATGGCGAGCATGCCGATCTGCTGGCCTGTGGCTGATTTCGAGCCGACGGTGATGACGCCGCCACCCTGGTTGATGCCGGTCGGGCCATTCATGCCGATGCCCGACTGCACGCCGATGATGCCGTTATTGACTGCCTTGCCACCCGAGTTGATGCCGATGCCCGTGCCTACCTGGATGTTGGCGCCGGCAGTGTTGCCGCCGAATGTTCCGGCATTGATGCCGGTGCCCTTGCCCACGGTGATCTTGTTGGTGTTGTAGTCGATCCGGCCCTGCATGCCGATGCCGTTGGCAACGCTGATCGTACCGTTGTTCACGTCATTTCTGTCCGTGAGGAAGTTCAGGTCGTAGTTGCGGTTGTAGACGCCGATGCCAGGATTCGACCCAGTGATCGCGATGTCACCGTCGTTGACGATGGTGATGCCAGCGGTCTGGATGCCAATGCCATCTCCGACCGTGATCTTGCCGGTCGCACCGTTGTGCGCGACACCCGCGAAAGGACCAAAGATATTGATCCCGGTGCCGGTACTGACATTGACCTGTCCATCGTTCTGCACGCCTCCGGTGGCGGCGATGCCCGTGCCGTTGACGATGTTGATGACACCAGTGTCTTTGTTCCAGACGGCAATCGGATCGCTTGCAGAAATCGGCGGATTGCCTGGGCCAGTCGGTCTCCATTCCGGACGGGTATAAATGCCCACGCCATTTTCCGCCGAGATGGTGCTCGAGTTGACGGCGCCGAACAGGGGGGTGCTCACACCAACCTGAGGCGCACTGCTGCCGAGGTCGAGGCCCGAGGTCACGATCACCGCGTTGCCATTGCCCGTGCTGCTGATGGTGCCGGCATTGTCCTGCAGAACGCCGATGCGCAGCGTGGCCTCATTTCCGCCGAGGTTGCTGGTCGAGACAGTGGCGCCCGGATCGACAACAACACGCGAGGCATTGTCATGTATTCCGACGGTGTCTGTGCCGGTACACACTGTCGGCAAGCCTGGCGAGCAGGCAGCATGTGCCATTGCGGTAGTCATCAGAAGTCCGGCGGCAGCCGCGATGGGGTGGAGTACTGCGTATTTGCTACGCGGCGTGCGCTGCGTGCGATGCGTGGGCTTGTTCATTGATTGTCCTTTCAAGGCGCCTGCATGGGGTTTCGGTGCGATAACAAATCGCGGAATGCGCCAATGAGTGCGTCTTTCATCCAAATTTGTTTCAAGACTCACGTGAAGGATTGTTAAATCGGGCGTAATAGCGCAATGAAGGAAGGAACCCTCCCGGTGTTAAGAAAATGGGGGGCTCACATGAATGAATTTGAGGTTGTGCTGACGGGGCGAACCTGAGATACGTGGACCGTCGCTCGATAGATGGGCACTGGTGTGGGGGGGGCTCGATGCTGTGCTTATGAGATTTCCAACTGAGCGCCAACGGAAACATTCGTTGGTTGCATGAGGGGCGCTCGGTACGCTCTTTTCTGTGCCCTGGGCAATCAGGGTTGACTCTCGACAGAACGGAGCACCACATCCATGTTTCACATTGTTTTAAAGTCTGCAGTCGCAGCGGCGCTGCTCGGTCTCGTTGGCCACGCGGCGGCGCAGGCAACGTTGCAGAATGTTTCGTACGATCCGACGCGCGAGCTGTATCAGGACGTCAACAAGGCGTTCAACGCAAACCTGCAGGCACAGGGCAAGAGCCCGATCACCATTCGCCAGTCGCATGGCGGCTCGGGCAAGCAGGCGCGTTCGGTCATCGATGGGCTCGATGCCGACGTGGTGACGCTGGCACTCGGCTATGACATCGATGCCATCGCGCAACGCGGTCTGCTGGCGAAGGACTGGCAGAAGCGGTTGCCGCACAACGCCGCGCCGTATACCTCGACCATTGTGTTCCTGGTGCGCAAGGGCAACCCCAAGGGCATCAAGGACTGGATCGATCTGGTCAAGCCAGGCGTGCAGGTGATCACGCCGAATCCGAAGACTTCGGGTGGAGCGCGCTGGAACTATCTCGCGGCCTGGGGCTATGCCAAGGCCCAGCCAGGCGGTAGCGATGCGAAGGCCAAGGAATTCGTGACACGGCTGTTCCGGAATGTTCCGGTGCTCGATTCCGGCGCGCGCGGCGCGACCACGACCTTTGTCGAGCGCGGCATCGGCGACGTGCTGCTGGCCTGGGAAAACGAGGCGCTGCTGGCTATCAGGGAGCTGGGACCGGACAAGTTCGATATCGTCGCGCCGTCGCTGTCGATTCTGGCCGAGCCGCCGGTAGCCGTGGTGGACAAGGTGGTCGATCGCAAGGGCACGCGCAGCCTGGCGCAGGCCTATCTGCAGTTTCTCTACACCGACGAAGGGCAGGCGCTGGCGGGCAAACATTATTACCGGCCGACATCGCCAAAGATTGCGGAGCGCTTTGCCGTACAGTTTCCTAAACTGAAGCTGCTGACCATCGACAAGGATTTCGGTGGCTGGCAGGTGGCGCAGAAGACGCACTTCAACGACGGCGGCACCTTCGACCAGATCTATCAGGCCGGGAGGTAACACTATGACGCAGCCGCACGCCGCGCTTGTCCGGAGCGCACGGTTCCAGCATTACCTCGAGGGCCTGCCATCGCGCTACAAGGCGGACGCGGCGCGTCCGTTGTGGCGCGATGCCGGCGGCCGCGTGCAGGCGCAGTTCCTGCAATGCGCGCTGACCAGCGAGTTTGCGCCCGTGGTGCATGTGCAGACCGGTGCGGCATTTGCACATGAGGGGCGCATCCGCACGTATGCCGAGGATGGCGAAGGCCTCTCGGCATGGCGGCTGTTCGCGCGCGCGGCGGACGACGCCACGCTGATCGCGCTGGATCGCATGTGCCGGCTGGTCCATGCGATCAATTATTTCCAGGGCGACGATACGGTGCCGCTGATTGCCGGCATCCATGATCGCCTGCTGGCCGCGGTGCTGGAAGACCATGGCGCGGCCTACCGCAATGTACTGGTGGCGCTCGGGCTGCCGCAGGATTTCGTGTGGATCCAGATTCCCGCCAGCGCCAATCGCGAGCTGTCGCTGCTGCTGCAGGTGGTGCGCAACTACCGGCGTAATGGCTTTCATCTGGTGGTACAGGCCGATGATCTGGCCACGGCGCGCATGCTGCTCGCCCAGGCGCGCCCGGCAGTGCTCAGCATCGACTGGCGGACCGGATGGTCGGCCGCCGATCTCGACACCTTGCGGGCGGCGTGCGAGGCGCAGGCGGTCCAGCTGCTGGCGCGGCATGTACAGACCGCACAGGATGCGGTGCGCGTGGCCGAAGCCGGCATTCCGCTTGCGCAGGGCGAAGCGGTGCGGCCGCGCTGGCATATGAGCCAGGCGGGCGAGGGCGAGGCTGCCGTACCGCAGCTTGCCGCCACGGCAGGCGCTGCAGAAGCCGTAACTACGTTATGGGAGCGCGCATGAGCAGGCCGCCCATCGTCATTCCGCCAGGTTTCCGGGTACTGACGGTCCCCGGCCTGTACGGCAGCGGGCCCGGACACTGGCAGTCGCGCTGGGAAGCGCTGCATCCGGACTGGCAGCGGGTCGAACAGAAGGACTGGTCGCAACCGAGCCTGCACCTCTGGGCGGAACGGGTCGGCGCGGCGGTTGCCCAGGCGAGGCAGGCTAGATCGGACGGAGCGGGCGGTGCGGGCAAGGTCCTGCTGCTGGCGCACAGCTTTGGCTGCCTGGCCTCGCTGCGCCATGTCCTCGATTCCGCCCTCGAAGATCCGGCGCACATCGCCGGCATGCTGCTAGTGGCGCCAGCCGATCCGGAGAAATTTGGAGTCGGGCCCTTGCTGCCGCAGGGGCCGTTGCCGTTTCCGACGATCGTGGCGGCCAGCCGCAACGATCCGTGGGTTCCGCAGCCCGTCGCCTTCGACTGGGCGACAGTGTGGGGCAGCGAAAAGATCGATCTCGGCATCGCCGGGCACGTCAATGCCGATTCCGGGCTGGGCGACTGGCCCCTCGGGCTCAGTCTGGTGGAGCGGCTGGTGCAACGCATTGTGGCGTCTGGTGCAAGGCCCGAGCCGGAAGCGCAATCGGCGTGGCAACGCGATGTCGACCTGATCGGTCCGATTCCATATATGTAATTCGAATAACAAAATTTAAAAAGATTCGTTTTTATAATAAACGCGGTTCTGCACAATGATTTCTCCGGTGCGCAACGGGCCCTGCGGGGCGACAGCGCACCGGTCCGATCATCCCCATGGAGCACCTTGCGGCGCTCCACCACCGGGCCAGAACCGATGTCCTTGTCGCTTTCTTCTGCTTCACCTCAGGCATCTCCGCCGCCACCGGGCGCTCCGGCATCTTCTGCATTCGCCGCTTCGGCCAGCCGGCATGCGCAGCGCGCGGTGTCATCGCGGCGCTTCAGCGTATTGCCCGGCTTCGGGCTATCGCTCGGCTTTACCGTGGTCTATCTGTCGCTGATCGTGCTGCTGCCGCTGTCCGCCGTCTTTCTCAAGACACTGACGCTGACCTGGGACAGCTTCTGGGCGACGGTGACAGCGCCGCGCGTGCTCGCGTCGTACCGCCTCAGCTTCGGCGCCTCGCTGATCGCAGCGGTGATCAACGCCGTGTTCGGCCTGCTCGTGGCCTGGGTGCTGGTGCGCTATCGCTTTCCGGGCAAGCGCCTGATCGACGCGCTGGTCGATCTGCCGTTCGCACTGCCGACAGCGGTGGCTGGCATCGCATTGACGGCACTGTTTGCTGGCAACGGCTGGATCGGCCAGTGGCTTGAGCCACTCGGCATCAAGGTCGCCTTCACGCCGCTGGGTGTGGTGGTGGCGCTGACCTTTATCGGACTACCGTTCGTGGTGCGGACCGTGCAGCCGGTGCTCGAGGACGTCGAGCACGAACTCGAGGAGGCTGCCGCCAGCCTGGGGGCGACACGCCTGCAGACGTTCGTGCGCGTCATCCTGCCGGCCATCCTGCCGGCATGGCTGACCGGCTTCGCGCTGGCCTTTGCGCGCGCCACGGGTGAATACGGCTCGGTCATCTTCATCGCCGGCAACATGCCGATGGTGTCGGAGATCACGCCGCTGCTGATCTATTCCAAACTGGAGCAGTTCGATTACGCAGGGGCGACGGCCATCGCCGTGGTCATGCTGCTGCTGTCCTTTCTCCTGCTGCTGGCGGTGAATCTTCTGCAGGGCTGGATGCGCCGTTGCCGCGACGGTGCGCCGGCACCGGTCGCTCCGGCAGCGCCCACGTCTTCTTCTTTTTTTTCTTCCCCGGAGCACTGATATGGCAGGTTCAACCACAGGCCGCCTGACGGGTGCGGCAGCGGCGCATGCGCCGCGCCATGCGATCGGCGAACGCGCATGGGTGCGCTGGAGCCTGATCGGCATCGCGCTGTCCTTTCTCGCGCTGTTCCTGTTCGTGCCGCTGGCCGCGGTGTTCTATGAAGCGCTGAAGAAAGGCGTCGCGCTGTACTGGCGTGCCCTGATCGAGCCCGACGCGCTTGCCGCCATCCGCCTGACCTTGCTGGTGGCCGCTATCGCGGTACCGCTCAATCTGGTATTCGGCGTGGCTGCGGCCTGGGCGGTGGCGAAGTTCGAGTTCCGCGGCAAGCAGGTGCTGACCACGTTGATCGACCTGCCGTTCTCGGTCTCGCCGGTGATCTCGGGGCTGATCTATGTGCTGATCTTCGGGGCACAAGGCTGGGTCGGGCAGTGGCTGATCGAGCACGATATCAAGATCATCTTTGCCGTGCCAGGCATCGTGCTGGCGACAGTCTTCGTGACCTTTCCGTTCGTCGCCCGCGAACTGATTCCGCTGATGCAGGCGCAGGGCAGCGAGGAAGAGGAAGCCGCGGTCGTGCTCGGCGCCTCGGGCTGGCAGGTGTTCTGGCGCGTCACGCTGCCCAACATCAAATGGGGCCTGCTGTATGGCGTGATCCTGTGCAATGCACGCGCCATGGGCGAGTTCGGCGCGGTGTCGGTGGTGTCCGGGCATATCCGTGGTCTGACCAATACGCTGCCGCTGCACGTCGAGATTCTCTACAACGAATACAACTTCACGGCTGCGTTTGCGACCGCATCGCTGCTCACGCTGCTGGCGCTCGTGACCTTGGCAATCAAGAACGCCGTGGAGTGGCTCAGTCGCCGCGAGCAGGCCGATGCTACCCGGGGTGCAAGCGAGCACGCCGCACGCACTATCTCTTCAGGACAACCCACATGAGCATCCAGGTATCGCACATCTACAAGCAGTTCGGCACGTTTACTGCGCTCGACAACGTGACGCTTGACTTCGCACAGGGCGAGCTGACCGCGCTGCTTGGTCCCTCGGGTTGCGGCAAGACCACGCTGCTGCGCATCATCGCCGGTCTCGAGCAGGCCGATGCCGGGCAGGTGCTGCTCAATGGCGAGGATGCGACGCAGTGTCATGTGCGCGAGCGACAGGTCGGGTTTGTGTTCCAGCACTACGCGCTGTTCAAGCATATGACCGTGTTCGAGAATGTGGCGTTCGGCCTGCGCGTCAAGCCACGCGCGGTACGCCCGTCAGATGCGCTGATCCGCGAGAAAGTGCGTGCCTTGCTCGAACTGGTGCAGCTCGACTGGCTGGCTGACCGCTATCCACCGCAGCTCTCAGGGGGGCAGCGGCAGCGTATTGCCTTGGCGCGTGCGCTGGCGGTCGAGCCCAAGGTGTTGCTGCTGGACGAGCCGTTCGGCGCGCTCGATGCCAAGGTCCGCAAGGAACTGCGGCGCTGGCTGCGGCGCCTGCACGACGAACTGCATGTGACCAGCGTGTTCGTCACGCACGATCAGGAAGAGGCGCTGGAAGTGGCCGACCGGGTCGTGCTGATGAACCACGGACGGGTCGAGCAGGCCGGCACGCCCGATACGGTGTACAACCATCCGGCCACGCCGTTCGTCTATGGCTTTCTCGGCCATGTGAACCTGTTCCATGGCCGTGTCGAGGCAAGCGCTGGCGGCGGCGTGCTGCACACCGGAGAAGTGGCGCTGCCGCTGGACACGACGCTCGATGGCGAAGACACGCCAACGGGCAACAGTGCCGTGGTGGCATTCGTGCGTCCGCATGATTTCGATATCGAGCGTTTTTCGCCCGGCAGCGGGGGCATTCCCGTTCGGCTGTTACGTACGCTGACTATCGGTGCCATGGCGCAGCTCGAACTGGAGCGCGACGACACCGGCGAAGTGCTGGAGCTGTCGCTGCCCGTCACCCAGTACCGGCAGCTGGCGTTCCGGACCGGCGAGTTGTTGGTGGTCCGGCCGCGTGCGCTACGGATATTTCCGGCAGGACAGTCTGTTGCAGACAAGGTCCAGGCTGAAGCGGAGGCGCGCCAATGAATTTCCAGCAGTTGCGTTCCATCCGCGAAGCGGTGCGGCGCCAATTCAATCTCACCGAAGTCGCCAATGCCTTGTATACCTCGCAGCCCGGCGTCTCGCGGCAGATCCGCGAGCTGGAGGACGAACTCGGCGTGGAGATATTTGAGCGCTACGGCAAGCGACTGACCGGCCTGACCGAGCCGGGTCGCGAGATCGTGCGTATTGTCGAGCGCCTGCTGCTGGAAGCGGAAAACCTCAAGCATGCCGGCGAAGAATTCGCGGGCAGCAGCAGCGGCAAGCTGACTGTTGCCACCACACACACCCAGGCGCGCTACGCTTTGCCGCGGGTGGTGCAGGCGTTCCGGCGCGAATTTCCGCAGGTCACGCTGGCATTGCAGGAAACTTCGCCCACGCATATCGTTGAAATGCTGCTGACCGGTCAGGCGGATATCGGCGTCGCCACGGAAGCCGTAGCAGGCGAGGCGGGGCTGGCATCGTTCGAAGCCTACACTTGGCAGCACGTCCTCGTGGTCGCGCACGGGCATCCACTGACGGCGCTGGCGTCGCCGACGCTCGCCGATGTCGCGCGCTATCCGGTCATTACCTACGATGCCGGTTTTACCGGGCGTAACAGGATCGACAGTGCGTTCGCCCACGCGGGACTTAAGCCGGAAATCGTGCTGACCGCCCTCGATGCCGACGTGATCAAGACCTATGCCGAACTGGATCTCGGCGTGGGCATCGTAGCGTCCGTGGCCTACGATCCGCGCAAGGACACGGGCCTGCACTGCATTGCCGCGGCGCATCTGTTCGAGCAGAACACCACGCGCATTGCTGTGCGCAGGGGCGCTTACCTGCGCGGCTACACGCACGCCTTCATCCGCCTGTTCGCGCCGCAGCTGTCGCGCGAGGAAATTGTGCAGACGGTCAATGGCGGTGCCGACTAGCTGCGCTGCAGCGGAGGCGATTGTCGGCGGGCAGGGGACCGGTAACCGCCCCATCAGGGCAAGCCCCGATAGGCAACGGAAAAATGTGCTCTGCGGGAGGCATGGCTTGCGTGACCGGCTTGCGCTATGATCCGGAGGTGCCCGCCTCCCGGGGCGGCCGCCGCGTCTTTTCAAGGAAGTCTCCCCATGACAGCAGCAACCCTGCCGCAGAACGCACTGCGTCATGACGCCCAGGTGATCGGACTGGTGGGCCTGGCCCACAGTGTGTCCCACTTCTACCACCTGATTCTGGCGCCGCTTTTCCCGTGGATCAAAGTTGAATTCGGCCTGAGCTATTCGCAGCTGGGTTTCCTGATGACGGTGTTCTTCATCGTCTCGGCGACTGTCCAGACCGCTTCCGGCTTTATCGTCGACCGTTTTGGCGCACGACCGGTCCTGTTTGCCGGGATGGTCAGCCTCGGAACCTCGGCCCTGATCCTGGCCGCGAGCCCGACCTACGGCATGCTGATGCTGGGGGCGGCCGTCGCCGGCATGGGGAACGGCGTATTCCATCCGGTGGATTTCACGCTGCTGAACAAGCACGTCTCGCAGTCGCGCCTTGGCCATGCTTTCTCGGTGCACGGCATTAGCGGTAACCTGGGCTGGGCGGCGGCGCCGGTGTTCCTCGTCACCATTGCCAACCTGGCGAGTTGGCGCACGGCGCTGGTCGGGGCCTCGCTGCTGGCCTTCTCGGTGCTGGCCGCGCTGATCGTCTACCGCAGCGCGCTGGATCCGCGCGAAGTCCGCGAAAGTGTCGGTAAGGCCCCGGCCAAGGGTGCGGACGCCGGCGGAAGCGCCTCGATGCTGGCGTTCATGAAGCTGCCGCAGGTGTGGGCATGCTGGGCGTTTTTCCTCATCACTACGTTTGCGCTCTCGGGCATCCAGAATTTCTCCGCGTCCGCGCTCACGCAGATCTACAATATTTCCCTGCCGCTGGCGACCGCCTCGTATACGGTGTTCATGCTGAGCAGCGCGGGCGGGATGATCCTGGGCGGTTTCGCGGCGGGCCGTGTGGCCAATCACGACCGCATTATCGCGTACAGCTTCGTGCTGTCCGGTTCGTTCGCAGTGCTGGTCGGCCTGAATCTGTTCCCGGGCTGGACGGTGCCATTGCTGCTGGGCGTGATCGGCTTCGGCTCTGGTGTCGCAGGTCCATCGCGCGACCTGATGGTGCGTGCGGCTGCGCCCAAGGGTGCTACGGGGCGGGTGTATGGCGTGGTGTATTCGGGCCTGGATATCGGGCTGGCAACCGGTCCGCTGCTGTTCGGTGCATTGATGGATGCAAGCCATCCGACGTGGCTGTTCCTGCTGGTGGGCGTGCTGCAGGTCGCGGCGATCTTCACGGCCGTGACGGTCGGCAAGGGCAACCGCGCACGGCGCGCCCAGGCGGAGGCGCAGACCGCTGCCTGACGGTGCGGCCTGAACGTGCCGCATGATCAGCCGATGCCCCGCCATGTGCGGGGCATTTTTGTATGATCGCCGGCACGGTCGCTTGTGTGCCGCGCCGCGTAACGACGGTGTGGCAGCCGCGGCAACCGTGTGAGCGCAACGACAGAGAGAACATACGCATGACGAGGACTTCTGACGACAAGACGGTACCGCTACCAGGCGGACACGTGCTGGTGGATGCGCTGATCGCGCATGGCGCGGACCTGGCATTCGGCGTGCCCGGCGAGAGCTACCTGGCGGTGCTGGACGGCATCCATCGCCGCGCCGATGCCCTGCGTTTCATCATCTGCCGGCAGGAGGGCGGGGCGGCGAACATGGCCGAAGCCTATGGCAAGCTGACCGGCCGGCCCGGCATCGCCTTCTGCACGCGCGGACCTGGTGCGACCAACGCCAGCATCGGTGTGCACACGGCCTTCCAGGATTCGACGCCGATGATCCTGTTCATCGGCCAGGTTGGCTCCGACTTTGCCGACCGTGAGGCTTTCCAGGAAATCGATTACCGTCGCATGTTCGGCCAGATGGCCAAGTGGGTGGCGCAGATCGACCGAGCGGAGCGGATTCCCGAGTATGTCGCACGCGCTTTCCAGACGGCGACTTCCGGGCGACCGGGGCCTGTGGTCCTGGCGCTGCCGGAGGACATGCTGACCACCGAGGTCACTGCCCCGCAACTGCCACGCTACGAGCGCGTCATGAGCTGGCCCGGCGATGCCGATATGGAGCGCCTGCACAGCATGCTGCTGGCGGCGCAGCGGCCGTTCGTGCTGCTCGGCGGCAGCGGCTGGACGCCGGCGGCGTGCGCTGACCTGCAGGCATTCGCCGAGCGCTTTGGCGTGCCGGTGGGGTGTGCCTTCCGTTTCCAGGACCTGTTCGACAATCGGCACCCGCTTTATGCGGGCGATGTCGGTATCGGCATCAATCCGGCGTTGGCCGCGCGCATCCGCGCCGCGGACCTGGTGCTGGCCATCGGGCCGCGCCTCGGCGAGATGACGACGGGCGGCTACACGCTGCTGGAAGCGCCGCAGCCACGGCAGCAACTGATCCATGTCCACGCCGGCGCCGAGGAACTCGGCAGTGTGTACCGGGCAGACCTGATGATCCAGGCGAGCATGCCGGCCATCGCCGCCCGCCTTGCCGCACTGCCAGCCCCCGCGGCGCGGCTGTGGGAAACGGGGGCACAGGCGGCGCATGCGGAATACCTGGCGAATATCGCGGTGCCGGCTGCCGGCACCGCTCATGAAGAAGGCGTCGATCTCGCGCGGGTGGTGTCCGAGATGCGCGCGATCCTGCCGGACAACGCCATTGTCACCAATGGCGCCGGCAACTACGCTGGCTGGCTGCATCGCTACTATCCCCATGCCGGTTTCGTGCACGGCAGCCGCACGCAGCTGGCGCCGACGAGTGGTGCCATGGGTTACGGCACACCGGCTGCAGTGGCCGCCAAGCTCGTGCATCCCGACCGCCCGGTGGTGGCACTGGCCGGCGATGGCTGTTTCCTGATGAATGGCCAGGAGCTGGCGACCGCCATGCAGTATGACGCGCCCATCATCATTATCGTGGTCAACAATAGTATGTACGGCACGATCCGCATGCATCAGGAGCGCGAGTATCCGGGACACATCAGCGGCACGCCGCTGCGCAATCCCGATTTCGCCGCGCTGGCACGCGCCTATGGGGCGCGCGGCGTGACCGTGACGCAGACCGCCGGCTTTGCACCCGCCTTGCGCGAGGCACTTGCCGCACCGGTCAGCACGTTGATCGAGATCCGGACCGATCCGGAGCAGATCACGTCGCGCACCACCCTGAGCGCCATCCGCCAGGCAGCGCAGGCGCGCGGTCACTGAGGATTTGAACACCGGTTTTTTCAGGAGAACGGAATGGCAGCGGATATGACCTTCAACACCTGCGATCTGTGCGACGCCAATGAGGCGCGTCTTGCGGATGGCTCCCTGCGTGTGATGGCGCCCGGCCTGCGCAGCTTTGGCAAGCTTGCGGCCTTTGCCGGGCCGGCGGCCACGCTGAAGGTCTTCGAAGACAATGCGCTGGTACGCGCCACGCTCGAAACACCGGGCAACGGCCGCGTGCTGGTGGTGGAGGGCGGCGGCTCGCTGCGCTGCGCACTGGTGGGCGGCAATCTCGGCAAGCTGGCCGAGCAGAACGGCTGGGCTGGCGTGATCGTGAACGGCTGCGTGCGGGACTCGCAGGAGCTGGCGGCGTGTGCGGTCGGCATCCGTGCCTGGGCCACGTGTCCGGTACGCAGCAACAAGCGTGGCGTCGGCGAGTCCGGCGTGCAGGTGCAGATGGCGGGCGTGGTCGTACGGCCTGGTGACTGGATCTACGCCGATGATGACGGCGTCCTGGTGGCCGCGCAGGCGCTGCACTGAGTCAGTCTTGAAATGATATTGAAGCGGGTACGAACCGCCGGGATTGCTCTTGACCATGCCCTTCATCTTTGTCTATGGCACGCTGCGCACCGGTGAGTCGAACGATATTCATCGGGCCGCAGCCCGTCACAGCCTGCCGGCTCCCACGCTGATTGGGGCGGGTACCGTGCGGGGTGAGCTGGTTGACATGGGCGATTACCCGGGCCTGATACCGGATACGACGGCCAGCCCGGTATCGGGCGAGGTATATGAAATCGATGCAACGTTGATTCCTGTGCTCGATGCCATCGAGGAGGTGTACCCGGGGCGATTGTCCCTGTTCCTGCGCACTGTCTTGCCGGTACAGTGCGGCGAGGCCAGCATCGACTGCATCGTCTACCCGGTCCATGCCGATGCCGTCGCGCTGGCAACCCGGATTGCCGGTGGCGATTGGATCCGGCATCGGCTGGCGAGATGACCCTGGGTGACAGCTGCGGGGCCACATTTCGTATTTCATGATGTGAAATATTGTTTTGGTGCGTAAAAACATGTCGATGCGAGGCACAAGCACGCTGTCTCATGATGGAAAAAGACGTTTCGCATCGTAAAAATAATTTTCTATCCATTTGAATTTAAAGGAATGAATTTCTTGTTGTAATTGTTCTTTCGGCTTGTTGCGGCGCCGCACCATTCCCTACACTCTTATATAAGACATATGACTTGATGCCTGTTGGTCGAAGTAATGCAGGCCGGGTCAGTCGGACAAATTTCGTATGTCATCTCAGGAGAGTGAAAATGTCGCGTGAAGCCGAAGCCAAGAAACTGCAACAGGAATGGGACACGAATCCGCGCTGGAAAGGGATCAAGCGCGGTTACACCGCCGAAGACGTGATCCGCCTGCGCGGCTCGCTGCAGATCGAGCACACGCTGGCCAAGCGTGGCGCTGAAAAGCTGTGGACCCTCATGAACAATGAGCCGTTCGTCAACGCACTCGGCGCGCTGACCGGCAACCAGGCCATGCAGCAGGTCAAGGCTGGCCTCAAGGCCATCTACCTGTCGGGCTGGCAGGTCGCGGGCGATGCCAACCTCGCCGGCGAAATGTATCCCGACCAGTCGCTGTACCCGGCCAATTCGGTGCCGCAGGTGGTCAAGCGCATCAACAATACCTTCCAGCGCGCCGACCAGATCCAGTGGAGCGAGGGCAAGGACGATATCGATTTCTTCGCGCCGATCGTAGCCGACGCCGAAGCCGGGTTCGGCGGCGTGCTGAACGCCTTCGAACTGATGAAGTCGATGATCGAGGCCGGCGCCGCCGGCGTGCACTTCGAAGACCAGCTGGCTTCCGTGAAGAAGTGCGGCCACATGGGCGGCAAGGTGCTCGTGCCGACGCGCGACGCCGTCGCCAAGCTGGTGGCAGCGCGTCTTGCTGCCGACGTCATGGGTGTGCCGACCGTGCTGGTGGCGCGTACCGACGCCGAAGCCGCTGACCTGCTGACCGCCGACGTGGACGACAACGACAAGCCGTTCTGCACGGGTGAACGTACAGTGGAAGGCTTCTACCGCACCAAGCCGGGCCTGGAGCAGGCCATCTCGCGCGGCCTGGCCTACGCCGAGTACGCCGACCTCGTGTGGTGTGAAACCGGCAAGCCGGATCTGGAATACGCCCGCAAGTTCGCCGAAGCCATCCATGCCAAGTTCCCGGGCAAGATGCTGTCGTACAACTGCTCGCCGTCGTTTAACTGGAAGAAGAACCTCGATGACGCGACCATCGCCAAGTTCCAGAAGGAACTCGGTGCCATGGGCTACAAGTTCCAGTTCATCACGCTGGCTGGCTTCCACGCGCTGAACTACTCGATGTTCAACCTGGCGCACGGCTATGCCCGCAACCAGATGAGCGCCTTCGTCGAGTTGCAGGAAGCGGAGTTCGCCGCCGCCGAGAAAGGCTTCACCGCCGTCAAGCACCAGCGCGAAGTCGGTACGGGCTACTTCGATGCTGTGACGCAGACCATCGAAGGCGGTCAGTCGTCGACGACTGCACTGAAGGGTTCGACGGAAGACGAACAGTTCTTCGACAAGAAAGTCGCCTGATCACTCTCCAGGCTACTTGACCGGTGCGCGACCAACGCACCGGAACCTTCCGCCCCGCGATCCGCGGGGCTTTTTCATGCCCGCGTGATCGGTGGGGAAGCAACAAGGGAGCCGCAAGGCCAGCCAGCAGACGCCTTTGAGGGCAGTGTGCGGATGGCGTATGCATATTCCGCCGGGGCTTTCCTTGCGCTGTTCATCGTGCGTGACGCGCCTGCCGACCGGTGTCAGTCAGAGGGCAGCGTGGGTGGCGTGGGCGCTCTGGAGGTCGGAGCGCGGCTTGCTGGTGCCATAGCCTTCGGCCCACTGCAGGGTATGGCGCAGCAGGTCATCGATGAAACGGTGCTCAGTCGCGGTGCATTGGGCGCGGTGATAGCGGATCAGCAGCGCGACACGACGCGCCATCAGGCTGCCGAAACGGTACTGGGCATGCCGCAGAGCGCCGGGGGCAGGCGCAAGGCAGACCAGGTAGCGCATTGCCGTGGCTTCGGCCTGCAGCGTAGCGTGCTCGGTATCGTGCGGGCTGGCATGGGGATGGCGTGTGACATGTTCGAGTGCGCTGACCTCGGCAAAAGCCGTCAGGTAGGCATGCATGTCATTCGACGAGGCGCGGGTCCGACTGCGCTCGAGCGCATGCATGGCGTGCTGCAGCATGCGCCGCATCAGATGCGCGCGGCTTGCGAGGCGTGTTGCAAGAGACCCCGGGGCAGAAGGGGAGGCCGGCGAAAGCACCTTGCGGTGAAACGGCAGGATATTGCCCGGTGCGGGATCTGCATGCGAAACGTGCGTCGATGAATCCGCCATCGTCATTCCTTATTAACGAACTGCAAGAGTTAAGGGAAAAACTGAAAGCAGTATTGCACACGCTACACATTAATTTTGTGAATTAGCGTGATATTGATATTGATATAAATGAAGAACAGATATTAGAAATATTAAAAATAAGCCGGAGACGGATTCCCGTACGTCTCCGGCAGGCGCATGCAGGGCACGCGCCGCTCGCCCATGTCCGGGCGTGTTTAACGGTAGACCACCACGGGGATCGCGGTGTGGGTCAGTACCTTCTGCGTTTCGCTGCCCAGCAGCAGGCCACTCAGGCCGCGCCGGCCATGCGAGGCCATGAAGATCGCATCGCAGCCATGGCGCTCGGCAGCATCGATGATGCCGAGATAGGGGGCGGCAAAGGTGGTCATGTCCGTCGTGCAGGCAACGCCGGCTTTCTGCGCGGCATCCGTGACTTCTTTCAGGTAAATACGCGCCTGATTTTCCACACGCTCGTGAAATGCCTGCGGCGCTTCGACGACGATTTCACTGAATGGCGTATAAGGGTATTGTTCAAGGCAGACATAAGCCGTGACTTTGGCATTGAGGGCAGTGGCCAGTTCCAATGCGCCCTGCATCGCCTTGTGCGAGAGTTCCGAACCGTCGGTGGGAATCAGCAAATGCTTGAACATGGTCTTCTCCTTATTGTGGATGGAACGAAAAGAAGCGATTGCCTTGCCTCGTATTCAGTGTAGTCCGCTCGCGCAATAAGGAAATACCGATTACGCCTCTTCTTGATCTGGCGCAAACCGGACGCTGCCGCCGGGCTCGTGTCTGCCCGGCCATGCAGGCTATATGAGTTGCCTGGACGATACGGGCTGCGCGGACCCTATTGTCAGGCGTCTGCGTGCTGGCGCGGTACCGGAACCGCCATAGCCGGCCGTCATATCCGTGCTACGACGCCATGCCGCCACGCCGCCAATAGGCCGGATTGCCGTAGGTGTTTTTCAGGAAATCGATGAACAGCCGCACGCGCAGCGGCAGGTGCTTGCGCTGCGGAAAGACTGCGTGAATGCCGATCGGCGGCGCGGCATAGGCATCGAGCACGGTCACCAGGCGCCCGGCGGCAATGTCCTGGCCAACCTCCCACCAGGAGCGCCACGCCAGCCCGTGGCCCTGCAGGCACCATTCGTGCAGAACGGCGCCGTCGGTGCATTCCATGGTGCCGGCGATCTTCACCATCACAGTCTGGCCGTCCTGCTGGAAGACCCAGCCGCGTTGCGCCGCACCAGCGCCGAACGACAGGCAGTTGGCGTGATTGAGATCGTCCAGCGTGGCGGGCGTGCCATGTCGGGCCAGGTAGTCGGGGGTCGCCACCACCACGCGGCGCGTGTCGGCCAGGCGGATCGAGACCAGGCTGGAATCCGGCAGGTCGCCGAGCCGGATGGCGCAATCGAAGCCTTCGTTGACAAGATCGACAACCCGGTCAGAAAGATCGAGAGTCAGCGAAACGTCCGGATGCGCCTCCAGAAAGCGCGGCACGAGCGGCGCGACGTGCCGCCGCCCATAGCCGGCCGGAGCGGTGATGCGCAGATGGCCGCTGGCCTTGACGCCGCCGGCCGAGACGCTGGCCTCGGCATTGTGCAGGTCGTTCAGGATGCGCTGGCAATCCTCCAGAAAGGCCGCGCCTTCGAACGTCAGACTGAGCTTGCGCGTGGTGCGGACCATCAGCTTGACGCCCAGCCGCTCCTCGAGCGCAGTCAGACGGCGTCCGATGATGGCCGGCGCCACGCCTTCGGCGCTGGCGGCGGCAGACAGACTGCCGCGGGAGGCGACGGCCACGAAGGTTTCAAGCTGCTTGAGGTGGCTCATCGAGCACTGATATCCGGCTGAGTCTGCAGAAAACCGCAGTATTTTGTCTGGAATGACGCAAGATTATGTACTTAAAAGTAAAAGATCAAGTGACCGTCGGCGTCTTTCTGCTGTCGCACCGGCTTCCTACAATGCGTTATCCGATTGACTAAACCGGCGCCTCGCGCCGCTGCCCATGTCTGCCATCCGCGCCGTCCTGTTCGATGCCTACGGAACACTGTTCGACGTGTATTCCGTCGCGGCGCGCGCCGAGCAGCTATTTCCGGGCAAGGGCAATGCGCTGGCGCTGCTGTGGCGCGACCGACAGATCGACTACACCCGGCTGCGTTCGCTGGCCGGGCCGGGTGGCGAGTATTACAAGCCGTTCTGGGACATTACGCAGGACGCATTGCGTTACGCGGCTGCCCGCCTCGAGTTGGCGCTGAGCGAGACGCAGTGCGCGCAACTGATGAAGGAGTACAGCTGCCTGTCGGCGTTTCCCGAGAATGCGGGTGTGCTGCGGCAGTTGCGCGAGATGGGTTTGCCGCTGGGCATTCTCTCTAACGGCAATCCCGAGATGCTCGACATCGCAGTCAAGAGCGCAGGCATGGGCGGGCTGTTCGAGGCCGTGCTGAGCGTGGAGCCGGTGCGCCTGTTCAAGACCGCGCCGGAAGCCTATGCGCTGGGCCCGGCCACGTTCGGCGTGCCGGCGCGCGACATTCTTTTCGTCTCGTCGAACGGCTGGGACGCATGCGGGGCGGCGTGGTACGGCTATACCGCCTTCTGGATCAACCGCGCCGGTCACCCGCCGGAGCAGCTCGATGTGGTGCCACAAGGTACCGGGCACGATATGAACGACCTGCTGCAGTTTGTCCGCGAGGCCCGTGCCGGGCGCGCGGCGTCCGCAGCGTAGCGGGTGCGCCTGCACCCGCCCGATGAACCGATTTTTCGCTTTGAACACAATCACAGGAGATGACCATGGCTTTGACGCTCCCCGCAGGCATGCAGATCACCGGCGAGATCCTGCCCGCCTACGAATCCATTCTGACGCCCGAAGCGCTTGCGCTGGTTGCCAAGCTGCACCGTGCCTTTGAGCCGCGCCGCCAAGAGCTGCTGCAGGCCCGTGTGGCCCGCGCCAAGCGCCTGGACGCTGGTGAAATGCCCGATTTCCTGCCGGAAACCAAGAGTGTGCGCGACGGCGACTGGAAGATCGCCCCGATCCCGCCCGCGCTGTACTGCCGCCGCGTGGAAATTACCGGTCCGGTCGAGGCCAAGATGGTGATCAACGCCTTTAACTCGGGCGCGGATTCGTATATGACCGACTTCGAGGACAGCAACACGCCCAACTGGCACAACCAGATCCAGGGGCAGGTGAACCTCTACCAGGCCATCCGTCGCACGCTCACGCTCGAGCAGAACGGCAAGTCGTACAAGCTCAACGATAAGATTGCCACGCTGCAAGTGCGTCCGCGCGGCTGGCACCTGACCGAAAAGCACGTCACGGTCGACGGCCAGCGCGTGTCCGGCGGCATCTTCGATTTCGCGCTGTTCCTGTTCCATAACGCCAAGGAACAGATCGCCCGTGGCGCCGGCCCGTTCTTCTACCTGCCGAAGATGGAAAGCCACCTCGAAGCACGCCTGTGGAACGACGTGTTCGTCATGGCGCAGAACGAGATCGGCCTGCCGCAGGGCACCATCAAGGCCACCGTGCTGATCGAGACGATCCTCGCAGCCTTCGAGATGGACGAGATCCTGTACGAACTGCGCGAGCACAGCGCCGGCCTCAACGCCGGCCGCTGGGACTACATCTTCAGCTGCATCAAGAAGTTCAAGGTCGACAAGAACTTCTGCCTGGCCGACCGCGCCAAGGTCACCATGACCTCGCCGTTCATGCGTGCCTATGCGCTACTGCTGCTCAAGACCTGCCACAAGCGCAATGCTCCTGCGATTGGCGGCATGAGCGCGCTGATCCCGATCAAGAACGATCCGGAAAAGAACGCCATCGCCATGCAGGGCATCATCAGCGACAAGCAGCGCGATGCGACCGATGGCTACGATGGCGGCTGGGTGGCACACCCGGGCCTGGTCGAGCCGGCCATGAAGGAATTCGTGGCAGTGCTGGGCGACAAGCAGAACCAGATCGAAAAGCAGCGTGATGATGTCCAGGTGACGGCCGCCGACCTGCTCAACTTCCAGCCGGAAACGCCGATCACGCGCACCGGCCTGGAGATGAACATCAATGTCGGCATCCATTACCTCGGCGCCTGGCTGGCCGGCAATGGCTGCGTGCCGATCCACAACCTGATGGAAGATGCCGCCACGGCGGAAATCTCGCGCTCGCAAGTGTGGCAGTGGATCCGCTCGCCCAAGGGCGTGCTGGAAGACGGCACCAAGGTGACGGCCGAGCTGGTCCGGCAGATCATCCCGGTCGAACTGGCCAAGGTCAAGGCGCTGGTCGGCGGCGACACCAAGACCTACGACCGCGCTGCGCAGATCTTCGAGCAGATGTCCACTGCCGAGGACTTTGCCGAGTTCCTGACGCTGCCGTTGTACGAGGAAGTCTGATCGCAAGGTCTGACAATCAAGCCTGAGCTTCGGCACTGAAGGCCGGATCTCATCGCCTGCATCGCGTGGCGGAGCCGCTCTCCGCCTTGCCCCGGGGCCGGTTCCGCACAGTTGTGTGCGGGCCCGGCCTTTTTCCATGGCGCAAATGCGCTCATAATCGAGGCTGAACGCTGCCCTGGAGAAATCGCTTGCAATTCGAGCACCTGATTGAAATCAATGATCCGCTGAATCCCTTGCTGGTACCGCTCACCTCGCAGCAGGTCTGGCAGGGGCTGGTCCTGCGGGCGCGCGAGCCCGAGGCGTTCATGCTGGGCCTCGACCGTGCGGAGATCCTCTCGGATACGGGCAATGTACTGGAGCGCGAACTGCATTTCGGTGCGGCGCGCATCCGCGATACCGTGACGTTGATCCCCCACGCCGCCGTGCGCTACGACACGCATGCCACGGCCGAGCACGCAGGCGGTTCTCTCATGATGTCGATCGAGATGCCGGACGAGGCGCACCTCTTTGTCCGCTTCGTCTACGCGACCACCATGGCTGAGGCCGATGCCCGCGGCGATACGCGCTACGCCGATATCGTGCGGTCTGCCTATCACGCGGCGGACCTGGATACGATCGCCAAGATCCGCGAATTCGCAGCCGCAGGGCGCCTGGGATGATTCCCTGGCAAGCCGGGCCCACGCGGGAATCGCTAGCCGCCCGTTACGGTGAGCGTACACGCTGGCTGGTCCTGCTGGTCCTGATGATCGGCACCATTTCGTCGATCATTTCCTCGACCATCGTCAACGTCGCCATTCCCGATCTCAGCCGGACCTTTGTGCTGACGCAGGCGCGTGCCCAATGGGTCTCCGCCAGTTTCATGATCGCCATGACACTCGGCATGCTGCTCACGCCCTGGCTGCTGCTGCGTCTCGGCTTGCGCCGGACCTTCATCGGCGCAGTGGTGTTGCTCGGCTGTGGCGGGCTGGTGGGTGGATTGGCCCATTCGTATGAGCTTGTGCTGATGATGCGGGTCACGGAAGGACTCGCAGCCGGTATCATGCAGCCGCTACCAAATATTCTGATCCTGCGCGCGTTCGAGGAGCGTGAGCAGGGACGGGCGATGAGCCTGTTCGGTTTTGGCGTGATCCTGGCCCCCGCAGTGGGGCCAAGCGTCGGCGGGTTCCTTGTGGAGGCATTTGGTTGGCGCTCGATCTTCTTCGTCGTGCTGCCATTCTGCGTATTGGCTGCGTTTCTTGCACGCCGCTTCATGCCGGTGAATTCGGCGCTGATGGGAGAACGCCAGCCGCTCGACTGGACCGGGCTGCTGCTGATCAGCGCAGCGACCATCATGCTGATGAACGGCCTGGTGGAGGTCATGCATGCTCCCGCGCTTGGCAGCGGGCTGCTGGCCGGTGGGGCGCTGGCGCTCGGGGCCTTCGTGTTCTGGCAGCTGCGCGCCGTCTATCCCCTGGTCGACATGCGCCTGTTCAGCTATCGCCAGTTCGCCATGGGCGCGATCGTGTCGTTCATGTATGGCGCCAGCCTGTACGGCTCGACCTATCTGCTGCCGGTGTACATGCAGCTCGGGCTTGGTTATACGCCTACGCATGCCGGGTTGCTGCTGTTGCCGGCCGGTATCTGTCTGGCCATAGTGATCGTACTGGCGGGGCGACTGATCGAGATCATCCGGCCCTACCAGCAGGTCACGCTCGGATTGGCCTTGCTGATGGCGTCGTTCCTGCTGATGGCGACCAATTCGCTGGCCACCAGTTATATCGTGCTGGTGCTGTGGGTGGTGGTGGGGCGGATCGGCCTTGGCCTGATCCTGCCGTCGCTGAGCATCGGGGCCATGCGCGGCGTGGATTTTTCGCTCGTGTCGCAGGGGTCGAGCGGGATCAGTTTCATCCGCCAGTTGGGCGGCGCAATCGGCATCAGCGTGTGCGGTATCGTACTGCAGTGGCGGCTGGGCATGCAGGGCGGTGAGCCGGTCAGCGCCAGCGCGGTGGATCCGGTCCACCGGCTGGCGGCATTCGACGACACCTTCCTGTTCCTCGGCGTCCTGCTGGGGCTGGCGATGCTGGCCGCATGGCGCATGCGCCCGGCCCCCGCGCCGGTGATCGGGCCGACTGACCAGCCTTGAGGGTCAGGCTTCAGGGGCAGGGTTCAGTTCCCGGCCTTCAGCTCCTCGACCAGTTCGATGTACTTGCCTTGTGCGTCTTCGGTGGGCATACCCCTGAGTGCAGCCCAGGCATCGAACTTGTAGCGTGCCACGATATCCGTCACGCCCGGACGGTCATCGCCGGCATCGCCTTCGCTGGCCTGCTTGAAGAGGGCGTACAGGCGCAGCAGGACCATGTTGCCGGGGCGTTCCGGCAATTGCTGGACGTCCTGCTGGGCCTGGGCGAAACGTGCGGAAAGGTCGGTCATTGAAGCAGATCCTCATGGACGAACGGAAAATTCCATCATAGCAACGAACCTCGCGGATCGATTCGAGGGCCTCCTCGGTTTCGCCAACCGCTACAATCGCGTCATGACCCAGATTCTTGCATTGGAAACATCGACCGAGTGGTGCTCGGTCGCCCTGGCATTGCGCCGGGACGGCGGCGTCCGCACAGTCGCGCGCCATGAACAGACGGGCCCGCGTTCGAGCGACCTGATCCTGCCGCTGGTCGACGCGGTGCTGGCCGAGGCCGGCGTGACGCTCGACGCCTGCGACGCCATTGCCTTCGGCGCCGGACCTGGCGCCTTCACTGGTCTGCGCACGGCCTGCGGGGTGGCCCAGGGCCTGGCGTTCGGTATCGACCGGCCAGTGATTGCCGTCAACTCGCTCGAAGCCTGTGCCGAGCAGGCCGGTGCACAGCTGCCCGCCGGCATGCCCGTGGTCGTGGCGCTCGACGCCCGCATGCAGGAATGCTACTGGGCCACGTTCCGCTGGGATGGCAGCGGCTGGGAAGCGCTGACACCGACCCGCGTCGCGCCGCCGGAGGCCGTGATCGCGCCGGAAGGACCGTTCTGGCTGGTGGGGAGTGCGCTGACCGTATTTGGCGAACAGCTGACGCTTGCAGCCCAGGCAGCGCATCGCCTGCCCGCGATATTGCCGGACGCACGCAGCGTGGCTGCCATCGCGTTACGCATGTTCGATGCCGGCATGACGCAATCCGCCGAACATGCCGCGCCGCTGTATGTGCGCGACAAGGTGGCGCTGACGGTGACCGAGCGGCAAGCCGTGGCGGCCGCCAAGGCCGCAGGCAACTGACAGGAACGGCAGGGACGCGACATGTCGAATTTGTCAGCCAATCTGTCCGTGCCGGCAGGGTTGCCAGCCGGCTGGCGCCTTGAGCGCATGACCGTGCTGTCCATACCGGAAATCGTGGCGATCGAGCTGCGGGCGTATCCGTTTCCGTGGTCGCAGCGCAATTTCGAGGACTCCGTACGCAGCGGTTATGTCGGCCTATTGCTGCGCGACGCGCATGGCCGGCTGGCCGGCTACGCTATCGTCATGCCGGCGGTCGATGAGATGCATCTGCTGAACATCACCATCGCCCCTGAGCACCAGCGCCGTGGCCTTGGCGCCTGGCTGCTGCAGGCCGTTGCCGATACGGCACGGGCCTCGGGCTATCATGGCATATTGCTCGAGGTGCGGCCGTCCAACGGTGGCGCGATCGCGCTGTACCAGCGCAGCGGTTTCGCGGAAATCGGCCGGCGGCGGGGTTATTACCCGGCGGCTGATGGTGCACGCGAGGACGCACTGGTCATGCGCCTGCACTGGCCCACAGCGGACGGTGATACCGCGAGCGCACACGGAGGATTCCG
Organism: Imbroritus primus; assembly: GCF_964332355.1. Taxonomy (NCBI): domain Bacteria; kingdom Pseudomonadati; phylum Pseudomonadota; class Betaproteobacteria; order Burkholderiales; family Burkholderiaceae; genus Imbroritus; species Imbroritus primus. The sequence continues at coordinate 1,606,952 of NZ_OZ201293.1, read as the reverse complement.
GCCATGAGCCGACGCGAACAGTTTCTCGATGCAATGGGCCTCATGCCGGAATGGCTGCCGCGCCAGCATGGCGCAGTGCTGGAGGTGCCGGAAGCGCTGCAGGTACCGGAATCCACGGCAGGGGTGGTGGAGCGCGCCGCCATTGGGGCAGAGGCCAATGTGGCTGCCGCACGGGATACAAGGACGGCATCTGTTACCGCGCCCGGGACCGGGCATCCTGGCTCGTTCGACGAGGGAATGCCGCTGCAGCAGCCGGCCCGCCGGCCGCACGGGGGTGACCACGCCCAAAGCAACGCCCGCGCCCTGGAAATCGCCACGCTCGACTGGGAGCCGCTGGCCCGGCATGTGGCTGATTGCCAGGCATGCCAGCTGTGCGAACGGCGTACCAATACCGTGTTCGGGGTGGGCGACCAGCAGGCCGAATGGATGTTCATCGGCGAAGGTCCAGGCGAGCAGGAAGACTTGCAGGGCGAGCCCTTCGTCGGGCAGTCGGGCAAGCTGCTCGACAATATGCTGCGGGCGCTCGGCATGTCGCGCCAGCGCAATGTATATATCGCCAACATCGTCAAATGCCGGCCGCCACGCAACCGCGATCCGGAGCCGGAAGAGGCCGCGCTATGCGAACCCTATCTGCAACGCCAGATCGCACTGCTGAGGCCGCGCCTGATCGTGGTGCTCGGCAAGGTCGCTGCACATCGCCTGTTGCGCACCGACGCGCCAGTCAGCCGCCTGCGCGGCCAGGTGCATGACTATGAGGGCATCCCGGTGGTGGTGACCTACCATCCGTCCTACCTGCTGCGCTCCCCGAACGAAAAGGCCAAAGCCTGGGATGACCTGTGCTTTGCGCGTGCCCTGCATGAACGATCCGGTCCGTCCGCCGGACGCGCCTGAGCGGGTCGTCCGGACGCAGCGCGACCTGCGCTGGCTGGCAGCATCGCCATGGCTGCTGGGACATGGTGCGCCGGATGCAGCGGATGCAGTGCGTACCGGCGACACGGATCGGGCAGCAGGCGCGTGCCGGAGCAGCAACGATCTGGTTCTTCCTCCGCTGGCCGACTGGCCGGCGCATCTGGCGCCGGTACTCGAGCATTGGCTGAAGGCTCCCGATGGCGCCGCCAGCTTGCCGCCGGTGGCGGCCATTCCCAAGCGCCTGGGACGCTACGCTGAACTCCTGCTGGGCGGCGTGCTTGCGCATCTGCCGGGTATCCATGTGCTGGCGGCCAACCTGCCCATCCGCCGGACGGCCGGGCAGGGCAACGAGATCGATACGCTGGGAGAACTCGACTTCGTCTGGCGCGACCAGGCGAGCGGCGTGGTCACCCACTGGGAACTCGCCACCAAGTTCTACCTGCTGATGCCGGAACCCGATCCGGCTGCCCCCATCACCTGGATGCACTTCGTCGGCCCCAATCTTGCCGACCGCTTTGGCGACAAGCTGCACCATATCGCTACCCGCCAGCTCCCCCTGTCGCACACGCCAGAAGCGCGCGCCGCACTCGGCTGCAACGTGGACCGGGCCGAGGCCTATCTGAAGGGCTGGCTGTTCTATCCGCTGGAATGGCCCGATGTGCGCCAGTCCGGTCGCCTGCCGGCGCGCTTGGCGGCCGATCACCTGCATGGCTGGTGGGGGACGCTCGATCAGTTTGCACACAAGCCTTCCGGCCGTTCGGGCGATCTGCGCTGGTGCCTGCTGCCGCGCGCCCTGTGGCTGTCGCCGGCGCAGCTGGATAGGGGGAGTGGCGGCCTGCTGGAACATGCCGCCATGGTGTCTGCGCTATACGAGCGGTTTCATAGCGGCAGCGAGGCGCCGGCATACCGGCGCAATATTCCGGTGATGGTATGCGGCCTGCGGCGCGAGACCGACAATGCTGGCCGAGACGGCTGGCATGAGGTGACGCGCGGATTCATCGTGCCCGATGGCTGGACCGACCTGGCATTGCGCCGGGCGCAAGGGGAACGGGTGGAACCAGGCGGCAGGATGGGCTGAGCGGCCGGCCGTGAAGTCCTCGCTGGCTGCCGGAACGGTATCAGTGGTGCTTGTCTTCGGCGATCAGCGCGACCGAATCGAACTTGCGCTGGTTGATGCGATGCTTCTGCATCACCAATAGCATGGTCACGCACACAAATGTGCCGAAGGCGATGATGACGATGCTCACCGGAACGTCGAAGCGGATCAGCAGCGCATACAGGCACAGCATCACCAGCACGGAAATGTTCTCATTGAAGTTCTGCACGGCAATGGAATGGCCGGCCGAGAGCAGCACATGGCCACGATGCTGCAGCAGGGCATTCATCGGTACCACGAAATAGCCGGACAGGCCACCCAGCAGCATCAGGAACAGATAGGCCATCAGCATGGCCAGCGACAACTGCATATTGCCGATCTGGAACACGACGTGCGGCAGGGTATCGCGCGTGTAGAAGGCCATCAGCATCACCAATAGGCCCATTGCCACGCCATACGGCAGCACCGACAGCGAACGCTTGAGCGGCACGCGCATTGCCGCGAGGATGGCGCCTGCCGCCACGCCCACCGCCACCACGGCCTGCAACAACGCACCCTGCGAGAGGTTGAGTTGCAGAGACTGCTCGGCCCATTTCAGCACGATGAACTGCAGCGTTGCCCCCGCCCCCCAGAACAGCGTGGTCACCGCCAGCGAGATCTGGCCGACCTTGTCGCGCCACAGTGTGCTGCAGCAATCGGCAAATTCGGAAATCAGGCGGAAGGGGTTTTTTTCCTGGGCAGGATACCGGGCGCCGGTGTCAGGAATAAAGAGGTTGAAGATGGCTGCCGCCAGATAGCACAGCATGATCACGATCATGGCGGCCTCGGTTGGCGATTCGATGCCGAGATCGATGAACGGCACATCGATCCCGAGCAGCATCTGCGATACCTTGTGCGAGATCAGCGCGCCGCCCAGTACCGTGCCGAGGATGATCGAGCCTACCGTCAGGCCCTCGATCCAGCCGTTGGCCGCCACGAGTTTCTCGGGTGGCAGCAGCTCGGTCAGGATGCCGTACTTGGCCGGGGAGTAGGCTGCGGCGCCCAGCCCGACCACGCCATAGGCAATGAGCGGGTGCGAGCCGAACAGCATGATGGAACAACCGCCGATCTTGATGGCATTGGTGATCAGCATCACGCGGCCCTTGGGCATCGAGTCGGCGAAGGCCCCGACAAACGCCGCCAGCAGCACGTAGGAGAGCACGAAGAACAGCTTGAGCAGCGGGGTCATCCAGGCCGGGGCAAGCATCTCGGTAAGAAGGGCAATGGCCACGATGAGCAGCGCATTGTCGGCCAGCGACGAAAAGAACTGCGCGGCCATGATGGTGTAAAAACCCTTCTTCATACTCTCGACTCGGTCTCCGGCGACGACGCCTGCCGTGGGGTCCGTTATAGGACGACCGGACGGCGCGTCCGGCTTTATATCACGAAAAAGGCGCCCATCCTGTGAAAATCGCTGCGCTTTTTCCTGCTCTTCCGGCATGCGCGGCAAGTCCCGAAACCGGTCGGGAGGCAGGCGGGCGCACGTTCCGGCGAGGCGTCGCAGCATTTTTGCAGGGTCACCGCCCGGATGTGTTCAAATAACGCTTTTGCATGCCACCTGGCTGACGGCCGCCTGCAATAGAGACCCGATTGCCGCGCCAGGTTCCATGCCGACCCAGGTAATTTGTCCCATGCCGAGACCCATCCGCGCCACGATCTTCCCCGCAGCCCTTCGCCACAACCTCAATGTCGCCCGCCGCTGCGCGCCGCAGTCGCGTGTTTGGTCGATCATCAAGGCGAATGCCTACGGGCACGGCATCGAGCGGGTGTTCGCAGGCCTGCGTGGCACCGACGGGTTCGGGCTGCTGGATCTGGACGAGGCCGTGCGTCTGCGGGAGCTTGGCTGGGAAGGGCCGATCCTGCTGCTCGAAGGATTCTTCAAGCCGGAAGATATCGCGTTGATTACGCAATACCGGTTGACCACCACGGTGCACTGCGAGGAACAGTTGCGCATGCTCGAGCAGGCGCGCCCGGCCGGGCCGCTATCCATCCAGCTCAAGATGAACACCGGCATGAACCGCCTGGGATTCCGCCCCGAACAGTACCGGGCGGCCTGGGAGCGTGCACGCGCCATGCCGTGGATCGGGTCGATCGTGCATATGATGCATTTTTCGGATGCGGACGGCGAACGGGGTATCGCCCATCAGGTGCAAGCCTTCGATGCCACGGTGGTGAACCTGCCGGGCGAGGCCAGCCTCTCCAACTCCGCTGCGACGCTATGGCATCCTGCCGCGCACCGTCACTGGGTGCGTCCGGGCATCATGCTGTACGGCGCCTCGCCGACTGGCATCGCCGCAGATGTGGCGCAGTTCGACTTGCAGCCTGCCATGTCGCTGACCAGCGAAATCATCGGCGTGCAGCAGCTGGCCCCCGGCGATACCGTTGGCTATGGTTCGCGCTTTACCGCCGATACGGCGATGCGCATCGGCGTGGTGGCGTGCGGCTATGCCGATGGCTATCCGCGCCATGCGCCGGGCTGGGGCGACACCTTCACCCCGGTACTTGTCGATGGCACACGCACGCGCATGGTGGGGCGCGTCTCGATGGACATGCTGGCCGTCGATCTTACGCCGTGTCCGTCAGCGGGCGTTGGCACGCCGGTCACCCTGTGGGGGGAGGGACTGTCGATCGATGAAGTCGCTGCCGCCAGCGGCACGATCGGCTACGAGCTGATGTGCGCTGTGGCACCGCGCGTGCCGGTATCCGTGGCGGACGGCGACTGATACCGTCCAGTTGCACTGTCGACTGCATGACTAGCCTGCCGATTCCCGGAGTTTGAGCGCGTGGCCAAAGCGAAAACGATCTATACCTGCACCGAATGCGGCGGCAGCACACCCAAATGGCAGGGCCAATGCCCGCATTGCCAGCAATGGAACACACTGGTCGAGAGCGTGGCGGAAAATGCTGCCTCCGGCCACCGCTTCCAGTCGCTGGCCGCACCGGCGCGCGTGCAGAAGCTGCCGGAAATCGAAGCGGCTGATGTGCCGCGCTTCAGCAGCGGCATCGAGGAATTCGACCGCGTGCTCGGCGGAGGCCTGGTACCGGGTGGGGTCGTGCTGATCGGCGGCGATCCCGGCATCGGCAAGTCCACCCTGCTGCTGCAGGCCATGGCGGAATTGTCGCGCGAGCGCGGGGCGCTGTATGTGAGCGGCGAGGAGTCGGGCGCACAGATCGCGCTGCGGGCACGCCGCTTGGGCATTGATAGCCCGAACCTGTCCCTGCTGGCCGAGATCCAGCTCGAGAAGATCCAGGCCACCATCGAAGCCGAGCGGCCTGATGTGGTTGTGGTCGATTCGATCCAGACCGTTTATTCGGATGCGCTGACGTCCGCGCCCGGCTCGGTGGCGCAGGTGCGTGAATGCGCCGCGCAACTGACGCGCATTGCCAAGAGCACGGGCGTGACGATGATCCTCGTCGGCCATGTCACCAAGGAGGGCGCGCTTGCCGGTCCGCGCGTGCTCGAACATATCGTCGATACGGTGCTGTATTTCGAAGGCGATACGCACTCCGCGTACCGGCTGATCCGCGCCATCAAGAACCGCTTCGGCGCAGTCAACGAGCTCGGTGTGTTCGCCATGACCGAACGCGGGCTGCGTGGCGTGGCCAATCCATCCGCGCTGTTCCTGTCGCAGCATGAGCAGACCGTGGCCGGCTCATGCGTCCTGGTCACGCAGGAGGGCACGCGGCCGCTGCTGGTGGAAGTGCAGGCGCTGGTCGATGCTGCGGGCGCACCGAATCCGCGCCGCCTGGCCGTGGGGCTCGAGCAGAACCGCATCGCCATGCTGCTGGCCGTGCTGCACCGCCATGCTGGCATTGCCTGCTTCGACCAGGACGTGTTCCTTAACGCCGTGGGCGGCGTGAAGATCACCGAACCCGCTGCTGACCTCGCCGTACTGCTGGCGATTCACTCCTCAATGCGCAACAAGCCGCTGCCGCGCGGCCTCGTGGTCTTCGGGGAAGTTGGCCTGGCGGGCGAGATCCGTCCCAGCCCGCGCGGCCAGGACCGGCTCAAGGAAGCCGCCAAGCTCGGTTTTACCGTCGCGCTGATTCCCAAGGCCAATGCGCCCAAGCAGAAGATCGACGGCCTGCAGGTGATCGCCGTCGAGCGGATCGAGCACGCCATCGACCGGGCGCGCGAGCTCGACTGATGCCGGCCTGAATCCGGCTCGCATGGCGCCGGCGCGTATTCCGGTCGCGCGTGGTTTCCGTGCGAACCCGTCCACCGCGCAACCGGCAACCGCGCTGCAGGCACATGCGCCTCAATCGATCCGGATCTGCCGTTCCTTGACAAGTGCCGCGATACGCGCGCTTTCGCGCTCCATCGTGCGTTTCATGTCCTCGGGCGTATCGCCCACCATGTCCATGCCCATGGCGGCTACTCGTTCTTTCATCGACGGGTCGGCAGAAGCGATCCGGACATCCTGCGAAATTTTCTGCACGATATCCTTTGGCGTGCCAGCGGGAGCGACGATCCCGAACCAGCCGCGCGCCTCGTAGCCCGGCACGGTGGCCGACACCAGCGGCACATTGGGCAGCTGGGCGATCGGTGCAGGCGCGGCCACCCCCAGTGCGCGCAGCTTGCCGCCCTTGACCAGCGTCAGTGCCGCGGTGATGTTGGCTACGCAGAAATCGACCGTGCCGCCGGCCAGATCGACCAGCGCGGGCGGATCACCCTTGTACGCGATGGCCGTTGCCTGGATATTGGCAGCCTTCAGGAAGCCCTCGCTGGCGAGATGGCTTTGCGAGCCGACCCCGGCATGACCGAACGATAGTGATTTGGGCTTGGCGCGCGCCGCGTCGAGCAGGTCCTTGAGCGACTTGTAGGGCGAATTGGCTGGCACCACGATGACCATCGGCCCGGAAGCGACAGTCGCGATCGGCACGAAATCGCGCTCCGGGTTGTAGCGCGGATTGCTGTAGATATGCTGGTTGGCGGTCATCACCGCCCCCGAGGGAAAGAACAGCGTATAGCCGTCCGGCGCAGCACGGGCCGCCTCCACGGCGCCGACCGTTCCGCCAGCACCTGCACGGTTTTCCACGATGACCGACTGTCCCCACATGCCGCCGAGTTTTTCCGCTAGCATGCGTGCCGGTGCATCGGTAGCCCCACCGGCAGGAAACGGCACGATGATCTTGACTGGCTTGTTTGGCCATGCCTGGGCAAGGGCGGTGCCAGCGCAGGCCATGCTGGTCACGAGTGCTGCCAGTATTAAAGTGATACGGCGCTTCATGATGTCGTCTCCTGTGGGTGGATAGTGCGCTTGTTCTAGTGTTCGTGCTTGTTCCCGTTCTTGTGTTAATGCTTGTGATCGCGCATCAGTCAGTGGTATTCAGGGCAGGTGTTATCCAAACCGGTCGAAGCGGATTCTCTGCAATGGAAATTTCTGCTTCATCAGCATGCGGATACCGGCATCGACCGCTACGGGCGGTCCGGCAAGGAACGCTGTCGGTGTTTCCAGACCGGGGCGGAGGCCGTGCATCGCGACTTCATGCACGAAGCCATGCGCAAAGCGCAGCGCCGGATGACGCTCGATAAGCGCGGGAGCTGGTTGGACCTCGGAGAGGGCGACGGTGACCTGCAGCAATCCGTTTGACCGCTCCGCCAAGGCGTTGAGTTCAGAGGCATAGAAGAGGTCGTGCGCCGCCCGTACGCCAAAGAACATGTCGGTACGGCGCGTGCCGCGCAGTGGCTGTCCATGGATCGCCCCGACGATGGACATCATGCCCGCGATGCCGGAGCCGCCGGCAATGCAAACGATGTCCTGCATCGTGTCTGCCTCGAAGGTTGCCTTGCCCAGCGGACCAAACAGGTCAACCCGCATCCCCTCGCGCGCCGTCTGGAACAACCAGGTGGAAAAGTCGCCATCCGGCTTGCGCTTGATCAGCAGGGTCAGTGCCGTTGCCGGCATATCGTGGTTGACCATGGAATACGCGCGGTAGCCGGTGACGCCTGGCGCACCAAGCAACACGAATTGCCCGGGTAGAAAATCCAGGGGGGCGGACAGTTCGAGCCGCAGTTCGATGATGTCCGCATTGAGCAGGCGCAAGCCGGAAACGCGTGCTTGCTGTCGTGCTGGCCAGCAGTGCGGTTCGAGCATCTGCTCCGCCCCCTTGGGCAGTGCCACTTCCAGCGGGCCGCATGCAGCCGTCTGGCACATCAGCACCTCGCCGCGCTCCCGCCGCAGCTTGGCGGCAGCGGGCGCTTCCGGCCAGAGGTCGCGGTGCTGGCCGTGCAGTACGGTGGCGCGGCATTGTCCGCAGGTACCCGTCGCGCATTCATAGGGCAGGCAATGGCCGGCGCGCAGGCCGGCATCAAGCAGCCGCTCGTCTGCCATGGCCCGGTAGCCGGCCGTGCCGGAAGGCGTGCGTATCAGGATCGCGTGCGGGGTGGAATGCAGCATGGTATGCATCGGCTCACTCGCACTCGTCTTCATGGCAGTACTGCAGCTCGGTTTCCACCTCCGCCCAGATCGCCGCATCGCGGATTTCGGACGGGTAGCGCAGCAGGGCCTGCTCGGCCACGCCGATAGGCTGGGCATCGGGGATGCTCCATTGCCACAGATGCTTGTTGCAGGTGAGCACGCAGCCGTCGAAGAAGCCATCGGCCAGCGCGTTTTCCATGTGCGGGCACGAAGGGGGAACGACCAGGTGGCCGTTATCCCCATGGATGACCATCACCTCGAACGCGCCGATCGAGAAGTTCTTCATCTCGCCCTTGGGCACATCCGCGACCTCGCATACTTTTTTCCAGCCCATGCTCGTCTCCTAGAACGGGATGTGCGAACCGACATCGATCTGGCGTGTTTCCAGGCGTACGTTGCGGCTGACCAGCCGGCCCGATTCGCCATCTGCTGCCAGGCGGATGCGGTCGTCGTACTTACCGACGGCGAACAGGCTCGTGCGGCCCGAGACGATATGCGAGTTCAGGCCATCCAGCTCTGTGCGGTACAGCGAGAACAGCGTCTGGACCCGTATGGTGTCGCCATCGGCCTCGTGCTCGGCCCGGTACACCGTGGCATGGCGCATGAGCGGCGCATTGTTGGTGTTGTGTCGGGGTAGCAGGTCGAACAGCGATTTCAGGCCCTTCCAGTCGCGATCCATCCACGTCTGGTCTTTCTGGATCTCGGGGCTGTAGTTAGTGATGCGATAGCGGAACGACTCAGGTTCGCAGAGTGCGAGAAAACCAGCCCAGTCGTTGGCGTTCATGGCAAGGCAGCTTTCGTACACGATACTGTCGATGACTTGCCGCGTGCCGGGATCCCGAATCAGCATGCTGCACCTCCTGCAACCGGGTTGGAGGCGGGCCGGCCCATGCGGCGTGACCATTCCGCGAAATACGAGCGTAGTCCGATCTCGTCATGGATCGTGTCGCCTTCCTCGCGCGCCATGATCAGGTACTTGGCGGCCGGGCTTTCGTTCATCGCCAGCGTCTGGTTCTGCACGGCCAGCAGGTCTTCGATGATGTTGCGGCCGAACGGGCCCCAGATGGTGTCGTGATCGATAATGCGCGCTTCACGGATCTCTGGAGTGTCGCTCTTCAGGCCGAGGCCGCGCACCTCAATCAGCGTCTCGCTTTCGCTGAGCGGTGTCATCACACTCACGCGCAGACAAGAGGCACGCAGGCTGTAGGTGCAGGCGGGGAAGATATTGAGCTGTTTCCAGCCGTTCTTTGGCATGCCGGGGAAGGTCAGGTGGCGTTCCTTGTTGCCTTCGTAGGCATCGTAGGCCACCGTGGTCAGTCCGGTCGCGGCGTGGCCATTCGGAAAGACCTGGTACTTGCGGTCGAAGTAGCCCGGCTGCAGCATGCCAGTCGCGCGGTTATGGAAATGCATGTAGTCGTGGTAGAACTCGCGGCTGGTTTCATGCCACAGCTTGTAGTTCGTCGGGATGACTGCTTTCTGGTAGTGAAAGATTTCCAGCGGCTCCGACTCAAGCTCGGTATGCATCCCATCGAACGCGCCGGCGATGAAGTCACTCAGCGATTCACCTTCATCTGCGAGGTTGACCCAGACGAAACCGCCATAAGCCACCTCGGTGCGCAGTTCGCGCAGGCCGACATCGGCCTTGCACAGACGATCCTGGTAACCATCTTCCTCGCGCGGAATCTCGGCGCAACGACCCTTCGCATCAAACTGCCAGCCGTGGAACATGCAGGTCATGTGTTTGGGATTGCCCGACGGCTCGGCCTTGAGCAGCGAGCCGGAGGGGGCGCGCACAATAATGTTGCCTCGGTGTGGGCACATATTGAGGAATGTACGGATCTTGTTGTCCGGGCCTCGCACGACCACGATCGGACGATTGTTGGAGACACCGCTGGTGCGGTAGTCGTACGGCTTTGGCAACTCGCTTTCATGGCAGACCGGCAGCCACATCCGGTTGAACAACTTGTCGATCTCTTCCTCGAATACACCGTGGTCGGTGTACACGCGCGTATCGACATAGTGCGTATCCGGCAGGTTCGGACGCGTGCGCCATTGCATGTCGTTGCGCGTGGTGGCGGCGCGCCGTGTCGTCGCAGGCGGCGCGACGATGGCCTCGGAGAAAGCGGACTTCATAGAATGGTCTCCTGTGGGAAGGGGATATGTCTGTTGAGGGTCAGGCGTGCTTCTCGGCCAGGGCCGATACGATGGCAGCACAGAACTGCGGCAGATCGGCCGGCTTGCGCGAGGTGATCAGGTTGCCGTCGCGGACGGCCGGCTCATCGACGAATGTGGCGCCGGCGTGGACGATGTCATCGCGAATCTGTGTTGCGCCGGTCACGCGCTTGCCAGGCAGGACGCCGGCCGACGCCAGCATCCATGTGCCATGGCAGATCGCCGCGACAATGGCGCCGTTCTGGCAATGATCACGTACGATTTGCACCAGGCTGGCATCGGTACGCATCAGGTCCGGCGCGTAGCCGCCCGGGACGATCACGGCGTCGAAGCGCTTGCCTACCGCATCGCGCGATGCCAGGTCGGCCTGCACGGGGTAACCCAGCTTGGACTTGTACGCATCGGCCTTCGGACCGATGAACGTGACCTGCGCGCCTTCTTCCTGGAGGCGGAATACTGGCACCCAGATCTCCATTTCCTGATAAAGGTTTTCGACCAGCACCGCGACGTGCACGTCTTTTAGCTTCATCGCTCGTCTCCTTCGACTCATTCGAATGAGTCAATTGTATGAGGGAAAAGGGGTTTGTCAATGAATATTGATGCTGCAGCGCGCCACAAAGGTTGCCTGGGCTGGTGAAACCGTTGCCTGGATGGCGGAAAGGAAGGGGGCTGGTGCTACAATCGCCGCATGGAAAGCAAACCTGCCACGACAGTTTCCCGACGCTTCAACCACGGCCCGGCGCCTGCGGACATGCCGCTGTACAAGCACGTCAAGGACCAGATCATCGAGGCGCTGCGCACCGGTGAATGGCGCCCCGGCGACATCCTGCCGAGCGAAAGCCGGCTGGCGGAGCGCTACGACGTGGGCATCTCGACGATCCGCGCAGCCGTGTCCGAGCTGGCCGCGGCAGGCGTGCTCGTGCGTCGGCAAGGCAAGGGCACCTTCGTTGCCATCCATGGCGACCAGCAGAATCTCTTTCGGTTCTTCCACGTCGTGCGCAACGACGGCACGCGCATCCTGCCGGTCAGCACGCTGCTGTCATTCAGCAAATCGACTGCCGACGAGCAGACGGCCGAAATCCTCGCGCTGCCCCGGTCGCGACAGAAGGCCGGGGTCTATCGCATCTCCAACATGCTGAAAGTCGACGGCACACCAGTGATCGTGTCCGAGATGGTGGTGCCGGTGGAAATGTTCCCGGGCCTGACCAAGGCCCAGCTGCAGCAAGGCAGCACCCTCTACGCTGTCTACCAGCGGCATTTCGGCATCACCATCACACGCTCCTCCGAGCGGCTTGCTTCGGCCGGTGCCGATGCCTTTGCCGCCGAGCACTTTGGCATCGAGCTCGGCGCGCCGGTGCTGGAAGTCCGCCGTGTGGCCTACACCTTTGGCGACAAGCCAGTGGAGGTGCGCCACAGCCGCATCGATACGCGCAACTATCACTACCGGCTGGAGGAGGGCGACCAGGTCTGACTCGCCGGCTACACGACGATCAGTCCTTTGGCTGCAATCATGTTCGATCTCTGGTGTTGATCAGTTCATAGCCGAGGCTCAGGATCGTTTCTGCGGACCAATGGTCCGTCAGTGGCGATTTCTTCAGAATGGCGAGGGCATCCGCATTCAGTTTGCTGTCCTTGAGCAAGATGGACAAGGCGCCGATTTTGCCCGCCACCGGCATGACTTCTTCCAGCGAAGTCCGCGCACATCGCCTCAGGCGCTTCAGCAGGCCCGGCGCATCGATGTGCCCGCCCTTCTGGCGCAGCAGCCGGGCGATGCGGTCGGATTTCCACGCTCCTTTGATCTGGAGAATCCGTGCTGCAAACGGTGTACGTCCCAGTGCGTCGCGACCATTGATGCCGGCGCCCCGTTGGAGCATGATTTCGATGAGCGCGCACTGCTGCTTCCGGACTGCCTGTGGCTCACCATCGTGCAAGGACAGCGTCACGACTTCATGCAATACGGAGGGTTGACCTTCGTCGTATCCCCCAAGATTGGCGCCGTGCTCGACGAGTTGCTTCGCCATTTGCAGCATGGCAAGCCGCGTCGGATCCGGCTTGCCCCGCGGACGCACCCAGTCGGCGTGCAAGCTATCTTCCAGCATGGCGTGCAAGGCTTGAGTCAAACCGGTGACTGTATGGCGATCGCGCCCGAGAAGAAACGCCAAGCATTCTGGCTTGCGGGCGCGGGCGACATCGACCAGCAGGTTGCTCAGATCCCTGGTGGCACTCATGGCCTGCAATTCACCCAGTGCTTGGGTATCGGAACAGTAACGCAACATGAATGCGATACGCTGAGGTGATCCGGCAGGGTAACGGTCCAGGCCGGCGGCCCCTGCGGCGGCGGGCATCACCAAGCCTGCCGCTTCGCTGGTATGCAGCCGGTGATGCTCGAAATTCTCGCGGGCGTCCGCATCGGCCGATTGAGACAGCTGCCAGAGCGCTTCATGCCATGCTGCGAAGTCAGCGTCGCGGCGTTGTGCAACTTGCGGAGCGATTGATGGCGGGAGCTCGCACAGCGCCCGCAGGACAAGATATACGTCTGCATACTGTACGGCATACTCCGGGCCATTCTTCACGGGGCGCCATGCTTTGCCGGTATTCATGTAAGCCAGCAGCGTCTGGATATCCGGGAGCAGGCCGCATGTGTAGAAATCGGCGGTGACCGTTATCTTGGTAGCCCATGGAAGATCACGCCTCTTGGCGATCTCCAGCCAGTGTTCAAATTGCACAGGCATGTATTCGGCGAGCTTGCCGAACAAGACCAGATTGTCGTTATCGCTCCTGGCAAGGGTGAGCGCCAGCGCGCTGGGTGTGAGCTGGTAATAGGTGCGATTCTCGCGGGCATGGGGCTGGCTGAAACTGGGCGTGCCAGCGGCGCCGAAGCCGGTTCTGGCGCGGTGGATGTCTTCAAATTTCCGGCTATGGATGCGAGCAATCGGGATCAATTGCTTGTTTTTTAACCAATTGGCTGTCAGCGTAATGTAGTCCCGGCTGTTTGCAGCCGCCGGCAAGAGTGTCTGTGGGAGCGCTCCCAGCACATGCGGATTCGCGACCAGTGCTGTGTGAGTCCCGCGCGTGAGAAGAAAGAACGACTTGACCGCCTCCAACGCTTCGCGATGCTGCAGTGCTGCAAGTGCGCGTGTGAGTTGCCGGACAGCGTGCTGATCGTTCACTTTGTGAAAGTGTTCGAGGTCGTAGAAGGTTTCGAGAATTTCTGGAGCGCCTGGCGCAATTCTCGCAAGGTTGTGGCGATAGGCTTTAACGGCCTTGTGCAAGGCTTGGGCTTCGTTCAGCTCAGTGCCCATGCCGGACGGCTGCTCCTGGCCAAGACTGGCGCTCAGCTGCTTCAGCAAATTCGCCATCAGGTCGCGGTTGACGAATGGCGCATGTCGGACTGCGACGTTACTGAGCATGTTGGCCGATTCGTTCCCCTGGCTGCAGAAGGTCACCCCTTCACGGCTACGGTACGGAAGCGTCGCAAGATACGCCGAGGGCATTCCGGCATTTTTCGCCAGTATCTTCATGTCACGGTAGCGCGCCTCATACCGTTCGGCACCCGGGTCCTCACTTTGCGATATGGGATCGGGAGAGGCGCCGTTCACATCGATTGGCGTGGATGCGCGCAAGTTGCGCAGGGTCTTGAGCATGAACATATCGAGGGCCCTCAGTGGTCAATGACGGCATGGTATCGGCGTGCACCACCATCGGCATGTAAATAACCGTGAAGCCTCGAATGTTTTGAAATCATTTACAAATAATCCGGAACCGTAAAGCAGGCATGACTGCATGGACGCGCTGCCTTCGCCGTCATGCTGCTGGAGGTTGGCGCCGATTATTCAAAGTAAGATAGGCCGGACCAGTCTGCATGGCATGCGGCCGGGCATGCTGCGCATGTGGAAGTTGTGCTGGCACTGATCGCCAACAGTATTCCTGCGGAGGATGAGAGCAGTATGAAGTGGCTATCGCGCTCGAGGCTGCTGCCATATCTCGCGAAGGCAGCAGCATGGTGCCGCCAGCAGCGGAACAATGCGGGGATGGCTTGGCTCGCCCTCAAGCCGCCGCTGGCACGCGGCGCAGTACGGTGAACTGGCGGAAAACGCGTGACGGCTCAGGGCGGGCGGACGATGCGGTAATATGTGCTCCCAGACCTTATCCTGCCGCTTTCCATGACCGTGCAACCAACCTCCATGCCTTCGCGCCCGTTCTTCCTGCTGATTGCCATCGCCAGCTTCGGCCTGCTGGGCTACGCGCTGTATCTGCAGCATGTGGAAATGCTCAAGCCATGTCCGCTGTGTATCCTGCAGCGCTACGCCTTCCTCGGCATCGGCCTGTTCGCCTTGCTGGCCTCGCTGGGCCGCGCCACGCGCGGCCTCTGGCACGGACTGGCGATGCTGTCGGGCATCGGCGGCATTGCGGTGGCGGGTTATCACGTGTGGACGCTGTTGCATCCCACGGAATCGTGCGGCATCGACCCGATGCAGAACTGGATCAACGCGTTGCCCAGCGCGCGGGTGCTGCCAGAGGTATTCCGTTCCAGTGGCCTGTGCAGCCTGCCGCTGCCGCCGATCTTTGGTATCTCCATTCCGGTATGGTCGCTGATCTGGCTGATTGTCCTGACCCTGCTGCTGATCGGGGCGATGGTGCGGCGTGAGCGGCGTTGATCCATCGACCCCGAATGACGCGCTTTGATCAGATATGCGGGACGACGGAGGTGCGCTCCGTTTCCTGCAGCTGGATCAGTGCCTGCATCAGCAGATGATGGCTCTCGGCAACCTCCGAGGGGGCGACCTGATTCTGCGACAACGTTTCCATCACGATTTCCAGCTGCCGAATGCCTTCATCAAGCGTAGCGCCACATGCGCGAAGGGTGTTGTAGACAGGATCAGCGAGCGCTGGCGATTGCGCCTCCACCAGGCGCGCTACGCGCAAGGCAGCTGGCTGGTCTAGCCGATTTGCTCCAGTTGCTCCTGCAACTCGAGCCAACGCATTTCCAGCGCATCCAGCGCTTCCGTGACCTCGGCCTGGCGCCTGAGCATCTCCAGCAGGTGGGCTTTGTTGGCCTCGGCGTAGCTGCTTTCGTCAGCCATGAAGGCATCGATTTTCGCCTTGTCGGCCTGCAGCGCGGCCATATTCTTCTCGACGGTAGCCAGATCCTTTTCGAGCGGCTTGCGCAGCTGGGCAAGCCGCTGACGCTCCTCGGCTTCGGCGCGGCGCGCTTCCTTGCGGCTCGGGCCGGCGTCGGTGGCAGGGCTTGTGCTGTCCGGGGTGCGCAACCCTGCGAGCGCCGCACGCTTGGCCGCGGCTTGCTGCAGCAGGTAGTCGCGATAGTCGTCGAGGTCGCCGTCGAACGCTTGCAGCTTGCCGTCACCCACCAGCAGGAACTGGTCGGTGGTGGCACGCAGCAAGTGGCGATCGTGCGAGACCAGCATCAACGTGCCATCGAACTGCGCGAGCGCCATGGTAAGTGCTTCACGCGTGTCGAGATCGAGGTGGTTAGTCGGTTCGTCGAGCAACAGCAGGTTAGGCTTTTGCCAGACGATCAACGCCAGCGCCAGGCGTGCTTTCTCCCCGCCGGAGAATGGACGGATCGGCGCGGTGGCCATGTCCCCGCGAAAGTTGAAGCTGCCGAGGAAGTCGCGCAGTTCCTGCTCGCGTGTATCCGGGGCGAGGCGGGCCAGATGCTGCAGTGGTGTGTCGTCCTCGCGCAGCGTCTCGAGCTGGTGCTGCGCGAAGTAGCCGATCTGCAGGCCTTTGCCGTGCCGCACGGTGCCTGCCAGCGGCGCGAGCGTACCGGCAAGGGTCTTGATGAAGGTGGACTTGCCCTGACCATTGGCACCGAGCAGGCCGATACGCTGGCCGTTCTGTAGCGATAGGGTTACATGTGGCAGGATCGGCAGCGGACCGGCATCGGTGGCATAACCGCATGCCACACCGTCCAGCACCATCATGGGATTGGGCGCAGCATCCGCTTCGCGGAACTCGAAGGAAAAGCCGGCGGCGGCATGCACGGGCGCGAGCCGTTCCATCTTCTCGAGTGCCTTGACACGGCTTTGTGCCTGGCGGGCTTTGGTGGCCTTGGCCTTGAAGCGCGTGATGAACGATTCGAGATGCGCGATCTGCTTCTGCTGGCGTGTAAACGCGGCCTGCTGCTGCTCCATCTGCAGCAGCCGTTGCGTCTCGAAGAACGTGTAGTTTCCACCATAGCGTTTGATCTGCTGATGTTCGATATGTAGCGTGACCGTGCACGTGGCATCGAGAAACTCGCGGTCGTGCGAAATCATCACCAGGGTGCCGGGGTAGCGCGCCAGCCAGTCTTCAAGCCAGACGATGGCGTCGAGGTCGAGATGGTTGGTTGGTTCATCGAGCAGCAGCAGATCGGACGGACACATCAGCGCCTGCGCCAGGTTCAGGCGCATGCGCCAACCGCCCGAGAAGCTGTTGACCGGTGCGCCAGTCTGCGCGGCCGTAAAGCCGAGTCCAAGCAGCAGCGTCTCGGCGCGGGCCGGTGCGGTGTAGCCATCGGCATCGGCAAACGCGGCATGCGCCTCGGCTTCGGCATGGCCGTCGCCGGCGGCGCTGGCGGCAGCCATGCGCGCTTCAATGGCACGCAGGCGGCGGTCGCCATCGAGCACGTAGTCGAGCGCTGTGCGGTCGACGGCCGGCGTGTGTTGCGCGACGTGCGCGGTTTCCCACGTGGGCGGAAAGGCAATGTCGCCGCCATCAGGGCTCAATTCACCCAGCAGCAGGGCAAACAGCGAAGTCTTGCCGCTGCCATTGACACCGACCAGCCCGACGCGTTCGCCTGGATTGAGCGTGGCGGAGGCATGGTCGAACAGCACCTTGGTGCCGCGTTGCAGGGTGAGGTTGTCGATGCGGATCACAGCGTGAGAGTCGAAATCAGGATGAACGAGGTGCAGGCTGGCTTGCCAGGGCGAGTCATGTAGCAGTTATCAATGTGGCCGTCGGTGTGTCGCAGAGGCGCTTGCACATGCGGCTGGTACGGTCGGCGAGGCAGTGACCAGGCAACGCCAGGCCCACGTAGCAATGCGCGAAGCCGGCGCCGCTTGCCTGCCGTCCACGGCATGGTCAGTGCCGGCTCAGGCCATAGCGACGGCGATCCGGGCGCATCGCGTTATTTTACGCGGGCAGGGCATCATACTCGATCAGGAACACCTGATCGTCGCCGGCGCTGGTCGGCAGCCAGACGATATCAAGATCGGCAAAGGCCGCTTCGACATTGGCGCGCTCGTTGCCGATTTCCACGATCAGCACGCCGCCGGGATTGAGATGCGCGCGCGCATCGGCGATGATGCGCCGTACGACATCCATGCCGTCGTCACCCCCGGCCAGCGCCATGCGCGGCTCGGCGAGATACTCGGGCGGCAGCGCCTGCATCGATGCCTCGTTGACATACGGCGGATTGGTGAAGATGGCGTCGTAGCGCTGTCCGGCCGGAAGCGCGGCATACAGGTCGCCTTCATGCAGGGCGATACGGTCCGCCAGCCCATGCTCGGTGACATTACGGCGAGCGACTTCGAGTGCGTCGTGCGACAGGTCCACGGCATCGATCCGGGCGTTGGGATAGGCGTGGGCCATTAGCACCGCCAGGCAGCCGGAGCCGGTGCACAACTCCAGCAGGTTGGCCGTGCCTTCAGGGTCGGGCAGCCAGGGCTCCAGTCCTTCCTGCAGCAGTTCGCCGATGAAGCTGCGCGGCACGATGGTGCGCTGGTCGACGTAGAAGCGCAGGCCATGCATCCAGGCTTCGTTGGTCAGGTAGGCCACCGGCACGCGCTCGCGTACGCGACGTTCGATCATGTGCAGCACAGCCTCGGTCTCGGCGGGCAGCAGGCGCGCATCGAGAAAGGGCTCCAGCAGGTCGAGCGGCAGGTGCAGGCCGTGTAGTACCAGGTACACCGCTTCGTCATAAGCGTTATCGCTGCCGTGGCCGAACACCAGGTGGTTGGCATTGAAGCGTGATACCGCATAGCGCACAAGGTCGCGCACCGTCAGGAACGGATGGCCGCGCAGCTCGGGCGGCAGGGTCAGCACGGTACCGCTCATGCCACCAGCCTTTCAAGCACGCCACGATAGATGTTCTTGAGCGGCTCGATGTCGGCGATCGCGATATGTTCGTCGATCTTGTGGATGCTGGCGTTGGGCGGGCCGCACTCGATCACTTGTGGGCAGATCCTGGCGATGAAACGGCCGTCCGAGGTGCCGCCAGTGGTCGATAGTTCCGTATCCAGCCCGGTTTCGGCGGCAATCGCGGCACTCAATGCTTCCGACAGCTCGCCGCGCGGCGTAAGGAACGGCTGGCCGCTGATCGTCCAGTCGAGCGTGTAGTCCAGCTGATGTGCGTCGAGAAGTGCGTGGACGCGCTGCTGAAGGCCATCGGACGTGCTGGCGGTGGAAAAGCGGAAATTGAAATCGATTACCACTTCGCCGGGAATGATGTTGGTTGCGCCGGTGCCGCCGTGGATGTTGGATACCTGCCAGGTGGTTGGCGGGAAGTATTCATTGCCTTCGTCCCAGCGCACGGCCACGAGCTCGGCGAGTGCTGGCGCCACGAGGTGAATCGGGTTCTTTGCCAGATGCGGGTAGGCAATATGGCCTTGCACGCCGCGCACGGTAAGGCGGCCCGACATCGAGCCACGCCGGCCATTCTTGACCATGTCGCCTACCTGCGTCACGGAAGTTGGCTCGCCGATCAAGCAATAGTCGAGTCGTTCGCCACGCGCGCTCAGCAGCTCGCAGACCTTGACGGTGCCA
The DNA here is from genome assembly GCF_964332355.1 of Imbroritus primus. Lineage (NCBI taxonomy): Bacteria > Pseudomonadati > Pseudomonadota > Betaproteobacteria > Burkholderiales > Burkholderiaceae > Imbroritus > Imbroritus primus. The sequence goes on along the minus strand of NZ_OZ201293.1, from coordinate 1,587,548 downwards.
TCGTGCGCCGGGCCTTCCTCGTCGCTGGTGATCAGAAAGGCAATCGACCCCGCATGATCGGGATGCGCGGCGATGAACTCCTCGCAGGCGACCACGAAGCCAGCAATGGAGGTTTTCATGTCTGCCGCGCCGCGCCCATACAGCTTGCCATCACGATACGACGGCTCGAACGGATCGGACGACCATTGCTCGAGCGGGCCGGTTGGGACCACATCGGTATGCCCGGCGAACGCCAGCAGCTTGCCATCCGTGCCGGCCCGGCCACGGCGCACTGCCCACAGGTTGGTCACGCGGAAGTCGTCCGGGCCGCTCTCGATGGTTTCACAGGCAAAGCCGAGCGCGGTCAGGCGTCGCGTCAGGATGGCCTGGCAGCCTTCGTCAGCAGGCGTGACGGAGCGGCGGCGGATCAGGTCTTCGGTCAGGGCGAGGGTGGCGGACATGGTCAAAAACAGAATGGGTGGAGCGGGCGGTGGGGTGGCCGGTGGGGCGCGGGATGACAGCCGCCGCTAAAGTCATCAAGAGTACATCAGGCCGTCAGCGCGGCATAGGTATCGGCGGAAAACCCCGCATGCACGGTGTTGCCGCGCTCGAACACCGGGCGCTTGATCAGGGAGGTGTTCTCGCGCATCAGCGCAATGGCGCCATCGGTCTGTTCGGCCCGGGCCTTGTCGGCGTCGGTCAGTTTGCGCCAGGTCGTGCCCTTGCGGTTCAGCAGGGTCTCGAGCGGCACATGCTTCAGCCAGCGGCGCAGGTCGTCTTCGCTGACGCCCTGTTTCTTGAAATCATGGAAGACGTAACCGATCTGCTGTTCATCGAGCCAGGTGCGCGCTTTTTTGACGGTGTCGCAGTTCGGGATGCCATACAGGGTGATGGACTTGGACATGACGGATTCCTTGAATGCAGGATGGAGGCAGCGGTGATGACCGCACGTCGCGCGGATCGCGGGGGCAGTCGCGGGTATTCAGCGCAAGAGGTTGAACACGACGATCAGGCTGCTTGCCGCCAGCACGCCGGCGCCGATGGCCAGCCCGACGGCAATCTTCAGATGCTTGCGCAACTGCCGCGATTCGGCCTGGATGGCCGCAATGGTTTCGGCGTGCTGCTCAGCCAGCAGCTTGAGGCTTTGCGCCTGCTGCATCACCGTGGTTTCCAGTTCAGCGAGGCGCGCCTCAGGCGTCGTGCCGCTACCAGCGTCCCCGCCAGCCTCCTTGCGGCGGCTGGCCTTGTACTTTTCGATGGTCTTGTTGGCCTGCTCGAAAATCGTCGGCAGGACGGACAGCACCGTACTGACAGTCGCGGGATCAATGGCCATGAGACGTTTCTTTCCGGATTTCAACCAGCTCATTGCAGTGGGACCGTCGAAGCGGCGCGCGGTTCAGCGCGCCGCCTCAACAGATACCCGGTTCAGTCGCCGCGCAGCAGGTCGTTCAGGCTGGTCTTGGCGCGCGTCTGCGCATCGACCTTCTTGACGATCACGGCGCAGTACAGGCTGTGCGAGCCATCCTTGGCCGGCAGGTTGCCCGACACGACCACCGAGCCGGCCGGAATGCGACCATAGCTGACTTCGCCTGTGGCGCGGTCGTAGATCTTGGTCGACTGGCCGATATATACGCCCATCGAGATCACCGAGTTTTCCTCGACGATCACGCCTTCCACGATTTCCGAGCGCGCACCGATGAAGCAGTTGTCCTCGATGATCACCGGGTTGGCCTGCAGCGGCTCCAGCACGCCACCGATGCCGACGCCGCCCGAGAGGTGCACGTTTTTGCCGATCTGCGCGCACGAACCGACGGTAGCCCAGGTATCGACCATCGTGCCTTCATCCACATAGGCGCCGATATTCACGTACGACGGCATCAGCACGGCATTCTTGGCAATAAACGAACCACGGCGCGCCACGGCCGGCGGCACCACGCGGAAGCCGCCCTTGGCGAAGTCTTCGGCGGTGTAGTTGGCGAACTTGCTCGGCACTTTGTCGTAGAACTGGGTAAAGCCGCCAGCTGCCATCGGTTGGTTGTCTTCGAGACGGAACGACAGCAGCACGGCCTTTTTCACCCACTGGTTGACGATCCAGTCGCCATCGCGCTTTTCAGCGACGCGCAGCGTGCCGGCATCGAGCTGCGACAGCACCGCAGCCACGGCGTCGCGGATATCGGCGGGAGCGGCCTTGGGGGAGAGGCTGGCACGGTCTTCCCATGCCTGGTCGATCAGGGATTGCAATTCTTGCGACATAGCGTCCATCGTGAAGTTAGGGGTAAATCTGTTGAATCCGGCAAGCGCCGGATCCGCTCGGGGCGCCAGGCGTTATTTCCGCCGGCGGCAAAATTCCACAATGCGGCGTGCACCTTCCAGGCATTCTTCCACATTCGCCACCAGGGCGATACGCACATAGTTGCGGCCCGGGTTAACGACCGTGCCATTGACCTCGACATCGCGCGCGACATAGCTGCCGGGCAGCATGGCCACGTTCTGCTCGGCGAGCAGTTCGCGTGTGAAGGTGGCGTCGTCCAGCCCCGTGCGCGCCACATTGGCCCACAGGTAGAAGCCGGCATCCGGCAACGCCACGTCGATTACCTCGGCCAGCATCGGCGTGACCTGGGCGAACTTGGTGCGGTACAGCGCGCGGTTTTCCAGCACGTGGGTTTCGTCGTTCCACGCCGCGATGCTGGCGCCCTGCACCACGGGGCTCATCGCGCTGCCGTGATAGGTACGGTACAGCAGAAAGGTCTTGAGTAGTTCCGCATCGCCGGCCACAAAGCCAGAGCGCATGCCCGGCACGTTGGAGCGTTTGGACAGGCTGGAGAACATCACCAGCCGCTCGAATCCGCGTCCGAGACGGTGCGCTGCTTCCAGTCCGCCCAGGGGCGGGCGGGCTTCGTCGAAATAGATCTCGGAGTAGCACTCGTCGGAGGCGATGACGAAACCGTAACGGTCTGACAGCTCGAACAACTTCTGCCAGTCCTCGAGCGTCAGTACCGATCCGGACGGATTGCCCGGTGTGCACAGGTAGACGAGCTGCACGCGCGCCCAAACGTCATCGGGCACGCTGTCGAAATCGGGAGCGAAGTTGCGGGCTGGATCGCTGTTGGCGAAATAGGGCCGGGCGCCGCCGAGCAGAGCCGCGCCTTCATAGATCTGATAGAACGGGTTGGGGCACAGCACCAGCGGATCGGGCCGGGTGCTGTCGATTACCACCTGGCCAAAGGCGAACAGCGCCTCACGCGTGCCGGTCACCGGCAGCACCTCAGTGGCCGGATCGATCTTCGGCAGGCCGTAGCGGCGCTGGATCCACTCCGCGATGCTGGTGCGCAGCGCCAGCGAACCGGCGGTTGTGGGATAATTCGCCAGACCCGCGAGGGCATCCGCCATGGCGCGCTGGATCAGCGCAGGCGTGGCATGCTTGGGCTCGCCAATGCCGAAACTGATGGGCGCAAGCGCCGGGTTCGGCGTGACATCCTTGACCAGCTCTTTCAGTTTTTCGAACGGATAGGGCTGCAGTGAGGCGAGACGCGGGTTCACGAAGTTTTTCCAGGCCGGTTTAAAACGAAGCATTATAGAGGAAGCATTCTGAACTGTCGGCGTTGCTAGGGATTTGCACAGGTCCCTGCAAAGTGGGTAGATAGGGCTTCCATGCGGCTCCCGGTATCGTCAAATTGATTTGCTGATAGATTCCTGCCGCCATGTCGAGTGCTGTTAACGCCACATCAACCACCCATTCCCATTCGCTTGCTCCCGTCCTCGCCATTCTCGTTGGCGCCTCCGTCTGGGGCTTTGCGTGGTACCCGTACCGGCTGATGGCCGGGCTCGGTCTTGGCGGACTGCTGGCCGCCGCGTCGACCGGGACTATCGCCATGCTGATCGGCATTGTCGCCCTGCGGCGCAGCCTGCATACCTTCCGCTGGTCGTGGATCATCATCGGCATTGGCCTGGCCTCGGGGGTGACCAATACCGGCTTTGTCTGGGGCTCGGTCAACGGCCATGTGATGCGCGTGCTGCTGCTGTTCTACCTGACCCCCGTGTGGACGGCCCTGATTGCCCGCTGGATCCTCGGCGAAAAGCTCGACTGGGCCGGTATCGGCCTGATCGTCCTGGCGCTGTTCGGTGCAGGCCTGATGCTGTGGACGCCCGAAGCCGGCATTCCGCTGCCCGCCACGGCGGCCGAGTGGTCAGGCCTTGCCGGCGGCATCGGTTTTGCCTTCAACAACGTGCTGTCGCGCCTCGCCGCGCACCGCCATCCGGAAATGCGCGCCGAGTTGCGGGTGATTGTCGTATTCGCCGGTTGTGCTGCCGTGGCCGCCTTGACAGCCCTCGTCACGCAGCCACGCCTGCCGGAAGTTGCGCCGGGCGATCTGTGGCCGCTCCTGGCACTGGTGTTGGGGCTTGCGACGATCCTTGTCAGCTGCAATGCCGTCACCCAATACGGCCTGCAACGCCTGCCGGCCAACCGCGTATCGCTGCTGATGCTGTTCGAGATCGTGGTCGCGGCCGTGTCCTCCTGGTGGCTGGCGACGGAAACCCTGACGCTGAAGGAAACTGCGGGTGGCCTGTGCATCATTGCCGCCGGGGCGCTGTCAGGGATTGTGCACCGGCCGCGGCCAGCAGCTGCAGTCGGATCGGAGGCGGCGGCCCAGACGTAACGTGGCATCGGGGCGGGTAGCCGGGTTCCCTTAGTCGGGGTGGTTCCCGCAAGCCCTTCGGGGAACCGAGCCGCCTGCCGCTCGAAAATGCGGAAAAGGGGAAAGCGGCGATGGTATGATTGCCGACAATTGTGCGGGGACAGTCGAATCCAGCGCAGATAGTGCCGTTGCCTGCACGGGGCGGCATCTTTTGACTGAGAAACGCCATCGGAATGATTCTGGCGCAGTTGCACGGCGTCGCTGTACGGTGTGGATGGCCCGGAATGACCGGGCGGCCCACCGGGCCAGAACAGGATGCTCATTCCGATGGTGTTTCTTGAAGACGAGAAGACGACACCAACGTGCGCCTGACCCAACTCAAACTTGCAGGTTTCAAGTCCTTTGTCGACCCGACCACCTTCCAGGTGCCGGGACAGCTGGTGGGCATCGTTGGCCCCAACGGCTGTGGCAAATCCAACATCATCGACGCCGTACGCTGGGTGCTCGGCGAATCCCGCGCCTCCGAGCTGCGCGGCGAGTCGATGCAGGACGTCATTTTCAACGGTTCCACGGCCCGCAAGCAGGCCGGCCGCGCGAGCGTCGAACTGGTGTTCGACAATAGCGAAGGCCGTGCCGCCGGACAGTGGAGCCAGTACGCCGAAATCGCCGTCAAGCGCACGCTGACGCGCGACGGTACATCTTCCTACTACATCAACAACCAGCCGGTGCGCCGGCGCGACATCCAGGACATCTTTCTCGGTACTGGCCTGGGGCCGCGCGCCTACGCCATCATCGGGCAGGGCATGATCTCGCGCATCATCGAGGCCAAGCCGGATGACATGCGCATCTTCCTGGAAGAAGCGGCTGGCGTGTCGCGCTACAAGGAGCGGCGCCGCGAGACCGAGAATCGGCTCTCGGATACGCGCGAGAACCTGACCCGCGTCGAAGATATCCTGCGCGAACTCGGCACCAATCTCGAGAAACTCGAGGGGCAGGCCGAAGTCGCCAAACGCTACCAGGAGCTGCAGGCCGAAGGCGTGGAGAAGCAGCATCTGCTGTGGCTGCTGCGCAAGCGCGAGGCGCTGGCCGAGCAGGAGCGTCATGCGCGCGCCATCGAACAGGCACAGATCGACCTGGAAGCGCAGACCGCACAGTTGCGCCATGTCGAGGCCGAACTCGAAACCATGCGCGCGGCGCACTACACCGCCTCTGATGCCATGCATGTGGCACAGGGCGCGCTGTACGAAGCCAATACCGAAGTCAGCAAGCTGGAAGCCGAAATCCGCTACGTGGTGGAGTCGCGCAACCGCATCCAGGCGCAGATCGCCGCCCTGACTGCGCAAGCCGAACAGTGGCGTGCGCAAGGCCAACAGGCGAATGACGACCTGGCCCGCGCCGAGGAAGAACTGGCGATGGCCGAGGAACGAACCGTCGCCGCCCAGGAAGCCGTCGCCACGCAGCATGAAGCGCTGCCGGGGCTCGAAGCCCAGTGGCGCGATGCCCAGGCGAGCCTGACCGAGCAGCGCTCGGCCATTATGCAAGCCGAGCAAGGCCTCAAGCTGGAAGCCGCACAGCAACGCAATGCCGACCAGCTGTTGCAGCAGCTCGAGCAGCGCCGCGAGCGCCTGTCGTCGGAAGAGCAGGGGCTCGACCGCCCCGACGAAGTCCTGCTGGAATCGCAGCGCGCCGAACTGGCTGAGCAGGAAGAAATCCTCGCCGAGGCGCAGGCTGTACTGGAGGACGCGCAAGAAGCCGTGCCGCGTCTCGATGAAGCGCGCCGCGCCGCACAGGAGCGCGTGCAGACCGAAGCCGCCGCCATCGCCTCCCTGGAAGCGCGCCTCACCGCGCTGCGCCAACTACAGGAAAGCGTGCAGACCGATGGCAAGATCCAGCCCTGGCTCGACAAGCATGGCCTGGGCGAACTGCCGCGGCTGTGGAAGAAACTGCAGATCGAAGCGGGCTGGGAAAGCGCGCTCGAGGCCGTGCTGCGCGAACGTCTGGCTGCGCTCGAAGTCTCGAATCTCGACTGGATCAAGGCGTTTGCCGCCGATGCGCCACCAGCCAAGCTAGCGTTCTACTCGCCGCCGCCGGCCGCGCGCCAGAGCGATGCGCCAGCCGGATTGCGCCCGCTGCTGTCGCTGGTGCAGATCTCCGACCCGGGCCTGCGCGCATTGCTGCAGGACTGGCTGGCGAACGTCTTTATCGCCAACGATATGCCGAGCGCCCTGAGCGCGCGCAGCAACCTGCCGGAAGGCGGCATGTTCGTGGTGGCGCAGGGTCACCTCATCGGCCGCGCCTCGGTGCAGCTGTACGCAGCCGATTCCGAGCAGGCTGGCATGCTCGCCCGCGCCCAGGAAATCGATAACCTGCAGAAGCAGGTGCGCGCCCAGTTGCTGCTGTCCGACGAAGCCAAGGCTGCCGCAGTACGCGCTGAAGCTGCCTATACCCAGGCCAGCCAGTCGCTCAGCGAGGCGCGGGTGCGCGCCGAGCAAGCCACGCGCCGCGTACATGCGCTGCAGATGGAGGTGCTCAAGCTGTCGCAGGCCATGGAGCGCTATGCCGCACGCAGCGGCCAGATCCGTGGCGAACTCGAGGAAATTGCCTTCCAGATCGAAGAGCAGCGCGCCATCCGCGCCGAATCGGAGGCCAGCTTCGAGCAGCATGATGCGGCGCTGGCTGAAAAGCAGGCCGTGTTCGAAGACCAGCAATTGGCCTTCGAAGCGCTCGACAGCGAACTGAACGGCGCGCGCAACCGCTTGCGTGAACTGGAGCGTACCGCACAGGAAGCGCTGTTTGCCGAGCGCAACCTGCAGAGCCGCATCGACGAATTCCGCCGTACCATCCAGACCGCTGCCGATCAGGCCGAGCGCGTGCAGGGCACGCTTGAGGAATCGCGCATCGAGCTGGAGACCATCAACGAGCAGACCGCGCATACCGGCCTGCAGGAAGCCCTCGAACGGCGCGCCGAGAAAGAAGAGAAACTTGCCGCGGCGCGCATCGAACTCGATACGCTCTCAGCCCAGCTGCGCCAGTTCGACGAACAGCGGCTTGTGGCCGAACGCAGCCTGCAGCCTATCCGCGATCGCATGTCGGAACTGCAGCTCAAGGAGCAGGCCGCACGCCTCAACCAGGAACAGTACGCCACGCAGCTGACCGAAGCCGAAGTCGATGAAGCCGCACTGGCCGAGAAACTGACTGGCGACCTGAAGCCATCGTACCTGCAAGGCGAGGTCACGCGCCTCAACAACGCCATCAATGCGCTGGGACCGGTCAACATGGCCGCGCTCGACGAACTGAGCGCGGCACGCGAACGCAAGACCTTCCTCGATGCGCAGTCAGCCGACCTGAATGATGCGATCAATACCCTGGAAGACGCCATCAACAAGATCGACCAGGAAACCCGGGCCTTGCTGCAGGGTACCTTCGACAAGGTCAACCAGCATTTTGGCGAACTGTTCCCGATGCTGTTCGGCGGTGGACAGGCCAAGCTCATCATGACGGGCGAGGAAATCCTCGATGCCGGCGTGCAGGTCATGGCACAGCCGCCCGGCAAGAAGAACTCTACGATCCATCTGCTGTCTGGTGGAGAGAAAGCGCTCACGGCCATTGCGCTGGTGTTCGCCATGTTCCAGCTCAATCCCGCGCCGTTCTGCCTGCTGGACGAGGTCGACGCGCCGCTGGACGACGCCAATACCGAGCGCTATGCCAATATGGTGAAGCGCATGTCCGACAACACCCAGTTCGTGTTTATTTCACATAACAAGATCGCGATGGAAATGGCTCAACAATTGATTGGCGTAACGATGCAGGAGCAGGGCGTGTCGCGGATCGTGGCAGTGGACATGGATGTCGCCGTCAATATGGCGGAGGCCGCCTGATGCAGCAGAATTCCCTGGTTCCGTTCCTCACCGATCTGCAGCTCGGCCTGATCGCCATTGGCGCCCTCGTGGTCGTTGGCGTGATCCTGTACAACCAGTGGCAGGCGCACAAGGCACGCAGGCCGCGCGCCATGCAACCGGGCGATGACCTGTCCACTGGACCGGACGACCTGCCGGACGACAGCGCGGATGTGTTTCCGTCGGTGTCAAAGCCGATCTCCCAGCCTTCCCAGACTGCACCGGTGTCGCCTCACACCTCAGCCCATTCGGCCGCATCACCTGTCGCGGCACGACGCGAGCCGTCCTTTTCATTCCCCGGTGATGCGCCGGCCTCCGAAGGGCACACCTTGTCCGACACGGAACTGGATGACAGCGGTGAAGCCGCAGTCGTGCAAGCGGGCGACGTCCACGAGAGCGCCCAGGCCGATGCAACGGCTGCTACGGCCACGGCAGCCGGCATGGTCCAGTGGAGCGATGCGCATCCCAAGCCTGGCGTGATCGACCCGCTCATCGACTGCATCGTGCCGATCCGGCTCGATGGTGAAGTCTCCGGCGACCGCGTGTTGCCGCTGCTCAACCGCCTGCGCCGCGCGGGCACCAAGCAGGTTCACGTGGAAGGGCTGCGCAGCGATACGCCAGCCTGGGAACTGGTGCGCGGCGGTCACCGCTATCGCGAGCTGCAGGTGGCCGTGCAGTTGGCCAATCGCACCGGTCCGCTCAATGCGCTCGAGTTCTCGGAATTCATAAGCGCCGTACAAGCCTTCTGCGAACAGCTCGATGCCTCGGCGGACCTGCCCGAAATGTCCGAGGCCGTGGCCAATGCACGCGAGCTCGATGCCTTCTCGGCTGCCTGCGATATCCAGCTCGGCGTGAATGTGCTCTCTGACGGGGCGCCCTGGTCAGCAGCCTATGTGCAGAACATCGCCACGCAAGATGGCCTCGTCCTGTCGCGCGACGGTACCCGGTTCACGCGCTTCCATCCGGGTAGCGACGGCGTGCAGCGCGCACTGCTGACGCTGCACTTCGGCGATACCAATTTTCTGCGCGACGACCTGACCGCCAAGGCCGGTCACCAGATCACGCTGCTGCTCGACGTGCCGACCTCGGACGCCCAACTCAAGCCATTCAAGCTCATCTGCGAGTACGCCTACAGCCTCTCGCAGCGCATGGGTGCACGTGTGGTTGATGACAACCTGCAGCCGCTGACCGAGTCATCCTTTGTCGCCATCCAGAAAAAGCTCGACGGCCTGTACGAAGCGCTCGACAATCGCGGCATTCCGGCCGGCTCGTCGGCGGCGGTGCGGCTGTTCAGCCACTGAGCGCGGTTGAGCGCGGCTTGATGAACAACGGGTATCGCTGCTGACTGGTCGAGTATGGGCTGGCCAGCATTGCCAACCGCTTCGGTCGCATGGATTTGTAGGCACCCACATGGAGCCACCCATGCCGCTACGCGTTTGCGTTGACGCTCGGTTACGCTGCGCGCATGGCGGTGCAGGCCTTTGCAGCGGCTCGCCCGGTATCTCTTCCAAGGAATTTCCAGCATGACAGGCGATCCACTTCCGTCCGCTCCAGCGGAGCAACCGGAGGCAGGCAATCCCGCGGCGCGCGTGGACTGGCTGCGCCAGACCCTCGAGCACCATAACTACCAGTATTACGTCCTCGACGCGCCGAGCATTCCCGACGTCGAGTACGACGCCCTGTTTCGCGAGTTGCAGGCGCTCGAGGCCGAGCATCCCGAACTACAGTCCCCGGAATCGCCGACCCAGCGTGTCGGCGGGGCGGCGCTGTCGGTGTTCTCGCAGGTCACGCATCGCATCCCGATGCTGTCGCTCAACAATGCGTTTGATGCCGAAGATGTGGTCGCCTTCGATCGCCGTTGCGCGGAAGGCCTGGGCAAGCTGGCCAAGGGCAAGGCAGCCCGCGACGCGCAAGCAGCGTCACCCATGGATGATCTGTTCGCGGAACCGTCGACCAGTGCTGCGCCAAGCGAGTCCTCTGGTGTTGAGTACGCCGCCGAGCTGAAATTCGACGGCCTGGCGATCTCGCTACGCTATGAGCAGGGCCGGCTGGTACAGGCCGCGACGCGGGGCGACGGCACGACCGGCGAGGATGTTACCGCCAATGTACGCACGATCCGTTCGTTGCCGCTCAAGCTGCATGGCAAGGCGCCAGCCGTGCTCGAGGTGCGCGGCGAAGTCTTCATGCTGCACAAGGATTTCGAGGCGCTCAATGCGCGCCAGCGCGACGCTGGTGAAAAAACCTTCGTCAACCCGCGCAACGCGGCTGCCGGCAGCCTGCGTCAGCTCGATCCCAAGATTACGGCGAAGCGGCCGTTGTCCTTTTTTTCGTACGGCATCGGTGAGCTCGAAGGCGCGGCGCGTCCGGCTTCGCATGCCGCCATGCTCGACTGGTTCGCCACGCTGGGCCTGCCAGTCTGCGCGGAACGGCAGGTGGTGCAGGGCGCAACTGGCCTACTGGCGTTCTACGACGATGTTGGCGCACGGCGTGCCAGCTTGCCGTACGACATCGACGGCGTTGTGTACAAGGTCAATGCCTTCACCGAGCAGGAGACGCTGGGTTTCGTCTCGCGTGCCCCGCGCTTTGCCATCGCCCATAAATTCCCGGCGCAGGAGATGACGACCACGCTGCTCGACATCGAGGTCCAGGTCGGACGTACCGGTGCGATCACGCCCGTAGCCCGGCTCGAACCGGTGTTCGTGGGCGGCGTGACGGTCACCAACGCCACGCTGCACAACGAAGACGAAATCGCCCGCAAGGACGTGCGCATCGGCGATACCGTGATCGTGCGGCGTGCCGGCGACGTCATTCCCGAGATCGTCGGTGTCGTGGCCGAGCGCCGTCCGGCCGATGCGCGGACGTTCGTCATGCCCACCACCTGCCCGGTGTGCGGCTCGCATATCGAACGCCCCGAGGACGAAGCCATTGCACGTTGCACCGGCGGCCTGTTCTGCGGCGCACAGCGCAAGCAGGCACTGTGGCACTTCGCCAGCCGCCGTGCCATGGATATCGACGGCATGGGCGACAAGATCGTCGAGCAACTGGTCGACCAACAGATCGTCCGCACGCCGGCCGATCTCTACAAGCTCGGCGTTGCCAAGCTTGCCGCGCTCGACCGCATGGCCGACAAGTCCGCCAGCAACCTGGTCGCCGCCATCGATAAATCACGCGCCACGACGCTCGCCCGCTTTATCTATGCCCTCGGCATCCGCCATGTCGGCGAAGCCACAGCCAAGGACCTCGCGCGCCATTTCGGCAATCTTGATGCGCTGCTTGCCGCCAGCGAGGCCGAACTGCTGCAGGTACGCGACGTCGGCCCCGTGGTGGCCCAGTCGATTGCCAACTTCCTGGCCGAGCCGCACAATGTGGAAGTGATCGAGCAGTTGCGCGCCGCCGGCGTACACTGGGACGAGCAGGAGGCAGCCCTCGGCCCGCAGCCGCTGGCCGGCAAGACCATCGTCCTGACCGGCACGCTGCCGAACCTCGCGCGCGACGCCGCCAAGGAAATGCTCGAGGCCGCGGGCGCCAAGGTCGCGGGCTCGGTCTCGAAGAAAACCGACTACGTTGTCGCCGGCGCGGAAGCCGGGAGCAAGCTGGCCAAGGCCGAGGAGCTCGGTATTCCGGTGCTTGACGAAGAGGGCATGCTACGTTTGCTGCAAGGCTGACACAGCAAGGGAGGGGCCGAATGATCCATGAAATCCTGCGCATGGGCGATCCACGCCTGCTGCAACCCGCCAAGCCGGTCGAGCGCTTCAACACGCCCGAACTGCACGCGCTCGTCGAAGACATGTTCGATACCATGGAAGCAGCCAAAGGCGCGGGGCTCGCCGCCCCGCAGATCGGCGTCGACCTGCAGGTGGTGATCTTCGGCTTCGATCGCAACCCGCGCTACCCGGAGGCACCGGCCGTGCCCAAGACGGTGCTGATCAACCCCTCACTCACCGCCATCAACGACGAAATCGAAGACGGCTGGGAAGGCTGCCTCAGCGTCCCCGGCATGCGCGGCGTGGTGCCGCGCTACGTGCACCTGCATTACTCCGGCTTCGACCAGTATGGCCATCCCATCGACCGCATCGCAGAAGGGTTTCATGCGCGCGTGGTGCAGCATGAATGCGATCACCTGCAAGGGATTCTGTATCCGATGCGGGTGCGGGATTTTGCACGATTTGGGTTTAGTGACGTGCTGTTTCCCAATCTGGAACTGACATCAGACTGATGTCTTGATAGCTCGGGCAAACCATTCGCGTTTGCCCGTTCACCTTTTTCCATCTCGATCTGCGCCTATCTTGCTTCGGTGGGGTGGCACGCTGCTTCGCATCGCTCTAGCGTTTTTCAATATTTCCCCTGGTATTGCACTTGTTTGCAGAAGTGCAGAAGGTGCTATGGCACATTCCGCTGTCGGCTCGCCCGCACAGAGGCGAGACGCGTTCTCGTGGAAAGCCATATGCCAGTCACTGCCGCAAACCGCCCTTCGAAAACCTCTCTATCCGTACCCAAACCACCTCCTCAAAACACAGACATTGATAAAGCTCTGAGGGAAATCGGGCGGGCAAACAGGCGAAAAGATATCGATGGGCGTGTGACTTCATTGGTACGAGCCCACGCAGAGCACGTTCTCATTCGCGCAGCCACACTCAATCAATCGCGAGAAAATCACGCTGCTCGCAATATGATCCGGTTTGATCTCTTGCCGAAGAATTGCGATGTCGCCAAGCTGAAGGAGTTGGTGAAAAACAATGAGGAGTTGACCCGATACGTCAGCGCGCTTGACGAGCGCATGAACCTATCGGTGGACAGATTGGATGCTGAAGAAATCCTGCGGCTTGACTCCAATTTGTTTACACGGCGACTTCTCAAAACGCAGGGCAAACTCGATGCGCTGGAAAAGCGCCTCGCCGAACCCGCCACCCAGCACGTAAAGAAAGAAAAGCCGACTGCTGAGGCGCGTTCCCGGTATGCGACATGGCGTCAGGCAGGTTCCCCGGCGAATCGGAACATGCAGCAGGATGACGGGGCGGCCCAGCCGGCCGCCACCGCGTACGGCAAACAGGACGCAAGCGCTGTCGCGGTGATGGCGATCGCAGCGGAGGCGTGCGGCTCTCTGGACGCTCCATCGACGCCCGTGCTTTCAATCCAGGATGCTACGCCATCCCGCACTGCCAATGACCACGCTGGCACGGCACTAAAGCAGGGGGCTTCCGTCATCCCCAATTTCATGCCATCCCACTATCCACCGGGTAAAGAGCCTGTATCAGCGCGGGCTGCTGCAGTGGAGATGGCGGGCAGGGCCGATACCAAGTCTGCGGCTTCGTTGGCAGGGGGCGTGACCGTAGCGTTGGACGTCTATGGCTGCCCAGCCGATCCTGAGCCGCCGTTCGCGCCGCATATCGATTGGAAATCATCTACGCCGACCATCGACGCCGATTACAAGAACAAGGGATGGTTTTTCCAGCATCTGGGAAAGCGGAATACTTCGCTCCGATCCGAAGAGAGACGCTTCGAGCAGGCACTCGAGGCGTTCATCAAACTGTTGGATGTACGACTGGAGGGCGGGCAAACAAAGCTCTTCAAGCATATGCCAGATCTGGTTCATCGGCTGTTTACCACGCCTGGTCATCGCGAGGATGACGCGGAAAAATTACTTGAACAGATGCGCGAGGGATTGCGCGGTGGTGGCAATCGGCTGACCCCAACCGCACAGAAGTTACTGGCCTGGCTGGCCATCGTATGGGATGACAGTTGCCTCAAGCTAGATGACCCCGCCAAGGTCCAGATGCGCGAGCGTGACGGGCAGTTCGAAGTGCTGGAGCGCGATGCCAATGGCCACGAAAACTGGCGCGCTGCCCGGACGGGCACGCTTGATCTTGCCTATACCACCAGCCTGATCGGCAGCTGGTTCAAGCATCCGAAAGCCCTTCGCTTCGACAAGGCGGCCTTGCAGCACATTGGCGTGCGCGGGCCATTGTATCGGTCTCGTGATGGACGGGTCGAGTTTGCGCCTGGTGCAACCCTGAGCATGGGCAAGAAACGGCTGCGGTCGCTGGATGTTGACAATCTTCTGCACCTGAGTGCACTGGATAGTTTGCGTGGTGTCGTCCACGGGCAGCGCACGATGGAACCCATCACGCTCGCCATCGATCTCGACACACTGTCGCCGGCACCGCTTGGCCTGGGAAACCTGACCGAGTTTGTCTGGGGTGAAACCCATGGCAACACAGCCTTGGAATTGTATGCATTGCATGCGGTCGGAATGATCCGGATCAAGTCATCACAAGGCTGGCAAGCCATCCGCAATGCGATTGCCACTGCCGACTATCGCAACCTGGATACCTTGCTGGCCACGCATATCGAGCATGGGCCTCACGCCACAGGCCGTACCTTTGTGTTGCAGGGGAATACGCTGGCAGGAACAATGGGAAATGACCTGATCGAACTGCAGGTCCGTGCATTCTTGCGCGATGACATGAAGATCGATATGCCCGAATTGCAATCTGCGCACAACGCCTATTTCGATGCGTACTGGAAGCTCAATCAGGATAAGGGTTTGACGAAACCATTCGAATTTCCCGCCAATCCAGCACTACAGCAAACAACGGAGCGAGCGGACCGATTGACGTCGCTACAGCAAATGCATCGAATGATGAACAGCGAAGACGAGCAGGTTCGCCGAGAGGTTCGATTGCTTCTAAAAAAGTATACCGCGTCGTACTACAAGGATGACCGGCTGCAGTTGTGCCGGGTTGCCGAAGACGGGCGCACCTTGCTGACAGGCGGGCGGGTCAACCAGGAAACATCGCGCGCGCTCGCGGCACAGATCAATGCAGATGGATTTCGGGTACGCACGAATCTCTCCGCCAAAGCACAAGCGAATGACAGCAATGCCTGGTTCCGCAATGCGGTATTGACCCTTGACGTCGATGCCTACCTCGCCGCCACGCAGTGTGTGGCGAGGAACGAACGAGGTGGTGCCGGTGCTGTTGGCAATCCACTTGCCGCGTACCTCGGACGATACGATGCCAGTCCGTTTTTCCCCGGCACGATATTGGATCGCGGTATCGATCGCAATGTTTCCGGACAATCGAACCGTATCGATGCCTGTTGGCAACTGCATGGCAAATTCCAGCCTACCTTGATGAAATGGCTGTTCGAGCCATTCGAGGACCATGTGGATGCAGTCAAGCCTGACGTCAGCATTGCGCCGACGTATGCCAGTGCTACCGGTACCCGTCTGTTTTGGCGCAAT
The DNA here is from genome assembly GCF_964332355.1 of Imbroritus primus. Taxonomy (NCBI): domain Bacteria; kingdom Pseudomonadati; phylum Pseudomonadota; class Betaproteobacteria; order Burkholderiales; family Burkholderiaceae; genus Imbroritus; species Imbroritus primus. The sequence goes on along the minus strand of NZ_OZ201293.1, from coordinate 1,571,793 downwards.
GGGTTGGTGGAGCATGACATCGAGATATTCGACAAGCTCATCGCCAACTGTATGTACGAAGTTCCCCACGACGCCAGCCCGGAGACTCTGGAGCGGTTTGCCACATACATTCTTGCTCTTCCACATGCGAAGCTCATGGAACGGCTGGGGAGTGTCGACAGTCCGCAGCGTACTTTGCTGGCATCATTGAAGGAGAATATCGTTGAGTCACTGAAAGGCATACGCGAACCGTTGCGCGCCTGGGATCGGACGCATAGTGTCAAGAGCATGACTACTCAACAACTCGCGGATGAGGCCCTGGCGCAATTGGATGCCTTGCCCACAACCCCGGAAGAAATCGATGCACTGTCGCGCGAGGATCTGGTCGAGCTACTCTTTTCTGGAGCGACCGCCCGGCTGTTCAACTATGCTCGAATGACGGTCGATCTGACCCAGTCTTCGCAGCGCAACTATGCGCAGACCCGAATCGCGCTCAATGGCCATGGCGGTTCCGAGCCGCAGCATCGGCAGTTCACCCGCACGTTCTTCGGTTTCTAGCCGTGCGCTGGCGGCACTGGCCGGGCCGCCATGACGGTGCACGATGGTAGGGTGGGGCCGCCTTGGGCTGGCTGGCCCCGCGGCACCATGAAAAGCAGGTAAAATCGGGCCCGTCCCCGAGCCAATCGCTTGCCGTGCCCGTACGTGGCGCTATCTGCCTATACGTGCGCACTGCGCCACCTTCTCCGAATAGTCGTCGCCATGTCCAACTCCCCGTCCAACACCCCAAAAATCGGCTTCGTCAGCCTCGGCTGTCCCAAGGCCCTGGTCGATTCCGAGCAGATCCTGACGCAGCTGCGCGCCGAGGGGTATGACATTGCCTCGACGTATAACGGCGCGGATCTCGTTGTGGTGAACACCTGCGGCTTTATCGATGAAGCCGTGCAGGAGAGTCTCGACGCGATTGGTGAGGCGCTGAACGAGAATGGCAAGGTGATCGTCACCGGTTGCCTGGGTGCGAAAAAGAATGCGGCGGGCGAGGACATCATCACCAGCGTGCATCCGAGCGTGCTGGCGGTGACCGGGCCGCATGCCCTGGGCGAGGTGATGCAGGCGGTGCACACGCATCTGCCGAAGCCGCACGATCCCTTCCTCGATCTGGTGCCGGCGCAAGGTATCAAGCTGACGCCGAAGCACTATGCCTATCTGAAGATTTCCGAGGGCTGCAACCATCGCTGCACCTTCTGCATCATTCCGTCGATGCGCGGCGACCTGGTATCGCGTCCGGTGGCGGAGGTGATGCTGGAGGCGGAGAACCTGTTCAAATCGGGTGTGAAGGAACTGCTGGTGATTTCGCAGGACACGAGCGCCTACGGCGTGGATGTGAAGTACCGCACCGGCTTCTGGAACGGCCGCCCGCTCAAGACGCGCATGACGGAGCTGGTCGCCGCGCTGGGCGAACTGGCGGCGCAGTATGGCGCATGGGTGCGGTTGCACTATGTGTATCCGTACCCGCACGTGGACGAGATCATTCCGCTGATGGCCGAGGGCAAGATCCTGCCGTATCTGGACGTGCCGCTGCAGCACGCGCACCCCGAGGTGCTCAAGCGCATGAAGCGGCCGGCCAATGCGGAAAAGACCATGGAGCGGATCCGCGCGTGGCGCGCCATCTGCCCGGACCTGACGATCCGCAGCACGTTCATTGCAGGTTTCCCCGGCGAGACGGAGGAAGAGTTCCAGACGCTGCTCGATTTCATCGCTGAAGCGGAGCTCGATCGCGTCGGCTGCTTTGCCTATTCGCCGGTGGAAGGCGCGACGGCCAACGACTTGCCCGATGCCGTGCCGGACGAGGTGCGCGAGGAGCGCCGTGCGCGCTTCATGGAGGTGGCCGAGGCCGTGTCGGCAAAGCGGCTGCAGCGCCGCGTGGGCACGACGATGCGTGTGCTGATCGACGAGGTCAACCAGGATGGCGGCATTGCGCGTTCCGTGGCCGATGCGCCGGAGATCGACGGGCAGGTGTTTATCGCCCCGCCGCGCGCCTCCGTCAGCCAGCGCGCGGCATATCGCCAGAAGGTCAAGGTCGGTGAGTTCGTGCGCGTACGCATCACCGGTGCCGACGGCCACGACCTGTGGGGCGAGCTGGTCTGAGGTCTTGCCGGCTTGTCGGGTTGATGCGTGGCCACCTGTGTCGGGCGCATCGACCACACTGACCGCAAGCACACACTCCTGCCTTGGCTGCAGGCCGCCCAGCTCAATCGTCACGAATGCTTGAGAAACCGCTTGGTCAAAGCACCGGGCAGGCGGCGTTCGCTATACTTTCAGGCAAACGACACGGCGTCGCCGCCGCGAGGACATTGCATGACCTTTTTCAGTTTCCAGCCCAGGACAGGCGGTGCCGCATGAGTGTGCCGCGCACATCGCTTGCCGCCATGGCGCTCGGCTGTGCCATCTGCTTCGCGGGCGCGGCCGCGTGGGCACAGCCAGCGGGCGAACAGGTGCTGTCCACGCAGGATCTGACGGTAACAGAGGGCGCCTTCGGGCTGAACGACGCGATCCAGGCGGGCGAGATGCGCCGCCGCACTGCGGCAGGGCCACAAGCCAGCGCGCCGCAGCCCCTGGCACCCGAGCCAGCCTACGCCAGGTATCCGCAGTACAGGGGCACGATTGGCGACGTGCCCATCCGCATGCGGCTCGGACCCAAACCCGATGAGCGGGACAGCGTGCACGGTGAATACCATTACGGCACCTCGCGCGCGGTGCAGCGTGTGGCCGGCGAGTATGCCGACGGCACGTTCCTCATGGAGGAGTCGGATGACGGCACCACGGTGACGGGCATGTGGGAAGGGCAGATCGATGCGCTCGGCGTGGTGCGCGGCCAGTGGACCGATGCCTTCGATCGCCGCCGCATACTCCCGTTTGTGCTGGTGCCGGTCACTGTGACGGTGATTCCGCCATACCGGTCCGATGATCCTGCCTACAGCAACGCTGCACCGATTGCCGCCCCGGCCCCCATGCCGGCGCCACGCGCGCCGGCGCTCCCCGCTACACCTGGTCCGGCCCGTTCCAGCATCATCGGCTGGTGACCCATCATCCAAGAGGTAACGAGTTGAGCGCTTCTGACTTCGATCCCCCCAGTTCGCCGCCATATCCCCAGACAGCTGCCGTGCAGCCCGCGCTAGATATTCCGCCGGGCTTCCGCGCCTTTCCGCAGGCCACGCATCGCGGTTCAACGGTGCTGTTCAACAATCTGCACGAGTTGCGGGCATATGGCCGGGCCGATAGCCCGTACTGGCGTTATGGCCTGCATGGCACGCCCACGAGCGAGGCGCTGTGCCAGCAACTGGCGCAGATCGAGGGCGGCAGCCATGCCTTGCTGCTGCCTTCCGGGCTGGCCGCAATCTCGCTGGTGTATTTCGCCTTCCTGAAGGCCGGCGACGATGTGCTGGTGCCGGATAACGCCTACGGCCCCACATGCGACCACGGGGCGTGGCTGGCGCGCGACTTCGGTATCACGATGCGGCGCTACGATCCGATGATCGGCGCCGGCATTGCCGACTTGATTCGCCCCGAAACGCGCCTGATCTGGATCGAGGCGCCGGGTTCAGTGACGATGGAAGTACCGGATGTGCCTGGCATCGTCGCGGCCGCGCGCGCACGCGGCGTACGCACAGCCATCGACAATACCTGGGCGGCCGGGCTCGTCTTCAAGCCGTTTACGCACGGCGTAGATATCTCCGTGCAGGCGCTGACCAAATACCAGTCAGGTGGCAGCGACGTGCTGATGGGCGCGACCATCGTCAACGACGCAGCCCTGCAGGACCGGCTGGTGCTTACGCGCATGCGCATGGGGTGGGGCGTGTCGTCGGACGATTGCTATCTCGTGCTGCGCGGCCTGCAAACCATGCCTGTGCGCATTGCCGCGCATGACCGCGCGGCGCGGGAGCTGGCCGAATGGCTCGGCCAGCGGCCTGAAATCGCTCGCGTGCTGCATCCCGCGTTGCCCGATTGCCCAGGGCATGAGATCTGGAAACGCGATTTCACCGGCGCGACCGGCCTGTTCTCGGTGCTGTTCCAGCCGCAATACACCCAGGCGCAGATCGATGCCTTCATCGAAGGGCTGCGTCATTTCGCCATCGGCTTTTCATGGGGCGGGGCGCACAGCCTGGCCTTGCCGTACGATGTGCTGTCGATGCGCACAGCCAGCGCCTGGCCGCCAGAAGGCAAGCCGGCCGGCGGACTGGTGCGGTTCTATGTGGGTCTGGAAGATCCACGCGATCTGATCGCGGATGTGAGACAAAGCCTGGAAGCGCATCTGCGCTAGGCGGCGCGCTCAAGACGATTTCGACGCCGGTTCGGCTTGACCTGTCACGCGCGTCGGGGCGTTGACGTGCTGCTTGCCCCGGCGGTGCCCCGTCCTCCGTCTCCAGACGAGACGGAGATTCACGACATGGAAATGCCCATGGAGATGCGTCAGGCAGCGCTGCCGGGAAACAGTCCAAGCAAGCCGTCGAGACCGACGAAGTTGAAGGCGACGGAGGCCTTGGCGCGTACCACCGGTTTGGCGCGAAAGGCAACCGAGAGACCGGCCAGCGCCATCATCTTCAGGTCGTTCGAGCCGTCGCCCATGACGATGGCCTGGTCCGTGCGAATTCCCAGCGCAGCGCAGGTTTCCTGCACGATGCGCGCCTTGACGTCGGCATTGACGATTTCACCGAGCACCTTGCCGGTCAGCTTGCCGTCGACGATTTCCAGTTCGTTGGCACGGGTGAAGTCGAGGCCAAGGCGTGGCTTGAGGCGTTCCGTCATGGCCGTGAAGCCGCCCGAGACCAGCAGCGTCTTCATGCCGGCGGCACGCACGCCGGCGAGCATGGTTTCCGCGCCCGGCGACAGCTTGAGGCGTTCGTTGTAGACATGTTCGAGCACGCTGGCATCAAGACCGGCCAGCAGGGCCAGTCGGCGGCGCAGGCTTTCGTTGAAGTCAGGAATCTCGCCGCGCATCGCGGCTTCGGTAATGGCTGCGACTTCAGCCTTCTTGCCGCAGAAATCCGCGATCTCATCGATGCACTCGATGGTGATCAGGGTGGAGTCCATGTCCATCACCACCAGCTTGAAATCGCCCAGGCGCTTGCCTGCCGGCACCACCGCCCAGTCGATGCCACGCGCGTAGCAGATCTCGTCGAGCTGGGCGCGCAGGGCTTCATCCGCCGTGTCGATATCCGCCAGTTCGGCAAGATGCGGCGAATGCAGGTGGCAGGCGCTTGCACCAGCCGCGACGCGTACGGCGTCGAGGTTGTCTGCGGCGAGGGGCGTGGGGCTTTGAACGATCAATGGCATGGGTCTGAAATCATCCTGATACAAAAGTCATTCTAACGACTACCAAGAAAAACGGCGCCGCGGCGCCGTTTCTTCCGGGGGGTGGGGTGCTTACTGGATCTTGGCGCGGTCACGCAGCGATTTCAGCATGGACTGGAACTTCTCGCGCTGCCAGTTCTGGTCTTGCGCCATCATCTGCATCAGCTGCGGCTTGAGCTCTTCGAAGGACGGAATCTTGGCGTCGCGCACATCTTCGAGCTTGATGATATGCCAGCCGAATTGCGTCTTGACCGGGGTTTCGGTCATCTTGCCTTTGGTCAGGCCGGTCATGGCAGCCGAGAACTCCGGTACGAAGCCATTCGGGTTGGCCCAGTCCAGGTCGCCGCCATTCGGGCCCGACCCCGGATCCTTGGAGGATTTCTTGGCCAGTTCCTCGAACGAGGCGCCGCCCTTGATCTGGGCGATCAGCGCCTTGGCGTCGGCTTCCTTCTCCACCAGGATATGGCGGGCGCGGTATTCCTTGCCATTGCCGAACTGCGCCTTGATCTTCTCGTACTGGGCGCGCAGGTCGGCCTCGTTGTTGGCATCGTTCTTCACATAATCTTCGAACAGCGCTGCGACGATCACATTCAGGCGGGCCTGCTCGACCTGTTCCTGCACGTCCGGGCGTTGCGTCACGCCGCGCTTGTTGGCCTCCTGGACCAGCAGCTCGCGGTCGATCAGCATGTCGCGCGCGCGGTTGCGCAGTTCGGGATTGTCAGGCTGGCCGGCGCTCTTCACCAGCGCATCGAGCTTCGCCTTGGGGATGGCCTTGCCGTTCACGACGGCGGCGTTCTGTGCGGCAGCAAACGGGGAAACAGCCAGGGCAGCCAGGAGGCTCAGCGTAAGGACGGTTTTCTTCATGAATGCGAAGTCGAGGTTGTGTGGGTCGGTTCTTCCGGCGTGGTCGCCGCAATGGCGAGCGCGTGAATCTGGTCGGGCAAAAATGCCTGCAGCGCATCATACACCATGCGGTGACGCGCCACGCGTGACTTGCCGGCAAAGGCGGCGCTGACAATGATCACGCGGTAGTGTCCGCCGCCCGAAGCCGCGCCTGCATGGCCGGCATGCAGGGCGCTTTCGTCCTCGACCGTCAGGGTGGTGGGCGCGAATACTTCGCGCAGGCGCGCCTCGAGCGCGCGCGGGTCTGCAGCCATCAGCGTTCTCCTCCGGCATCGTGGTTGTCGGGTTCGCGCATGTGGCGCGACAGCCAGAGGCTCTGGATGACGATGAAGACCAGCATCAGGCCCATCCCGCCGAACAGCTTGAAGTTGACCCATATATCGGTCGAGAAGTTGTAGGCCACGAGCAGGTTGAGCACACCCATGACGATGAAGAATCCGGCCCAGGCCAGGTTGAGCGTGCCCCATACGGCATCGGGCAAGGCGATCTGCTTTTCCATCATCTTGCGGATCAGGTTGCGGCGGAAAGCGAGGCTGCCGAGCAGCACGGCGCCGAACAGCCAGTAGAGCACGGTCGGCTTCCACTTGATGAAGGTCTCGTTGTGCAGGGCGAGCGTGGCCCCGCCGAATACGGCGATGATGGCAAGGCTGATCCATTGCATGGGCTCCACCTTGCGGTGGCGCAGCCAGACCCAGGCGATCTGCGCCACGGTCGCGACGATGGCGACGGCGGTGGCGACGTAGATATCGGCCAGTTTGAATGCGGCGAAAAACAGCAGCACCGGGAACAGGTCGAACAGGAATTTCATGAGGGGCGGGTTCCTATCGGGATGAAAGTCTGGAGTGAATGTCAGGCCGCATCGCCAGATGTTCCTGGCGGCGTGGAGTCATCACTGGCATCGTCGCGGAAATTCAGCGACGCCGAGTTGATGCAGTAGCGCAGACCGGTGGGTGCCGGGCCGTCCTCGAACACGTGGCCGAGGTGCGCGTCGCACTTGCTGCAGCGGACCTCGGTGCGCACCATGCCGTGCGAACGGTCGACATGCTCGTCGATGGCCTCGGCTTCCAGCGGCTGGAAGTAGCTCGGCCAGCCACAGCCTGCGTCGAACTTGGTGCCGGAGGCGAACAGCGGCGTGCCGCAGCACACGCAGGTATACGTGCCCTGTGCCCAGTGGTCCCAGTACTTGCCGGTGAACGGGCGCTCGGTGGCGGCCTCGCGGGTGACGCGATATTCGATGTCGGAGAGCGTGGCGCGGTATTCCGCGTCGGTCTTGCGTGCGCTCATGGGGGACTCCTGTAATGGGTTTCGGCGAGAGGTGGCTTCCAAATGAACGGGATCGCCTCTCACGAGGAACAACTGACTTCAAGGCCCGAGGCCCAGTCCGGCGGCAGGGCCGCATAGTGTGCCATGTCCGGCTGTTCGTCAAATGGCCGCGACAGCAGCTGGCGCAGCCGCGCCACTTCGGAAAAATCGTTCTCGCGCGCCCGGCGGATGGCGATTTCCGCGAGGTGGTTGCGCAGGATGTATTTGGGGTTGACCGCCCGCATGGCCGTGCTGCGGGCCTCATCGACCGAGTGCTCGAGCTGTAGCCGCTGCCGATACGATGCCGCCCAGGCTTGCCAGGCGCTGCGGTCCAGGAATAGGTCGCGTACCGGCGCATCCTCGCTGTCGTCCGTACTGGAGATGGCGGCCAGGTTGCGGAAAAACAAGGTGTAGTCGATGCGCTGGGCATGCAGCATACCGAACATTTCGGCAAGCAGTTGCTCGTCGTTGTCCTGCGTCGTCGCCAGCCCCAGCTTGGCGCGATAGCGCGCGAGGAAAGCCGCTGCGTAGCGCTCGCGGAACGCGCCGAGCGACTCGTGGGCCAGCGCGATAGCGGCCTCCTGCCTACTTTCGTCGTCGCTTTCCGCGGCAGTGCCGTGCGGATCGAGCAGCAGTGGCAGCATGGCCTGCGCCAGGCAGTGCAGGTTCCAGAAACCGATTTGTGGCTGCTGCTGGTAAGCGTAACGGCCCTGCGTGTCGGAATGGTTGCAGATGTGGTTGGCGTTGAAGCCGTCGAGAAAGCCGAACGGGCCGTAGTCGATGGTCAGGCCCAGGATCGACATGTTGTCGGTATTCATCACGCCATGGCAAAAGCCGACGGCCTGCCAGTCCGCCATCAGGTCAGCCGTGCGCACCGTGACCTCGCGCAGCAGCGCCGCATAAGGCTGCGCTGCGGCTCGGCACTGAGGGTAGAAACGGTCGATGACAAAATCGGCCAGCTGGCGCAGCGCAGCGATATCGTCGCGCGCGCCGAAATGTTCGAAGTGGCCAAAGCGGATGAAGGAGGGCGCCAGGCGCGTAACCACGGCAGCGGTTTCGATCTCCTCGCGCCGCACGGGTGCATTGGAACCGGTGATACAGAGTGCGCGCGAAGTGGGGATGCCAAGCCCAGCCATGGCTTCGGAGCACAGAAACTCGCGGATCGACGAGCGCAGCACGGCACGGCCATCGGCCATGCGGGAATAGGGGGTGCGTCCGGCCCCCTTGAGCTGGACTTCCAGCGGGCCGTCTGCCGTAGCCACTTCAGCCAGGCGCAACGCACGCCCATCACCAAGCTGACCGGCCCAGACGCCGAACTGGTGGCCCGAATACACGGTCGCCAGCGGATCGGCCCATGACGGTATGCGGTTGCCGGTGAACACTTCGACGAAATCCTGCGCCTGCGCGGCCTGCCGATCCAGCCCCAGCATGGTGCCGGCTTCCTCGGAAAAATCGATCAGGACGGGATCCGGCAACGGCGCTGGCGGCAGGCGCGTGAAGAAGCGCTCGCCAAGCGTGGCGAAACCGGGTTGCGGTACTAGCCCAGCATCCCAGCCGGAATGGGAAACATCGGGTGAGGCCGGGGAGGCGGCCGTGGTAGAAGCGTGGGGCATGAACAGATCGGTTGTCGTCTATCGGCGGCCAGGAGACCAGTGCACGTAGCCGTTGCAGGCCATGTGCAACATCAGACCGCGTGCAGCGCGAAGCGTTGCAATGGGCATCGCCTATTGTACGTGGCAATCGCTGCTTGGACTGGATCGGGGCCGGATTGCGCCCAGATCAGGGCGGGATCGGCGCCGGTATGAACCAGATAGGGCAGCCACAGGCACTTTGCGCATCGCAACAATTTTGCCCAGCTATAAATTGAACGACCGTTCTTTTACAGGTATGCTTGCCTGGCAACACGGATATTGCGCTGCAAAATCGCTTCCTGCCCGGCCCGCTTGGGCCCAAGGCACGACGGGAAAGCGGGCGGCGAATATGAATGCGCGTCCGCGGGATGCCCGGCCATCCCTGCGCGGATCCGCCCGGCCTCCACCTGCGGTGACTGCGGCGCCGGCCGTCTAACAGCACAAGGAATCAGCATGACAGCGGAGTATCAAGTCCAGGATGGCGTCGCCATCATCACCCTTGCCAACCCGCCAGTGAATGGGCTGGGCCTGGCGACGCGCCAGGGCATCATCGAGGGGCTGCAGCGCGCCGCCGCCGATGCCAGCGTCCGGGCCATTGTGCTGACGGGGGCGGGCAAGGCGTTTTCCGGCGGGGCTGATATCCGTGAATTCGGTACTTCCAAGGCGCTGGAGGAACCGATCCTGGTATCGGTCATTGCCGCTATCGAGCACAGTCCGAAGCCGGTCGTGGCCGCTGTGCACAGCGTCGCCATGGGTGGCGGGCTGGAGCTGGCACTGGGTTGCCATTACCGGCTGGCCGCGCCGGGTGCGCAGATCGCGCTGCCCGAGGTCAAGCTCGGCATCATGCCGGGTGCAGGCGGCACACAGCGCCTGCCGCGCGTGACCGGCCTGGAAACTGCGCTGGACATGATCACTACTGGCGCGGTCGTGCGCTCCGAGCAACTGGCCGGTACGCGTACCTTCGATCGTATCGTGGAGAGCAGCCAGCCGGCGGACCTCCTCGCCGAGGCCGTGGCATTCGCACGCGAGGTCGGCACGCGCCCCGGACCGCATCCGCTGGTGCGCGATCTGAACATCGAGGACCCCGATGCTGAAGGTCGGCTCACTACCGCGCGGGCAGCAATCGCTGCCCGCTCCGCACACTTTCCCGCACCGCTCAAATGCATCGAGGCCCTGGAGGCCGCCGTGCGGCTGCCGTTCGAAGCGGGCCTGAAGGTTGAGCGCGAGGCTTTCCTGTTTCTGCTGACGACTCCGGAATCGCGGGCCTTGCGCCATGCCTTCTTCGGCGAGCGCGCCGCCGGCAAAATTGCCGATGTACCGTCGGACACCCCGGTCCGCGACATCCACAAGGTCGCCGTGATCGGCGCCGGCACCATGGGCGCAGGTATTGCCATGACCTTCCTCAGCGCGGGCCTGCCCGTGACTCTGCTGGAAGCACGGCAGGAAGCGCTGGAGCGCGGTGTGGCAACCATCCGCAAGAACTACGACAGCACTGTCAAGAAGGGCAAGCTGAGCGCGGAGAAGGCGGAGCGCGCGATGGCGCTGCTACAGACCACGCTCGACTATGCGGCCATCGCCGATGCTGACCTTGTCATTGAAGCCGTCTTCGAGGACATGGGCGTGAAGGAAACCGTCTTCCGCCAGCTCGATGCCGTGATGAAGCCGGGAGCGATTCTCGCCTCCAACACATCCACGCTCGACCTCAACGCCATTGCCGGATTCACCACCCGTCCGCAGGACGTGGTGGGCCTGCATTTTTTCAGCCCGGCTAATGTGATGAAACTGCTGGAAGTCGTGCGCGGCGCGCAGACCGGCAAGGATGTGCTGGCCACCGTGATGAAGCTGGCCAAAACCCTGCGCAAGACAGCAGTGGTTTCGGGTGTGTGCGACGGCTTCATTGGCAACCGTATGGTCGAACAGTACGTTCGCCAGGCCGGGTTCCTGCTGGACGAAGGCTGTACGCCGCAGCAGATCGACAGCGCCATCGAGCGCTTTGGCTTTGCCATGGGGCCGTTCCGCATGTGCGACCTGGCCGGCAACGATATCTGGCAGGCAATCCGCACGCGCAAGCTGCAGGAACATCCCGATCTGGCCTATTCGACTACGGCAGACCAGCTGTGCGCGCTGGGCCGTTTCGGGCAGAAGACCGGCGCGGGCTGGTACGACTATGTGCCGGGCGACCGCACTGCGCATCCGTCGCCGGTCGTGGCCGGGCTGCTGGCGAAGCATGTCGCGGCATCCGGCGTCCCGCAGCGGCAAGTCAGCGACGAAGAAATCGTCGAGCGCCTCGTCTATGCCCTCGTCAACGAGGGTGCTGCGATCCTGGAAGAGGGCATTGCCGCCAAGGCGTCGGATATCGACATGGTGTATCTCACCGGCTATGGTTTTCCGCTGCATCGCGGCGGGCCCATGCTGTATGCCGACATGGTCGGGCTCGACAAGGTACTGGCGCGCATGCAGTCGTTCAGCACCGGCTACCATGGCGAGCTGTGGAAGCCCGCGCCGCTGCTCGTGCGCCTTGCCGCTGCTGGCAAGGGGTTGACCGGCTGAACACCAAGACGATTCGCTTGATCGCCCCGCGCGGGGCGTTCGCTTCATCCCACACATCACTCACCATGGCAGAACACAACGGCTTTCGCAAACGCATCCCTTTCGTTGAATTTGTGGGGGCGCAGCTGCTACATCTCGATGCCGGCAAGGCGGAGGTCGAGCTGGTGCTTGAGCCGCACCACTGCAACAGCTTTGGCATCGCGCACGGCGGTGTCATCATGACCCTGCTCGACGTCACCATGGCCGTGGCCGGACGTGGTGCCGACCCGCTGGATCGCGGCCTGGTCACCATCGAAATGAAGAGTTCCTTCATGCAGCCCGGGCGCAGCACCCTCCGCGCGACCGCACGCTGCGTGCACCGCTCGACCACCATGGCCTTTTGCGAGGCGGAGATCACCGACATCTCCGGCGCGATCGTGGCGCGCGGATCCGGCACGTTCAAGTATGTGAAGAGCATGCCGACGCCGCGTGGCAAGGCCATCGAAGGGGGTGGGGACGGCTGAGCGCCCGGGTCTGTCAGCCTGTCATTCCGGCTGGGCGGATGTGCGGATATTTGCCGCCATGCCGGCAAGGCCGGTGATGGGCCGCCGGTCGCGTACGCCGACCGGCGCGTGTACCATGCCGAGCTGAGACTTTTCCTGTCGGACGCTCTCCAGTCCGTTTCCGCTGTGCCACACACACCTGATCCCTCCGCCTCCGCCGCGCGCTTCGACCGCGCTGGCCTCGATCCCCAACTGGCCCATCTGCTGGAGCTGATCGAGAAAGCCAAACGGCCCGCCTTGAACCAGATGGACGTGGCCGATGCCAAGATCGCCTACGCCAAGAGCGCACCGATTCTTGACCTGATGCCCGCAGACATGGCCGTGGTGGAAGATTTCACCATCCCCGCGCGTGACGGCCATCCCATCTCCATGCGCCTGGTGGCGCCGCGCGAGCCGTCGTGGGTCGATCCGATGCCAGTGCTGCTGTACTACCACGGTGGCGGGTTCACGGTCGGCGGCATCGGCACACACGATGCGCTGTGCCGGCGGCTGGCGGAGCTGGGCGACTGCATGGTGCTGTCGGTCGATTACCGGTTGGGACCGGAGTGGCGTTTTCCCACGGCGGCGCACGATGCCTTCGATGCCATGCAGTGGACCTTCGACAATGCCGAGCGCCTTGGCGCAGACCCGGCACGCATCGCACTCGGCGGCGACAGCGCGGGTGGTACGCTGGCCACGGTAGCGGCCATCGAGGCGCGCAACCTGGGCCTGTCGCCGGTCCTGCAGCTGCTGATCTATCCCGGCACATGTGGCTGGCAGGACACGCCATCGCACCTCGCGCTGACCGAGGGCTACATGCTGACGCGCGAGATGATCCTGTGGTTCTTCTCCCACTACCTGCGCAGCGATGCAGACCGCGATGACTGGCGCTTCGCCCCGCTCGATGCGGGTGGAGATGGGGCGGATGTAACGGGCTGCTGTCCGGCGTGGATCGCCGTGGCGCAATTCGACCCACTGGTCGACGAAGGCATCGCCTATGCCCGCAAGCTGCAGGCGGCAGGCGTGGCCGCGGAACTGGTGCATTACGATGGCATGATCCACGATTTTTTCAAGATGGCGCGTTTCGTGCCAGCCGTGGCCAAGGCCCATGCGGACGCAGGCCATGCCCTGCGGCGCGCATTTGGCCTTGAGCGCGGACGTGCAGGAGAACAGCAACATGGCACGAACTGATTTCCGGCACAAGGTGCCGCTGCGCGTACGCTGGGCGGAGGTCGACTCCCAGAGCGTGGTGTTCAACGGGCACTACCTGCTGTATGCGGACGTGTGCGTCACCGAATACTGGCGCACCATCGGCCTGCGCTATCCGGACCGCCTCGAAGGCGGCGTGGACCTGTACGTGGTCAAGTCCACGGTCGAGTACCACATGTCGGCGCGCTACGATGACGAGCTCGAGTTGTGCGGGCGCATCGCCCGCATCGGCCGCACCAGCCTGCAGTTCCTGATCGAGATGCATCGCGGCGCTGACCACGTCGCCAGCGCCGAACTGATCTACGTGAGCACCGACATGGGCACGCGACAGCCAGTCCCGGTGCCGGCCGTGATGCGTGACCGTATCGCGGCGTACGAGATACTGCCGCCCGTGGCTGCGTCATCGTCGCACGCCGCTTCATCGAACACCGGAGGGCCACATGCCTGAACAGCATATTCACCTGGGACGCTGGGATGAGGTCGGGACAGTGGCGGGCGCCATCCGCACGCGCGTGTTCGTCGAAGAGCAAGGCGTGCCTGCCGAACTCGAATGGGATGCCGCTGACGCGGACTGCTGGCACGCCATCGCCACCGATGCGCAAGGCATGCCGGTCGGCACCGGCCGCCTGCTGCCGGATGGCCATATCGGGCGCATGGCGGTACTTGCCGAGGCACGCGGCTCAGGCGTCGGCATGGCCATCCTGCAAGCGCTGATCGCACAGGCGCGCATACTCGGTTACGCGGAGGTCGTACTGCATGCGCAGACGCATGCCGAGGCGTTCTACCGGCGCGCCGGCTTTGTGCGTGAAGGCGAGATTTTTATGGAAGCCGGTATCGAGCACATCACCATGCGGCTGGCACTGGACGGGCGCTGAGCGGCGTCAGGCCGTTTCCGACGAGTGCCGCAGCACGCCGCTTTCGTGTCGTTCGCCGATACAGCCGCTGGCGTCGAAGCTGCGTTCCAGCATGTCGAAACTGCCGTCATGGCGTACACGCAGGACCGTGCTGGCACGCGTGCCGTAGCGTGGCGAACGGATAAAGGCCGACGACAGCACGCGTTCCCATTCCAGGCTCACGCCAGTTTCGGGCAAGGCGTCGTCGGTCGGCTGGCGGGTGTCGGCCAGCAAAGCGAGATAGGGTGACAGGCTGGCGCCACGTCGCCCGGTATCGGCCGCCAGGGCCTCCGCGAACGCCGCCACGCGGCTGCGCACCTTGGGCCAGGGCGTGTCGAGCAGCGCATTCGACAGACCATAGACGCCCGCCTGCAGACGCTGCGGCAGTCCGGTGGCGGCGCGGTTGCTGTACCACCACAGGCTCTGCAGATCGGACGCCAGCAGATTGAAACCGTTGTAAACACCCTGGCGCGGCCGCAGGTCGTGCAGGAAAGTGGCGGGCTGTTCGCTGCCGGCGAGGAAGCCGCGCACCAGTTCGCCCCGCGAGCGGGCATCGGTACGTTTCTCGGACGGCGCCCGGTAGTTGGTCAGGGCCGCAAAGCGGCCACCCTGGGCCAGGCCCAGCCACGTGCCGCTGGCGCCGTTGACGGCAGCGCGGTCGCGGCCGGCGAGGATATCCGGCGCATCGTCCCACCAGCCCAGCGCATCGGCCGGGCGTTCGTAGAATTCGTCGCGATTGGCGGCAACCACCAAGGCATAGTCAGGGTGCGCATGCCAGGCGGTCAAGATCAGGCACATCGTTCAGCGCTCCATGTCCGGCCGTTCCTGGTCGGCGAACAGTTCGGTGTGGCGTGGGCCGGACAGAAACGGCTGCAGGCCCCGGTCTGACCACAGGCGATCGAGCGTCTCGGCAAAGGCCTCGGGAATGTCCTGGTAGGCCTCCATCCAGGTCTGCAGTCCATCGCTGCCCACGCCTGGCCGGCGCAACAGCGAGCCCGCTACGCCGGTGGCATCCTCGACCGTGTCGAGCCAGTGCCACCAGCGCGGCAGCAGGTCGGCGGCGGCCGTCTGGGGCACCTTGAAATAGACGTAGAGGTGGAGGCTCATGGCGGGGTCTTTTCCAATGGATGCGGCGGCTCAGCTCTCTGCAACTGGCAGCGCATAGGGCTGCGCCACCAGCGTGAGCGTCGGGCCTGTTGCGGAACCGACGTGGACGAGCGTATCCACGGTGTCCAGCTTCAGTTCCGCCAGCACATGGCTGCCGCCGTCGGGAGCGCCGGCCGCGTTCACTACCATGCCGCACGGCTGACCAGCATCGGCCTCGCTGAACAGCTCGGTGCCTGGCGCCGGCACGTCGAGGCCTTCCAGGGCGACATGGCCGAGGAACATGCGGCGCTTGAGCGTGCCACGGTACTGGCTGCGCGCGACGACTTCCTGGCCGGGATAACACCCCTTGCGGAAATTGACGCCGCCCACGACCTCGAAATTGATCATCTGCGGCACGAACTGCTCTTGCGTGGCCGTAACGATGCGCGGGATGCCCGACTGCACGTGCAGCCAGTTCCACACCTCGGTGTCCACCGGCAGCAGGGTGGCGGACAGGACCTTCCATGCATCGCTCGCCTGTTCGTGCGCGAGGATGACCTGATAGCGCTCGCGGTCTGCCGCATCCGGCAGGCGAATCACCGTGCCGTTCGGCTGATGCGTCACGCCCCACACGCTAGCGGGCAGTTCGAGCCCGAAAGCGGCCAGGCTCTTGGAGGCATCGGGCCCGGCCGTGCCGAATACGCGCAGCACCTCATCGGCACTGGACAGCATCACCTTGGCGCGCAGCTTGAACATCGTCAGGCGCTTTTGCAGCCCCGGCGCGATGTCGGCCGGGACTTGCAGCAGTAGCCCCTCGTTGTCGCGCCACATCATCATGGTGGCCTGCAGGCGCCCCTTGGGCGAGCACATCCCGGCGAGCCGGGCTTCGCCCAGGCCGAGGTCTTCCACGGCATTGGTCAACAGGCTGTGCAGGAAGGTCGCCGCATCATCGCCAGTCACGCGGATCAGGCTGATGTCGTTGGGAGCGCAGACCACCGAGCCGCCGCTCACGGCGGCAAATTGTTCGCTTATGCTGAATTGGGTCGTAAACATGGTTGGCATGTTGGGACAAACCGTCCGGAATTAAAGAGTCGGGCGCATGGGCGCACGGGCGGATGTGCCGCTGGCAACCGCAACGTGGCGCCGCGAAGTCGTGTTTCGCATGATCCACCGTGCTTGCCGGTTTATCATACGGGTCCGCAGCATGCCGCACTATGCAAACGCGGCATGCCGCCATACCCCAAACGATACCACCGTCGCGGTTTGCACGGCGACGCACGACCATTCATGAGACGATTCCTCACCCGGCTGATGCTGTTTGTCCTGTTGCTGGCTATGCTGGCAGGAGGGCTGTTCACCTATTGGGCGCAACGCCCCGTCACGCTGCGCACGTCGCCGGTGGAAGTGATCATCAAGCCCGGTTCTTCCGTGCCGAGCGTAGCGCGCCAGCTGGAACGCGGCGGCGTGGCCATGCCGGAGTTGCTGTTCGTACTGCTGGCACGCGTGAGCGGCAATGGCGCCAACCTCAAGGCTGGGGGCTACGAGCTGGAGCAGGGCGCCACGCCGTGGTCGATCCTCGGCAAGCTCGCGCGCGGCGAGGTGACGCACCATGTGGTGACGGTCATCGAAGGCTGGGAATTCCGGCGCATGCGCGCAGCAATCGACGCGCATCCGGCATTGCGCCACGAGACGCGCGGCATGTCCGACGCCGCCTTGCTCGAGCGGCTGGGCATCCAGGAACGTCATCCGGAAGGGCTGTTCTTTCCCGATACCTACCTGTTCGCCCGTGGCAGCAGCGATCTCGACCTGTACCGCCGCGCACACGACGCCATGCGCAAGCGGCTCGATGACGCATGGGCTGCGCGTGCGCCGAACCTGCCATACAAGAACCCCTACGAGGTGCTGATCATTGCCTCCATCGTCGAGAAGGAAACCGGGCAGGCCAGCGAGCGGCCGATGATTGCCTCGGTGTTCATCAATCGCCTGCGCAAGGGCATGCTGCTGCAGACCGACCCTACGGTGATCTACGGCATGGGCGAACGCTTTGACGGCAACATCCGCAAGCGCGACTTGCAGACTGACACTCCGTACAATACCTACACCCGCGTGGGTTTGCCGCCCACGCCCATCGCGCTGCCGGGCGCGGCATCCCTGATGGCCGCGGTAGCCCCGGCGCCCAGCGATGCACTCTATTTCGTGGCGCGCGGAGATGGCACCAGCCATTTTTCCGCCACGCTGCCCGAGCACAACCGGGCAGTTAACCAGTATCAACGCGGTAAATGACATGCGCGGAAAATTCATCACGTTCGAAGGCATCGACGGTGCCGGCAAGAGCACCCACCTCGAATGGTTCGCCGACCTGTTACGGCAGCGGCTGGGAGCCCAGGGCCACGGGCAGGCAAGCCCCGCGCGCAAGGTCGTGACCACGCGCGAGCCGGGCGGTACCGCCCTTGGCGAGCAACTGCGTGAACTGCTCCTGCATCGCAAGATGCATCTGGAAACCGAGGCGCTGCTGATGTTTGCCGCGCGCCGCGAGCATATCGCCGAGATCATCGAGCCGGCGCTGGCGCGTGGTGACTGGGTGATTTCCGACCGCTTCACCGACGCTACCTTTGCCTACCAGGGCGGTGGGCGCGGGCTGGCGCGCGAGAAGCTGGAGGCCCTGGAGCACTGGGTGCAGGAAGATCTGCGGCCCGACCTGACATTGCTCTTCGACGTCCCCGTAGAGACCGCCAGTGCACGACTGGCGCAAACCCGCGCGCCCGACAAGTTCGAGGCGGAGACCCGCGCCTTTTTCGAGCGGACGCGGGCGGAATACCTGCGGCGCGTGGCAGAGGCACCGGCACGCTACGTCGTGATCGACGCAACGGAACCCATTGATGCCATTCGCGTTAAACTTGAAGAATTGATCACAAGAATTTGATTTCGAAGGAATTTTTCCACAGCGAAAGTCTTCACGTCATTTCTTGAAATAATCCATAACCTATTGAAATTCATGATTTTTCCGTGGCAAGCTGAGGACTGGCAAGCACTGAACGCACTGCGTCCGCAGATGCCCCATGCTGTACTGCTCCATGGTCAGGCCGGCATTGGCAAACGCGCACTGGCCATGGCCTTTGGCCAGGCCCTGTTGTGCAGCACGCCGGCTGCCGACGGCCAGGCCTGCGGACAGTGTGAGTCCTGCCACTGGTTCGGGCAGGGGAATCACCCTGATTTTCATCTGGTCCGGCCGGAAGCCCTCGATGACGAATCCGAAGGCAGCGAAAGCGGCGAGGGTGGCAAGGAAAGCAAGGAAGGCAGCAAGAAGAAGGCTCCCAGCAAGATCATCCGTATCGAGCAAGTGCGCCGCTTGATCGATGCCGTTGGCGTCGGCACACACCGCGGCGGCTGGCGCGTGGTGGTGATGTATCCACTGGAAATGCTGCCAGTGGAGGCAGCCAACGCCCTGCTGAAAACACTTGAAGAACCGCCATCCAGTACCTTGTTTTTATTGATTACTGACCGGATTGACCGACTGCTGCCGACGATTCTGTCGCGCTGCCGCCAGTATGCTGTGCAGCCGCCGCGCCACGAGGCCGCGCTCGCCTGGCTCAAGACGCAAGGCGTACCGGATGCCGCCGCCTTGCTGGCGGAATCGGGCAATGCGCCACTAGCCGCGCTGGAAGCCGCCGGCGCCGATGAGCGCCCACAACTGGCCGCGCTGGTCGCGCAGTTGGCGCGCGCCGGTAAGTTCGAGCCCTTGGCGGCTGCCGAACTGTTGCAGAAAACACCACTGCCATTGGTATTCGGGACCCTGCAGCGCTGGCTGTTCGACCTGATTTCGCTGAGAATGGCAGGGCGTCCCCGCTATTTTCCGGCCCATGCCGAAGCGGCCGCCGCGTGCGCCGCCCAGGTTGAGCCGCTGGCATTGCAGACCATGCTGCGTGCCGTGCAGGAACGGCGGCGGCATGAGCATCATCCGCTTGCAGCCCGCCTGGTGCTGGAAAGCGTGTTTCTGGAGTATCGCCGCATGTTTGTCACGGAGAATGCCCGCCCATGAGCGCCGACTCGCGCGATCCACTTGTGACCCGTCCGATTTCCGATGCCGCACCAAGAACGCTAGGTGGTTCAGGCATGCCGCGCCCTGGCGTGGTATCGCTGGCCATCAAGGACCAGGCGGGTTTGTATGCCGCCTATATGCCTTTCCTCAAAAACGGCGGCATCTTCGTTCCAAGCAACCGGCCTTACCGGCTGGGTGAAGAAGTTTTCCTGGTGCTTTCGCTGTTTGACCGACCCAACAAGTATCAGGTAGCCGGGCGCGTGGCGTGGATCACGCCGGTCGGCCTGGCCAACAAGACGCCGGGTATCGGCGTGCAGTTGGGTGATGATGACCAGGGGCGCGCACTGCGCCGAACGGTCGAGGAACTGCTTGGCAAGACCCTGGCTTCGCAACGGCCGACACAGACGCTGTAAGAGGGCACGGCAGCGGCGCAGCTTAGGAGCGCAGCAGACTGCAGCACCGCGCGTCGGCTGACCGCAGACTGGCGCGACGGCACGCCGTCTTTTGCGTGCATCCACGCGATGCAGCCGGCCTGAAGGCTGAGCACCCATGCATTGCAATGCCGTATCAGATGGCTTGCGTGACTTTAAGTCACTTCTCTGAATTCATACATAAGCAATTGATTTAAAAATGTTTGTTGACTCACATTGCCACCTGGATTTTCCAGATTTCGCGAGCCGCATGCCCGAACTGCTGGCCAATATGCGGGACAATCAGGTGACGCACGCGCTGTGCATTTCCGTCACGCTCGAAGCGTTTCCCAATGTGCTCGCGTTGGCCGAAACCCATCCGAACCTGTATGCCACGGTGGGCGTGCACCCCGACACCGAGGACGTCAGCGAACCCAGCGTGGAACAGCTTGTGGCGCTTGCCGACAATCCGCGTGTAGTCGGCATCGGCGAAACCGGGCTCGATTACTACCGCCTGAACGGCCGCAGCATCGCCGACATGGAGTGGCAGCGCGAACGCTTCCGCGTCCATATCGCCGCGGCACGGCAAACCGGGAAACCGCTGGTGATCCACACCCGCGCCTCGGCCGAGGATACGCTGCGGCTGATGGCCGAGGAGCAGGCAGGCGAGGCCGGTGGCGTGATGCATTGCTTCACGGAGACATGGGACGTCGCAAAGCGTGCTCTCGACCTGGGATTCCACATTTCCTTCTCCGGTATCGTGACCTTCAAGAGTGCGGCCGACCTGCAGGAGACTGCGAAAAAAGTCCCGCTGGACCGCATGCTGATTGAAACCGATTCACCGTATCTCGCGCCTGTGCCGTATCGTGGCAAGACCAACCAGCCGGCCTGGGTGCGCCATGTCGGCGAGTGTATTGCAACGCTGCGCGGGCTTCCGCTGGAACAGGTCGCTGAACAGACGACGGATAATTTTTTCCGCCTATTCAACAAGATAGAACGATAATTTCATGTCATTAGTGAGAATTTTCCAGGCCCTACCGGCTTTCCTGGCCATTCTGCTGTGCGTGCACGGGGCCGCCTGGGCAGGGCCGGCTGAAGATCTGCGCAAGGCCGTGGAGCTGGATAACGCCTGGGGCATCAGGCAGTTGCTGGCCAAGGGCGCTGATCCCAACGGTACCGATGCCAAGGGCACGCCGCTGCTGATCAGCGCAATCCAGGAGAATGCGCTCGAAGCGGCCAGGGAATTGCTCAAATCGCCCAAGCTTGACCCGGACGCCGAGAACCGCAGCAGCGAAAACGCCCTGATGCTGGCCGCGCTACGTGGGCATTTCGATATCGTCAAGATCCTGGTGGAGAAGCACGATGCCGAAGTCAACAAGAAAGGCTGGGCGCCGCTGCACTACGCTGCAGCCGGCGGGCATCTGGAGATCGCCCGCTATCTGCTCGACCACGCCGCCTACGTCGATGCCGAAAGCCCGAATCTCACCACACCGCTGATGATGGCCGCGCGCAGCGGCAACATCCACCTGGTCAAACTGCTGCTCGATGAAGGCGCGGTGGTAACGCTCAAGAACCAGCGCAACATGACCGCCGTCGACTTTGCCCGGCAGGCCGACCACACCGAAATCGCCGACGGCCTGGCCTCGCGCCTGCGCAAGCTGCAGCCGGGAACGCGTAGCGGCTGGTAGGCGACCGGCAGACAGGTCGGGTAGCGAATGCCGCGCAATTCAGGCGGCTTCGAGCACCCGCATTTCGATATGAAGCCCGGCAGCCGTGGTCATATTGACCAGGGCATCGAGACCAAAGAGGTTGATCTTGCCCCGCATCAGATCGGAAACGCGGGGCTGGGTCACGCCCAGGACTTCGGCAGCCTGGGCCTGGCTCATCCCGGTGCGGGTAATGTGGTTGGCGAGTGCCATCATCAGGATGGAGCGCAACTTCATGTTTTCCGCCGCTTCGGGAGTGTCCTCGATGGCATCCCACACGCTGGCAAATCGCTGCTTGCTCATGGGTTCACCTCCTTCAGCAAATCGCGGTAACGCTTGGCTGCCAAGTCCAGATCGGTTTTGCTGGTCTTTTCCGTTTTCTTCTGAAAACAGTGAAGCACGTGCACAGCATCGGCGAACTTGGCGACATATATGACTCTAAATGCTCCGGCAGCATCGCGGATCCGGATTTCCTTTACCCCTTGGCCCACGCTATGCATGGGTTTCCAGTCATCCGGCTCATAACCGTTCTGCACCCGATCGAGCTGATGGCCTGCATCGCGCCGGGCCGCCAAAGGAAACGCGCGAAGCGCCTCCAGGGCATTGCCCAGGAATTCGACAGGTTTTGGATCGATCATGACCAACTATACAAAATTTTGTATAAGTCAGCAATGCCTGTGGTGCGATACGTGCTTCATGTTTTCCGGTTGACTGCCGGCATGCACCGCGCTCAACGATCATCGGCCAGCCGCAGCCCCGTGAACTGCCAGCGCTGGTGCGGATAGAAGAAATTGCGGTAGGTCGGCCGGATGTGCCCGGCGGGCGTCACGCATGAGCCGCCGCGCAACACCATCTGGCCGCACATGAACTTGCCGTTGTATTCGCCGATCGCGCCCGGCGAGGGCTGAAAACCCGGGTAGGGCAGGAAGGGGCTCGCGGTCCATTCCCACACATCGCCGAACATCTGCCGTAGCACGCCGACATTCGGCTGCCGATCGGCCATCGGCGCCAGGCGACCGCTGTCGGCAAAATTGCCGTCCAGGGCCAGCCCAGCGGAGGCGGCTTCCCATTCGAACTCGGTCGGCAGGCGCTTGCCGCACCAGCGTGCGAAGGCATCGGCTTCATAGAAGCTGACATGCGTCACCGGGGCATCGAGATCGAGTGGCTGCAATCCGTGCAGCGTCATATGCCACCAGGTGCCGTCGCGCGACTCCCAATACAGCGGGGCTTCGATGCCTTCGCGGTTCACCCATGCCCAACCGTCCGACAGCCAGTTGGCAGCGGTCTGGTAGCCATCGTCATCGATGAACTCGCACCACTGCCGATTGCTGACCGGATGCGACGACAAGGCATATGGCTGCAGCAGGGCTGCGTGGCGAGGGCCTTCGCAATCGAAGGAAAACGGGGCATCGATGGCCGAACCGACCTCCACGATACCGCCGTCGAAGGTAATCCACTCCGGTGGATGCGGGGTATCCGTCACCGCCACGGGCACGGGGCGCAACGCATATGCCGGGCGTAGCGGGTTTTGCGCGAACAGGTGCAGGATATCGGTGAGCAGCAATTCCTGATGCTGCTGTTCGTGATGCAGGCCCAGTACGATGACTCCGAGTTCCGCTTCGGTATGCGGGCTTTCCAGCACTGTTTCCATGGCCTCGTCCACTGTCTCGCGATAGGCCAGCACTTCGTCGAGCGTCGGCCGCGTGAGCAGGCCGCGCCTGGGTCGCGGATGGCGCGCGCCAACGGCTTCATAGTAGGAGTTGAACAGATAGCGGAATGGCTCGCTGAAGGGCGTGTAGTGCGGCATTCGCTGACCCAGCACAAACTCCTCGAAAAACCAGGTCGTGTGGGCCAGATGCCATTTTGCCGGGCTCGCATCCTCCATCGACTGGACGGTCGCATCGGCATCCGACAGATCTGCCACCAGGGTCTCCGACGTGCGCCGCACGGTGCGGAAGTGTTCGAGCAAGGGCAGGTGGATGGCGGGTGATGACGGTCCCAGTGGCAAGGGTGAGGTCATGACGGACTCCGGTGGCAATGGCAGAACACCGGCGGGAGGCAAGATGCGCGCCACCCGCTGCGGCACCAGGCAGGTCGAGTTTGCACAATAACAGCTTTCGCGCTGAATGCCGAGGCGCTTCTTCCCTGACCTGTCACGAACGGACGCAAGTGTTTCAAGGGGCGAGCAGGGCATGCAACTTGCTCGACAGCAGACGGTCGGATGACAAATCGCCTCTGGCCTGCGCCATGCCTGAGCGCGCTGGAATCGCGTTGCAGCGCACGTGCAATGCATCGTTACCACGCCCTGGCTGAAAAAAATACATATGTAATGCGTAATCCATGCGTGACGCGGAACGCAGATGCTGCAGGTGAATACATTTGACAGGAGCCAGCGATGCAAGACCATCTTTCGCCTGATCTCTGGACCGAGATCACCAGTGCGTTGCTCTCGGAATTCGCCGACATGCCCGATGCCGCGGAGTTCGTGCGGGTAACACTGCGGCTGCTGGCCGCGATGCTGCTTGGCGGCCTGCTCGGCTACGACCGCGAACGGCGCGGCAGTTCAGCCGGCCTGCGCACGCACATGCTGGTAGCACTCGGTGCGGCACTGTTCGTGCTTGTACCGCTGCAGGCCGGCATGGAAATCGCCGACCTCAGCCGTGTCCTGCAGGGCGTGGTTGCCGGCGTGGGATTTCTCGGCGCAGGGGCGATCATCAAGCTCAATGACAGTCAGGAGATTATCGGCCTGACGACGGCCGCCAGCATCTGGCTCACCGCAGCCATCGGTGCCACTGCCGGCATGGGCAAGCTGGCAACCGCCGTGCTATGCGCGCTGCTGGCGCTGGTGGTGCTGTCAGCCTTGCGGCGGGTGTCTCAGCGAGTCAGCAATCAGGCGGAGGCTGAGCGACAGCAATAACCCGCCATCTACCAACCATCTCGTGAGGAGGGCAATTGCATGACGTGGTTCGAAACGGAGCTCCTGGGCAACTCGGTGCTGCGCTGGTTGAGCGCAGGTGCGGCGGGGCTCGCGATCTATCTGGTCTTGCGCATCGTCTTTCGCTTCGCGGGCGAGCGCAGCGCCAGGGCAGCCCGGCAAACTGCCACGAACTTCGATGACCTGCTCGGTCAGATGCTCACCAGCACGCGCCAGTGGGCGCTACTGGCGGTTGCGTTCCTCCTTGCCAGCCGTATGCTCGACCTACCCGAGCGGTGGCATACACGCATCGACTACTTATGGTTTCTTGTCGTTGGGTTGCAGATCGGTCTGTGGCTCAACCAGGGCATCAGCTACTGGGTGAAGCACCGTCTCGACCAGCGGCAAGGAAACACCGGCAACCCCGTCATCACCACCATCATCTCCTGGATTCTGCGGCTGTTCGTCTGGGCCCTCGTCGTGCTCGCCGTACTGGCCAACATGGGCATCAACATCACCGCCATGGTCGCCAGCCTGGGCATCGGTGGCGTGGCCGTGGCGCTGGCCGTGCAGAACATCCTCGGCGACCTGTTCGCCTCGGCCGCCATCGGCCTCGACAAACCGTTTGAGATCGGCGATTTCATCGTGTTTGGCGACATTGCCGGCAGCGTCGAGCATGTCGGCCTCAAAACCACCCGCATCCGCGCGCTCAGCGGCGAACAGATCGTCTGCTCCAACACGCAACTGCTCACCAATACCATCCACAACTACAAGCGCATGGCCGAACGTCGCATCCAGTTTGCCTTCGGCATTGCCCAAACGACGCCCGCCGCCCAGCTGGAACAGATCCCCCGCATCGTGCGCGAGGCCATCGAAGCGGCGGGCAACGCGCGCTTCGACCGCGCGCACTTCAAGGAATTCGGCGAAAGCGCGTTGAACTTTGAAGTGGTGTACTTCGTTACCAGCCCGGATTACAACCTGTACATGGACGCGCAGCAGTCAGTCAATCTGGCCCTGAAGAAGCGCCTCGATACGCTCGGCATCGACTTTGCATTGCCGGCGCGACGGCTGGCGGCACCTGGTATTGAAAATTTATTGCGGGAACGGGCGGACAAATATGAAGGCCGGGAAACCACTCTTGGCCATGCGCGGTGAGCCTTTTCTGCGGTATCACAATGAAGCGATATCGATAGTGCGCAGGTTCTCGCCGCCTTCGTCGTGGCTCAACAGCTTGACGAGCGTGCGCTCCATCATGAAGCCGATGCGCTTGGTGTAGCCAATGCCGTCGCCTGACATGGTGATATCGCTGCCGATGGTTTCGTCGGGAGCAGCCAGGGTGGCGCTGACACCGCGTGTGGTGCTTTCGGTGACGGTGTTCATGAGGTACTCGAAATTGATGGCACCCTGTACATCGCGCCGATGATTGACCTGGTGGGCATGGGTATGGCTGATTGCCGTGGCCTTAAGTTCGGCGGGAACGATGCCGTTGAGGTTTCCCTTGAACTTGGCATTGAGGGCGACGTTCACCTTGTCTGTGACGGTGTTCTGTTCGGTTTCCGTGACGCGGACGATGTGGTCGTCATGACGCAAGGTCATGAAGAAGCGCGAGAAATAGTCATATCCGGACATTTCATCGATCAGGCGTTTGCTGTCCGGATGGCGCATGGCTTTGCGCTGTTCCTCGGTAAGGTGGACGCCATCGAGAGGGCGGATTCTTCTGGCAGCTTCCGGGAGGTCGACATTGGGGCGGCCCTTTTCGGGATACCGCAGGGCGACGAGTTGCTCAGGCGTGAGATTGGTAGGGTTGTTCGCCATAAGTGCGTGCAGCTCGTGGATGTTGATTTCCACGGCGCGGAATTCGCCGAGTGCGCCCAGGTGCTCGACGTTGCGCTTGGCGAGTTCGTGTTTGCCGGGCGTGAGGGTGCCAGCTGCCGCGTCGGTATTGCCTGCTTGGGCGGGATTATCGTAGTCGTTGATCGCATCACGCAGGATCGAGATGGTGCAGCCGGAGAGTTTGGTTGTTTCGTTGCCGATCGACATTTCGCCGCCCGCTGTTACTGTGGCGGCGCCAACATCCTGGCTGAGGCCGAGACCGGCGTTGAACACTTTGTTCAGACCGGTTTCCCGCCCAAACATGATCTGGGTGGCATGGTTTTCGTTGGCGATGAAGAGGACATGGCCATCGCTGCCGGTCAGCTGGGCGGCGATGGTGAGCTTGAAGTTGCCGTCCGGGGTGAGCGGAATATCGACGCCTACGCGGGACAGACCGCCGCTAACGCCGTCGACGATCTTCTGGGAATTGTCTTGCCGGCGGGCAGCGCTGATCTGCAGGGCTTTGCAGATGTCCTCGGTATAGCCCGGGCCCCGCATGACGTTGTGTGAATAGGCTATCTCTGACCCAGAGCGGTACAGGCCGGCGTCCGCTTTGCCAATCACGTAGAGTTCTGTCGCAGCGTCGCAACATGCGGCACAAATATTTTCGCGGAATGCCTGAGGTGAGATGCTCGAATTCGGCCGCATTCATCCAGTGCCGGCTGGGGTCCTTCATGTCACGATCCTTGACAAAAAAAAGAGCCAGACCGTATGCGCCTGGCTCTTGATTCGCTATCCCGTAATCGGGTGGTGGTGATCGACTGATAGCGGGAATTTGGCATTGTCTAGACTTGACGATATTTCGCATAATGTATGTTATGTTAAATAATGAATTGACTGCCATGGCAATTAGCCAGTCTCTATCAAGACGGCGGTCACCGCGAGCTTGCACCTCGCCACGCTGCTCGGAGTCGGCACCGATGGCCTCTGCGTGTCGTTGATTGGAACGCGCTGCGCCAGCCTGTGCGGCCGGCCGGCACAAACGCCCTGATGCCTCTCTGCTTCAATTTCTGGCGTCTTGATAGCTGGGCGAATCTACTGTCCAGGGTCGCACCCATGCCGGTTCGGCGCATGAAGATAGCATGTGACATGCATATGCCGGAATCAGCAGAACTCAGGTCGGATTATGAAATGTGAATCGCCTGTCAGCACATCGCCCGCAAATATTGGCGTATCTGTTTTCCGCGTTCATGCGGTTAGCATTTTCTGCCGGTCTCGTTGTCGGGCACGTGGTCTGGATTATGCGCAATCCTTGCCGATTGGCTCCTGCAACCGTTATCCGGCAAAAAATATGATGCAGATCTCACCTGTGCATGGCGCAATTTGATATTCTGTCCAGCACATTGGTTTACTTTGCTGGTGCATGATCTGGCAGCAGGTCGCTTCACGCTGTCCAGGCACTAGTCCGAGCCTGCATGGGTGCGACGTGCAGGCTATGGCCGAATGCAATGCGGATTCCTGGTCTGTTCAGGAACGGATTCGAACCGTTTTGTATTCCGGCAGACTATCGCACGCAGATCAACAGGTCACTTATCGCTCATGCCCCGCCCCGCCCCGACATTCACCCCGCCCACCTGGCGCTTGACGCGCTGGCTGACCGCCGTGGGGGAGGATGTTCCACAGGAGATTCGGGGGGCGTTGCTGGCCAGCCTGTTCGGTACGATTCCCATTTTTCTGGGCGGCGTGGTCAATACCATCATGATCGCGGGGATCATTGCGTGGCTGAAACCAGAGCCGGTTTACACGTATTGGCTCATCTTTGAAACGGCGCTTGCCCTGCTGCGCGCCTATGTCCTGTGGGCATCGCTCAGGGCGGCGCGCACCGGCCGCAGGACGCTAACGGATGCCTATATCATCCTGGCGCTCGCATGGGCCGCGAGTGTGGGATACGGCGTGTTCATTACGTTCATGCATGGCGACTGGCTGCCGGCAACACTCGCTGGCGTGTCGTGTGGCGCCATGGCGGGTGGCATCTGCTTCCGTAACTACGGCGCGCCGCGGCTGGTATGCGCGATGATCCTGCTAACGCTCGGCCCGATGTGCCTTGGCGCGATGTTTTCGCCAGAGCCCTCCACGCTGATTGCTTTTATCCAGGTGCCCTTCTACTTTGTGGCGATGGGGCTCGCTGCCGTCAAGTTGAACAAGATCCTGGTCTCGACAATGCTGGCGGAGCGCGCCAACGAACTACGCGCCAAGCAGGACCCCCTGACCGGGCTGGCCAACCGGACAGGAATCCTCGATGCCGTCGATGCGCTCTGTCGGCCCGGCGCACCGCAGGCGCACAACGCCGCCCTCCTCTACATGGACCTGGATGGCTTCAAGACGATCAATGATGCCCATGGCCACACAGCGGGAGACCGGCTGTTGACCATCATCGCGCATCGCATCCAGGACAGCCTGCGTCCCGAGGATCTTGCTGCGCGTATTGGCGGAGACGAGTTTGTGGTGCTGGCTCGGGACATGGACCAGGTGACAGCGCGCGCCCTTGCCGACCGCGTGATCCGGAATGTCACCGCTCCCGTGACCTTGCCGGGTATTACGGAAGATATCCGCATTGGCGTGTCGATCGGTATTGCCATGGTCGATGGCGAACATCCCGACACGGATGCACTGTTCGATGCAGCTGACCAGGCGCTGTACCGCGCCAAGCGCGCCGGCGGTGGCCGGACCGAGATGGAGTCCACAACACTACAAACTGCCTGAACAACAGGATTAAAGCGTTATTGCCCCGAGTTCGGATTCAGCGAAGGTGTTGACGCCAATCAGGCGCATGTCCGCAGGTAGGTCGTCTCTTACTCCACCGGTACGATGATCGTCACGCGCCGATTTTCCAGGCGTCCCACGGCAGTCTGGTTATCCGCCACTGGCTTGGACATGCCCATGCCCATGGCACGGACATTGGCTTTCGGCATGCCGGCCTCGATGAATACCTGGGCAACAGCCTCGGCGCGGCGTACCGACAAGCGCTGGTTGTAGTCTGCAGCACCTTGCGAATCGGTATGCCCCTCCAGCCGCACACTATCGATCCCGGCATCGAGCAAGGCGCGGGAGATTCGGAAAATCACGGGACGGCTCTCATCGCTGATCTTGTCCTCATCGTTGCCGAACAGTATCTTGCTCGACATGCCGAAAGCCCAGCCATCCTCCGTTAGCTTGAATCCCTGCTCCTTCAGCACCGCAATCTGCCGCTCGCTGAGCCCCTCCTTGCGCGGGTTGGATGCACATGCGGCAAGTACCGCCGCACCCAGCAGCATCGCGAGGAACAACCGCGCTGCGCGCAGCATGTGAGGAAGGTGGATAAAACGCATATTGAAATCCTCAGTTGGTAGTCATGCGCTCTGACAGCAACAGACCTGATCCGGTATCCGCCAGCCAGCGACTGCCAGGTCCCAGGCGCTTGGCGCGATACATCGCCTCGTCAGCCGCGTGCAACAGGTCGTGGGAAGTTTCGCCGTGCCGGGGATAGAGGGCAACTCCGATGCTGAGCGAGGCGATGATCTCACCGCCATCGGGGAGATGGATCGGCGCCCGCATACTTGAGAGGATGGCGTCGGCAAGTTCCAGTGCCCGGGCGCTGTCTTCCATGGGGGCCAGCATGATGGCAAACTCGTCGCCTCCAAGCCGCACGACCACATCATCCTTTCGGACGCGTGCGCGGATGCGTTCCGCGATGGCAATCAGCACTGCGTCCCCCGCAGCATGGCCGCGCTCGTCATTGATCGACTTGAACGAATCCCCATCGATGAACAGCACCGCGACTTCCCTTCCGGTCTCTCGAGCGTGCATCATCGCCGCATTGAGGCGCTCCACAAACAATGCGCGATTCTGTAATCCTGTGAGGCTGTCATGAAACGCCTGGTGCGTCAGCGAAGCTTTTTCGCTCTCATTGCGCGTATTCCAGTCCTCCAGCTCGTCAAGCAAGGCATTGAAGTCACCACCAAGCGCATGCAGCTCGTGAATCTGTGAATCCGGAACACGACGATTGAAGGCACGGTCCGTGCGCACCGCATGTGCAACCTCGGCCAGCTGGTTGAGAGGCTTGAGAATCCGGCTGACCAGACGGCGGGAAAGCATGCCGGCTACTGCGACCGTCAAGGCCAGGCAGGCGATGATGCCAAGGACGCCCGCTATCAGGAATTGCAGCAGCGTCTGGTTAAGCCCTTGCACATGAATCTCGCCGATGGTCCGTCCCTGGTACAGCAAGTGCTGGCGGGCCGGCGGCACGCGAATCCAGTCCGGGACGTAGCGCGCCGCTTTGTCCAATACGTCCGGGGAAGGTTGCTCCCAATGAGCGAATTGCTGGCCATGGTTGTCGAACACCGTAGCTTCGGTCACGTCTTCCGTCAGGCCGATGTGCCGCAAGGTGTCCTCCGCAGCCTGCGCATCCGCGAACACGACGGCGGCTTCCACGGTGTAGGCCATGGAGCGGGCGATCAGGTTGAGGTTATTGCTGGCATATGCCCGCAGGTTCAGGACGCCAAGCGGGATAATCAGCAGGCCAATCAGGCACACTGCCAGCGTGGCTATCCAGAGGTTTCCGCGGTACAGCATCTGCCGTAATCCGGTGGACTTGCCGGGAAGTGAACCGATGTCACGCCGTAGAGTGCGTCTCATGGGCGCACCTGCGGACGGGCCAGCTTGAGCACGCTGGGATGGATGCGAATGCCACTGCGGGCAACTGCGTCCAGGTTGATTTCGAATGTGACGCGCCGGTCGACAGCCGTCAGGCAGAACATGCTTGCAACGCTACAGCTTTCGCCCCGCTCGCTGATGACGAGAACCGGCTTGCCAACGACATTGCGGACCATCGTGTCACGTTCCGCGTTGTCGAGCGCGCCGGTATACAAGGCATTGCACGTGCCGGGCAGATCGGCAGGCGTCTTGCGCTCCACGACGATGCGCCGGCCGTCGATGATGGCGCTGTGATATCCGAGGAATTCGGCATGCCTGGGGGAGCCGATCAGGCATAAGCGGAGCGTATCCCCCTCCAGCGTTCCGGCAGGCCATCGTGCGTAGCTGAGAATGCCATTGAGAATCTGGCTCACAGCCATATCCTGCGAGGCATCCAATGTCTCGCTTGGTGCTGCACGCAAGAATGTCACCGGCGCAAGAAGCAGGATCGCGAACAGGAGCGGAAGGGAAAGCCAGGCCCGCCCGGCCAAGCGGAAATTCATGCGCGGTATCGCATTATTGTGGTGTTGGGCAATTGAAGCGCATTCTACCGCACAGGAACGCGAAAATATTGACGTATCAACGCATTCCGGCTCTGAAACCGTGGGAATGTAGTATGTTGCCGACGTTTTCCGATAGCCGGAGCAAGGAGGCGAAATCCGGGCCTAGCGTTGCGTGTTGGCATCGGCCCGTCGCAACCTGCATCTGCCCCCAACGCAGGCACGGACATGGCATTTGCCATGCCCCAGTCGTGGTAGTCTGCCAGACTTACCCCTTGCCCCATTTAACCCCGAGTATGTCCGACCAGCTTCACGACCGCCCCGACAGCCCCTGCATTGGCATCTGCTCCACCCTGTTCGACGAGGTCTGCCAGGGATGCGGGCGAACCGCCATGGAGGTGGCGAACTGGGTGTTTTTCGATGAGGCGGAAAAGCGCGTCATCTGGGAACGGATCACGCGTGAAGGGACGGCCCAACGTTTTCAGCCGGCATACCTGAATCGCCAGAAGTAGCGGCAGGCGCCGCGCGCGCCGCTGCCGCCGACGACGAGCCGGCGGATGCACGGGAACGGCAGGAATTCAGCCAGCGATACCCTGGCTCTCGAGGTACTCGTCGTAGGTGCCGAGATAGTCGGTGACGGTGCCGTCGTTGCGTACCTCGACGATGCGGGTGGCCAGCGCGCTGACGATCTCGCGGTCATGCGAGACGAAAATCAGTGTGCCGGTGAACTTCTCCAGCGCGATCTGCAGCGATTCGATGGACTCCATGTCCATGTGGTTGGTCGGCTCGTCCAGCGCCAGTACGTTGTGCTTGCCAAGCATCAGCTTGCCCCAGATCATGCGGCCCTTTTCGCCGCCCGACAGCACCTGCACCGATTTGCGGATATCGTCTGCGTTGAACAGCAGCCGCCCCAGGGTACCGCGGATCACCTGCTCGTCATCGCCCGGTTGGGCCCAGCGCGTCATCCAGTCGAATACGATCTCGTCGTTGGGGAACTCTTCCATCGTGTCCTGCGGCATGTAGCCGACGTTGGCATTCTCGGCCCAGCGCACCTCACCGCGGTCCGGCGTCAGGGCGTTTGGCACCGCGCCATGCAGCAGCGTGCGCAGCAGCGTGGTCTTGCCCGCGCCGTTCTCGCCGATGATGGCGATCTTTTCACCGGCGCGCACGGAGAAATCCAGATTGCTGATGATCGGGCGATCGTAAGCCTTCGAGAGGCCGGTTGCCTCGACCGCCAGGTTATGCAGTTTCTTCTCGAACTCGTATCGGATGAACGGGTTCTGGCGCGACGACGGCTTGACGTCGTCCACCTGGATCTTCTCGATCTGCTTGGCGCGGCTGGTGGCCTGGCGGGCCTTGGATTTGTTGGCCGAAAAACGGCGCACGAAGTCTTGCAGTTCGGCGATGCGTTCCTTGGCCTTGGCGTTGGCGGCCAGCACGCGGGCACGCGCCTGCATGGAGGCTTCCATGTAGTCGTCGTAATTGCCCGGATAGACCTTCAGCGTACCGTAGTCCATATCCGCCATGTGCGTGCAGACCATGTTCAGGAAGTGGCGGTCGTGCGAGATGATGATCATCGTGCAGTTGCGCTGGTTCAGCACGCCTTCCAGCCAGCGGATGGTGTTGATGTCCAGGTTGTTGGTCGGTTCGTCTAGCAGCAGCACGTCCGGATCGGAGAATAGCGCCTGCGCCAGCAGCACGCGCAGCTTCCAGCCGGGCGCGACGTTGCTCATCAGACCGTCGTGCTGGGCCGTCGGAATGCCCACGCCCAACAGCAACTCGCCGGCACGCGCCTCGGCGGTGTAGCCGTCGTATTCGGCGTACTTGGCCTCCAGTTCGGCGGCGCGCATGTAATCCTCGTCGCTCGCTTCGGGGTTGGCGTAGATGGCGTCGCGCTCGCTCGCGGCAGCCCACATCTCGGTATGGCCCATCATCACCACGTCCAGCACGCGCATGTCTTCGTAGGCGAACTGGTCCTGGCGCAGCTTGCCGAGGCGCACGCCCGGCTCGATCATGACGTTGCCCGACGACGGCTCGAGGTCGCCACCGAGGATCTTCATGAACGTCGATTTACCGCAGCCGTTGGCCCCGATGAGGCCGTAACGGTTACCTTCGCCGAACTTGACCGAGATGTTCTCGAACAAGGGCTTGGGCCCGAATTGCATGGTGATGTTGGCAGTCGAAAGCACGGGTCGATCCTGAATTTAGCTGTGCCCCCCGGCAACGGGCGCGTAGCGGGCAAGGCAATGAGAAAGCAGGCCCTCCCGGATGCGGTGCATTCCGCCGGGGCGCGGCATTCCGCGCGGGCCAAACCTTGTATTGTACCACCCGGGCATGATGGCAGCGACGCAGCCACCCTCGCCTTGCCCCTGCTCCAGGCGGACCTAGGCCGACAGCACGGGATAGGCGGAAAGCGTCAGCGTGTAGCCCAGAGGGTGCGGCGCCACGACCGCATGCCCGCCGACGGGCAGAGTCATCTTGCGGGCACAGTGGCCAAATGGCAGCCCCGTGAAGATGGGAACCGGCAAGGTCGCGCGTAGCCAGGCGACCATCTCGCCAAGGTCGTAGCCATTGTCGTAATCCGTCGTCCGGTACGACGAAAAATCGCCCAGCAGCACCGCGCGCTGGCCGGACAGAACGCCGGCTTGCCACAATTGCAGCAGCATGCGCTCGACGCGGTACGGATGCTCGTTGACATCCTCCACGAACAGGATGCCGTCGCGGATGCGCGGCATCCATGGTGTGCCGACGAGGCTGCACAGCATGGCGAGATTGCCGCCCCACAGCGTGCCCTCCAGCGGCACGTCGTACGGCTGCGGCTCGGCGATGGTCTCGGTCACGGTCGGGGTCGTGGTCACGGCACGGAAATGCGCGGCCATGAAAGGATCCACCGGTTCCGCGCCGAAATCGGCTGACAGCATCGGCCCGGCAAAGCTGACACCGCCGGTCTGCGCCAGATAGGCCAGCTGGAAGGCCGTGAAATCGCTGTGCCCGACCATCAGCGTGCCGCTGTGCGCCACCTGCCGCGCCACGCGCGCATAGTCGATGCGCTCGAGCAGCCGGCTCAGGCCGTAGCCGCCACGCACCATCAGGGCAATGCCCGGGGTGTCGCCCGCGCCGATGCTGTGCAGGTCGGCCAGGCGTTCATCGTCGGTCCCGGCAAAGCGCTGGTGACGGCGCGCGATAGCGCCCTCGCCTTCCACCCGGTAGCCCAGCTCGCGCAGCACGGCAATGCCGCGCTCGGCGCGTTCAACGGGATGCGGGTAACCGGAGGGCGCGTGCAGGCGGATCAGCATGAGGCAACCCCGGAGAAGCGGTTGAATCGGCCATGCAAGTGTGGCTGGGCGAGCGGATGCCCGTCAGCTTGCTGTTCCTCGTATGCGCGTTCCATACCGCCTTGCTCCATGCGGATCTAGTCCTGGATATCGCGGAGCGCCTTACGCTGCGCACGCCGCTCGGCAAAAAAATCCTTGAGAATCTGGCTACAGGCTTCGGCCTCGCACCCTGCGGTGACCGTCGTCTGGTGATTCAACCGGGCTTCCGCGAACAGGTTGAGCACGCTGCCGCAGGCCCCAGTCTTGGGGTCCGGCGCACCATACACCACGCGCCGCACGCGTGCATGCAACATGGCGCCCGCACACATGACACAGGGCTCCAGCGTGACATACACGTCGCACTCGGGCAACCGGTAGTTGCCCAGATGCAGCGCCGCGGCCCGCAGCGCCTGCATCTCGGCGTGGGCCGACGGATCATGCGCACCAATCGGGCGGTTGTGTCCGCTGGCGATGATCGCACCCTGGTGGACGACCACCGCCCCCACGGGCACCTCGCCCGCAGCCTGCGCCAGCCGCGCCTGCTCAAGCGCGGCAGCCATGAACTGCGCATCCTGCTCCGCCGTCGGTTCGGGCAGTGCCGCCATCAGTCTTGTACCGTGCGCGGTGCCTGCATGGTGACCTCGGCCCAGCAGTTCGGGGTTTCGTACAACACCAGGCGCGACAGGTACAGCTGGTGACCGAAGCAGTCGCGGAAGACCGGCGCGAGCATGGCAAACGCTGCCTGTGCAAGGTTTTCCACGGTCGGGATATCGTCCAGCACGAAGGTCTTGTGATTGTCCATGCTGTTGAGGAAATTCAGCAGCGCCGTATCGCCCCGGTAGATCAGAAAGGCATGGTCCCACTTGGACACCAGGTGCTCGTGGGCGAGCGTCTTGACATCGCCGAAATCGAGGATCATGCCGTCATCCGATGCGCCTTCGCTGTGCAGCACCTGGCCCGACAGCGTCAATTCGAGCTGGTAGCGATGGCCATGCAGGTTGCGGCACTGCCCTCCGTGGCTGGGAATGCGGTGCCCGGCATCGAATTCGAGGCGGCGAGTGATGGAAACCTGTTTAGTCATGACGGCAATGTTTGGTACGAGCGGATATGGCTCGGCATCTCAGCGGATACCCAGCAACTTGTGGGTTTGCAGGCTCAGGCGCCAGCGCGGATGGTCCTGGCAGAACCGGACGGCGGCCGCGGTATTTTCACGCTGCAGCGGGCCATCCATGGGCTGCACCAGGAGATGGCGGAAATCGAGCGCCTCGTAGGCGGCAAAGTCTTGTCCGGCTTGGGGAATCACGACCTTTAGCTCGTCGCCACGCGTCACCACGAGTTCAGCGCCCATCTTGGGGCTCACGCAGATCCAGTCAACACCCTCCGGGACTGGCAGCGTGCCGTTGGTCTCGATGGCGATCTCGAATCCCTGGGCGCGCAAGGCGGCGATCAATGGCGCATCGAGTTGCAGCAACGGTTCGCCACCCGTGCATACGACCAGGGGCCGTCCACCGGCCTCATCTGGCAACGGCGCCGGCCATTGGGCAGCCACGACCGCGGCCAGCGCCTCGGCCGAGGCGTACTTGCCGCCGAGCGTGCCGTCCGTGCCAACGAAATCGGTATCGCAGAACTGACAGACCGCCGTCGCACGGTCGCGCTCGCGTCCGGTCCACAGGTTGCATCCGGCAAAGCGACAGAACACCGCAGCCCGGCCAGCATTGGCGCCCTCGCCTTGCAAGGTATAGAAGATCTCTTTGACGGTGTAGGTCATGAAAAAAGCGGAAAACTGCATCGAAGTGACGACCGTCCGGCCGCCTGCCGCATTTTCTCACAGAAGCGGAGGCTGCCCCCATTCGATGCCCACGCCATGCCACTCCCATTTCCGGTCTACACCAGAATATCCCCACACAACTGTCAGACGTTCCCTGACGGAGTGTGCGGGCAAATCTCCCTAGACTGACCGGAAAGGCCATGTCACGGGCTGTCCAGCCCGGCTGCATGTCGCCAAGGGCCAGACACTGAGTGCCCAACCATGTCCACCATCAGTCAAGGGAGTCCGCAATGTCGAAGAAATCAGGCAATACTGCCCAGATCCACGAACTGCTCTACCAAGCCCTCGAAACCGAAGCGGGCGGCATGCAGATCTACGAGACCGCGATCGAATGTGCGCTCAATGACGACCTGCGCAAGGAATGGCAGGAGTATCTTGAGCAGACCACCACGCACCACAGTGTGCTGATGGCAGTGTTCGAAACACTTGGCCTCGATCCGCAGCAGATGACACCCGGCCGCCAGGTCGTCCGCCACCAAGGGGAATCGCTGGTGAAAGCGATGAAGATGGCTAAGCAGGCGGGCGACCCCGCCGCCGCGCAGTTGGTCGCCGGGGAATGCGTCGTACTGGCGGAAACCAAGGACCACGCCAATTGGGAGCTGATCGGCCTGGTTGCCGAGAAGAGCACTGGCGATCTTGCCAAGGCGCTGAAACAGGCGCATGAAGCCGTCGAGAAAGACGAGGACCATCACTTGTATCACACCAAGGGATGGACGCGCGAACTCTGGATCGAGTCCCTCGGTTTTCCGGCCGTGTTGCCGCCGCCCGAGGAGGTCAAGCAGGTCGAGACCGCCATCGGCGCCTCGCGTGCCGAGCAGGCGCGCGACCAGATGCTGAACGGCCGGCGCGCCTGAGCGTTGCTACGAGGACCCCCACATGGCTACACGCAAACCAGCCGGCGGAGCCGGCGGAAAAAATAAGCTCGCAGCATCCGCCGCCTCGGCAGCCTCTCTCACTACCGGGCATGGCACGACCGACAGCGGCCCCGCGCTTCCACCAACCGGTAAGCGCCTGCCAGCCGCGGTGCGAAAGGCTCGCGATACCGGCACCACGGCCGCCTCGCTGCCGTTCAACGCCAACAAGCCCGCCGAATACGGTGCTGCTACGGCTGTTCCTATCACAGGTCAGCACACTGTGCCACCGTCGCCGGACGCCACAGGCAGTACGCTTTCCGAAGCCAATGCATCCGGCAAGACGGGCGGCCCCGCCGAGGCGGGTCTCAATCGCGTGGGCGGTGATCTGCTCCGGGTCCGCGCCGATGGCGGCGGGCAGGTCATGACGACCAACCAGGGCGTGCCGCTCGCGGATAACCAGAGTTCGCTCAAGGCCGGTCTGCGCGGCCCTGCCCTGCTCAAGGACTTTATCCTCCGCGAGAAAATCACGCACTTCGACCACGAGCGCATTCCCGAGCGTATCGTGCATGCGCGTGGCTCCGCGGCGCACGGTTATTTCGAGTGCTACGCGCCGCTTACTGATATCACCTGCGCGTCGCTGTTCGCCGAGGCAGGCAAGCGTACGCCAGTGTTTGTGCGGTTTTCAACCGTGGCGGGAGAGCGCGGCTCCAAGGACACGGCCCGCGATGTGCGCGGCTTCGCGGTGAAGTTTTATACCGATGAGGGGAACTGGGATCTGGTTGGCAACAATATGCCTGTGTTCTTCATCCAGGACGCCATGAAGTTTCCCGACCTGGTCCATGCCGTCAAGCCAGAGCCTCACCACGGCATGCCGCAAGCAGCCTCGGCGCACGACACGTTCTGGGATTTCGTGTCGCTGATGCCGGAGTCCACGCACATGTTGCTGTGGCTGATGTCAGATCGTGCCATCCCGCGCAGCTATCGCATGATGCAGGGTTTTGGGGTACACACCTTCCGCTTCGTCAATGCCCAAGGCGCATCAGTGCTGGTCAAGTTCCACTGGACGCCGATGCTGGGCACGCATTCGCTGGTGTGGGACGAAGCCGTGAAGATCTCCGGCGCAGACCCGGATTATCACCGCCGCGACCTGTGGGAGGCCATTGAAACCGGGCACTATCCCGAGTGGGAGCTGGGCGTACAGATCTTCACCGAAGAGCAGGCGGAGGCATTCAGCTTCGATGTGCTTGATGCCACCAAAATCGTCCCCGAAGAACTGGTCCCCATTACCCCCATCGGCCGGATGGTGCTCGACCGCAATCCGGACAACTTCTTCGCGGAAACCGAGCAGGTCGCATTCTGCACTGCACATGTGGTGCGCGGCATCGACTTCACCAACGATCCCCTGCTGGCCGGACGTATCCACTCCTACGTCGATACGCAGATCTCGCGCCTGGGTGGCCCGAACTTCCACGAACTGCCGATCAATGCGCCGCTGGCAGCGGTACACAACAATCAGCGCGATGGCATGCACCGCCAGACCATCCATCGCGGTCGAGTCGCCTACGAGCCGAACTCGCTCGGCGGCGGGTGCCCATTCCAGGCAGGCGCCACCGGGTTCGTCCCGTTTCCCGAGCCCATCGCTGCCGATGAGCTGCGCGGCAAGCCGGAAAAATTTGCCGAGCATTTCGCACAGGCCAGCCTGTTCTACGCCAGCCAGGCACCGCACGAACAGCGGCATATTGCGCAGGCCTTCCGCTTCGAACTCAGCAAGGTCACGGTACCGGCCGTGCGCGAACGCGTCGTATCCATGCTGCGGAACGTTTCAGAGCCGCTCGCGGCGGAGGTGGCGGAGGGCCTTGGTATGCCGTTGCCGGAACCCATGCCACGCGCCACGGCGGTAGAAGTGAAACCGGAAGTCGACGTGTCGCCGGCACTTTCCCAGCTGGCGCGCCCGGGCGACGGCGGCATCGCAACGCGCCAGATCGCCTTGCTGGTGGCAGATCAGGTCAATGCCGACGCCGTGCTGGCCATGGCTCACGCATTGATCGACCGAGGCGCGATGGTGCGGATGGTTGGCCAGCATGTTGGCATCTTTGCCGCCGATGATGGCACGCAGCTGGATGCCGATGCATCTCTGGAGAATCATCCCGCCTGCCTGTTCGACGGCGTGATCATTCCGGATGGCCAAGCGGCAATCACGCTGCTCAGCGACGACGGCCGTGCGCTGGAATTCCTGCGCGACCAGTACCGGCACGCCAAGACGATTCTCGCCATCGGCGCGGGGCGTCAGTTACTGGAGGCCGCCGGCATCCCGCTTGACGCACCTGACCCGGGCGTCATCCAAGCGGAGCAGGCTGATGCCCGTGCGATGGCGGCTACCGTTGCTGCCTTGGCGATGCACCGCCATCCCGAGCGCGAAACAGATCCCCCGCGCGTCTGAAATGGCCGGGCATCCGGCCACTGGCGTGGATGCCCGGAATACATAATCCCATTACCCCCTCTTTCGATGGGTGTCATGGCGGCCTGGGGCTGCCTGGCATTTCATTTGACCAGGATATTCAGAATCCGCCATCTCTCGGTGTCGCGTGGCACCGCCAATGGCCGCACAGCGGCGCACCTCGAATTATTGCGACATTGAGCCGGGCGCGCAAAACCGCCGACAACGCCCAAATCGATACCCTCCAATAATCATAGGAGGATAACCCAGCCGATAATTGACCATAAAGCCACAGCGATCTCATTGCACCCCCATACAAAAAAATGAATGTATGGATGGATAATCTCCTTTCCGCCGTGCATAATCGCAAAACATAATAAGGCCGGCCATGACCGGCTCATATAATCAGGCGCAGGCAACAGCAACTAGAAAAGCCAGCC
The DNA here is from genome assembly GCF_964332355.1 of Imbroritus primus. Lineage (NCBI taxonomy): Bacteria > Pseudomonadati > Pseudomonadota > Betaproteobacteria > Burkholderiales > Burkholderiaceae > Imbroritus > Imbroritus primus. Next base: position 1,531,385 of record NZ_OZ201293.1, on the reverse strand, counting down.
TACAAGCCCTCGGAGAGGCATGCATGAACGGGAAATCGCGAGGCATCTCGCTCAAGAGCCTGATTGCCTGGGCCATCATTGCGGGCGTCGCCCTCCTCGGCGGCACGCTGACATGGCGGAGCTATTCCGGCATGCAGAATATCGTGCTCTCGGCGGCGGAGGATTATGCCGAACAGCTAGGTGTCATCGTCAACGAGCGCGCAGAGCGCATCCTGGAACCAGCCCAGCAAACTATCCGTATTCTCGCGCTCGACCCCGTCGCCAACGCGACCGACATGACCGCGCGACTGGCGAGACTGCCCGTGCTCGCTCAGCTCCTCAATTCCAATGCCATGTGGAGCGCCGTCTACGCCGGGTTCGATAATGGCGACTTCCTGCTGCTGCGCCGGCTGGGCACCACCCCAGCCCGCACACGCGTGAACGCGCCCGCGGACAGCGCCTACCTGCTCCAGACCATCACCAATAACGCCACGGGCGGCCGGCAGGGGCACTGGCGTTTCTATGATGCCGAGCTGCGCCTGTTACGTGAAGACCTCAAGCCCGACTACGACTTCGATCCGCGCACCCGCGCCTGGTACACGCATACCGCGAAGATGGTCCTGACCGATCCGTACACCTTCTTCACCACGGGCGAAGCCGGCGTCACGCTTGCCCAGCGTAGCGCCCGGAACAATGGCGTGATCGGCCTGGACGTGTCCGTCGCTGACCTGAGTGCCCGCATGGACGACCTACAGATGACGCCTGGCACGCAGCTGGCAGTCGTCGACGAGCAAGGGCTCGTCATCGCACATCACCACGGTAATCCGGTGGCCGGAGGCGATGGCCCCCTCCACCTCAAGGCACTGGCCGAGACCGATCAGTCGGCGCTCGCAGCGATACTGGCCCAAGGCATTGCAGCCCAGCCCACGCACTACTCCTCGGCTGGCGCCGAATGGTATGGCATGAAGGTCCCGCTATCGCGGCTGGGCCAGCAGGAAATCAACCTGTTGATTGCAGTCCCGGCTGCGGAGATGCTAGCCGAGGGGCGCAAGGTGCTCGTCAACGAGATCCTCTGGATTGCGATCCTGACCCCCGTGATGCTATTGATCGGACTGGTGTTGGGGCGACGGTTGGGCCGGCCGCTCGACCAGCTTGCGCAGCAGGTGCAAGAGCTATCCGGATTCGATTTCAGCAAGCCGGTCGGCGTCCGCTCCCATGTGCGTGAGGTCCAGACGCTTAGCGACGTGCTGGGCCGCATGTCGCGCACCATCCGCGACTTCGAGGCAATCACGCTGACACTCAACCAGGAAATCCGCCTCGACGCGACCTTGAATGAAGTCCTGCAGCGTCTGGTGAGCATTTCCGGCGTAGCGAGCGGTGCAGTCTACCTGCTTCCCGATACCGGTGCGTCGCTCCAGCTGGCCTCTGCTTCGGCAACGGATCGCTATCCCGAAGAGGTAGCGTGCACGTCGCAAGATGCCGATGAGGCAGTCGCCGCTGTGCGCACCGCCCTCGGCAACCATCCCGGGTATCTCGTACTGTCATTGAGTGGGCGTGCGCAGAACCTGCTGGGTGTGCTGGTGCTCCAGCTGGCCGCCGAACATAACATCACACCAAGATTCGAGAAGGCGTTCCATAACTTCGTCAGTGATTTGTCGGGCGCCTTGGCCGTCGCGATCGAAACCCGCCAGTTGCTGGAAAACCAGAAGCGCCTGCTTGATGCGATCATCAAGCTGCTCGCAGGCGCCATCGATGCCAAGAGCCCGTATACGGCTGGCCATTGCGAACGTGTACCGGAGCTGGCGCATCTGCTCCTGAATCGCGTGATCGAAGCCAAGACCGGACCATTCGCGGATTTCAGCATGACCGATGCCGAACTCGACGAATTCCGCATCGCCGCCTGGCTCCATGATTGCGGAAAGATCACCAGCCCCGATTTCATCGTCGACAAGGCCACCAAGCTGGAGACGCTCTACAACCGCATCCACGAGATCCGCACGCGCTTCGAAGTACTCTGGCGCGACGCCGAGATCGACTACTGGAAACAGGTTGCCGAAGGCGGTGATCCTGCTCTCCTGCGGAAAGCGCGTGACGCGCGGCAGGCCGAGCTTCAGGAGATGTTCCGTTTCGTTGCCCATGCCAACGTCGGTACTGAGTCGGTCGAGGATGCGGACATCGCACGGCTCAACGATATTGGCAAGCAACCGTGGACTCGGCATTTCGACAACAGTATCGGCATCTCCGAGGCAGAAACGCGGCAGCTTGCCAGGGTTGAAACTGCTCCATTGCCGGTTGTCGAAACGTTGCTATCCGATCGCCCCGAGCATATTCAGGTGTGGGGAGATCGCCGCCCGCCTGTGGAGCCGGACGACCCGCGTAATCGGTGGGGCTTCCGCATGACCCTGCCCGCCCACGCCCATAACCATGGCGAACTCTACAACCTGAGCATTCGCCGCGGGACGCTCAACGCCGAAGAACGTTTCAAGGTCAACGAGCATATCGTGCAGACCATCATCATGCTCGAGAGCCTGCCCCTGCCGCGCGGACTCCAGCGGATTCCCGCCATTGCCGGGCATCACCACGAGAAGATGAACGGCTCCGGCTATCCGCGCCGGGTGATGGCGAAAGACCTCAGTATCACCGAGCGCGTCATGGCCATCGCCGACATCTTCGAAGCGCTGACTGCCGCGGACCGTCCCTACAAGAAAGCCAAGACGCTCACGGAGTCGCTCAACATCCTTGCCACCATGGCACGCGACGGGCACATCGACCCCGCGCTGTTCGAGCTGTTCCTGACGAGTGGTGTCTATCTGGACTATGCGCGGCACTACCTGATGCCATCGCAACTGGATACCGTGGATATACGCAAGTATCTGGAAATCGCCGGCCTGCCCGTCACCGCATCCGCCTGACCTGCTGCACCGTCAGGTGGTACGCGCCAGCGGCAGGGTCACTTCAAACGTGGTGTGCGCATCATCCGAGCATGCGCGTACCTGCCCGCCATGCAGCTCGACGATCGACTTGACGATAGCCAACCCCAGCCCGGCGCCCTGCCCCTTGCGCCGGCGCGCTGGATCAAGCCGGTAGAAGCGGTTGAACAGCAGCGGCAGCGCCTCTGCCGGAATACGCTTGCCGGGATTGGACACCCGGATCACCGCAACGTCCCCGGTATCGGCAAGATGCACCTCCACTGCCTGTCCGGGCGCCGTGTGCTGGACCGCGTTCGACAGCAAATTACCCAGGGCGCGCCGCATCATATCGCGGTCAGCATTGACCTTCGATGCCTCGCCTGCGCGCCGGAGATGCACCTGGCGGTCTTCCGCCCAGGCGCCGAAATAGTCGAACAGGTCTTCCGCCAGTTCCGTCAGATCGACGGGAACCAGCCGCCGGCTACCCGGATCGTTTTCCGTCTGCGCAAGAAACAGCATGTCGCCGATCATGCGCGACATCTGCTCGAATTCCTCCAGGTTGGAATACAGCACCTCGCGGTACTCGTCCGCGCTGCGGACCTGGCTGAGGGCCACCTGCGTATGCGTGGTCAGGTTGGTCACCGGAGTGCGCAATTCATGCGCAATGTCCGCCGAGAAGTTGGACAGTTGCTGAAAGCCGTTTTCCAGGCGTTGCAGCATGTCGTTGAAGGCCACCACCAGGTCGGTCAGCTCGACCGGCACTTCCTGCGGGTTGAGGCGCACGTGCAACTGCGATGAACCGATGGCGCGAATCCGGGCGTTGACCTTGCGGATCGGCACATGCCCCCACTGCACCGCCAGCCATGCCACGAGCAGGGCAAGGCACAGCACGACGCCAGTCGCCCACCAGATCATGCGCTTGAAGCGATGCAGGTAGGTCATATGGAAATCCATGTCCATGGCAACGGCGATGCGCAGTTCGTCTGCCGGTTCCGCGCCGCTCGCAGACGGTGCCGGCACCCGCAGCACGCCACCGCGATAGGTACTGCCACCCTCCTCCCACACCGACACGGTACGCGCTTCCAGTGCCGCTACCGGCGCAAGACGTGCCGACAGTGCATGCAGATCAGGACCGCCATTTGTATAGACTTGCCGGCCCTGCCCATCACCCACGTAGTAGTACACCTTGTGGTGCCCCGATACGGCGCCGGCCAGCCGCGCCTGTCGTTGTACCAAAGGCGCGTCGCCCGGCGTTTCCGCCAGCGCGCGCGAAACGGCGGTGGCAACCGCAGCCAGCTCGCCGGCATCCTGCTCGGCAAAATGGAACTCAAGCGAGCGCTCCACCAGCCAGCTGAAACTGAGGAACACCAGCGCGATCACCACGCCAACCAGCAGCGTGACGCGTAGTGCCAGCGAAGCGGGCCGGTGAACCCGGCGAGGATCACTCGACATCAAGCATGTACCCCATGCCACGCACCGTATGGATCAGGCGCGGCTCGAAGGCATCGTCGATCTTGGCACGCAAGCGGCGAATCGCAACATCGATCACATTGGTATCGCTGTCGAAATTCATATCCCATACCTGCGAGGCAATCAGGGAACGCGGCAGGACTTCGCCGCGGCGGCGCGCCAGCAGTTCGAGCAAGGCGAATTCCTTGCCGGTGAGGGGAATGCGCTGCCCTCCCCGCGTGGCCCGGCGGCGCGCCAGGTCAAGCTCCAGATCTGCGATTTGCAGCACATCGGGCTGGGCGGGCGCACTGCCACGGCGCAACAGCGTGCGCACGCGGGCCAGCAGCTCGGAAAACGCAAACGGCTTCACCAGATAGTCATCCGCGCCCAGCTCGAGCCCCTTCACGCGATCATCCACGCTGCCACGCGCCGTCAGGAACAGCACTGGCACCTGCTTGCCTGCGTTGCGCACCGCCTGCACGATGCGCCAGCCGTCGACATCGGGCAGCATCACATCAAGGATGATCAGGTCATAGATGTCATCGAGTGCGAGATGATGGCCGTCCAGCCCGTTGCGGGCCAGGTCCACGATGAACCCCGCTTCCACCAGGCCCTGGCGGAGGTAGTCGGCTGTCTTCTCTTCGTCTTCGATCACCAGCAGTTTCATCTCTCATCCCGTAGACATCCGCGCGCAGCCGCAACCGGATCAATGTAGCGACGGCCAGCAGACAGGAACATGACGTGAACATGACATAAATGTAATGTTCGGGACAGATTCCGGACAGCCGCACCACCCTACCATGCTCCTCGGATCCCCTGCCATGCAAGCCTGTGAATGGTGCGGGCATGCTACGTCAGTAGGGGCCGGCCATGCAGTTCAATCGTATGGCTCAGCCGCAAGGTTTAGCTGATAGCGCTGTCCGCCGGCTTGGCAGTGCCAATGGTATCCGGCATTCCGGCCCTCGCCAGCCTTGTGCAGGTTTTTAGTTCTTCCTGGCTTCTGGAGTCCATCCCTGACATGAACCGCCCTTCGCCTCTCATCCTGTCGGTCGCGCCGCCCAGTGCCTCGCGCCGCCGCTTTGTCCAAGGACTCGCCGCCGGTGGCGTCATGGCCGCGGTCTCCATTCCAGGACTGGCGGCGCTGGTCCAACCAGTTACCCAATCAGCTGCTGCACGCCCCGTGCCCGAACTGCGCGGTACGACCTTCGATCTCGTAGTCAGCGAAATGCCTGTCAATTTCACCGGCAAGCCTGGCATGGCGCCGGTCATCAATGGCTCGCTGCCGGCGCCGACACTGCGCTGGCGCGAGGGCGAGACGGTCACCATCCGCGTCACCAACCGCTTGCGGGAACATACGTCCATCCATTGGCACGGCATCATCCTGCCGTACCAGATGGACGGCGTACCCGGGATCAGCTTTGGCGGCATCGCACCCGGCGAAACCTTCACCTACCGTTTCAAGGTCCAGCAAAGCGGCTCGTACTGGTACCACTCCCATTCCGGTTTCCAGGAAATGACCGGCATGTACGGCGCGATCATCATCGACCCGGCCGGCCCCGAGACCATCCGCGCCGACCGCGAGCATGTGCTGGTGTTCTCCGACTGGACCGATGAAGACCCGATGCGGGTACTCGGCAAGCTCAAGTCGCAGGGCGACATGTACAACTACAACCAGCCGACCGTCATGGATTTCTTCCGCGATGTCGCGCATGACGGGCTGGCGGGAGCGGTTGCCAAGCGCAAGATGTGGAATGAAATGCGCATGAGCCCGACAGACCTCGCCGACCTGTCATCCGCCACGCTGACCTATCTCGCCAACGGCACCACTCCGGCCGGCAACTGGACCGGACTGTTCCGCCCCGGCGAACGCGTGCGCCTGCGCATGGTCAACGGCGCGGGCAATACTTTCTATGATGTGCGCATTCCCGGCCTCAAGCTCAAGGTCGTGCATGTCGACGGGGTCGATGTGGAGCCGGTCACCGTGGATGAATTCCGCTTTGGCCCGGGCGAGACCATCGATGTCCTTGTCGAGCCGCGCGACGATGCCTACACGGTGTTCGCCCAGGCGATGGACCGCACCGGCTATGCACGCGCCACGCTCGCGGTACGCGACGGCCTGCAGGCGCCGGTGCCAGCGCTCGACCCGGCCGAATGGCTGACGATGGGCGACATGATGGGTGCGATGGACCACGGTGGTGGCGGTGGCGGACATGCAGGACACGGTGTCACGACTCCTTCCTCCACTGCGGCACATACCGGCATGCAGCACGGCGGCATGACGAACCAGCACGTCATGCATGCGGCCTCTGGCCATCCAGCGAACTCGCTGGCCCGGCCCAGCACGCGGGCGCGTCACGCCCGCACGGAATATGGGCCCAGCACCGACATGCGCGTCGACATGGCGCGCACCAACCTCGATGATCCGGGCATCGGCCTGCGCAACACCGGGCGGCGCGCGCTGACGCTGGCCGATCTGCACACCCCGGGCGGGCCGATGGATCCGCGTGGCGCGGAACGCGAGATCGAGCTGCACCTGACCGGTAACATGGAGCGCTACACCTGGTCGTTCGATGGCCTGGAGTTCGGGCAGTCCACGCCGGTGCGTTTCCGCTACGGCGAACGCGTCCGCGTGATCCTGCACAACGACACCATGATGACGCACCCCATGCACCTGCACGGCATGTGGAGCGAACTGGAGAGCCCGGACGGCCGCTTCCTCGCGCGCCGGCACACCCTGCCGGTGCAACCCGCGCAGCGCATCAGCTTCCTCGTCACGGCCGATGCACTGGGCCGGTGGGCGTGGCACTGCCACCTGATGTTCCACATGGACATGGGCATGTTCCGCGAAGTTGTGGTGTCGTGAGCCCCAAGCAAGGAATCCAGTCATGACCCGTTACCCCTCACCGTTCCATCGCATGCCATACCGTCGCCCGATCTTTCGTCCTGCTTACGGTCTTGCAGCCCTGGCCGCGGCTGCCGCGCTCTCCGGCCAGGCGATGGCGCAGGATCACGCCGCGCATGGCAACGCATCGCCACCGGCTGACAATGACCAGCCAGCGGCCACGCAGGGCAAGCGTCACACCCCGGCCAAGCCGGCTTCTGGGCATGCCGGCCACGGCCATGGCACCCATGCTGGGCATGCCATGCACGGACAACATGCAGCCCCTGCTCCTGCCAACCCGTCGACTTCCGACGTTGATCACAGCACCGGACACGATGCGGGTCACGCGGGACATGCCGGGCATGGCGCTGCTGCGATGCCTGCGCCTGCCCTGCCACCTGCGCCGCAGGCACAACCTGCAGGACCGGATGTGCATGCGGGCCATGGGGCTTCCGCACAGGCGCCGGCGGCCCACGCGGACCACGCCTCCGAGACACCTGCCACGGAAGAAGCAGCCATGGACCATGGCGACATGCGCATGCAAGGCGGGTCGGCCCCGGCCGATGCGCGTGACCCGCATGGTTATGCCGACGGCTTGGCCCGTAACAGCGGCCCCTATGCGGTGCCGGGCATCCCCCATCTCATGATGGCGGACGAACACCTGTTCGCTGCGTTCCGCGCCGAAACGCTCGAACGCCGCTTCACCCGCAGAGGTGGTAATGCCACGGCCTACGGCGTACAGGGCTGGTTTGGCGGCACATACAACCGCGCGGTCCTCAAGGCAGAAGGCAATGTCGCGCAAGGCAAGCTGCAGGAAGGCCGCACGGAGTTGCTGTGGAGCCATGCCGTCAGCGGCTACTGGGATACCCAGCTCGGCCTGCGCGCCGACCACGGCGAAGGACCGGGCCGCCAATGGCTGGCCTTCGGCATGCAGGGGCTGGCGCCGTACTGGTTCGAAGTCGACGCTACGGCCTATGTGGGAACGCACGGCCGCACTGCATTGCGGCTCGAAACCAGCTATGAACTGCTGCTCACCCAGCGGCTCGTGCTGGAACCTCGTATCGAAATGCAGCTGTATGGCAAAGACGATCCCGCCCGCCATATCGGGCGCGGCCTGGCGGAAGCATCCGCTGGCCTGCGCCTGCGCTACGAATTCACCCGCCAGTTCGCGCCGTATATCGGCGTGGAACGCGCGGCAAGTTTTGGACGTACCGCAGACATGATCCGCGCCGATGGCGGCCGAGCCCAGCAGACCCGCTGGGTGGCAGGCGTTCGTTTCTGGTTCTGATCCCGACAGGCATTGCAACCACAAGGAGTTTTCATGAGGACTTCACGCACGCTGCTCGGTGTGGCCGCGCTGGCCGCCGCGCTTTCCTTTCCGGCGCTAGCAGCCCCTGGGCATGGCGCTCACGGCGCACATGGCTCCCATGGCAGCACCAGTGCATATGCCAGTGCAATAGGCCAGCCAGGGGATCCGGCCAAGGTGACCCGCACGGTGGAAATCACCATGGACGACACGATGCGCTTCACGCCTGCCTCGGTGGAGGCCAAGGCTGGCGAAACCATCCGCTTCTTCTTGAAGAACGAAGGCAAGGTGCCGCACGAGATGGTGATCGGCACGCTGAGCGAGCTCCAGGAGCACGCGGAGATGATGCGCAAGATGCCCGACATGAAGCATGACGATCCCAACTCCGCGACGCTGGCGCCTGGCAAGCGCGGAGGCATTGTTTGGCAGTTCACGCAGGCGGGCACCGTAGATTTCGCTTGCCTGATCCCGGGTCACTTCGAGGCGGGCATGGTGGGGAAAGTCACCGTCCAGTGAGCATCATATAAGCCGCGCCATGGCACCCGGCATCCGGCCGACGCCGTAGGGCGGGCCGTCAGGCACGGCCCGATGGCAGCGGGCCGAACTCCGCTGCATACAACCGGCTGAGCCAGTCGATCAGAACACGTACACGCGGCGAACGCTGGCGGTGACGCGGGTATAGCACGGACAGCGGCAGCGCCGGGCTGGGCCATGCCGCCAGCACTTCGACAAGCGTACCGGCGCGCAAGGCGTCCGCCACGTGAAACCGTGGCAACTGGATCAGGCCTGCGCCATGCAGGCCGCACACGACGTAGTTTTCCGCATCGTTCACGGCCATCCAGGCCGGCAGGGAGAATGTCTGCATGCGCCCATCGACCTGCAGCATGATGGGGTAATCCTGCGCACCGTTGCTGGCAAAAAACCGCACCATGTGGTGCTGTGCCAAGTCCTGCGGATGCCGGGGCTGGCCGTGCGCGGCAAGATAGCCCGGGCTGGCGCACACCACCTGCGGCATGAGCGCCAGGCGGCGCGCTACCAGTGACGAGTCGCGCGGCGTGCCGGCGCGCAACACGCAGTCCACCCCTTCCCGAACCAGATCGACCAGTCGGTCGCCACTGCTGACAACCACCTCAATGTCTGGATACCGCGCGTGAAATTCCGCCATGCGCGGCAGGACTATGCGGGCGGCATGCGTGCCATGCATGTCCACGCGCAGGATGCCGCGTGGCTGGGCCGATGCCGGACGCAGCGCAGCTTCGGCATCTTCCAGTTCAGACAACAGGCGGACGCATCGTGCATAGAACGCCTGCCCGTCCGCTGTCGGGTGGACATGCCGTGTGGTCCGCTCCAGCAGGCGCGCGCCCAGGCGCTCCTCCAGCGCCTTGATGGCGTGCGTGGCTGTGGCGCGCGGCAGGTTCAGCGCTGCCGCCGCCCGGCTGAAGCTGCCAAGCTCGACAATACGGGCGAACAGTTGCAGCGAATCGAAGCGGTCCATAGCAATTGTTGACGAAAATTGAATTGTCTTGGCAATTTACCAGCCTTTATCGACGCCGGTACGCCAGCCATACTGCAAGCACGTTTTTTTTGCCATGTACTGCAGGAGTATCCATGACCACGACTTCCATCCAGAAAGCCGCCATCGTCACAGGCGGCACGCGCGGTATCGGCCTGGCCATCGCACAACGCGTGGCCGCAGACGGCTTTGCCGTGGCGCTGCACTATGCCGGCAATGACGCCGCTGCCGCCCAGGCAGTGGCCGGTATCGAAGCTGCCGGCGGAACCGCCTTGGCGGTACGCGGCGATATTGCGGATGACGCCGCCGTGCAGTCACTGTACGCCACGACGCTGGCGGCATTCGGCCGGATCGACGCGGTGGTAAATAGCGCAGGCATCATGACGCTCTCCCCGATCGAGCAAGGTGCGATGGAAGCATTCGACAGCATGATGGCCACCAACCTGCGCGGCACCTACCTGATGATGACGCATGCCGCACGGCACCTCGGCAATGGCGGCCGTTTCATCACGCTGTCGAGCAGCGTGATCGGCAAGAGCCTGCCGGGCTATGGCGCCTATATTGCCTCGAAAGCTGGCGTGGAAGGCCTGGTGCGCGTATTCGCGAACGAATTGCGGGGGCGCGGCATCACCGTCAATGCCGTGGCACCCGGCCCTGTCGGGACGGAATTGTTCCTGCGTGGCAAGCAACCCGAGCAGATTGCCCAGATCGTTGCCATGACGCCGCTGGAACGCCTGGGCACGCCTGAGGATATTGCCGGAGCAGTCGCCTTTCTGGTGGGCCCGGATGGCGGTTGGGTGAATGGCCAGATCATGCGCGTGAATGGCGGCTTTGTCTGACGCAGGGGGAGCCGGGAAGGCATGCTGGCATGCACGCCTTCCCGTCGTGCACGCTTACTCGCTGACCTTGTAGGTCTTGAGCTCGGACATCAGGTTGTCCAGCGCGCGTACCGTGGCGCGCACGGCCAGGCGCTGCGCATCGCCCGAGGTACGGCCAGCGGTATCGTAGCTCACCATGGTGAATGTCTCGGCCGGGTGAACCTTCGAGCCACGCGGTCGAATGCCGACGATGGAATGGCCGATCACCACATTGTTCAGCACGTAGGCAGTGGACTGGATGAAAAGCTGGTGCTTGGCATTGAAGCGCGCACAGTATTCATCGCTGACATGGCTGCCGATCTCCTGCGCGATCAACGCGCGCGTGCTGTCTTCGCCATAGTGGTACCAGCTGAACTGGCAGGCATGCGCATTTCCTGCGACAGCGAACGACATGGCAAGAAATGCTAGAACCTTCTTCAAGATGACCCCCTTCTGTTTTTCTGGCTTGGTATGACGGCAGCATGCAGGCTGTCCATATGGTGCGCCATTGCGGACAGATTGCATGGAGAAGCGCATGAATACTGGCTTCCCGGGCCGAAAGCTTACCTTGGCAGGAATGGAAGTCAAGAAATCGGATGGATATCCCCTCGAAAGCGGCATGCTGGCATGGGTTTCATCGTGATGTCATGATGCGTGTCCCTGCATGTGTATCGTGCAGACTGCGCATGCGACTGGAGAAACGTCTTTACTCACGCGAAACGGATGCCCGCATTGCAGCGAGAATCGCATCGCCATTTTCCAGGCTCAGCTCGATCCACATCGGCAGATGATCGCTCATGCGATACGTCCGCCAATCGCGGTAGCTGCGGCCCGGCGATGGCGCACGGACGGCGGCATACTGTACCTCGTCCTCCAGGCGATAGACATGCGCAAAGAAATCGAACACGCCTGCCCGGCGAGTGGGGCTGATCTGCGACAGCTGCCGGTACCATGCAATCTGGTCGTAATGCTTGTCGCGCGCGACGTTGGTGCCTGGTACAGACTGTAATTCCGGTGGAACCACGAAGCCTGCACGCGTGATTGCTTCCATCGTCACATCCCGGCGATTGAAGATGTTGAAGTCACCCAGCATGATGAGATTGCCTGGGCCGGGAGCCACGTCGGGACACTCCTGCGGTGCGCCGGAGAATGCTCCGGCATGGCGCGCCAGCGTACGGGCGAATGCGGTGATTTCCTCTAGTCGGCGCGGCTCTGCTGCCGCCGCTTGGCCGTAGTAAATATGCACAGTGGCCAAAGTGAGGTCGGCCCAGCCAGCCCGGAAGCCGGCGATGTACGGCGAGCGCGCCATCTGCACCGGCTCGGCTTGCGCCTTGCCTTCGCGGGGCAATACCAGCTCCGCCGCCAGGCCGGTAAAGGCAACCTTGCGGCGGTCATACAGATAGGCCATGCGCTCGGCATTGCCTGCGGTACCGAGCGTCACATCGGTCACGAGGTAGTCCCACCACGCGCCAAGCAGGCTACGCACCCGCTGCAACGCGTACAGCCCTTGCCGCACCTCCTGGATGGCGATCAGGTCGAAGCGGCCGAGGATCTCCGCAATGTAGTAGTACGCCTCGTCGTCTCGCCAGCCATGTCGGCCGGCATCGAATTCGCGGATATTCCAGGTCGCCAGCAGGAGCGTGTCAGTTGCGGTCCGCGCGGGTATCTCTGCGGACAACGCAGCGCGTAGTCTCGTCAGCCCGACAGTGGTGCGGGAGCGGATGGCGGTATCGGTGATCTGCTGCAGGAAAGCATAATCCAGCATGGGCTGCGGCTCCTCGAGTACGGTAAGCCCGTCCCCAGGAAGCAGCAGAACCTGCCTTGATCGCAGCTCACCAGTGCGGGTTCGGTGAGGCTAGCCCAGTACGCAGCATGATCGGTCGTTCTGCTATCGTGTTCCGGTCTACACGGTTATTTGATTCGCGTAGCGTGTGGCGGCTTCCGCGCTCAAGAGCCACTACGCTGCATGTACTCGCGCACCAAAGCCGAGATATGTATTTCATCGCAGCCTGCAAGCAGGCTGCGATCCGCCTCATGCCGAACGCCCGTCGTACTGCTGCACGGGAATCGCCGCAAGGTCGACATCGTCAAGACAGCGGATATTGATGGCCGCCATGGCCCTGCCTTCAGGATCTTGTCCTTCGCCATATGGGTGTATGCCGCATACTGGGCAAAAGCGATGCTTGATCACGTGCTTGTTGAATGTGTATGTGCTAGCAGCCTCTTCCGGACTTCGCAGCTGGAGAGCGGCACGAGGCACAAACCATAGTAATGCCCCCTTGCGCTGACACATGGAACAGTTGCAGGCCAGCGCTCCCTTGATGTCACCTTCCACATCGAAGGCGATCCTGCCGCAATGGCAACTACCCTTGTATTTCATATCCGCTCCTCAAGTCGCTCGATTCGCAACATCGGCGAGACCCACAATGCATACCGAGCATGGCCCACGTGCAACACAAGATTGGTATGCGGGCAGTGCCGGGTCCCGCGCACCACCCATCGACTATCGCCGGCGAACCACTGCCATTCACCGATGCCTGTTGATGAGAGTAGTCGAACCGGCCGTAAATGACAAAGCCCCGCTGTTCCGGCTTTCGCTCGAGAATAGCGGGGCTTTAGAAATGCAGGTGGAATAACTCTACCTCACTCCCACTCGATCGTCGCCGGCGGCTTGCCCGAAATGTCGTACACCACCCGGTTGATGCCGCGCACTTCGTTGATGATGCGGTTCGACACGGTACCGAGCAGCGCATGCGGCAGGTGCGCCCAGTGGGCGGTCATGAAGTCGGTGGTCTGGACCGCGCGCAGGGCCACGACGTAGTCGTAGGTGCGGCCATCGCCCATCACGCCGACGGACTTGACCGGCAGGAACACGGCGAAGGCCTGGCTGGTGAGGTCGTACCAGCTCTTGCCGATGTCTTCTGCGGTGCACAGGCCGGCAGCGGCGTCGTGTGCAGAAGCGACCGTATCGCGCAGTTCGGAGATGAAGATGTCATCGGCGCGGCGCAGCAGGTCGGCGTATTCGGATTTCACTTCGCCGAGAATGCGCACGCCGAGGCCCGGGCCGGGGAACGGGTGGCGGTAGACCATTTCGCGCGGCAGGCCGAGGGCCACGCCGAGTTCACGGACCTCATCCTTGAACAGCTCGGTGAGCGGTTCAAGCAGCTTGAGATGCAGCGTGTCTGGCAGGCCGCCGACGTTATGGTGGCTCTTGATGGCATGCGCAGCGTTCTTGCCTTTGCCGGCGGATTCGATCACGTCCGGATAGATAGTGCCCTGGGCCAGCCATTTGGCGCTCTTGAGCTTGCCGGATTCGGCCTGGAACACTTCGACGAATTCCGCGCCGATGATCTTGCGCTTGCGTTCCGGGTCGGTCACGCCGGCCAGCTTGCCGAGGAAGGCATCGGAGGCATCGACCTGGATGACCTTCACGCCGAGGTTGCGGGCGAACATGTCCATGACCTTCTGGCCTTCGTCGAGGCGCAGCAGGCCATGGTCGACGAACACGCAGGTGAGCTGGTCACCGATAGCACGGTGGATCAGCGCGGCGGCCACGCTCGAATCGACACCACCGGAGAGGCCGAGAATGACTTCTTCATCGCCGACCTGCTTGCGGATATTTTCTACGGCTTCAGTGATGTAGTCCCCCATCACCCAGTCCTGACGCGCGCCGCAGATGCCGACCACGAAGCGTTCGAGCAGGGCCTTGCCCTGAACGGTATGCGTGACCTCCGGGTGAAACTGCACGCCGTAGAAGCGGCGCGTCTCGTCGGCCATGCCAGCCACCGGGCATGCCGGCGTGGAGGCCATGAGCTTGAAGCCGTCGGGCATCTTCTGCACTTTGTCGCCGTGGCTCATCCATACCTTGAGCATGCCGTGGCCTTCCGGCGTGACGAAGTCCTCGATGTCGCGCAGCAGTTCGGTATGACCATGAGCACGAATCTCGGCATAACCGAATTCGCGGATGGTACCGTTCTCGCATGCGCCGCCGAGCTGTTCGGCCATCGTTTGCATGCCGTAGCAGATGCCCAGCACCGGTACGCCGGCCTCGAACACAGCCTGCGGCGCACGTGGTGTATCGCCGTCGATCACCGAGTTGGGGCCGCCGGACAGGATGATGCCCTTGGCGCCATAGTTGCGCACGAAGTCTTCGGAGACATCGTACGGATGGATCTCGCAGAAAACGTGCGCTTCGCGGATCCGGCGGGCGATCAGCTGGGTAACCTGGGAGCCGAAATCAAGGATGAGGATTTTGTCGTGCATGGTCGGATTGAGTTGAATCGGCATTGACGGGTGTCACATCGTGCGTGAACACCGGATCGCGCCAGGTGGGATCGAGCGTTGCGGGTGCAGGTGTCACAGGGACGCCTGTGGGCGTGGTATCGACAGTGGCTTCACGGGCTGCGGCGCGCTGTGCCTTTTCACGGCGGACCACGGCGGCGGCGGCGGGAATTTCGACGGCGGCGAACAGTGCCATGACAGCGGCAAGCACCGGCAGCCAGATGCGCCCTGCTCCGCTGACCGGCAGGTCGAAGAAGACAAGCCAGACGATGATGAGCACTGCGCAGGCGAGATTGACATTACCGGTCACGCCGGCTACCGGCGCGGTCAGGTGCCCGTTGAAGGCCGCGCGTGCCAGCAGCCACGCAAAGCCGATCAGCAGCACGCCAAGCATTTGGCCATACAGCGCCGGGGCCGGTTGCGGCAGTTGCAATCCTGCATAGATGGACTGCATCGGGGCGAGCAAGAGGATGATACCTACCAGGACCTGCAGCACGGCGTCCAGTAGCAGGATGACTCGTAACAGCGCTTTCATCGGACTCCTCCGGGGCGGGAATGCCCTGCGCCCCGTCGTGGGAGCGGCAGGGGTTCACGGAGCCGGCAGGCGTGCCACCGGCCGGCGCGAGCGGTCGGTTGGCGTGGCCACGGACACCGTGACCGCGCCCTACCGTCAGTCGAGATGATAGTTCGGTGCTTCCTTGGTGATCTGCACATCATGCACGTGCGATTCACGCATGCCGGCACCAGTGATCTGGACGAACTGGCTGGTCTCGTGCCATTCAGCAATCGAGGCGGCGCCGCAATAGCCCATGGAGGCCCGCACGCCACCACACAGCTGGTGGATGATCGCGAGCACCGAGCCCTTGTACGGCACGCGGCCTTCGATGCCTTCCGGCACGAGCTTTTCGGCGTTCGACGAGGAGTCCTGGAAGTAGCGGTCTGCCGCGCCTTCCTTCATGGCGCCAACCGAGCCCATGCCACGGTACGACTTGTATGAGCGGCCCTGGTAGAGAAATTCCTCGCCCGGCGATTCCTCGGTACCGGCGAACATGCCGCCCATCATGACCGCATGCGCGCCCGCTGCAAGCGCCTTGGCGACGTCGCCGGAGTAGCGCACGCCACCATCGGCGATGAGCGGCACACCCGAGCCCTTGAGCGCTTCAGCCACATTGGAGACCGCGGTAATCTGCGGCACCCCGACGCCAGCCACGATCCGCGTGGTGCAGATCGAGCCCGGGCCGATGCCGACCTTGACGCCATCGGCGCCATGGTCTGCCAGTGCCCTGGCGGCATCGCCAGTGGCGATGTTGCCGCCGATAACCTGGACGTGCGGGAAGTTCTGCTTGACCCAGCGGACACGCTCGAGCACGCCCTTGCTGTGGCCGTGGGCGGTATCGACCACGATCACGTCCACGCCGGCCTTGACCAGCAGTTCGATGCGCTCTTCGTTGTCCGGACCCACGCCGACGGCCGCGCCGACCAGCAACTGGCCGTGGCTGTCCTTGGTGGCCAGCGGGTGTTCGGTGGCTTTGAGAATGTCCTTGACGGTAATCAGGCCGCGCAGCTCGAAGGCATCGTCGACCACCAGCACACGCTCCAGGCGGTGCTTGTTCATCAGGCGCTTGGCGTCTTCCAGGGCGGTATTCTCGGCCACCGTTACCAGCTTCTCGCGCGGCGTCATCTTGGCGCGCACCGGAGCATCGAGTTCGTTCTCGAAACGCAGGTCACGGTTGGTGATGATGCCCACCACCGTGCGGCCTTCCACGACCGGGAAGCCGGAAATGCCATGCTGGTCAGACAGCGCGATCACGTCACGGATGCGCATGTCAGGCGAAATCGTGATCGGATCACGCAGCACGCCGGATTCGAAACGCTTGACCTTGGCTACCTCGCGCGCCTGATCCACCGGCTTCAGGTTCTTGTGGATGATGCCGACGCCACCTTCCTGCGCCATGGCAATGGCCAGACGCGCTTCCGTCACCGTATCCATCGCGGCGGAAACAAGCGGAATGTTGATATGGATGTCGCGGGTCAGCTGGGTACGAAGCGAGGTATCGCGGGGAAGCACGGCCGAATAGGCCGGAATGAGGAGCACGTCATCGAACGTGAGTGCTTTCTGGACAAGACGCATAGCAAATCCTCTAGGCGCAAAAGCAGATTATACAGGAATGACGCCGTTGCTGTTGGGGAATCGTCGCGCGGATGACGCCACCGTCGGGCCATGCGAGCCACCCCCAACCACTGGTCTGCCGCGCCCCTGCTCCTGCATGGTATGCTCCGGGCCGGAATCGTAAAGGGCCAGGGCATGGGAATCGGCATCATCTGCGGCCTGCTGGCCGGTGCGCTATGGGGCATGGTGTTCATCGCCCCACGCCTGCTGCCAGCCTTTACGCCGTGGGAGCTGTCCATCGGCCGCTACCTGGCCTACGGGCTGGTCGCCCTGGTGGCCAGCGTGCCGCTGCTGCGCCGGATTTCACGCAAACTGACGCGCGCCGACTGCCTGGCCCTGCTGCGTCAATCCTGCGCCGGCAATCTGGTGTATTACGTGCTGCTCGCGGCAGCCGTGCAACTGGCTGGGGTCGGCCCTGCATCCCTGATCATCGGCATTCTGCCGATCAGCGTCTCGCTGTCCGGACGACGCGACCGAGGCGCGCTGCCGCTGCGCCAACTGGCCCTGCCGCTACTGCTGGTGGCGCTGGGAATCGCATGCATCAACGTCGACCTGTTCTCCAGCGCCACCGCCAGCCAGGCCACGGTAGCGACCCGCTTGGCTGGCGTGGCCTGCGCAGCCGGAGCACTTGCCAGCTGGACCTGGTACGCGGTCGATAATGCCCGTTACCTGCAGCGCAATCCGCAGTACAGCAGCCACGAGTGGTCGGCGCTGTATGGCTTGTCGACCGGCGTGCTGTCGGTCGTCTTCGGTATCCTTGGCTGGCTGCTGTTCGCCCCGCTGGTCACGGCCGCCGAGACGCAACGCGACTGGCAAATGTTCTGGCTCGTCAATGGCGCGCTTGCGCTGGGGGCGTCGCTGATCGGCAACAGCCTGTGGAACCGCGCCAGTCGCCGGCTGCCCTTGACCTTGAGCGGCCAGTTGCTGGTGATGGAATCACTGTTCGCGCTGCTCTATGTGTTCATGCTGGAGGGCAGGCTGCCACGCCTGCTCGAAGCAACGGCCATCGCCCTGTTGATCGTTGGCGTCGCCTGGGCTGTGCGCCTGCACGGGACCTTGCACAGCCGCGGCAAGTCTGCTTAACTGTGCAACGACTCTCATTCTGGCCGGCCACCCCGGTTGCGCGATGATTCGGACCCTGTTTGCCCTGACGCACCATCGCCGCCCGGCGGCCCTCTCTGTCCTGCCGGCCCTGCTGGCTGCAACGGGCCTTGCGCTGCTGCCCGCACCGGCCGAGGCCCAATGGAAATGGCGCGACGCCCAGGGGCGCTTGGTCTACAGTGATGTCCCTCCACCACCGACCATCCCCGCAGCCCGGATCGTGCATGCGCCGGGCGGCCGCACAGCCGGTCCGCTGGAGAACCTGCCGGATGCGCCACCCAAACCTGCGCCTGCGCCAGCAGCCGGAGCCCAGGCCAATGCACGTTCAGCCCCCGCTGCGCCGGCCGCGCTGACACCGGAACAGGCCTTCCAGAAACGGCATGAAGAACGCCTCAAGGCCGAGGCCGCGGAACGGGAGCGCAATGCGGAGAAACAGGTGCGCGATGCCCGGTGCGCACGCCTGCGCGGCTATGTCAGCGCGCTGGAGAGTGGACTGCGTGCCAGCCGCACCAAACCGGATGGCTCGATTGAATTCCTGGATGATGCGGCCCGCGCCCAGGAACTGAATCAGGCTCGCGAGACCGCCGCGCGCGAATGCAGCCCGGCGAGCTGACCCCCGGCGCAGCCCACCGTACCTCGACCAGCGGCGTGCATTAGGGCATCGCCCTTAGTTCTGCCCCCGCCGCCACTTGAGCCCCTCGGTACTGCCGGCTGCACGCTTATGCGCGACGCGGCGTTGCCGGGCGGTTTTCGGATCGGCAATCAGGGGGCGATAGATCTCAATGCGGTCGCCCGGCTGAGCCTGGGTATCGAGCGGTCGCAGCTTTCCGAACACACCGACGCGACAAACACCGAGATCGAGCTGCGGGAATGCCTGCAAGACGCCGGAAGCACGGATGGCGTCTTCGAGCGTGGTGCCAGGTGCCACATCCAGCGATTTAAGGAATATCTCATCGGGCGTGGCGTGGCACACCATGACCTGTATCAACCCGGCATCAGGCTGCGCCATAGACCACTTCCGCACGTTTCACGAAGGCATCCACAAAGGTATTGGCGATGACGCTGAAGACCGGGCCGATCACTTTCTCGAGCAGCAGGCTGGAGAATTCGTAATGCAGGTGAAACTCCACCTTGCAGGCGTTTTCGCGCAGCGGGGTAAAGGTCCACCAGCCCGTGAAGACCTTGAACGGACCATCGGCGAACTCCATGTCGATGCGCGTCGGCCGCTGCTGCGTGTTGCGCGTGCGGAAGAACTGATGCAGGCCCTTGAAGTCGATATCGACCTTGGCGTCGAGATGCGTCTCGGTCTGCTCGTAGATCTCCACGCCGCCGCACCACGGCAGGAATTCCGGGTATTTCGCCACATCGGTGACGAGGTTGTACATCTGTTCGGCGGAATAACCAAGCAATACGGTTTTGTGAACGTCAGCCATGCGAAGGTCGAAGCGGCCTCGGGCGGCCGGGTTTTGCTAGAATCGTGATTTTACTTCAGGCGGCGCGGGATCGGCACGTCCGTGCATGCGGATGCCCCTATACAGTCACCCCGTCCTTCTGTCATTGATCACTGCATGAGCATCGTCGACAACAAGAAAGCGTTTTTCGATTACTTTATCGAGGAGCGGTATGAAGCAGGCATCGCGCTGGAAGGCTGGGAGGTCAAGTCGATCCGTGCCGGCCGCGTGCAGATCAAGGAAGCCTACGTGATCGTGCGCGATGCCGAGCTGTTCCTGATCGGCGCGCACATCAGCCCGCTGCAGACCGCTTCGACGCACATCAATCCAGACCCGGTGCGCACGCGCAAGTTGCTGCTCAAGGCCGAGGAAATCCGCAAGCTCATCGGCAAGGTGGAGCAGCGCGGCTACACGCTCGTGCCGCTCAACCTGCACTACGCGCGCGGCCGTGTGAAATGCGAGATCGGTCTTGCCAAGGGCAAGAAGCAGTTCGACAAGCGCGATACCGAGAAAGAACGGGACTGGCAGCGCGAGAAAGGACGGCTGCTGCGCGGCAAGTAAGGCTCGCGGTCCATCGCATCTCTGGTCCCATCTTTGCGCAGTCGGAATCTCGGATACAGATCATCATGCGCTGGCCACATGCCCAAACAAAAAACGGCAGACCAATTCGGCCTGCCGTTTTCATTTGAGCGGGTAATATTCAGGCGTTCGGCGTCCGCCCGCCGAGGACAGAAGCGTTCCCGCTGCCTTTCACAATCTGCAGTGCGGACGCGATCATCGAGCCCATGTCGCCAAGGTTGCCCGGCACGATCAGCGTATTGCCGGTCTTGGCCAGTTTGGCGAAGGCATCCACGTACTGCTCCGCCACCTTGAGGTTGACGGCTTCCGTACCGCCTGCCAGCTGGACCGAGGCGGCAATCTTGCGGATGGCTTCGGCATTAGCTTCGGCCACGGCAAGAATGGCTGCAGCTTCGCCCTGTGCCTGGTTGATCTGCGCCTGGCGATCACCTTCGGAGCGCTGGATAGCTGCCTCGCGCTCACCGGTCGCGATATTGATCTGCTCCTGCTTGCGGCCTTCGGATGCAGCGATCAGGGCGCGCTTCTCACGCTCGGCGGTAATCTGCTGCTGCATGGCGTGCAGGATTTCCTTCGGCGGTGTCAGGTCCTTGATCTCGTAGCGCAGCACCTTCACGCCCCAGTTGGAAGCGGCTTCGTCGAGTGCGTTGACGATGCTGTGGTTGATGTACTCGCGTTCCTCGAAGGTCTTGTCAAGCTCCAGCCGGCCGATGATCGAACGCAACGTGGTCTGCGCCAGCTGGGTGATGGCCAGCACGAAATTGCTGGAGCCATATGAGGCCTTCATCGGATCGGTGACCTGGAAGTACAGCACGCCGTCCACCTGCAGCTGGGTGTTGTCGCGCGTGATACAGATCTGGCTCGGCACATCGAGCGGAATTTCCTTGAGGATGTGCTTGTAGGCGACGCGATCGATGAACGGTACGATGATCGTCAGACCCGGCGACAGCGTGGCGTGATATTTACCGAGCCGCTCAACGACCCAGGCATGCTGCTGCGGGACGATCTTCACGCCCTGGGCGATCAGCACGACAGCGGCAATCAGGATAAAAATGGCGAGACTACCAAGCTCGAACATGCAAGGCCTCCGTTGAAGAAAATAAATGACAGGAAACAGCGTACCGCGCTTCCGTGACAGCGTGCGCCGGAACGTTCCCGGCGGCTGTGCTCGCGGCGCCTCCGCTTATCCCTGGCGCGGTTTGACGATCAGTGTGTTGCCGCGTAACTCAACGATGCGAAACCGCCCCGGCGCTGGCGGTTGGTCACCGGCCAGCTCGACATCCCATTCCGCGCCACGATACGACACGCGGGCACGGCGGTCTGCACCCCACTGGGCGACCGAGACTTCCTCGCCGATATCCAGGTTGACATCCGGATTGCTCGCCACGCTGCCGGCCCGGCGGGTCTTGCCGAAGCGGCTGCGCCGCAGCAGCAGGATCGCGATCACGCCCACCAGCGCGGCAAGGGCGGCCTGGGCGGGAAAAGCCAGCCCGGCCATGGCCGCCACACCGCCTGCGGCGAGCCCGAGAGCGACCATCAGCAGGTAGAACGTCCCGGTCGTCAGTTCGGCAATGATCAACAGTACCGCGAGTGAAAACCAGACATAGCTCGGCTGCATCGCAAGCCCTCCATCGGCAACAATTCATCACGACGGCGCTGAGAAGCCACCGTCACCTGACAGCATGCCAGCAGCGGGCAGCCATGTCCATGCACCTGCGCGGTAACGTGCGAAAACTGTGTCGCAGAAAGCGCGCCGCAGAAACAGTACGCTCAAGATGACCACACCCCCGTCCGCATGAAGCGGGCCGGGGGTGTGGGAACGGCATCCGGCGGATGGCAGCACATGTGCCACCATCCTGCTACGGGATCAACGCGTCGACAGGTGCTTCCAGGTCTCGACCACGGTGTCCGGGTTCAGCGAAATCGAGGAGATGCCCTCCTTCGCCAGCCACTCCGCAAAATCGGGGTGGTCGGACGGGCCCTGGCCGCAGATGCCGACATACTTGCCCAGCTGCTTGGCCGTGGTGATGGCTCGCTGCAGCATGAACTTGACGGCCGGATCACGCTCATCGAAGTCCACGGCCAGCAGTTCCATACCGGAGTCGCGGTCGAGGCCGAGCGTGAGCTGCGTGAGGTCGTTCGAGCCAATCGAGAAGCCATCGAAGTACTCGAGGAACTGCTCCGCCAGAATCGCGTTGGATGGCACTTCGCACATCATGATGAGGCGCAGGCCGTTTTCACCGCGCTTCAGGCCGTGCTTGCCGAGCAGCTCGACAACCTTGGCTGCCTGGCCGAGCGTGCGCACGAACGGCACCATGATCTCGACGTTATCGAGGCCCATATCTTCGCGCACGCGCTTCATGGCCTTGCATTCCATCTCGAATGCTTCGGCGAAGTCGTCGGCGATGTAGCGCGAGGCGCCGCGGAAGCCCAGCATCGGGTTCTCTTCGTCCGGCTCGTAGCGCGAACCACCGATCAGCTTCTTGTACTCGTTCGACTTGAAGTCCGACAGCCGCACGATCACAGGCTTCGGATAGAACGCGGCAGCAATTGTCGCCACGCCTTCCGTCAGCTTGTCGACGTAGAACGCACGCGGGCTGGCATGGCCGCGGGCCACGCTTTCCACGGCCTTCTTCAGGTCGCCGTCGACTTGTGGATAGTCGAGAATGGCCTTCGGGTGCACGCCGATGTTGTTGTTGATGATGAACTCGAGACGGGCCAGGCCCACGCCGCCGTTCGGAATCTGGCAGAAATCGAAGGCCAGCTGCGGGTTGCCGACGTTCATCATGATCTTGACGTCCATCTCTGGCAGTTCGCCGCGCTCGACTTCGGTCACTTCGGTATCGAGCAGGCCATCGTAGATGCGGCCTTCGTCGCCTTCGGCGCACGACACGGTCACCAGCGTGCCATCCTTCAGCACGTCGGTGGCGTCGCCACAACCAACCACGGCCGGCACGCCCAGTTCACGCGCGATGATCGCGGCGTGGCAGGTACGCCCGCCACGGTTGGTGACGATGGCGGAAGCGCGCTTCATCACCGGCTCCCAGTTCGGGTCGGTCATGTCGGCCACCAGCACGTCCCCGGGCTGCACGCGCTCCATTTCGGATGCGTCGTTGATCACGCGGACCGGGCCGGTACCGATCTTCTGGCCGATGGCGCGGCCGGTGGTCAGCACGGGGGCGGTACCCTTCAGCTTGTAGCGGTGCTCGACCTTGCCGGCGGCCTGGCTCTTCACCGTTTCCGGACGAGCCTGCAGGATGTAGATCTTGCCATCCTTGCCGTCCTTGCCCCACTCGATGTCCATCGGGCGGCCATAGTGCTTTTCGATGATGACCGCGTACTTGGCCAGCTCGGTGACGTCTTCGTCGGTGATCGAGTAACGGTTGCGCAGCTCGCCCGGCACATCCACGGTCTTGACACGGCCTTCTTCGCCCGGCTGCGTGAATTCCATCTTGATCAGCTTGGAGCCGATCGAGCGACGGATGATCGGGTACTTGCCCTGGGCCAGCGTCGGCTTGAACACATAGAACTCGTCCGGATTCACCGCGCCCTGCACCACCGTTTCGCCCAGGCCATAGCTGGAGGTGATGAAGACGACCTGGTTGAAGCCCGACTCGGTGTCGATGGTGAACATCACGCCCGATGCGCCCACGTCTGAACGAACCATGCGCTGGATGCCGGCGGACAGTGCCACGCCGTCGTGTGCGAAGCCCTTGTGCACGCGGTAGGAAATGGCGCGGTCGTTATACAGCGAGGCAAACACCACGCGGATCTTGTCGAGGATGTCGTCGATGCCTTCGACGTTCAGGAAGGTTTCCTGCTGACCGGCGAAGGAAGCGTCCGGCAGGTCTTCAGCGGTGGCCGAGGAACGCACGGCAAACGAACCCTTGACGCCCGACTCGGCTTCCACGCGAGCAAAGTGCTCGCGGATTTCCTGTTCCAGGCGCGGCTGGAACGGCGCGGTTTCAACCCAGTTGCGGATCTCGGCACCGGCTTCGGCCAAGGCCTTGACGTCTTCGACGTCGAGGCCGGCGAGGCGCTGGGAAATGCGCTCGGTCAGGTTGTTGTGGGTCAGGAAGTCGCGGAAGGCCAGCGCCGTGGTGGCAAAGCCGCCCGGCACGCGCACGCCCGCATCCGCGAGCTGGGAAATCATCTCGCCGAGAGACGAATTCTTGCCTCCCACGATTTCGACGTCGTGCATGCGCAACTGCTCGAACGGCAGCACATAGGCGCTGTCGATAGCCTGATTAGTCATAACTGCTCCAAACAAGTAAGAAACTGGTTGCGCACTCCGGGAAGCACCCACCGGAGCGATCGCTTGGCTAAACATGCCTGCCGGCAGCGCTTGCTGCGCCGCACAAAGTGCGAATTAAATCACTTTCTGCCGCTTTCAAGAAGCGGGGACAGAATTGCTTAGCGAAACGATCGCCGCTATTCTACCGTGCTGCACCGCATTTTCGCGCCGCACCCACTGAAAAAACCCGCCAAAATGACCTCGCCCTCCCCCGCGCCAGCCGGGCCACGCACTGTTTTCATCGTCTCGGATGGCACCGGCATCACTGCCGAAACCTTCAGCCATTCGATCCTGGCCCAGTTCGAAACCCGCTTCCGCAATGTGCGTATTCCGTTTGTGGATACCATCGACAAGGCCCATCTGGCTGTGCGGCGCATCAATGATGCGTTCGAGGCCGAAGGCGTGCGTCCCATCGTGTTCACCACGCTGGTAGATCCGGTGGCGAACCAGGTGCTGCGCGATGCCAAGGCAATGATCCTCAACATGTTCCAGACGTTCATCGAACCGCTGGAGAACGAGCTGGGCCTGAAATCGACCCACGCCATCGGCCGCCTGCACCAGAACGCCGATACAGAGGCCTACAAGAACCGCATTGAAGCCATCAACTTTTCGCTGATGCACGATGATGGGCAGTCGCACAAGAACCTCGCCGAGGCGGATGTCATCCTCGTGGGCGTATCGCGCAGCGGCAAGACCCCGACCAGCCTCTACCTGGCCATGCAATACGGGCTGAAATCGGCCAACTACCCGCTCATCCCGGACGATTTCGAACGCGGCAAGCTGCCCTCGGCCCTGCTCACCTATAAATCGAAGATCTTCGGCCTGACCATCGATCCGGCCCGGCTCTCCGAGATCCGCAACGAACGGCGCCCCGGCAGCAAGTATGCGGCACTGGAAAACTGCCGCTACGAAGTGAACGAGGCAGAAGCCATGATGCGCCGCGAAGGCATCACCTGGCTGTCAACCACGCACAAGTCGATCGAGGAAATCGCCACGACGATCCTGCAGGAAATCAAGGTCGAGCGGGATTACTGAGCATCAGGCTCCCTAGGGCGGAAGGCGGGTGCAGGTACGGAACCGGCTCCACCGTCCGCTCTTCACGCCTTGCCGGGCCTTCTCGTGCGGTGGTGCCCTGACGGACTCCGGACGACTCTGATCACTCAAACGATCCCAAGGCGGGGCAGTCCGGATGGCTGCCGGCTACGCGCACAGCGGTTGCGACCCTGCCCTCAGCCGCCGCCATCCACCCTCACCTGTCCTCGCACGCCGGCCAGCAGCAGTCAGTCAATGATGACGCTGACGCACCATTTCGAATAGGCAGACAGCCGCCGCCGCCGCCACATTGAGCGACTCCTGCCCGCCCGGCTGCGGAATGCGCACTGCCTGCGTCATCAGGGGCTGCCATGCCTCCGTTACCCCACTGCCCTCATTGCCCATCAGCCACGCAGACGGCGCCTGCAGCGGCAGTTCGTAGAGCGTGCCCTGCGCGTGCGAGGACGTGCCATAGACCGGCACGGCCAGGCGCTGCGCGAGTTGCTCGGGCGTGCAGTGTTCGACGATATTGAGGTTGAAATGCGCCCCCATGGCGGCGCGCAGGGTCTTCGGCGACCACGCGAAGGCGCAGCCGGTGCCGAGGAAGGCGTGACGGATCCCTGCCGCGGCCGCGCTGCGTAGGATGGAGCCGACATTGCCGGTGTCCTGGATGGCATCGAGAATCACGCAATCGGTATCGATCCGGGCCGGTAAGTGGCCGCCCGGCGTGTCGATCACCAGCAGCAGGTCGATGCCGTTTACTACGGTCGACAGCTGCCCGAACAGCGCGTCGCTGAGTACCACCACCGCCTGTGCCGGCACCTGCGCCAGCACGGCATCGACATCGGCGCGCGTAGCATGGCGCTCGGACACGACGCACCATACCGGAACCTTCCCGGCCGCCAGATATGCTTGGGCCAGGTGCACGCCATCGAGCAGCGAATGGCCGGCCTTGCGGCGCTGCTGTGTCGAACCGGCCAGTGCCTTGAACTGCTTGAATAGCGGATTGTCGCGGGAGGTGATGTGCTTCACGAAAAACTCGAATCAGAAAGATGCGACGTCAGCATCCGTGCGCCCTGGCACTGCGTGACCAAAGGCCAGCAGCGCCTGGCGGACTGGCGCAAAGGAGCGCCGGTGGTGTGCTGTCGGGCCATGCTCGTTAAGCGCCGCCAGATGGCGTGGCGTGGGATAACCGGCATGGACATCGAAACCATACTCCGGATGCAGCGCATGCAGGGCAGCCAACTGGCGGTCGCGGCTCACCTTGGCGAGGATCGACGCCGCGGAAATCGCCTGCACCAGGGCATCGCCCTTGACGATGGCTTCGACACGGCATGGAATCTGCGGGCAGCGGTTGCCATCGACCTGCACCAGATCGGGCTCGATACCGCTGGCAAGAATGCCGTGCACAGCGCGCTGCATCGCCAGCATGGTGGCATGCAGGATATTCAGCTGGTCGATTTCCTCGACCGAGGCTTCGGCAATGTGCCAGGCCAGGGCGCGCGTCTGGATTTCGTCGAACAGTGCAGCGCGGCGCTTGGCGGTCAGAGCCTTGGAGTCGGCCAGTCCGGCGATCGGGCGTGCCGGGTCGAGAATCACCGCGGCGGCCACGACCGGCCCGGCAAGCGGGCCACGGCCAGCTTCATCAACGCCGCACAGGCGCTGGGCAGTCCGGTCGAGTTCGGCGAACAGCATGTCAGATCCGTCCGCGTGCTTGCAGCAGGTCGACCACCACCTCGGCTGCGAGCGCCGCCGTGTTCTGCTTGAGCGTGAGGTGCATGTCGGTAAAGTGCGTGCGCAGCGCCGCGGCATTCGACTCGTCGTGCAGCAGGTGCAGTGTTTCGTGCGCCAGCGCTTCCGGCGTGGCGTCGTCCTGCAGCAGTTCCGGTACTACGAAGCGGCCGGCCAGGATATTCGGCAGCCCCACATACGGCAGATAACCCTGCCGCTTCATGATCTGCGCCGTCAGCCAGGGCACCTTGTAGGAAATCACCATCGGCTTCTTGTACAGCGCCGCTTCGAGCGTGGCTGTACCGCTCGCCAGCAGGATCACGTCCGCGGCTTCCATCACGGCGTGCGACTGGCCATCCGTGATGGTCAGGTTCAGGCGGCCGTGCGCGGCTTGCAGCGCTTCCAGACGGGCACGCAGATGCGGATTGGCAGCCGGAATCACAAAACTGAGATCGGGCTCCGCGCGCTGCATATGCTCCATCGCGCCAAAGAATGATGGCCCGATCAGTCGCACCTCGGATTCGCGGCTGCCAGGCATGACCGCGATCATCTTGCGCGCCAGCGGCAGGCCAAGGCTCTCGCGTGCGCCTGCAACATCGGGAATCAGCGGGATCACATCGGCCAGCGGATGCCCGACATAGGTCGCGGCAATACCAGCTTTGGCATAGATTTCCTGCTCGAAGGGAAAGACGCACAGCATGTGGTCGACCGCCCGCGCGATCTTGTGGATGCGCCCGCCGCGCCATGCCCAGATCGACGGGCTGACGAAATGCACGGTGGGAATGCCGGCACTGCGGAGCTTGAGCTCAAGATCCAGGTTGAAATCCGGCGCATCGACACCGACGAAGCATGCGGGCGGATTCGCGAGTAACTGACGTCGCAGCCGGTTGCGGATCGCAAGAATCTCCGGCACGTGCCGGAGCGCTTCGACATAACCGCGTACTGCCAGCTTGTCCATGGGCCACTGGGCTTTGAAGCCCTGTGCCGCCATGCGCGGTCCACCGATACCGGTGTAGGTGGCGGCCGGCAAGCGTTCTGCCAAGCCACGCAGCATCAGGGATGCCAGCAGGTCGCCGGAGGTTTCGCCGGCGACCAGCGCGATGGCGGGTGCCTGTGCCACTCCCTGCATCAGCGCACGATACCGCGTGTGGATGCGGCCACGAAATCGAGAAAGCGCTGGACCGGTGCGGTGGCGGTAGCGTCGTTCAGGGTGGCGATGTCCGCCGCGATGGCGGCCTTGGCATCGTCGAAGCTCAGCCCTGTCTTGTACAGTTGCCGGTAGGCGGTGCGCAGCGCTGCAATCTGCTCGGCGCTGAAGCCACGGCGACGCAGTCCCTCGACGTTCACGCCGTGCGGCGCGGCCTTGTTGCCGCCCTTGTCGCTCGCGGCAATGACGAACGGCGGCAGGTCCTGCACGAGCGCGGAGGCGCCGCCCAGCATGGCATGCTCGCCGATGCGCACGAACTGGTGCACGCCCGACATGCCGCCCATGATGGCCCAGTCGCCCACGGTCACATGACCGGCGATCTGCGCATTGCTGGAAAACACCGTGTGGTTGCCCACGCGGCAGTCATGCGCAATATGCACGTACGCCATGATCCAGTTGTCGTCGCCAATGCTGGTGACGCCCTCGTCCTGGACTGTGCCGGTGTGAATCGTAGTGAATTCGCGGATGGTGTTGCGATCGCCGATCGTCAGGCGCGTCGGTTCGCCACGGTACTTCATGTCCTGCGGATCGCCCCCCAGGGCGGCATAGTGGCCGATGCGGTTACCGCTGCCGATGGTGGTGTGCCCTTCGATCACGGTATGCGCACCGATCCGGGACCCCGCGCCGATCTGCACGTTCGGCCCGATGACCGTGTACGGGCCGACCTCGACATCAGGGGCCAGTTCAGCTTGCGGATCGACGATTGCGGTTGGGTGTATCTGCGTCATGCACTCTGTTCCTTGCTGGTGCCGGACCGCCTCGCGGCTTCCGGCTCGCGGGGTTTGCGACTCCGGGGTTTGCGACTCCGGATTTACGACTCGTTGAGGAGCCGGTTACGACTCGACCTGCTTGACCGTGCACATCAGCTCGGCCTCTGCCACCACCTGACCATCCACGGTGGCGAACGCCTTGAATTTCCAGATACCGCGGATATAGCGCAGCACCTCGACATTGAGATGCAGCTGGTCGCCGGGCGTGACCTGGCGCTTGAAACGTGCGCCATCGATGCCGACGAACAGGTACACCTGGTCTTCCTTGCGCTCCATCTCGCCACCGAAAGTCAGCAGCGCAGCCGTCTGGGCCAGCGCTTCCAGGATCAGCACGCCCGGCATGACCGGGTGATTCGGGAAGTGGCCCATGAAATACGGCTCGTTGATCGTGACGTTCTTCAGCGCTTTGATGCGCTGCTGCGGTACGAATTCCAGCACCCGGTCGACCAGCAGGATCGGATAGCGGTGCGGCAGCAGCTTGATGATGCTGTGAATGTCCATATTGACTGCGTCCGGCGCAGCCTGATTTTCGTCTGTCATTCTTCTGTGGCTCGGGAGGAAATCTGTTTTTCAACTTGTTGCAGGCGGCTGCGCAGGCGGCCAAGGCCGCGCACGATAGCCGCATTGCGCTCCCATTCCGCGTGGGGCATGAATGGGAATACGCTGGTGAAATGTCCGGGTGCGGCAATCGACTTGGTGATCGACGTCCCGCCCGAAATGGTGACCTTGTCGGCAATCGTCAGGTGACCGGCAAGGTTGGCGGATCCGCCGATGATGCAGTAGCGCCCCACCTTCGTACTGCCGGCAATCGCGGCACAGCCGGCGATGACCGTATAGGCGCCCACACGCACGTTATGCGCGATCTGGATCTGGTTGTCGAGCTTGCAACCCTGCTCGATGACGGTATCGGCCATGGCGCCACGGTCGATGGTCGTATTGGCGCCAATCTCGACATCGTCGCCGATCACAGCGCGTCCGGTCTGCGGGATCTTGACCCATTCGCCGCCAGTCGGCCCGAAATCCGGGGCAAAGCCGAAACCATCCGCGCCAATGACAACGCCGCTATGGATAATACCGCGCCGGCCA
The DNA here is from genome assembly GCF_964332355.1 of Imbroritus primus. NCBI lineage: Bacteria > Pseudomonadati > Pseudomonadota > Betaproteobacteria > Burkholderiales > Burkholderiaceae > Imbroritus > Imbroritus primus. The sequence goes on along the minus strand of NZ_OZ201293.1, from coordinate 1,500,792 downwards.
ACCACGCAACCGTGGTAAACCGTTACCTGCGGCTGGATTACGGTGTCGTCGCCAATTTCCGCTCCGGCGCCAATGAACGCATTGGCTACGATGCGCACGCGTTCACCGAGGCGTGCGCCGGATTCGATCACGACGTTAGGGCCGATGACGCAACTCACGGGAACCACGGCATCTGCGGCGACCACGGCACTCGGATGCACGCCAGGCAATGCTGCAGGCCTGCCCTGTCGCTCGAACCACTGGGCGATCCGCGCAAAACAGGCGTATGGATTGGCGGCGATCAGCCAGTTGCGCTGGCCGGTCTGGCCCTGCTCTGTCAGCGCGTCGAAATCCTTGCGGGAAACAATGATCGCGCCGGCGCGCGAGGCGCCAGCCTGCGGGAGATACAGGGGATTGGAAAGAAAAGACAACTGCTCAGGTCCGGCCTGGTCGAGCGGTGCGAGACCGCCCACCGTGGCGCTATCGTTTCCGATGACCTGAGCCCCGCCTTCCTGCGCCAGAAGCGCGAGCGTGGGGAACATCAGACGGCTCCGGAAGGTGGCGTAACCAGCGTGCGCTGTAAAACGATCAGGTTAACGGCCACCGGCATTCAGGGACTTCATCACCTCATCGGTGATATCGATGCGCGGGCTGACATATACCGCTTCCTGCACGATCAGGTCGTACTTGCGCTGCTCGGCGATCTGGCGGATGGCGCGGTTGGCGCGTTCGAGCACCAGGCCCAGTTCCTCGTTGCGGCGCTGGTTCAGGTCTTCACGGAACTCGCGCTGCTTGCGCTGGAATTCGCGGTCCTGGTCAGCCAGCTCGCGCTGACGACGCGCACGCTCGGATTCGGACAGCACGGGGCCATCCTTGTCGAGTTTCTCGGCCAGCGACTTGACGCGGTTCGCCAGGTCCTGCAGCTCCTTGTCACGCTTGGAAAACTCCTGTTCCAGCTTGCTCTGGGCTGCCTTGGCGGGTTGCGACTCGCGCAGGATCCGCTCCGAGTTCACCGCTGCAATCCGGGCCTCCTGTGCGTGGACAGGGGCTGCCCAGGCTGCAGCCGCGCCGCACAAGGCCAAAACAGCGTAGAAACGGGAAACTTGCAGGGAGGCCATCATGTAATCCTTTGTCAGAATGCCGTACCGATCTGGAACTGGAAGCGCTGGGTGCGATCATCCGGCTTGCGGCGCAGCGGGAAACCCACGCTGAGCTTGAGCGGACCGATCGGCGACAGCCACGACAGGCCAAGACCCGTCGAATAGCGCAACTCGCTCAGATTGTAGTTCTCTTTTTCGCCGTAAACGTTACCCGCGTCGAAGAAGGTGAAAAGACGCAAGGTACGATCGACACCGGAGCCCGGCAGCGGGAAGATGAATTCCACGTTGGCAATCAGCTTGGAGGCACCGCCGATCGGATCGCCATTGGCTTCCTTCGGCCCCAGTGAAGCAGTGTCGTAGCCGCGTACCGAGCCGATACCGCCGGCGAAGTAGTTCTTGAACACCGGGAATGCCTTGCCGGCATAGCCGCGACCGTAGGCAATCTCACCGTTGAATGCCAGCGTAAAGGCCTTGGACAACGGATAGTAGTACTGGTGCTGGTACGAGCCGCGATAGTACTGCAGGTCACCCCCCGGAACGCCGACTTCAAGGTTGGCCTGCTGGTAGCGGCCCTTGGTCGGCACCAGCGCGCTGTCGCGGCCATCGCGCGCCCAGCCGATGGTGAACGGGAAGTTGTGCGTCTGGCGGCCAAAGTCACGCACGAAGTCGCGGTAGGCTTGCGGCGTATTGTTGGTGACATCGAGCTTGGTGTTTTCGTAGCCGATACCGAAGAACACGGTATCGAGCTCGGAGAACGGCACGCCGAACTTGACGCCGCCGCCCGCGCTCACCACCTTGTAGTCCTGGTCGCCATTACCTGCGTAGTACAGCGGACGCGAGGTACGGTAGTACAGGTCGGTGGTGCGGCTGATACCGTCGATCGTGAAGTACGGGTCGTGGTGGTTCACGGACAGCGTACGGAATGCCTTGCCGGTATTGATATCGAGACCAAGACTGGTGCCGGAGCCAAAGACGTTCTCCTGCTTGATACCGGCCTGCAGCACGAGCTTGTCGGTGGACGAAAAGCCCAGGCCGAGGGTCAGCTGGCCGGTCGGACGCTCGGTGACGTTGACGTTGACGTCCACCTGATCGGGTGCGCCCGGCACATCTTCCGTGGTGATATTGGTATCGGTGAAGTAGCCGGTCCGGTTGATGCGGTCCTGCGAGAGCTTCAGCTTTTCGCCATCGAACCACGAGCTTTCGAACTGGCGCATTTCGCGACGCACCACTTCGTCGCGCGTCTTGTTGTTGCCGACCACGTTGATGCGGCGCACATACACGCGACGGCCCGGATCCACCACCAGCGTGAGGGCGACCTCGCGCGTTTCCTGGTTGATCTGCGGCTGTGGGTTGATCGTGGTGAAGGCGTAGCCATACGTGCCGAGCAGGTCGGTGATGGCCTTGGTCGTCTCAGTCAGCTTTTCGGACGAGAACACGTCGCCCTTCTTCAGCTTCAACAGCTTTTCCATCTCCTCCTGCTTGCCGAGCAGCTCGCCGGAGAAGTTGATGTCGGAGACCTTGTACTGCTCGCCTTCCTTGATGTTGATGGTCAGCGCGATGTCCTTCTTGTCGGGCGTGATCGAGACCTGCGTGGACTCGATCGCGAACTCCAGGTAGCCGCGGTTCAGGTAGAAGGAGCGGAGAGCCTCGAGGTCGGCGGTCAGCTTCTGCTTGGAATACAGATCGTTCTTGGTGTACCACGACAGCCAGTTCGGCGTGGCCAGCTGCATCTCGTCGCGCAGCGTGCTTTCTTTGAACACCTTGTTGCCAATGAAATTGATCTCGCGGATCTTGGCGACCGAGCCTTCGTCGACATTGAACACCACCGACACGCGGTTGCGTTCGATCGGCGTGACGGTACTCTGCACTTCAGCGGCGTAGTAGCCACGCGCTACGTACTGGCGCTTCAACTCCTGTTCGGCGCGCTCGATCATCGAGCGATCGTAGGACCGCGCCTCGGCCACGCCGACGGCACGCAGGGAGCGGCGCAGCGTGTCCTTGTCGAACTCCTTGATGCCGACGAAATCGAGCTGGGAGATCGCCGGGCGCTCTTCCACCACCACGACGAGCACGCCGTTCTCGGAGCGGATCTGTACGTCCTTGAAGAAGCCCGTGTTGTACAGCGTCTTGATCGCCTCGGAGCCCTTCGTATCATCGAACGTCTCGCCGACACGCACCGGCAGGTAGCCGAATACCGTGCCGGGTTCGACACGCTGCAAGCCCTCTACGCGGATATCGCGCACCACGAACGGTTCGGCAGCCCAGGCCGGCACAGTGAGCGCCGCCAGAATGGAAGCCGTTAGCAGACTCAGCGAGCGACGTTGTTTCCTGATCAACTTGGATCCCCTCGGTTTGATATCCATCACAGCACGCCTGTGCCGTCCCGGCTGCGCCGTGGCGCGGCCAGTGCTCGAGTTTGTGACGACGGATGGCGTACTGGATACAGTGCGTGATTCCTACGTCTGCAGCAGGCGGCTGAAATCGTTGAACAACGCCAGCGATGTCAACAGAAGAATGCACGCCATACCGACCTTTTGAAGCGCCATCTGCCAGTGTTCCGGGATGGGCCTGCCGGTCAAAATTTCTACGCAATAATACAGCAAATGCCCCCCATCCAATACCGGAATGGGTAACAAATTCAGCACTCCCAAGCTGATGCTGATCAATGCCAGGAACTGGATGAAGGGCTGAATTCCGAGGTCGGCCGCCTTGCCTGCGTAGCTCGCCACGGTCAGGGGCCCGCTCAGGTTCTGCAGCGATGCCTCGCCCACCAGCATCTTGCCCAGCAGACGCAGCGACATGACCGAGGTCGACCAAACCTGCCCCAGGCTGCGTGCCATGGCATCCTGCAGCCCATAGCTGACCTCTTCCATCGGCACCGCCTGGGCCAGCCCGGCTCCGAGCTTGCCGACCGGCGTGCCCGAAGCGGCATCGGCACCAAGCAGTGTCTGCAGCTGGTGCGCCTGCCCTGCCCGCTCGACCCCTATGGTCACGCTCTGACCCGGTTTGCTTCGGATGGCTGCAATCAGGCTCGCGGCATTGCCTGCCGGCGCGCCATCGAGTGCCACGATACGGTCCCCGACCATCAGTCCGGCACGGCTGGCCGCGCTGTCTGGAACGATTTCAGTGACGGTCACCGGACCGCCCTGCAATTGCAACCCGAGCGCGGCAAGCGGATCGCCACCCGGATTGCGCCCCACGTCCGGGACTTCCGGCAATGCGACAGTGCGCGTACGGCCATCTGGCGCGCGCAGCTCGAGTACCGGCTCCGCACCATCGAGCCCGAGCTCGAACATGCGCATGCGGAAGCTGTTCCAGGAGCGAATGACCTCGCTATCGTCGTCTACGCGCAGGGCAACGATGCGCTCGCCGCCGACAATGCCAGCCAGCGCCGCGGCGGACTCAGCCGGGGGTGCATCGAGAATCGCCACCGGCTCGCGCGTGCCGCTCATGGCCAGCATCATGTAAAGCACAATGGCCAGCAGGAAGTTGGCGGCAGGTCCGGCGGCGACAATGGCAAAGCGCTTCCACACCGACTGCCGGTTGAAGGCACGCGGCAGGTCGGCCGGATCGACATGCTGTCCGACCTCATCCAGCTCACGCTCGTCGAGCATGCGGACATAGCCACCCAGCGGAATCGCGCCGACGGTCCACTCGGTCTGGTCACGGCCACGCGATACGAAGCGCAGCAGCGGTTTGCCAAAGCCCACGGAAAAACGCAGGACCTTCACGCCGCACCAGCGAGCCGCAAGGTAATGCCCCATCTCGTGGATGAAGATCAGGATGCCAAGGGCAATGATGAAGGCGAATATCGTTTGCATGGGTACTCCGTCACCTCGCCTGCATGCCCTGACTACACAACGTACTGGCTGGAGAGCATGCTGTGCGCGCAAGCACGGGCTTTGCGGTCGGCTTCCAGGACGTCGTCGAGCGACGCCGGGGTATCGGCAGTACAGCGCTCGAGCGTGCGCGTGATGAGATCCGGGATGTCCGTGAAGCACAGGCATCCGTCGAGAAACGCTTCGACCGCCACTTCGTTGGCGGCGTTCAATATTGCTGCAGCGCTTCCACCCGCCCGCATCGCCTCATAGGCCAGACGCAGGCATGGAAAACGTTCCAGGTCCGGCGTCTCGAACGTGAGCCCGCCGGAGCGTGCAAGATCGAGCGGGTTGACGCCAGCTTCGATGCGCTCCGGATAGGCCAGCCCGTAGGCGATCGGCGTGCGCATATCGGGGTTGCCGAGTTGCGCAATGACCGAACCATCCCGATAGCTCACCATGGAATGGATGATGCTCTGGGGATGAATCAGCACTTCGATCGCCGAGGCCGGCGCGGAGAACAGCCAGTGGGCCTCGATGACCTCCAGGCCCTTGTTCATCATCGTCGCGGAATCGACCGAGATCTTGCGTCCCATCACCCAGTTGGGATGTGCGCAAGCCTCGTCGGGCGTGACCGAGTGCAGTGAATCGAGGGGACGTGTGCGGAAAGGCCCGCCCGAGGCAGTCAGGATGATCTTCTCGACGTGTGCGCCATACTGCGGGTGCTGTGCAGGCAGGCTCTGGAAGATGGCATTGTGCTCGCTGTCGATCGGCAGCAGCGTGGCGCCGCTGTCGCGCACCGCCTGCATGAACAGGTGGCCCGACATGACGAGCGCTTCCTTGTTGGCAAGCAGCACACGCTTGCCGGCGCATGCGGCCGCCATGGCAGACGGCAAGCCGGCTGCGCCGACGATCGCGGCCATTACCGTATCGCTGGCGGGATCAGCTGCTGCTGCCACCAGGGCCTTAGGGCCGTAGGCGACTTCGGTGGCCAGGCCATCGCGCCGCAACTGCACCGCCAGGGCTTGCGCGGCCTCCGCGGTACCCACCACGGCCAACGCCGGGCGCACTTGGCGGCATTGGGCCGCCAGCTTGTCAACCTGCGTATGCGCCGTCAGGGCATGCACGGCATAACGCTCGGGATGACGGCAAATCACATCCAGCGTGCTTTCGCCAATGGATCCAGTCGATCCGAGAATGGTGACATGGCGCATCATAAGAGCCAGAGGGCAAGCGGAAATGCAGGCAGCAAGGCATCAATCCGGTCGAGCACCCCGCCATGGCCCGGCAGCAACTGGCTGCTGTCCTTCATGCCGGCCTGCCGTTTCAACAGGGATTCAAACAGGTCGCCAATCACGCTGGCGGCAACCAGCACCGTCACCAGCGCAGCCGCAACCAGCCAGCCATGATGCTCGACCAGGCGCTGAGGCCACGTGCCGCCCGGCCAGCCGGTCAGCACCATCGCAGTGGCGATGATCATGACGCACAGCCATCCGCCGAGCGCCCCTTCCCAGGATTTGCCTGGGCTGACTGTCGGGGCCAGCTTGCGGTGACCGAAGGCCTTGCCGAAAAAGTATGCGCCGATATCGGCCGTCCAGACCAGCACGGCGACCGACAGCAGCATCAGGATGCCATGTGCGCGTAGCTGCATCAGCGCGAGACCGAAAGCAGGCAACATGATGAGCCCGAGGACGCCTGCCAGCAGCGCTCCGGATTTGTCGAGCGGGTGCACGCCGCGACGCAGCATGAGGAGCGCGACGGCCCAGGCAACGGCGGCGGCCACGAGGGGACCATCCAGTGGGCGCCCGATGGACAGGTCGCTCCAGATCATCATCAGCACCAGGGCTGCGATGCCATAGACGTAGGTCCATGGCGCAGACAGGCGCACGAGACGCGCCCATTCCCAGCCGGCAGCAAACACAAAGACGGCGGCAAGCCCACCGAGCACCGGCACCGAGCCGAGGAACAGGACCGGCAGGATGACCAGAAGCAGACACAGCGCGGTAATGACACGGGTCAGCAGCATGGCATCTCCGCGTCAGTTGGCCACGGGAGATTCAACCGCGACGCCATTCGTCACCTGGGCGCTGGTTCGCCCGAAACGCCGCTCGCGCTGGCGGTAGGAGGCAAACGCAAGATCCAGGGCGGCCGCATCGAAATCCGGCCAGTAGGTATCGGTAAAATACAACTCCGTGTAGGCGAGTTGCCAGAGCAGGAAGTTGCTGATGCGCTGCTCGCCGCCTGTGCGGATAAATAGATCGGGCTCCGGCGCGAATGACATCTGCAGGAACGGCGTCAGTGCCTCCTCTGTGATATCGGCCGGGGCCATCGCCGGGGATGCTGCAAGCATACGGCGTGTTGCCTGGAGGATGTCCCAGCGGCCGCCATAGTTAGCGGCAATGGTCACGGTCATGCCGGTATTGTGCTGTGTCTTGGCCTCGGCATCGCGGATCAGCCGCTGGATGCGCGGACTGAAGGCTGTCAGCTCGCCCACCACCCGCAGGCGGATGCCATTGGCATGCATACGCACTACCTCGCGGCGCAACGCTGCGGCGAAGAGACGCATCAGGAAAGTGACTTCGTCGGCGGGCCGACGCCAGTTTTCAGAGCTGAAGGCAAACAGCGTCAGATAGCGTACGCCGCGCACGGCGCACGCCTCGACGATGTTCCGCACCGCTTCCACGCCGCGGCCATGGCCGGCGACGCGTGGCATATGCCGATGCGTCGCCCAGCGTCCATTGCCGTCCATGATGATGGCAACGTGCTGGGGAACATCGCTGGCGGATGGAACCGCGAGGGTGGAGCTGATATGGGGCATGCAGTAATGACCAGGTGCAGCGCCGCGTCGGCCCGCCAGTGCGGACCGGCAGGCACGGCGGTTACACCGTCATGATCTCCTTGTCTTTCTCTGCCACCATTTTGTCGACTTCGGCGACATAGCGGTCGGTCAGTTTCTGGACCTCGTCCTGGGCACGGCGCTCGTCGTCTTCCGAAATCGCCTTGTCCTTTACCAGCTTCTTCAGTTGCTCGTTCGCATCGCGGCGCAGGTTGCGGATCGCCACCTTGGCGTCCTCGCCCTCGCCCTTCACCACCTTGGTCAGCTCCTTGCGGCGCTCTTCGGTCAGCGGCGGCATCGGTACGCGGATCACGTCGCCCTGGGTCGCCGGGTTCAGGCCCAGGTCACCATCGCGGATCACCTTCTCGATGGTCTGCACCATCTTCTTTTCCCATGGCGTCACGGCAATCGTGCGCGAGTCCGCCAGCGTGATGTTGGCGACCTGCGAGATGGGCACCATCGAACCATAATAATCGACCTGCAGATGGTCGAGCAATCCGGTGTGGGCGCGGCCCGTACGGATCTTGGCCAGGCTGGCCTTGAAAGCCTCGATCGACTTCTGCATCTTCTGATCGACGCTCTTCTTGATGTCGCCTGTCATGACAGCTCTCCAAAACAGTTTAAGTTGATGCAATGCCACGGCACGTCTGCCGCAGCCGGCAAATCAGACATGTACCAGCGTGCCCTCGTCCTCGCCCAGGATCACACGCTTGAGCGCGCCGGGCTTGACGATGGAAAACACCTTGATAGGCAGCTTCTGGTCGCGGCACAGGGCGAACGCAGTGGCATCCATCACCTGCAGGTTGCGCGAGATTGCCTCATCGAAGGTGATCGTGGAGTAACGTGTGGCGCTCGGATCCTTGTTCGGATCGGCCGTGTAGACGCCGTCCACCTTGGTCGCCTTGAGCACGATCTCGGCACCGATTTCCGCACCGCGCAACGCGGCTGCCGTATCGGTGGTGAAGAAGGGGTTACCCGTGCCGGCGGCGAAAATCACCACGCGCCCCTCTTCCAGCTGGCGGATGGCGCGCGGCCGGATGTACGGCTCGACGATCTGGTCCATGCGCAGCGCAGACTGCACCCGGCCTTCGATGCCCGCGTGGCGCAGCGCATCCTGCAGCGCCAGCGCGTTCATCATGGTGGCCAGCATGCCCATGTAGTCGGCCGTGGCGCGGTCCATGCCGGCTGCACCGCCCGCCATGCCCCGGAAGATATTGCCGCCGCCGATAACGATCGCCACCTGGACACCCAGATTGACGATGCCGGCGATGTCGCTGACCATGCCTTCGATGGTGCTGCGATTGATGCCGAAGGCATCGTCGCCCATGAGGGCTTCGCCGGACAATTTGAGAAGAACGCGCTTGTAGGCTGGCATGGTCACCCTCGGTGTGGCTATGTTCTGTTTGATGTCACAGCGGGCCTTGCAAAAGACCAAGCTATGCAATCCGGATAGGATTGAAAGCCGGTTTTCAGCATCGCCCCAGGTGTGCCAGGGGAGCCACGCTGAAAACGGGCCTGCGGCATTATACGGTGCCGCGGGCGGGCAGCGGCCAAGGCACGCCGCCCGGTACGCCGGCCTGCCCCGGCTTGCGCCGGAAACAGGCCAAGAGCATCAGCCCTGCTTCGCGGCTGCCACCTGGGCGGCCACTTCGGCAGCGAAGTCGTCCTGCTTCTTCTCGATGCCTTCGCCCACCACATACAGGGTGAAGCCCTTCACGGTAGTGTTGGCGGCCTTCAGCATCTGCTCGACGGTCTGCTTGTCGTTCTTCACGAACGGCTGGTTCAGCAGCGAAACTTCCTTCAGGTACTTCTGCACCGAACCTTCCACCATCTTGGCAGTGATTTCGGCCGGCTTGCCCGATTCGGCAGCCTTCTGCTCGGCAATGCTGCGCTCCTTGGCGATCAGCTCGGCCGGCACGTCGTTCGACGACAGCGATACCGGCTTCATGGCTGCGATGTGCATCGCCACGTCCTTGGCCGCCACTTCGTCGCCCTCGAACTCGACCATCACGCCGATGCGCGTGCCGTGCAGGTACGATGCCAGCTTGCCGCCGCCCTGGAACTTGGCAAAGCGACGAATGGTCATGTTTTCGCCGATCTTGCCGATCAGACGGGTGCGTGCAGCTTCGATCTGCTCGCCGTCCAGGCTCAGCGCCGACAGGCCAGCCACGTCGGCCGGCTGCTCGTTGGCGACGACCTTGGCCAGGTCGGAGGCGAACTTCAGGAAGTCGTCGTTCTTCGAAACGAAGTCGGTTTCGCAGTTCAGTTCGATTAGCGCACCCTTGGTGCCATCGATGAACGCAGCCACCACGCCCTCAGCCGTCACACGCGAAGCCGCCTTGCTGGCCTTGTTGCCCAGCTTGACGCGCAGCAGTTCCTCGGCCTTGGCCAGGTCGCCGTCGGCTTCGGTCAGGGCCTTCTTGCATTCCATCATCGGCGCGTCGGTCTTTGCGCGCAGTTCTGCCACCATGCTTGCGGTAATTGCAGCCATTTGTGTGCTCCTAGATTTGTGTGCCGCCTGATGTCTCAGGCCGGCCGTTGATGTTGGATCCGGCGACGATGGTGCCATTGCCGGATGACAGTGTCTGGTCGGCGCAGGGACCGGAATGTCCAGTCCGCTGCTTAAAAAAAAGGGGTCGATCTGCATCGCCCCTTTTTTGCTCAGGACTCCCTGGACGCGCTGCCCGGCACGGAAGCGGCCGGCATTCACGCGCAGGCGGTCGGAAAGTCCCGCCTGTCGGCTCAGCCTTCGGTGACTTCGACGAACTCGTCGCCTTCGCCACGCACGGCTTCGACCACTTCCTGCACCGCGTTGGCACGGCCTTCCAGGATCGCGTCGGCCACGCCGCGCACGTACAGGGCCACGGCCTTGCTCGAGTCGTCGTTGCCCGGGATGACATAGTCAATGCCATCAGGGGTGTGGTTGGTATCGACCACGCCGATCACGGGGATACCCAGCTTGTTGGCTTCGGTGATGGCGATCTTGTGGTAACCGACGTCCACCACGAAGATGGCGTCCGGCACACCGCCGAGGTCCTTGATGCCGCCGATGGACTTTTGCAGCTTGACCATCTCGCGTTCGAACATCAGCGCTTCCTTCTTGCTCATCTGTTCCACGGCGCCCGATTCCAGCATGGCTTCCATGTCCTTCAGGCGCTTGATGGAAATCTTGACCGTCTTGAAGTTGGTCAGCATGCCGCCCAGCCAGCGGCTGTCGACATACGGCATACCGGCGCGTGCGGCTTCCTCGGCGAGGATTTCGCGCGATTGACGCTTGGTGCCCACGAACAGGATGGTGCCGCGGTTGGCCGACAGCTGACGCACGTACTTCAGCGCGTCCTGGAACATCGGCAGCGTCTTTTCGAGGTTGATGATGTGGATCTTGTTGCGATGGCCGAAAATGAAGGGAGCCATTTTCGGGTTCCAGAAGCGGGTTTGGTGGCCGAAGTGGCAGCCAGCTTCCAGCATTTCACGCATGGTCACAGCCATGAGGATTCTCCAATAGGGTTAGGTCTGAAGACGCGCCCGACATTCCTCAACAGGAACACCCCGGATGGCGCGGCTCGCGATTCAGGCACAGTGAGTCGGGTCCGACAGGACGCGATCCCCAAGTGCCTAGCCCGCAAGTATAACAGGCTTTCACCCCGGGGCTCAAGATGGACGGGCAGTTGCCCGAGGGGCGCCCTGCCCGGCCGCCGACTGCCGCGGCCAGCACATCGCAGGTACCGGGAAGTGCGTGACGCATTCTCCCCCGATCCAGCCTTGGAAGCGCGCCGCCTGTGCGATAATCACGCTATCCGGATTGATCGGGGAAATAGGATCTGAAAATCACTTTCAGATCGCCCCGCCCGACTACCGCAGCGCCCTCCCCGCGCTGCCTTACCATGGACAGCATGACGATTCACCTGAAAACCGCCGAAGACATCGCGCAGATGCGCGTTGCATGCCGCCTCGCGGCAGAGGTCCTCGACTACATCACGCCATTCGTTCAGGCCGGCGTCACCACCGGCAAGCTCGACGCGCTCTGCCACGCCTACATGCGCGACGAGCAAGGCACCGTACCGGCGCCGCTAAATTACGCCCCGCCCGGCTATCCGCCGTTTCCGGCGTCGATCTGCACCTCGGTCAACGACGTGATCTGCCACGGCATTCCCGGCGACCGCGTGCTGAAGAACGGTGACATCGTCAACCTGGACATCACCGTCATCACCAAGGAAGGCTACTACGGCGATACCAGCCGCATGTTCATCGTCGGAGAAGGCTCCATCCTTGCCAAGCGGCTCTGCCAGATTACCTTCGAGTGCATGTGGAAAGGCATCGACCAGGTCCGCCCGGGCGCGCATCTTGGCGACATCGGCCATGCCATCCAGCAGCATGCGGAACAGGCCGGCTACTCCATCGTGCGCGAGTACTGCGGACACGGCATCGGCAAGAACTTCCACGAAGATCCGCAGATCCTGCATTACGGGCGTCCGGGCTCGGGCATCGAACTCAAGCCAGGCATGATCTTCACCATCGAGCCGATGCTCAATGCCGGCAAGCGCGACATCCGTACCATGCCGGACCAGTGGACCGTCAAGACGCGCGACCGCAGCCTGTCCGCGCAGTGGGAACACACCGTCCTGGTGACGGACAGCGGACATGAGGTACTGACCGTCTCAGCCGGCACGCAGCCACGCCCCTCACAAGCCGCACCCGCTGCCGCCTGAACGCAAGCCCCCGCCCCTGGCCAGCCCAGGGGCGTCGAATTCCGCCCGACCGCACGGCGCACCCATGGATATTCTTGCCGACCCCGACCTCGCCCCCCGCCTGCGCACCGGACTGAAAACACGGACGCGAGAGCTGTACGAGGACTTCGCGCGGACCCACAATGTACAGACATTGCTCACGCGCCGCCGCCGCATGGTCGACGAGGCGCTGCGCGAAGCGTGGACGGTGTTGCAACTGCCGCGCGAAGTCGCGCTGGTAGCCGTGGGCGGTTATGGCCGTGGCGAACTGGCACCGCACTCGGATGTCGATGTGCTGGTGCTGGTCCCGGAGAATACCGATACGGAATGCAACCAGCGCATCGAACAGTTCATCGGCCTGGGCTGGGATCTCGGGCTCGAGCTCGGCTCCGCCGTGCGCACCGTCGAGGAGTGCCTGCTGGAAGCACAGCAGGACATCACCGTGCAAACGTCCATGCTGGAAGCGCGCCTCGTCGCTGGCAGCCGGGCCCTGTTCGAGACCTTCCAGCAACGCTTCGCACCCACTGTCAATGCACGCGAGTTCTTCCAGGCCAAACTGCTGGAAATGCGTCAGCGCCACGCCAAGTACCAGTACACACCGTACGCATTGGAACCGAACTGCAAGGAAAGTCCGGGCGGACTGCGCGATTTGCAGGTGATCCTCTGGATGACCAAGGCCGCCGGTTTCGGCGACAGCTGGAACGAGCTGTTCGACAAGGGATTGCTGACCCGGCGCGAAGCGCAGGAGTTGTCGCGCAACGAACGCCTGCTCAAGACAATCCGGGCGCGTCTCCACATCCTCGCCGGTCGCCGTCAGGATGTGCTGGTGTTCGACCTGCAGACCACGCTAGCAGAATCGTTCGGTTATCGCGGCAACAACGTCAAGCGCGCCAGCGAACTGCTGATGCGTCGCTATTATTGGGTCGCCAAGGCCGTCACGCAGCTCAACACGGTGCTGCTGCTCAATATCGAAGCCCGGCTGTTCCCGCAGGAATCGGCAGTCATCCGGCCGCTCAGCGAGCGCTTCTACGAGCGCCAGGGCATGCTCGAAGTGAGCGAAGCGGATATTTACGAAAAAAACCCGCACGCGATTCTCGAGACCTTCCTGATCTATCAGCAGGCTAGCGGCGTCAAAGGCTTGTCGGCCAATACGCTGCGCGCGCTGTACAACGCACGCACCCTGATGGATGCCAAGTGGCGCCGCGATCCGGAAAACCGCAGGCTGTTCCTGGCCATTCTGCAACAGCCACGCGGTATCACGCATGCACTGCGGCTGATGAACCAGACCAGCGTGCTGGGCCGCTATCTCATCAACTTCCGGCGCATCGTCGGCCAGATGCAGCATGACCTGTTCCACGTCTACACGGTGGACCAGCACATCCTCATGGTGGTACGCAACGTGCGGCGTTTCGCCATCGTCGAGCACACCCACGAGTTTCCGTACTGCAGCCAGCTGATGGCGCATTTCGACAAACCATGGGTGCTGTATGTCGCTGCCCTATTCCATGACATTGCCAAGGGGCGTGGTGGCGACCACTCGCTGCTCGGCGTGGGCGACGCCCGGCGCTTCTGCCGGCAGCATGGCGTGGCCAAGGAAGATGCGGACCTCATCTGCTGGCTGGTCGAGCACCATCTCACCATGAGCCAGGTCGCACAAAAGCAGGATCTCGGCGATATCGAAGTCATCCGCAACTTTGCCAAGGCCGTGGGCAACGAACGCTACCTCACCGCGCTCTATCTGCTGACGGTGGCCGATATCCGCGGCACCAGTCCAAAAGTGTGGAATGCCTGGAAAGGCAAGCTGCTGGAAGACCTGTACCGCATGACACTGCGCGTGCTCGGCGGCGACGCGGTTGACCGTCATTCGCTGCTCGCCCAGCGCAAGGAAGAAGCCATCAGCCTGCTGCGCCTGGTCACCATGGACAGCCGTGCGCATGAGGCACTGTGGGACCAGCTCGACGTCGCATTCTTTCTGCGCCATGACGCGCGCGACATCGCCTGGCTCACGCGCCACCTGCACGACAAGGTCAACAGCCCGACGCCCATCGTCCGCGTGCGCCTGTCGCAGGCCGGCGAGGGTCTCCAGGTGGCGGTCTACACGCGGGACAAGACCGATCTGTTCGCGCGCATCTGCGGCTACTTCGACCGCAAGAGCTTTTCGATTCTCGATGCCAAGATCCACACCACGCGGCACGGCTACGCGCTGGATACTTTCCAGATCACCGATCCGGACAGCGTGCAGCACTATCGTGACATCATCGCCCTGGTCGAGCACGAGCTGGTGATCCACCTGGAACGCGATGAACCACTGCCCGAGCCAACGCGCGGACGCCTGTCGCGCCAGTCGCGCAGCTTCCCAATCAAGCCGCGCGTCGACCTGCGGCCCGACGAGCGTGGCCAGTACTACCTGCTGTCCGTGTCCGCCAATGACCGCACTGGCCTGCTCTACGCCATCGCGCGCGTGCTGGCACGCCACGGCGTCTCGCTGCATACCGCGCACATCAACACGCTCGGCGAACGCGTGGAGGACGTCTTCCTCATCGACGGCACCCGCCTCGCCGAAAACAGCAAGCTGCAACTGCGGCTGGAAACCGATCTTCTCGATGCGTTGGTGGTATAAGCACCACCATTGACATCACCCTGTTATCTGAGTCCACCATGAACGATTCCTCGCGGCCACGCCGTACCCTTGGCGTCAAGCGCCCCGCCGGCGATGCCGCATCCAGCCCGTCGGCCCCGGCGCGTCCGGCACGGCCCGTGCGCGTCTCCGACCTCAACCGAAAGCGTGTGCGCGAAGCTGCCCTCGCTCGCCCGGCGCCCACCAAGGCTGACGGCAAGAGCCGGAGCGGCGATGCACGTGCGCCCGCCCAGCGTGCGAGCGACACCGATCGCGGCAGGCCAGCGCGTGCAAAACCGGTTGGGTTTGAGGATCGTGGAGGCTATCGCGATCGAGGCAGCTACGCTGACCGGGGTAATCGTGGCGCCGGAGGTGATCGCAGCAATCGTGATGACCGAGGCTTCCGTAGCGAGCGCAGCGATGCCGGTGACCGGAGCTTTCGCGGTGGTGAGCGTGGGAACCGCGATGATCGCGGCTTCCGTAGTGAGCGCAGCAACGCTGGAGAGCGTGGCTTCCGCGGTGAACGTAACGACCGTGGTAACCATGGTTTCCGCAGCGAGCGCGGCGATTCCGGTGATCGGGGTTTCCGCAGCGAGCGAGGTGACCGCGGCTTTCGTGACAATCGCGAAGGCACGGCTGACCGAGGCTTCCGCAGCGACCGTGATGGTCGCGGCTTCCGTGGTGATCGCATTGACCGCGGCGACCGGAGTTTCCGCGGTGATCCCGGCGATGCCCGAGAACGAAGCCCGTCACGCGCACCGCGTGACGGCGGATACACATCCGAGCGCCCCGCATCGCCACGTCCCTGGCAGGACCGCAAATCGCAAGGGCAATTCGAGCGACGTCCGGGGCACACGTCGGAACGCCCCCCTGGACGCTCGCGGGAATATGGAAATGAGCAGCGCCCATATGCTCCGCGGACACGCAGGGACGAGGACGACCGTGCGCCGGGCGCACCGCGCCGCTCCGAATGGCGTGACCGAGGCGAGAATACGCGCCCTCCACGCGGCGCAGGCCGATCCGACTACGCCTCCGCGCGCAATGCGGATGACCAGCGCAAGCCGGCAAGCAGGCCGGAGCGTCGACGCGCTGTCGAAGGTGCATCCCGACCACCCAGCGCCCCGGCCGACATGCTGCCGGCCAGCGAGCGAGATGAAGCGGTCCATGACCAGACCGGCGTTCGCCTGTCCAAGCGCATGTCCGAGCTGGGCCTGTGCTCGCGCCGCGAAGCCGACGAATGGATTCCGCGCGGCTGGGTACGCGTGAATGGCGAGCCGGTGACCGAACTCGGCACGCGCATTCCTGAAGATGCCCGCATCGAAATCGACGCCGCCGCGCGCAGCGTGCAGGAGGAGCGCGTGACCATCCTGCTGCACAAACCGGTGGGCTATGTCTCCGGACAGGCCGAGGATGGCTATACGCCAGCCGTCACACTGGTCACGCCTGAGAACCAGTGGGAGGAAGACACTTCCGGCAAACGCTTCCAGCCATGGCACCGCAAGAGCCTTGCGCCGGCCGGCCGGCTCGATATCGACTCGACGGGCCTGCTCGTGCTGACCCAGGATGGCCGCATCGCCAAGGCGCTGATCGGCGAGGACTCCACGACCGAGAAAGAGTATCTGGTGCGCGTGGCCTATGCGACGCCCCAAGGCATCGTTGACCGCGATGTGCAGAGCGTGTTCCCGGCCGCTGCAATAAAGCAGCTGGAACATGGCCTGTCGCTAGACGGCGTGGCGCTCAAGCCGGCCAAGGTCAGCTGGCAGAACCCGGAGCAACTGCGCTTTGTACTGCGAGAAGGCAAGAAACGCCAGATCCGTCGCATGTGCGAGCTCGTCGGCCTGCAGGTCGTGGGCCTGAAACGGATCCGCATGGGGCGCGTTGTGCTCGGTGCGCTGCCGCCGGGCCAGTGGCGCTATCTGGGCAAATTCGAGAAGTTCTGAGCACGACCCGTGAATCGATGACGATATCTGACAGCATTGCCTCATCATGATCCGGCCGCAGCCCTGACACAGGATTTTCGGCCCAAATAAAACGGCACCTCACGGTGCCGTTTTATTTGACGAACTGCTCGTCGTTCCGCCGTGGCGGCAAGCCGCTCAGCCGACCCACTTGCGCGCATTGCGGAACATGCGCATCCACGGGCTGTCGCCATCCCATCCTTCCGGATGCCAGCTCATCTGCACAGCGCGGAACACGCGTTCCGGATGCGGCATCAGCACGGTGAAGCGGCCGTCGGTGGTGGTCACCGAGGTAATGCCGTCGGGCGAGCCGTTCGGGTTGAGCGGATACACCTCAGTGGGCTTGCCATGGTTGTCGACGAAGCGCAACGCGACCGGCGCCGCGGCGCGGTCACCATGCTGCGAGAAATCCGCGAAGCCTTCGCCGTGCGCCACGGCGATCGGGATCCGGCTGCCTTCCATGCCGGCAAAGAAGATCGACGGCGATGCCTGCACTTCCACCAGCGCCAGACGCGCCTCATACTGCTCCGACTGGTTGCGCGTGAAGCGCGGCCACGCACCCGCACCAGGGATGATCGGCGCAAGGTTGCTCATCATCTGGCAACCGTTGCAGACGCCCAGCGCGAACGTATCAGCGCGGTTGAAGAAAGCGGCGAACTGCTCGGCCATCTTGCCATTCAGCAGGATGGTCTTGGCCCAGCCCTCGCCCGCGCCGAGCACATCGCCGTAGCTGAAGCCACCGCATGCGACGAAGCCTTTGAAGTCGGCCAGATCGGCACGGCCGGCGATCAGGTCGCTCATGTGCACGTCGTAGGTATCGAAGCCGGCACGCGCCATGGCGTACGACATTTCCACCTGCGAGTTGACGCCCTGCTCGCGCAGGATGGCGACGCGCGGACACGTGCCTGTGCTGATGAATGGCGCGGCGATATCATCGGTCGGATCGAAGGTCAGATGCGGCGTCATGCCCGGATCGGCAGCATCGAGGATGCGGTCGTATTCGCTGTCGGCGCAAGCGGAGTTGTCGCGCAGCGCAGCGATGCGCCAACTGACTTCACTCCAAGCGCGCTGCAGGTCGACACGCGATTGTCCGAATACCTTCTTGGCATCGCGGTAGATCTCGATCACATCATTGCCGTTCGGCTTGCCGATCACATGACTACAGGCTGACAGGCCATGTGCGCGCAGGACGGCAAACACGGCGTCGCGCTCTTCTGCGCGCACCTGGATGACCGCGCCCAGCTCTTCATTGAACAGCGCGCGCAGCGTCTGGTCATTACGGCGCTCGGCAACCTGCTGGGCCCAGTTCTTGGCATCACCATGGTCCGGCTCCTGCGCATCGAGCGCCAGCATATCGACATTGAGCGACACGCCGACATGCCCGGCAAACGCCATTTCACAGACGGTAGCGAAGAAGCCGCCATCGGAACGGTCGTGGTAAGCAAGCAGCTTGCCGTCCTGGTTCAGAGCCTGGATCACGGTGAAGAACTGCTTGAGGTCCTCGGCACTATCGACATCCGGGGTCTCATTGCCGATCTGTTGCGTCACCTGTGCCAGGATGCTGCCACCCATGCGGTGCTTGCCGCGGCCGAGGTCGATGGCGATCAGCGTGGTGTCTACATCGGCACGCAGTTGCGGCGTGAGCGTGCGGCGTACGTCGGTCACCGGTGCAAAGGCCGAGATGATCAGCGACACTGGCGCAACCACTTCCTTGTCCACGCCGTTGTCTTGCCACTTGGTGCGCATCGACAACGAATCCTTGCCGACCGGAATGCTGATGCCAAGCGCCGGGCATAGTTCCATGCCCACCGCCTTGACGGTATCGAACAGCTTGGCATCTTCACCCGCCACGCCGCACGCTGCCATCCAGTTGGCCGATAGCTTGACCTGGCCGAGATTGGCAACCGGTGCGGCGGCCAGGTTGGTGATCGCCTCACCAATTGCCATGCGACCTGAGGCAGGCGCATCGATCACGGCCAGCGGCGTACGCTCGCCCATGGTCATGGCTTCGCCGGCGTAACCGCTGAAATCGAGCGTCGTGACCGCGCAGTCGGCCACCGGTACCTGCCACGGGCCGACCATCTGGTCACGCACGTTCAGGCCGCCGACGGTACGGTCGCCGATAGTAATCAGGAAAGACTTGTTCGCCACGGTGGGGTGACGCAGCACGTCGAAGGCTACCTGGTCGAGCGACAGTCCCGTGACATCGACCGGCGGCAGGGTCTGCGCAACGCGGGTGACATCGCGGTGCATGCGTGGCGGCTTGCCGAGCAAGACGTCCATCGGCATGTCGACCGGGAAACGTTCCTTCTGCGCGGGATCGGCATCGCCATCAATCAGCTGCAGCTGGCGCGCCTCGGTCGCCACGCCGACCACGGCAAACGGCGAACGCTCGCGCGCGCAGATGGCCTGGAAACGCGGCAGATCGTTCGGCAGGATGGCTAGCACGTAGCGCTCCTGCGATTCGTTGCACCAGATTTCGGCGGGGCTCATGCCGCTCTCTTCCAGGTGCACCTGCCGCAGGTCGAAACGCGCACCGCGGCCGGCGCCGTCGACCAGTTCGGGGAAGGCATTCGAGATCCCGCCCGCGCCCACATCGTGGATCGACTGGATCGGGTTGGCGTCACCCAGCGCCCAGCAGGCGTTGATGACTTCCTGCGCGCGCCGCTCCATCTCCGGATTGCCACGCTGCACGGAATCGAAATCGAGGTCGGCCGCGTTGGTCCCGGTGGCCATCGAACTGGCCGCGCCGCCACCCATGCCGATACGCATGCCGGGACCGCCCAGCTGGATCAGCAGCGTATCGGGTGGCAATGCATTCTTGTGCGTGTGCGCGGCATCGATGTTGCCGATGCCGCCGGCGATCATGATCGGCTTGTGATAGCCGCGCACGGTTCCGCCGACGTTCTGCTCGTACACGCGGAAATAGCCGCCGAGATTGGGCCGGCCGAATTCGTTGTTGAACGCTGCCCCGCCGATCGGGCCTTCGATCATGATATCGAGCGCCGAGGCGATGCGCTCCGGCTTGCCGGTCACGCCCGGGGTGTCGCCGGCTGCAGCCGGCCGGGTGGCATCACGCGCGTTCTCCCAGGGCTGTACCGCACCGGGCAGCATCAGGTTGGAAACCGTAAAGCCGGTCAAGCCAGCCTTCGGCTTCGCGCCGCGACCAGTGGCGCCCTCATCGCGGATCTCGCCGCCAGCCCCGGTGGAGGCGCCGGGGAACGGGGAAATCGCGGTCGGGTGGTTGTGCGTCTCGACCTTCATCACGGTATGCGTCAGCGCCTGGCGCGCCGCGTACTGATGGAGTTCTCCTTGCGGGAACCAGCGTTCGGCCATCCCGCCTTCCATGACGGCGGCATTGTCGGAATACGCCACGACCGTGCCCTGCGGCGCCAGTGCGTGGGTATTGCGGATCATCTGGAACAGCGACTTGTCCTGTTCCTCGCCGTCGATGGTCCAGGTCGCGTTGAAAATCTTGTGGCGGCAGTGCTCGCTGTTGGCCTGCGCGAACATCATCAGCTCGACGTCGGTCGGATTACGCTCCAGCGTACGATAGGCATCGACGAGGTAATCGATCTCGTCTTCCGACAGCGCCAGACCCATCGCTACGTTGGCATCCACCAGCGCGGCACGCCCGCCTGCCTGTACATCAACGAACTGCAGCGGCTTGGCCGGCAACTCGTCGAACAGGCGGTAACCGTCTTCCGGCGTCGCCACCACGGTTTCGATCATGCGGTCATGCAGCAGTGCCGCCACGGCCTCGCGCTGTTCCGGCGCGAGGCTCTTGCGGCCGCGCAGCAGGCCTTTCTTGCACGTCACGGTGTAGGCCACGCCGCGTTCGATGCGCCGCACCTGCGGCAGGCCGCAGTTGTGCGCGATATCCGTGGCCTTGCTGGCCCATGGTGAAATCGTGCCAAAACGCGGGATGACCACGAAACGGTCGCCTTCGGTTTCGGCAGTGAACGGCGCACCATAGGTCAGCAGCGCCGCGACATAGCCCTGCTCGTCCTGGCTGAGCACGCGATCGCTGGCGACAAGATGGACAAACTGGCCGTGAATCGCTTCGATATCGCTATCGATTTCGCGCAGGGCGGCAAGCAGGCGTTGTTGACGGAAGACGGACAGCGCCGAAGCACCGGGAAAGCACGAAAAATGCGCCATGATCTGAGTGAAAAGCGGTGAAAGAACGCCACGAACAGGCGGCGTCCGGCAAAACCCGTATTGTACCCTGCCCGCCCTGCTGGCGATATGGCGCCATCGGCCAGAGTGCAGCGCGGCGCATGCCGGTGGTCCCTTGCGCTGGCGACGCAAAGCGCACTGCGCGGCACTTGCATCTCGTGCCGTGCTCAGGCCTGCCGAGCCTTGCGTCCCCGCGATGGCCTCGCTAGACTGGTTCGCCCATGCTTCCGGCCCTGTTTTTGAGTGCGCCATGCTACCCACTATCGATACCATTCTCGCGCGCATTGCCGCTGGCGACCTGACCCATACCGAGTTGCTTGAGCGCTGCATTACCGCCAGCAATGCTCCTGAAGCTACCTCGGTCTACCTCCACACCTGGTTCGACAGCGCCCTGGCCACAGCCCGGGCTGCGGACGCGGCACGTGCCGCAGGCGAGCCGCTTGGTCCGCTGGCAGGCTTGCCGGTTTCCATCAAGGACCTGTACGACGTGGCCGGTGAAACCACACGCTCGGCCTCGGTGGCACGTGACGACGCTGCTGCGGCAACGTCCGACGCCGAGGCTGTACGGCGCCTGCGCGCCGCCGGTGCGGCACTGATGGGCCGCACCAACATGACCGAGTTTGCATTTTCCGGTGTCGGCATCAATCCGCATTACGGCACGCCGCGCAATCCCACCGACCGCAGTGTCGAACGTATTCCGGGCGGATCGTCGTCGGGGGCCGCGGTCTCGGTCGCACTCGGCCTCTGTGTGGCAGCACTGGGCAGCGATACCGGAGGCTCAATCCGCATCCCCGCTGCGCTCAACGGCTTGACCGGTTTCAAATCGACCCAGCGCCGCGTGCCGCTGGATGGCGCCCTGCCACTCTCGCGTACGCTCGACACCGCCTGCGCCATGGCGCGCTCGGTCACCGACTGCCTGCGCCTCGACAGTGTGCTCGCCGACCAACCGCTGCGGCCGGCCGCCGTACCGGCATCGACCTTGCGTTTCGCCGTCCCGCAAACGTTGCTGCTGGATGAACTCGAACCGGAGGTCGGCGAAGCCTTCGAGCGGGCGTTACGCCTCCTGCGCGAGGCTGGCGCGAGCATTGAGGAAATCCCGTTGCAGGAGCTTGGCGAGCTCGCGGCCCTGAACGCGGCAGGCGGCTTTTCCGCGCCTGAATCGTGGGCTGTGCATCGCAAGCTGCTGAGTACGCGCCGCGCCATGGTCGATCACCGTGTGGTCGCCCGCATCGAACGCGGTGCGGCGATGAGCGCTGCGGACTATCTCGATCTCATCGATGCGCGGACAGACTGGATCGAACGCGTGGAGGCCCGCATCGAGCCTTTTGACGCCATCCTGTGCCCGACCGTGCCCCTGCTGGCCCCGCCCATTGCGGCCCTGGCGCACGATGATGCCTTCTTCCGCGCCAATGCCCTGCTGCTGCGCAATACCGCAGTCTTCAATTTCCTGGATGGCTGCTCCATCTCGCTGCCGTGCCAGCCGCCGGGCGCGCTGCCGGTCGGCCTGATGCTATCGCATGCCGGCATGCTTGACGAAGTCCTGCTGTCGGCTGCCATGACAGTGGAAACCCTGCTGCACTCAGCCGGCCTCGGCCTGCCGCCCGATGGGCTGATGTAGACCCGCCATGGACACACCGACGCCGCTCTACCTGACACGCCAGATCCGGGCCATCGAGGCCGCCGCGTTCCAGCGCGAACCTTCCTACGCCGTCATGACCCGCGCCGGCCGCGCCGCCGCGCGCTGGCTTGACGGCGTGGCACCGGGTGGTGGGACGCTGCTGTTCGTCGCGGGTCCCGGCAACAACGGCGGCGACGCGCTGGTCGCGGCCACCATGCTACATCGCGCCGGCCGCGCGGTGCGGGTCTGGCTGCTGGCGCCGCCGGAACGCCTGCCTGCGGATGCCTCTCAGGCGTGGCACGATGCCTGTGTCGCGAAGGTGCCGACTGACATCCTTCCGCCACCGGCTCCAGCAGCCGGCATGGCGCCATACGTACTGCCGGCGTTTCCACCCCGCATGAGCGCCATCGTGGACGGCCTGCTCGGCATCGGCCTGAGCCGCGCCGTGGAAGGGGACCTCGTCAGCGTGATCGAGCAGCTCAACCATGCACCGGTCCCGCGCTTTGCGCTCGACATCCCGAGCGGCCTGCAAGCCGATACCGGCGTTGCGCAGCAGGCCATTCGCGCCACCGCGACGCTGACGTTCATTGGCGCCAAACCAGGGCTCTACACCGGCCAGGGCCGGGACTTTGCCGGCACGGTGAGTACCGATGACCTGGGACTCCCCCTGCCAGACGGCGTCACCGCCGAGATCATGCTGAATGGGCCGGCATGCTTTGCCCACGCCCTGCCGGCTCGCCTGCATGCCTCGCACAAGGGCAGCTATGGCAGTCTCGCCATCATCGGCGGGGACGCTGGCATGTGCGGCGCCCCCTTGCTGAGCGCGCGCGCAGCGCTACGGCTGGGCGCCGGGCGCGTACATGTGGGTTTTTTGAACGATGCGCCGCCGGCATTCGATGTACAGCACCCGGAACTGATGCTGCGCGCAGCAAGCCAGATCGACCGCACCGCCATGGACGCCATCGTGCTCGGGCCGGGCATGGGCCAGGGCACAAGGGCGCAGCCCTGGCTCGATTTGCTGAATGCCGGCACGCCACGCACGGCGCGGCATGTACTGGATGCCGATGCTCTCAATTTGCTGGCGCAGGCGCGCACGCCGCCGCATCTGAACGAACAGGATGTGCTCACGCCACATCCGCTGGAGGCAGCGCGCCTGTTATCCGGAAATATCGCCACGGTCCAGACCGACCGCCTCGCTGCCGCGCGCGCGCTGAGCAAGCGCTATGGCGCGGTAAGCGTACTGAAGGGTTCTGGCACCGTGGTGGCCGCGCCGGATGGCCGCCTGGCGATCAACCCGACAGGGAATGCTGCGCTGGCAACCGCCGGCACAGGCGATGTGCTCGCTGGCATGACGGGCGCGCTGCTTGCGCAAGGCATGCCTGGCTGGGAGGCGGCGCTTGCGGCAGTGTGGCTGCATGGCGCGGCAGCCGACCGCCTGGTCGCCCAGGGCGCGGGCATGGCAGGACTGGCCGCCGGCGACCTTGCATGCGCCGCACGCGCGGTCTATCGCGAACTTGTCGAACTCATGCAGGGATCCCCCGGTTTGTAGGACGTTGGACGATGGAAGGCCGTGCCCCGGCGCGCTATACTCCACCCCTATTTCGCACACCGCGAGTCACGCTGCGAGTCGCACTGCCTGTCACTTTGCGAGTCACTCCGCGATTCGACCCCAACGGCGCGCTGAGAGCAGCGGGCCCACTGACAACGCAATCGACAAGACCACGCCGCACACCACATGCTGACGGATCTACCCGCCTGGAACGCCCTCACCCACCACTGCCAGACCATGCGCACGGTTCGGATGCGGGACCTGTTCGCGCGGAGTGACGGCGACGCACGCGTGGCGACCTTATCGGTCGAGGCTGCCGGCCTGCATCTGGACTACAGCAAGAATCGCATCACGCCTGAAACGATGGCACTGCTCATGCAATTGGCGGAAGAAGCCGGCGTACTGGCCGCCCGCGATGCCATGCTGGCTGGCGAGCAGGTCAACACCACCGAGCACCGCGCAGCCCTGCATGTTGCGCTGCGCGCTGCGCCCGGCGAGCAATACTGCGCCAATGGCGAACCAGTCGGTCCGGCAGTCGCCGCCGTGCTGGCGCGCATGCGCGACTTCAGCGATGCCGTACGCAACGGGACATGGCGGGGCCACGACGGCCAGGCGATCACGGATGTGATCAATATCGGTATCGGCGGCTCGGATCTCGGTCCACGCATGGCGTGCCGCGCCCTGTCGCATCTCGCTTCGCCGCGCCTGCGCATGCATTTCGTCTCGAACGTCGATGGCGTCGAACTCACGGAAATCCTGGCGCGCGTGCAACCGGCCACCACGCTCGTCATCGTCTGCTCCAAGACCTTCACCACCCTGGAGACGATGACCAACGCGCACAGCACGCGCGACTGGTTCATCGCCCATGGCGTGCCGGAGGCAGGACTGGCACGCCATTTCGTTGCCGTCTCCACCAATACCGATGCGGTGCGTGCCTTCGGCATCGATCCTGCCAATATGTTCGAGTTCTGGGACTGGGTCGGCGGACGGTATTCACTCTGGTCCGCCGTCGGTTTATCGATCGTGCTGAGCATCGGCTATGAGCATTTCTCCGAGCTGCTGGCAGGCGCGCATGCGATGGACCGGCACTTCGCCACGGCCGCACCGCTCCAGAACATGCCCATGATCCTCGGCATGCTCGGCGTGTGGTACCGCAACTTCTTCGACAGCGCCAGCACCTGCATGGCGCCATACAGCGCCTCACTGGAACTATTTCCGTTTCACCTCCAGCAACTGGAGATGGAAAGCAACGGCAAGTCGGTGCGCAAGGATGGTACGCCCGTGTCGTACCGCACGTCGCCGATCATCTGGGGCACGGCCGGCACCAACGGACAGCATGCCTACTTCGAATTGCTGCACCAGGGCATGCAGCTGATTCCGGTGGATTTCATCGTTCCGCTCAAGGCGCCGCATACGCTTCCTGGCCATCATGCCAAGGTGCTGGCAAACTGCTTTGCACAGGGTGAAGCGCTGATGCACGGACGCACCCTGGATGACATCACCGCACAGGGTGTCGAGCCGGAACTGGCACCGCACCTGGCCTGTCGCGGCAACCAACCCAGCAATACCCTGCTGCTGCCGGCGCT
The DNA here is from genome assembly GCF_964332355.1 of Imbroritus primus. Lineage (NCBI taxonomy): Bacteria > Pseudomonadati > Pseudomonadota > Betaproteobacteria > Burkholderiales > Burkholderiaceae > Imbroritus > Imbroritus primus. Next base: position 1,474,825 of record NZ_OZ201293.1, on the reverse strand, counting down.
GACGCCTCACGCCGTCGGTGCACTCGTCGCGCTCTACGAGCATCGTACGTTTGTACAAGGGGCGATCTGGAACATCAACTCATTCGACCAATGGGGCGTCGAACTCGGCAAGGTGCTTGCCAAGCCGATTCTCGAAGAGCTGAACGGCGGCGCCAGCCATCCGCATGATGCGTCGACAGCTGCATTGATCCGCCGCGCTCGCGGTTGAGCGTGCTTCCTGCCCGCGCACCGGCAGATTCAAACAGCAAGTACAGAAAAAAACCTAGATATCCGCCGCCAGGACTTCGTCGCTGGCGATGCGCCCGGCTTCGATGGTCAGCACGCGCCCGCAGCGGGCCGCGACCGAGCGGTCGTGTGTGACGAGGATCAAGGTCGAACCGGCACTGCGGTTCAGCTCGAACATCAGGCCGATTACCGCCTCGCCGGTTGCCGTATCCAGGCTGCCGGTCGGCTCATCGGCAAACAGCACTGCAGGACGAGTCACAAATGCGCGGGCCAGTGCCACGCGCTGTTGCTCACCGCCTGACAATGTCTTCGGGTAATGCCGCAGACGCGCCGACAACCCTACGCGCGCCAACATGTCGGCTGCGCGGGCTTCGGCGCCTTCCGTTTCACCACGCAGTTCGAGCGGCAGCATGACGTTCTCCAGCGCCGTGAGGTGCCCAACCAGCTGGAACGACTGGAACACGAAACCGACATGCTCGCCCCGGAGTCGTGCACGGGCGTCTTCATCGAGTGTGAACAGCGGTTGCCCGAGCAGGCGAACCGACCCGGTGGTCGGCAGGTCCAACCCCGCAAGCAAGCCAAGCAGGGTGGATTTACCTGAGCCGGATGCGCCGACAATGGCGAGGCTCTCCCCGGCCGCAACGGAAAAGTGGATGTCGTGCAAAATAGCCAGCGGCCCGGTAGCATCGGTGACGGTCTTGCCAAGGCCTGCGACTTCGAGAATGGATGACGACATGTTCGAGCACAAATGGAAAGCATTGAAACGCCTGGCGGCGATGGTCGGCCTCGCCGTCACGACCGCACTGGCGCTGGGACTGACGCCGGCATCGGCGCTAGCCGCCCCCGTGATCCTGGTGATGGGCGACAGCCTGTCGGCTGAGTATGGGCTCGCACGTGGCACGGGCTGGGTCAGCCTGTTGGAAGACCGCCTGAAGGCGCAGAAGTTCGATTATAGCGTCGTCAATGCCAGCATTAGCGGCGAAACCACGAGCGGCGGCAAGACCCGTCTGCCGGCACTCCTGCAGCAGCACAAGCCGGCCCTCGTGATCATCGAGCTCGGGGCCAACGACGCACTGCGCGGCCTGTCGCTGCTGTCCACCCAGACAAACCTGCGCGCCATGCTGGCCGCGAGCCGCAATGCCGGCGCACGCAGCCTGGTGATCGGCATGCGTATCCCGCCCAACTACGGCCAGCAGTACACCGAACGCTTCTTTCAGACCTTCGGCAGTGCCGCCAAGGAATACAAGGCCGGCTACGTGCCGTTCCTCCTCGAGCATGTGGTGACCCGCCCCGAGTGGTTCCAGCAGGATCGCATCCATCCGACGGCTGCCGCCCAGCCCGCCATGCTCGATACCGTCTGGCCACACCTGCAGCCCATGCTGAAGCGCTGACGCCTGCCTGCCGGGCATGGTCAGCGCGCCATGCGCGCGCCGCGCTACAATGCGCGGCATTGCCCCATATCCTCCCTTGCCATGAAGCTGCCGCGAGTGGTCCCCAGCGCCGAGGCGCTGCCGGACCTCGACCAATACTCCGCGATCATCGACGTCCGCTCCCAGGCGGAATTTGCCGAAGACCACATCCCCGGCGCCATCAATTGCCCGGTACTCGACAACGATGAGCGCGCGCGCGTCGGCACGCTGTACAAGCAGGTATCGCCGTTCGAAGCCAAGAAGGTGGGCGCGGCCCTCGTCGCACACAATATTGCCCGGCATATCGAAACGCAGTTCCTGGGTCATCCCAAGCAGTGGCATCCCTTGATCTACTGCTGGCGAGGCGGTAATCGCAGTGGCGCGATGGCGCTGGTGCTGTCTCAGATCGGCTGGAAAGCGGATCTGGTGGAAGGCGGCTACAAGGCCTATCGCCGGGAAGTCATTGAGGCCATGGCACCGCTTTCCGGGCGCCTGCGTTTCATCGTGCTGTGCGGTCCGACCGGCAGCGGCAAAACGCGATTGCTAGGCTCCCTCGCCGACGCTGGGGCACAGGTGCTCGATCTGGAAGAGCTGGCGGCCCATCGCGGCTCGGTGCTTGGCGCCCACCCGCACGCCAGCCAGCCGTCGCAGAAGATGTTCGAGTCGCGCCTGTGGGATGCGCTGCGGCGCTTCGACCCTGCCCGCCCGATTTTCGTGGAGGCGGAAAGCAAGCGCGTGGGCCGTGTGCATGTGCCGGACCCGCTCATGGAAGCCATTCGCAGCGGGCAATGCCTGCGGGTGGAAACGCCGATGCCGGTACGCGTCACGCTGCTGCTGGAGGAGTATCAGCACTTCCTGGCGGACACGACCCAGTTGGCCGAACAGCTCGCCTACCTCGCGCCCCTGCATGGCAACAAGACCATTGCCCAATGGCTGTCACTGGTGGAAGCGGGACAAGCTGGCGAATTTGTCGAGGCCATGCTGCGCAGCCACTACGATCCGACCTATACGCGTTCGATGACGCGCAACTTCCCGGCGTATGGCGATGCCTTGGCGGTGCCGATTGCCGATGCCGGGCAGGAAACTTTCGCGGCGGCAGCGCAAGGGCTACACGGCGGCCGGCAAGACATTGGCTGAACGGCGGAGGGAGTATTCGATCCGCCCTATCCGCATCATGTGCGCACCATGCCCGCGCCATATTCGCGCCGTGTTCGGTGTGATGCAAGCCGTCAGCCGCGGGTTGCCCTGTCACTGCCACCTTCTTCTCATAAAAAAAGCGCATCCGGAGATGCGCTTTTTTCTTGCCGCGAGCCTGTCAGCCCTCAGCCGGTGCCGTCGCCGGCCGAATGATCTGGACCTTCGAGCGGCTCTTCAGGTTCTGGTAATAGGCATCGAACTGGCTCTGTCCGGCAATCTGCTCCAGCTGGCGGATATCTGCCTGACGGCGCGCCGCATCGGGCTTGGCACCTTCCTGCACCTTGTTGATACGCAGTACCGCATAACCATTGGCACCGAGATCGACCCCGACGAACGCCGGCAGCTTGCTGGTGTCGGCACGCATGACCGCTTCCAGCGCTGCGCCGGGGAGATCGCCTGCCTGGCTGCGTGACACCGTCAGTGGTGCGCCGAAACCCTCATCCGACGGTGCCTGCTTGAGCGCAGCGACGCGTGCTTCGCCAGCCTTGCGCGCGAGCGCGGCCGCCTCCTGGGCCACGACCTTGGCGCGCAGTTCGTCCTTCACGTCTTCGAGCTTGCGCGTCGTGGCCGGCTGGTATTCAGCGACACGCGCCGCGACGAGCGTATTTGGGCCAACCTGGATCGCTTCGGTATTACGTTTGTTTTTCAGCACGTCGTCCGAAAAGATCGCGGCGAGCACCTTCTCGTTATTGATTGGGCTCTGACCCAGGGCCGGATTGGGCTGGCGTGTCACACCGGTAGCAGTCTGGATCGTCAGCTTCAGGCGTTCTGCAGCCGGCTTCAGGCTTTCGGAGCGGTCGTAAACGGTATTGGTGAACTGGTCGACCGCCTCGCCATACTGCTTGGTGGCCTTCTGCGTCCGGATCTCTTTTTCCAGCTCGGCCCGCACGGCATCAAGCGGACGTGTTTCGCTCGCCTTGATGCCGGTTACGCGGATGATGTGATAGCCGAAATCGGTTTCGACGAGATCGCTGATCTCATCCTTTTTCAGCGCGAAAACGGCGTCCTCGAACGGCTTCACCATTGCACCACGGCCAAAGGTTCCCAGGTCACCACCTTTCTCGGCGGAGCCGGGATCCTGCGAGTTCTTGCGGGCGACCTCAGTGAACGATGCGGGATTGGCGCGTACCTCGGCCAGCAGCTTGGCAGCCTTTTCCTTGGCCGCAGCGCGATCTGCAGCCGGAGCATCCTTCGGCGATACGATCAGGATATGGCTTGCCTGGCGCTCCTCGGCAGTCTGGAAGCGCTTCTTGTTCTGCTCGTAGTAAGACTGCAGCTCCTCCGGCGTGACCGTCACGCCCTGCGCGAAACTGTCGGCCGACAGCACCAGGTACTCGACCTTGGCTTGCGCCGGCACCGCGAACTCGGCGGCATGGCCATCGTAATAGGCCTTGAGCGCAGCCTCGTCTGGTGTCACGCGGGCAGCGTAGTCCGCCGGCTTGTACGTGACAGCCTGCACGACGCGCTGCTGGTCGCGGATGGCGATCAGGCGGTCGATCAGGCTGGCGGGAATGATGTCGGTGGCGGCAATCGAGCGAACAAGCTGCTGCGTGGACAGGTCGAAACGCATGCGGGCATCGAACTGTTCCGGGGTCATGCCCTGCGCACCCAGCAGCTGGCGATAACCGTCCACATCGAACTTGCCGTCTGCACTGCGCAGTTGCGCGATGGCGGGAATCGCCATGATGGCTTCCTGCAGATGCGCATCGGAAACCGTCAGGTGCAGGCGTGTCGCCTCATTGGCGATCAGGCGTTCCTGGATCATGCCATCGAGGAGCGCACGACGCGTCTCGGCATTCTCGAACTGCCGCGGGTCGTAGCTCGCGCCAAGTGCCTGGCGCATCTGCTCGCTCTGCATGCGCATCGCATTATCGACTTCGGCATTGGTAATGACGCGTCCTTCGACCTTGGCGGCATCGTTGGCGTTATTCATGAAGCTTGAATAACTTTCCATGCCAAAGAAGACAAACGACGGGAACACCAACAGAAGCAGCACAAACAGCATCAGCCGGCGGTGGTTGCGGACGATCTCAAGCATGCGGTTTCTTCACGTAACGCTCAGCGAGCGGGAGAATGGGATTCTATCAGCACGGCCATGGTCACTTCCATGATCGCCACCAAGAGACAATAGCGAACGTCACAGAAAAAAAGGCGAACTGATGTTCGCCTTTTTTTGATGATGCTGGCGGAGTGGACGGGACTCGAACCCGCGACCCCCGGCGTGACAGGCCGGTATTCTAACCGACTGAACTACCACTCCAGATTGCGTTGACCGATGAACTGGTGGGTGCTGAGGGGATCGAACCCCCGACCTACGCCTTGTAAGGGCGCCGCTCTACCAGCTGAGCTAAGCACCCGCTCATCGCAACGACGGAAACCGGCCAACGCTTGGTTGTCGATTTCCGAAAGCGCATCAGTTTACTGCATCTTTCAGTGCTTTGCCAGGGCGGAATTTCGGTACCTTGGCTGCCTTGATCTTGATCGCCGTGCCGGTGCGCGGGTTGCGGCCAGTACGGGCAGCGCGCTTGCCGACAGCAAACGTGCCAAAACCGACCAGCGTCACGGTACCGCCTTTCTTCAACGTCGTCTTGACCGCGCCGACGACTGCGTCGAGCGCGCGACCTGCTGCTGCTTTCGAAATTTCCGCCTGCTTGGCGATATGGTCGATCAGTTCAGTCTTGTTCACGTAAGCCCCCTCGGAATGAGATAGATGGCAGATGGTGTGCGGCAGAAAAACAGGCGCGTTGCTGGCTCTTCCCGTCCTGCCGATTGTTTGCCGGCACGATGCCGGGCGAAGTCATTAAACATTTGGCAAAGCCTTATGTCAAGCGGTTTTCCGGGCGAAATACAAAATTTCGTGAGGATTCATGCGGCTTGCCACGACCCTACCTCCGGCAACTACGGAAAACGCATCGCGAATGCACGCCCATCGCACCACTGGCACGCCTGGACGGCACCTCTACCGCACCAGCAGCACCTACATTGCGCCCGCATCCGGCAGATCCGGCTCTCCCGCAGGAGCAATTTGGTATAGCAAAAAAAAAGCCCCGGTCGGATGACCGGGGCGATTGGTTCAGCGATACCTCAGTGATGCGTCATCTCTGCTTTCGCGGCATCCGGCTTGTCTCCCACCTCAGCCGGTTTCGCCGCCTTGGGATCATCCTCCGGAATCGGCTCCGGCATGCGTTCCAGCGCAAGTTCGAGCACCTTCTCGATCCACCGCACTGGCACGATCTCGATGCTGTTCTTCACGTTGTCCGGAATGTCCTGCAGGTCCTTCACGTTCTCTTCCGGAATCAAAGCGAGCTTGATACCGCCACGATGAGCCGCCAGCAGTTTTTCCTTGAGACCACCGATCGGCAGTACTTCGCCGCGCAGCGTGATCTCGCCGGTCATGGCCACATCAGCACGCACCGGCACGCCGGTCAACACCGACACCAGCGCCGTAGTCATCGCGATACCGGCGGACGGACCGTCTTTCGGTGTCGCGCCTTCCGGCACGTGGATGTGGATGTCACGCTTCTCGAGCACCTCATCGCGGATGCCGAGACGGCGGGAGCGCGAGCGCACCACCGAACGTGCAGCCTCAACCGACTCCTTCATCACGTCACCCAGCGAGCCGGTACGGATGATGGCCCCCTTGCCCGGCATCGTGGCTGCCTCGATGGTCAGCAAATCGCCGCCCACCTCGGTCCACGCCAAGCCGGTTACCTGACCGATCTGGTTCTGCTTGCCGGCCAGGCCGAAATCGAAGCGTCGCACCCCGAGGAACTTGTCGAGATTCTCGGAGTTGACCTTGACCGTGCCACTCTCCTTCTTGAGCAGCAGCAGCTTGACCACCTTGCGGCAGATCTTCGACAGCTCGCGCTCGAGCGAACGCACACCGGCTTCGCGCGTGTAGTAGCGGATGATGTCGCGAATCGCATCTTCGGCGACGTCGATCTCGTTCGGCTTCAGGCCGTTGTTACTGATCTGCTTCGGCAGCAGGTAGCGCATGGCGATGTTGATCTTCTCGTCCTCGGTGTAACCCGAGAGGCGGATGACTTCCATCCGGTCGAGCAGCGGCGCCGGGATGTTGAGCGAGTTGGAGGTCGCCACGAACATCACGTCCGACAGATCGAAGTCGACTTCGATGTAGTGATCCTGGAACGTATGGTTCTGTTCCGGATCGAGCACCTCGAGCAGCGCGGAAGACGGATCGCCACGGAAATCCTGGCCCATCTTGTCGATCTCGTCGAGCAGGAAGAGCGGATTGCGCACGCCGACCTTGGTCAGGCTCTGCAGGATCTTGCCGGGCATCGAGCCGATGTAGGTCCGGCGGTGACCGCGAATCTCGGCCTCGTCACGCACGCCACCGAGCGCCATGCGCACGAACTTGCGGTTCGTGGCCTTGGCGATCGACTGGCCGAGCGAGGTCTTGCCCACGCCAGGAGGCCCGACGAGGCACAGAATCGGCGCTTTCACCTTGTCGACGCGCTGCTGCACCGCGAGGTACTCGAGGATACGTTCCTTGACCTTCTCGAGGCCATAGTGGTCCGAATCGAGCACGCGCTCGGCGTTCGACAGGTCCTTGTTGACCTTGCTCTTCTTGGTCCACGGCAGCGACACCAGGGTATCGATGAAATTGCGCACGACCGTCGCCTCAGCCGACATCGGCGACATCAGCTTGAGCTTCTTGAACTCGCCTTCAGCCTTCTTGCGCGCTTCCTTGCTCATGCGCGCCGTCTTGATCTTTTTCTCGAGTTCGTCGAGGTCCGCGCCCTCTTCGCCTTCACCCAGTTCCTTCTGGATGGCCTTGACCTGTTCGTTCAGGTAGTACTCGCGCTGGCTCTTCTCCATCTGCCGCTTGACGCGGCCACGGATGCGCTTTTCTACCTGCAGGATGTCGATCTCGCCCTCGAGCTGCGACAGCAGGCTTTCAAGACGCTCGGTCACGCTCAGCATCTCGAGCACTTTCTGCTTCTGCTCGAGCTTGATCGGCAAATGGGCGGCAATGGTATCCGCCAGACGACCGGGCTCATCGATACCGGACAGCGAAGTCAGGATCTCGGGCGGGATCTTCTTGTTCAGTTTGACGTAGGAATCGAACTGCGAAACGATCGCGCGGCGCAGCGCCTCGGTCTCGGCGGATTCCACCGGACCTGGCGCGACCGGCACGGCCTCGCAGGTGAAATGCGACTCGTCTTCCGTCACGTCGACGATATTGGCGCGTTGCGTGCCTTCGACCAGTACCTTGACGGTACCGTCGGGCAGCTTGAGCATCTGCAGGATGTTGGCGATACAGCCAACTTCGTACAGGTCCTTGTCGGTCGGCTCATCCTTGGCCGCGGTCTTCTGCGCCACGAGCATGATATTTTTGCCCACTTCCATGGCGGCTTCCAGGGCCTTGATGGATTTGGGACGACCAACGAACAGCGGAATCACCATATGCGGAAACACCACCACATCGCGCAACGGCAACAGTGGCAGGTGAATCTGCTCGGCAGGGAGGAGTTGGGTTCCAGACATCATTTATCCCCAGTCAGTCAATTACAGGCTAAATTGGGCTGCGGCGGCCTTTTGCAAGAGCCCACGCAGAACACGTACCCGACACCACCACAAAAAAACTGATTTTCAAGAAAAAAAGCCGCTCGCAGCGACACGAACGGCTTTTTGAACAACATTTTCCGTCACGTGTCAGTTGGAACCGGCCACCTTCGGCTGCTCCTCGTAGACGAGCAACGGCTTTCCATCCCCGCTGATCGTCGTTTCCTCGATGACAACCTTCTTCACACCCTTGTAGCTGGGCAAGTCATACATCACATCCATCAACGCCTGTTCGATGATCGAACGCAGTCCTCGCGCGCCGGTCTTGCGCTTGATGGCCTTGCGGGCAATCGCCGAGAGCGCCGCGGGACGGATTTCCAGTTCGACATTTTCCATCGCCAGCAGTTTCTGGTACTGCTTGATCAGGGCATTCTTCGGCTCGACCAGGATCTGCACCAGAGCGGCCTCATCCAGCTTGGCGAGCGTGGCGACCACCGGCAGGCGGCCGATCAGCTCGGGAATCAGGCCGAACTTGATCAGGTCTTCGGGCTCGACCTGCGGTAATACCTCGCTGGCCTCGCGCTCTTCCTTGCTCTGCACTTCCGCGCCAAAACCGATACCAGTCTTGTCCGAACGCTGCATGATGACCTTTTCCAGGCCGTCGAACGCACCGCCGCAGATGAAGAGGATATTGGTCGTATCGACCTGCAGGAAATCCTGGTTCGGATGCTTGCGGCCGCCTTGCGGCGGTACCGAGGCCATGGTGCCCTCGACCAGCTTCAGCAGTGCCTGCTGCACGCCCTCGCCCGACACGTCGCGAGTGATGGACGGGTTGTCGGACTTGCGCGAGATCTTGTCGATCTCGTCGATATAGACGATGCCGCGCTGCGCCTTCTCGACTTCGTAGTTGCAGTTCTGCAGCAGCTTCTGGATGATGTTCTCGACGTCCTCGCCGACATAGCCGGCTTCGGTCAGGGTGGTCGCATCGGCGATCACGAACGGGACGTTGAGCAAACGTGCGAGTGTCTGGGCGAGCAGCGTCTTGCCGGAACCGGTCGGGCCGATCAGCAGGATGTTGCTCTTGGAAAGCTCGACGTCGTCCTTGCGGCCCAGGTGCTTCAGACGCTTGTAGTGGTTGTACACCGCCACGGCCAGAATCTTCTTGGCAGCATCCTGGCCGATCACATACTGGTCGAGGCTCTGCCGGATTTCATGCGGCGTGGGCAGGTCGGATTTGGCCGCGCCGGACGCATCCTTGTCGGACAGCGCCGCTTCGTCGCGGATGATCTCGTTGCACAGGTCGATGCACTCGTCGCAAATAAAGACCGACGGGCCGGCGATCAGCTTCTTGACCTCGTGCTGGCTCTTGCCGCAAAAGGAGCAATACAGCAGCTTTTCGCTATTGGAGCCTTTTTTATCCGCCATAGGAGTGATTCAGAAGTTGTAATTGCATCATACGCCAATTTGGTAACCCGGGCGAAAAACCGGGCGCGGCACCGGAAATCGGTTTCCGCGCCCGGTTCCGCCCGGATGCCACGCCGTCGCCAGCGCGGCATCCGGATGATGCGTCAGTTGGCGCGCTTGCCGATGGCCTTGTCGATCAGACCATACTCCACGGCCTGGTCGGCGCTCATGAAATTGTCCCGATCGGTGTCGCGGGCGATCTTCTCGACTGGTTGGCCGGTCACGTCCGACAGGATCTGGTTCAGGCGTTCGCGCAGGTAGAGGATCTCGCGCGCCTGGATTTCGATATCGGAAGCCTGGCCGCGCGCGCCACCGAGCGGCTGGTGGATCATGATGCGCGAGTTCGGCAGCGCAAAGCGCTTGCCCTTCGCACCCGCGGCCAGCAGGAACGCACCCATGCTGGCGGCCATGCCCATGCACAGCGTGGACACGTCGGGCTTGATGAACTGCATCGTGTCATAGATCGCCAGGCCGGCGGACACGGAGCCACCCGGAGAATTGATGTACAGCGAGATGTCCTTGTCCGGATTCTCGCTTTCCAGGAACAGCAGCTGGGCAACCACGAGGTTGGCGGTCTGGTCGTTCACTTCGCCAACCAGAAACACCACTCGCTCCTTCAAAAGGCGCGAGTAGATGTCGAATGCACGCTCCCCACGGCCGGACTGCTCCACGACCATCGGCACCAGTCCAAGTCCCTGCGTATCGAGCGCGGAAGCCTGGGTCGTGACCATACGGTCCAGCAGATCGTTACGGGTCATGCAAACTCTCCTGAGTATCGTGCGCAAAAAGCCGGCTGGGTTGCCAACTTAGGCTGCCTGGCCGTTGCCTTCATTGGCAGCGGTCAGTTCCTCGAAGGACACGGCCTTCTCGGTCACCTTGGCTTTCCCGCATACGAAATTTACCACGTTGTTTTCGAGCACGTAGGCTTCCATTTCCGCCAGGCGCTGCTGGTCGCCGTAGTACCAGCGCATCACTTCCTTGGGATCTTCGTAGCTCTTCGCAAAATCTTCGATCTCTGCCTTGATCTGCTCCGGCTTCGCTTCCAGGCCGTTGGCCTTGACGATCTCGGCCAGAATCAGGCCGAGCTTGACGCGGCGCTCGGCTTGCTGAGCGAACATCTCGGCCGGGATAGGCATATCCTTAGCGTTCGGCATGCCGCGCTGCTCGAGGTCCCGGCGGGCCATTTCCACCAGGCGCTCCTGGTCCTGCTCGACCAGTGCCTTGGGCACATCCAGCTCGCTGGCCTTCAGCAGCGCTTCCATCACCTGGTCCTTCAGCATGGCGTGCGTGCGACGCTTGACTTCGCGCTCGAGGTTGTCGCGAATGTCGGAACGCATTTTCTCCAGGCTGCCGCCAGGAATGCCCAGCGACGTAGCAAATACCTCGTTCACTTCCGGCAGGTGCGGCCACTCGATCTGCTTCACGGTGATCTTGAATTCGGCGGTCTTGCCGGCCACTTCCTTGCCGTGGTAATCCTCGGGGAAGGTCAGCGGGAACGTCTTGCTCTCGCCCACCTTCAGTCCAACGGCAGCGGCTTCGAATTCCGACAGCATGCGGCCTTCGCCGAGCACGAAAGCAAAATCCTCCGCCTTGCCGCCGGCGAATTCCACGCCGTCGATGGTGCCGACGAAATCGGCAGTGATACGGTCGCCGTTCTTGGCCACCACGTCGCCGTCACCGTCGCCGTGCTCGCCCTTTTCACCGCGCGGATGGTAGTGCACGCGCTGCTTGCGCAGGATGTCGACGGTCTTCTCGACTTCTGCATCGGTGATCTCCGTCTTGGTGCGCACCAGCTCAGCGCCCGACAGATCGCCGATCTTCACTTCCGGATACACCTCGAAGGTGGCATCGAACGCGACCTCGCCGTCGGCCACACCTTCAGTCTTGACTTCGAAGCGCGGCTGGCCAGCCACCTTCACATCCTGTTCCTTGGTGATGTCGAAGAACAGACGGGCAGCCTTGTCGAAACGGACTTCCATCTCGACTTGCTGGCCGTACTGCTTCTCGACCATTTTCATGGGCACCTTGCCCGGGCGGAAGCCCGACATCTTCACGGTCTTCGACAACTTGACGAGACGCTGCTGCTTTTCCTGCTCGACTTCGGCCTGCGGCACAGCCAGCGTGACCTTGCGTTCGAGTTTGCCCAGATTTTCAATGACAGTTGCCATGGTGGTTTTCCAATTCACTCAATGATTTGTATTCGGTAGGCGACCGGATTGCGCCAGATTGCACCGGACTGCGCGCCATGCCCGGAGCCTTGGGCCCAGCGGACGGAAAACGCGCATTATCGCACGGAAAGTTTCGCTTTCGGCGTTTTGCGCATCGTTTTGCGACACCTGGAACGGTATTGGCACACCAGCCGGCAGCAACGTACTGCATCGTACGGATGCGCGCGCCTGCGGCGCGAGCCGTCAATGCGACAACCCTTGCGGCAACCCGTGGCGCAGGCGATGCAACAACTCGCGCGCGGGGTCGACAGCCCCGGCCAGATCACGTTCGATTGGCCACGGCTCGCCTTCGATCTGGCTGGCCAGGAGTTCGCCGCCCAGTGCTGCCCATGTCAGACCGCGCGAGGCCAGACCCAACAGGCCGTACAGCCCGGGCAGGCGCGGCAGGTCGGCCAGATGCGCGCCGCGCAGGCGCTCGGCTTGCGCCAGCGCCACCGCTTCGTCGGCGAGAGAACCGATGTGTGGCAGCCGGTTATGTGTCACCCACCGCACCCCGCGATAGCCCTCCAGGGCTGCGGGATCCAGCGCCGCCAGCCGCGCGCGCCATGCCGGCAACAGCGCTGCAATACGTGTCAGGTTCTCCGCATGCGCCTCCGCCGGCGAGAGCACTTGTGGAGGCGTTTCATAAGTCGAGCCGATGCGGACGCCCCGGGCATCGGCCGGCAATACATAGCCGTTGCCAGACACGACGGCCCTCGGCCAACCGGCGGATGCGGGATTGCCGCCGATGAGTGCGGCAGGGATATCTGTGAGGCGGCCGGCCATCGGTGATAGTGTCATGGCTACGCGCGGGAGCAGCTCCAGCGCGGCTCCGCCGTTTGCCAGAATCACCACGGGTACGCTGGCCAGCAGTTCCCCCGCCGGCCCATGCAACTGCCAGGCATCCTCGACGCGCCGAAGGCTGGCGACATGGCAATTCCACCGTGTGGTCACATTCGGAGCGGCATCGGCCAATTGCGAAACACACACCGCCGGCGGCGCTACCCAGCCGCCCAGGCCAAACCACCACCCGCCGTAGGTAACCTCGGCGCCGCAGGCATCCTGCGCCTCGTGCGGTGTGACCCAGCGTACGATTTCCGGGGGAAAGCCGAGCTGCTCCACGGTGCGTCGCTGCAAGGCAGCCTCTTCTTCCGACATGGCCGCCTGCAGGAGGCCGCTCGCGTGCCAGCCGACAGCATGCCCGGCCGCCGACAACGCAGCCCAGTGCGCCAGTGCATAGTGATGCCCAGCACGCGTCAGGCGCGACAGATGGCTGTCATCCGGCGAGACATGGGGGTGCAACGCCGCAGCATGGTGTGCCGAAGTCAGCCGGGCCGGGCCGCCCTCGCGTTCGAGCACCGTTACCTGCCAGCCGCGGGCTGCCAGCCGGTGGGCGACGGCACATCCGGCCAATCCGGCGCCGATGACCACGGCCTGCCTGCGTGCCCACTGGGCGGCCACCGGCGGCGGCTGACGGCGCTCCCGCCAGCGTGGCAGGAAGGTTGCCTCGATCGCTTGCCCCACGCTCGCCTGTTCTGGCGCGGCAACGGTAAACCCCGCACGCCGCAGCCCTTGCAGCATGGCCTGATCGGTCAACGTTGCCACGAGAGATCCACCCTCGCGCATCAGACGGCCTGCCGCGCGTATCAGTTCGATACCGGAATGCTGTGGCGCCACCCACAGACCGTCGAATCCGCCCCCGAGTCGCCCGACCACGGACTGCGGCTCACCCACTGCCAGTGTGCTCACGACTTCTTTTTCGGTCTCGAAGCGCAGCAGCCCGGGCACATTTGCAGCCTCTGGAAGATGCAACTGCGTCGCCAGCGGATGCGCGCATGCCGCCAGCGCAGTACGCTGCTCATCGGGCCGCGCCACCCACACCAGATGGAGACGGCCGCGCGGTGCGGGGCTGTCGCGCCACGCCTGCCACGCCGCCAGAAGTGCCGGGAGCGCTGCCTGGCCAACATACAGGGCAGCGGCATGCGCATGCGTCCGCCATGCGCATGCAAGCGTGCGCAGGAACGGGGCAAAACGGGAAGATCCGTCGGACATCAAACTGGTGGGCTGGATGGGGAGAACATGCGGCATGGCCGTCCGCCGCGCAACGGAGTGGTAGGATACGCTATCCGCGCACATCGACGGATACCAGTGCTCGCCCGACTCATACCCGATGGCGTGCCAAACATGCCGTTGCGCATTTCACATTCCCCGCTGCTTATTTCGTTCCGCTCTGCATGCTCAGTTATCGCCACGGCTTTCACGCCGGCAATCACGCCGACGTCCTCAAGCATTTCCTGACCGTGGAACTGCTTCAGTACCTGAATCGCAAGGACAAACCGTACTGGTATATCGACACGCACGCCGGCGCCGGGGTCTATGCGCTCGACGACGCGTTCGCCAGCAAGAATGCGGAATACAACACCGGCATCGGCCGCCTGTGGCAGCGCAACGATGTGCCCGAGGCGATGACGGCCTACCTGGACGAGATCCGCGCACTGAATCCGGACGGCCAGTTGCGCATCTACCCGGGCTCGCCCTACCTGGCGTTTTCGCTGTTGCGTGACGCAGACCGCCTGCGCCTGTTCGAAATGCACTCCACCGAAATCGAGATCCTGCGCGACAATTTCCGTAGCGCGGGCCGGCGCGTGATGGTGTATCCCGGTGATGGTTTCACTGGATTGAAAGCCTTGCTGCCACCCCCGCCCCGGCGCGCCATCGTGCTGATCGATCCCTCATACGAGGACAAGGAAGACTACACGCACGTGCTCGACACCCTGCGTGACGGCCTGCGGCGTTTCGCCACCGGCACCTATGCCGTGTGGTATCCGCAGGTACAGCGGCGCGCCTCGGAACGCCTGCCGGAGCAACTGAAAGCCCTCGGTGTGCGCCAGTGGCTGCATGCCTCCCTGACAGTCGCAGCGCCGCGCGAAGATGGATTTGGCCTGCACGGTAGCGGCATGTTCATCATCAATCCGCCGTGGACCCTGCGGCCCATGCTCGAGACCGTGATGCCGTGGCTGTGCGATGCACTGGCGCAGGATGCCGGTGCGTCGTACCAGCTTGAATGGCAGGAAGAGTGACAGCCGCTCTTCCGCCGTACTAGCCGTGCAGCCGTACTAGCCGGCCGCCCTGGCCCACCGTGTGCCAGCCGCGTTGCAAACCTTACTTGCCGCTGCCGATCTTGTAGCCGCCGCCGCTGACATTGACGTGTGCGCCAGTGACGAATGACGCCTGGTCAGACAGCAGCCACAGAATCAGCTCGGCCACTTCTTCCGGCTGCCCGACACGCCCCATCGGCACCGTGGCGGACAATTCCTTGCGGCGCTCCGGATCCTTGAGATAGGCAGTCATGGCGGTTTCGATGATGCCCGGCCGCACGGCATTGACGCGCACGCCATCCTCCGCGATCTCGCGGGCAAATCCGGCGGTAAAGGTATCGACCGCGCCCTTGGAAGCGGCATAGGCGCACGATGCCGCGCGGCCACCGTTGGTAGCAGCCATGGAAGATACATTGACGATCGCCCCGCCCTTGCCGCCGCGCGATACCGCCATGCGGCGCACGGCTTCACGACAGCAATACATCAGCCCAACGACATTGCTCGCCATCAATTCGAGCGTCACGTCAAAGTCCAGCTCCGCCACTTCGGATTTGCTGATCGTGCCGGCGGCGTTGACCACGGCGTCGATGGGACCCAGTGTGCGTTCGGCATCCAGGAATGCCTGCTCGATGGATGCGCGATCCGACAGCGTCATCGACAGCGCAACGGCGCGGCCACCTGCGGCCTCGATTTCGCGCACGGCCGACTGCGCCTGCTCGCTTGCTGCGGAGCGCCCCGTCAGCGCCACGGCGTAGCCGGCGCGCGCCGCCAGAATCGCCGTTGCCCGGCCGATTCCCGTGGTGCCACCGGTCACAAGACACACTTTACCCATCACCTGACTCCTCCATTATTATCAATATATGGAATACCTGTTCATCGACGGCAATGCCGCGTGGCGCAGGAACGCCGGGCCATGCAACATGCCAAGGCGATGGCATATTATGCGCCGAGATTCCAGGATCCGCATCCTGGAATCTCGCACAAACGGCCTCAGTACAGCGTTTGAGATGATGTTATACAGCAAGCCGCGCCTACCCGGTCTTCGAGGTACAGCGCGAAAATCCACCGGCCATATGGCCGGATCCGGTTGGATTTACGGTGAAGTCAGCACGATTTTGCTTGATGCAGTCCTGCCCTGATCCAAATCCTGGAATGCCTTTCCGCCCTCGGTCAGCGGCCGTTCCTCGACCCATTCCAACGTCCCGAATGCGCCTTCATGCAATGCGACGACGGCAGCACGCAGGTCGGCGATCGTGTAGGTGTAGGTGCCCAGCAAGGTGATCTCCGCCAGCGTCAGCTTGCGCATGTCGATCTCGCTGGCCCAGTCCTGCAGGCCGATATGCATTACCACGCTGCCCGGCTTGGCGCCGGCCAATGCGGCATTGCGCGTCGCCTTGGACCCGACGGCATCGATCACGTAATCGTAGGCGCTGTCGCGGACGGCTTCTTCGAGCGGGTTGTAGGTCCGGCAGCCGACATGCAGTTCGGCCGAGGCCCGGCGCAATGGATTCACTTCTGCCATGTCGATATGGCGGCAGCCATACGATTTCAGCAGCAGCGCGGCCAGCAGCCCGATGGCGCCACCGCCGATCACCAGCACGCGGGCCTCAGGCAAGGGTCGCGTCAGTACGCGCATCGACAGGTTGATGGCATGCAGCGCCGTTGCCGCCGGCTCGGTGAGCGAAGCATGCAGCGCCGACATGTCTTCCGGAATTTCGACGATGCACGATGCGGGAATCGACATGTACTCGGCGAACGCGCCCGGACGCGTCATGCCGACCATCGTGCGGTTCGAACACAGATTGGTCCGCCCCTGCACACAGAATTCGCAGTGACCGCAGGTAATCAGCGGGTTGCCCGTGACACGCTGCCCCGTGGCCAACGCTGGCGCACGGCTCTCGACGATCGTGCCGGCAAACTCGTGGCCCAGCACAAGGCCGGGTTTACGACGCGGATCATGCCCGTGATAGGCATGCATATCGGAGCCGCAGATCCCCACGGCGTCGATCTTGAGAATCACCTCGCCATCGGCCACCTCGGGATACGGGCGCTCCTGCACCATCACTTCGTTTGGCTGCGTATATACCAGTGCTTTCATGGCACTCATCCTTCACATCAAAATTTTCGTCATTCGCCGCACTACACGGGCGGCAGTTGCCTGATCGCATCGGAGGCTCGTTACTTGGCGGTAAAGCCGCCATCCACCGCCAGCGTCTGGCCGGTGACGTACGCGGAGGCTTCGCTGGCGAGGAACACTGTCGCGCCATACAGATCCGACAACTCCCCGTTGCGGCCGATGCACGTCGCCTCGGCATTGCGCTTTGCCAACGTCTCATCGGCGAATACCGCCGCCGTCAGGTCAGTCGGAAAAAAGCCCGGTGCGATGGCGTTGCACGTGATGCCATGCTTCGACCATTCCTGCGCGATAGCGCGGGTCAGCTGGACGATGCCGCCCTTGCCCGCGCCATATGGCGCGCTGTTCGCAAACGCGCGATAGGATTGCAGCGAGCCGATGTTGATGATCCGGCCCCAGCCGCGTGCCTTCATCTGCGGCGCCAGCACCTGCGTCAGGAAGAATGGCGCACCGAGGTGCAAGGCAAGATGCAGGTTCCACGCCTCCGGCGTGACCTCCTGAAAGGGCTGCCGCAAGTTAACGCCTGCGGCATTCACCAGGATGTCGATCGCGCCGTGGGCCTGCAGCGCACGCTCTCCGCAGCTCCGGACGGCTGCGGCATCGGAAAGGTCGCACGCCAGCGCATGCGCCTCAATGCCATCCGCGCGCAGGTCGGCGCAGGCTTTTGCCAGCACATCCTCGCGGCGCGCCACCAGCACCACGCGCGCACCGGCCATACCGAGGGCGCGCGCCATGGCGCCACCCACGCCGGCGTTTCCCCCTGTGATCAGGGCTGTACGGCCCTGCAGATCGAATAGTTGCTTGATGTCCATTGCCCCGCCACTCCTCGAAACTGAAACGGCGCAGCCAGGCTGCGCCGTTCAACCATGTTTACACCTGCACCGGTTCGCCGCGATCGAAGGTCTCGTTCGGGAAGTATTTGCGCAGGCGGTCATCGGCCGTGCGCGCGTGGGCTTCCATGCCTTCGAGACGCGAGATCCGGGCCGTGACCTCACCGATGCGCTTGGCGGCATCGCGCGTCATCTTCTGCCAGGTCAGCGTCTTCACGAACTTGTGTACCGACAGGCCGCCCGAATAGCGTGCCGCGCCCTTGGTCGGCAGCACGTGGTTCGGGCCGCTGGCCTTGTCACCGAAAGCGACCGTGGTTTCCTCGCCCAGGAACAGCGAGCCATAGCAGGTCAGGTTGGCCAGCCACCAGTCGAGATCGGCGGTATGCACTTCAAGGTGTTCGGAAGCATAGCGGTCCGACACTTCGACCACTTCTTCGCGCGTATCGCACAGCACCACCTCGCCGTAATCGCGCCATGCGCAGTACGCAGCATCGCGTGCGGTCGGCGGCAGATCTTCGATCAGCTTCGGCACGAGACCCATCACTTCATCGGCCAGCGCCTTGGAGGTGGTGAACAGCCAAGCCGGCGACTCGTGGCCGTGTTCGGCCTGGCCGACCAGGTCGCTCGCCACGATATAGGGATCGGCCGTCTCGTCGGCGATCACCGCCACTTCAGACGGACCGGCAAACACGTCGATACCCACCTTGCCGAACAGCGTACGCTTGGCTTCGGCCACGAACTTGTTGCCCGGGCCGACCACCACATCAGCCGGCTTGCCAGTGAACAGACCGTAGGCCATCGTGGCAATCGCCTGCACGCCGCCCAGCGTCATGATGGTATCCGCGCCAGCCGCCTTGAAGGCGTACAGCACGTAGGGATGCATGCCGCCGCCACGGAACGGGCTGGAGCACGCGATGATAGATTTCACACCGGCCGCCTTGGCGGTCGCCACCCCCATGTAGGCCGACGCAATGTGTGCGTAGCGACCTGCAGGCGCGTAGCAACCCACGACATTGACGGGAATGACGCGCTGCCCGGCCGTCACGCCCGGATACAGCTCGGTGGAAAAATCTTCCAGCGAACGACGCTGCGCCAGCGCAAAGTCATAGACCTGCTGCGCAGCGAATTCGATATCCGCCTTGACGCTAGCCGGCACATCCTTGATGCCCTGGTCGATCTGTGCAGGCGTCATGATGATGTCGCCGTCCCACTTGTCGAGCTTCTTCGCATACTCGCGCACCGCGGCTTCGCCCCGGGTCTCGATCTCGTGCAGCATTTCGTTCACTACTTTCTGGGCAGTGGCGGTTTCGGTTTCGGGCGTCTTGGACGCGCGCTTGAGGTACTGGGTGGCCATGGGAATAATTTCCTTGCAAAAATGAAATCGCTTACATACAGATTCTGAATAAAGGCCGGCACACTGCAGACACCGGCCCTGACCCGACTATTCCGGCCGACGCGTGCTGCAGCGCCGACCGGAGCTGTGCTTACTTACCCTGTGCGGCGAATGCGGAGAGCTTCGGATCCGCCTGCACCTTCGCCATGTAACTGCTGTCGATGAAATCCTTCGCAGCCGGCACCTTGGCCAGCGCGCCCGAACCCTGCATGAAGGTGGCGATCTGCGTGAACCAGCCATCCATCTGCGAAGCGCCCTTGGCACGGTCCATGGCTGCCAGCTGCTGCTGCAGGTCAAAGACCGGGCGCGTCGAGAATTCCTTTTGCATCGCCGATTCCGAGATGGTTACGCCACCCTGCTGGTAGAACTTCTTCATCAGCGCCACGGCTTCGGTCGGATTGGACTTCAGCCAGTTCTGGGTCCGCAGGTACACTGCCAGGAACTTGGCGACGTTCTCGGGATTGTCCTTGGCGTAGTCGCCGCGCGCGATCAGGGCACCCGGCACCACGGCGCCACCGTCCTTGCCGGTACACAGGACCTTCGCGTTGGCCTTTTCTTCCAGCGTGTAGCTGTTCGGCGCCCACACGCCGGCGTAGTCAGCGTTGTTCGACGACACCGCCGAAATGATCTCGGCCTGCCCCATGTTCTTGAGCGTGACGTCCGCCTTGCTCAGGCCAAACTTCTTCAGGCAGGCCTGCACGGCATAGTCGCCTGTCGAGTTCGAGGTCAGGACGATCGTCTGGCCTTTCAGCGACGCCGGGTTGGCTTTCACCTGGTCGAACTTCGACTGGCTCACCAGCAGCAGGTTGGCTTGCGACTCATCGTTCGACAGGCCAATGGTCTTCACGCCGAAACGGACGAAGCCCAGCACGGCCGGCACCGAGCCGGTCGCGCCGACATCCCACGACTTCGAGGCCGAGGCTGCCATCTGCGGCACGCCTGCCGGGAAGATCGAGAACTCGGGCTTGAGGCCGACCTCGGCCCACCAGCCTTTTTCCGACGCCACATAGAACGGCAGCGCCCAGTACACGGCGGGCTGGTAGCTGACCTTGATCGGCGTGAGCTCGGCCGCACCGGCCTGCATGCTGACGACACCTGCCAGCGCCACTGCCCACACACCGCGTTTCACCAACTTGCGAAGTCCCTGCATCTTCCTCTCCTTGTTTTTTCTGCGACAGTTCGACGGCAACGCACCTCGCGGTGCATCGCCTGTTTGCAGACAGCGATTCGATTCAATGTTCGTGACCAGCGTGCTCGGCACGCAGTGATTTCCAGATATGCGTGCGCAGATGCACGAAGGACTCGAGGTCCATCACGTCTTCGATGGTGGCCTGTTCATCCCAGCGGTTGGCTTCGCGCACCGACTTGATGTCGATGATCTCCTTCACGCGGCCCGGACGGCTGGTCATGATGACCACACGATCGGCCAGATACACCGATTCTTCCACTGCGTGGGTAATGAACAGCACCGTACGCGGATTCACGCGTGCGAGGCGCACGAGCTCTTCCTGCATAACGACCCGGGTCTGCGCATCGAGTGCACCGAACGGTTCGTCCATCAGCAGCACGCCCGGATCGAGCGCGTAGGCGCGGGCAATCGCCACACGTTGCTGCATGCCGCCCGACAGCTGGTGCGGGAATGCTTTTTCGTAGCCGGTAAGATTCATGAGCTTCAGGTAATGCTCGATGATGTCGCGGCGTTCACCCGTCGCCAGCCCTTTGCTGCGCAGGCCGAAGTCGACGTTCTCCCACACGGTTTTCCACGGAAACAGCGCAAACTGCTGGAACACCACCGCGCGGTCCGGGCCCGGGCTGCGCACGTCGCGGCCGGCCACCGAGACGGTGCCGCTGGTCGGAAATTCCAGGCCAGCTGCCATCCGCATGCAGGTCGTCTTGCCACAGCCGGAGGGTCCGACGATAGCAACGAACTCCTTATCCTGGATATGCAGGTTGATGCCATCCAGCGTCAGCAGGTCTTCGCCGTTGCGCTGGAAGACGCGCGTGACATTGTCAAAAACGATATCGGCCATCGACTTCCATCCTTTTACTTGAGTGCACGACGACGATTACGCATCGCGAAATTTTCGATCTGGCGCAGCAGCACATCGATCAGCCCGCCCACGATCCCGATGGCGATCATCGCGCTCATCACGATTGGCGTATCGATATTGCTCTGGCCTTTCACCATCATGTAGCCGATACCGCTGGAGGCCACGATCAGCTCGGCGCCGACCAGCGACATCCAGCCCAGGCCGGCGGATACACGCAGCCCCGCCATGATCGACGGCAGCGCAGCGGGCAGCAGGACTTCCAGCAGGATCATGCGTGACGATGCACCGAGCATGCGGGCCGCTTCGAGCAGCTTGGCATCCACGTACTTGGCGCCACGATATGCATTGACCACGCAGGGTGGGAACGCACCGGCAAAGATGATCAGTACCGGCCCGCCAATCCCCGTACCGAACCACAGTGCCGCAAACGGCACCCACGCGATCGGCGCGATAAACCGCAGGATCTCGAACAGCGGCGAGACGATGTAGTCCAGCCAGCGGAACCAGCCCATCAGCAGGCCAAGCGGCACACCGATCGCTGCCGCCAGCAGGAAGCCCATCAGGTAGCGCATGAGGCTTGACCACAGGTGCGTCTGCAGCGTGTAGTTGGCAAACGGCGCCTGGGTTAACTCGACGAAGCGTGCGAGGACCTGGGGCGGTGTCGGCAGGAACTGCGGCGGCGCCAGGCCGGTGGCAGCGGCGCCCCACCAGATTCCGAAAAAAGTTACCAAGCCTGCCAGCGACAGCAGCCAGTATTGCCCTGCCCCGCTGCGGCGGGCTTTCTTGGCCTTGGCTGCGGGCGCAGCCGGTGCGGCCTGATGCGTCAGCCGTTGATCCGCGGTCAAATTCGCACTCCTCACGATGTAGCCCTCCACGGCATGGCGCGACGCTCGAGCATGCCCAGGCACCATGTCATTACCCAGCCAAGCGCGGCAATCGTCAGCATGGCCACCAGAATCATCGACGGGTAGATATCGAGCGAGCCCTGTGTGAGGACATGCCCGAGGCCCAGCAGCGCGCCAACCAGTTCACCAGCCACTAGCGTGGTCCATGCCGCCTGCAGCGACAGGCGCAGGCCAGTGAAGATCATCGGCAGAGAACCGGGCACGAGTACCTCCCACACGAACGCGCCACGGCGGATGCCGAGCATGTCGGCCGCTTCCAGCAATTGCGGTTCAATATTGCGCACGCCCGCGTAGCTGTTGATCACCGCCGGCACGAAGGCCGCCATCCAGATCACCATGATCTTGGCGGCATCGCCCAGGCCCAGCCAGACGATGGCCAACGGAATCCACGCCAGCGGCGGAATCGGCCGGATCAAGCTGAACACGGGATTGAAGAAGGCTTCCGCGCGGCGCGAATAGCCCATCGACAGGCCAAGCGGAACGCCAATGACGATGGCAGCCAGGAAGCCCAGCAGAACCAGCTTGACGCTTTGCAGGACGTGCTGGTCGAGTCGGCCATCGCCATAGCCGGTGGTGGCGATTTGCACGAGGGAATCCCAGACCTCTCCGGGAGTGGGGAAAGTCATGGGGTTGATGATCTGGGTCACCGTGGTCAGCACATACCACAGCGCCAGAGTGCTGCCGAGTGTCAGGATGCCGGCCTGACCGCGGGGGGATAACAACGCTTTTGCTCGCACCGCCTGTCTCCGAATGGTTTTGGTTTTGGTGTTGCTTTGCGAGTGAATTCACTATGAATTCATTTGGATATTATTGGATGTGCGATCAGCCTGCAAGTCAGCGTATACCCGACGCATCATTCAGTAGCACATCACAACACTGAAAATATTTACATTCCGCCTGTTCGATCTGTCTGGTTTTCTGGAATGGCTCCTGGTCTCGCTACTCCTGATGTGCTCATCTGGGTACTTTGTGATGCGAGATCATGTAACCGCTTTCATTTCATCATATTGAACCTTCAGGCCAATTGCAAGGCCGCGTTTACCCGACGTGCATTTCTGCGCCAGATTACAATAATGAAAACATTTACATTCTTGATCATAGGTATTACATGGCCACGCGCCCACGCATCGTCGATGTTGCTGCCCGAGCCGGGGTGTCCACCGCTACCGTCTCGCGCGCCCTGTCCAATCCGGATCTCGTACATCCCGAGACACAACAGCGCATCCGCTCCGCTATTGCCGAGCTGGGCTATGTCATGGATGGCTCGGCCCGCGCCCTCGCCTCCGGCCGGGCGCGCACCGTGGCGGCGATCGTGCCGACGCTCGATAACGCGATCTTTGCGCGCGCGGTGCAGAGCCTGCAGACGACGCTCTCGAACTCCGGCTACCAACTGCTGATCGCGGCCCATGAATACAATCTCTCGGCCGAACATGAACTGGTACGCGCCCTGCTCGAGCGCTCCATCGATGCGCTGATCCTGGTGGGCGCGGACCATGCACCGCAGACATGGGAAGTGATTCGCGGCAGCCGCGTACCCCTGCTCATTACCTGGGCGCGCAGCAGCGAGCACGAGCCATCGATCGGCTTCGACAACCATGAAATCGGCCGGCTGGCGGCGCGCCACCTGCTGTCGCTCGGGCACCAGCACCTGGCCGTGGTATCCGGCTACTGCCGGCACAATGACCGGGCCCGCCATCGCGTCGAGGGATTCCGCGAAGTCCTGGCCGAACATGGCCGCCGACTTGCAGATGCCAATGTGGTCGAGCAACCGTTCGGCTTCGAAGGCGGCCGCGCCGGTCTGCAACTGCTGATGCAGCTGCGGCCGCGCCCCACGGCAATTTTCTGCGGCAACGACATGCTGGCGCTGGGCTGCCTGTTCGAGGCGCAGTCGATGGGCATTCGCGTACCCGAAGCGCTGTCGCTGGTCGGCTGCGACAACCTGCCGGTGTCGTCGCAGATTCCGCCAGGCCTGACGACTATCCTGCTGCCCACCTATGAACTGGGCCAACGGGCTGCGGAAGCCGTGCTGCACTGGCTCGCAACCAGGGAAGTGCCACCCAGCCAGTGTCTGCCGATCGAGATTGTGGTGCGCGGTACGAGCGCGCCGCCTGCGGACATCCAGAAAGAAGAAACCAGCCGTCCGCAACATGTTTCCGCCTAGTAGCAGAGTGTCATGCGCTGCGCGAAGTCGCGCAGCAATGGCAGGCTGTCGCGCAACTCCGCCGCGCTCGCGCGTGCGCGCGGCGCGGCAATAGCCAGCCCCATGATCGGCGGATTGTCGCCATTGGGAATGGGCACCGCCATCCCGACCACGCCTGGCAGATACTCTTCATCGTCGAGCGATACACCCTCCTCGACGATCTGGTCGAGCGCGATGCGCAATGCATCCACATCGGTCATGGTGTGCTCGGTATGGCGCGCCAGCTCGATGGTCATCAGGTATTTCTCGCGATGCACGGGCGGCAGGTAGGCCAGCAGCAGTTTGCCAATGGCCGTGCAGTGCAGCGGAATCTCGCTGCCAGGCTCGAGCCGCAGGGACAGCGGCCAGCGCGCCTCCACACGATCCACATAACGTACACGCCCGCCGGTGATCACCCCGACGTTGCAGGTTTCCCCCGTCCGGTCAGACAGTTCACGCAGGATGTCATGGCGCGGGCCGCGCTGCGTCGCGCGGGCCACCACGTCGAGCGCCAGCTTGAGCAGGCGGTCACCCTCGATGAGCTGGCGCTGGCGCGCGTCGCGCTTGAGGAAATCGAGACGCACGAGATTGCCGATGATCCGGTTGGTCGTCGGCCGTGGCAGGTTCAGTGCATCGGTGATCGCCGCCGCGGACGGCGGATACACCGAGCCCATGACCAGTTCTAGCACGTCGAGCGCCTTGGACAGCGCGCCCGCGCCATCGGTTGCGCTCTCGGTCGAAACATCGGCCGGCTGATCAATCGGTTCAAGAGAGTCGGATGACATACGTTGGAGTACCTGGAAAGTCTTCACGCCACGTGCTGCATGGCCCAATACCGGCATCCCGCCTGCATCACCCGTTGTGCGGGGCGCAGCGGGCAAGCGGCTGCCCGAGTCCACGGATTATAAGGATCCACCCTTCCTGTGCACTGCAAAACCAGCTGCAAGATACGATTCCGTCCTTGACATAGTATCACCATATGATACTGTACAAATCATAAATTGATACGACCGATTTGGCGCCGCGCAGCAACCCAGCCGCCGGACACTCGGTTTCACCCAAGGAGACAGTGAAATGGCAGTAAGGATGGTGCCCCTGGAAACCAAGACGCCGTGGCTGCGTCTGGAAGTCACCGAAGCCGATGTCAAGGCGACGGACCACGCCGATCTGCTGCGCATGCTCGAGCAGGTGCTGCTGATCCGCCGCTTCGAGGAAAAGCTGCTGCGCCTGAGCGTGGCCGGCATCCTCCACGGGCCGGCGCACTCCAGTATCGGACAGGAAGGCGCCACAGTCGGGGCCATGTCGATGCTCACCACGGGTGACAAGATCAACGGCACGCACCGCATGCACCACCAGTTCCTCGCCAAGTCGCTGAACTACGCCACGCCGCAGGGCTACGTGCCGCTCGAACAGGACGTGCCGGAAGCCTTCCACGACGTGGTATACCGCACCTATGCCGAGATTCTCGGCCTCACCCCCGGCTACTGCGGCGGACGCGGCGGCTCCATGCACCTGCGTTATCCGGAAGCCGGCGTACTCGGCTCCAACGCCATCGTCGGCGGCAATCCGCCGCACGCCGTGGGCTATGCCTTTGCTGACAAGATGCTCGGCAACGACAATATCTCGGTCACTTTTTTCGGTGACGGCGCCACGCAGATCGGCTCCGCCTACGAGGCAATGAACCTCGCGGCGCTGTACAACACGCCCACCGTCTTCTTCATCGAGAACAACCAGTACGCCGTCTCCACGCATGTTTCCGAGCAGACGCGCGAAACGCGCCTGTCGGCGCGCGGCCTGTCGCTGGGCGTGCCGGCTATCGAATTCGACGGCATGGATGTGGTCGCCGCGCGCCTGGCCATGCAGGAAGCCAAGAACATCATCGAGCGCGATGGCGGCCCGGTGCTACTTGAAGCCCGCACCTACCGCTTCTTCCACCAGTCCGGCGCGCTCAAGGGCAGCGCTTTCGGTTATCGCGAGAAGACGGAAGAAGAAGAATGGCAGCAACGCGACCCCGCAACCGTGTTCCCGGCACAACTGAAGAAACTTGGCGTGCTGACCGACAAGGGCCTGGAGCAGATCGACGCACGCGTCAACGCAGTGCTCGACGGCGCGCTCGAACGCCTGATCGAGCACTACGGCAACGAGAAAAAGGAACGCATCTTCCCGGCGCTGTGGCCGAAGCCGGAAGAAGCCGATGAAGGCATTCGCGGCGATCTCAGCGAACTGGCCAGCTACCGCCAGCGCGAGCTCGAAGACGTGCCCGCATCCGAACTCGAGGAAGTAAAGTTCCTCGACATCATGTCGAAAGCCATGCTGCGTAACATGGAAAAATTCGACAACCTGATCATCCTCGGCGAGGACGTGCACCGCCTGCGCGGCGGCACCGCCGGCGCCACGCGCAATATCGGCGAGCGCTTCCCGGACCGCCTGATCGGCACGCCGATCTGCGAGAACGGCTTTACCGGCATGGCGCTCGGCGCGGCGCTGAACGGCTTGCGTCCCGTCGTGGAGATCATGTATCCCGACTTCTCGCTGGTTGCGGCCGACCAGCTGTTCAACCAGATCGCCAAGGTCCGCCACATGTTCGGCGGCAAGTTCCCGGTACCGGTGGTCGTACGCAGCCGCGTCTCCGCAGGTACCGGCTACGGCTCGCAGCATTCGATGGATGCCAGCGGCCTGTTTGCGCTGTACCCGGGCTGGCGCATCGTCGCACCCAGCCGTCCCTATGACTACATCGGTCTCGTCAACGCCGCCATCGCCTGCGACGATCCCGTGCTGATCGTTGAATACAACGAACTGTTCAAGAAGCCCGGCATGGTGCCGACCGGCGACTGGGACTACATCGTGCCGTTCGGCAAGGCCCGCATCGCCCGCCCGGGCAGCCGCTGCACCATCCTGGCCTATGGTCCGATGGTCGACATCTGCAGCAATGTCGCGGACAGCACCGGCATCGATGCCGAGGTCATCGACCTGCGCACGCTCGATCCGCTGGGACTCGACTGGGACACCATCAGCGAAAGCGTGCAGCGTACCAATGCACTGATGATTGCCGAGCAGACCGCGCGCGGCACGTCGATCGGCTCGCGCATCGTCAGTGATGCCCAGGAACGCCTCTTCGACTGGCTCGACCATGAGATCGTGCATGTCACCGGCGGCCACGCCTCGCCAGTGGTGTCGAAGGTCCTCGAACAGGCTGCGCTGGCCAATGCCGGCACAGTCGAAAAAGCCCTGCGTGCGCTCGATGCGCGCCGTGGCGGTCGTTGAACCGGGAGCCCGCCATGCAACTCAAGGATCCGCTCCTGAAGACCCACCATACCGCCATCTGCGTCAATGACTTCGAACGCGCCAAGGCGTTCTACATCGACTTTCTCGGCTTTACGCTCGAAGGCGAGATGGACCATCGCGACGAAGCCGCGCTCGGTGAAGTCGTCGGCCTGCCCGGCGCGGTGATCCGCTGGGCCATGCTGGCGCATGGCCCGCACCGCATCGAGCTGTTCAAGTACTACACACCGCAAGGCGATACGCAGGCGCGACGCCAGTGCGATTTCGGCTACAGCCATTTCGCCTTCCAGGTCGAGGATGTCGACGCGGTGTACGAGCAGGTGATCAAGGCCGGCTACAAGACCACCGCACCGCCGCGTTCCTTGCGTGGCGGACGGAGCCGGGTGATCTACGTGACGGAGCCGGAAGGCGCGATCACCGAGTTCATCCAGCTGTCGCCCGACGCGTAACACGCCGACTGCCAGAACACGCAGAATATCCGGAGACAGAATGAAACGAACCATCGGCTTCATCGGCCTCGGCACGATGGGCGGCCCCATGGCTGCACATCTGGCCAAGGCCGGCCACCATGTGCAGGGCGTCGACCTCGATCCCGCCAAGGTTGCCGCGCTGGAAGCAGCGGGCGGCACGGCGTGCGCCAACATTGCCGCAGCCTGTGCCCATGCAGACACCATCATCACCATCCTCCCGCGCGACCAGCATGTGCGCGAGGCACTGCTCGGTGCAGACGGCGTGATCCGCCACGCCGCGCCCGGCACGCTGGTGCTGGAGATGAGCACCATCCTGCCGCGTACCAGCCTGGATATCGCGCAGCAGTTGCAGGCTGCCGGCCTGCGCATGATGGATGCCCCGGTCGGCCGCACCCCGGCGGATGCCCGCGCCGGCCGCCTGCTGGTCATGGCCGGCGGCAGCCAGGAAGATTACGTGGATGCCCAGCCGCTGTTCGAGTGCTTTGCCGACAAGGTGCTGCACATGGGCGCCCTCGGCACCGGCATCCAGATGAAGGTGATCAACAACTACATGTCCATGGTCAGCATGGTACTGACCTCGGAAACGCTGACCATGGCCAAGAAGGCCGGCATCGCCACGCCGGCAGCCGTCGAAGTGTTGCAGAACACCGTGGCCGGTCGTGGACAGATCAACACCAACTTTCCGAAGAAGGTGCTGGCGGGCGACATCACGCCGGATTTTCCGCTGTCGCTTGGCTATAAGGATCTCTCGCTCGGCCTGGCGCTGGGCCATGAACTCGGCACGCCGCTGTTCCTGGGTGCCTCGGCACTCGAGCTGTTCGGCATGGCGCCGGCCATGGGTCGCGCCGATCAGGATTGTACGGCCATGCTGTTGATCCTCGAACAACTTGCTGGCATCAAGAAGGACTGACAAAAGATGGCCTACATCAAGAATTTTCTGCTGCCACGCCTCGGCGATATCGACAGCGTCCGCGTGGTGAACTGGAATGTCGCACCCGGTGCGGCATTCGCGACCGGTGACATCCTGCTGGAGATCGAGACCGACAAGTCCATCGTCGAAGTCGTGGCCGAAGAAGCCGGCACGCTCGTCGAGCAGCTCGTACCCACCGGCGAGTCGATGGATGCCACGGCGCCGGTCGCCCGCATCGAGGTGGCTGGCGAAGCGCCGGACGAGGAGCAAGCGGCATCTGCTTCCTCCCCTGCCGCTTCCCTCGCCTCCTCGGCCAGCAATGCGCAGCCCGGTTTCTACATCAAGGATTTCCTGCTGCCGCGCCTTGGCGACATCGACAGCGTCCGCGTAGTGAACTGGAATGTCGCACCCGGTGCGGCATTCGCGACCGGCGACATCCTGCTGGAGATCGAGACCGACAAGTCCATCGTCGAAGTCGTAGCCGAAGAGGATGGCAAGCTCGTCGAGCAGCTCGTGCCCACCGGCGAGTCGATGGATGCCACGGCGCCGGTCGCCCGCATCGAAGTGGCCGGGGAAGCCCCGCTAGACGACGTGCAGGCAGCCCCTGCTGCCCAGACACGTGCGCCGGCAACGGCCGCGCCTGCGGCCAGCGTACCTTCCACGACGACACCGCTGCCGGCAGGCGCACGCGTATTCGCCACGCCTGCGGCGCGCCGTGTAGCCGCTGAGCGCGGGATCGATCTCGCAGCCCTGACGGGCACAGGCCCTGGTGGCCGCATCACCGTGGCCGATGCCATGTCGGCCACGCCCGGCACGACTGCTGGTACTAGCGCGGGCGCAGCAGGTGCGCGCGCGGCACAGGAGGAACTGCAGGTCGCCACGCCTCACGGCACGGTCTTCGCCACGCGCTGGTCCGCCGCACGCGGCAACGCGGCGACCGTGGTGCTGATCCACGGCCTGTTCGGTGATACCGACACCTGGGCCAGCACGGTCACCACGCTGACCCGTACCGGCCTGAATGTCCTGGCGCTCGACTTGCCGTGCCATGGCCGCAGCGCAGCTTCTGCGACAAACTTCGGCATGCTGGTGGACACCGTTGCGGCAGCGCTCGACAAGCTGTGCCGTGGGCCGGTACTACTGGCCGGGCATTCGCTCGGCTCCGCCGTCGCGGCACGCATCGCCCGCCAGGGCAAGCTGCAGGTACGCGGACTGACGCTGTTCTCCCCGGCCGGACTCGGCACCGAGATCAACCAGTCGTTCATCGACGGCATGCTGCATGCGCACTCCGACGAAGCCCTGGAGCGCGAGGCACGCAAGCTGACGGCTACGGCTGTCAACTTGTCAGCCGCCTACCTGCGCAAGCTGCGCGAGCGGATCCAGGCCAAGGCCGAGCCGCTCGGCGCGCTGTGCCGCGACATCGGCGTGCAGGGCGTGCAGCAGTTCAGCATCCAGGGCGATCTGGAAGCGCTGCGCTGCCCCATCACCATCGTGCATGGCCGCAGCGATGCGATCATTCCATGGCAGCATGCCTTGAACGCACCGGCACGTGCGGCCCTGCATCTGGTGCCGCAGGCCGGCCACATGCCGCAGGCAGAAGCCATGGTGCTGGCCGGTGAGGTGATCGAACGGATGGCACGGTCGATCTGAGCAAACCAACCGCCGCACCGCCCTTCATGCGCCCGGATGCCTTGCGTGCAAATCCGGGAGCATGAAGGATGCGCACGAGGGACCCGTGTGACGCGCCCCCTCAGGGCGCGATGCAGATGTACTTCTCGTCCAGGTATTCATCGATACCCTGGCGCCCTCCTTCGCGTCCCAGCCCGGATTGCTTGACCCCGCCAAAAGGCGCCGAGACGGTCGTCATCAACCCGCTATTGATCGCGACCATACCGCACTCGATCGACTCCATCATGCGCAGCATGCGCGGCTGTGACTGCGTATAGACATAGGCCGCCAGGCCGAACTCCGTATCGTTGACCATCTCCAGGAGCTCGGCCTCCGACTCGAAGCGATACAGCGGCGCGACCGGGCCGAATATCTCCTCGCGCGCCATCCGTGCCCGCCGCGACACGTTCGTGATGATCGTCGGTTCATAGAACGTACCGCCCGCGGAATGCGGCCTGCCACCGCGCAGGATAGTGCCGCCGTGGTCGAGGGCATCCTGCACGTACTCTTCCACCTTGCTCAACGCGCGATCATTGATCAGCGGCCCCTGGGTCACGCCCTCTACATGGCCGTTTCCGACGATCAGCTTGTCGACAGCCTGTGCCAGGGCCTGGGCGAAAGCATCGTAGATGCCCGAGTGCACATAGACACGATTCGCACAGACGCAGGTTTGGCCGGTATTGCGGAACTTGGAAATCATCAGCCCCTGGACCGCTGCCTCGATATCCGCATCCTCGAAGACAATGAAAGGGGCATTGCCGCCCAGTTCGAGCGACAGCCGCTTGATCGTCGGCGCGCACTGCGCCGCGATGAGTCGCCCCACATGCGTCGAGCCGGTGAATGAAATCTTGCGCACCACGGGATCCGTGCACAGCGTCTCGCCGATGGGCGCGGCATCGCCTGTGACGATGTTGATCACGCCGGCTGGCACACCGGCACGCTCGGCCAGGACACCAAGCGCCAGCGCCGAGAATGGCGTGGTCTCGGCGGGCTTGAGGACCACGGTACAACCGGCCGCCAGCGCCGGGGCCAGCTTGCGGGTTACCATCGAACTGGGGAAATTCCACGGTGTAATGGCCGCGCAGACCCCGACAGGCTGTTTCAGGACGAGCAGCTGCTGCCCCGGCCATGGACTGGCAATCACCTCTCCAGCCACCCGACGGGCTTCTTCGGCAAACCACCGCACGTAATCGGCCGAGATCTGGATCTCCCCCAGCGCCTCCGCCAGCGGCTTGCCCTGCTCCAGCATCAGCACGGTCGCGAGTTCCCGCTTGCATGCAAGGATTTCGCGGTACCAGCGGTCCAGCACGTCCGCCCGTTCCGCTGCGGTCGTCTTGCGCCATGTCCGGAACGCCGCGCTGGCGGCGTCGATCGCAGCCTTGACATCGGCCGGTCCGAGATTGGGAATCTCACCGATGACGCTGCCGTCCGCAGGATTGGTCACTTCCAGAACCCTGCGCCGCTGCTCACTCACCCATTCGCCGTTGATCCAGCATTGGTCCCGATACAAATCGGGTACGACCTGCTCCAGTACGTTCGCCATAGTCTCCTCTTGTATTGTGAATTCACCATGAATTCTCACTACATGCTGGACTTTGATCCGTCAAGCCCGCATCCTTCGGTGTTGGCGGGAGGCCACGCAAATACCGGTTAGCGGCGTTTCCCTTGATTTCTCCGACTGACTTGATTAATGTGAATTCAGCATGAATGCAAACGATAAACGCAACGCAGTCACGGCGCAAGACTTTGCTTACAGATTCATCAAGGAAGAGATCCTCTGCTTCCGGCTTCAGCCCAACGAGCACCTGAGTGCACTTGAGCTGGCCAACCGCCTGGAGGTCAGCCGCACGCCCATTCGCGAGGCATTGAGCCGGCTGGAGCAGGACGGACTGGTGACAAAAGGCGGCAGCGGAGGTTTTTATGTGCGCCCGATTTCCCTGAAGGAGATCGTCGACGCGTACCGGATTCGGGAGGTATTGGAGGTACAAGCTGCACTGGAGGCATTGCCGTTCGTGGATGACGCCCTGCTCGAACGACTGCGCCACATTCTCGCCGAGTGCGAAGCGCTGCTCGATCCGGACAAGTATGTGGAGTTCCTGCTGGCGATCCGCCGTTTCCAGGCCGAGATCGTTGTGGCCTCGGGCAATGGGTTCTTCGAGCAGGTCATGACGCCGATCATCGATCGCGCCCGCCTGGTGGGCGGCATGCTGATCCGCGTGCATGCGCCGCGCCAGCGCCAGGTCTACGACGAGAACGTGGCGATCTTCGAGGCGCTCGAAAAGCGCGATGCCGCGCTGGTGGAAGCGACCGTGCGCCGCCATGTGCAGAACGCCCGGGAACAGGTCGTGAAGCTGCTGACGAACGACACCGGCAATACCTATCTGGGCGCGAGCCGCTAAACATTTCGATGATGAGCGGACAAGGAGGTATCACGTAGGCCGGACAGGCACGCCACCATTTGCATGCCTGAGGGGACGGGCGTGCGTGAAAAATGTGTGGTCCCTATCAAAAGGAAAGTCTGTTCATGGCATTTATCAAGTACCTCACCGATATCCAGTTCGACTACGGCGCAGTCTCGTTGCTGCATGCCGAATGCCTCAAGGCCAATATCAAGCGCCCCTTGGTCGTCACCGACAAGGGTGTGCGGGCTGCAGGTGTCGCGGACATGGCCCTGGCTTCCGTCTCAGGAAAACTGCCGCTCGAGATCTTCGACGAAACGCCGGGCAACCCCACCGAAGCCGCAGTCGAAGCCGCGCTCGCGGCCTATCGGGCCCACGATGCCGACGGCATCATCGCCATTGGCGGTGGCTCGGCGCTCGATCTCGCCAAGGCACTGGCCATTGCCGCGACGCACCCCGGTCCGCTGGCGCAGTACTGCACCATCGACGGCGGCTCGAACAAGATCACCGATGCCTGCGCCCCCACCATCGCCATTCCGACGACCTCGGGCACCGGAAGCGAAGTCGCACGCGGCGCCATCATCATCCTGCACGATGGCCGCAAGGTAGGCTTCCACTCATGGCATCTCATGCCGCGCTGCGCGATCTGCGACCCCGACCTGACGCTCGCCCTCCCCCCTGCCCTCACGGCTGCCACAGGCATGGATGCCATTGCCCACTGCATCGAGTCATTTCTGTCACCAGCCTTCAACCCGCCTGCCGAAGGCATTGCCCTCGATGGCCTGGAGCGGGCCATGAAATGGATTGACGTTGCCGTCAACGATGGCAAGAACCGCGAGGCGCGCAAGCACATGATGTCAGCCTCCATGCAGGGTGCCATGGCCTTCCAGAAAGGGCTGGGCGCCGTGCACTCACTCTCCCACGCGCTTGGCAGCTATGCGGGCAAGAGCCTGCATCACGGCACGCTGAACGCCGTGCTCCTGCCTGCCGTCCTGCGCTTCAACGAATCTGCCGAAAGCGTGATTGCCGACGACAAGTACCCGCGGCTCAAGCGCGCCGTCGGCCTCGCACAGGACCGTCAGCTGGACGAGCTGATCGTCGAAATCAACCAGCGCATCGGCATCCCGTCCGGTCTCGGCGCCATGGGCGTACCCGAGAGCTTTGTCGGCGAAGCCGTGCAAAAAGCCATGCACGACCATTGCCATGGCACGAATCCCCGCGTCGCGACACCAGAGCAGTACACCGCACTGATTCGCGAAAGCTGGTGATGGAAGGAGCGCCTCCGGGCGCTCCCCTTGCCGATACAACGCGCTCGCTGCCTTATGACGCCTTCCCCAAAAAAAATCCGGCCACGCGGGCCGGAAAGCGAGGAAACTACAACACAACGGTAACACGCCAGTATCACGCCACGGCCGCCGCCGGCGTTCGTGGCGCACCCTGCTCCAGCTCCCGCAGCAGGCGCCAGATGCGCGTGCGCAGATGCACGAAGGACTCCAGATCCATGACTTCCTCGATGTGCTCGCAACTGTCCCACGCATCCTGCTTGCGTACGGTCGCCACATCGATGATTTCCTGCACATGGCCGGGCCGGCCGCTCAGCACCACCACACGGTCGGCAAGATAAACCGCCTCTTCCACGCTATGGGTAATGAACAGCACCGTGCGCGGGTTCACCCGCGCGAGGCGCACCAGTTCTTCCTGCATGACCACGCGCGTTTGCGCATCGAGCGCGCCGAACGGTTCATCCATCAGCAGTACATCCGGATCGAGCGCGTAGCTGCGGGCAATCGCCACCCGCTGCTGCATGCCGCCCGACAGCTGGTGGGGAAACGCATTCTCGTAGCCCTCCAGACCCATGAGCCGGAGATACCGCGTCACCGCGTCCTGTTGCCGCGCGGCGTCCGCACCCTGGCACTTGACGCCGAAGGCAATATTCTCGCGAACAGTTTTCCATGGAAACAGTGCGAACTGCTGGAACACCACGGCACGCTCGGGACCGGGGCCTTTCACGGGCTTGCCCCCCACCTTCACCGCGCCGCTGGAGGGAAACTCCAGGCCCGCGGCCATGCGCAGCAGCGTGGTCTTGCCACAGCCAGATGGCCCGACAATCGCCACGAATTCCTTCTCGCGCACCTCGAAGCTGACGTCACGCAAAGCCATGAAGGTTTCATCCCCGCGCCGGAAGATGCGCCGCACCTGTTCGAATGTGATCTGACTCATGTGGTCTCCTATCCCGAAACCGCGCTGGAAGACGCCGCGCAACATTGCACGGCGCCTTCCATATACGCATTCAGTCGCCAGTATTCTCGGCGAATGCCTTCAGCTTCGGATCGTTCTGGATCATCAGCAGGTACTTGTTGGTCACGTGGTCCTTGACCGAAGGAATCTTGCGCACCACGCCCACGGATTCCATGAACTTGCTGACCTGCATCCACCAGTCGGCCATCTGCGACTTCTCGCCGCCATCGAAGATCTTCAATTGTTCCGCCAGCGTATAGGCCGGCCG
This sequence comes from Imbroritus primus, assembly GCF_964332355.1. Lineage (NCBI taxonomy): Bacteria > Pseudomonadati > Pseudomonadota > Betaproteobacteria > Burkholderiales > Burkholderiaceae > Imbroritus > Imbroritus primus. The sequence goes on along the minus strand of NZ_OZ201293.1, from coordinate 1,438,975 downwards.
GTCACGCAGCTCGCGGGCCAGGTACTCGGGCGGGATATTGACGCCGACAGACTTGAAGAAAGCGCCCAGGTAAGCTTCGGCTTCCTTCGGATTGGCACGCTGCCAGGCAACAGCGCGCAGGTACACGGCCAGGAACTTGGCTACGGCATCCGGATTCTCCTTGGCGAAGGCCGGCGTCACAAACAGGTTGCTGGTGATCGGCAGGCCGACATCCGCACCCGTGCAGATCACCTTGGCACCGATGGTCGATTCAAGGATGTAGGTGTTGGGCGCCCACACCTGTGCAACGTCATAGCGTCCGCTGTTGACCGCGGCGTTGATCTCGGACGGCGAAAGATTGACGAAGCGGTAGTCATCCGGCTTGAGGCCGAACTTCTTCTCCAGGCACACTGCCGCGCCCCAGTGACCGGTCGAATTGGTCGTCACCGGAATGGTCTTGCCTTTCAGCAAGGCAGGATTTTTGGCGTAGGCGTCTGCCTTGTCCTTGGTGGCCATGATGGAGATGATGGCCGCTTCGCCATCCGCCAGGCCAATGGTCTGCAGACCATAACGCGAAGCGCCGAGCACCGAGGGAATATTGCCGGCGCCGCCGACATCCCACGAGCCGGACGCACCGGCGGCGATTTCCGGCGCCCCTGAGGAGAACGTCGACATGACCGGGTCGAGGCCCACCTGTTTCCACCACCCCTTTTGCGTGGCGATATACCACTCCAGCCCCCAGCGCTGCGGTTGCTGGGCAATCCGGATCTTCACCGGCCCCTTGTCGTCGCCCGGCGCAGCGACCGCCGGCGCGCTGAATGCTGCCGCGAGAACCGAAGATGTTGCGAGTGCTGCCAGTGCCTTGATATAGCGATGCCTCATCATTTGCCTCCTCCCTTTGGCGGGTGTGTTGTACAGAGCGCGAACCCGTGCCGCAATAGCGCGGGCCCGCGCTGGATCAGTTGCGCCAGTTGCGGCGGATACGCTGTTCGACACGGCGCATCACGTAATCGATCAATGCACCGACCACCCCGATGGTGATCATCCCGACCACCACGACATGTGCGGCGAGATTGCTCTCTCCCTGGATGATCATGTAGCCCAGGCCGGTCGACCCGACGATCAGTTCCGCGCCGATCAGCGACTGCCAGCCAAAGCCGGCGCCGATGCGCATGCCTGCGACGATCTGCGGCAGCGCGGCGGGAAACAGCACTTCGGTCAGCGTCAGCCAGCGGCTCGCGCCCAGCATCTGCGCGGCTTCGAGCAGGGGATTGTCGATCTGGCGCGCACCGCTGTAGGCATTGACCACGCAGGACGAGAACACCCCGGAAAAGATCACTACCGTCGGCGACAGGAAGCCCGTGCCGAGCCAGAGAATGGAGAACGGCACCCAGGCGATCGGCGGGACGAAGCGCAGCGCTTCGATCACTGGACCGAAGGCCCACTCCATGATGCGGAAGCGCCCCATCAGCAAGCCAAGCGGCACACCGACGATCACGCCCAGCACATAGGCGATGGCAAACTTGCGCAGACTGGCGAGCAGATGCTCCTGTAGCAGCGCGCCGGAGTATGGCTCGTGCGTGAGCAAGAGCATCTCCTTGAACACCAGTGTCGGGCTTGGCAGGAAGTTCTCCGGCACCAGGCCCGATTCCGTGACCAGCGCCCACCCACCCAGCAGCGTGAGCACCCCGAGTACCGGCAGGATCCAGCCCTCCAGCTGGGCGCGTCGCTTGGCGGCGCGATCTTCCTCGAGCATCAGCGCTTCCATGGCATGACCCTCCGTTCGATGACGGTCAGTGCCGTATTCATCAGCACGCCGAGCAGCGCCACGGTGACCATGGCCACGAAGATCATGCTTGGATCGAGGTCACGCGTGGCATTGATCATGATGTAGCCGAGCCCCATGAACGACCCGACCAGTTCGGCCGCCACCAGCACCATCCAGCAGGCCTGCAACGAGATCCGCAAACCGGTGAAGATGGTCGGCAAGGCATTGGGAATGACCACGTCGCGCAGCAGTTGCCAGGTCGAGGCGCCGTGCACGCGCGCGGCTTCTACAAGCACCGGGTTGATGTTGCGGATACCGGTGTGCGTATTGATCAGTGCCGGCGAGAAGGCCGCCAGCCAGATCACGAATACCTTGGCGGAAATGCCGAGGCCGAACCACAGGATCGTCAGCGGAATCCAGGCGATCGGGGCAATCGGCCGCATGATCTGGAAGATCGGATTCAGGTAGGCATCGGCCATGCGGTTCCAGCCCATGAGCAGGCCGAGCGGCACGCCCGTGAGGATGGCGGCGGCGAAACCGAGCAGCACCAGGCCGAGGCTCGATCCGATATGTGCGAGCAAGGTAGAGCCCGCATATCCAGGCGAGAGCGCCAGGCGGAATGCGGCATAGGCATCGCTGATCGATGGGAACTTGATGGGGGCGACCAGCTCCAGCGGGCCGGTCGCCAGATACCAGAACCCAATGAGCGCGGCGATCAGCCCGCTCCTCACCGTCCAGCGCAGGCGACGATGGCGCTGCTCGATGGAAAGCGCTGGCTTGCTTCGCCCAGGCGATAACGGCGCGGACATGGCCGATGTACCTCCCCTGCTGATTTTCTGCTGCATCCATTCCTCCTTCGAGGCGTTTCCACATCACCCCGGGTGTTCTTGTTCTGAATGTCCCGCGTTGCGAAGATGCGTCCGGAATGGCCTTATTGAGGCAGTCCGCCGTATGGCATCCAGCCACAGCCGATGGTCACGCCGCCATCGCAGGGAATCGTCGCGCCGGTCACGCCGCTGGCGCTGGCACTCAGCAGGAAATAGATGACCTCGGCAATTTCCGATGGCTGCATGAGGCGGCCTTGCGGCGTCGCGTTGATGATCGGCCCGAAATCGCGTTCGCCACCGCGTTCCTTGGGCCGCAGGAACGGGGTATCAGTCCAGCCCGGCGCCACGGCGTTGACGCGCACGCCACGTTTTGCCCACTGCACGGCCAGGGCCTCGGTCAGATTGACGACGGCAGCCTTGGCCGCGCCATAGGCCAGCACCGGTCCCGAGCGGAATGCCAGCACCGAGGCGATGTTGACGACAGCGCCTGCGCCACGCGCAGCCATATCGCCGCCAATCACCTGGCAGGCGAGATACGTCGTCTTGAGATGGGAATCGAGGATGCGCGACCATTCCTCGACGGGAAAATCCTCGATCGACCGGGGAACCTGCGGCAACCCTGCGCAGTTGACAAGGCCATTGATGGGCGGGAGGTCAGCCGCGACCGCAGCGTAGCCAGCCGCGACGGCGTCGCGGTCAAGCGCATCGACGCGAATGCCGCGTGCCCTGGCGCCAAGCGCCTGCGCGAGGGTCTGTGCGGCCTCGCCATTCAGATCCATGATGGCGACATGGCCGCCTGCTTCGACCACCTTGCGAGCCGTGGCCGCACCGATACCACTGGCGCCGCCTGTTACCACCACGCACAACCCTGCCATACCGCGACTTTCCATCCTGAGCTCCATCTTGCCTACCGAATCTGGACTGCCGTGCCATTGGCACGACAGGCTGTTCTGTTGCTACCTGCGAGCGTCAACCGGCTATACCGCGCGATCAGGTCATGCATTCCAGCAGCCCTTTCGGGTGGGATCAGCGCCGCTGAAGGCACCACCGCGATCGCTTCGGACGAATGCCATCCGGACACGCCAGCCAATCCGCCGAGAAAAACCACACTCTCGACCGCAATGGAAAACGTTTGCCATGGCTCAGAGTAGTAGACCGTAAAAGCTCCTGTCAAGACGATCAGGCCGGCAAAATCCCAGACCTAGTACAAACACTGATAAGCCCAATCAAATAGCGGAATTACTAGAGATATAAAAAGTGCCCTTGGCTCGCCTTTTCGCCGCTAGAATAAGCAGGTGCCTAACCGGAAAACGTTTTCCATAATGCGATGAAACCTGCAGATTCGCCCATCACGATCAAGGATGTTGCGCGCAAGGCTGGCGTGTCGGTAGCGACGGTATCGCGTGCGCTCAACAAGCCGGGCCGTGCAAGCGCCGAGATGGTGGCGCAGGTGCGCGCCGCCGCCGACGCGCTGGGCTACATCCCCTATCGTGCCGCGGGCTCGCTGGTCTCGAAACGCTTCAAGGCAGTCGGCGCGATTGTGCCGACCATCGACAATGCGATCTTCGCGCAGGCCCTGCATGCACTGCAGAGCCGCCTGAACGCCCATGGCTATACCTTGCTGCTGGCCAGCAACCACTACGACGCAGCGCGCGAGGTGGCGGAGGTGCAGTCTTTGATCGAGCACGGCGTGGATGCCATCGTGCTCGTCGGCGAAACCCATCATCCGGGCGTGTTGCGGCTGCTGGAGAGCAAACGCATCCCATTCGTCAACACCTGGATCTACAACCCGGCCAGCCCGGCTCCGTGCATCGGCTTCGACAACCGCGCGGCCATGATGCGCCTGACCAATTACCTGCTGGATCTTGGGCACCGCCGCTTTGCCATGATCGCGGGCCTGACGCAGAACAACGACCGCGCGGCGCAGCGGCTCGAGGGTGCCCGCGCGGCGCTGGCAGCACGCGGCATTGCCCTGCCGCCCGAACGGATCATCGAGAGTCCTTACACAATTGCCGCCGGTCGCAGCGCCCTGCGCGTGCTGATGCATGCGCCGGAGCCGCCGACAGTCATCCTGTGCGGCAACGACATCCTGGCGTTCGGCGCGATCTGCGAATGCATCGCCACCGGTATCTCGGTACCGCAGGATCTGTCCATTGCGGGCTTCGATGATTTCGAACTGTCATCGCACATGACACCCTCGCTCACCACCATCCGGGTGCCGGCCATCGAGATGGGCACCTGTGCCGCCGACTTCGTGGTATCGCATCTCGAAGGCAAGCCGATGCCGATCCATATCGAGTTCGAGGCGGAGCTGATTGTCCGCGGGTCGACCGTGCCGCCAGCGCGGCAGGATTAGCGCAGCGGCATCAGGACGGCAGGATCAATGCGGGTGGACCATCCGCGTCGATACGGCGACGCGGTTCCAGACGTTGATGGCGCCAATCGCCACGATCAGCTGCGAGAAGCCGACTTCGTCGAAATGCGCGCGCACCTCTTCATATAATGCATCGGGCACATCATTCTGCGACAGGCGCGTCACGCTTTCCGTCAGTGCGAGGACCGCGCGCTCGCGTGCATCGAACAGCGGTGACTCCCGCCATACGGACACGAGATGAAGCTTCTGCGCCGGCATGCCATCGGCCAGCGATTCCTCAACGTGCATATTGACGCAAAACGCACAGCCATTGATCTGCGAGGCGCGCAGTTTGATGAGGTGTAGCAGTTGCTGGTCGATGCCCGAATGCTTCACCGCCGCGTCCAGCGCAGCGATGGCGCGATACAGTTCGGGCGTGGCCTGGGAGAGGTTCAAACGTTGTTTCACCGGCAGCCTCCACGGCATGGCAAAAGCGATAGCTTACTGCCGGGCGCAGACTCCTTGCCAGATCGACCCGCTTGCGCGCAGGGGAATCCCTGATGCAGCCTCCATGCGCCAAAGCCGGGCTGGTGCAACGCGGGCCGTCGGTTGCGGCGTCGCAGGCCACTCAACCCGCCTCGCGAGGGATAAAATTGCACAACGACTGGATCGAAGCGGGCGGATTGCGATACAATCCGCCCTTCGCCAAACAATGGCGAACCGGGACCGTGCGAGGGTGGCGAAATTGGTAGACGCACCAGGTTTAGGTCCTGACGCCAGCAATGGTGTAGGGGTTCGAGTCCCCTCCCTCGCACCATCTCTCGATATCACCGGAAATTCACCCGAATCCTTGTGGGTCACTGGGTGAAGCCCTGCCAACTCACGGAAGCAGGATTCCAAGCTCGGTTCAGCACGAGTCTCTCCGCTACCCTGGGGGGTTCGCGCACATTACGCTGCACCCCGCCTTGGCCCCAGCGGCGCGTGGCAGTCGAACCGCCCTGCACTCCCCGTACTCCCTTCTACGCCACCGCCGTGGCCATCGACACAGCCAGCGTCACCAGCTCGCGCTGATTCGCAGCTTCGCGTGACACGCCAGCGGTATCGCATCGACCCCGCTGGAGAGGGCATCACTCAGGCGCCCATGTCGCGTACCGCGCGCAGTGCGTCCTGATACTTGGTTTCAAGGGCTTCAAGCAGGGGAATATCGAAATCCTCGGGAGGCCAGCGATATCCCTGATCGATTTGCCATGCGTAGTGCTTGCGCTGCTCCATGAGACGATCCTTGATCGCAGCGACCGTACAGCGGAGTTCCTCCTCGTCCAGCATCAACAGCATTGCACCCTCTTGAATCAGGAATCCATTCGCCCGCGGTTATACCAAGCGGAAGAGGATGCGTCCAGGTTGTCCTGCCACCTTTCATTAATCGAGGCAATGGCCAGGTACCCCAGCGGGGGGTGCCAGCTCCGCGCGGCATCTCGCTCCGGAATACTGCAGTGCCGGACAGGAACGCAAGGCATGTCAGCTGCTGTGCGCTGGCACACCGCCCTCGGCCTCGGGCCGCTTGACACGGAACCACGCGGCATACAGGGCTGGCAGGAACAGCAGTGTCAGCACGGTGGCAACGATCAGCCCGCCCATGATGGCAACGGCCATTGGTCCCCAGAACACGCTGCGCGACAGCGGGATCATGGCCAGCACGGCCGCTGCCGCCGTCAGGATGATCGGCCGGAAACGCCGTACGGCAGATTCCACGATCGCAGTCCAAACGGGCACACCGGCCTGGATATCCTGCTCAATCTGGTCGACCAGGATCACCGAGTTGCGGATGATCATGCCCATCAGGGCCGTGATGCCCAACTGCGCCACGAAGCCCATCGGCGCCTGCAGGAGCAGCAGCGTACCGGCCGCGCCGATCAGTCCCAGCGGGCCGGTCAGGAACACCATCACGGAACGCGAGAAGCTGTGCAGCTGGAGCATCAGCAGCGTGAAGATCAGGAAGATGCACAATGGCATCTGCGCGGCAATCGAGGCGCCAGCGTTGGCGCTCTCTTCCTCGGCGCCGGCGATCTTGATCTGGTAGCCCATCGGCAGGCGCTTGCGGATGCCGTCGAGCTGCGGATTGACCTGCGCGGTCACCGTGGGCCCCTGGATACCATCAACCACATCGGCCTGCACGGTAATGCCGAAATCGCCATTCTCACGCCAGATCACACCCGGTTCCGAGGCCAGATGGATACGGACAAGCTGCGTCAACGGCACACTTTGCCCGTTACTGGTCCGCACGACCGCGCTCTGCAGGTCGGACATGGTGTCGCGCTCTTCGCGGGGCGTGCGCATGACAATATCGATCAGCCGCACGCCATCGCGGAACTGTCCGACCGGCACGCCGGTGAGGATGGCTTGCGTCGCCTGCGCGATGGTATTGGTGGTGACGCCCAGGGCGCGCGCCTTGTCCTGGTCGATATCGAGCCGCAGGATCTTGACGGATTCGTTCCAGTTGTCGTTCACGCCCACGGTATAGGGATTTTGCGCCATCACGGCCTTGACTTCATCCGCATACTTGCGCACCAGCTTCATGTCTGGCCCCACCACGCGGAACTGGACGGGATATGGCACGGGCGGCCCATTAGGCAGCAGCTTGACCCGGCCACGGGCATGCGGGAACGACTCGTCAAGCACAGTCTGGATCCGCTTGCGCAGACGCTCGCGCGCCTTCAGGTCGGACGGCATGACGATGATCTGCGCGACGTTGGTCTGCGGAAATATCTGATCCAAAGGCAGGTAGAAACGCGGCGCGCCGGTGCCGACGAACGACGTGATGCTGACGACGTCCGGCTCCTGCGCGATCAGGGTTTCGAAGCGCTTCACATCGACTTCGTTCTGCGTGTAGCTGGAACCTTCAGGCTGCCAGATCTCGACCATCAGTTCGGGGCGGCTGGAGTCCGGGAAAAACTGCTTTTCGACATACTGGAACCCGAACAGCCCAAGTGCGAACGTAGCGAGCGTCGCCGCGATCACGATCTTGCGGTAGGTCACGCACCAGTCAACGAGACGGCGGAAGCGGTTGTAGAACGGCGTATCGAACAGCTCGTGATGCGAACCGCCGTGCTGGCCGCGCGGCTTGGTCTTGAGCAGGAGATAGCCCAGGTAGGGAGTAAACACCACGGCGGCAAACCACGACAGCACCAGCGCCAGCGCGGTCACGGCAAAGATGCCGAAGGTGTACTCGCCAACAGTGGAGCGCGCCAGGCCAACAGGCAGGAAGCCAGCCGCGGTGATCAGCGTACCGGTCAGCATCGGCATGGCCGTGGAGGTATAGGCGAAGGTCGCCGCCTCCATCTTGGAAAAGCCCTCTTCCAGCTTGCGCACCATCATCTCCACGGCGATGATGGCATCGTCTACCAGCAAGCCGAGCGCGATGATCAGCGCACCCAGCGAGATCTTGTGCAGGCCGATATCGAAGATGTTCATGAAGAGGAATGTCACGGCGAGCACGAGCGGGATCGTCAGGCCCACGACCAGACCCGGCCGCGTATCGATGCGTAGCGGACGCGTATGCAGTCCCAGGGACAGAAAGCTGACGGCCAGCACCACGACCACGGCCTCGATCAGCACTTTCACGAACTCGTTGACAGACGATTTGACCGCCTGCGGCTGGTCCTGTACCTGGGCCAGCTCGATCCCGACCGGCAGGCCCTGGCGCACCTCGGCAACCGTCTGCTCCAGCGCCTTGCCCAGGGCAATGATGTCGCCCCCCTTGGCCATCGAGATCCCCAGGCCGATGACTTCCTTGCCGTTGAAGCGCATCTTCGAGTTGGGCGGGTCGATATAGTCGCGATGGATCGTGGCGATATCGCCGAGCCTTACATTGCGGCCGGCATTCGAACCCGTATTGGCACCACTAGGCACCCGCAACACCAGGTTGGCAAGGTCCGCGGTATCGCTGAATGCGCCGGACAGGCGGATCTGCATGTTGTCGGTCGGCGTCACCAGCACGCCGCTGCCTTCCAGATTGTTCTGCTGGGCAATCTGCGTCGCGATGCTGTTGATATCGAGACCCAGCTGCGCCATGCGCGCCTGCTGGAATTCGATATAAACCTTTTCGTCCTGCACGCCCAGCAGTTCGACCTTGGCGACCGACTTCACGCGCAGCAGCTGTTGTCGCACGGCATCGGCGTAATCGCGCAATTCCCGATAGCTGAAGCCATCCGAAGAGAGTGCGTAGATCGAGCCGTAGACATCGCCAAACTCGTCGTTGAAGAACGGGCCATGCACGCCCGCCGGAAACGTACCGGCAAGGTCGCCGACCTTCTTGCGGACGGTGTACCAGATCTGGCTGATTTCCTTGGCCGGCGAGTTATCTTTCAACTGAAAGATAATCATCGTTTCGCCTGGCTTGGAATAGCTGCGGATCTTGTCTGCGTACGGCACTTCCTGCAGGGTCTTCTCGATCTTGTCGGTAACCTGGACGGCGATCTGCTCCGCCGTCGCTCCCGGCCAGACTGCGCGAACCACCATGGCACGGAAGGTAAACGGCGGGTCCTCGTCCTGACCGAGCTGGAAGAAGGCGAGCATGCCGCCCAGCAGCAGCACGACAAGCAGGTAACGCGTCAGCGCCTGATGCTCGAGCGCCCAGCGCGAAAGATTGAAGCGGGAAGGGTTCATGAGGCGATTTACCGGGCCGGCGCTGTACGATTGGGGGCCGTAGCTGGCGTGGAGGCCGCTTGATGCCCGTTGCCTGCCTCATCGCCCATCACGCGCACTTTCTGGCCAGGCTTGAGCAGATGAACACCCGCAGTCACGATAAGCTTCCCAGGCTGAAGGCCTTGTGTCACCGTCACCCGGTTGTCCACTGGATCGCCAAGCGTGACCGTTACCGGGCTCACCGACTGGCTGGCCGGATCATAGATCCATACCTGGCTGTGGCCATTGACCTGCAGGAGCGCACTGAGCGGTACGCTCAACGCCTGCGCAGCGGCATCGCGGGCCAGCATGACCGTTGCCGTCATGCCCAGGCGGAGCTCGGCGGGCGGATTGGGCAGCGCGACGCGCACGGTATACGTTCGGGTGGCGGCGTCTGCTGCCGGAGCAATCTCGCGCACACGACCTGGGAGCGTGCGCGCTTCATCAGCCCACAGGCGTACCGTCGCGGCAGCCCCGACACGTACCTGCCCAACCTGATCCTCTGGCAAGGCGATGACCACCTCTTTCTCTGCCGTCTGCGCCACGCGCACGACTGGCTGGCCAGGCGACACCACCTGCCCGACCTCGGCTTCGATCGCCGTCACCACGCCCTCTGCGTCCGCCAGGAGTTCGCCATAGGCGAGCTGGTTGGACTGGCTGCTCAGCCCGGCCTGCGCCTGCCGGTAGCGCGCCTCTGCGGCATCGTACGTCGCCTTGCGGCGCTGCTGTTCGGCGGCGCTGATGAAGCCTTTGGCGTACAGGTCATCGAAACGCTTGAGATCGCTGTGCGCGAGGTCGCGTTCGGTCCGGGCAGCTTCCAGCTGGGCCCGGGAACCGCTCTCGGCCAGCTTCAGATCCGCCAGATCGAGCCGCGCAAGCACCTGCCCTTTCTTGACCGTCGCGCCAACGTCGACCAGGCGCGCAGCCACCTTGCCGCCGACGCGAAAGCCCAGGCGCGACTCGATGCGCGCCTGCACATTGCCAGAATAAGTCACTGCACTGTCGGCACCCGCTGGCTGCAGCTTCATCAGGCGCACCGGGCGTGGCGGGGCTTCAGCCTCGGGTTGCTTGCCGCATGCCACCAGCAGACACGCCACTGCACCAGCTGCTGCCATCCGCCGCCAGAGACTGCCCGCCGTTCTCGTGGGTGCTCGGGGTACGACGGCAATGCCCGGGCGAACGCCTGGGATGCGCAAATCCGACATGACCATTCCAGTAAATTACCGATGGGTCAGTAATATATCGAAGGGGTTGGGAGGCGTCAAACGAGAACGGTGCCGATGGCGCTTGAGCCTCACCTTACCGACATAGGCGTAAAACATGCGCTCTGGCCTGATTTAGCCTCACAGCCAGCCTGTACCATCAATCCATTCTGCTCGCATGGCTGCGCGGATAACTTCGCGAATCATTGCTCGAATTGGCACGCGAACCAGGGCCGCACAGAAGATGCCAGGACACTAACCTATGGTTAAATCGCGCCATGACCTCAGGCCGCCCCTCTCTACCTTCTGCAGCCGGCACCCCGATGGCCGCCCGTACCGACACCCGGATCGATCATTACGAGAACTTCCCGGTTGCCAGCCTGCTGTTGCCCAAGGCGCTGCGCTGGCCGGTGACGGTGATCTACCGTATCGCGCGCAGCGCCGACGACATTGCCGACGAAGGCGATGCTCCGGCCGTAGAGCGGCTAGCCTTGCTGGCCGAATATCGCGCGGAGCTCGACCGCATCGCACAGGATATGCCGGCGCGTGCGCCAATGTTCCAGGATCTGGCTGAGGTCGTGCGCCAGTATCGCTTGCCTCTGCAGCCGCTGTACGAACTGCTGTCGGCGTTCGAACAGGATGCGCGGTTTGTCCGCATGACGGACGCAGCCATGCTGCTCGACTACTGCACCCGCTCCGCCAATCCGGTCGGTCACCTGATGCTGCATCTGTACGGCGCGGCCACGCCGGAACGTCTCGCCCAGTCGGATGCGATCTGCACGGGTTTGCAACTGGTGAATTTTTGCCAGGATGTGGCCGTGGACTGGCGCAAGCAACGCGTCTACCTGCCCGCGGATGCCTGCGCCCGGCATGGCGTGACTGATGCCCATTTCGCCGAAGGCCGCTGTGATGCGCAGTGGCGCGCCCTGATGTCGGAGTGGGTCGATCGGACGCGCGCAATGCTACAATCCGGCGCGCCACTGGCACTTGGCATGCCGCCCGGTACGGCACGGCGGATCGGCTGGGAACTACGCCTCATCGTACAGGGTGGATTGCGTATCCTGGAGCGTATTGAAGCCGCGCGGTACGATGTGTTCAGGCAACGCCCCACGCTGCGCGCAGCCGACTGGTGCATCATGCTCGCGCGCGCCGCTGTCATGCGCGTGCCTCCTGCCGGCTAAGGCAGCCGAGCATGCGCAACGCGGCAACGCTGTCCTGTCGCAGTCATTCCCATAGCGCTCATCAAGGGCGGCCCAGAGACCTCTTTTCGACGGAACCGTTTTGACGCCAGATCAGTACTGCGAGCAGAAAGTCGCGCAAAGCGGCAGCAGTTTCTACTACAGCTTTCTGTTCCTTCCCACCCCCCGTCGCCGCGCCATCGTGGCGCTGTATGCATTCTGCCGCGAGGTCGACGATATCGTCGACGGCGACCCGATGCAGCATGCCACGGCGGATGCTCCCCACGGCGAGCTGGCACATGTGCGGTTGGCCTGGTGGCGGCAGGAGCTGGCGCGGCTGTATGCCGGCCAGCCCACGCATCCGGTCACGCAGGCGCTGGCCCCGCATGTGCCGGAATATGGCCTGCCGCAGGAAGACCTGGAGGCGATCCTCGAAGGCATGGACATGGATCTGCGGCAAAGCCGCTATCTGGACTTCGCCGGACTGCGCCAATACTGCCATCGTGTCGCCGGCGTGGTGGGGTTGCTGTCGGCACGCATCTTCGGCTGCACGCAACCCGCGACGCTTGAGTATGCGGCACGCCTGGGCCTGGCCCTGCAGCTCATCAATATTATCCGCGATGTCGGCGAGGATGCCCGCAATGGCCGTATCTACCTGCCGATGGAAGACCTGCAGCGCTTCGAAGTGCCAGCAGCCGACCTGATGCAGGCGCGCTACTCGGACAAGTATCGCGCTCTGATGAAGTTCCAGGCGGAACGCGCCCGTACGACCTACCGCGAAGCGCTTGCCATGCTGCCGGCGGAAGATCGCCGTGCGCAACGGGCCGGCCTGATCATGGGCGCCATCTATGCAACGCTGCTGGACGAAATCGAAGCGACCGGCTTTGAAGTCCTGCACCAGCGCATCGCCCTCACCCCGGTCCGGAAACTGTGGATCGCCAGCAAGACCAGCTTCCAGGCACGCTGACCGTGATGCGCGCGCACCTGCCCCCGCAGACTTCGCGCCAGTCTTCGCCACAGGTTGCGGCATCCCGGGTCGCCTCGCCGCATACTGCCGCACACCATGCCGCCAACCCACATGTTGCCGTGATTGGCGGTGGCTGGGCCGGGCTGGCGGCGGCACTTGAGCTGACCACGCTCGGGGCCACTGTCACGGTGCTGGAACGGGCGCGCACGCTCGGCGGCCGCGCCCGCGCGCTGACGGACGACAACCGCGATCGGACTATCCGGCTCCGCCTCGATAACGGCCAGCACATCCTGCTCGGCGCATATCGTACCTGTCTTGATCTGATGCAGCGGGTCGGCGTGACGCCGGCCACGGCGCTGCTGCGGCTGCCGCTGCAGATCCGCTATGCCGACGGATTTGCGCTCGCCGCCACGCCAGGTGGCCGACCATGGCACCTGCTCGCGGGTCTGTGGCAGGCGCGCAGCATCCCGCTCGGTGAACGTGTGCGGCTGGTGCGCAAGCTGGCAGTCGCCGCCTTACGGGGCTGGCGTTGCCACGACGCTCTCACCGTCGCGCAATGGCTGGCCGGAGAACCCGTTCAAACCATCGACAGGATCTGGCAGCCACTCTGTATCTCGGCGCTCAATACGCCCATCGAAGAGGCCAGCGCCCAGGTCTTTCTCAATGTCCTGCGCGACGCCCTGCTGTCCGGACCGGGCAGCAGCGATATGCTCGTGCCACGCATCGACTTCGGCGCATTGTTCGCCGAACCTGCAGCCAACTGGCTGGCCCGGCATGGCAGCCAGGTCCACCTCGGAAAGCCAGTGCGAGGACTCATGCCCGGTGCATCCGGCTGGAATGTGATGACGACGCCGGATGAGCTTGAGGTCGACGGCATCGTGCTCGCCACCGCACCGCGCGACGCTAGCCGACTGATTAATGGCATCGCGTTGACGGACGCGAGCGCTCTACTGGCGCGCGAGGCACTCTGCACGCAACTCGCAGCACTCACCCATGCGCCGATCACGACGGTATACCTTCCCGCACCCGGCGTCCGCCTCCCACACCCCATGCTGGCGCTACGCTGCGATCCCGCATCCGGCGCCTTCGGGCAGTTTCTCTTCGATCGCGGCCAGCTGTCTGCTCCCCCCGGTTCGCCAGATCATGAGCATTGGGCCATCGTCATCAGTGTCGCAGACGATGCGGTACAACGGCCACGGGCCGATCTTACCGCGGCGGTATGCCATCAATTGCTGGAGGAGTTGCGCGGCGTGGTTCCCGCGGCTGATCTGCAGGCATGCCTGCTGCCGGACAAGGCACTGGTCATCACGGAGAAGCAGGCGACTTTCCGCAGCCGCCCCGGCATCTGCCGTCCCGAAAACGCGACCGGCTTGCCAGGGCTGGTGCTAGCCGGCGACTACACGGCCGGACCTTATCCGGCTACGCTGGAAAGCGCAGTTCGGAGCGGTCTGCAGGCAGCACACACATTATGGGCGCAACTCACTGGCGACCTGCCGCTTGCAGGCCGATAACGCGTCATACGGGGTATTCCGCTGGATCAGCCGCCGTGATAGATATCGCGCATGGCGTCGTACACGCTCTGGCGCAGGTTCTGCCGCTCGTTGGGGGCCAGCATGTGCCCGCCGCCATGGCGCCCCTGCGGGCGTCCCTGCTGGTGTCCATGCGCTGGCGCTGCCCGGCGTTCCCGCTCGCGACGGGCTGCCTGCCCCGGCTCCTTGCCATGCCGCCCTGTGTCCTTGCGCATCTTCGTCTTGCGGTCTCCGGCTGCATGGGCGACGCCTTCCGGCAGCGCCAATGCGGACGCCGCAAACAGCAAGGCAACGGAAACAAGCAGCCGGGATAAAGGCATGGGAAAATGGCGCGTCAGTCTGCGGGAATGATTTGGTCGATCGGCAGTCCGATGGAGTTCGGTGGCTGCCCGAAAGTTTACCGTGCACGCGCGGGCGTAGGGTGCACAAGGCCTTCCGTGGTCACGTAAAGTATGTAACCAGTTGTTTCTCTTTCGTTGATTCCCCGCGATTGTCTGTTTAACCGGCTTGCTTTTATCGCTAAGATACCGCCATGGAAAATACCAGCTACAAGATTCTTGTCGTAGACGACGACCCCCGTTTGCGCGATCTGCTGCGTCGCTATCTGGGCGATCAGGGGTTTACGGTACTGGTGGCGGAAAACGCCACGGCGATGAACAAGCTCTGGCTACGCGAGCGCTTCGACCTGCTGGTGCTCGACCTGATGATGCCCGGGGAAGATGGCCTGTCGATCTGCCGCCGGCTCCGCGGAGCCAATGACCAGACGCCGATCATCATGCTCACTGCCAAGGGCGAGGATGTGGACCGCATTGTCGGGCTGGAAATGGGCGCGGACGATTACCTGCCCAAGCCCTTCAATCCGCGCGAACTGATTGCGCGCATTCATGCAGTACTGCGTCGCAAAGGCCCCGCTGAAGTGCCGGGTGCGCCATCGGAAGCGCCGGAAAGCTTTGCCTTCGGCGATTTCGTCCTCAATCTCGCGACCCGCACGCTGACCAAGGGCGAGGATGAAATCACGCTGACGACCGGCGAATTCTCGGTACTCAAGGTTTTCGCCCGCCACCCGCGCCAGCCCCTGTCGCGCGAGAAGCTCATGGAAATGGCTCGAGGCCGGGAATATGAAGTCTTCGACCGCAGCCTGGACGTCCAGATCTCGCGCTTGCGCAAGCTGATCGAAACGGATCCGAGCAATCCGCGCTTCATCCAGACGGTGTGGGGACTTGGCTATGTCTTTATTCCGGATGGCGTGAAATAACGGCACTGCCGTATCGTGTTCAGGCGCGTCTTCTCCGACTTCTTCGGTTCGCTGTTCTGGCGGACCTTCATGCTCATTGCCCTGCTGATCGTGCTGTCGCTCGGCATGTGGTTCCAGAGCTTCCGCATCTTCGAGCGCGCGCCGCGCGCCCAGCAGATTGCGCTGCAGGTGGTCAGCGTGGTCAAGCTGACCCGTGCGGCCCTGCTCTATTCCGACCCGGTGCGGCGGCGCTTCCTGCTGCTCGACCTCGTGCAGAACGAAGGCATCAAGGTCTATCCGCGTGAGGAAGAGGACAACTACAAAGTACCCACTGCCAGTCCATTCCTGACGCAGCTGGTGCAGCACGAGATCCGCGCCCGGCTGGGCGACGATACCGTGATCGCGACAGCCGTGAACGACATTCCCGGCGTATGGATCAGCTTCCAGATCGAGGGGGACGATTACTGGGTCGCCATCAGCCAGGATCGCTTCGAGCATGTGCCCGGCCTGCAGTGGCTGTGGTGGAGCATTGCGGCGCTGGTACTGTCGATCCTGGGCGCGGCGTTCATCACGTCGCGCGTCAACCATCCGCTCAAGGTGCTGGCCAACGCGGCTCGCGAGCTCGGTACCGGTCAGGAGCCCGCGCCGCTGCCCGAGCGCGGGGCCAGCGAGGTGGCGCTCGCCAACCACAGTTTCAACCAGATGGTGAAGGATCTGCGCCAGCTGGAACACGACCGGGTGGTGATGCTGGCCGGCATTTCGCATGACTTGCGCACGCCGTTGACCCGGCTGCGGCTGGAGACGGAAATGAGCCCGGCCGACCAGGCCACGCGGGATGCCATGATCGGCGACATCGAGCAGATGGACCAGATCATCGGCCAGTTCCTGGAATATGCGCGCCCGTCGGACACGGCAGCGAGTCCCGTCGATCTGTCGGAACTTGTGCAGGAAGCCGTGCCACGCTATGCCACACTGGCCGATGTCACGCTGACACTGCAACTGGCGCCTTCCGTCGCGGCCCTGTCGAACCGCATGGATGTGCTGCGCGTGCTTGACAATCTCGTGGAAAACGCCCGCCGTTATGGCAAGACGCCAGGCAAGGAATGCGCGGAAATCGTGATCGTCACGCGCATGGAGCATGGCGCGGCGATCCTGGAAGTCATGGACCACGGCCAGGGCGTGCCGGCCGATCAATTGCCGCTACTGACACGTCCGTTCTACCGGCTCGATTCGGCGCGCACCGAGGCCAAGGGCGCCGGGCTGGGCATGTCGATCGTCAGTCGTATCGTGCAACGTTCCGGCGGCCAGTTGACGATGGTAAACCGCGAACCGCCTGGCAGCGGCCTGATCGTGCGTGCGAGTTTTCCGCTTGCCTGAATGCTCATCGGCAACAAGGTGCCAGCGTTCCCCCGCGGCCTTTGTCCGTTGCAGCCCCCCGCCTCAATCCTTCGATTCACCTTCGCAACGCAGCAGCAAGGCCACGGCTTGCGCCTCGATGGCTTCCTGACGGCCCAGGTAACCCAGTTTTTCGTTGGTCTTGGCCTTGACGTTGACACGTTCAACAGCGATGCCAAGATCCTGCGCGATATTCTCGACCATGCCGTTGACATGTGGCGCCAGCCTGGGCGCCTGGGCAATCACGGTCGCGTCGACATTGCCGATGGCATAGCCGGCGGCGCGCACGCGTGCGGCGGCTTCACGCAGCAGCACGCGGCTGTCCGCTCCGGCAAACGCAGGATCGGTATCGGGGAAATGGCGACCGATATCGCCAAGCCCGGCCGCGCCGAACAGCGCATCGGTCAGGGCATGCAACAAGGCATCGGCATCGGAATGGCCGAGCAGGCCCTTGTCATGGGGAATCGTCACGCCGCCAAGAATCAGCGGGCGGCCCGCCACCAGCGCATGCACGTCATAGCCCTGCCCGACCCGAACGTCGAATGGAATCATGGTTCCCGCCTGGAAGAATGAGGATTGCTAGCGAGAAAACACTCAGCCAGCGCGAAGTCTTCAGGATACGTTACCTTGAAATTGCGCAGCGAGCCACGCACCAGCGCCGGCCGGTCCCCCAGCAACTCCACCGCACTGGCCTCGTCCGTGACGACAGCCCCGCTGGCCTCGGCCTGATCGAGCGCATCCATCAGGCGGCCGATGCGGAACATTTGCGGCGTCTGCGCCTGCCAGAGGCCATCCCGGGAAACCGTACCGGCGCTGCAAGCTGTGTCATCTGCCCGTTTCAGGGTGTCGGCCACCGGCAGGGCGAGCAATGCGCCGTCGCCGTCCGCGTGCCGGACGAGGTTCTCGATCATGCCGGGCAGCAGCCCCGGCCGGGCTGCATCATGCACCAGTACCCAGTCATCCGCCCCTGCACCCCGCGCGACCAGTGCATCGAGTCCATTACGCACCGAGGCCTGACGCGACGCGCCGCCGCAATACGCAACGTCGAAACGCAGCCCCGCAAACAGCGCCTCGTCGAAACGGCGATGCAGCGACTGGTCGCCTGGCGCCAGCACCAGCACGGTACGGGCAATCGAAGGACTGGCGGAGAACGCCGCCAGCGCGTAGCGCAGCATCGGCACACCGGCGAGCGGCTCATATTGCTTGGGCTGGGTTGTGCCTGCACGCGACCCGACGCCCGCACATGGAATCAGGCCGTAGAAGCGAGGTGAGCCAGGTGCCGCGGCATCATCGGCAGGACGGAGGGATCCAGCAGGATCGAAAGACAGGGTCATCAGGCACGCCCCGCGGGCGACGGTAGGACGGTTCGGCCCGCAACGGACAGCACCATCGAAAATACGCAGATTGGCACGGCAATGCTGCAGCAATGCCGTCCGGGATTTTATAATAACGGTTGACCGCAGTCTGCACACCCCGGCATTTTGCCGCGCCGGTGCCGCTGCCCCACACAGGAACCACCCCCGCCCGCACGTCCGGCGGGGTTTTGCCGTTTTTATGTCCGATCTCCGCCTCGAAGCCCTTCCATTGGTCAAAGCTGGCCAGCGCTTTGTGTTTGCCGGCCTGCACGGCTCCGCCGACGCGTTGTTGCTGGCCCGGTATTTCCTGCGCCACCGTGCGACGGTTCCCATGCTCGCCGTGGTGTGCGCGAGCGCAGTGGATGCGCAACGCCTGACGGATGAGATCGGCTGGTATGCGCCAGACCTGAAGATCCGCTTGCTGCCGGACTGGGAGACGTTGCCGTACGACAGCTTTTCGCCACACCAGGACCTGGTCTCGGAGCGGCTGGCGACGCTGCATGACATCCAGACAGGACAATGCGACATTGTCATCGTCCCGGCCACGACTGCGCTCTATCGGCTCGCCCCGCCCGCCTTTCTGGCCGCCTACACCTTCTTCTTCAAGCGCGGGGCGAAGCTCGACGAGGCGGCCTTGAAGGCCCAACTGACGCTGGCTGGCTACGAGCATGTGAGCGCCGTGATGCGCCCCGGCGAATACAGCGTACGCGGCGGCCTGATCGACCTGTTTCCGATGGGTTCGGGCCTGCCGTACCGCCTCGACCTGTTCGACGACGAAATCGACAGCATCCGTGCCTTCGATCCCGACAGTCAGCGCAGCCTCTACCCCGTCGATGAGGTCCGGTTGTTGCCAGGCCGCGAATTCCCCATGGACGAGGCCGCGCGCACCGCATTCCGCGGCCGCTGGCGCGAGATCTTCGAGGGGGACCCAAGCCGCTCAACGATCTACAAGGACATCGGCAACGGCGTGCCCAGCGCGGGTATCGAGTACTACCTGCCGCTGTTCTTCGACAGCACGGCGACGCTGTTCGACTATCTGCCGACCGAGACGCAGATTGCCTATGTGGGCAATCTCGAAGACGCCATCCGCCGTTTCTGGCAGGACACGCAACAGCGCTACAACTTCATGCGGCACAACCGCGAACGACCGCTGATGCTACCTGAGACGCTGTTCCTGCAGGAAGATGCCTTCCATATCGCGGCCGGCGTACACGCACGTCTCGTGCTCAAGGCTGACCCATCCCCGGACGCCCTGACGACGCCGATTCCTGATGTGGCAGTCAATCGCCGCGCCGAGGATCCGCTGGTCAATCTCGAGTCGTTCCTGATGCGCAGCGATGCGCGCGTGCTGGTGTGCGCCGATTCGGCCGGCCGGCGCGAGACGCTGGCACAACTCTTCGGCGAAAGCGGCTTGCAGCCAGCCCAGGTCGATGGCCTGCAGGCCTTTCTTGCCTCTGATGCACGCTTTGCCTTGAGCGTCGCCCCCCTGCATTCAGGCTTTGCGATTCCCGCCGAAGCCCTGGCCTTCGTGACCGAGGCCGAACTATTCGCGGCAACCATGCGCCGTACCGGCCGCCGCAAGCAGGAGCAGGCAAGCGCTGTCGATGCCATGGTGCGCGATCTTGCCGAATTGAAGATCGGCGATCCGGTCGTACACAGCGAACACGGCATCGGGCGGTACCAGGGACTGGTCACGCTTGACCTCGGCCAGGGCGAAGAAGAGTTCCTGCACCTTGACTATGCCAGCGGCAGCAAGCTGTATGTGCCGGTGCACCAGCTGCACGTGATTTCGCGATACTCGGGCGCTGATCCAGAATCGGCGCCGATCCATCAGCTCGGATCGGGCCAATGGGAGCGTGCGCGCCGCCGCGCAGCCGAACAGATCCGTGATACCGCGGCGGAATTGCTGAACCTCTACGCGCGCCGCGCGGCCCGCGAAGGCCACGCGTTCGCTTTGTCGCACAAGGACTATGAAACCTTTGCCGACAGCTTTGGCTTCGAGGAAACACCCGACCAGGCTGCCGCCATCCAGGCGGTGATCGGCGACATGACCTCCGGCAAGCCGATGGACCGGCTGGTGTGTGGCGACGTCGGCTTCGGCAAGACCGAGGTAGCGTTGCGCGCCGCCTTCGTGGCGGTGATGGGCGGCAAGCAGGTGGCGATCCTCGCACCGACGACACTGCTGGCCGAGCAGCATTTCCAGACCCTGACCGACCGCTTCGCCGAGTGGCCAGTACGGATCGCGGAAATCTCACGTTTCAAGAGCAAGAAGGAAATCGATGCCGCCGTCAAGGCTATCAATGACGGCACGGTCGATATCGTTATCGGCACGCACAAGCTGCTGTCGCCGGACGTACGGTTCAAGCGCCTCGGCCTGGTGATCATCGACGAGGAGCACCGTTTCGGCGTGCGCCAGAAAGAAGCGCTCAAGACCTTGCGCGCCGAGGTTGATATCCTGACGCTGACCGCGACGCCGATCCCGCGCACGCTGGGCATGGCGCTCGAAGGCTTGCGCGATTTCTCGGTGATCGCCACGGCGCCACAGAAGCGACTGGCGATCAAGACTTTTGTGCGCCGCGAGGAAGACGGCGTGCTGCGCGAAGCGATCCTGCGCGAACTCAAGCGCGGCGGGCAGGTGTACTTCCTCCACAACGAAGTCGAGACCATCGAGAACAAGCGCGCCGCCCTGGAGGCGCTGGTGCCAGAGGCCCGTGTCGTGGTGGCCCACGGCCAGATGCACGAGCGCGATCTCGAACGCGTGATGCGCGATTTCGTGGCGCAGCGGGCCAATATCCTGCTGTGCACCACCATCATCGAAACCGGTATCGACGTGCCCACCGCCAATACCATCCTGATCCACCGGGCGGACAAGTTCGGCCTGGCGCAGCTGCATCAGTTGCGCGGACGGGTCGGCCGCTCGCATCACCAGGCATATGCCTACCTGCTCGTGCCGGATCTGGATGGCATGACCAAGCAGGCCTATCGCCGGCTGGAAGCAATCCAGCAGATGGAGGAGCTCGGCTCGGGCTTCTATCTCGCCATGCATGACCTGGAAATTCGCGGCGCCGGCGAAGTGCTGGGCGACAAACAATCGGGCGAGATCCAGGAAATCGGTTTCCAGCTCTACACCGAGATGCTGAACGAAGCCGTGAAGGCCCTGAAGGCCGGCAAGGAACCCGATCTGATGGCACCGTTGCATGCCACGACGGAAATCAGCCTCGGCTCCCCCGCCCTGCTGCCAAACGACTACTGCGGCGATGTCCACGAACGCCTGTCGCTCTACAAGCGCCTCGCCAATTGTGAGACGGCGGAACAGATCGATGCGCTGCATGAGGAACTGATCGACCGTTTCGGGAAGTTGCCCGTACAGGCGCAGGCTTTGATCGAGACTCATCGCCTGCGCCTGTCGGCCAAGCCACTGGGGATTCGCAAGATCGACGCGGGCGAGAAGACCATCGTCATGCAGTTCATGCCGAATCCGCCAGTGGACGCGCTGAAGATCATCGACCTGGTACAGAAGAACCGCAATATCAAGCTGGCCGGGCAGGACCGGCTGCGGATCGAAGGCGATCTCGCCGATGTGGCCAAGCGTGCGCAAATGATCAAGCAGACGTTGAAGCAGTTGCTGCCAGCCTAGAGGGGCACATCAGGTGCGTCGGTTGATCAGACGCATCGGCACGCCCGGCGCACGGCGTGCACGCGCGCCCGCATGACTGATACCGGCGACACAAACGGTACCAACAAGAAAGGGAGCCATTGGCTCCCTTTTTTTGCGATGCCGCCGTATGGCGACTATATGGCGACGGTACTCAGGACGATTTCTTGTCGTTCTGGTGATTGAACGGAAACGTGCCGAACATGTTCTGAGTCTGCGACTGCATCTGCTCCTGCATCTGCATGAAGAGATTCTTGCTCTGCTCGATGTAGCTGCTCATCATGCCCTGCATCATCGGGCCCTGCATATTCATGAACTGCGACCACACGTCGGCATTGAGCGCGGGACTACCCGGATAGAGGTCCTTGGAATTCTCGGCGAGTTTGTTCTGGATATCGATAAAGGCCTGGATATTCTTTTCGAGATACGTGCCCATCATGCCCTGCATGGCATGCCCGTAGAAACGAATGATCTGCGACAGCATGGGGCCGGAGAACATCGGCGCCCCGCCGGTTTCCTCTTCCAGGATGATCTGCAGCAGGATGCTGCGCGTGAGGTCCTCGCCGGATTTGGCATCGACCACGCGAAAATCCTCGGACTCCATCACCAGCTGCTTCACATCGGCAAGGGTAATGTAGGTGCTGGTTTGCGTATCGTACAGGCGTCGGTTGGGATATTTCTTGATCAGTCGTTCCGCGCTCTTTTTGCTCGTGGCCATTGATCCTGTCCTGTTGTTTCGCTTGGTGGCTGCTGCGCCGCATTGGATGCAGTGCGGCAATGCGCATCGCGCTGGTGATCGGAAACACGGGTATCGGCCCACGGGTACGGACCGTCCTCTTCATCCGATTCTAAGCCCATCAAGGCGCAAAGGAAAGATCACACGAATCGGGAAAACCCGAGCCAGTGCGATCGAACGGCCCGGCAGGCCGGTATTGCATCGCGGCAAACAAAGCTTGCCGCGACACAAAAGGTGGCCATCAGCCCATGTGCAGGCCGCCGTTCAGCGAGAAATCGGCCCCGGTTGCAAAGCCGGCTTCCTCGGAGGCCAGCCACGCGCAGATCGAGGCAATCTCGGCTGGCGTGCCCAGGCGCTTCACCGGAATGGTCTGAATGATCTTGTCCAGCACATCCTCACGGATCGACTTGACCATATCGGTGGCGATATAACCCGGCGACACGGTATTGACCGTCACGCCCTTCGTTGCCACCTCCTGCGCCAGGGCCATGGTGAAGCCGTGGATACCCGCCTTGGCAGTCGAGTAGTTGGTCTGGCCAAATTGCCCCTTCTGGCCGTTCACCGACGAGATGTTGACGACGCGGCCAAAACCGCGATCGCACATGCCGTCGATCACCTGCTTGGTGACGTTGAACAGCGAGGTCAGGTTGGTGTCGATTACGGCATCCCAGTCGGCGCGCGTCATCTTGCGGAATACCACGTCGCGCGTGATGCCGGCATTGTTGACGAGGATGTCGATCTGTCCGACTTCGGCCTTGACCTTGTCGAAGGCAGCCTTGGTGGAATCCCAGTCCGCCACGTTGCCTTCGGAGGCAATGAAATCATAGCCGAGTTCCTTTTGCTGCTCGAGCCACTTGGCTCGGCGCGGGGAATTGGGGCCACAGCCTGCAACCACCGTATAGCCTTCCTTGGCCAGGCGCTGGCAGATCACGGTGCCGATGCCACCCATGCCGCCCGTGACGTACGCGATTTTCTTGCTCATGTCTGCTCCGCTTGCGTTCTATTCGAGTGCCCGGCCGCCCCACCTTGGTGCGACCCGGGATGATTGGTGCTGATGCGCTCCGGCCTGGTCAGGGACGTTCGACAGCCAGTGCCACGCCCATGCCACCGCCAATGCACAGCGATGCCAGGCCCTTGTGCGCACCACGGCGCTGCATTTCATGCAGCAGCGTCACCAGGATGCGGCAGCCGGATGCGCCAATCGGATGGCCGATGGCGATCGCCCCGCCGTTGACGTTGACCTTGGACGTATCCCATTTCATCTGCTGGTGCACGGCCAGCGCCTGGGCGGCGAACGCCTCGTTGATTTCCATCAGGTCGAGGTCGTCCACCGACCAGCCGGCGCGCGATAGGCAGCGTTGCGAAGCCGGTACGGGCCCCATGCCCATCACTTTTGGATCCACGCCGGCGGTCGCGTAGGCCTTGATGCGTGCCAGCGGTGTGAGGCCAAGCTGTTCTGCACGTTTGGCCGACATCACGACCACAGCGGCCGCGCCATCGTTGAGCCCCGAAGCGTTGCCAGCGGTCACCGAGCCTGCCTTGTCAAAAGCGGGCTTCAGGCTGGCGATGGAATCCAGCGTGGCGCCCTGGCGTACATATTCATCGGTCGCGAAGGCCAACGGATCACCCTTGCGCTGCGGAATCATCACCGGAACGATTTCATCGGTAAAGCGGCCGGCCTTCTGCGCGGCCTCGGCCTTGTTCTGGGAATCCACCGCGAAGGCGTCCTGGGCCTCGCGGCCAATACCGTATTCCTTGGCGACATTCTCGGCGGTGATGCCCATGTGGTACTGGTTATACACATCCCAGAGGCCGTCGACGATCATCGAGTCGACCATCTTGGCGTCGCCCATGCGGAAGCCGTCGCGCGAGCCCAGCAGTACGTGCGGGGAGGCGCTCATGTTTTCCTGCCCGCCAGCCACCACGATATCGGCATCGCCCGCCATGATGGCGTTCGCGGCAAGCATTACGGCCTTCAGACCCGAGCCGCAGACCTTGTTGATGGTCATGGCCGGCACCATCACCGGCAGGCCACCCTTGAGGGAAGCCTGGCGCGCGGGATTCTGCCCCGAGCCGGCCGCCAGCACCTGGCCCATGATGACTTCGCTGACCTGGTCCGGCGCCACTTTGGCGCGCTCCAGTGCGGCGCGAATCACCGTGGCGCCCAATTCCGGTGCAGCCACGCGTGCCAGAGAGCCGCCAAACTTGCCGACCGCGGTCCGTGCGGCGGAAACAATCACAACGTCTGTCATGTCCAGTCCTCGTTTTGTAATGCACTCTTTCCAATGCCGCGAAACATCTGTTGAAACGTCTGCTTCGCCATGCTGCCATCGGGGCAAGCTTGCCTGCCCAACGATATATCACAGGCGTGTGTCAGATTGCGGATCGACACGCGCCGCTATTTAATGCATATCCCGTGCACACGTCATCCAGCGATCATGCGCGTGCTTTCACATACCGGCCCGGCGCTGGCTCGATCGGCTGGTACTGCGCGTTGCCCGTGGCACGCGGCGCCGCCTTGCGCGCCCCGCCATGTCCGGCCAGCCATGCCGACCAGTCGGTCCACCAGCTGCCGGGATGCTCCTGTGCAGACGCAAGCCAGGCTTCTGCCTTCACCGGGAGCGTCTCGGCGGTCCAGTAGGAACGCTTCTTCTTCGCCGGCGGGTTGATAACGCCAGCGATATGTCCCGAGGCCCCCAGCACGAAACGCTTGTCGCCAGGTAACAGCGCAGCCGATGCATACGCTGTCGTCCAGGGCACGATATGGTCCTCGCGCGAACCGTAGAGATACACCGGCATGTCGAGCTGACCAAAATCGACCGGCGCGCCACACACGGTAAGCCGCCCCGGATGCATCAGATCGTTCTGCAGATAGGTATGACGCAGGTACCAGCAGTACCAGGGTCCGGGCAGATTGGTGGAATCGCCGTTCCAGTACAGGATATCGAACGGCGTGGGCGACTTGCCTTTCAGATAGTTGTCGATCACGTAGTTCCACACCAGATCGTTCGGACGCAAGAATGAAAAGGTATTAGCCAGTTCCGTGCCATGCAATATCCCGGCCGGCGTTCCGCCCTGTCCGCCGATGGTATGTTCGCGCAAGGCGACATGCGCTTCGTCCACGAACACGTCGAGCACGCCGGTATCGGTAAAATCAAGCATCGCCGTCAGCAGCGTCAGGCTGGCCGCCGGATGTTCGCCACGCGCCGCCAGCACGGCCAGCGCAGTCGACAGGATCGTGCCGCCTACGCAGAACCCTAGTACATTGATCTGCTTCTGGCGGCTGACTGCCTGGGTCACGTGGATGGCCTGGATAGCCGCATGCTCGATATAGTCGTCCCACGTACGGTCGGCCATGTCGTTGCCGGGATTGCGCCACGACACCAGCATGACGGTATGCCCCTGTTCTACCGCGTAGCGCACCAGCGAGTTCTCCGGCTGCAGGTCGAGCACGTAGAACTTGTTGATGCACGGCGGCACGATCAACAGCGGCCGCGCGAACACCTTGTCCGTCAGCGGGTGGTACTGGATCAGCTGAAAATATTCGTTCTCGTAAATGACATCGCCCGGCGTGACGGCGAGGTTGCGTCCGACCTCGAAAGCGCTGTCATCGGTATGCGAGATCTTGCCCTTGCCGAGATCCTCAAGCATGTGCTGAATGCCATGCTGCAGCGATTCGCCATGCGATTCGATCAGCGCCTGCTGCGCTTCCGGGTTGGTTGCCAGAAAGTTGGCCGGCGACATCGCATCAACCCATTGCGAAACAGCAAAGCGGATGCGCTGCTGGACCTTGGGCTCGCCCTCGATGGCTTCCGCCATCTGCAGCATGGCCCGTGCATTGAGCAAGTAAAAGGCTGCGGTAAAGGCATAAGGGGCGTGACCGGTCCATGCCTCGCCGGCAAAGCGGCGATCCGGCAGTGCTGGCGTTGCACCCTGGCTCAGCATCCCCTGCCAGAGCTGGCGCACGCCGTTGGTATAGTCGCGCTGAATCGCGAGCATGCGATCGGGATCGACGCGTGTACCTGTCGGCAGCCCTGCCAGCGCGGCGCCAGCGCCGGTATGGCCCTGCCACTGCTGCATGGCCTCGAGCCATCTGGTCGGATCGGTCATCTGGGAAAACATGGAAAAAGGCGTTGACTTGTCTTCAGTCGATTGCGCTGAAGAGGAAGATCTGGAAACCATGTTGTCCTCGTCGGCTGAACAGCGCAATGCGCGTCTGCGGTATACACACCGGGAACAACCCGGTGGACTTTGCGGTCATCACGGTCTGGCCGGATCGGCCGGGTGCCATGCATGGCACCGGGTACACGCAGCCGCATGCGGTATGCTTTCGCCTGCTGCTGTTTCTGGTGATTCATGTCGTTGGATCATGTTGCACGGCGTGCGCGGACATGTCAATGCGTCCAGCCCCCTACAACATCGAATCGATGCATGGATCCACGCATTGTTAGATCTTCATCAAACTGCCCCATGTATATCGTAGCGATCGCCTGGCTGTATGTCGTCCTGATGATGTCCCTGACCGAGCGGTCGGTAGTCGCGGGCGTTGCTACGTTTCTGCTGTATGGGCTGGCGCCGCTAGCGTTGTTTCTATGGTTGGTGGGCACGCCAGCGCGGCGCCGTCGCCGGCAAGCGCTCGAACGCGATGCGTCACCTTCCGCACAGGAAGAAGCGCCGACATCTGGTATGGATGCACGCCCTGTACCTCCGCCAAGCGAGCCACCGCAGGCACCGCCATCAGTCCGCCAGCCACACGAGTGAGGCCATCCGTCCCGTACGCTGGTCACGGCGATACGAATAGAACACATCGGCCTCCGTGTAAGTGCAGCGCGTACCACCGCTGACCTCCACGTAACCTGCCCGCGCGAGTCGAATGCGCGCCAGCGCATACAGATCGGCCAGATATTTGCCGGCACGCCGTGCGGCGGCATCGCCATGTGGCACAAAGGCCGCGCTGGTGGCAGGTTGCTCGCTCTCCAGCGCCGCGGCAAGGAAGGCATCGCGCACCTCGCTACCAACTTCGAATGCGGTGGGACCAATGGCCGGGCCAAGCCATGCCAGCCACTCGCTTGCATCGCCCTCGCGGGCATGGCTGCGCATCCGCTCAAGTGTCTGTTCGAGCACGCCGGCACAGAGGCCGCGCCAGCCGGCATGCGCCGCGCCAACCACCGTGCCTGCGCGATCGCACAGCAAGACAGGCAGGCAGTCGGCCGTCATGACGGCGCAGACCGCCTGTGGCCGCGTGGCGATACTGGCGTCGGCAGACGGTATGCTGCCTTCGACCGGCGCCATGACCACACTGCAGCCATGCACCTGGTCGAGCCACAGCGGCGTGTGCGGCAGGTGTGCCTGCAGGCGCAGGCGGTTCTCTGCGACATGTCCAGGGAGATCGCCAACATGCGTACCCAGGTTCAAGCCGCCCGGCAGCTTTGCCGTTGCGCCATAGGGCGGCAGGCTGACACCGCCACGTCGTGTCGTGGACAGGGCCCGCACATTGGGCGGCGCGGGCCACTCTGGTACCAGCAGGTCATCAGTCGTCAGCATTGCGGTCGTCGGCATCGGTCTCGAACCCCAGGGCATCCATGAGCGCCAGCATGTCCGCTGGCGGCGCTGCACGCCATTCGAGCGTACGCCCGTCCACCGGATGACGCAATCCGAGACGGAACGCATGCAAGGCCTGGCGCTCGAACGGCAACGGCAGCGGTGCGCGCATGACCTGAGCCCGCCCGCGCGTCACTGCGCGCGCATAGACCGGATCACCCACCAAGGGGTAGCCGAAGGCCTGGAAGTGGACACGGATCTGGTGGGTCCGGCCGGTTTCCAGTTGGCAGCGCACCAGGGAAATCGTACTCCGTCCAAGATCGACGGTCTGCAAGGTCTCGAAATGGGTGCACGCCGGCTTGCCACTGGCGGATTCGATGATCGCCATGCGCGTCCGCTCGCGCGGATCGCGGCCAATCGGCGCGTCGATGGTGCCGCTCTCCGGCGGCTCGCCCCACACCAGGGCGAGGTAGGTTCGTTTGACCGTGCGCGCCTGCAGCTGGCGCACGAGATCCGTCTGCGCCGTCAAGGTGCGGGCGATCACCATCAGGCCCGATGTTTCCTTGTCGAGCCGGTGCACGATACCGGCGCGCGGCAGACGGCTGGCTTGCGGATCGCGATACAGCACGCCATTGAGTACCGTGCCGCTCCAGTTGCCGGCCGCGGGATGCACCACCAGACCAGCCGGTTTGTTGATTACCAGCAGGCTGTCGTCTTCATAAACGACATCGAGCGGCACATCGGCCGGGGCGAATGCCAGGTCCTCCGGCGCGGGTTCGGGCGCGACATCGATGCGATCACCCAACATCAGCGTGGCCTTGGTCTTGCTCGGCTTACCGTTGACCTGCACCGCGCCGTGCTCGATCCACTGCTGGATACGGCTGCGCGAAAATGCCGGCATCCATGCCGCCAGCGATTTGTCGAGCCGCTGGCCATGCTGTGCCGTGCCCGCTTCGAACACCACGGGAGCGAACTCCCCGTGCCCCGTGGTGGTGGTGCCGGGCATCGCCAGCCCGTCGAATTCATTCTCGTCAAAATCCGTGTCATCGGATGAAGCGGGCTGGCCGATACCGCCCGCGACATCCGAAAAGTCAGCCGCCGGGCGGCTTTTGGCGCTCGGGGTTCGGATATAATGGAACGCGCTAATTTTCACCATTCTGGAAACCTGCACATGGAACGCTTGAGCACGAAACGCACCGGTTGGCGCGCATATGTCGGCGCAACGCTGGTCGCCTGCAGCTGTGTTCTGATCTCCGCCTGCGGACTGCTGCCCGACGAGGTAGACGAAACTGCTGGCTGGTCGGCCAACAAGCTGTATGTCGAAGCCAAGGATGCTCTCGATACCGGGGATTTTACGCGAGCCGTCAAGCTCTACGAAAAACTCGAAGCGCGCTATCCGTTCGGCCGGTATGCCCAGCAGGCGCAGATCGATACCGCATATGCGAACTACAAGGATGGTGAAACCGCGGCAGCCATCGCCGCGGTCGACCGCTTCATCCAGCTGCATCCGAACCACCCGAACATCGATTACGCCTACTACCTGAAAGGCCTGATCAACTTCAACGATAACCTGGGCTTTCTCGGCCGCTTCTCGGGCCAGGACCTGAGCGAGCGCGACCCGAAGGCTGCCCGTGCCGCCTATGATGCGTTCAACGTGCTGACCACGCGTTATCCGGACAGCAAGTACACGCCCGATGCGGCGCTGCGCATGCAGTACATCGTCAACGCGCTGGCCCAGCACGAAGTCCATGCGGCCCGCTATTACTACAGGCGTGGCGCGTATGTCGCCGCCGCCAACCGTGCCCAGCAGGCGCTGCGCGACTACGACAAGGCCCCTGCCCTCGAAGAAGCGTTGTACCTGATGGTGAAATCGTACGATGCCCTCGGCATGACCGATCTGCGCGACGATGCACGCCGCGTGCTCGACAAGAATTTCCCGGACAGCGACTTCATTCGCTATGGCGCACGCCAAGTCGACCGGCCGTGGTGGAAGTTCTGGGGTCCGAGCAATCCCTGAGAAGCAATAACTTGAGGATAGCTACAGCCAGGCCTCATGCCTGAGACCTCAAACGAAAGACGGCGCCCCTGAGCGCCGTTTTTTTTCATGCTGCGAATGCGGCCCTCATGGTTGAGCCTGGGCAAGGCATGTCCCTGACAATGATGCGGGGCGTTACTCGCCTACCGCCTCGGATAGCGTGTCCGATGACGGCGTCGCCGATCCAGCCTCGCCGGCCTTGCTTGCGTGCCGGACACGGCGTAGAAACTCCACGGCCGTAGTGCGCTCGCGGCTGCGGCGGAATGGCGGCAGGCTCTGCCAGATCTGCTTGCCATAAGCCTTTTCGACGAGTCGCACATCGCAGATCATCAGCACACCACGATCGCTCTCCGAACGGATCAGGCGCCCTGCGCCCTGCTTCAGCGCAATGATGGCATGCGGCAGCTGATGCACGGCAAACGGGCTAAGGCCTTTCTTCTGCAAGACCTCCATGCGGGCCGCCAGTACGGGATCGTCCGGCGGCGCGAACGGCAGTTTGTCGATGATCACCAGTGACAGGGCATCGCCTCTGACATCGACGCCTTCCCAGAAACTCTGGCTGCCGACCAGCACGGCGTTGCCCAGCTCGCGGAAACGGTCCAGCAGTTCTGTACGGCTCGCCTGCCCTTGCACCAGCAGCGGCATCTCCCAGCCACGCGACTCGAACTCATCGCGCAGGCGGTCCGCCGCCCGTTCCACGGCACGCAACGTGGTGCACAGCAGGAAGGCGCGCCCACCGCTGGCCTCGATCAGCGGCAAAGCCGCATCGACCACGGCATCGGTGAACTGCGGCGACTGCGGTTGCGGCAGGTCGCGCGGCACATACAGCAATCCCTGTCGGCCGTAGTCGAAGGGACTGGGCAGCGTCATGGATGCCTCGCGGTCGAGCCCCAGTTGCGCGGCATAGTGCGTGAAATTGCCTTTGACAGACAACGTCGCCGAGGTGAATACCCAGGCACGCGGCACACCTGCACGCTGCTTGCTGAAAATACCCGCAATGGACAGCGGCGTGAGGTGCAGCTGTACGGCGGAAGAGAACACCTCCACCCAGCGCACCGATTCGGCCTCGGCCGGTGCCTTGTCCGGCGCAATCCACGCTTCCAGTTGCGTGCAGATCGCGACAGCGCGGCGATGGCACTGCTCGATCGTTTCGGCACGCTCTGCCTGCGTTTCCAGCACTGCGGCAAAATCCGACAGTGCGCTGCGCAAGGCCTCCAGCGTCTCGCCGAACTGTCGGCCCATGTCGGCATCGGCCTCGATCTGCGTGACCGACAGGCGCGCGCCGTCCTGACGGAACACCAGCCGCAGATCACGCGCGGCCCGCTCCACAGGCGCTGCGACGGCCGCCCAATCGGCTGCGTCGCGCGCCTGCGACAGCCCTTCCGCCACAGTATCGCGAGCCAGCTCGAGAATCTGGTTGGTCGACAAGGTCTGACCGAAGAACAGCGTTGCCGTATCCGGAAGCTGATGCGCCTCGTCGAAAATGATGGTATTGGCTGCGGGCAGCAGCTCAGCCATACCAGTGTCCTTGAGCATCACGTCGGCAAAGAACAGGTGGTGGTTGACCACCACCACGTCCGCCTGCTGGGCTTCCTTGCGGGCCTGCATGACGAAGCAGTCTTTGTAGTATGCGCAATCGGATCCCAGGCAGTTATCGCGTGTCGATGTCACCAGTTGCCATACCGGGGCATTCTCCGGTACGGACGACAGCTCCGCCTTGTCGCCGCTGCGCGTGGTCTTCAGGAAGCGGTTGATTTCGCGCAGGTTTGCCGCATCCTGCCGCGACGCGAGCCGCCCATTCTGGCTGGCCCGCTCGAGGTGGTAGTGGCACACGTAGTTGCTACGCCCTTTCAGCAGCGCCACGGTGACGGGCACATTGAGCGCCTTGCGCACCGCCGGGATATCGCGAAGAAATAGCTGGTCCTGCAGGTTCTTCGTGCCTGTCGACACAATCACCTTGCCGCCCCACAGCATCGCCGGGACGAGGTAGGCGTAAGTCTTGCCGGTGCCGGTCCCGGCCTCGACGATCAGCGAGCCATTGGCCTCGATGGCGCCGGCGACCGCGCATGCCATGTCGCGCTGCGACTGGCGCGGCCGGTATCCGGGAATAGCTGTAGAGAAGGCGCCATCCTCGGCAAACATCGATTGCAGTTCGGCTTCATGCGCGGGCGATGGGCGCGCTGCAGATATGCGCGCTGGCGTATCAGTGGAGACTGGGGCGTGGGAAGGCGTGGTGTCGGACAAAATCGTTCTGCACGGGCGGCAAGGCCATTGCCGCCAACATCATTTCAGGCAAGGTGATCAGGCTCGAGCTGCAACTGCAGCAGCATGATCGTATCCTTGAGCTTGAGCCGGCGCTTCTTGAGCCGCTTCAGATGCAGCTCGTCGCAATCCGGTGCGGCGGCGATCCGGTCGATCAGATAGTCGAGATCGCGGTGCTCGATCTGCAGTTCGATCAGTTGCCGCGAAATGGTATTCAGGTCCTGATCCATTTTTCTGTTCTCCCGGCGCACCCGGGGACAGGGTGCGCATGCTGCAGTCGTTCCGGCCGATTCAATTGCCCAACGGGCTACGAGGCTGGCCTTTCTCGGCACGCTCTTTTGCCTTCTCGCGGCGCTCTTCGAGCTGCTGCTGGCGGGTCTGCGCATCGCGCTGCTTCTGCTCGAAGGCCTCAACATTACGTGCACGTTCCTGCGCCTTTCGCGCGCCTTCCTCGTGAGCCTGCCGGATCTTGGCGTCGAAATCCGCCTGTTTGCGGGCATGCTCGGCCGCATTCTCGGCACGCTGTGGGGCTTCCGCAGCACGCTCGGCTTCGCGCATTGCGTGGGCGCGCTGTTTTTCGTCAAACGCGGCCTGGTTGCGGCGCGCCTCGGCATCGCGTTGGCCCTGCTCTGCCTCGTACTGGGCCTTGCGGATGGCCGCCTCGCGATCCCGGATGGCTGCTTTCTGCGCACGCTCGGCGTCGTTCACCGCGATTTCACGGCGGCGGATATCCTGCAGTGCCTCGCGGCGGATATCCTCTGCCTTGTTGAGACAGGCGTTCACAAAAAAGCGGTCATAGCATGCATGCTCCGCTTCCTTGAAGCGATATTCGGTCCACTGCCGCGCGGCATCAAGCGTGTTGCGCTCGGCGTCGAAGTCGCGTCCGCCCTGCGCCGTGGCCGCCTGGCAATTCCAGGCAGAAGCCGCCAGCAGCATGGCCAGCCATGGCCGCACGAGGCGAGCCCAAGAAAGTCGGAAATGAAGTTGCATACCCATGGCCGAATTCTATCACTCGGGCCCTCGCACGGAGCGACTGGCAGACGCACCGTACGCTTGTGGCAAAATGCCCCGCTTTCGGCACGTTTGCGTGCCGGCATTGTGATTGCAAGCAAGCGAGACCCACTGAATGTCCGATTCCGTACTGCAGAAAATCGTGTCGCATATCGCGGCTGAACTCTCCGTACAACCCCGCCAGGTCGCCGCTGCGGTCGCCCTGCTCGACGAAGGCGCCACCGTGCCCTTTATCGCACGCTACCGCAAGGAGGTCACTGGCAACCTCGACGATACGCAGTTGCGGCAGCTCGAAGAGCGCCTGCTGTATCTGCGCGAACTGGAAGACCGGCGTGCTGCGATCCTGGCGTCGATAGAAGAGCAAGGCAAGCTGACCGATGAGTTGCGTACCGCAGTGGAAGCAGCCGCGACCAAGCAGGCACTGGAAGATCTCTACCTGCCCTACAAGCAGAAACGACGCACCCGCGCGCAGATCGCCCGCGAAGCCGGCCTCGAGCCGCTGGCACGCGCGCTGCTCGAAAATCCGATGCTTGATCCGCAGACCGAAGCCGCCAAGTACGTCAACGACAAGCCGGCCAACGAAGGCGGCGTGGCCGATACCAAGGCCGCACTGGATGGCGCACGCGACATCCTCTCGGAAGAGTTCGGCGAAACCGCCGCCCTGCTCGGCCGCCTGCGCGACATGCTGTGGCAGCAAGGTGTGTTGGCCTCGACAGTGGTGGCCGGCAAGGAAACCGCCGAGGAAGAGAAGTTCCGCGATTACTATGCCTACTCGGAAACGATCCGCACCGTGCCTTCCCATCGCGCACTGGCATTGTTCCGGGGACGCAATGCCGGCGTGCTGATGCTGCGCCTCGGGCTGGGCGAAGAGCAGGATGCGCTCGTGCCGCATCCCTGCGAAGGTGTAATCGCTGCACACGTCGGCATTCGCAACGAAGGCCGCCCGGCCGACAAGTGGCTCTCGGATGTCTGTCGCTGGTGCTGGCGCGTGAAGGTTCAGCCGCATCTGGAAAGCGAATTGCTGATGCAACTGCGCGAAGCTGCTGAGGCTGAAGCAATCAAGGTCTTTGGCCGCAATTTGCACGAACTGCTGCTGGCTGCACCAGCTGGCCCCAAGGCCGTCCTGGGTCTCGATCCAGGCTTGCGAACCGGTGTGAAGGTCGCTGTGGTTGATGCGACCGGCAAGCTGCTCGATACCAGCACGATCTACCCGCATGAGCCGCGCCGCGACTGGAATGGTTCGCTAGCGACGCTCGGCGCGCTGTGCAAGAAGCATGGCGTGAAGTTGATCGCCATCGGCAACGGCACCGCCAGCCGCGAAACCGACAAGCTGGCACAGGACTTGATCAAAGGGCTGCCCGACCTTGGTATGACCAAGATCGTGGTCAGCGAAGCCGGCGCGTCCGTGTACTCCGCATCGGAACTCGCGGCCAAGGAATTTCCGGACCTGGATGTATCGCTGCGCGGGGCAGTGTCGATTGCCCGCCGCCTGCAGGATCCGCTGGCCGAACTCGTCAAGATCGAGCCGAAATCAATCGGCGTGGGCCAGTACCAGCACGACGTGAACCAGCGCGAGCTGGCGCGTGCCCTCGACGCCGTGGTGGAAGACTGCGTGAATGCGGTCGGCGTGGATGTGAATACCGCCTCGGTCGCTTTGCTGGCGCGCGTATCCGGCCTGAACAGCACGCTGGCACGCAATATCGTCGAGTTCCGCGATGCTAATGGCCCGTTTGCCTCGCGCGCAGCCTTGCTGAAAGTGCCGCGCCTTGGCGACAAGACTTTCGAGCAGGCAGCAGGCTTCCTGCGCATCAACGATGGCGAGAATCCACTCGACCGCTCGTCGGTGCACCCCGAGGCCTATCCGGTGGTGCAGCGTATCCTGGAGCGGATCAAGAAGGGAATCCGCGATGTCATGGGGAATTCCGAGACGCTGCGTGGCCTCTCGGCCCGGGAGTTTACCGATGAACGTTTCGGTGAACCAACGGTGCGCGACATCCTCACCGAACTGGAAAAACCCGGACGCGATCCGCGTCCCGAATTCAAGACGGCCACCTTCCAGGAGGGCGTGGAGGATATTCGCGACCTGGTGCCGGGCATGGTGCTCGAGGGTGTGGTGACAAACGTGGCTGCCTTTGGCGCATTCGTCGATATCGGTGTGCACCAGGATGGCCTCGTACACATTTCCGCGCTGTCGAACAAGTTCGTCAAGGATCCGTATGAAGTGGTCAAGGCCGGACAGATCGTCCGCGTCAAGGTGATGGAGGTGGACGCCAAGCGCAACCGTATCGGCCTGTCCATGCGGCTCGATGACACGCCTGGGGAGGCTGCGCGCCCCGGCGCGGATCGCGGCGCACCTGCGGCACGCGGCCCGCGGCAGAGCGGTCCCCGACAAGCCGCCGAGCCGGCCATGGGCGGCGCGATGGCAGCGGCATTTGCCAAGCTGAAGCGCTAATGACCGTGCTGTGACATCACTGCGTGACTAGGGCGCCCCTTGGTCACGCAACGTGCTGCGGCGCTTCGATGAACGTATCCCAGGCACACGCCGCTCGCGGGCTAGCTAGGCAGCGAAGACGTCTTGCTCCGCCCGCGGGGAGCGACAGCGAGCCGAGTGATGTCGTTGGCCGCGATGCCTGCTACGTCTCCAAGGCGCGCGCCTCTGTCTTTCCGTCAAATCTCGACTTTCGTCCCGAGTTCCACTACCCGGTTTGCGGGGATATGGAAAAAGTCCGAAGGCTTTGCGCCATTCTGATGCATCCAGGCAAAAATGCGCTCCCGGAACATCGACATGCCCGGCAGCTTGGACGGCACCACGGATTCACGTGCAATGAAGAACGACGTGTCCATCAGCTCGAACGGCATGTCCAGCTGGGATTGCGCCAGCTGCATCACCTGGTTGACGTCAGGCGTTTCCTTGAAGCCAAAATCCGCCTTGAGGATGTACACGCCGCTCCCGAGTTCAGTCAGGCTCAGGCGTTCAAGGTCGCTGACATAGGGGATGTCGCGCGTGACGAAACTCATGAAGACCACGCGCTCATGGAGCACCCGGTTGTGCTTCAAGTTATGCAGCAGCGACACTGGCACGGATTCGGTATTGCCCGTCAGGAACACTGCAGTCCCTTCGACGCGGTGGGGCGGATAGGCCAGCAACGCGGCAATAAACGGCTCCAGCGGAATACCGTCCTCCAGCGTGCGGGCGCGCAGCAATGCGCGTCCGCGATACCAGGTCATCAGCAGGAAGAACGTGATGGATCCCAGCAATAGCGGGAACCAGCCGCCGTCTTTGAGCTTGATCAGGTTGGCAGTCCAGAATGCGATGTCGATCACGAGGAAGGCAATCACCAACCCGATGATCAGCAAGGGATTCCACCCCCACTCGCGCCTCATCACGACCGAGACAAGCAGCGTCGTGATCAGCATGGTGGTCGTGACGGCAATACCATAGGCAGCCGCCAGATTCTCGGATTTCTTGAATGACACGACCGTAATCAGAACCAGGATGAGCAGCGTCCAATTGACGATCGGAATATAGATTTGCCCGCGCTCTGCGGCTGACGTGTGACGGATCAGCATGCGCGGCATCAGGCCCAGCTGGATGGCCTGGCTGGTGAGCGAGAACGCTCCCGAGATCACGGCCTGCGAGGCAATGACAGTCGCACAGGTGGCCAGCAGCACCATCGGAAACAGCGCCCATTCTGGCACCATCAGATAGAACGGATTGCTGATGGCGCTCGGCGTCGTCACCAGCAATGCACCCTGCCCAAAGTAATTCAGCAGCAGGCACGGCAACACGACGAACAGCCATGCCAGCCTGACCGGCTTGGCGCCGAAATGGCCCATGTCGAGGTAGAGCGCCTCCACACCCGTGACGACCAGAACGACCGAACCCATGACGATGAACGCCTGCAGCGTATGTTCGGTAACGAACTCATACGCATAGAAGGGATTGATCGAAACAAGGATCTCGGGCGCCTTGATGATATTGAGCAGCCCCAACGCGCCCAGAGAAACGAACCACAGCAGTGTGATCGGACCGAACAGCCGGCCCACCGCCTCGGTACCGAAACGCTGGATCAGGAAGATGGCCGTAAGGATCGTCACAGTAATGGGAATGACGTAGTGATTCAGGCCTGGCGCGGCCACTTCCAGTCCTTCAACTGCCGATAGCACCGAAATCGCCGGCGTGATAACCGACTCGCCATATAGCATGCAGGCGGCAAACACACCCAGCATCATGAACATGCGCGCCCGGCCGGAGCCCGGCGCCGCTGAACGCAAGGCCAGCGCCATCAGCGACAGCACACCGCCCTCGCCGTTATTGTCGGCACGCATGACGAAGGCCACGTACTTGACCGTCACAACCAGGATCAGCGCCCAGAACAGCATGGAAATGATGCCGTAGGTGGCTTCAGTGGAAAATGGAATACCGTGCTCCGGACTGAAGCATTCCTTGAGGGCATACAGCGGGCTGGTGCCGATGTCTCCAAAGACCACGCCAATCGCCCCGAGCATCAGGAGCCGAAGACTCTGGTTTTCGGATGCATGCCCGTTGGCTGGCAATGAATGCGAGGCGACGTTGCTCATTCGATTTCCATTGTTCCGTGTCGTCGGCGGAAACTGCCGCGCCCGGTTTTATATTGCAGTGCACAAGCGCGCCATTTTACTCTCGGCCCCATGCTTTTGATAGGCGGGTAATCCGATGTGGCGGGAAGACATCATTACGTGATCTGCAAGCTACCTATCCCGCGCTATATGCTCTCTATAGAAATAAATCATTTATAATGATTCCATAGAAAGGAGTCAGCCATGTCCATTCTGAATCGCCCACTCTCTGCATCCCGGCCGGTGCCAGATCCTGGCGCGACCTTAACGAAGGCGGTCATGCGTGCGGCCGGCCATCTTGGACTCAGCCAATCGCTGGTCGCCAGCGTGTTGGGGGTGAGCGCTGCCTCGGTCTCGCGTATGGCGGGAGGCCAATACGTGCTGGACAACCATCGCAAGGAATGGGAATTCGGCGTGCTGTTCGTACGCATGTTCCGTTCGCTGGACGCCATCCTCGGACACGGGGAACAGGCGCGAACTTGGCTGCATGAAGACAACCTGGCGCTCGGCGGCAAGCCAGTGGAACTGATGCGCTCAACCGAGGGACTGGTCCGTGTCGTTCACTACCTGGACGCCATCCGCGGTCGCGTCTGAGCGTCAGCCATTCAAGCTGACGCTGTGGCGCGCCGTAGAGGCGCAGCACGTGGTGTCGACCATGGCGCTGGTCGACAGCCTGGATGAGCAGCAGTTGCTGGAGGATATTCTCGATGCCGGCAAACCGCCCGTTCCGGCTGCGGCGCGCGGGCTGCACTACCTGCTGTTCACGCCATTCCGCTATCCACCCTCCCCGTATGGCTCGCGCTTTCGCGCACCCCACGATCCGGGGATTTTTTATGGCGCGCCGACGACACGCACGGCCTGCGCGGAACTCGGCTACTGGCGCTGGCGTTTCCTGATGGACAGTCCGGCGTTGCGGGCTATCGATGCACGCCCGCAAACGGTTTTCGAGGTGTGCGTTAAGGCGCGGGGCATTGCGCTCGATGCGCCCCCTTTCGATAGCGACAGAGCCCTATGGACGGATCCACGCGACTATGGCCCCTGCCAGGGGATGGCGCGGGTTGCCCGGCAGGCCGAGGTCGGCGTCATCCGCTACGCCTCCGTGCGCGATCCGGGCGGTGTGTGCCATGCGGTACTCGAGCCGTCAGCCTTCTGCGCGCCGGCCCCACTCACAACGACGACGTGGATGCTGACGATCCGCCGCGACCGTGTCATCTGGCAGCGCGATGACCTGATGCAACGCGAGCAGTACGAATTCGAAG
The DNA here is from genome assembly GCF_964332355.1 of Imbroritus primus. NCBI lineage: Bacteria > Pseudomonadati > Pseudomonadota > Betaproteobacteria > Burkholderiales > Burkholderiaceae > Imbroritus > Imbroritus primus. The sequence continues at coordinate 1,399,407 of NZ_OZ201293.1, read as the reverse complement.
CCAGCGAGTGGGCCGCCTGACCGGGCGGTGAGGTGCGCCGCCACACGGCGGCGCCGCACCCTGATCAGTTGCCCCAGCCTTCGAGGACGATCTTGCCGCGCATCTGCCCGGCTTCCACACGGCGATGCGCCTCGCGCAGATTGGCGGCATTGATGGGCGTAAGTACCTGCGCCAGGGTCGTACGCAGGCGGCCAGCGTCGATCAGCTCCGCCACATGCGACAGCAACCGATGCTGCTCGATCATGTCCGGTGTCTGGTGCATGGCGCGCGCGAACATGTACTCCCAATGGAAGCTGGCGGCCTTGACTTTCATGCCAGCCATGGGCGTCGGCAGGCTCGCATCGTCGATCGACACAATGCCGCCTTGCGGGCGGATCAGCTCCACGGCGGCATCCCAGTGCCGCATGTCATTGAAGATCGCAATGTGATCCACGTACCGGAACCCCGCCGCACGCACCTGCTCGACCAGGGAGCCGCGATGGTCAACGACATGATCTGCACCCAGGGCACGTACCCATTCAATGGTTTCCGGCCGCGACGCGGTCGCAATCACGATCAGGCCGGCCTGCTTCGCCAGCTGGATACCGATCGAACCCACCCCGCCGGCGCCACCGATGATCAGGATAGATTGGCCGCGATCCGCTCCGTCCCGCGCAATGCGCAAGCGGTCAAAGAAAGACTCGTAGGCGGTGATCGCCGTCAGCGGCAGCGCAGCGGCCTCGGCAAATGACAGGCTGCGCGGCTTGCACCCGACGATACGCTCATCAACCAGATGGAACTCCTGGTTAGTCCCGGTCCGGGTAATATCCCCGGCGTAATACACCTCGTCACCTGGCTTGAATAGCGTCACCTCCGGGCCGACGGCTTCGACGATACCGCTCGCGTCATAGCCAATGACACGGCCATCCGGCTCCTGCTTGTCCTTGGGTGCGCGCACCTTGGCGTCTACCGGATTGACCGACACAGCCTTGACCGCAACCAGGATGTCTCGCCCCTGCGGCGTGGGCCGAGGCAGATCCAGATCGACAAAGACGTCGGGATCGGTGACAGGCAAATAACGATAGAAGCCAACGGCTTTCATGCGAACTCCCCGAAGAACAGGTCTTGAAAACGTGCCCGAACGCACAGTGCCCTCTACTCTACCTCATGCGAAACCACCTTATAATCAGCAATAAATTTAATTCATAATTCGTATTTTCCAAATAATGGAACTGAGTCATCTCGCCTTATTCCTGCGAATTGTCGAAAAAGGAGGGCTGGCCGCCGCCGGCCGCGATTTCGGGCTTTCTCCGGCCACCGTCTCCGAGCGCCTGGCGGCCCTCGAGAACCACTACGGTGCCACGTTGCTCATCCGCACCACACGGGCAATCAGCCTGACCGATGAAGGCCGGATACTGGTAGAAGGTGCGCGGCGACTGTTGGCCGAGGCAGAAGAACTGGAAAACCGGATCCGTCTCGGCACGGAACGCATCTCCGGCCCGATCCGCCTAAGTGCTCCGGAAGACTTCGGCCGCCAGCGTATCGTCCCCATCATCGATGCATTCGTGATGGAACACCCCGACATCACCATCGACCTGAATCTAACCGATGGTTACGTCGACCTGGTGGGTCAAGGCCTCGACTTTGCCATTCGCCAGGGAACGCTTGCCGACAGTAGCCTGCGTGCCCGCTCCCTAGGCATGCATCGACGCATCGTGTGTGCAGCGCCTGCATATGTCGATGCTCATGGCGTGCCTATGCATCCCGGGGATCTGGCAAAGCATGCCTGTATCGTCATGCGTTTCGGCCAGAATCTTGATCATGCGTGGCCCTTCGTGATCAATGGAAGCATGCGCAAGGTCATGGTGAACAGCAAGTACATCGCCAATGATGGTGCCCTGGTCCGCCACTGGTGCAAGACTGGTTTGGGTATCGCGCTCAAATCCGAACGGGATATCGAAGAAGATCTGGCCAGCGGTACGCTGGTGGAGCTGCTCAAGGATTTTTCCGCGAGTCGTACCAGCCTGCAGATAGTCTATCCTTCGGCTGTGACACAACCCCGCCGGGTCCGCATGTTGATCGAACGTCTTGCCTCTAAGCTTGCGTCTGCTACGGCAGGAGGCTGACCTTGAAAGAAACACACCCAACATACTCATTGGCATCCCCATAATCGCCTCAGGAAATCAAGGCAATCACTTACAGCGATACCACACGTGCTTACCCAGCTCGAGTAGCAGCCAGAAAAAACCGCCCACGCCAAGTACGAGAGCGATATCGTTGACATGCAGCGGTCCAAATCGGAATAACTCGCTGAAGGATGGCGTAAGCAGGCCCATCGCCAGCATTCCGCTAATGGCCAGAAATATCCACCGCAGCGCGGGATTCGGTCGCCGTAGCGCCTTCATCAGGGAGGCACTGAACGAGCGGTTGACCAAAATCAGCGCGCCGATCACCGAGACAAGCGTAAAGAACGCTAGCGCCCTCACCTCATCCTCGGCCATGCCGCTTCTGGCAGCCAGAACGAATACTGTGCCAACCACGGCAAAAGCTCCGAGTCCCTGAAGCAGGCTCAAGCCGATCAGGACTCGCGAGAACAGTGGTTGCGCCGGCGAACGCGGCGGACGCTCCATGACATTGTCTTCTTCGACCTCGGCCTCGAAGGCCAGGGAACATACCGGATCGATGATCATCTCCAGAAAGGCGATATGAATGGGACCCAGAACGATCGGCAGGCCGGTAATCAATGGCAGCAAGGCAAGTCCGGCGATAGGCACGTGCACCGCAAAGATGAACCCCGTTGCCTTGCGAAGGTTGTCGTAGATACGCCGGCCAAGCCGGACGGCCTTGACGATCGAGCCGAAGTCGTCGTCCAGCAGCACAATGGACGATGCCTCACGCGCCACGTCAGTTCCACGCCCCCCCATGGAGATGCCGATATGCGCGGCCTTGAGGGATGGCGCGTCATTGACGCCGTCCCCGGTCATGGCGACGACTTCGCCATCAGTTTGGAGCGCCTGGACAATGCGCAACTTCTGTTCGGGCAGGATTCTGGCGAAGACGCTGGTGTCGCGCAGCGCAGCGGTCAATGCAGCATCATCGAGCAGGTCCAGATCCTTGCCAGTCAGGACCATCGAGGCATCGAGCCCGGCTTGGGATGCAATCGCCCGTGCGGTGACGGGATAATCGCCGGTCACCATGACGACACGAATGCCGGCTGAGCGGCATTCCTGGATGGCTTGGGGGACGCTCGCGCGCAAGGGGTCCACCAACCCGACAAGACCACGGAACGTGAATTCGAACCCTCTGGGCGTGGCCGGCAGATGCGCTGTTTCGCAGCGGGCTTCCGCCACGCCGAGCACGCGCAGGCCTTTCGCGGCCAAGACGCCCACCGCTGCCTCGACCGCCATTCTGCGATCGCCCTCCAGACCACACAGCTGCACGACCGCCTCCGGCGCCCCTTTGGTCGTCACCACACAGGCTGAGTCGCGGCCATCGGGATGCCATACCTGGGTAACGGCAAGCAGATCGGGCTGCAAACCATAGGTGCGAAGGCACGCCCAACGATGGGAGGCTTGTGCCATCTCGTCTCCCAGCCATGCGGAAGCGCATGCGTGGAAAGCTTTTTCCATGGGATCGACCGGCTCGGGATCGCTAGCGAGAAGACCGCACAAGACGAGGTCGCGGCCCGCCTGTGGCAACGCATGCGGCGTCTGTTGCTCCAACGGCAGTACGTCGCCGTTCGGAATGTACAACGCCGCGATTGTCATCCGGTTTTCCGTCAGAGTGCCCGTCTTGTCGGTACAGAGGACGGTCGCGGAACCCAGGGCCTCGATCGCCGTGGCGCGGCGCGTCAGGACGCGGGCGTGAGAAATCCGCCAGGCCCCCATGGCCATGAAGACGGCAAGGACGACAGGAAACTCTTCCGGCAGTAACGACATGCCTATCGCAATGCCGGCCAACCCGGCATTGAGCCAGTCTCCGCGCGAGAGGCCATTGAGCACAACCGCCAGCACGCTGATGGCGCCACCCGCCAGGGCAGCCACCTTCACCAGTTTCCGCGTTTCTGCGCGGAGTCGCGGAGGTTGCGCGTCTAGCGCATCGAGCACCTGGCCGATCTTTCCGATCTCGGTTTGCGCCCCCGTTGCCGTGACCTCGCCGAGCCCGCTGCCGCCGACCACCAGAGAACTGGCATACACATACGGCGCGTCCTCTCCCCCGGGGCGCAGATCAGCCCGGGCCGCGGCCCCGATCACAGCCTTGCGGACTGGCACCGATTCTCCCGTCAGCAGAGATTCGTCGACGCGCAGATCGCGGACCTGGAGGAGACGTGCATCGGCCGGCACCCTGTCGCCCTCGACAAGCACGACGATATCGCCACGCACCACCTCTCTGCCGGCAATCCGTTGGCGCTGCCCATTGCGGATGACCAGAGCCCGGGGGCTGGACAGGTCGTGCAGCGCTTCCATGACCCGCTCGGTGCGGGCTTCCTGGATCACCGTGATGAGCACCGACATGCCAGCGAAGAGAAGAAGAATCACTGCCTCCCGCACATCCCCAAGCAACAGGTAGATTCCACCTCCGGCCAGGAGCAACGCCAGCATCGGCTCGCGCAACACATCCAGCACGATCCGGACAAGCGACCTGTGGCCCGAGCGCGGCAGCTCATTGGGACCGTCGGCGGCCAGTCTCCTGCGCGCCTCCGCATCCTCCAGCCCCTGGACGGGCGTCACATCGAGCATGGGTTGCTCCTTTCATGCCATCCACCACAGTGTATGAGCAGAACCGCGCCCAAACCAGAGTGCACGAAAGCGCGCCGCATGGACGCTCTCTGCCCTGACGGTTTTCCGGGTCGAGACAGATCAATGTCGGATTGAGAGCTAGACGTAGCAGGGCGTAACCCGTCTTATATGATGCGACGGGGCACACTACCAGTCATCGTGTGGGCCAGATCTGGCGAGCCCGGTGGTATGCGCTTCACGCGCTGGGCCGCAGAAAAAAGAATCAGTTGACGCTGCGGCATGGGACGCATCGGCCACGCAGGTCCGGGCAACCAGCGACGGCATTGCAAAAGAATGCGCCACTACAAACAACAATGCCGCTGCGAAACCTGAGTTTTCGCCAGCGGCATGTCTTTGAATCTGGTTGCGGGGGTAGGACTTGAACCTACGACCTTCGGGTTATGAGCCCGACGAGCTGCCAACTGCTCCACCCCGCGTCCGTTGAAGCTGTAACTATAACGCAATCTTTGCGGCAATGCAACAGCTTTCATCACGAAGTGATATATGCTGCCGCACTCAGCGGCCGGCGGCGCAGCATTTCATGGAAGCGCGGGCGGGCTCCAACAGGTGGCGCGGATGATACACTGCGTGGATTCCACGTCGGATGCGCTCATGAAATTCTGTTCGAATTGCGGCCACGCGGTCGCTCTCCGCATACCGGAAGGCGACACGCGCCCACGCCATGTCTGCGACAACTGTCACACGATTCACTATGTGAATCCGCGTAACGTCGTCGGCACCGTGCCCGTGTGGCAGGACAAGATCCTGCTGTGCCGCCGCGCGATCGAGCCTCGCTACGGCTACTGGACCCTTCCCGCGGGTTTCATGGAAATCGGCGAGACTACGGCGGAGGCCGGCGCACGTGAAACTTTGGAAGAAGCCGGCGCACGCGTCACCGTCGGGGAGCTGTTCTCGATCATGAATGTGCCGCACGTGCATCAGGTGCATCTGTTCTATCTGGCGCAGCTCAATGACCTCGACATCGCAGCCGGTGAGGAAAGCCTCGAAGTCCGGCTGTTCGACGAGGAGGAGATTCCCTGGAGCCAACTGGCCTTCCCGACCGTCATCCATACCCTGCGCTTTTTCTTCGAAGACCGCGATGCCGGGCGCGTGCGCGACGGTAGCTTCCGCCTGCACACGATGGACATCGAAAAGCCCTTGCAACCGCTGGGACCCGACGGCCACTCACTGTCCTGACACATGATTGCCTGGCTCGATCCGCACGATCCGTTTCCGGACGTGGAACAGGCACTCGGTGCCGGGACCGATGCGCCCGGCCTGCTGGCAGCCAGCCGTGATCTCTCGCCGGAACGCCTGCTGAGCGCCTACCGCCAGGGCATTTTCCCCTGGTATTCGAGCGGCCAGCCGGTCCTGTGGTGGAGCACCGACCCGCGCATGGTGCTGAAGCCGGAGGCGTTCAAGGTTTCCCGCACCTTCCGCAAAACATTGCGCCGCGTCGAAACCGATCCTGACTGGGCGATCCGCGTTGATACCGATTTCCACGCCGTGATGCGGGCCTGTGCCAGTGCATACCGGCCAGGCCAGCACGGCACCTGGATTACCGACGAGATCCGCACGGCCTACAGCGCCCTCTACCTCCAGGGCATGGCTCACACGGTGGAGGCCTGGTACCAGGGCGAGCGCGTGGGCGGCCTCTACGGTGTTGCCCTGGGCCGCATGTTCTATGGCGAATCGATGTTCGCGCATCGTACGGATGCCTCGAAAATCGCTCTCGCCGCCCTGTGTGCGTTTCTCAGCAAACACGGTGTAGCGATGATAGACTGCCAGCAAGAGACCGAGCATTTGGCATCGCTCGGCGCGTCGCCCATCGCGCGCGCCGAGTTCATCGATCATGTTCGACGCGCCACGGCCTTGCCCGGCATCGTGCCATGGCAATTCGACAAATCGGTGCTTTCTCACTGGACCCGCCGTTACCATGAGTAAGCTTAAGGAACTTCCGCTTTCCGCATTGCAGTTCTATGCGACAGCCCCTTACGCATGCAGTTATCTCGATAACCGCCTGGCCCGTTCACAGGTTGCCACGCCTGCCCATCTGATCAACGCCGACGTCTATTCGCAGCTGGTCCGCGCAGGCTTTCGCCGCAGCGGCATCTTCACGTACCGCCCCTATTGCGACGACTGTCGCGCCTGTACGCCGTGCCGCCTGGTTACGCAGGCCTTCGCGCCGAACCGGGCGCAGAAGCGCAGCTGGCGGCAGCATGGCGGCCTGACCGCCCTGGTGGCGCCGCTCACCTATGTGGAAGAACATTACGCGCTGTACCTGCGCTACCAGTCCCGGCGCCACGCAGGCGGCGGCATGGATGCGGACAGCCGCGAACAGTACGAGCAGTTCCTGCTGCAAAGCCGTGTCAACTCGCGCCTGGTGGAATTCCGCGAACCCGCCGACGCCGCTGAGCCCGGCAAGCTGCGCATGGTGAGCATGATCGACGTGCTGGACGACGGCCTGTCCTCGGTCTACACCTTCTACGATCCGGATGTGCCGCACTCGAGCTACGGCACCTACAACATCCTCTGGCAACTGGCCCAGGCGCGTGAACTGAGCCTGCCGTACCTGTATCTCGGCTACTGGATCCGCAATAGCCGCAAGATGGCCTACAAGGCCAACTTCCGTCCGCTCGAAGTCCTGGTCGACCATCGCTGGCAGCCGTTCGAAAGCGCCTTTCCCGAAGCATCCCGCGACCGCTGACGGAGCGCGCTCGGCTACAATGCCGGCTTGACCGATCCGACCCCGAGCCCATCGTGCTGAACGCGCTGTATCCCCTCGCCCGCCCCGCCCTGTTTGCGATGGATGCGGAAGATGCCCACCATTTCACGCTGCGCAGCCTCAAGCAGATGCATGCCTGTGGGTTGTCCGGACTGATCGGCAACCGTATCGCCGACAATCCGCGCACGCTCATGGGCATCCGCTTTCCCAATCCCGTGGGGCTGGCCGCAGGGCTCGACAAGGACGGCGCATATATCGATGCGCTGGCGGCGCTGGGTTTCGGTTTTATTGAAGTCGGTACCGTCACGCCACGCGCCCAGCCAGGCAACCCCCGCCCGCGCATGTTCCGCCTGCCGCAGAGCGAAGCGCTGATCAACCGCATGGGCTTCAACAATGGCGGCGTGGATGCCTTTCTGGCGAATGTGCAGGCATCGTCATGGCGGGCCGCCGGCGGCGTGCTGGGCCTGAATATCGGCAAAAATGCCGATACGCCCATCGAGCGCGCCGTGGATGATTACCTGTACTGCCTGGAAAGGGTGTATCCGCACGCGAGCTATGTGACCGTCAACATCTCGTCGCCGAATACCAAGAACCTGCGCCAACTGCAGGGCGCCAGCGAACTGGACGGCCTGCTCTCGACCTTGCGCACGGCGCAGCAGCGGTTGGCGGAGCAGCACAAGCGCTATGTGCCAATGGTCTTGAAAATCGCCCCGGATCTCGATGACGACCAGATCCGCAATATCGGCGACGCGCTACTGCGTCTTGGCATCGATGGCGTGATTGCCACCAATACCACACTGTCGCGCGAGGCGGTCCAGGGCATGCGTCATGCCGAAGAAGCCGGCGGACTGTCGGGCGCACCCGTCCGTACCGCTTCGCAGCGCGTCATCCAGGCATTGCGTGCCATCGTCGGCGATGATTTCCCGATCATCGGCGTAGGCGGCATCATGCACGGCGCGGATGCACGCGCCAAGATCGATGCTGGCGCCCAACTGGTTCAGCTATACACGGGCCTGATCTATCGCGGCCCGGCGCTCGTGCGGGAAGCGGCGCAGGCGCTCGCCTGAGCGTTCATCCGTCCCGCCACACCGCAAGACATGCTCACGCAGTACGCCCGCTGACACGCGCCTCCGCCTTGTCCAGCCACACGCCAAGCTGCTCCTGAATACCGGTGCTGCTGAAGGAGCAGCTGTCCTGCGAAAAGACGTCAGCCATCTCCAGTCGGCGCAGCAGCTCGTCGAGCACGCGCTGGAACGCCTCCGGCAGGGCCAGCGCAGGCGCCTGCCCACGAAACACCGTGACCACGGCCGTAGCAGCCACATCTCCCGCGACATAGGCCTGCAAAGTATCGCGCAGGTTGTCGAGCACACGCTGTTCAGGCGTGATGGCCGGCATGGGGGAAGATTGCATCGCTTACCTCTCCTGGTTGCTTCGACGATATTCTCGGTACTGTTCGCGGAATGTGCCGCCCTTGGGCGCCGGCATGTCGCGCGTCGCGCTCCACCCTTTACCCAACGGCATACGGGCAATACGCCCCTGGTCGCCGCCCATGCGCTTCAGTGTCCAGGCTGCGAGGCGTGTCGCCAAGGCATACAGGCTGGGCCGCAATGCCATATAGGCCCAAAGTTTCAGGCCGAGCCGTTCCTGCCAGGGACGCAGGCCGCGCTCCATCTGTTTTTCGCGTAGCTTGCGTAACAGGTCTGACAAGGGAATCGAAGCCGGACACACCCGGTTGCACTCGCCGCACAAGGTCGCAGCCTGCGGCAGATCGAGCGCGTTCTCGATCCCGGTGTAGCTCGGCGTGAGCACGCTGCCCATCGGACCGGGATAGACCCAGCCATAGGCGTGGCCGCCGATTTTCTGGTACACCGGGCAGTGGTTCATGCACGCGCCGCAGCGGATACAGCGCAGCATCTCTTGGAACTCGCCGCCCAGCAATCCGGAACGTCCCCCATCTACCAGTACGATATACATGTGCTCCGGGCCGTCACGCTCATCCGGTGCACGCGGCCCCGTCAGCAACGACAGGTAGTTCGAGATCGACTGCCCCGTCGCCGAACGGGGCAGCAGCCGGATCACCGTGGCCAGGTCCTCGAGCGTCGGCAGGACTTTTTCGATGCCCGTCACGGCGACGTGCACACGTGGCATGACGGTACACATGCCTTCATTGCCTTCGTTCGTCACGATGGCCACCGAGCCGGTTTCGGCAATCACGAAATTGCCGCCCGTGACGCCCATGTCCGCGCTCAGAAATTCCGGACGCAGCGTGTCGCGCGCTTCCCGGGTCATTTCCGAGATGTCGGTCAGCCGCGGCTTGCGATGTACGCGCGCGAACAGATCGGCGATTTCGTCCTTGTCCTTGTGTACCACGGGGGCAATGATGTGTGAAGGCGGCTCGTTGTCATTGATCTGCAGGATGTACTCGCCAAGATCGGTCTCGACACTCTGCACGCCCATCTCCGCCAGCACCTGGTTGAGGCGCATTTCCTCCGTCACCATCGACTTGCTCTTGATGACTTTGCGTACACCGTGGCGCTGCGCGATCTCGGCCACCAGCCGCGCCGCATCGGCCGTAGTTTCGGCGTACAGCACCGTGGTGCCACGCTGCGCGGCCTGGGCCTCGAACTGCTCGAGCCACACATCCAGGTTTTCCAGCGCGCGGTTGCGCCGCTCCTTCAACGCTGCACGCGTCGCTTCGAAGTCGATCTCCCGAATCGCCGTGGCGCGTGCGCTTACGAACTTGGTTGAGAGCTTCTTGAGATTATTCTGCAGACGCTGATCGGCAAGCTTCTCGCCAGCACGCGCCTTGAAGTTCATGGATTGGACCTGCATGATCTTCTCCCTCAGGCGTCGCCAGCCAGCACCTGCGCCACATGCAGCACACGTGTGTGTTCGTTGCCGGTACGGCGTAGTCGCCCTTCAATATTGAGCATGCAACCGACATCGCCGAGCACCACGGCGTCCGCGCCGCTGCCGGCGATGCTGGCGCATTTCTCGTCGACGATGGCAGTAGAGATATCGCCGTACTTCAGTGAAAACGTACCGCCGAACCCGCAACAGGCCTCGCAATCAGGCATCTCGGTCACGGTGACGCCTGGCAACTGCGCCAGCAAGGCGCGTGGCTGCGATTTGACGCCCAGCTCGCGCAGCCCGGAGCAGGAATCATGGTAGGTAATGTGGCCGGCAAATTGTGACGGCAGGTCCTTCAGCTGCACGACGTTGACCAGGAAATCGGTCAGCTCATACACCTTCGGCTGCAGGCGTGCGTAGCGCCCCTGGAGTTCAGGGTCGTCACGGAACAGGTCGCCGTAATGATGGCGGATCATGCCGCCACAGGATCCGGATGGTACGACGACATAGTCGAACTGCTCGAACTCGCGCAGCATTTTCTCCGCAAGATCGCGTGCCGCCGCGCGATCTCCGGAGTTGTATCCAGGCTGCCCGCAGCACGTCTGGGCCTGCGGCACCATCACGTCACAACCGGCATGCTCCAATAGCTTGACCACGGAGAAACCGATATCGGGGCGCATCAGGTCGATCAGGCAGGTCACGAACAGTCCGACGCGCATAGCAGCACCCCTGTTGATAGTTGCGTCCCCGCATTATGGCGTGGGGCGGGATGCGCAGGCAAATCGGACATTGATATCGCAATGCAGCAAAATCGGCGTATCCTAGACGTTCCTGCATTGCGTATTGTCTGCCAGGCATGTGAAGCAGCAACCACACATGATGGCGCAAGCGCAGCATGCCGCACGGCATTTCACCACTTGAAATTTTCACAATGTGAGATAGAATGGAGCCGTTCCACACATCTCAAGATCCCGCTGCAATGACTGATGCCGACAAGGTCGACAAAGAACCAGGCAAAACATCCATTCAAGTCATCGAACGCATGGTCATGCTGCTCGATGCGCTGGCCCTGCATGCGGATCCGGTCAGCCTCAAGGAATTGTCTCTCGCGACCGGCCTCCACCCTTCCACTGCGCACCGTATCCTGAACGACATGGTCGCCTGCCGTTTTGTCGACCGTTCCGATCCGGGCAGCTACCGGCTTGGCATGCGCCTGCTGGAGCTCGGCAACCTGGTGAAGGCTCGCCTGTCGGTACGTGAAGCGGCGCTGGTCCCGATGCGCGCCCTGCACCGCCTGACCGGGCAAACGGTGAACCTGTCGGTACGCCAGGGCGACGAGATCGTCTATATCGAACGGGCCTACAGCGAACGTTCCGGCATGCAGGTGGTACGTGCCATCGGTGGACGCGCACCTTTGCATCTGACCTCGGTTGGCAAGCTATTTCTCGCCGCCGATGAAATCGGCCGCGTCCGTGCCTACGCGACGCGAACCGGGCTCTCAGGCCATACCAGCACCTCGATCACGGATCCAGCCAAGCTGGAGCGTGAACTGAGCTGGGTGCGGACCAATGGCTACGCGCGCGACAACGAAGAACTCGAACTCGGCGTGCGTTGCATTGCTGCCGGAATCTACGATGACTCGCGCCGCCTAGTCGCCGGACTCTCCTTGTCCGCGCCAGCCGATCGTTTGCAGGACAGCTGGCTGGAGCATCTGAAGGACACCGCGCTGCAGATCTCGCGGGGCATGGGCTACCTGGAAGAAACCTGATATTTCATCGGGGCAGGACCAATAAAAAAGCACCTGTGACCAGGTGCTTTTTTACGCCCTCGATACCACCGAGGCATCGACTTCCATCAAGTCCCGCGCGGTGCCATGCCGCTGAGCACCTGCTGCGGCGCGTTCGGCGAACGCGTGTACGGGCCACGCGGCACCGGAGTATGCTCAAGCCAGTCGCGTACGCGCACCGCATCGGCAAAGCGCGAGAGCTTGCCAGCGGAATCAAGGAACACCATCACCACGTCGCGGCCCTGCACCTTGGCTTGCATTACCAGGCAACGGCCAGCTTCACTGATAAAGCCGGTCTTCTGCAGGCCGATATCCCAGTCGCCGCCACGCACCAGACGGTTGGTGTTCACATAGTGCAGCGTCCGGCCATTGAGCGCGGTAATGCTGTGTTCCGTCTGCGTCGAGTAGCTGCGGATTACAGGGTTACGATGAGCCGCGACCACCAGCTTGGCCAGGTCCGCCGCGCTGGACACATTGCTGCTCGACAGGCCGCTGGAATCAACGAAACGCGAATCCGTCATGCCAAGCTCGCGCGCCTTGCGATTCATGGCTTGCACAAACGCCGGCAGGCCGCCTGGGTAATGGCGACCCAGCACGGATGCGGCACGGTTTTCAGATGACATCAATGCCAGCAGCATGAATTCATGGCGCGGCAGCTGCAAGCCATATTGCAGGCGCGAGCTGGTGCCCTTTTCCAGGTCACGGTCAGCTTCGCTTACCTCGAGGATCTCGTCCATCGGCTGGCGCGCATCCATCACCACCAGCGCAGTCATCAGCTTGGTGATCGAGGCAATCGGCAACACTGCCAGCGGATTTTTCTGGAACAGCACTTCATTGGTATTCTGGTCCATCACCAGCGCCACACTGGAGCGCAGGTCCAGGGCATCCTGCGTATCGCGCAGGCCCAGCGCCTCGCCGAGCGACGGGCGGGCCGGTGCAGGTGTAAATGCTGCACGCATCGGTTCGGCCTGGCGCACGCGAGTCACCACCACACGGCGCTTGCCGTTCACCACCGTCACACGGCGCACGGCCACGGTTCTGGTTGCTTCCTGACGGCTGCCCCGCGCCGCAGCCTTCTTGCTCTCGGCACGTGTCGCAACCACCTTGCCGCCCTTGCGCGTGCCCGTTTCCTTGCGCTTGACCGTGGTTTGCTTGGCGTTCGATTTCTTGGAAGCGCTCTTGGTTTCGGTCGCGCTCTTCTTGCCCGGTGCAGCGGCCACATCAGGAGCGTACGCGGCAGAAAGGGCCATAAGGCAAGCAGCCGCTACCGAGGCGAGCGCGCCGGAAAAGCGGGGAAATCGGGAGTCTAAGAAAAGCATGGTGGCTGGCGCGCGCGGGGGCTGGGATGGCGTTAGTGTATGCAAAAATAAATTTCTGATCAAGATGAAGGACTTACCGAATCTATTTAAAGCAGGTTTACCCTGATTTTTCACTTGATGAAAAATTCCTTCGGTCGCGTACGGGAGACCTCAAAATTATGTTGCAAAGCAGCAACAATTAACGGTTTTATTCAATATAGCGGGTGAATTGCGCTACCGCTTCCCGTTCCGTTGTCAGCGAATTCTCCACGGCCGCCGGATCGGCCCAGCCCAGCGACATCCCGCACACCACCATCTGCTCGGCGGGCAACGCCAGCTGTGCTGAAATCACACGGTGAAAGCGGGTAAACGCCGCCTGCGGGCACGTATCGAGCCCCCGGGCGCGCGCCGCGATCATGATGTTCTGCAAGAACATGCCATAGTCCAGCCAACTGCCCTGCCCCAACCGCCGGTCGATCGTAAAGATCAGCCCCACCGGGGCGTCGAAGAACGCGTAGTTCCGCGCGTTCTGGGCGCTGATCTTTTCCTTGTCGCCCTTCTGGATACGCAGTAGCCCGTACAGGTCCCAGCCAACCTTGCGGCGTCGGTCCAGATACGGCGAGAACCACTCCTTGGGATAGTACGCATATTCCTCGTAATGCCCCTGCGCCGTCTCAGGATTGCGATACGCCTCGAGAATGGCCTCGGACAGCCGCTGCCGCGCAGCGCCGGTGAGCACGTGGACATGCCATGGCTGGGCATTGGTCCCTGACGGCGCCCGGCTGGCGACACCAAGAATTGCATCGATGGTCGACCGGGGTACGGCATCCGGCAGGTAGGCGCGCACCGAGCGCCGCGAGGTGATGGCGGCATCAACCGCGGCAATGGCGGCTGCATCTGGGGCAGAATTCTCAGGTTTCATGGCAACTCACGGAAATGCTCGTCGTACGCTCGATACAACCATCGACAGACGTGATGGAAAACGCGCCAGACACTGCATCAAGCGCGTCGCGCAGGCTTGCGGAGGACCAGCGCTACCCCCGCCGCGGCCAGCACCATGCCGGCCATGGCCGCTGGCCTGAAGCTCTCGCCAAACAAGCCCCACGCCATCAATGCCGTCGTGGGTGGCGTCAGATACATCAGCGCCGACACACTGGTCGCGGCACCGCGACGAATTAGCAGGAACAGTAACGACATGGCGCCGATCGACATGGTCAGCACGGCCCACAGCAAGGCGCCGATCAGTTCCGGCGCCCATTCGATCTCCCGGGTTTCGAACAGGAACATCAATGGCAGGCACACCAACCCTGCGGCAGCGAACTGGATCAGCGATCCCATGCGCAGGTCGAATACCGGACAAAAACGCTTCTGATAAATCGTGCCGACCGTGATCGATAGCAGCGCCATCACGCACAAGGTCAGGCTGATGGGCGTGACGCCAGCCACATCCAGCTTGTTCGATACAACCAGCGCAACACCCACGATGCCCAGCAGCAATCCGCTCCATTGGCGCGCCGACACCTGCTCACCGGTAGCCGATGCATACACCGCGGTGAGAATCGGCTGCATGCCAACGATCAGCGCCGACAGGCCTACCGGCATGCCGAGCCGGATGGCAGCCCACACCCCCCCGATATAGCCGGTCTGCAACAGTAATCCGGCGACCGAGAGATGGCCGATGGCGCGCCAGTCGATGCGACCGCGCGCATGGGGCAGCGGCACCCGCGTCAGCAGCGCGATCGGCGCCATGCACAGCACCACGCCTGCACACCGCACGAACATGAAGGTCATCGGCTCCGCATGCGGCATCGCATACTTGGCGATAATGAAGCCGGTACTCCAGATCACAACGAATACCCATGGCATCATCTGCAGCCACAGGTTATCCGGCTGCGCCGTGTCGTCCGGCGAGAGCGTTGGGCACGTCATGCAGCCGTTCTCGCTGCGTGAAGACGGGCATGCATGCGCGCCGCCAGCAACACGGTCTGCTCGTGCACGGCCACAGTGTGCGCGATCTCACTGCCATAGCCACCGGCCATGGTGACCGCAATGGGAATGCCGTGCGTACGCGCAACATCGAAAACCATCCGGTCGCGTTCGGCCAGGCCATCCATGGTCAGACACAGCCGGCCCAGCCGATCGCCTTCATGGGGATCGGCCCCCGCGAGATAGATCAGGAGTCCCGGCACGAAACGCCCCAGCATGAGATCGAGCGCGCCCTGCAAGGCATCAAGGTACTGCGCGTCGCTACAGCCATCGGGCAAGCCGACATCGAGATCGCTCGCTTCCTTGCGGAACGGGTAATTGCGCTCGCCATGCAGCGACAGCGTGAATACCGTCGCATCATCCCGCAGGATCGAAGCCGTGCCATTCCCCTGGTGTACGTCCAGATCGATCACCGCGACACGCAGTTGGCGACCCTCGGCATCGGCGTCTTGCTGCAGGCGCCGCACAGCGATGGCCGAGTCGTTGAACACACAGAATCCGCCGCCCTTGTCCGCATAGGCGTGATGCGTACCGCCAGCGAGATTGACTGCAATGCCGTCACGCATGGCCTGGCGGCACGCAGCAATCGTCGCCCCGGCGGAACGCCTTGAGCGCTCCACCATGGCCTCAGACCATGGAAAGCCGATTTCGCGCTGACGCGCCGGCTCAAGGGTACCCGCCGACACCTTCTGCACATACTCGTCCGTATGGGCCAGCAGCAAATCGGCATCCGAGGCGCGCGGCGCCTCCCGCAGCGTAATGCCGGCACTGGAGGCTGTCACGGCATCGCGCAGCATCCGGTATTTCTGCATCGGAAAACGATGTCCTTCGGGCAAGGGCAAGACGAAGTGGTCAGCGTAATAAGCGTGCATCAGGATGGGGCGAACTGCAGAAGACAATGCGTGGTCACAGAAATACCGCGAAAACCACATGATGCATGGTAGCACCGCATACCGCCCGCCAGCGGCGTACGCAGCACATGCGAGAACAAAGCACGATCAAAAAGTGGCCGCTGCAACACGATTTCCCTCTGGTCATTTCGCATTGCTTAAATCTGACTTGAATTTTTTGTGCAACGCACAAAAATCGCTTGACATCGAACGTGCGGTCAATAGAATAGGAATTGTTGCGACGCATCAAAACGATGTTTCGCTCCGTGCCCGGAGCCCGCCGTCACACTTTCGACATCGAGGCCATGTAGCGTTTGAGGGCATCCACCGTTCAACCGTCGTACCCCGATGATACTGGAGACTGCAATGCTGACGCCGGAACAAATCGCCGCTGCCAACAAAGCCAACCTCGAAACCCTGTTCGGCCTCACCACCAAGGCCTTCGAAAGCGTCGAGAAGCTCGTCGAACTGAATCTGCAAGTGGTCAAGGCCAGCTTTGCGGAAAACGTCGATACCGCCAAGAAGGTCCTGTCCGTGAAGGATGCCCAGGAGCTCATGGCCGTCCAGGCCGCCCTGATCCAGCCGGTCGCCGAAAAAGCCCTGGCCTATACCCGTCACCTGTACGAGATCGCCTCGGACACCGGTTCGGAATTCAACAAGGTCGCTGAATCGCAGATCGCCGAAAGCAGCCAGCGCGTGCAGTCGCTCGTCGACAACATCGCCCGCAATGCACCGGCTGGCTCGGAAAGCGCCGTCGCCCTCGCAAAGTCGGCCATCTCCGCAGCCAACAATGCGTATGACTCGGTGCAAAAGGCCACGAAGCAGGCTGTCGAAATCGCCGAAAGCAATTTCCACGCAGCCACCAACGTTGCTGCCAAGGCTGCACAGCAAGCCACTGCGCAAGCCCGCACGTCCGCCAAGAAGGCCGCTGCCTGACGCACAGGCAACCGCCTCCCTGAAAACGGCGCCATCCCCTTCGGGTTGGCGCCGTTTTTCTTTTCACCTGGTCACCAGCCTGATCGGCAAGATCACCGCAAGCAAGCATTCTCTACGTGTCGCCTGTTCGGCTGCCCTCTTCCCTCGCACCGCCCCACCACACCCTAGCGGTTGATCAAGTCGAGAGCGACGGCGCTCTGTCGCCCTTCGCGACGCGCCGCATGGATGCCCTGCACCAGGACATGCAATGATTTCCTGCGTGGCTTTTGGCTTTTTCAACATGGCCCTCAGCCAAGGCACATTTTCTTGCAAACGTCACTTCGCGCTTCGTGCAAGCTTTTCATATTCACGCTATCCATCAGGCCAAAGGCGTGGAAAATTGTGTCGCCCCAATCGTTGGGCTCCTCAGCAGCCAGTTGCCGGATTGGCTGCGTTGACCGGCCTGAGCCAACCATCTCCGACACCCATCATGACCGTCTCGCGCCCACCCCTCATGCGTCGTGCTGCCGCGGCGGCTGGCCGGGTCTTGCGCAGTGCGCACACAAGGCTCAACCTGCACTTACGCCCGCTTCGCTATCACGTGCTGCGCCAACTGATCAGACTGCCTCGTTTCGAGGCGCGTTGCATGCTGATCCTGCCATGCCTGATGTGTCTCCCCATGGTCATGGCAGGCGCCTACCTGCTCAGTCAGGGCCATTGGCTCGCCGGACTCGCTGGCGCCGGATTGGCGGGCGCGGCATGCATGCGGGCCACGCGTTGGCTGCAACGGATTCTGAGGCTGCCATTGCGTCTAGCGCGTCCCACACTCTGACAGCAAGCGCGGCAGCAATCGGGCCGCGCCAGACTCAACACTTTTGACGCAAACCTTGGCGGGTAAGCACCTCCCTTGCTAGGATGAACGGCCCGTCCCAATCGCGGGACACGACGGCTCAGTCCGGGAGCGCGCATGGAAAACCTGTCACACCTGCTGGTCGACCCCGCTGCATGGGCGGCCCTCGCTACCCTCATTGCCATGGAAGTCATCCTTGGCATCGACAACCTGATTTTCATCTCCATTCTCACCAACAAGCTGCCCGAAGCACAGCGCGCCCGGGCCCGGCGGATCGGCATCAGCGGGGCGCTGGTGCTGCGGCTGGCCTTGCTGGGCACTGTCGCGTTCATCGTCCAGCTCACGACGCCGCTCTTCACAGCCTTCGGCCAGGATTTCTCGTGGCGCGACCTGATCCTGATCGCCGGTGGCGCTTTCCTGGTCTGGAAAGCCACGCGCGAGATCCATCATCACGTCGACCCGCCACCTGAAGGCGACATGTTCGGGAGCCCGCAGGCCGCGCTGGCCTTTTCCGCCGCCATCGGGCAGATCCTGCTGCTCGACATCGTCTTTTCCATCGATAGCATCATCACCGCCGTGGGCATGACGGAACATATCCCGATCATGTTTGCCGCCGTGATCGTGGCGGTTACCGTCATGTTGCTAGCCGCGACGCCATTGGCCAATTTCATCGAGCGCAATCCGACCATCGTGATGCTGGCACTGGGCTTTTTGCTGATGATCGGCATGACATTGCTGGCCGAAGGCTTTGGCGCCCACGTGCCCAAGGGCTACATCTACGCAGCCATGGCGTTCTCGGCCACCATCGAAGGTCTCAACATGCTGGCGCGCCGGGCGCAACGCAAGAAGAAAGCTGCCGGCAGTGCCTGACGTTGAAGAACGCGCGTATCCACCTGGGGCAGGCATGTCTCGCAACACGGTGGATACGCGCAGGACGTCACATCCACAGATATCCCCTCTGACTGCAAGCTTCAGCACACTTGGGGTATTGTACAGCCTGGCGGTTAATTGCATTTTATAAGCAAAAGCAGGCGGCATCACGCCGCCTGTTCCTGTACTGCCGCACCGGATACCGGTTACCTCGGTTACCGGTCGTCGATCAATCCGCCCATGGCTGTGCATGAGCCAGGACGTGCTCGGATGGACAACCGCCCTGTGCTTTTTTCTTACGCCCTCGCCGCGATCATTTCTTGCGGGCCGGCGGCACGTCGGTACATACGCCCTCGTAGATCTCCGCGGCCATGCCTACCGATTCGCCCAGGGTTGGGTGCGGATGGATGGTCTTGCCGATGTCCACGGCGTCTGCGCCCATCTCGATGGCGAGGCACACTTCCCCGATCAGGTCACCGGCATGCGTGCCGACGATGCCGCCACCGATGATGCGATGCGTCTCTTCGTCGAACAGCAGCTTGGTGAAGCCTTCGTCGCGGCCGTTGGCAATGGCACGTCCCGAGGCTGCCCATGGGAAAACGCCCTTGCCGTACTTGATGCCCTGCGCCTTGCACTGCTCTTCCGTCAGGCCTGCCCAGGCCACCTCGGGATCGGTATAGGCCACCGACGGAATCTGCTTGGCATCGAAGTAGGCTTTTTCGCCATGTGCCGCTTCGGCCGCCACGTGGCCCTCATGCACCGCCTTGTGGGCGAGCATGGGTTGTCCGACGATATCGCCGATGGCGAAAATATGCGGCACGTTGGTGCGCTGCTGCTTGTCGACTTCGATGAAACCGCGGTCGGTCACGGCTACACCGGCCTTGTCCGCACCGATCTTCTTGCCGTTCGGGCTGCGGCCAACGGCCACCAGCACCATGTCATAGCGCTGCGGCTCCGATGGTGCCTGCTCCCCTTCGAAGCTGACGTAGACGCCATCCTTGCGCGCTTCCACGCCGACGGTACGGGTCTTCAGCATGACCTTGTCGAAACGCGGCTTGTTGACCTTTTCCCAGACCTTGACGAGATCGCGGTCCGCGCCCTGCATCAGACCGTCCAGCATCTCCACTACATCGATGCGCGTGCCGAGCGTGCTGTAGACCGTGGCCATCTCGAGACCGATGATGCCGCCTCCGATCACCAGCATGTTCTTCGGGATCTCGCGTAGCTCGAGGGCACCGGTTGAATCGACGATGCGCGGATCTTCCGGAATGAACGGCAGCTTCACGGCCTGGCTGCCGGCCGCGATGATCGCCTTCTCGAAGCGGATCACGGTTTTCTTGCCGGTGCGCGCCTGCGCCTCGCCATCCGTCAACTCCACTTCGAGATGATGCGGATCGAGGAAAGTGCCAACGCCACGCACCACCTGCACCTTGCGCATCTTCGCCATGCCGGCAAGACCGCCGGTAAGCTTGCCGATGACTTGTTCCTTGTAGCCGCGCAGCTTGTCGAGATCGATCACCGGTTCGCCAAACGACACGCCATGCGCCGCCATCGCCTTGGCCTCGTCGACCACGGCTGCGGTATGCAGCAGCGCCTTGGACGGGATGCATCCGACGTTGAGGCATACACCGCCAAGCGTCGCGTATCTCTCCACGATGACCGTGCTCATGCCAAGGTCGGCGCTGCGGAACGCGGCGGAGTATCCACCGGGGCCAGCACCCAGCACCAGCATATCGCAGGTGATGTCAGCCGAACCGCTGTGTTGTGCTGCAGCGGGCACGGCCACGGGCGCGGCAGGCGCTGCACTCGCAACGGGCGCCGCTGGCGCAGCGGCTGGCTGCGGAGCAGCCGGTGCGGCTGCCGTGGCGGCCTGTGCTTCGACCGTCAGGATCAGGCTGCCGGTATTGACCTTGTCGCCGACCTTCACCTTGACGTCGACCACCTTGCCGGCCGCCGACGAGGGCACGTCCATGCTGGCCTTGTCGGATTCCAGCACGATCAGCGACTGCTCGAGTTCGATTGTATCGCCCGGCTTGACCAGGACCTCGATCACATCGACATCACCCGATTCGCCGATATCCGGCACCTTGACTTCAATCTGGCTCATCTGTTTCTGTCTCCTGTCGGCAGCGTCACAGCAGCACGCGGCGGAAGTCCGCCAGGATGCCGGCAAAGAATGCGTTGAAGCGGGCTGCATCGGCGCCATCGATGACGCGGTGGTCATACGACAGCGACAGCGGCAGCATCAGGCGCGGCTCGAACGCCTCGCCATTCCAGACAGGTTTCATGACCGAGCGGCACACGCCGAGGATGGCCACTTCCGGTGCATTGATGATCGGCGTGAACGTGGTCCCGCCAATACCGCCGAGCGACGAAATCGAGAAGCAGCCGCCCTGCATCTGGTCGGACTTGAGCTTGCCGTCCCGCGCCAGCTTGGCCAGTTCGCCCATTTCCTGGGCGATCTCGATCACGCCCTTCTTGTCGGCATTCTTGATGACCGGCACGACGAGGCCATTCGGGGTATCAGCCGCAAACCCGATGTTGAAGTACTTTTTCATCACCAGGTTGTCGCCATCGAGGGAGGCATTGAAATTCGGGAATTTCTTCAGCGCCGCGACCGTGGCCTTGATCATGAAAGCCAGCATGGTGACCTTGGTGCCCGACTTCTCGAATTCCTTGTTCAATTGCACACGGAAGGCTTCCAGTTCGGTGATGTCCGCTTCGTCATTGTTGGTGACGTGCGGGATCATGACCCAGTTGCGATGCAGGTTCTGCGCGGAAATCTTCTTGATGCGCGACTGCGGCACCGACTCGATCTCGCCAAACTTGGTGAAGTCGATCTTCGGCCAGGGGATCAGCCCAAGCTCGCCACCACCGGTCGCAGCCGCCGCGCCGCCGCGCGCCGGATTGGCCTGCTGGCCGGTCATGACGTTCTTGATGAACAGCTGCACGTCCTGCTGCGTGATGCGGCCCTTGGGACCGGTACCCGGCACATGGTGGACATCAACGCCAAGCTCCCGGGCAAACTTGCGCACCGAAGGACTGGCATGGGCAGCCTTGCCGGTGACACCCTGGCTTGCCGAAGCGGAGGCGGCAGCCTGGGCAGGCTGAGCGGATACAGGTGCAGCCGCTGGCGCGGGAGCCGAAGCAGCCGGGGCGGGCGCAGCCACCGGGGTAGCAGCCGCCGGGGTAGCAGCCGGCTGCGCAACAGCTGTGCCGCCTGTGCCTTCCAGCAGCAGAATGACGGCACCTTCGCCAACCTGATCACCGACCTTGACGCGAATATCCTTGACAATGCCAGCGGACGGCGACGGTACATCCATGGTCGCCTTGTCGGACTCGAGCGTGATCAGCGAATCCTCGGCGGCGACCGTGTCGCCAACCTTGACGTGAATTTCAATGACGGGCACCCCGTCATAGTCGCCAATGTCCGGTACCTTGACCTCCACGGTGCCACCCGCGGCGGCCGGTGCAGCTGCGGCAGCTTGCGCTGGCTGGGCAGCCGGTGCAGCAGCAGGTGCGGCTGCCGGCGCATTGTTCGCCGGAGCAGGCGCAGCCGGTGCGCTCGCTGCCGCCTGCGGGGCCGCTTCCGCGCCCGACTGTTCCAGCAACAGGATCAGCGCCCCTTCGGCCAGCTGGTCGCCCACCTTGACCTTGACCTCCTTGACCACGCCGGCTGCAGGCGACGGTACATCCATCGTCGCCTTGTCGGATTCGAGCGTGATCAGCGAATCCTCGGCTGCCACGGTATCGCCCGGCTTCACATGCACGTCGATGACCGGTACCGCATCGTAGTCACCGATGTCCGGTACCTTGATTTCGATTGTTTGACTCATTATTCGATGTCTCCTGAGCTGGCCACCGGGGCTTAAACGCTCATCGGGTTCGGTTTGTTCGGATCCAGGCCATACTTGGTGATGGCCTCGGCGACCTTCTCGCGCGGCAGCGTGCCCTCATCGGCGAGCGACTTGAGCGCGGCGACGGTGACCCAGCGACGATCGACCTCGAAGAAATGACGCAGTTTCTCGCGCGTATCGGAACGGCCAAACCCGTCGGTGCCTAGCACGGTGTAGCGGCCCGGCACGAATGGACGGATCTGGTCGGCAAAGGCGCGCACATAGTCGGTGGCGGCGATGACCGGCCCCTTGGCATCCTTCAGGCACTGCTCCACATGCGATTCACGCGGCTTCTCGAGCGGATGGAGCATGTTCCAGCGCGCCACGTCGTGGCCATCGCGCGCCAGTTCGGTAAAGCTCGGGCAGCTCCACAGGTCGGCTTCGACGCCCCAGTCCTGCTTGAGCAGTTCGGCAGCGGCGATAACCTCGTTGAAGATCGTGCCGGAACCGAGCAACTGCACGCGCGGCGCCTTGCCCTTGGCAGCGCCCTTGCGAAACGCGTACATGCCCTTGATGATGTCCTGCTCCACACCTTCCGGCATGGCCGGATGCTCGTAGTTCTCGTTCATCACCGTCAGGTAGTAGTACACATCCTCCTGCTCGGCATACATGCGGCGCATGCCGTCCTGGATTACTACGGCGAGTTCGTAGGCAAACGTCGGATCGTAGGAGATACAGTTGGGGATGGCGGCCGACCAGATGTGCGAATGCCCATCCTCATGCTGCAGGCCTTCGCCGTTCAGCGTGGTGCGGCCAGCGGTACCGCCCAGCAGGAAGCCGCGCGAACGCATGTCGGCGGCCGCCCAGCACAGGTCACCGATACGCTGGAAGCCGAACATCGAATAGAAGATGTAGAACGGCACCATCTGCACGCCATGCGTGGAGTATGAGGTAGCCGCGGCGATCCAGTCACACATCGCACCGGCCTCGTTGATGCCTTCCTGCAGCACCTGGCCCGTCTGCGATTCCTTGTAGAACATGAGCTGGTCATGGTCTTCAGGAATGTATTTCTGGCCCTGCTGATTCCAGATACCGATCTGGCGGAACAACCCTTCCATGCCGAAGGTACGCGACTCGTCCGGCACGATAGGCACGATGTGCTTGTTGATGGACTTGTCCTTCAACAGGATATTCAGCACGCGCACGAATGCCATCGTCGTGGAGATCTCGCGGCCTTCGCCGGTCG
This sequence comes from Imbroritus primus, assembly GCF_964332355.1. Lineage (NCBI taxonomy): Bacteria > Pseudomonadati > Pseudomonadota > Betaproteobacteria > Burkholderiales > Burkholderiaceae > Imbroritus > Imbroritus primus. Next base: position 1,375,398 of record NZ_OZ201293.1, on the reverse strand, counting down.
CCTTGAGCAGCGCATCGAACGCGGACAGCGGGGGCACGGCAAGCGGCTCGGCCTTCTGGCGACGCACCGGCAGGTAACCGCCCAGCTCCATGCGGCGGGCGCGCATGTACTCGAGTTCCTTCGAGCCTTCCTCGAACTTGAGGTACGGTACTTCCTCGAGCTTGTCGTCCGGCACCGGCAGGTTCCAGCGGTCGCGGAACTTGCGGATGGCATCCACCGGCATTTTCTTCTGCTGGTGGGTGATGTTCATGGCCTCGCCTGATTCGCCCATGCCATAGCCCTTGATGGTCTTGGCGAGAATCAACGTCGGCTGGCCCTTGTGCTGCGTGGCCGCGTGGAAAGCAGCGTAGATCTTGTGCGGATCGTGCCCGCCACGGTTCAGGTTGTTGATGTCCTCGTCGGACCAGTCGGCCACCATGGCCTTCAGCTCCGGCGTATTGAAGAAATGCTCGCGCACGTATGCGCCGCCCTTGGCCTTGAAGGTCTGGTATTCGCCGTCCACGCATTCCATCATGCGCTTCATCAGCAGGCCCTTGGTGTCGCGCGCCAGCAGCGAATCCCAGCGGCTGCCCCAGATGACCTTGATGACATTCCAGCCCGCACCGCGGAATTCGGATTCCAGTTCCTGGATGATCTTCCCGTTGCCACGCACCGGTCCATCCAGGCGCTGCAGGTTGCAGTTGATGACAAACACGAGGTTGTCGAGTTTTTCACGGCCAGCCATGCCAATCGCGCCGAGCGACTCCGGCTCGTCAGTCTCGCCGTCACCCAGGAACGCCCAGACCTTGCGACCTTCGGTGGTGACCAGTCCGCGGGAATGCAGGTAGCGCATGAAGCGCGCCTGGTAGATCGCCATGATCGGGCCAAGGCCCATCGATACAGTCGGGAACTGCCAGAAATCGGGCATCAGCCACGGGTGCGGGTACGAGGAAATACCGTTGCCGTCCACTTCCTGGCGGAAATTGTCGAGTTGGTTCTCGCTCAGGCGGCCCAGCAGGAAGGCGCGCGAATACGTGCCCGGCGCAGAATGGCCCTGCACAAAGATCAGGTCGCCGCCGTGCTTTTCCGAAGGGGCATGCCAGAAATGGTTGTAACCGACGTCATACAGCGTGGCCCCCGAGGCGAACGAGGCGATATGGCCGCCCACGTTGGTGTGCTTGTTGGCACGCAGCACCATCGCCATGGCATTCCAGCGCGTGTACGAGCGGATGCGGTGCTCGATATCCTGGTCGCCCGGAATGCGGGCCTGCTGCTCGACAGGGATGGTATTGATATAAGGCGTTTCCGCATGGAACGGCTGGGTCACGCCATTCACGCGGGCAAATTCGATCTGGCGGTCGATCAGATAGGCGGCGCGGTCGCTGCCTTCTATCCCGATCACGCTTTCCAGCGCTTCCAGCCACTCCTGGGTTTCCTGCGGATCGGCGTCATTGCTGGCAACTGAACTACCGAGAACCTGTTCGGGTACGGCGGACATATCTGTCTCCTATGCTTATGGCATTTTTGCGTGTTCGGGAAACCCAGGCACTGGTTCGGAGGGCGGTCCTGATAGGGCCGCACGCGTCCCCTGGAGGACTTTCCCGGATGAGCCGATTCTATGGGGGGCTAGCAGGCAAGACAAGTCAATTTTTCAAATTACGGTATAGTTTCTTATAATGTGAAATAATGCGGCATCGCAATATGAGTTAGTTGCAGTGCAATATGTGCTGTTCGGCGATATTCGCAACATTTTTACGGATACCCGTTTGAGCACAGACAGCACAATGCGCGTGCCGCGACGCATCCAAGCCGTCCGGCGGAGAACGCCACAAGTGTGCTCGGCACCCTCCGGGCCAATGTCCCGCCTGTCGCTCCGGACAGTGCATCAGGACAGCACCAGACATACCAGTATGCGGTTGGACAAGCCATCCGCCCGAACTTTCCCCAAACCCGCTCCACCATCGCAGTACCGGCACCACCAAGCCGGTGCCACCCATCGCGGCAACATCACGGATCTGTGACGAGGCCAATCCGGTCTTCGACCCGCCCGGCCGATCCCCTAGGCGCTTTCCCTCAGCGACGCGGGCCCTGAATGCCGGTACACTGCGGGTCTTAACCCTCTGTCATCCATGCCGTTATTCCAGCGCCTGCGTCAACGCTTCCGCTCAGCTTCCGCGCCCCTCCATCCGCGCGACCCCCAATTGCCATCGGAAAAACTCGATGCGGCCGCGGCCGAACTGGCGGGGGAGTATGCCGCCACATCCACCCGCCGCCCGAAGGGACTTTGGCGCCTGCGCTGGTGGCGCAGCTGGCGATCTGGCTGGTACATCCTCGTACCGGTGGTCGCCATGGTGCTGTTTGCCTGCAGCATGGCACTCATCCTGTGGACACTGCACCAGACAGAAATCCAGCAGCAACGCGACTCGCTGTACCGCGATGCAGCGTGGGCCCAGCAGAAGGTCCGCCTGAGCCTGCTCAGCAACCAGGATCAGCTGGCCTCGCTGGCGCGCGACATTGCCGCCGCGCAACTGGACCAGAACGCCTACCGCGTCACCGCACAGGAAATCTTGCGCGAACACCCCGAGATCGTTTTCATCAACTGGCTCGACGCGGGACGCCGCACGCGCTGGGCCCTGCCCTCCACCTCGGAGTTCGCCTCGCGCATGCGCGAGACGCCTGATGAGCCGGTCGATCCCGACATCGCGGTGACGTTCGAAACCGCACGCGAGACGCAACGCGTGGTCTACTCGCGGCCGCTGCTCAATGCCCGCGGCGAAAGCTTCATGCTGCTGCTGGTCCCGATCGTGCGCGACAACGACTTTCTCGGCACGCTGAGCGCGGTGTATTCCATCAACGGCATCCTGACGCATCTGATGCCGGCCGAACTGACCGAGCGCTACAAGTTCTCGCTGATCGACAAGAACAATATCCTGCGCGCCAGCACCTCGCGCCGGCCGGCGCCGAACCCGTCGCTGAGCTACGAGGTGCTGCTCGATCCCCCAGGGCACTCGTTGTCGCTACGCGCAGATGCCTATCCACCGCGCTCGAACCTGCCGAACACCATGATGGCCTGGCTGGTGGGCGGGCTGTCGTGCTTCGTGCTGTGGAGCCTGTGGTCTGTCTGGCGGCACACCCGGCAGCGGGCCGAAGCACAGCGCGCGCTGCTTGAGGAAACATCGTTCCGGCGCGCTATGGAAAACTCCATGCTGATCGGCCTGCGCGCGCTCGATCTCAGCGGCCGCATCACCTATGTGAATCCCGCGTTCTGCCGGATGACGGGCTGGTCCGAAGCCGAGCTGGTCGGCCGTTCCCCGCCGTTCCCGTACTGGCCACCGAACCGCGACGCCGAGATGCAGCAGCGCATCGACGACACCTTGGCGGGCAAGGCGCCGCCGACCGGCTACGAGATGCGCGTGATGCGCCGCAACGGCACGAGTTTCTATGCCCGCATGTACGTCTCGCCCCTGGTCGATGGCCGCGGCGTGCATACCGGCTGGATGAGTTCGATGACCGACATCACCGAGCCCAAGCGGGCCCGGGAAGAACTGGCCGCCGCGCACGAGCGCTTCACCACCGTGCTGGAAAGTCTCGACTCCGCAGTGTCGGTGGTCGCCCCGGTCACCGGCGAACTGCTGTTTGCCAACCGTTACTACCAACAGCTGTTCGGCAATGGCGCGGAAGGCCACCTGGCGCTCGAGGATACTGATCCGGAGCAGAATACCGGCGACGTCACCGATTACGTAGACGCCTTCGCCGGCCTGCCCGCCTCGGAACTGACGACCTTCAGCACCGATGCGCGCGAGGTCTATATGCCGGATATGCAGAAGTGGTTCGAAGTGCGCCGCCGCTACATCCAGTGGGTGGATGGCCATCTCGCGCAGATGCAGATCGCCACCGACATCACCAGCCGGCGCATGGCCGAGGACATGGCACGCCAGCATGAGGAGCGCCTGCAGTTCACCAGCCGCCTCACCACGATGGGCGAAATGGCTTCCTCGCTGGCGCACGAACTCAACCAGCCGCTGGCCGCCATCAGCAACTACTGCATGGGTGCGGTGGCACGGTTGCGCTCGGGCCGCAGTTCGCCCGAGGACCTGATTCCGGTGCTGGAGAAAACCGCCACCCAGGCCGTGCGCGCGGGTACCATCATCCAGCGCATCCGTGGCTTCGTGAAGCGTAGCCAGCCGCAGCGACGCGAGACGATACTGCGGGACATCGTCGAGGATGCGGTTGGCCTGGCCGAAATCGAAGCTTCGCGGCGCAAGGTGACGCTGGTCACGCGCCTGCCGGCAGGCAATACGATCCTCTTCGTCGACCCGGTACTGATCGAACAGGTGCTCGTGAACCTGCTCAAGAACGCCGTCGAAGCCATGGGCATGCTGCAGGGCTTCCGGGCGACCGGCGTGGTCCGCCTGCACGCCCAGGAGGCCGATTCCGAGCTGGGCCGCGTGGTCATGATCGACGTCATCGACCAGGGCCCGGGCGTGGACGAAGCCACCAAGGAGCGTCTGTTCGAGCCATTTTTCAGCACCAAATCCGATGGCATGGGCATGGGCCTGAACATCTGCCGCTCGATCATCGAATCGCACCAGGGACGCCTGTGGGTCGAAAACAATGCCGACGGCGTCGGATGTACGTTTAAAATCATGCTGCCGCTCACACCCGTGCTGCACGATCAGTAAATCGACAACCGGAGTTAGACATGACTGCCTCGTCCACCACCGCCAGCCGCGCCGAAACCGTCTTTGTCGTCGACGACGACGAAGCCGTGCGCGACTCGCTGACCTGGCTCCTCGAAGGCAACGGCTACCAGGTCCGCTGTTTCGACAGCGCCGAACAGTTCCTGGCCGCCTACGATACCGCCCAGGTCGCGTGCCTGATCCTCGACGTGCGCATGCACGGCATGAGCGGACCGGAACTGCAGGACCGGCTGGTCGCCGAAGGCAAGGCGCTGCCCATCGTCTTCGTGACCGGCCATGGCGACGTGCCGCTCGCGGTGTCGACCATGAAGAAGGGCGCCATCGATTTCATCGAGAAGCCGTTCGATGAAAGCGAGCTGCGCACACTCGTGGAACGGATGCTGGACAAAGCCCGGGCCGACTTCTCCGCCGCCAGTGAACAGAAAGCCGCCCAGGATCTGCTCTCACGCCTCACCACGCGTGAGCAGCAGGTGCTCGAACGCATCGTCGCCGGCCGCCTGAACAAGCAGATCGCCGATGACCTGGGCATATCCATCAAGACCGTGGAAGCCCATCGCGCCAATATCATGGAAAAGCTCAACGTCAGCACGGTGGCCGACCTGCTGCGCCTGGCGCTGTCCAAGCCGCAGTCCTGATCCGGCAACGCTGCCAGGGACACTGCGGGCCTGGCAGCGCCCAGCTCGTCCGGTGCCAGACCCAAGCCCACCTGCCTCTCTGCCCCCCAACGCGCCCACGCCCCCTTCTCTGCGCCACATCAGCCGAGCGATGTCCTGCCCGGCCATGCGCCGCATTTCTGCCGCCACGGCGCGGCGCTTTATAATGTGCGGGAATCCGGGCTCCCTGAGCGACCATCGAAGCCCGCAGCCCCTTTCCAGACACTTCTTTCGGTATCCCACATGCCCGCCCAACTGATCGACGGTAACGCCCTTGCCAAGAAACTCCGCACCGAGGCCGCCGCACGCGCCGCAGCCCTGACCGCCAAAGGCCACCAGCCCGGCCTGGCTGTCATCCTGGTCGGCGAAGACCCGGCCAGCCAGGTCTATGTGCGCAACAAGATCAAGGCATGCGAGGAAAATGGCTTCTACTCGGTGTTCGACCGTTATCCCGCCGACCTGACCGAAGCCGGCCTGCTGGAACGCATCGCCGAACTCAACGCCGACCCCAAGATTCACGGCATCCTCGTACAACTGCCGCTGCCCAAGCATATCGACAGCCACAAAGTGCTCGAGGCCATCGCACCCGCAAAGGACGTGGACGGCTTTCATGTCGCCAATGCCGGCGCACTGATGACCGGCGCGCCGCTGTTCCGTCCCTGCACGCCCTATGGCTGCATGAAAATGCTGGAATCCATCGACATGCCATTGCGTGGCGCCGTAGCCGTGGTGGCAGGCGCATCGAACATCGTCGGCAAGCCGATGGCCATGATGCTGCTGCAGGCAGGAGCCACGGTCACGATCTGCAACAGCAAGACCCGCGATCTCGCAGCGCACACGCGCGAGGCGGACATCATCGTGGCGGCTGTGGGCAAGCGCAACCTGATTACCGCGGACATGGTCAAGCCCGGCGCCGTGGTCATCGATGTCGGCATGAACCGCAACGACGAGGGCAAGCTGTGTGGCGACGTCGACTTTGCCGGCGTGCGGGAAGTGGCCGGCTGGATCACCCCCGTGCCGGGCGGCGTGGGTCCGATGACCATCACCATGCTGCTGATCAACACGCTGGAATCGGCAGAACGCGCAGCCGCCTGAGCATACCCGTGCATGCCGGAGCACATCCGCAGCGGGGTTGGAATCGCATGAACCGCCCCTATCTGCTATGTGTCTGAACTGTTCTACCCCTGACGGATTGCCCTTATGACGCCTGCCGACAACCCCCTGCTCGACTTCAGCGGCCTGCCGCGCTTCGACGCCATCCGCCCGGAACACATCACGCCGGCACTCGACCGCCTGCTGGCCGATGCCCAGGCCGCCGTCCAGGCCATCGAAAACGATACCGCACCGGCAACATGGGATACGGTACTGACGCGCCTTGAAGCCGCCACCGAGCCGCTCGGCCGCGCCTGGGGCATCGTCAGCCATCTCAGCGCTGTGGTCGATACCCCGGCGCTGCGCCAGGCCCATGCGGAAAACCTGCCGCGCGTGACCGAATTCAGCGCCGCGCTGGGACAGAATCTCGCGCTTTACCGCAAGTACAAGGCGATTGCGGAAGGTCCGGAGTTTGCTGGTCTCTCACCGGCACGCAAGATGCTGCTGGAACATGAACTGCGCGGCTTTCGCCTGGGCGGCGCCGAATTGCCGGAAGACCAGAAGGCGCGCTTTGCCGAAATCCAGGAAGCCCAGGCCAATCTGAGCAAGGCCTTCTCCGACCATGTACTCGATGCTACCAATGCCTACGCGCTCTTCATTGAAGATGAAGCACGCCTGGCGGGCGTCCCCGAGGATGCGCTGGAAGCCGCCCGTGCCGCCGCCGAGAAGGACGGCAAGGCGGGCTGGAAATTCACGCTGCATTTCCCGTCTTATTTCCCTGTGCTGCAATATGCAGACGACCGCACCCTGCGCCAGACGCTGTACGAAGCCAACGTTACCCGGGCCTCCGAGCTGACCGCCTACAACCAAGGCAAGCCTGAGTGGGACAACAGCGCCAACATGGTCGAACAACTGGCCCTGCGGCAGGAAGAATCGCGCATGCTGGGCTATGGCAGCTTCGGCGAACTGTCGCTGGTGCCCAAGATGGCGGAGTCGCCGGAACAGGTCCTGACCTTCCTGCGTGAACTGGCCGACAAGGCCCGTCCCTTCGCGGAAGCCGACTGGGCCGAACTGCAAACGTTCGCCCGTGAATCGCTTGGCCTCGACAAGCTCGAACCGTGGGACCTTGCCTACGCTTCCGAGAAATTGCGCGAGCAACGCTATGCGTTCTCGGAGCAGGAAGTGAAACAGTACTTCCCCGAGCCGCAGGTATTGGCGGGGCTGTTCGACGTGGTCCAGACACTGTTCGATGTTGTCATCGCCGTAGATGAGGCGCCCACATGGCATCCCGATGTGCGGTTCTACCGTGTTTCGTCGCGCGATGGCCGCCTGCTGGCGCAGTTCTATATCGACCTGTATGCCCGCGAAGGCAAACGCGGTGGCGCCTGGATGGACGATGCGCGTGGCCGCAAGCGACTCGGCAATGGCAGCGTGCAAACGCCCGTGGCCTACCTGACCTGCAACTTCTCCGCACCAGTCGGCGGCCGGCCGGCGCTGTTCACGCACGACGAAGTCATCACGCTGTTCCATGAGTTCGGCCACGGCCTGCACCACATGCTGACGCAGGTCGAGGACCTGGGCGTATCGGGCATCAATGGCGTCGAATGGGATGCCGTCGAACTGCCCTCGCAGTTCATGGAAAATTTCTGCTGGGAATGGGAGGTGCTGTCGCGCATGACGCGCCACGCCACCACCGGTGAGCCATTGCCCCGTGCGCTCTACGACCGCATGCTGGCCGCGCGCAATTTCCAGAATGGCATGATGACGCTCCGCCAGATCGTGTTCTCGGTCACCGACATGCAACTGCACACGGACTTCGATCCCCGTGGCAAGCGGTCGGTACTCGAACTGGCTCGCACCGTGAACGATACTTTCCATGTCATCCCGCAGGCGACGCTGTCGCGCTGGCCGAATTCCTTCTCACACATCTTTGCAGGCGGGTACGCCGCTGGCTACTACAGCTACAAATGGGCCGAGGTCCTGTCCGCCGACGCCTATGCCGCCTTCGAGGAAGCGGCGCAGACACGCGGTACGGTGCTCGACCCGGAAACCGGCATGCGTTACCGCCAGGCCATCCTTGAAGCCGGCGGCAGCCGTCCGGCGATGGAATCATTCAAGGCCTTCCGGGGCCGCCAGCCGACCATCGATGCGTTGCTGCGCCATGGCGGCATGGCCGCCTGAATGCCATTATCGGCGGGCATTTCCCCTTCCGGGCCAGGTAGTGCGACAATAGCGGCTGCAACGCGCCCTGCCTGGCACGTTCCGAACGGATGCCGGCAAGGCGTTGCGCAGGGTGCCGGGGATCTGCCCGGAGCCCCAGACACCCACAGAAGACGGAATGAAGCTCGCCACCTGGAATGTCAATTCGCTGAAAGTGCGCCTGCCACATGTGCTCGACTGGCTGCTGGCGCAGGAGGATAGCGACCAGCCCATCGACCTGCTCTGCCTGCAGGAACTCAAGCTGCCGGACGACAAGTACCCCCTGGCAGAACTCGAAAGCGCAGGGTTCCACAGCATCTACACCGGCCAGAAAACCTACAACGGCGTCGCCATCCTGGCCCGCACGACCAGCCTGCCCACCCCGACCGACGTCGTACGCAACATCCCTGGTTTCGAAGACACCCAGCAACGCGTGGTCGCTGGCACCTACGCAACAGCCGGTGGACCACTGCGTGTCATTTCAGCGTACTTCCCCAATGGCCAGGCCGTCGGTTCCGACAAGTTCGCCTACAAGTTGCGCTGGCTCGAGGCGCTGACCGCGTGGCTGCGGGACGAGCTCGCGCGCTATCCGCAGTTGGCGCTGCTCGGCGACTACAACATCGCCCCGGAAGACCGTGACGTGCACGATCCCGCCAAGTGGGAGGGCGAAAACCTGGTGTCCCCCGAAGAACGCGCTGCCTTCCGTGCGCTCGAAGGGCTCGGACTGACAGATGCCTTCCGGCAATTCGAACAGCCCCCCAAGCTCTATAGCTGGTGGGACTACCGCATGCTGGCCTTCCGGCGCAATGCGGGCCTGCGGATCGATCATATCCTGTTGTCCGATCCGCTGGCCAAGGCCTGTACCGCTTGCACCATCGACAAGGTGCCACGGACATGGGAGCAGCCCTCGGACCATACGCCCGTCGTTGCCACCCTTTCCCTCAATCCCCTGCCCTAAGACTGTTTTACCGTGCGCCCAGATTTCGCGTCTCTCATGTTTAGGTGGCTGCCAGCCTGGCGCCACCGTGTATCACGGGAGACGCTGCGTGCGGATCTCATCGCCGGCCTCCTGGGCGCTCTGCTCGTGCTTCCCCAGGGCGTGGCATTTGCGACCTTGGCCGGTCTGCCGCCCCAGTACGGCATCTACACCGCTGTGGTGCCGTGCATCGTCGCCGCACTTTTCGGATCGAGCTGGCACGTCATGTCAGGGCCGACCAATGCCAATTCGCTGGCCCTGTTCGCCATGCTCTCGCCCCTTGCGCTGGCGGGCAGCCCCCAGTACATCCAGCTCGTGCTGGCCGTCACGCTGCTCGTGGGCATCATGCAGCTGGCGATCGGCGCGTTGCGCCTCGGCATGCTGGCCAATTTCATCTCGCCATCCGTCCTGCTCGGCTTTACCTGTGGCGCCGCAATGCTGATCGCGCTGTTTGCACTGAAGGACTTGCTGGGTCTCGAAGTGCCAGCCGGCACCAAGGCCTTCGGCGTCGTGCGCCATGTGTTCACCGACTACGCCGACATCAACCTGTCCGCGTTCGCGGTCGGCGTCGTCACGCTGATCGGCGCGCTGGCGGCGCGGCGCTGGCTGCCGCGCACACCCCATATGCTGCTCGGCCTGATTGCCGGCTATGCCATGGCATTCCTGCTCAATCACGTGCGTGAAGCCGGCCCCTTCCATCATGTGGCCGTGGTCGGCGCGATTCCCGCCGCGCTGCCGCCCTTCACCAATCCGCTGCTGTCGTGGCATGCGTTTGGCGACATGCTGGGTATCGCCGCGGCGTTGACCATTGTCGCGCTCGGCCAGGCCATTTCGATTGCCAAGGCCGTCGCGCTGCGCTCAGGCCAGCATATCGACGCCAACCGCGAATTCATCGGCCAGGGGCTCTCGAACATTGCCGGCTCGTTCTTTTCGTCGTATGTGTCGTGCGGCTCACTGAACCGCTCGGTGCCGAACTATGAGGCTGGTGCACGTACACCGCTCGCTGCGGTATTCTCTTCGGCCTTGCTGGTGGGACTGGTTGCCATCAGCGCGCCGCTGCTCGGGCAGATTCCGCTGGCGGCCATCGCTGCAATGCTGCTGCTGGTGTCGTGGAGCCTGTTCGATTTCGAACGCTTCCGCCAGATCCGCCGCCTGAGCAATACCGAATTCCTTATCGCGCTCAGCACCTTTGCCGCTACCCTGGTCATGCGCCTCGAGATTGCCATCCTGCTGGGTACGATCCTGTCGCTGGTGGCGTATCTGCATCGCACCTCGCGCCCTGGCGTGCGGCCAATGGTGCCCGATATCGACGATCCGGCGCGCCGCTTCACACCGCTCAATGAGTTACGCCGTCCGCAGCCCGAATGCCCGCAACTGAAGCTCGTCCGCGTGGAAGGTTCGGTGTTCTTCGGTGCAGTGGCCTATGTCACCGACCGTCTGCACAGTTTCCGGCGCCAGGCGCCGGAGCAGCGCCATTTGCTGGTAATGACGAAGAGCATGAACTTCATCGACCTGGCCGGCGCCGAGATGTGGGAAACAGAGTGCCGCGAGCGCCGTGCAATGGGCGGCGACCTGTACTTCCACCGTCCCCGCACACAGGTCATGGAAACATGGCGTCAGACCGGCTTCATCGAGCGGCTGGGCGCCGACCACATCTTCTCCAGCAAGGAAGAAGCGGTCCACCGCATCTACGAACACCTCGATCCCGCGATCTGCGCGCGTTGTACCGCCCGTGTGTTCGATGAGTGCCGTCAACGACAGGCGCAGGCAGCCCAGTCCGCTGCAGCAGGCTCGACGGCCATGCCGGGAACGAACGACGGTGATGCAAAAACGGTGTGAAGAAAAATGAACCGGGAGTGCGGAGCCGCTTGATCCGCTGATCCGACAATCTCATGCGAGACTGTCGCTCGACAACGTTTGCGGCGACCGGCACCCGTGCGGTGAAAAACTACAGAAGATGAGCCCGCTTGATGACTACCGGCTCGGGCGCCCCTTGGGCGATCAGCGTCGCCGCGGCGCGCTGGATGATGTCCTGGCCAGCACGGAATGCGGCTTCCAGCGATAACACCTGATCAGCGCTGAAACCTTCCCACAACGCTTCCCGTGTCACCACGCAGGTGACCTTTTTACCATCGACGATGGCCTGGAACAGCAGTCCCTCATTGTTGATGTCGTAGCTTTCTTGCTCTTGGAACTTGATGTCCATCGATACAGCCCTCCGATTGCAAGTGAGACAGGATGCTAACACGATCAGCCGCGAACACCGGTGAAAAACCTTGCGGTGCGCTTGGCGTCGCTTCGTTCGGCATCCCCTGCCGCACTGTTACGCCTCGCTCTGCAGCCATGCTGGCTGTCTGGCAAACGACGGTTCGAGTCTCAACAATACCATGCCGCGCCGATTTTCATCAGCTACGGCGCGAGCGCGTCATACTTGTCCCGCGCGTCTTTGGCGATGCGCTTCATGGCGTGTCAGCCATTGATACCACAAGAACGTGACAGCACACGCAATCCACATCGACCATAAGGTGTGCGAGAGAAAATGCGCGCCGCGCAGTTGCTGGATCCCGCCCACCACGCTGCCCAACAGTAGAGCCATGATCGCGACAATACATGCGCGGCGCGGCTGCGATGGCAACCAGAGCGTACACAGGCTGACCAGCCACAGTACGCTTGTCGCATGGCCCGCCGGAAAGCAATGCCCTGCAGCGACCCCAGCGGGCATCGCCTCGAGCAGATGGACATAGGGGGCGCTACCGCCATAGTCGACGATATCCCACGGACAGTGGGAGGCGCTCATGCGCTTCAGCACACTCACCACCATCGGCACGCTGATGGAACAGGCCGCCACGACGCGCAGCCGCGTGCGCAGGCCGGCCGATATCGAGGCCAGCGGACGCCATGCGTCCCGTAGCACCAGTATCACGATGCCAGCGCCGAGGACCAGCATGCACCACTTCAGCCACTGGTGTGCGAGGACTTCAGCAAACCATGCGTGTCGCAAGGGAAATCCGCCGGCGGCCGGGTCATAAATGGCAGCCGCCAGCCTAACATCGAGCCGGGTCGTGCCCAACCAGAGCAGGAATATTGCACTAAGCGCGAGCACCGCGATTCCTGTCCACGCAAGACGAGCCGATCGTGTATCGAACAACATCATGGTGCCGTCTATGCAAAAAAGCGCAGGTAGGCAGCCATGAGCCACACGCCTGCGGCAATGAGCAGGCTGAAGAATACTGCCGCACTACCGAGGTCTTTCGCACGGCCCAGCAATGGATGATGCTCAAGCGAAATCGCATCGGCCAGCGCTTCCACCGCCGAGTTGACCATCTCGATACACCATACCAGCACGATGGAGACTGCCATTAGCACGCCATACGCCAGCGAAGGCGCGAGCCAGATACCAAGCGGCAGCAGGATCAGCGCCAGCCAGACCTCCTGGCGGAAGGCGGCCTCATGCCGCCAGCCAGCCTTCAAGCCAAGCAGCGAAGCGCGCGTGGCACGTGCGAGCCGGCCGGCGCCGGGTGGGTGCTTGAAGGCACTGGTGCCGGTAGATGCCGGGCCATGCGTGGAATGCGGATCAGGAGCGGTCATGCTGACAATCGAAGCGGATCGGATCGGGGGATCAAGTTTCGGCGGGACGCCGCCACACGCTCGCCAGCCACGGCTGCTGCTCGCGCGGCAGCCCGGCAGGACGATAGTAATGTTCGAGCTCGACAAACCCCGCATCCGACATGAATGCCCGCCACTGATCGAGATCATGGAACGTGCCGTAACGGTCGCCGCTCCAGCCTTCCTGGTTGGCGCCCCTGGGGTTGGAGCAGAATAATACGCCTTCTGGCCGCAATGTCGCATACAGGGTACGCAAGACGCCAGGCAACGCGCTGCTCGGAACATGGAACAGGCTGGCATTGGCAAAGACGCCATCGAACATCCCTGGCGGCAGCGCCAGATGCAGGAAATCCTGATGCCAGACAGTGCATCCAGACGCCTGCCGCGCCATCTCGACGAACCGTTCCGCGCCGTCGACACCAACTGCCGTGTGGCCCAGCGCGGTAAACGCCATCAGGTCGCGTCCCGGTCCGCAGCCGAAATCGAGAATGCGGAATGGTGCTGGCCCCGTGATGAAGCGCAGCAGCGCGGCGATATTCTGGCTGACATCATGATCCCACGTGCCGGTGCGGAACTGCTCGGCATGCGTGTTGTAATGCTGCAGGGTACGTGCGGAAATATGGGCGAGATCTTCAGTGGTCGAGGCCATTTGCGTTATGCTTGGGTCTTTCGCAATCCTGCCCCCATCATACTGGGATGCAGCCTTGCACGCTGCATCGACTGCGCACATGTTTTTCCATCTCCCCGGCCGCCTGCTCCACTGTACTTCCCGCCTCAACTCCGGCCGCCTGGCCTTGTGCCTCTCATGGCTGCCGGCAGCGCTGCTGGCCGGCTGCACATCATCGCCCATGCCCGCCCCGCCGGCGGGCTGGAACCAGGATCCCTGGAGCAAACCCGACACGCCGCCAAGCGCCAGCACCCCTGCCCCGCTGTTCAAACCCGAGACAACACAGGCGCCTGTACCGCCGGGGCACTATCGCGTGCAACCCGGGGATACGCTGCTGGCCATTGCGCGCCGCCATGGCCACAAGCACACCGAACTGCAGGCATGGAACCAGCTCAGCGATGCGAATGTCATCCAGGTCGGACAGGTCCTGCGTGTAACAGCGCCTGCGGGAACCAGTAAGGTTCCCGCGGCAACGGAACACCCGGCTGCCTCAACTCGCCCCGAACCCTCATCCACGGCGATGAAACCCATGCCGGAGGACACCGACCCACCGGATGCCAAGCTACCCGCACCGGCACGGCTGTCGCCACCGCCCAAGGCCGTGCCCGGCTATGCACTGCAATGGCCCACAGCCGGTAAGGTGACGCGCGGCTACGAGGAAAAGGGGAACAAGGGGCTGGATATCGAAGGGCTGTCCGGCGATGCCATCTATGCCGCCCATGATGGCCGCGTCGCCTTTAGCGGCCAGTTGCGTGGTTACGGCACCATTGTGCTGATCAAGGCCACTGAAGGCCGCATGACCGCCTATGCTCATCTCGGCGAGGCCACTGCCAAGGAAGGCCAGCAAGTGCGCCAGGGCGACCGCATCGGGCATTTCCGGCGCGTGGCCAAAGGCCCGGCCTCGCTGCATTTCGAACTACGCCAGAACGGCCAGCCGGCCGACCCGACCAAACTGCTGCCGCCGCGCTGACCATCCTCCCTCAGTCGCACCGCCAGCCATAGCGTCACCCACAAAACAAACGGACCGCCCGGCATGATCGCCGGGCGGTCCGTTCAGCATCTCACGGGTTCGTGCCGCGAGATGCAATACATCAGCAGCGCCCTTTCTTGGCCTGCCCCGGTGGGCAGTGGTACGGGCCCGGACCGGGTCCGCCATCGTCCACCACCACATGGCCAGCAGGTGTATAAACCGCACAACCCGCCAGCAGCGACGCGCCGAGTACGCACAATGCCAGAAGCATTTTCATGACACTCTCCTTGTATGTTCCTGCATGTGTGTGCGCAGGATCATGCACAGCTTAAGCGGCACAGGCTCGGCAAGCTTTAACAGAAGCGCTGCAGGTGTAAGTGAATGTTACATCCTCGCGTGGCAGAGGCCGCTTCCGGGCTCGATTTCGCGTGTATTAATCCAGCTTCGCACCTGATTTGCGTACAAGCTCAGCATACTTGCGACTTTCCGCGTCGACGAACGCCTGGAAGGCCTGTTGTGTGCTCCCTGTCGCCTCTGCACCCTGCGCCAGCAGGTTCTCTGCAAACTCCTTCCTTGCCGTGATCTCGGTGATATCGGTGTGCAGCTTGCTGACGATGTCCTTCGGCGTACCCGCCGGCACGAAAATGCCCTGCCAGTTCTCCACGACAAAGTCCGGACCGCCGCTTTCGCGCACCGTCGGCACGTCCGGCAGCAGCGGTGAACGCTTGGCGCTCGTGGCAGCCAATGCGCGGATCTTGCCGGCCTTGATGTGCGGTAGCGCCGGCGGTACACCCGCAAAGAACACCTGCACCTGACCGCCGAGCAGGTCGGCAATTGCCGGGGCCCCGCCTTTGTATGGCACATGCAGCATATCCACGCCCGCGACCATCTTGAATTGTTCACCGGCCAGATGCTGCGGGCCGCCCGAGCCAGACGATGCATAGTTCAGCTTGCCTGGCGCGGCCTTGGCCTCCGCAATCAGCTCGCTGACATTCTTCGCCTTGACCGATGGATGCACCACCAGCACCAACGGCGCCGTCGCGACCTTGGCGACTGGCACGAAGTCCTTGGCCGGGTCGAACGGCATCTTCGGGTACAGATGCGAATTAATGGTGATTTCCGCCGGCGATGCCAGCAGGATCGTGTATCCATCCGGCGCCGACTTGGCGACCACGTCGGCGCCGATATTGCCACCAGCGCCCGCGCGGTTCTCGACGATGACCTGCTGGCCCCACTTGACACTCAGCCGCTGGCCGAGCGCGCGGCCGACCACATCAGTCGCCCCGCCAGGCGCGAACGGAATGATCAGCCGCACCGGCTTGGAGGGATATGCGGTATCGGCATGTACACCGGTTGCGGACAGCACGAGGCCGGCCACGGCCACCGCGTGGAAGATTTTGCTTTGCATGGAACAGTCTCCTTGCACTTGCCTGCGATGAAACAGGCATGCCGGACGCGGTCTTCTGTGAGCCGTCGTCCGGCCGGCGGATGGAAGCGATTGCGGAACATGCCGGCCAGCCTGGCCGGCCGCACCTGTCAACCGTTCTTTTTCTTGACGATCACAATGGTCTTGGCCGCCGGATCCACGCGCACGATATCGCCGGTTTGCACGACATCGGCCACCGGCTGGTCCCAGCCCTCGGTGATCGTGATGTTGGCGAACACCGCTCCCTGCACCATCACCGGATTGGTCACGCCAAAAATGAAAGCCTTCGGCGCGATGCCCTTGGTCTTGATGTCAAAGAATGCCCAGCCCGCCGCGATACCACCCTTGGCCGTCGGGAAGAACAGGATCTTGTCCTTGATGTTCGTGCCTTCTAGCTTGTGACCGGGCCGGCTGATTTCGCCCGACCAGCGGTCCAGGTCATAGCGCGGGCTGAAACCCTCTTCCGAAACCACTGCCTCGCCTTCCACCACAGCGCCGAAGGCGCGGTTGACGCGGATCGTTGTCTGTTGCGTCATGGCGCTTACTCCTTACCGTTGACGGCGATATCGACGCACGCGTCGGTCGGCCGCAGGATTGCATTGAACTTGTGCGCGCCGATGATATTGGCCAGCTTGGCCGAATTGGTCACGATATTCTTCCAGCCATTCTCGTCCCGCATCTGCGGCAGGTTCTGCAGGATGTAGAAGCACACGCCTTCCAGGATGACTGCCCCGGCTTCCTCGAGCGTCTGCAGGTGGCCCAGCTGCTGCGCGTGGCTCTTCACGCCATTGCTGGTGGTAATGAACACCTGCGTGCCCTCCTTGATGCGACGGCCACGGAACAGGTCAGCCAGGGCCTTCATCTCGTAGATCGACATCTGCGGCGCGGAGAACACCACCAGGTTCAGCGGACTGCCCTTGGCCGAGTAACCGGCATAGACCCTGTCGATATCCGCCCGCGTGATCGTCATGGTGTGCGACGGCTTGGCATCTCGGAAAGCATCTTCCACGGTGCGCGCCTCGGGCGTCACGCCAACCATGTGGAACATGCCCATCGATCCGTATGAGGCAAGCGAAGCGCCGAGATGCTTCAGCTCATCGGCCGACGGCCGGCGCTTGATTCCCGTGAACACCGGCACGGCGAAGTAATTCTGGTTCGGCTCGCCGACCAGCTTGCCGATGGCGCCCCAGTCCGCATAATCCCGCGGTTCGAAATCGATATTGACCTGGAACGTGCCACGGCGATGCTCGTCGAGGTGAAAGCCATACTCGGGCGTGCGGCCTGTGAGGGAGGCCGCCAGTGCCGACGGTCCGCCTTCGAAATTGGTGCGTGCACCGAACACGGAATTGGCGTAGATCACCGTCCCGGTGTCGCCCCACGCCACATGCTCGCCCAGATGCGGCTGATAGACGGTCTGGTAGTTGATGCAGGTGTCGACGGTGGAGATATCCATCTTCTTCAGGAAGCGGATGACCTGGGTCTCCTTGCCCACCGTCTCCGGGTCCTGATTCAGGCGTTCGGCATAGGAAAAGTCCACGCAGCGCGCATTGGTCGAGGTCGAGCACACTGCACGCGCATTGCTGGCGGCCATGCGTTGCAGATACCCTTTGCCGCCATCGCCCAGCACTTCGATATCGCCCATCATGTGGACATTCGACACCGGTACGAAACGCTTGGCGCCCCAGAACTTGCCAATCTCCATCTGCAGGCGGATCGCCTCCTGAACGGCTTCGCCCCGTTCGCCATTCAGCATCGCCTGTTCTTCTGCATCAAGTTGCATTGCTACTCCTTCTTGGGTGGTTCAGCCGCTGCCCGGTGGGAACGGCCCGCCGGTCCAGCGCGTGCCGGATCGGCACGTTTTTCCTTCGTCTGTTCGTTAACCTCGCGGATCGACGATCCGATCGGCAGCGGCCCGTATGAGCTCAGCGTGAACTCATAGCGGTCCGGCCGGATGTAGAACGTGGTCTGCTCCTTGACGGCTCCATGCACATCGAACGACTCGCGCTCCATCACCAGCACCGGCGCGGACGGCGCAAACCCCAATGCCTTGCCGATTTCGGCACCCGCCTGCTGTACGCGGATGCGCACATTGGCACGCGTCACGCGGATGTCGAGCACGTGCTCGAGAATGCTGTACACCGGCTTGATGTCGGCCTGCTCCCACGACACGCGCGCTGCCTCCGGCGGCAAATAGGCCCAGGCAAGCGCAATTGGCGCTTCGTCCACCATGTACACCCGCTTCATCCGGAAGAATGGCCCGTCGACATCGCCAAACAACTTGCGAATCGCCGGCGGCGGCGTCACGGAGCTAAACTCAAGCAAGCGGGTGCGCGGCTCGATACCCTGCTCGATCAGCGCGTCGTAGAAGCCACGCAGGGTATGCAGATCGTGCTGCACCTTCTGGGTCTTCACGAACGTGCCCTTGCCCTGTTTCTTCACGACATGGCCGTCGCGCAGTAGGCAATCGATGGCCTGGCGCACGGTCACGCGGCTGACCTGGAAGCGCTCCATCAACGCATGCTCCGACGGCAGTTTGCCGCTGGCGGCGAAGGCGCCCTCCTCGATCTGGCGCGTCAGCGCATCGGCGATCTGCTGGTACAGCGATACCGCGGTATCACGATTGACTTGCATAGTGATGTATCCATGAACTGATCCAGACGCCATTATCGGGCCACTGCGTCAGGCCGCTGTATCAGGCCGCTGTATTAGTCCACCACGTCATTCCGCGATTCCTGGCTCCGCCATCAGTCCACGGTGGCGCCCGACAGCGTCACGGCCTTTTTCCACTTGGCAGTCTCGGAGACGCCAAAGGTTTCCAGTTCCGCTACGCTCGAACCGATCGGATCGATGCCGATCTGCTGCAGCTTGTCCCGCATGTCGGCGGACTTCATAGCCTTGGCGATTTCCGTATTGAGGCGCGCGACGATTTCCTTGGGCGTCCCGCGCGGCGCATACACGGCCCACCATGCCGTCATCTCGTAACCGGGCACACCGGCTTCGGCGATCGTCGGCACATCCGACAACACGGCGGCGCGCTTGGCGCCGGAGACGCCAAGCGGCTTCAGCTTGCCCGCCTTGATATTGGCCAGCGGCGACTGCACCGGATCGAACATCAGCGGAATCTGCCCGGCAATCAGGTCATTCAAGGCAGGTGCACTGCCCTTGTAGCCCACATGCATGAGTTCGATGCCTGCCGCCTCAGCGAACATCACGCCCGCGAGGTGGCCCGGCGAGCCGCTACCGGCCGAGCCGAACGCAAGGCGTTGGGTCTTGGCCAGCGCGATCAGTTCCTTGACGGATTTGGCCTGCACGCTCGGATGCGCCACCAGCGCGACCGGCGCGGCGGCCACCAGCGACACCGCCGCGAAATCGCGCGCCGGATCGTAGGGCAGCTTCTTGTAAAGCGAGGAATTGATGGCCTGCGTACCGACCGTGCCCATCAGCAACGTGTAACCGTCTGCGGGAGCCTTGGCGGCGACATCCGCGCCAATCGTCCCGCCTGCGCCACCCCGGTTGTCCACGATGACCTGCTGCCCAAGCGCCTCGGACAGCTTCTGGGCCAGCGGGCGCGCCACGATGTCCGTCGGGCCGCCGGCCGGAAACGGCACCACCATGCGGACCGGCCGCGTCGGATAAGGATCCTGGGCGACCGCGCCCCCTGCCGTCAGCCCGATGACGACTCCCGTGAACAGATGTACTGCATACCGATAGTGCGCCAGACCCATGACCGTCACCCCTCGTGTTTGCGAATGGACTGGATTCTAATGTATTAATACATGTAGATACAAGTTAACGAAGGAAAGGGTTTACCCGGGAGGTGATGCAGGCTTTTTTGCGGGCGCCCTTGACCGGGCCCGGCTTGCTTCAGTTGCTGGAAAAAGGACGGTGGTGAGGGAATGCTGCGGAAACGGCGACTGCGGTGGGCCCTGCTTCAGTCGAACGGATTGGCCGGCGCCGGGCGACCAGTACCGCCGGTGCTTTCTGCCAGATCAAACTCATCGCGCAATCCGTCGATCACCGCGCGGATGGCGCGTTCATAACCTGTGGCGCGGTCGATGCGCTTGATATCCCAGTTACGTCCGCGCGCGTCGCGGGCATGCGCTTGCGGGAGCGGCACCTGGAGACGGGCGCCATCTTCGGCAATCTCGTCGATCCGGTGAATGCGACGGCTTAGCTCTTCCTGCAGGACTTTCGCCGTACGCTCGCGCTTGGCCATGGTGGACTCCCGATGTGTGCATGCCATCCTAGCATCGTCAGCCCGATGCGAGCACCTGCTGCGTACAATAGCGGTCTGGGCGGGTTGGGTGACCCGCCGTCACGTCGAAGGAACACCGTTGGAAATCCTGATTGCGGCCGCAGTGATCACCGCGGCCATCGTCTACTACCTGCAACGTCGCGCACAGCGCAAGCAGCAGGCGCCCTCACGGACGGTCGCGTTGGTGTGGCCGTCGCCCGGTGCGTTCTCCGTCCGGCTGGCCGAGGACGCCACCGACCAGCCCACCCTGGCCCGGCTGGCCGGCGATGCAGCCCAGCATGACACAGCCGCCCTCCTGCTGCCCATTGACGACCATCCGGCGGATGCACGCGCGATCCGTGTGGAGATCGCCGGCCAGGCAGCCGGCTACCTGCTGGGCAACGATGCGCGCAACTTCCGCCGGCGCCTGCAGCACAAGAACGTGGAGCGCGCCACGACGCAATGCATGGCACGCATTGTTCTCGCGCCCGGCACCCGCGGTGCGGACGGCAAGCGTGAATTGCTGCTCGACCTCAAGCCTTTGAAATAAGGGCAACAGGCGCGCGCACCCCGCGCGCGGATCCGTTCACATACGCTCGAAGATCGCCGCGATCCCCTGGCCGCCGCCAATGCACATGGTCACCAGCGCGTAGCGCCCCTGAATCCGCTGCAGTTCATACAGCGCCTTCACGGTGATGATCGTGCCGGTCGCGCCGACCGGATGGCCCAGCCCGATGCCACTGCCATTCGGATTCACCTTGCCCGGATCCATTCCCAGCGTACGCGACACGGCACAGGCCTGGGCCGCAAACGCCTCGTTCGCTTCGATCACGTCCATCTGTTCAATCGTGAGGCCGGCGCGCTGCAGTGCCGCCTGCGTTGCCGGTACCGGGCCCATGCCCATGTATGCCGGATCAACTCCGGCATGCGCATACGCCACGAGCCTTGCCAGTGGCTGCGCAGCACGCCGCGTGGCCTCGCTGGCGCACATCAGCACGACTGCCGCCGCCCCGTCATTGAGACCGGAAGCATTGCCCGCCGTGACCGTGCCGCCCTCCTTGCGGAATGCCGGCCGCAGTTCCGCGAGGTTGGCGGCCGTGACATCGCGCCGCACATGTTCGTCGGTATCGAAAACGGTTTCACCACGGCGGCTCTTGATGCGGACCGGCACGATCTGTTCGCGGAAGTAGCCGGCATCAATGGCTGCAGCAGCGCGCTGATGCGACTGCAATGCCGTGGCATCCTGCTCTTCGCGGCTGATGCTGTAGCGCGCCGCGACATTCTCTGCAGTGATGCCCATATGCACGCGGTTGAATGGATCGGTCAGTACACCGGTCAGCAAATCGGTCATCACGCTATCGCCCATGCGCGCGCCCCAGCGATGCGAGGGCACCAGGTAAGGCGCGCGGCTCATGCTTTCGGCACCAAGCGCCACGGCAATCTTGGCATCGCCCAGCATGATCGCCTGTGCGGCAGACACCACTGCCTGCAGGCCTGAACCGCACAGCCGGTTCACATTGAATGCCGGCGTGTTTTCCGAGATGCCCGCCTGCATTGCTGCCACACGCGACAGGTAGGCGTCCTGCGGCTCGGTATTGATCACTTGTCCGGCCACTACATGACCGACTTCCGCGCCATCGACCTTCGCCCGGGCCAGCACTTCCCTGACAACCACCGTACCGAGATCGGCCGGCGACATGTCCTTGAGCGTGCCGCCATAATCACCGATCGCCGTACGCGCGCCGGCTACCACCACCACGTCTTCCATTGCTCGTTCCTTATCAAAAAGGCCAGCCCGCAACGGGCTGGCCAATGCATGCTTCCGCTACGCCCGTCGTCAGCGCTGCGCCTCCGCCCTCGCCAGCAGCCCTGCGGCCGGCACCCAGAAAGCCGGATCCGCCTGGGGGTTCCGGGCGAACACAGCCATGTCCGCAAGTACCTTGTCCAGGCCCACTTCATCAGCATAGAACATGGGCCCGCCGCGCGTATCCGGAAAACCGTATCCGGTCGCATAAGCAACATCGATATCCGAGGCACGCTGCGCAGTGCCGTCGTCGAGGATGCGATATCCCTCATTGACGAGCGCATACACCAGGCGCTTGACGATCTCCTCGTCGCTGATCTGCCGTGCCTGCAGGTTGTGCGCCTTTCTGAACTGCACGATCATGTCGTCGACCTCGGCACTTGGGATCGCCTGATAGCTTCCCTCCTGATAGTCGTACCAGCCGCGCCCGACCTTCTGGCCCTTGCGGTTGAGGGTCTCGATCAGCAGGTCCGGGATCCTGCTATAGAACAGGCTCGGTGTTTCGCGGCTGCGCCGCTTGCGGATGTCGTAGCCGATGTCATTGCCCGCCATGTCGCTCATGCGAAACGGACCCATGGCCAGGCCGAACTGCTCGACGGCGCGGTCCACCTGCGCCGGCGTGGCGCCTTCCTCCAGCAGAAAACCGGCCTGCCGCAAATACTGTTCGATCATGCGATTGCCAATGAAGCCATCGCACACGCGCGCCACTACCGCCGTCTTGCCAAGCTTCTTGGCCAGGCGCATTACCGTCACCAACACATCCGCACGGGTCTGCTCGCCGCGCACTACCTCGAGCAGGCGCATGACATGGGCGGGGCTGAAAAAATGCGTACCGATCACGTCGCCTGCCCGCCCGGTCGTTGCGGCCAGCCGGTTGATGTCAAGCATCGACGTATTGGTTGCCAGGATCGCGCCCGGCTTCATTACCGCATCGAGCGACTGGAAAACCTTGCTCTTGACATCGAACTGCTCGAACACTGCCTCGATAACGATATCGACATCGCCAAGTGCGGCATAGTCCAGCACCGGCGTCAGAAGTTTCAGCCGCGCCGCCATGCGCGCATCATCGATGCGCCCCTTGTCACGAGCACGCTGGTATTGCCTCGTGATGGTGGCGACACCACGATCCAACGCTGCCCGCGAGGCCTCCAGCAACTTCACCGGAATCCCGGCATCCAGCAGGCACTGCGCGATTCCCGCTCCCATGGTACCGGCGCCCACCACAGCGGCGCTGTGGATCGGACGGACTGGGGTGTCCTTGGGAATATCCGAGATTGATGCGGCGGTACGCTCGGCAAAGAACAGGTGCCGCAAGGCGCGCGACTCCGATGAGGCCGACAGTTCGTGAAAATAGGCCAGCTCGCGCTCGAGCGCTGCCTCGAACGGGAGGAGCAGGCTCGCTTCCACGGCGTCGATGCAGCGGCGTTTGGCCGGCTCGCGCGGTGTACGCCGGGCAACCTGCTCGCGCGCTGCTGCAAGCTGGAGATCGGCATTCTCCGCCGTCACGGTACGTGCACTCGCCATCGGCCGCTCGCCATGCTCGCCCATCTGCTCCGCCAGTGCCACCGCCGCGGGCAATAACACATCCTCATGCTCAATCACCTGATCCAGCAACGGTGTGCCCTGCAATTCAGCTGCCGTTTGCGGCTCCCCTGAGACGATCATGTCCAGTGCGCGGGTCAAACCTGCAAGACGTGGTAATCGCTGCGTCCCCCCGGCACCCGGCAGCAACCCCAGCTTGACTTCTGGCAGCGCCAGCAAGGCGTTATGCGTCGCCACTCGGGCATGGCAGCCAAGCGCGAGTTCCAGCCCGCCCCCCATCGCCATGCCGTGGATCGCCGCGACGACCGGTTTCGGGCCGCGCTCGATCAGGGCGATCAACTCGCTCAGGTCCGGGGACTTCCACACCTCCGGTCGATCAAACTCGCGGATATCTGCGCCCGCCGAAAACAGCTTGCCCGCGCCAATCAGGACGATTGCGTCGACCTCCTTCGCCGCATGTGCCGCCTGGATACTCTCGGCCAATGCGGTACGCGTGGCATGGCCCAGGCTGTTCACTGGCGGACTGTCGATCCGGATCACCGCGATGCTCGCCCGGCGGCCTTCCAATTTCAGTGCTTGCTCCTGCATTGCCGCGCCTCAGAATTCCGGACGGCGCTTTTGCTGCATCGCCTGGACCGCTTCTTCGAAATCCGGGCCATTCAGCAGCATGCTCTGCGCATAGACATTGAATCCCCACTCGCCTTCCATGGTCGACTCGAGACCACGGCGCAGTCCATCCTTGGCGATCGACAGCGCCAGCGGCGCCTTGCGCGCGAGATCCTCGGCAAACTCGCGGGTTGCCTGCTCCAGCGCCTCGCCCTCGACCACCTGATTGGCCAACCCGATGGCCGCCGCCTCGTCGCCATACACACGCACGCCGCGCATCACCATATCGCTGGCGCGCCCCAGGCCGATCAGGCGCGGCAGCAGGAACATGCCGCCGAGCGGCGGGATGATGCCAAGGTCGATCCACGACTCGCAGAAAAACGCCTTGCGCGCGACCACGCGAAAATCGCAAGCCACGGCGATTTCACAGCCGGCGCCCACGGCCGGACCATTCACCGCGGCAATCGTCGGCTTGCTGCACAGCTTGATAGCCTTGGCGGCCCCCGCGAAGTAGGTGTACACGGTAGAGCGGATCTCGATAGGCGTCATCTGCGTGAGCGCATCGAGAAAACCCTTGTCGCCCCCCGACGAGAATGCCTCGCCCGCGCCGGTCAGCACGATGACGCGTACGTCCTTGTCTTGTTCGAATGCCTGTACCGCCTCCATGACGGTGCGCAGGAAATCCGGGGTAAAGGAATTCAATACCTTGGGCCGATTGAACGTGATGTAGCCCACCCGGTTCTCGACGCGCGTAATGAGATCGTCTGCCATGCTCCTGCCTTCCTTGTTGTCTTGTGGTTGAATCGTGCTCGTTGAAGTGCGCCGGTCTGGGCGCACCGCTGAAGCCGCCCAGGCTCGGCCGGCTTCAGCTGTTCGATATGGACTGGTTACTTGCGCACCAGCAACGCGTCACCGATCACGACGCCGCTGCCCTGTGCTTGTACGAAGACCGGATTAAGGTCCATCTCCTGAATGGTGTCGCGCCCGGCTGCCGCAATCTCGGACACCTGCTGCACCAGCCGCGCCAGCGCTTCGATGTCGCGTGGTTTCTGGCCGCGCGCACCTTGCAGGATGGGGTATCCCTGCAGCCCCTGGATCATCGTGACGGCCTCCGCATGGCTGACCGGTGCGAGGCGAATGGCGACATCGCGGAAGATCTCGATGAAGACACCCCCGAGGCCGACCGCGACCATCGGCCCGAAGATCGGATGCTGCTGGATCCCGATGAAGCACTCCGCTGCATCGCGCACGCGTGCTTCCACGAGAACGCCCTCGGCATCTTCCGGAAACAGTTTCTGCAAGGCGAGGAAGGCTTCCTCGGCTTGTTCGCCAGAGACGCCGACGCGCACGCCGCCAATATCCGACTTATGCGGCACCGACACCGCCTGCAGCTTCATCACGGCATCCCCGCCGACTTCAGCCACCGCACTCCTCGCCGCATCCGGCTGGCGTACCAGCTGGCCGAGCGGCACCGGCAGTCCAGCCGCCGCCAGCATGCCTTTGACCGTCGCCTCCGACATCATCCCAGCCGGGCGCGCACGCAATGTCTCAAGGAGGCCGGCATGTGCGCCGACGGGAATGTCCGGCTGCGCGGGCAACGCACAGTCCTCGACCCATTCCACCATGCTGGCCACCGTGGCGATACAGGCTGTCGGATCATGGAACACCGGAATGCCCAGAGTGCGGATGCGCGGGTAAATGGTACGATCCGCGGCTGCCACCCAGGTCACGAAGATCGGCAGGTCCGTCGCGCGTGCCAGGCGACCGATGACTTCTACCAGCTCATCCTTGTTGCCATCGCACATGCCGATGAAGATGCTCAATACATCCGCCTCGCCGCTATCGATGATGATGCTCGCAGCTTTTTCGAGCAGCGAGGCATCGGCCACCAATTGCCCGGTCAGGTCGACCGGATTGAGCACACTGCCGAATGTCGGCACCACCGTTGACAGGCGGTTGCGCAAGGCTTCGGAAAATGATGCGATCTCCAGCCCGCGCTCGCTGCAGTCATCAGCCATCAGGGTGGCGGCGCCACCGGAGATAGACAGCACGGCAACGCGCTTGCCGCGCGGAATACGGCCAGTCGAGAACGCCGCGACCAGGTCGCGGAAGGCATCCGACGACGCCACGCGTACCGCCCCGCCCTTGCGGAACGCCGCCGTATACCCTTCGTCCGAACCCGCCAATGCAGCCGTATGCGAGGCCGCTGCGGCGCGCCCGGCATCGGTCCGGCCGGTCTTCAGCAACACGACCGGCTTGCCCGCCTCACGCGCCTTGCGCAACGCCGTGACAAACCGCTCGCCGTCGTCCTTCACGCTTTCCAGATAACCACCCACCACACGGATGCGGTCATCCAGCACGGCATAGTCGAGGAAGTCGCTGAAAGTCAGATCCAGTTCGTTACCCGTGCTGGTCCAGAAGCCGACACCGATACCCTCTTCCTGCGCGGCAGCGAACACCAGCCCGCCGAATACGCCACTCTGCGTCACCAGCGCAATCGGGCCGGCACTGAGCGTTTCGCTCGACAGTGCCCCCGAATACGTTGCCGCAACATGGTCAAACAGATTCACGCCACCCTGGCAGTTCGGCCCGCATACGCGGATACCAGTATCCGCTACTACCTGCCGCAGGGCGGTGTCGATCGCCAGCCCTTCCTCCGTGCCCAGCTCGCCAAAGCCGCCGGAGAGAATGGTGACCGCGCGCACGCCCTTGGCCGCGCAACGCCGCACCGTATCCGGAATCATCGCTGCCGGCAGGGAAATCAGCGCAAGGTCGATGTCCGCCGGCAATGCCTCGATCTCGCCCACGCACTTGAACCCGCCGAGTTCTTCATACTTGGGATTGACCGGATAGATGCCGCCCTTGAATCCATGCTTGCGGAGATAGGTAAGCGGCCGCGACGCCATTTTCCCGAGATCGCCCGACGCGCCGATCACGGCGATATTGCGCGGTTGGAAAAATGCGTCCAGTGCGGATGGGGTGTGCATGCTGAAACAGGCTCCTGGAAAACGTTAATGCAAAAGTTGCGGCGGTCGACGTTGCGCTCGGCGTGTGACGGTCACTCAGGTTTGACGTTGGCGGCTTCCGCCATTTCGGCAGTGCGGGCAACTTCTTCCTGAATGACCTTGGTAAACTGCGCAGGCGTGCTGGCAACGATATCGAAGCCGCGCTCTTCCAGCGCCTTGGCAAAATCGGGGCGCTTGACCACCGTGGCGATATCCTGCTGTACCTTGTCGATAATCGCCTGTGGCGTGCCCTTGGGCGCGAACATGCCGAACCAGATCGTGGCATTCAGGTACGGATAGCCCGACTCGGCCACGGTCGGCACATTGGGCATGACACTGGCACGCGTCGATGAACCAATCGCCAGCGGCTTGGTGCGGCCCGACCCGAGCGCGGCAGTCGCGCTGCTAGGGCTGACGATGGTCAATTGCACTTCGTTGCCCATCACACCGGTCAATGCCGGTGCGAGACCCTTGTACGGCACGTGCAGCATGTCGATCTTCTCGCGCTTTTTGAGCAGTTCGAACAGCAGGTGCGGTTGCGTCCCGTTGCCATAGGATGCATAGCTCACGCCGCCCGGCTGCTTGCGTACATAGTCGACGAAATCCTTGAGGTTGTCCGCCTTCACGGATTTGTTGACGAGAATCAGCTGCCCACTCTGCACCAGCAGCGACACCGGCATGAAGCTGCGGTCCGGGTCATAAGGCATATTCTTGTAGAGAAAGCGGTTGCTAGTGATGGTGCCGTTGATGGTCACCATGAAGGTGTAGCCATCGGGCGCTGCACGTGCTGCACGCTCGGCGCCGACGATGGAACCCGCTCCACCAATGTTGTCGATGACCACCGGCTGCTTCCAGATTTCCGACAGCTCCTTGCCGAAGGCGCGCCCGACATAGTCTGCGCCACCGCCTGCGGGCCAAGGCACGATCACGCGCACCGGCTTGTCCGGATAGGCCATCGCCTGGGTGCTGCCAAGCAGCAGGCCCGCGGCAAGCAACATGATTCTGAGCAGATTGTTTTTCATTGTCCCCTCGTTTAGTTTGATTTGAAACATCGCTGCGTACTCCCTTCAGTCTTGAGATGGGTGCCTCGCCATAGGGCGGAAAAAGCATAGCGACTGGCTTTCCATCACCCAACGAATGTTTTCGTCAAGACCGAATCACTGGCTGCATAAGGGGCAATTTCATGCCCGGCGCAGCCAGCGTGCTGCCTAGTCCGACGTGTCCTGGCGCATAACCAGGAAAGCCCGGTCCTTCAATACAAAAAAGAACGACTTGCAATCATTGCACCGCATCAGCAGCTCGTTCGCTGCCCCGCCGGTCATGCCTTCGAAGCGTACCGAAGGCGATTCGCACAGGGGGCACTCCACCGTACTGACATCGATGCCGAAATCCTCCGCATCCGGCAGCTGCCGCGTATGTTTCATGCCAGCAGCTCGGCATCTTTGAACCGGACGATATTCCAGAGTCCTTCCGGCAACGCTTGGGGGCGCGCGAGCTGCGCATCCCATTGCTGCGGACGCGGCGCGGCGCCAGGCAAGGGCTGGCTGGCCAGCCCGGCCAGCGGCGCGCAAGCCTCCAGGAAAGCTTCCCGCGCTGACATGTCGCTTTGCTCCACCCAGCGCAAGGCCAGGGGCAGGCGCATCTCCATTGCCGCGCGCAGGCTTTCCATCTCGTGCTCCGCGATCACCTTGAGCCAGCCAATGCAATACGCCATGTGAAACGCGCTGTCACGGCTCACCATGCTGGCCTGGTTGGCGAGCAGGCGGTCGGCGTGGTTTGCCAGACGCCCGGCGACGGCGGAAGTGGCCGCTTCGGTCACGAATACCGTGATCATGAGATCCGCCCAGGACTCGGGCGGCGCATCCATGACATCCATCGACGCAATCGCTTCCGGACCGCGCCCACGCTCCAGCCGCGCATACGACTCTCCCTGGGACTCGAGCCAGCGATAGAGTGCGCGCGTGGCACCGAGCGAGGTGCCGGTGATGGCGAGCAGCGTGGCAAAGTCGCCGAGCGAACGGCCGTTGAAGACACTGGTGGCGCAGACATTGCCCAGAACCAGTTTGGTATCCGCCAGGCGCAGGACGGTATGTGTATCGCCAGATGCCATATTCATTCAGGAATGCCTCATCAAATCGGAGATCAATGCCACGTCAGATCTGCTTGATCTTGACGCGCTTGTCGCGCTCGGTCACGGGTATCACGGCCGCCAGCGGCACCAGGCACATCTCCGACCAGGCGTGTTCGTCATACACGTACCAGGCACGGGCAATGGCAATTTCGGTGTTGGGCGCCTTGACGCTGCCGACATGCTGCAGGGCATCGGCCGAGTTCTTGCGGGCAAACACTTCATAAAACGATTCGGGGTACCGCTGCCTCATACAGGCGCTCCTTCTTCAATGCTCCGGGATATCACTGTCTGGATGCCCATGGTGCGCATCGCTGCCCGAACCTCGGGTGTCATGCTGACGGGCTGCCATGCCTCCCGTCCCTGAAACGAAATATGGATGGGCTGCGTTACCCCGGCCGCTTGCAATGCGGTCTCGATATCGTCCCGCAGCATCTGCAAACCCGGGCAGTGATGGCAAGGCACATTGACTACCACTTCCACGGCGTGGGTCGGCAACACCGTGACACGCTCGAGCATGCCCATCTCGGCCAGGCCGAATGGCAGGTGCGGATCGTGCACGGCGCCAACCACCTCTGTCAGGCGCTGCTGGCTCACCACAGCGCCGCCCCCCAGCGTTCGTTCTGGATACGCTCCAGGCCGGCCCGCTTGATCGGGCCGCCTTTTTTCCAGTGCGCGAATTTTTCCGGCCACGTGATCCGGTTCTCGTAGTTCCATTGGCGCGCCTCCGCATCCCAGGCGATAGGCTCTTCGTAGCTCAGCACATAGCGGCCTTCGGTAGTGTCGAAATGCGCGGGAATGCGGATGCCGACCGACTCGCAGAACGGTACGACCTCGTTCAGCCATTGCTGGCGCAGCTCGTCATTGCTCAGGCCGCGGATACGATAGGTCAGCTGATCAGTACGTTTCTTCATGCTGTCTGGTGTGCCGAACCAACTGGCGGCCATGGGGAACAGCAGGTCGACGGCAGCCTGCACCCGCTCACGGGTACGCGGAGAATGATTCCAGAAGTGCCGCACCCAGCGTTCGCCATGCGTCACATGAAAGCGCTCCTCGTAGTTGACCTTGCGCAGCGAGCGCGTGTACGGACCGAACGAGCAATTGGCCTCCAGGTCGCGTGTGGTGGTGTAACCAGCACGGTCGCCGAGTGCCATCATGACGACGCAGGTAATGTAGTCACCGCAATCCTGCTCGATCAGCTCGAATGACTTGAAAGCTTCTGGCGGGCGACCCATGATGAGCTCCTGCGCATCCATGCCGAAATCCTCCAGCATGCGGTACATCACCTGGGCGTGCCCCATCTCGTCCTGGATCGCCGAGGCGACGGAAATCTTGTCATCGAGCGTCGGCGCATTGCACAGCGCACCGAAGTAGGAAGGCAATGTCATGAGTTCCAGGTCGGCCGCGATCAGCATGGTCTGGACCAGCACCTCGCGATACCGGGGCGTCATCTCCTCCTCGGATTCGATCTGGTGTCCTGCACGCAATCGCAGTTGCAGCGAGCGCTCGCGGATTTCCTCGTCGCGCATGGCACCTTGCTCCAGCAGTTC
This sequence comes from Imbroritus primus, assembly GCF_964332355.1. Lineage (NCBI taxonomy): Bacteria > Pseudomonadati > Pseudomonadota > Betaproteobacteria > Burkholderiales > Burkholderiaceae > Imbroritus > Imbroritus primus. The sequence goes on along the minus strand of NZ_OZ201293.1, from coordinate 1,344,261 downwards.
TTCCTTCATGTCCGTCCCTCTCGTCCGGCAACACGGCCCTGGGTCGCGCTTGCCATGATATTAACTATCCAGTCAGTATATTTCTTGGGCGACACCGATCGGATTCAATAGATCGAGTATCCGCCATCGATGGTCATGGCATCACCGGTGTGATACGACGACAGGTCGCTCATCAGGTAAATGGCCACGCCGGCAAAATCATCGCTGCTGCCGAACCGCCGCTGGGGGATGCGCGGCATCACGGCTTTCACGAACTTTTCGTTGTCGAACAGGCCCGTCGTCATTTCGGTCGCGGTATAGCCCGGCAGCAACGCATTCGCCGTCACGCCATAGCGCGCGAATTCCACCGCAATCGAGCGGGCCAGCGAAGTCAGCCCTGCCTTGGTCATCGCGTAGTGTTCATTGGCTGCCGTACCGAAATGGCTGGCGATGCTCGACGTGAGTACGATGCGTCCGTGCTTGCGCCCCTGCTCCGACTGGGTCTTCATTTGCGCCAGCGCGACCTGGCAGGCATGAAAAGCGCCGTACAGGTTGACGTCGATCATCTGCCCCCAGTCTTCCGGCTTGCGGACCAGGAACGACTCGCGCCCGCCGCCACCGATCCCGGCATTGGCGAACATGCCATCGATAAATCCAAAGCGCTGCAGCGTGGCAGCGGCGGCGGCATCGACGCTGGGACGGTCCGTGACATCGCACGCAAAGGCTTGCACGTTGCCCGGTAAACCTTGCAAGGCCTGCACCGCGGCCTCGTTCTTGGCAGCATTGCGCGCCCAGATCGCCACGTGGCATCCGGCCGATGCCAGTCCTTTTGTGATCCCGAGACCAATCCCGCCATTCCCGCCAGTCACCACGGCGACCTTGCCGCTCAAATCCATGGGGTGCTGCATTCATTTCTCCTTCTTGATCCGACCGTGTTTTCCCTCTGTTATCGGCAAGGCCAGCGCCGCCATATCCTCAGCGGCAGGCGATGACTGCACGATTCCCGACAACAGCACCGCATACAGGGCATCGAACAGGCCGCGCCCGGCGATGCGCCTGTCGCTGCGCCACCACTCCAGCATCGTGCCGTCATTCAGCGCAAGAATCATCGACGCCTGCTGCTCGGCCCCCAGGTCACGCCGGAATACGCCGGCGGCCTGTCCCTCCGTAATCACCTTGACCAGCAACTGGGCAGTACGGCGATAGCCCCACTTCACCCGCTTCTCCGCCAGCTCGCCCGTGCCGGCAAACTCGATCGACACCATGATCGGCAGCAGCAGCATTGCCGGCTCTTCCTTGGCCAGCCGCGCCTGATGCACGAGAAACTCGCGTACGCGCTCCAGCGGCGAGCCCGCCCCGCGCTCCAGCTTTTCGATCAGCGGCGTCAGCACCTTTGCCTGCACCTTCTCCAGCAGGTTCAACAGCACATTGTTCTTGTCGCCAAAGTAGAAGTACACCGAGCCCTTCGTCAGCCCCGCATGTGCACCCAGCTCTTCCGTCGTGGTTGCATGAAACCCTTTCGTGATGAAAAGCTGTTCGGCCGACGCGAGGATCTTTTCGATACTGGCGTCGCGCTGCTCCTGCTTCGTCCGTCGTTTCTGTGTTGTCGGCATGGCATCCCGGTCTTCTGTTACACAAGCATACTTTCCAGAAAGTTAATCTTTCTGCCCAGCCGCAGTGTAAACCATCCCCTCAGGCCCGCCGGACGTGCCTCCGGGAACATGCCGCACTCGTCCAGCACTCAACGGGGCACCTTGTTTGGCCCTTCTCATCGCCCGGATCAATATACTTACTGTCTAGTAAGTATGCTAAATCTTCCGCGGTGCGTCAATTGATTTTCTTCAAGGGTTTTCCCTTGTACTTGTATCTCTACCCTGCCCGTGCGGATGCATGCACTATTGCGCATGCCAGGATCGGAATCAGCCTCACGCGCAAGGCATCACCAGCCGAACCCGCTGCCAGCGGGCTACCGGCGTGGTATACGTCACCTCACTGAACAGACAACCGCATGAAGACCTATCGCGGCACCTGCCACTGTGGAGCCATCCGCTTTGAAATCGAAGCGGAGATCGACCATGTACGCGCCTGCGACTGCTCCATATGCCGGCGGCGCGGCGCCCTGATCTACCGGGTGCCGGCCGAGGCGTTCCGTCTACTTACGCCCGTCGAAGATCTGCATGTCTATCGCTGGGGATCGATGACGGGTGCGGACTATATCTGCCCGACCTGCGGCATCATGCCTTTTCGCCAGCCGAGCCACCCCACGGCGGTAGAGCGCGCGGCCGGCGCAAGGCCATTCGATGGCTGGGCGATCAACACCCGTTGCCTCATTGATTTCGATCCGGGCAGCGTGCCGGTCCGGCACATCGCGGGCAGCCGGTTGTAGGACTGCCGGGCCCATGCGACACTCACGTCCAGCCACTGCGCCTGTCGCTCATCCGTCAATGCTTTGCCGTGGCATTTACCATTGCTAAGCCCCCCACGCCGAAGCATGCCTGACAGCCAATTGTCCGAACGTTGCCCCGCAAGAAAGGAACCCATGCCCCTAAGCCACCGCCTTCGCACAACGATCGTTGCCACGCTTGTCTCCTCCACCGTGCTGGTGTCCAATCTGAGCCAGGCATGTACACGCTTCGTTTACCTGGGTACGGACAACCAAGTCATCACAGCCCGCTCGATGGACTGGAAAACCGATACCGGCACCAACCTGTGGATCTTTCCGCGCGGCATGCAGCGCACGGGCGAGGTTGGCCCCAACTCCATCACCTGGACCTCGCGTTATGGCAGTGTCATCGCCTCGGGCTATGACATCTCCACCACCGACGGCATGAACGAAGCCGGCCTGGTCGCCAATGTACTGTGGCTGGCCGAATCGACCTATCCCCAGTACGACGGCAAATCGCCGGGACTTTCCCTGGCAGCGTGGGCGCAGTATGCGCTCGACAATTTCGCGACGGTCCAGGAAGCCATCGCCGTGCTGGAACGTGAGCCCTTTACGGTGGTAACGAACAACGTGCCTGGCGAGGAGCGGCTCGCTACGCTGCATCTTTCGCTCTCGGATTCGAGCGGCGACAGCGCAATCATCGAGTACATCGATGGCAAGCAGGTAATTCACCATGACCGGCGCTACCAGGTCATGACCAACTCGCCTACCTTTGACAAGCAGCTCGCGCTGAACGAGTACTGGAAAGAAATCGGCGGAACTGTCGTACTGCCCGGTACCAACCGCGCGGCCGACCGTTTCGCCCGCGCGTCGTTCTATGTCAATGCCATTCCCAAGACTAGCGATCCGGTCGAAACGCTGGCCAGTGCTTTCAGCGTGATCCGCAATGTATCGGTGCCCTTCGGCATCTCGACGCCAGATCAACCCAATATCTCCTCCACGCGCTGGCGCACGGTTGCAGACCACAAGCGCAAGCTCTATTTCTTCGAGTCGGTGTCGACGCCCAATACCTTCTGGGTCGACCTGAACCAGATCGATTTCTCGCAGCGCACGGGCACGGTGCGCAAGCTTGATCTCGGCCCGGGCCAGTCGCACACCTTTGCGGGCGCGGTCAACACACACTTCAAGGCATCGGCACCATTCAGGTTTCTCGGCCTGTAGCTTGTCATGTAACGAGTTGCAGCATCATGGCGGCATCCCATGGATGCGTGGAGTATGATCCCCTGATCGCTGCAACGTGCATGCGCTACGCCCTTTGAAGGAATGCCAGAGATGACTCCCCCTGCCACATCTGAACGCCCCCAGGTGCTTGACCCCGCCGCATTGATCCGCACGTATATCCGCGCCAAGGACGAGAACCGCCCGCACCTCATGCCGCATGCCTTTGCCTCTGACGCCACGCTGCAGATGACAGTGAAGTCCGATGCCATTTCGTTCCCGGCGCGCAGCGAAGGCTTGGCTGCCATCACCGACGTGCTGGTCCGGCGCTTCGGACAGACCTACGACAATGTCTACACCTTCTGCCTGACCGGCACCCTGCCCGCTGCCGACGCAGACACTTATCGCTGCGACTGGCTGGTCGGGATGACGGACAAGCAGAGCGGCAATGTGCGCGTAGGCTGCGGCAGCTATGGGTGGACCTTCACGAAGGCCCGCGAGGGTCGCCGCGTGCATGCGCTGGAAATCGTCATCGAAGCGATGGAAGTCCTGCCCGCCGACACGGCCCAGGTCATCCTCGATGGCTGGCTGGCACGGCTTTCGTATCCATGGTCCACGGCGAGCAAGGCGTGCGAGGCTGCACCGGCACTGGCTGCGCTCGAGCCAGTCCTGGCGTATCTGCGGACCCGCGACCGATAATTTCCCCCCCGCGGCGCCCCGTGCCTGGTGGATACGGCGGCGCAGCATGAGCATGCACGCTTGCATCGTGCAGAGACAAGACGCAGGCTGCGCACACTGGGCACAGCCTTCCTCCCGCGCGCCAACGGTCTGGATCCGGGCCCTAGGCGGCCACCTCCCCGTATCACCACGGCAATCCAGCCCCCCCCTGCAGCGCCTCCCGCCCCCACACCCGAAAGCATCGCAATTTGATCCAGCGCAAAGATATTGCGGTCAGCTTTGCTATGCTCGAACATGGCCAACGTGGCTTTTTCCTTGCCTGAAACCGATAACCGGGAGGGCAACAGGTGCCCGAGACAATCACGGCTGCCGTGCGGAACGTCCTCTTCGCTGCACCTGACCACGTCACGCCGCACCGAGCCACACGAGAAATACCTGCTGGACACCTGACGTACTAGCTGTCAAGACCAAGGGAGGCTCTGATGGGAGAGTACCGCAAGCTTTGGTGGACATTGATCGCCGTCCTCACGGTGACCTTTGCCATATTGGGCGTCTCGGGCGTCGAGGTCTATCGCAAGGCCCCACCCATCCCCACCCAGGTTGTCACCAGCACAGGCCAGGTGCTGATGACGCACGACGACATCATGGCCGGGCAAGCAGCCTGGCAAAGCACCGGCGGCATGCAGCTCGGCTCCGTCTGGGGGCACGGCGCCTACCAGGCGCCCGACTGGACAGCAGACTGGCTGCACCGGGAACTGCTGGCGTGGCTGGATCTCGCTGCACAGCAGGCGCATGGCAAGACGTTCGACACACTCGACGTCGCGCAGAAAGCGGGATTGACGCATCAACTGAAAGAAGAGTACCGGCACAACAGCTATGACGCCGCAACAGGCGCCGTCACGGTATCGGAGCGCCGGGCCCGCGCGATCGCATTGACGGCCAGCCATTATGACCAGTTGTATGGCAACGATCCCGCATTGCGGCAGATGCGCGATCACTATGCGATGAAGGAAGCCACGCTACCCAGCGCAGAGAAACGCCAGAAGCTGGCGAATTTCTTTTTCTGGACCGCCTGGGCCGCATCGACCGAGCGGCCGGGCACGGTCGCCACCTATACGAACAACTGGCCACCCGAGCCATTGATCGGCAACCAGCCAACGGCCGAGAACATCCTCTGGTCGCTCGCCTGCGTTGTCATCCTGATTGCCGGCGTGGGCACGCTGATCTGGGGCTGGGCCTTCCTACGCCGCCATGACGACACCCCGCTCGTAGCCGCGGCACGCGACCCGCTCACGCTCGCCACATTGACGCCCTCGCAGCGGGCCCTCGGCAAGTACCTGTTCGTCGTCGCGGCCCTGTTTACCTTCCAGGTGTTCATTGGCGGCTTCACCGCGCATTACACGATCGAGGGGCAGAGCTTCTATGGCATCGACGTGTCGCAGTGGTTTCCCTACGCCCTGACCCGGACGTGGCATATCCAGAGCGCAGTACTGTGGATCGCCACAGCATTCCTGGCCGCCGGCCTGTTCCTGGCGCCCGTCATCCACGGCGGCGACCCCAGGCATCAGAAACTGGGCGTCGATATCCTGTTCTGGGCGCTGATTCTCGTCGTTGCGGGATCGTTCATCGGCAACTATCTGGCCATTGCCCAGGTTCTGCCCAGCGGACTCGGCTTCTGGCTGGGGCACCAGGGCTATGAATACCTCGACCTCGGCCGGCTCTGGCAGATCGCGCTGTTTGGCGGATTGTTGTTCTGGCTGGCGCTGATGCTGCGCTGCATGCTGCCGGCGCTGCGCAAGCCAGGCGGCGACAAGAGCTTGCTCGCCCTGCTCACCGTGTCCACCGTCGCGATTGGCCTGTTCTACGGCTCGGGCCTGTTCTACGGCGAGCGTACGCACATCACCATCATGGAATACTGGCGCTGGTGGGTCGTCCACCTGTGGGTCGAAGGTATCTTCGAAGTCTTCGCCACTGCCGCCATCGCCTTCATCTTCGCCTCGATGGGGCTGGTCTCGAAACGCATCGCCACGGCCGCCAGCCTCGCTTCGGCATCGCTGTTCATGGTCGGCGGCGTACCGGGCACCTTCCACCACCTCTATTTCTCGGGAACCACAACGCCGATTCTCGCGGTCGGCGCGGCATTCAGCGCGCTCGAGGTCGTGCCTCTCATCGTGCTGGGCTACGAAGCGTGGGAACATTGGAGCCTGCGCGACCGCGCACCATGGATGCGCCCGCTGCGCTGGCCGCTGATGTGCTTCGTGGCCGTCGCGTTCTGGAACATGCTGGGTGCGGGCGTGTTCGGCTTCATGATCAACACGCCGGTTGCGCTCTTCTATCTGCAGGGACTCAACACTACGGCAGTGCATGCCCATGCCGCGCTATTCGGCGTGTATGGCTTCCTTGCGCTCGGCTTCACGCTTCTGGTACTGCGCTACATCCGGCCGGAGATCACCTTCAGCGAGGGCCTGATGCGCACCGGCTTCTGGGGCCTGAATGCCGGGCTTGTGCTCATGATCTTCACCAGCCTGCTCCCCGTCGGCCTGTTCCAGTTCCAGGCAAGCGTGACCACGGGCATGTGGTATGCGCGCAGTGCCGAATTCCTGCAGCAGGACTTCCTCGAAACGCTGCGCTGGATCCGCACATTCGGCGATGTCGTGTTCATCGTCGGCGCCATCGCGGTCGCGTGGCAGGTCGTGATTCTGGGGCTGTTTCGGACGGGCTCGCAGACACACCTTGATCACGCCAGGGCGAACCGCCAACCGACCGTGCGGTGACCTACCATAGGCCTGGCACACTGGCTGTACCGCGCCGGGCCATGCCGGTCATCGCTGCCCCGCTCGTCCGTGCTAGATTGCCTGCTAACGCACACCCTTCCAGAGCACGCGCAGACGGGAATGCGCAAACCAGAACCCCGCGACCAGCGGCAGCGCGACTCTCGCCACGATGGTCATGTTGTCGGCAGACGTTGAGATAAACCCGAGAACAGCCTGCGCGACCAGGGAAACGACAAGCATGAAGACCGCTGCCATCAGCACCATGACCACAATGGCGCCTTTGCTGACAGGGTTCCGTTCCGCCGGACGGCGCCAGAAGAACGCGGCCGCCATGACGACACAAGCCAGTACCACCATGTAAATGTACTGCCGAACCAGATCGATGATGAGCGGGTCCATGCATCCCTCCTTTGGTGTTGTCTTCTGTTTCGTCGGATTCTTGCATAGTTTGGCGAAAACCGGATGGGGGCACGGACTGAGCTGCTCGTGCCACCAGCGCGAAGTTCTTGCTTCGCTCGTCATGCGGCGGCGCCCACGGCATGAATATTGGATGTCATCCAAATAGAAGGGTATGCGCGCTACCCAACGCAGAAAATAAAAAACCCGCACAGCCAACGACTGTGCGGGTTCTGTCTGGTCGGGGCGAGAGGATTTGAACCTCCGACCACCTGCACCCCATGCAGGTACGCTACCAGGCTGCGCTACGCCCCGAAGCCGGCAAGTATAACAGAGCCGGGCTGCAAATGGCTAGTGCTCGCCCTCTGCGTCGAAGCTGTCGCGCCCTTCGGGATCGATGACGCCGAAACGAACCACATTGAGCAGGCGCATGACTTCGGCAAGCTCAATTCGCAGCAGGTTAGGGTCGATGGAGGTCACGCCTGACACGGCTGCAACGGGAGGGACAGGCGCACTGGCTGGCGCGACACTCTCGGGCGCGCCTTGCCGCTGGCTTTCCAGCCGGTTGCGTGCGCCGTTGATGGTGAAGCCCTGTTCGTACAGCAGTTCGCGGATGCGGCGGATCAGCAGCACCTCGTGATGCTGGTAGTACCGGCGGTTGCCGCGCCGCTTGACCGGCTTGAGCTGCGTGAACTCCTGCTCCCAGTAGCGCAGTACGTGCGGCTTGACGGCACACAGCTCACTCACTTCGCCGATGGTGAAGTAGCGCTTGGCTGGAATCGGCGGCAGCGCATCGCGCTCGGAACGTCGTTCACTCATGGTGGCGGCTCCGGCCGTGCTCAAACGGCAGCAGCCGTGTCAGGCAGCGCCCGTTCTTCGACGAGTGTCTTGAGCTTCTGGCTGGCGCGGAACGTGACGACGCGCCGTGCGGTGATGGGAATGACCGCGCCGGTCTTGGGATTGCGACCGGGACGCTGGCGCTTGTCGCGCAACTGGAAATTGCCAAAGCCCGACAGCTTGACGCTATCGCCCTGCTCGAGCGCTTCGCAGATGACATCGAAGAAGGCTTCGACCATGTCCTTGGACTCGCGCTTGTTGAGACCCACCTGCTCGAACAGCAACTCAGCCAGCTCTGCCTTGGTCAGCGTTGGCACATCCGCACCGCGTGCGCTGCGCGCGCCAGCGACGGCGGACTGGCGTCCCTCGGTAGCGGACTGGTCAACGAGATCGTGGGCGGATTTGACGGAGTCTTGGTTCATCATCGCAATATCGGAAGCCGGTGATGGCGTGGCGTCATGGTCCGTCAGCTGGGAGTCGGCAGGGAACATGGCGTCGCGCCTTATCGAAGCTTTGCGCCGCAGGCGGTGGCGCCTTCACGCACCACGGCCACTGCGGCTTCTACCGTCTCGTCCTGAAGGGTCGATCCAGTATCTTGCATGGTAATCCGGAAGGCAAGGCTTTTCTCGTCCTGCGCCAGGCTGGATCCGGCGTTCTTGGGGCGGAATTCGTCGAACAGGGCAATGGCCTGAACGATGCCGGCATGGGCGCTGCGCGTCACGGCGGCCTGCATGGCATCCAGTACGGACTGGACGCTGACATCCTGCTTGACGACCAGCGCGAGATCGCGTGTCACCGCCTGGAAGCGCGATACCTCGCGGTAGGCGGGCATGCCGATCGCGCGCATCGCATCGAGCGCCAGTTCGAAAATGACCGGCGACTGTGCCAGCTCGTACTTCTGCAGCAGGCGCGGGTGCAGCTCGCCGAGCCAGCCCGCGGGCTGGCCGTCGATGACGATGCGTGCCGAGCGGCCCGGATGGAGTGCGGGATGCTCGGCCTTTTCGAAACGCGCCTGCAGCGGCAGCAGGATGGTTTCCAGATCGCCCTTGACGTCAAAGAAATCGACCGGCCGCGTGGCCACGCCCCATTGCTCTTCGTCTGCGGGACCGTAGGCAATACCGCCCGCCATCACGGGTTGGCGATAGCCGGCGACGGTCAGCCCGCCATCTGCGACAGCGGCATCGCGCAGGAACACGCGACCGACTTCGAACAGGCGTACACGGCTGGCCTTGCGGTTGAGGTTGTAGCGCACCTTGTCCACCAGGCTGCCGATCAGCGTGGTGCGCATCACGGCCAGCTGGCTGGCGATCGGGTTGAGCAGGCGGATCGGCGTGTCATTGCCGGCAAAGTCGCGCTCCCACTCTTCTTCGACAAAAGCGAAGTTGACGACTTCCTGATAGTCGCGCGCCGCAATGCGATGACGGATGGCGTGCACGGAGCGCTGCGCTTCGTTGGTCGGTCGCATCTCGCTGACCGCGACAGGCGGATTGGCCGGAATGTTCTCGAAGCCGTAGATCCGCGCCACCTCCTCGATCAGGTCTTCCTCGATCTCGAGGTCGAAGCGGTAGGTCGGCGGCGTGACGGAAAACACATCGTCTTCGAGCGTATGCTCGAGACCGAGACGCGTGAAGATGTCGCCGATCTGGTGCGCGTTCAGCGGCACACCCAGCACGCGCACGGCACGCGCAACGCGCAGCTTGACCGGCGCACTCTGCGGCAGGTTGACGATCTGGTCATCCACCGGGCCGGCCTGGCCGCCGCAGATCTCCAGAATTAGCGCGGAAATGCGTTCGATGTGCTCGACCGTGGTGGCGTAGTCCACGCCCCGCTCGAAACGATGTGCGGCATCGGTGGAGAAATTGTAGCGGCGTGCGCGGCCCTGGATGGCGGTGGGCCACCAGAATGCGGCTTCGAGATAAATATTGGTGGTGTCGAGCGACACGGCCGTGGCATCGCCGCCCATGATGCCGGCCAGGCTTTCCACGCCCTGCTCCGCGGCGATCACACCAACGTTGGCGTCGAGTTCGATCGTGTTGCCATTGAGCAGCTTGATCTGCTCCCCCGGCTTGCCCCAACGCACGTCGAGACCGCCATGCACCTTGTCGAGATCGAACACGTGGGAGGGGCGGCCGAGTTCGAGCATTACGTAATTGGAAATATCGACGAGCGCCGAAATGCTGCGCTGGCCGGCGCGCTCGAGGCGCTGCACCATCCACGCCGGCGTTGCCGCACGCGCATTGACGCCGCGAATGATACGGCCGGAAAAACGGCCACAGAGATCGGGTGCGCTGATCTTCACGGGCAGTACGTCGGACAGTGTCACCGGCACCGGCGTCATGGCCGGCACCGTCAGTGGCAGGCCATTGAGCGCGGCGACTTCGCGTGCCACACCATGAATCGAGAGGCAATCGGCCTTGTTGGGCGTGAGCTTGATGACGAACACGCTGTCATCGAGCGCCAGTACGTCGCGCACGTTTGCGCCAACCGCCGCATCGTCCGCGAGGATCAGCAGGCCGCCATGGTCTTCCGAGAGCTTCAGTTCGCGGGCCGAGCACAGCATGCCGTAGCTTTCCACGCCGCGCAGCTTGCCAATCTTGATGGCGAAGGGCTTGCCGCCTTCTTCAGCCGGCGGCAGCACTGCACCGACCAGCGCGCACGGTACTTTGATACCAGGCTTGACGTTCGGCGCGCCGCAGACGATCTGCAGGGGTTCGCCACTACCGACGTCAACCATGCAGACGTTCAGGCGGTCGGCATCCGGATGCTTTTCCGTGGACAGCACATGACCGACGACGATCTTGTCGAATGGGGGCGCGACCGGATTGACCTCCTCGACCTCGAGGCCGGCCATGGTGAGCTGATGGGCCAGCGCCTCGGTCGAGAGCGGCGGGTTGACGAAGGTGCGAAGCCAGGATTCCGGGAATTGCATGGCGATGTGTCAGTCAGTCGTATTCGGTTTATCGGTGCAGCTTGTCGGTCGTGCGTTCGATGCGGCGGCTCAGGCGAACTGGCGCAGGAAGCGCATGTCGCCCTCAAAGAACAGGCGCAGGTCATTGATGCCATAGCGCAGCATGGTCAGGCGCTCGAGGCCCGAACCGAAAGCAAAGCCGATGTAGCGTTCCGGATCCAGGCCCATGTTGCGGATCACGGTCGGATGCACCTGGCCCGAGCCGGAAATTTCCAGCCAGCGGCCACTGCCGAACGCCATGTCGATCTCGGCCGACGGCTCCGTGAACGGAAAGTACGACGGGCGGAAACGCACCTGGATATCGTCGCTTTCGAAGAATTTGCGCAGGAAATCGGAATAGACGCCCTTGAGGTCGGCAAAACTTACATTCTCGGCAATCCACAAGCCTTCGACCTGGTGGAACATCGGCGAATGCGTGGCGTCGCTGTCGACGCGATAGGTACGACCCGGGGCGATGACCTTGATCGGCGGCATCGTATCGAGATGCTTGTACTTCTCGACATGCATGCGGGCATAGCGCACCTGCATCGGGCTGGTGTGCGTGCGCAGCAGCAGGAGCTTGCCGTCGCTGTCTTTGCCGTCGACGTAGAACGTGTCTTGCATCGAACGGGCCGGATGGTTGTCCGGATTGTTCAGCGCGGTGAAGTTCATCCAGTCGGTTTCGATCTCGGGGCCATCGGCCACATCGAAGCCGATCGAACCGAAGATCTGCGTGACGCGCTCCCAGGTCTGCATGACGGGGTGCAGGCTGCCCTTGGCGACGCTACGGCCCGGCAGCGTCACGTCGATCTGCTCGGCGGCGAGGCGCGCGTTCAGCAGTGCGTCGGCCAGTGCCTGGCGGCGGCCCTGCAAGGCCGCTTCGATACGCACCTTGGCCTGGTTGATGCGGGCACCTTCGGTCTTGCGCGTCTCCGGATCGAGCTTGCCGAGACCCTTCAGCAGTTCGGTCAGCGCACCGGTCTTGCCGAGAAAGCGTGCCTTCTCGTTTTCGAGCGAGGCATTGTCGGACACGGCGGCGAAAGCGGCTTCGGCGTCGGCAACGATTTGATCCAGATCCTGGGACATGACGGAAATCTGCTGAATGGTATGGAAATCAGGGTGGAAATGAAAAACGGGGCCCGGTGAGGAGCCCCGTCAATCAGACTGGCGCCACGCCGGCATCACGAGGAATGCCGAGGTGGTATGCGCCAAGCGTCAGACAAGCCAATCAGGCAACGTGGCTCTTCACTTGCGCGACAATCGCGGCAAATGCCGGCTTGTCGTGAATTGCCATGTCCGACAGCACCTTGCGGTCTAGTTCGATCGAGGCTTTCTTGAGGCCGTTGATGAACACGCTGTAGGTCATGTCATGCTGACGCACTGCCGCGTTGATACGCGCAATCCAGAGGCGGCGGAACACGCGCTTCTTGTTGCGGCGATCGCGGTAGGCGTACTGGCCGGCACGCATGACGGCCTGCTTGGCAACGCGGTAGACGTTGTTGCGGCGGCCGCGGTAACCCTTGGCTGCATTGATGACTTTCTTGTGGCGGGCCCGTGCGGTAACCCCACGTTTGACTCGAGGCATGGAATGCTCCTGAAGTAATTGTTAGGGTTAGGCGTACGGCATCATTGCGCGCACCGATTTCACGTCAGACTCGTGAACCTGGACTGCACCGCGCAGATGGCGCTTGTTCTTGGTGGTCTTCTTCGTCAGGATGTGACGCTTGAAGGCCTGGCCGCGCTTGATGGAACCGCCTGCGCGCACCACAAAGCGCTTGGAGGCGCTTTTCTTGGTCTTCATCTTAGGCATGAAACAACTCCGTTCTATATGGCGTACAGGTGACCGGCAAACGCCGATACTTGCATGACCCGCAGCCACTTGTTTTACGGTCGAGGTGGAAACCAAGCTCCATCTCGCCGTGTTCCGGTCACGCGCCGTTGCCAGCACGCATCCGAAATCTGCGTCGCGCCCGGAGGCGCGACGTGTCCTGCTGGAGGCAGGCGCCGAACGCTTACTTCTTGCGCTTCGGCCCCAGCACCATCACCATCTGGCGACCTTCCATCTTCGGCATCTGCTCGACCGTGCCAACCTCGTCGAGGTCGGCGCGCAGGCGTTCGAGCATGCGCATGCCGATGTCCTGGTGCGCCATTTCGCGACCGCGATACCGCAGGGTAATCTTGGTCTTGTCACCTTCTTCCAGGAAGCGCTTCAGGTTGCGGAGCTTGACGTTGTAGTCGCCATCGTCCGTGCCCGGGCGGAATTTGACTTCCTTGACCTGGATGACCTTTTGCTTGAGCTTGGCTTCGTGCTGGCGCTTGGCTTCTTCATACTTGAATTTGCCATAGTCCATGATCCGGGCCACGGGAGGCGCCGCGTTGGGCGCGATCTCGACCAGATCCAGATCCTTGTCCTCTGCCAGACGCAGGGCATCGAAGAACTTCATGATGCCAAGCGCTTCTCCATCTACCCCGACCAGACGCACCTCGGGTGCGGAGATTTCGCGGTTGATGCGGTGACCTTTTTCAGTAGCGATGTTGCTTACCTCTTATCCAATCAAATAAACAGGCCGTGCAGCCTCAGGACTTGTCTTGCAGCTCTTTACTGAGCCGCTCGACGAACGCGGACACCGGCATGACGCCAAGATCCACGTTGCCACGGGCGCGCACGGCCACCTGTTCCGTGTCCCGCTCCTTGTCGCCAACGACGAGGATATACGGGAGCTTTTGCAACGAATGCTCGCGGATTTTATACGTAATCTTCTCGTTGCGCAAATCGGCCGACGCCCTAAACCCTTGTTTTTTCAGCGTTTGAACCACAGAAGTGGCGTATTCCGACTGCGCATCGGCGATATTCAGGACTGCCACCTGCTCCGGCGCGAGCCACAGCGGGAGCGCCCCGGCGTGGTTTTCCAGGAGAATACCGAGGAAACGCTCGAACGATCCCAGAATCGCGCGGTGCAGCATGACTGGGCGCTTGCGGCTGTTGTCTTCGGCCACATATTCGGCGCCAAGTCGCTCCGGCAGCACAAAATCGAGCTGCAGCGTACCACATTGCCAGGAGCGGCCGATGGCATCCTTGATGTGATATTCGACCTTCGGTCCGTAAAAAGCACCTTCTCCCGGCAACTCTTCCCATTCGAGCCCGCATGCGCGCAGTGCGGTACGCAAGCCCTCTTCGGCTCGGTCCCAGACTTCGTCCGACCCGGCGCGCTTTTCCGGGCGCAGCGACAACTTGATGGCTACATCCTTGAAGCCGAAATCCTGATAGACCGACAGCGCCAGCTCGTTGAAGGCAATAGATTCGGAGACGATTTGGCCTTCCGTACAAAAGATGTGTGCATCATCCTGCACAAACCCACGCACACGCATCAGCCCGTGCAGCGCGCCCGACGGTTCGTTGCGGTGGCAGGCACCGAACTCGGCCAGCCGGAGCGGCAGGTCGCGGTACGAGCGCAGATCGTGGTTGAACACCTGCACATGGCCCGGACAGTTCATCGGCTTGATCGCGTAGTCGCGCTTTTCCGATTCCGTCGTGAACATGTTCTCGCGGTAGTTTTCCCAATGGCCGGATTTTTCCCACAGCGTGCGGTCCATCACCTGCGGCGTCTTGATCTCGCGGTAGCCGGCATCGTTCAGGCGCGCACGCATGTACTGCTCCACCGACTGCCACAGCTGCCAGCCCTTCGGGTGCCAGAACACCATGCCCGGGGCCTCGTCCTGCAGGTGGAACAGGTCGAGCAGCTTGGCCAGCTTACGGTGGTCGCGCTTTTCGGCCTCTTCCAGCATGTGCAGGTAGGCTTCCTGGTCTTCCTTCTTGGCCCAGGCCGTACCGTAGATGCGCTGGAGCATTTCGTTTTTCGCGTCGCCGCGCCAGTAGGCGCCGGCCACCTTCATCAGCTTGAAGACCTTGAGCTTGCCGGTGGACGGCACGTGCGGGCCGCGGCACAGGTCAACGAAACTGCCTTCGCGATACAGGCCGATTTCCTGGTCCTGCGGAATCGACGCAATGATCTCGGCCTTGTACTTCTCGCCCATCGACTCGAACAGCTTGACGGCCTCGTCGCGGCTCCACACCTCCCGCGTCACCTTCTCGTCCTTCTTGGCGAGTTCGGCCATTTTCTTCTCGATGGCAACGAGGTCTTCGGGTGTAAACGGACGCTTATAGGAGAAATCGTAGTAGAAGCCGTTGTCGATCACCGGGCCGATCGTCACCTGTGCATCGGGATACAGTTCCTTGACCGCGTAGGCCAGCAGGTGCGCCGTGGAGTGGCGGATCACATCGACGCCGTCGGCATCCTTGTCCGTGACGATGGCCAGATCGGCATCCCGCTCGATACGGTAGCTCGTATCGACCAGCTTGCCGTCCACGCGACCGGCCAGCGCCGCCTTGGCGAGACCAGCACCGATGCTCTGGGCCACTTCGGCGACTGTCACCGGCTCCGGAAACTCGCGGCGGGAACCGTCGGGCAGCGTAATTGCGATCATTCTGTTCACTCCGTGTCTATGTCTGGTCAGGCGGTATGCCCGGGGCACTTGCCAGCGCCGGCGGCGCATACAAAAAAAACGCGGCCTTGGCCGCGTTTTCCTGAATTTATCCGTCCGTATTCCAGCTTGGGGAAACCTGACGATGGCGGGAGACGCACCTCGGCTACTGTCGCTCGAAAGCGGTGGTAGTTCGCGGTGTCATAACCATCATGGTTGTAGGTTCCTGGGAAAGTTGGACTGCCGGATCAGCTGGATGCCAGGAAAAAAGCAATCCGCGCATATCCGGCAACAGCTTGCAAGTATAGCATTAGCCGCGGGTATCCAGCGGGGGAAATGACTTGACCAGATCGTCGATCGCCTTCACCTGCGCAAGGAAGGGCTCCAGCTTCGCCAGTGGCAATGCGCTCGGGCCATCGCATTTGGCGTTGGCCGGATCCGGGTGCGCTTCCAGGAACAGGCCCGCGAGGCCCGTGGCCATACCGGCGCGCGCCAGTTCCGCCACCTGCTCGCGCCGCCCGCCTGAGGCCGCACCCATTGGATCGCGCTGTTGCAGCGCATGCGTCACGTCGAAGATCACGGGCTTGTTGCCGCTGACCTTCTTCATCACACCGAAGCCCAGCATGTCGACCACGAGGTTGTCGTAGCCGAAGTTGGTGCCGCGGTCGCACAGGATGACATCGGGATTGCCGCACTCCTCGAATTTCTGCACCACGTTGGCCATCTGCGTCGGACTAAGAAACTGCGGTTTCTTGATGTTGATGGGTCGCCCCGTCTTGGCAAGCGCCACCACCAGATCGGTCTGGCGCGCGAGAAAAGCCGGCAACTGGAGCACATCGACCACCTCTGCCACGGGCTGGGCCTGCCAGGTCTCATGCACATCAGTGATGACCGGCACGCCGAACGCCTGCTTCACGGCCTCGAAGATACGCAGCCCTTCTTCCATCCCTGGGCCACGATAGGAATGGATCGACGACCGGTTGGCCTTGTCGAACGACGCCTTGAACACATAGGGAATACCGAGGCGCGCCGTGACCTCGACATAGTGCTCGCAGGCACGCAGCGCAAAATCGCGGGACTCGAGCACATTGACGCCGCCAAACAGGACAAACGGCGCATCGTTGGCAAGCGTGAAAGTGGAAAGACGCATGATGAAATCTGGGGACACGCCGGCGGACGCGCACATCGCGTCCTGCCGATACACATGACCGGATGGAAATGGACAGACCATAAGTGTAAGCCCATCCGTGCCGCCGGTCAGCCCGGTTTGCGGCTCGATGCCACCTCGCTCAGCGCCATGTCCGCAACAGCAGCTCTCCACCCAGCACCAGGAGACACAGCAGAAAGCCGCGCCGGAACAGCGGTGGCGAGATCCGGCTGCGAAGTATCTGCCCGAGCCACATGCCAAGCCAGGCGGGTACCACGGCAACCGCCGACCAGCCGAGCCGGGCCGCGTCGAAGGCGCCATGCCAGATCAGGCCGGCAGCCAGTGCGACTGTGGAGACCGTGAATGACAGCCCCAGCGCCTGCACGAGATCGTCGCGCTGCAGATCCAGCGATTGCAGGTACGGCACCGCCGGCACCACCAGCACGCCTGTGCCGCCTGTGATGACCCCGGTCGCCACACCCATCAGCGGTGACAGCCAGGGCTCCAGCCGCGCCGGCACATGTAGCGGCCGCGCCAGCAGCGTGTAGCTGGCATACACCACCAGCGCCGCGCCCAGCGCTGGCGTGGTCCATCCAGCCTGGCCGTCAGCCAGCAGGGCCGCACCAGCCACCGTGCCAGCAAAGATGCCGGCCATCATCAACCACAAGCGCCGCCATAGCGACGCCAGATGCGGGCCGCTCCACAACTGCCAGACATTGGTGACGAACGAGGGCACCAGCATGAGCGAAGCCGCCGCCACGGGCGGCATGACAAGCCCGAGCACGCCCATGGCAACCGTAGGCAGCCCCATGCCGCTGACGCCTTTGACGATGCCTGCCAGCACGAAGGTGGCGATGATCCAGAATGTCGTATCCATGCGGCTATTTACGCGCAGGCGATGACGCAGCACAATGCGGATGATCCGCAACCATCCTTCGGATCTACCGAAGGCTTCGGCCCACCACCGCAGCCAGGCACTCGATAAGGAAGCCTCTGTGCGTTTCGACCTGACCGACCTGCGCCTGTTTCTCCATGTCATCGAAGCCGGCAGCATCACCCATGGCGCCACGCGCAGCCACCTGGCCCTTGCATCGGCCAGTGAACGCTTGCGCGGTATGGAAGAGCAGGCCGGTGTGCGGTTGCTGGAGCGCAGCCGGCGCGGCGTCATCCCGACCGAGGCGGGCGATGCGCTGGCGCATCATGCGCGGCTGATCCTACGCCAGAGCGCGTTGCTGCAACGCGAACTGGATGTCTTTGCCGACAGCGACCGAGGCACGATCCGCCTGCTGGCCAATACGGCCGCGCTGACCGCCTTCCTGCCCGATGCCCTCGCCCCTTGGCTGGCCGCGCACCCACGCGTGCGCATCGACCTCCATGAACGTGCCAGCGCCGAGATTGCGGCGGCGCTCGATGGAGGACTGTCGGATATCGGGATTTTTTCTGCAGCGGTCGAACATCCGCGACTGACGACGCATCCGTTCGCGGTCGACCGGCTGGTCGCGGTCATGTCGGCCAGCCATCCGCTCGCGGATGCGCGCGCGCTGACACTCGACGCGCTGCGCCACGAGGCATTCATCGGCCTGCCGCCGGGCAGCGCCCTGCAGGCGCACGTCGATGCACACGCCCGCGCGCTCGGCTGCACGCTGAATGTGCGTATCCGCATGGCGTCGTTCGATGGTATCTGCCGGATGGCGGCAGAAGGTGTCGGCATTGGCATCGTGCCCGATACGGCAGCCCGGCGCAGTCCGCGCGGCCTGCCATTGCGGCGTGTCCGTCTGCCGGATCCGTGGGCCAGGCGTGAACTGGTGCTGGGATATCGCGATCTCGAAGGCCTGTCGCCGGCTGCCCGCAAGCTTGCCGCCCATCTCGCGACGCGCCAGAAAACAAAAAACCCCGCTGCCTGAAAGCAACGGGGTTCTTGCGATTTTTGTATCACGGTCGGCACCTGACTGCCGTGCCTTCGCCATGTTCCTACCGGAATATTGGTAGGCTCGATTGGACTCGAACCAACGACCCCCACCATGTCAAGGTGGTGCTCTAACCAGCTGAGCTACGAGCCTAGCGAAGGCGCGAGTATAGCACTACTTTCTTTTCGCAGACAATACCCCTGACACTTCCTGAATGTGGGCAAGAGCGCGCTGCAGCTGTTCGGACTCGCTGATCTCGGCGACGAACTGCATCTTCGCCACCCCCTTCGACGACATGGTCTTCACGCCGGTCACGTTGAGTTTCTCGCGTGACAGCACCTCCGACACGTCGCGCAGCAGCCCCTGCCGGTCGAGCGCTTCGACGAGGATGTCCACGGGATAGACGGCTTCGTTGCGCTTGCCCCATTCGGTCTGGATCACACGCTCGGGATCGCGGGCGGCGAGCTGCTGGAAAGTCGCGCACGACTTGCGGTGGATCGATACCCCCCGGCCACGGGTGACGAACCCGGCGATATCGTCCGGCGGCGCCGGCTTGCAGCAGCGTGACAGCTGGGTCATCAGCGAGTCGACGCCCACGACCAGCACGCCGCTGCGCGCGCCGCGCGCCACACTGGTGGCGCGGCTCTTGCGCGTGAATGCCTCTTCATCCGGCACGAATGGCGCTGGTGCGCCGTTGTCGCGCAATGCCTGTTCGACGTGGCGCAGACTCAGCTCGTCCTTGGCGACCGCCAGGTACAACTCCTCCGGCCCGCGAAAGCCGAGGCGCGTGGCCAGCTCTTCCAGGTTGACCGACGTCTTACCTTCGCGCTGCAAGGTCTTGTCGATAATGGCCCGGCCCTGCGCAGTCGTTTCCTGCAGTTCCAGCGCATTGAACCAGGCACGCACCTTGGCCCGCCCGCGCGAACTGGCGAGATAGCCCAGTTCCGTGTTCAGCCAGTCGCGTGACGGACCGCCCTGCTTGACGGCCACGATCTCCACCGTCTGGCCGTTCTTCAATGGCGTATTGAGCGGCACCATGGCGCCGTCCACACGCGCGCCGCGGCAACGGTGGCCGAGGTCGGTGTGCAGGTAGTAGGCGAAATCCACCGGCGTCGCACCTTGCGGCAAGGCAATCACGCGCGCCTGCGGCGTCAGCACGTAGATGTGGTCGTCGAGCGTGGCCTGCTTGAGCTGTTCCCACGGTGCCTCGTCACCGGACACGCGATGCGCGGCATCGTCCTTCCAGGCCAGCAACTGGCGCAGCCAGGCAATCTTTTCGTCGTACTGCTCCGTGGCGGAGAACTGACCGCTATAACCCTTGGCACCGGCTTCCTTGTAGCGCCAGTGCGCGGCCACGCCGTACTCGGCGAAATGGTGCATCTCGCGCGTGCGGATCTGCACTTCCAGCGCACGCCCGTCATCGCCGATAACCACGGTGTGCAGCGAGCGGTAGCCGTTGGCCTTGGGCCGCGAGATATAGTCGTCGAACTCCTTGGGAATCGGATGCCAGATGTGGTGCACGATGCCGAGCACCGTATAGCAGTCCTTCACATCGTCGACGATCACCCGGAAGGCACGCACATCGTAGAGATCGGCAAAGTCGAGTTCCTTGCCGCGCATCTTCTTCCAGATGCTGTAGATATGCTTGGGCCGCCCGGTCACTTCCGCACGCACGCCCGCGTCGCGCAACTCGGCATTGAGCCGGCCAATGGCCTCGGCGATAAACCCTTCCCGCTCGATGCGCTTCTCATCCAGCAGGCGGGCGATGCGTTTGTAGATCTCGGGCTCTGCAAAGCGGAAAGCCAGGTCTTCCAGCTCCCACTTGATCTGCCAGATCCCCAGGCGATTGGCCAGGGGCGCATACACGTCGAGCGTCTCGCGCGCCATGCCGGGCAGTGCCTCGCGCTTGTTCTGCGCAAGCCAGCGCAGCGTGGCCAGCCGCGACGCGAGGCGCACCAGCACGACGCGGATATCCTGCGCAAACGCCAGCAGCATCTTGCGCAGCGACTCGACCTGGTGCTGGCGCGCCTCCGCTTCGTTCTTCGATGATCCGCCCGCGCCGGCATGCGTGGCGATTGCGCCGATGCGCAGCAACTGGCGGATGTCGCGCACCAGCCGGGCCACTTCATCACCGAACTGCGTTTCGATCTCGGCTTCGGCGCCCGGCACTGCTGCGGCAACGGCGAACAAACAACCCGCGGCCTCTGCCGACGGGCCGACATCCAGACCTTCCAGCACCTTGAGCGTGCCCTGGGCATGGGAGAGCATGCTTTCGCCAGTAAAGACGGTATGCCCTTCCCCACGCACCCTGACAAAGTCGAGCGCCTGCGCTACCAGTTGCCGGTCGGCTTGCGCACCGCCGGAAGATTCACTCGTATTCATGCTGCTCAGCCGTTCAACGCTCCTGGATCACGGCAGCGGTCAGGACCACCTCGATGCCCCAGCGCGGATCGGCCAGTGCGGCCTGCACCGTGGCCCGCGGCGGTGCGGCACCTTCGGCCACCCATTCGTCCCAGACCGCGTTCATGGCACCGATGTCGGCGATGTCGCGCAGGAAGATCTGGCACGACAGGATATGGCGCTTGTCGCTGCCTGCCTCCGCCAGCAGGCGGTCGATGTGCCCCAGGACCTCGCGCGTCTGCGCGCTGATGTCTGCGTCGGGATCATTCTCGGGCACTTGCCCCGCGAGGTAGACCACGCCACGATAGATTGCCATTTCGGACAGGCGTTTGCCGACGTGGTGGCGAATCAGCTGGGTGTCCTGCATGCTGTGTGCTCCTGCTTCTCAATAAGGTCGTCAACATTATTCGGTAAAAAAAGCCTTGGCGATAGCCACCTGCTCCGGCTGCACGAACGTGGGCGCGTGTCCCACGTCGGGAATTTCCACCGTGCGCACGTGCTGGCCACGCTGCACCATCTCCGCCGCCGTCTCGCGTGTCAGCAGATCAGACTCCGCGCCACGCACCACCAGGGTCTCGCATGCCATGGCCTGGAACAGTTGCCACAGCATCGCTTCACCCTGCTGCACCATCTCGGGCGTCACCGCCTTGAACGGCACGGCAATCGCCGGGTCGTAATGCAGGCCCCATTCCAGTCCGCTGTCGCCTGGCATCGGCTTGAGGATCGCGCTGTTCAGCTCGCGCCACTGCTCCGGCGTATGGTGGCCGAACGATGCGCTGATGGTATGCAGATAGTTCAGGCCCTCGTCGAAGGTCTTGAAACGCACTGGCAAGCCAAGATACGCACCGATGCGCGTCAGCGAGGTCTCGGTCATGCGCGGCCCCACATCGTTCAGCAACAGTTTGCCGATCGGCGACCCCGCCTGGCCGGCGAGGCTGATGCCGATCAGGCCGCCCATCGAGGTACCGAACCAATCAACCTTGTCGACGTTGAGGCGTGCAATCAGCGTCACCATGTCGGCCACATACTGCGGGATGGTGTAGTACGCCGGGTTACCCAGCCAGTCGGACCGGCCGCGGCCCACCACATCCGGACAGATCACCCGGTAGTCATGGCTGAGCGCCTGGGCCAGCACATCGAAATCGCGACCGGTCCGCGATAGCCCATGTACGCACACCAGCACGCGCGGATTAGCCGGATCACCCCACTCGTGGTAGGCCATGCGGTGCAGTCCGGCAGGGCTCAGGCACTGCACGGTGGAAAGGCGCGGCGAAGCTGGCATGCGGTCTCCTCACTCCGGGTCGCGAACGGCGCGCGCCGAACGCTGTCGAAAACAGGATTGTACGCTGCAGCCATTACAATGCTGGAATCGGCATGGCTGCTGCGCCCCGCGGGGCGGCATCCGCCACGTTCGCCATCTCAGCCCAGGGGAATCCTCATGCTCAACGGCAAGACAGCACTCGTCACCGGCTCCACCAGCGGTATCGGCCTCGGCATCGCCAAGGCACTGGCGGCGCAGGGCGCGCACATCATCGTCAACGGCTTCGGGGACGTGGATGCGGCTCGGGCGGAGATCGCCCAGGTGGGCGCGGCACATGGCATCCGCACGGGTTACCACAATGCCGACATGAGCAAACCCGAGCAGATCGAAGCCATGATGGCATACGCTGACGCGGATTTCGGCGGCGCCGACATTCTCGTCAACAACGCCGGCATCCAGCATGTCGCCAATGTCGAGGATTTTCCGGTCGACCGCTGGGATGCCATCATCGCCATCAACCTGTCATCCGCCTTTCACACGATGCGCCTGGCGATTCCCGGCATGCGAAAAAAGAACTGGGGACGCATCATCAATATCGCCTCGGCTCACGGACTGGTGGCATCCGCCCAGAAGTCCGCCTATGTCGCCGCCAAGCACGGCATCGTCGGCCTGACCAAGACCGGGGCGCTGGAAACCGCTCAGACCGGCATCACCGTCAACGCCATCTGCCCCGGCTGGGTACTGACACCGCTGGTGCAGAAACAGGTCGATGCGCGTGCCGAGCACGGACACATCCCGGTCGAACAGGCCAAGCGCGAACTGCTGATGGAAAAGCAGCCGTCGGGTGAGTTCGTGACGCCGGAGCAGCTGGGCGCGCTAGCTGTGTTCCTGTGCAGCGAGGCTGCTACACAGGTGCGTGGGGTGGCGTGGAATATGGATGGCGGCTGGGTCGCACAGTAACGGTATCGACGTAACAGGCGCATATGACCCAGGTCTTTCGCTCACTCCGCCGCATTCGCTGGCACACCATGCTGTGTGCCCTGCTGGCTGTGCTTGCGAGTCTGTACCTGACTGCTGCCAGCGCTATGCCAGGCACTTGCATGTCCGCAGGTACCCCGGTCATGCCGCAGACGGATACGATGTCCTCGGAACCGATGGCTTGTGGCAACTGCCAGGAAACAGGAATAGCGGATCACGGCCAGGACAACGCACCGTCTGCTGCACACTGTAGCGATTGTCCATTGTGTACCTTGCATGGGAGCGCACCTGCTGGCACCCAAACGGCCGGGTTCCTCTTCCTGCCACAGGCTCCGCCCGTCTTCGCACCAAGGCATTACTCCTCGTTCATTCCCGCTGCGCCCCAGCGGCCACCTTCACTGTCCAGCCTCTAGATGAGGTCTGCCCGGTTGCCGGTATGACAGCGCTGCGGTGCCGCCGCACGCCGGTCAGATCGCTGGCACACAGGCCGACAAAATGACATTCGCCGCACGACTGCTGCCGCGACCTCCCCAACGCGGATTTTCCGCATGCTTGATGATCGGAACACCAACATGATTTCGCAACGCCGTACCCTGCTGCAATTTCTCGCCGCCAGCGCCACCGTGGTGGCGATTCCTGCGTTCGCCCAGAAAGCCGCATCCCTTCCCGTGATCGACGTCTACAAGAGCCCGAGCTGCGGCTGCTGCGGGGCGTGGATCGAACATCTGCAGAAGAATGGCTTTACCGTGCGGGCACACAATGTGGATGACACCAGCACCATGCGCCAGAAGCTGCGCATGCCGGAGAAGTTTGGTTCCTGCCACACTGCCAAGGTGGGCAACTATGTACTGGAAGGCCATGTGCCGGCTTCCGAGGTGAAGCGGCTGCTGGCGGAGCGGCCGGCGGCGTTGGGGCTGGCCGTGCCGGCGATGCCGGTGGGCTCGCCGGGCATGGAGGTAGCGAGCGGGCGCGTGGATCCGTACGACGTGCTGCTGGTGCAGGCGGATGGCAAGTCTTCCGTGTACCGCTCGTACAAGGGACGCTCGTAAAGCACTCGGCAGTGCAATGGCGCAGCGGGTTGCGTGATCGCAGCCGCTGCGCCTGGCCTGGCCTGGCATTCAGGCTCTCCCTCCCGGCATCGTTACCTCGTGTAGCTCCATCGGGGCCGGGTGCCGGGAAGCGCTACTGTGGTTGGCACCGTAGCGCTCGAGCATTTACCGCAACGTCGCCCCGGTCTTGGCCTGCACTTCCTCGCGGCTAACGCCCGGCGCGGTTTCCAGCAGCTTGAGACCGCCGTCCGTGACTTCGAGCACGCACAGGTCGGTGATGATCCGGTCGACCACGCCCACGCCGGTCAGCGGCAATGTGCAGGCCGGCAGGATCTTCAGGTCTTCGGTGCCGTCCTTTTTCTTGGCAGTGTGCTCCATCAGCACCACCACGCGGCCGACACCGGCGACCAGATCCATGGCGCCGCCCATGCCCTTGACCATCTTGCCCGGGATCATCCAGTTGGCGAGATCTCCCTTTTCGCTCACCTGCATCGCGCCGAGGATGGCGATGTCGATATGTCCGCCGCGGATCATCGCGAATGAATCCGCCGACGAGAAAATCGACGAGCCCGGCAACGTCGTGACGGTCTGCTTGCCGGCGTTGATCATGTCGGCATCGACTTCCGCCTCGGTCGGGAATGGGCCGATGCCGAGCAAGCCATTCTCGGATTGCAGCCACACCTCCATGCCATCGGGCACGTGGTTGGCAACCAGCGTCGGCAGGCCGATGCCGAGGTTGACATAGAAACCGTCTTCCAGTTCCTGTGCCGCGCGCGCGGCCATTTCATCACGGGTCCAAGCCATCTTGTTCTCCTCAACCGGCGCGCACGGTGCGCTGTTCGATGCGTTTTTCAGGGGTGGCGTTGTGCACGATGCGCTGCACGAAAATACCGGGCGTGTGGATCTCGTCCGGATCGAGCTCGCCGGTTTCCACGACGATCTCGACTTCGGCGATGGTGATCTTGCCCGCCATGGCGCACATCGGGTTGAAATTGCGGGCGGTGCGGCGGTACACGAGGTTGCCGGCCTTGTCGGCTTTCCAGGCTTTGACCAGTGCCACATCGGCCGTCAGCGAACGCTCCATGACGTAGGTCTGGCCGTCGAATTCGCGCAGCTCCTTGCCTTCCGCTACGACTGTACCGACACCGGTCTTGGTGAAGAACGCCGGGATGCCTGCCCCGCCCGCGCGGAGCTTTTCTGCCAGCGTACCCTGCGGAGTGAACTCGAGTTCCAGTTCGCCGGCCAGGTACTGGCGCTCGAATTCCTTGTTCTCGCCCACATACGAAGCGATCATCTTGCGGACCTGGCGGGTGGCCAGCAACTGGCCGAGGCCAAAGCCATCAACACCGGCATTGTTGGAGATACAGGTCAGGTCGCGCACGCCGCTGTCGCGCAGACCGGCGATCAGGGCTTCCGGAATGCCGCACAGGCCGAAACCGCCCACCGCGATGGTCTGGCCGCTGGCAACCACCCCGGCAAGCGCCTCGGCGGCGCTGGCGTAGACTTTGTTCATCGTCGTTCTCCCGTCGTTCCGGGTCGGCCGCGTTCGGCAGGAGCGCTGGCCGGGCCCGGTGTCACTGTACAATTTTCGTTCCTGCGCAAGGATACGCAGGGTGTCCGCCACGCTTCAATACGTACTATTGCATATGCCCGCCATCGCCTACCAGACGGCTTTCCAGCTTGCCCCCGTGGGCATGGTGCTGTCCCGCGATCGCATCATCGAGGACTGCAACGCGGAAGTGGCGCGCATTTTCGGTTACCCGCGTGAGGCCATGGTCGGCCAGAGCTTCGCCTTGCTTTACCCGTCCTCAGACGAATACGAGCGAACGGGTGCGCGCATCGTGCCGGTCATGCATGCCCATGGTACCTATTCAGATGAACGTATTATGAAACGGGCAAGCGGGGAATTGTTCTGGTGCCATGTCACCGGCCGCGCGCTCGACCGGGCCCAGCCGCTCGGTGCGGGGATCTGGACATTCGAGGACCTGTCGGCCCGGCGCGCTGTCACGACCGAACTGACCCCGCGCGAGCGCGATATCGCGGCCCAGCTGGTGAACGGGCGGACCAGCAAGCAGATCGGTCGCATCCTGGAGATCAGCCCGCGCACAGTGGATATCTATCGCGCCCGGCTGATGAAGAAATTCGGGGCGGGAACTGCTACCGAACTGGTGCAGCGGCTGACCGGCAACTGAGCCGCCACCGGAAAAACCTGTACTGCAGCACTGCGCCGCAGGCTGACGCAGCGCAAGCGCCGTCTCGTCACTCCAGACGCGCCCTCACGATCTCCGGCAACGGCATGGATTTGCCAGTCGACTGATCGCACCACACGATCTTTGCCGTACCTTCCGCCACCGCGGCACCGGGTTCGCCGTGCGCATCAAGCGGCTGGATGGTCACCGTGGTTTCGAAGCTGCTGCGCCCGGCATTGCCGCCGCGCAGGGTCAAACGCAGGCGCGCGGGATAATGCACCGGCTGAAGAAAAGTCATGGCGGTATGCACCACCACCGAAGCCTGCCCGTCCAGGCCGCGCCAGCCGTTGGTCAGCGCCATGAGCCAGGCGACGCGGGCATCTTCCACGTAGCGAAAAAACACGGAGTTGTTGATGTGCTGCTGCGCATCCATATCGCCCCAGCGTACGCTGAGATCATGTGTAAACAGGTGCTTCATGTCCCTACGCTCATGCCGTCGTCGGCCGTAATGATCGCGCCATTGATGAATTGCGAGGCATCGGAGGATAGCAGGAGGAGCAACCCGTCCAGATCTTCCGGCTTGCCGATACGCTTGCGCGGCAGCATGTCGATCAGCTTGCGGCCGCCATCGGTTTCCCAGTGATGCTGGTTGATCTCGGTTTCGATATAACCAGGGCAAATGGCGTTGGTGTTGATGCCGAACTTGCCCCACTCCAGCGCCATGGTCTTGGTCATTTGCACCACGGCGGCCTTGCTCATGCAGTACACGCCGATCTGGGAGATCGCCCGGAGTCCGGCCACCGAAGCGATATTCACGATACGCGACTGGGCCAGCGGGTGGCCGTTCTTCTCCGCGCCCTTGGCTCGCGCGATCATGCGCTTGGCCACGGCCTGCGCCACGAAGAAAGCGCCGCGCGTATTGGTGTCGAACAGATCGTCGAAATCCTCCGGAGTCACATCCACCAGGCGCTGCGTGGTGGAAACGCCTGAGTTGTTGATCAGGATGTCGATGGTGCCCGCCTCGGTCTCGGCATGGGCCACGGCGGCGTTGATGCTTTCCGGGTCGCTCACGTCGAGCCGCACCACATGGGCGCTACCGCCGCGCGATTCGATGTCGGCGCGCAGCTCCTTGAGCCGCTCGACGCGCCGCGATGCCAGGATGACCTTGGCGCCGGCAGCCGCCAGCACTTCCGCGAATCTCGCCCCGAGCCCGCTCGAGGCGCCGGTCACCAGTGCGACCTTGCCTTCCAGATTGATCGACAGCCCCATGTCACCCCCGTATTCCAGAGTTTCGTATCCCGCAAGTCTCGGTTTTACAGAAACGAACGACCGTTCCAAAAAAAGCTTGCACCGGTAAAAGGCTTCCCGGACAATGCATTCTAAACGCTGGAACGGCTCCTCAGGGAACCCTTTCCATCCTCTGATCATCGAGCGACGCGATCAAACGGAACAAGGCGTTTCTGGCCACAGCGGGCTGCCTCCGGATCGCAGGCGTCCGCCGCGCAGCAAGCGCGCACCAGCGCATGCGCACGCCGCACGCGCAAGACGAAGAATCACGCCACCCGCGCCAATCGTCCGCGTGACAATGCCAGAGTCATTTTGACCGCGTCCCCAATACAAGAGTTGTCAACAATGGATCAACATCTCCTGGAGCAGTACGGTCCGCGCGAAGCCATGGAATACGACGTCGTGATCGTCGGTGGCGGCCCGGCTGGCCTGTCCGCGGCGATCCGGCTCAAGCAGCTGGCGCAGGAAAAAGGCAACGAGATCAACGTCTGCGTGCTGGAAAAAGGCTCCGAGGTCGGCGCCCATATCCTCTCGGGCGCGGTCATGGACCCGCGCGCCATCTCGGAACTGTTCCCCGACTGGAAGGAACGCGGCGCACCCCTGAACACGCCGGTCACGGAAGACCGCTTCCTGTTCATGACGGAAACATCTGCCCGCCGCGTGCCAAACTGGATGCTGCCGGCCTGTTTCCAGAACCATGGCAACTACGTGATCAGCCTCGCCAATGTGACGCGCTGGCTGGGCCAGCAGGCCGAGGCGCTGGGCGTGGAGATCTTCCCGGGCTTTCCGGCGGCCGAGGTACTGTACAACGACGACGGCTCGGTCAAGGGCGTGGCGACCGGCAACATGGGCATCGGCAAGGATGGCCAGCCGACCGAGAACTTCCAACTCGGCATGGAACTGCATGCCAAGTACACGCTGTTCTGCGAAGGCGCACGCGGCCATCTGGGCCGCCAGCTGATGCAGAAGTTCGGCCTGAATGCCGACAGCGACCCGCAGTCGTACGGCATCGGCATCAAGGAAATCTGGGAAATCGATCCGGCGCTGCACCAGCCGGGCTTGGTCATCCACACGGCTGGCTGGCCGCTGGACAGCGACACCTACGGAGGTTCGTTCTTCTATCACATGGAGAACAACCAGGTGGTGATCGGCTACGTGGTCGGCCTGTCGTACCAGAACCCGTACCTGTCGCCGTTCGAGGAATTCCAGCGTTTCAAGACCCATCCCGAAATCCGCAAGTACCTGGAAACTGGCAAGCGCGTGAGCTACGGCGCGCGCGCCATCACCGCCGGTGGTCTGATGAGCCTGCCCAAGCTGGTGTTCCCGGGCGGCGCGCTGGCAGGTTGCGAAGCCGGCTTCCTGAACGCATCGCGTATCAAGGGCAGCCATGCAGCCATCAAGACCGGCATGCTGGTGGCGGAAGCCGCCTACGGCGCGATCCAGGAAGGCCGCCAGCACGATGAGTTGAGCCGCTATCCGGAAGCCTTCAAGAACTCGTGGTTGCACGAGGAACTGAACAAGGCGCGTAACTTCAAGCAATGGATGAGCAAGGGCCTGTACGTCGGCACGCTGATGGTCGGTATCGAGCAGAAACTGCTGGGCGGCAACGTGCCCTGGACGCTGCACCACAAGCACGCCGACCACGAATGCCTGAAGCCTGCATCGCAGTTCGAGCCGATCGTCTATCCCAAGCCCGATGGCAAGCTCACCTTCGACCGCCTCTCCTCGGTGTTCATTTCGAATACCAACCATGAGGAGAACCAGCCCGCGCACCTGACGCTGAAAGACCCGAGCGTGCCGGTCAACATCAACCTCAAGACCTTCGCTGGTCCCGAATCGCGCTACTGCCCGGCTGCGGTGTACGAATTCGTGGCCAACGAAGACGGCAGCGAGCGCCTGCAGATCAACGCGCAGAACTGCGTGCACTGCAAGACCTGCGACATCAAGGATCCGACCCAGAATATCGTGTGGGTCACGCCGGAAGGCGGGGGCGGGCCGAACTACCCGAACATGTAAGGCCCACCTGGCACGGAAGTGTCGGGCGCCATGCATAGGATCTGCTTGTCTTTCCGCGCGACCCGGCCACGCGGTACCATGTGAACGCGCACCAGCCGGTGCGCGTTTTTTCATTGGCCTGCGTCCGGGCCAGCAGGGATCGCTCACGATGGAACAGGTGGAATGCGCTGTCATCGGCGCCGGCGTCGTCGGCCTCGCCGTTGCCCGACAATTGGCCGAAGCCGGCCGGGAAGTAGTCATCCTCGAGGCCGAGCCAGCCTTCGGCACTGTCACCAGCGCACGCAACAGCGAGGTCATACATGCGGGAATCTACTATCCGGCAGGCTCGCTGAAAGCAGCGCTGTGCGTACGTGGCCGCGACCTGCTGTACGACTACTGCGCCAGCCACGGCGTGGCGCATCAGCGGACCGGCAAGTTGATCGTGGCCACCGATCCGGCCCAGCACCCCGCACTCGAGCAAATCCGCGAGAAAGCCGCAGCCAATGGCGTGCAAGACCTGCGCTGGCTGTCGGCTGAAGAAGCCACGGCGCTGGAACCCCAACTGCGCTGCAGTGCCGCCCTGCTCTCGCCGTCCACCGGGATCATCGACAGCCATGGCCTGATGCTCGCCCTGCTCGGCGATGCGCAAGCCGCCGGCGCCATGCTGGCGGTACGCTCGCCGGTGCTGCGTGGCCGCGTCGCCGAACAGGGCGCAGTCCTCGACGTCGGCGGCGAATCTCCCATGACGCTGGCGGCCCGCATCGTCATCAATTGCGCAGGACTGCGCGCGCCGGCTATCGCCCGGACGCTGGACGGCTTTCCGCACGACACTGTGCCGCCGGCCTATTTCGCCAAGGGATGCTATTTCTCGCTGTCGGGCCGTTCGCCGTTCTCGCGCCTGATCTATCCGGTGCCGGAAGCCGCCGGCCTGGGCGTGCATCTGACGCTCGATCTAGGCGGGCAGGCGCGCTTCGGGCCGAATGTCGAATGGGTGGAACGCGACGATGGCGACGTCTACCGGGTCGATCCCCGCGCCGCCGATGGTTTTTATGCGGAGGTCCGCAAGTACTGGCCCGCCCTGCCCGACCATGCGCTGCAGCCGGGTTACGCTGGC
The DNA here is from genome assembly GCF_964332355.1 of Imbroritus primus. Lineage (NCBI taxonomy): Bacteria > Pseudomonadati > Pseudomonadota > Betaproteobacteria > Burkholderiales > Burkholderiaceae > Imbroritus > Imbroritus primus. The sequence continues at coordinate 1,313,240 of NZ_OZ201293.1, read as the reverse complement.
CTGCGGCCCAAGATCACCGGGCCGGGCGAGGCGGCAGCCGATTTCCGCATCGACGGACCGGCGGTCCACGGTTGTGCCGGCATCGTCCAGCTCTACGGCATCGAATCGCCGGGACTCACTGCCTCACTGGCCGTGGCAGAACGGGCTGAGGCAGCGCTGGCCGGCTGAGCCGTTGCCGCGACAACAGGCGGCAGCGACGGCTGTACACGGAAGCCAAGCACAACCGCCAGCGCGCCGATCAGCGTCACCAGCGCAGCCAGACCGAAGGTATGGGCCGGCCCGAATGCATTCCACGCAGAGCCCATCGCCAGGCCGCCCAATGTGCCGCCGAGACCGTACGACACGCCGGTGTACAGCGCCTGGCCGCGCGCCTGCAACGGTCCGGCAAACCAGTGCTGCAGGCGCTTGAGGCTGGCGCTGTGGTGCGCGGCAAAGGTCGCGGCATGCAGCACCTGCACCACGGCCAGCATCCACCACCAGTCGGCGAGATAGCCGATGGCGGCAAACCGGAACGCGCCAAGCACAAACGTGCCGGTCAGGATGGCTTGCAGCGACCAGCGCCGGAACAGCCACCCCTGGAACCAGAACAGGATGATTTCCGCGACTACGCCGATGGTCCACATCGCCCCGATCACGAGCTTGGAGTAGCCGAGCTGCTCCAGCCAAAGCGAATAGAACACGTACAGCGCGGCATGCGCGAACATCATGCAAAACGCGGACAGCAGGAACCAGTTCACGTCCGCGCGTCGCAGCAGCGACAGGACCGGCGGCGCGGGCGGATACACCGTATGGTCCTCGATGTCGTCGAGGCGCCAGAGCACCACGGTCAAGCCGGCCAGCATGGCAATCGCCATCCAGGGAAACAACCCCGTGCCAAAATGTTCGAGCAAGGCCCCGCCGCCCAGCACCGTCACGATGAAGCCTGCCGAACCCCACATGCGGATATGCCCGTAGCGCTGCTCGAATCCCTGTGGCGCGTGCCGCAGCCAGGTGATCGTCAGCGCATCGCCAAGCGGCGATAGCGCGCTGGTCAGCAGGTTCAGCACGACCATCAGCAGCATCATGCCGCCATAGCTGTGCGTGGCGGGCACCATCAGGAAGGCCAGCAAGGCCAGGCAGGCGGTGACGCGCATGATGCGCACACGCGTACCGAGCCGGTCGGACAACCAGCCCCACAGGTAGGGACCGACGATGCGGGTAATCTGGAAGACCGCGACCAGTGCCGCGATTTCAATGGCGCTGTAGCCGCGCCAGGCGAAGAACAGGCTGACGAACGGTGTCAGAACGCCGATGTAGCCGTAGTAGCCGAGATAGAACAGCCCGAAGCGCGCATCGCGCAGCGCGGCGGGGAGCAAGGCGCCCCGCTCAGGCAGCCGAAGGCGGCAGGTCAGCCGCAATCCGCGGTGTCTCGACCTGAACGTCGCCGCACTGGGCGCGATGGCGCAGCGCGTGGTCCATCAGCACCAGCGCCAGCAGCGCTTCAGCGATCGGCGTGGCACGGATGCCGACGCACGGATCGTGGCGGCCGAAGGTTTCCACGGTCGCCGGCTCACCTGCCTTGTCGATGGACTGGCGCGGGGTACGGATGCTCGAGGTTGGCTTGATCGCCAGCGAGACGCGCACTGCTTGTCCGGTAGAAATGCCGCCCAGCACCCCGCCGGCATGATTGCTGGCGAACCCTTGCGGCGTTAGCTCGTCGCCATGCTCGGAGCCGCGCTGGGCCACACTGGCAAAACCGTCGCCAATCTCCACGCCCTTGACGGCATTGAGTCCCATCATGGCATGGGCGATGTCGGCATCGAGACGATCGAACAGCGGCTCCCCAAGGCCAACTGGTACGCCGGTGGCAACGACTTCGATACGCGCGCCGACCGAGTCGCCATCCTTGCGCAGCGCATCCATATAGGCTTCCAGTTCCGGCACGGCTGCCAGATCGGCGGCGAAGAACGGATTCTGCGGCACGGCATCCCACGACACGAACGGCACCTTGATGTCGCCCAGCTGGGACATGTAGCCACGGATCTCGGTACCGAATTTTTCCCGCAGCCATTTCTTGGCAATCGCGCCAGCTGCCACCACGGGTGCGGTCAGCCGTGCCGAGGAACGGCCGCCGCCGCGCGGATCGCGGATGCCGTACTTGTGCCAGTAGGTGTAGTCGGCATGGCCGGGGCGGAAGGTCTCAGCGATATTGCTGTAATCCTTGCTGCGCTGGTCGGTGTTGCGGATCAGCAGGCAGATCGGCGTGCCGGTGGTCTTGCCTTCGAACACGCCAGACAGGATCTCGACCTGGTCGGCCTCCTGCCGCTGCGTCACGTGGCGCGAGGTGCCGGGACGGCGGCGGTCCAGATCACCCTGCAGGTCGGCCTCGGTCAGCGGCATGCCCGGCGGGCAGCCATCCACCACGGCGCCAATGGCCGGACCATGGGACTCGCCAAAGGTGGTGACGGTGAAAAGCAGACCGAGAGTATTGCCGGACATGGGAACCTGCGTGAAGGCGAAAGGGTTGGCGAAAGATGCTGCGTCAGCCGCTATTGTACCGGGCTCGTGGCCAAGGTCCTAACGCAGCGCAGGCATGGCTTGCCCTGCGATGATGGCGGATACCGATACGGTGGAATGGCGGAATTGCGGAACACCGGTCAGCGCCAGACCCCGCGCAACTGCGTCACACGTTGCTGGAGACTCTCGGGCGTCACGGCATCCGGATCGACCGGCTCGCCGACCACCAGTTCGAGACGGCTCAGCACCCCGCGCCGCAGCGGGCGCGGTATCTGCACGCCGCTCACCTTGTGACGCCGCGAGAACATGCTGCCCCACAGTCCGCGCAGTGCCATCGGCACCACCGGCACCGGCGTGCGTTGCACGATGTGCTGCACACCCTGCTTGAACGGATTGATCTGGCCATTCGCCGTCAGCTTGCCTTCAGGGAAGATGCATACGAGCTCCCCTGCTTGCAGCGCCTCGGCCACGGTATCGTAGGCCCGTGCCAGCATGTCCGCATCCTCATGGGCCGGCGCGATGGGAATCGCCCGCGCCTGCCGGAACAGCCATGACATCACCGGCACGCGGAAAATCCGGTGGTCCATGACGAAGCGCACGGGCCGCGGCGCGGCAGCCATCAGCACCACGGCATCGGCAAAACTCACATGGTTGCACACCAGCAGGGCCGCGCCATGCTCGGGAATGTGCTGGACGTTCTCCTTCTTCAGGCGGTACAGCGTATGCACCAGCAGCCATGCCAGGAAACGCAGCAGGAACTCGGGCACCTGGGTGTAGATGAAGAGCGCCACCACGGCGTTGAGGATGCCCGTCAGCAGGAACAGCTCGGGAATCGTGAAGCCCGCGCCCAGCACCGTCATGGCCAGCAGCGACGAGGCGATCATGAAGAACGCGTTGAGAATATTGTTGGAGGCGATGATGCGCGCCCGGTGCGTCGGCTCGCAGCGCGTCTGGATCAGCGCATACAGCGGCACGCTGTACAGGCCGCCGAACAATGACAGCAGGAACAGGTCGGCAATCACGCGCCAGTGCGCCGGTTCGGCCAGGAAGGGACCGACACCCATCAGGCCGGACGGCGCACCGTGGCGGCTGGCAAAGTACAGATCGACGGCGAACACCGTCATGCCGATCGAACCGAGCGGCACCAGCCCGACCTCGATCCGCCCGCCCGACAGGCGCTCGCATAGCAGCGAGCCGATGCCGATACCAATCGAGAACACCGCCAGCAGCAGCGTCACTACGCTCTGGTCGCCACCCAGCACGTTCTTGGCGAAGGGGAAAAAAGACGTGAGCAAGGTGGCACCGACAAACCACAGCCACGAAATCCCGAGCATGCTCAGCAGCACAACCCGGTTGCTACGGGCGAGAACCAGATTGCGCCAGGTTTCCGATACCGGATTCCAGTTGATGCGCAGGTCCGGCTGCGCCGCTGGCGAGAGCGGCACACGCTGCGCCGCCAGACGGCCAGCCATGGCAAAGACCACGCATGCCACGCCGACATACAGCGGGCCGACCAGTTGCCCGCCGCTCTGCATGTTGGCCAGCTCGCCACCGATGATGGTCCCCAGCAGGATAGCGATGAAGGTGCCGGATTCGACCAGACCATTGCCACCGGTCAGTTCACGGCGCTCGAGATGCTGCGGCAAGTAGGCATATTTGACCGGGCCAAACAGCGTGGAATGGAGGCCCATCAGGAACGTGGCGGCATACAGCAGTTCGGTGTGATGCCAGTAAAAGCCGGCCAGCCCAACCAGCATGATGCCGATTTCGAGTGTCTTGACGAAGCGGATCAGCCGCGATTTCTCCAGTTTGTCGGCGATCTGCCCGCTGGTGGCCGAGAAGAGCACGAATGGCGCGATGAAGATCGCGGAGATCAGGAACGCCGCCGTGGCGGCATCAATGCCGCTGAAAAGCGCGGTATGGTAGGTCACGAGCGAGGTGAAGGCGACCTTGAAGACATTGTCGTTCATCGCTCCGAGGAACTGCGTCCAGAAGAATGGGGCGAAGCGACGCTGGCCAAGCAGGCGAAACTGGCGGGGCTCACTCATGGAAGCGGCTCGGGAGATGGCGTCGGGACGCCTGACAGTGAAGAATGAAATGGGAAAGATGCGGGAGATCACGGACGCCGCGCCCCAGATACGGGCAGCCGCGATGAACGACATTCGTGGAGGTGGCGTGCTGCATCGGTGTCGCCTGCACAGCGCCCTACCTGGCAGGACGTTCGGCATCCGGCCATGCAGGACGTACGCTCAGGCGCCCAGCGCGGCACCGCCACACGGTGGCAGCCCAACTCCAGCGTGGCCTAGCCTCTCCCCCGCTTACTCGCGCGCGCCCTCGTCTGGCCAGTCACGGATATAGGCCTTGAGCATGCGGTTTTCGAAGCTCTGGTCCTCGACCACGGCCTTGGCGACGTCGTAGAACGAGATCACGCCCATGAGCGTGCGACTGTCCAGCACCGGCAGGTAGCGCGTGTGGCGTTCCAGCATCATGCGGCGTACTTCATTGACATCGGTTTCCGGGGTGCAGGTCAGCGGGTGGTCGTCCATCACCTTGCGGATGCTGATCGTACCGACATTGCCCTGGTTGGCCGATACCGTCTTGATGATCTCGCGGAAGGTCAGCATGCCCACCAGTTCACCGTACTCCATGATCACCAGCGAACCGATATCGTTTTCCGCCATGGTGTTGACCGCATACAGCAGCGGCGTATCGGGATTGGCGGTGTAGAGGGTATTGCCCTTGATATGCAGGATGTCGCTGACTTTCATATGTGTCCTCCGGGTCCGGTGCTGGCGGAATGGAAAGCGGCTGCGCGTGCCGCACCGGCTGATCTTCTCTGGTTGTTAGTGTAAACCAGTTGCCCCGCAAAATCCTCGCCCGGCACGCCGTTGCGTGCATTGCCCGGTCCGGCGGCACATGTCAGACCTGACCGTGCCAGCCCGGCGGAACGACTTCAAGGCGCGGCGACGGCTTCTGCCCTTCACCGGGCGGCACTGATTCGGCGCTCGGCCCGGCATCCGCCGGGGTCGATGCCGTTGGCACGCCGCCAGCCTGTGCATCGTGGCCATGCGCATCGCGTGCCATCTCGAAAATCTCGCCAAGCGGCGTATCGAGAGCGGCATTGTCGAGCAGGCCGGCCAGTGCCTCGGGCGCTTTCAGATGCTGCGCCAGCGCCGTGCGGTGCAGGCGCGGCAGGTTCAGCACGAGCCGCTCGTAGAGCGTACGCAGGGTCATTGTGTAGGGATCGCACAGCAGCGCCCAATGCGCCTGCCGCCCTTCCTGCTGCAGCTTGCCGACGAGATGCATGCTCTTCAGGCGCGTCAGCAACGTCGCCAGGTAATCGGCCTCCACCCGTAGCTTGCGGCCCAGATCCAGCTCGCCGATGCTGCGCGGCGAGGCGTGACGCGCCTGGTACAGCAACAATAGGACGCCCAGCGCATCGTAGAACTCGCTGCCCGCAAACACGCGACGCTGCCAGTGCCCCTCACGGATCACCGGGAGATTGGCGGCGATGGTCGCACCCAGGAGCGTCACCAGCCAGCTCAGGTAGATCCACAACAGGAAGATGGGCAAGGCGGCAAAGGTGCCGTAGACCGCCGTGTACGCCGGAAACTGCGTGATATACGCACCGAACGCGCGCTTGGTCAGCTCGAAGGCAATGGCGGCTACCAGCCCGGCCACCAGGGCATCACGCCACATCACCAGGGTATTGGGCACCGCCACGTAGAGCAAGGCAAATGCGAGGGCGGACAACAGCACCGGCAACATGGCCAGCAAGATGCCGAGACCAATCGTCATGCCATTGACATAGCCCGCCGAGATCGAAATCAGGTAGGAACTCACTGACAGGCTGGCCCCCATCAGCACCGGTCCGAAGGACAGCACGGCCCAAAACACGAGGATCCGCTGGGCCAGCGGCCGGGCACGCTTGACGCGCCAGATCGCGTTGAAGGCATTTTCGACGGTCAGTAGCGTCAGGACAGCCGTCACCAGCAAGCTGCCGAGGCCAGCCGCGGTCAGCCCCTTGGCGTTGCGCGAAAATTCGCCCAGATAGCCGGTGATGGAGTTGCTCACATTGCCGGGAATCAGGTTGGCGAACAGGAATCCCTCAAGGGCCTGGCGGAAGCTCTGGAAAATCGGAAACGCCGAGAACAGGGCAAAGGCCACCGTCAGCACCGGCACCAGCGACAGCACGGTCGTAAACGTCAGACTGCCGGCGACCTGCATCAGCTGGTCTTCGCGGGCGCGCCGTCCCGCGTACTGCAGCAGCGCGCGTACCTTGTCGAGATCCCACTGGCCGAATGCCGCGCCAGCGTTTCGCCAGCCGGCCCGCGGCCCTGCCGGTGAACGTCCTTGCTTCATGCCTTCTCCGCCATTGTGCTGCTCTTATAATACCCGGTCCGCCAGATGGATCATGATGAAAGACATCCTCGTTCTCTACTACAGCCGCCATGGCACCACCCGGAAACTCGCGCAGCTGATCGCCCGTGGCATCGACAGCGTGCCCGGCGCGCAGTCGCGCCTGCGCACGGTCCCACCGGTCTCGACGGTATGCGAAGCCAGCGCCCCCGAAATCCCCGATGACGGCCCGCCCTACGTCGAAGCCGTCGATCTCGAGGAGTGCGCCGGACTCGCGCTCGGTTCGCCCACCCGCTTCGGCAACATGGCCGCACCGCTCAAGTATTTCGTCGACAGCACCGCACCCCAGTGGGTGTCCGGTACGCTTGCCGGCAAACCCGCCTGCGTGTTTACCTCGAGCACCAGCCTGCACGGCGGGCAGGAAAGTACCCTGCTCAGCATGATGCTCCCATTGTTGCATCATGGCATGCTCATCCTCGGCCTGCCGTTCCAGAATGCTGAGCTGACCAGTACCCGCGCGGGCGGCACGCCCTACGGACCCAGCCACCACGCCCACGGCGGCAGCCAGGGGCGGATCGATGAATCCGAAGCCGCCCTGGCCATCGAAATGGGCCGGCGCCTCGCACAAACCGCCTTGAAACTGGCTGCATCATGACCACTCCCCGCGCTACCCCCGAAACTTCCGACGCTGCCCTGCACCAGTCCGGGCTGTACGCCATCAGCGTCGGCAGCCTGCTGGCGCTGATCGCCCTGTGCGCGGCATGGGAGTGGTTCCTCGCGCCCCTCCGCCCGGGCGGTTCCTGGCTGGTGCTCAAGGCCGCCCTGCTGGCCACGCCGCTACCAGGGCTGCTGCGCCGCAACCGCTATACCATGCAGTGGTCGACCATGTTCATCCTGCTCTACTTTACGGAAGGCGTGGTGCGCGGCTTCGCCGATCCGCCGCCGGTGTCGTGGCTGGCGCTTGCGGAAGTCATCCTGTCGCTGGTGTTCTTCGCCAGCACCGTGTTGTATCTTCGTCCGTTCAAACGCCGTGCGAGACAGAGCCATGCCAAATGATTTTCTCGACCAGTGCCGTGTGCGCCTCGGTGAGCAGTACGTCCTGACCGACCCCGCCGATACGGCGCCGTTCCTGCTCGACTGGCGCAAGCGTTTCCAAGGCACGGCGCTCGCGGTGCTGCGGCCGGGCAGCGCCGGCGAGGTGGCCGATGTAGTGGCGCTGTGCGCTGCGCATGGCGTCGCCATCGTGCCGCAGGGTGGCAACACTGGCCTGTGCGGCGGCGCCACGCCAGACACCTCGGGCGGGCAGGTCGTGCTGAGCCTGCAGCGCCTGAACCGCATCCGCAACGTCGACACCATCAACGATACGATCACCGTCGAAGCCGGTTGCATCCTCCAGGTCATCCAGGCAGAAGCGGCAGCAGCGGGCCGACTGTTCCCGCTTAGCCTGGCTGCCGAAGGCAGTTGCACCATCGGTGGGAATCTCTCCACCAACGCTGGGGGGACCGGCGTGCTGCGCTATGGTAACGCCCGCGAGCTATGCCTGGGGCTCGAGGTCGTGACCCCGCAAGGCGAACTGTGGGACGGCCTGCGCGGCCTGCGCAAGAACAACACCGGCTACGACCTGCGCGACCTGTATATCGGCGCCGAAGGGACGCTCGGCATCATCACGGCCGCGGTCCTCAAACTCTATCCGGCACCGGCTGCCCAGCTGACTGCGCTGGCCGGACTGGCGACGCCGCGCGATGCCCTGGCCCTGCTCGACCTGGCGCGACGGATGGCGGGACCGCTATTGACCGGCTTCGAACTGATGTCAGATTTTTGCCTGGCCCTGGTCGGCAAGCATTACCCGCACATGCGCTACCCGTTCGCCGAACGGCAACCGCAGACGGTACTGCTGGAACTGTCGGACAGCGAGAGCGAAAGCCATGCGCGCGAGATTTTCGAACGGCTGATGGAAGCCGCATTCGAGCAAGGCATCGTACGCGACGCCGTCGTCGCGGAGTCCGGCGCACAGTCGCAGGCCTTGTGGGACCTGCGGGAACATATCCCGCTGGCGCAAGCCGACGAGGGCAAGAACATCAAGCACGACGTCTCGGTACCAATCTCGCGCATCGCCGACTTCATCGAAGCCACCGACGCTGCGCTGGCGGATGCCTTCCCCGGTCTGCGCATGGTCACCTTCGGCCATCTCGGCGACGGTAACCTGCATTACAACGTTTCGCCGCCCGAGGGGACGGACTACGATGCCTTCCTGGTCAATCAGGCGAGCATCAACCGTCTGGTGCACGACAGCGTACATGCGCATGATGGGTCGATTTCGGCGGAGCATGGCCTCGGTCAACTGAAGCGCGAGGAAATTGTGCGTTATAAGTCTCCCCTGGAAATCAGGTTGATGCAGGCCATCAAGCAGGCCCTGGATCCGCAAGGCATCATGAACCCCGGCAAGGTCGTCTGACCTCGCCGCCCTCCCTCTCAGCACACACGACGATGAGCAGCATTCCGCTTCCCGTTCCCCCCACCGGCTATGCACTACTGCACGCCAGCCCCTATCTCGGCCTGATCGGCCCGTGCTACTACGCCAAGGACAGCAACGGCGTGCTCAGCCTGGGCCTGTTCATCCAGGAAAAACACGTCAACGCCGTCGGCATCGGCCATGGCGGCTTGTTAACGAGCCTGGCAGACGCCTCGCTCGGCCTCGCCATCTACGAGGTACACCCGAGCAGCGGCCCGATGGTCACGGCCAGCCTCAGCATGGAATTTCTCGAGGCCGCGCGCCTCGGCGACTGGGTCGAGACACACGTCGACATCGAACGCATCGGCAAGCGGATTTCCTACGCCAACTGCTTCCTTCATGTCGGTGATCGGCGCATTCTGCGTGCAAGTGGTGTTTTCGTCAGTACCCCACCGCAGGAAAACGCACGCAAACTGCTCAGCGACAACTGAGCCGCGGCGCCATAGCGTTAATCCTCTCCGCCCTGCGCGGCCTGTTCGCGACAAGCCGACTCATGCGGAAAGTACGGTACGGACTATACTGAAAGTGCCCTCGCTACCGGCGCGCGGCAACGCCGGAACGTCATTCTGTCGGCGCTGCAGCCGGGCTCGCCAGCGCCATGGAGAGCACCATGTTGAGGCATATTCTGGTGGCGACAGACGGGTCACCCCTGTCCACCCACGCGGTCCGCAAGGCCGTGACACTTGCCAGCAAACTCGGCGCGCGGATGACCGCGTTACATGTCATGCAGCCTTTCCGGGTGGTGACATTCGTGCCGGAAATGCTGGAAGACACCGAAACCCAATATCTGGAGCACGCCCGCAGTCAGGCGGAGGCGATCCTGGCCGACGTTACCGAGACGGCCCGGGCTGCTGACGTCCCCTGCGAGGCGATCACGCTGACCCACGAGCACCCATATGAAGCCATCATCTCGACCGCCCAGGCCAAGGACTGCGATATGATCGCTATGGCTTCGCACGGTCGACGCGGCATTCAGGCGACGATCATTGGCAGCGAAACCCAGAAAGTGCTGACGCACAGCCAGCTCCCTGTCCTGGTGTTCCGGTAAACGCGGAGACGGGTCTGCACGTGCGACCTCACCTGACGCTCCTGCACCGGTGCTCGCTGTCGGACACGGCCGTGCTCGCGCTTAAGCCAGCCGAGCCTGCCAATCCTTCACGTCGTACAGCAGACAGAGGGCAACTGCCGAATGATGGGCGGCGCGCCGCCTGTCTATTCACGAACCGCTGATGGAGACAGCCACACCGCGAGCCAGCGCTCAGGTAGCAGGGAAGGCGGGGAAAACGCGAGAAATAACGCGGAAACTGGCCTGCCCAGAGGGATTCGAACCCCCGACCCTCGGCTTAGAAGGCCGATGCTCTATCCAACTGAGCTATGGGCAGTCGATGCGCCTGCGAGCAAAGTGGCTCATGCAGGGCGATAGGGGACGCATTCTAGCAAAGTTCGGCATATGAGGCGCGGGCCAACACCCTTGAAGGACAGGATGCGTCCTGACGTAGGCTCGAACGCCCGCCCATAACACCAGCGAACGGACCAGCGCGCTCGCGAACCAGAAACGCCCCGCAGCAAAAAAAAGCGGAGCGGCACGACACCGCTCCGCCCTCAAAAGCGGCCCCTCCCCAAGAAGCAGGGCCGCAATTCCGCGCCCCCCACGGCCGCGGAATCCTGCGGACCAGGTCAGTTGACCGGGCCCAGAATGGTGTCGACTGATTCCCCAATCAGGAAGATCTCAGTACGGCGATTGCGCATGCGTCCCTCGGGCGTACCGTTGTCGGCGTCCGGGCGGGTTGCGGCAAAGCCGCGCGCACGCATGCGTGCCGGATTGATGCCGCGTTCACGCAGGGCGTCGTAGACGATCTTGGCGCGCGCTTCGGACAGGGATTTGTTGTATTCGGGGCTGCCGACGTTATCCGTATGGCCTTCCACGGACACCAGCTTGTCGCTGCGACGCAGCAGCGTCGCCGAGCGGTCCAGCGCCGCACCAGCGCCCGAACGCAGCGCGGCTTTGTCGAATTCGAACAGGACAGTGTCAGGCAGGCGCATGGCAACGCCTTCTTCCGTCTGCCGCACTTCCAGGCCGGCGGCACGATTGCTCGTTTCCTCACTGCGCCGATCCAGCTGGCTCGATGCGCAACCCGTGGCCAGCACAGCGGCCAGCACGGCGAAAACAGGCGCGAACGACTTCATGGAAATCCCCTTCTACTGACATGTTTTGTTACCGAGAGGATACGGATTTCCGCGATGGGTACTGTCAACAATTGTCACGCCACAGTCGCCGCCCGAACACGGTAGCGCAGCGCGTGACTGAACAGTTGTGCCGCGATACTTTATGACTGGGTCCGCTGATCGCGAATCCACATCCTGGTTGTCGACCGGCATGAGAGAAAACTTAAGGCGCGAGCCAGTGCTGTTGCGCAAACGCACTAATCTGAAAACGCGCAGTTGAAATCTCTCGTGCAAGCTGCGCCATGAAGTGGCATCATGAAAAAAACGGAAACAGAATGGCAAACGGGGAGTCTCAGATGTAGACCGCATGACGCCGGTGGGCGCGCACAGAACAGGATCAACTTCACACAGCAGGAGGTGAAACCATGTCGATCTTCGACCGCTACCAAGCCCGGTATGACGCGGGTCAGGAAGAGGAAATGTCGCTCCAGGAATATCTGGACCTGTGCAAGCGAGACCCGACAGCGTACGCCAGCGTCGCCGAACGCATGCTGATGGCCATTGGCGAGCCCCAGTTGCTGGATACCCGCTCCAATCCCCGCCTGTCGCGCATCTTCGCCAACAAGGTCATCCGCATTTACCCTGCCTTCCGCGACTTCTACGGCATGGAAGAGGTGATCGAAAGCATCGTCTCCTACATCCGCCACGCCGCGCAGGGCCTGGAAGAACGCAAGCAGTTGCTCTACCTCCTCGGTCCGGTCGGCGGTGGCAAGTCCTCGCTGGCGGAAAAGCTCAAGTCGCTCATCGAAAAGGTGCCGTTCTACGCGGTCAAGGGTTCGCCGGTCCACGAGACGCCGCTCGGTCTGTTCAACCCCGTCGAGGACGGTCCGATCCTCGAGGAAGACTACGGCATTCCGCGCCGCTACCTGAACACCATCATGTCGCCGTGGGCGGTCAAGCGGCTACATGAATTCAATGGCGACATCACCAAGTTCCGCGTGGTGAAGCTGTACCCCTCCGTGCTGAACCAGATCGCAGTGGCCAAGACCGAGCCTGGCGACGAGAACAACCAGGATATTTCCTCCCTGGTGGGCAAGATCGACATCCGCCAGCTTGAGCATTATTCGCAGGACGACCCCGACGCCTACAGCTACTCGGGCGGCCTGTGCCTGGCCAACCGCGGCATTCTCGAGTTCGTCGAGATGTTCAAGGCGCCGATCAAGGTGCTGCACCCCTTGCTGACAGCAACCCAGGAAAATAACTACAAGGGCACCGAGGGCTTCGGGGCGATTCCGTTCGATGGCATGATCCTCGCCCACTCGAACGAGGCCGAATGGCAGGCGTTCCGCAACAACCGCAACAACGAGGCCTTCCTCGACCGGATCTATATCGTCAAGGTGCCGTACTGCCTGCGCGTGACCGAGGAAATCCACATCTACGAGAAGCTGCTCGCCAACTCCTCGCTGTCGCACGCGGTCTGCGCACCGGATACGCTGAAGATGATGGCGCAGTTCTCGGTGCTGTCACGGCTGAAGGAACCTGAGAACTCTTCGATCTATTCGAAGATGCGCATCTACGACGGCGAGAACCTGAAGGATACCGATCCCAAGGCCAAGAGCCTGCAGGAGTATCGCGACTACGCAGGCGTCGACGAGGGTATGACCGGCATCTCGACACGCTTTGCCTTCAAGATCCTCTCCAAGGTGTTCAACTTCGACCACCGCGAACTGGCAGCCAACCCGGTGCACCTGATGTACGTGCTGGAGCAGCAGATCCAGCAGGAGCAGCTGCCGCCCGAGGTGGAAGAGCGGCTGCTGCGTTATATCAAGGAATTCCTGTCGCCGCGCTACGCCGAGTTCATCGGCAAGGAGATCCAGACGGCATACCTGGAGTCGTACTCCGAATACGGCCAGAACATCTTCGACCGTTACGTGACCTACGCCGACTTCTGGATCCAGGATCAGGAGTACCGCGATCCCAATACCGGCGAGATTCTCGACCGCGCGGCGCTCAACGACGATCTGGAGAAGATCGAGAAGCCGGCCGGCATCAGTAACCCGAAGGACTTCCGCCACGAGGTGGTCAACTTCGTGCTGCGCTCGCGAGCTCAGCACGAAGGCAAGAATCCGGCGTGGACGTCCTACGAGAAGCTGCGCGCGGTGATCGAAACCAAGATGTTCTCGAACACCGAGGACCTGCTGCCGGTCATCTCCTTCAACGCCAAGGCCAGTGCGGACGAACAGAAGAAGCACCAGGACTTCGTCAACCGCATGACGGCGAAAGGCTATACCGAGCGGCAGGTACGGCTACTGGCCGAGTGGTACCTGCGCGTGCGCAAGTCAGCATGAGTTGACAAAAGGAGCGTAGCCCATGGATCGCGGAAGGAGTGGCATCCTTCGAATCGTCGACCGGCGCTTCGACAGCAAGAACAAGAGCACGGTCAACCGCCAGCGGTTCCTGCGCCGCTTCAAGGGGCAGATCCGCGAGGCGGTGACCAATGTCATCAACCAGCGGGGCGTGCGGGACATCGATAGCGGGGAGAAGATCAGCATTCCGGCACGGGACATCTCCGAGCCCCAGTTCCAGCACGGGCGCGGCGGCGTCTGGCGGCGTACGCTGCCCGGCAACGACCGTTTCCACAGCGGCGACGAGATCGATCGTCCCGATGGTGGCGGAGGCGGTAGTGGCAGCGGAAAAGCCAGCAACGAGGGCGAAGGCATGGACGAATTCGCCTTCACGCTCAGCCGCGAGGAATTCCTCGAGCTGTTCTTCGAGGACCTGGCGCTGCCGAATCTCGTCAAGACCCAGCTCGCCCGCATCGACGAGTACCAGCGCATACGCGCCGGCTACACGCAGACCGGCGTGCCCGCCAATATCAGTATCCCGCGCTCGATGCGTGGCGCAGCCGGGCGGCGCATTGCCTTCTCGGCTGTGCACGCACGCCGGCTGCAGGAGCTGAAGGCGCAACTCGAAGATGCCGTCGTACGCTTTGGCGAGGAATCCGAGGAAGCCCGCGAGATCCGCCGCGAGATCGCCAAGCTGCGCACACGCATCGAGGCCATCCCGTTTATCGATTCGATCGACCTGCGCTACAACAATCGCGTGCGCATCCCACGCCCGTCGACGCAGGCCGTGATGTTCTGCGTAATGGACGTCTCGGGGTCGATGGACGAGGAGAAGAAAAACATCGCCAAACGCTTCTTCATGTTGCTGTACCTGTTCCTGACCCGCACCTACGACCATATCGAGCTGGTGTTCATCCGCCACCATACGCAGGCGGTCGAGGTTGGCGAGGAGGACTTCTTCACCTCGCGCGAGACAGGCGGCACGGTGGTCTCGAGCGCCCTGCAGCTGATGCACAAGATCATCGCCGACCGCTACCAGAGCAGCGTCTGGAACATCTACTGCGCACAGGCGTCCGACGGCGAGAACTGGGATGGCGATTCGCCGCAATGCCGGGCCCTGCTCGGCGAGAACATCCTGCCGCTGGTGCAGTATTTCGCCTACATCGAGATCAGCACGGTCGATCCGCAAAACCTGTGGCTGGAGTACGAACAGCTACTGGACCAGTTCAAGGGCCGGTTCGCCATGCAACAGATCCGCGACCTGACCGATATCTACCCGGTGTTTCGCGAACTTTTCCGGAAGAAACTCGCATGAGCGCAACCCGAGAAAGCCAGTTGTTGCCGCATGGTTCCGAATGGAGCTTCGAGGCGCTGATGGAATACGACGCCGAAATTGCGCGCGTGGCCAAGCGTTTCGAACTCGACACCTATCGGCACCAGATCGAGATCATCACCGCCGAGCAGATGCTGGATGCTTATGCCTCTATCGGCATGCCGGTGTACTACCACCACTGGTCATTCGGCAAGCATTTCCTCGCCCACGAAAAGCACTACAAGCGTGGGCAGATGGGCCTGGCGTACGAAATCGTCATCAACTCGGATCCCTGCATCGTGTACCTGATGGAGGAAAACACGCTAATGATGCAGGCGCTGGTGATCGCCCATGCCGCCTACGGCCACAACTCCTTCTTCAAGAACAACTACCTGTTCCGCACGTGGACCACGGCCGACGCCATTGTCGATTACCTGATCTTTGCCCGCAACTACATCGCAGACTGCGAGGAGCGGTATGGCTACGAAGAAGTCGAACGCCTGCTCGATGCCTGCCACGCGTTGTCGAATGTCGGTGTCGACCACTACAAGCGCCCCGCCAAGCTATCCCTGGAGAAGGAGCGCGCCCAGCAGAAGGAGCGCGAGGAGTACCTGCAGCAACAGGTCAATGAGTTGTGGCGCACGCTGCCGCGCCGCGAAGAAAAGGATGTCGCGCCGACCACCGCGCGCTTTCCCGCTGAGCCGGAAGAGAACATTCTGTACTTCATCGAAAAGAATGCGCCGCTGCTTGATCCATGGCAGCGCGAGATCGTGCGCATCGTGCGCAAGATCGGCCAGTACTTCTATCCGCAGCGGCAGACGCAGGTGATGAACGAGGGTTGGGCCTGCTTCTGGCACTACAACCTGCTCAACACGCTGTACGACGAAGGCCGGCTGTCGGACGGCTTCATGCTGGAATTTCTCCAGTCGCATACCAGTGTCATCGCGCAGCCGCCCTATCACCACCCGATGTACGGCGGCATCAACCCGTATGCACTCGGCTATGCCATGTGGACCGATATCCGCCGCATCTGCGAGCAGCCCACCGATGAGGACCGCGCATGGTTCCCGGAAATCGCCGGCAAGAACTGGCGCGAGGTGATGGACTTTGCCATGCGCAACTTCAAGGACGAAAGCTTCATCGCCCAGTACCTGTCACCCAAGGTGATGCGCGACTTCCGCATGTTCACGCTGTTCGATGACGACTCGCGCCCCACCCTACAGGTGGAAGCGATTCACGATGACACCGGCTTCATCGCCGTGCGCAAAGCGTTGTCCGAGCAGTACAACATCGGCGTGCGCGAGCCTAATCTGCAGGTCTGGAATGTCGACGTTCGTGGCGATCGCTCCCTGACCGTACGTTGCTTCGAGCACCAGCGGCACGCGCTCGGCGACACGACGCCGGCTGTGATGAAGCATCTGTATTACCTGTGGGGTTTCACTACCCGCCTGGAAATGCTGCGCCCCGACGGCACCGTGACCCTGCTGCACGAGTGCAACAACCGTTCCTGAAGCCGGACGCACTCGGCCCGAGGAAGAAGACACGCTGACGCGGCAAGCGTCATCAGGGCGGGCCGGCTGTCCGCGCCAACCCGCCACTCTGCTGTGAGGTACTCCCTGAGTGCCAACCAAGGGTATTCCCTGACTCTCTTTATGCTTCCCAATAGAACTATATAGGACTATAGTTCAACCCGACGCAGGACGAGTGGGCACAGTGACTGGCTGGCACAGCGGTTTCCGGGCATCATTGCCCAGTTCGATCCTGTTTGAGATGACATTTTGGCCACACGAAACAACCCACCCGCCCCTGCCCGTGCCGACCTTTTTGAAACCCTGCGCCGGCCGAGCAAGAACGGGCAACCCAAGTACGCACGCCTGAGCGATGCGTTGCTGGAAGCCATTACGTCTGGCCACTGGAAGCCCGGCGACAAGCTGCCGAGCGAGGAAGAACTGGCGGAAATGACGCCGTTCAGCCTCGGGACCGTCCAGCGCGCCCTGCGACAGCTGTCGGAGCAGGGCATTGTGGTGCGGCAGCATGGCCTGGGCAGTTTCGTGGCCGAAACCGATCTGAAAATGGAGGATCCGTGGCATTGCCGGTTCCTGGACGATGCTGGGGAGCGGCCGCTGCCAATCTACTCGAAGGCGGTGAAACGCGAGGCGGTGACCCGGCCGGGCGCATGGTGCCGGTATTTTCCGGACGCGGGCGACAACGCTATCCGCATCGACCGGGTCATCAGCGTCAACAACGAATTCAACATCCTGTCGCGGTTCTTTACCGATCGCCGACAGTTGCCAGCCCTGTGGGAAAAGCCATTGCCTACATTGCATGGCGTGAATTTCAAGCGCCTGATCATGCGCGAGTCGAACATGCTGATCACACGCATCGAGCATCTGGTGCGCGCCATGCAGTTCGACGAAGACGTGTCCACCACGCTTCAGCTGGACACCCCTGCCACCGGGATGTTCCTGCAGGCGGGTGCGTACATGGGGCGTGAAACTTGCGTGTATTACCAGGAATTTTTCATTCCACCGACGCAACGCACGCTGGTGATTCCGGACGGCATACTGGGCAACCGGCGTTGAATGACGAGCGGTGGTGGGAGGAATGCAGTGTATGCGGAGATAGGGAACGCGCCAGAGGACTCGCGGTTGGACCTCGGCAGCGCCGAATACCGAACGACGTTGCATTCCGCAAAATTTTTTTCGCCAGCAAGACCTATATAGCTCTATAGCAACCAAGGAAAACCGATGGGCAAGCCTGCAAAGAACCTGTTGATCATCATGTCCGACGAGCACAACCCCAAGATGCTGGGGTGCGCTGGTCACCCGATCGTCGAAACCCCCAATCTCGACCGCCTCGCCGCACGCGGCACGCGTTTCAGTTCGGCATACTGCGCGAGCCCTGTCTGCATTCCGGCGCGCGCATCTTTCGCGGTCGGCAAGTACATCCATGAAATCGGCTATGCCGACAACGCCGATGCCTACGACGGTGCCATCCCGAGCTGGCACCACAAGCTGCGCGACCGTGGACACAAGGTCGTGTCGATCGGCAAGCTGCATTTCCGCGAGGAAGGCGAGGACCACGGCTTCTCGGAGGAAATCATCCCCATGCACATCGTCGAAGGCAAAGGCGACCTGATGGGCCTCGTGCGCAGCGACCTGCCGGTGCGCAAGGGCGCCTACAAGATGGCCGACCTCGCCGGCCCCGGCGAGAGCCAGTACACTTTCTACGACCGCGAGATCGCCGCGCGTGCGCAAGTCTGGCTGCGCGAGCAGGCGACAGCAGAACATGACAAGCCGTGGGTACTGTTCGTATCGTTCGTCGCCCCGCACTTTCCGCTCACCGCGCCGCCCGAACATTTCTATAAGTACTACGACCAGGACCTGCCGCTACCCAAGCTGTATGCCCACGACCAGCGCCCCACCCACCCTTACCAGGTGGACTACCGCAAGAGCTTCAACTACGACGACTATTTCGATGCCGTCAAGCTGAAGAAGGCACTGGCAGGCTACTACGGCCTGTGCTCCTTCCTCGACGAGAACATCGGCAAGGTGCTGCAGGCGCTGGACGATGCAGGGCTCACGGACGACACCCGTGTCATTTACACCAGCGACCACGGCGACAACCTCGGCTCACGCGGCATGTGGGGCAAGTCAACGCTGTTCGAAGAGGCCGCGGGCGTGCCGCTAATCATGGCGGGACCGGACGTGCCCGCGGGCAAGGCCATTGATACGCCCGTGAGTCATGTCGACGCGTACCCCTATATCCTCGAAGCGGTAGGCGCCGCCACTCCCGCCCTGCTGGAAGGTTTCCCTGGCGTCTCGCTGCAGGCCCTCGCCGAGGGCGCGCAGCCGGATCGCAACGTGCTCTCCGAATACCACGGGATGGGATCGGCCACGGGGGCCTTCATGATTCGCCATGGGCAATACAAGTACATCTACTACGTCGATTACCCTGCCCAGTTGTTTGACCTCAAGGCTGATCCGGAAGAACTCCATGACCTCGGAAGCGACCCGGCCCACACCGCCACGCGCGAGATCTGCCACGCACGCCTGATGGCAATGTGCGATCCGGTCGCGGTCGACAAGCGCGTACGCAAGCGCCAGGCCGAACTGCTCGAGGCCAACGGCGGCCGCGACTACGTGGTCCGCCGCGGCGACCTTGGCTTCAGCCCGCCGCCTGGTGCCGCCATCACGTTCGATTGACCAGGCAGCCCACACTCCACGCCCACCCACTGCGCGGACTGCATGCCAGCATGGCCTGCAGCCACCCGTGCAGTACAGCAAAAAAAACGACCTCACCGGAGGAGACATCCATGAACTGCTTCAAGACCACGCTGGCCGCGCTGACCACACTGGCAGCGCTATCCTTCACCAGTACCACCTCCGCCAATCAGGCAGTACGCGTCATCGTGCCCTACCCCGCTGGCGGCGGTGTCGACGCGGTCGCCCGCATCGTCTCGCAAAAGCTGACGGACCTCGACAAGACCAACTACCTGGTCGACAACCGCGGCGGTGCCAGCGGTGCCATTGGCGCCAGCGTGGTGGCCAAGAGCCAGCCCAACGGCAGCACCTTCCTGATCGCCTCGCCCGCTGAAATCGTCGTCAGCAAGGCTGCTGGAATCAAGCTGCCCTACAACCCCGAACGCGATCTCGTACCGGTCGTCTTGATCGGCGAAACGCCGCTGGCCATCGTCGCGCACCCCTCGCTTGGCGTCACTTCATTGCAGCAGCTCGTGAACAGCCAGCAGAAAGACATCAGTTACGGCACGCCCGGCAGCGGCAGCTCGATGCATTTCGCGGGCGCCGTCCTGAGCCTTTCCGGCAAAGTCTCGCTGCTGCACGTGCCCTACAAGGGCGCTGCACCGGCCCTGAATGACCTGCTCGGCGGGCAGGTGAAACTCGGCGTGATGGGCCTGCCGCCGGTAATCGCGCACCACAACAGCGGCAAGGTCAAGATTCTCGCCGTCACCACGCCGAAGCGTTCGCCGGCCCTGCCCGACGTGCCGACCGTCGCTGAAATCCTCAAGGTCAAGGATTACCGCTTTTCCAACTGGATGGGTGTATTTGCCCCGGCCGGCACACCCGCCAAGGAGATCGAACGGCTGAACAAGAGCATCAATCAAGCCTTGCAGGATCCGGCCGTGCGCAAGCAGCTGATGGATGGCGGCGTCGAACCGGTGGGTGGCAGCACCGCGCAGTTCGAATCGTTCCTCAAGGAGGAGGAGGCGCGCTATACCTCAGCGGCAAAACAGGCAGACATCCGCGCCGACCAGTAATCCGGAGCCCGCGTCACCACGCGGACAGCCAGCCAGACGCATCGAGGCATGCGTCCTGGCTGCGCTTTTCAGATGTCCGCGGCCAACCCATTGCGCTCGATGGGTTGCCCCTGCATCCAGTGCCTGATGGTCTGCACATGCCCCTTGCGGACGAACTTGCCGACCTTCTGCCGGAACTCACCGTAACCGATCGGATCTGCCAGGCGCACCACATAGCCTTCGCTATGACCCCAGCGACTCTCCTGCCAGAGATGCCGGATCGTCTTCTCGTCGAAGAGTCCGTCATACAGTACCGGCACCGGTGTGATTCCAAGAAGGGTGAACCATTCCATGGTTTCATCCCAGCCCAGGCAGACATTTCCCTCATTCCAGATCGAAAAGCCCATGAAGTAGCTTCGCAGTGCCGTGTAATGAATCGAATGCCGGGCATACAGGTTCTCGCCGCACACGCGCCAGCCGTCCGGAGTATCCGCGCTGATTCCGCTCCAGAATCGCTTGACCCGGTTCCGGCTCGGATGGCCTCGGCCATCGACGCTTCTGGCATGCGTGTAGTCCCGGTATAGAGTCGTGTTTTCACCATCCATCTTCTCGGTGACAATCACCCGCTTGCCATGGAAGGCCGAGAGCGAGCCGAGCACGCGGTCATCGTCATTGACCCCGGCGGACCAGGGCAGATGGTGCGTGCGCGGATATTTCACCCAGCTGGAAAACAACGCGAGCACCTGGCCCGAAGCAAGAATCTTCTGCACGCTTTCATCGAAGAACAGCTCGCCTTTGAGACGCTGGCCATTTGCCAGGACCGGGTTTCCCCATTTGTCATACCGCTGGTCCGCGTACAGGTGCGGTGGCACGATGATGCGCGTGATACCACAGGCATGCCGGACATCCTCGACCGAGATCGCGGTCTGCTCGCACAGCACATGGTGCTCACCACAAACCGATGCACCGTTGTCGAGGTAGTAACCGCCATCCGGCCAGAGGCGGCGCTCGATGATATGGTGCGCATCCTCGGCAGGTCTATCGCAAAAGACGCATGTATGCCGATCCCTGGCGAACACCCCCTCTCTGAATTCATCGCGACTCAACAAGGCTGTCGTCTTGTTCATCTTGTGCCCTGCCATGAAAAAACGCTGAAGCGCTGAAAAGCCGTCGGGACCGCTGTCTGGCCATGCGACGGCAACTGGATATGAAACGACCGGCGCGACACACCGGGTTCAGGGCAGAGAAAATTTTGAAGGGACATGCCGGCAGCACGCTCTCCCTCGAGGGCGTGCCGGAGACGGCAGATACGCAATGCGCAGAAGAAGCAGTCTGGCCCAGAGAGCCTGCGGCAGTTTGCAGCCGGGGCTGGACAGCCACTGCTGGCCAGGGATGGGCGAGAAAACGATTAGGGATCGGTTCAGGGAAAGAAAAAAGGGTCTACGGCGCAAACCGTAAACCCTTGATTCCACTACAAATACTGGTCGGAGCGATAGGATTCGAACCTACGACCCTCTGATCCCAAATCAGATGCGCTACCAGGCTGCGCTACGCTCCGAAGCCAACTAGTATATCCCGCCTTGAACAAGAGCGTCAATGCGCTAGCCGCGCCCTGCCGGTCCGGGTATCATCGGTCGGGAACAGGCGCACACACAGCGCACCCGCGACACACCCCCGTCACGCGCCAGCTGCACACTGTATGCGCCTCACATGGCGCATCGTAAGGAAAGGGAATGAACCTGGTATTGTGGCGCCATGCCGAAGCCGAAGACCTGCCGGCACACCTCAGCATCCAGCGTGCTGCCGATCTGAAGCGCCCTCTCACCGAGCGGGGCCAGAAACAGGCCGAACGGATTGCCCACTGGCTGCGCCAACGCCTGCCGGCATCCGCCCGGATCCTCACCAGCCCCGCCCTGCGCACCATCCAGACCGCCCAGGCGTTGACTCCACAACCCGAAATTGCCCAGGAACTGGAACCGGGCGCCGATGTCAGCCAAGTCCTGGCGCGCGTGGGCTGGCCGCAAGGTCCCGACACGGTGGTGGTCGGCCACCAGCCATGGATCGGCAACACCGCCAGCCTGCTACTGGCAGGATCGGAATTACCGTGGAGTGTTCGCAAAGGCGGTGTCTGGTGGCTCACCAGCCGCACGCGTGAAGGCGAAGCCCAGGTCGTGCTGCGCGCGGTCATCAATCCCGACCTCCTCTGACATCCCGCGCGCCCGTCCGGGCATCTGCGGCACGTCCGCGCATCATGAAATGTCATCGAAACGTCTCTGAAGTGTCATCTGCGGTCTCTAGAATCAGCCGCAATCTGTCACGAAAGGGAAATATCGATGCGCGAGCTTCCGAACCCCACCCAGCCTCTGGTCGATGCCTTGCCGACGGTCAGCCTCGCGCCGTCGGTCCGGAGGGGACTTCATCGCACAGCGGATGCGGCTGCGCGTGAGAAGCATGCTTTCAGTGTTACGTGGGCCCGGCACCAGGATGAAGTAGAGGAAGCGCAACGTCTGCGCTACAAGGTGTTTGCGGAGGAGATGGGCGCACGCCTGGCGTCGGCGGCCAGCGGTATCGATGTGGACATGTTCGATGCCTTCTGCGATCACCTAATCGTGCGCGACCAGGAAACGCTGCGGGTCGTCGGCACCTACCGGGTGCTACCGCCGCACCAGGCCAAGCGCATCGGCTGCCTGTATTCGGAGGCCGAATTCGATCTCGTGCGCCTGCAGCATCTCAAGCCTAAGATGGTGGAAGTGGGACGTTCCTGCGTGCACCGCGATTTCCGTTCCGGCAGCGTGATCATGGCACTCTGGGGCGGCCTTGGCGAATACATGACACAGCACGGCTTCGAAACGATGCTCGGCTGCGCCAGCGTGTCGATGGCGGATGGCGGGCATTACGCGGCCAGCCTGTCGCACAGCTTCGCTGCCGGCGCGCTGGCGCCGGTGGAGTATCACGCCTTCCCGCGCCTGCCCTTGCCGGTGGAGAACCTGAACCAGCACCTCGACGTGGAGCCCCCGGCGCTGGTCAAGGGATATCTACGGCTCGGCGCCAAGATTTGCGGCGCCCCGGCATGGGATCCCGATTTCAATGTGGCCGACTTCCTGACCCTGCTGCGGATCTCCAGCATGAATCCGCGTTACGCACGACACTTCCTGAACAAGGCGTGAGTTGCTCCAGTGATGCCGGGCGGGCCATGCGTGGTCGCCCGGCTGCCCCGCTCTGCTAACCGCCGCTTGCCAACCGCGGGCGGAAGATCAGTCGTAGACGATCTTATAGCGCTTGCCGACGCGCTCCCACTCATCCGCCTCCTGCGCCAGGCTGTATTCGACGAGGGGATTGCGTTCGATCCATGCCTGCGGCAGATACACGGCGAATCCTTCCACCAGATCGCCTTCAATCTGCTGCACGCGGA
This sequence comes from Imbroritus primus, assembly GCF_964332355.1. Classification (NCBI taxonomy): domain Bacteria; kingdom Pseudomonadati; phylum Pseudomonadota; class Betaproteobacteria; order Burkholderiales; family Burkholderiaceae; genus Imbroritus; species Imbroritus primus. The sequence continues at coordinate 1,289,381 of NZ_OZ201293.1, read as the reverse complement.
TATCCGGCAACGTCACGTCGGCGCGCCGCCGGCACAGCACGAACGCCAGGCGCAGGCTGAAGAGCATGCGCCAGTCGAAGAACTTGCTGCTGGCTGATAGCTTGCCGAGCTTGCCCGCATGGCCCAGCAGCAAGGTGGCCAGGCGCGCCTGATCAGTACGCGAAAAGCCGGGCATGTCGGCATGATTGGCGATGTATGCCGAATGCTTGTGATAGCCGGCATGCGAGATCGACATGCCGATCTCATGAAGATTGGCTGCCCAGCCCAGCAACGCAAGGTTCTCGTCGCGCCGCTCGTGCGGCGGCTCGGGAAACTGCGCCAGCAACTGCAGCGCAGCCTGCCGCACGCGTTCCGCCTGCGCACGGTCGACGCCGTAGCGGCGCACGAACTGGCTGATCGTGACCTGCCGCATGTCCGCATGATGGTTGCGCCCGAGCGTGTCGTACAGCACGCCCAGCCGCAACGCGCCATCCGTCACTTCCATGCGATCGAGTTCCAGCTCGTCGAAGACGCCGAGCATGATCGACAGCCCGCCCGGCAACACCGGGATGCGGTCCGGCTTCAGCCCCTGCAGCTTCAGCCGGCCCGTGTTCTCTGCCTTGATAAGCGCGCGCCGCAGGCGCAGCAGACCCTGCCGGGTGATGCCCAACTCGTTCGCCTGATCGTTGAAGCCGTTCAGTTCGATGAGCTCAGCCAGCGCCCGGGCCGTGCCCGAGGAGCCGACAGCCTGTTGCCAGCCCGTATGGCGATACTGCTGCACCAGCACCTGAATCTCGCGGCGGGCCGCCAGTTCGGCCTGTTTCATGGCGTACTCATCCACGGTGCCATTGGGGAAGAACTGGCGGCTGTGCGACACGCAGCCGATGTACAGGCTCTCCATCAGTTGCGGCTCATAGCCGTTGCCGATGATGAATTCCGTAGAGCCGCCGCCAATGTCCACCACCAGCCGGTTGCCGACACAGGCGGGAGCATCGTGGGAAGCACCGAGATAGATCAGGCGCGCTTCTTCACGCCCGGCAATGACATCGATGGGAAATCCCAGCGCAGCCTCGGCCTCGATCAGGAATTCCGGGGCATTCTTGGCCACGCGCAGCGTATTGGTCGCCACCGCCCTGACCTGCTCGCGGTCGAAGTCACGCAGCCGGTCGCCAAAGCGGCGCAGGGCATCCAGCCCGCGGCGGCGCGAGGGCTGGTCGAGATACTTGTCCGGCGTCAGGCCGGCCGCCAGGCGCACCGGTTCGCGCATGGCGTCGACCTGGAAGATTTGCCGGCTCGAGCCTTCTGCGGTAATACTCTCGTCGACCCGGCCGATCATCAGGCGGAAACTGTTCGAGCCGAGATCGACCGCGGCCAGCAGGCGTGCATTGGCATTCATCGGAAGGATAGGGAAAGGGATCTGGGCATGGATGCCTGCAAACTATGACTTTATTATTGCAGCATCATGACAAAAATGGCGATGTCATCAAACTGACATGCGAACGTGCGAAAGTCGATCATCCGATATTACATAAGAAAACCGCCATCATGTCGATGCCCTCCGCTGACAGTCTGCTCAATCGTGAAATCGGCCTGCTCGAATTCAATGCGCGCGTCCTGGCGCAGGCCGCAGACGCCGATGTTCCGGCGCTGGAGCGGCTGAAATTCATCTGCATCGTATCCAGCAACCTCGACGAATTCTTCGAGATCCGCGTGGCAGGTCTCAAGGAGCAACTGCGCGACAATCCGTCGGGCCTGACGCCCGATGGCATGTCGGTCCAGCAGGCGCTGCAGATGGTCAGCGAACGGGCCAGCGCGCTGGTGGCGGAGCAGTACAGGATGCTGACCCATACGGTCATGCCCCTGCTGGAGAAGGCCGGAGTATACATCCACCTCACCGACAGCTGGACCGAGGAGCAGCGTGCGTGGGCGCGCAGCGTCTTCCAGCAGGACCTGCTGCCGGTGCTGACGCCCATGGCGCTGGATCCGGCCCACCCCTTCCCGCGCGTGCTCAACAAGAGCCTGAACTTTATTCTCGAACTGTCCGGCAAGGATGCCTTCGGCCGCGAGGCAGAACTGGCCATCGTCCAGGCGCCGCGCTCGCTGCCGCGCCTGCTGCGCATGCCGGAGGCCCTGTCGGGCCACCCCCACGGTTTCGTCCTGTTGACCTCGCTCATCCAGGGCTTTGTGCACGAGCTGTTTCCCCAGATCTCGGTGCGGGGCTGCTACCAGTTCCGCGTCACGCGCAACTCCGACCTGTTTGTCTCGGATGACGACATCACCGACCTGCGCGAGGCCCTGCAGGGTGAACTGCCGGCCCGCCACTTCGGCGACGCCGTGCGGCTCGAGGTATCCGCCGAAACCCCGCCAGCTCTGACGCGGCGACTGCTGGTCGAATTCGGCCTGCAGGAGAGCGACTGCTATCGCGTCCACGGTCCCGTCAACCTGGTGCGGCTGATGCAGGTGGCTGACCTGGTCGACAATCCCTCGCTCAAGTATGCGCCGCTCGTGCCCGCGCCGGTCAAGGCCATGGCGGCATCGAGCAATGTCTTCGATGTGATCCGCAGCGGCGACATTCTCCTGCACCATCCGTACGAAAGCTTTTCGTCCGTGCTGGAGCTGCTGCAGCAGGCAGCCCGCGACCCCGACGTGATGGCCATCAAGCAGACGGTGTACCGCACCGGCAATGACTCGCCGGTCATGGAGGCGTTGATCAAGGCAGCGCAGAACGGCAAGGAAGTGACAGTGGTAGTCGAATTGCTGGCGCGCTTCGATGAGGAAACCAATATCAACTGGGCGGAGCGGCTCGAATCCGCGGGGGCGCATGTGGTGTACGGTGTGGTCGGCCACAAGTGCCATGCCAAGATGCTGCTGATCGTACGCCGCGAACTGAGCGGTGCAAAACATCGTCGGGTACAACTGCGTCGCTATGCGCATCTCGGCACCGGCAATTACCACCCCCGCACCGCCCGTCTGTACACCGACTTCGGACTGATGACCGCCAATGAGCAGATCTGCGAGGACGTGCACAACGTCTTCCACCTGATGACCAGTACCGGCGGCCAGGTCAAGCTGCATCACCTGTGGCACTCGCCCTTCACGATGCATCCAAACCTGATCGACCACATCCGCGCCGAAGCCCGTGCCGCGCGCGCCGGCAAGCGCGCCCGCATCATCGCCAAGATGAATGCCCTGCTCGAGCCAACCATCATCGACGAGCTGTACAAGGCCTCGCGTGCCGGCGTGCGCATCGACCTGATCGTGCGCGGCGTCTGCGCGTTGCGGCCGGGCGTGCCGGGCCTGTCGGACAACATTCACGTACGCTCGATCATCGGGCGTTTCCTGGAGCACCATCGGGTGTACTACTTCCATGCCGAAGGCAAGGAAACCGTCTACCTCTCCAGTGCCGACTGGATGGACCGCAACCTGTTCCGCCGCGTGGAAGTCGCCTTTCCGGTGCTGGACAAGAGCCTGAAGGCACGGGTCATTCGTGAAAGCCTGCAGATCCACCTGCGCGACAACGCCTCGGCGTGGATCATGCAAAACGATGGCAGCTACCGCCGCAAGCGTTCGAAGAGCAAGGTCCGCCATGTCAGCCAGCAGGAGCTGCTGGCACGCTTCAGCGGCCAGCCGGGCTGATCATCGGGGAAACCGGACCATTCATCGCCGATGGTCCGGATACGGCGTCGCAAAGCGGTAGCCATGCGCACATGGCAGGACAGGCCAGCAGCAAGAATCAGGCTGCGGCCCGAGGCGTACCGTCCGATTCGATCAGACTGCGCTCGGACGGAAAGCGGATGATGAACTGGCTGCCCCGCCCCACTTCGCTGCGCACCTCGAACTCGCCCTGGTGGCGCGACACCACATGCTTGACGATGGCAAGACCGAGGCCGGTACCACCCGTATCGCGCGAACGGCTGCGGTCGACACGGTAGAAACGCTCCGTCAGGCGCGGGATATGCTCGGCTTCGATGCCCAGCCCCGTATCGGCAACCTCGAACACGGCGCGGTCCCCCTCGCGCCGCAAGGTCAGATGCACGCGCTCACCCTCGGGCGTATAGCGGATTGCGTTCGAGACCAGATTGCCGAACGCCGACAGCAGCTCCATCTCCGCACCGCGCACGTTAATCCCCGGCATGCAGGTCACCTCGATGATGTGCCTGCCGCCGGACAAGGCTTCCGCATCGTGCTGGAGCTGTAGCATGACACGCGCCATCGGCACCGTGTCCATCGGCGGCGCTTCCGAGTCGCCTTCCAGCTTGGCCAGGGCCAGCAGGTCTTCCACAATGTGCTGCATGCGCATCGACTGGCCATGCATCAGTTCAAGATAGCGCGCCCGGTCCTCCGCGGACAGCGGCAGATCGCGCACCGTCTCAAGGAATCCGGTCAACACCGTCAGCGGCGTCTTCAGCTCATGCGACACGTTGGCGACAAAGTCGCGACGCATGGCTTCGGTATTCTCGAGCTTGGTAATGTCGTGCGAGAGCAGCAGCTTGCGGTTCTCGCCATATGGGAAAACCTCGACCTCGATGACATTCTGCTTGTAGGCCCCAGCATCGCGGATGACCAGAGGCTCATCGAAATGATGCAGCGACATGTACTTAACGAACCCCGGATGCCTGACCAGATGCGTAATGCGCTGGCGGATGTCGCGCTTGGCATTCAGGCCGAAGTGCGCTTCTGCGACGGCGTTGCACCATTCGATCTGGTCGTTGTCGTCGAGCATCAGCACGCCATTCGGCGATGCCTGCATGGCCTGGATGAAACGCAAATGCTGCTGCTCCACCTGCAATACCTGCATACGCCAGCGCTTGACCAGCCGGTGCAGGCGGTAATACACCTCGCCCCAGAGACCGAGCGCACTCGGGATTTCGCCGTAGGCGGGAGCATCCAGCACGCGCCACAGGCGCTGGACCTGATAGACATAGTACGCCAGGACCGCCAGCAGGAACACCAGCAGCACCACCACCGCCGACAGGTGACCGACGAACAGGTACAGGCCGCCGACCACCAGCAGCAACAGTGAAAAAATGACGGCCATGCGGGCCCAGATGACGTTCATGCAGCACCGTGTCAGGTCGCTATTTGGATCGCTGGAATTCGGATCGCTCAATCAAGAAGCCGCGCAGTCATTGTCGCATGTTGCGGCAATGTGCGCGGCTTTCTTCGGGGTGGACGGCGTACCGGTCGTCAGGTGCCGACCCACAGCCTCGGCACTCTATTCCGGCGACCTGGCAAGCCGATAACCGCTGCCACGCACCGTCTCGATCATGTTGCTGTAGCCGGCAGGCGCCAGTGCGGCGCGCAGCCGCTTGATATGCACGTCGACCGTACGCTCTTCGACGAACACGTGATCGCCCCACACCTGGTCCAGCAGTTGCGAGCGGCTGTGCACCCGCTCAGGGTGCGTCATGAGGAAATGCAGCAGGCGGAACTCGGTCGGGCCGAGTTCGACGCGGATGGCATTGTCGCTCGCGTCCTGGTTCGCCATCACGCGGTGCGTGGCGGGATCCAGGCGCAGGCCGCTGACCACCACCACATCATCGGTCAGCTGCGGCGCGCGGCGGCGCAGTACGGCCTTGATGCGCGCCAGCAATTCCTTGGGGGAAAACGGCTTGGTCACGTAATCGTCGGCGCCAGCCTCCAGCCCCATGACCTTGTCCTGTTCCTCGCTGCGAGCGGTCAGCATGATGATCGGAATCTGCTTGGTGCGCTCGTTGGCGCGCAGGTCCTTGGCGAAGGCCACGCCCGATTTGCCCGGCAGCATCCAGTCGAGCAATACCAGGTCCGGCAGGACATCGCTCATCAGCGCCGTAGCCTGCTCGGCATTATAGGCACGGATGGGATAGTGGCCTGCGTGCTGCAGGTTCACCGCAATCAGCTCGGCAATCGCCGGCTCATCCTCAACCACCAGAATGCTACTTGGCATAGGTTTCTCCAGACACCTCGCTCACTTGAGGGCCTCGCGTTCCATCTCCTCGCGGGAGATATGGCGCACGTCGGTGCCCTTGACGATATAGATAATAAACTCTGCGATATTCTTGGCATGGTCGCCGATCCGCTCGACCGCCTTGGCAACGAACAGGAAATCCAACCCGACCGAGATGGTACGCGGATCTTCCACCATGTACGTCACCAGTTTACGCACAAACGCGCGGAATTCCTCGTCGATGGCCTTGTCCTCACGGACGATCTGCGCAGCCGCCACGGTGTCCAGGCGCGCAAAGGCGTCAAGGGCGTTACGCAGCAGATTGGTGGCCATCTGCCCGGCCAGCTTGACCTCGGAATAGTTGATGGCATGCGCGGCATGGTCTTCCATGATGCGCTTGGTGCGCTTGGCGATCTTCTCGGCCTCGTCGCCGGCGCGCTCGAGGTTGGTAATCGACTTGGAAATCGCCATGATCAGGCGCAGATCGCGCGCCGTCGGCTGGCGGCGGGCGATGATGTTGTTGCAGTCGCCGTCGATCTCGATTTCCAGGGCATTGAGATCGTTCTCGCGCTTGATCACCTGCTCGATCAGGGTCGCATCGAATTCGGTCAGCGCGCGCATGGCGGTTGCCACCTGGGCTTCGACCAGCCCACCCATCTGCAGGAGCTTGGTGCAGATTGCATTCAGGTCGGCATCAAACTGCGTGGACAAGTGCTTGTCGGACATGATGTTCTCCTGGTCAGCCAAAGCGACCGGTAATGTAGTCTTCCGTTTCCTTGCGGGACGGCTTGATGAAGATCTTCTCGGTTTCGCCAAACTCCATCAACTCGCCCAGGTACATGTAAGCGGTGTAGTCGGAGCAGCGCGCCGCCTGCTGCATGTTGTGGGTGACGATCACCACGGTGTAGTCGTTCTTCAGCTCGGCGATCAGTTCTTCGATCTTGCCAGTGGAGATCGGGTCGAGCGCCGAACACGGCTCATCGAGCAGCAGCACTTCGGGGCGGATAGCGATGCCGCGCGCGATGCACAGGCGCTGCTGCTGGCCGCCGGACAGGCCGTAGCCGGACTGGTGCAGCTTGTCCTTGGCTTCGGTCCACAGCGCGGCCTTCGTCAGCGCCCATTCCACACGATCGTCCATTTCCGAACGCGACAGCTTTTCGAACAGGCGCACACCGAACGCGATATTGTCGTAGATCGACATCGGAAACGGCGTCGGCTTCTGGAATACCATGCCGACCTTGGCGCGCAGCAGTGCGATGTCCTGCTTGGACGTCAGCAGGTTCTCGCCATCCATGTTGATCTCACCTTCCGCCCGCTGCTCCGGGTACAGCGCATACATCTTGTTGAAGGTACGCAGCAGCGTCGACTTGCCACAACCCGAGGGGCCAATGAAGGCCGTCACCTTGCGGTCGGGAATCGACAGGTTGACGTTCTTCAGCGCATGGAACTTGCCGTAGTAGAAATTGAGGTTGCGCACATCGATCTTGGTACGCACATCTTCAGGAATATCAATCACAGTCGCGGTCATTATGATTCTCGCTTCAAATTCGGATCGTGGGCTGGCGCTCAGGTGCGCGTCTTGAACAGCGTGCGGGCCAGAATATTCAGGCCCAGCACCCCGAGCGTGATCAGGAACACGCCGGCCCAGGCCAGCTGCTGCCATTCGACGAACGGGCTCATCGCGAAGGAATAGATGGTCACCGGCAGGTTGGCCATCGGCTTGCCCAGGTCCATGCTCCAGAACTGGTTCGACAGCGAGGTGAACAGCAGCGGCGCGGTTTCGCCTGAGATGCGCGCCACCGCCAGCAGTACGCCGGTGATGATGCCGGCATACGAAGCCTTCATGGTGATGGACAGCACCATCTTCCACTTCGGCGTGCCCAACGCGAACGCCGCTTCACGCATGGCGTTCGGTACCAGGTGCAGCATGTTCTCCGTGGTTCGCACGACCACCGGAATCTGCAGCAGCGCCAGCGCACAGATGCCCGCCCAGCCAGAGAAATTACCCATGCGCGTTACCACCACGGCATACACGAACAAACCGATGACGATGGACGGTGCGGACAGCAGAATATCGTTGATGAAGCGAATGAAGCTGGCCAGCGGCGATTTCTGTCCATATTCGGCCAGGTAGATGCCGGCCAGGATACCAAGTGGCGTGCCGATCAGCGTGGCCATCGCCACCATCACCAGGCTGCCGAAGATGGCATTGGCAAGGCCGCCACCCGCCGTGTTCGGCGCGGGCGTCATTTTTGTGAACAGGTCAATGGACAAGCCACCGATCCCCAGCGAGATCGTGGTCCAGAGGATCCACGCAAGCCAGAACAAGCCGAACAACATTGCGGCAATCGACAGCGTCAGTGCCACCCGGTTGACGTTACGCCGGCGTGCCTGCAGGCGGGTGCGCAGTGCACCGGATTCGGGATGGACGGCAGGCATGGCGGAGTCATTCATGGTGACAGTGGGATTCGAACTCATTTTCCACCCTCCGCCTTGGCGAGGCGCAGCAACAGCAGCTTGGACAGCGCCAGTACGACAAAGGTGATCAGGAACAGGATCAGGCCGAGCTCCATCAGCGCCGAGGTATGCAGGCCGGGGCCAGCCTCGGCGAATTCATTCGCCAGTGCTGACGTAATGCTGTTGCCTGGCGAAAACAGCGAAGCATCGTTGAGGAAATTGGTGTTGCCAATGACGAAAGTCACCGCCATCGTCTCGCCGAGTGCCCGGCCCAGGCCGAGCATGATGCCGCCGATGACGCCGGCCTTGGTGTACGGCAGCACAACGTTCCACATCACTTCCCAGGTCGTGCAGCCGATGCCGTAGGCCGACTCCTTCAACAGCACGGGCGTCACCTCGAAGACGTCGCGCATCACAGAGGCGATATAGGGGATGATCATGATCGCGAGGATCACGCCGGCGGCCAGCAGGCCGATACCGAGCGGCGCGCCCTGGAACAGCTTGCCGATCACCGGCAGCTGGCCGACCGTGGCGGCCAGCGGTGTCTGGAAGTACTTGCTGAAGATCGGGGAGAACACCAGCAGGCCCCACATGCCATACACGATCGAGGGCACGGCGGCGAGGAGTTCGATGGCGGTACCAAGCGGGCGGCGCAGCCAGGCCGGGGACAGCTCGGTCAGGAACAGGGCGATGCCGAAGCTGACAGGCACCGCGATAATCAGGGCGATGAGCGAAGTGACGATGGTCCCATAGATCGGGATCAATGCACCGTAGATGTCAGCAGGCGGATTCCATTCGGCGGTCCACAGGAAACTGGGACCGAAACGCTCGATGGTCGGCCAGGAGCTGATGATCAGGGAGATGATGATGCCACCCAGCAACAGCAGGGTGATCAGTGCGGCAATCCGCGTCAGTCCGCCGAACAGAATATCGCCTGCGGCACTGGGGGCGCGTACACCCGTTGATTCAGACATGGATGTCATAACGGTGGCTACCTGTCGATGCCGCCCGTCCACGGAAGCGTGGGCGGGCGGTCAAGCACATTATCGGAAAGTCAGTCGATCAGTTCAGGACCGGCTTGCCCGATGCGTCCTTGATGTTGGCCTTCCAGGTGGCGCGGATCTGGTTGATCACCGACGTCGGCAGCGGCACATAGTCGAGGTCGCTGGCCATCTTGCCGCCGTTGCTGTAGGCCCACTCGAAGAACTTGAGGGCTTCGGCAGCCTGTTCCGGCTTATCCTGCTTCTGGTGCATCAGGATGAACGTTGCGTTGGTGATCGGCCAGGCAGCCTTGCCGGGCTGGTTGGTCAGAACCTGATAATAGGTCTTCTTCCAGTCGGCGCCAGCCGCAGCAGCCTTGAACGACTCTTCGCTCGGCGAAACCACTGCGCCATCAGCGTTCTTCATGGTCATGTGCGCCATCTTGTTCTGCTTGGCGTAAGCGTATTCCACGTAGCCGATGGCACCGCCCAGGCGCTGTACGAAGGCCGACACGCCTTCGTTGCCCTTGCCGCCCGTGCCGGTCGGCCAGTTCACGCTGTTACCCTCGCCCACCTTGCTCTTCCACTCCTCGCTGACCTTCGAGAGGTAGTTGGTAAAGATGAAGGTCGTGCCCGAACCGTCGGCACGGCGCACCACCAGAATGTCCTGAGCCGGCAGCTTGGCCTTCGGGTTCAGCGACTGGATGGCCGGATCGTTCCATTTCTTGATCTTGCCCAGGAAGATATCGGCCAGCACCGGACCAGTCATGGTCAGCTCGCCCGGCTTGATACCGGGAATGTTCACCACCGGCACCACGCCACCGATCACAGTCGGGAATTGCACCAGGCCGGACTTGTTCAGCTCGTCATCCTTCAGCGGCGCATCGGAAGCGCCGAAATCCACGGTCTTGGCGTTGATCTGGCGCAGGCCGCCCGACGAACCGATGGATTGATAATTGACCTTGTTGCCAGTGGCTTTCTGGTAGCCTTCAGCCCACTTCGAGTAGACCGGGGCCGGGAACGAAGCGCCTGCGCCAGTGACTTCAGCTGCGAATGCAGCACCCATGACCGCCAGGGACACCAGACCTGCGACCGTCGTTTTTACCAGTTTCATATGTCCTCCAAGACACGTTGTGGCATGACAGATTTTTGACATATCGAACTGTATGCCCTCAATATGACAGATCAGTGACAACACGAAATTTACTTGGAAGACTGCCGAAAGCACCGTGAAAGACGGCGCGGATCACCTACGGGACAAAGCCCCGGAGGAATGCGGGCATAGGCGGAATGCCGTGGAAACCTGGCTGGAACGGGGGAAAGGAGCGTGGAAGGCGGACGGGAGTACACCGCCATCGACGGCGGCGGCGGGTATCGACAGCCGATGAGCCGTGCGGGCTCAGCTTGGTGAATAGCGGGGAAGGATAGCCGGGGTGGCACGAACATGATGCCCGCGCCACCCGGCCATCATGATTTCATGACAGTCGCGAGACGTTCGGCACAACGCTGCGCCAGTTCGGGCTGCTCAGCCTCGACCATGACGCGCACCACCGGCTCGGTGCCGGACGGCCGGATCAGGACCCGGCCCTTGCCATCGAGCTCCTGCTCCACCTCGGCACGTGCGGCCTTGAGACCGGCATGGGACTGCCAGTCGAAACCCTTCTCGACACGCACATTGATGAGCGTCTGCGGAAACAGCCGTACATCCGCGATCAGGTCCGCCAGCGGCTGACCGCCACGGCGGATCGCCGTCAACACCTGCAGTGCGGAGATAATGCCATCGCCGGTGCTGTGCTTGTCGAGGCACAGCAGGTGACCCGAGCCTTCGCCGCCCAGCAGCCAGCCGCGCGCCGCCAGCTCTTCCAGCACGTAACGGTCGCCCACCTTGGCCCGCACAAACTCGATGCCACGCCGTTTGAGCGCCAGCTCGACGGCCATGTTGGTCATTAGCGTGCCAACCGCGCCCGGCACGTGTTCGCCATTTGCCAGGCGGTCAAGCACCAACGCATACAGCAGCTCGTCCCCGTTATACAGCCGGCCGGTGGCATCGACCACCTGCAGCCGGTCGGCATCACCGTCGAAGGCCAGGCCGATGTCGGCATGATTGGCGCGCACGGCGAGAATCAGGTTGTCCGGATCGGTCGCGCCGTAGCCATCGTTGATGTTCAGGCCATTCGGCTGGTTGCCGATGGCGATCACTTCCGCGCCCAGTTCATGGAAGACATGCGGTGCGATGTGATACGACGCACCATGCGCGCAATCGACGACGATCTTCATGCCACGCAGGTCGAGACGCGTGGGAAAGGTGCTCTTGCAGAACTCGATGTAGCGCCCTGCCGCATCCTCGATGCGGCGCGCACGGCCGAGGGCTTCGGACGGCACATAGGTCATGGGCGCATCGATCTCCGCCTCGATGGCCAGCTCCACGGCATCGGGGAGCTTGTCACCTTGGGCGGAGAAAAACTTGATGCCATTGTCGTAGAAGGGATTGTGGCTGGCCGACAGCACCACGCCAGCCGACAGGCGTAGCGCCCGCGTCAGATAGGCGACGCCCGGCGTGGGCAATGGGCCGGTCAGCAGCACATCCACGCCAGCGGCAGTAAAGCCTGCCTCCAGCGCAGCTTCCAGCATATAACCGGAGATACGCGTGTCCTTGCCGATCAGCACGGTCGGCCGGCCATTGGCGGCCTTGCCCTGGGCCAGCACCTTGCCGGCGGCATAACCAAGACGCATGACAAAATCCGGCGTGATCGGTGCCTCGCCGACCCGTCCGCGCACCCCATCGGTTCCGAAGTATTTTCTGGACATGATTTCCCTTGCTTGCACCAGCGAATAGGATACGCCGGCGATTTTGATTTTCTTGTCAGTAATCGGCTTTGGCATTTTCCTGGCGCACCGCCCACGAGACGCGCAGCACGTCCACGGTCGCCGCCACATCATGCACCCGTACCACCGCCGCACCACGCTCCACGGCAATCAGCGCAGCGGCGAGGCTGCCGTGCAGGCGCCCTGCCGCATCGCGTCCGGTGACGGCGCCGAGCATGGACTTGCGCGACATGCCAACCAGGATCGGATACCCAGCCGGCGCACAGGCCGGCAAACGGTTCAGCAAGGCGAGATTGTGCGCCGACGTCTTGCCGAAGCCGAAGCCCGGATCGAGCACGATGCGCGCGCGCTCCACGCCCGCAGCCTGCAGCGTCTCGACCTGCGCCTGCAGGAAATCATGCACCTCGCCCACCACGTCGTCGTAGTGCGGATCCTTCTGCATGGTTTCTGGATCGCCCTGCATGTGCATCACGCACAGCGCGGCGCGGCCGGCTTCCGGCCCAGCCACGGCCTCCACCGCCCCTGGCTGGCGGAAGCCCCAGATGTCGTTGATCATGTCCGCCCCAGTGCGCAGGACGGCGCGCATGACGTCCGGCTTGTAGGTATCGACGGACAGCGCCGCACCACAATCACGCAGCGCCTCGACCACGGGCAGGACGCGGTCCAGCTCCTGTTGCAGCGGCACGCGCGGGCTGCCGGGCCGGGTCGACTCACCGCCAATGTCGATGATGTCGGCGCCCTCCGCCACCATCTGGTCGGCGCGGCGCCGCGCGGCGTCGAGCGTGTCATGCTGCCCGCCGTCCGAGAATGAATCGGGCGTGACGTTGAGAATACCCATCACCAGCGGTCGCTGGCGGGATGTGAAATCGAATCGGCCACACTGGAACATCGTTGGATTCAGGTTCTAGCTGAGAATTTTGTAGAGAGGCGGACCGGATTTCGGCCGCAAGGCCTCAAGGATAGCGAAATCCGGCACGAAAAACGATGCCAAAAAAAAGCCGACGCAGAAGCGTCGGCTTTGATATGGCAGGTGCCAGCCAGGAAGCAAGCCATCGAACTCTTCGCCCCCCGTCGCTCAGCCCTGCATCAGGCAGTCGCAGGCGCCGGTGGCGTCACTGGGCTCGGCGTACCGCCGCCCGGCGGCGCATCGCTCGGGCCGGCGCTGCTGGCACCACGCGGCGGACGCGGCGGCTTGCCCGCCATGATGTCGTTGACCTGTTCGGCATCGATGGTCTCCCAGTCCATGAGGGCCTTGACCATCACCTCGACCTTGTCGCGGCTCTCCTCCAGCAACTTCTTGGCCAGTGCGTACTGGCCATCGAGGATGCTGCGAATTTCCGCATCGACCTTTTGCTGGGTCACTTCGGACACAGTCTTGGAGGACATCTTGCCGAACAGGCTGTCCTGCTCCGTATCCACATACACCATGGTGCCCAGCACATCGCTCATGCCAAAGCGCGTGACCATGTCGCGGGCCAGCTTGGTGGCGCGCTCGAAGTCGTTGGACGCCCCGGTGCTCATCTTGTCGAGGAACACCTCTTCCGCGGCCCGGCCGCCGAACAGGATGGCGATTTCGTCGAGCATGTTGTTCTTGTACTTCGAGTACTTGTCATGCTCGGGCAACTGCCACGTCACGCCCAGTGCCCAGCCGCGCGGCATGATAGTGACCTTGTGCACCGGATCGGCGTTCGGCAGCAGCTTGGCCACCACGGCGTGTCCTGCCTCGTGGTAGGCCGTGGCCTTGCGCTCGTCCTCGCGCATGACAGCCGAGCGGCGCTCCGGACCCATGTAGATCTTGTCCTTGGCATCCTCGAAGTCCTGCATGTCGACCACGCGCTTGTTGCGGCGGGCGGCGAAGAGCGCGGCCTCGTTGATCAGGTTGGCGAGATCGGCACCCGAGAAGCCGGGCGTGCCGCGCGCCAGCACCGATGCATCGACGTCATTGCCAATCGGCACCTTGCGCATGTGCACCTTGAGGATCTGCTCGCGGCCACGGATGTCCGGCAGGCCCACATAGACCTGGCGGTCGAAGCGGCCCGGACGCAGCAGCGCCTTGTCGAGCACATCGGCGCGGTTGGTCGCGGCGATCACGATCACACCCGAGTTCGCCTCGAAGCCGTCCATCTCGACCAGCATCTGGTTCAGCGTCTGTTCGCGCTCGTCGTTGCCACCGCCCATGCCGCCGCCGCGATGACGGCCCACGGCGTCGATTTCATCGATGAAGATGATGCATGGTGCCTGCTTCTTGGCATTCTCGAACATGTCGCGCATGCGGGCCGCGCCCACGCCGACGAACATCTCCACGAAGTCCGAGCCGGAAATGCTGAAGAACGGGACCTTCGCTTCACCGGCGATGGCACGTGCGAGCAGCGTCTTGCCGGTGCCCGGAGGGCCGACCAGCAGCACGCCGCGCGGAATGCGGCCACCGAGTTTCTGGAATTTCTGCGGGTCTTTCAGGAAGTCGACCAGCTCGACCACTTCTTCCTTGGCTTCGTCGCAGCCGGCGACATCCTGGAAGGTGACCGAATTGGTGTTTTCATCGAGCAGGCGTGCACGCGACTTGCCGAATGAGAAAGCGCCGCCTTTGCCGCCACCTTGCATCTGGCGCATCATGTAGAACCAGAACACCAGGATCAGCAGGGTCGGGCCGAGGTAATACAGGGCCGACACCAGCATGTTCGGCTCTTCTTCAGCCTTGCCGGTGACCTGGACGCCATATTTCATCAGATCGCCCACCATCCAGATGTCGCCGGGGGAGATGATGGTGTAACGGTTGCCGTCGTTCGGGGTCACGACCAGATTCCGACCCTGCACGTCGACACGCTGGACCTTGCCGTTCTTCGCATCGTCCATGAATTGCGAATACGTCACACTTTCCTGCGCGCGCGGCTTGTCGAACTGTTTGAAGACGGTGAACAATACCAGCGCGATCACGAGCCAGATTGCCGCCTTTTGAAACCAGTTGTTATTCAAGGCCGAACTCCTTTAACCGTAAATGCCTTGGCACGGAATGCCTTCATTGTAATGCACCGCGGCCCCGCGCGGCTGCCTGGCCTGTTTGAACGTATCAATGAGGCCCAGAGCCAATCCCTATCGCCGGCCAGCGGCCTGTCAGGGGGTCTTCAGGTATCGCCCGAGAATGAACGTCTCGGACGACTTGTCGCGGGAGGCCTTGGGCTTGCGGGGCGCCACCACCTTGAACTGGTCCTTGAAACGCTTCACGATCTGGCTGTAGCCGCTACCGTGAAAACATTTGACCAGCAATGCTCCGTCCGGTTTCAAATGGGCCTGCGCAAATTCCAGGGCCAGCTCGCAGATGTGCTCGATGCGCGCCGCATCGGCCGCCTCGACACCGGATAAATTGGGGGCCATGTCTGACAATACAAGGTCTACCTTGCTTCCACCTGACGCGGCCAGCACGGTTTCTTCCAGCTGCCGGTACACTGCATCGTCACGGAAATCGCCCTGGATAAAGGTAACATCGGCGACCGGCTCCATCGGCAGCAGGTCGATGGCGATGATCGCGCCGTCGATGCGCCCATCCTTGGCCCGCGGGGAGTCCGCCAGCTTGTTACGCGCGTATTGGCTCCAGCTGCCCGGCGCGGCACCCAGGTCGACGATGACCTGGCCTGGATGAATGAGCTTGTCCTGCTCATCGATCTCCTTGAGCTTATAGGCTGCGCGCGCACGATAGCCTTCGCGCTGCGCCAGCTTGACGTAGGGATCGTTCATATGGTCGTGCAGCCACGACTGGTTGAACTTGTTCTTGGATTTGCCTTTTGCCATTGCGTTCGCCATGTTGCATTTGCTACCAGAGCCTTGCCTGGCCCCTGTACCCGTATTCTGCCCGGCCGTTCTGGCAGAGTTCAGCGATTCCGGGGATTCTTGCCGGTTTTCCGCCCGAGCCGGTCAACTTGGCGGATAATACGCGCCAACCCTGTTTTCTCGAAGATTCATGCCCGCACAACACCTCACTCCCGCCCAACGGTCGGAACTCCGCTCCCGCGCCCATGCCCTGCATCCGCTCGTCATGGTCGGCAGCGAAGGCCTGACGCGTGCCGTCCTGCTCGAAATCGACCGCAGCCTGAGCGCGCACGACCTGATCAAGATCCGTGTCTTCGGCGATGACCGCGATGTGCGCATCGCCATGTACGAGGAAATTTGCGACACGCTCAATGCCGCGCCGGTCCAGCATATCGGCAAGCTGCTGGTGATCTGGCGCTCCGGCTCGCCCGTGCTGCGCGAAAACCGCGACAAGCGCGCCGACACCGCCACTGAAGCGATTCGCGGCGCCGGCATCCGTACCGTGCTAGTGCGCAAGAAAAGCAGCGGCACCACGCGCCCGCCCAAGCCGTCCAAGGTCACCGTGCTCGGCAACGAACGCATTACCAAGGCCGGCACCGTCAAGCGCGCCAAGGCCCGCCCCGTCAGCCAGAAGAAGAAAGCCCTGTCCTGACACGGAAAAGCGGGGCTTTGGCCCCGCTCCCGCTTTGCATCACCCGGATCTATCCAGTACCTTGCCGGACGGTCGTCAGAAAGTTCTCAGAGGCGTCCGGGGCGTGCGCCCAAACGCCAGATCAGCACAATTCCCAGCAAGCTTTGCAGCAGGTAGATACTGCCAGACACACCGTGCAGCATGCCGAACTGCGTCTTGTATGGCGACTCCGACACCGCCACGCCCATGGCCTCGGCCTTGTTCCGCAGCACTTCCATGAACGGCTGGACGCCGAAATAGCCCACCAGCGTACACAGCAGCATGCCGAGGACGACCCAGCGCACCGCGCGGTACGATGCCTCGCCTCGGCGCACAAGCAGATTGGCCAGCGCCAACAGCAGCACGCCACACACCACGCTGAGGATCGCCTCGGCGCGGAACAGTCGTCCCGCGATCATGCCAGCCACCTGGCGATCATCGAGCACGGCAAACAGCGTCGGCGCCACCAGGTAACCGATGGTCCAGAGGCTGCCCGCCCAGACGGTCGCAAGCAGCAGGGAAACGCGGTGCGGCATCATCAGAGGTATTTGACGGCCAGGACTTCGTACTCGCGGTCCCCAGCGGGCGCCACGACGGTGGCGACATCGCCTTCGAACTTGCCGATCAGCGCGCGTGCGATCGGCGAGCTGACAGAAATCTTGCCGCTTTCCAGATCGGCCTCGTCGTCGCCGACGATCTGGTAGGTGACGGCTTTGCCCGATTCGAGGTCTTCCAGTTCCACCGTCGCGCCAAACACGATGCGGCCGTCGGTATCGAGCTGGCTCGGGTCGATGACTTGCGCGGCCGACAGCTTGGCCTCGATCTCCAGGATACGGCCTTCGATAAAAGCCTGTTTTTCCTTCGCGGCATCGTACTCGGCGTTCTCCGACAAGTCACCCTGTGCGCGCGCCTCGGAAATCGCGTTGATCACATTCGGCCGTTCCACGGCCTTCAGACGGTGCAGTTCCTCGCGCAACATCTCGGCGCCACGCGTGGTAATGGGAATAGTGCTCATAGTCTCTCGACAAAAAAATGAGCCGCAGCGGAGCGTGACGCGCACTGTGCGCAATCCGCTCAACCGCGGCTGTCAGTTTGACTGATGGGTTATGACGTAGTTTAGGCCAATTTCCCGGCCAGATTCAAGGCAAGGGCCGCACACCCGCCCATGATGCATGGAGCGGGTGCAGCGGACATTCGCCTTCCTGGAGCGTATTGGACCTTACTGCAGCGAAGCGTGCAAGCCCTGCAGGTCATAGACCTCCATGTTCTGCAGGTGCTTCAGGCCTTCCACGGCGGCGCGTGCGCCGGCCATCGTGGTGTAGTAGGTTACGCGGTTGGCCAGCGCCGAAGTACGGATCGAACGCGAATCGGCAATCGCGCCACGTGTTTCGTCGACCGTCGTGAACACGAGTGCCAGTTCGCCGTTCTTGATCATGTCGACGATGTGCGGACGGCCATCCTTGACCTTGTTGACCACGCGCACCGGTACGCCAGCCGCCTCGATGGCCGACGCCGTGCCGCGCGTGGCGACCAGGGTATAGCCCATCTCGTGCAGCATGCGTGCCACTTCCACGGCCATCGGCTTGTCGCTGTCCTTGACGGTCAGCAGCACCGTGCCTGACTCGGGCAGGCGCGAACCGGCAGCCAGCTGGCTCTTGAACAGCGCTTCGCCAAAGGTACGGCCCACGCCCATGACTTCGCCAGTGGAGCGCATTTCCGGTCCGAGCACCGGATCAACGCCCGGGAACTTGTTGAACGGGAACACGGCTTCCTTGACGCTGTAGTACGGTGGCACGACTTCGTTCGCAATGCCCTGCTCGTCCAGCGACTGACCGGCCATGCAGCGCGCGGCGATCTTCGCCAGCGAGAGGCTGGTGGCCTTGGACACGTACGGCACGGTCCGCGATGCACGCGGGTTCACTTCGAGCACGTACACGGTGTCCTTGCCATCATTCTGCTGGATGGCGAACTGCACGTTCATCAGGCCCACCACATTCAGCGCCTTGGCCATTTCGGTCGTCTGGCGCTTGAGCTCGGCGACGGTTTCCGGCGACAGCGAGTACGGCGGGAGCGAACAGGCAGAGTCGCCCGAGTGTACGCCGGCCTGTTCGATGTGCTGCATCACGCCGCCGATGAACACGCGCTTGCCGTCCGAGATGCAATCCACGTCGCATTCGATGGCATCGTTCAGGAAGCGGTCGAGCAGCACCGGCGAATCGTGCGACACCTTCACGGCCTCGCGCATATAGCGCTCGAGGTCGCGCGGTTCGTGCACGATTTCCATGGCGCGGCCACCCAGCACGTACGACGGACGTACCACCAGCGGATAACCGATCTCGGCAGCCAGCGTCAGCGCCTCTTCTTCGGTCCGCGCAGTGCGGTTCGGCGGCTGGCGCAGGTTGAGGGTGTGCAGCAGCTTCTGGAAGCGCTCGCGGTCTTCCGCGGCATCGATCATGTCAGGGCTGGTGCCGATGATCGGCACACCGTTGCGCTCGAGATCCAGCGCCAGCTTCAGCGGTGTCTGGCCGCCGTACTGCACGATCACGCCAACCGGTTTTTCTTTCTCGACGATCTCCAGCACGTCCTCGAGCGTCAGCGGCTCGAAGTACAGGCGGTCGGAGGTGTCGTAGTCGGTCGACACGGTTTCCGGGTTGCAGTTGACCATGATGGTTTCATAGCCATCCTCGCGCAGCGCGAGTGCCGCGTGCACGCAGCAGTAGTCGAACTCGATGCCCTGTCCGATCCGGTTCGGGCCGCCGCCCAGCACCATGATCTTCTTCTTGTCGGTCGGCGCGGCCTCGCACTCGTCCTCGTAGGTCGAGTACATGTAGGCAGTGTTGGTGGCAAACTCGGCGGCGCAGGTATCCACACGCTTGTACACGGGGCGCACGTCGAGCTGCTTGCGCAGCGCGCGCACGTCGTCTGCCTTGGCGGACATCAGCTTGGCGAGGCGACGATCGGAAAAGCCCTTCTGCTTGAGGAAGCGCAGTTCGTCCTTCGACAGGCTGTCAAGCTTGCGCGTCGCCAGCGTCTTTTCCAGCTTGATGATCTCCTCGATCTGCGCGAGGAACCACGGATCGATGGACGTTTCGGCATAGACTTCTTCGATCGACATGCCGAGACGGAAGGCATCACCGAGATACCAGATGCGGTCCGGACCCGGCTCGCCGATTTCCTCGACGATCTCGTCGCGGTCGGTGGTCTTTTCATCGAGACCGTCCACGCCGACTTCCAGGCCGCGCAGGGCCTTCTGGAACGACTCCTGGAAGGTGCGGCCGATGGCCATCACCTCGCCCACCGACTTCATCTGCGTGGTCAGATGGCTGTCGGCCTGCGGGAATTTCTCGAAGGCGAAACGCGGGATCTTGGTCACGACATAGTCGATGCTCGGCTCGAACGAGGCCGGGGTCTGGCCGCCGGTAATCTCGTTGCGCAACTCGTCGAGCGTGTAGCCCACGGCCAGCTTGGCCGCGACCTTGGCGATCGGGAAACCCGTGGCCTTCGATGCCAGCGCGGACGAACGCGACACGCGCGGGTTCATCTCGATGACGATCATGCGGCCGTCTTTGGGGTTGATCGAGAACTGCACGTTCGAACCACCGGTATCGACGCCGATCTCGCGCAGCACGGCCAGCGAGGCATTGCGCAGGATCTGGTATTCCTTGTCGGTCAGCGTCTGGGCCGGCGCGACGGTGATCGAGTCGCCGGTGTGCACGCCCATCGGGTCAAGGTTTTCGATCGAGCAGACGATGATGCAGTTGTCCGCCTTGTCGCGCACCACTTCCATCTCGTACTCTTTCCAGCCGAGCAGCGATTCTTCGATCAGCAGTTCGCGCGTCGGCGACAGGTCGAGACCGCGCTTGCAGATCTCTTCAAATTCTTCGCGGTTGTAGGCAATACCGCCACCCGTGCCGCCCAGCGTGAATGACGGGCGGATCACGATCGGATAACCGCTGGTACCGGTTTCCTCGGCGATGCGTACCTGCACGGCCAGCGCATCTTCCATCGAATGCGCAATGCCGGACTTGGCCGAACCGAGACCGATCTTGGTCATCGCATCCTTGAACTTCTGGCGGTCTTCGGCCTTGTCGATGGCTTCCGGCGACGCGCCGATCAGCTCGACGTTGTACTTGGCGAGCACGCCATGGCGATGCAGGTCGAGTGCACAGTTCAGCGCGGTCTGGCCGCCCATGGTCGGCAGGATGGCGTCCGGACGCTCCTTGGCGATGATCGACTCCACCACTTCCCAGGTGATCGGCTCGATGTACGTCACGTCCGCCGTGTTCGGGTCGGTCATGATGGTCGCCGGGTTGGAATTCACCAGGATGACCTTGTAGCCTTCCTCGCGCAGCGCCTTGCAGGCCTGCGCGCCGGAGTAATCGAACTCACAGGCCTGGCCGATGATGATCGGGCCGGCTCCAATGATCAGAACGCTTTGAATGTCTGTGCGTTTTGGCATTACGCTCTCTCTAATTTCAATTCAGTGTGGCCGTCGCCAGTTTGGCGCCAAAGCCGATAAACAGTGTGCCGACCCCGCCTCCGAGGCCCGCGGACAGCGCGCGGCGGCGGCGGAAATGGTCCGCCAGGCGTGCGCCGAGAAAAATCACGACCGTCAGGTAGGTCGCGCTGACCAGTTCGCACGCCACTCCGAGGATGGCAAACGACAGGACCGGATGCGCATAGGCCGGGTCGACGAACTGGATGAAGAACGACACGAAAAACAGGATCGCCTTCGGATTCAGCAGGCTGACCAGCAGCGCCTTGCGGAACGGCTGCAGCAAGTCCTCGCGTTGCGGGGGGGCTTCCACCGGGGTCAGCACACCGCGTTCGCGCCAGTTACGCCACGCGCCACGCAGCATCTGCAGGCCGATCCAGGCCAGGTACGCCGCACCGATGTACTTCACCACGTAGAACAGCTCGGGGCTCGTCTTGAGCAGCGAAGCCACGCCGCCCGCCGACAGCAGCATCAGGATCGCATCGCCGAGAAACACCCCGCACGCGCCACGATACCCTGCCGCCACACCGCGTTGCGCCGCCACACTGAGCACGTACAGCGAATTCGGGCCCGGCAGTAGCACGATGACAATCGTGCCCAGCAGAAAGGTCCAGAAATCGGTGATGCCGAACGTGCTCATCAGGGCATTCATTGCAGTTCTCCGTGAATCAGGCGCGCCGTCTCGCGGCGTGCCTTACTTCCGCACCTCCGCCATCATCGCAGTGAAGCGGTCGAACAGGTAGGCAATGTCGTGCGGACCAGGCGAGGCTTCCGGGTGGCCCTGGAAGCTGAACGCCGGGCGGTCGGTACGGACCATGCCCTGCAGCGTGCCGTCGAACAGCGACACATGCGTGGCGCGCAGGTTGGCAGGCAGGCTATCGGTATCGACGGCAAAGCCGTGGTTCTGCGAGGTGATCACCACGCGGCCATCATCCAGGTCTTTCACCGGATGGTTGGCGCCATGGTGACCACAGGCCATCTTCACAGTCTTGGCGCCCGAGGCCAGGCCCATGATCTGGTGTCCGAGGCAGATGCCGAAGGTCGGAATCCCTTTCTCGATCAGCTCGGCCGTGGCGCGGATGGCGTAGTCGCACGGCTCCGGATCGCCAGGGCCGTTCGACAGGAAGATGCCGTCCGGATTGAGCGCCAGCGCGTCGGCGGCCGTGGCCTGTGCCGGCAGCACGGTGACCTTGCAGCCGCGCTCGGCCAGCATGCGCAGGATGTTGAACTTCACGCCGTAGTCATAGGCCACCACGTGGAAACGCGGCTCCGTCAGCGTGCGGTAGCCCGGTGCGCCGTCACCCTTGTCGAGCGCCCATTCGCGCTGCGTCCATTCGTACGGCTCGGTCACCGACACGACCTTGGCGAGATCCATGCCCGCCAGGCCAGGGAACGAACGGGCCAGGTCGATGGCCTTCTGGACATTGTCCTCGCCGGAGAGAATGCAGCCGTTCTGCGCACCTTTCTCGCGCAGCAGGCGTGTCAGCTTGCGGGTATCGATGCCGGCAATGGCCACCACTTTCTCCTGCTTGAGATAGTGGGCCAGCGTGTGTTCCTTGCGGAAATTGGAGGCCAGGATCGGCAGGTCGCGGATGATCAGGCCGGCGGCATGGACTTTGGTGGCTTCGATGTCCTCGCCATTCACGCCGACATTCCCGATGTGCGGGTAGGTCAGGGTCACGATCTGGCGGGAATAGCTCGGGTCGGTCAGGATTTCCTGATACCCGGTCAGTGCGGTGTTGAACACCACTTCGCCGATCGTATGACCGGACGCACCGATGGAATAGCCACGAAAGACCGTGCCGTCTGCAAGCGCGAGAATGGCTGGGGGTAAAGACGGCAACACGGGTAGCTCCTGCATGGTTCACCCTGCTGCCGCTCCGCTCACGCCTGGAAGCCGACCTTCACATCCGCGGCAGGACAGCCGGGCGGATGACGCCGTTTTCGTGCGGCCCGCATGCACACAGAATAGGCGCAAAACAGGCAAAAATGACGAAAACCGGGTCGGCAGGCGGAAGGTAGATTGCGGTAGGCGCTAGGGTGATGGGTTTCTGAACTTAAACCTGACGATTATACCCTGAGAGCGCTTTTTCTTCAACGGCGCAGACCGATGTCCGCCCTCACCGTCCACCCTTTTGCCGCCCGTTATGTGCCGCTCAAAGCACCACGCACCTGATCCAGCGCCGTCGGGTCCTCGATGGTCGTGAGATCACCAGGATCACGCCCTTCCGCCACGGCTTGCATGGCGCGCCGCAGCAGCTTGCCCGAACGGGTCTTCGGCAACGCGTTGACGAAATAGATGCGCGCCGGCCGCGCGACTGCGCCGAGCTGGCCTTCCACCGTCTTCATCAGTTCGCCCTCAAGCGCGAGCCGGCCCTCGGTCGTGGCGACGCGCGCGGCGTCGCGCACAATGGCAAACGCGATGGCAGCCTGCCCCTTGATCTTGTCCTCGACGCCGACCACCGCCACCTCGGCCACGGCGGCATGGGAACTGAGGCTCTCTTCGATCTCGCGTGTGCCCAGCCGGTGGCCGGCGACGTTGATGACATCGTCGGTACGCCCCAGGATGTACACGTAGCCGTCCTCGTCACGCATGCCCCAGTCGAAACTCGAATACAGCTGACGGCCGGGAAATGCCGACCAGTAGGTATCGACGAAGCGCGCATCGTTGTTCCAGATGCTCGACATGCAGCCCGGCGGCAGCGGCGCAGCCAGCGTCAGCACGCCCTTCTGGCCAACTGCGCAAGGCTCGCCCGTCAGTTCGTCCAGCACGTCCAGCTTGAAGCCATAGACCGGCAGGCCTGGCGACCCGAACTTGCCGGGCAGGTCTTCCACGCCACGCGCCAGCGCCAGCATGGGCCAACCGGTTTCCGTCTGCCAGTAGTTGTCGACCACCGGCTTGCCGATGGCCTCGTGGATCCAGCGGCCGGTCGGTTCGTCGAGCGGCTCGCCAGCCAGGAACAAGGTCCGCAGCGACGACAGGTCATGGCGCTTGAGCAGCGCCGGATCCTGCTTTTTCAGCACACGGATCGCCGTGGGCGCGCTGAACATGAGATTGACCTTGTACTGCTCGACGATGCGCCACCAGACCGCGGCATCCGGACGCAGCGGCGTGCCTTCGTACATTACCGTGGCCATGCCGGCCAGCAGCGGCCCGTAGATGATGTAGCTATGTCCCACCACCCAGCCGATATCGGACGTGGTGAACATCGTATCGCCCGGCTGCCCGCCGAAGATGTGGCGCATCGATGCGGCGAGGGCAACTGCATAGCCGCCGGTATCGCGCTGCACGCCCTTGGGCTTGCCGGTGGTGCCGGAGGTATAGAGGATATACGAGGGTTCGTTGGACTCGAGCCAGACGCACGGCACATCGGCATTGGCAACCTGAACGCGGGCCCCGGCGTAGTCGACATCGCGCCCCGGCACATGCGCCATGGGCGCCAGCCCCCGGTCCACCAGGAGCACGTGCTCGGGCTGATGCGCTGCGCGCTGCAGCGCCTCGTCCAGCAAGGGCTTGTACGCTACCACCTTGCCACCGCGCGACCCCGCATCGGCGCTGACAATGAGCTTGGGTGCTGCATCGTCGATGCGCGATGCCAGGCTCACCGACGCAAACCCACCGAATACCACCGAATGAATCGCCCCGATACGCGTACAGGCCAGCATGGCGAAGGCTGCTTCGGCAATCATGGGCATGTAGATCAACACCCGATCGCCACGCTGTACGCCAAGACCCTGCATGATGGCAGCCATGCGCACCACCTCGGCATGCAGTTCCGCATACGTGTACGTACGCTCGATGCCGGTTTCGGTGGAAATGTAGATAAGCGCCGGTTGCGCTGCGCGTTCCGCAAGATGGCGATCGACCGCGTTGTGGCACAGATTGGTGCGGCCGCCGGAAAACCACCGCGTAAAAGGCGACCGGGTCGTGTCCAGAACCTCGGTCCAGGGCTCATGCCAGTCGATCAGCTTGGCCTGATCCGCCCAGAACGCTTCGGGCTGCTCGATCGAATGGCGATAGAAGTCCTCGTAACGCGGCATTGCGGGTCTCCTCCTGCCTGGTGCATGGCGCAAAGCCACACCCGGCAATTGTGTTGGGAGCGTGCCGCCCTTTGCACGTCAGTACAGGGGGCACACGCTCTGGATGAGACCGAGTGTGCGACGCAATCCTTACAGCGCTCTTACCGGCGCGATGTCTTGCTGGCGGATGCCTTGACAGGTGACGCCTTCTTCACCGCCATTTTGCCGGCACGCGCATTGTGCGGCGTCGCAACCACCTCGCGTCGTGCCGACCGTTTCTCGACCGCTTTGCCCGATCTGGATCTGGCCTCAGCCTTGGCAGTCGTGCGGGCCTTGCCGCGCGCCACAGGCTCATCGCGATCCGCCTCCGCGGCACGGCGCGCCACGGCTGAGCGTACCGGCAGCATCAACACCACGCTTTCACCGGCATCAAGCCGATTGCCCGAGAGCTTGTTCCACTGCCGCACCTGGCCGGCAGTCACGCCATAACGTTTGGCCAGGCCGGCCACGGTATCGCGCTTGCGCGCCTTCACGACCACGCGGCGCGCATCCGGCACATCCGGCTCCACAGCCATCGTGCCGCTTTCGGCGATGGTCGCGCTGATATCGCCCTGCGTGCGGTCCGACTTCGGCACCACCACCGTCGAGCCGGCCTTCAGGCGCATGCCGCGCGGAATCCGGTTGATCTCGCGGATCGTTTCCGCGTCCAGGTTCAGGCGTGCCGCCAGCGCCTCGACCCGCTCCCGGCTGTTGACCGTCACCGCCGTCCAGCTCGACAGGCCGCCCCGGAAGGTATTGAGGTTGTACTGGAAGGTCTCGGCATTGTCGTACGGCAGCAGGATCTGCGGCCGCGACGCCCCGATGATCACCGGATGGTTGAACGACGGATTAAGCGCCTTGAATTCCTCGAGCGGCAGGCCTGCCAGCTTGGCAGCCAGCGCTACATCGATGTCGCGCGACGTGGTCACGGTCACGAAGTACGGATGATCCGGAATGTCCGGCAGCACCACGCCATAGCGTTCGGGATTGGCAATGATGTTCTTCACCGCCTGCAGCTTGGGAACGTAGTACCGCGTCTCGTTCGGCATGTTGAGGCTGAGGTAGTCGCCAGGCAGGCCGCGCGACTCGTTGCGCGCAATGGCCCGTGCCACCGATCCTTCGCCCCAATTGTAGGCCGCCAGCGCCAGCTGCCAGTCGCCAAACATGCCATACAGCTTGCTCAGATAATCGAGCGCCGCGCCAGTCGATGCCAGCACATCGCGCCGCTCGTCGCGGAACATGTTCTGCTGCAGGTTGAACGATTTGCCGGTGCTGGGTATGAACTGCCACATGCCGGCGGCTTTGGCCGACGACACCGCCTGTGGATTGAAGGCGCTCTCGATGAAAGGCAGCAGTGCCAGCTCCGTCGGCATGTTGCGCCGCTCCAGCTCCTCGACGATGTGATAGAGATAGCGGCTCGAACGCCCAACCATGCGTTCCATATAGTCAGGGCGCTTGGCATACCACTGCGTACGGTCCTCGACCAGATCGGACTCCAGGTCGGGCATGGCAAAACCGCGGCGGATGCGTGACCAGATATTGGACGCCGGGGCATTCAGGTTGCTGACTTGTTCGCGGTCCAGATCCACCAACGGCGTGGCGAGATCGGGAGGAATATTCGACACCGGCCGGGTCGTTGCGGGCCGGGTGGCTTCGCGCACCGGCTCCGTGGTCGATGTGGCGCAGGCCGACAGCAACAGCGCGACTGTCAATCCTGCGAGATATTGCATGATTCGCATCAGTTCCTCGGTGGATGGATGCTAAAAATGCACTAATGTAAAAATCCCGGGCAGCCGCGTCAATCGGATTTACATTTCCACGCGCCTTCCGGAGTGATGCAGACGGCGCCCCTTCCCACGATCCGACGGTACGGCGCCATCCCGGCTCCCGCATGCCGCCACACGATAACCGTGCACCGGCATGCACGACATCAGCGGAAATGATCCTTCCAGCCGCGCAGCGCGGCGAATGCATCTGCGTCGGACCACGCACCGCTACTGACGCCGGCATGCTGCGCCACATGCCGGCGCACGCCCGGCTCACGCGAACGCAGGAACGGATTGACCGCCCGCTCATGGCCAATCGTGGTCGGCACCGTAGGCTCACCCGCTGCACGCAGCGCCGCGACCTCGGCTTCCCATTGTTGCCCCGCTTCGTTTTCCGGCTCCGCGGCGCGCGCAAAACTGACATTCGAACGCGTGTACTCATGCGCGCAGTACATTCGTGTCTCGGCAGGCAGCGCCGCCAGCTTGTCAAGCGACGCCAGCATCTGCTCCGGCGTACCTTCGAACAGCCGGCCGCATCCGCTGGCAAACATCGTGTCACCGCAGAACAGCACTGGGCCATCGACATCGCCCACATAGGCCACGTGCCCGCGCGTATGCCCGGGCACCTCGAGCACGCGCAGCGTCAGTGCTGGCATCGCCAGTTCCACGGTCTCCCCTTCCTCGACGGCACGCGTGCGATGCGGAATCTCCTCGGTGGCCGGGCCGATGACCGGCAGCGCACCGTCGAGTCCGCGCACGCGCGGCGCGTAGTCGAGCAGCTCGCCGATCCCGCCAACGTGATCGCGGTGGTGATGAGTGATTACAATAGCGCCAAGCAGCAGAGCGTTATCCTTCAGGAAACGCAGGACCGGCTCAGCATCGCCCGGGTCGACGATGGCCGCCGCATGGCCATCGTGAACCGCCCAGATATAGTTATCGTCAAACGCCTGAATCGGAACGATCTGCAAACCACACCTCCTATGCCACAACGAAGACTTTCTGACTGGGACGCCTGGCTCGCGTCGCCACCCGGGCAATACATGCTGCACTGGGAACAGGCGCAATTCGACCGCACCGTGGCAGACATCTTTGGCTACCACGCACTGCAACTTGGCATGCCCGGCATTGACGCCCTGCGCGAGAACCGCATCCCATTTGCCGCGCAGTTGCTCGACGAAAGCGCCAGTCCCAATGGTAACGCGATCTCCGGCAATGACGTGGTCGGCACTACGCGCCAGACCGTACACTGCCGCTTTGACGAACTACCGTTCGCCGCACAAAGCGTGGATCTCGTCGCCATGCCGCATGTGCTGGAATTCAGCAATGATGCGCACGAAGTACTACGCGAGGTATCACGCATCCTCATGCCCGAGGGCAAGGTAGTTCTGACCGGCTTCAATCCGTACAGCCTGTGGGGCATGCGCCAGGGGATGCGACGGCTCGGCGCGCGCCCGTTCATGCCGCGCGACGGCCAGTTCATCGGCTTCCAGCGCCTCAAGGACTGGCTCAAGCTGCTCGGCTTCGAGATCATCCGTGGACGCTTTGGCTGCTATGCCCCACCCAACCGCACCGAGCGGTGGCTGCAGCGCACCGCCTTCATGGACAAGGCCGGTGACCGGTGGTGGCCGATCTTCGGTGCAATCTATAGTATTACGGCCGTCAAGCGCGTGCGCGCCATCCGCATGGTCGGCCCGGCATTCCAGAACACTGCAGCCGGTGCGCTTGCGCCAGTGGCCGCGCCAGCCTCGCCCAGCAGCCGCCACCGCGTGCGGTCAGCAGCAGGTGATGCATGGCCGCCCACTACACTCTCTATACCTTCAACCCACAAGGACTGATGCAAGACGTAACGATTTATTCCGATGGCGCCTGCAAAGGCAATCCCGGCCCCGGCGGATGGGGAGCCGTGCTTGTCTCGGGCGATCACGAAAAGGAAATGTTCGGCGGTGAAGCTGGCACGACCAACAACCGCATGGAATTGACAGCCGTGATCGAAGCGCTGCGCGCGCTCAAGCGGCCCTGCCGCATCGCCGTGTATACCGACTCGCAGTACGTCCAGAAAGGAATCAAGGAATGGCTACCCGGATGGAAAGCGCGCGGCTGGAAAACCGCTGACAAAAAGCCCGTGAAGAACGCCGACCTGTGGCAAACCCTTGATGATCTCACCCGGCCGCACCAGATCGAATGGCACTGGGTGCGCGGACACAACGGCCATCCCGGCAACGAGCGCGCCGACGCCCTGGCCAACAAGGGTGTTGCCAGCCTGACCGGCGTGGCCTGACCTTCTCATCTTCATTGCACCGGATACCCTCATGCGACAAATCATTCTCGACACCGAAACCACCGGCCTCAATGCCGCCACCGGTGACCGCGTCATCGAAATCGGCTGCGTGGAAATGGTGAACCGCCGCCTGACCGGCCGCACCCTGCATTTCTATATCAATCCGCAACGCGAGATCGACGCCGGCGCAATCGCCGTGCACGGCATTACCAATGAGTTCCTGGCCGACAAGCCGGTATTCAGCGCCGTGGCCAACGACATCCGCGATTTCGTCCAGGACGCGGAAGCGATCATTCACAACGCGCCATTCGACTTGGGCTTTCTCGACATGGAGTTCAAGCTGCTCGGCCTGCCGCCCTTCCGCGAGCACCTCGGCGGCGTCATCGACACGCTCTACGAAGCGCGCCAGATGTTCCCGGGCAAGCGCAACTCGCTCGACGCGCTATGTGACCGCCTGGGCGTGAGCAACTCGCACCGCACGCTGCACGGCGCATTGCTGGATGCCGAGATCCTCGCCGAGGTCTACCTGGCCATGACGCGCGGCCAGAACAGCCTGGTCATCGACATGCGGGACTCCTCAAGCACGCCAGGCGATGCAGTGGACCGCATCGATTTCGCCACGCTTGATCTGATCGTACGCCGCGCCACGGACACGGAAGCAGAGGCCCATGCCCAGGTGCTGGCCGGGCTCGACAAAGCCAGCGGCGGCAAGACAGTCTGGACCGCGCCGACTGCCCAGGAGAGCAGCGCAACTGCTGATCCCGCAAATAAAGCATGAACAGGGCTTTACAAGCACATCAAGACCATGCCATAATCTTCAACTGTTCTGCATTCGGGTGGTTAGCTCAGCGGTAGAGCACTGCCTTCACACGGCAGGGGTCACAGGTTCAATCCCTGTACCACCCACCAAGCGCCCAGCAATACCGGAACGCGCAGATCATGCGACAAAGCCAGCTCACGAAGCTGGCTTTTTTGTTTTCTAGTTTTTCAGGCAATCCCGCATTCTGGCGCCACATCGCGCATCTGCTCCCGGCGCAGCGCGGAATGTCCCGCGCACTATCGTGGCTCACTCGCAGCGGGAGCAGAATCCAGTCCTTGCAAGATTTCCGGCCGGCAATAGCGATCCATCACCTCCTGGAGCCGCGGCGCGACGGCAGCGGGAAACTCCGGCATGTTCGGCAACTCACGCAACCGATCCAGCAAATGAAATGCTTCGAGCTGATTGCCTTCAGACAATGCTCGCTCGATACGGGACTCGTAGTCCGCGATGAGTGGGAGATATTTCGCAGGCATGACTACTCCAAAAACGTGGTACTGCCACCCTTGAAGTGTCGCGGCTCTTGGAGGACGCGTTGGGCTGTTCAGCCTCAAGCATGGATAAGGCAATGAAACGCGTGCCGACATTGATAACCCGGCGCACGCGCGAAGAACTAACAGAGTATTCATTGTACGTCACATGCCGCCGGATACAAGCCCTATCTGGGCAATGTGCGCCGGGCAACATACGCGCGGGAGATATTTTTCACACGCCCCAGCCAATGTGATTAGAACGGCGGACCAGCCCCCTCCTCTTCAGGGGATACAAACAGTTCATCACGCACCACTGAAAGCGCGTTCCGCTGACCTGCATCGCTGCCGGCTACTTCCACCGCCCGTGTTCGCCCGAGGTCGCCATGTATAGTCCATGTGTCTCCTCGCACCAAATACAACCCAATGCAATCGACCGCCCTCGTCCGGCAATTACGCTTCCTCAAGGAAATCGACCAACTGAAATCTATTGTCCGCCAGTCTCCCCTGCTCGATGGCAGTCGCAGGGAAAACTCCGCGGAGCACTCCTGGCATCTGGCCATATATGCGCTGCTATTACATGAATATGCTGTCGGACCGGTCGATACCAATCGCGTGATCCGCATGCTCCTGCTGCATGACATCGTCGAGATTGACGTCGGCGATATGCCGATTCACGGCGGGCATGCGCAGGAAGAACAGACGAAACGCGAACACAAGGCCGCCCTGCGGCTGTTCGGCTTGCTGCCGCAGCCGCAGGGTGCCGAACTGCTGGCACTGTGGCAGGAGTTCGAAGATGCCGAAACCGAGGATGCCAGGTTCGCCAAGGCGCTCGACCGGTTTCAGCCGCTGCTGGTGAATGTGGTCACCGGCGGCGGCACCTGGACCGAGAATGGCGTGTCGCTCGAGCAGGTGATGTCCCGTTACGGACCTGCCATCGAGCGTGGCGCGCCGGCGCTCTGGGCGGAATGCCGGCAGTGGGTGGCCGACCATTTCTCCAGGTCATGATGGGTGGTACCGCGATCCGGCTACCGTGCCTGCAGGATCTCCGTCGCCTGCCGGATCACCGGCATATCGACCATCTTGCCATCCACGGCAACCGCTGCACCCTGGCTCGACGCGACAGCCTCCATCACGCGCCGCGCCCAGTCACGCTCGGTCTCGGACCAGGCGAATCCGCGATGCACATGGGCCACCTGCCTCGGATGAATGCACAACTTGCTCCTGAATCCCAGCGTACGCCCGCGCCGCGTATCGGCCTCGATCCTTTCAGCGTCGTCAAGCACGGTCGTCACACCCTCCACGGGTGGCGCGATATTGGCAAGGCGTGAAGCCAGCACGACCTGCGCGCGGAAGAACAACAGCTCATCGCCCGCTGCTTCGGTCACCCCCAGGTCGACCTGCAGGTCGAGCGAGCCAAACATCAGGCGTACGACGCGCGGGCTGCGGGCCAGCGCCACAAGATCCTCGAAGGCCCCCGCGGTTTCCACGATGGGATACAACCCGCAAGCCTCGTGGCAGTGCGCGGCAACACGCGCCAGATGCGCCGGACGCTCGGCCTTCGGCAGCACGATGCCCGCCACGCCGGGATGGGAGGCAATGCGGATATCGTCCTCGAACCATTCAGTATCCGGACCATTGACGCGCACCAGCACAGATACCTCAGCGGTGAGCCATGCCAGCAGGCTCTCCCTGGCAGCGCACTTGTCGGCGGGCGGCACGGCATCTTCGAGATCAACGATGACGGCATCCGCGCCAGACTGCAACGCCTTGTCCAGCCGCTCGGGCCGGTTGGCGGGGACGAACAGGTAGGAACGGGGCAATGCTGCTTCGCTCATGCGGATGCTCCGGAAAACAGCCGGCCGACATGCGGATGATCGGCCAGGCGCCAGGCCCACGCGTAGAACGCCGCCATGTCAGACGCCGAGGCAGCCCCGGAAAATGCCGCAAGGCGCGACACCTTCTGCTCGATTTCCTCGCGACTGAGCGTATTGCCCGGGTCGCCCTTCGGTTCATCGACACGCCCATCCAGCACGCGGCCATCGTTGGTGTGCACGGTGACCTTGCCGATCCAACGCGCAGGGTAGGTGCGATCGACCTCTTCGTCGAGCACCATCTCGACCTTGTCGCGGAACGCCGCCACCTCGGGATGCAGGTAATCCTGCTCGAACTCGCGCACACCCGCCACGCCTTTCACGGCAATCAGCCCGAGCACGGTGCCCATCGAGAACTTGCCTTGGTGCACTGTCTGCGGCACCGTCACCGCGCCAAGCACGTCAATGGCGCCCTGGTGGACACGGGCGACCACCCGCGCAATGTCGGCATGGCGGAGATCGTGCTCGCGCATCACCGCCAGCAGCGCATCCGCCGCCGGGTGGGTATGACGGCACGACGCGTGGAACTTGAAGGAGGTTTCCGCCAGCGCCCAGCGTGTGCCAAGGCGGTCCGTCAGCTTGGCCGGATCAGCGTCCTGCGACATGCCTGCTGCCATGCCCTGCGCACCTTCGAGAATCTGGCGCGCGCCCGTGAAACCATCCGCCGCAAGATAGGCTGACAGCAAACCATCGGCCGCTGCCTTAGCGGTATGTAGCTGCTTTGAGTCCGCGGCGTCGCGCAGGAATTCCCACAGCCCGCTGGCTTGCGTACCAGCCGAACCAAAAGCATGCAGCATCTGTTCCGGTGTCAGCTGCAACAGATTGCCAACCGCGGCCGCTGCTGCCACCGTGCCGGCGGTACCGGTGGTGTGGAAGATGCGGTAATGCGAGCGCCCGAGGAATTCGCCCACGCGGATGCCGACCTCGTACCCCGCCACGGCCGCCGTCAGCAGGTCGCGGCCCGAGCGGCCGGTCGCCTGCGCCACCGACAGCACGGCAGGAAAAACCACGGCTGCCGGGTGGAACACGGAACCGTTGTGCACGTCGTCCTGCTCAATGAAATGCGACGAGGCGCCGTTGATCATCGCCGCCAGGTACGGACTCGTCGTGCGGCGCGACATGAGGATCTCGGCCGCGCCCTGCACCGTATGGCTTCCCGTAGGCTCGGGCACGGGCCCCATGGCCATGCAGAACCGTTCGATGGCAGTCACGGCACGGGCGCCCTTGCCGGCCAGCGCTGAGCCGACCCAGTCGACGAAGAGATTTTCGGCACGGCGGATCACCGGCTCGGGAATGTCCTGGAATGTCAGTGTGGCTGCAAAGCTGGCCAGGGTCTGGCTGGGGGTGGTCGTCATGATGGAATATGCTCCTGGCGTACGTCTCGAGGCCAATGTCAGATGGCGTGCCCGGCGCGCAACGTGGCAATTGCCTCTGCGCTGTAGCCGAGGCTGGCGAGAATGCTGTCGGTATGTTCGCCGAGCGCAGGCACGGGATCCATGCGCACCGGCTCGCCCGGCGCGACGCCAGGCGGCAGCAGCGCCGGCACGGTGCCGGCCGGCGTGGCGACTTCGGTCCAGCGCTGGCGGGCCGCGAGTTGCGCATGCTGCCACACATCCTGCATCTCACTCATGCGTGCGTTGGCGATATTGGCCTCTTCAAGCAGGCCGATGACCTCGGCCGAAGTCTTGTCCGCAAATGCCGCCGTGATCAGTTCGCGCAGTTCCGCCTGATGTGCCACGCGCTGGGTATTGCTGTTAAAGCGTGCATCGCTCGCGAGCGTGCCCTGGCCCAACACCGTCGTGCAGAACGCGGCCCACTCGCGCTCATTCTGCACGCCCAACAGCACTGCCTTGCCATCGCCTGCGACAAACGGACCATATGGAAAGATCGTGGCATGCGCGGCACCGGCACGCGGCGGCGGCGCAGCGCCCTCGAAGGCGTAGTACAGCGGAAAGCTCATCCACTCGGTCATACACTCGAGCATCGAGATGTCTATACGGCAACCCTGCCCGGTCTTGCCGCGCTGGATCAGCGCGCCGAGAATATTGGTATAGGCGTACATGCCGGCCGCGATATCGGCAATCGAACATCCCGACTTCACTGGCGTCTCCGGCGTACCGGTCACGGACAGGAAACCCGATTCGCTCTGGATCAGCAGGTCATAGGCCTTCTTGTCGCGATAAGGTCCGTCGCTACCGTAGCCGGAGATATCGCACACGATCAGCCGGGGATAGCGCGCGCGCAGTGCCTCATATGACAGCCCCAGGCGCGCCGCCGCGCCGGGCGCGAGGTTCTGCACCAGTACGTCGACCTCGCCCAGCAGCCTGTCGAGAATGTCGCCCGCCTCGGCATGCTTGACGTCAAGCGTGAGGCTTTCCTTGGAGCGGTTGGTCCAGACGAAATGGGATGCCAGCCCGTTGACGCGATCATCGTAGCCCCGGGCGAAATCGCCCACACCCGGCCGCTCCACCTTGATCACGCGCGCCCCCATGTCCGCCAGCTGGCGTGTACAGAATGGCGCGGCAATGGCGTGTTCGAGCGTGATGACAGTGATGCCGTCGAGCGGGCGCATGGCAATCTCCTCAGAACGAACGCGGCATGCCCAGCACGTGCTCGGCGACGTAGGACAGAATCAGGTTGGTGGAGATTGGTGCAACCTGGTACAGGCGTGTCTCGCGGAACTTGCGCTCGACATCGTACTCTGCGGCAAAGCCAAAGCCGCCGTGGAACTGCAGGCAGGCGTTAGCGGCTTCCCACGAAGCGTCAGCCGCCAGTAGCTTGGCCATGTTGGCCTCCGTGCCGCACGGTTTTTGCGCGTCGAACAGCGCGGCTGCCTTGAAGCGCATGAGGTTCGCGGCTTCGATATTGGTATAGGCGCGCGCGATGGGAAACTGCACACCTTGGTTCTGGCCGATGGGACGGCCAAACACCACGCGTTCGTTGACGTACTTGGTCACCTTGTCGATGAACCAGTAGCCATCGCCGATGCATTCGGCGGCAATCAGCGTGCGCTCGGCATTGAGGCCGTCGAGGATGTACTTGAAGCCCTTGCCTTCCTCACCGATCAGGTTTTCCGCCGGCACCTCGAGGTTATCGAAGAACAGTTCGTTGGTCTCGTGGTTGACCATGTTCAGGATCGGCTGCACCGTCATGCCGCGACCGATCGCATCGCGCAGGTCGACGATGAAGATCGACATGCCTTCCGATTTCTTCTTCACCTCGGCCAGCGGCGTGGTGCGCGCCAGCAGGATCATCAGGTCCGAATGCTGGATGCGCGAGATCCACACCTTCTGCCCATTGATCACATATTTATCGCCCTTGCGTACCGCCGTGGTCTTGATCTTGGTGGTATCGGTGCCGGTCGTCGGCTCGGTCACGCCCATAGACTGCAGGCGCAGTTCGCCGCTGGCGATCTTCGGCAGGTAGAACTGCTTCTGGGCCTCGGAGCCATGGCGCAACAGCGTGCCCATGTTGTACATCTGACCGTGGCAGGCGCCGGAGTTGCCGCCGGAACGGTTGATTTCTTCCATGATGACCGACG
Source organism: Imbroritus primus (assembly GCF_964332355.1). Classification (NCBI taxonomy): domain Bacteria; kingdom Pseudomonadati; phylum Pseudomonadota; class Betaproteobacteria; order Burkholderiales; family Burkholderiaceae; genus Imbroritus; species Imbroritus primus. The sequence goes on along the minus strand of NZ_OZ201293.1, from coordinate 1,253,439 downwards.
CCTCCGTCAGGCCCAGGCCGGAGCCGCCGTACTCCTGCGGAATCAGTGCTGCCAGCCAGCCGGCCTTGGTCAGCGCATCCACAAATTCCTCGGGATAGCCGCGGGCCTCGTCGACCTTGCGGAAGTATTCGGAGGAGAACTGGCCACATAGGTCGCGCACCGCTTCGCGGATGTCCTGGAACTGGTCGGTGGTATCGAGCGTCATGAAATTACCTTGAATCAATCAAAACAGAATGTGTTGATGGATGGCGTCAGCCGATCGTGGCGGTCGCCATCATGGTGAGCCAGCCTTCGTGATCCTGCGCCCACAGGCGCACGGTCTTGCCATCCTCATCCAGCGCGCCGCTAACGCGGAACACATGTGGCGTAAACGTCGGTCGTACCGCCTTGAAATCAAAGGTACGCACCGTGGCATCCGGCAGGTTGCGGCGCAACAGGTCCACCAGCAGCGTGGCGATCAGCGGGCCGTGCACCACCAGCCCGGGATAGCCCTCGACCTGCGTCACGTACGGCAAGTCGTAATGGATGCGATGGCCGTTGAAAGTCAAGGCCGAATAGCGGAACAGCAGCGTGGCATCGGCCACGATCTCGCGCGACCATTGCGCATCCTGAGGCGCCGGCTGCGGCTTGGGCGCGGGGTCGCCCGGCTGTGGCTGGGCGCGGTACACGATGTCGTGCTCCTCGCTCAGCAATACGCCCTCGGCATCGGCGACCTCATGGCGTACCAGCACGAAGGCCAGCGTACCGCTGCGGCCTGACTTGACCTGCACATCACCCACGGTCGACGTCCGTGTGACGGCACTGCCAAGCGCCGGCGCGCGATGGAATGCCAGCCGCCCGCCGGCCCACATGCGGCGCGGCAGGGGCACTGGCGGCAGGAAGCCGCCGCGGCTGGCGTGGCCGTCCGGGCCCAGTTCGGACTGGCGGTGCAGCGGCAGGAAGTAGAGCCAATGCCACAGCGGCGGCAAGGCATCGCCAGCGCGGGGCGCGGGATCATCCCGATCGAGCGTGGCCGCAAGGGCTGCCACCGGGGTCAGGGTAATCTGGTCGTCGTGCCGCTCGGTGCGGCCGATCCACTGTTGCAGGTGGGTGAGGTCCAGGTGGGTGGGGTCCATAAAGCAGCCAAAAGCACGGGAATGCGGCCACTATGCCCGCGCCCCCGAGTCTTGCCTATTCGCATGTGCCAAAGCGCGGGTTTCGCGCAGCTGAAGTCTCCCTGTGTTCCGCCGGCACGGAGACTCCGCTACACTCGGGCGTTGCTCTCATCATTTTCCCGGCACCTGCCTTCATGCACTACGACCTCACCGACCTGCGCCTCTTCCTGCACGTAGGGGACACCGAAAACCTGACACGTGCTGCCGAGCGCGCCTGCCTGTCGCTGCCGGCGGCCAGCAATCGCATCAAGCAGCTGGAGGAGGCATTCGAAACCCAGTTGCTGGTGCGCCAGGCCAAGGGCGTGCAGCTCACCCCCGCAGGCCACATGCTGTTGCAGCATGCGCGCGAGGTGTTCCGCGAACTGGAATGCCTGCACGCCGATCTGCAACCTTTTGCGCAAGGCGTCAAGGGCCGGTTGCGCGTGCTGGCCAATACCACGGCCACGCATTCCTTTCTCGCCGATGCGCTGTCGCGCTTCCTGACAGACAACCCGGGCGTCGACATCGAGCTGGAAGAACAGCTCTCGCAGGAAATCGTGGCGACACTGAATGCCGGCGGCGCCGACCTCGGCATTGTGGCCGGCAGCGTCGCCACCGAGGGGCTGGAGGTCCAATTGCTGGGTAGCGATGACCTCATCGTCATCGCCTCGATCAATCACCCATTGCCGAGCTTCAAAAAACTGCGCTTTGCTGACCTGCTCGACGCGCACCGCTTCGTCGGCCTGAACGAATTCAGCGCCATCCAGTCGTTTCTCGACGGCATGGCAGCCGGACTCGGCAAGCGCATCAGCCTGCGGGTACGCGTTGGCAGTTTCGATGCCGTGTGCCGCATGGTCGAAGCCGGCGCGGGCATCGCCATCGTGCCGCGCTCCTGTGCCATGCGCTATGCCAACCGCAAGGACCTGCGCATGGTACCGCTGACCGATACGTGGGCACGCCGCGAGATGCGCCTGTGCCGGCGCCCGGGCGGCAACCTGCCGCAGTTCGCGGACACCCTGATCCGCTACCTGACCGAGGCCGCCCAGGCGCCTGTCTGAGGTATCTGGCGCGGTTCAGCACCATCCGGCGTGGTCCGGCGCAGCGTTCAAAATCCACGAACGCAGCTTTCGAAAATGTGCGCTGGTCGCGCCACGGGCCGCTCCATATACTGCTCCGCAGAACGAATCGAGCGGAGACATCATGCTGCACAACGCCCTCCAGGGCATCAAGGTCCTGGACCTGTCACGGATCCTCGCCGGTCCCTGGTGCACCCAGAACCTGGCTGACCTTGGCGCCGAGGTGACCAAGATCGAGCGCCCCGAGGGCGGTGACGATACACGTGGCTGGGGCCCACCCTACCTCGAATCGCCCGACGGCTCGGCGCGCATGTCGAGCTATTTCATCTGCTGCAATCGCGGCAAGCGCTCCATGACGCTCGACTTCTCCACGCCGGAAGGCCTTGCCACGCTGCGTGGCCTGGCTGCCGAGGCCGACGTACTGGTCGAGAACTACAAAGCCGGCACGCTGGCGCGCTATGGCCTCGACTACGACACGCTCCGGGCGCTCAATCCACGTCTCGTCTATGTTTCGATCACGGGGTTCGGCCAGACTGGCCCGATGGCCGACAAACCCGGCTACGACTATGTCTTCCAGGGCATGGGCGGCCTGATGAGCTACACCGGCCAGCCCGATGGCATGCCGGGTGCCGGGCCCCTGCGCACAGGGGTGGCGGTGATCGACGTGACCACCGGCATGTACGCCACCACCGCCGTGCTCGCCGCGCTGTACCAGCGGCACGCCACCGGTACCGGCGCCTATCTTGACATTGCGCTGCTGGATGCGGCAGTTGCACTGAATGCCAACCAGGGCGCGAACTACCTGATCTCCGGCAAGAATCCGGAACGCAGCGGCAACGCCCATCCCAATTGCGCGCCTTATGAAGTCTTCCGCTGCGCAGACGGCTACCTGATCCTCGCCATCGGCAATGACACGCAGTTCGCCCGCTTCTGCGAGGTGGCCGGACTGGAAGCGCTGGCCGGCGACGCGCGTTATGCGCTGAACTCGGCACGCATCGAAAACCTGCCGGCCCTGCGCGCCATCCTGGCCGAGGTGTTCCCCATGCGCACACGGCAGGCCTGGACGGACGCATTCGATGCCGCCGGCGTACCGTGGGGGCCGATCAATACGCTCGAGGAAGTCTTCGCGCACCCGCAAGTCGTGCATCGCAGGCTGGTCCAGCATGCCGACCATCCGATACTCGGGCGCATCCCGATGGTACGCAACCCCATGCTGGCCGATGCACCCGAGGCCCGCTTAGAGCCGCCGCCGCTACTCGGCGAACGGTCATGAGTGATCCATTTTCTTTTTTAGTCACACAGTCACCCCCGCCCATACAACGATCGATGCAGGAGACACAATGAACAAGTACGCTGCCCTTACTGTCGCAACACTGGCCCTCGCCGGCTTCGCCACTGCCGCACAGGCGGAGTATCCGGACCGCCCAGTCAAGCTGATCGTGCCGTATGCGGCCGGCGGCACCACCGACATCGTCGCGCGCATCGTCAGCACCAAGCTGAGCACCATCCTCAAGCAGCCGTTCGTGGTAGATAACCGCCCCGGTGCAGGCGGCGCAGTGGGCAGCGCATTCGCGGCCAAGCAGACGCCTGATGGCTACACGCTGGTGATGGTGGTGGAAAGCTCGCACGCGGTGAACCCGAATGTGTACGTCAAGACCCCGTACGATCCGGTCAAGGACTTCGCGCCGATCAGCAACCTCGCTGACGTGCCGAACGTACTGGTGGTGAACCCCGATTTCCCGGCCAAGGACCTGCCGGAATTCATCAAGCTGCTGAAGGCCAATCCGGGCAAGTACTCGTTCGGTTCCTCGGGTAACGGCGGGCTGAGCAACATGAACGGCGAGCTGTTCATGCATGCCACCGGCACCAAGATGCTGCACGTCCCCTACAAGGGTCTCGGCCCGGCGTTGAACGATGCCGTCGCTGGCCAGATCCAGGTGGTGTTCGACAACATTCCGTCGTCGTCCGGCCTGATCGAAGGCAAGCGCCTCCGCCCCTTGGCCGTGGCGGCCAAGCAGCGGCTGAAATCGCTACCGAACGTGCCGACCTATGCGGAAATGGGTCTGCCGATCATGAACAACCCCTCGTGGTTCGGTCTCGGTGCGCCGGCTGGCACGCCTGGCCCGGTGCTCGATACGCTGAACAAGGCCGTGCGCCAGGCGCTGGCCGATCCGGAGGTGACCGCGGCCATCGAGAAGCAGGGCGCCTTCCCTGCTCCGATGAGCCGCAAGGCCTTCGGCGACCTGATCGAGAGCCAGAACAAGCATTGGCAGAAACTCGTGACCGACATCAAGTTCACCAAACTGCAGTAAGGCCAGCCATGACGCAGGACATCACGTTCAAGCATGCCGGCATCGCCGTCGACAGCCGTGGCATAGCCACGCTGACGATCCGTGACGCAGGCTCGCTCAATATCCTCGGCACGCCGGTCATCGACGATCTGCGCGCCGCCGTGGCGGCGCTGGCCGCCCGCGACGACATCCGCGTGCTGGTCGTGGCCGGTGCGGGCGAGAAGGGTTTCATCGGCGGCGCAGACATCAAGGAAATGGTGCAGCTGCAGCGTACGAGCGGCGAAGCCTTTATCAGCGGCTTGCGGGCCCTGTGCGATGCCTTGCGGCTGTTTCCTGCGCCGGTGATCGCACGCATGCCGGGCTGGTGCCTCGGTGGCGGGCTGGAACTGGCGCTGGCCTGCGACGTGCGGATCGCCGCCGACAACGGCCATTTCGGCATGCCCGAGGTGCGCGTCGGTATTCCGTCCGTGATCCATGCCGCGCTGCTGCCGCGCCTGGTCGGCCAGTCGCACGCCAACTGGATGCTGCTGACCGGCGAAGTCATCGACGCCGCCGAGGCCCTTTCATGGGGCCTGGTCAACCGTGTGGTGCCACTGGGCGAACTCGATGCCGAGGTCGGGCGTGTGGCCGGCATCCTGGCGGAATGCGGGCCGGTGGCGATGCGCCAGCAGAAACGCCTGCTGCGCGAGTGGGAAGACGAGCCGCTCGAAACATCCATTGGCAACAGCGTGGCGGAATTTGGCAGCGCCTTCGAGACAGGCGAGCCGCAGCACCACATGCAGACCTTCCTCAACCGCAAGCGCTGAGCACATCGCCCCGCGTCGCGACAACACGCGGATCGTTGACGAGGAACTGAATGAATGTTTCGGTAAACCCCGGCAGGCGGTCAGCCGGCGGTGCAATCAGCTGCAGTTCTCGCCGCGCCCACGGTTCGTCGAGCCTGGCAGCTGCGATACTGCCCCGCGCCAGCGCCTCGCTCGCCACGCTGCGCGGGACCAGCGCCACGCCCACGCCATCGGCTACCAGGGACAGCACGGCGTCGAAATCGTGCGCATGCAGCCGGACATTGGGATGCTTGCCGGCACGCTGCGCGGTCTCGCGCAGAAACTGAAAATTGCTGGTGCTGCGGTTGATCGACACGAAATCGCAGTCGAGCGCGGCTACGAAGCGAATCGGATCCGGGCCGGCCAGCGCATGTCCCGGCGGCGTGACGACCACCAGTTCATCGACGGCATAACGCAGCACGCGCATGTCGGCACTCTCGACCGTGCCGGCGCAAATGCCGACATCCGCTTCCTGCGCCACGATCGACGGCAGGACGGTGTGACTGGCGCGCTCCTCGAGTTCGATGTTGATATCGGGATTGGCAATCAGAAAACGGCTGACGGCCCGCGTGACGAAACCGTTCAGTGAGCTGCTGTTGGCCAGCAGGCGGATATGCCCCTTGAGTCCTGCGGAAAAGCGCCCCACTTCGCCATGCATGCGCTCGATATTGACGAACAGTTCGCGCACGTGCGCCAGCAAGGTTTCACCGGCTGGCGTCAGCTCCATGCCGCGCGCCGCCCGTACGAACAGCGGTGTATGCATGGCTTGCTCGAGATTCTTCAGGCGATAGCTGGCGGCGGATGCCGTGATGTGCACGGCCGCTGCCCCGGCAGACAGGTTCTGGGCTTCAGCAATCGCCAGGAACAGGCGCAGGTCGGTCAGTTCGTATCGCAAGACGGCTTCCGGAAGATAGGCGTACGGCGCATAGCTTAACCGAGCCCCAGCCACGCCCGCCAGCCTCCGGAGCGCGGCCGCACGTGCAACTTGCCAAATCCGTGCGGTGCACTACAGTGATAGCAGTCAACCTGTGCCATCGAGGTTCTCATGGATATCGAGTTTCCTGGCGTGGTGCCCGTCTATCATGGTGTCGATCTCCGCCTCGCCTTTCCGGCCATGGTGGATGGGCGACATGTCGAGTGCCGCATCAGTGCCGAGGCGCTGAAGGATCACTTCGGTGCCAAATCGATCCGCGAGACGGACCTGCATGATGCCTTCAAGGCACACCGCGCCGAGATCGAATCGGCCGCGCGCTGGATGCTGCTTGGCACCACCTCGAGTTGCATCGTACTGCGCAGCGGGACGCTGCGCTTCCTGAAGTGCCACTAAAAAGTCACTGAGCCGGACAACGGCTCTTCTTCGGCTGTTCGTTCGGGCCGGCCTGAAACGATACGGGCCGCCTCCTTGCGCCCGCGCCCGGAAGTTCCCCGCCTTGCTGATCGCCACCGGGCATCCATATGACCCGGACGCACTCGCCGCGGCAACGATTTGCTGGCACACTGGCGGCGGCTTACCCCTCTAAAGGATGATATTCATGACAGCCCCATGTCATCTGGCCCCCCATGCCCTTCGTGCACCCCATGCGACACATTCCTCATACGCCCTTTTTCTGCGGACATGCGCCCGCCACGCCGGACGCTGGCTGGCCGCGCTGAGCCTTGCGGCACTGGCCGCCTGCGGCGGCGGTGGCGGGGATGGTGGGACGACGAACATCGGTGGCGGGCAAGGTGGCGGTCAGAACGGCGGCGGCACGCCCCCGACGACAGTCTCGCCGCGCGGCATCGCCGTACCCGGACCTTGGGTGGCGTACTACAACACCGCGGGGGCGGCCGATCTGCCGCGCATGGCCAGTACCTTCCGGCTAATGGTCCTCGATCTCGATCCGGGCCTGCGCAACTTCAGCCCTGCGCAGGTCACGCAGCTCAAGGCCGGCGGTAACAACCGCGTGCTCAGTTATCTCAACATCGGCGCCTGCGAGCAGTTCCGTTCCTACTGGAGCACCGCGCCGGCCGGCATCGTCTCCTGCAATGCCAACACCTCGGCCAAGCGCGGCGCATACTCGGGCTTTCCCAATGAAGTCTGGATGAGCCCTGGCAATGCGGATTACCAGAAGCTCATTCTCGAGCATGTCGCGCCGGGGCTGGTCGCCATGGGCGCCGACGGCTTCTATCTCGACAATATGGAAATCGTCCAGCACAGCGCCACGGCCTCGAACGGCCCTTGCGACGCAACCTGCCGGCAAGGCGGGCTCGATCTGATCCGCAAGCTGCGCGAGAAATATCCGGACCTGACCATTGTCATGCAGAATGCGCTCGAGGACGTTACCCTGCAAGGCATGACCGGTGGCGTGCGCTTTGCCTCGCTGCTCGACGGCGTGGCCGGCGAAGGTGTGTTCGCACCGACCTACAGCGCCTACAACGACAACCGCCTGGGCCTATGGCGTGACGTGGGCTTCAAGCCCGGCGGCCAGGCGTTCTGGGTAGGAACGCTCGACTATGTCGGCAACTGCACGGACCGCACGGCGGCCAACAGCGTGATGGCGACCAGCAGTGCGCGCGGATTTTCGCCGTATGTTTCGGACTCGACCCACGGCCTGCAGGACATATGTTATTGGTAAAGCTGCATGGCCGGCGCATGCGCACCGCGGCCGCCCTGCTGGGGCTACTCATGGCGGGCGCCCCGCCCTGCGTCCACGCAGAAACGGCGCGCAGCCGCGGCATTGACGTGCCCGGCCCGTGGACCACTTACTACGGGGCAGCGTCGAAGCTCGATCTGCAACAGGTGGCGCGCACCTACCGGCTCCTGGTGATCGACGCCGACCCGGGGCAGCACAACTTCACCCCGGAACAGATTGCACAGCTGCGCGACGGCGGCCGCAACCGCGTGCTGAGCTACCTGAACATCGGCTCCTGCGAACGTTTTCGCACCTACTGGCGCACGACCGGCACGGCGATCCCCGGCTGCGGCGCGAACCGGCGGGCGCAGCGTGGCGTCTATCACGGCTACCCGGACGAAGTCTGGATGGATCCGTCCGACCCCGATCACCAGCGCCTGGTTCTCGACTACCTGGCACCCCGCCTGGTGGCGCAAGGTGTGGACGGCTTCTATCTCGACAATATGGAAATCGTCGAGCACGGGGTGCGCACCGACAATGGCCCATGCGGCGATGCCTGCCGCCGGGGCGGCCTCGAACTGGTGTACAAGCTGCGGGCGCGTTACCCCCAGCTGACCATCATCCTGCAGAACACGGCCGGCCCGGTCACGCGCATGGGTCAGGCCGGCGGGGTGCCCTTTCCGACACTGCTGGACGGTATTGCCCACGAAAGCGTGTTTGCCCCGCAGCACGATGCGGATGCCGATGCCCAACTCGCGCTCTGGCGGGCCTGGAGCAGTGAGCGCCCAGAGCAACGCTTCTGGATTGGCACGCTAGATTATGTCGGCAAGTGCGAAAACGTCGACCGTGCGCGCAAGGCAGCCGCCCGCAGCCGCGCGCGCGGCTATGTTCCCGCGGTTTCGGATGCCAGCGCCGGACAGCAGCGCATCTGCGACTGGCCGCAGCCACTGGCCGAATAGCCGGCTCCCCCGCATCGCCGGGCCTCCCTCGGGACGCCGGGGACCGCAATCCGGAACAAAGCGCGGGAAATCCCCCATATGTTGCCGCATGCGTCACTCCATACAATCAAACGTCGGTGACCGGAAGGCGATGTTCAGAAGGTCAGATGCGCCAGCTGTGGGACCGAACGGACACAGAAGACAGGGCCCGTCATAGCCCTGCATGTGTGTTTCCATCCAGCCACGAGGAGGTAGCATGTCAGCAGATCAGTCCAGGAAGGGGCGCGATTCTCGCCGCAAGTTTCTCGGTAGTGCAAGCGTCGCCACGGCAGCCGGTGCCGCCACAATGGGTTTTCCAAGCATCGTCAAGGCCCAGGGCCCGGTTACGATGCGTTGGCAAAGCACCTGGCCGCAAAAAGATATTTTCCATGAGTACGCCGCCGATTTCGTCACCAAGGTGAACGACATGACCGGCGGCGACATGAAGATCGAACTGCTGCCCGCCGGTGCGGTGGTCAAGGCCTTCGACCTGATCGACGCGGTCAGCAAGGGTACGCTGGATGGCGGCCATGGCGTATGCGCCTACTGGTACGGCAAGAACTCCGCCCTGGCGCTGTGGGGCTCGGGTCCGGCCTGGGGCATGGATCCCAACATGGTCCTGGCCTGGCACAAGTACGGCGGCGGCAAGGAACTGATGGCCGAGATCTACAAGGGCCTCAATCTCAACGTGGTGTCCTACCTGTACGGCCCAATGCCGACGCAACCGCTCGGCTGGTTCAAGAAACCGGTGACCAAGGCCGAGGACATGAAAGGGCTCAAGTTCCGCACGGTCGGCCTGTCGATCGACATCTTCTCCGGCATGGGCGCGGCGGTGAACGCGCTGCCGGGCGGCGAGATCGTGCCGGCCATGGATCGCGGCCTGCTCGACGCGGCGGAATTCAACAATGCCAGTTCCGATCGCGTGCTGGGCTTCCCCGATGTGTCCAAGGTCTGCATGCTGCGCAGTTTCCACCAGTGCTCGGAAACCTTCGAAATCCTGTTCAACAAGAGCAAGTTCGATGCGCTGCCGCCCAAGCTCAAGGCCATCATCAACAATGCCGTGGAAGCGTCGTCGGCCGATATGTCGTGGAAAGCCATCGACCGCTACTCCAAGGACTATGAGGCTATGCAGAAGCAAGGCGTGAAGTTCTACGCCACGCCAAACGCCATCCTGCAGGATCAGCTGAAGACCTGGGACGAAGTGGTCAAGAAGAAAGAAGCCGAGAACCCGATGTTCAAGAAGGTCAACGCCTCGATGAAGGCCTTCGCGCAGCGCACGACACGCTGGCAGAGCGACACGCTGGTCGACTTCCGGCTGGCCCAGACGCGCTACTTCTCGAAAAAGACCTGAGCCTGACCGGCTTCGTGTTTTGTACGACCTGCCTTCCGGCCCCGTGCCGGGAGGCAGTTTCCCGACACACTGAAGACGGCCATGCAAAAATTCCTGCTCTGTATCGATGCCATCAGCACCTTCGTTGGCAAGATCTTCGCGTGGCTGATCGTCAGCCTCACGCTGATGATCAGCTACGAAGTCTTCTCCCGCTACGCACTCGGTGAACCGCACGCCTGGGTGTTCGATGTCAGCAACATGATGTACGGCACGCTGTTCATGATGGCAGGCGCCTACACCCTGGCCAAGAAAGGCCATGTCCGCGGCGACATCTTGTACGGCTTTCTTACGCCGCGCGTCCAGGCCAGCATCGACCTGGTGCTCTACGTCGTGTTCTTCATTCCCGGCATCATCGCGCTGGTTTGGGCCGGCTGGGAATTCTTCGGCGATTCGCTGGCACAGAACGAGCGCTCATCGATTGCGGCAGACGGCCCGCCAATCTATCCATTCAAGCTCGTCATCCCGATTGCCGGAGCCTTCCTGCTGCTGCAGGGCGTGGCGGAGATCATCCGTTGCGTGATCTGCATCCGGGTGGGCGACTGGCCGCGCCGCGAGGATGACGTCGAGGAAGTGGACGTCGAAAAACTGAAGGAGAGCGTGCACGACGACATGGTGGATGTGGCCGCCCATGGCGATGCCGCGCCTCAAGCGGGAGGACGGATGTCATGAGAAAGGAACTGTGGTTCGGCTTTAGCATCATGGCACTGGTCGTCGCGCTGGCGGCGTACCTGATGCCCTCGCCCGAGAACATCACCAATGGCCACCTGGGCCTGCTCATGCTGGCCCTGATCGTCATCGCCATCATGCTCGGCTTTCCGACGGCCTTTACGCTGATGGGCATGGGTGTGTTCTTCGCCTGGCTGGCCTACCGGCATGCCAATCCGGATCTGGCCATCCAGCAGACGCTCGACCTGATGGTGCAGCGAACGTACGCGGTGATGACCAATGATGTGCTCATCTCGGTCCCGCTGTTCGTATTCATGGGCTACCTGGTCGAACGTGCCAACCTGATCGCCAAGCTGTTCAAGAGCCTGCACCTCGCGCTGGCCCGCGTTCCGGGCTCGCTCGCGGTGGCAACGCTGGTCACCTGTGCGATCTTCGCCACCGCCACCGGCATCGTGGGCGCAGTGGTCACGCTGATGGGCCTGCTGGCACTGCCGGCCATGCTCAACTCGGGCTACAACATCCGGTTGACGGCCGGCGTGATCACGGCGGGCGGTTGCCTGGGCATCCTGATCCCCCCGTCCGTGCTGCTTATTGTGTACGGCGCCACTGCCGGGGTATCGGTGGTGCAGCTATACGCGGGCGCATTCTTCCCCGGCATCATGCTCGCAGGACTGTATGTCGGCTATGTGATGCTCATCGCCAAGCTCAAGCCGGAATACGCCCCGCCGCTCTCGGAAAGCGAGCGTAAGGTGCCCCTGCCGGATTTCCTCGCCGCGATCGAACGCATGTTCAGCAGCCGTGCCCTGCCCTCGCTGGTCCGCGCCGTGGGCACGACTGGCCAGAGCTGGCGGCGCAAGGCCGCCGGCCAACTGCTGATCGCCCTGCTGCCGTTCATCGTCATCGTCGGCATGCTCGGCCTGACCTACGAAGGCGTGACTGCACCCGCGCGCATCGTCTCGACCGAAGGCCTGGTCGAAATGGGTGGGGGCATCCAGGACGAGGCACACGAGGAGCTGGACAGCCTGGCCCCGCCACCGGAGTCCGGAACCGCCACGGAGGTGGCACAGGAAGCCGCAACGCCGCCGGCCGCAGCCGCAGCGGATGCCCCGCCAGCTGCCCCAGCCGACGCCACGACAGCCAACGAGACCGCAGCCGCGGGCGACGAAGCAGCGCGCGAGCCAGTGCCGACCTGGTTGTGGATCACCTTTGCAGTTGCTGCCGTCGGCCTGCTGATCTTCTACGCCTTCTTCAATTTCGCCCAGCTTGAAGTCTTCAAGATGCTGCTGACTTCGTTCTTTCCACTGGCGATCCTGATCCTCGCAGTACTTGGCTCGATCGTGTTCGGCTTTGCCACGCCGACCGAGGCCGCGGCCATCGGCTCGCTGGGCGGTGCGCTGCTGGCGCTGATGTATCGCCAGATGACCATGCCGGTGCTGAAGGAATCGGTGTTCCTGACCGCCAAGACCAGTGCCATGGTGTGCTGGCTGTTCGTGGGCTCGTCGATCTTCTCGGCAGCTTTCGCCCTGCTCGGCGGGCAGGCGCTGGTGGAAGCCTGGGTGCTGTCGATGGACCTGACGCCGTTGCAGTTCATGATCATGGCGCAGATCATCATTTTCCTGCTCGGCTGGCCGCTGGAGTGGACCGAGATCATCGTCATCTTCATGCCGATCTTCATTCCGCTGCTGGCGCACTTCAACATCGATCCGCTGTTCTTCGGGCTGCTGGTCGCCATCAACCTGCAGACCGCCTTCCTCTCGCCGCCGGTCGCGATGTCGGCGTTCTACCTCAAGGGCGTGGCGCCGCCGCATGTCACGCTGAATCAGATTTTCGCGGGCATGATGCCATTCATGGGCATCCAGATCATTGCGCTGATCCTCCTGTACATGTTCCCGGCAATCGGCCTCTGGCTGCCTTCGGTGCTGTACAAGTAAGCTGTGCTGGGCATAGCGCGTCACGCACGGTCGCACGTGCGTGACGCCGCTTCCACACTATCCGGTCCAGCCTGCTCAGGACCGCCTGCCCACCTCTCTGGGCGTCCGGAACGCGGCCCCGGGTCAGGTATAGTTACGCCTGATTCCATGTGCAGAGGAAGCGCACCAATTGCCGCAAGTCAACCAGCTGGTAGACGCGGTGTACGTCCTGACCGTCAAGACCTACACCGACCGGATTGCCCACATCCAAGGCGAACTGCATCGTCACGGCATCGCCTTTCAGTTCATTTTCGACCATGATGTCCCCGACCTGACGGACGCCCAGCGTGCACGCTTCGTCCCGGACAGGCTGCGCCCACCGCACCAGTCGCTGGTGCTCAAGCACATCGCCGCATGGCGCGACGGCGTCGCCCATGGCCACCGGCGTATCCTGGTCTTCGAGGATGATGTCCTGCTCGTGCCGGGCTTTGCGGCCGGCCTCGCCACAGCGCTGCAAGCAGCAGATCGCCTGCCGCCTGGCTACCTGGTCTTTCTCGGCGGGGCCGACGCCAAGCTGCCGGATGCTTTTTTCCGCGAATCCGCGCCACTGTTCCCGATGCCCATCCCCACTGCCGAAGGCTATGTCGTCGATGCGCATGCCATGGCCCGGCGGCTGGCATGGCTGGATACCCATCTCATCGACCTGCCGGCCGACCACCTGCAAAACCGTATCGACCAGGAGCAGGGCATCGATCAGTACTGGAGCCGTGTACCGCTGGTGGAACAAGGCAGCGTGACCGGCATGTTCACCACTGCGCTCGACGGCAACCGGCTCAAGCATTCCCACTTGTACAACCGTCTGCGCTACCGCTGGAACAAGTTCCGCCGCCGTCGCCTGCGCGAATGGCTTTCGCACTGGAGACGGTCATGACCCCAGCCGCTTTTTCACAGCCGCGCGGCGGCTTGCGCGATCCGGTGACGCTGGCGCGCACGCTGATGATCGCACTGGTGCTGGCGCTGCTGTTTTCGCCACCGCTGGTTAACCTGTTCGAAGGCCTGCTGTTCGCCGTCGCCATCGTGTCGCATGACATCCGCAGCCGGCTTGCCGTGGTGGCACGCGAACCGATGGTCGCGGCTGCCATCGCACTGGCGCTCCTGATCGCCCTTGCCGCGACCTATAGCGTTGCCCCGCCAGCCGATGCCTGGCAGGCCGTCATCGGCTGGCGCAAGATCCTGCTGCTGCCACTCGGCGCCGCCCTGTTCGACGACAGTGCGTGGAAGGCACGGGTGGTGCACTGGCTGGTAGGCGCAGTGCTGGCCTGCATGGTGGCATCGTTTGTCTCGTGGGGACTGGGCGTGCCCCTGTACAAGCTCGATCTCGGTATCGCCATCCGCAATCATGCCACCCAGGGCATCATGTTCGCCGTCACCAGTTTCTGCATCGTGATTCTCCTGCGCGAAGGCTGGCACCGCATGGACCGGCGCCTGCGCCTGCTGCTACTCGCCGGGCTGGCCGGACTGCTGCTGAATATTGCCCTGGTGACACCGGGACGCAGCGGCTACGTGGTGCTGCTGGTCCTGGCAGCCGCCTTGCCGATGACCTGGACGCGCGCGCCGCTCGGACTGCGCCAGCTGCTGCTGGCCGGTGCCCTGTTTATCGCAGTGTGCGCGGCGCTCGCCACCATCCCGGCCACGCGCGACCGCATCATGCAGGGCGTGCACGAGATGGAGACGTACCGGCAGTCCCCCGAACTGACATCGATGGGCATCCGCGTCGTCATGCTGCAGCACACGCTGACCCTGCTGGAAGCGCGCCCGCTGCGCGGCTACGGCACGGGCAGCTTCAAGACCGCCTACCATGAACTGGTGAAGGACAAGCAAGGCTGGCAGGCAGTAGACGTGGCCGATCCGCATAACCAGTACCTGAAGATCTGGGTCGAACAGGGCATCGCAGGCCTCCTGCTGCTGTTCGCCATCCTGGTGGCCGCGCCCTTCCGCCGGGTATCGCAACCCTATCGCGCGCTCGGGCTGGCGGTAACTGCGGCATGGTGCGCCACCAGCCTGACCAGCTCGCACTTCTCCACCTTCTCGGAAGGTCGCTTCATCCTGGCGTGGATGGGTATCATGCTGGCCTTGAATTATTCCGGCAAGCCCGATCGCACGGTGTGAACCCGGGAATCGGCAGCGCTGTCAGCAACGATGTGAAGCACACCCGGAAAATCATCCATTGCGATTGCGACTGCTTCTACGCAGCCGTCGAAATGCGCGACAACCCGGCGCTTGCCGAGCTCCCGCTAGCGGTCGGCGGCCAGCCGGACCGGCGCGGCGTAATCGCTACCTGCAATTACGTCGCGCGCCGCTACGGCGTGCGCTCGGCGATGTCATCAGCGCAGGCGGTACAGCGCTGCCCCGGCCTGCTGATCCTGCCGCCGTCCATGGACAAGTACCGCGTGGCCTCGCGCACCATTCTGGCCATCTACCGCGACTACACGCCCCTGGTGCAGCCGCTGTCGCTCGACGAAGCCTACCTCGATGTCACCGACAGCCCGCATTGCCGTGGCAGCGCCACGCTCATGGCAGAGGAAATCCGCACGCGCATCCGGCAGGAAGTCGGGATTACCGCCTCGGCTGGCGTCGGCCCGAACAAGTTTATCGCCAAGATCGCCAGCGACTGGAACAAGCCGGATGGACTCTACGTAGTGCGCCCGCAGGACGCAGATGGGTTCGTCGCAGCCCTGCCGGTCGGCAAGCTGCATGGCGTCGGGCGGGTCACCGCGGCGCGTCTCGAGCGGTTGGGCATCAAGACATGCGGCGACCTGCGCAGCTGGAGCAAGCTCGATCTGCAGCAGACCTTCGGCGCCTTCGGCCTGCGCCTGCACAGCCTGTGCCGTGGAGAAGATGAGCGCCCTGTCTCGCCAGACCTGCCGCGCAAGTCGATCAGCGTGGAAACCACTTACGACGTCGACCTGGCGACACCCGAGGCCTGCCAGGCGGCGCTGGCCGAACTGCTGCCGCTGTTGACGCAGCGCATCGCCCGTGCAGCGGCAGGACCGCTGGTCCACAAGGCGTTCGTGAAGATCAAGTTCGACAATTTCCGGCAGACGACGGTGGAAACCGTGCATGGCGAGGTCACGCCGGCCGTGTTCGGTGAACTGCTGGACACCGGCTGGCAGCGGCATCGCCGGCCGGTACGTCTGCTGGGCGCGGGCGTGCGGCTGGTGGAAGCGGGAGATACCGCACAGCTCGGCCTGTTTGGCGAGCCACCGGCACCAGTCGCCTGAAACGCTTAGCGGAAGACCACGGTCTTGTGGCCGTTCAGCAGAATGCGATGCTCGGCATGCCAGCGCACGGCGCGGGCCAGCGTCACGCATTCCACGTCGCGGCCCATCGAGGTCAGCTGGTCAGGTTCCATGCTGTGATCGACACGGGCGACGTCCTGCTCGATGATCGGGCCTTCGTCCAGTTCGGCGGTCACATAGTGGGCGGTCGCGCCAATCAGCTTCACGCCACGGTCGTGCGCCTGGTAGTACGGCTTGGCACCCTTGAAGCTCGGCAGGAAAGAATGGTGGATATTGATGGCGCGGCCAGCCAGCTTACGGCACAGGTCATCGGACAGAACCTGCATGTAGCGCGCGAGCACCACCAGGTCGATGTTCTGCTCCTGCACCACTTCCCACACCTTGGCTTCTTGCTGCGCCTTCTGCTCGGGCGTCGCGCCGAGCAGCGGAAAATGCAGGAACGGCACGTCGTACGAAGCGGCCAGCTGGTAGAAATCGCGATGGTTCGAGACGATGGCCGCCACATCTACCGGCAGGCCGCCCGACTTGGCGCGGAACAGCAGGTCGTTGAGGCAGTGGCCGATCTTGGACACCATGATCAGCACACGCGGCCGCACACCCGCATCGTAGATGTTCCAGTCCATGCCGAAGCGCTCGCCCACGGGCGCAAATGCAGCCTGCAGGGCTTCCAGCCCGGTGGCCTGGTCCACGGCGAAATGCACGCGCATGAAAAAGCGGTTGGTGAAAGCGTCGCCATACTGCGCCGAATCGAGAATATTGCATTGCTGCTCGAACAGCAGGCCGGACACGGCATGCACGATGCCGGGACGGTCGGGACAGGACAGCGTCAGGATAAAGCCTGGGGTGCTCATAAATCGTATCTTTGGGTCGGATTGGTGCGAATCAATCGCGGTAACCGCACATGATAGCAAGTTGCCGGCCATTTGCTGGCATAAAGGCATCCACCGGCGCCCGCTTGTCCCCGCCGGCGGACTTCGCTACGCTAGGGCGTGCCCGCACATGAAACGCGCGCACCGGACACCCCGCATAGCGCGGCGTCCCACGCAATGCGCTGGCGCCATGCGGGGACACGGACGCGCATGGCGTATGCGGTCCGCTCCTGTGAGCACCGTTCCATTCGATTGCCGACAGGCCACCACGGAGGTTCTGCATGTCCCGCCCGCCGCCGTCACCCCTCCCAGCCGTGCCCGACGGCCAGCTCGTGCTGGCGCTCGACCAGGGCACGAGCAGCTCGCGGGCCATGCTGTTCGACCGGACCGGGACGATTGTCGCCAGCGCGCAGCGCGAGTTTGCGCAGCATTACCCCCAACCGGGCTGGGTGGAACATGACGTGCTGGCGATCTGGCAGGGCCAGCTCGACGTGGCCCGCGAGGTCCTGCGCAGCAGCGGCGTACCGTGGCAGCGCATCAGCGCCCTTGGCATCACCAACCAGCGCGAAACGACCGTGCTGTGGGACCGCGCGACCGGGCAACCGCTGGCGCCGGCCATCGTCTGGCAGGACCGGCGCACCGCCGATTTCTGCAGCGCGCTGCAGGCCGAAAGGCATGGCCCGCTATTCCAGGCACGCACCGGACTGGTGATCGACGCCTATTTTTCTGGCACCAAGCTGCGCTGGCTACTCGACCACATTCCCGATGCACGCACCCGCGCCCTGCGCGGCGAACTCGCCTTCGGCACCATCGACAGCTGGCTGGTCTGGCAACTGACCGGCGGGCAACGGCACGTGACCGATGTCTCGAATGCCTCGCGCACACTGCTATGCAATATCCATACGCTGCAATGGGATCCCGAGCTGCTGGCGCTGCTCGACATTCCACCCGGCCTGCTGCCCGAGATTGTGCCGTCCAGTGGCACGGTGGCCCACACAATGCCCGACCTGTTCGGCGGCCCCATCCCGATTGCCGGCATTGCCGGCGACCAGCAGGCAGCGACGTTCGGCCAGGCCTGCCTCACGCCCGGCATGGCCAAGAACACCTATGGCACCGGCTGCTTCGTACTCATGCATACGGGCACCGCGCCCGTGCCGTCGCGCAACCGCCTGCTGTCCACTGTCGCCTGGCAGGTCGATGGCCAGGCTGCATACGCGCTCGAGGGTTCGGTGTTCATGGGAGGCGCGACGTTGCAGTGGTTGCGCGATGAACTGCGCATCATCGACAGCGCGGCGCAAGCCGAAACACTCGCGCGACAGTGCACCGATACCGGCGGGATGGTGCTGGTGCCGGCCTTTGCCGGACTTGGCGCGCCTTACTGGGATGCGTATGCACGCGGCACGCTGATCGGCATGACACGTGGCACCGGCCGCCCGCAGATCGCCCGTGCGGCGCTTGAAGCCATTGCCCTGCAAA
This sequence comes from Imbroritus primus, assembly GCF_964332355.1. Taxonomy (NCBI): domain Bacteria; kingdom Pseudomonadati; phylum Pseudomonadota; class Betaproteobacteria; order Burkholderiales; family Burkholderiaceae; genus Imbroritus; species Imbroritus primus. Next base: position 1,234,916 of record NZ_OZ201293.1, on the reverse strand, counting down.
GCGTGGACGTACTCGACGCGATGCAGCTCGACGCATCGATTCCACTGGCCGAACTGCGTGTGGACGGCGGCGCTGCACGCAGCGATCTGCTGATGCAGATGCAGGCCGACCTGCTCGGCACGCCCGTGGTGCGCCCCCGCGTGACGGAAACCACGGCGCTCGGCGCGGCCTACCTGGCTGGCCTGGCCACCGGATACTGGCATAACACCGCCGAACTCACCGCGCAATGGCACGCCGAGCGGCGTTTCGAGCCGGCCATGTCCGCCGATCAGCGTGCAGCCGTGCGCGCCCGCTGGCATCGTGCCGTTGACCGCGCGCGTGACTGGGCACGCGAGGATGCCGCTACACCGCCAGCACCCGATACCGGCGCACCGTTACACGAGACACCCTGACATGCGCGCCGTCCTCACTGCAACGCCGCCGCCTCGGCCCATCGACCGTACCGCCCTACTGGACGAAATCCGCCAGCACAAGCGCTGGGATGTGATTGTGATCGGCGGCGGAGCCACTGGTCTGGGTACGGCCCTCGACGCCGTATCACGCGGTTATCGCACGCTGCTGGTCGAAGCCCATGATTTCGCCAAGGGCACGTCGGGCAAGGCCACCAAGCTGATTCACGGTGGCGTGCGCTACCTGGCCCAGGGCAATATCGGACTGGTACGCGAATCGCTACGCGAACGCGAGCTGCTGCTGCACAACGCCAGCCATCTGGTGTGGCCGCTCGGTTTCGTGGTGCCATCCTACAGCCATCTCGACACGGCCTTCTATGGCGCAGGACTGAAGCTCTACGACGCCATGGCCGGCCGCGACAGCCTGCCAGGCAGCCGCATCCTGTCCGCCAGCGAAGCGCAGTCCGCCGCGCCAGGGCTCGCCGCGCGCGGACCGCAAGGCACGTTGCGAGGCGGCGTGCTGTACTACGACGGACAATTCGACGATGCGCGGCTGGCCATCGCGTTGATGCGCACCATCATCGATCTTGGCGGGACCGCGCTCAACGCCATGGCGGTGCGTGCGCTGACGGTGCGCAATGGACTGGTCTGCGGTGTGGCGCTAGAGGACACCGAGAGCGGTGAACGCCTGCATGCCGTGGCGGACTGTGTCATCAACGCCACCGGCGTGTGGGTCGACGCCATCCGCCGTCTCGAGGACCCGGCCGCGCTGCCCATGGTTGCACCCAGCCAGGGCGTGCATCTCGTGGTACCGCGCCGTTTCCTGCCCGGCTCACACGCCGTGCTGGTCCCGCGTACCAACGATGGCCGCATCCTGTTCATGCTGCCATGGGGCGGACACACGCTGCTCGGCACCACCGACACGGCGCGCAGCGACCTGCCGCTGGAGCCAGTGCCGGGGGAGGCGGAAATCGATTTCATCCTGTCGACCGCCGCACGCTATCTCGCCGCACCGCCGACCCGCGACGACATCACCAGCATGTGGGCCGGGCTGCGGCCACTGGTGCGCGCCGGCGCAGACATGCCGACGCGCGCGGTATCGCGCGAGCATGCCATCCGCATGTCGCCCGGCGGTCTCTTGACCATTACCGGCGGCAAGTGGACCACCTACCGGCGCATGGCCGAGGACACAATCGACCATGCGATCCGCCATGGCCTGCTGCCGCCGCGTCCGTGCCGCACGGCCCATCTGCGCCTGCATGGGGCACCGGAAGGCGCCGGCAACGTCTATGGCACCGATGCGCCGCACCTGCTCGCACTCCCTGGGGCCGATGTGTCGCTGACGGGTGGCGGCGGCCTGACCGAGGCGCATGTCCGTTTTGCCGCGCGCTATGAGCAGGCGCGCAGCGTCGAAGATGTGCTGGCCCGCCGCTGCCGCCTGCTGCTGCTGGACGCTGCCAGCGCCCGTGCCGCCGCGCCAGCCGTGGCGCGCATTCTCGCCGACGAGCTGGAGCACGGACCGGAGTGGATCACCGGACAGCTGGCGACGTTTGCGGCCACGGCGCAAATTTATGGCAATCCGTCGCAAAACTGCCTGCAGGGCGATGCGACAGGCGATAATACGGCTGACGCAATCATCTCTGCTGGAGAACACAATGGATGAGATCGACGACTTGTCTGACCTGCCGACCCCGCGCTTCATCTGGGGCTTTGCCATCACCACGGGCAAGGGAGGCGAAGTGATGCACGACGAGTTCGAGTATCTGACACATACCCAGACGCCGCGCTTCTCCTGCCGCGTGGTCGAGCTGGAAGACATGCCGGCGGATGACGAGGAATCCGATGAAGTCGATGTGGATGGCCGCATCGTGCATTTCGACGACGCCGCACGCATGTTCTACATCACCGACATCGGCATGGCGCTGGTCAATTTCCAGCTGTTCGACCCGCCCGGCGACAAGGGCCGCCTCAAGAAGGTATGCGACGAAGCGATCCGCAACTGGCTGCTGCGCCGCGACTTTCTCGACGAAGACGATGACATGGCCGGCTGACGCCGTCCTCCTCCCCACATCGGCGGGACGCTCAGCCACAGCGTTGGCGCCCGCCCCCCCGGTTCCAGCATGCCCGGAGATCCGCCCCATGACCCAAGTGCCGCCCGCATCCGTCCGCCCAGTGCCGCTCCGCGAGGCCTTCTGGTACTGGCTACGCCTCGGGTTCATCAGTTTTGGCGGGCCGGCTGGCCAGATCGCCATCATGCATGAAGACCTGGTCGACCGGAAACGCTGGATCTCGGAAAAACGTTTCCTGCACGCCCTCAACTACTGCATGATGCTGCCTGGCCCGGAAGCCCAGCAGCTCGCCACCTACATCGGATGGCTCATGCACCGCACCTGGGGCGGCGTCATCGCTGGCGGCCTGTTCGTACTGCCCTCGCTGTTCCTGCTGATGCTGCTGACCTGGATCTACCTGCGCTTCGGCGATGTGCCAGCGGTCTCGGGCGTGCTCTATGGCATCAAGCCGGCCGTCACCGCCATCGTCATCGCAGCGGCGTGGCGCATCGGCACGCGCACGCTCAAGAACGCCTGGCTGTGGGGCATCGCCATCGCCGCCTTCGTGGCGATCTTCGCGCTGCGCCTGCCCTTCCCGGTCATCATCGCGGTCGCCGCCCTGGTCGGCTACGCCGGCAGCCGCCTCGCGCCCGGCGTGTTCCGTGGCGAGAGCGGCCACGGCACAACAGGCCACGCAGCGGCACCCAGCGCCCTGCTCGATGATGTGGCCGGCATTGCCCCGCACACGCGCTTCACCTGGCGGCGCTTCACGCTGGTCCTGCTCGCAGGGCTTGGCCTGTGGGCGGTGGCCATGCTGGTACTTGGGCTGGCATACGGATGGCGCGGCGTGCCGATGCAGATGGGATGGTTCTTCACCAAGGCCGCCCTGATGACATTCGGTGGTGCCTACGCGGTGCTGCCCTATGTCTACCAGGGCGCGGTCGAGCACTTCCAGTGGCTCAGCGCCGCCCAGATGATTGACGGGCTGGCGCTCGGCGAAACCACACCCGGGCCCCTGATCATGATCGTCGCCTTCGTCGGTTTCGTGGGCGGCTGGACGACGACCTTCCTGGGCACCGAGCACGCGCTGGCTTCAGCCATCCTGGCCGCCTGTGTCGTGACCTACTTCACGTTCCTGCCGTCGTTCATCTTCATCCTGCTGGGCGGCCCATTCATCGAGAGCACGCACGGCAACCTGTCCCTGACGGCACCCCTGACAGCCATCACGGCGGCGGTGGTCGGCGTCATCGTCAACCTGGCGGTGTTCTTTGCCTACCATGTACTGTGGCCCAACGGCGGCAGTTTCGACTGGTGGTCGGCCGCCATTGGCCTCTGCGCGGCCATCGCCCTGGTGCGGTATCGCGTGGGCGTGATTCCGGTGATCCTTGCTAGCGCCGTGGTCGGATTGGCGCTGACCCTGTTGCCAGCCATGCAGGCCGCGTAACCGCCTCGAAACAACGGCGCGCCAAACAAAACGCCACGCCAGCCCTGAACAAGCAGCTGGCGTGGCGTATCGACATGGCGACGGCCCCCGGGCCGCCGCCATGCCGGGTTCACAGATTGTTTTCGCGGTCCATTGGCGCGCTCGAAGGCGCACCGCCGCCCGCTTCCGCGCGCACCGACTGCGTGGTGCGCGAACGGCTGCTGCCATGGCTGTTACGCCCGCCGATGCGGCCGATCGCAGCCATATGCTCGCGATTCTGGCTCACGGCCTCGCCACCTTTGCGGCCCGCATCACGCGCCTCGTCGGACGTAAATTCATGTGCCGTGCCCTTGGCATGCGCTGCACGTCCACCGGCAGAAGCGATGGCGCGCTGGCGCGCCCTGTCCATCGCGGCAAAGCCCCGGTTGGACGACGGTCGGGAAGGAGTCTGCATCGGATTCTGGCTGGTATTGCTCATAAGCTCGCCCTTTCAAGGTTGTCGATGAATGAAGCGCCGATTCCGGTCCACAAGCGAAGCCGCCGGGGCATCGCCTGTCACCCGTCCTGCAACGGTATCCGGCACTGGAATCTGCTCCCTGCGATCTCGGAAGCGTGGTTTCATACTATTGGCTCTGCCGCGTCCGTCCTGTCAGACAATGACTGAAAAGGCTGTCGGACAGGTGCCCGTGCGAGTTCTGCCGTAGAGCGCCCACCGTTGGGGAGGTTCGCGCCGAACGCCTTGTATAACAAAGGGTTGTGAGTGTTCCAGGCAAAAAAAACGGCCCGGGGACAATTCCGGGCCGTTGCAGGCAATGTAGGACAAAATCGGATGTATGCCGTCAGCGCGGCCTATGGCAGTGCTATTGCAGCATGAAAGTATCGTATTCCAGCGATTCAAGCTTGCGATCCAGCACATAGACGGCCACCATCACCACGATCAACAGCGCCACGGCAAAACCGTAGCCATACCACGCGGGACCAAGCTGCAGCGTTGCCCAGGTCAGGAAGCCGTTGAGCACCACGAATGCCAGGGAAAGACCGAACACCGCGCGCCGCTGGTCAAGATAGAAGAAGATGTTGAGGACGCCCAGCAGCAACACCTGCAGGCTGGCCCCGATCACGTCCACATACAGCAGCGGCAGATACAGCTCGGAAATATCGAGCAGCCGCAGCAATGCCCCGCCGGCCGCGAACAGCACCAGCGCAGCAATGGCCTGGATCTTGAGGATTTCATACAGGCCGGTCCGTACGGTGCTCACCATCTGGTTGCGCAGCAGTTCGATCCGCTCCAGCGAGTTGCCTTCCCGCACCGCAGTGAAAAAGCCGTCGTAGGCTTCGGCAAAGTCGGTTTCGATCCGCACCAGAAACACGGCCATGCCCGGAATCACTGCCAGGTAGGCCAGGAAAACGGGAATATCGTAGATTACCGAGGCATACAGCGGACCGATTACCTGCTGGCCCGTCGCCGGGTTGTACCAGAACATCAGCTTGTCGATCCACACCCCGAGGTTGTAGAAGAGACCGACCGCCATCAGGCTGAAATAAAAGCTCTTCCGGTTGAACATCTCGAAGGAGATGAACACGCGACTGGTGTAGGAACGGTAGATCATGGTGGTTGTCGCCGCCAGCAGGACGAGTTGCCCGACCACGAAACCGAACAGCAATCCTTCCAGCCCGTACCTGCGCAGCCACAAGGCCAGCAGCACGGTCAGCGCATAGCCGCCAAAGAAGATCCAGACCACCGCGAGATATTGCTTCATGCCCGACATGAAGATGATCGCGATCCACACATTGCTCATCACCACGAAGCCGGCGACCATCAGCAGGCGGTAGAGCAACGATTGCTCGGCCATGAAGAAGCCGGCGACGACCAGTGCGAACAAGCCCGAGACAGCCGTCGCGATGAGCGACGCGCCGTGGTAATTGGGCAGGATCAGCTCTTCCTGTCGCTCGAAGATGCGGTCCGCTGCAAAGCGCGTGAATACCAGCTGCAACGGACCGGTGATGATCAGGCTACCCATGATGAGCGCTGTCACCGAGACCTGGAATTGTGTAATGAGGGTCGTGGGAATCACGAACGGCAGGCTCAGCACACCGATCATGAGGATGCCGAGAATCGACAGCACCCACGGACCTGCACTGATGATACCGGCGTAGGTGTACGCCTTCATCACCCCGAGCAGGGTGTCCTTCTGCAGCATCTTGCGCAATTCAAAACCGATGCCAGCCATCAGCGTTTCCCTCCGCCCATCGGACACACGGCGGGTGGCGTCTCGCCATCCGCATCGGCCAGATCCGGCATGGCCAGCAAACGGCTATAGCTTTCGCGATAGCTCTGCACCATGCGGTCATGCGTGTAGTAGCGCTCGACGCGGCGGATTCCCGCCTGCTGCGCAGCCTGCCAGTATTGCGGATCGCGCAGGAGTTTGAGCGCCTCCTCTGCCAAAGCGGCCGGATCGGCAATACGCACAACCCCGCCGGCTCGGCCGATATCGGCGTCGTCGCCATCCAGGCCATACACCAGCTGGCGGCATGCGCCAACATCGGTGGTCACCACCGGCACGCCGGCCGCGAACGCCTCCAGCACTACCAGCGGCAATGCCTCGCTGATCGAGCTCAGGACCAGCACGCCGACCTTCGGCAGAAGATTCTGGATCTGCTGGTAACCCAGGAACTGCAGGCTCTCGCCCATGCCCAGGCTCTTGGCAAGGTTCCGGCATTCCTGCGCGTAGTCAGGATCCTCGTTCTCGGGGCCGGCGATCCAGCACTGCGCATCCGGGAACTCGCGCGTCACCGTCAGCATGGCACGGATGAAGGTCTTGATATCCTTGATTGGCACCACTCGGCCAATCAGACATACGACACGTGGCACACCTGGGGCGCGCTGCTCGCGCAACTGCGCCAGGCGCGCCAGGTCGATGCCGTTGGGAATGCAACGCGTGCGCTCGGCCAGCGCGCCGTCAAGTACCTGGCGCTGGCGGTTGCCTTCGTACAGGGCGATGACTTCCTCGCTGGCGTCATAGCAGACACGCCCAAGCGTCTCGAAAAAGCGCACCCACAACTCGCGGAAGTAGCTGGTATTCGAGATATCCCGCTCGAAGATATTACGGTTATCGCGGATCCACTGGCTCTGGAACAGGTCGATCTTGCGTTCCTTCGTGTAGATACCATGCTCCGACGTGAGCAGTGGACGGCGATTGCGGTGGCGCAGCAAGGCGCCGAGAAAGCCCGCGTACCCCGTCGACACCGTGTGGTACATGCGCGCCGGGATCAGGTTGTCGGCAATCTTCACCAGTTGCCATAGCGGCTTGTGCATGATCCGCACCGACCAGAAATAATCGGTGAACGACGGGTCGGTGCAATGCTCGCGATACTGCTCGGTGATGTAATCCCACGCCTTGCGACTGAAGAGGAATTCTTCCTCGTTCAGTGCGCCGGTTTCCTTGAGCAGCGGAATGCTCTCGCGGATCAGGCGGCCCGATTCGCCGCGCGCGGCGGGATTGCGCAGCGACTCGTGAAGCCGCGCGGAATGCGCGAATGCGGCTTCGTCGCCGGCGCTGCGATGCACGGCCGGCGGCGCGGGAAAATCATAGAGATAGTGCTGCTCCATGTGCACGACATTGGATGGCAGCTCATAAAGCATTTCCTTGTAATCTTCCGCCCGGCTACCGATAAAGACGACGGCAAAGCGGTACTCGGGAAACGCCCGGATCATGTCGGCAACCCAGCTCGAGACCCCACCGCTGACGTATGGGAACGTGCCTTCGAGCAACAGGGCGATATCGGCCGACTCGGCGCGTGGCAAGGTTGGGCTCATGAATTCCAGTATCGCAGGAGAGGTTTCAGCAAAGGCAGCGGCGAATGGCTGGAGAACGAACCCATGATGCTGGCTGCGCGGGAAAAGTCACGCTGCAAGAACGCGGATTCGGCCATTGCCGGCACCAGGCGTTCGCGGGCGAAACCCTGCTTCTCGGCACGTTCGAGATAGCGGTCTGCATCTGCAAACTGATGGCGCGTGACCGCCAGGCGGCCCCGCATGTACCAGAGCGCCGCGTTGTTTGGCTCGATATCCAATGCCATGCTGGCATAGCGCTCGACCTGCTCGGCGGTGTAGTCATAGACATCGCCCTGCACCAGGCCCTGGTAGATCAGTTCCCAGTAAAGATCCGCCAGCCGCTTGGCAACAGCATAGCGTTCGCTGTCGGTATGGGCGGCTTCCAGGCGCGGAAGCTCCTGCAGGATCTTGCGCGTCAGGTCCTTCTCGGCTCGGTCCAGCATGCCATAAGCCAGGAGGCGGACGTCGTCGACCGGATCACCCAGCAGGTTACGCAGCACCGGCGTCGCCATGCGCGCCGGGACAGACTGCATCGCCACCAACGCCGTCATGCGCTTGGAAATCGGGGCTTGGGCATTACCGAGCTGGGCACGCAGATGCCCACCGGAGCCGTGTCGCACACGCGTCAGCAGATGGGTGACGAACTGCGGCAGCGTGATCTGGGCAATGCCATCGCGACTCCGGAGCGACGGCAGCACGCGTGCAGCCAGCAGGCTGCCGGCGCAAACCAGCCAGCCAAAGCCCGGGATCAGGAAACAGAGCAGTGCCAGGTAGCCATAGCTCCAGGCAAATGGCTGGCGATAGGCTTTCGGCAGCATGCACCAGGCCGCCGCGGCAAGCAGGAGCGCCGCCACGATCTGCAGGGCGAGGAATGCGGTGATGTCCGCAGCCCCCGAGCCGGTTCTGAAGAGCATGGCGAACGCGGCACCCTGCGCTACCGTTCCGCCGAGCAGCCATTTAAGCATCGAGATGGCACCTCGCAAGCAAACGCCGCAACGCGTCCCCTGGTTGATCGGCGGTGACGGTCAGCTTCTCGAAGGAAATATGGGCGGCTTCGAAGTTGACCCCGAACTGCGCCTCGAGGCTGTCCTCGATCCGCACCAGATAGGCCGCCAGGGCACTCTCGCCGGCGAATGGCATCAGCGTCAGGAAGGCACGGCGCGTCGTGCCCTGGGCTGCCCATGTGACATCCAGAGCGCGCGAGCTGCGGCGCACCTGCTCGTACAGCGCATTGCGCGACTCATCCATGTCGAACACCAGCGCCACCACGGTCGATTCGATGCCGGTATCGCGCTGCATGCGCGCCAGCCGGCTGTAGTCGAGCGCAAAATCGTACGGGCACTCTGGCAGCGTCTCGAGGATGGCACGCGTTGCATCCGCATGACGCACGCCGTCGGCATAGTAGCCAAGCAGCACCATCAGGAACTGCAGGTTTTCGTGGCTGACGGACAGGAACGGCATCTGTTCGATAGCCACCATGCCGATCAATTCCTGCTCACCGCTGAGCACGGGCGCCACCGCGAGATAGCGCGTGCCCGTCATGTCGCGCAGCTCCGGCACGCGGACATGGGCCAGCGTACGCGTGGCGAGGCAATACTCCACCAGGGGATCGCGGGGGTCGAGCGTTACCTTGCCGCCCAGCGAGACCAAGGCTTCGGTCGCGGGCTGCTGGTCCTTGACCTCGAACAACGCGGCCACTTCGAGCTGGCAGGCTTGCGCCGCCAGCTTGAGGAAGGCTTCGGCGCCGGGTAGCGTGGACTGGCTGTGGTCGTTCAGCGCCACGCGACGCAGTTGCGTCAGCGTATCGCGCAGCGTCGTCGGCCGCGCCAGCAAGTCGTTTTCCAGGCGGTCGTGGGACAGGCGCAGCAGGAAATGATTCTTGGTGAGCGCCGCGAGACGGTCGCCAAGATAGCCGTTAATCTCGTTCGCCCGTGCCAGCCGGGCGCTCCAGATATCGCCAAACTGCCCCGCCACCATCACGAACAGCAGTCCGCCGAGGAAAAAACGGGTCGGGAACGGCTGCGGTGCTGCGCCCATGCCATAGAACACATACCACCCGCCCAGCAGCACGGCGGCGCCAAGCGCGCCCATGAGCGAGCCATAGCGCAGCGCGATCACGAGCGGCAACAGCCATGCCCACGGGAACCCCGTATTGAACAGCAGCGGATTATCCGGCACCAGCACCGAGCCGATGGCCAGGGCCACCACCATGATCAGGACGGTTTCGCCAACCGCCCGCCAGCCGGTCGCAGCCGGAGCGATCCAGCGCCCTGCCGCACTGCCCAGGACGACAGACTTGGCGCGCTGGTTACTATCATCGATTGTGGTGGAATCCGTCATGTCGACTTCCTTGTGGATCCGATGGGTTCTGCGGGTTTCATCCGTGCACTCAACCGCGGGTCAGCGGCGACAGCATCTGCTGCAGCAGCGACTGGGCAACGCCAGACACCGATGAACGGCTCCAACCGGTGCGATTGCCAGTCGCGGTCCAGACGACATTGCCCGTCTGCACGTCCAGCAGTTGCAGTGTCACGCCCACGGCCGGTTCACCGTCGACACCGACCTTGTAGCGCCATTCCTGCACCGAACCCGTCAACGCATAGCGTGCGCGTTCGGTACGTGCCCATTCCAGCGCACGCGTCACGGCCTGGCGCTCGGCCGGCTCAAACAGTGTTTCCTGGCTGACGGTTGCCGGATAGCGCTTGGTATTGCTGATGCCGCCAGCCTTGAGCAGGCTCTCGGCGATGGCCTCGGCGCGCAGCCCGGCCTGCGGCGTCTCGGTGTAGTTCACGATCGGCAGCACGGCGATCGTATCCGTCGCTGCAATCGTCGGCGCGCCGGTGCTCGACACGCTTGCGCATGCCGCCAGTGCCAACCCCATCGCTACTATCGCCATGCGACGCAGCAACCCGCTCATTGTCGTTTTCATCTGATGCTCCTTCAGTCAAGTTGCCGGCTTAATACAGCCATCGATAGCGAATGCCAAATTCATTCAAAGGTGCGCCGCCGCCACGCGTCACGCCTTCGCGTGCGTAATAGACGGAGGCGTGATCGTTGCCGAGTACGCTGCCGCCCACGCCGAGCTGGACGCGTGTACCCCACCCTTCGCGGCTGTCACGCAGCAGGCCGGCTTCCAGGAAGGGACGCAGGCCGCGCGAGTATTCATCCAGGTGTTCGGTGCCAAAACTGAACAGCAGGCCGGCCTGCGTGAAGCTGCGCGGCATGAAGTCAGACGCCACGGCATTGGGATCCGGCGTCAGGCTGCGCAGCACGCGGCCGGCATCCTGCTTGCTGCTGTAGTTACCGCGCGTGACGACTGCGCGCACCGTGTAATCGGGGTACTCGATGCGGAAGCGATGCCCTGCCTCGAGTTCGAAGATCGTGCCGTGGCCGATGGACGTCCGGTCCTGGCCGAAGAAGCGGTTGCCTTCGACCCGCGCCGCCAGGTAATCGCGCGTCGAGACGCGCCAGTTGGCGCCGATGCCAGCCACGTCCTTCACGCCGCCGACCCGCAGGTAGGCGTTCTCGGTGGCCGCCTGGTTGACGCCCACGAAACCAGTGAAGCTGACGGGAATCTCCGGATTCCACGCAATATCGAAACGACCCGTGGTCACATCCTCGACACCCATGCGGCGACCCGCAGCGAGCTGCCAGTTCACGGCATTGATGCGATAACCAAGCACGGCCTCGAGATTGTGGTCAGCCGACGGCACGTTGACGAGGTTCTGCCCATCCGTGCTGCGCTGCTGGCGATAGCCGTAGCGTGCGCCGAGCGTGAAGCGGTCCGACAGGCGCACGCCCGCCCCCACTACCGTCTCGGTAAAGGCCAGCGGACGCTGGCGCGAGAAAGTCGTACCGATGGACAAGGCCTGGGCATTGACCAGCATGCTTTCGCGCAGGCGTTGATGCATCTCCTCGCTGTCCGGCGCGGTATCGAGCCCATTGAAGGCCAGGCGCTGCGCTTCACCGAGGCGATCAACATAGCGATTGGCATCGATACGGGTCGTCAGCGGCAGGCGGTCCGGCAGTTCGTCGAGGATCTTCTCCACGGCCGGGCGGTCGCGGTCCCCCAGCGCAATCGCCAGGTCGGCATACGCCGGGCGATCAAGGGTTTCGGCATAGTGGCGCGCCAGCCAGGCACGTCCCAGTTCGTTCTGCTCGCGCGACATGGCCCACGACAGGGCGACCTCGCGTGCGGTCTGCGAGTAACGCTCGGTCTGCGCGCCTTCCTGGGCACTGGCCGACTTGTCGCCCGCAGCGCGGTCAGCGCGCAGGAACTCAATCAGGATGCGCCGCGACAGGTCACCGGACTCGAACACCTGGGCCAGCGTCACGCTCTGCGCGCGCAGCTGTTCGCGGATATCGGCATCCTCGGCTTCCGAGGCACCACCCAGGCTCTGGCTGGCAACCTTGTTTGAGCGTGGATCGAGCACGCCCTGCGGAATGCCGGCAGCGCGCATGTCGAGCCACACCTTGCGGCGCACGGCCCATGCAACATCCACGTATCCAACCATCTCGGCGGCATCGGCATAGGCCAGCATCCACAACGGGTCCTGGCTGCGTTGCGCGGCATTCTTGCGCAGGTAGTGGAAGGCACGGCGACCATCGTTCAGACGCAGGTAGGCAGCACCGTAGGGGCCCCACAGATCAGGGTCGTCCTCGGCATCGGCGGCCCAGTTCTTCATCGCTGCCTTCAGGTCTTCGGTCTTGCCCTGGTCGACGAGCATCCACAGCAGGGCAGCCCGTGCATCCGTGCCGGCGGCATCCAGCGCGTTGGCCGCGGTCAGGTCAGCCAGTGCCGCGCTGCGCTGGCCGGTGGCACGCAAGTATTCCGCCCGTTGCACGAGCACCAGGGGCGATTTTTCGGCGGCGGCTCGCTGCTCTGGCGTCATGGAAGCGAACAGTGCCTCGATGCGGCCGTAGGCGCGTGCCTGGTTGTAGTACATCAGCGCCTGCTGGAGCATGAACATGTCACCGCTCATGCGGTAGCTCTGCTCCGCGACCCGACCTGCATCCAGCGGCCGGTCGGCATAGAGGTTGGCCATCTCACCGAGTTCCTTGGCATTGGCCTTGCCCGTTTCGGCCAGCTTGCCGTAGGCCTCGCGCGCGAGCGCTTCGCGGCGTGTCAGGGTGGCCATGCGGGCAAGCTGGCGCCAGTATTCTTCGTCCGTGGCCGTTGCCCGGTTACGCACCTGCACCAGCACGTCGGTGGCACCCTTGAGATCGCCACGGATATAGAGCATCCGCGACAAGCGGGTGGCGGCGACAGTGCCGCTACCGGGCTCCTTCGCCAGATCGCGATAGGTCTGGATGGCAATATCGTCCTTGCCGGCACGCTCTGCCAGCTCGCCGTAGCGCTCGAGCACTTCGCGGCGGCGCGGACCGGTGGCAGATTCCTTGAGAAAGGCCAGTGCAGCCTCGGGTTCGCCAAGACGTTCATAGGCGCTGGAAATCTGATCCACCAGTTCGAGATTACCCCGTTCCGTGCGCACACGATGCCGCAGGGCAGCCAGGTAGGCGCGGTCGTCGTTCAGCCCCGGCGCCAGACGTAGCACCGCCTGCCAGGCCTTGGTGCCACCGCCGTGCTCGGCCAGCCACAACCATTGTTCCAGCGCCTGCCCCGGCGAACCGCTCCACTCCGCCGTCTGCGCAAGCCGTTCGCGCCAGACGAGGGAGTTTGGCTGGTAACGCACGGCTGCCTCGGCGATGCGGCGGGCATCAACCGGCTTGCCGTTGCCGATGAAGACGTTATAGGCGAGCTCGTAGTCTTCCTGGTTGAAGCTCTTGCCGGGGGCCAGCACATCGCCCGCTCCAGCCTGGACATGGCGCACGCCGTGCTGCCCCATGGCTTCACGCATGGCCAGTCCGCGCGGGCCATCGAGGAAGACGAAACCGCGCTGCTCAAGCGGGGTCTGGCCGCGTGAGGAAATCTGCGGTTGGGCGCCGATCGACAGCAGGCGGCGCGCATAGCGCTCGGCCAGATCCGGTCGATTGGCTGACATGGCAAGGCGCGTGAGGAAGCGTAGCGTTTCCGCATCATTGCGCAGATCGCCCAGGCGGGCTTCGGCCTGCCGCATGGCTTCGTCCAGCATGTTGCCGGATTGCAGCACGCGCAGTCCATCGATGAAATAGCGACGACGCAGCGGCAGCGTATCGGCAGCGGCCTGCTGCGCGAACATGGCTTGCGCGGCGGACCGGTAGTCGCCAGTACCGAGGGCCATCTCGCCCACGGTTTTCTGCCACATCTCGGCGCGCGCCGTGTCGGTCTGGACCAGCTGCTTGTAGAAACCCAGGGCCAGGTCGCCGAGGCCAAGCGCCCGGGCGCGTGTCGCCAGGCCTTCCAGCTCGCCCACGCTCCAGTCCTTGTTGGCGGTCTCGCGCATCAGGCTGCGCACTGTATTGAGCGCCGCTGCGCGTTGGGGTGCGTCGGGTTCGATGGCGTAGGCACGCTGCTCGGCAATGCCGATCTGCGCCAGCAAGGCGCCACGACGCACCACCGGCTGCGGCATGGCACGCATGTGGCGGATCAGCGCTTCGGCATCGTCGAGACGGCCGATACTGACATACTGCTGGGCCAGGATCGCCAGGAACTCGGGATCGTCCGGAACGATCTGCAGCCATGCCTCGAGATAGGCAATACTCAGGCCATTGACGCCGCCTTCTTGCTTGAGCAGGCGCTGCTGGAGCGTTTCACGCGGAAACGCCAACGCCAGACCTACACCGATCAGCGCTCCGAAGATGCCGATCATCCACGGCGGCAGCAGCCGCGTCCGCTTATTCCGCGCAGTCAACATGTACTCGCCTGAAAGTCTGGGAAGATTGCTCGGAAGCCGCGACTTCGACACGTGTGCCACGCTGTGCCACGCCGTCGACGGTTACGCGGCATTGCGAACCGCCCGCGACCCGGAAGAAGGGCTTGTAATCACCACGAAAATCGAAACGCATGCTGTTGCCCGTGCGCACGAGGTTGCGCGTCACGCCACTGGCTTCCGCGATATACGGTTGCGCTGGCGTATTGCTGCCCACGCGGAAACGCGCGGTGCCGCCGTCGAGGTGGACATAGGTACCCTGCCCGCCGTTGGCCGTCGAGAAACCAACGACGCCTTGCGAGCCCGCGAGCTGAGGCGTAGCCTGGCCCGGTACACGCACGGTACGCAGATCACCGGCCCCACGTACGATCCATGTGTCACCATCACGCGCCACGGCAAACGTCTGGAAATCGAGCGCCTTGCGAATGTAGTCGGAAGCGTAGATCGGCATCACCGGCTGCGACATCGCATAGTCGTACACCTTGCGCAGCGCACGCATCGAAGCTGCCTTGGTGCCCGAATAGGTGTGGTAGTAGATGTTGAGCGGCTTGAAGCGGATCGGCTTGTCCGTCATCTCGAAGGTTTCGATCACGCGCTCGAAACCATAGTACGGGCCGCTCCACTCGTTGGTGTAGATGTTCTCGTTCTGGTGCGGCGCGAACACCTGGAAGGCGCCCTCGCCCTTGTTCAGGCCGATCGGAGCGATGGCGGTCCAGCTCGGATTGCTGCGCGAGATCAGCGTATCGCCACCATTCATATTGAGCATGCCGGCAGCATAGGCCTTGCGCACAGCCTCGGCAGGCGGCTGGCAATCGCCGCTCCATAGCAGCACCTTGACCTTCTTGCCCGGCGGAATCAGGTTCTGGTTGATGTAATCGCGCGTGCCGGTGATTTCGCGATCGAGATCCATGGAATAGCCAGGAATCTCGAGATGGAAACTGTCATAGCCAGCCGTGCTCCTGTCCTTCTCTTTCTCCAGCGTCCGCGCCCAGTCATACGGGTGCGAGAAGGTGTGGCTCGCTACCTCCACGTACGGCAACGCATAGATCTTGCGGGCGAGCGGCTCGAGTACCGGCGCCAGCTGCGGATACATGCCGGTCGCCGCGATCTCGCCCTCGATGACCGACCAGGTGGTCGGCACGCGGTAACGTTCGAGAATGTCCTTGAGGAGCGCGTCGGCACCATACTGCGCACCCGGGAATTCTGCACGGGAGGCAAAACCATCGCCATCGATGTGCGACAGCATCAGGCGGCGGCCGTTCTCGGTGGTGACATCGGGCACCGGCATGGGCTGCAGCGCCAGCGCCTGACGCAGGAAGTCGAGCGGCTGCACGACCCAGCGGTTCTGGTTGACGTCGTCCATGGTCATCACCACGAACGGTGCGAGCACGTATCCACCCCAGCGGGTGATCGCGGCAGCGTCCACCTCATACTGGCCGGCGCGCAGGCGCAGCAAAGAACGAGCATCGTCGCGCACGCGCACGCTCACGGCTTCGCGCCGGTCCGGCATGGGCTGCGTCTCAAAACCGATCATCGGGTCGCGCGATACGATCTCGAGCTCGCGCGTTGCCCGGCCACGTACGGCATCGAGGCCCAGGGCCTGCCCCATCGCGCCATCCACCGACATGCCGAAGCGTCCCATGAACGCGACACGGATGCCGTTATCCATCTGCTGGCGGATCCACTGCGCATAGCGTGCCTGGTTCGGTACGATGCTGTTGTTGAGCCAGACCACGATACCGGCGTAGCGGTCGTTCAGCACGCCTTCGGGCAACTGCTGCGATACATGCGCGTATTCAACGCTGTAACCCAGGTAGTTGAGCGGCATTGCGCCGATGCGATTGGCGGATGAATCATCGAGCGAGATATCGGACGGTGTGTCGATCACCATCAGGATCCGCCGCGGCATGACCTCGATCTGGCCAATGCCCACCTGGGACAAAGCCGGATCCGCAACGTACGGGATGATGCCAAGCGCCTTGATCTGGGCTGCCGTATTGCGCGCGCAGGCCCGGTCGGCCGGCGGGCAGTAGTCGATGGAGATCACAGGCAGGCGATAGGATTCGCGGATGGTGCGCGCCTGGCCGAGCAGCCAGTCACGATCGCTCGCCGAAACCTCGGTGAAACGGTTGCCACCCTGGTCCCAGCCGCGGAACAGCGACTCGAAGGCCACGGCCTGCACCAGCGTGTGGACCTGCGGCAGGATCTCGAAGCCGCGGTTCAGTACCAGCCTGGCCTCCGGATACTTGGCCTTGATGGCGCGAATGACCGCGACCATCCCGGCCTCCTGCTTGCGGCGGTCATCATCCGACTTGGCGACGAGCTGGTAGGAATCGAGCGTATCCAGGAAGAAGCCACGGAAGCCGCGTTGCCACAGCGGCGTGATGACCTGGTCCACATAGAAGGCTGGCCACTCGGGCGCAGCCTGATCGACCACGTGCGAGTTCCAGGCGGTGTTGCCGCCGATCAGCCAGGACTGGGGGATGGACTTGAAGTAGCTGCGCGACGGCAGGACTTCACCGAGGCTGACGTAGCTCAGCCACTGCGTGCTGGCCAAGGCGTGCTGGGTAGGATCGAAACCGCTGTCCGGCTCCACCACCACCATGTCGAAAGCCTGGAGCTCTGCCACAGGAGGCTTGGCGCCATAGTAAAAGGCGATGCTAGGCTGCTGCGCCGTCGTGGGCGCCCCTGGCGCTGCTGGCGCCTGTGCTTGCGATCTTGCAACATACCCCACGCCGAACACCGATGCGGTCAACGCAACGATGCACGCACACAGTCGGCATCGAGCCCACAGGCCCCCCCGTATCCGTGGCATACCCTCTCCCTGGCAGCTTATTCTTCGTTTTTTGCAAACGGAGCACAGTGTTTCAGGTCTGCTGGCTGGCGTCCTCCAAATCCAGCAGAAACTACCGTGTTCCGCCCTCTCCTCCAATGCGCATGGGCATCGCGGAGCGGTTTGATTTTTGACTTATGGAAACAGCGCGCTTTCTGATAATCGGTTGTCTATCACCTATATAGGTGAAAATATGTGAACGGCAGCCGCATGAACCCGCAACCACCATCCGAAATCAGAAAATTCTTGGTTCCCGGGCAGTATGCCTTGTAAGACATTGCAAAATCAAGTCACTACAGTGGGAAATGCTTGCCAGGCAGGCCTGCCGCCGATCAGGCCGCGTCGATATTGCGCCCAGAATATCAGAATAAGGAATACGCGCAGCGCGATTGCAGTGCACCTTGCCGGGTAATGATGAGTCCGCTGAATATGGTTTGATTTCAGGGCATTATTGGCGTTTTCTTCCGCGATTCATCATATATGTATCGATGCGTCACCCCACCGGTCGAAACCTGACTTCATCAAGCCGCCTGAACAGCGTGACATGCCAACAACAACGCCCCGATCTCCGGCACACACGAACCGCAGTTTCCACCGGCTTTGATACAGGCTGTCACCTCGGCGGCGGTCGACAGCCCATGCTGCCGGATCGCGCGACAGATCGTTTCGCGTCCGACGCCAAAGCAGGCGCAGACAATCTGACCGGTATCTGTCCCCGCCTCGAGCGGCTCGCCAGCGAGCAGGCTGGCACGTTCCGGCGTGGCCAGGGCATCGTTCTCCATCAAAACTGACAGCCATGTGCGTGCCGGCAGGTCAGGCCGCGGCGACAGAAACACACAAGCTTCGAGACGGCCGGCCACCACGCAGGCGGCACGGTAGACGCCGGCCGTGGCGTCCTCATACTCAAGCCATTCCGCTCCTGCAGCCTTGACATCCAGCAGCGCGCGCGCCCAGGCGCCCGCGTCGGCAATGGCCTCGCGGCCAGCCAGTTCGTAGCGGACAAACTGCCGGCCCTGGATACGCGTCCAGTAGGTCGCCGGCGTGGCCAACTCCTGCGTTCGCGTCAGCACGAAGGCATGCCAGGAGACTGGAAACGGCTCGACCTGCACGGGTGTGTGCTTGAATTCCGGCTCGCCCGACACCGCATCCACCGCCGCATTGACGACCGCGCCCACGCGCGCGTCGGAGGCAAACTGCGCATTCCAGTGAATCGGCACGAACACGCTGCCACGCGGCATGCCGCCGCCATGCCGTACGCGCGCCACCATCGCCCCCCAGCGCGAGCGCACGCGTGCCAGCTCGCCTTCGCGCACGCCGCATAGCAAGGCGTCATGAGGATGCATATCGACTGCCGCTTCGCTGGTATGGCCGGCAAGCCTGGGCACCTTGCCGGTACGCGTCATGGTATGCCAGTGGTCGCGCACACGGCCGGTATTGAGCACCAGCGGATAGTCGTTATCGATACCATGCGCAGGCCAGCAGCCCCGCACCGGGACGAAACGCGCCCGGCCATCGGCATGGCTGAAGCGGCCATCGGCATAGAGGCGCGCCGTGCCAGTCGGCCCTGTCCCCGTGGCCGGGCACGGTACAGGCCACTGGATCGAGGCAAGGGCATCGTAGGCAGCGCGGGACAGGCCCGTGAGGCCTGCCAGATTGAACTGGCGAGGTGCCACGCCGCCGGTCCCGTTGCCGACCGTACTCAGACGCGCATGCTCATCAAAGATGGCGTGCGGCCCTGGATAGTCAAAGCCGCGATAACCCATGCGCCGCGCCACATCGCAGAGCAGGTCCCAGTCCGCACGGGCTGCGCCCGGCGGGGGCAGGAACGGCCGCTGACGCGAGATGCGGCGCTCCGAATTGGTCACGGTGCCATCCTTCTCGCCCCAGGCCAGCGCGGGCAGCAGCACGTGCGCGAGATCCGCGGTATCGGTCCGCGCCATCACATCCGACACCACCACCAGCTCGCAGCGCGCCAGCGCCGCGCGCACGCGGTCGGCCTCGGGCATGCTGACGACGGGATTGGTGCCCATAATCCAGATCGCCTTCACGCGCCCGGCCTCGATGGCCTCGAACAGCGGCACGGCCTTGAGTCCCGGCTGCACCGCCATGCATGGCGCGCCCCAGAAATCCTGCACCAGAGCGCGGTGCGCGGCGTTGTCGAGTTCCAGATGCGCCGCCAGCATATTGGCGAGCCCGCCCACTTCCCGCCCGCCCATGGCATTCGGCTGGCCGGTGATCGAGAACGGCCCGGCACCCGGCTTGCCGATCCGGCCCGTCAGCAGGTGGCAATTGATGATGCTGTTCACTTTGTCCGTCCCCGAGGACGACTGGTTGACGCCCTGGGAGAACACGGTGACGACACGGCCGGTGGCCGCAAACATCTCATAGAAACGCCGCACGGTCTGCACAGCGAGCTTGCAGGTACGGGCCACGCTCTCGATATCGCCGCCATCCGCCGCCGCGGCGACCAGTGCCTCCGCCACGCCATGCGTGTGCGCTCCCACGAATGCCCGGTCTGTCAGACCTCGGTCGGCAAGATACGACAGCAGGCCGTTGAACAGCCACACGTCGCTGCCCGGCTTGAGCGCCACATGCAGGTCCGCGAGCTCGCAGGTCGCGGTATGGCGTGGATCGACCACCACCACGCGCACCGCCGGACGCTGCTCTTTGAGGCGAGCGATACGCTGGAACAGGACGGGATGGCACCACGCGGCATTCGACCCCACCAGAACGATCAGGTCGGCCGCTTCCAGGTCGTCGTAGCACACCGGCACCACGTCCTCGCCGAAGGCGCGCTTGTGTCCCGCCACTGCGGAGGACATGCACAGCCGTGAATTGGTATCGATATTGGCGCTGCCGATAAAGCCCTTCATCAGCTTGTTGGCCACGTAGTAGTCCTCGGTCAGCAGCTGGCCCGACACATAGAACGCCACCGCATCCGGTCCATGCTCCGCGATGACGGCGCGAAAGCCGTCGGCAACGGCATCGAGAGCCGTATCCCAGCTGACCGTGCGCGGCGTTTCCATGACATCGTTACGGGTCCGCATGGCTGGCGCGAGCAAACGCTCCTCCAGCCCGAGGGTTTCACCCAGCGCCGCCCCCTTGACGCACAGGCGGCCCGCATTGGCCGGGTGCAACGCATCGCCGCGAATCTCGGGCATCGCTGCCTGCGCATTCTGCTGCTTGTTTTCCGGCGCATGCTCCGGCGCACCTCGCCGCGCATCTCCCAGCGCCGTGACACACACCGCTTCCACGCCGCAACCGACACCGCAGTATGGGCATGTCGTGCGAACGGTGACGTGCGGCACGTCTACAGAACTAGTCGCGGAAACAAGCGGGATCACGGCGGCGTTCGACATGGTGGGACTCAGGCAGCTTGGGCTTCACAGAACAGACGGCCGAACAGCAGGCGATGGCGCCAGGCGGCAACCTCCACGCCATCGCGGATCAGGTCGGCGTACCACGCGCCATCGGCCACGTCGCCGTACAGCACCGCGCCGACCAGGCGCTGCTGCCGCAGCACGAGGCGCTTGTAGATGCCGCGACCCGGATCACGCATCACCAGATCCTCGCTGTCGGGTCCGCCGATGAAATCGCCGACCGAATACAGGTCGATGCCGGTCACCTTCAGCTTGGTGGCCGTGGCCCGCTGCACATAGCGGCGATGCCCCGCTCCGGCAAGATGCGTGGCGCATACCCGCGCCTGCTCCCAGAGCGGCGTGACCAGCCCGAACGTGGCCGCGCGATGCTGCACACATTCGCCGACGGCGTAGATACGCGGATCGTACGTCTGCAGCGTGTCGTCCACCACGATGCCGCGTTCGCAATGCAGGTGCGCCGCTTGTGCGAGGGCGATATTGGGACGCACTCCCGCCGCCATCACGACCAGATCGGCCGGGATCTGCTGGCCATTGGAGAACTGCACGGCATGGACATGGCCCTCTCCGAGCAAAGCAGTGGTGTTCATGCCCAGCATGAAGTGCAAGCCGCGCGCTTCCAGGGCTTGCTTGAGCAATGCGGCGGCTGGCGCGTCGAGCTGTCGGTCGAGCAGGTTGTCGCCGAGATGCACGACGGTCGCCTCCATCCCTTGGCGCAACAGGCCGTTGGCCGCTTCGAGCCCAAGCAGGCCGCCGCCGATGACCACCGCACGGCGCCGCGGGCTGCGCGCCACGCACAGCATGGCTTCGACATCAGCGATATCGCGAAACGACACGACGCCGGGAAGATCACTGCCAGGCACGGGCAGCATGAACGGTGACGAACCGGTCGCCATCAGCAAGCGGTCATAGCGCACTTCAAGCCCGGAGCGGGCGCGCACGATGCGCCGCCCGCGGTCGATCGCCACGACGGGATCGCCAGCGTGCAGTGCAATGCCGTGCTCGTCATACCACGCACGTGGATGAATCATGATGTCGGCCAGCGTCTTCTCGCCTGCCAGCACCGGCGACAGCAGGATACGGTTGTAGTTGCCATGCGGCTCCGCGCCGAAGACAGTGATGTCGTACAGCTCCGGGGCGAAGGCAAGCAGTTCCTCGACCGTACGCATGCCGGCCATGCCATTGCCAATCACCACCAATGAAGGTCTACGGATTGAAGGAATCATGCGCAGATCCACACCTTGCCCTCGGCGGTGCGCACCGGAAAGACGCGTACGGCATGCTCCGGCATCTCGAGGCATTGCCCGGTTTCCAGGTCGAAGTGATGCTTATAGAGCGGCGACGCCACCACCGTGCGCTCGCCAAGGTTGCCGACCAGCCCACGTGACAATACCGCGACACAGGCATGTGGATCATAGTTGTCGATCGCGAACAGCTGGCCACCGCGTCCGGCCACATGGAAGATGGCGACCTGCAGGCCATTGACCAGCGCGCAAACGCCGGTATCCGGAACGATCTCGTCGATGGCACAGACGGCGGTCCAGTGAAGATGCGATGTCATGGTGTACTCCGCTTATGCGTTGCGTTTGGGTGTTTCATCTCTGCCCCGAGCCTCATGCCGCCTTGACGACGCCGAGGCCGGATGCCTGCGTGCGTTCGTCCACGGTGGCCGGGCGGATCTGCCCGCGCGATTCGACGCACATCACATGTTCGTCAACCGCCTCGCTGTTGACGAAATGGCGGAAGCGGCGGCGCACGGCCGGCTCGCTCACGGCGCGCTGCCATTCGCAGGCATAGTTCGCGATTACATGCTGCATCTCCGCCTCGAGTTCGGCGCCGATTCCCAGGGTGTCGTCGATAATCACCGCCTTCAGGTAATCGAGCCCGCCTACAAGGCTCTCGCGCCATGTGCTGGTGCGCTGCAGGCGGTCAGCGGTCCGCACGTAGAACATCAGGAAGCGGTCGATATAGCGCAGCAGCGTGGTCTTATCAAGATCGCTGGCGAACAGTTCGGCATGGCGCGGTTTCATTCCACCATTGCCGCATACGTACAGGTTCCAGCCGCGTTCGGTGGCGATGATGCCGATATCCTTGCTTTGCGCCTCGGCGCACTCGCGCGTGCAGCCGGACACGCCGAACTTGAGCTTGTGCGGCGCGCGTAGCCCCTTGTAGCGGTGCTCCAGCTCAACCGCGAGACCAGCGCTGTCGCCCACGCCGTAGCGGCACCAGGTGGAGCCCACGCACGATTTCACCGTGCGCAGCGACTTTCCATAGGCGTGGCCGGTCTCGAACCCAGCGGCGATCAACTCCTCCCAGATCAACGGCAGCTGATCGACGCGCGCGCCAAAAAGATCTACCCGCTGACCACCTGTGATCTTGGTGTAGAGGCCATACTTGCGCGCGACCTGCCCCACCGCGATCAGGCCTTCGGGGGTGACTTCGCCGCCCGGCATGCGCGGCACCACCGAGTACGTGCCGTCCTTCTGGATATTGCCGAGGAAATAGTCGTTGGTGTCCTGCACGCTGGCATGCTCTGGCCGCAGAACGAAGTCATTCCAGCATGAGGCGAGAATGCTGGCGACGGCTGGCTTGCAGATGTCGCAGCCGAGGCCATGGCCATGTCGCTGCAGGAGTTCCGCGAAGGTGCGGATCCCCTCCACGCGTACGAGGTGGTACAGCGCCTGCCGCGAATGAGCAAAGTGCTCGCACAGGTGGTTGTTCACCGCCATGCCCTGCTTCTGCATTTCGGCTTTCATGATCTGCGTGGCCAGCGGCACACAGCCGCCGCAGGTCGTGCCCGCCCGTGTGCAATCCTTGAGTGCACCGATAGTCGTCGCGCCTGCCGCCACAGCAGCACACAGATCCCCGCGGGAAACGTTGTTGCAGGAGCAGATCTGCGCGCTGTCGGGCAGCGCGTCCACGCCCAGCGCCTGACGGACGGCCCTGTCAGTCTGCGGCAGGATAAGGATCTCGGGCGTCTCTGGCAGTTCGATGCGGTTGAGCATCATCTGCAGCAAGGTGCCATACTCCGCCGTCTCACCCACCATGACGCCACCCAACAGATACTTGCCACAGCCCGAGACCACGATCTTCTTGTACACCTGCCGCCGCTCGTCGGTGTACTGGTAGGCCCGGCTACCTTCGGTGTGGCCGTGCGCATCGCCCAGGCTCGCCACATCCACACCCAGCAGCTTGAGCTTGGTGCTCATGTCGGCGCCCCCAAAGCTTGCTGGTTTGCCCTGCAAGGCAGCGGCGACCGTGCGTGCCATTTCATAGCCAGGCGCCACGAGTCCGTAGACGCGGCCACCGGCGAGCGCGCATTCACCAATGGCGAAGATGTCCGGATCACTGGTCCGGCAGGATGCATCGACCACAATGCCACCACGCATCCCCACTTCCAGTCCGCAAGCGCGCGCGAGTTCGTCACGCGGCCGGATGCCAGCCGAGAAGACGATCATGTCAGTGTCGAGATGGGTGCCATCGCTGAATATCATGCGATGCCTGCCATGTTCACCGTCAACGATCTGCTGCGTGTTCTTGCCGGTATGCACGGCGACGCCAAGTTCCTCGATACGACCGCGTAGCACGCGCCCGCCAGCGGCATCAACCTGCACCGCCATGAGCGACGGGGCGAATTCGACCACATGTGTTTCCAGCCTGAGGTCGCGCAGGGCTTTGGCGCATTCGAGTCCCAGCAGGCCGCCGCCAAGTACCGCACCAACGCGAGCCCGCACAGCACAGGCCTGCATCGCTTCGAGGTCTTCGATGGTGCGATAGACGAAGCAGTCGGCTCGGTCGTTGCCGGGAATCGGCGGCACGAACGGCGCCGAGCCAGTGGCAATCACCAGCTTGTCGTAGGCCAGTACCTCGCCGGTGGATACCGTCACGGTCCGGGCCTGGCGATCGATGTACGCCGCGCGCGCATTCAGGCGCAGCAGTAGGTTGGCACGCGCGAAGAAGCCTTCCGGCACCAGCGACAGGTCCGCCGCTGACTTGCCCGCGAAAAATTCGGACAGATGCACACGGTCATAAGCGGGCCGGAGTTCTTCACCCAGTACGGTGATGTCGTAGTCCTGGGCGCCAGCCTCCACCAGCAGCTCCAGAAGCTTGTGGCCAACCATGCCGTGGCCGATGACGATGAGTTTCATGGAAGGCTCCTTGATTGGGGCGATATGCATGGGACGAGCTGCGTAATGCCCAGTGCATGAGACCGAATGCACGAGGCCACGACAGCGAATGGGTGTTGGGCGGGAGATTCATGTGGCGGCACCTGTCACAGACTCACCCGCGCGCCCCGGCACGCCACGCAGCGCGTTGCGGTCAATGAAGGTCAGCAGATCGATTCGGGTGGCTTTGCCATTCACGGTGGGTGGCCCACAAAAACAAAAAGCGTCCGCCAGACCGGTCACAGACCTTGCTGGGGGACGCCGTTGTCCGGGGCCTTGCGGCCCATCTCAGGAAATGAATCGTCGTTGATTCGTGCTTCAACGTTTGCAAGAGGTATGCCAGCGAATGCCCGGCACGATAGATCAAGGCTGCAGCAGGAATTCGCCGTTCCGCATTCGCCGGCCAGGGGAACGGCATGGCAAGATCCCCGGGCGTCACGCCCAGCGTTGGTGCAAGCGCAGCGCAATCGCGGTGCAGTGCCCGAGGCTGGCAGCGCGCGCCGGCCAGCGCGAACTCATTGATCGCCAGCCGGCGACGGGGTGCGATAATCAGCGCTTTATCTGCCGGCGCTACGCCACTGCCTCATACCCCCATGGAAACTGTCGCCGTTCTCGATTTCGAAACCACCGGACTCTCACCAGGCATGGGTGACCGCGCCACGGAGATTGCGGTGACGCTGGTGCGTGACGGTCACATCGTGGACCGCTACCAGAGCCTGATGAATGCGGGCAAGCGCATTCCTGCAGCCATCACCGCCCTCACAGGTATCACCAATGCCATGATCGATGCGGCGCCACCAGCGGCGACCGTGATGCGCGAGGCAGCGCGCTTTGTTGGCGACTGTCCGGTAGTCGCCCACAATGCGGCGTTCGATCGCAAGTTCTGGCAGGCTGAACTCGCCAGGGTGGATATGCATGCTCCGCAACGCTTCGCGTGTACCTTGCTGGTCTCGCGCCGGCTGTTTCCGCACGCCCCCGACCACAAGCTCGGGACCCTGATACGCCTGCTGGACCTGCCGCAGGCGGGGCGCGCCCACCGCGCATTGGCCGATGCTGAAATGGCGAGCCACCTGTGGGTGCGCATGCAGGAGGAAATCTGCCAGACCTACCGGATGCCGCGTGCCGACTTCGACCTGCTGGCACAGATACAAGCCACCAGCCGTGCGCACGTGCCGGCGCTGCTGCGCGGTCTGGCCAGCATACGCTGAAAGCTCAGCCAGGCAGTTCGGCGCTCGCCGAGGAAGCAGGCCAGGAATTATCACCATAGCGCGCCAGGCAGTGCCACACCTGCTTGAGGTGCTGCGGATCGTACCTGCCGGTGCGCGCCGCTTCACCGATCTGCAGCGGAGTGAGGACGCCGCCATTCGCCAGTGTCAG
Source organism: Imbroritus primus (assembly GCF_964332355.1). Classification (NCBI taxonomy): domain Bacteria; kingdom Pseudomonadati; phylum Pseudomonadota; class Betaproteobacteria; order Burkholderiales; family Burkholderiaceae; genus Imbroritus; species Imbroritus primus. The sequence goes on along the minus strand of NZ_OZ201293.1, from coordinate 1,208,659 downwards.
TCCAAGTTCCGCAATGTGCTCACCGCGATATGCGCCCAGATCGCACCATGCAGAAGCATCGAGGGCGAAACCGGCATGCCATTCCACCGCGCATCCCAGCCGCGCGGCCAGTGTTTCGATGGAGGTACCGCGATAGCAGGGATCGAGTACCAGCGCCTCGATGTCGCCCGGTATGCGCAGCGTGCCATGCACGTGGGCTTCGACGTAGTGATCGAGCCGGTCGCGCCGATCCCCGGCGGCGATCTCAACCAAGCCGCAGCGTGCGGCAACGCCGAACCGGGTCGGTTCGAATACGCTATCGGGAAAACAGAAGGTGGAGCGTTGCACAACGGACGCGGCCAGCCGCAGGTGCGCCGAACCGAAACGCGGCGAGCCGCCCACCCCGGTCCGCCGGTGATCGAGGGCGCCATACTTCGGCCGCTCGTGCGCCGGCGCGCCATCGTAGGCCCCGCCGAAGATACGGCTTTCCCACAGCCAGCGTGCGCCACCTGCATGCGCGGTAAGGCCGCCGTTGCTCGTGCCGGTCTCGAATTGCGAGCGATAGCACGCATCGTGCGCCAGCCAGTGCAGGACGGGTTGGCCCCGGTGAAGGCGGTCAGGATGGAAATTGATGGTCACACGCAGCTGCGGGTCCAGCGCGGGGCCGTCGCACCGATCGGCAAGAATCGCCAGCGCGTGCCGTTGCGTTGGACTCAGGCCGGTGGGTCTGTCGGTCGAGTCGCGCATCCCCGCATGGTACACCGCGACCGCTCGCCGGCGTCCACAAACCAGGTCAGGCAGGCTCCCGCCATGCCACCACGGAGGTAGTCCCTCAAGCCGATACCGGCTTGCAGCCGTGCGCGCTACGCTGTCTCAGGAAAGCGGCATGGAATCGGCTCCGCACCACGAAAGCATTCTCGGCGACGCTCAGGGGACATGCACGAAGACATGCCAGGCTGCTCGGCTGCCCTGCCCCACTGACAAGGATCTCTGCATGAAAGTCTGGTTGTTCCTGGTCATCGCCATCGTCGCGGAAGTCATTGCGACCTCCTGCCTGAAGTCGAGCGAGGGATTCACACGGCTGCTCCCTTCGCTGGCGACGATTACCGGCTATGCGATCGCGTTCTTCTTCCTGTCGCTCGCGCTCAAGGCCATTCCGGTGGGCATCGCCTATGCGATCTGGTCGGGGGTCGGGATCGTGCTGATCTCCACGATCGGCTGGCTGCTCTTCAAGCAGTCGCTGGACACGCCCGCGCTGCTGGGAATGGGATTGATCCTGTCAGGCGTGCTGATCATCAACCTGTTTTCGACATCCACGGCCTGAGCGAGCATATCAGCCCTAGGTCAGCAACCTGGCGCGATATTCTTCCAGCACCTTCTGCAAGGCTGGTTCGGCGGCCAGGGGAAAATCATCCATCCGCCGCAACTCGCCGAGCCGGTCGAGCAGATGCACGGCCTCCCAACGATGGCCGGCGTCAATCTCGGCGGCTATCCGTTTTTCGTACTCGGCAATCAGGGGAAGATATTTGGCAGGCATGGTGGCTCGGTCAAAGGGGGTACTTCATCATAGCCGATCCACCCCCGCGCGAGGCCATATTGCCGGCCTCGCACCTGTAAATATACAGCCACCCCCTCCTTCATGCGGGGAGGAGATGCACGCCGCGCGGGTCCTCTCCAGGACCACGATGCCAGTCACGCGCAGCAACCGCAGCCCCAAGCCATGTGTCGTCTAGAACATCACGCGCATGCCTAGCACGATGTTGCGCCCCATGAGCGGAGCAGCATTCTTGATGAATGACGTGTGCCGGTAGGCCAGCCTGTCGGTGAGGTTGTTGGCGCGCAGGTAAACCTGATAACCGGTCGACTGGAAGGTACCGTTGTATCCCACGCCGACATTGAGCATGCCATAGCCGGCCGTTTCCGTTTCGAAGTCCGCAACCTTGGACTGGCGACCCACCTGGATCCACTCGACCTGTCCGCTCCAGGCCTGCCACCTGGCGTCGACACGCAGGCCATAGCGGTGCGGCGCGATGCGCGGCAGATTGCGGTTGCCGCCTGGGTTACCGCTGGCGTCGTCCAGCCTGGCGCGTACGTAGTCGCCGAACAGGGTCACGCCGAACACCGGCGTAAGCTGGTGCCGCACCTGCCCCTCCACGCCGGTGAAGGTCGCATCCTGCTGCACGTAGTCGATCAGTTGCAGGCGATCCGAGGTCGCGGTGGTGCGGCCGTAGATGTAGTCGCCGATGCGGTTATGGAAAGCGCTGAGCGCGAATGTCGTGGGGCCTGCATGCTTGCGCAGCGTGATGTCGATGTTGCTGGCCGTCTCGCGCTTCAGGTTGGCATTGCCACGCTCGTAGGTCGTGGTGGCCAGGTGCAAGCCGTTGGCATACAACTCTTCGGCCGTCGGCAAGCGCTGCGAGCGCGACAGCGACATGCCGAGCGAATACTGGGGCGCGAAACTCCACACCACGCCCACGGATCCCGAGGTGCCGCGGTGGCTGGCGTCTGGCTGGTTCGATTCGCTCGTCACGGTTTGCCATTCATGGCGCAAACCGGCTTCGAAGCGCCAGTTGCCCATGCGGTATTCCTCCAGCACGAACACGCCGTGGTTACTGGTGACTGTCGGCAGAACATAGGCTTCCTCGCCAATGGCGCTGAAATCGCGGCGTGATGTCTGCGCACCGAACACGCCGCGCAAATTGCCGACCGGAACGTGCTCCAGCTCGACACGGGCATCGTGCGATTTATTGCGGAACGTCGTGCTGATGATGTCGTCGTCGATCTCGTCGTGCTTGTAGTTCGTCAGCCCCGCGCGAAAGCGGATCTTCGCGATGCCTGCAAACGGATTACGGGTCTCGCCGCGCACATCCCAGCGATCGCTCTGCATACGGACATACGGCGCGCCATGGACGTGATCATGATCGTGGTCGTCATGGTCGTCGCCATGATCATGGTCCTCATGGTCTTCGTCGCTGCCAGGGCAGTGCAAGCTGGCGCCGTGCGGGTGGCAGCCTTCGTAGCTATGATCGTGGCCAGCCAGACCGTAGCGGTTGCGCTGACGCGTGTAGGACACCCCCACAAAACCGCTGTCGCCGATATAGGACATGCCAAGACTCGCGGTTTCCGTCTTGTTGTAGGAACCGTCGACGCGCTTGCCGCCGGACCAGCCACGCCCAACCTCGTAGTCGCCGCTGTCGCGCTTGAGTCCTTCCGCGCGGATCGCGAAGCGCCCCGTGCCGGCCGTCAGGCCGAACGCCCCGGCGCCCTCGTTCGCGCCGGTATTGCCACGCACTTCGACTTCCCCCTCCACGCCGTTTTCCGGCACGGCGGTCGGGATCTTGCGGTCCAGCACGTTCACCACCCCGCCCACCGCGCCGCCGCCATACAGCAGCGCCGAGGGGCCGCGCAGGACCTCGATGCGCTCGGCCAGCATCGGCTCCAGCCCGACTGCATGGTCGGGACTGATCGACGAAGCGTCCTGAACCTCGGAACCGTCGGACAACACCTTGACGCGCGCCGCATCCTGGCCCCGGATGATCGGCCGGCTGGCGCCGCCGCCAAAATGCGTCGACGTGATACCGGGTTCGGAGGACAAGGTCTCGCCAAGCGTGGCAGAACGCCGGGCCATCAACGCCTGACCATCCAGCACGGTAACCGGCGTGGTCATGTCGCTGCTCGACAGCGACAACGCACTGGCGGACACAGTGACGGGTGCCAGCGTCACCGGCGCAGTGACGGGTGCGGTGACCGTGAGCGGCGCCTGCCCGTCGACCTGGACGGTCTCCTGGAAATGCTGGCCGTCACGCATGATGACCTCGATCACGTGGCGACCAGGCGGCAACTGCGGCAAGAGTGCCACGCCACGCGCATCCGTGGTGGCCGAACCATGCGGCGTCGACACGCGCGCGCCGCTTGCCGGTACACCGGCGTCGCGCACCATGATTTCCACCGCAAGCGCTGGGACGGATGACAATGCCAGCGCCAGGGCCAGCGCCAAGGGTTTTTTCTTGTGCTTCATATTGCGGCGTGTTCCTCATGTCGGGTTGCACGGCACCCATATCCGCCCTCCTCCAGGCAGATACCGGCTCATGGCCCTGCATTCTGCCGAACTCGCCGACTTAATGCAACTGTGTTGCTTTAGTATTTTTGTTGCATCAGTAACATAGTTGCATCCTTGCGGCAGCGTGGAATCCCTGCACTGCGTGTCCGCCCACGCCAACGCCCGACCATGCTTCGAGTGCCGTTATTCCAGGTGCCGGAAAAGTTTTGCCTAGAATCGAAAGACGTACCTGCGCTGGCGGCACCTGTCCGCCGTTGCCGGCGCGTCCGGTTGACGATTCGTTCTAGCTAGGGACACATGCTCGAATTCATCGAGACGCTCCATTGGGGCGCCATATTCCAGATCATCCTGATCGACATCCTGCTCGGCGGCGACAACGCGGTTGTCATCGCCCTGGCCTGCCGCAATCTCCCTGCGCAGCAACGCATGAAGGGTATTCTCTGGGGCACGGCTGGCGCCATCCTGTTGCGCGTGCTGCTGATCGCGTTTGCGCTGGCGCTGCTGGATATCCCCTACCTGAAGGTAGCAGGCGGGATCCTGCTTATCTGGGTGGGTATCAAGCTGCTTGTCCAAGACGACGATGACCACGGCAATATCGCCGGCGGTGCATCCATCCTGTCGGCAGTGAAGACCATCATCGTCGCCGACTTCGCGATGAGCCTCGACAATGTCATAGCGATTGCCGGAGCCGCGCAGAATGCCGATGCGGCGCATCAGCTGTATTACGTGATCTTTGGCCTGTGCGTGAGCGTGCCGATCATCATCTGGGGCAGCACGCTGGTGCTGAAGCTGATCGACCGTTTCCCCATCGTCATCATGCTGGGTGCGGGGCTGCTGGGCTGGATCGCCGGCGGCATGCTGGTCACCGATGTCTCGGTCGCCGAACACTTCGGCTCGCCGAGCCCGATGCTGAAGCTGATCGTGGAAAGCACCACCGCCGTGCTTGTCATGGCGGTGGGTAAATGGCTTGCCGTGCGCAAGCGGCGCACCCTTGAAGCCCGCGGCGCCCTTGCTGCAATCCAGGCGGCTTCGCACAAGCACCCTGAGCGCCGATAATATCCGACAAACTCATATGTGCTCCACGCGCATGCCAATAAAAAAGACCCGCTCGGGGAGCGGGCCTGCACAAAGCATGGTGAAGCCTTTGAAGGCTTCCGATGTCGGCACGCAAGTGAGCTGAATTGCTACAAGGACCGCACCAGGCATTCTGGCGGAGAGAGGGGCAGTTCATTGATGCCCGGAGAGCCGCGCTGGTTATGGATCCCCATAGCGCAGCCAGTCCCTACCCTCATTCCTACCCACATTCCGAGGAATGCAGGAAAGGCCGCATATTAGCACAAGGATTGCGTTTCCCAAGCCGAATCTTCACATCGCATATACTGTACAAACATACAGTTGTATTCGTGTGATGAATAAGATACCCCTACCCCTCACAAAGCGCGACCTCGATGACATGAAGAGGCACGCCAAGAAAATTGAAGATCCGTTCCAACGGCGCATGGTCACGCATCTGCTCTGGGAAGTCTGGCGCCTTCGGCAGCTCGCCCTGCGGTTCGGCCAGTTCGCCATGTCCCATCCTGAGATGTTCCAGGTCGGGCTGGGGAATGCCGCGCTGGGCGAAATGACGCACGAACCTATCGTCATGCACCACTACCCCGAAATCAGAGACATGTTCTACAACGCCAGCCGCTTGCCCCCGAGCCCGGAGGGCGAGGAAAAGCAGTGCAACACGCCCTACCCGCATCCGCGCACGGAAGTCACCCCCCAACCAGCATATGCGCCGCCTGACGTATCATCGGATGTCCTCGACCCCACGCGAGACCAGCCATGTGCAACAACTACCGACCCAGCAGCCGGGAAGATCTCGAGTCCTTTTATGGAGTGACGCCCGACCGGGACTATCCGGCCGAGACGTGGCCGGACTATATGGCACCGATCATCCGGCGCGGCGAGCGCCAGCGTGAGTGCGTGGTGGCGAATTTCGGGATGATGCCCAAGAAGCGGATCCCGCCAGGCGTCAGGGCGTGGGATTCGACCAATGCGCGATCAGAAACTGTCGGGGAGAAACGCACCTTCTCAGGCGCTTGGAAGGCTCTACAGCTATGTCTTGTGCCGGCTCAGCACTTCTACGAGCCGTACTACGCGCCAGGCGCTACCAAATCGGTCCGGCACCGGATCTGGGTCAAGGATGCCCCAACCCTGGCCATCGCCGGACTGTGGCGCGGCTGGCCAGACGGCGAAGCCTCGTTCACCATGCTCACGGTCAACAGCGACGAACACCCGCTGATGCGCAAGTTTCACAAGCCGGGGAAGGAGAAGCGATCGGTGGTGATACTGCCGCCCGACCAGTGGGACGACTGGCTGACATGCTCGAACACGGACGAGGCGCGGAGCTTCCTCAATCTCTACCCTGCTGACGAGATGGATTCGGAGCCTGCTCCAAAGTAGATGAGCCCATGCGGTGCGCATGGATAATCCCGTCGAAACGCACAAGGACATCACGCAGCCGAGGCTCGACCATAGGCGGGAAATCAGGCATGTTGGGAAGCTCTCGAATGCAATCAAGCAAGTGCACTGCTTCGGCAGTGTCACCATCTTCGAGAGCTCTTTCTATTCGGCTCTCATAGTCGGCAATGAGGGGAAGGTATTTCGCAGGCATAGCTACTCCAATAGTTTTGCGTGCGCCATTCTTGAAGTCAGCAGATTGTCAGACCGCGGGTGTCACACCTCAAGCTTGGGGTGGGTGTGCTGAACAGCACTTGCCTTCATTCTACCCAGGGAAAACGAAAGCACAATCATTATCGTTGCCGCGCTTGCTTGACACCAATTTTGGCAAACGTTAATTTTGACGCACATCTCTGTGGCTAGATTGCCAAGGTTGGGCCGCACCTGAGTGCGGCTTTTTTTTGCCCGTAGACATGCCAGACGCCTCAGTCAGTCAACTCAGACTGACAATCTCCGCTGCATTCGCCAGCATCGGCCCACAGAGGATTTTGTAGCCGTCTGCATCGAATCCGCTTGCGACGTTGGTCAACGCCGCGGCTTCCTCCACGCTGCCAGCGCTGCCCAGGTAGCACCAATTGCGGACAACATGAATCTGGGTCATGGGGCCAGGCTGCCCCTCGAAGCGCTCCACCAGGCCCACGGCGCCCACGTGCGGCCAGCACTGGACTCGCAAGCGCTCCAGCGCCACCATGAGGCGTGCATGATGGGCCTCCAGCGACTCCTCGCCACCACAGGCACCAAGGCATTGCCGCAACATCGAGCGGAAGCAGCCCCGCCCTTTGGTCAGCCTCTCCAACCCAAGCACGCCGTAACAAAGCTGGTTCTCATCGGCCAGGGCGCGCAGGCTATTCAGCGCAGACGTCCGGCTGCCGAACAAGCCAAACAGATCGGGCGTGGTAGCGAAGTCGATGTCCTTCGAATAGACAACCTCTGGCCGCCCGCGACTATCGATCCTTAGGGAGCACAGTTGCCGCGTGCGCCGCAGCCGCTGATTCAGGAGGGGGAACTGCTGCTTGATCATCGTGGCCTCGAGCAACAAGGCCCCGATCTCGCCCGCGGTGCGCTGGTGGCTGATCCTTACCGTCTGCCGCAGCATGCGGGCTTCATCGACGGTGCGCAGGTGGGCCAGGACGCGGGAACGCAGATTGACGCTCTTCCCGATGTACAAGGGCAAGTCGCCGTCTTCACCATGGAAGACATAGACCCCCGGCGCGGCCGGCAAATCGCTGATGGCGTCCCGCAGATGCTGGGGATACTCGTACAGCAAACTATCGTCGAACTCCGGCCTTGTTACCCGTCTTACCAAACCGCGTGATCCTTGATTCGCTGATTCCCCACGAACTTAGGGGGTAGATGGGGAGAATACCATGCCTCTCCGAGCGTTCTCCTGGACGGTCAGCGCGTCGTAGGAGCGCTCGAAGGCCTGGCCGGCGATTCGGGCGGCGTCAGCCTCTTCAGCCAGTTTTCCCGCTCGCGTCAGCTCTGCCAATTCGGCACAAGTACTCACTACAGCGGCCAGCGTTCCAATGCCTCGGCTACCAATTCATCAAACGTTGCTTCATTTGCCGCGTGGCGTTCTGCAATAAAGATCACCCGGGTTGTGTACTGTGCATTCTTCAACTGAGCCTCCTTCGTTCGCTCTCGCGAAAAATACTCCAAGAACTTGACGAAAGTCTCGCCTTTCAGATGGTGAAGCGCTCGGAGTTGATCCTCCGTGAATCCGTGTGCCTGCAAATAGGTGGCCGCAACTACAGCGCGAACGCGCATGTCACATGGCGGAAGTTCGAGTGCATCGTACACAGACATGCCGTCTCCTAGTCTTGGCCTCACTGCCAATATTAAACTAACGGCACCAGCTCTCTGCCTACTTCGGCCACGCCTCCACAACTTTTCTGTGCCTTGCCGCACAATCACCAAGCGCGCCCAGCACCTTAGCAATCCAGTCCTGCCACACGTCATAGTCAGCAGCCTCCGGCGCGTCCGGCACCACGCAGGGAGCTGCCAGCGCACTATCGAGTGGCGGCGGCCTGCTTGGCCGCGGCGACTGCATCGGAGAGCTTGCGCACCCGGAAATCATCAGGGCGGCAATCAGGAGGTAAAGGCTTCGCATTTTTCATGTCCTTCCGAATGGCCGCGATCTGGCCGCCGAGCGTGGATTGGATGCCCAGCAGTTCCGTGGCCTTCTGGTTGATGTTGGCGGTATCCTGGCGCAGACCGATGATTTCCTGCTGTGCGGCGGAGAGGTCTGCTCTGGCCTGCTCTTCGTTGATCGTGGCAATCTGCCGCTCGTAGGCATTGGCTTGCCACTGCCACGCCGCCCAGCCAGCGAACAGGCCCGCCGCGATGGCCACGGCTGCATAGCCTTTCCAGCCAAGAAGCCAGTTCATGTCACTCTCCCCATGAACAGATCACACTCAGCAGCACGGCGGCGGGCAAGGCCTGGGAGTGGTATGCCCTTGGCGTACTTCCATTTCGCCAGCTCGCCGCACACCGCACCGTACTGGCCAGCGTTCAACTTACGCACCAATGTGCTGGTACAGTAAGCCGCACCACCGACGTTGTATGTGAAGCTGACCAACGCCGCACGCTGCTTGTCATTCAGCGGCACATCAGTGCACTGGCTTACCTGGCGATTGGCGATCTGGAGGGAATCGGCAAGCATGGCTTCGCATTCGGCCAGGGTAGCGCGGTCGCCCATCTTGACGCCCTTGGTCTCCCCGAAGCAGATCGTAGGAATACCAACCGGATCACGATACGCGACAGTGCGCAGGCCTTCGAATGTCCCGACGATGGCCACAGCGATACCTATCCATCCAGCCTTAGTTTTGCTGTTCATCGGCAGGCTCCTCTTTCTTATGCAGGCCGTCTTGCGCGATGAACCGCGCCACATACGCGCCGCCAGTCACAGCCATGGACAGCCCCGCAAACATTCCCTTAGGGAACGCTGCCTCATACAGTGGGAGCACCACCTCCAATCCGCTCAGGACCACGGCAAGTAGCATCAACCAAGGCGAAAAGCCTTTCAGGGCGACAGCCTTGGCGTTCTCGATCAGCTTCATACGAACCTCACTTAGGAATGATCCAGCCCTTGCCTGTAGCAAACGCGACCGCTGCGATACCAACCCAGATCAACACCTTTTGGATCAGCGTTTTCCCGACCTGCATGTAGAACTCATTGCTAATTTCCTCGACTGCTATGCGGGCAGCCTGCTTTGCAATGGCCAGTTCTCGCTCTGTGAGGGTTATCGGTGGCTCTGTCATATGGACCCCGGAGAATGCGCCCGTCAGGGCAAAAAGAAAGCCGCCCGATGGCGGCTGAAACTGAAAGCGGTTGCGTTACCCGACGACCTCGACGGTCTCAACATCTGCGACCCATTTGATGTTTGTCGAGGCGGCACCCATCGCATCAACACGAAGGCATCCATTTGACGTATCCGCGACAGCTGCTACATCCCATGACGCAGCGCCAGTGCTCTCTGCAACAACCGTGACGGTCGGCGTTCCGACGAGCGCCGTCGTACCAGCGCTTGCGCCACGCTTGATCAATCCAGTGATGAGGTAGGCCGCTTCATCCGCGCTACTGCGAGCCACGACGCGGATGGTGAAGTGGAATGCGCTGGTGTTGGGCAGTACAACCTGGTTTGTCGTGCCTGCTGCAGCGCCGTCGGCCGTCAATTCGGTTGCCGAGGCACTGGCAGACGCGCGGCGCAGCACAAATCGCCGTCGCTGCGCATCGCCATTGGCTGCGTAGCGGCCAGACGCATGCGCCTGTGCACCGTAGATGCCTCGCACGCTCCCGTAATAACCGCCCAGGATCGAGGAATACGCGCCATCAGCCGTATTGTTCCGGCCGCCACCGACCGCTGCGTAGCCGCCGGAGTTCTCCGCGATGTTCGCCTCGCCGCCGAGCACCGCATTGCCGACGCCATACCAGATCCGGTTAGAGACGCCGCCGCAGATCACGCCATAGGACGTGTACGCAGCATTGTTCTGGCCGCCGCCGATGAAGCAATATGCGCCGAGCGCCACGCTGTCCTTGTCGGTACGGGATCGTTGCAGGTCTGTCGAAAAGTTGCCGCGCTTCGATCCGCCGGCCGTTGTGTTGTCCGCCACCTGGGCGACCAAGGCACCAGCACCTTTCGGCACCAAGGCTGCGTCGACGTTGGTCGCCGCATTTGTCGCTGTCAGGGACGTGACCGGAATCGAGGCATTCACGCCTGATGCGTTGACACCATCGGTCCAGTTCGTCAGTCCGCCGCCAGAACTGGCCAGCGCGGTGCCATTGGCCCGCTGATACACGGCGCAGCGCCAGTTACCGCTGCCTTCGGAGACGAAGATCGCCACGTCACCCGCCGCGGTGGTGATATTGGCACTTGTCGGCAGGATCAGCGACGTGGCATTGTGCGTCAGGGTCAAGATGCCATCGAATACCACGACTCGACGGGTGCCAGCCTGCACCGTGCCGAGTGCCGTGATGGTCGTCGTGCCGGTGACGTGCACCAGGTTGCCAGTCGCTGCACCGATATTGGTCGTGGCGGCCGAGGCGATGTTTGCGCCCTTGGCCTCATCCAGCGCAGCTGTCAGTGCCCCACCAGTGAACGTTCCGCCGCCACCGCTGCCACCGGCCGCTTCTCGGTGGTCCTCGTAGGACGTGACTGTGGCCGAGCCGGTAATGACTTTGTAGAGCCGCCGATAAGTCGCGTCATCGTCCCAGTTCGTGGTTGTCGTCGCGACCGACACAGCGCCGGTCGACAGATCCGCAACGATGTAGTTGGTCGCGCTGGCGGTGAGTGTCACTGTCCCGTTGGAAATCAGTGTGCTGGCCACCCGGCCGCCGTAATACCCCCAGGTAAGGCCTCCTGTTGCGGAGGCGCGCCGCGCGTACAGCATGGCTGGTGATGCCGCGTCAAACAGGTCATTCGCGGTCGTGGCTTTACCTGCCTGGGCCTCGCTGATGAGGTCAAGCAGTGATGTGCTGTCGGACATGGGATTTCCTAAACGGTAAAGGTAGCCGGGAAGCCCCGGCCCACGATTTCGGACATCTGGTACACGGTGACGGTGTTGCCGGCGGCAAGGCCTGCAAGATCGACGGACGGCCATTCGCCAGGCGAAGGAGCCGCGACAGCCAGCACCCGCAGCACGTCCTCACCCGACCGTACCTCGACCTCGTAGCGCTCGATCGCCTCCCCGAGCGGTGCGTCGACACCATCGCGCCATTCCGCGGAGAAGCGCGTGCGACGCTCCCAGCGTGCGCGATGCGTGCCATCGCCGAGCGGAATCACGGCCAGGCGCAGGGGCGCCAGCGGCTTGAGGCCGGCCGCCGTGTTGGTGAAGTCGTCCTGCATGGCGCTGGAGAGCGGCTGTCCGAGCGTCACCGCCTTGTATGCCGCAGGCTGGCCGATCTGGCTGCTCAGTTGGGCAATGCGGTGGGTGGTGGTCGGGCTGAGCAGCACGAACCGCTCATTGATCGCGTGCGTACCCATGTGCTGCTCGGTGCCGCGCCGGGCGCGCAGCAGGCCGCTGAGACGGTACGTGAGGCCTGAAACCAACGATGCGGTGCGGAACTGGATCAGCTCATCGCCCAGCAACGCCGTGTTCGCGCCGGCCAGCATCTGCTCGCGCGTCACGCTGGTCAGCTCACCACGATACAGGGTCACCTGCACGGAATTAAGTTCGTCGACCGTGTTCTGACCGGCGAACGTTCCTAGCACATCCAAGGCGTAGCCGATCGTGGCCGGCGTGTTGAAGATCTCGACCGCCGACCAGGTAGCCCCATCGTCCGCGCTCCGGAACAACTGGCCGCCGCGCCATTCCGGCCGGTAGCCGCCGGCTGCCGCGTAGAACCCCGGATCATTGGTATCGTCGACCAACATGGGGATGTCCATCAGCTCGACCATCGTTGGACCGTCAAAGCGGATCAGCTGGCCGCCGGCGACCGGCGCCGCGGTGACGTTGGGAGCATAGACACTCGGGCCATCATCCTCGGCCACCCAGTCAATGCGCCCGCCCGCCTCGGTCTTTTCGACCAGACGCACCGGCGTGAGCATGCCGTCACGTGGCAGACGCACCACGTCCGTGGGCTCGTAGAACGCGTATTTCCGTGTGGTTGAGAACGTGCGCTGGCTGCGCGATGCCCAGCCGGTGTACATCAACACATTGGCGACCTCGGCGGCCTTCTGGTCGGACAGCACAAGCGGCAGCTCAACACCAATCACCTGTTGGCTTTCACAGGTCATGCGCAGCGCGCTCTGCGCTCCGGTCTGGTAATCGGCATCCTTGGCCATGTAAGCCACATTGATGCGCGCCGGCAGTTCCGCTTCCTGAGTGCGAGTCGTGCTCACGAGCGTGGTGGGCTTCTCGTTGTCGGATGCGCCCAGATCGTCAGCCTCGATGTCGATCACGGGAAGTCGGCCACGCTTGCGGAACTTGATCTTTCCACCGCTTTCGATCGCGTCAAAATAGTAGGCGCGTTGCAAGGGCTCGATTGCGCCACGGGCGGCCATCTGCCGGGCGACCACGTAGCCATCCACCACGTCGGTCAGTTCGGACACGTCGAATTGTGACGCGACCATCCCGGCCCGCTCACACACGTCCTTTACGATGTCGCTCAGATATACCGTGCCACGCGCGAGGCTGTCAGCACTCAGGTAGTCCACGCAGGCGGTACTTTTCGCGATTGGGAAGTCAACAGGGTAGGTTCCAGGGACACCGGCTGCGGCTGCGGCTGCGGTCCAGTAACCCGAGGTATTGAGTGGGTCGGTTGATCTGAGGACTGGACCGAGTGCATTGGTCAACAGCACGCCGTCCTCGTAAATGAGGTCGGTCAGTTGCAGGAATGATCCAGCTTCAACATCACCACGCGCGTTGAACGAGATGACGCCGTCGCGACTGATACAGAATGAAGGATTGTCCGGCAGTTGGGCAATGCCAATGTCACGAGGATCTCCGACGGCACAGGTCTGGCTGCACGACGGAGTACGTTCCACCTTGATCGAATGCACTTTCGTGTGCAGCGCCACGGGGAAATAGCCCCCTGCATCGGGATAGTTTGTACAGCTGTTGGAGAAAACGAACCCTTCAGGATATGGATTCCCAGTCGCTTCGTTGGGACGCAGCTGAAACAGTTCGTTCGGATAAAGCTTGAACCAGTAGACCTTTCCATCGGAAACCGTCGCTCCGGCGTCCGAGAGAACACTGCAATACAGGAAGTCGCCCGGCGTCGGATCGTTCGATAGGACCTCCGGCGTTGCTGATGCATAGTGGTAGTAAACGAACTGTGGATTGTCGGCTACCGTCGCGCCACCCTCGAAGACATTCGGGACCGGATTCGTGCCAGTACTCCACCCCAGGAAGTACTCTGGCACACCGTACTGAGGTTCTTCTGCCGCGACCTTGGCCTGCAACGCCAGCAGCGCCGCGGACAGCGAAGAATACGCGACATCGCCCACCCAGTAGGTCGTGATCTTGCCATCAGCGTGGACCGGACCGACGCCGGCCAACGACCAGTTCCCCACCGACTGAGGCATGAGCGCTTCGTCGCCAGTATTCGAAGATTCGCCGTTCGTGACTTCGAACTGCATCTGCGGCAGCCGGTTGCCATAGTTAGCCAGCGGTAGATCGGTAAACACCACATAGGCTGTCCCACGATAGGCTGGCACATTGCCCGCGCCGAGGTCGCTCTCCATGGTGGGGTCCGGCATCTGTGTCTCGGTGCCGGTATAAACCTGCATGTAGTTGGCGAACAGCGAACTGGCAGCCTGTGCCGCACTGTCCGCGGTATCGCTCACGTCGTACACCAGCTTGCCGTCCGCCCAGATGCGGCGCACACCGGAGATCTCGTTATCGCTCAGTGAAATGGCGAACGTGCCGAAATAGGCATATGTGACGTTCGTCTGAGTCGGTCCGCCCTTGCCTCCTACCTCTTCCTCAGTGCGCACCTCACGGATCGGCGGCGCATAGAACACGTTAGCCGTGCAGGAGGATCAGTGATGCACGCCCTCCCCTGGTACTTCGGCCTGCTCTTGCACCCGGCGACCTGGATCGCCGCCGGAGCAGTGCTGGTGCTGCTGATCCTGATCGTCATGCGCAAGCACCTGCTGTATGTGGCCACCACCCTGCTCTTCCTGGTGTGGGACGCATGCAAGCGTGTGCGCGGATGGTGGCGCCGCAACTTCCGTGGAGGTTCGAATGGCTGATTTCCTGCACTCCCTCGACAAGCACGACCTGCAGATCCTGGCATGCGCCATCGGCATCGCCTTCGTCTTCGTCGTGCTGGCGTTCTTCGGGCCACGGGGGCCGCGGCGATGAAGACGTGGAACGCCTACACACCGGCAGAGGACCGCATTTTGCGCAGGCAGTGGAAGTCGCCCCTGCCCATGAAGGAATGGCTGCATCTTCTACCTGGTCGCACGTATCGGTCTGTCATCTCCCGCGCCCAGTACCTGAAGCTTGGCCCCCGCAAGGCATTCGTATATCCCTGCTACTCGCCGACGTGGGATGCCGTCAAGCGCGTGCTGGCCACGAACCCAGGCCTCGATTCGATCCAGATCAGCCAGATGACCGGAGCATCCCGCCGTGCCGTCATGACCGCGCTGCAGGTGCAGCACGCAGCAGGAGAAGTCCACGTGCCGGGGTATGGCCCGCGTCCACCATCGGGATACGCACCGAAACTGTGGGCGCTCGGCCCGGGTAAGGACGCACCACGGCCGAAGCCCATGACGGCAAGCCAGAAGGCCAAGCGGTCGTATCGGCGCCTCAAGCAGGAACGGCCCGACATCCTGGCCAAGAAGTCCGCGCGGGCAAAGCTTACCTATGCCGAGCGGAATGGAAAGTTGATTCGTCGGGATCCGGCGGCAGCATGGATTCAGGGGGTCGCGTGAATGAGCTGGCTCTTTTCGCGGGCGCTGGTGGCGGAATACTCGGCGGCAAGCTGCTCGGATGGCGAACAGTCTGCGCCGTTGAGCGTGATGCCTACGCAGCACAGGTTCTGGCGCAACGACAAAACGATGGAATCCTCGAGCCTTTCCCGATTTGGTCTGACGTGTGCAGTTTTGACGGAACACGATGGAACGGCATTGTTGATGTCGTTTCTGGAGGCTTTCCGTGCCAGGACATCACCGTCGCTGGCAATGGGGCCGGCCTTGACGGCGAGCGTTCCGGCCTCTGGACCGAGTTCGCCCGCATCCTTGGCGAAGTACGACCCCGCTTCGCATACATTGAAAACAGCCCAGCTCTCGTTAATCGAGGACTTGACCGGGTGCTGTGTGACCTTGCCGCGCTCGGGTGCAATGTGCGCTGGGATTGTCTATCAGCAGCCGACCTCGGCGCGCCCCACGATCGAGACAGGATATGGATCGTCGGAACGTTTCCCGACGCCGACCGTTCACGGCAACTACAACCGCAAAGGCGTGAGCCCCTCAAGCGGGGATGGGCTGGCAACCTATGTGCGCAAGTTCCCCACACCGACAGCGACAGCCTACAAGGGCTGGAGCCCGAACCACAACCGCGCGCATACGGACGATCGTCTGGATTACACAGTGGAACGCGAGGCGCACCACGCTGGCCTGCCTGGCCGGCTGAACCCAACGTGGGAAGAGTGGCTGATGGCGTGGCCAATCGGGTGGACCGAGTTAAAGCCGTTGGGAACGGACAGGTATCAAGAGTGGCTGCAGCAGCATGGCATCTGCTCGCAACGTGAAGAGGCAGCATGAAACTTGACCACTGCTACCAAGGTGACTGCCGCGACGTGATGCGCGACCTGATCGCGGCCGACGTGCGCGTGCAATGCATCGTCACCAGTCCGCCGTACTGGGGCTTGCGCGACTACGGGGTGGGCGGCCAGCTTGGCCTGGAGCCGACCCTGCGCGAGTTCATCGACCACATGGTGGAGGTATTCGATCTGTGCCGCCAGCTGCTGGCCGATGATGGCACGCTCTGGCTGAACATGGGCGACGCCTACGCCGGTTCGTGGGGTGCACAAGGCCGCCCACAGGGGCCGGGAGAAATGAGCGGGCGCAGTGTGGCCAGCGCACGGCAGATAGGTGCAAGCCCGCGGTTCGGGACAGGAACCGGCACGCGCGGGCGCGAAATGGGGCTGAAGGCAAAGGACCTCATGGTCCAGCCGTGGCGCCTTGCGTTCGCCCTGCAGGACGCCGGCTGGTGGCTGCGGCAGGACATCGTCTGGCACAAGCCCAATCCGATGCCCGAAAGCGTGCGCGACCGATGCACCAAGGCGCATGAATATCTCTTCCTGATGTCCCGCAGCGACCGCTATTACTTCGACGCGGATGCCATCAAAGAGCCGGCAACCTGCGGGCCGACGCCGAGCGGCGTGGGGTTCGGTCATGGGTTCGACGCGGAGTTTCGGGAGCGGGGGCGCATTCGTGTGCCGGGCAATGTCAACCCTGCCAAGGGCCAGGCCGCCTACGAGGCGGGCGACGAGCGCCACCGCACGAAAGCAGGCCTCCAAGCCTATGCCCATAAGGTGCGCGAGAGCGTCAAGCGTGGGGAGTTCAACGGGAAGACGAACGATCTACCAGGCCGGGAGGCCTTCCGCGCGATAACCGAGATGCGGAACAAGCGCAGCGTCTGGACAATCGCCACGCAGCCATACACCGGCGCGCACTTCGCCACCTTCCCCGAGACGCTGGTCGAACCCTGCATTCTCGCCGGCAGCCGGCCGGGAGACATCGTTTTCGACCCGTTCATGGGTTCCGGCACGGTTGCCAGCGTTGCACAGCGACTGGGCCGGCGCTGGCTGGGCGCGGAACTCAACCCCGAATACATCGCCCTGCAGGCCGAACGTACGCGCCAGGCTGGGCTGATTCTGGAGACAGCATGAGAAAGGTATTTGACACCGTTGGCGGCAACTTCGAAGCCTGCCGCGAGGCCGAGGAATGGTGCGCCGAGCGCGGCATCACGGTCGGCCAGATGGAACGCACGCAGCCACGCGGGCTGATCCATGATGCATGCTGGCTCGGCAAATGGTCCAGCCTCGCCGGTCCGGTACGCCGGCAGCTGCACGGCACGATGACGGGCGACATGCGCCATGGCCCTGTGGTGATTGAGCTGAAGGGCGAGGAATCGGCTTACCCGGTCATCGAGGAAGAACGCGAGGAATGACCGAAGCGCTGGAAAGAATCTTGGCGGTCACCCGCCAGCAGTGGAGTGAGGATTACGAGATGAAGGCAATCAATATCAAGCAGGTCGCGGAGAAGGTATCGCTCGGGAAGTCGACAATTTACCGGATGGTGGCGGAAGGAGACTTCCCGAAGCCCTTTTCCCTGGGATCGAACCGGACGGCCTGGCTCGAGGAGGATATTGACGCTTGGCTTGCGGTGAAGGCCGGCCGCGCTACCCCGCAACCTGCGCTTGCGTGATCGGCACCACCACTGCTGTCTTGCCGCCGCAGTAGCGCGCCCAGTCCTCCATCAGACGACGGCGTCTTTCGAGCATATCACCGCGACGATAGGCGCCCTCCACCTTGCTCTCAACCAGGTGCGCGAGCGCCATTTCCGCCAGCGAGTCCGGATATTCCGTGCACTCGGCCACCCAGTCACGGAACGACGAACGGAAGCCATGCACGGTAATGTCGCCGTGCCCCATCCGTTCCAACAGATTCAGCATCGCCATATTTGACAGCGGCTTGCCCGGCTTCGCGCCCGGGAATAGGTATTCCCCGGCCGTCTTCATGGCTTCCTCAACCACTTCGACTGCCCGGGCGCTCAGTGGCACGCGGTGCGGCCTCTCCATCTTCATGCGTTCCGCCGGGATCGACCAGATGCCTGCCACCAGGTCGAACTCTTCCGGCCGGGCAAGCAGCACCTCGGATGTTCGTGCGGCCGTCAAAATCAGCAGCTCCAGTGCG
This sequence comes from Imbroritus primus, assembly GCF_964332355.1. Taxonomy (NCBI): domain Bacteria; kingdom Pseudomonadati; phylum Pseudomonadota; class Betaproteobacteria; order Burkholderiales; family Burkholderiaceae; genus Imbroritus; species Imbroritus primus. The sequence goes on along the minus strand of NZ_OZ201293.1, from coordinate 1,190,249 downwards.
CATGCGGCTGGCGCGGTCCGGTCACCCAGGTCGCGCAGGAATTCCGGCATGTGATGCCAGGGTAAGGCTGGATGGTGCTGGACGCGCCGGCTGCGCTCACGCTTCGGCAGAATCTTGTCCAGATGGCCACGCCAGCGCGCGGGGTTCTCGCCCGACCGCTTGCCGAGCGCCTTGGCGGCGTCGAGCACGCACTCGATGCGACCACGCACCCGGCTGGCCGTCTCGGGCTTCTTGCTCCAGATCGGTTGCAGGATCCGCACCACAAGCGGCGTATCGACCTCACCTACATCTGTGTCGCCAATGACTGGATAGGCGTAGGTCGCGAGAGTGTTTTCCCACTGCTGCGCATGCTTCTCGCTTTTCCAGCTTGAGCGGTGGGCGTCGATGTAATCCTTGGAGGCCTCCCGGAATGACAGCCCGTCCGGCACGGCGGCCTGTGCGCGGGCTTTCCGGTCCTCGATGGGGTCGATGCCTTCGGCAAGCAGTTTCCGGCACCGGGCGGCCTCCGCGCGGGCTTCGGCGAGGGACACAAGGGACAGAGGGCCGAGGCCCATCTCACGGGAACGTTTGAACAGCGAATATCGGAAGATCCATGACCGCGAGCCGCTGCGCGAAATCTGCAAGTACAGCCCGCCGCCGTCGGCATGGTAGCCAGGCTCCACCTCGCGCGAGACGCGCAGGGCGTTGAGCCGGTGTATTTGTCTGCTGGAATTTGCCATACCCACAATCCTACCCCCATTTGATGGGTGGATTATGTGGGTAGCCCTGAGAGCGGGCAAGAAGGTCGTTACCCCCGCAAGGCCGTGTTTTCATGGCTTGGCGGGAGCATCTGAGACTTAGCGAGAGTTGCTAAGACTGTTGTCTGGCGGAGAGAGGGGGATTCGAACCCCCGATAGGCTATTAACCTATACACGCTTTCCAGGCGTGCGACTTAAACCACTCATCCATCTCTCCGGAAGCCCGCGATTATAGCAGAAGCTGTTCGGCTGTCGCACATTTTTGGGCGCGGCATCTGCCTGGAGAGCAGGAGCGTCGCCTATCCCCTACCCCTTACGAATGTACGACACGAGCTTGCCGACCACCGGCCGCTCCGGCCGACTCAGCAGGCTGACGAGAATGGCTGCGGCGAATCCGGCCGGCACGCCGAATGCGCCCGAGGCAATAGGATCGACGCCAAACCAGCGGTCGCCGAAGATGCCGGTCATGCGGGTAAAGAACGGATAGTTGACGAAGATGTAGTAGACGCTGACCGACAGGCCGGTCAGCATGCCCGCGACCGCGCCGGCACGCGTGGTGCGGCGCCAGAAGATGCCCAGCACCAGCGCGGGGAAAAAACACGAGGCGGCGAGCGAGAAAGCGGCGCCCACAAGGAAGAGAATGTTGCCCGGCCGCAGCGATGTGGCATACGCCGCTGCAAGCGCCACTGCCAGCAGCACGATCTTGGCTGTGGTGACGCGCTTCTGGTGCGTGGCACTGCGATTGACCATGTGGTAGTACACATCATGCGACAGAGCATTGGCGATTGTCAGCAGCAAGCCATCGGCGGTCGACAGGGCCGCAGCCAGCGCCCCGGCGGCGATAAGGCCTGAGATCACGCTCGGCAACCCGGCGATTTCCGGCGCGGCAAGGACGATCATGTCGGGCTGCACCATGATCTCGGCCCACTGCACGATGCCATCGCCATTGATGTCGGAAATCGAGAACACGGCTGGGTCGATCTTGCGCCAAGGCACGGTCCACAGCGGCAAGTCGTTGAACGAGGTGCCGACCAGGCCGAACAGGAATTCATACTTGACCAGGGCAGCAAAGGTGGGCGCGGAAATGTACAGCAGGCCGATGAAGAACACGGCCCAGCCGACGGAGTTGCGCGTCTCGCGCACAGAGGGCGTGGTCTGGAAACGTGTGAGGATGTGGGGCAGGCTTGCGGTGCCAAGCATCAGGCAGAACACCAGCAAGACAAAATTGAGGCGCTGCGTGGTTGGGTCCTGCCCTGCATGCGCGGGAAACGGCTCCGAAAATGGCGTGGCTGGTCGGCTGCGCGCCAGCGCCGCATCGCGCTCGTCGTTCCATTGCACGTAGGCCGCCGCGGCATCGCGCGGAAACTCGACGCGCTCGCGCTCCGCAGCCTTGATCTCGCGCAGCGGCGCATTATGCTCGCGCAGGTCCTTGAGGCGCGCCTGCAGGGCCTCGCGTTCTTCCTCGAACGACGCGGGCAGGCGCGCGATCCGCTCGTCCACCGCCCGCGCCTGGGCCAGGTAATGCGCGCGGACGGCCTGCTCGTCAGGATCTTCGGCCAGTGTCCGTTCCCGCTCGGCAATCTGCGTGAGGAGACCGCCATAGGAAAACTGCGGCAGAACCATGCCATGGTGTTTCCACGCAATCAGCGAGACGGTGATGAGGAACGCCAGGATCAGGATGATGTACTGGGCCACCTGCGTCCAGGTGACGGCGCGCATGCCGCCAAGGAACGAGCAGACCAGCACGCCCGCCAGGCCAAAGAACACGCCCACCGCAAACTCCACGCCGATGAAGCGCGTGACGATCAGGCCAATGCCCTGGATCTGGGCGACGAGATAGACGAACGAGCACAACGCCGCGCCAGCCACGGCGATGCCGCGCACGGTCATGCTGCCGCCGGGCCGCCCGTTGCCATAGCGCACGGCCAGGAAATCGGGCACGGTGTAGCCGGCGAACTTGCGCAGGTACGGCGCGAGCAGGAAGGCGACAAGGCAGTAGCCGCCCATCCAGCCCATGATGTAGGCAAGGCCTTCGTAGCCGGAAGCGAACAGGATGCCAGCCAAGCCGATGAACGAGGCCGCGCTCATCCAGTCGGCCGCGGTTGCCATGCCATTGAACATGGCTGGTACCCGCCGGCCGGCGACGTAGTACTCGTTGAGATCGGCGGTGCGGCAAATCAGGCCGATGCAGGCGTAGACGGCGATGGTGACGAACAGGAACACATAGCCCAGCCAGATGCCGGGCCCGTTGCGCTCTTCAATCAGCGCCATCATGGCGACGAAGCCGATGAAGCCGAGGGTATACAGGCTGTAGTACAGCAGCAGCCGGTTGCGGAAGCGCGCCTGGCGTTCGGGCACGGTCACCCCTGCCGTGGGTCAACAGGCATGCCGCAGCCACCGCGAGCGGCTGCGGACATGCAAGGGGTGGGGCGCAGGCCCGGTCCGGCCATGGGGTCGGGTCAGCGGGCCTGCTTGAGCTGCTCGAGAATGGCGGGGTTTTCGAGCGTCGAGGTGTCCTGCGTGATTTCCTCGTTCTTTGCCAGCGAACGCAGCAGGCGGCGCATGATCTTGCCCGAGCGGGTCTTGGGCAGGTTGTCGCCGAAGCGAATTTCCTTGGGCTTGGCAATCGGACCGATTTCCTTGCCGACCCAGTTGCGCAGCTCGGTGGCGATCTGCTTGGCTTCCTCGTCGTTCGGACGCGCACGCTTGAGCACTACGAAGGCGCAGATGGCTTCGCCGGTCGTGTCGTCGGGGCGCCCGACCACGGCCGCCTCGGCCACGATCGGATTGGCGACCAGCGCAGATTCGATTTCCATCGTGCCCATGCGGTGGCCGGAGACGTTCAGCACGTCGTCGATGCGGCCCATGATGGTGAAGTAGCCGGTGTCCTTGTCACGGATCGAGCCGTCACCGGCCAGGTATAGCGTGCCACCAAGCTCGGGCGGGAAGTAGCTCTTCTTGAAGCGCTCCGGATCGCCCCAGATGGTGCGGATCATTGCGGGCCACGGGCGCTTGATGACGAGAATACCGCCATTGCCATTGGGCACGTCCTGACCGGTCTCATCGACGATTGCGGCGGCGATGCCGGGCAGCGGCAGCGTGCAGGAACCAGGCACGAGCGGTGTGGCGCCAGGCAGCGGTGTGATGACATGGCCGCCGGTTTCCGTCTGCCAGAAGGTATCGAGCACCGGGCAGCGTCCGCCGCCGATATTGGTGTGGTACCACATCCAGGCTTCGGGATTGATGGGCTCGCCCACCGAGCCGAGCAGGCGGAGGCTCGACAGGTCGTACTGGCGCGGATGCACCTTGGGATCCGCCTCAGCCGCCTTGATAAGCGAACGGATGGCCGTCGGCGCGGTATAGAAGATCGTGACCTTGAGGCGCTGGATCATTTCCCAGAAGCGCCCTGCATTGGGGTACGTCGGTACGCCTTCAAACATCACCTGTGTCGCCCCGGCAGCCAGCGGACCATAGGCGATGTAGGTATGGCCGGTGACCCAGCCGATGTCGGCGGTACACCAGAATACATCGTGCGGCTTGAGGTCGAAGGTCCACAGCATGGTCATCTTCGCCCACAGCAGGTAACCGCCGGTGCTGTGTTGCACGCCCTTGGGCTTGCCGGTGGAACCGGAGGTATACAGGATGAACAGCGGATGCTCGGCTTCGACCGGGACGGCGGGGCACTCGGCGGACTGGGCATCGGCCAGTTCGTGCATCCACAGGTCGCGGCCAGCCTGCCAGGCGACCTGCCCGCCGGTGCGGCGATAGACGATCACCTTGCGGACCGCCTCGGTGCCGCCGAGGGTCAGCGCTTCGTCGACAATGTTCTTGAGGGGCAGCGCCTTGCCGCCGCGCATCTGTTCATCCGCCGTGATCACGGCCACGGCGCCGACGTCGACGATGCGCTCGTGCAGCGACTTGGACGAGAAACCGCCGAATACCACCGAGTGCGTCGCGCCGATGCGCGCGCACGCCTGCATGGCAACCACGCCTTCCACCGACATGGGCATGTAGATCACCACGCGGTCGCCCTTGGCGATGCCGAGCGATTTCAGGCCATTGGCGAAGCGGCACACGCGGGCATGCAGCTCGCGGTAGCTGATATGGGTGACCTTGCCGTCGTCGGTTTCGAAAATGATGGCGGTCCTGTCGGCATTGCCGTTTTCGAGATTGCGGTCCAGGCAATTGTACGAGGCATTCAGCTCACCATCGTCGAACCATTTGTAGAACGGGGCATTGCTTTCGTCGAGCACACGCGAGAACGGCTTGCTCCAGTGCAGGTTCTCCCGGCCCAACCGAGCCCAGAAACCTTCATAGTCACGCTCGGCCTCGGCACATAGTGCGTTGTACCCTGCCATACCGGAAATCGTCGCCTGCTTGGCCAAAGCCTCGGGCGGGGGGAACACGCGGTTTTCCTGCAGAACCGATTCGATTGCGGACATGCTTGTCTCCTGATGTAATACTGATGCCGTGGCAGCAAGGTATGCGGAGCGCCTTACTCTAGCCTTACGCGGCTTTTCATAAGGCTAGCACAGCTGACCTGCCACGGATAAGAGACGCCGGCGTGACCTGACGCCCCTCGCACCTGTGCATGCCGGCCAACCCCACCGCTCCCTCTACAGGTGCCGCTTGCCGTTTTATCTTTCCTGCCTTGCCGCGGCCATGCTGCTGATCGGCACCAATGTCGGACTGGGCAAGTCAGTGATCGTGTTCTTTCCGGTCCTGCTGTTTACCTTCCTGCGATTCGGTATTGCCGTCATCTGCCTGCTGCCGTGGTTACGCCCGGCCCGCATGCGGCGCATATCGCGCAAGGAATGGCTGCAGATCTTCCTGCAGGCGTTCTTCGGCACCTTCCTGTTTACGCTGTTCATGCTGTACGGCGTGCGCTACACCACAGCCATGGCGGCTGGCGTGATCACGAGTGCCATTCCGGCGTCGGTGGCGATCGTGTCGTGGCTGGTGCTGCGGGAACGGCTGTCGCGACGCACCGCCCTGTCGGTCGCGCTGGCCATCGGCGGGATCCTGATCCTGAACCTCAGCACAGCACAGCATGCCGGTAGCAATACTGCGGAGAACGCCCTGCTGGGCAACCTGTTCGTACTGGGTGCAGTGATTTGCGAGGGGCTGTACGTGATCCTGTCGCGCAGCATCACGCAGACTGTGCCGCCAATGGAGAATTGCGCCTATACCCACCTGTTCGGCTTCCTGCTGATCTTGCCGTTCGGCGTGGCCGTACTGCCGGGATTCGATTTCTCGGCGATTCCTGCCTACGGCTGGGCCATCATGCTGTGGTACGTGCTATCGGCCAGCATATTCTCGTTTGCGCTGTGGGCCACCGGCATCCGCCATGTGCCCGCGACGCTGGCAGGCGTGTTTACCTCGCTGGTGCCTCTGGCGGCAGCGGCATACGGGATCCTGGTGCTCGGCGAGACGCCGGGCTGGGGCCACGCGGTGGCGATGATCTGCGTGCTGGCGGGCATCGCCGTGGCCTGCTGGCCATCCAAGCCGTTCCGGCATGCCCTGACGGCCCTTGACGATCCTGCTGCACCGGCTGATCCTGCCGCGCAGCGGACGCCGGCCCCTGTTGTGGAGCGCGACATGCGCTGACGGTACAATCGCGTCTGTTTTTTGACCACCCACCCTACCGCCACCATGGACACTACCTCTGCCGAACGGCGCCCGATGCCCCCCCTTGCCCGCGCGATTTTCGCGACCCGTTGGCTGCAGCTGCCGCTGTACCTCGGCCTGGTCGTCGCGCAGGCGATCTATGTCTACCATTTCATCGTCGAGGTCTGGCATCTCGTATCGCACGTCACCACGTACAACGAGACCCAGATCATGCTGGTGGTGCTGGGGCTGATCGACGTGGTCATGATCTCCAACCTGCTGATCATGGTCATCATCGGCGGCTACGAAACCTTTGTCTCGCGGCTCCATGTGGAAGGCCACCCCGATGAGCCGGAATGGCTCGACCATGTCAATGCCGGCGTGCTGAAGGTCAAGCTGTCGATGGCGCTGATCAGCATTTCGTCGATCCACCTGCTCAAGACCTTCATCGACGCAGCGCAGCGCGACTCGCAAACCATCATCGCGCAGGTGGCCATCCATTTCGCCTTCCTCCTGTCCGCCCTGGCCATGGCCTGGACCGACAAGCTGATTGCGCATCCGGCGGCATCCAGCCGCGCGCATTGAGTGGCGAACAAGGCAGCAGGCCCGGGGCCACGGCTGGTCCGTGTGCCTTGCCCGCCATGCCTGAAGACCTCGGTAACAACCGGAAAGGTGTATGATTTCCGGTTGTCGTCCCTCAAATCTGTCCCCCAATTCCAAGATCTGTCCAATGACTGCCGCTTCCCAATCTGCTGCCCAGCCCATTCGCCAGGAAGACCTCATCCAGAGCGTCGCCGATTCGCTGCAATACATCAGCTATTACCACCCGATGGATTACATCACCAGCCTGGGCCGCGCCTATGAGCTGGAACAGAGCCCGGCGGCCAAGGATGCCATCGCGCAGATCCTGACCAACAGCCGCATGTGCGCCGAAGGCAAGCGTCCGCTGTGCCAGGACACCGGCATCGTCACCATCTTCGTCAAGGTCGGCATGGACGTGCGCTGGGCGGATGCCACCATGGGCCTGTCGGACATGATCAACGAAGGCGTGCGCCGCGGCTATACGCACCCCGACAACGTGCTGCGCGCCTCCATCGTGAACCCGCCCGAAGGCGGCCGCAAGAATACCAAGGACAACACGCCGGCCGTGATCCACTATGAAGTGGTGCCCGGCAACACCATCGACATCCAGGTCGCGGCCAAGGGCGGCGGCTCGGAGAACAAGTCGAAGTTCGTCATGCTCAACCCGTCGGACAGCATCGTCGACTGGGTGCTCAAGACCGTGCCGACGATGGGCGCAGGCTGGTGCCCGCCGGGCATGCTTGGCATCGGCATCGGCGGTACCGCTGAAAAGGCGATGGTGATGGCCAAGGAATCGCTGATGGAGTCGATCGACATCCAGGAAGTGATTGCCCGCGGTCCGCGCGACTGGGTCGAAGAGCTGCGCGTGGAGCTGTTCCAGAAGGTCAACGCGCTCGGTATCGGCGCACAGGGCCTGGGTGGCCTGGCGACCGTGCTGGACGTGAAGATCATGGCCTACCCGACGCATGCCGCGTCCAAGCCGGTGGCGATGATCCCGAACTGCGCGGCCACGCGCCATGTGCATTTCACGCTGGACGGCTCCGGTCCGGCCAAGCTCGAGGCACCGGACCTGTCGGCCTGGCCGAAGGTCAATTGGGAGCCGAACACCGAATCGTCCAAGCGTGTCGACCTGAATACGCTGACGCCGGAGGAAGTGGCCTCCTGGAAGCCGGGCCAGACCCTGTTGCTGAACGGCAAGATGCTGACGGGCCGCGATGCCGCGCACAAGCGCATTGCCGACATGCTGGCGGCGGGCGAAAAGCTGCCGATCGACTTCACCAACCGTGTGATCTACTATGTCGGCCCGGTGGATCCGGTGCGCGACGAGGTGGTCGGCCCGGCCGGCCCCACGACCGCCACGCGCATGGACAAGTTCACCGAGACCATGCTGTCGCAGACCGGCCTGATCGCCATGATCGGCAAGGCCGAGCGCGGCCCGGTGGCCATCGAGGCGATCCAGAAGCATAAGTCGGCCTACCTGATGGCCGTGGGCGGTGCGGCGTATCTTGTCTCCAAGGCGATTCGCGGTGCCAAGGTGCTGGCCTTCGAGGACCTCGGCATGGAAGCCATCTACGAGTTCGACGTGAAGGACATGCCGGTGACCGTGGCCGTCGACAGCAGCGGCACGTCGGTCCACAAGACCGGCCCCGCCGAATGGCAGGCCCGCATCGCGGGCATTCCGGTCGCGACCAATTAAGCCATCCGCAGACAGAGAGAAAGCCGGGCACCGCCCGGCTTTTTGGTCGCACGAATCCGGCACCATGACCCAGGCATCTTCGGCACCCATCGGCGTATTCGACTCCGGCCTCGGCGGGCTGTCGGTGCTGCGTGATATCCGTGCGCAGCTGCCGGAGGAATCGCTGCTGTACCTGGCCGATTCGAAGTATGTGCCCTACGGCGAGCGCGATGCGGCCTTCGTGGCCGAGCGCACGCTGCAGATGGCACAGTGGCTCGAGGCCCAGGGTTGCAAGGCGCTCGTCATCGCCTGCAATACCGCCACAGCGCATGCCGCGCAACTGGTGCGCGAGCGCATTGCCCTGCCGATCGTCGGCGTCGAGCCGGGACTGAAGCCGGCCATTGCCGCCAGCCAGAGCAAGGCGGTCGGGGTGCTGGCCACGGCCAATACGCTCAAGAGCGCCAAGTTCGCCCGCCTGCTGGACAGCCTCTCGCACGAAGGCCGCTTCATCTGCGAGGCCGGTGTCGGACTCGTGCCGCTGGTCGAAGCAGGACATATCGACGGCCCGGAAGTCGAACAGCGATTGCAGTCCCTGCTGGCGCCGATGCTGGAAGCGGGCGCGGATACGCTGGTGCTGGGCTGCACGCACTACCCGTTTCTCTCCAACGCAATCGAACGGATCAGCCAACAACGCCTGACCGTGATCGACACCGGCATCGCCATTGCCCGCCAGTTGCAACGCCGCTTGCGCGAAGAACAGCTAAGCGCACCGACGGGGAACGTGGCATCCCTCCGTTTCACCACGACCGCGCGTGCTGCCCAGATGCAAGAGATGCTCCATACATTGCTGCAAATCGACGCCACACCGGAAACCGTGGTAATCGAGCCGGCGCCGGCCGCGCGCTGAGCCCCTGCCCGGCGCCGCCCTGGTGTGCGCCGCGCTTCCCTGCGTGGCTCAGGCCATCGCCACGTACACGGGAGGCAAAGTTGCGCACGCCCTGCACGTGCAGCGGTGGCCGTTCTTTTCACGTAAAGTGAAAGGACAAACCTTACAAATAAGAATCATTATCGTTTATAATTCGCGCTGGCAGAACGCAGATACACATGCACACGACGCGCATACGCGTCCGGCCTCTGTGCGTCATAACAGCGCAGCCACTCCCCCACGGCCGATGATTTCAGTCAGGAGGGCGTACGATGGAATTGCTGTTGAGTCTTGTGATTGGGTGTGGTGTCTCCCTCATCATTTTTTCGCGATGATGAAGGCAGCCACGCCAGAATTGGCGGTCCATGCTGCCGGCCACCCCAGTATTGCTAACATGTTCGATCAACGATTACTGAAAGTCACCTTCGCCGTCGTGCTGCTGCACGTCGGCCTGGTCTACCTGCTGCAATCCGGTCTTGGCCGCCGTATCAGCGAAGCTGTCATCGCCCCGGAAATCGTCGCCCGCATCATCCCTGCCGATATCCCCGCCCCGCCTGCACCGGAGCCGCCCAAGCCGATCAAGAAGCAGGAACAGCCCAAACCCGTCAAGGTCACCCCGCCCCGGCCGCAGCCCAAACTGACGCCTACGCCGCTGCCGCCCGCGCCGGATCTTCCGCCAGTGCCGACAGCCCCTGTCGTGGCCGCTGCTCCACCGACCCCGCCCGCCCCGGCCCCGGTTCCGGAAACCCCGGCGCCTGCGGCACCGAGCGTTCCGCGCGCCGTCGGCCTCGGCGAAATTCAGTGCACGCGCCCCGCGCCGTCCTATCCGCCGGTCGCGCGCAGAATGGGTGAGGAAGGCCGCGCGGTCATCAAGATCGTGACCGACGACACCGGCCGCGTCATCCGCTCGACGATTGTCGAATCGAGCGGCTCCTCGCGCCTGGATCAGGCAGCCATGGACGCGGTTCGCAACATGCGCTGCAAACCCTATACGGAAAATGGCCGGGCAGTCTCGGCCACGGCCAACCAGCCGATTGTCTTCAAACTCGATAACTGACCTCTGGACTCGCTATGCAAGAACTTTCCATCGCCCAAGTGTGGTCACAAGGCGACTTCGTCATTCGCGCCACCGCCATCATCCTGCTGGCCATGTCGCTCGCCTCGTGGATCGTGATCCTGATGAAGGGCTGGGACCTGTTCCGGCTCAAAGCCATGGCCTTCGGAGCGGAAAAGAAATTCTGGCACTCCGATGATTTCGACCATGCCCTGGAAACCCTCGGCAGCAACCAGAACAATCCGTTCCTGACACTCGCCGTGGCCGGCCGCGAAGCTGCCCAGCACCATCGCGCCAGCCAGCCGCAGCTGCATGACGTGATGGACATTTCCGACTGGCTCACGCGCTCGCTCAAGAGCTCCATCGACGAGTCGGTATCGCGCCTGCAATCGGGCCTGGCGATCCTGGCTTCGGTCGGCTCGACTGCACCGTTTGTGGGCCTCTTCGGGACCGTCTGGGGCATTTACCACGCGCTGGTTGGCCTGGGCGCCTCCGGCGTGCCGACGATTGACAAGGTCGCCGGTCCGGTCGGCGAGGCGCTGATCATGACCGCCTTTGGCCTTGCCGTCGCCATTCCCGCAGTGCTCGGCTACAACGCGCTGACCCGTGGTAACAAGTCGGTGATCTCGAAACTCAATCGTTTCGCCCACGACCTGCACGCCTACTTCGTGACCGGCAGCCGTGTGCGTCCGGGCAATGTGCGCGGCGCCATGGACGACAGCGTGCGCCTGGCGTCAGTCAAGGCTCAGTAAGGAGCACAGTCATGGCATTTGGCACCTTCGACTCCGACGACGAGGTAATGAACGAGATCAACATGACGCCGCTGGTTGACGTCATGCTGGTACTGCTGATCATCTTCATCGTGACGATTCCCGTGATCAACCATGCGGTCAAGATCGACCTCCCACGCGCAACCAACCAGCCGAACGACGACAAGCCGCAGAACATCAACCTGTCGATCGATGCCGAAGGCAAGATCACCTGGAACAATGCGCCGGTGGCCGACGAAGCCGAGCTGGAGGCAAACATCGCCCTCGCAGCGCAGCGGCAGCCGCAGCCGGAACTGCATCTGCGCGCCGACCGTAGCGTGCGCTATGAGCGCGTGGCCGAGGTCATGGCCGCCGCGCAGCGTGGCGGACTGGGCAAAATCGGTTTCATTACCGAACCGCGGACCCAGTGATGCCGCTGTCAGCCGCGACCCTCACGCCGGGCACGGCCCAATCGAAAGCGCCTTCGGGCGCTTTTTTCGTGCGCCCGCCCCCGCCTCTCATGGAATACCCATAAAATATGTACGGGTTATATTGAATGATAACGATTCTCATTTAATATAACACCCACGACATACGCACTGCATACCGCAGGCCTTTCAACCGGAGAATCCATGCTCGCTGCCGCCCTTACCAGCCAATCAGCCGAAGTCTCCCGCCAACCCGCTGAAATTTCTCGCCGCCGCCTTTCGCTGCGGCACGTCCGGGTGGCACCGGCGCGCGACATGCACCGGGAAGCCGCGCTTCGGACCGAAACGATCCTGGCGCCCCTGATGATGCCGACACGCGCTGCTGCCAACGAGAAAAAGCCGGCAACACCGCTGACGACCGAAAAGATGTTCCAGGGCCAGGGCTCGCTCGAGATCCTGCACAACGGCGAAGCCTACACCCTGCGGATCACCAGCAAGGGCAAGCTGATCCTGACCAAGTAACGATCACCGCCGCACGACCTGTCTGCGCGATACGTTGGGCAGGACGGGCAGCAACACCGTCTTTTGTGGGGACCACCTCCCAGCGAGGTGTTAGGCGTTAGCCAGCCAACCGGTGCAGAAAAACTGCTAGACCCCGTTTGCGTCTTGCACCGGCCAGCCAGCCAGGCCCTCTTTTTATTCCGCCCGCCGCCTTTTACCGGCGGACAACAAAAAACGCCGCATCTGCGGCGTTTTTTTCGTCCGGAACATGCATCCGGTGCAGGGTCGGCGGCACCCACGCTCCCGGAACGCAGACCGCGCGGAATGCTCAGAGGCCCAGTGCAGCGATACCCGCCTTGGCAATCTGCGCATCTTCCGATGATTTCACACCAGACACACCTACCGCGGCAATGCAGTGGCCATCCACGACGACCGGCACACCGCCTTCCAGCATGCCCTGCAGCGTCGGTGCCGTCACAAACGAGACACGGCCGTTGTTGATCACGTCTTCATAGACTTTCGATTCACGGCAGCCGAGCGCCGAGGTCTTGGCCTTTTCCACGCAGATATGCGACGAAATCGGCGCTGCCTTGTCGAGACGCTGCATCGCCAGCAGATGGCCGCCATCGTCAACCACGGCAATCGACACGGCCCAGCCGTTCTGGGTTGCTTCGGCTTCGGCGGCTGCCATGATCTTCTTCACATCGGCAGCGCTCAGGGCGGACTTCTGGTACATGCGTGGCTCCTTGGGAATTGAGTTTGGCTGCAAGTATACCCCGCCCGTCGCCCGAGCCAAGCCCATGCGGCATGAAGACTCTGCATCGCCACGATGAAAAGTACCGGGCTGGCAACATGATGCTCGCCCACGCTAGCGCAGACATGCCGCCATGGTCCGCTCCATTTCATTTAACGCTGAGCGCCCGACGGGATGGTAAAACCGCTACCAAAGAAAAGAGCCCACAGGGGGCTCTTCTGGTACATACGGTCCGGTTACCGATTACCGGTGGCCGCGTCCGCGCCGGTGTTCATGCTTCCAATGGCGATGACCGTGGCCATATCCCGGATGACGGTAGTAACCGCGCGGCGGGCCGTAATAGTAAGCGGCCGGGGGCGGCGCGTAATACACCGGAGCCGGATGGACGTAGCGCGGAGGCGGTGCGTAATAGACCGGCGGGGGCGCATAGTAGCCGGGGCCAGCCACGACGACGCCAGGCACGCCGACTGCGATGCCAACACGGACATCCGCAGCCGCTGCACCGGACAGCAATGCCGCAGACACGCCAAGGGCCAGCAGGATACGTTGTTTCATGGGGTCTCTCCTGTCGCGTCAGCCGAGCTGAGATATTTTTCGTGCTCTTATTGTAGGTGCGCAGCATCACACAGGGTGCAACCTGTGGGCTAAAGCTGTAAGCAATGGTAACGATGCCCAAAAAGAATCCCGCTGACGACGGGTCAGCGGGAAATGTTTGCCACAAAGGGGAAATGTGGACTTAAGGGGCATCTCGGGGGAGAGTGCACTATCAGTGTAGACAGGCCCCCACGCCCATACTGTCCGCCGTGCACTGAAGTCCTTGTCGGTGCATGGCCTACAAAACTCCCTCAATGGCGGTGGCCGTACGCATGGCCGCGGCCGGGGTGACGGTCATGCCGGTCATCGCGGTTGGCTTGCCGGTATCCCTGGCGGTAACCACGGTCGTAGACGCGTTCCCGACGGTCAGCCCGACGCTCGGCGCGCCACTGCTCGCGCTCGAAGCGCCAGCCATCGCCAGCGCGCACCCAGTGCGGCGCAGCATAAGCGTAGCCGGGACGCGCGCGCACCCAGTGACCGCGCTGCCACACATGGCGCTGGTTTTCCCAGCCCCAGTAACCCGGGGCCCAGACATAGCCGGCACGCGGCGCCGGGACGGGCTCGTAACGCACCGGCGGCGGTGCCACACCAACCGAAATGCTCACGCCAACCGCAGCCTGTGCGGTCATCGGCACAGCGGCCAGGGAAGCAGCGGCAAGCGCGGCGGCGGCCAGGATCTGACGTGTCTTCATGGGATCGCTCCTTTGCTGATCGAGTAGATGCAGTCTAGCGAGACCTTCCGTAAAGTTGTGTGCCGTATCTGTATCTCTGTGTTTCGGGTGTAACCAGTCCCGCACACCATGCGCATGACTGGACCGTAACCCGAAAAGCTACAATCACGGCTGCGCCATGCATGGTGTATATGCCACTCGCGCGCAACCATCCTGCCGGTTTTGAACCAGCTTTCCAACACAACCGCTCCAGACCATGACCGTCGAATCCGTTCGCACCTTCTTCGCCGCGCGGCAGCTTGCCATTCCAATTATCGAACTCGACACGAGTACCGCCACCGTGGCGCTGGCGGCGGAAGCACACGGGGTCGAGCCAGGCCGCATCGCCAAGACACTGTCGTTCCGCCTCACGGACGACCGGGTGATCCTGCTGGTCGCCAAAGGGGACGCGCGAGTCGACAACCGCAAGTTCAAGGAGCAGTTCGGCAAAGGCCGCATGCTGGCGGCCGAGGACGTGCAAGCAATCACAGGGCACCCGGTCGGCGGCGTCTGCCCATTCGGGCTGGCGACGCCATTGCCCGTTTACGTGGATGTTTCGCTACAGGCATATGACGAAGTCCTGCCGGCAGCAGGCGGTGTCCACACGGCGGTGCGTATCGCCCCGGCGGAGCTCGTGCGCATCACCGAGGCGCAATGGGTGGATGTCTGCCAGGCAGACGCGCCGTAGCAGCACGCATCGCCCATACATGCGCAGCGCCCCTGGGGGCATAGCGTGGCCGGGTTACACAGGTTCAGAAAATCTGCAGGACTGCATCAAGATTGCGGCATCCTGCCGCATGGCGAACCTGGCACCATGGTCAGGTCTGCCCGTCGCCTGTTGACGGTGCCCCCTGCCGCCTGCCCTCGCACCATCATGCCTTTTGTCGTCACCGAAGCCTGTATCCAATGCCGCTACACCGATTGCGTGGACGTTTGCCCGATGGACTGCTTCCATGCGGGACCAAATTTCCTGGTCATCGATCCCGATGGCTGCATCGATTGCTCGATGTGCGTGGCCGAATGCCCGGTCGGCGCCATCTATTCCGCTGACGATCTCCCGCCCGAGCAGCAGCATTTCATTGCCCTGAACGCCACGCTTTCGCAGCGCCCGGACTGGCCGGTCCTGCCGCAATCGGAAGCGCCGTTGCCGGAACACGAAAAGTGGGCCGAGGTCCGCAACAAATTCGAGTACCTCGACACCTCTCCGCCTGGCACGCCAGCAGGCTAGCGGAACGCTTCCACCGCACGTGCCGCCTGCTCGATGGCGGCGCCGACAGACGGGCTGCCACCTGCATCGCTGTTGGCAATGGTCACGCGCCCCGCCGGGGCGGCTGCCGCCTGCAGCTTTTTCCTCGCGGCCTCGACATCTTCGTACAGGCTGTTCGGCATGCACGCATAGCCATGCGACCAGCGATTCACCGTGATGGCGCGCACTTCCTTCTTCGATGCAAACCCGGCCGGGCCCAGCATGCGATCGAGCTGCCCCAGGACATCGCGCTCCAGTGCCTCATATGGCGTGGCCAGTAACTGCGCACGCCCGGCACGGAATCGCTCGCGCGCTGTCATGCCGCTATCCGGGACCGTCGGCACGTACAGCATGTGCAGCACCACCGGGTCGTCCGGACTCGCGCCCGCTGGCGTCTCGAGCCGGAGATCGGTGTAGCGCTGCGTCGGCGCATGGATGCTGCGTGTCTTGAGCGCATCGAAGGCACGCCAGTTGTCGAGCGCCACCTTGGTGTAGATCAGCGGCGCCTTGACGGCATCGCGCAGTGCGGCTTTCTGCGGCGCGGGGAGTTCCGGCATGATGAAAGGAATCATCATGTTGTAGCCGGCCAGCACGACATGTGTGGTCTCGGCCGCGTACAGCGCCCCATCCACACCATAGGTTACGCGGCTCAGCCGGCGATCCTGCTCCAGTCCGACCACCAGGCTATTGAGCCGCAGGCGTACCTTGGCTTTCTCCTGGTCCAGCTGGGCATAGTCGAATTGCGCCTGTGCAATGCTGTCCGCCGCACCGGCCTTGGCAACGCCGGGAATCAGGTCGCGCACCAGCAGGCGCGCGATGCCGGCATTGCCATCGACGAAACGCAGCCCGGTGTCCGGCGCCTTGCCCAACCATGGATTGTTCACACCCGACGGCATGCCCGCGCCGGCTGGCAGCCCGATCGCCAGCGCATCGAGCACGGATACGCCTTCGCTGTCCAGCGCGTAGGCATCGTTGGTCCGGCTGCGGAAGAAGCGCAGCCCAGCGACGCCCAGTTTCACGCGTTCACGCAGGAAAGCAGCATAGCTGGTACGGCGCAGGTAGGTCGCGCGCTCACCGTCCGGCATGCCTACCAGGAAATCGGTGCTGCCATCGAACAACCGCTGCAATGCGGTACGGTCCTCGGCCGGCAACGGCGCCTGCGCGAGAAACGCTGCGGCGGTTGCGCGTTCAAGGAGCGGATCGCCGGTCAGCAACTGATCGCGCCCAAAATGTTCGCGGTTGAAGAACACCGCACGGCCCAGTCCGCGCTGCGTGTACATTCCCTCGTCCGCCAGGCGCGTGCGAGCATCGAGACCCAGCCCAGCAAACAATGCAGCGACGGCCGGCTGTTCCAGCGCGGAGGCGCGAATACCGGCGCTACCGCCATACGAGACCAAGCGCTTACCACGGACAGTGAACTCGTTGCGGCGCGCATGCCCCCCGAAATCGTCATGGTTCTCGAGAATCAGGATACGTTTGTCCGCGCCGAACTTGCGCCGATAGAACCACGCGGCCGCGAGGCCGCTGATGCCGCCGCCCACGACGACAAGATCGTATACCTCACGGGGCGTCACGGCACGGTACTTCACGCCTTCCCGGCCAAGGCTATGGGCCAGCGCATACGAGCCTGCGTGGTTGCCACGCAGGCCGGTCAATGCTGGCGGATAACCCACGCGCGCCGCGTCCGCCGCATGCAGCAGTGAAGACGGCAGCATGCCGGCGGCGATGCTCAGCGCCGTACCATTCAGAAAATCTCGTCGCGTGATGCTCATGGTTGTCTCACTTGCTTGGCCTGCGCGGCACGATGGCGGCCCACCGTGGCGTCGGTAACGGCCGGCGCGGCATTGCCCCAGCTGGTGCGGATGAAGGTCAGGATGTTGGCCAGTTCCTGGTCGTCGAGGGTCCAGCCATAGGCTGGCATGTGGTACTCGGCAGGTCCGGTGGCGACGTTCGCAGTCACCGCACCGTCCAGCAGCAGGCGGATGAGCGATGCAGGATCGGGATCGGCCACTACAGCGTTACCGGCCAGCGGCGGAAACACCCGGCGGAAACCCTTGCCGTCTACGCCATGGCAGGCCATGCAGTACTCGGCATAACGCCGCGCGCCGGGCTTGTCGAGACGGCCCTGGGCCAGGGCCTCGGCGACGGCCGGATCGTAGCGGAACGGCGTCTTCTCGCCGCGCACGCCCGGCAAGGTCTTCAGATAGGTAGCGATGGCCAGCGCATCGCGTTGCGTGAGATATTGCGTACCGCCAGAAATCACTTCCGACATCGGGCCGAAGGACGTTGCGTGGGCGTTGCGTCCGGTACGCAGGTACTCGGCCACCTCTTCGCGCGACCATGCACCCAGCCCGGTGATCTGGTCTCCCGTGAGGTTCGGCGCGGACCAACCGTCGACACGCGCTCCGGCGAGATACAGGCTGCTGCGCTCGTCCAGCGCCCGCTCCGCCGCCACCACGTTGCGCGGCGTATGACAGGCACCGCAATGCGCGACTGCCTGGGTGAGATAGGCGCCGCGATTCCATTCGGCCGACTTGCCCGCATCCGGCTGATAAGGCTTGCTGTCCACGAACAGCCAGTTCCAGATCGCCAGCGGCCAGCGCATGCCCAGCAGCCACGGGATCTCCGGCGCAGGCGTCGCCTGGCGCACCGGCTTGACGGCATGCTTCAGGTACACGTACAGCGCATCGATGTCGTCATCGCTCAGCCCTGCGTACGACGGATACGGCATGGCCGGATACAGCCGCTTGCCATGCCTGGCGACACCGCGCCGTACCGCCTGCTCGAACTCGTCACGCGAGTAGGCGCCGATGCCAGTCTCGGGATCGGGGGTGATGTTGGTGGAGTACACCGTGCCAAGCGGCGTCTTGAGCGGCAAGCCTCCTGCCAGCGGTGCGCCGCCAGGCGCGGTATGGCAGGACATGCAATTGCCGACGGTGGCCAGATACTGGCCACGGCTCAGCTGGGCGCTATCGGCTGACGCAGCCATCGCTGCACAGGGCACAGCCAGTGCCAGGGCCAGCATGGCCCGTTGAAGATATCGGGTGATCACAGCAATGGGTCTGGATTCGTAGGGTCGGAAAGGTTGAACTACACGTACGCGAGTTGTGTCAGGGTGCAGTATGACGAGCCCCAAGAAAAAGTAACAGAACCAGTTTCATGTTAATTTACCGTATCAGATTGTCAGTCAGAGCGTCGATTAAACCAACTACCCAAGAACCACTCCACTCCCATGAAACGCTACGAAGCGCTGGCCGAGGCGCTCTCCCGCGACATCCGCAACGGTAAGCTGCCACCCGGCACCAAGATGCCATCGATCCGCACCACGGTGGCGCAGTATGGCGTGAGTCCGTCGACCGCCTTCCAGGCCTACTACCGGCTGGAGGAACGTGGTCTGGTCCGCGCCCGCGAACGTTCGGGCTACTACGTCGCCGGAACGCCGGGCCGCACGCTGCCGCCGCCCGGCATGACGCGTTCGCGCAAGGTATCGACAAGCGTGGACATCTCCGAACTGGTGTTCTCGGTGCTCGATGCGGCACGGGACCCGCGGCTCGTACAACTGGGATCGGCATTTCCGTCCCCTGAGCTGTTTCCGTGGGCGCGGCTCGGCAAGTCGCTCGCCCGCGCGGGGCGTGCCATCGACCCCTGGTTGTCGGTCGCCGATATGCCGCCCGGCAATCCGGCGCTGCGTCAGCAGATCGCTCTGCGCTATCTCGGCGCTGGCATTCCGCAACCGACGGAGGACATCATCGTCACCAACGGCGCATTGGAAGCGCTCAATCTGTGCCTGATGGCCGTGACGCGGCCCGGCGATGTAGTCGCCATCGAATCGCCGGGCTTCTACGCGGCGCTGCAGGCGCTTGAGCGGCTTGGCCTGAAAGCCGTGGAGATCCCCGTGCACCCCAGCGAGGGCATTGATCTCGCCGCCCTCGCCGATGCACTCAAGCGTCATCCGGTGCGTGCCTGCTGGTTCATGACGCAGTTCCAGAATCCCATGGGCGCGAGCATGACCGCGGACAAGAAGAAAGCGCTGGTCGAACTGCTGACCCGCCATCAGGTTCCGCTGATCGAGGATGATGTCTACGGCGAGCTGTATTTCGGCAGCCGCAGCCCGGTGCCGGCCAAGGCGTTCGATACCGAGGGACTGGTCATGCATTGCGGCTCGTTTTCAAAGACGCTCGCACCCGGCTTCCGCATCGGCTGGGCTGCCCCCGGGCGCTTTGGCGATGCCATCCAGCGGCAGAAACTGATGACGACGCTGTCGGCAAGCATTCCCGCCCAGCTGGCAATCGCCGAGTACTTGCAGAACGGCGGCTACGACAAGCACCTGCGCAAGCTGCGCCACGCGCTCGAGACCCAGCAGGGCCAGTTGCTCAAAGCCATTGGGCGCGACTTTCCGGAAGACGTGCGCGTCTCCCGGCCGGCAGGCGGATATTTTCTGTGGGTCGAGTTCCCACGTGAATTCGACGCGCTGGCGCTACATCGCGAAGCGCTCGAGCACGACATCTCGATTGCGCCTGGCCCGATTTTCTCGGCGCGCCGCAGCTATCGCAACTGCATCCGCCTCAACTATGGGCAAGCGTGGACCGAGGCGACGGAACAGGCCATGCAGACCCTTGGCGCACTGGCGCACCGGCAGTTGTCGCAATAGCAGCGCTGGCTGCGAAGCCCCAGCAGCAGCACAACCGCCATACAGCCTGGCAAGATCAGACGCGCGTCTCGGTGGGCACACCCAATGGTGTCGCATCGACCCATGCACCGCTGCGGCACAGGTGGCGCACCAGCGTATCCAGCATCTGCAGAACCGCCGTGGCGGCAGCCGTCAGCGGTACACGGCGCGACGCACATACCGCCACCACCCTCACCAGCGGCGGCGATACCACGGGCACAGCCACCAGCCCGCCGCTGTCGATGTCGGCCTTGAGCGGCATCACCGGTAACAGCGTGTGTCCGATACCCGCGAGCAGAGTCGACCGCAGAATGCTGACAGAACTGATATCGGCAATCACATGCGGCGCACCATAGCCGCGCTCCCGCGCCATCCGCTCGATGATCGGCCGCACGCCATGGCGGCCGGCAGGCAATACGAGCGGCATCGACAACGCCTTGCGCAACGATACCGACCGAGGCCCCTCACCCCGGTCGGGCCGGCGTGAGACCAGGCACAGCCGCTCGCTCGCCAGCAGCCTCGTATCGAACTCGGACAGGTCGCCGTTATCGAACAGCACCGCCAGGTGCAGCGAACCGGTACGCAGCTGGTCAGTCAGCGTGCCCGTCAGCTCTTCCGTCAATTCGAGCTCGACATTCGGCAAGGCAGCGCGTACTGCTTGCAGCAGCGGAAGCGCCAGCACGTTGGAAATACTTTGCGGCAATCCGATCACCACCTTGCCGGCGGGCTCGCCTGGTGCGCTGCGCACGCTGGCGCGGGCGTCCTCGGTCTGACGCAGGATGGCCTTGGCATGTGGCAGAAACGCATGTCCCGCCTCGGTCAGCTCGACGCCGCGGTGTGCGCGGTGCAGCAACTGCACGCCGAGTTCCCGCTCGAGCTGCGCGAGCTGATGACTGAGCGCCGACTGCGCGATAAACACCTTCTCGGCCGCGCGCGAAAAGCTGCCGTGTTCCGCAATCGCCACCAGATACCGCAGCTGCCGAAGTTCCATGAGGCTTCCCAAAAGACATACCCACCACAGGATAACGCATACCATCTGTTTTCAAGATAGTTTTAGCGACATTCTATATTTGTCAGATGGATTGTTCAGGCGTGTAATGACACCAGCCGACACGCTTCGCATACCCCACGACGGCACAACCGCTGTGGCCCGGTGTTGAACGAACACCCTGCCGACCAGGCAAACCGGTATGCGCAGCCCCGCCTTTCGATCGGAAGGCGGCGTCCGACGGCCACCTGACAGCTGGGACCGGTGGTCGGGATGTGCAGAGACAACACAGCCACATCACAGCCACATCACAGCCACATGAATATGTTGCATTTAAAATGCAAATTTAATATCATGGCGCCATCACGGAGCCTGTCATGCGTCTCACGCGTTTTTCCGATATCGGCTTGCGAGTGCTGATGTATCTCGCCAGCGATGCCCGCACCACCCCGGTCACCGTGGCCGAGGTGGCGCAGCAGTTCGCCATTCCGCACAACCACCTGGTCAAGGCCGTGGGTGCACTGGCCAAGCTGGGATGGGTGGATGCGACACGCGGCCGCCACGGCGGCATCCGTCTCGGCATTGCCGCCGAGCAGCTGCACATCGGTACCGTCTTGCGGGCGCTGGAAGGCGATGATGAAGTCGTCGACTGCCAGGGACTGGATTGCGCCCTGTCCGGCGACTGCCTGCTGCGCCATGCCCTGCGTGCCGGCCAGGATGCGTTCTACGCCACCATGAACCGCTATACGTTGCGCGATATCGTGGGGGCCGGCACCGGTGCCCAGATCATTCGCCTGCATCGGGAATTTCTGGGTCGCACGGCCAGCGCCGCGCACTGAGACCCGTTTGTCATGCCACGGACGACCGTGGTTTTTTTAGGTACTTAAAGTTGCATTTTATATGCAACATTGGAGAAAAACGATGTTGTCCGCCGAAGCCCGCCCGTACATCGACGCCAGCGTTCCCGTGCTGCGCGAACATGGACTGGCCATCACCACCACGTTTTACCGCAACATGTTCGCCGCCCATCCGGAGCTGACGAACCTGTTCAACATGGGCAACCAGGCCAGCGGCGCACAGCAGCAATCCCTCGCATCGGCCGTGTTTGCCTATGCGGCAAACATCGACAACGCAGCGGCGCTCGGCCCGGTGGTCAGCCGGATCGTGCACAAGCATGCCTCGGTCGGCATCACCGCCGAACACTATCCGATCGTTGGCCGGCATCTGCTCGGCGCCATCCAGGAAACCCTCGGCGCTGCCGCCACGCCGGACCTGCTGAGCGCGTGGGAAGAAGCCTACGGACTGCTCGCGCATGCGCTGATTACCGAGGAGCGCAAGCTGTACGAAGCCGCCGGCACCGCTCCCGGCGCACTGCAGTCGATGCGCGTGGTGGGCCTCGAGAACCAGGGTACGCTGGCGCGTTCGTTCACGCTGGCGCCCATGGATGGCGAAGCGACACCCGACTTCGTTCCCGGCCAGTATGTGAGCGTCGCCGTCGACCTGCCCGGCGGCCTGCGCCAGTTGCGCCAGTACAGCCTGTCGGACGCCCCCGGCCAGCCGACGCTGCGCATCTCGGTCAAGCGTGAAGTCGCCGGCCAGGAAACGCCCGCCGGCCAGGTGTCGAACTGGTTGCACGACAATCTCGAAGTGGGCGGCACGCTCGCCATCACCAAGCCATTCGGTGACTTCCAGCCCGACGTGCGCAGCACCACGCCGATCGTTCTGCTATCCGCCGGCATCGGCATCACGCCAATGATCGGCACGCTCAACGCAATCGCCCGATGCCACCCGCAGCGCGAAGTCGTCTTCGGCTACGCCGCACGGGATGCCGCGCATCATCCGCACCGCCAGGACCTGGCCGACGCGCAAGCCCGCATGCCGAACCTGCGGACCGCCGTATTCTATGAGACGCTCGATACCGCCGCGCAGCCGTCCACAGGCATCTTCGCCGGACGGATGGATGTCGCCCGGCTGCCGGTCTGGGCCTACGCCGACCAACCGGTGTACCTGTGCGGTCCGTTGCCGTTCATGCAGGTACAGTGGCGTGACCTGGTTGCCGCTGGTGTACCGCCCACGCGCATCCACCGCGAAGTGTTCGGCCCCGATCTGCTCGACCACCTGCTCTGATCTTTGACACCCGGACAGGCCATGCACGAGACAACTTCCCACGGCGCTAACATGTCGCGCCAGCCTGCTGCACGCCACGCGCTGTGGGCACTCGGGTTCCGGCCGTTCTACCTGCTGGGCGCGCTGCTGAGTGCAGCCGGCATGTTGCTGTGGATCCTGCAACTCTCACCGCATGCGCCTGGCGTGCCGCTGCCCGGCGGCATGCCGGCCATGTTGTGGCATGCACATGAAATGGTATTCGGCTTCACGTTCGCCATCATTGCCGGCTTTCTGCTGACCGCCGTACGCGCCTGGACCGGCCAGCCGACCCCTGATGGCTGGCGGCTGGCTGCACTGGCCGCGCTGTGGCTGCTCGGCCGATTCTTCGCCGCAGGTCCATATCCGCTGCTTGCGGCCGTGACCGTTACCGCTTTCCCGCTCGCTGTGGCGTGGGCCATCTCCGGGGCGTTGTGGCGTTCCGGTAACCGGCGTAATTTTTTCTTCATCGCCCTGCTGGTCGCGCTGGCAGCTTCCAGCGCAAGCTTTCATCTGGCCTTGGCGGGCCGCCTGCCGATTTCACCGCTGGATGGCCTCCATATCGCACTCGATGTGGTGCTGTTCATCATCGCCGTCATCGGTGGCCGTGTCATCCCCATGTTCACCAACAACGGCGTCCCCGGCACGCGGGCCACGCGTCGCCAGTGGATCGAGCGTGCCGCACTCGGTCTGTTGCTGGCCTTGCTGGCCGCGCATGTACTGGCCTTGCCTGAGGGCATACAGGCTGCGCTGGCGCTCGCCGCCGCTGCCGCTCATGCAGCGCGCCTGCACGGCTGGCAACCGTGGCGTACGCTGCGTACGCCTCTGGTCTGGATCCTGCACGCTGGCTATGCATGGCTCGTCGTGCACCTGGTCCTGCGCGGACTGGCGCATCTGCACCTTGTCCCTGCCGTGCTGGCAACGCATGCGTTGACGGCAGGCACCATCGGCGCCATGACGATCGGCATGATGACGCGCACCGCGCGCGGTCACACTGGCCGTCCGTTGCGCGCCGACCGCTGGGAGATTACAGCCTATCTCTTGATCCTCTGCGCCGCTTTCGTGCGCGTAGCCGGCGGCGCATGGCCAGCCGCCTACGGCAGTGCCATGCTCGCCTCGGGCTTGATGTGGGCGGCCGGCTTTGGCATTTATGCCGTCCGCTACTGGCCGGTGCTCAGCCGGCCGCGGCTGGACGGCAAGCCAGGCTGACTTGAACTTCCGTGCACGCCGGGGTTCAATAGAGACACCAACCCTGCACGGAGGAGACCTCATGGCCATGCCGCATGCCGCCCCTGGCGAGCTCATCGATCTCCACCCCAACGGCGCTTCGCTGCTCGAGACGGCAACCCAGGCGTTCTTCAAGACCGATCACCTCGAAGTGATGCGGCTGGTGCTGCTCAGCGGGGAACGCTTTCCCGAGCACCAGGTCGCCGGTGAAGTCACCATCCAGTGTCTCGCAGGAAAAGTCCGGCTCCAGCTCGGCGCGCGGTCGGTGGAGATGACGGCCGGCACCCTGCTGTTCCTGCTGGGCGGCACTCCACATGCACTTGAAGCCCTGGAGGATGCCGCCATCCTGGTGACTATCCTGTTGCCGGCCAAGCAATAGTCAGGCGCCCTGCACACCTCCCCCCAAGGCGGCGCTCGCCGCTACGCTTGCAGCGACATGCCCATGCAGCGCCGCCATGGCGTGTCGCATCATGACGTGCCGCTGAATCGCCACTTTTTTGTCGGCGGCTTCGAATTCCATCCGTTACAATAAATTTCTCCCTGTCGAAAGCGGCATGCCGCCTTCGTCTCCGCATGACCGCCCTCGGATTCCATATATAGTGCCTCACGACATATCGCTGATCACGACCATCGCGGCTGGCCTCGGCCTTGCGCTCATTCTGGGTTTCATCTGTTCGAAGCTTCGAATACCTGCGCTTGTCGGCTACCTGCTGGCCGGAATCGCGATCGGGCCGGGAACCCCAGGGTTCGTCGCCGACCTCGAACTCGCTGGGCAGTTGGCCGAGATTGGCGTGATGCTGCTGATGTTCGGCGTGGGCCTGCATTTTTCCCTGAACGACTTGCTGGCCGTCCGCCGCATTGCCTTGCCTGGAGCCATCGTGCAGATTGGCGCAGCAACGCTGATGGGCATGGGCGTGGCATGGACCTGGGGCTGGAGCATCGGCGAAGGCATCGTGTTCGGCCTGTGCCTGTCGACCGCAAGTACCGTGGTGCTGCTGCGCGCGCTCGAAAGCCGCGGCATCCTCGAATCGATGAATGGCCGCATCGCGGTCGGCTGGCTGATCGTCGAAGATCTCGCCATGGTCCTGGCGCTTGTGCTGCTGCCGGCAATGGCGATTCCGCTTGGCGGCGGCGTGCCGGGCGAAGCGGCACAGCCGGACACCGCGCTGTGGCAGACCATCCTGTGGACGCTGGCCAAGGTCACTGCCTTCGTGGCCTTGATGCTGGTCGTCGGACGCCGCGTGTTCCCGTGGCTGCTATGGCAAGTCGCCCGCACCGGCTCGCGCGAGCTGTTCAGCCTGTGCGTGATTTCCGCCGCCATCGGCATCGCCTATGGCGCCACCGAACTGTTCGGCGTGTCGTTCGCGCTCGGCGCCTTCTTCGCCGGCATGATCCTGCGCGAGTCTGCCCTCAGCCATCGCGCCGCGGAAGAATCGCTGCCGCTGCGCGATGCCTTCTCGGTGCTGTTCTTCGTCTCGGTCGGCATGCTGTTCGAACCGCGCATCCTGATCGAGGAACCGCTGCACGTGCTAGCCGTGATCGCCGTGATCGTGCTTGGCAAGACCGTTGCCGCGTTCCTGCTGGTGCTGGCCTTCCGCTATCCGCTCAACACCGCGCTGACGGTATCCGCAAGCCTCGCGCAGATCGGCGAATTCGCCTTCATCCTCGCCGGTCTCGGCGTCGCCCTGAAGCTGCTGCCGGTGGAGGGCCAAAGCCTGATCCTGGCCGGCGCGCTCATTTCGATTGCGCTCAACTCCTTCGTCTTCCAGGCTATCGAACCGCTGCTGCGCTGGATCCGCGCCCGCTCCGGGCTGGCGCGCCGGCTCGAGCAGCGCGACGATCCGCTGGCCGAGCTGCCGATGTCTACCGACCAGAAAAGCCTGCGCAACCAGGTGGTGCTGGTAGGCTATGGCCGCGTCGGACGTCGCATCGGCGCCGCGCTGACGACCAACGGTATTCCCTACGTGGTGGCAGAACAGAACCGGGAAATCGTCGAGGCCCTGCGTGCTCGCGGCATCCCGGCGGTATCCGGCAATGCCGCCGAACCCGCAGTGCTCATTCAGGCACACATCGTGCACGCCCGCATGCTGGTGATCGCTACGCCCGACACCTTCCATGTGCGTCAGATGATCGAGATCGCACGGACGCTGAACCCGGGCATCGAAACCGTGGTACGTACCCACAGCGAGGAAGAAGCCACGCTGCTGGCACGCGAGCATGCCGGCCGTATCTTCCTCGGCGAGGAAGAACTGGCTGCCGGCATGACGGACCATGTGCTCGAACGCATGTCCGACGGTATGGCCACGCACGTTAAAACGTCATCGGCAAGCGTAGCGTAACGGTCAGGTCCGGTGTGTCGCGCGTCAGGCCCGCCCCAATTGCCAGGTTGAGCGTGCGCTTGTCGCTCAGGCGGTACGAGTAGCCAACCAGCAGCGTACCCAATACCGTCCGGACCGAGCCAGGCACCGTCTGGCCATTCTGCTTGGTCTTGCCGACGATGCTCTGGTCATAGCCGATGCTGAACGAAGCCTTGTCGTTGAGTGCTAGCCCCATGCCGAAGTTGAAACCGATAATGCCGCCCGGCGCGACCGAGCCGATGAACTCCTTCTCGCCATTGACCACTGTCCGGCTGACACCACTGCGCTTGAAGTTGTAGAGGTAACTGACACTGCCGAAGAACACTACCGGATCGGAAGGATAGAGCCAGGTCAAACCAGGCTGGATCGCGTAGAAGCCCGATCCCGTCGGCATCGACAATGGCAGGCCCGTACCGGTCGTATTGCCGACACAGCGTGTCACGCAGTCGGTCTCGACCTCGAAAGGATCCTTGCCCGTACGCGACTTGAAGCGCAGCCAGCCGACGTAGTATGCCTTGTCGACCCCGCCGTCATTGATCTGGTAGCGGACCGTGACTTCTGCGTCGCCCAGCGCGTGGCCGCGCGCATCGAAGGTCCGTTCGCCGGCCGTGCCGATGAATGGCTCACGGCTGACCGTGGAACTCGAGGTATAGACGTAGGGAATGCGCGCCTCGATCTCCAGCCGGTTGGTCAGGCCATAGCGAAACGTCGCCGCGCCAACCAGGGACGTGATCTTGACCTCGCGCACATCGATCAGCCCGATCAGCAAGGCCGGGATGATGGTGTACCCTACCAGCGCGACCCGGTTATTGGATGAGTAGCCGAACTGCAAGGACGGCTCGAAGACGAACGTACGGGCCGGCGTCAGTACGCCCGGCTGGTCGAAGATGGGCGCGATCTCCGGCGGCCTGCCATCGTGCTCCGGCGCGCGGCCAACCGGCCCGCCATCGGGTGGCGTAGCGTTCTGCGCCAGCATGGGTGCGCCCCAGCCACCAGCATCCGCGCTGCGCCCCGGGGCCATGCCGCCACGCATGTGCGACAGCGTATCGTCACGCAGCATGCGACGGAAGGCATTCAGGCTCTCCTGTTGCGCGTCGAGCGTACGCCGCAGCGCTTCCATCTCGGCGCTCTGCTCTGCCATCCTCTGCTTGAGCTGCTCGAGCTCGATCAGCGGATCCCGCACCTCCTGCGCATAGGCAGTTGGGACACACAGCCCAGCAGCCGCAAGGGCCGCAACCGACATCTTTCTCGTTGTTGTGTTCACGATGCGTTCTCCCGATCGAGCGGATATGGATGGCAAGTGCCGCTCCGCGGCATTGCGGATGGGTCAGCGACCTCCTGTGACGTTGGCCAGCGCCTGGCTCAACGCTGTCTGTGCATGCATGTTCTTGAATCCCTCGAGCGTGTTGACGATGGCATCAATGCGCAACAGGCTGCTGATCTGCTGGTTGTTCAAAGTATTCTGGATCACCGTGCCAACCGTGAGCGGGTTCTCCAATGCCGGCTGGAAAGTGTTGGCCGGGCCGTTCTGGACGAGATTCATGGTGGTGTTGACGTTCGCCAGGGCGCGCGCCTGTTCCTGCGTGATGCGGCCCAGGTCGGGAATGCTGATGTTCACCGATGCCACCAGCTCGCCATTGACGTAGATCGCGCGCTCGATGCCGAACGCAACATGCAGTCCCTGCGGTGTCACGAAACCGCCGCGCATGGTATCGAGCCGTTCGATGCTGACCTTGTGCCAGCCCTGCGCCACATTGATCGGATGGCCGGCATCCATGGCACCGGCGTGCAGCGGAACAAGCCATCCGGCCAGCATGCATATGCCGCCCAGCCATGTCCGTGAAGAAGATTTGAATTGCATCATGCACCTCAGAAATCACCGGGGCCCAGGCGCGGAATCGTGATGTTCCACAATCCGTCGCGATGAACCGCGGCTTCGAGAGGCGCCCGGGGCGCCACGCTCCAGTCCACGGGCTGGTTGAAACGCGCCAGCTCCTGGCGGTTGTGCACCACGAACAGCACCTCGTTGTCCCACATCGCTTCGAACGCCGTGCGCGAGACCGCACGCGTCCCGAAGGCCGGATCGCCGATCAGCACGCGCTCGCCGCGCATGCCCTTGATGACGACGAAATGGTGATAGCCCTTTTCCTTGATCAATACGATGGCAGGCAGCCGCGCCTCGGCCAGCTTGTCGAGCGTGAGCTCGAAGCCGTCCGCGGCGAAACCGCGTGTCTCGAGAAAACGTTTGATATCCAGCAGCGAAAAACCCTCGCGACGGATCTTTTCCTGATCACCCGCGGCATACATGGCGGTGAAGGCTGTCTGTTCGCTGATCGGCTGGCCGTACTGGTACGTCAGCAAGGTGGCGATAGCCGCCGAGCCGCAACTGAAATCGAACTGCTGGCGAACTGTGCCTTTGAAACGCGCCTCCTTCATGCTCGTTACCCTGACGGAGGCAGGTCCGCCACGCATGCCGGGAATGTCCAGCGATGCGGCATACGTGGCAGGCCACCCGCCTGCCAGTGCGGACAGCACAAGTAATGCAGGCCAGGCTTTCATGGCGCCTGGAACTGCACATTGACAATCGTGGCGCTCTGGATCAGGACATTGGCCCCGGTGTTCTGCACCACTGTAGGAATGCCGTTCATATGCGCGAACGCGCCACCACGGATCATGTTGCTGCCGGTGGTGACATCGATGGCCGTGTTGTCGGCGACTACGCCGCGCAAACGTATGTCATTCACCACGATGCCGGTACCGCCACGGTACCCATCCAGCGCACGCGCATCGACAGGTCGTCCGATACCCGGCACGACAGCTGCGACAGCAACGGACGGCGCCGGCGCGTCGCCCGAGGTCCCCGCATGTACGGCATAAGGCGGCACCTGTACCGTTTCCTGGACCACCAGGGTTTCCACAACAGGCTCTTCAGGGCCGGGGGCAGCCCACGCTGCGACCGCCAGCGCCAGCGCCGCTGGCGCAACCAGCGCACTACGGATCATCGCTCGCACGATCACACTCCTCTCCCCGTACGGTTGTACGAGGTTCAGCCGCCGCACCGTCGTTCACACTGCAATTCGTACCGTAGCTCGTACGATATGGCGGACGATTGGGAGCGCCGGCCACACCATCTGGCCGGCGCCGCCGGTCAGCGTTACCGTCCGACGTTCAGATTGGCCTGAACGTTGACGCTCTGCTGCACCAGCGAAGCGAAGCCGCTGTTCTGGTTGGCGATCATCACGCCTGCTGCGGACTGACCGACACTGGCCATGGCATTGGACATATTGAAGGTGCCCGCATCCACCACCTGTGCACCGCCATTGCCGCCGGCGCCGCCGACTGCACCGTTGCCGGTGCCGCCATTGCCAACTCCACCGGTACCACCGGCGCCGCCCGTCGCACCCACCGCGCCGTTGCCGGCCGTAGCGCTACCGTTCGAGGCCTGGGTCGATGCGCCACCATTGGTCGCGCTGCCGCCGTTGCCGGCGTTGCCTGCCACGTTGGCCGCCGAGCCACCCGCTCCACCACCGCCGGTTCCACCGCCAGCCGTGACTGACGACGAACCGGTCGTACCGCCACCGCCGCTGCCAGATCCTGCGCCGCCACTGCCCGTCGCGCTACCGGCAGTACCTGCTCCGCCAATCCCCGCGACCGCGCCGCCGGTTGAAGTTGCTGTCGAACCACGTCCGGTCTCCGCTGACGACTCACCGCCAGCACCTGCACCCGAGCCGCCGCCAGCTAGGCTGCCAGCAAGCCCGTCACCGCCACTGCCTTTACCGTAGCCGCCGCCGGCCAAGCTTCCGGCCGCGCCCTGCCCGCCGGTACCCTTACCGTAACCACCAGCTCCGCCGGACGCATCGCGCGCTGTGCCGCCACGTCCACCGTTGCCAGCAGTCGCGCTGCCATTACTGGCATTGCCGGCCGATGCGCTACCGTTGATTGCCGAGCCACCGTCTCCACCGCCGCCGCCCGCACCGCCATTGCCGGCATTCCCGCCAGTGCCATTGCCACCGTAGCCAGCCCCGCCTTTGCCGCCTGTCGCGCCATTCGCGTTTCCGAGGTTGGTCGCGACATTGCCGATGCCATGCAGGCGAATGTTCGTGACCGTGCCCTCGAGCTTGCTGATGGCGATGGCCTTGCTGGTATTGAAGGCATTGCTGAACGATGCCGTAGCGATACCGCCATTGTTCGCCGCCGCCGTGCCATAGCCTTCGGCACGCGCACGACCCTGGTTGTCGCGGTTGCTGCCGGCGCTCTTATCATTGTTCTGGTCAGAATTGTTGCTGCTGTCATTCGCCTGGATGGCCAATGCATTGTCACTGGCCGCCGCACCCGAGCCATTTTGGGTGGTCGTGGTGGAATCGGTCCGGCTCTTCACCTTCGTAATGGTCTGCGACGCGTCACCCGCACCGCGCTCATCCACGCTCGGCCCATCTGCCCATGCCTGGCTTCCTATGCCAAACGCAAGCGCAATCGCCGATGCCAATAAAGTTTTTTTCATGGCAACTCCCGTAATCGGATTCAGGGGGGATGGCTTGACACATGAGGCAACGCCAAGCCAGACCGCTACCCTGCAATATGAGTGCCACCGGCTGCCGAGCGTGTTGTTGCCGTATCGTGTACAACGGCATGGCATGCTGGCGGATTCGGCGCTGCCCAAGCGTCTCACTGCTGTTACGCCCGTGCGCGATCCGAAGCGCACGTTCCCCGGTACCCTTCCGTCAGCGCGTGATACGTGCGCAGACGACACGCTTCAGGCCGCCAGCACACGTCTTGTCAAAACTGTATCGCGGCTGAAACCATGGCAAGTGACGTACGGGCATCGCCCCGGATCGCGCAGTAGGGTAAGCTTGCACCTTTGTTCATCCATTCAGATTCAGGCACTCGCAAATGGCTCAGTACATCATGTCAATGCTGCGCGTGAACAAGACTGTTCCGCCCAAGCGCCAGATCATCAAGGACATCTCGCTGTCATTCTTCCCCGGCGCCAAGATCGGCCTGCTCGGCCTGAACGGCTCTGGTAAGTCGACCGTGCTGCGCATCATGGCCAATGTCGACAAAGAATATGACGGCGAGGTGCAGCACCAGCCGGGCGTGTCCATCGGGTACCTGCCGCAGGAGCCAGAACTCGACGCGGACAAGACTGTGCGCGAGGAAGTGGAATCGGCACTCGGCGAGGTTATGCAGGCCAAGCAGAAGCTGGAGGAAATCTATGCGGCCTACTCCGACCCGGATGCCGACTTCGATAAACTCGCAGAAGAACAGGCCAAGTATGAGAACATCATCGCCACCAGCGGCGCGGACCTCGACACCCAGCTCGAAATCGCTGCCGACGCGCTGCGCTTGCCGCCATGGGACGCCAAGATCGGCCCGCTGTCCGGCGGTGAAAAGCGGCGCGTGGCGCTCGCCAAGCTGCTGCTCTCCAAACCGGACATGCTGCTGCTCGACGAACCGACCAACCACCTCGATGCTGAATCGGTGGAATGGCTCGAACAGTTCCTCGTGCGCTTTCCCGGTACCGTGGTGGCTGTCACCCACGATCGCTACTTCCTCGACAACGCGGCCGAGTGGATTCTCGAACTCGACCGTGGCCATGGCATTCCGTGGAAGGGCAACTACTCGTCCTGGCTGGAACAGAAGGAAGCGCGTCTGAAGCAGGAAGAAGCCTCGGAGTCGGCACGCCAGAAAGCCCTCAACAAGGAGCTCGAGTGGGTACGGCAGAATCCCAAGGCGCGCCAGGCTAAATCAAAGGCCCGTATCGCCCGCTTTGAAGAACTCAACTCCGTCGAGTATCAAAAACGTAACGAGACGCAGGAAATCTTCATTCCGCCGGGTGAACGGCTGGGTGACCGCGTCATCGAGTTCAACAATGTCAGCAAGGGCTTCGGCGACCGACTGCTGATCGACGACCTCAGCTTCAGCATTCCGCCGGGCGCCATCGTCGGCGTGATCGGCCCCAACGGCGCCGGCAAGTCGACGCTGTTCCGCATGATCATGGGCAAGGAACAGCCGGACAGCGGCACCATCGATATCGGCCCGACCGTCCATCTGGCAGCCGTGGACCAGAGCCGCGAAGGGCTCGATCCGTCGAAGACGGTGTTCGACACCATCGCTCAAGGTTCCGACACGCTGACCGTGGGCCGCTTCGAGATGCCGAGCCGTGCGTATATCGGCCGTTTCAACTTCAAGGGCGGCGATCAGCAGAAGGCGGTCGGTACCTTGTCCGGCGGCGAACGCGGCCGTTTGCACCTGGCCAAGACCCTGATTGCCGGCGCCAATGTCCTGCTGCTCGACGAGCCCAGCAACGACCTCGACGTGGAAACCCTGCGCGCACTGGAAGATGCCTTGCTCGAGTTCGCCGGTTGCGTGATCGTCACCTCCCACGACCGCTGGTTCCTCGACCGTATCGCGACGCACATCCTCGCGGCCGAAGGCGACTCGCAATGGACCTTCTTCAACGGTAACTACCAGGAGTACGAGGCCGACAAGAAGAAACGCCTCGGTGAAGAAGCCGCGAAACCCAAGCGGATCCGCTACAAGCCGATCAGCCGCTGACCGCGGTACGGCTCATGAAAAAACCCGGCAAGTCGCCGGGTTTTTTCATATTCGCTCCACACACCGGGGTACACGCCGGAAAACACGGGATATCAGGCTTTTGGCGCTTCCAGTTCGCGCAAGCGCATACGCATGGCACGCTCCGCCTCGTAACGCGCCGTGCAGTCGCGTGCGATCGCCAGTACACCGACCACCTGGTCCGACGCATCACGCAGCAGGTTGAAACTCATGTCGATATACAGCTTGCGTCCGTCCTTGTGCATCGAACGGGTGGTCATGACCTCGCCTGAATATTTCATCTGACCAGAGACCACCGCGCGGTCGAAGCCGATCCAGTGCGCCTTGCGCAAGGTTTCGGGAATGATGACATCCAGGCTGCCGCCCAGCATCTCGCTCTGGCGATGACCGAACAGGCGCTCTGCTCCGGCATTCCAGACGCGAATGACGCCGCCACGATCGGTCGCGATGATGGCATCCGATGTCTGCGCTACGATCATCGTCGCCCAATCGACCCCGGAACATACGTCGGTCTCCTGCATGGTGGCTTCCCCCGTCTTTGCTGCCTGCATACAGACTATACCCCACGCGCCACGCAGCGCCCGGCCACGAACATCGCAAGCCTGCGCATCCGCACTGCCGCCACGCTCAGCACGAATTCAGCACGCCACAGAAAAACATGAAAACAACAGGGACAGCATGGAGAATGGTCAGGACGCCGAAGAGCCTGGCATTACGTGAGCGGGAGGCGTTGCGTCTGAGTCGACAGGCTCGCGCCAGCGATAGGGAATGACCTCGCGTTGTGCACCAGAGATACGCGCACCAGCAGGGTCGATCAGGGCCAGTACGGCCTGCTCGAACAACTCGGCCGACAGACTGCCATCTGCCATCAACTCCCGTACTGCGTCCTTGGCCCGCGCCATGCGAATCGGATCGCGCTGCTTGCGCGCGGCATGCAACGTAGCGAGTCGATCATGAAGGAGAGCGCGGTTGATGGCGTCCAAGAAAGACAATCTCAGTGGAGATGGACCTGCATGCAATATAGCCGAGACGGAGAACCAGAGCAACATTCATAACAGGAAGCGCCCTGCTCCGATCTTGCTCCAACCTCTTTGATCTTGCCCCGTCCTATCACTGGCAACGTCTGCAGTCCGCTCGAAGGCACACCTTCGAAGCCTCGCGCACATACGGTGCCGTCGAACCTTTGAGATCGAAGAAGATTTCTTGCCGCCTGACATCAACGGGCGCGCTATCGCTTTACATTCAATTGGGACATTCAGATTTTTCTGGACAAGCGGCGAAGCGCGCAAGACGTTGCGTAGAAGAAGCGAGCCGGACAGCGCTGTATCCAGCCGAAGTTCTTTGATGGGGAATGGGCAAAAGAAAAAGGGCTTCCATTGCTGGAAGCCCTTCTTGTAGGTGGCGCGGCTGGCAGGATTCGAACCCACGACCCCTTGGTTCGTAGCCAAGTACTCTATCCAACTGAGCTACAGCCGCACTCGAGAAGCAAGATTATATCGGAATTTTTGCGTTTGGGAAGCCCTTTTTTAAAAAAAGAGCAGATGACCTCTGTCGCCCTGCCAATCCGGCGGTCCTCCTATAATAGGCGCATCCTGATTTTTCCTGGCGCAACCGCAGCACCGCATGAGCAAAGCATTTACCAAAGAATCCGAAACCAGTGACGACGACGATCTGGGTGAGGACATCAGTCCGCTCCCCCCGGGGACCAAGAATTACATTACACCGGCAGGCCATCAGCGCCTGAAGGATGAGTTGCTGCACCTGATCGACGAAGAGCGACCGGAAGTGGTAAAGATCGTGTCGTGGGCAGCGTCGAACGGCGACCGTTCGGAAAACGGCGACTATCTCTATGGCAAGAAACGCCTTCGGGAAATTGATCGCCGTATCCGCTTTCTGACCAAACGCCTGGAAAAGGCGGAGGTCGTGGATGCCAGCCTGCAGGGCGACAACGACCAGATCTTCTTCGGCGCGACCGTCACGTATATCACGCCCGCAAACGAGGAGTGCACTGTGACCATCGTCGGCACGGACGAAGTGGACCTGGAGCGCGGACACGTCAGCTGGATCTCGCCGATTGCTCGGGCGCTGATCAAGGCACGCGAGGGAGATACGGTGACGCTGCACACGCCTGCCGGGCCCGAGGAGATCGACATCATCGCGGTAACCTACCCGCGCCGCACGTGAAGCCTGGGCAATGATCAGTGGTCGTTGCGGTCCCGCGCAATCCGGATCACGTCGGGATTACGACGCAGCGCGCGCATGACATTGGCGAGGTGCACACGGTCGCGCACCTGGATGATGAACTGCATGAACGATGCTTCCTGCCCCATTTCAGGTTCCATCGAGACGTGCGCCACATTGGCATCGGCGGCCGTCAGATCGGCGGTCACGCGGGCCAGGATGCCCTTGACGTTGTGCACCATGACTTTGATCGACACATCGAATACGCGCGAGATGCGCGGCGCCCACATGACATCGATCCAGTGATCCGGATCCTTGCTGTGCAGGCGCTTGGCCACCTTGCAATCCTGCACGTGGATCTGCAAGCCTTCACCCTTGCCAAGATAGCCAACGATGTCGTCACCGGGAATCGGCCGGCAGCAAGGCGACAGAACCATCGACATGCCCTCGTCGCCGGTCACCGCCACCGCTGGCGAGTCCTCACCGGCCATACCCGGCGCAGTCAGCGCAGCCGTGCTCGC
This sequence comes from Imbroritus primus, assembly GCF_964332355.1. Taxonomy (NCBI): domain Bacteria; kingdom Pseudomonadati; phylum Pseudomonadota; class Betaproteobacteria; order Burkholderiales; family Burkholderiaceae; genus Imbroritus; species Imbroritus primus. Next base: position 1,154,029 of record NZ_OZ201293.1, on the reverse strand, counting down.
CTCGTCTCCAAGCTCATGCAGCACGATCTCGATCCGGCGTGCCATCACGGCGGCCACGCGGCGGCCCAGCGCGAGATCGGCAAAGATATCCTCGCGGGTCTTGTTGCCGGTCCACTGGATCATGTTGTCCCACACTGCCTGCGGCAGGGCCTGCAGATCGATGCCGAGCAGGCGCGTGGCCTGTTCGAGCAGACGCTCGCCCAGCTGGATGGCCTCATGCAGCTGCGTGGTCTTGAGGTAATGACGGATGGCGGCGCGCGCCTTGCCGGTACGCACGAACGACAGCCACGCTGGATTCGGTTTCGAATATGGCGCGGTCGTGACCTCGATGATGTCGCCGTTCTTCAGTTCGGTACGCAGCGGCAGCAGTTCGTTATTGATCTTGACGGCCACGCACTGGTTGCCGATGTCGCTGTGCACGGCATAGGCAAAATCGAGTGCCGTCGCGCCGCGCGGCAGGTTGCGGATCTCACCCTTGGGCGTGAACACATAGACCGCATCCGGGAACAGGTCGATCTTGACGTGCTCGAGGAATTCCTGCGAGTCGCCGGTCTGGCTCTGGATATCCAGCAGCGATTGCAGCCACTGGTGCGCATGCTTCTGGACATCCGTAAATTCTTCATTCTGTTGCTTGTACATCCAGTGCGCCGCCACGCCGGCCTCGGCGATCTGGTGCATCTCGCGCGTGCGGATCTGGAACTCGACCGGCGTGCCGAACGGCCCCACCAGCGTGGTATGCAGCGATTGATAACCATTCACCTTGGGAATGGCGATGTAATCCTTGAACTTGCCGGGCATCGGCTTGTACAGAGAATGCAGTGCGCCAATGGCCATGTAGCACTGCATCTGCGTATCGACGACGACGCGGAAGCCATACACGTCGAGCACTTGCGAGAACGACAGCTGCTTCTCGTGCATCTTGTTGTAGATGCTGAAGACGGTTTTTTCGCGGCCGCTCATTTCGGCGGGAATGCCGGCATCGCGCAGTGCACGCTGCGCGGATTCCAGAATCCGGCTGACCACTTCGCGGCGATTGCCGCGCGCCGCGCGGATCGCCTTGTCGAGCGTGGCATACCGAAATGGTGAACCAACCTTGAAGCTGAGTTCCTGCAGCTCGCGATAGGTGGAGTTCAGTCCGAGCCGGTGTGCGATGGGCGCGTAGATCTCCATCGTTTCCAGCGCGATGCGGCGACGCTTTTCCGACGGCACATGGTCGAGCGTGCGCATGTTGTGCGTGCGGTCGGCCAGCTTCACGAGGATCACGCGCACATCGCGCGCCATGGCCAGCAGCATCTTGCGGAAGCTTTCGGCCTGCGCCTGTTCGCGGCTCTGGAATTCGAGCTTGTCCAGCTTGGTCAGGCCATCGACCAGTTCAGCAACCTTGGGGCCGAATTTTTCTGCGAGCTCGGTCTTGGTCACCCCCTGGTCTTCCATCACGTCGTGCAGCAGGGCTGCCATGATCGACTGGGCGTCAAGCATCCAGTCGGCGCACAACTCGGCGACAGCGACCGGATGGGTGATGTAGGGTTCGCCGCTCTGGCGGTACTGCCCGAGGTGCGCTTCGTCGGAAAAATGGAAGGCCTCTCGGACCAGCTTGATATCGGCGGGCTTGAGGTATTTGAGCTTCTCCGCGAGCGCGGAGATGGAGACGACCTGCTGGCGTGGCGGCGCGGCAGGTTGCGAGGTGGGCCCGAACAGATGCCGGTAGGATTGCTCCAGTACGGCATCGATGAACAGGTTATCGGACTTTGTGCCTGCATCCGCCGCAACGCTGGCTGGCACGACCACCGGTTCATCCCGGCGTGGCGAGGTGCGGTGTTCCTTGAGGGGAAGCGCCACCGCGCGCTCGCCGACGATCTCCGTGCCGAGCGGGTCAGGCAGGTTCGGCGCGCCGGTGCGTGGCACTGCAGTCGCCGTTGAAGTGGCACCCGTGCCACGCGACGCGACGGCCCGCTCCACCGGAAGCGTCGTGGCCGTATCGGCCTCGGCGTGCCGGCTGGGACGCTTGGCTTCAGGCGTGGAAGGTGGCAGGCTGGACGACATCGCGACTCCGCTCCTCAGCGCGGCACACTATGCACACAGTCGCAGCAACACCATCTGCCCGCTTGCCAATCAGTTCAGAGGAACTTTTTTGAGCATTTCCACGCCGGTCAGGCCCGAGGCCACTTCACGCAGGGCGATAACGGTCGCCTTGTCGCGGTTTGCTTCCAGCTTGGGCGAGTGGCCGCCCTCGATCTGACGCGCACGGTACGTTGCCACGAGCGACAGTACAAAGCGGTTCGGGATCTGTTTCAGGCAGTCTTCGACTGTAATACGCGCCATAAATGATTTACCTCGGAAGAATTCCTAAACACAATATGTGCATTCTAGCAGCACCGCCGGGGAGGCTGCCGGAAAGGCTATTTCCGACTCGCCGCCATGCCGTGCTGCATCGCTCTCTTGAGCTTAATGAATACCCAGTTCGCTGAACAGTTGCGTGTGCCGTGCACGCTGCGAATCGACGCGTAGCCGCGTCGCCTCTACCACGCCGCGCAACTGCTGCAAGGCGGTGTCGAAGACCTCATTGATAATGACGTAGTCCGCTTCCGGCGCATGTGCCATCTCGCTGCCTGCCGCCAGCAAGCGTCGCGTGATGACGTTGTCGGCATCCTGCCCGCGTTTCTTGAGCCGCTCCTCGAGCGCCGTCAGCGATGGCGGCAGAATGAATATCTCCACTGCATTGGCAAACTGCTTGTGCACCTGCTGCGCGCCCTGCCAGTCGATCTCCAGCAGGACATCGGTGCCGGCCGCCATCTGCTGCTCGATCCACACGCGCGAGGTCGCATAGTAGTTGCCATGCACCTCGGCCCATTCAAGAAACTCGCCGCGATCGCGCGCAGCCATGAACTCGTCGACCGAAACGAAATGGTATTGAACCCCGTCGGTTTCGCCCGGCCGCGGGGCGCGCGTGGTGTACGAGACCGACAGGCGGATGTGCGCGTCCTGGGCCAGCAGCGCATTGACCAGCGACGACTTGCCCGCGCCCGATGGGGCCACGACCATGAAAAGGTTGCCGGGATAGTGCATCTCGACGGCGGACGAATGAATACCCTGCGACATTGTGCTTACTCCAGATTCTGTACCTGTTCGCGGACCTGCTCGATCAGCAGCTTGAGCTCCATCGAGGCGTCGGCGAGTTCCTTGGCTGCGGCCTTCGAACCGAGCGTGTTGGCCTCGCGGTTCAGCTCCTGCGTCATAAAGTCGAGCCGCTTGCCCAATTGCCCACCCTTCTGCAGCAGATGACGTGTCTCCTGCAGATGCGCCTCGAGACGCGACAGTTCTTCGGCGATGTCGATGCGGATGCCGTAGACCGTCGCCTCCTGGCGGATGCGCTCAGCGACCTCCTCGCGGCTCATGGCGGGAATGCCTTCGGGAGCCGCCAGGCCGAAAGCGTCGCGCAGGCGTTCGGTCAGCTTGTCCTGGTGCTGCTGAATCAGCTGGGGCACCAGCGGCGCCAGCCGCGTCACGATCGCCAGCATGCCGTCCACGCGATCCAGCAGTACCTGCCGAAGCGCGGCCCCCTCACGTGCCCGGGTTTCGCGCAATTGCTGCAGCGCGGCCTCGGCGGCCGCCATGACAGCATCGCGCAGCGCGTCCTGCGTCAGTTCCGGCTCGGCCACGACGCCGGGCCAGCGCAGGATTTCACCCATGCGCAGTCCGCCGGCCTGGGGAAAGCGCGCCTGTACCTGCTGCTCCAGCGCCTGCAGTTGCGCCAGCGGTCCGTCATTCAGCGTCACCGCGGCACTGCCGACATCCACGCGCTGCAGGTTGATGCGGCACTCCAGCTTGCCGCGCGACAGCACCTTGGCAAGCAGTTCGCGAATCGCCGGCTCAAACGGCCGGCATTCGTCGGGCACGCGGAACAGCATGTCGAGAAAACGGGAATTCACCGTACGGAATTCCACCGTTACCGTGGCGGTCCTGCCGCTGGGCGCACCATCGGGCCCGGTCAGGATAGCCTGGCGCGATGCCGCGCCATAGCCTGTCATGCTGTAGATCATGGAAACGTTCCTAAACGATGCTTGCAAAAAGAGGACAGATGGCTTCGGCAGGGCTCGCGGCGGTGCAGCATGGGCTCGATCGGCCTATGCTGCAACCGCCCGCATCGGGCGGTTGGTGCGGCCATCCAACAGTAGGGCCCGGGCGGCTTTACAAGCGCTGCAATACCTCCGACAATCGCCGGGCCAACACGTCGATGAGCCCCATGTCTGAATCCAAAGCCGGCCAGCCGCAAAAAAGCGCGCCCCTACCTGTTGGCACGCTGCTGTCCAATTACCGCATTGTAAAGAAGTTGGCGAGCGGCGGTTTCAGTTTCGTCTACCTGGCGGTGGATGAACAGGGCGAGCCGGTCGCCATCAAGGAATACCTGCCCTCCTCGCTGGCGCGTCGCGCGCCTGGCGAGTTGATTCCGCTGGTGCCGGAAGAAAGCGCCTCCGCCTTCCGCATGGGCCTCAAGTATTTTTTCGAGGAAGGCCGCTCGCTCGCGAACATCGTGCACCCGAGCATCGTGCGCGTGCTCAACTTCTTCCGCGAGAATGGCACGGTGTACATGGTCATGGCCTACGAGGAAGGCAAGACGCTGCAGGAACACATCCTGCACGCCCGGCAGCAAGGCAAGTCGAAGATGCTGCGCGAACATGTGATCCGCAAGGTATTTCATGCGCTGATGAACGGGCTGCGCGAAGTCCATATCCACAAGCTGCTGCACCTCGACATCAAACCCGGCAACATCTATCTGCGCGAGGACAACTCGCCGATCCTGCTCGATTTTGGCGCGGCGCGACAGATCCTGATGGCCGAAGGTTCTCGCTTCCAGCCCATGTACACCCCGGGTTTCGCTGCCCCGGAACTGTATACGCGCGGTGGCGCCCTGGGTCCCTGGACCGATATCTACAGCATCGGGGCAACACTCTACGCGTGCATGGCCGGCTCGCCCCCGCAGGAAGCAAACCAGCGCCACCGCGAAGACCGTGCCCCGGCGCAACTCAACCGCCTGCGCGCCTACTACACGGAAGGACTGGTCGACCTCGTCGGCTGGTGCCTGAGCCTGCAGGCCGAGGCGCGTCCGCAAAGCGTCTATCATCTGCAGAAGGTGTTGCGCGAACAGTCCAACGCGCTGATCGACGCCACCACCCGCGCGCCGGCCACGCAGGCCCTGACGGATGATGCGCCGCTGGCTACGCGGATTCTGAGTATCTTCAAGGGAGGCGAAGAGCGCAAGCGCGACCGCTCGGCGTAACGGCACCCGCCGCCCCGCCAGCTGTCATGCCTCGCGTATCGCCAGAACCGAGCCATGCGATTTTCGGTCTATCAGGAAAGCAGAAAAGGCGGCCGCCGCATCAATCAGGACCGCATGGGGTACTGCTTTACCCGCGATGCCCTGCTGATGGTGCTGGCAGATGGCCTTGGCGGCCATGCGCTCGGCGAGGTTGCGGCTCAGCACGCCCTGCAGATCATCGCCCGGCAGTTCCAGGTGCAGGCACGTCCGACCGTGCGCCGCCCGGCCGATTTCCTGCAGGACAGCATCCTGCAGGCCCATCATGAAATCCACCGCTACGCGCGCATGAACAATCTGCGCGACGTGCCGCGCACCACCATCGTCTGCTGCCTGATGCAGAACGACAGCGTACAGTGGGCGCATGCAGGCGACTCGCGCCTGTACTTCGTGCGCCAGGGCCAGTTGCTCACCCGCACCCGCGACCACTCGAAGATCGAGAACCTCCTGCAGCAACGCCGCATCAGTGCCGAAGATGCCGCCCTGCATCCCGAGCGCAACAAGCTGTACAACTGCCTGGGCTCGCCCAACCTGCCGCTGGTGGACATTGGCGAACCGCAGAGCCTGTGTGCGGGGGATGTCGTGCTGCTGTGCTCGGACGGCCTGTGGGGCAGCGTGCCGGAAATCGAACTGGTCCGGCAGCTGAGCACGCTGTCGGTGGTCCAGGCCATTCCCAACCTGATTACCCAGGCGCTGCACAATGCTGGCGAATCGGCCGACAACACCACGGCCATCGGCATGATGTGGGAAAACGATCCCCACGCCACGCGGCACGACACGGTGCTGACCGAATCGATGCCGCTCAATGCCTTCACGACCTCGATCATGAGCCAGGAAGACGGCGCCGACGAGCTCTCGGAAGAAGATATCGAGCGCTCCATTGCCGAGATCCGGGCGGCCATCGACAAGAGCAGCAACTTCACGCGCTAGCCGGCCCCAAGCGGTCTGCCGCATTGCCGCGACGGTCGCGGTAGAATCCCGCCTTTCCCTGCCATCCATTCGAGGACACCCATGCGCCCCAGCGGACGTGCCGCCGACCAGCTTCGCCCAGTTACCCTGACCCGCCACTACACCCGGCATGCCGAGGGATCGGTCCTGGTGGCCTTTGGCGATACCAAGGTGCTCTGCACCGCCAGCGTGCTGGACAAGGTGCCGCCGCACAAGCGCGGCAGCGGCGAAGGCTGGGTCACAGCCGAGTACGGCATGCTGCCGCGCTCCACCAATACGCGCTCCGACCGTGAAGCCGCACGCGGCAAGCAATCGGGCCGCACCCAGGAAATCCAGCGCCTGATCGGCCGCTCGCTGCGCTCGGTGTTCGACCTGTCGGCGCTCGGCGAATACACGCTGCAGCTCGATTGCGATGTGCTGCAGGCCGATGGCGGCACGCGTACCGCCAGCATCACCGGCGCCTTCGTGGCCGCCTATGATGCCGTCTCGACCATGCTCGAGAAAGGCCAGATCGCCACCAGCCCGGTACGCGACTTTGTCGCGGCGGTATCCGTCGGCATCGCTAATGGCGTACCTGTGCTCGATCTCGATTACATTGAAGACTCGGCCTGCGATACCGACATGAACGTCGTCATGACCGGCCAGGGCGGTTTTGTCGAACTGCAGGGCACGGCTGAAGGCATACCGTTCTCGCGCGAGGAGATGAACGCCATGATGCAGCTCGCCGAGCACGGCATCGCGCAGCTCGTCCAGGCCCAGCGCCAGGCGCTTGGCCTGTAACGCATCCGCATCCCGTATCCGTATCACGCCACACAACGCCATGTCAGACATCGTCCTCGCCTCCAACAACGCCGGCAAGCTCGCCGAATTCTCGGCGCTGCTGTCCGCGCTGGAGATGAACGTGATCCCGCAGGGCCAGCTCGGCATTCCCGAAGCAGAAGAACCGCATCCCACCTTTGTGGAAAACGCCCTGGCCAAGGCGCGCCACGCCAGCCGCCTGAGCGGGCTGCCAGCGCTGGCCGACGATTCCGGCATCTGTGTCGATGCGCTCGGCGGTGCACCGGGGGTGTACTCGGCGCGCTTTGCGCAAATGGCCGGCGGCGAGAAATCAGATACAGCCAACAACCGGCATCTGCTGCAACAGCTCACCGCCCATGCCGACCGGCGTGCGCACTATTACTGCGTGCTCGTCTATCTGCGCCACGCCGACGACCCCCAGCCGCTGATTGCCGAAGGCTTCTGGCATGGCGAGGTGAGCGATGCCCCGCGCGGCGCAGGCGGTTTTGGCTACGATCCGTACTTCCTGCTGCCCGACCTCGGCAAGACCGCCGCCGAACTGGACAAGGCGGAAAAGAACCGCCTGAGCCACCGCGCCCAGGCCATGCAGCATCTGCTGGCACGCCTGCGTGCACGCGAGGCATATGAAGCAAGCGGGGCCGGACGGTCATGATCCCCATCGTGCCGGCCGGCGCTACCAGCGGCGTACGTGCCGCCTTCAGCGAACCCGGGCAACTCAACCTGCCGGCCCTGCCGCCGCTGTCGCTGTACGTCCATTTTCCGTGGTGCGTACGCAAGTGTCCCTACTGCGATTTCAACTCGCACGAGCAGCCGGGCGGCGACATTCCCGAACAGCGCTATCTCGACGCCTTGCGCGCCGATCTCGAACAGGCGCTGCCCATGGTCTGGGGGCGACCCGTGCATACCGTATTCATCGGCGGCGGCACCCCGAGCCTGCTCTCGGCAGCGGGCATGGATCGCCTGCTCTCCGACATACGCGCCTTGCTGCCGCTCGAAGCCGACGCGGAAATCACCATGGAAGCCAACCCCGGCACCTTCGAGGCGGAGCGCTTCCGCGAGTACCGCACCAGTGGCATCAACCGCCTGTCGATCGGCGTGCAGAGTTTCAACAGCCAGCACCTTGCCGCACTGGGCCGCATCCACGGCGGCGATGAAGCCCGACGTGCCATCGACATCGCCCAACGCCATTTCGACAACATCAACCTTGACCTGATGTACGCGCTGCCAGGCCAGAGCCTCGCCGAATGCCAAGCCGATGTGGAAACCGCACTCGGCTTTGGCACCACGCATCTGTCGCTGTACCACCTGACCCTCGAGCCCAACACCTACTTCGCCAAGTTTCCGCCCGCATTGCCAGACGACGACAGCGCCGCCGACATGCAGGACTGGATTGCCGAACGCACGCGCGCAGCCGGCTTCGAGCATTACGAAGTCTCCGCCTACGCCCGCCCCGGTCGTCGCAGCAAGCACAACCTCAACTACTGGCGCTTTGGCGACTACCTCGGCATTGGCGCCGGCGCGCACGGCAAGCTCTCCTTCCCGCATCGCGTACTGCGTGAGGCGCGCTACAAGCGCCCGCAGACGTACATGGCGCAATGCGAAGCCGGACAACCCGTGCAGGAAAGCCGCGAACCCGGCCCCGACACACTGCCGTTCGAATTCATGCTGAACGCGTTGCGTCTCACGGAAGGGTTTCCGGCCACGCTCTTCTACGACCACACCGGATTGCCGCCACACACCATTGAAGCGCAGCTCGATGCGGCCGAGCGCAAAGGCTTGCTGGAACGCGACCACCTGACGATCCGCCCCACGCCGCTGGGACAGCGCTTTCTCAATGATCTGCAGGAGATCTTCCTTGGCGCCGATGCCTGAACCGGGGGATTGCCAGCGGTAGCCAGCGGGCAGTGCTCAGGCTATAATCAGCGCCCACGCTCCCCCTGGCGGATCAGGCCTGAGGGGAATACACAAGAGGTGTGGCGGAGATCGATTCCGCAACTCATACACTTCTGACCCAATCAAGGAAACGTGGCCGAGCGGTTTAAGGCAGTGCTCTTGAAAAGCACCGAGGGTTGATCCCCTCCGTGAGTTCGAATCTCACCGTTTCCGCCAGACAAAGATGCGGCCCCGAGAGTGGGGCCGCTTCGTTCAAGCAGTAGCGCCTACTTGGTCAGCTGCACCACCTCGCTCACGCACCGGCACACCTTCTCGGTCATCTCCTGTGCAGTGTGACCGGCAGCTCGCTCGCGTGCTCGACGATAAGTTCGCTCGTAGTCTTCGAACGGATATCCCGGAACTGGAAGGCGCCGATGCGCGAAGCCAGGTCGTTGTCATCTGCGGCGACAAGCGCCTTGGCTGCCGCGGCCCGCACTGGGCGGGTCGCGGATAACCACCAGCCGGCGCACGAGCCAACACCTACGGCATACCACGCAAAGCCCCTGCTTGCTTCATATCGCGAGTGTCGGGCCCAAGGCCTTGCCAACCTCGGCCAGCACACCGCGCGCCGTGATTTCATCCAAGCCGGCCGCCAGAACATGGGCCTTGCCGCCACTCTCGACTTCGATACGGTAGGCAACCTTGGCCACCTGCCGTCGATGTGCCAGTCCTATCACCGTACCCGTCGGCACACCGCGATTGGCGTCGTAGGTGATTTCCACATCGCCAGCGAACTTGTTCTTGATGCGCAGGTGATGAATGTCCTCCTTGCGCAGCATCTGACCGCCGATGTCGATGCCCGCCTGGCTGACCAGGAAGCTGCGGGGGTTGGCCGTACCACGTCCTCTTGGATCGCGTAGCAAGATGAGCGCAGCTATGGCAGTAAAGAGCAGACCCAGCATCCACAAGCCAGGCGTCCCCGGCGCCAAGACCATCCCGCCGACCAGCAAAACAGGCAGGACCGCGGGAAGCCAAGCGGCAGGGGCTGCCGCCGGAGTCACTTCAATCCTGGTGGAAACGCCGTCTTCGTGCTTGACGTATCGTGCCAACCTCCTTGAGGCGGCGTGGAAAGTCTTGTATGCAAAGGCCAATAACACGGCGGCCATCGCGTATTTGACGAGGGAGTATTGGAGGAACGCAGTGCGATCACGGTAGAGGTGTATGGTCGCAGTCAGCAACCAGAGACCGATGGCACCGGAAAGCGCCGCGACGACGTGGTCGGCGATCCTGGAGTAATGAAAGTTGACTGGCGTGCTCTGATCGCTCATCGCTCTTTACCGGCTTCCTGTCGGGCACAAGCGGAAACGCGCGGTCTGGGCGACGCTCGTTAGCGGACCGTCGAGCGCTACAGGACGCTCCTTGCCGGGGTTCTCCCGCTCGGCAGTCAGCGCGCCGCGCTTTTCGCCTGCGTTGAACGTCAGGATGACAGGGGTGTTGTCATCACCCCACCGGTTCTTGCCGCCATGCTTGACTAGCGCCCATACCTGGATGCCGTTGTAGCGCGCACCGCCTACGAAGGTGTAGCTGACCATGGTCGGCAGCGGGCCGCGCCTCCCCGCCGCCGTGTCAAGATGAATCCCGGCCTTGTTCACGATGATGCGCGGCTGCTTGGCGCAGTCGCCACCCGGGGCATAGGTGCCATACACGTCAGGCGGGAGTTCCAGGTTGGCAGCCAGCGCGCTCGAGCAAAGCCCCCATCCGGATATCGCTGCGGCGAGGTACAACAGCCTGAGAGAGGTCTCGCGCCCTGAATGATGGAGGCTCATCATTGCATCTCCGAATAGAATGTTCCTACCTCATCAAGCTATCACATCACCCATTGAAATTCGTCTCCCAAATAGGGTAGAAATCGGTCATGGAGTCCTCGTCCGCCCATGAAGCAGCCGCCCTGTCGGGCCTGATCGCGCATCTCTATGACGCGGCGATGGACGCTGCCTTGTGGCCTGGCACCGCATCCCGGATTGCCCAAGCCCTGGGTTCGACCAGTACCGTGGTCAAGCTGCACGCGGACGGCGGCCAAGTCAGCTTGCTGGAATGTACCGCCAATCTATTGGTGCCCGAGCGCGATCAGGCCTGGGCCGACGACTGGCACCGCCGTGACCTGTGGGTGGAGCGCTCCCTGGCCTATGGCATGTCCCGCATCATTACTGACGAGGACTTGGTGACCCCCGAGGAGCAAGCGCGCAGCGGCTTCTACCAGGAATGGTTGCCGCATCTGGACATCCACCACATGCTTGGCGCGGTATTCCCCACCGCGCAGAACGCAGTGGGGGTACTGGGCATCCACCGCCCACGTGACGCCGGTGCATATACCGACCAGGAGCGCCGGCACGCAGCGCTGATCTTGCCGCACTTGCAGCGTGCGCTGCGACTCGGGCAACGCTTTGCTGAACTCTCCTACCAGCATGAGGTAGCCCTACAGGCACTGGACCGGTTCGATACTGGTGCCATGATCGTGGATGGTGCCTGTCGTATTCTCCATGCAAGCGCCATGGCTGAGACCCTGATGCGTGAGTGCCCGGAATTGGTTGTGGTGCGTGGGTGCCTGTCACTTCATTCGCCCATGCTGAAAGACAAGTTGTCGGCCTTGGTACACGCCGCGTTGGAGACTGCACACGGCCGAGCGGCCAAGCCCGGTTCGGCGCTTCTCATACCAAGGTCGCGGCGGATACCCTTGGTGTTGGAGGTCGCACCCTTGAGGCCGGCCTCAAGCGTCTTCGGCGAAGCGCGACCCGCCGTGCTGGTCTTCATCCGCGATCCCGAAGCGCCGCTTGAGGTGGCACGGCTGCGCGACCTGTTCGGGCTGACACGCACGGAAGCCGCCGTCGCAGTCGCCCTGGGGAGGGGACAGTCACTGGATGACATCGCGACGGACATGGGCATCGGCATTGGGACAGCACGTACGCACCTCAAGCGCATCCTGGCCAAAACAGGCATGCATCGGCAGGCGCAATTGGTGGCACTGTTGGTCCGAAGCATAACCACACCGGCTAGCTGACCGCTTGATTACACGGTTGCTTACCGGCGTTCGCGCCGATAAGCCAGACTGCGACTCACTGACCGGAGATCGTCGGCCTGCGCGCACTGGGTCGAAGCGCCCCGCCGCCATGCCTGTCGCTCCGCCGCCGCACTCAGTGCGCCACGGTCTTCGAAAAGACATTCATGACCACCACGCCGGCAATGATCAAGCCCATGCCCAGGATGGCCGGCAGATCCAGCTTCTGTCCGAACAGCACCAGGCTGGCGATCGAAATCAGCACGATCCCGAGCCCTGACCAGATGGCATAGGCCACGCCGACCGGCAGTGTCTTGAGCGTCAGCGACAGGAACAGGAAGGCGCATCCATAGCCCGCTACCACCACCAGCGACGGCCCCAGCTTCGAGAAGCTCTCGCTCGACTTGAGCGCCGAGGTCGCAATGACTTCCGCCACGATGGCAACCCCGAGGTAAGCCCAGTGATTCATGTGTGTTCCTTATGTCATGGATGGTGGACTGCATTGTCGGGGAAGTCATGGCGGCCGAACAGTCTTGCGCGATGCCACGGCCTGTGCGCAAACCGGAATGGGAGATGGCAGGCACACCCTCAAGTCTGCGGGTAAACACTTATATTTGTGATTTGATGTTTGATACATCATACATCGAACATCAATTTACCCCCGCTCACGCACACAGAGGACACCATGAGCCGTACCCAGCTTTCGCCCGCTGCACTTGCCGCAGATTCGCAGCCCTCTCGTTCCGACCGGCCCAGCCCGCTCCGTGCGCCCGGCTTCAAGATGGCCGGCCAGCATACGGTGGCGCACGCCGTTACTCGCGCCCTGCTGAGGCACGGTGTCACGCACGTCTTTGGCCAGGGCATCCCCAACCTGCTGATGCTGACCTGCGAAGAGCTTGGCATTACGCAGGTTGGCTACCGTACGGAGAATGCCGGCGGGTACATGGGCGACGGCTTCTCGCGCATCTCTGGCAAGGCCTGTGTGCTGGCGGCGCAGAACGGCCCTGCCGCCACCCTGCTGGTGGCGGCGATGGGTGAAGCCATGAAGGCCTCCACGCCGATGGTGGCGCTGGTGCAGGACGTGAACCGCGAGTTCACCGACAAGAATGCCTTCCAGGAATACGACCACCTCGCGCTGTACGCAGGCTGCACGAAATGGGCCCGCGTGGTGCACATGGCATCGCGTATCGAGGAGTACATCGACATGGCCTTCACCATCGCCACGTCGGGCCGGCCCGGCCCGGTGGCGCTGATGCTGCCTGCCGATCTGCTGCTGGAGCCGGGACATGAACTGAAGCGGACCGAGAACCTTGGCTATTTCCCGCTCGACCGCGTGATGCCGCCGCGCCAGCGTGTGCAGGAAGCCGCGCGCCGCATTGCATCGGCCAAGCGCCCCCTGGTCATCGCCGGAGGGGGCGTGCATCTGTCCGGCGCAGCCGAGGTGCTGGCACGCTTGCAGGAAGAAGCGCACGTGCCAGTCGCCACCACCATGATGGGCAAGGGCTCGGTTTCTGATCATCACCCGCTGACCATCGGCGTGGTCGGCTCGGCCATGGGCGTGAACAGTCCGACACGTTATCTGCGCGAGCAGATCACCGGCGCCGACCTGGTGGTGCTGGTCGGCAACCGTACCAACCAGAACGGCACGGATTCGTACACGCTGTATCCGCGCGATGCCGAGTACATCCATATCGATATCGACAGCCACGAGATCGGCCGCAATTACGAAGCCTACCGGCTGCAGGGCGATGCGCGCGAAACGCTCGAAGCGCTCGTCGAGGCACTGCATGAACAGGATCTCGCCCCGCGCAGGAACCACCGCGCACAGGTCGAGCGGGAGATCGCGGAAGGCAAGGCAAAGTACCGGGCGGAAGCCGCCAGCGTGTTGAGCTCGACGGCCTCGCCGATCCGCCCGGAGCGGCTCATGACCGAGCTGGACGCGGTGCTCGACCCACACGACATCGTGGTGGCTGACGCCAGTTATTCGTCGTTCTGGACCGTCAACTATCTGACGTCGCAGCGTGCTGGCCAGCGTTTCCTGACGCCGCGCGGCATGGCGGGTCTTGGCTGGGGATTGCCGATGGCCATGGGCGCCAGCATCGCGGCGCCCGACAGCACGGTGTACTGCCTGAGCGGCGACGGCGGCTTCGGCCATGTGTGGTCGGAACTGGAAACCGCGCGCCGCATGAACATCAAGGTGGTGCTGATGGTGCTCAACAACAGCATCCTCGGCTTTTCCAAGCACAACGACAACGCGCGCTTCGGCATGCACAACACGGCAGTCAACTTCACGGCGGTCGATCATTGCTCGGTAGCGCGCGGCGCCGGCTGCGAGGCAATCCTCGTTTCCGACCCGTCGCAGATCGCCGATGCCCTGCGCCAGGCCAAGGCCAACGCCGTGACCACGCTGATCGAGATCCGCTGCGATCCGAATGCCTTCCCGCCGTTCACCCACTACGCCGACATGGATCTGCACGTATGAAGCCACACACTGCCCTCATCACCGGCGCCGCCAGCGGCATCGGTCTCGCACTCGCACAACGCATGGCCCAGGCAGGCCACCCCCTGTACCTCACCGATCGCAGCGAAGAGATCTTCAAGGTGGCCGATGCATTATCGGCCCACGGTACCCAGGTCTGGGCGGGCACCGCAGATCTGGCCATCGAAGCCGATCTCAAGCGCGTGGCACGCGATGCGCTCGACAAGCTGCAAGGTTGTGCCATCCTGGTGAATTGCGCCGGCATGACGCTGAAAGTGAATGGCGGCCCGATTCCGCTCGAGGATCTCGACATCGATGCATGGGAGCGGCTGCACCGCGTCAACCTCGTTGCCCCGATGGTGATGTGCCGCGAAATCGTGCCGCAGATGGCCAAGGCCGGCTACGGCCGGGTCGTCAACGTGGCATCGCGAGCCGGACGCATGCATGTGCCGCCGGCCGGGCTCGAATACCATGCGTCCAAGGCGGGGCTGATCGGCGCCAGCCGCGCGCTGGCCGGCATCTACGCCAAGCACGGCGTGACCGTCAATTGCGTTGCGCCGGGGCGCGTCGATACGCCGATGTGTGCAGCCACCAATGCCGACCTGCTGGCGCAGGCCAAGGCCGCCATTCCGGCTGGCCGGTTTGCCTCGGCGGACGAGATTGCAGCATCCATCGAGTTTCTGGTATCACCCGGCGCGTCGTACATCACGGGCAGCTGCCTGGATGTCACGGGCGGCGTCTACATGAACTGACCTGCACTACCACGACACACTATAAGAGGAGACAACGCATGAAATCCAAGCTGCTGCCCCTGAGTCTGATTGCCCTGTTTGCCGGTCCCGCCATAGCCTCCGATTTCCCCAAGAAGGAACTCACCATGACGGTCAACTATGGCGCCGGCTCCAATACCGACGTCGCGTCGCGCATCATCGCCAGTGCTATGGAAAAGGAGCTCGGCAAGTCGATCGTGGTAGAAAACCGTGCCGGTGCGCTGGGCACCATGGCGGTGTCGTGGCTGGCCAAGCAGGCGCCAGACCCGCACCGCGTAGGCGTGGTCACCTACGCAACCCAGGCCATTTCGCCGCACCTGATGAAGGTCGGCTACACCATGGATGACTTCCAGTGGGTCTGTGGTTTTGGCCGCTACCTGTACGGCGTGGCAGTGCGTTCGGATTCGCCGCACAAGACCATCAACGACCTGATTGCGGCGGCCAAGAAGGACAAGGGGGTGTCGTTCGGCGGTGCGTCCACGCCCAACCTGATCGCCCTGCTCGAACTGGGCCGCATCACCGGCGCGAAGTTCGTGCAGATCCCGTACAACTCGGGCGCCGACGTGCGCGCCGCCCTGCTGGGCGGACACATCGAATCGATGGTGCAAAACCCCGGTGATATCCTGCCGCACGTGGCCACCGGCGAAATGCGCATGCTGGCATCGGCCAGTCCGATCCGCTGGCCGATGGCACCGGATGTGCCTACCCTGAAGGACGCCGGCTACCCTGTCGAGGTCGATTCCTGGATTGGCCTGGGCGTACGCGCCGGGGCACCGGCGGATGCCGTCAAGCGCCTGGAGGATGCCTGCCTGAAAGGCGTCAAGCATCCGGATGCTGCCGAAAAGCTCACCAACATCGGCATCGTCCCCGTGGGGCTGACCGGAGCGCAATATCGCGATGCGCTAAAATCTGGCTATCAGAAGATGGGGGCGGCCATCAAGGCAGCCAACATTCCGCGTATCTCGAATTGACCGCAGCAAGGCCGTAGTGATGATGCACGCTCTGATATAGTCAGAGCGTGTATTTTTATTTGTGCCGCGCACAGCGTACCTGCAAGGTATTCCGATGAATCAACCGCTCAATCGCATCGATGGGCAACCCAGCCTGTCCGAACGGGCCTACCAGCAAATACGCGATGCGATCATGCAAGGCCGGCTGGAATCCGGACGTCGACTGGTCTACCGGACCCTTGCCGAAGAACTTGGCATCAGCCCCACGCCCGTGCGTGACGCCATCCAGCGGCTGGTCTCCGATGGCGCACTGCAGCTCGACGATCGTGGCGTGGCCTATGTGCCGGTCCTCACCGCCGAAACCTATATCGAGACGATTAACCTGCGGCTCACGCTGGAAAGCATGGCTGCCGCGGCCGTCGCCGCCATGCCCGACGGCCGCGAGGCAATCGCCGACCAGCTGGCGGAAATCCATGAGCGGGTTGCTCGTGCGCAGCGCGAAGGCCGCCCTGTGGATGCGTTGTTCGGCAACGAGCAGTTCCACTTTGTCTACCTGCGTGCAGCAGGCATGCCCATCCTCGAGGGCCTGGTCCGCTCGCTGTGGCTGCGTTGTGGCCCATCGCTACGCCTGGTCTACAACAAGGGTTTCAAACCGCTGTCCGTACATCCGCATGTGCGGCTGATCGAGGCCATCCGCAAGGGTGATGCGGCCAGTGCACGCCACGCCGTCGAAGCAGACCTCAAGTACGCCGGCAAGCATATCCTCGCCCAGCTCGACCCGCACGCACGCAGCCCCGAGAACTGGGACTGACCTGCCGACACAGCTGCCGACCCCTAACCCGCGTACATCTCAGAACACCAGCGCCCGGTGCACGGCCACGCCCGCCGTCACGCCATCGGCGCTCGCCCACGTGACGCTGTGCGCGCCGCGCGTGATGTCACCCGCGGCATAAACACCCGGGACGGTCGTCAGCTTCCAGTCATCCGTACGGATAACACTGCCAAGCGGATGCTCGTCCACCGCACATCCCAGCTCGGTAGCAATAGTGCTGTTGAAGCGCGTGCGAGGCCCCAGGAACATGGCGTCGACAGGCATGCTGCGTCCATCCTCCAGCACGACGGCTGTCAGGTCCTGGCCATCGCCCCGCACCTCCCGCAGCCGCGCCGGCTCGATTCTCACGCCACGCCGGCGCAGCTCATCGGCAACGTCCGGTTCCGGTGCGGGCGCGCCATTCAGGTAGTAGACCGTCGGCCCCCACTCGGCAATCAGCATGGCCTGATGGGCTGACATGGGCATGGTGTGCAGCACGCCGAGTTGCCGTCCGGTGAATTCGTAGCCATGGCAATACGGGCAATGCAGCACCGTACGTCCCCAGTGCTCGGCCAGCCCGTCAATCGGCGGCAGCTCATCCGACAGTCCGTAGGCCAGTACCAGCTTGCGGGCATCGACGTTGGTGCCGTCCGCCAGCGTGGCCACGAACAGGCCTGTCTCGTCGCGACTCACGTGCGACACCTGGGCGTGCATCAGATACGTACTCGGATAGGCCAGCACCTGCGCCCGCGCCGTCTCCAGCATAGCCTGCGGCGAGCTGCCGTCCTGCCCGAAGAAACCGTGTGACTGCACAGCAAACCGGTTGCGCGGCTGACCACTATCGATCACGCACACCGTGCGGCGTGCACGCGCGAGGTACATGGCAGCGGATAACCCCGCGAAACTGCCCCCAACGATGATGGCATCAAATGGCATGCATATGCTCCGGATCATGGCCGCCGCGCGCAGCAAGCCGGGTATGGAAATCGGCGCTCAGGGCAGCCAGCGTGACCTCGCCGAAACGCTTCAGCAACAGTGTTTCGGCTTCCTGCATGGACGCATCCAGCGCGGCGTTGACTGCCTGCTCGACAAGACAGGCAGGCGTTTCGGTACGATGCCCGATGGCCAGCAGGCCAGGACAGCCGATGCCGTTGTAGACATCGCGCAGGGTCACCTGCGACAGATCGCATGCAAGCGTCCAGCCGCCGCCATGCCCCTTGCCCGATTGCACGTAGCCTTGTTCGCGCAAGCCCGCCATGATGCGGCGGATCACTACGGGGTGCGTGTCCATGGCCCGTGCCAGTACGTCGGAGGTAACGGGCCCCGTGTGCTCGGCCATATGCAGCAGCACGTGCAGCACGCCGGAAAGTCGACTGTCTTTTTTCATGTAACTTATTTTGTTACGTAAACAGAGGCATGTCAAGATTGCCCTGTTACCCGGCGGGATACGGCTGTCGACCAGCGGAAATGTCCAGAGGAAGCATTGCCTCGCCGCCCTTGCGTCTGCCCTCCCGGCGGTGCAGAGCTGCCGGAATACGGGACCGGTCAATGCGCTCCGTACGCTTGACGACCCGTGTGCGCGCAGCCACAATGCCACCTTGCGAGGACGACCTCCCCCAACTCTGGGTTGCATGTCCGGGACGGCCCGGCTCTTTCACAAGGAGCCGAAAATGGCTTGGATCATGTTGTTGATTGCAGGACTGCTTGAGGTGGTGTGGGCGTTTTCCATGAAGCAGTCGCATGGCTTTACGCGCCTCGTACCCACCATCGTCACACTCGTGACAATGGTCGCCAGCTTTGCCCTCCTTTCCTTTTCCATGCGTAGCTTGCCGCTGGGTACGGCCTATACCATCTGGACCGGCATTGGCGCGGTTGGCGCATTCCTCGTCGGCATTCTCGTGCTTGATGAACAGGTCAGCGCGATGCGGGTGCTGGCAGCCATTCTCATCGTAGCGGGCCTGGCGTTGATGAAACTATCGAGCGCGCACTGAGCATAGCCCTCGATAACGCGGCGCAGCTGCATGGCGTGCGACAAGGTCTTCGTGATCGCCGTCCTGCCGACATTCGCGCCGTTTGACCTCAAGGTGCGGCGGGATATACTGGTTGCCCCGTGAGTGCTTTGCCCGGACATGACGCGATGTGCAACGTCGACCAAGGTGTCGGCCTTCGCCCCACCGCCTGATACCGGCAGACACCCGGGCAAGCTATAATCGCGCCCCGATGCGTCTGCGGCTGTCGTGCCGGGCGCGCCAACCCGATGCCTGTACCGCACTACCCTGACACTGCCGTGGCCACCAACGTCCTTCCGCTCCCCGATGCCGACCAGCCCAAGCCTGGCGACAGCTATGTGCAGTCGTTCGCGCGCGGGCTCTCGGTCATCCGCGCCTTCGGCGAGCGCCATCCGCAGATGACGCTGAGCGAGGTCGCCGCCGCAACGGGCCTGACGCGCGCCGGTGCACGCCGCATCCTGCTCACACTCGAACACCTGGGCTACGTCGATACGGACGGCCGCAAGTTTCGCCTCACCCCCAAGATCCTCGACCTCGGTTACGCCTATTTGTCGGCGAGTCCGCTGTGGGCACTGGCGCAGCCAGAAATGGAGGCACTTGCCGAACATACCGGCGAGTCCTGCTCCATCTCTGTGCTGGAAGGCACCGATATCGTCTACATCCTGCGGGTCGCCACGCACAAGATCATGCGCGTGAACCTGTCGGTGGGCAGCCGACTACCCGCCTGGGCCACCTCGATGGGACGCGTGCTGCTGGGCGGCCTGCCGCAGGCGGAGTGCGACGCCATCCTCGCTGCGAGCGACATCCAGCCGCTCGCAGCACTGACGGTGACCGACATCCCCACACTGCGGCAGATCATCGCGCGCGACCGCGTGCGCGGCTACTCGTACACCACGCAGGAACTTGAAGACAGCCTGCGCTCCATCGCCGCGCCCATCATCGACCGCAGTGGCACTGTCATCGCCGCCATCAACATCAGCGGCATGGTGAACCGCAACAGCGAAAGCCAGATGCTCGACACCTTCCTGCCTCTGCTGCTCAAGGCTGCGCAGAATATCAGCGGCATGCTGCAGCACCGCTGACACTCGCTCAAGAACTGGCGCACGAATCGCGCCATCCCTGGCATTGATCGGTCCAAAGATCGACAGCGCCCAGCACACGCGCCCAAAAGTGCTTGAGCGTTCCCTCCAATATTGCCCATCGTCTGGAAACGCACAGCCCGTGCGGATCTTCCTTTCACCGTGCACTCGAACCGGGCGCACGTGCACCATACGCGGCTTGACGCTCCCCGGTTGGGTGCCTAGAATCGTGTTCTTATAGCAAACATTTGTTCATATTAAGAACATTTTTGAGTGCATAGGCCCGTGATCAATAAAATCGTAGATTCGTATGCAGCCGCCCTGGCTGACGTTCATGATGGCGCGACCATCATGATTGGCGGCTTTGGCGCTGCCGGCATGGCATCGGAACTGATCGACGCCCTCATCGCCCAGGGCGCCCGCGACCTGACCATCGTCAACAACAACGCGGGCAATGGCGAAACCGGTCTGGCCGCGCTGCTGAAGGCCGGGCGCGTGCGCAAGATCATTTGCTCCTTCCCGCGCCAATCCGATTCCTACGTGTTCGACGGCCTGTACCGCGCCGGCAAGATCGAGCTGGAACTGGTGCCGCAGGGCAACCTCGCCGAGCGCATCCGTGCTGCCGGCGCCGGCATCGGCGGCTTCTTCACGCGCACGGGCGCGGGCACCCTGCTCGCCGAAGGCAAGGAAACACGCGTGATCGACGGCCAGACCTACGTTTTCGAAACCCCCATCCATGCTGACTTCGGCCTGATCCGGGCACACAAGGGCGACCGCTGGGGCAACCTGGTGTACCGCAAGACGGCCCGCAATTTCGGCCCGGTCATCGCCATGGCTGCCAAGTGCACCATCGCCCAGGTCAGCGAGATCGTCGAACTTGGCGAACTCGATCCCGAACATATCGTCACCCCGGGCATCTTCGTGAAGCGCGTGGTCGCCACCTCGGCCCAGCAAGGAGGTCAGCAATGAAGCGTCTTACCCGTGACCAGATGGCCGCACGCGTGGCGCAGGACATTCCCGATGGCGCCGTCGTCAATCTCGGCATCGGCATGCCGACCATGGTCGGGGCGCATCTTCCAGCCGGCCGCGAGATCGTGCTGCATACCGAAAACGGCCTGCTCGGCATGGGCCCGCCGCCCGCTGCCGGCGAAGAGGATCCTGACCTGATCAACGCCGGCAAGCAACCGGTAACCACGCTCGATGGCGCATCGTTCTTCCATCATGCAGATTCGTTCGCGATGATGCGCGGCGGCCATCTCGACTATTGCGTGCTGGGCGGCTTCCAGGTCGCGCAGAACGGCGACCTGGCGAACTGGCATACCGGCGAACCGGACGCCATCCCTGCTGTGGGCGGCGCCATGGACCTGGCCATCGGCGCGAAGAAGGTGTTCGTGATGATGGAACACCTGACCAAGGCCGGCGTCAGCAAGCTGGTGGAAAAATGTACCTATCCGCTCACCGGCCTGGCCTGCGTGAGCCGCGTCTACACCGACCTGGCGGTGGTCGACATCGGCCCGTCGGGCTTCGTGGTACGCGAGATGGTTGAAGGCCTGAGCCTCGAAGAGCTGACTCGACTATCCGGCGTACCGCTCACCTACCAAGCACTCTAATCAAAACACGGATGGCGGCGCAGACCCGCCATTCGACCAACCTGGAGACACCATGACCGAAGCCTTTATCTGCGACGCTATCCGCACTCCTATCGGCCGCTACGGCGGCAGCCTCTCGGCCGTGCGGGCAGACGATCTCGGCGCCGTGCCGCTGCGTGCCCTCATGGCGCGCAACCCGGAGCTCGACTGGAGCGCCGTAGCCGATATCATTTTCGGCTGCGCCAACCAGGCAGGTGAAGACAACCGTAACGTCGCCCGCATGTCGGCCCTGCTGGCCGGCCTGCCGGAAACGCTGCCGGGCGCGACCATCAATCGCCTGTGCGGTTCGGGCATGGATGCGACGGGCACCGCGGCACGCGCCATCAAGTCGGGCGAAACCAGCCTGATGATCGCCGGCGGCGTGGAAAGCATGAGCCGCGCTCCGTTCGTCATGGGCAAGGCGACCAGCGCGTTTTCGCGCAGCGCGGAGATCTTCGATACCACCATCGGCTGGCGTTTCGTCAATCCGCTGATGAAGGCGCAGTACGGCGTGGATTCGATGCCCGAGACCGCCGAGAATGTCGCCACCGACTACAAGGTCAGCCGCGAAGACCAGGACCTGTTTGCCGTGCGTAGCCAAGAGAAAGCCGCGCGCGCCCAGCAGGACGGCACGCTGGCGCAGGAAATCTGCCCGGTGACGATTCCGCAGCGCAAGGGTGACGCGATTGTCGTGGATCGCGACGAGCATCCGCGCGCCACCAGCATGGAAGCACTGGCCAAGCTCAAGGGCGTGGTCCGCCCGGACGGCACGGTCACTGCCGGCAACGCCTCGGGCGTGAACGACGGCGCCTGCGCGCTGATCCTCGCCAGCGAAGCCGCCGCCAAGACCCACGGCCTGACGCCGAAGGCACGCATCGTCGGCACCGCTACCGCCGGCGTGGCACCGCGCGTGATGGGCATCGGCCCTGCACCGGCCTCGCAGAAGCTACTGCAGCAACTCGGCATGACTATCGACCAGATGGATGTGATCGAACTGAACGAAGCGTTTGCCGCGCAAGGCCTGGCGGTGACACGCATGCTCGGCATCGCTGATGACGATCCCCGCGTGAACCCGAATGGTGGCGCTATCGCCCTCGGGCACCCGCTCGGCATGAGCGGCGCACGCCTGGTGACCACCGCGATGTACCAGCTGCACCGTACCGGCGGCCGCTACGCGCTGTGCACGATGTGCATCGGCGTGGGCCAGGGCATTGCCATGGTCATCGAACGCGTTTGATAGCGCAGCCTGATTGAACCCATCCTGCCGCGCCATGCGCCCTGCGCCGGGCGCGGCACCGAATGAATTGATCTGCGCGCCATGGCGCGCCACGAATATGTCCCAGACTCCAGCCTATCTCGTTACCGGCGGCAGCGCCGGCATCGGCCAAGCCATTTGCCAGCAATTGCTGCAGGCCGGCCATACGGTGATCAACATCGACTACACCGTGCCCGGCTGGAGCCACGCGAATCTCGTGTCCTTCCAGGCTGACCTGACCAATGCCGACGCCACACGTGCGGTTGCGCAACAGGTCATGGCGCAGTACGCCATCGTGGGTCTGGTCAACAATGCCGGCGCCACGCGCCCCGGTACCATCGACACCGCAACGCTGGCCGACCTCGACTATGTCGTGGCCCTGCACCTGCAAGCCAGCATGCTTCTGATTCAGGCTGTCCTGCCCTCGCTGCGCGCCTGCGGCCAAGGACGTATCG
Organism: Imbroritus primus; assembly: GCF_964332355.1. Classification (NCBI taxonomy): domain Bacteria; kingdom Pseudomonadati; phylum Pseudomonadota; class Betaproteobacteria; order Burkholderiales; family Burkholderiaceae; genus Imbroritus; species Imbroritus primus. The sequence continues at coordinate 1,130,606 of NZ_OZ201293.1, read as the reverse complement.
TCAATATCGCCACACGTGCCGCGCTGGGTAAACCTGAACGTGTCGTCTATTCGGCCACCAAGGCCGGAATGATCGGCATGACCCGCACGCTGGCGATGGAACTTGGCAGCGACGGCATCACCGTCAATGCCGTGGCACCCGGCCCGATTGCAACGGAACTGTTCCGCAAGAGCAATCCGGAGGGCAGCCCGCAAACCCAACGCATCATCAACAGCATTGCCGTCAAGCGCATGGGTACGGCGGACGACGTGGCGCGCAGCGTCATGTTCTTCCTGTCGCCCGACAATGGCTTCGTTACTGGCCAGGTGCTGTATGTGTGCGGAGGTACAACCCTGGGAGTGGCGCCCATTTGAGGGCCTTGCCGCATCCCGAATCTGCTGGAGCATGAAACACATGAAGACGAACAAACTGAACCCGCTGCGCCGCCAACTGGTGAGCGCCCTGATCGGCGCCGCAGCTTTCGGTGTGGCTGCCACCCCGGCCATCGCCGCCGACAAGTACCCGAACAAGCCGGTGACGATCATCGTGCCGTTCTCGGCCGGTGGCACCACTGACATCCTGGCCCGCATCGTTGGCGTTAAACTCGGTGAAACCCTGGGTGAAACCGTGATCATCGACAACCGTCCGGGCGCCGGCGGCAACATCGGTGCGGCCATGGTGGCCAAGGCCAAGCCGGATGGCTACACGCTGCTGATGGGCACGGTGGGCACGCACGCCATCAACCAGACGTTGTATCCGAAGCTGAACTTCGATCCGATCAAGGACTTCGCGCCGCTGACGCGCGTCGCCAACCTGCCGAACCTGCTGGTAGTGCACCCGAGCGTGCCGGCCAAGAACGTGCAGGAACTGATCGCCTACGCCAAGGCCAATCCGGGCAAGCTGAACTTCGGCTCTTCGGGCAACGGTAGCTCGATCCATCTGTCGGGCGAGCTGTTCAAGAACATGACCGGCATCGACATGCAGCACGTGCCATACAAGGGCAGCGCTCCCGCCGTGACCGACCTGCTGGGCGGCCAGATTTCGATGATGTTCGACAACATGCCGTCGGCCATCCAGCACGTGAAGTCAGGCAAGCTGCGCCCGCTCGCCGTGACGACCGCCAAGCGCTCGCCGGCCCTGCCGAACGTGCCGACCATCGCCGAATCGGGCGTGAAGGGCTATGAAGCCACCTCGTGGTTCGGCCTGCTGGCCCCGGCCGGCACCCCGCCCGCCATCATCAACCGCCTGAATGCGGACCTGGTGAAGATCCTCGCCATGCCGGACGTCAAGAAGCAGATGGCCGAGCAAGGTGCAGAAGCCTACAGCGAAACGCCGGCTGCGTTCGCTGGCTTCATCAAGTCGGAAACGGCCAAGTGGGCCAAGGTGGTGAAGGCTTCGGGCGCCGTGGTGGACTGATAGCCCGCGCTCCATACCGTCAGGCTGCACCCGCGCGGCGCGGCCTGGCACAAGGATTTACCCGCTGCATTTCGGCCCGGATCGTTCGGGCCGTTTTTTTTTGCAGGCCCCGCATTCATCACATGGCAAGCAGATCCCACATTGGGGAACTTGAGATCAGCCGGACCACCCTAAGATAGGTCGTGTTGATGGCTTGTTGCCTCGGGAGACCCCTGCAATGTGGAAGAAACTGGTTGCGTTCTTTACCCTGTTCCGGCATGACGCCCGGGTACTGTGGCACGCCCTGCGCCATCCCGATGCCCCAGGCTGGCTGAAACCTGCTGTCGCCGCCCTGGTCGTCTACGCGGTCTCGCCGATCGACCTGATCCCCGACGTCATTGCCGTGTTCGGGCTGGCTGACGATGTCATCCTGATCCCGCTGGCGGTTCGCCAGATCATCAAACGCCTGCCACCGCATGTGCGCCGCGCTGCTGAAATGCGCGTGGATGCGACGACCGTGCGCGCCCGCTGATTTTCCGGCAAGGCACGTACCGCCCCGAGCCCCGGGCACGCCGGCGCGGCAGATCAGGCCTGCCGCGCAGCCCGCGGCACGGACGTCAGCAAGTACATTCCCACCATCACCAGAGCGCCGCCAGCCAGTTGCCAAGTTGTGATCGGCTCGCCCAGCAGCCAGAAACCCAGCAGCAGCGTGGAGACCGGGCCGATCAGCCCGGCCTGCGAGGCCAGTGGCGCACCGATGCGCGCGACGGCCACCATGGTCATGGTCACCGGCAGCACGGTACACATCACCGCATTCAGGAATGACAGCCAGTACACCGGCAGAGGTTGCGTCAGCAATTGGCCGGCAGGCCGCAGCAGCAGGAATTGCAGCACACTCGGCACGGTCGAGACGCACATCGCATAGGCCACCAGGCGCAGCGCACCGATCCGTTTGACGGCTTCGCCACTGGCAATCAGGTAAATGGCGTAGAAGACGGCACTCGCCGTCACCAGCACCGTACCGAGCCAAACATTGCTGCCCGCGATTTCCAGATCGTGCGACAGGACCAGCACGATCCCCGCATAGGCGATCGCCAGCGACACCAGTTGCCGCCGGGAAATGGAGCGCTTGAGAAAGACGACCGACAGCAGCAGCACGAACGACGGGGTGAGATACAGGATGAGCCGCTCGAGCGCCGCGGTAATGTACTGCAGGCCGAGAAAATCCAGAAAACTCGACAGATAGTAGCCAATCATGCCAAGCACGACGATGCGCCCGCGGTCCGCCCACGACAGCGGGGCCAGTTTGCGCGCCTGCCACCAGCCAATCAGGAAAAAGAACGGGACCGACATGATCATGCGCAGGGCCATCACTAGCATGGCATCGACACCATGGCGGTACATCAGCTTGGCGAGGATTGCCTTGGCGGAAAACAGGATGGCGCCAAGCACGGCGATCGTCAGTCCGGAGACATGCGAGGACTGGGCGGAAACAGGCACTGCGGAGGATGAGTTCACAGGGACATCGCTTTGGGGTAGGAGGCATCCTGGCGCCGGCTAGGATGCATGCGCGCGGCCAATCCAGCGGTTGCGCCAGGACCGGACGATTGTAGCGAATTTTCAAGATGCGTATCTGATACGTATCACGCCTTCCGCTCCGGCACCCCACCCTTGCCGATTGGCAATCTGCCTGCTCTTCCCTACAATCGCGTGCAAGCCACCCGATGTACGCCGCAAAGCGAACGTGCGGGTATTTATCCGGGCTGTTCCTCCACCTCAACGGATCGCGCATGCACCCGTCCGCCTCACCTCATCCCATCGCAGCGACCGCCTCGCCGGACCTGTGGAACCACGATCTCGCCCCGACCCAGCCAGCCCAGCGCACCTGGACCGCGATGCACTACGCTGCCCTGTGGGTGTCGATGGTGGTTTCCGTGCCCGCCTACATGCTGGCCTCAGGCCTGATGACGGAAGGCATGAACTGGTGGCAGGCGGTGCTCACCGTCTTCCTCGGCAATGTGATCGTCCTCGTGCCGATGGTGCTGATCGGCCATGCCGGTGCCAAGCACGGCATCCCCTTCCCGGTGCTGGCACGCGCCTCCTTCGGTGTGCGCGGCGCACAGCTGCCGGCGCTGTTGCGCGCCATCGTCGCCTGCGGCTGGTTCGGCATCCAGACGTGGCTGGGCGGCATGGCGATCTACTCGATCATCAACGTCATCGGCGGGAATATGCTGGTGGGTGCGAACCTGCCGGGCCTTGGCATCAACGGCGGGCAGCTGGGCTGCTTCCTACTGTTCTGGGCGTTGCATATCTGGTTCATCACCCGCGGTACGGAATCCATCAAGTGGATGGAAACCTGGGCGGCGCCTGTATTGATTCTCTCGGGCGTCGGCCTCGTCGTGTGGGCATACCAGCAGGCGGGTGGGTTCGGCCCGATGCTGGCCGCGCCGTCAGCCTTCGCGCCAGGCGGCGCCAAGGCCGGCCAGTTCTGGGGAACATTCTGGCCCTCGCTGACGGCGATGGTCGGCTACTGGGCCACGCTGGCGCTCAATATTCCCGACTTCACGCGCTTTGCCCGCAGCCAGCGCGACCAGTTCGTCGGCCAGGCGATCGGCCTGCCGATTCCGATGGGCCTGCTGGCGCTGGTGGCGGTGCTCGTCACGTCGGCCACGGTCGCGGTATATGGCCAGGCCATCTGGGACCCGGTTGCACTCACGGGCAAAATGGGGGGCGTCGCCGTGGTACTCGCACTGGTCGCGCTGATCATCGCCACGCTCACCACCAACATTGCCGCCAACGTGGTGTCGCCGGCGTATGACTTCTCGAACATCGCCCCGCGCCGCATCTCGTTCCGAACCGGCGGCTACATCACGGCCGGTATCGGCCTCGCCATGTTTCCGTGGAAAATCCTGGAAACCACGCAAGGCTATATCTTCACGTGGTTGATCGGCTACGGCGCGCTGCTGGGCCCGCTGGCCGGCATCATGCTCGTGGACTACTTCCTCCTGCGGCGCACGCGCCTCGATGTGCCGGCGCTCTTTTCGGCCAGCGGCGAGTACGCCTACCGCAACGGCTGGAACTACGCCGCCGTGATCGCGCTGCTGCTGGGTGCGCTACCCAACCTGCCGGGCTTCTTCAAGGCTGCCGGCTTCGTTGCCAGCACAGCGCCGCTTTTCGAAACCCTGTACACCTACGCATGGTTCGTGGGCCTGGCCATCTCCTCCGTGGTCTACCTGCTGCTCATGTCCCGTCACCGCAAGGCCTGATCATGATGCACTCGACCGATTCGCGTTTTCCCAACCTGTTCATCCTCAACCACCCGCTGATCCAGCATAAGCTGACGCACATGCGGGACAAGGACACATCGACACGCACGTTCCGCGAGCTTCTGCGCGAGCTGACCCTGCTGATGGGCTACGAGATCACGCGGGACTTGCCCCTGGCCACGCGCCGCATCGAAACTCCGTTGACCACGCTCGATGCCCCGGTCATCGCCGGCAAGAAACTCGCCGTCGTGCCGGTACTGCGTGCTGGCGTCGGCATGAGCGATGGACTGGTCGAACTGATTCCCTCCGCGCGCATCGGCCATATCGGCCTGTACCGCGACGAAAACAGCCGCCCGGTCGAATACCTCGTCCGGCTGCCCGACATCGAGGACCGGACCTTCATCCTGTGCGACCCGATGGTCGCCACCGGTTACTCCGCGGCCCATGCCGTGGACGTGCTGAAGAAGCGCGGCGTAAAAAGTGAGGCGATCATTTTCCTGGCGCTGGTAGCCGCCCCCGAAGGAGTCTCGGTATTCCAGCAAGCCCATCCCGACGTGAAGCTGTACGTCGCCGCGCTCGACGAGCGGCTCGACGACGACGACTACATCGTGCCTGGGCTGGGCGATGCCGGAGACCGCCTGTTCGGCACGAAGAACTGAGGCGCATGAGAAATCGCGCCGGCCTGCGGCGCGATGTCATGCCGCAATCCCACCGCACGACAGGGATGGCAGGAACAAGGGGGATGTCGGCGACAACAGTGACATCCGCCCGGTATCAGGCGGATGCATCTACACCGAACCGACCGGATGCATCGGATCACGGTCGATCATGAAACGCTGGAAATCGTAGACTTGTGGCGGCAACGACTCCCTCGGCAGGCTGAAAAGCGCGTAGTAATAGGTATCGCGCCCTGTGAATGTACTGGCCGGCAGGCAATACGGCTCCCAGTCATAACATGCAGGCACGTACATGCCGTTACCGGGCCAGAAGAACGGCACCACCCGCAGATCCTGCAAGGCATGTACCAGGCAATCCGGCGCATCGAACATGGCAGCCGCCTCGCAATGCGCCAGCAAACCCGCCTCCGTCTCGATCACCATCAGTGTCGCCTCCCCCCTGGCAGTCAGTAGCAGGAAGCCGCCGGGATTCGGATACAGGCAGTATTCGACAAAGCCATAGCGCGCCATCAGTTGTGCCAGCACGCCCATCGTTGCCGGCTCGGACAAGAATGGAAAGGAATGCTGGCCGAGAATTTCGCGCACAGTTCCGGACAGCGCACGAAAATACGACTCCTGCAGGTCCGCGACGCAACCCGCTAGCTTGTCCAGCGCATCTGGATCACCCTTCTTGATGTACCGGTCGATCATCCTGTTGTTGAAACCGCCGACGGCCACGCCTTCATCCGCCGTACCTGTCAGCAGGATCCGGCGGCACGAAAGATCGGCAATCTCCGCACAGAACTCCAGCCCGCTCATTTCCGGCATGGAAAAATCCACGGCAACGACCGCCGGATGCAGGAAACGGTCAGCGCAGCCAGTCTGGCGATGGATCCATGCCAGATCCATCTCCACCACACGCCGCTCCATGGACAGCGATGCATCGTCATAGTGCACGGTGATCGCCGGCTCGTTGCGCTGGCACAGCACCGTGCGCGCCCGCAGCCACGCAATGGCCTTGTGCGGGTCGTTGAACGTCACGATCGGCTGCTCGATCGGCATGCCAAACTTGATGCTTTCGCAGTATGAACGGCAGTCGTCCACGATCACCAGCACGCTCGGATGGTAGAACACCGGCGGAAGTCGATCAGCATTCGGCATGACCATGAGCCGCTCCACGCATCAAAAAAGCTCGATCCAGGCCGCGAGATTGCCGGCCTGCGCGGCATGGCGCTCGCGCAGCAACCGGCATTGCATGGCGCCACCCTCGACAGCGGTCTGCAGCGTCACCCCATGTGCCGCGAGCCACAGCAAAAATGCCAGCCAGCCGGCCGCCTGCGGTCGTACCGGCGTCTGCGGCCCGCCCTCCAGGAACTCGGTTAGCAGCGTCGCATCATGGATGGTCACAACGTCGCCCGCAGGCATGGAAACGGCATCACCAAGCAGCGCCTGCAGGCGGGCCAGCGGATGGCCTTCGGCAAATGCCACGCCTTGCAGTGTTTGCAGCGCCGCACGGGTTGCCTGCCCGAAGCCGCCCGAACGCTCTGCCTCCAGCGCAATCAGATCGGTGTAATCGAGCACGTTCCAGTCCAGCTCCACATCGCGCAAGCCAACCGCGGCGGCCGTGGAGAAATAGACCCCCATGGCGTCGAAGGTTTCTGTCATGCCGGCCATCATGCCAATGGAACGCACTGCGCCAATCCGGCTCAGCAGCATATGGCGATGATTGATGCCGATCTTCTCGCGCAGCAGTTCATCGCGCTCCCCCAGCAACGTCGCCAGGTCCAACGCCTGCATGATCTCCAGCCGCAGGCCGCGCACATCCCACGGCTTGCGGATGTAGCGATGGATCTGGCCGAGGTTGATGGCCTCGACCGTGTCGTCGAGTTCGGAATACGCCGTCGTCAGGATACGCACGATATGCGGAAAGCGCTCCGCGGCGTGCGACAGCAACACATTGCCGTATTCACCAGGCATGCGCTGATCCGACACCAACACCTTGAGCGTCTCACCATGGGCCTCGAGAAGCGCACGCCCTTCCGACACCGAGCCGGCGACCAGCACAGGCGCGATAGCGCCGATGACGCGCTCGAAATACTTGACGGCAGTTGGCTCGTCGTCGACGAAGAGAATCGTCGGACTCGTCATCGTCGAACTCGTATTGGCCTCACTCATTGTTCATTTCCCGTAACTGATATCGTTGGGTGGAAAACACAGGACAACTTGCGTCCCCGCGCCAGGCCGCGCAGCAATTTCGATGCCGCCAAAGAACGACTGCATGATCCGCTTGCAGAAAATCATGCCCATGCCCTTGTGGCCCTGGCCGGATGCCGTCGTCACCGGTGTATCGAACAGCTGGTCGAGCACGTCCGGCGTCATGCCTGGACCGTTGTCCTCGATCACGATGCGCGGCACGTCGAATACCTCGATGCGGAACATGATGCGCATGTCCGCCCTGCCTTCCAGCGCGCGCAAGGCATTGCCCAGCAGTGAGGACAGCACCAGCGATGCACACACCGGCGACCCGGAGATATCGAAGTCCTGCACCACCACCGAAGACACGCCGGCACGCTGCGCCGGGGTCATCGGATAGGTATCGAGCAGGGACGTCACGACCGTGCTCGCCGGCAACGACGCCCGGCTGGCGGATGCCATGCCGGCCGCGCGCACTGAATCAATGAACGCCGTCAGCAGCGAAATGCAGTAGCGCGCGCTGTGCTCCACGCGGTCAGCCGCATGCAGCACCGCCGCGCAATCCGGTGCGCGCAACCGCCCACCTTCCATGCGCGTCTTGATGCCGCGCGCGCTCGCCACCGCCGACAGCAGCGGCGTGTTCATTTCATGCGCCAGGAACGACAATCCCTCATCCATGGCCATCAACCGCTGGCGCTTGTTCTTGCGCAACTGCGCCGCCTCGAGCGCCTTGCGCAACTGCGTGCGCAGGTTATCGGTATTCGCCGGCTTCTCCACGATACGGAAAACATCGACCGAATTGATCGTGTTCATCAGCATCACCTTGTCGGCATAGGCGCTGAGGATCATGCACACAATCTGCGGGGCACAGATCTGCACCTCCGCCAGCAACTGCCCGCCATCCTTGCCCGGCATGCGGAAATCGGTCAGCAACACATCGGGCGGCGGTCCGTTACGGATGGTTTCCAGTGCCCCTTCGGCATCCTCCGCCAACACCACATTGAACTCGTCGCCGAACAGGCGCGCGAAATACTTGCGCGCCTGCTCCTCGTCATCCACATACAACACCGTCCCCAGCGCCTTATCAGCCATGATCTTCTCCACTCGGCAGATCGAAGGACATCCGCGTCCACGCCCCTTCCTCGCTCTCCGCCACCAGCCGGCCACCGTGGTTCTCGATGACGGAGTAACTGATGCTGAGTCCCAGCCCAAGCCCCTTGCCGACATCGCGGGTCGTGAAAAACGGCTCGAAAATCCGCTCCAGGTTATGGGGCGCAATACCCCGCCCGTTATCGCACACCGAAACATGCAGACGCCCGTTGGCCCAGCGGGACTTCACCTCGATCAGGGGATCCGCATGCCCCTTTGAAACAAGCGCGAGGGCGGCGTTGGTCAACAGGTTGATCAACACGCCGATGATCAGCGCCTCATCGCCGCGCACCAGGCCATTCGGATCGAGATCCGTCGTCACGCGAACAGGCCGCAACTCATGGCTCGACAAACGCCGCGCCGAGTCGAGCGCCTTGTCGAAATAGAACGGCACGTCCATGCCTTCGGTGGGACCGCGATACGCGAAGGTCTTCAGGTCGGACACAATCTGCTGCACCCGCCGCATCCCGGTCTGCGCATCCAGCAGGCATTCCTTCAGGCTGCTGCTCCGCGCGATCAATGGATCCTCGAGCCCGACCTCGACCGCCATGAGGCAGAAATTGACCGGGTTGTTGACCTCATGCAACAGGCCGGCCGAGAGCGTGCCCAAGGCCGCCATTTTTTCTTGTTGGAGGAGTTGGCCTTTGATTTCGAGGAGATTGCGATTCACAGACTGCAGTTCAATGACTTTCCCAGCCAATGCGGCTTTCAGTCGAAACAGGCGCACCCCAACCCATTCTTTAAAAATAGTTCCGAAAATTCCTACTGAAGTAACCATCAATATAAATATCGATTGAATATAAAACCCTTGATGCAGATAAAATGTCGATTCATTCACCGCACAAGCAACAACATAAACACAGAATGAAGCAACTCCAAAAAGCATGCTTTTCATGACTCCGTATGGCAATATTATCGAGGCCGCAAAAATAGCCAGCGTCATTCCTGCCCAATAAAGAGATCTCCAACCTTCTGTCATAGCAATCATGATCGCGATCATTACTTGTGGAATGAGCAACCAGATCATTCCTACGACGGCGATATTCGGTGCTCCCCACTCACTTTTCGAGACGAAATACATCATTACTATCAGAGCACTAGCAAGCACGCGTAGAATAAAAAAAATCGCTATATTTTCCGGGTAAAGCACCAAATCAAGAGAGATGCCGGCCAGCACCATGACAACAGCAATTCCTGTAGCGAACTGATTGAGGCTTACCATAAATTCCCTCATGTGGGCTTCATATTCAGCCTTCTGAGGTAAATCCATCGACAGCACGTGTACATTTTTAGCGATATCTAACCTCAGCCTCAGCAAAGACATTAACTCCCGTGTTGTCCACATAGGTTTTAATAACTTGCATATCTGTTTGGAGGCTAACACGCTCCATATCCTCTTCATCACGATATATAAGGAACCACTCGAGCACATGCTCCATAACAAAGTACCTTTCAGGATTCTTGCTATGGACATTCGTAAAAAGGACATTACCACCCGGAACCGATTGAGATGAAAAAAAAGCAAGCAATCGATTACAGACTTTATCTGAAAGATAATCAAATAATCCTGCACAATAGACTGCATCAAATGCCTCTTCGGAGGGTACTTTTACATTACGCTTAATCAGATCATGTACAGACTGATGCACATACTTGATGTCAACTTCAAGCCCTCGATCCTTGATTACGGCATCAATCTTTTTTTCCGTATGGCTCAGCGTTTCCGCATTAAAATCAACCAGTTTGAACTCAAGCATCTCTGGGCGCTCAAATTCCCGACAGAATCTTTGTATCTCCGCAGCGGGACCGCATCCCACGTTCAGAATCTTTCTTTTTCGCCCACTGGCTATCGCCTCTCTACCCTGCTTTACTAGAAAGTCAAAAAGTATAGTTACTCTATTTCTATGAGCCTGCGCCAAATACCCGCTCAGGAAGCAAGCATTTATGATTTGAAAATAAGTATTTGGGCCTTTGCGCTTCTCTCCTAGTATTTGGTTTACCATTTCATAGTCGCCCGCATATCCAAGCGGCTTGGTTAGTGTTCTATGAACAAATGGTGACCTTAAGAGCAGAGGATGTAATGCATTTTGCGCATAGGCGCGATGAGCAGCAGACAACTCAGGTTCAACTTTTTCAGAAATAACCCCAAGGTCATGCATGTAGGAGCGTATTCTTAAGAGAATGGGTTCAGCTAGCTCGGAAAATGCATCATCATCAAGACGATTACCTTTTTCTGGCAAATCAGCAGTGAGATCAAGCTGAGCAACCCACCTCGAAACCTCAGTCAGAAATGTCCTTAGCTCATTAACAGCAAATTGGTAACTTTCTGCTATCTTTGATCGATCATCCCAATCCTTGATAAAGATCTGAGCTTCATTTCTAAATGATCCCGAATCAGTCGGGAGTGTAGACAACTCTCTCCACTCATCGGTAAGAGCAACTGACACGACAGCAGTTAACCCGGTCGAAACCATGCTAGTAACCACTGCACGGCCATGATAGACATCCGCGGTCCCAGCCTTTACCTTTAGATCACTTAATATCTCGCTCACCTGAACAATTGAGTACGGATTGTATATCTCCATTACCAGGATGCGGCGTTGCAGATTAGTGATAGTTCCGCGTACAAGCTCGCCTTGTGAGTTTCGAAAACTAACGACTGGAGCGATCTGTTTCTTTGAATGCACCATAAATCTACCGATGTTGGTGTGGGCGAGGCACTCTCTTTAACTTCAGCACAAAGCCTAGCGTGAAGATTTAAATATCGCCAGTCCAAATGGCGACCAGACACACTATTCAACATTCATACGTCAACATTTTCTGAACCACTTAAGTTTTGTTTAACTCCTTGGCCCGCGAAGCGGAATTGTTTTCGTATTGCACAGCAATTTTTCGTATATTTGCACTGAGCTCTATGTTGCAAACAACATTGACAATGCCAACCGACATTCCGGTACATACTCAAAACACATAAGCAACAGTTTTCAACCGGCACGCCGGACTGCACTGCAACACGATATTTAACAAGGATTAACACTTATACCGAGATTTCCCTTCTATTAATTCACAGAAGGTTTACCCACTATCTAACAACGACGCCGATATTCATCGACATGCGAAAGGAGAGCACCGTGCACCGGCACAGACCGTCCTCGCGGCCATGCGGGCATGTTTTACATACGCGGCCGCATCTGCATCTGGTGGTGGACGATCCGTCCCCGGTCGGCACGGAGCGTGGCGCCGTGCCCCGGTTCGATCAGGTGCGCGCCCGCCATGGGGTCATCGGGCCCGCGCCGGTGATGTACCTGTCGCCATTCGATGCCTGGCTCGACGCGACGCTGGCGAGTCGTTCCGGCATGCGCTACACCGTCTGCGTGGCACGCGAATACGATCCACGGGAGAGCATCGTGACCCACGGCGGGCGATTGCTGGTCAGCCTGCACTGTGCATGGGCGGCATGTGACGGGAAATTGCTGTCTGGCCATGTGTCGTTGACCGGGCTGCGACATGTGCAGGTGCTGGAGGTGTCGCACGACCGGATGTCGGCCATCGACCTAGTGGTGGATCGGACAGTGCTGGAGACAATTGAGCGGCTGCACGAGCATGCCGGCTTGTTCGCCTTTCGTGATACGTATCGCATGGTGTCCGCATGGAGCACTGCAGAACGGCAGCAGGCATTGTCCGTAGCGCTGCGAAAGCTCCCAAGCAGCGCACTACCGGGGAGCACAATCAATGAGGCGGCGCTGTACGACCCCGAGGCCTGCGCATGGCATTTCGTGCCGGTCGGTCTCTTTTTGAACGGTGAAGACAGCCGCGAGGATGGCAATGGATATCGCGACCACGGTAGTCGAGCAGGCGACAACGAAAGCGACCGTGGCAGCGACCACAGCGAAAACACATGAATCAGCCGTTACGGTCCCGCGCTGCGGGCCATTCTTTGTGTATAAACAAGGGGAGACACAATGACCACCTATCGACATCTGCTGCGCAGCGGTGACTCCACCAGCACCAACGGCATCCTCATCGCGTCGGGAGACCTGATCCGTGGAGACGTGCGTGTGGCCGTGGAGGGCGACTATGCAACGTGCCCCGCGTGCGATGGCGGTGGCGTGGTATTCAATACCTGCACGCCAACGTTTCGCCAGCGCGGCCGGCGTGTGCTGGTGCATGGTGCGTATGTGAACTGCCGGTGCGAGGCCAAGCCCATCGTGCTGGCCTCGCGCGGTAGCCTGGGAATCGAGGTGCAGATCCCGGAGATCGAGATTCCCTACGGGCAGCATCCGAGCGATATGGAGCTGATGGCAGCGATGCAGGCGCTATGTGTGGAGGCGCGACGCGTGCGGGAGTGGCGCACCGCCGGCTACCCCGGTGCAGCCGAGAACGATGCCCTGGATGGGCGTCTCGATACTGACCTGGGCGCGGCCTGCCGGTCAGCACGCGATGGCCTGATGCGGATCAAGGCAGTCGCGCTGGAAATTGGCGATCGGAACTGAGCTCCGCTACGGCGGGGGCTCAAGCGACAACAACAGCCCCCAGGCTGCTGTTGTCACTCTCCCGCCCTGCGCTATTCCTCCCAGAGCCAGGCCCAGTCAGCAGGCGGGAGGCGATTTCTTACGCGGTGGCCTGACGGGCGGCATCGCTTGCCCGCAAGGTCCGGGCCGCCGCAACCATATTCATCAGCGCCGGCCGCACCTCCGCCCACTGCCGCGTCTTCAGCCCGCAATCCGGATTCACCCACAGGCGTTCGGCAGGAATACGCTGTGCAGCCTTGCGCATCAGCGTTTCGATGTGAGCCTGCGTCGGAATGTTCGGTGAGTGGATGTCATAGACACCCGGTCCGATTTCATTGGGGTAGCTGAAGCTGTCGAAGGCATCGAGCAGCTCCATGTCAGAACGCGAGGTTTCGATGGTGATGACATCGGCATCCATCTCCGCAATGGAAGCGATGATGTCGTTGAACTCCGAGTAGCACATATGGGTGTGGATCTGCGTCTCATCCTGCACGCCATTGGCGGCGATCCGGAACGATTCCACCGCCCAGTCGAGATACGACTGCCACTGGGCGCGCCGCAGCGGTAGGCCTTCGCGCAACGCGGCTTCGTCGATCTGGATCACGCGCACGCCGGCACGCTCCAGGTCGAGCACTTCCTCGCGGATGGCGAGGGCAAGCTGGTAGCACGAGACCGCGCGCGGCTGGTCGTCGCGGACAAATGACCAATTGAGGATCGTCACCGGCCCGGTGAGCATGCCCTTCATGGGCTTGTCGGTAAGAGATTGCGCGTAGCGGATCCATTCGACCGTCATGGCCCTGGGCCGGCTGATGTCGCCGAACAGGATGGGCGGTTTGACGCAACGCGAGCCGTAGGACTGCACCCAGCCGTACTGGCTGAAGGCATAGCCGTCGAGCTGCTCGCCGAAGTATTCGACCATATCGTTGCGTTCCGCTTCGCCGTGGACCAGGACATCGAGCCCGAGCGCTTCCTGCTCGCACACGCTGCGCGCAATCTCGGCCTGCATGGCGGCGCGATAGGCGTCTGCGCCGATCTCGCCGCGCCTGAACTGGCTGCGTGCCTGCCGAATCTCGCCAGTCTGCGGAAAAGACCCGATGGTCGTGGTTGGAAAAGCCGGCAGGCGCAGACGCTCGGCCTGCCGCGCCGCGCGTACGGGATACGGCTGCCGGCGCTGTCCAAGCGTCGGGGTAATTCGGGCCAGCGCAGCTTGCACGGCGGGATTGTGGACCTTGGGCGAACCTCGGCGGGCGTCGATGGCGGCGCGGTTGGCGGCCAGCGTCTGCTGTACGGCGGCGCGCCCCAGGCGCAAGGCCGTTGCCAGGATGTAGAGTTCATCAAGCTTCTGCACTGCAAACGCCAGCCACGCGCAGATATCCGCATCGAGCGCCTGCTCGCTGGCGAGATCGACCGGTACATGCAGGAGCGAACACGACGGTGCAATCCACAGCCGGTCGCCGAGGCGCTGCGCCACGGGCTCGAGCCAGTCGAGCACTGCATCGAGCTCAGTCTTCCAGATATTGCGACCGTTGATCACACCAAGCGACAGGATGCGGTCGGCAGGCAAGCGGGCCAGCACGCTGTCGATCTCGTCGCGCGCGTTGATGGCATCGAGATGCAGGCCTTGCACCGGCAATTCGCAGACCAGCGGCAGGTTATCCTGCAACTGGCCGAAGTACGTGGTCAGCAGCAGATTGACCTTGCCTGTATCAAGCGCGGCATAGGCATCACGGTAGGCCTGCTGCCAGGCCGGCGACAGTTCGGTGACCAGCAGCGGCTCGTCGATCTGCACCCACTGCGCCCCGGCATCGGCCAGCGCGGCCAGCAGTTCTGTGTACACCGGCAAGAGTCGCGGCAGCAGCTCGAGCTTGTCGGAATCGTCCTTAGCCTTGCCAAGCGCGAGGTAGGTCACCGGGCCGATGATTACCGGCTTGCCGCGCACACCCGTGTGGCGCGCCTCTGCAAGCTGATCGAGCAGTCGCGTGGCATCAAGCCGGAAAGTGGTATCAGCCACGAACTCGGGCACGATGTAGTGGTAGTTGGTATCGAACCACTTCGTCATCTCGCCAGCAGCCACGTCCTGGTCCGTGCCGTCATGCGCGCCTGCGCCACGGTCGGCACCGCAGCAGGCGGCGTGGTCCTCCGTGGTTCGCGCCGAGCGGCCACGGGCGACGCGAAACATGTTGTCGAGCGCATCGCCCTGGAAATCCCGCACGCGCGCCGGCAGGTTGCCAAGCGTAAAGCTCATGTCAAGCACATGATCGTAAAAGGAGAAATCACCAACCGGCGCAAAATCGAGTCCGACCTGTTGCTGCCAGTGCCGCGCCCGCAGTTCCGCGCCGCGCGCGAGCAGTTCGCTGCGCGGCGACTCGCCCTTCCAGTACGACTCGAGGGCAAACTTCAACTCGCGCTGTGCGCCAATGCGCGGAAAACCCAGATTGTGTGTGATGGCCATGATGCGGTGCTTCCCCAGAATGAATCGATGACCCGATCGTAATCAAGGCAAATCATGAAGTAAAATGGTCTTATTTCACCAATCGATTAATTTTCTTCATACATCGTCATGCTGGAAAGAATGCACCTTGCCATCGTCCGGGAAGTCGACCGCCAAGGTTCGCTGACGGCGGCCGCACGCGTGTTGTGCCTGACGCAATCAGCGCTCAGCCACACCATGCGCAAACTGGAACAGCAGCTGGAGACCGAAATCTGGCTGCGCGAGGGCCGCAGCCTGCGACTGACGCAGGCCGGTCAGTACCTGCTGGCGGTGGCCAACCGCGTGCTGCCGCAGCTGGCCCTGGCCGAGGAGCGCATCGGCCAGTACGCGCAAGGGGAACGCGGCGCGCTCCGCATTGGCATGGAGTGCCATCCGTGCTACCAGTGGCTGCTGAAGATCGTGTCGCCATACCTCGCCGCGTGGCCGGACGTGGATGTGGACGTCAAGCAGAAATTCCAGTTCGGCGGCATCGGCGCGCTGTTCGGCTACGAGATCGACCTGCTGGTCACGCCCGATCCGCTGCTCAAGCCAGGGCTGCATTTCGAGCCAGTGTTCGATTATGAGCAGGTACTGCTGGTGGGCACCGCTCACCGGCTGGCGGGCGTGGCGTATGCCAAGCCGGCCGACCTGGCCGACGAAGTGCTGATCACCTATCCGGTGGCCATTGACCGGCTGGACATCTACACGCAGTTCCTGATGCCAGCGGGCATCATGCCGCGCCGGCACAAGACCATCGAGACAACCGACATCATGGTGCAGATGGTGGCGAGCGAACGCGGCGTGGCCGCGCTACCGCGCTGGCTGGCGGCAGAATACGCGGAACGTATGCCGGTCACGGCGGTGCGGCTCGGCAAGCAGGGTATCGCCAAGCAGATTTTTCTGGGCGCGCGCGAGGGCGAGCTGCGGATCGATTATCTGCGGGCGTTTATCGAGCTGGCGCGTGGGGGGAAAATTTGGGGGCCTGCGCCACCCATTTAAGCGGATGCCACCTCGCCCCGCCCGCTGCACGGCGTGTCAGTCGCGCCTGTCGTCCGACCGTTCCCGCCGGGCGATCTTGTTTGGCGGATACTTCAGCACCTCGAGCATGCGTTTCACGTTAGGTGGCATCACCGGATTCGCGTGTGCTTGCCATGCGGCATCTGCATCGGTGGCAATACTCATGGCGCTTTCCCCGTCGTAACTCAAGATCGATGTGTCCGCGCCTTTCTCCAACAGCATGCCTACCACTTCTACATGGCCCCCTTCTACGGCCAGATGTAGCGCGGTATCTCCGTACTTGTCGCGCTTATTAATATTCTCCATTCTACTCAGTAGCAGTCGTACAACCTCCCCATGTCCCCGAAAGCTTGCGTCATGCAGTGGCGTCCCACCCCATTTATCTATGACGTAGACGCCCGCTCCCTCCGTGAGCAGCTCCTTCACAATCTCAACATGCCCCGCCCTACTTGCAAAATGGAGTGGCGTGCTGCGACATTTAGTAAGGGCATGAATGTTGGCTCCCGCCCGAATCAAAATGCGGACGGCATCCACCAATCCGGCACTGCATGCATGGTGAAGTATCGTAAGACCCTTAGTACCGAACGCAGTATCCGCGCTCGCGCCAGCAACGAGCAGCGCCTCTGCCATTTCTATATGTCCGCTTGTAATGGCAAGCTCAAGAGCTGTTACACCAGCTGCTGTTTCCTGATTGGCATCGGCCCCCGCATCAAGCAATGCCTTCACGATTTCCGCATGTCCACAACGAACAGCCGCCACAAGGGCCGATAACCCGTCAGACGTTTTTTGATTGACATCCGCGCCCGCGTCAAGCAGTTTCCTCACGACGTCCGCATGCCCATGAATGAAGGCCGCAAGAAGGGGGGTGAGACCATTGGCGTGGCCTGGATCGACTTCCGCTCCGGCATCCAGCAGCACCGTCACCACACCTCCACGCCCAAAAGCACTCGCCATATGAAGAGGTGTGCCACCCATCCCGGTTACGCGATTGGGGTCCGCTCCAGCCCAAAGCAGTGCCCATACCATCTCCTCATTCCCTTTGCGGGCTGCCCGATAAAGCGGTGTAAAGCCATTGTGATCTACCCGATCGGGGTCTGCTCCGGCATCGAGCAACGCTTGTGCCGCGGCGATATTCCCGGCCTTGCACGCGTGGTTAAGTGCTGTTGTGCCATCCTCACGTTTCGCCGCTTTCGTCCTGAAGCGAACAAGATCCGCCACAAGATCCTGCTGTCCTTGCTCGGCAGCCCTAACCACTGCCGTAAGGCACGCCTTGTCTGCCGCATCGGCACAAGCATTTGCCGCCAGAAATACCCGGGCCACATTCATATGCCCGTTGTCGAGCGCCAGATCGAGCGCCGTCATGTTGCCGTCATTCATCCGATGGATATCGGCCCCCGCTTTGCGTCCCGCATCAAGCAGGATTTCCACGGTTTCAGCATGCCCCTGGGACGCAGCCTCATGGAGGGCTGTCCAGCCATCTACAGCATGATGCAGATTCGCCCCGTTATCGAGCAGCACACGTACGGCATCCGTTTTGCCGCAATAGCTGGCTTTACCAAGAGCATTGAATCCTTTGCTGTTCTGTCGATTGACGTCCGCATGGCGGACGAGCAGCTCTTTCACGACATCGAGCTGGCCTCTCTCGGCAGCGTCGCAGAGCGGCGTGTTCCCTTTCTTGTCAGCCAGGTCGACATCCATGCCGGCATCGAGCAGCCGGCGGACCAGACCCACCATGCCTCTGCGAGCCGCTGTATGGAGCAAGGAATTGCCCTGCCGGTCGGCTTGCCTGAGATCCCGTTTGGCATCGAGCAAGATATCAACCACCCTCTCGTGCCCTTTCAAGATCGCCTCATGCAGCGCCGTCCGGCCGATGCGGTCTACCCGGCCGGTCTCCGCCCCGGCATTGCACAGCATGGCAACGATCTTCTCGCGCCCGCTCTTGCTGGCCGCCCACAGGGGGGTATGACGATTCTTATTGGCATGATCGGGATCCGCTTTCGCGTCGAGCAATGCCTTGACGATATCCTCATGTCCCGCTCCACACGCCAGGTAGAGCGCTGTTCGGCCATGCACGTCGCCCTGCTCCAAGTCGGCACCATCTGCAATCAATTTCTGCACCGAGGCGAGGTCGCCGGCGATGCTGGCGATATGCAAGGCGGTGAAATGATTTTTCTCGCGACCAGCCAACGCTTTGGCCAGGAGTGCCGCATTTACCGTGGCAATACCCGTGACAGGCCGTGGCGAAATCCGGCCTGCCGTGGGCGGGCTTTTGGGCGCCTGCGCCACAGGCTGCCCCGACGCAACAGTTTCAGGCAATGGCAGAGCGATACGCTCGGGGGAGGAATGAATACGCATGGCAAGCCTACGATGGAGAAAGGTTGCAGAAGGTTTTCAGAATGAATCATAGGGGCTGGCCTCATGGATGACTGAAAACAAAAGCAAGCTTGGACTGGCGCATCTGTTCCCGTACACTTTTTGCGCGACGGGATCCCGATACCGTGTCGCGATGCGGACACATCCGCCACCAATAGCCAGTAGCGAAGGTAGAGCTGACCGGGTGCCAGCCGCCATCCCGCATCGCCGCGACATACGACTTCCATTGCTCGCGTTGCCCGTCACCCCGGATGCAGAACGCAGTAAACTGGAACGTACCGCGTTTCGCCTCGCGCCCGTCCATCCACCAGTCCGCGACTGGCTGCCTACCGTGAGATCTGCCATGACATCCTGGCCCGATACCCGCATCCAGCACCTGCTCGGCATCGAGCTTCCCATCCTGCAGGCGCCCATGGCCGGCGCGGCGTTCGAGGACATGGCCATTGCCGTGTCGCAGGCCGGCGGCCTGGGTGCGCTGGCGTGTGCCATGCTCAGCCCGGCACAGATCGAGGCGGCGGTCGGCCGTTTCCGTGCGGCCACGGACAAGCCCCTCAACCTGAATTTTTTCTGCCACCAGCCGCCAGCGAACGATCCGGCCCGCGAGGCCGGCTGGCGGCAACGGCTGTCGCCATACTTTGCCGAATTCGACATCGACCCGCAGGCCGTGGCGCCGGCGCCCAGCCGTGCGCCATTCGATGCTGCGACCTGTGCGCTGGTGGAAGCATTGCGCCCGGAAGTGGTGAGTTTCCATTTCGGGCTGCCCGAGCCCGGCCTGCTCGCCCGCGTCAAGGCCACGGGGGCGCGCGTGCTGTCGTCCGCGACGACCGTAGAAGAAGCGCGCTGGCTCGAAGCGGCGGGCTGCGATGCCATCATCGCGCAGGGCGCGGAGGCCGGCGGGCATCGCGGCATGTTCCTCAACGATCATGTGTATGCGCAGGTTGGCACGTTCGCACTGGTGCCGCAGGTGGCGGATGCGGTGCGAGTGCCGGTGATTGCCGCGGGCGGCATTGCCGATGGCCGGACGGTGGCTGCAGCCTTCACGCTCGGAGCAGCTGCGGTCCAGGTGGGCACGGCCTACCTGCTGTGCCCCGAAGCGCGCATTTCCGCACCGCACCGTGCGGCCTTGCTGGAAACGCGGGCACAGGAAACCGCCCTCACCAACATCTTTTCAGGACGTCCGGCCCGTGGCATCGTCAATCGCGTGATGCGCGAACTCGGACCACTGTCCGCCGTGGCGCCGGCCTTCCCGCTGGCCGGCGGTGCACTCGCGCCGCTGCGCGCGAAGACGGAGCCGACAGGCTCCGGGGACTTCATGTCATTATGGTCCGGTCAGTCGGCGGCCCTCGCCCGCCCGATGCCGGCCGGTGACCTTACCCGCCAGCTGGCCGCAGACGCACTGGCACGGATGGCCGGCTAGTTCCGGCGTCGTTGCCCTCGACGCCGCACCATCACCGGGCGCTTTCCGCACCAGAATGAAGCAGATCCGCCTGGCCTGTGGGCCGGCGACGGGGGCAATCACACTTTCTGCGATTTCCTTCCTCTCAGGCATTCAGGCATCCGGCCTGATGTCAGAACCCGCCAAAATCCCAGCAGTTCAGCCCAGTTTCACGGCAGAAACACCCATTTGAAATCCCCCTTCACACTCAGGGTTTTCGTGGATCCACGCCATCCCGGAACGCTGGCATGCTTGCTGCTCAAGAAATTCAAGTAACTTGAATGACATGCACTATCATTGCACGCTAATTCAAGAGGCTTGAATCTCTAATTCTTTGTTCACTTCGAAGGGGAAAAAAGTGCAGAAAAAACATACCGTGCTCGCGGCCGCGATGCTGTGCGCCTCCGCCAGTCTGTTGATGGTCAGCGCACCCGTGGCCGCCAAGGATGTCGTCAAGATCGCGTTTGTCGGCCCGCTCACTGGCGGCGTGTCGGCCATCGGTCTGGGTGGACGCAATTCGGCCGACCTGGCCGTGCGCCTGCGCAATGCCGATCCCAAGTCGAAGTACACCTATCAGTTGGTAACCCAGGATGACGAGTGCCGCCCGAACGTGGGCGTGCAGGTGGCCACCAAGGTCGCGGCCGACCGCAGCATCGTCGCGGGCGTAACGCACTTCTGCTCCGCCGTGGCCATGGGCACGGTCGGCGTCTACAACCGTTTCGGCATGCCGGCCGTGGTGTGGGGTGCAGTGCTGCCCGAAATCACCTATGCCAACAACTTCAAGGAAATCCATCGCGTCAACGGCACGATGATCAACCAGAGCGAAGTGGCAGCCAAGTTCGTCACCGGACTCGGCTACAAGAAGTGGGCGATCATCCACGACACCACCGACTACGGCAAGGGCCACAACAAGTACTTCAGCGAATACCTGAAGAAGAACGGCGGCACCATCGTCGGCACCTTCGGCGTCACCGCCGACCAGCAGGACTTCACCACCGAACTGACGAAGATCCGCGAGATGAAGCCGGACGTGATCTACTTCGGCGGCCTCACCCCGCTCGGCGTGCGCATCCGCACACAAATGGAAAAACTGGGCATCAAGGCACAGTTCGAAGGGACCTCGGGCATCATGTCCGACGCCTATATCCAGGGTGTGGGCAAGGACATCGCCGAAGGCTCGCTGGCCTTCCTGGAAGGCGCGCCGTGGGAAAAACTGCCGGGCGGCCTGTTCTTCTCGGGCAAGTACCAGCAGCAGAAATACAGCGAGCCGCCTGAAGCCTACGGCCCGTTCGCCTTTGCCGCGACCAACCTGATCATCGACGCCGTCGAGAAGGTCGGTCCGGACCGCAAGAAGGTGCGTGACGTGCTGAACGCCACCAAGGATGCCGACACCATCATCGGCAAGGTCACCTTCGACGATCATCGCCAGAACATCGTGCCGCTCGTTACCAAGTACGTGGTCGACAACGGCAAGTGGGTGATCTGGGAAGACAGCGCCTACGCCAAGGGCAAAAAGAAGCTGGCCGGTCTGTGATGACGCTGCCGCGGACGGTTGGCGGTGCTCCGGCCGCCCGCGGCACGACAGGGGAAATCAATGAGTGAATTGGGGCAATACATTTTCAACGGCCTGATGCTCGGCATGATCTATGCAATGGTCGCCGTTGGCTTCACGCTGTTCTTTGGCGTATTGGACGTGATCAAGTTCTCGCATGGCGATGTGCTGATGGTGGGCGCGTTCGCCGGCCTGGCTGCATCCATCGGCGTCGTCGGCCTCGGCATCGAATCGCCGTGGATCCAGCTGGCGGCCGTGGTGATCTGCGCCATCTGCGTAACCGGCCTGCTCGGCGCGGGCATCGCCAGGTTCCTGATCCTGCCGCTGCGCAAGGCGCCGCCGCTGAATACGCTGCTCGCCACGCTGATGCTCGGCACCGTCATCCGCGAGGCCGTGCGCCTGTTTTATCCGGACGGATCGAACCCGAAGCCGTTTCCGCGCCTGCTGCCGACCGACGTCATCGAATTCGGCAGCTTTGCCGTGCGCATGGACAACCTGATCCTGCTCGCCGCCGGCGTGGCCGTGATCGTCGGCGTCCATCTGCTCATCACCCGCACGCGCCTGGGCATGGCGATCCGCGCCGTGGCGCAGGATGGTGAAACCGCGCGGCTGATGGGCATCAACTTCGAAGCCGTGGTGCTGCTCACCTTCGCCCTCGGTTCCGCCATGGCGGCGCTGGCCGGCGTGATGAACGGGCTGTACTACAACGAAATCAACTTCAACGTCGGCCTGCTGCTGGGCGTGATCGGTTTCGCTGCGGCGATTCTCGGCGGCCTCGGCAACATCTATGGCGCGATCATCGGCGGCTTCCTGTTCGCCGCGCTGCAGGTGCTCGGCAGCGCCGCCCTGCCGGCCATCATCCCCAACATCCCCAGCGCCTACAAGGACGTGTTCGCATTTGCCGTGGTCATCGTGCTGATGGCCTGGAAGCCGACCGGCCTGATCGCCGAAAAATCCAGTGAGCGGGTATAACACCATGACCAGTACAACAACGCGCAAACCAGCCATGGTCCTGGCGCTCGCCAGTATCGCCCTGACCGTGTACATGTGGCTGTTCCTGCATGCCGAAACGCAGATCGGTGTGGCCGTGCTGCTCGCCGTGGCGGCCCTCGCCACGGTGGTGTCGAGCAAGGCCGGCCTCATCCGCAAGGTCGAAGCCGCCGGCGCGAGCCGCCCCGGTCTCGCCAGCCTGTGGGCGGCCGGCGCCACGCTCGCGCTGATCGCCCTGTTCTACGACCAGCACTTCGTGCTGCTGATGATCTGTGCCGTGCTGCTGTACACCACGGCCTGCCTTGGCCTAACGCTGCAGTTCGGCTTCTCCGGCGTGGCCAACTTTGCGGGCGCGGCTTTCTTCGGCATCGGCTCCTACGCCACCGCCGTGCTGGCCACGCACACCGCCATCCCGCATCTGCTGATCGTGGTGATTTCCGGCCTGCTCGCCGCCGTCATCGGCTCGGTGCTGATCACCCCGGTGCTGCGTACCCGCGGCCACTATGCGGCGCTCGTCACCATCGCCTTCGGCATCCTGTTCAAGACCTTCATCGAGGTGAATGACGTGCTCGGCGGCCCGCAGGGCCTGCAGGTTCCCGGCATGACGTTGTTCGGCTACTCGCTCAACGATGGTTTCAGCGTGTTCGGGCATGAGGCTTCGTTCTATGTCAGCTACGCGCTGCTGAGCCTCGTGGTCTGCGGCGGCATCTTCCTCGTTGTCAAGGCGCTGGAACGCTCGTGGGTCGGCCTGAGCATGGACGTGGTGCGTACCGACGAAACCGCAGCCGCGACCTTCGGCCTGCATATCGCACGCTGGAAAGTCATCGCCTTCATGATGGGCAACTTCTTTGCCGGCATTGCCGGCAGCGTGTACGGCATGATCACCGGCTTTGTCGCACCCAATAACTTCACCTTTGCCGATTCGCTGCTGATGCTGTCCATCGTCATCCTCGGCGGCCTGGGCAATGCCGTGGGCCTGATCCCGGCCGCCATCATCGTGCTGGTGCTGCCGGAAAAACTGCAGTTCATCCAGGAATACCGCTTCCTGTTCTACGCGGCGCTGGTGATCGTCATCCTGCTGTTCCGTCCGGATGGCCTGCTGCCGCGCAAGACGCGCCTGTTCTTTAGCCGGGAGACCTCGCGATGAGCCAGACAAAAACACTGGTCGAAGTCAAAGACCTGACCATGCGCTTCGGGGGCCTGACGGCGCTCGACAATCTCAACATGTCGATCCATGAAGGCGAAGTGCTCGGCCTGCTGGGCCCGAACGGCTCGGGCAAGACCACCTTCTTCAACGTGCTGACCGGCCTGTACAAGGCTAGCAGCGGGAGCATCGTCTACAAGGGTGAAGAAGTCATCGGCAAGTCGCCGCAGCAGATCTACCGCAGCGGTGTGGCGCGCACCTTCCAGCGTTCGCGCCTGTCGCTGCCGCTGACCGTGTTCGACAACATCGTCATCGGCGACTACCAGCACATGCAGCACGGGCTGATCTTCAACCTGTTCCGCCGCAAAGCCTTCCGCGCGGAATACGACGCCTACGTGGAAAAGGTCCGGGACCTACTGAACATCTTCAGCCCGCCACTGGTGGAACGCATGTTCGAGCCGGTGGAAACCTTCACCATGATCGACCGCCGCCGCATCGAGGTGTGCCGCGCTCTGCTGAGCCGCCCGCGCCTGCTGCTGCTCGACGAGCCCTCCGCCGGCATGACGCACGACGAAACGCACGCGCTGATGGGCGACATCCTCGACGTGCGCAGCAAGCTCGACAACCTGACCGTGGTGCTGATCGAGCACGAGATGAACGTGATCGAACGGATCACCGACCGCTGCGTGGTGCTGAATTACGGCAAGAAGATTGCCGAAGGAACCTATGCGGAAATCACGTCCGACCCGAACGTGCAGACCGCCTATCTTGGAGAGGAAGCAGCATGAGCGCGCTGACTGTAAAAGGCCTGACCACCGGCTACGACAAGGTGAACGTGCTGCACGATGTGTCCATCGAAGTCGCGCCCGGCAAGATCACCTGTATCCTCGGCGCCAATGGCGCCGGCAAGAGCACGCTGATCCGCGCCATCCTCGGCCTCACGCCGCCGCGCCAGGGGCAGATCCTGTGGGACGGCCGCGATCTCGCCGGCGAGAAGACGCATAAGATCATCGCCAGCGGGATCTCGTGCATTCCGGAAGGCCGCAAGATCTTTCCGCGCATGACGGTCGCGGAAAACCTGGCGCTAGGCGCCTTTCTCGAAACCAACGCGAGCCTCGTACGCGAGCGGCTCGCCAAGGTCTACGAGATCTTCCCGCGCCTAAAGGAACGCGCCACGCAGCTGGCCGGCACGATGTCGGGCGGCGAGCAGGCCATGGTTTCCATCGGCCGTGGCCTGATGGCCGAGCCCAAGCTGCTGGTAATCGACGAGCCCTCGCTGGGCCTGTCGCCGCTGTATGTGAAGGAAAACTTCAACGTCATCAAGCAGATCAATGCGCTCGGCATCACCGTGCTGCTGGTCGAGCAGAATGCCCGGCAAACGCTGGCGATCTCGCACTACGGCTATGTGCTATCGCAAGGCCGGGTGATGGCGGAAGGCACGGCCGAGGCGCTGGCGCGCAACGACGAAGTGCGCGCTGCGTACTTTGGCTAGCCTTTTCCGCGCATGACATCAGCACACGGAGATCCTATGAACGATTGCCTCGAATGGTCTGCCCGCGAACTTGCGACCCGCATGGCGCGGCGCGAGTTGCATGCTGAAACGGTGGTGCAGGCGCTGGCCGAGCGGATTGCGGCCAGCGAGCCTGCCGTACAGGCATGGCAGCATTTCGATGCCGCGCAGGCGCTGGCCCAGGCCCGCGCGCTCGACGCCAGTCCGGCGCGCGGTGTGCTGCAAGGCCTGCCGATCGGCGTGAAAGACCTGATGGATACGCACGACATGCCGACCACCTATGGCTCGCCCATCTACGCCGGCTATCGCCCGGCCGTGGATGCAGCCTGCGTGGCGGCAGCGCGTGCCGCCGGGGCCATCGTCATGGGCAAAACCGTGACGACCGAGTTCGCCACCTTCCAGCCCGGCCCCACGCGCAACCCGCGCGCACCCGCTGGTGCGCCGCGCACGCCGGGCGGCTCGTCGAGCGGCTCGGCAGCCGCCGTCGCGGCCGGCATGGTGCCGGTAGCATTCGGCACACAGACCGCCGGCTCCATCGTCCGCCCGGCAGCCTATTGCGGCATCGTCGGCTACAAGCCGACGCATGGCACACTGCCGCTGGCCGGCGTGAAGTCGCTAGCCCCCAGCCTTGACACCATCGGCGCACTTGCCCGCACGGTTGACGACGCTGCCTTCTTCATCGGCGCGCTCGCCCGCCTGCCGCTCGATGCCGCGCCGGCTGCCCGGCTGCGTGTGGGCATCTGCCATACGCCCCACTGGGCGCGCGCCAGCGACGACAGCCGTCGGGCGTTGGTCGATGCGGCACGCGCTTTCGAACGCCACGGCGCAAGCATCGTTGATGTCACCCTGCCCGCTGCCTGCAATGGCCTCAATGACGCACAGATCGACATCATGGGCTATGAGGCCGCAGCCGCCTTTGCCCCCGAACTGCAGACGTCCGCCAGCCAGTTCAGTCCGGCCTTTGCCGCCGTGCTGGCTGCCGGCCAGCAAATCGACGGCCTGCGCTACTTCAACGCACGTATGCTCGCCAACCGCATGCGCGGCGCCGTCGATGCGCTGTTCGCCGATGTCGACGTGATCCTCGCCCCAAGCACCGAGGGCGAGGCGCCGGCCGGCCTTGCAGCCACCGGCGACCCGGTGTTCAACCGCATGTGGTCGCTGCTCGGCAACCCCTGCGTCCATCTTCCGGTCGGAACCGGCGCACACGACATGCCCGTCGGCGTCACGCTGGTCGGCCCGTCTTACCAGGATGCCCAGGTCATCGCCGCCGCGCGTGCGCTTGAGCGCAGCCTCGCATCACACTCATAGGAAGCGCAAGTGAATCAGCCCCTTTCCACATCCGCCACATCTGCCGCACAGGCGCAGGATCATGTCGACAACGCCCGGCTGCAGGCCGCCATCGCCGCGCTGGCCGCCTTCGGCGGCCGGCCGGATGGCGGGGTCTCGCGCGAGACGCTCACCGAGGTAGACCTGGCCTCGCGCCGCCATCTGATCGAACAGGCCCGCGCCCTCGGCTGCGAGGTCATGGTCGACGACTGTGCCAACCTGTTCTTCCGCCGCGCCGGCCAGCGCAACGACCTGCCGCCTGTGCTTACCGGCAGCCATGGCGACACGCAACCGGTCGGCGGCAAGCTCGACGGCGCGTATGGCGTGCTGGCGGGGCTCGAAGTGATCGCGGCGCTCAACGATGCCGGCATCGAGACCGTACGCCCCATCGAGGTGGTGGCCTGGACCAACGAGGAAGGCAGCCGCTTTGGCCCGGGCACCATGGGGTCCAGCGCTTTTGTCGAGCCATCCCGCCTGGCCGGCTATCTCGACTCGGTAGACAAGAACAAGGTGCGTTTCGGCGATGCGCTGCAGGCCGCGCTGGCGAGCACACCGGATGTACCGCGCTGTGCCATGCAGCGCCCGATGTCGGCCTGCGTCGAACTGCATATCGAACAGGGTCCGGTGCTGGAACGTGCCGGCATTCCGCTCGGCGTGGTCACCGGCATCCAGGCCGTGCGCTGGTTCAGCGTGACCTGCCACGGCATGATGGCCCACGCCGGCACCACGCCGATGGACGAACGCCGCGACGCCATGGCCGCCGCTGTACCGCTGGCGCAGAAGCTGTATGACTTTGCCGCTGCCGAAGCCGCCAGCCAGCTGCGCCTGACGCTGGGCCGCTGGCAGGTTGCGCCGAACTCGGTCAACACGATTCCCGGCCGCGTGGAGTTCACGGTAGACATGCGCTGCGTGGACGACAGCGTGCTGGATCGCTTCGAAGCCTTCCTGCGCGCCGAAGTTGCCGCAGCCGGCGAGGCCATGGAGGTATCACGCTTCTTCCAGCGCGAGCCCACGCACTTCCCCGCGCCAATGCTCAAGCTGATCGAGGAAGCCGCCACCCGCGCCAGCGCCCAGGCCGGGCTGCCCGCGCCAATGGCTCTCACGTCGGGCGCGTTCCACGATGCGATGTATGTGGCGGATCATTGCCCCACGGCGATGATTTTTGTGCCCAGCAAGAATGGGATCAGCCACAATGCCGCAGAGGCCACCGATCCGCGCGACCTGTTCCTGGGTGTCCAGGCGCTCGCGTACACTGTCACGGCACTGGCCAACCAGGAACAATAATCGCAGGCAGGGACAGGGAGACCCTTTGAAGACTATCCGCGCACGCGCCCTGGCGCTCGATCCGAATGATCGCAAAGGTCCGGCCGGCACGCTTGGCGTGCGGCTCCGGCATGCCCGTCTGGTGGCGGGCTACACGCTGCTGGAACTGGCGCGCAAGGCGGAGTGCTCGGAGAGCCTGATCTCCAAGGTCGAACGAGGTCTCGCCACGCCCTCGCTCGCGACGCTCCACCGCCTCGCCGTGGCGCTCGACACCAATATCGCCGCCCTGACCACCGAGGATGCGCCAAATGCCGGCCCCATCCTGCGCGCCGGCGAACGCCCGGTCATCAAGGCCGGCGGCATTGCGCTGGAACGGCTGGTGCTGCCCAAGCGCGGCGGCCTGCTGCAGGCCAATATCCATATCGTCGAACCCGGCAAAGCCAGCGATGGCCAGATCGAGCATACCGGCGAGGAAATCGGCTACGTGCTGGAAGGTACGGTAGAACTGCAGCTCGGCGACGAGTGCTACGTGGTACAGCCCGGCGACGCCTTCACCTTTCCGAGCCATGTGCCGCACGGCTACCGCAATATCGGCGAGGACGTGGCGCGCATCCTGTGGGTGAATTCGCCGGCGACGTTCTGAACCAGCGCGTATTCCACGTGCCGCATGGCGCATTGACCCGCGCGCAATATTGCCCCGCGTACGACAGGTCGAGCTTGCGCATATCAACGGCCTCGCCAGCACACCCCCCTGCCATTGGAGGCGTCCAGCCGCCCTAGGTTTTTCTTCTCTTCGCAGGCGTTTTTCTGGGGGCCGGCTCAGAAGGCCTGGTCTTGCGGCCAGGCCCTCGCAGCAGGTCGAGGATCTGCTGATTGCGCCCAGCGTGCTGGGAATTGGGCGCGGCGGATGCCGCGCTCGCGGCCGCCACTGCGGCTGCATCCTGCTGTTTTCTGTTCAGCAGGCGCGCATCTGCATTGAATTTCAGCAGCGCCTCCACCACATCCACATGCAGGCCGGAAATAGCGTAATGGAGCGCAGTATTGCCCTCGGTATCCTGGATGTTCACCTGGCCGCGGTGTGCCAGCACTTCTTCGACGGTGGCGGCGTGACCGCCTTTGGCAGCCCAGTGCAGAGCGGTCATGCCATGCATGTCACGCGCATTGACCGAGCATTCCTGCAACTTCAACAATACGCTTGCAGCCTTGGTATGACCTTGTTTGCACGCCAGCATCAGTGGGCTCCAGTTATTCCCGCGATCGTCCGTGCGGGCATCAATCTCGGCATCAACCTCCACCAGGGCGGCCACGATGTCGGCGTGCCCTTTGCAGGCTGCATGGTGGAGCGGTATCCAGCCGTTCAGATCCCGCAGGTTTACGTTGGCGTAATGCTCAATCAGCAGGTTCACCGCATCAAGGTTGCCTATCTGGCAGAAATTGTGCAACGCCGAAAAGCCTCTACGATCCTGATGGTCAATCTCACCAACATCGATCAGACACTCTGCCACAGCCAGATGATTGGCCTGAATGGCTTTGTACAGCGCGGTGTGGCCATCGTTATTCTGCAGCGAGGTATCCGCACCGGCGCTGACAAGCATTTGCACGCCCGCCAGATCGCCGCGGCAACTTGCACGATGCAGCGGAGTCCAGCCACGGTGATCCTGATGATTGATTTCCGCTTCCGCCTCGATCAAATCGCTCATGACCTCGTGATACCCAGCCGTGCTCGCGAGGCACAGTGCGGTTGCCCCATAGACATCTGGCACGCCGACATCCGCTTTCACCTGAATCAGCATCTGCGCAACATCGAGGTTTCCCTCGTTGATGGCCTCACACAAAGCCGTTCGTCCATCTATGTTCTGTCGATCGACATCCGCGCCTGCTTCAACCAGGGCAGCAGCCACGGCAAGCTGGTTTTCCAGACTGGCGCAATGCAGCGGTGTATCGCCGTGTGAATCTCGCGCGTTAAGATGAACTCCGGCCTCGATCAGGATTTCCACAGCTTCAAGATTTCCCTTGTTGCTTGCGATATGCAGCGGCGTGTAACCAAGTTCGCCTTTCTGGTGAATATTGGCGCCCTTTGCGATCAAGGTGCTCACAATCACTGGGTTCCCATTCTGACTCGCATGGTGGAGTGCCGTGAAACGGCCCCGTTTGTCTTTCAGATCGATGTCCGCGCCCGCTTCAAGCAGCACACCCACGATCTCGGCCCACCCTTTTCGGCTTGCATAGTGCAATGCCGTGGAGCCGTTCACGCTCCTTGCATCTATTCTGACGTCGGCGTCGAGCAGGTGTTTCACGACATCAAGATGCCCCAGGAGGCAGGCGACCATCAATGGTGTGCGGCCCTTTTTGGTCTTTTGCTCGGCATCTGCCCCGGCGCTCAGCAATATGTCGACGACTGCAGTGTGCCCTGCCTCGCACGCCAGATGAAGCTCGGTTCTACCGTATTTGTCACCCTGGTTGATATCCACGCGATCATTGATCAACCGCGTTACCCGGGCGATCGCCAGAGACAACGTTGCCTCGGCATCTCCAGCGGCAGCGGCTGACGTGGTGCACACATTGCCTTCGATCGGCCTGGGAGAATATCGCTGAGGCGCCTGACCTTTGATAGGGACAATCAGCGTCGTTGTCCCTGTCGTTGTCGTCGTCGTTATCGTGGTAGTTGGCGTAACAGGCGGCGTAGCGGGCGGCGTCGTCAGGTAGTCTGTGAGATAGTAGTAATCCGAGAATGGCAAAAAAATGTTGCCGTTTTCCATGCTGTGCCCTCGTTCCGGAATATCGTCAAAGTTCGATGCAGAGCCGATCTTAGAACCTGCAAGCTGCAGCAAATGCAAACAAGCGCAAGACAGTACGGTACGCCCTGGATTTCTCAAGCGATGTTCATCTGTGGAGATGGCGGCCTCCGCACCTCATCAATCCTGGCGTACTGGTCGAAAAACCCTTCACAATATGGCACCGGATAAAACAGGAGTCGCACCATGGCCGTGGAAGGCAGTTCCGCAGAACTCATCAAGATCGTGACGCTGCTGGGTGCCGCTGTCGTCGCCGTGCCCCTGTTCAAGCGCCTGGGACTGGGCTCCGTGCTCGGCTATCTGGCTGCTGGGCTGGTAATCGGGCCCTTCGGCCTGAAGCTGGTGGACGATCCGCAGACCATCATCCACGTGGCCGAACTCGGCGTGGTGATGTTCCTGTTCGTCATCGGCCTGGAGATGAAGCCCTCGCACCTGTGGGGCATGCGCCGCCAGATCTTCGGGCTGGGCAGCCTGCAGATCGCGGTGTGCGGGACACTGCTGACCGGTGTGGGCCTTGCCTTCGGCTATCCGCTGGCGGTGTCGTTCATCTCCGCGATGGGCTTCGTGCTGACCTCGACTGCCATCGTCATGCAGCTGCTGGCAGAGCGTGGCGACATCACGCAGGCGCGCGGCCAGAAGATCGTCGGTATCTTGCTGTTCGAGGATTTGTTGATCGTGCCGCTGCTGGCTATCGTGGCGTTTCTCGCGCCTGCCGGTTCCGGCACCGCCACCGACGGCATCATGCTACGCGTGGCCGTGGCGGCAGCCTCGTTCGCCGCCTTGGTGGGCGCGGGGTTGTGGCTGCTCAATCCGCTGTTCCGTATCCTCGCCAACGCCAAGGCACGCGAGGTGATGACCGCCGCGGCCTTGCTGGTGGTGCTGGGTTCGGCGCTGCTGATGGAACTGGGCGGACTGTCGATGGCCATGGGCGCGTTCGTCGCCGGCGTGCTGTTGTCGGAGTCGTCGTTCCGGCATCAATTGGAAGCCGATATCGAGCCCTTCCGTGGCTTGCTGCTGGGCTTGTTCTTCCTGGGCGTCGGCATGGCGCTCGATCTTAATGTGGTGGGCCGCAGCTGGATGCTGATCGTGGCCGGGGTGCTGGCGATGATGGCGATCAAGGGGCTGTGCATCTATGCAGTGGCGCGCGCCACGCGCAGCTCCCATGCGGATGCCCTGGATCGCGCGCTGATCATGGCGCAGGGTGGCGAGTTTGCCTTTGTGCTGCTGACGGCGGCGATGGCGCAACGGGTCATCAGCCCCGACGTGAATGCCAATATGACGGCCATCATCGTGCTGTCGATGGCGCTGACGCCGCTGGTCGTGGCCGCGTACCGGGCCATGCGCCCTGCTCCGGCGCGCGCGCCCTCGATGGATGGCGTGGAGATGGCGGAAAACCTGCATGGCAAGGTGCTGGTCATCGGCTTCGGGCGTGTCGGGCAGATCGCGGTGCAGGGCATCCTCTCGCACGGCGGTGCGGAGATTGCCATCATCGACAACGATACCGAAGTGATCCGCGACGCGGCGGAATATGGTTTCAAGGTGTACTACGGCGATGGCGCACGCGCCGATGTGCTGCGCGCAGCTGGCGCCCAGCACGCACAGGCGATTGTCGTCTGCGTGGATGACAAGGAAGCGGCCACGCGCATTGTGGAGAATGCGCGGCGCGAATGCCTGCAGGTCAAGGTGCTGGTGCGCGCCTGGGACCGCGAGCATGCGCTCGCACTGGTCAAGGCGGATGCCGACGTGGTGGTGCGGGAAACCTTCGAGGCCGGCATGCAGCTAGGCCGCGAGGCGGTACTCGCGATCGGCGCGACCGACGAGGAAGCCGATGCGGCCATGGCGCGCATGCGCGCGCGCGATGCGGAACGCTTTACGCTCGAAACCTCCGGCGGGCTGTTTGCCGGGCGGGCGCTGGTGCTCGGCAACATGGCGCCGCGCGACCCCTCCAGGCTGAACGATTGAGGGTGGCGCGCCGCAGAGCGCGCCACGGTCCATGGCTCAGCGCGCTTGCAACCGGCTCTTGAGCGCCCGCATCCACCATCCAAGCATGGGGATGCGAGCGTATAGCTCCTCTGCCGCATCCCAGTAATCACGGTGATAGACAACACGGCCATCTGGCCCGAAGCGCAAATGGCTACTGCCACGGATGGAGAATTGGCGGCCCTTGCGGCCGCGCGAGCGGAAATGAAAAATCCAGATCAGGAACGCCTGATCTTCCTGATGCACGGCATCCGTCACGACAAAGCGAGGCGCGTCGACCTGCTCGAACATGTGCGTGAATATCCGTTCGATACCGCTTACCGAATGAACTTCGTTGAACGGGTCTTTGAAATAGGCATCGGGAGCATACAACGCCGGCAAGGCTGCCACGCTCTCTTTGGTCAGCGTTTCAAAGAACCGGACCAGCGCCTGGAGGGAATCGACATGAAGATCGCGGTTCATAGCCCTGTAATACGGCGAACGATGGCGAAGTACAAACGGTAGGGCAGCAGCCGCAGGAACTTCAGCGTACATGTGAAACGCCGGGGAAAATGGATTTCGAAGGCCCCGGCTTCCATGCCGCGCACGATGTCCCGCGCGGCCTCCTCCGGGGAAATCAGGGCAGGCATACGGAAATCATTGGCGGCCGTCATGGGTGTGCGGACAAAGCCTGGCGAGATCAGATACACCCCGATGCCACTGGCGTGCAGGTCGAAATACATCGCCTCGCAAAGATTGATGATAGCGGCCTTGGTCGGCCCGTAGACCACTGCTTTGGGGAGGCCGCCATAGCCCGCGACACTGCCGATGATGCCTATCGCGCCGCCGCCCTGCCGCAGCAGTTGCGGCACAGCTGAAGCCGCGACGTTGAGCGGCCCCTTGAGGTTGGTATCGATCAGGTGCGCGGCAACCTCGCGATCGAGGGCATCGGCCCGCATCGGGTGGTACGCGCCAGCGCTGACCAGCACGAGATCCACGCCGCCCCAATCGGCGACGAGCGAGTCAAGCGCCGCAGTCACCGCACCCGCGTTCGTCACGTCGCACGGGAGCAGGCGGGCGTGCTGAAGACCAGCCACTCCGCCCTGCACCACCGACGCCGCCAGGGCCTCGGCGCTGCGTGCCGACAGGGCAAGGCGCGCGCCCCGCTCCGCCAACGCACGTGCCAGCGCTGCGCCGATCCCGGTGGATGCGCCAATGATCCAGACGCGCTTTCCGGCCCATGACACCACCGGGGCATTCAGCGGGCGCATCATGACGGCCGCTTCCGGAAGGACAATGTCACCTCGCCGAGGCGGATGCCGAACTTGCTCATCACAGCGCGATTGAGCATGACGTCGTTATCCATCAGATACATCCAGTCATCGAAATCGACATGCCAGATACGGCCTTCCACCGGCAATGCCAGCGTGTACCGCCAGCGGAACGCATTCCCGCTGGTTTCGCCCACCGCCTCGCCCACGACATCCTCAGCGGTACCCACATACTGCTGCGCCCCCGTCTTGCGCAATGTCCAGACGCGCCGTTGCTGCGCCCCATCGGAGTAGGTGAACTGCTCATCGAGCACGCCAGTCTCCACGCCATCGACCACGGTCCAGGAACAGCGCATCACGACGGTAAAGCGTTTGACCACGCGCCCGGAGCGATCCGTGAATACGCCCCATGCATCGACCACGCCATTGAAGTAGCCGGGCAGACGCAGGACTGGCTTCTCGCTGGCGTACAACGCGGGATCAACGCTTGAACAGCCCGCCAATCCCGCCAGGGCCAAGACGAGCCCTCCAGCACGCAATAACTTCCACAACGGCTTCCACATATCAGGCTCCTGGTAGAAGAGGACGGACCCGCCACAGTGTGGCAATCGCACCTGCCTTGAGCAGACATGGCACAAGGCCATACGCGAGCATCAGCGCCGTGGTGCCGACAGGCGGCTTGTCAGGTGTGCCGGGGACATAGCCCAGCAGGGTGAGCAAGGGCAACATCAATCCTGCGGCGAGTGCGAGGTTGAGCTTCGCAGTGAGATTCCACAAGCCAAAACATGCCCCCTCGCGCAAGCGGCCCGGCGCCCCTTGAATCAGCCCGGCAGCCAGTGCGGAAGGCGCGATCAGGTCTGCGCCGAGCGCGGCGCCGGACAGTGCCGCCAGCAGCAGGAATGCTGCGAGCGCCATATCCGGATCGAGGCGCCCCATACCCACGACCCAGATGAACGCCGCGATCGAGAGCCCCATCCCTGCGAGCCAGATCGGGACCAGACCGAAACGGTAGGCACCCCGGCTCCACAGCGGCATGGAAGCCACGGCGGATACAAAATAGACCGTGAGGATCAGGCCGCTGAACGCCTCTAGCTGGAGAACATCGCGCACAAAGAACAACAGCAGCGTGGCGGGAATCGCGGCGGCAATGCCGTTCAGGGCAAAGACGCCAAGCAGCGCGCGAAAGCCGGCATGCTGTAATGGCATCATCAGGGCTCGCAGCGTCAATGTGCCTGCATCCTCCACACGCTTCGGCGCAGGGCGCGGCGCCACGCGCAACAGCATCCAGCTGGCCGCGAGCGCGGAGGCTGCCAGCAGCATGCTGGCGGTGGTCATTCCCGCCACCCCTGGCAGCGCGGCCGCGATGATCACGCCCAGGAGCCCGCTGCCCTCCCGCGCGGCAGCAATACCGGCCCGGCCGCCGGGACTGTGCGCCAGCGTCGCGCCCCACGCCTGATGGCTGATCGAACCCAGGCTGAAACCGGCATAGGTGACGAGGAGGGCAAGCGCCAGCCACCCCGTCAGTCGAGTATGGGAAAGCCCTGCGGGAGGATGGAACAGCGCCACAAACCCGGCCACCAGCAACGGCACGGCAACCACGATGGCCCGGGACAGGCGGCCGGCCTGGTTCAGGCGGTCGATCCAGATACCAAGCCACGGATCGGCAATGGCATCCATCAGCCGCGAGCACAGCAGCACGGCGCCGAGCCAGGCGAGTGGCAAGCCGAATTGTTGCGCATACCAGTCCGGCAATACGACATAGATGGGCAAGGCAGCGAAGGACAACGGAAATCCCAGGCTGCCATAGGCCAGCAACGCCTTGCCGGATAGAGGTGCCGTCATCGCTGAGGCTGTGGCTCCGGCCATCGAGTGCGTATCGGCGCGCGCCATGCTCATGACCTATGGCCGCAGTCGGCCGAGCAGCGCCTGGCGCACCTGCGGAGCCGAGGTACGCGGGTCGAGCCAGATGGCGAAGAAGGCCTCGGCGAAGGATGCTCCGGCGATATCGCCGAGATGCACACCGTTTAGCAGGAATGTCGTGCCGTAGCCCGGTCGATAGACACCCGTCAGGTGATCGTTTGCGCGGACATCCGGCAGCAGGCGCGCCAGCTGAGCCTCCCATGCGCGCCGCTCGGCGGCGCTCCCCGCATCGAGCCGCTCCATCTCTTCGCGCGTGCGGCGGGCAATATCCGCCGCGCGGAAGGCGCGTGCATAGCGGAGGTCAAGCGCAAACGGCTGGTCCGTCAGCCGCTCGCCGGCCAATCCTTGGGGAGGCAACAGCAGCCGGGCATCATAGATATGGAAGCCATACATGCGCAGACTGCCCTGCCCCGTGACCGTCAGATCCGGTTGCAGACGGCGCACGGCCTGCACGACACCAGAGGGCTCCGCGAGCGTCGATGCGGTGCCAGGCTGGACATGCAGCACCGCGGCCAGCAACGGCCCGACCAGCCAGGCACGACCAATATTGGCCAAGCTGGCTTTATGCGGGCTGCGCATGCTCTAGCGTGAACTGGATCACGTCCGTATTGCCATGCCGGAATGCTGCTTCGCAGTAGCACAGATAAAACAGCCAGGTTCGCTGGAACGGCTCATCAAAACCCTGGGCTCGCACTGCGGCCAGCTGATCAAGAAAGCGCATGCGCCACGCCCGCAAGGTCAACGCATAGTCCGGTCCGAAGGCAAGCTCATTGCACACCCGCAGCCCCGCGCGCGCCGCCTGCTGGCGGAAGACAGTCGGGCTGGGAAGCATGCCACCGGGAAAAATGTACTGCTGGATGAAATCGGTACCTTTGCGATAGCGGTCGAACAACGCGTCGTCGATCACAATGGTCTGGATGCATGCGCGTCCGCCGGGCTTGAGGTTGCGCCTGATACTGTCGAAGTAGGCCGGCCAGTAGCGCTCGCCTACGGCTTCGAACATTTCGATGGAGACGATGCCATCGAAACGACCGTAGCAGTCGCGATAATCCTGCAGACGCAGGTCGACCCGCCCCGGAGCGAGGGCCACGCAGCGGCGCTGCGCCCAGTCGAGCTGCTCCGTGGACAAGGTCAGGCCGGTGACCGACAGATCCCGGCGCAACGCAAACTCCGCAAAACCACCCCAGCCGCAGCCAACCTCCAGCAGGGATGCGCCCGGCGCGAGATCCAGTTCTTCCAGGATGCGTCGATACTTGGCCTGCTGCGCCGCTTCCAGATCGCAGGCGTCAGCCGGCATGGCGCGTGCAGCCTCTGGAAACAGCCCGCTCGAGTAGGTCATCGACGCGTCCAGCCACAGGCTGTAGAACGCGTTGCCGAGATCATAATGCGCATGAATGTTGCGTCGGCTTCCGCCCCGGCTGTTATGGTTGAGCAGATGCCGCAGGCGGTACCACAAACGTCCCCACCAAGTGCCGTAGACAAAACTGTCGATCACCTTGCGGTTCACCACGAACAGATCGAGCAAGCTGGCCAGATCGCTGGTCGTCCATCCACCATCGATGAAGGTCTCGGCGAAACCGATATCGCCCGAGCGCAGCGCCGCATCGCAGCAACGCCAGTCGCGCAACGTGATGTCGGCGTGCAGGCCATGGCCTGTACCAAAGGTGGCCTGCTGGCCGTCTGGAAAGGTGACCAGCAGCGAACCGTTCCGCAAGCGGGCGAGCAACTGCAAGGCCAGTCTTGCGCTCGTGGGAAAGGCGCGAGTGTCGAGCGTCGCGGGCGCCGCAGCGGCACGGCGGCAGGGCAACGACAAGGCATTCATGGAAACAGGTGCTTCGATCATTGGCTTACCTTGTTGGGAGAGGCATCGGGCCTTGCGATCCATGGCACACGACGCATGAGCAGGAGGAACGCCTGCCAGTGGATCCGTGCGATCACGCCCCAGGTCATGACCGGCATGCGAAAGAAAGCGGACAACACCGCGCGCGCCGTCAACGGAACGGCAACCGTACTGAGGCTCGTCAGGAGGAGCGGACCTGAGCAGTCGTGATAATCGATGCGCGCCATATAGCGGCGCGGCGCCGGCGCAGGGACGGCGCCACCTGGCAGCTCCGGGCCCGGCAGATCCATACCACCCGTCCTGACAAACCGAAAACGGTATTCCCCCTCGACCTTGCAGAACGGCGAGACATGGAAGACCTTGCGTGCATGCTCGACCCGGCCCCACGCCACGCAGCCCGTGGAATCGCCGCCCAGCAGGTAGCAGTGGCGCTCGCCAAATGTGTTGTTGACCTCGCAGACGATCGCCCGCAGCGTACCGTCCGCACGCTCACAGAACCAAAAGCTCACAGGGTTGAACACGTAGCCCAGCACGCGAGGAAAGGTATGTAGCCAGATTTCGCCATCCGCATCGTCGACACCGTGAGCCTGCAGCAGCCGTGTGACCCAGTCGAGGAGAGGCGAAACGCCATCGCCATGATCCCTGTCGAAGAAGGACAGCAGGTTCCACCGGTTGCGTGACAACACGACGCATGACAGCGGCTGGCGGGCAAGGCTGCGCAGCGGCAGGCGCAACTGGTAGACGGGATAGGAGAAAGCGCGCCGGACGGGACGCAGCCGCGCATGCCAGACCTTGCCAAGCAACAGCTCGGGCTGCTGGACTGGAGCGCTGCATGCGGTCATGTCAGGCGACTCCCTGGAGTGCATTCAAACCGGAGAGTCGCTGTACGATTTCATGGGCTGCGGTGCAGCCAGACTGAAATCCGTCTTCATGAAAACCGTAGGCCGTCCAGGCGCCACAGAACCAGGTGGCATGGCGCCCCTGCATGCGCGGCAGGTGTTCCTGCGCGGCAATCGCGGCGCGATCGAAGACGGGATGCGCATAGTCGAATTGTCCGACGATCTGGCGCTCCGCCGGCGGACTCACGGGATTCAGGCTGACGATGACAGGCCGTTCGGCCCATGCCGCCGGCAAGGGTTGCAACCGGTTCAGCAGATAGTGCACGCAGACGTCGACCCGGCCGTGCTCATCCGCGGCAGGCCGTCCCGTATAGTTCCATGCGGACCACACCTTGCGGCGCGCTGGCAACAGCGTGGCATCGGTGTGCAGCACGGCGCGGTTGGGCTGGTACCGGATGGCGCCGAGTACCGCGCGCTCCTCGGGAGTGGCGTCCTGCAGCACGGTCAGGGCCTGATCGCTGTGGCAAGCCATCACCACGATATCGAACGCTTCCGTTCCGGCATCGGTATGAACCGTGATACCCGCAGGCGCCACGCCCTGCACGGATGCCGGCGTCATCGCGCGACGCACGCCATGGACCTTGAGCAGGCGGGCGTCGCGAACCTGCGCCAGCATGCGCCGCACATATTCGCGCGACCCGCCTTGCACCGTCATCCATTGTGGCCGGTCGCTGATCTGCAGCAGGCCGTGGTTGTGGCAGAAGCGAACCATCGTGCCAATGGGGAAGTCCAGCATCTGGCGCGTGGAGCAGGACCAGATGCAGGCCGCCATGGGCAGGAAGTACCATGTCCGGAATGCCTCGCCGAAGCGATGACGCTCCAGAAATTCGCCGACGGTCTCGGTAATGAGGCTGTCCTGTTGATCCAGCGCCAGCCGGGTCGTCAGGCGGTTGAAGCGGACGATATCTCCGAGCATGGCAAGGAAGCGCCCGCGCCACAGGTTGCGGCGTTGTGCGAAAACCGTACCCAGATGACTGCCAGACCACTCGAGATCAAGGTGCGGCAAGGACACGGCAAACGACATGTCCGACCGGGCGACCGGCACATCAAGTGTTTCGAACAGCGCCACCAACCCCGGATAAGTCCGTTCATTGAATACCAGAAAACCGGTGTCGACGCCGTGCGTTACCGGCCCGTACGGGCCCGGCAGGGTGACATCCACGGTGTTGCTGTGGCCGCCAAAGTGGGAACCGCCTTCGAACAGCGTGACCTGATGGTGGGCGGCATTCGCTTCCCGCAGCAGGCGTTCCAGCGTGTAGGCACACGCCAGGCCTGCAATGCCGGCACCAACGATGGCAATCTTCATGACCGACGCGCTTTGGTCGGTCCTTCGATCCATGCATAGGCAGAGTGATTATGGATCGACTCGAAGTTCTCGGAGGAGACGCTGTAATGGTCGATCCGGGCATCATCATCCAGACGCGTGGCGATATCGCGGACCAGATCCTCAACGAATTTCGGGTTTTCGTAGGCACGCTCCGTGACGTATTTTTCGTCAGGGCGCTTGAGCAATCCCCACAGCTCACAGGAGGCGCTCTGCTCGGCCACGGCGATCAGCTCTTCTACTTCGAGGCGGGCGCCGGCTGCGAGTCTGGCCGCGATGACGATATGCGAACGCTGGTTATGCGCTCCATAGCGTGAAATATTCTTGGAACAGGGACACAGACTGGTGACCGGGACTTGCACCTGCACGGTCCGCTCCAGTCCGGCATCGCCACGCTCGACCCGCAAGGTCAGCTGATAGTCGAGCAGGCTGTGCACACCGGAGACCGGCGCGGTCTTGCGGACAAAGTACGGCAGCCGC
Organism: Imbroritus primus; assembly: GCF_964332355.1. NCBI lineage: Bacteria > Pseudomonadati > Pseudomonadota > Betaproteobacteria > Burkholderiales > Burkholderiaceae > Imbroritus > Imbroritus primus. The sequence goes on along the minus strand of NZ_OZ201293.1, from coordinate 1,089,889 downwards.
ATTTCGATGAGGCCGTACTCTGCCTCCAGGCGCGCGAGCATGACGTCCAGCATGCGATGCAGTGCGTCCGCGTCCAGCGCTTCATCATGGCCCTCGAGCACTTCGAGGAAGCGCGACATGTGCGTGCCCTTGGCATGGGCGGGTAGCCGCACCATCATGTCGACAGTGGCGACCGACGGCTGGTCGCCTTGCGCTGTCCGCACCCGGACAGGATAGACAACCGACTTTACACCCACACGCTGGATGATCAGGTTGCGATGGTCCAACGTCGCCTGTACGTCAGGCAGGCGCATGAGATCTGGGGCATTCATGGGGAATCCTTGGTAGGTTCTTGGAGAGATCAGCCCGGCTGGCTAGCCAGCAAGGCCTCGATACGCTGCCGGACTTTGCTGTCGGTCGGCGTAGTCACGCTGGTCCAGACTTCAACCGGCCGGCCCTGGCGGTCCAGCAAGTACTTGTAGAAATTCCAGCGCGGGCTCTTGCCGGTCAGGCGCGCCAACGTGGCATACAGCGGATTGGCCTGCTCGCCGCTGACCGACGACTTGACGAACATGGGAAACTTCACGCCATACGTGTTGAAACAGAAATCGGCGATCTTGCGGTTGGCGTCCGGCTCCTGGCTGAAGTCGTTCGAGGGGAAACCCAGAATGACCAGCCCGCGCTCGCGGTACTTGGCGTAGAGCGCCTCAAGCCCTTCGTACTGAGAGGTGAATCCGCAGTAGCTGGCCGTGTTGACCACCAGTACCACCTTGCCGGCGTACTGGCAGAGGTTGCGCGGCGCCTCATCCTGCAGGCGCCGGAAGGTGAAATTCAACGTCTCGGGACATGCAGCGCTGACCGTCGCCGCGCCACCCTTGCCGGTAGCCTCCGCCGCCGCCGTGCTCGTCCAGAGTGCGAACGCGCCCAGCGCGCATGCCCTCCCGATCCAGCGAGATGCCAAAATACGACCTGCCATGCGTGTCTCCCTGCGTGCACACGGCTACGCGTAGAACCTGGACAAACCATGTTTGTCATGGTCAAAACTAGATAATGAATCTATAGTACGCATAGAAATACACTTTGACAATGTTTTTGTCTTAGACAAATAGGTCTCTTCAGTGACAGAACAAGATGCTTCAGCGCCATCCGGCGCGCCCCCGGAAATGCTGGGAATCGCCGCAGTGGAACGAGATACACGCTTTTCCAAGGACACCCTGCGCGTGTGGGAGCGCCGCTATGGGTTTCCGGTCCCCCTGCGGGATGCCAACGACGAGCGGGTCTATCCTGAAGCGCAGGTAGAGAAGTTGCGGCTCCTGCGGCGCCTGGTCGACAACGGGCATCGGCCAGGAAAGATTGTGTCCAAGACATTCGAGGAATTGCTGGCGCTCGCCGAGGAAGGAAAACCTCGGCCCAAGAACGGCAAGCGCATGCAAGCGGAGGGAACCGCGCTCCCCTCCGCTGCCCTCGAAGCGCACCAGACCGTCGCCACCTTTATCGACCTGCTGCGGACGCACCAGACGGACGCTTTACGGCAAGCGATGTCGACCACGCTGATGCGCATCGGGCTCCGGGACTTCATCATTGAAATCGCGGCGCCCCTGTGTCATGAAGTCGGGGAAGCATGGGCGCGGGGCGAGATCCAGGTGTTCGAGGAGCATCTGTTCACCGAGCAGATCGCGCATCTGCTGCGCAATACGATCAGCACCATTCCCGCTCCGCCGGAAAGCGCTGCGGTTCCGCGCGTCCTGCTCACCACCTTCCCCGAAGAGCCGCACGGGCTCGGCTTGCTGATGGCGGAGGCGCTGCTGGCGCTGCAGGGCAGCGTGTGCATTTCACTGGGTGTGCAAACGCCGATCGGAGAACTGGCAATGGCTGCCAAGGCGCAGAGGATCGATATTGTCGCGCTATCGTTCTCGGCATACTGTGCTGGCCGCTCGGTGATTTCGGGGCTGCAGCTATTACGCGATAGCTTGCCTCCACATGTCGAAATCTGGGCAGGCGGCACATCTCCGGTACTGGCGCGCACATCGATTGCGGATGTCCATGTCTTCCAGACGCTCGCCGGCATCGCGCAAGCCGTCGAGCGCTGGCGCCTGCACAGCCAGGCGAACCACCTGGGGCCGGCCGGAGCATGAACCGCAGGCGTGCACTACAAGCTGGACGACGTGCATCCAGCGCTGCGCTTCGGTGGTCCTGCACATCGATGGTTCTTCGCCTCGCGTCCCTTGCGCCTGCACTATATTGAGTACAGGCCGCCTGACCAGCGGCGGGCCCGCCCCGCACGGGCGGTTCGAACCTGTCAATCGCCGCAAGGAGGTTGGCCATGTCACGTCACACCATCGACTGCCGGGGATATCCCAGCGAGGCTGGCTGTACTGTTTCCATCAGCGCCGACAGCGCGGATGAATTGCTGGAAGCAGCTGTCCAGCATGCTGTCTCCGTTCATCACCACGTCGATTCCCCGGAACTGAGGCAGCAGCTGCGCACCATGTTCAAGACCGAGGCAACCAGCGGTGCGTCGACCTGATCCGCGTACTGCATGGCACGGGCCGGCCAGACCGGCCCGTTGCATATCCGCAGCGAGCGTTACCACGTGACGCGAGGCAGGCCCGTGCCTTTCGCGCAATACCGGCTGAACGCCGGTACTCCGCTGGGGAATCCCGCAAGCGTGATGGCCGCGCCGTGGACGCTCATCAGGCGGCATAGGAATCACACCAGAAGGCTTTTCTGCGCCGGACGGGCGAGTCGTTGCGCGATTGCACAAACCTCAACACGTCGTTACAAAAAATGGTACGATTTGTTTCGTATTTTAAAATCGCGTATTCTTGAAACACGCATCCGCAGCGCCTGCCCCGAGGAGACTACCGTGACAGAATCCACACTAGCCAAGCCCGACCAGATGGTTTCGGTGCGCACCCTGTTCGGCATCGACTCCGACCTGATGGTGCCGGCATTCAGCGAACGGGACGATCACGTTCCGGAAATCGACTCGGCCTACCGTTTCAATCCGGATGTGACGCTGGCCATCCTGGCCGGCTTTTCGCGGGACCGGCGCGTGATGGTGCAGGGCCTGCACGGCACCGGCAAATCGACCCATATCGAACAGGTGGCGGCGCGCCTGAACTGGCCATGCGTACGCGTCAACCTCGACGGCCATATCAGCCGGCTTGACCTGGTGGGCAAAGACACCATCGTGATCCGCGAGGGCCTGCAGGTGACGGAATTCCAGGAAGGCATCGTGCCGTGGGCCCTGCAACGGCCCGTCGCGCTGATCTTCGACGAGTACGATGCGGGCCGGCCGGACGTGATGTTCGTGATCCAGCGTATTCTGGAACGGGACGGCAAGTTCACCTTGCTCGACCAGAACCGCGTGATCCGTCCGCACCCCTATTTCCGCCTCTTCGCCACCTCCAACACTGTGGGCCTGGGCAATGCCACCGGCATGTACCACGGCACGCAGGTGCTGAACCACGCGCAGATCGACCGCTGGAACATCGTTGCCTCGCTGAACTATCTGCCGGCCGAAGAGGAAATCGCCATCGTACTGGCGCGCGTGCCGGGCAAGGACAACGAAAAGGGCCGCAAGCTGATCGCCGCGATGGTGGCCGTGGCCGACCTCACCCGCAAGGGCTTTGCCGCTGGGGATCTGTCGACGCTGATGTCGCCGCGCACCGTGATCACCTGGGCGGAGAATTGCGAGATTTTCCGCAACCCGTCCGTGGCGTTCCGCCTGTCGTTCCTCAACAAGTGTGACGAGGCCGAGCGCCCCATCGTCGCCGAATATTTCCAGCGCTGCTTCGGCACCGAACTGGAGGAATCGTTCATCCACGGTGGAGAGACCGCGTGAACGACACGCCAGCCACGGTGCAAGCCCAGACCCGCCGCCAGCAGCAGGTCGAGGAGCTGTGCGCCGCGGCCCTGCGGGCGCTGACCGGCGACCCGGACCTGCACTACCGCGGACGGCGGCTGCACAAGGGCGTACGCGCCCTGCCCGTGCATGCACCGCACCTGCGCGTGACGCCGGAAACCCATGGTTTTGCCGCCTACCGCGCCGTCAGCGACGCCGTGGCGTTGCGGCTCGCGCATTCCAATGCGGACCTGCATGCACGCCTGAGCCCGGAGGATCCGGTCGAACGGTTGATCTTCGAACTACTCGAGCAGATCCGTGTGGAAGCCATGGTGCCGGACACCATGCCCGGCATGGCGCACAACCTGCAGGAACGCTTCGAGGACTGGTCACGCCAGTTCCACCATTCGGGCCTCACCGACAGCCATCTTGGCCTGCTGCTCTACACCATTGCCCAGATCTGCTGGGCCCGTGTGACCGGCAAGCCGGTACTCGAGGAAACCGAGGACATGATGGAGGCCACGCGCGCCGGCATCGCCGAACGCGTCGGCACGCCGCTCGCAGGCCTGCGCCGCAACCGCCTCGACCAGGCGGCATATATCCCGCATGCACTGGAGATTGCCCGCCTCGTCGCGGAGATGATGCGCGACGCCACAGCGGAATCGGGCGAGGACGACAAGCAGGAGGAAGAAGAAGCGCTAAGCGCATTTTCCCTGCTGCTCGATTTCGACAGCGAGGAAAGCGACGGCATCACCGCCGCGACCACCGGCACCAGCAAGGCATTTGAAGATGCCGAACAGGGCTACCGCGTGTACACCACCCGCTACGACGTGGAGGTCAACGCCGCCTCGCTGGTGCGGGCCGCGCTGCTGCGCGAGTATCGCGAGCGGCTCGACAAGCGCATCGGTGAACAGGGCATCAACCAGGGCCGGCTGGCGCGCATGCTGCGCACCGTGCTGGCCATTCCGCAGCGCGACGACTGGACCTTCGGCGAAGAAGAAGGCTATATCGACGGCCGGCGCCTGGCGCAGCTGATCAGTTCGCCAGCCGAGCGCCGCCTGTTTCGCCTGGAGCAGTACAAGCCGCTGGCCGACTGCGCCGTGACCTTCCTGCTCGACTGTTCGGGCTCGATGAAGGCGCATATTGAACCAGTGGCCGTGCTCGTCGATATCCTGACACGCGCACTCGAATCGATCGGCGTGACTACCGAGATCCTCGGTTTCACCACCGGGGCATGGAATGGCGGACGCGCCCGCAATGACTGGCTCAAGCATCGCCAGCCGCCCAATCCGGGCCGGCTCAACGAGGTATGCCACATGGTCTTCAAGGACGCCGACCGCAGTTGGCGGCGCGCCCGGACCGACATCGCGGCACTGTTCAAGGCAGACCTGTTCCGCGAGGGCATCGACGGCGAGGCCGTCCAGTGGGCCTGCAACCGGCTGCGCGCGCGCAGCGAGAACCGGCGCATCCTGATCGTCATTTCCGACGGGTGTCCGATGGATGGTGCGACCAACCAGGCCAACGACGTGTTCTATCTCGACAATCACCTCAAGCAGGTGGTGGCCGAGCAGGAACAGCACGGCGGCGTGGAAATCCTCGGCCTTGGCGTCGGCCTCGACCTGAGTCCGTTCTACCGGCGCAACCTGGCCATCGACCTGAGCAAGTCGCTCGACAATCCCCTGTTCTACGAGATCGTGCAGCTCATCGCCGGGCGGCACCGGCACTAAGTCCGCCTGACTGGCATCGCGCTGCCAGGAACGAGCACAAAAAAAGCAGGAAGGTTTCCCTTCCTGCTTTTTTGTTGCTGCCGACTGGCGGGCAAACCCGCCAGCCGTCTGGCCAAGATCAGACGTAGTCCTTGTACTTGTCCAGGAAGCGCACCGGCTTCGACAGTGCGTCACGGCGGAACGGGTCGCCCAGTTCGCGCGTGCACATGATTTCGATGACGCAGGTCTTGCCTTCGTTCATCTGCATGTCGATAGCCTTCTTCAGGGCCGGACCAACATCTTCCAGCGTGTCGACGGTGATACCTTCTGCGCCCATGGTGCGGGCGATTTCAGCGAAGCTCGGGTTTTCGAGTTCGCCTGCCACGAAGCGGCGGTTGTAGAAGTCCACCTGGTTCTTCTTCTCCGCACCCCACTGGCGGTTGTGGAACACCACTGCCGTCACCGGGATGTTGTGGCGCACGGCGGTCATGATTTCGACCATGCTCATGGCCCAGGCGCCGTCACCGGCGTAGGCGATGGCCGGACGGTCCGGGGAGGCGCACTTGGCACCGATGATGGTCGGCAGGGCATAGCCGCAGTTACCGAAGCTCATCGGCGCGAAGAAGCTGCGCGGCTCTTCGAAGCGCAGGTAGCTGTTGGCGACCGAGTTGATGTTACCGATGTCGGTCGACACCATGACGCGCGGCGGCATGGCTTTTTCGAGCTCGCGCAGCACCTGGCGCGGATGCAGGAACTTGCCGCCTTCCTTCTTGGCTTCTTCGATCATGTCGAGGCTGTACGGATCGCGCTCGTGCGTCCATTCCGTCAGCTCCTTCTCCCACGCGTCCTTCTCGGCCTTGATGGTCTGGGCACGCGCATCCTTGGTCGCGTCGCAGGCCAGGGTCTTGCCAGCCAGGCGCTTGCTCAGTTCAGCAGCGGTCGCCTTGGCATCACCATGGATACCGACCGAGATCTTCTTCACGAGACCCAGGTTGGTATGGTCGGCTTCGACCTGGATGATCTTGGCTTCCTTCGGCCAGTAGTCCATACCGTGCTGCGGCAACGTGCCGAACGGGCCCATGCGCGAACCCAGCGCGATCACGACGTCGGCCTGGGCGATCAGCTTCATCGCCGCCTTCGAACCCTGGTAGCCCAGCGGACCGGCCCACAGCGGATGGCTGGCGGGGAAGGCATCGTTACGCAGGTAGCCAGTCACCACCGGGGCGCCGAGGCGCTCGGCCAGGGCCTTGCACTCTTCCACGGCATTGCCCATCACCACACCGCCACCAGCCAGGATGACCGGGAACTTGGCGGTGGAAAGCAGATCGGCTGCGGCCTGCAGCGACTGCTCACCGCCAGCACCGCGCTCGACGCGCATCGGCTTCGGGATCTCGCATTCGATCTCGCCGTAGAAGTAGTCACGCGGAATGTTCAGCTGGGTCGGGCCGCACTCGGACATCGCGCGGTCGAAGCAGCGTGCCGTGTATTCGGCCATGCGCTTCGGGTTGTTGACGTGACCCTGGTACTTCGTGAATTCCTGGAACATCGGCAGCTGGTTGGCTTCCTGGAAGCCACCGAGGCCCATGCCCATGGTGCCGGTTTCTGGGGTGATGATCACCACCGGGCTGTGTGCCCAGTAAGCGGCTGCGATGGCGGTCACGCAGTTACTGATGCCGGGGCCGTTCTGGCCGATCGTCACACCATGGCGGCCGCTGGCGCGGGCATAGCCGTCAGCCATATGCGCCGCACCTTGCTCGTGCACCACCGGGATCAGACGGATGCCGGCCGGCGCAAAAATATCCATGGCGTCCATGAAGGCCGAGCCCATGATGCCGAACATTTCGGTCACGCCATTGGCGACCATCGTTTCGACGAAGGCTTCGGACGGGGTCATCTTTTGCACGCCTTTGACGACGCTGCGATTCTTGGGATCGGACATCTCGTATCTCCTAGGTGGAATTACTCACGAATCCGGAACATTAAGTACCGGTAATCGGGATTGGTTAGAACTTTAGGTCCTTCCTCGTAAAAGGTCAACATGAAAATACAAAAAAACGATACATATCGTCTAATTTTTTGCACCACAACAAAGTGATCGATATACGACCCAAACGGGAGGGATGGCCCGGCCCCGACCGTTCAATATAGGCGGCACGGCTGACAGCGGCGAGCCCGGCGGCTCCCGTCCTGCCATGGCCCGTTATCATGGCCGCGTCGCTGCGGCCCTGCCCGAGCGATAGACGACGACGTGCGCCGCACTGGTCACGCGGCGCCGCCTGGCGCAAAATATGCATGCTGCTGTGAGCTGTACCGGTATGCGGGCCCCAGCCCGCGTGTCCGCTGTGTACGCCCCCGTTCCGCCTTTCACTTTTCAGAGGATTGCCCTGCCATGTCGACGTCCCAGACTCCGCAACAGACCATTGCCGCTGCGCTGAAGGTCTCGGCGGACTTTCATCCGGAACAGGAAATCGAGCGGCGCATTGCCTTCCTGACCGACTACCTGGTACGCGCCGGCATGCGTTCGTATGTGCTCGGCATCAGCGGCGGCGTGGATTCGCTGACCGCAGGCTGCCTTGCCCAGCGCGCCGTGGAGCGTGCCCGCCACCAGGGCTACGATGCAACCTTCTATGCCATGCGCCTGCCCTACGGCGTGCAGAAGGACGAAGCCGAGGCGCAGCAGTGCCTCGAGGTGATCCGTCCCGACCGCCTCGTAACCGTCAATATCAAACCCGCGGCCGACGGCATGCTGGCCGCGCTGAAGCAGGCGGACGTGGCCTTCCGTGACGAGAAGCACGAGGATTTCGTGATGGGCAACATCAAGGCACGCCAGCGCATGATTGCCCAGTATGGGGTCGCCGGCGCCCACCATGGGCTGGTGATCGGCACCGACCATGCAGCGGAGGCGCTGATGGGCTTCTTTACCAAGCATGGGGATGGCGCGGCCGACCTGACGCCGCTCACGGGGCTCAACAAGCGGCGCGTGCGCAAGCTGGCGCAATTGATGGGCGCGCCTGATTCACTGGTGTTCAAGGTGCCGACCGCCGACCTCGAAGCCCTCGCCCCGCTGAAGCCGGACGAGGATGCCTTCGGCGTGACCTATGAGCAGATCGACGATTTCCTGGAGTGCAAGCCGGTGGATCCGCAGGCCATGGAAATCATCCTGCGGACGTATCGAAACTCGGCCCACAAGCGCAGCCTGCCAGCCGAGCCGGTCTAGGACACCCTCCCGGGTGACGCACGCACATGCGCGCTGGCGCGGAAAACCGCCGCCAGCGCCTCTCTGCACGGCGCGTCTCAGGAAAGGCGGTGACGGAACAGCCAGGCCGCAAGGGGCAGCGTGACGGCGCCGATCACCAGCAGTGGCACAAAGTCCAGCGCCACATCGGCCAGGCCCGCGCCTTCCAGGTAGACGCGCCTGACAATGCTGGTGCCAAAGCGCAGCGGATTGACGTAGGTGACGATCTGCAATACCTCCGGCATATTGCGGATCGGCGTGATCAGGCCGGACAGCATGGTCAGCGGCATGATGAGCAGCGATATGTACAGCATGGCCTGCTGCATGTTCAGCGACAGGGCAGAAATCGACAGCCCGATGCCCACCGCCGCACCGGTAAAGACCAGCAGTCCCAGATACAGCAGGCCGACCGACCCGTTCATCGGAATCTGGAACCAGAAACGGATGATGAGAAAAATGAGCGTCGACTGCAGCATGCCGACCAGGATCGCCGGGATGGCTTTGCCGACCATGATCTGCAGGGGTGTCAATGGAGTAACCAGCAACTGGTCGAACGTACCATGCTCGCGCTCGCGCGCCACTGATAAGGCCGCGATCAGCAAGGTCTGCAACATGCTAAGCGTACCGATCAGCGCGGGCATGAGGTTCCAGCGCGACTCAAGATTCGGATTGAACCAGGCGCGCCGCTCGACGCTGACCGCAGGCGCGCCTTCGGCCAACGCGGCGTTATAGCTGGCCACGATGGCGCCGACATAGCGCGCGGCAGCGCTGGCGGTGGAGGAATTACGGCCATCGAGGATCACCTGCAGCGGCGCCCGCCCGCCGGCATTGAGACGCTGCTCGAAGTCGGCCGGCACGCTCAGCACGAGCAAGGCCCGATTCTCGTCGATCACCTGGGCAATCTGCGTCGGCGACGTCAGTGTCGCAACGCGGTCGAACACCCCCGTGCCATCCAGCCGGGCCAACAGTTCGGTGGAAGCGGCGCCGCGGCTCTGGTCGAGGATCGCGTATGGCACATGGGTCAGGTCGAACGTCGCGCCATAGCCGAACAACATGGACTGCATAAGCACGGGGACGAACAGGATCGCACGGCTGGAGGGCTCCTTCAGCAGCGTCAGGATCTCCTTGCGGATCAATGCGCCAATCCGGGCGATGGTGGCGATCATGGCCTCACTCCAGTGTCTTGCGCACCGTGGCGCGTGCAGCGAAGACCAGCGCCACGGCGTACAGGCTCAGGACTACGGTGCTGCGCAGGATGGTGGGCCAATGGTCGCCTGCCAGAAAGAGCGTCCTGATCAGCACCATGAAGTGCGTGGCAGGCAGGAGTTGGCTGACCACCTGGATGACGAGCGGCACGTTGCGCAGATCGAATACGAATCCAGACAGCATCAGGGCAGGCATGAAGCTGACCAGCGAAGCCATCTGCCCCGCGTGGAACTGGTTGCGCATGGCGCCCGAGAGGAACAGGCCAAGCAGCAGCGAGACCGTGAGATAGAGCATCGAGGAAGCTACGACGAGTGCAAGCGAACCGCGCATGGGCACATGGAAAAGAAAGTGCGCGGCCAGCAGGCACATCGCCAGGTCGACCGCGCCCACCAGCAGATACGGGGCAATTTTCGCCAGGACGATCTCCAGGGGCCGCACCGGCGTGACAAACAGTGACTCCAGCGTGCCGCGCTCCCATTCACGCGCGATCAGCAACGACGTCAGCAGCGCACCGATCAGCGTGAGCACCAGCACAATCAGGCCCGGCACCAGATACCAGCGGCTCTCGCCTGCTTCGTTGAACCACATCCGCTGCACCACTTCCACACTGCCCGCGAGCGGGGCGTCGTTGCCGGAGCGGTCAGACTGCTTCTGCGCCTGGGTGGCGACCGCCCCTGCCACGTAGCCTTCGACGGTGGCGGCCGAGGTCGAATCGACACCATTGAGCAACAACTGGACGCGGCCCTCGCCGGCATTGAAGCGACGCGAAAAATCGACCGGGATGCGCACGATCCCGTCCACTTTGCCTGCACGCATCAAGGCATGCGCCTCGGCCATGCTAGCCACGCGCACGGGCGCAAGATAGCGCGAACCATCCAGGCTCTCGGCCACCATGCGTGCGGTTGGTGAGCGGTCTTCCAGCACCACAGCAACCGGCGCGTGCTCCACATCGAATGACAAGCCATAGCCGAACAGCAGGATCAGCCCGATCGGCAGGAGCAGGCCGACGGCCAGATTGCTCCTGTCGCGGACCATCTGGCGCATTTCCTTGCGCAGCAGCGCAAGAAAGCGGCGGAGTGCGCCGCTGGTATCCACGAGCTGGCCGGAACTCATGCCGTGTGCTCCACGATGCGGCAGTCGCCAGCTGGGGGTAGCGCATGGCGGCTGCGCTCAACAACGGCGATAAAGGCGTGGTTCATGTCGCTCCCCGCCACATCACCAACCTGCGCGCGCACTGCCTGCGGGGTGCCCAGGGCAAGCATCGTGCCCGCGTCCTGAATGGCGATACGGTCGCAGTACTCGGCTTCCTCCATGAAATGGGTGGTGATGATCACGGTCACCCCGCTCTGCGCCAGGGCCGTGATGGTACGCCAGAAGGCACGGCGCGCCAGAGGATCGATACCGCTGGTGGGCTCATCGAGAAACAGAATTTCCGGATGGTGCAGGAGGCTCGCCGCCATCGCCAGACGCTGCCGGTAACCGACCGGCAGCGCCCCGCTGACCGCGGCGGGCGCCAGGCCGAACTGCCGCATCACCGTTGCGACGCGCTCGCGCAACGCGGCCCCACGCAAACCGTAGGCACCGCCAAAGAACTCCAGGTTTTCCTGGACGGTGAGGTTGCCGTACAGCGCAAATTTTTGCGACACATAACCGATATGTGCGCGGGCCTGTGCGCGAGCCGTCCGCAGGTTGACCCCGGCCACTTCGAGACGGCCGCTAGTGGCCGGCAGCAGTCCGCAGAGCATGCGGAAGGTCGTGGTCTTGCCGGCGCCGTTCGGCCCGAGCAGGCCAAAGATCTCGCCGCGTGCAACGTCGAAAGAAGTTTGCGCCACCGCTGTAAAGTCGCCAAACTTTCGAACCACGTCGCGCACCACGATGGCAGGCCCGGCAGGCGTGGCCTGGCCAGCCACCGGCAAGGCGGCATGCGGCCCGGGCAAGCGGCTCTCGCCATGATGATGCTGGCGCAGCATCATCATGAAGGCATCTTCCAGGGTTTCGCGGCGCGGTTGCGCCACGAGCCCGTCAAGCAGTTGCGCCAGCGGTGCGGTCGCCGCCTCCGGCCGGCGGATAAAATGCACCGCCCCGCCCCTGGGCACCGCATCGATGATCAGCGCCTCGGCATCGAGCAGCCGCGCCTGCAGGTCACGGGCTGGCATGCCGGATGGCGGCACGGCCAGGAATGTCAGGCCACGTGCCCGCGCTGCCAGCTGCGCCGGCTCACCCTGCGCCAGGAACGTGCCCCGGTTCATCACGAACACCTGCGCACAGCGCTCGGCCTCGTCCATGTAGGCTGTACTGACAATCACGCTGAGATGCTCGTCATCCACCAGTTGCTGCAGGATCTTCCAGAGCTCGCGGCGCGACAGGGGATCCACGCCGGCGCTGGGCTCGTCGAGCAGCAGGAGCTTGGGCGAGCGCACCAGGGTGCACGTCAGACCCAGTTTCTGTTTCATGCCGCCCGACAGCTTGCCGGCCGGACGATCGACGAAGCGCGTCAGGTCGGTCATCTCCAGCAGCCGCTCGAAGCGTGCATGGCGCAGATCCGCCGAGATGCCATGCAGATCGGCATAGAGATCAAGATTCTCCTGGACGCTCAGATCCTCGTAGAGGCCGAAGCGCTGCGGCATGTAGCTGATGTGGTCCTGTACCGCCTGCGGGCTGTGGACCACGTCCATGCCTAGAACCGCCAGGCTGCCGCTATCCGGCTTGAGCAGCCCGGCCATCATGCGCATCAGGGTGGTCTTGCCGGCGCCATCGGGACCGACCAGCGCAGTCAAGGCCGCACGCGCCACGCTGAAAGACAACCCAGCAACAGCCTGCAACGGCTCGCCGCCAGGCGAAACGAATGTCTTGCCGACCTGCCGTGCCAGCACCACGGCATCCGATGAGGCTGCCTCCTCAGCGGTGGCGCGCATCGTCCTGCCCGCCAGTGACAACGCGCACCGTGGCCGGCTGCCCGAGCCGCAGCTGGTTATCCCGATCCTCGACGCGCACGCGCACCTCGTAGACCAGACTGGTACGCAGTTCTTCCGTCTGCACCGACTTTGGCGTGAACTCGGCCACCGACGAGATATAGCCAACCGTGCCATCAATGGGCCTATCCGGCGCGCTGTCGGTTGTTACACGGGCGGCCATGCCCGGTTTGACGCGGCCGAGATCCGGCTCGCTGACGTAGACCCGAATCCATTTCGGATGCGTCAAGGCCAGCGCAAACGCCGGCTTTTGCGGGGTGGCCATGTCGCCGGGCTCCAGCAAGCGGGAGCGCACGACGGCATCTGCCGGAGCCAGCAGCGTGCCCTGGGCGATCTGGTGGCGCAGCAGCGCCAGCTGTGCCTGGGATGCCTTGAGTTGCGCCTCCGCACCGGCCACGTCCTCCTCGCGCGGACCGAGTTCAGTCAAACGCAAGGCTTCCTGGCGTTCCCCGACCGTGGCCTGGGCGACTTGCCAGGTACTGCGGGCCCGGTCAACATCCTGGGCACTGACACCGCGCCCCTGTGTGCTGACGGCGACTTCCTGCAGACGAGAATAGTCCTGCCGGGCCCGCGCCGCGTCAGCCTGTGCCGCCACCAGGCGGCTGCGCGCCTGGGCGATTTCCTGCGGGCGGGAGCCGTTGCGCAGACGCTTGAGATTCTGTTCCTGCACGTCGATCTGCGCCTGCGCCTGTTCGGCCTGCAGCGCCAGCGTACGCGTATCGAGCACGCCAAGCACGGCACCTGCCTTGACGCTGTCCCCCTCCTCCACACGTAGCTCGGTCACCCGGCCGGTGCCGTCGAAGGCCAGCGCGATCTGGCGGATATCCACATTGCCATGGAGCACCAGCTCGCCGGCGCCTGGACGGTGGCGACCTTGCCACCAGACACCGAAGGCGAGCGCCAGCGCGGCGATCACGACAAGGGGAATCAAAAGCTTCTTCATGGTCGCTATCCCGCGGATCGAAGGTCATGCATCGGATCAGAAGCACGATCAATACTAAATCAAATCCTTGGCCCCATGCCGCCCAACGCGCGTTCATGCGCCATGTGTCGTCCGGTCCTGCCCCCCACCTGTGCCCCAGCACGAGAGCCCTGCTGCATGCCCCGCATGTCGGCAGGGCGGAACCGAGGGGCCGCTGTGGGATCCGGGCGGACGCCATTGCGCAACAAAAAACGCCGGGGCATACCCGGCGTTTTTTGTTGTCGTCTCGAGACTCAGAGAAAACGGTCAAGCAGCTTGCGGCTCGGGCGATCGAGCGCCGCGAAATCGCGGATCAGGTACTGCACGCCATGGCTGTCGGCGATCAGCAGCATGGGCGCGGCGAGACGGCGGATATCCTCCTCGCCCTTCAGCGTGAATGCCGTCGGGCCTCGGTCGGTATCAACTTCCCAGACGCTCGGCGTGGTGAAGCCGGATACCGAGCGGATCCGCTGGATCTGGGGCATGAACTCGCGGCTGCCCAGTTCCTCCGCCACCAGTTGGCGTGCTGCCGCATCGAGATCCGCGAGCTGTGCGATCCAGACCAGCTCCTTGCCATCCGTGCTGACCAGTGCGATACCGCGATCCGGGGCACTGATGGGAAAGGCGCGGACCGGCACCACACCTTCATGTTGCGTGCCATCGGCAAACGACAACAGCAGCTTGCCGAAAGGATTGCGGGCCAGCGTGAAGGCTTGTGAAGCGTGCGTACTCATGCCAGTTCCTCCTCGCCCAGAGCATCTTGTTCATGCGCCTGATCCTGCTCGGCCTGACGCGCCTGCGCCTGGTACAGGCGGTAGTACGCGCCTTGCCGCGCCATCAGTTCATCGTGTCCACCGATCTCCACGACCTGGCCACGGTCCAGCACCACCAGCCGGTCGGCCTTGCGCAGCGTGCTCAGGCGGTGCGCCACAGCAATCGTGGTACGGCCGCGCACGAGGTTGTCGAGCGCCTTCTGGATTTCTTTCTCGGTCGTCGTATCGACCGAGGACGTGGCCTCGTCGAGAATGAGGATATGCGGGTCGATCAGCAGCGCGCGCGCGATCGAGATGCGCTGGCGCTCGCCGCCCGAGAGCGACTGGCCGCGTTCGCCGACCAGTGAATCGTAGCCGTGCGGCAGGCGCAGGATGAACTCGTGCGCGTGCGCGGCACGCGCCGCCGCGACGATTTCCTCGCGCGTGGCGTCCGGCTTGCCATAGGCGATGTTCTCTGCAATCGTGCCAAAGAACAGGAACGGCTCCTGCAGTACCAGGCCGATGTTGCGGCGGTATTCGGTGACGGGCAACGCGCGGATGTCCTCGCCATCGAGCAGGATTGCCCCTTCCGACACATCGTAGAAACGGCAGATGAGGTTGACCAGCGTGCTCTTGCCGGAACCGCTGTGGCCGACGAGTCCGATCATCTCGCCTGGCGCAATCGACAGGCTGAGATTGCGCACCACCTGCCGGTTGCCATAGCGGAAACCGATGTTGCGGATGTCGATGCGGCCGTCCACCTTGGCCAGATGGCGGGGCTGGGCCGGTTCCGGCACGCTGGAAACGTGATCAAGAATGTCGAAGATACGCTTGGCGCCAGCCGCGGCTTTCTGCGTCACCGAGACAATGCGGCTCATCGAATCGAGGCGCGTGTAGAAGCGGCTGATATAGGCCAGGAAGGCGGCCAGCACACCCACGGTGATGTGATCGCTCGACACCTGCCAGATGCCGAAGGCCCACACCACCAGCAGGCCGATCTCGGTCAGCAGCGTGACTGTCGGAGTGAACAGCGACCAGATCTTGTTGACGCGATCGTTCACCGCCAGGTTATGGCGGTTGGCCTCGCGGAAGCGCGCCACCTCGCGCTTTTCCTGGGCGAAAGCCTTGACCACGCGGATGCCGGGAATGGTGTCGGCGAGCACATTGGTGATCTCGGCCCAGATGCGGTCCACCTTTTCGAAACCGTGGCGCAGCCGGTCGCGCACCACGTGGATCATCCAGCCAATGAACGGCAGCGGCAGCAGCGTCACGAGCGCCAGCCACGGGTTGATCGAGACGAGGATGGCAGCCGTCATCAGGATCATCAGCACATCGGTGAAGAAGTCGAGCAGATGCAGCGACAGGAACAGGCAGATGCGGTCGGTTTCCGAGCCGACACGTGAGATCAGGTCGCCCGTACGTTTGCCGCCAAAAAATTCCAGCGACAGTTTCTGCAAGTGCTCATAGGTCGTCGTGCGGAGGTCGGCGCCGATGCGCTCGCTCACCTTGGCAAGGATGAAGGTGCGCGCCCAGCCTAGCACCCACGCCACCAGCGCTGCCGCCAGCAGCCCGCCGAGGTAGAGCTTGACCTTGGATTCATCGATCGGCACGCCGTTCTGGTAAGGAATCAGCACCTCGTCCATCAGCGGCATGGTCAGGTACGGCGGCACGAGCGTCGCCCCCGTGGCCGCCAGCATCAGCAGGAAACCACCGAGCAATTGCCACTGGTATGGCCGGGCAAAACGCCACAGGCGCAGCAGCGCCCAGCGGTCGGAACGCGCGCCAGCCGATTCGGCCTCGACCTGCTCGACCGGGAACGCGTCATCATCCGCAGGCTCGATTCCCGCCAGCGCACCGCGAGCAGCCTCGAATGCCGTGACCAGTTTCAGCGCGGTCGGGTTATGCCCGAGCGTATACCGCCAGCGGCCAAGCCGACCCTGCGGATCGTGCAGCTCGATGGTGCCCACGCCGGCGTGGTCGAAATGGCGCAGTCCGTGGTTGGCGGCCAGTGGCCAGCTCTGCCATGCGCCCGTGCCGGGTGTGCAGGCCAGCAGGCGCTGTCCGGACGCCCCGCTGGCCAGCGCAAGGATGCCGCTGCCATAGTGCAGGCGGTCGTCCAGATCCAGGTCGAGTACGGCCAGCAGGCTTTCGCCCGGCTGGAGTTGCCCGTCCAGCGCCGCACGCGGGCTGGCGCCCGGCAAAATCGCTGCGGACGGGGTGGGTTGCATATCGTCGATCTTCATGAATTGGTGACAGGCTGTAACTTGCAGGCACCGGCCTGCGCGGCCCCGGAAATCGCCAGGTGCGGGTCAGGCGCGCATCGAAATGCCGAACAGCGCACATCCGGGAGCCGACATACCAGCGCCGGCCTGCCCGGCAAGGCGGCTGGGCGGTCGGCAAGTGGCGGGGAGAACGTCATGCGCGGTAAACGCCTGGAGGCCGTTTTTCGCCGACATGGTGCAAAACCGTTTCTTTTCGATACATTTGCGCGCCGCCATGTCCGCCAACACGTTCCACAATGGCTTCCATGTTCCGCCGGTAGCGGCTGGCGTCCTGCGCAAGCGGGATATTGCCATTCTTGCTTTCCGGCGAATGGCGGTCCCCGCCAGGTTGCGGCAAGTATAACCATTCGCCACCTTGTGCGCCGCCCGCCCCAAAAGATTTCTTTTTTTCGCGTATCACGTAAACCATTCGCGAACCTGAACGTTAATAGATCACCATTTGACGATTTATCCAGCCTCAGCCTTAGCGTGCCTGCCCAAATGACCAAAAAAGATATTGAAATCCTGGACATCCTGTCCCTGCGCGGACCGAATATCTGGACGTATCGCCCTGTCCTGGAAGCCTGGATCGATATCGGCGAGCTGGAGAATTTCCCGTCCAACCTCATTCCGGGCTTTCCCGAGCGCCTCGAGGCATGGCTGCCGACCCTGATCGAGCACCGTTGCAGCTACGGGGAACGCGGAGGTTTCCTGCGGCGCCTGAAGGAAGGTACCTGGCCAGGCCACATTCTGGAACATGTGACCCTTGAGCTACAAAATCTCGCCGGTCTGCCCGGTGGATTCGGCAAGGCCCGTGAGGCCTCCAAGGTGGGCGTCTACAAAGTGATCGTCCGCGCCTGGCATGAAGATGTGACACGCGCCGCCCTGATCGCCGCCCGCGACCTGGTCATGGCCGCCATCGAGGACCGTCCGTACGATGTCGCCGCCACGGTCGAGGAACTGCGCACCCTGACCGATGCGCGCTGCCTCGGCCCGAGCACGGCCTGCATCGTCGACGCCGCCGACGATCTCGACATTCCCTTTATCCGCCTGACCGAAGGCAATCTCGTCCAGCTTGGCTATGGCGCACGCCAGCGCCGCATCTGGACCGCCGAAACCGACCGCACCGGCGCGATCGCCGAAAGCGTGTCGCGCGACAAGGACCTGACCAAGAGCCTGCTGTCCGCCTGCGGCGTGCCCGTGCCCGAAGGCCGGCTGGTGGAAACGCTGGAAGACGCCTACGAAGCCGCCGAGGACATCGGCATGCCGGTGGTCGTCAAACCCACCGATGGCAACCATGGCCGCGGCGTGTTCACCAACATCACCAGCCGCGAGGAAATCGCCGCCGCCTGGGAAGTGGCCGTGGACGAAGGCAGCGGCGTACTGGTCGAACGGTTCATTCCGGGCCAGGAACACCGCCTGCTGGTAGTCGGTGGCAAGGTCGTGGCAGCGGCGCGCGGCGAGATCGCCAGCGTCACCGGCGACGGCGTGTCGACCATCAGCCAGCTGGTAGAAAGCCAGATCAATACCGATCCGCGCCGTGGCAGTACCGAGGACCACCCGCTCAATTTCATCCGCATCGACTCGTCCGCCCGCCTCGAACTGAAGCGCCAGGGCTACGATGCCAATTCCGTGCCGCCCGCCGGCAAGTCGGTGCTCATCCAGCGCAGCGGCAACATGTCGCATGACGTGACCGATCTCGTGCACCCGTCCGTGGCCGCCCATGCCGTGCTCGCCGCCCGTATCGTCGGCCTCGACATCGCCGGCATCGACCTGGTGGCGGAAGACATCTCGCAGCCGCTCGAAGGCCAGCGCGGCGCCATCGTCGAAGTCAACGCCGGCCCCGGCCTGCTGATGCACCTCAAGCCAGCCGAAGGCGAAGCCCGTCCGGTGGGCCGTGCCATCGTCGAGCACCTGTTCCCTGATACGGACGACGGCCGCATCCCCGTGGTCGGCATCACCGGCTCCACCGGTAAGACCGCCGTGGCACGCCGCATCGCCCACCTGCTGCACCTGAATGGCGCCAATGTGGGCCTGGCCTGCAGCGAAGGTCTGTTCGTCAATGACCGCCAGATCGAAAAAGGCGATTGCGCCAACTGGAAGTCGGCGCACCGCACGCTGCTCAACCGCGCCGTGGAAGCCGCCGTGTTCGAGAACGGCAACCGCGCCATCCTGTCCGAAGGCCTCGCCTACGACCGCTGCCAGGTGGCCGTGGTGACCGACCTCGACCCGGCCGAGACGCTGCCCGAATTCTCGATTCTCGAGCCGGACCAGATGTTCAATGTGTTCCGCACGCAGGTCGACGTCGTGCTGTCCTCCGGCTATGCCGTGCTGAATGCCGATGACGAGCAGGTGGCCGACATGGCCCGCCTGAGCGACGGCGAAGTGGTGTTCTTCAGCACCCGTGCCGACAGCCCGGTGGTGGCCGCGCACCTCGCCGCCAACGGCCGCGCCGTGTTCCCGCGCAACGGCAGCATCGTGCTGGCGCATGGCACGGCGGAAACCCTGCTGGAGCGCTACGACACCCAGCCGAGCATCAGCGTGCTGGCCTCGCTCGGCGCCGCCTGGGTGCTGGGCGTTGCGCCCCAGCTCATGGCTGCCGGCATCCGCGCAGAAAGTACCTTGCAGCCTGTTGCAGAACTCGCCTGAGAGACCGCACAATGCTAAAGCGAACCACGCCCCCCTGCCCTACCGTTTCTCTGGAAAACCTGTTCATGGAAGTCTCGCGCGTCCGCGTGCTGCGCGGCCCCAATCTGTGGAGCCGCCATACGGCAATCGAAGCCATCGTCCACTGCTCGGACAACGAACTGACGCTCGAGGCGCTGCCCGGCTTTGAAGAGCGCCTGCGCAGCCGCTTCCCGGACATCGGCATGCTGCAGCCGGCCGGCCACCTGCAGGCCACGTCGATTGCGCACGCCTTCGAGGCCGCCGCGCTGGCGCTGCAGGCCAAGGCTGGCTGCCCGGTGACCTTTGGCCGTACCGTGGCCACGCCGGAAGCCGACACCTTCCAGGTGGTCGTGGAATACACGGAAGAAGCCGTCGGCCGCCTCGCCTGCGAGCTGGCCGAACAACTGTGCCGCGCCGCGCTGAACGACACCCCGTTCGAGCTTGAGGACGCCCTGCACCGGCTGCGCGAGCTCGATGAAGACGTGCGCCTCGGACCGAGCACTGGCTCTATCGTCCAGGCCGGCATCGCCCGCGGCGTGCCGTATCGCCGCCTGACCGAAGGCAGTATGGTGCAGTTCGGCTGGGGCAGCCGCCAGAAACGCATCCAGGCCGCGGAAACCAGCGGCACCAGCGCCATCGCCGAATCGATCGCCCAGGACAAGGAACTCACCAAGACCCTGCTGCACGCCGCTGGCGTGCCGGTACCGGTCGGCCGGTCCGTGGAAGACGCGGAAGACGCTTGGGCAGCCGCCCAGGAAATCGGCGGCGCGGTCGTGGTCAAGCCGCGTGACGGCAACCAGGGCAAGGGCGTCGCGGTGAACATCACGACGCGGGAGCAGGTCATGGCGGCCTATGAAGTCGCTTCGCGCTTCCGCTCCGACGTGATTGTCGAACGCTATATTCCAGGCCACGATTTCCGTGCCCTGGTGGTCGGCAACAAGCTGATCGCCGCCGCTCGCCGCGATCCGCCGCAAGTGACCGGCGACGGCGTGCAGTCGATCCGCGAACTGGTCGCCAAGGTCAATCTGGACCCGCTGCGCGGCGACGGCCACGCCACCTCGCTCACCAAGATCCGCCTCGACGATATCGCCGTGGCCACGCTCGCCACGCAAGGCTACAACCCTGATTCCGTACCGCCGGCCGGCGTACTGGTCGTTCTGCGCAACAACGCCAACCTCAGCACCGGCGGCACCGCCACCGACGTCACCGACGACGTGCATCCCGAATGGGCGGCGCGTGTCGTGGCTGCCGCGCAGATGGTCGGCCTCGACATCTGCGGCGTCGATGTGGTCTGCAATAACGTCCACCAGTCGCTCGAGGAGCAAGGCGGAGGCATCGTCGAAGTCAATGCCGCGCCGGGCCTGCGCATGCACCTTGCGCCGTCGTACGGCAAGCCCCGCCAGGTCGGCGAAGCCATCATGGACCTGATGTTCCCGAACGGCGACGACGGCCGTATTCCTGTCGCCGCCGTGGCGGGCACCAACGGCAAGACCACTACCGTGCGCCTCATCGCTCATCTGCTCGGCATGAACGGCGATACGGTCGGCATGACCAACTCCGATGGCGTATACATCGGCAAGCAGCGCATCGACACCGGCGACTGCAGCGGCCCGCGCAGCGCGCGCAACGTATTGATGCATCCGATGGTCGACGCCGCCGTGTTCGAAACGGCACGCGGCGGCATCCTGCGCGAAGGCCTCGGCTTCGACCGCTGCCAGGTCGCCGTGGTGACCAACATCGGCATGGGCGACCATCTCGGCCTCAACTACATCAGCACGGTCGAAGACCTGGCCGTAGTGAAGCGTGTGATCGTCGAGAACGTAGCGCCGGACGGCACCGCCGTACTGAATGCCGCTGACCCCATCGTCGCGCGCATGGCGGCCAACTGCCCCGGTTCGGTGACCTACTTCGCCGCCGACCGTAACAACCCGATCCTCGCCACGCACCGTGCCAAGGGTCTGCGCGTGGTGTACACCGACGGCGATGCCATCGTGCTGGCCGAAGGCGAGACGGAAATCCGCCTGCCGTTCGCCGCCATCCCGCTCACGCACAACGGCACCATCAACTTCCAGGTGGAGAACGCCATGGCTGCCGCTGGCGCCGCCTGGGCGCTCGGCATCGACATGGCCACCCTGGCTGCCGGCATGGCCAGCTTCGTCAGCGATGCGGCCACAGCACCGGGCCGCTTCAACCTGTTCGAGTACCGCGGTGCGACGCTGATCGCCGACTACGGCCACAATCCGGATGCCATCCTGGCGCTCGTCAAGGCCGTCGAAGCCATGCCGGCCCAGCGCCGCAGCGTAGTCATCAGCGGCGCGGGCGACCGCCGCGATGTTGACATCCGCCAGCAGACGCAGATCCTCGGCCAGGTGTTCGACGATGTCATCCTGTACGAAGACCAGTGCCAGCGTGGCCGTGCCGACGGAGAAGTGCTCGCGCTGCTGCGCCAGGGCCTCGAAGGCGCCACGCGCGCCAGCCATGTCGAGGAAATCCGCGGCGAATTCCCGGCCATCGATGCGGCGCTGGCCCGTCTGCGGCCGGGCGACCTGTGCCTGATCCTGATTGACCAGGTGGAAGAAGCGCTGGAATACATCGCCAAGCAGGTCGCGAGCGCCAAGGTCGCCGCCTGACCCGCGACACCGCCCTCCACGTACCTCATACCTCAAACCGCCATCCTCCGGGATGGCGGTTTTGTTTTGGAGCATCCCCGGGTATGCCGGCTCCGCGCGAGGATACCGCCGGCCCTTCATGTCCTTGGCGGATACCTCAACCTTGCCCCGTAACACAGCGCACCACCAAGCCGAAAAAAAACCGCTCCGAAGAGCGGTTCTTGCAGCAGCAGGCCAGCAGCCTGCATTGCATCAGTCGTCCAGCAACGACAGGTCGCGCACCGCGCCCTTGTCGGCCGACATCACCAGCTTGGCATAGGCCTTGAGCGCAGCCGACACCTTGCGGGGACGCGGCTTGGCCGGCTTCCAACCCTTGGCGTTCTGCTCCTCCCGGCGTTTCGCCAGTTCCTCGTCGCTGACCAGCACGTTGATCGTTCGGTTGGGAATATCGATGCGGATCCGATCGCCGTTGCGCACCAGCCCAATCGCACCGCCCGCTGCCGCCTCGGGCGAGCAATGGCCGATGGACAGGCCCGAGGTACCGCCCGAGAAACGGCCATCGGTCAGCAGCGCACAGGCTTTGCCCAGTCCTTTCGACTTGATGTAGCTCGTCGGATAGAGCATCTCCTGCATGCCGGGGCCGCCCTTGGGACCTTCATAGCGCACCACGACCACGTCGCCAGCCTTGACCTTGTCGGCCAGGATGTTTTCCACGGCTTCGTCCTGCGACTCGACCACATGGGCCGGGCCCTCGAACACGAGGATGGAGTCGTCCACGCCCGCCGTCTTGACCACGCAGCCATCCAGCGCGATGTTGCCAGTCAGCACCGCCAGACCGCCTTCCTTGCTGAAGGCATGGTCATACGAACGAATACAGCCTTCGGCGCGGTCGGCATCGAGGCTCGGCCAGCGCGTGTTCTGGCTGAAGGCCACCTGCGACGGCACGCCGGCCGGCCCGGCCATGTAGAACGTCTTGACCGCTTCATCGCTGGTGCGGATGATGTCCCATTGCTCCAGCGCATCGCCCAGGGTCTTGGCATGCACGGTCGGCACATCCGTGTGCAGCTTGCCGGCGCGCTCCAGCTCGCCGAGAATGGCCATGATGCCGCCCGCGCGATGCACGTCTTCGATGTGGTACTTGTTGGTATTCGGCGCAACCTTGCACAGCTGCGGCACGGTGCGCGAGAGACGGTCGATATCCGCCATCGAGAAATCGATCTCCGCTTCCTGCGCGATGGCCAGCAGGTGCAGGATGGTGTTGGTGGAACCGCCCATGGCGATATCCAGCGTCATGGCGTTCTCGAAAGCCTTGAAGCCGACGGAACGCGGCAGTACCGACGCATCTTCCTGTTCGTAGTATTGGCGCGCAAGTTCGACGATACGGCTACCGGCGCGCTTGAACAGCTGCTCGCGGTCAGCATGCGTAGCCACCACCGTGCCATTGCCCGGCAGCGAGAGACCCAGTGCCTCGGTCAAGCAGTTCATCGAGTTGGCGGTGAACATGCCCGAGCACGAACCGCAGGTCGGGCAGGCAGAACGCTCCACCTCGGCCACTTCGGCATCGCTCACCTTGCTGTCGGCCGCCATGACCATGGCGTCGATCAGATCGAGCTTCTTGATCTGGATGGTCTGCTCGCCATTCGCACCCGGTACGGCGAGGCGCACCTTGCCCGCTTCCATCGGGCCGCCCGAGACGAAGATGACCGGAATGTTCAGCCGCATCGCAGCCATAAGCATGCCCGGGGTGATCTTGTCGCAGTTGGAGATGCACACCATGGCATCGGCGCAATGCGCGTTGACCATGTACTCCACGGAGTCCGCGATAATGTCGCGGCTCGGCAGCGAATACAGCATGCCGTCGTGGCCCATGGCGATGCCATCGTCCACCGCAATAGTGTTGAATTCCTTGGCGACGCCGCCGGCCGCCTCGATCTCGCGGGCCACGAGCTGGCCCAGATCCTTCAGGTGCACGTGGCCCGGTACGAACTGGGTAAACGAATTGACCACCGCGATGATGGGCTTGGAAAAATCTTCATCCTTCATGCCGGTGGCGCGCCACAGGGAACGCGCGCCCGCCATGTTGCGGCCGGCCGTGGAGGTTTTGGAACGATATGCGGGCATGTTGTTTATCGAAAAATTCGCTGACAGGAAAGCGGGCCGTGGGAACGGAAGACCCTCGCGCGCCCGTACGGACAACCTCTTGAGCTGCACTCTGGGCAAACCCGGCAATTATCCCACAGCCCCACGCAGGATGGTTTGCGCATGTGCATGACGCGCCGGGAGCGCGCCCGGGTGCCCCGGCAGGCACCCGGCAAAGGGCGATGGCAACGGCCCGCCAAGCGTGCGGCCACCCACCGGTGTTACGGTTACTTGTCGCGCGCCAGCGGGCAAGTGCTGAGCCCGAGTAGCGGATACAGCGGGCAGAAGCGGAACACGCCAGTCAGCAGCGGAATCACCCCCAGCCAGCCCCACCAGCCGACCGTCCCGGTTGCCGCCAGCGCAATCAACACCACACCCACAACGATGCGCAGTACACGGTCCACACCACCTACATTGGTCTTCATCGCACTCTCCCATTTCACATCACACACCACCGGCCCGGCAACCCGCCTGACCTCATGGACAGAAAATCGCCTTGAGCGTCGCGATCACCCGCGCCACGTCCGGGTTCTCGATGCGGTAGTACAGCATCTGCGCTTCACGCCGGTAGCTCACCAGCCCCTCCTCGCGCATCTTCGCCAGATGCTGCGACAGGGCCGACTGGCTCAATGGCACCTGCTCCAGCAGGCTACCGACAGCCATCTCGCCATGCTCGATCAGCAGGCACAGCACGAGTAGCCGATGCGGGTTACCAAGGGCACGCAGCATGCCGGCTGCCTCAGCCGCCTGCGCCTGCAGAAAAGTCGGATCGTTATTGCTCACTGCCGTCGTATATCAGTTTTTTCTAATTTAGCAAAATCTAATAAATAGAACAAGCGATGACCAATGAGGTCCATCAGGATTCGGTTTTGGTGCAATGGCCAAGCGGCCCCGTGCATGGATTGGCACATTGTGCTGTGCCGCAAACATCAGCTCCGCCTGGGCGGCACAAGACCCTGCCAGCAACGGGGGTGGCGCTTGACCTGCCGGAAAACCTCGATTTCATGCGGCTCTCCAGCGAGCCACATTGAAGATACGGGGTTTACCCTAGATCCTCTCGCCTGCAGCGAACTTTGGGCGTATCGTCATATCTGACAGATGTGTTTCGTCTTGTTAACCAACAGAGGGAGGTCGTCGAAGTCTTATGGCTCGTCAGCTGATTTCTGCCATGCGGCAGTACGCCAGTTTCAAGGGCGTCAAGCATTATGTCGTGCAAGGAGTTGAAGCACTCGGTGTGCTGCTGAAAGCCACCCCCGGCGCCGCAGCGCGCGCAATCTCTGCGATCGTCGCAGAAACCGAACATGGCGTGCAGGTATGGGTTTCGTACCTGGGCAAGCCGTTCGATCCTCACACCAACTACTTTCTGCAACCCAAGCCGATTCCTGTCCGGCAACGCCGGCGGGGGCCGCCGGAGCGGCTGCGCTAGGCAATCGCAACGGCAGCTGCAGCACCGGCAGAGCTATCCACCAACAGACAGGGTCATCATCGATGGCCCTTTTTCATTGGGGCTACCGATACGCTGCGTGCCTGTCCCATCTACCGTCGGTACCATACCGTCCTCAGCATGAAAAAAAGCGGCGCTCCCCCCTGAGAACACCGCTTTCATCCTGCATCGCCCGTGCTTGCATGGACATGCCACGCATCAAGGCAGGATACGCACCTCGTCGACATCGAACTCGACCGACCTGATGCCCTTGTCCAGCTCGCCCACCAGTTCGACGGTCATTTTGTCGTCGATCGACCGGCCTGCGGGGAAACGCTTGGCGTCGATCTCCACGCGGATACGGCCGGTGCCAT
Organism: Imbroritus primus; assembly: GCF_964332355.1. NCBI lineage: Bacteria > Pseudomonadati > Pseudomonadota > Betaproteobacteria > Burkholderiales > Burkholderiaceae > Imbroritus > Imbroritus primus. The sequence goes on along the minus strand of NZ_OZ201293.1, from coordinate 1,063,758 downwards.
CGTCGAAGGTGTAATGCTCGCCACCGTCATGCGACACAATGCGGCCGCGCAGGATGGCGTTCTGATCGTCCTTGCCATTGGCGAGCAACGCCTTGACGGTTGTGGGTTGTACCGTGGTCGGGCCGGTGTATCGGGCCGCAGCGGTCGTACCGGCCGTGCTGGGGCCGGTATAGTTCTGCGCCAGCGCCGCGCCGGCGCAGAATGCCCCGGCGAGCAGCGTGGCCATGACGAGGGTACGCGGCGAACGCAGCGAAGCGGGAAGGAAGGAACGGGACGGACGGATCTGGACCAGTTTCATGATGAACTCCTTGCGCCGATAACGGCGTTGACATTGAACACACCGTTATTGCACCACCCCAACATGAAGTGAATCTGAGCCGCGAGTCCCGTATCGCTGTCCTGCGCGATACTGCTCAGCCTGCGGTCTTGACTGGGATCGTCAACACCACGCCCAACCCAACCCCATCGAGCCCCTTGCCAAACGTCAGTGTCCCGCCATGCAGCTCGGCTACGCGCGCTGCAATCGACAGACCCAGACCGCTGCCTTGCGTCCCCGTGCCGAGTACCCGAAAAAAACGCTGCGTCAAGTGATCAAGGTCAGCCGATGCCACGCCCGGACCATCGTCGCGCACCGCGATCTCGATCGTCCCGCCGCGGTGGCTGGCAGACACCTCCACGCGCCCGCCCTCCCGGCCATACCGGATGGCGTTGTCGAGCAGATTGCGCAAGGCACTGAACAGCCAGTCGTAGTGCCCGGCCATCGTCACCACGTCGCAGGTAACCGAAACCATGATGCGCCGCCCCTTCACAGCCGCAGCACACATGCGCACGACCTCGTCGAGCAGTGCCTGCATGTCGATGCGATCCATCGCCACCGCGTCGGCGGACTGCGGATCGAGCCGCGCCAGCTGCAACAGGTTTTCCACCAGCGCGGTACTGCGGGCGACATCCTCGCGCAAGCGCTGCAGATCTGCCGCCAGCGCCGGTGCCATGGCAGATTCCATATCGGCCGCATAGCTGCGCTGCATCACCTGGATGCGCGATGCCAGCGCGGCCAGCGGCGTGCGCAATTCGTGCGCCGCATCAGCCGTGAAGCGGCGTTCGCCTTCCAGCGCCTGCGAGAGGCGCGCCAGCAAGCGATTCAGTGCCGTCACCACCGACTGCACTTCGCGCGCCTGACTATCGTCCCGTACCGGCGACAGGTCGCTGGGCGACTTCGCGGCAAGGCCTTGTGCCATGCGGTCGAGCGGCGCCAGCTGCCGCCGCACCAGCCACCAGTTGACCAGCCCGAGCACCGCCCACAATGCAGCCAAAGGCCAGGCCAGCGCGGCCAGCCCATCGCGCAGCAGGGCACTGCGGTCATCCCATTCCTGACCGATCTGCACCGAAAAACCCAGCGTCTTGTGCCGGCGCACGTAGACCCGCCACCATTCGCCATCCACTCGCGTGTCGTAGAATTTGTCGTCCTTGCTGCCGGGATCGACGAACGGCTGCTTCGGCGCATCCTCGCCGCGCCGCAGGACAACGCCTTCCCGCGACACGATCTGGTAGTCGAGACCCATCGTTGCGCCCTGCCTGCCGCGATCGGCATCGGGGCGCACGGGCCCGCCCGCCACGTCCTCACCGAGCGCCAGCACCAGCTTGGCGCCCTCTTCCAGCGTATCGTCGAATGTCTCGTTGGTTTCCTTCCAGGCAATGGCCAGCACGATGGCCGTGCTCACCAGGCCGGCGATCACGCTCGACCCGACCGTTGTCGCAATCAGCCGCCGCCGCAGCGAATAGCCATGCGGCGGTGCGGAAGGGAGGGAAGACCTGCGGGCAAACCAGCGCAATGCCATGTCAGCGCGCCCGGGAATGTACGGATGGGCCTGTCGACCCGCTTGCAGCCTCGCCACCAGCGTCGGCATCTGTATCGCCAGCAGCATTGTCCGCCGCGCTGGCGATCTTGCCGTCTGCAGGCGGGTTCATGGGTGAATCTCCCAGACGATATCCTTGCCGCCGGATGGTCTCGATCCAGCCGGCACCCAGCTTGCGCCGCAGGTTGTAGATATGCACTTCGATGGCGTTGCTCTCGACCTCGTCGCCCCACCCGTACAGCGCCTCTTCCAGCTGTGCGCGGGACACGATGTGGCCGGGCCGGCGGATCAGCGCATGCAGTACCGCGAACTCGCGCGCCGTCAGCGTCAGCGGTGCGCCATGCAGGGTCACCTGCTTACCTGCCTCGTCCAGCACCAGCCCGCCGTGCCGCAAGGCGGGCGAGGAGCGACCATCGTGCCGCCGGATGGCTGCACGGATGCGTGCCGACAACTCTTCGAGATCGAATGGTTTGACCAGGTAATCGTCTGCGCCCAGATCCAGCCCCTCGATCCGGTCGCGCACCGCATCGCGCGCCGTAATCATGATCACAGGAGTCGTCGCGTGACGCTCGCGCAGGCGGCGCAGCAGCGCATCGCCCGTCACACCCGGCAGGCCGCGGTCGATCAGCAGGCACTGGTAGTCATGCGTCGCCAATGCCGCCTCCGCGTGATCGCCGCGCGTCACGCGGTCCACGACATAGCCATCGAGCCTGAGCCACGACTCGATCGACTCGCCCAGGGAAAGGTCGTCTTCGACAAGCAGGATGCGCATGCAGCTGATTATACGGTCGGAGATGAAGCAAAGCTGAAGATGCCGGGCAAGCACCCACCATATCCACACCGCACGCACCATACACGGCCCTGTCGCCCGCACCTTGCTCACGTCTGTGATCCGCCAGGCGGCCGTGCCGCATCCACCGCAGCCTGCTCGCCGCCCTGCCCACCCGACGGCCGGTCCATATCGTGCAGCACCGTCGCATGCGAGGCCGCCAGCCGCCACGCGCCATCGTACATGCGCCATACCCGCGTATAGCGCACCTCCTCCGATATCACCCCGCCCTTGCCGGCGCCCTTGCTGGGATCCTTGACCAGCACCAGCCGACGCACCCGCGACACCACCACCGCCGTGTCGCCCCAGATCTCGACATGCCACTCCAGCAGGTCGAGTCCCACCAACTGCTCGACCAGCAAGGCAAAGTGCGACAGGATCGCCCGCTTGTCATACACGCAGCCGCTCGCATCGACCACGATAGCGCTGTCGTCCAGCAACGCGGCAAGCGTGCGCAGCGAGGAATTCAGCAAGGCGCGGCGGAAGCGGTCTTCGGCTACCAGCGGTGAAACGGGATGGTATGGGGTATCGGCGATATCGGTCATGGATGTTCCAGCAACCTGAAGCGTAAGCCTCGGCAACACACATGCTCCGCTAACGCACTAGAGCCAACGCTCAGAAATATTCGGTTTTGGAACAAATTTGAAAGTGCTGAATATCTAGCTATATCTTCATGAGCCAAATTTTTTCAAAATTCCGTCAACCGCACGCTGTGCCTTGATCTACAGCGATTTCATGTCTGTTCTTGCAGTCCAATTTCTCAGACATACCGCATCTGCTCTTTCGACGATGCAAGGATCTTTCAAATTTTCAAGCGCATGATCAATCTGCCGGTGAGCACGTTGAATACACGCCTGATGGCTTCCAACCAGGAATATTCGTGGAATGCCCCCAGGGCCAAGAAGGAGCAAAAAAAATGACTGAGCGTCGCGCCCACACAGGACCAGCGCCTCACGCGGCTGAAGGGATAGCTCACCTTGCCAAAGGAAACGAAACAGCCTATCGACCGCTTATTCGGAGGACGACGAATCGCCAGTGTGCACCAACGTCGCGTGTGACGCCGCCAGTCGCCATGCGCCGCTCACCATGCGCCATACACGTGTGTAGCGCACGACCTCCGACACGGCATGCCTTTTCCCGATTTCGCGCACGATCATCAATCGTCGCACGCGCGACACCACGACCGCCGTATCACCCCATGCCTGCACATGCCAATCCAGCAAGTCCAGACTTGCCAGTTGTTCTGCTAACAAAGCGAAATGCGACAGAATCGCGCGCTTGTCGTAAACGCAACCGCTAGCATCGACCACTATTGCGTCGTCGTCGACCAGCGCAGCCAATGTCTTGAGCGAGGAACTGAGCAGCGCTCGACGAAATCGGTCCTCTATAGCGAGCGGAGAAATCGGATGCGGATTCATCTGGGCTGACCGTAGCAATTAGCTCTGATAAGTCCAAGCGCTCCCACGCTGTACATAGACAAAGTCCTCGCTACCATTTCGCGGATATACTTTCTCACTTTTTCGCTCCCTTGCGCGCCAAAATAGTCTAAAATCGACTATTCCAAACCGGACTATAGCATGGGTTCATGATCTATGGTCAACGGTACGAAACGCTTAGAAAAGTGTTGCGCAAGACGCGTCTACAGAGCGGTCTGACGCAAGTACAACTTGCTGAAAAATTGGGCAAGGGGCAAAGCTATGTGTCGAAGATCGAGCGTGGGGAGCAGTATTTGGATGTAGTCGAATTTATCGAATGGTGCGAGGCTTGTAACGCAGCGCCTAAATCAGTAGTCGATAAAATTTGAGCGTCGACGAGAAACTTTGAGACAGGCAAGCACCTCGTCGATCATGCTCCCTGACACAACAAGGTCCGGCTGTTTTACCAGTATCCATATGGATAACGCCAGATTATTGGTCTGGAATCCTCGCCCTCAAACCGAGCGGAGAAAATGCGCCATATTCACCGCACGATATACGGCGAATAGCGAGCCTGGAAGAAACAATGCAATTGCATTACAATTACAATGCAATTGCATTCTAGGAGTTCGTCATGCCTGCCATTCTCGAAGCCGAATCGACACTGACCGACCGCTACCAGACCACAGTCCCCGAATCCGTACGCCGCGCCCTGCGGCTGGACAAGCGCGACAGGATTCACTACACGATCCGCCCCAGCGGCGAGGTCGTGTTGACGCGCGCAGAGTCTGCCGACGAAGCAGACCCCGTCCTTGGACAATTTCTGGGGTTTCTGGCCGACGACATCGCGCGCCATCCCGCGCGCCTGCAAGCCGTTGATCGCCGCTTCGTGCAGCGCCTTCAGTCGCTGACGCAAGGCGTCGATGTCGATCTGGATGCCCCGCTCTCGGCAGATGATGAATGAGCGGACGCACGGCTGCACCATTGCTCATTCACGGCTGGGCGGTGTTCGCGCACCCCTTGTTCATTGCTCAGCTAGAGGCATTGACTGCACAAGTCCAGGCGCTCAAGAAGAAAGATCCTTCTGGCTATGTGAAGAAAAATGCCGCGAAACGATTGGCGGCTATCACTCGACTGGCATTCGACCTCATCCCGCAGGACCCCGCTCGGCCCGAGTACCGTCAGGGCGGTACGCTGGGTGATCACCACAAGCATTGGTTTCGAGCCAAATTCTTTCAGCAATACCGTCTATTCTTTCGCTATCACGCCCCAAGCAAGGTGGTTGTGTTTGCTTGGGTCAATGATGAGGACACCAAACGCGCCTGCGAAAGCCAGGATGATGCGTATCGTGTGTTCCGCAGGATGTTGGAAAACGGGCATCCTCCCGATGACTGGAGCCAGTTGCTGGCAGAAGCACATGCTGAAGGACTTCGGCTGCAGCAGTTTGCCACCGGCCTCGACATGACCTGAGTATTTCGGAGCGGCCTTGCGTGCATGGTCCTCCGCAAAGAAAAAGCTCCTTGTCTGTCAGGTTCTGGGACGCATTCCTTTTCCAAGGAGCAACCTCATGTACATCCCTCCCGGCTTCAACACCGTCACCCCTTATTTCATCGTCCAGGACGCCGAACGGCTCATCGCTTTTCTGGTCAACGGACTCGGCGGCACGGAGACACTACGCTCCATGCGCCCCGATGGCGGCATCTCCAATGCTCAGATCCGGCTCGGCACATCGACGGTGATGGTGGGCGAGAGCAACAAGGAGTATCCGCCGATGGCGAGCACGTACTATTTCTACGTGGACGATGCCGATGCCGCGGTGGCACGCGCGCTGCAGCATGGCGGCGAGCTGGTGATGGAGGTCGGTGACAAGCCCTATGGCGACCGGCAAGGCGGTGTGCGCGATCCGAGCGGCAGTATCTGGTGGATTTCGCAGCGGATGGTGGAAGAGCCGTACACCGTGTGACGACGTACACGTCCGCAACACGCGGGCGGCGAAGTTCCATGGCGCGGCGGTGCGTGATAGGCTCGCAAAAAAATCACAACAGCAGGAGGACACATGGCGGAGCAGATGCTCATCGGCCCGGTACTGTCGTTTCGCGGCGTCGGCAACAATGATATGTGGCGCGTCACGGCGCTGATCGGCGTGCACGAGGATGCCCCGGTGCCCAGGCTGCTGGTAGAAGGACGCGACGCAGGCCGCCCGCGCGAGCTGCTGCTGTTCCGTAAGGAACGCTACCTGCGCTATGACCTTGCCTGCAAGATGCAGGCGCAGGAGCGCCGTGTGGAATATGGCATCGAAGGCGGACCGGTCTGGCATTTCACAGTGCCGGCAACCGGCACTGCGCCGCGGATCGCGTACGTATCATGCAATGGCTTCTCCGACCCCAGCGGCATGCGCAAGCTGGTCCGCCCGGCCAATACCGTGTGGCAGGACCTGCTGGAAAGTCACGACCGCCTGCTGCGCCCTGGGGATCGGCTGCTCGACAAGGAGCAGCTGTGGCACGAGGAGCGCATCCACGACAAGGGGCTGCAACGTTTTCATGTGCTGCTGATGGGGGGCGACCAGATCTACTTCGATTCGATCTGGGAAGATATTCCCACGCTCAAGCACTGGGTCAGCCTGTCGCGGCAGGAGCAGCTGGACTTCAAGGTCAATGCCGCCCTCGAACGCGAGATCGAGCAGTATTACTTCACGCTCTACCGCCAGCGCTGGCTGCCGGAGAAGCGCCGTCCGTGGGGCGCGCAGGCGCCAAACCTCGATGCGGCGGATGGCCTGGCGCGCGTTCCCACCGTGATGATGTGGGACGACCACGACATCTTCGATGGCTGGGGCTCCTACAGCTGCGCCATGCAGCGCTGCGAACTGTTCCGCGTGATGTTCCGCCATGCGCGCCGGGCGTTCTGGGTGTTCCAGATGCAGCACGCACTCGACGACCTCCCCGACCTGACCGATGCCACGCCGGCGGGTTTCCAGAGCAACGACCCGCTCTACGCGCCCATTGCCTGGAGCGCGGCGTTGAAGCGCGACGCACTTGCCCTGCCGATGCTCGACCAGCAGCCGGGGTTCAGTTCCGTATACCGTGTTGGCCCGCTGGCCATCGTGGCAGCAGATCTGCGCACCGAGCGCTCGCGCACCCAGGTCATGGGCTCGACTACCTGGTCCCGCCTCAAGGACTGGATGGCCGCCCTGCCCGCACCCGCAGGCAAACCTGCCGGCGGACGCACGCGCAAGACTGCGGAAGCCCGCTGCGAACACCTGCTGTTCATGTCGTCGGTACCGGTGGCGCACCCCAAGCTGTCGCTGGCGGAAGGCCTGCTCGACACCTTCGGGCAGGACCACGTCATTGACAGCAGTGCGGATGACCTGAAGGATCACTGGTCGCACGACGACCACGAAGGCGAGCGCAAGCGCCTGCTCGAAGTGCTTTCCGGCATCGCCCGCGACAAGCGGCTGCGTGTCTCGCTCGTCTCCGGCGACGTGCATGTGGCAGCCTGGGGCACCGCCGTGCGGCGCGACCTGCCACTGACGGAAACCTGGGCGCAGATCCACCAGTTCACCTCGTCCGCCATCGTGCATCCGTCCTTGATGGGCGTGGCCGAACGGCTGTTCCTGTCGCTGCTGAACAGCATGGCAGGCAAGGCGCAGCATATCGACGTACAGTACACCGTAGAGATGATGCTGTTCCCGGGACACAACAAGTACGTGATGCCGGCACGCAACTGGCTCGCGCTGGAGGCCGATGACGCTGGCCGCGAAGGCCGCAAGCTGTGGGCGACATGGCGCTGCGAGACGGAAAGCGGATTCTCCAATCACCTGCTGGCGGTGCCGGGCGTAGCGGCAGGCTGAATCGCACCCGCCGGCGGCTATCGTTCCGCCAACCAGCAAGGGAGGCTTGCCATGACCATCCGCCTGAAGCGCGCCTACGATCCGCCCGCCGCGAGCGACGGCTACCGCGTGCTGGTCGACCGCCTGTGGCCGCGCGGCCTGACAAAAGAGGAAGCGCATATCGACCTGTGGCTCAAGGACGTGGCGCCAAGTACCGAACTACGCAAGTGGTACAACCACGATCCGGCCCGCTGGACGGAGTTCGGCGAGCGTTATGCGGCGGAACTGCGCGAGCGCGAGGCTGCCGTGGACCAGCTCGCGGCCCTGGTGCGCGAGCGGACGGTCACGCTGGTGTATGCGGCGAAAGATACGGCGCACTGCCATCCACTTGTGCTGAAGACATTTCTGGAGCGTCGCAAGCGCGGAAAATCAGGCGACTGAATTGGCGCGACTGGTTGGGCACACCAGTTTGGCACAACTGACGGGCCGCAACGCAGGCCGGCTGGCCCAGGCATGACGGGTCACGATGTGCCGCCACCCGCCCGCCATAAGCCATGGCGGCGTCCGGCGTGCCGCGCTTACTTCCCCTGCGTCAGCGTGGCGTAGCTGGTCATGAGGTTGCGGTAGTCAGGAATGTGATTCGAGAACAGCGTGCCCAGCCCCTCAATATCGTTGCGCCAGTCACGATGTAGTTCGCAGGCGGCGCCGAACCAGGTCATCAGCTGCACACCGGCTTGCGTCATGCGCTCCCACGCTGCATGGCGCGTGATTTCGTTGAACGTACCCGAGGCATCGGTGATGACGAATACGTCGAACCCTTCCTCGATGGCGGATAGTGCGGGAAACGCAACGCATACCTCGGTCACCACGCCGGCGATGATCAGCTGACGCTTGCCGGTCGCCTTGACGGCGGCCACAAACTCCTCGTTGTCCCAGGCATTGATATTGCCGGGGCGCGCAATGTAGGGCGCATCGGGAAACTGCGCCTTCAGTTCCGGCACGAGCGGGCCATTGGGGCCTTGTTCGAAACTGGTGGTCAGGATAGTCGGCAGCTTGAAATACGTGGCCATGTCAGCCAGTGCAAGCACGTTGTTCTTGAATTTGTCCGGATCGATGTCACGCACGAGAGACAGCAGGCCGGCCTGGTGATCCACCAGCAGTACGGCAGCATTGTCCTTGTCGAGTCGAACGTAAGGCTTGGTCATGGTCTACTCCTTGGGTGAGAATCCGTCGCAGGGACGGGGTGCAACGCAAGCCACCGGATAGGTAGCGCAGCGGCGCGGTGTGACCATCCATCAGGAATGGCCGGAAACAGGCAAGCGGGGCGAGCCAGGCGGGCTGCGCTCCGCATTGCCATACATGAGGTCGGATGTTGTGGGCGGGGTGGCGACAGCCGGGTGCAGTCTCCCGGAGACCCATCGGGATCGCATGATCCCGATGGGTCGATGGCTGCTGGCGGGCGTGTCAGGAAGCGCCAGTCGCAACGGTCTCCCGTGGCATTTCGCCAAAGCGGCCGGCGTGGAAGTCGTCGATGGCCTGGCGGATCTCGGCCTGGGTGTTCATGACGAACGGCCCGTGCCCCACCACCGTTTCCTCGATCGGTTCACCCGACAGCCACAGCAGCGTGGCATCGTTGTTGGCCTCGATTTCCACTTCGGTCCCCGCGCGCGCGAAATGCACCAGTTGCCCCTCGCGGACCACTTCGCTGCCATTCAGCATGACCGTACCGCGCAACACCACCAGTGCAAGCGTATGGCCATCCGTGGCGGTAAAGCGGCTGGTACTGCCCTGGGTCAGCCGCACATCCCACACGTTCATGGGCGTGTGCGTGCGCGCCGGACCGCGACGGCCATCGAACTCGCCGGCAATCACCCGGACGCGTCCCGCGCCATCCGGCAGGTCCACCGACGGGATATCGGCATTCAGCAGCGTCTGGTAGCCCGGCGCGTCCATCTTGTGGCGCGCCGGCAGGTTCACCCACAGTTGCACCATCTCGATGGTGCCACCCTGCTCCGTAAAGGCCGGCGAATGGAACTCCTCGTGCAGGATGCCGCCCGCTGCCGTCATCCACTGGACATCGCCGGGGCCGATCTGCCCGCCCGCCCCCGTCGAATCGCGGTGTGCCAGCTCGCCCTGGTAGACGATGGTCACGGTCTCGAAACCACGGTGCGGATGCTCGCCCACGCCACGCGGCTTCTTGGCCGGCGGAAACACGGTCGGCGCCGCATGATCGAGCAGCAGGAATGGACTGAGGTGACGGCCGAGCCCGTTGTAGTCGAACAGCGAGCGCACCGGAAAGCCGTTGCCCACCCAGTGCGGCCGGGGGGCGCTGTACACGCCGCGAATGGTCTTCATATCGTTCTCCTGTGCCTGGCGGGAAGGTGTGTCCCGCATCCATGTGAACATGATAGTTTTGCGACGATACTTCCGGTAGATGGGATTTTTTGACATCATTGTCCCATCTGGAGAACGATAAACACCGGATGACGCCATCGGAGCCGCCATGCAAGACCTCAACGATCTGTACTACTTCGTGCAGGTGGTCGACCACCAGGGCTTTGCCCCTGCCGGACGGGCGCTGGGCATTCCCAAGTCCAAGCTGAGCCGCCGCATTGCACTGCTAGAAGAGCGGCTCGGCGTACGCCTGATCCAGCGTTCGACGCGGCGCTTTGCGGTCACGCCGGTGGGCCAGACGTACTACGGCCACTGCAAGGCGATGCTGGTAGAAGCGGAGGCGGCGGATGAAGCCATTGCCCGCACCCGCTCGGAACCGCGCGGCGTGGTGCGCATGACCTGCCCGGTCGCGTTGCTGCAGATGGAGATTGCACCGATGATCGCGGCGTTCATGGCTGGTTGCCCCGGCGTGGAAATCCACCTCGAGGAAACCAACCGGCGGGTGGACGTGGTCGGCGAAGGCATCGACGTTGCCATTCGCGTCCGCCCACCACCGCTGGAAGACAGCGACCTGGTCATGCGCGTGCTGGCAGAGCGCAGCCAGTGCCTGGTCGCCTGCCCGGACCTGCTCAAGGATGGGGTGCCGCAGGTCCCTGCCGATCTGGCCCACCTGCCGAGCATTGCGCTCGGGCTCCCCCAGAACGACCATGCCTGGAACCTGTTCGGCCCCGACGGCGCGCAGGCCACGATCCGTCACCACCCGCGCCTCATCACGCGCGACATGCCAACCCTGCGCATCGCCGCGCTAGCCGGCGTAGGTGTAGTGCAATTGCCGTCGATGATCGTCCGCGAGCAGATCGCACGGGGAGAACTGATCCACGTCATCCCAGGCTGGGCGCCCCGCCGCGAGATCGTGCATGCGGTGTTTGCCACGCGGCGTGGACTGCTGCCAGCGGTGCGTGCCCTGGTGGATGATCTGGCGGCGCGGTTTGAGGCGTTGGGGGATGATTGAATGCTGCTATGCGCGCGACATAAAAGGCCTCTCGTGCCACCCCGCCAAGGTGGCGTCCAAAAGCATCATCGCGCGTTGCAGCAAGTAGGCGGCCTCAAGGAAACGGAACGCGAGGAAGTAGCACCATATTCCAAGCGCCGCCCCGATATACCAATAAAAAGAAAGGTTCTTGCCACCCAATGTCGTAGTGAAGGTAATGATCACACTTGCAATCAACGGCAGAATTCCCACTTTTTCCAGTGGACCGACGACAAGAGGCCGTCCGCCAGCGCAATCCTTCAGCCACAAGCGCCTCGCTCCATAGGGTTCATGTATGCATGATGCCTGCAGCGACTGACTAGCCTCCTCAGTAGTTGAGGCATATGATGCATATCAATCTCAATCGACAGGTCTTCTTCAAAACTCACCTACGCTCACACCATGCACGACTCGACCGACATTGATCAACGCTTGACTGATCTTGAGATAAAGGCTGCTTACACCGACGACCTACTCGATCAACTGAACCAGACGGTGTTCCGCCAGCAACAGCAGATCGAGCGGCTGGCGCGGGAGCTCGAGGCCTTGCGGAGCCAGATTCCGGAAGGCGGTGCGCCATTCCAGAGCCTGCGCGACGAACTGCCGCCGCACTACTGAGCCACGTGCAACCGATATGCCCAACGCCTTCCTGTACTGGCTGGCTGATGCTGTACTGCTGGTGCATGCCCTGTTCGTCGTCGCGGTCGTGGGCGGACTGCTACTGATCTGGATTGGCGCGTGGCGCAAGTGGCAGTGGGTGCATGCGTGGTGGCTGCGGGTGGCGCACCTCGCGGCCATCGTGTTCATCGCAGGCTCGGCGCTGATTGGCGTGGCATGTCCGCTGACGGTCCTGGAGGATGCGCTGCGTGGCCGTACACCTGGTGCGAATGGCTTCATTGAGCGCTGGGTTGGCGCGCTCCTCTACTACGATTGGCCGACATGGGTATTCACGGTGCTCTATGTCGGCTTCGCGGCGCTGGTGGCCGTGACATGGATCGCCATTCCGCCGCAGCGACGGACCGGTCCGCGCTAGGTCGCCTTACGCGCGGCGTGAGGCGACCACTCATACCTGCGTCACATACTTCGTCACCAGATACCCGTCGAACGTCTCTGCCCCACCCTCGCGGCCCATGCCGCTGTCGAGGATGCCGCCGAACGGGATTTCCGGATTGATCGCTCCGATATGGTTGATGTGCACCATGCCGGATTGCAAGGTATTGGCCAGTTGTGTCGCGCGCGCGGTGCTGCCGGTGAAGGCGTAGGCCGAAAGGCCATAGGCGAGGCTGTTGGCACGGGCGATGGCGTCGTCAAGGTCGGTAAAGCGCACCACCGGCGCAATCGGCCCGAAAGGCTCCTCGCGCATCAACATGGCATGATCAGGCAGTTCGGTGACGACCGTCGGCTCGAAGAAATAGCCGGTCGCCGCCGCCGAACCGCCGGTGACGATCTGGCCGCCGTGCTGGCGCGCGTCGTCGACAAACTGCTGCATGGCGGCGACACGGCGCGGGTTGGCGAGCGGTCCCATCTGCGTGGCCGGATCGAGGCCGGGGCCGACACGCACCTCGCGCATCTGCGTGAGAAAGGCTGCCATGAAACGGTCGTAGGCCTTCGCGTGGACATAGAAGCGACTGGGCGAGGTACAAACCTGTCCGGCGTTGCGTAGCTTGAAGCGCGCGAGCACGGTAGCGGCGTTGTCGATATCGGCATCGTCGCACACGATGGCGGGCGAATGCCCGCCCAGTTCCATCGTGACCGGCTTCATGTGCGCACCAGCCAGCGCGGCAAGCTGCTTGCCGACCGGTACCGAACCCGTGAACGAAACCTTGCGTACGATGGGCGATTCAATGAGGTAGCGTGACACCTCTGCCGGCTCGCCCCACACGACGTTGAGGCAGCCGGCCGGCAAGCCGGCATCGTGAAACAGCTCGGCCAGTGCGACCACGGCGCTGGGCGCTTCTTCTGGACCTTTCAGGATCAGCGTGCAGCCGGCGCCGAGCGCCGCAACCATCTTGCGGATAGCCTGGTTGAACGGGAAATTCCAGGGCGTGAAGGCGGCGCAGACGCCGACCGGTTCGCGCACCGTGAACTGGCGGATATGCGGGGCGCGAGCGGGAATCACCCGGCCGTAGATGCGCCGCCCTTCCTCGGCATGCCACTCGGCGTGATCGGCGCAGGCCACCACTTCTCCCTTGGCTTCGGCCAGCGGCTTGCCCTGGTCGAGCGTGATGCAGCGGGCGATGTCACTCGCGCGCTCACGCGCCAGTTCGGCCACACGCCGCAGGATAGCGGAGCGCTCATGTGCCGGGGTGTTGCGCCATGCTGCGAAGGCGCGCTGGGCAGCGGCCAGTGCGCGATCGAGATCGGCCGTGGTGGCAAGGGGCAGCGCACCAATCACCGTACCGGTTGCTGGATCCCGCACGGGCCGCGTCGTACGCTCGTCTGCCGGGATAAATGCGCCGTCGATATACAGGCTGAGTGAACGATACATCTTCTCTTCTCCAGATTTTTATTATCTTCCCACAACCCGCGCAACCGATACATTAGTTATGTACATATCATGCATTAATTATTTTCATACCGTTTGAGACATATTCAGGGTATTTATTACATGGCAATTTGAAGACGCCTTCGCTGCAGGCAGCATCAGGGATTCCACCATCTTCTTGCAGTGCTGGTTGGCGGCCATACTGGCGTCCCCAGAGCGGAAAAACATGGCCGCCTTGATTTGCATCGAATATCTATTATCAAAAGAGGAGGATCGCCATGCAGAGTATGCGCAAGCAAGCCGGAAAAATGGCACTGTGCCTGTTTCTGGCCGGCGGGGTATTAGCCACGGCCCACGCCAAACCCGCTGTCGACAAGGACACCATTGTCTTCGGCATCGGACGCGACATTGCCATGCTCGACGCGCAGGTGGACAACACCGGAAACTCGGATCGCTACGCATGGCAGCTCTTCGACAACCTCTATACCTTCGACAAGAAAGGCATGCTGAAGCCTCAGCTCGCCACCAGCGTAACGCCGTCGGCAGATGGCATGGAGTATCGCTTCACGCTGCGCAAAGATGTGAAGTTCCACAATGGCGAGCCGATGACCTCGGCAGATGTGAAGTACTCGTTCGAACGCATTCTCGATCCGGCGGTGAAGAGCACGCGCCGCCCCTACTTTGCGGACACCGTCGACAGCGTATCGGCCCCCGACAAGTACACGGTTGTGGTGCGCATGAAGAAACCGGATGCGGTGTTCATGAACAAGATCGCTGCGTTCGTGGCGATCGTACCCAAGGCTTACACCGAATCGCTGCCGAGCGTGGAAGCCTTCTCTCGCGCGCCGGTCGGAGCGGGCCCCTACAAGTTCGTGTCGCACAAGATCGGCCAGTCGGTAGAGCTGGAACGCTTTGACGAGTACTACGGCGACAAGCCGGGGATCAAGCGGCTGATTTTCAAGTTCGTGCCGGAAGCGTCCAACCGCGTGAACGCCCTGCTCAAGAATGAAGTCGACATGGCCGATGGCATCGCTCCGGTCGACGTGGCGCGCGTCAAGGCGACCCCGGGGCTGGACGTGGTGAGCGTCCCCATGGGTAGCCCGCTGAACGTGCGGCTCTACGCCAACGTACCGGGCACACCTCTCAATGACAAGCGGGTACGGCTGGCACTCAACCACGCGATCGACACTCAGGCGATCATCAAGAATGTCATGCATGGCATCGGCCAGCCGTTGACGTCTTACATCTCCGCCTACTATCCGATTGGCGTCGACCCGGCGCTCAAGCCCTTCAAGTACGATCCGGCACTCGCGCGCAAGCTGCTGGCCGACGCCGGCTATCCGAAAGGCTTCGAGACCGAGCTGCTGAGTCCTACGTCGTACCCGAAGGAAGTCACCGAAGCAGTGGCGGCGTACTGGTCGGCCATTGGCGTGCGCGCCAAGGTGCGGCTGCTCGACTATCCGGCGTGGAACCGCCTGAACAATACGCACAAGTCGGGGCCGATGACGGTGATGCAGTACTCGAATGCGATGTATGACCCGATCACCCCGATTGCGGGTACGGCCAGCAAGAACGGCACGTGGTCTGACTACTTCAATCCAGAGGTGGAAAAGCTGATCGAGGAAACCAACGGCACCAGCGATCCGGCCGCGCGCGACAAGCTGTTCCGCCAGATCGCCAAGCTGCTGCGCGACGATGGCCACGCAGTGCTGATTTCCGAACTGTTTTCGGTCTTCGCCAAGAGCAAGGACATCGTGTGGGAACCCCAGCGCGGCTACGCCTTCTACGACCTGCGTACAGTCAAATGGAAGTAATGGTTGCCGGCCGGATTCCCTGCGCCGGCCGCCACGCTTCCATTCGGAGCCATGCATGAAACCAACCCGCTTCACCCTGCTGCCGAGCCTGGCGCCGCTCGGCAATGAAATCACCGGACTGGATCTCAGCCAGCCGCTCGATGCCAAGACCTTTGCCGAACTGCGCGAAGCCTATAACCAATGCTCCGTGCTGGTGTTCCGCAACCAGGTGCTGACACCGGAACAGCAGATCCGCTTTAGCCGCGGTTTTGGCGAGCTGGAAATCCATGTGATGGCACGCTATCTGCTGCCGGGGCATCCGGAAATCTTCCGGGTCTCCAACATTGTTGAAAACGGACAGCGCATTGGCGGCAGCGGCGAGTTCTGGCATACCGACCTGTCATACGTGGCCGAACCCAGCCGCGGCTCGCTGCTGTATTCGGTGGAAGTGCCGGTCCGCAACGGCGTGGTGCTGGGCGATACCGAGTTCGCCAGCACGGCGGCGGCCTACGATGCCTTGCCTGCCGCAATGCAGAAGAAACTCGAAGGACTGAAGGCGGTGCACCGCTATGGCGACATCTACAACAAGATCGCCCAGTCGCGTGGTGGCCCGGCCCTGACCGAGGACCAGAAGAAACAGACACCGGACGTGATCCATCCGGTCGTCCTGGTGCATCCGTTCAGCGGCCGCAAGAGCCTGTTCATCAACGAGGGTTTTACTGTCGGCATCGTCGGCATGCCGGACGATGAAGCGCAGACGTTGCTGCGCGAACTGTACGACCACACCACGCGGCCGGAATTCATCTACCGCCACAAGTGGCAGGTAGGCGATCTGATCATGTGGGACAACTGGGCCACCGTGCACCGGGCCACGGGCGGCTATACGGCCGAGGAGCGGCGCCTGCTGCATCGCACGACGCTCAAGGCCTCGCCGGAGTTCCGGCAGTCAGTGGCTGCCTGCGCTTGAGGCGCGGATGAAGGGGGCATGCGGGTGCCGAGCCTGCATGCCTGCCGGGCTGATCAATCGGAGCGACAACCGCTCCACCATCCTGCACTATCCGCTACGTCTTTCACTTCGCGCGCGCCACGCGTTGCAGCCACTGCTGCGCGCCATCGCGGCCACGCATGCGGTGCCATGCCGCTGCACCCAGCATCGCCAGCAAGCCGCCCAGGCTGGCCAGCAGCATGTCGCGCTGGGCATCCCAGACGTCGCCCTGGGTGCCGAGGTAGGCGATGCCCAGGTCGCCGCCAAAATACGCGGCGGCCGCCCACTCGAACATCTCGTACAGGGCCGAGCTGGCGACGATGAATTCCACCGGGAAGAAATAGCTCCAGAAGCCACGCACGCCCGTGGCACGCAGCACGATCTCGCGTACCGGGTAGGCCAGCAGCAGGCCATACAGAAAATGCCCGAGGCGGTCGAAATGGTTGCGCTCCCAGCCCATCAGGCTGTTCAGCGAAGTGCCGGCAATGGCCTGTAACCAGGCGTCGTATGGCACTTCCGAGTAGGTGTAGTGCGCGCCGATCTCGTGCACGCAGAGAAAGACGAACAGCAGCGTGTACGACGCAGGCGACAGCGGCCAGCGGCGATACGTGGCAGCCACGGCCACGACACACACCAGGACCAGCACGTTTTCCAGGGCCCAGTCGTCGCGATGCAAAGGCGCAATGGCCAGCACGGCCCACCACACGCCGAATGCCACGGCGAGCAGCAGCAGGTACCGCCGGGCGGCGTGCAGCGTCTGCATCAGGTCAGGGCGCGGCCGACCGTGGCAATCACGATGACGAGAATGCCGAGCCACAGGTTAGCGTGGACGGCACGCCGGATGCGGGCCAGCGCGGCACTGCCGGCGGCCCAGTCCTGGGCGGCAACGGCCCGGCTCAGCGCCTGGTATGGCGCGGCAAACACATAGACGAAAATTGCGGCCATCACCAGTCCGCCACCAGCCATGGCATGCAGGTGCTTGGGTGCCGCGGCGAAACCCATGTGTCCGAGCATCGCAAATCCGCTCAGCAGGATGCCGATCACCGCGATCCACACCCAGACAAAGAAACGCCGGAACACCCCCTGCCACAGCCGCAGCCGCAATGGTGGCTCGAGCGCCTCGGCGGCAGTCGGCCGCAGGCAGACGTAGGCGAAGAACATGCCGCCCACCCAGACCACGACACCAGCCAGATGGATAAAGAGCAGCAATGCATAGAGTGTCATGACGTCTCCTGATGATCGTGTGGGGAAACGACCATTGTAGCGGGTGCGCGTGGCAGGCCGAAGCAAGGCGGCTCCAGCGCCTGAACCCGGCGACAGGGCCGCGCAGGCCGGCCCGCGATCAAGCCCTGTAGTTTCTTTATTGTTTCTCTTGACCTTGCCACCGTGGGAAGCACGATGCTGTCATGGACAAGCCAGCTAGGGGCTAATTATGGGCTAATTACGGGCTCACCACCGGCCCGGCAACAGGAGAGAAAGATGAACACTCAAGTTTTCCGCGTCAGCGGCATGACCTGCGGCAACTGCGTCCGCCATGTGACCCAGGCGCTCGATGCGCTGCCTGGTGTGGAAGAAGTCACGGTCGATCTGGCTGGCGGCAGCGCCACAGTCACTGGCAAGGTCGAGCCGGCGGCGGTCGTCGCCGCGCTCGCTCAGGAAGGCTATCCGGCAGAACCTGCGGCAAGCCAGACCGCCGGCGCGGCGCCTGCACGCCGGGGATGCTGCTGCGGCTGAGCGATCCGGCCGGGCCACCGCGTGGTCGAGATGCGATGGCCCGCACAGCTGGCCGGCATGGCACTCAGGCCCGTGCCAGCAATACCTGCAGGGCACCGGCCTCGCCGGCCGGCGTATCCTGCAGGCGGCTCAGCCACATCGCTGCCACGCCCGTCTCTCCGTCCGCCAGTCCGTGGACGACCGTCTCCGCTGGCAACGCTGCCAGCTGCGCAGTCATCGCCCGTGCATCCATGCACAGCAGGCGATAAAGCGCGCCATCGGCTTCAAAGCGCAGGATGCCGGCCGCATCATCGGTATGTGACACAAGCCTGAAAGCGGTCGCCGCCGCCAGTACCGCATTGAGCATGCGAAACACGGTGGCCGCGGGGCGCGGGGTAAAACGCCGGTCGATCAGGCCGTGGCGCGGGTAGTAGCCACGGTCGACGTCCATAAACGTATCGAAGACGAAGCGTACGCCGCGCAGCGCCTTCGACAGGATCATGGCCTGCGCCGCACGGGCCGCCAGCTCGTCATCCTCGGCCCGTTCAGTGGCAAGATTCGGTCCGCTGGTCTTGAGCGAGGCCAGCACAAGACAACCGGTCTCCTCCGCAAACGCCGCCAGCACATGGGCCGCCGGGCAGAGCGGCTCCTCCGCATCGAGCCGCACGGTCACGCCGTCGATCACGCCGGCGGCACGCGCCACCATCAGCGTTTCACGCTGCCCCGCCAGCTCGTCCAGTGTCAGGCCGGATTTGACGAAATGACTGAAGTGCTTGCCGTCGTAATGCGAATCGTCAAAGGCGGCAATCCGCGCGTAGTAGATGGCGGCGCCCGTGGCCTGCCGCGCCGCGCGTAGCGCCTCCTGCTGACGCTGGAAACTGGCACCGGTGAGATTGACCTCAAAGGCGGCGACACCGCACTGCACGGGCTGTGCTTCCAGGCTGGCAGCCTTCGGCACGCCGAGCGTGGTGACGATATAGCGGTGCCCGAAGCGCGCCATCTGCGCCATGCGCGCACGCGCCTCCGGATCGTGCAGATCCATGTCGGTCACCTTGGACAGGCGCGCACCCATTTCCCACAATGCCAGCAAGGGGTAGTCGTTGCGCGCCCATTTGCGTCCGAACTCCTGCACGCCACCGGTAGCGGTGATCTGCATGCGTTCGGTCCACGGGTGACGCAACTCGACACCGACGTCATCAAAGGTGGCCGTCTTCGGATGCGTGAGATGCAGCGTCCGGGCTGGCGCTGCAGGCGCACCGGCCTGACTGTGCCGGCCCATCGTACGCACCGGATGCGCGACGTGCCCGCGCGTATACACGTCGACGATGAAGTAGCCAAACTTGTCGGCATCGCCACGCCCGAATTCCGTGGCCGGGGCGACCCGGTAGAACTCGGTGAAATCGTGCCGCAGGAATGCCGTGGACGGCAGCATGTAAAACTCTGCCGCGCCGACACGGTCGTACCAGAAATTGTGCACATGGCCGGCGAAAACGGCCTCCACGCCGGGACGCCGGATCAGGTCGAGCAGCCAGCTACGCGCGGGCTCGTCGACATTGTCATAGTTGGCACGCTCGTCGGGGGCAAAGATATACGGCGGGTAGTGCATGAACAGGAATACGCGGCGCTGCCCCGCCGTGGCGATCTGCTCTTCCAGCCATGCGCGCTGGCGTGCTTCATCGGGCAGCCCCGAGTTGAGCAGCAGCGAGTTGACGATGATGCAGCGCAGGCCTTCTTCATCGAAGGCGTAGAAATCCTGCCCGAAAGCTTCACGGTAGGTTGCCAGATAGGCGTCGCACACCTGCCCGGCCGGCATCCACTCCACACACTTGTCGCCCACATCGTGATTGCCGGGCACCAGATGCACCGGCAGCGTCACCGGCTGCGCAATCTCGCGGTAGCGTGCCACGGCGTCGTGGAAGGTGGGCAACGATGGCACCGGGTTGACGATATCGCCGAGATGCACCACGAAGCGCGGCGGCGGATCCATTGCCGCGATTTCCTGGAAGACGTGGCGCGCGCGGTCGTTGGCGAGGCGGTTGGTCAGATAGGGAGACGCCGAGGCGCCATCCTGCTCGTTGATGTGGGTGTCCGCGACGACAACAAAGGAAAACAGCGGTGCACCCAGCGTGGCATGCGGCAGGTGTGGCATGGGGAGTGTCTCCTGTATGGGCACGGTACACGCGGCCATCACGTCATCACGCAACCATGACCTCGGCGGCACTTACGCCCGAATAGTGGAATTCAATTCCTTTTAATTGAACAAAAGTATTGTTTCCGCCCGCTATAATGTCAAGCACGTTCATATTCGGGGAAGGGCTTGGAAGATCTCGACGACGGCGGTGCGTCGTTTCTCGATGCGGAAACACTGGCGGCCCATCCGCAGTTTGCGTCCACGCTCGCCAATGGCCTGGCTGTGCTCGGCTGTTTCGGCGGCGGGCAAACGGTGCTGGGCAACAAGGACTTTGCCGAACGCCTGCAGCTCTCCCGGCCCACGGTATCGCGCCTGACGTTTACATTGATGGGCCTGGGCTACCTGCGCCGCGACCGCACCACCGGCAAGTATTCGCTTGGGCCAGCGGTGCTCTCGCTCGGTTATCCGCTGCTGTCGCAACTCACGGTGCGGCAGATTGCCTCGCCGGAAATGCTCGAGCTGGCGCGCCATGCGCGCGGGCCGGTTTCCATCGGCACGCGCGACCGCCTGCAGGTGGTGTACGTGGAAACCGTACAGGCCTACGACAGCAACGCCACCAAGCCCGACATCGGCTCGACCCGTCCCTTCCTGCGCACCGCCATCGGACGCGCCCTGCTCGCCAGCTACAGCGTGCCTCAGCGCACGGCCTTGCTGCGTCGCCTGCGCGAGACGGTGCCGCAGGAATGGGCAGCCTTTCATGCCGCAGCAGAGCAGGCCTGTACGGAGATCGCGCAACAGGATTTCTGCATCGTGGCCGGCGACTGGCGGCCGACGCTTGCCGCCGTGGCGGTCCCGATGCGCGCGCCCGTCGGTGGCATGCACCTGGCCTTCAATCTGACCGTCCCCGCGTATGCAACCGACCGCCAGCATCTGCAGACCGACCTTGGCCCACGCCTGGTGAGCCTGGTCCGGAGCATCGAGTACAAGCTCGGCCTGGGCGATCACTGAGGATCCTGATCCATGCTGAGCCCCGAAACCGCCCTGTCCTTTTTTGGCGTTGCCGTGCTGCTGGGCCTGAGCCCGGGTCCCGACAATCTTTTCGTCCTGCTGCATTCGGCCATGCACGGCCGCAAGGCCGGCATGCTGGTGGTGCTGGGACTGTGTACCGGCCTGCTGGTCCATACCGCCGCCGTGGCATTCGGCGTGGCAGCGGTGGTCGCCGCGTCGGTCACGGCATTTACCGTGCTCAAGCTGTGCGGGGCGGCGTATCTGGTGTATCTGGCATTCCAGGCATTCCGTGCGCCCGTTGGCATGCAGGCCGATGAGCCACGCGCGCCGCTCGGTGCATGGCAGGGCTACGGGCGCGGTGTGATCATGAATCTCAGCAACCCCAAGGTCGTGGTGTTCTTTCTCGCCTTCCTGCCGCAGTTTGCCCATCCGGAAGCCGGCAGCCTGCCGGTGCAGATGCTGCTGCTGGGCGGTATCTTTATCGTGGCGACGCTGCTCACCTTCGGCGCCATCGCCTGTTTTGCCGGTACGTTCGGGGCAGCACTGCGTCGCTCGCCGCGCGTGCAGCGTGGTCTGAACTGGGCGGCGGGCATGGTATTCCTGGGGCTGGCTTTACGACTGGCCAATGCGGAACTCTGATTTTCTCGCCTTGCCATGTACCAGCACAGAAGCCGCACAGCCCCCCAGAACGCGATTCGCCCTATACAGGCTTGGGCAGCTTCATCCCCTGTATTTGCAGGCCACGCCATCTGCTTTTTTTGTACACTGCGAACTCTTTCCATGCAGTGCCTTCCGACCTCGCCTGAGCGACACGCCCAGCGACGCTCATAACGCTCATCTTTAGGAACCGGCGTGCCCATCCTGCGATTCTTCATTCCGTTCGCCGCAGCGTATTTCCTCTCCTCGCTGTTCCGCGCGGTGATCGGCGTCATCTCGCCTGAGCTGGCGCGCGAGTTCAGTCTCAGCCCGCAGGATCTTGGCGCGCTCGCCAGCCTGTATTTCTACGCGTTTGCCTTTGCGCAGATTCCTGCCGGCGTACTGCTCGACCGCTTTGGCCCGCGCCGCGCGGAAGGCGGCCTGATTCTTGCGGCCGCAGCGGGTGCGCTGCTGTTCTGCTTTGCCGACAGCTTCGCCGCACTCGGCGCGGGCCGCGTGCTGATCGGCATCGGCGTGGCGATCTGTTTCGCGGCACCGCTCAAGGCTGCTGCGGTATGGTACCCGCCAGAAAAACAGGTGGCCTTGTCCGGCTGGATCATGCTGGTCGGCGGCCTCGGCGCGTCGTTTGCCACCAAGCCGGTGGAACTGGCCCTCGGCTATTTCGACTGGCGCATGCTGTTCGCCGGGCTGGCGGTACTCAGCCTGCTGGCGGCAATGGGCATTGCCTGGGCCATCCGCGACATTCCGGTCGAGCGCGAACAGCGCTCGATGGCCGAGCAGTGGCGCGGACTCGGCGGACTGCTGGTGCACCGGCGCTTCTGGTGGGTCATGCCGTGGGCGTTCACCGGCATGGGCACGTTCATTTCCGTACAGGGCCTGTGGGGTATGCAGTGGCTCATGCATGGCGCGGGGTACAGCAAGCCGGATGCGGCCAGCCTGCTGCTGGCAGTGTCGCTGATCTCGCTGTCCGGGTACTTCTTCATTGGCGCCCTGTCGGAGCGGCTGGCCCGGCGCGGCGTCACCAATCGCCACCTGCTGGCGGCCGGCATGTTGCTCGACCTTCTCAGCCTGCTCGCCATCAGCCTGCGCTGGCCGGGCGAGGTGGTGTGGTGGTGCCTGTATGGTCTTGGCACGTCGCTGAATGTGCTGACCTACACGGTCCTCAGCCATGGCTTGCCTGCTACCCTCGTGGGGCGCGGCAATACCGGCCTGAACCTCTTCATGTTCATTGGTACCGGCTCGATCAGCTTCCTGGTTGGCTGGCTGATCTCGCAACTACAGGCCCAGGGCATGGCGACCGGGCAGGCGTTCGGGACGACATTCATGTGCCTCACCGCGGTCAACGCACTGGCTGCCACCTGGTATCTGCTGCGCTGGCGCACGTTCGAGCAGCGCTGACTCTGGCACTCGCCGCGCACAGGCCTGCCTGGTGCGCGGCCCGACAGGGACGGATAATCCGCAGCCTGCCGCCCTGAGCAAAACCTGCCTGCAGCCGGACTAACGGTAGCGCGACTCGACGAGGTCGATCTCGCGCACCAGCTTGCGCGACACCGTATCCGAGATGCGCCCTTGCCGGGCGAGATTGAAGATTTCCTCGCGCTCGGCCTGCAACCCGGCCAGCCGCAAGGTGCGCTCGACATCGTCCGTCTTGCGCAGTTGCTGGGCATCGCCCTCCTGTCCCATGCCGTCATCGAGCCGCGCCTGGTAGAGCGTGATCACACGGCTGGCGGCATCGCTGTACAACTCGGCCTCGGCGCTATCGTGCAGCAGGGCATGCTGGGCTTTTTCGATGGCCGCGATGGCCGCCGTGGCGGACTCGTGCCGCGCGAGATTTTCCTCCATCCGCTCGGCTGGTTCGTCTGGCACTTCCAGCCCGCGCAGCAGGCGTGGCAAGCCGATGCTCGCCACCACCAGCGACAGCAGGATGACAGCCGTGGCCAGGAACACCGCCAGATCGCGCGCCGGAAAAGCCTCGCCGCCCGGCAGCATGAGCGGCAGCGTCATCACGCCGGCCAGCGTGATTGCGCCGCGCACACCCGCCAGCGATGTCGCCAGCACAAGCCGCCACTGCGCGCGCGAGGTCGGCACGCCAGATTGCCCGGTCTTGAACAGTGAGACGCGCAGCGACACCCAGACCCACACGAAACGCAGCACGGCCAGGCCAACATTGATGGCCAGCGCATACGCCGCCAGCCACCAGGGGTTGACGTGCCCGCTCTGCTCGACCGAGGCCACGGCGTTGCGCAGGATGCCCGGCAACTGCTCACCCAGCAGCACGAACACGATACCGTTCAGTGTGAGCTGCACGGTATCCCACACGGCGGCGCGCTGCAGTCGCGTGCTGCCCAGCGCCCGGCCGGTGAGCTCGACATAGCTCATGGTCACGCCGGCCGCAACCGCCGCCAGGATGCCCGATGCGTCGATATGCTCGGCCACCAGATAGGCGCCAAATGGAATCAGCAGGCTGATCAGGATGGGCGACCCGGCCTCTTCACCGACGAGCCGCGACAACCATTGCTGCGCCGTGCTGACGATGAGTGTCACGGCCGCGCCAACGGCAAGACCGGCCGTCGCCACCCAAAGAAAAGTCAGCGATGCCGACGCGAGCGAGAACGTGCCCGTCACCGCCGCAGCTACTGCGAACCGGAAACAGACCAGACCCGACGCATCGTTGAGCAATGACTCGCCTTCGAGAATATGCATCAGGCGCTTAGGGATTGGCGCGCGGGCGGCGATGGCCGACACGGCCACCGGGTCGGTCGGCGACACGATGGCGGCGAGCGCGAACGCCACCGCCAGCGGCATGGCGGGAATCATCCAGTGGATCAGGAAACCCATGCCGAGCACGGTGAAGACGACCAGGCCCAATGCCAGCTCGATGATCACGAACTTGTCGCGGAACAGGCCTGCCTTGGGAATGCGCCAACCATCGAGGAATAGCAGTGGCGGCAGGAACAGCAGAAAGAAGAACTCCGGATCGAGCACCACGCCATGGTTCAGCCCTCCGGCAATCACCGCACCGAGCGCGATCTGCACCAGCGGCAATGGCAGCGCAATGGGTAGCATGCGCACCACGTAGCCGCTGACCACCACGGCCAGCAGCATGATCAGGACAACGCCGACGGATTCCATGCGGAGGCGGGATTGGACGAGTGACGCCGTGCGCCGGAACAGCGCACGGGAGGATGGCAAACGATGCCGGAAGAGTCAGGAGACAGGCCGGTCACAGGCAGGCAGTGCGTGGCGCGGCGGACAGCGTCACGAACAGGCATCACGAAACAAGCGCCGCACACCAGCGCGGCGGCGCGTGGCTTTTATTGTACGCCCGCCATCGACAGCCTGCGGCTGTTTTCCTGTGAGACCTGGTCGTTGAGGGTCCACAGGTCGATCAGCACGCCGATCAGGAAGAAACCGCCGGTGAACAGGTACAGGATGCCGGTCAGCCACTTGCCCATGTACATGCGATGCACACCGAACAGGCCGAGGAACGTGAGCAGCAGCCACGCGATGTTGTAGTTGAGATGTCCCGGCGTGTAGCGCAGGTCGGCATCGCGGTCCATGCCGGGAATCAGGAACAGGTCGATCAGCCAGCCAATGCCGAGCAGGCCAAGCGTGAAGAACCAGATCGTCCCGGTCACGGGCCGGCCGTAGTAGAAGCGGTGTGAGCCGGTAAAGCCGAAGATCCAGAGCAGATAGCCAATCAGCTTGCTATGGTTGTCCGCGGGTGTGTTCATAGTGGTCCTCGTGGTGATGACATGAAGCATCATGCCATAGGCATGGGCACCGTGACATCACGATACCGCAGCGATGCTGCAGCAACCCACGCGGCATCGCACCGCGCATCATCTCGCGCACGCTTCTCGCCGGCACCGCACGTGGACTCACCCACTGCATACCGTTGCCTTAACCGCCCACTCAGCCGAACCGCACAGCATAGATGGGCGGCAAATGCGCGGACAGGCAGATCCACTGGTCGCCACCATCTTCAGACAACCAAAGGCCGCCCGTCGTCGAACCCATCGCCAGCCGCTGGCCTGTGGCGTCGACATCGAGCCCGTGGCGGTAAATCAGGTCATATGACGGTGTCTGCGGCAAACCCGCGCGCAAGGTTTCGAAGGTCTGGCCGCCATCGCGCGTGCGCGTCACCACGAGTTGCGCATCGACCGGCACGCGGCAGGCATCCTGCGCCGCCGGCACGAACCAGGCGGTATCGGGATCATGCGGATGCGCGGCCACGGCAAAGCCGAAGCTGGAAGGTTGCGCCACCACCCGCCGCCAGTGCGCGCCGCCATCGGTCGAGCGGAAGATGCCATCGTGATGCTGGACCCAAAGCGCATCCGGCTGCGTGGCACAGGCCGTCATGCGATGCGGGTCCTGGATGTTCGGATCCTCACGGCGCTCCGGCGGCATGTAGCCGGCCTCCATGCCTTTGCAGCCGACTTCCCAGCTTGCTCCGCCATCACGCGTATGCCAGACGCCGCCGCACGAGATGGCCACGGTGACATGACGGCTGTCGCGCGGATCGACATGAATGGAATGGATGCCCGGATAGTCGTAACCGCCGCCGAACCACTCGGCGCGTTCCGGGCGATCCCACAGTGGGCGGTTCATCTGCCAGGTGTCACCGCCATCGTCCGAGCGGAACAGGCCGCCGGGAATCGTGCCAGCCCACAGCACCCCGGGCTGCTCCGGTCCGCCCGCTTCCAGCGACCAGATCTGCACCAGGCTCCAGGGTGGCGCGGGTGGCGCATCCCCGGGCGTGGGCAGGTTCGGTACATAGCCCTCTGGCTGGGGCGGATAGGTCGGCACGGCGCATTCTTCCCATTCGCCCCCGGCGCGGCAGCGCCAGAACTTGACGCCGAAATGGCCGAGGTTGAGAGCGGCATACACGGTGCCGTCGCGTCGGTCGGGCAGCACCATGCTGACCGGTTCGCCGAGGAAGGCGGCGCCTACCGTTTCCCACGCCCCGTCCCTGCGCCGCAGGGTGAACAGGCCCTTGCGGGTGGCGACATACAGTTGCTGCGGTTCGTTCATGGTCGCTCCGTACGGAAGATCGGGAGTGAGTGTACGGAAATCATCCGCCCGACAGCGCCTGCACCACGTACACCCGGCTGTCCTGCCGCAACGCATCGCCAAGGCCCCGCCGGTCCGCGATGGCCCGCCCATCGACAAAGATCGCCATGTGGCGGCGCAGTTGAGCCTGGTCGTCGAGAATGTAGCCGCGCAGTTCGGGTTGCAATTCAAAGACGGCATCCAGCGCGCTGCGCACGGTAGCGGCCGCGATGTCGCGCGCCGGGCTGGCGACATGACGTTGGATGGCGGGTGCGAAAACGATATGGGCCATGTGCGGAATCAGGATCCTGACGAAGAAGTTCTCAGTGTAGTCAATGGCAGCATGACGCGAGGGTGCTATGCTGAATGACATCTGCTGCAAACGATGCGCAGGCGCCCATGCACTTTCCTGATCCAGACCCCGGCCGGGCATCGGGAGATCCGGCAAGCCCGGCAAGCCCAGCCGCCGCCCTGCACTGGCAACGCTGCTTCGTCGCCCTGACACCTGTCCGTGCCACCGCTGAACGGCTGGCACTGGCCAGCGGCCCCGGCATTCGCGCCGTGCACCCGGCCAATCTGCACCTGACCCTGGCCTTCATCGGCGATCTGCCAGCCGAGCTCGGGCAGGAGGTGGCGCGCACCCTGCCGTCACTGGCACGGCCGCTGCGCTGCCTGCCGCTGGAGGCCATCGAATGGTGGCCGGACAGCATCCGCCCGCGCGTGCTGGTGGCAACCTTTACGGCCAACGACGAACTGCTGGCTCTGGTCGATCATCTGCGCACGCGTCTGGCGCAGGCCGGCCTGCCAACCGGCAATGCGTTTCGCGCACACCTGACGCTGGCGCGGGCCAGCCGGCGCATCACTGCGGAAGCAGCCGCAAGCGCGGCCCGGCACGCGGATCCACCGACACATGCCTGTTTCACCGCACTAACGCTGTATGCCACGCGGCCGGATGGTCCGGCTGGCCAATACTGGCAAGCGGCCAGCATCCCGCTCGGGGAGGTACTCGCCGGGCCCGATGGCGTGGCCCGGCATATTCCCTGATGCTGTGGCGCTGGATTTCCGGCGCTGGTTTCTCGGCACCGACCTTTTTGCACCCCGTCGTCGTCAGCTTGCGTTGTGCCTGAACCTCACGGCCAACTTCGCGCCTTACTTCGGCATGGTGGCCTGGAAGGATGGGCGGGCCTTGTAGCCTGCGAACCACTTCGCGGTGCGCGGCGCAAGGGCCGCCCAGTCGAACTCGGGATTGCGGAAGTCGAGATATCCGAGGGCGCACGCAATGGAAATCACGCCAATGTCATTGCGGCCTTCCAGGGCCTGCGCTTGCGCTTCGATGCCGCGCACGGCGCTGCGTGCTGCCTCGAATTTTCCGTCGATCCACTCCTGCCAGCGCAGCGGCTCGGGACGCACGAAGGTCTCGTAGCGGATCAGCACGGCGGCATCCATCAGGCCATCGCCCAGCGCCTCGTCACGCAGTGCGGTCCAGCGGGCCGGGCCTTCGGGTGGAATCACCTGGCCCGATGCCACGCTGTTCAGATACTGGCAAATGACACGCGAATCATAGAGCGCCACATCGTCGTCGGTCACCAGCGCGGGAATCTTGCCAAGCGGGTTCTGCGCGACCACGTCCGCGTTACGGTTGATCGGGCTGACGGCCGCAGGCACCAGCTCGATGCGATCGACCAGCCCCAGTTCATGGGCGGAGATCATGACTTTGCGGACAAACGGCGACGTGGGGGCGTAGAACAGCTTCATTGTGTCTCCTGGAGTCGAAAAGCGGGCGCGGCGTCCCATTGTTGTTGTATGCGCCGGTCAGGCCGTCGATCCTGCAACGGTATACCCGGCACGGACCAAGCATACACGCTGTGCCCGCAACGCGTGCACCTGCCGGGCGGGCTCCGCAGTACCTCGCTCCTGACGGCGGCACGCACTACACTGGAGCATGTGCCCGGCCCAATGCGGGGACTGGCACATAGCGTTGCGGAAACCGGCCCGTGACCGACACACCCACCTGACGACCCGAGGACTAATGACATGCCCAGCCTCCACACGCCACAGCACCCACCGGGCCATCCGCAGCCGGACCCGGAGACTCCGCCGGTACGCGATCCGGCGCCGCTGACACCCCCGATTCCAGAAGAAACGCCGGACGAACCGCAGGTCACGTCCTGATGCCTGACGGGGCGAGCGGTCCGTGCGGCAGAGCTAGGCAGGCGAGGACTTCGGCATCGGTGGTTTGAGAAAAATCGTCATAGTGGCGGCTGACGCCGTCGAACCGCACGGGTGTGTGGACACAAACGAACTGGTCAGCCACATCGCGGAATCGCTCCGCTGCGCCGGCCGGTGCAACCGGCACGGCAACGACGCAGCATGCGGCGCCCTGCCCCCGCAAGGCAAGCAGCGCCGCCTGCATGGTCGCGCCGGTTGCCAGCCCATCGTCGACCACCACCACGGTCCTGCCAGCCAGCACAGGAGGCGGCGAGCCAGCCCGGTAGCGTGTCATGCGCCGCTCCAGCTCGGCCCGTTCGCGCTGGAGCACATAGTCGAAAGCGGTGTCCGATACGTGATGCCAGGCGATGATTTCTTCGTCGCGATACACCACCGCGCCTGGTGCTACTGCGCCCATCGCCAGCTCCGGATCGAATGGCAGGCCGAGCTTGCGCACCGGCAGGATATCGAACTGTACGCCCAGCACCGCAGCGACAGCGGCCGCCACCGGCACACCGCCGCGCGGCAGGCCAAGTACCATCAGGTCCGCGCGCTGTTCGGCAGACAGCTCACGCAGCAGCATCTGGCCCAGTTGCCGGCCGGCGTCAGTCCGATCAGCAAATGGCGCAGTCATGCCAGCGACGCCGGTTCAACGTGGCCCGAACCATCAGCTCACGGCATGGCGTGCCACCAGCACGAGTACGATGACCAGTATCGTCGCGCCGATGACGCCCGCGGAAATCAGGTGAATCGGATTGAGCTGCATGTCCCGGTCATGTTCCGCGCCCTTGCGGACGCCGAAGAAGCCCCACAGGACCGCACGGGTGGTTTGCGCAAAGGAGGCCTTGCGCTGGATGGTCTGCTTGAAGTCGCTCATGATGTCTGCCAGTTCGTTTGCCGCGCCGGCCACGCTGATCGCATCCGTTCACATCAGTTGCATTGATCAGCGGCGGCAAGCCCGGATCGCACGCGCCTCGACATGCCGCCCGACGCGGAGATACCTTGAGCCTAGCAGGTGGGCCGGACAATACCAGTAGCAGTTTTGGCAGAAAACACCGGATCAGTTCGGCGGGGCGCCCGACAGGGTTTTCGTGGCGGCGGCAGGGCTGTCAAAGCCCTGCCCAGTCAACGCTCGGCCCGTAAAGGCTGCAGCAGGTGCGTCAGTCCGTTGTGATCAAGTTCGTGCATCAGCGCCAGCAACCGGCCCAGCTCGCCCGGCGGAAAACCGGTACGGGCGAACCAGTTGAGGTAATGCCCGGGCAGGTCCGCGATGAGACGTCCCTGATACTTGCCATACGGCATGCTGACGGACAGCAGGCGGTCGAGCGGCGGTACATGATCGCTCACTTGCCTCGCCCTCCACCTGCACCGCCGAGCGCCTGGGCCGTACCGGGCGGCGCTTCGAGATAGCGCTTGAACTCCATCGTATAGGTCGCACGTCCCTGCGTCAGCGAGCGTAGTGCGGTGGAGTAACCGAACATCTCCGCCAGCGGGACCTCGGCATGCACCGCCTTGCCACCGCCACCCGGAATATCCTCCATGCCCTGCACCATGCCGCGCCGCGATGACAGGTCGCCCATGACGTTGCCCGTGAACTCCTCGGGCGTCTCGACTTCGACCGACATCATCGGTTCGAGCAGCACTGGCTGGGCCCGCTGCAGCGCTTCCTTGAACGCCAGCGAGCCGGCCATGCGAAAGGCATTCTCGTTGGAATCGACATCGTGGTACGAACCGAACACCAGCGTGACCTTGACATCAACCACCGGATAACCGGCCAGTACCCCGGACGGCAACGCCTCCTGGATGCCACGGTCGACGGCGGGAATGAATTCGCGCGGCACCACCCCGCCCTTGATGGCATCGACAAAGGTGTAGCCGCCGCCCGACGGCAGCGGTTCGACATCGAGCACCACGTGACCATACTGGCCGCGTCCACCGGATTGCTTGATGAACTTGCCCTCCACATCCTTGACCGCGCGGCGGATGGTTTCGCGATAGGCGACCTGCGGCTTGCCGACCGTGGCCTCGACGCCGAACTCGCGCCTCATGCGGTCCACCAGGATTTCCAGGTGCAGTTCGCCCATGCCGGAGATAATGGTCTGGCCAGACTCTTCATCGGTACGGACGCGGAATGATGGATCCTCCTGCGCCAGCCGCCCCAGCGCGATGCCCATCCTCTCCTGGTCGGCCTTGGTCTTGGGTTCGATGGCCTGCGAGATCACCGGCTCCGGGAACACCATGCGCTCCAGGACGATGACGTGCCCGGGATCGCACAGCGTGTCGCCGGTGACCGTCTCCTTGAGGCCCACGGCGGCGGCAATATCGCCTGCCCGTACTTCCTTGATCTCGTTACGCTCGTTGGCATGCATCTGCAGCAGCCGACCCAGGCGCTCCTTGCGCTGGCGCGAGGGAATGAAGACCTGGTCGCCGGTCTTGACCACGCCGGAATAGACACGAAAGAAAATCAGCTGGCCGACGAACGGATCGGTCATGATCTTGAAGGCCAATGCGGCAAACGGCTCGTCGTCGTTCGGGTGGCGCTCGGCCTCGCCGCCGTCCTCGGTATGGCCGAGGATGGCCGGTACGTCGGCCGGCGACGGCAGGTAGTCGAGTACGGCATCGAGCAGCGCTTGGATGCCCTTGTTCTTGAATGCACTGCCGCACAGCATGGGCACGATTTCACCGGCGATGGTGCGCGTGCGCAGCGCCTGGCGGATCTCGTCTTCCGTCAAGGCCTCGCCGGCCAGGTATTTTTCCAGCAGCGCCTCGTTGGCCTCGGCCGCGCTTTCCACCATGCGGTCGCGCCATTGCTGCGCCTCTGCCAGCAGGTCGGCGGGGATGTCCTCGTAGCTGAACTTGATGCCCTGGCTGGCCTCGTCCCAGACGATGGCCTTCATCTTCAGCAGATCGATCA
The DNA here is from genome assembly GCF_964332355.1 of Imbroritus primus. Lineage (NCBI taxonomy): Bacteria > Pseudomonadati > Pseudomonadota > Betaproteobacteria > Burkholderiales > Burkholderiaceae > Imbroritus > Imbroritus primus. Next base: position 1,031,462 of record NZ_OZ201293.1, on the reverse strand, counting down.
CGCCGCGGAAGTGGTCCTCGGCCCCCACCGGGATCTGGATCGGCACGGGATTGCCGTGCAGGCGCTCGACGATCTGCCGGTGCACGCGGAAAAAATCGGCGCCGACCCGGTCCATCTTGTTGACGAAGGCCAGGCGCGGCACGGCGTATTTGTTGGCCTGCCGCCAGACGGTTTCGGACTGCGGCTGCACCCCGCCAACCGCGTCGTAGACCATGCAGGCACCGTCGAGCACGCGCATGGAGCGCTCGACCTCGATGGTGAAATCGACGTGCCCCGGTGTATCGATGATATTGATGCGATGCTCGGGATAGTTGCCGGCCATGCCTTTCCAGAAGGTCGTGGTCGCCGCCGCCGTGATGGTGATGCCGCGCTCCTGCTCCTGTTCCATCCAGTCCATCGTCGCCGTGCCCTCGTGCACTTCGCCGATCTTGTAGTTGACGCCGGTGTAGAACAGGATGCGCTCGGTGGTGGTGGTCTTGCCGGCATCGATATGCGCGCTGATGCCGATATTGCGGTAGCGCTCGATTGGGGTTTTGCGGCTCATGGCGACTCCTTCCCGGGATGAGCGGGCCATGCGCGGGCATGTCCGCCAGCCATCAGTTTGGCACGATTGCCTCGCCTGCACAAAAATTCACGCGGCTTGGGAATAAACCGTGGGCACGCTGCGTTTACCGGTTGCAACGTCCGCACAATGGCAGCGGCACACCGCCGCGGCCCCCACACCTCAAGGAGACACCATGCAAACCCAACGCTCTCTTCCGTTCGCCCGCTGGGCAGCCGCTTCGGCAGCCGCCATCGTCCTGACTGCCTGCGGCGCCATGCCCGGCTCCCAGGCCACCGCACCGGCGACCATGACCAACGGCATGCTGGTCGGTCCCAATGGCATGACCCTGTACACCTTCGACCGGGACAGCGGCGGCAAGAGCGTGTGCAACGGCCAATGCGCCGCCAACTGGCCGCCGCTGCTGGCACACGGCCCGGTGAGCGGGGACTTCGGGCTGATCACCCGCGACGACGGGCAGCAGCAGGTCACCTACAAAGGCAAGCCGCTGTACTACTGGGTCAAGGACCAGAAACCCGGCGACAAGAGCGGCGATGGCGTCAACAACGTCTGGCGCGTGGCGAAGTAACTGCGGCGGGACTATCATGACGGTGTGGGGCATTCGCCCCGCGCCTGCCACGCTGCAGAACACGCATGACCGACCTGACTGAGCACCTGCCACGCCTGCGCCGTTACGCCCGCGCCCTGACCGGCGACGCGCATGCGGCCGACGACCTGGTCCAGGACACGCTCGAACGGGCGTTGTCCCGCTTCCGGTTGTTCCGCCCGGGCACGCGTCCGGAAGCCTGGCTGCTGTCCATCATGCACAACCTGTTCGTCAGCCAGGTCCGCCAGCGTGGCACACGGCCGCAGACCACACCGCTTGACGAGGCCCACGCCATGCCCGCGATACGCGGTACCGAAGGCGACCGGCTGGCTCTGCGCGACCTTGACCGTGCCCTGGCCCAGTTGACGCCGGAACAGCGCGAAGTCCTCCTGCTGGTATCGCTCGAGGAGCTGACATATGAAGAGACCGCACGCGTACTGGGGATTCCCGTCGGCACGGTGATGTCCCGGCTGTCGCGGGCGCGCGACCGGCTGCGCGAGATCCTGGCGCAGCAATCCGGCCCCGGCCCGGCCCACCTGAAGGTAGTGAAATGAAACCCCCGCTCGATTCCGAACTGCATGCGCTCATTGACCGGCGCCTGTCTCCGCAGCAGGCAGCGGAGACCGAGCAGCGGCTGGCGCATCATCCCGAAGAAGCCGCGCGCGTGCGCGATTGGCGCCGACAAAAGGAAGCCCTGCACGCGGCATTCGATGGCTGGCTGGAAACCCCGGTGCCGGCCCATTTGCAGCGTGCCGCTCGACGCACGCCGCAATGGCGCTACGGTATGGCAGCGGCCTTGGCGGGGCTGGTGCTGGGCGGCGTGATCGGCTACAGCGTGCGCGGCCTATGGCCGGTGTCGTCGCCTTTGCTGGCCGAGCGCAACTATGCGACCAAGCTGCGGACGCAGGCGACCCTGGCTCATGTCACCTACTCGCCTGAAGTGCGCCACCCGGTGGAAGTCGCGGCGTCACAGGAGGCACATCTGGTGCAGTGGCTGTCCAAGCGGCTTGGCCATGCCGTTGCGATTCCGCATCTGCAGGCCCAAGGATTCGAGTTGGTTGGCGGACGCCTACTACCGGCCGGGCCCGCCCCAGCGGCGCAGTTCATGTACCAGGATGCCCGCCAGCAAAGGCTCACGCTCTACGTCCGCCCGTCGGAGGGCAATCGCGAAACGGCTTTCCGCTTTGCACGTGAGGGTGCAGTCAGTGTGTTCTATTGGGTCGACGGGCCGTTCGGCTACGCCCTGTCGGGCAGCATGCCGCGCGAAGAACTCCTGGCCGCGGCGGAGGCGGCCTATCATCAACTGGCCCGGCCGGAACAGCACCAAGCCCAGCCACGCTGAGCCGCCGGGGCAGCGGGCATGGGCTATCATCTCTCCCTGACCGATGTTGCCCCCGATGTACCCCAACGTTGCCCCAATGTCCGCGCGCCTCAATCTCACCACCCGAAAATCGCTGCTGTTCGCCCTCGCGGCCGAGCGGCTGTCGACCTTCTACGAACATGGCCAATGGCTGACCGAGGCACAAGGGGCGACGCTCGCCGCCTCATGGCTGGCACGCCATGACCTGTCGCTGCCGCATGCCGAGCGCAAGGCATTCTCGGCCCTGAGCGACGCGCTGGCGCGCGAGCTGGCCGGCACGCTGTCACGCGAGGCAGGCCTGTATACGGCGCATGAGATGATGGAAGCGCTGTCGCCGAACTACGTATCGGACATTGCGCTCGATCTGATGGACGAATGCGAGCGGCGGCTTCGGGAGGCGGAACTGGCGGAGTAATCGCATCCGCCCCCTTCCCGTGGAATGGCAATCGATGATCAGGAATCGGCAAAGAGCTTGACGCTCTTGTTGGCTTCCTCGACCTTGCCTGTCCAGTGCTCGACAATCGGCGACGGATCTTTCTCGACCGGGGCGTTCAGGTTGTTTTTCTGCACCGCCTTCAGGGCATTGGCATAGAGCGTCGCCAGTTGCGCGCGCATCTGCAGTTCCGTGATCGATTTCTCGCTATAGCGACGCATCATGATGCGCTGCGCCGAGTCGCGCGCCGGACCGGGAATCAGTTGCGTGTACTTCTGGGCCTCGGCAGCACCCGCCTCCCCGAGATGCTTGCGGGCCTGCGCCACGAAATCGCTGCTCACCGCCGCAGCCTGTTCCGGCTGCATATGTTCATCGAGCCGGCATAGATAGGACTTGTGCATAAAGCGCTTGGCGTCGGCGCTGCCGGAACGGTCCATGGACTCGTACAGCGCCTGGTGCAGCGGCACGGTGGTCAGCTTGGCTTCGTAGATCCAGCCGTAGTAGTTCAACCGGCTGCACTCCAGGCGATCGTATTTCCAGCCCTGCGGATACATTTCGTCGCGCAGCGCCTGCAGCAGCGCCGGCACGGCACGCTTGTAGTCGCCTGTTTCATGCAGCAGCTGGGCAATATGCGCATTCAGCAGGCCGCAGGCGTTGTACATGTCAGCGCGATCGGTATTCTTGAACGCCACGCCGAACGCCTGTTTGCCCAGCGGCGTGCCCGTTCCGCATTTGTCATTGAAGCGGCTTTGCAGCAAGGCCAGCGCTTTTTGGTTCTGGCCGCTCTTGCGCAACGGTACGATGTCGCTCAGGATGTATGCCTCTTCATCCTTCTTGTAGCTGTACGCGCCGGTGCTGGCGCATCCCGACACCACCAGCGCGGCCAGGAGAGCCGCAGCGGCGGGCCATCGGATGGATTTGCTCATGCTCATTGCACTCCCCACGGATTGACATCCGGCGCGGTTACCGCTTCCTGCATGGCGCGCTGCATATTGGTTTCGATATTACGTGCCTTGATGGCCGCCTGACGCTCACGCTGTGCGGTTTCGTAACGCTCGCGCTCCTCGCGCGCTGCATCCGCGGCCGCCGAACTCTCGCTCATCGAGCCAAACGCCTGTGCCACGGTACCGAGCATCGCCAGATTGCGCGCACTATTTGACGTCGATGGCGTGGTGCGCCGTGCAGTGGACGGCGGAGGCGTATAGGCCGGAGCCGGCGTATAGCTCGGCGCTGGAGTGTAGGCAGACGATGGCGTATAGGTGCCAGCATTATTCTGGGTGTTGCCCTGGGCCTGATTCTGCTGCGGCCGGCTGCCAAAGATCTGCTGGTTGCGCCGCTTCGCTTCTTCCTCGCGCTGCCGCTGCAGAGCCTCTTGCTCGCGCTTGCGGCGTTCGGCTTCCAGGCGTTCCTGTTCACGCTTCTTGAAGGGATCCACATAGACGTTGCAGCGGTAGCTTTCGCTGACGGCCACGACACCCGTCTGGATCTGCTTGGTCTCGCCAGGCTGGACGATTACCGTGAGACCATCGCCAAAGCCACCGTTAGCGTTGGCCCAGGACACATTGCATTGCTGAGCCTGGCCACTGCTGTTCTGAAGATACAGTACGGCATTGAAGCCACCGGGAGCGCCACGCTTCCACATGCGCATCTGCGCGTGGGCTGTACTGCAGACCGCCAACGACAACAACGCAGCGCCCGCACAGATCCAGCGAACCTGTGTGCGGCGTGTGGGCCTGAAAAAAAACGTACAGTTCGACATCAAGTTTCTCATGCTTTCCCTCATACGGCCGGTGGCGCGAGTTTGGGTTGATATCGTAGGGTGTATTAGCAGACCTCACATCCCGCAATCGGGGGATGTGCATTCGGGCATGCCAGCCACATTGACGTGCCCGGCATGCTCTAGTGGCCGTAAGCGAGTTGCTGTACCAGGCGGAGCAGATCGACCTGGCGGGACGTCTGTGTGCGCCGGAAAATGGATTTGAGATGCGAGCGCGCAGTTTCCAGCGAAATACCGAGGTCGAAGGCGCATGTCTTGATCGGCAGGCCCAGCATCAGCTTTTCGATCAACCGGTACTCGGCGGGCGAGATACCGAACAGCATGCGTAGCAGCATGTCGACCGGGCGCGCCTCATACTGCGCCGCGTGCACCATGACCAGCGCGAGAGGATCTTGCCCGGGCAACTGCATGCCCATGGCCTCAGGCAACGGCACAACCACGAGGTAGTAGCGTTGCAGGGGCTCGCCATACTCCAGTACTGCGCCGCCCGTGGCCAGTCTGTGCGTCAGCGCACACGCCCGCGATAGCGCCTGGGCCACTGCGATGGTACCGCTGCAAGTATGCCGCAGGCCGCGGGCAGAAAAAGGATTGCCCTTGAGGGCCAGCCAGTCGTCAGCCGCACGGTTGCCCAGCTGCACGGCGCCACGCTGATTCATGACCAGAACGGGAAAGGTGAAGGCATCCAGCACGCGCATCGCCAGCTCACCCTGACGCTGCAGGACATGCAGATGATGGCGCAAGCGGGCCGCCTGCTCGAAATGGGGTTGCAGCCAGCGCAGGATGGCGGAGTTGTCTGGCATCGCGCGCTCGCGCACATCGTCACCGCTCTGCAGCGAGAGGAAGCACTCCACCCGGTCGGTCTTCAGCAGCGGCGTGGCCTGCACCGAGTTGAGATCGTAGGCACGCAAGAACTCTTGGTGAAACTCGCCTTTCTGGAGAATCTTGCCATCCAGATCGCGGTAATCGACAAACCAGTCGCCCACGTCATAACGGTCCGCTATGTCGTAGCCTGGATCGTAAGCGTAGTAATGGGCGATGTATTCCTGCAGCAGCCGATTGTCGATATTCGACTGGTCGCTGATGAACGCAGCCTTGGTCTGCCGGTCGCGCAGCAGCATGCACGCCGACGCCGACTCAGTCAGACTGCGGATCTGTTCCAATGCCCCGGCCCACCCACCCGGCGCAAGTACCCCTTCATAGAGCGAATGGGCGATTTCCAGCGCCTTCTGTTCCCCCGTCACCATGCCCCCGGCCCTGCTTTATTCTTGAATAGACCCAATACATGAGCCCGATAGTAGCCCAAGGGCGTGACAAACTGCATCGCCACATACCCCACTCAAGTTGGGTATCCGGAACTATCCGGGAACATACAGGACGCTGTCAGTCTTGACGCGGGATCGCGGACAGGCTCGCACAGTAGTCGCGCTTGGCGGCAGCCGTCATGCGCTTGACTGCCAGCTCGGCCTTGAGCGCGTCCGAACGCGTGCCGCAGGCGACGGCGCCGGCAATGCGCAGGGGCGGATGTGAACGGGTATAGCGCGCGCCTTTCCCCGCCTGATGCTGCGAGAAGCGGCGCGCCACGTCGGTGGTGATGCCGGTGTACAGCGAGCCACCCGCGCACTCGAGAATCTAGAGGTACCAGACGGACACGGGCGGACGCTAGGGAAGAAACCTACGTTCAGGAGAGCGGCGCATCCAGCAGTTCGCGCGCGGCCGGGCGGTTACGCATCTCGGCGTACCAGCGTGCGATATGGGGTCGTTCCACCTGCGGCTGCGGCAGGTTGCTCCAGCGATGGATTTCGCAGGCAATCGGGATATCCGCCATGGTGAACTGCTCGCCGGCCATGTAGCGATGGCGCGCGAGATGCGCATCCACGATTGCCATCAATGGTTCGGTTGCGGCATTCGACGCTTCGATCTGCGCGGGCTGTCGCTCGGCTTCCGGTGTCCGGATCCATTGCCAGAAACTACCTTTGGTGGCCGGGTTGAGACGGGTCTGCTGCCAGTCCATCCAGCGCTCGGCAGTAAACCGGGCCTGCAGGTCCTCGGGATAGAGCGTCCCGGCCGCGTAGCGGGCCGCAAGGTATCGCACAATCACGTTCGATTCCCAGAGCAGGTAACCATCGTCGTCCAGCAGGGGGACCAGGCCATTGGGGTTCATTGCCTGGTAGTCGGCGGTGTCGACGATGCCAAACTGCCGTCCCGCATCCACCCGTTCAAATGGCACGCCGGTCTCCCGCACGGCCCACACGACTTTCATGACATTGATGGAATTCATCCGCCCCCAGATCCGCAGCATGTCCGCCCTCTCCCTCTTTTCTTCTGTTCGATTCGCGTTGCGCCCGGCATAGCGCCAGAGCAAGACGACAGCATACCCGAGGGCCCGGATTCATGTCACGACGGCTGTCGTCTCGCAAGCTGTCAGCACATCGAGGAAGGCTTTGCGCCACCAGTGGATATCCTGGTCGCGCAGCCGCATCATCAGCGCGCGATGCCGTTCGATCCGCTCCTCGGGCGGCATGCTCAGGGCGCGGCGGATCGCCTCGGCCGTTCCATCGATGTCATAGGGATTGACCAGCAAGGCCTCACGCAATTGCTCCGCGGCGCCGGCGAAGCGGGACAGCACCAGCACGCCAGGATCACGCTCATCCTGGGCGGCGATGTATTCCTTGGCGACGAGATTCATGCCATCGCGCAGCGGCGTCACCAGCGCCACCCGACACGCCCGATACAGGCCCGCGATGCGTTTGCGCGCCACGTTGCGGTGCAGGTAACGGATCGGTGTCCAGTCGAGTTCACCATAGTCGCCGTTGATACCACCACAGATCTGGTCCATGGCATGGCGCAGATCCTCATAGGCATCGACATCCTCCCGGCTCGGCGCGGCGATCTGGATCAGCGTGGCGATGCTGCGGTTTTCCGGATACTTGTCGAGCAGCATGCGGAACGCTTGCATACGCTGTGGAAGACCTTTCGAGTAGTCCAGCCGGTCGACACCGATCAGCAATTGCCGGCGCGAGTATTCGGTGCGCATGCGCTGGTACATATCACGGCCTTCGCGTGCAGTGGCGAGCGCGACGAATTCATCGACATCGATCGATACTGGAAATGCGCCAGCCTGCAGGAGACGTCCGAATGCGCGAAAGCGCTGGCCCGACAGCATCTCGACCGCCACCTGGGATTCGGTGGCCAGGAAACGTGCGAAATGCCCGACATCGCGTTCGCTCTGGAACCCGACCAGATCGTAGGAGAACAGGCAGCGCACGAGCCACTGGCACTGAGGAATCGCCGCGAGGATGATCGGTGGCGGCAAGGGAATGTGCAGGAAGAAGCCAATGCGGTTGGTGCAGCCAAGACGGCGCAGTTCCGCAGCCAACGGAATCAGGTGATAGTCGTGGACCCAGACGATATCCTCGGGCTTGAGCAAGGGCATAAGCCGCCGGGCAAACATGCTGTTCACGCGATGATAGCCTGCCGCAAACCCGGCTTCGAACTGAGCCAGGTCGAGCCGGTTATGAAACACCGGCCACAACACACCGTTGGCATAGCCGCTGTAATACGCTTCGTAGTCATCACGGCACAGATCGACCGTCGCAAGCGTGACCCGCCCGGCGCGCTGCACATGCAACGGTGGATCGTCCATATTTGCATGTGTAGTTTCCAGAATTTTCCCGCTCCAGCCAAACCACAATCCACCGGATTGCTGCAGGCTCTCACCGAGCGCGACGGCAAGTCCGCCGGCGGTGCTGTTGCGGGGATCGGCAGTGCGGTTGGACACCACCACCAGGCGCGACATGGGATTTGGACCTCCTTGATAAGCCAGTGCGATCCATGATGCCGGCCGGTCGGATGCTAACGCGGCAGTTAATTGAGTAGTTGCCTGAGCAAGAGATGCACCGCAGCGGGATCGCTGATCCGGTAGCCTGCAAGGGTCGTGCCCGCGCCGACCTTGATGCCAATACCCTGGGCGGCATGCACGGCAGCAAAGCCGGACTCATCGGTGACATCGTCCCCGATGAACACCGGGATCCTGCCGGCGAATGGCGACAGGTGCATAAAGTCATGTATCGCACCGCCCTTGTCGAGGTTGGCAGCCTTGACCTCCACGACCATCTTGCCGTGCAGCACGGTCACGCCCGGCAGATCATGGGCGGCCGCTCGCATGGTATCTAGGCAAAGGGCGGCGCGTTCCGGCGCCTGACGGTAGTGCAGCGCGAGGGCGCCATGCTTGCGCTCGACCACCAGACGGGCATCGCGTGCCGCCAGTGCCGCTGCAGCCGCCTCCACTGCCGTCAACGAGGGGACCGGCATCTGCACCAGCGGGCCACCTGCAAGCCGCCGCTCCGCACCATGGGTGCCGGCGCACGTCAGTTGCAATGGCGCGAGGAAGGCATCGAGCTGTGCAACCGGGCGGCCGGACACGATGGCCAGCGCGCCATCGAAGCGTTGCTGCAGCATGCCAAGCATGCCTGGCAGGGATGGCGGCAGGACTACCGCATCGGGTGTGGAAGCCAGCTCGGCAAGGGTGCCGTCGAAATCGAGGAACAGTGCGCTGGGCTGCGCAAACAGGTCAGAGAGGTCGGCAGGGGAGGAAAAAGGCGGTGGCGAAACATGCATAGACACATGGTAGCAAACCACGTGCCACTGGGCCGGCGCATCGCCATGCACCGGCCCGCGACCGTCAGGTCAGCTGCAGTTTTCCATGCAGCGCGTAGTCTTCACATCGCCCGGACGCGGATCGCCCCGCGTGAAGCCGTTGCGGTTCGGCATGGCAACCTTGGGCAGCGACGTGGCATCGAGCGAGGCGTTGGCATCGACGATACCGTTCATGTGCAACAGGAACGCCGTCAGCGCATACACCTCGTTTGGCTTGAGCGACTGCGGACGATCCCACGGCATGGCGCGGTTGATGTAGTCATACAGCGTCGTGGCATACGGCCAGAAGCTGCCGATCGTCATCACCGGCTTGTCGCTGGTCAACGTACCCTGACCGCCCACCAGGCGCGCCGCGGTGCCGCCCTGCCCCGTTGCACCATGGCAGGCAGCGCACTGCGCGGCATACAGGGCACGCCCCTGCGCCACCGTGCCGGAACCCGGCGGCAAGCCGCTGCCATCGGGGGCGATATCGATATTCCAGCCAGCGATCTCCTGGGCTGTCGGCGTCTTGCCGAGACCATAGCGCTCCCCGGCGGGCTTGTGCACCTGCCCGGACTGGCCAGCCTGGTTGGCGCAGCCGAGAGTCAGCAATGCGGCAGCGATGGCCGCGACGCCTGCTTTATGCATGGACATTGGTAATCTCCCCGCTCGTCGCGACTTTCCAGCTCTGAATGCCGTTGTAGTGATAGAAGGATTTCGTGCCGCGCGCAGCGATCAGTTGCTGGCGCGTGGGCTGAACCGCGCCGGTCTCGTCGATCGCGCGGCTCTGCAGGATGGCGGGCTCGCCATTCCAGCGCCACGGCAGGCAGAAGCGCGTGACGGCCTTGCTCTGGATCGCGCCCTGCAGTACAGCTTCGCGCCAGTTGCGTCCACCATCGACTGACACATCCACGCTGCGGATCTTGCCACGTCCGCTCCAGGCGATCCCTGATATCTCGTAAAGTCCTTTCTCACGCAGCGTCTGCCCGCCGGATGGCGTGGTGATGACGGACTTCACATCCATCTCGAACGTAAACTCGCGCGCCTTGCCATCCGGCATCAGATCGGTGTACTTCGAGGTTTCCTCGCGCGTGTAGAACGGCTGGTTGCCGATCTTCAGGCGGCGCAGCCACTTGATGCTCATATTGCCTTCGATACCCGGCAGCAGCAGGCGCAGCGGGTAGCCCTGCTCGGGGCGCAGCCGCTCGCCGTTCTGGGCGTAGACCAGCAAGGCGTCCTTCATGGCCATCTCGAGCGGAATGCTGCGGGTCATGGCTGCGGCGTCCGCACCTTCAGCCAGCAGCCACTTGCCTTCCGGCTTGACACCAACTTCGTCGAGAATGGTCGAGAGCGGAACGCCCGTCCACTCCGAGCAGCTCAGCAGGCCATGGACATCCTGCGCGGTCTTGCCGGTCGGCTTGTTCCATTCCGCGGCACTGTTACCGGAGCACTCAAGGAAGTAAATACGGGTGAACGACGGATAGCGCATCAGGTCGTTCATCGTCAGCAGCAGCGGCCTCTCGACCAGGCCATGCACCATCAGGCGATGCTCGTCCGGGTTGATGACCGGCACGCCGGCATGATGGCGCTCAAAGAACAGGCCATTCGGCGTGATGGTGCCAAACAGGTTCTGCAGCGGCGTACGCGTAGCTGTCGGAAATGCTGCAACCGTCGCTGGCAACTTACGTACGACGTTTTTCTCGAACGGCGACGGCAGGCCATACGGCGGATTCAGGAATCCGCCTCCCTGGGTTTTCATCCAGGCCGGAACATTCGGCGGCAGATTGGCTTCACTGGCCTGCGCGGCCGGAATCAGCTTGGCTGACGCAACCGCAGCGGCAGACACCGCAGCACCGCGCGCCAGAAACGCGCGACGACCAGACGCGGGAGCGCCCGGTCCGGTTGTCTCCTGAGGCTTGTTATTCTTCATGAGTCACCTGTGACGTCGGGGGATCCTATGAGTCACATGGATGATGCAGCGGGCTCGTGTGAAATAAAAGCAAGAATTTCTTCACGAACACAAAAGAATTTCTTGCCCTACATGTCTCGAAGGTTTGTGAATCAGGGACTTAGCGTACGCTCGGAATTTTGCATCCTAGTTCATGGGGCAAGAAATCCCGGATGGCAGGACGGGGACTCGCAAAATCATCGGGGATGGAGTGGGAGGAAAGCAGTGTTGGGGTACTAGCACGGAGGGAGCCGCCCAATATACAAACGCGCCGCCCGGCATTGCTGCTGGGCGGCGCGTTTATTGGCGCATCGAAAGTCAGGCTGGGGTAACTTGGTCGTTCATCACCCGGACACGCATGCCGACCTGGAGATTGTTGGGGGAAGTTTGCGTTACCGTGGCGATGCGGCCATCATCGAGCCGGACGACAACCCGGTACAACGCCTGCTGCCCACCCTGGCTACGCTGGATCTGGTTGCCAGCCACCGCGCCGAGGACCGCGCCACCGATGGTGGCCGCTGTCTTGCCGGAGCCGCCGCCGATCTGATGGCCCAAAAGGCCGCCAGCCGCGCCACCCAGGACCGTGCCGAGAATGCCGCTGCTCGCCTGCTGGCCTTGCAACATTTCGATCGATTCAACCCGGCCATACAGCGCATAGTTGGGGGCCACGCCTTGCGGCGCCGATTGATAGCCTTGTTGCGGATAACCGCCCTGAGGATAGCCTCCCTGCGGGTAGCCGGATTGCGGGTAGTTGTTCTGGTACGCCGGAACGGCACAGCCTGCGAGGGCGACCGCGGAAGCCATCGTTGCCAACAGAAGTTTCGTTTTCATCATGTTTTCTCCATCCTGGCGGGATGCCCGCGGCATCCCATGGAGCTAGGAGCCACGCACGGAAATGTTGGTTCCGTGCCGAGGCTGCCTGGATACAAAGCGAAACAACCGATACAAATCCGGTAACGCTTGTGCGTGTGCCAGGATCAGGCTCGTTCGCCCGTAATATAGCTTTCCAGTTGGGAAATGATGAATTGCTGCTCGGAGATGATATCCTTGACGAGGTCGCCAATCGAGATCAATCCGATCAGCTTGCCGTGTTCCAGCACGGGTAGATGGCGCAGGCGGCGCTCGGTCATCAGCGCCATGCAGCGTTCGTTGTCTTCTTGCGGACCGACATAGATGACGGCGCGCGTCATGATGTCGCGCACTGGCGTCGATTTCGAGGACCGGTCCATGAGGACGATCTTGCGGGCGTAATCGCGCTCGGTCACGATCCCGACGATCTCGTCGCCCTCCATGACCAGTACGGCCCCGATGCTCTTTTCCGACATCAGGCGGATTGCATCGAACACGGGCGCATCGGGCCGGATGGTGTGCACCGTCCGGTCAGGCTTGGTCTGCAGAATCGCGGCAACGGTTTTCATGTCGTCCTCCTCGTGAGCGTGGCGCCAGGGACATCCATGTCTTCATTCTAACCAAGCTGCGGACAAAGCGCGTAAATCAATATACGCCTGACATTTTCAGCCCCCCGTGTCGGAGGCTCAGACGGGTCTGCGGTGCGACTGGCGAAAGCTTCCGGCCGAGCCACGACGTTGAGGCACAGCTCAACACTCACCCCGCCAAACGCTTATTGACACGCAGGTCGCGGTACACAGCGGCGCGCATCAGAAGCATCGACACGACCGGCGATGTCATCAGGATGAAGGCGGCAATGATCAGTTCATGAATCACCAAGCGGGACTGCAGCACGGTGAAATAGAGCATCGACGCCAGCAGCAGGCATCCAGCGCCGAGTGTGACGGTAATGGCCGGACCATGGATGCGCTGGTAAAAATTGGGCAAGCGCATCAGCCCGAGCGCACCGATCAGGGCAATGCTCCCGCCCAGGATCAGCAGGAGCGCGGTCAACAGCGCCGCCCAAGCTGGCATGTTTTCGATTGCATTCATTCAATCACCTCCCCGCGCATCAGGAATTTTGTCAAAGCGACTGTCGACACGAAGCCGAGCAAGGCAATCAGCAAGGCAAATTCGAAATAGATCGGACTACCAAAACGAATACCCAAGGTCAGGGCCAGCAACATGCAGCACATCCACAATGTATCCAGGGCAAGGACGCGGTCATGAGCGGAAGGACCGATCAACAGGCGGACGGCGCAAAACACCATGGCAAGGATCGCGCAGACGAATGCATATCCTATTGCCAGTTCCAGCAAAGAATTCATTGGCCATCCCCTATTCAAAGATTTCGATGATCGGTTTTTCGTATTGCGTCTTGATGGTATCGATCCACCATTGCTCATCGTGCAGATCGAACACATGCAGGGCCAACTCATTCTTGCCCGGCAAGATTTCCACCCACACCGTGCCCGGTGTCGAATTGATCAGGCAGGACAGCAAGGCGAGGCCGTACGGGTTTCGCAGATCCAGCGGGATCCTGATGAACTGCGAATTCAGCCCCTCCGCCTTGGCGAACAGGATGATCCGGCTGACATTGAAGCAGGACCGCACGATCTCCACCAGCGCCATCGTCAGCAGACGAAATAGTGCCAGAGGCTTGGCAAGACGCGGATACCCGATCGGCTGCAACAGCGGCGCGACCAGCACTGGCACGAGCACGCCAAGGAAGGCGCCCAGCAGCAAGTGGGCTGGGTCGAGACTCTGGTTGAGCAACAGCCACAGTAGCATCAGCGTGCCGGACACCCCCGGCGAGGGCAACCAGCGCTTCATGGCGCCTCCTTCGCTTGCTGAACGCCTGGCACCACCGGTTGGGACAGGACCCGATCGATGTATTGGCCCGGCCGGTGCAGGTCATCGCTGGCACGCTGCAGGTAGGCAAGGACCGGCGCAGCCTGAACGGTCAGCGCGACGCAGAGCACCAGCAGCAGGCCGATCGGCGCAACTTCTGTTGCTGGCAACCTGGGCGGCTTGATGTCGCCCGCCGCCCAGAACGTCCGGACGCCGAAGCGCAGCATTGCGATGATGGCCGCCCATCCGGACAGCACGATGAGCGCCATCAGCACCCATGTCACTGGAGTCACCGATGCATTAGGCGCATCCGGATTGAGCAGCGCATGAAACAGCCCGAACTTCGCAACGAAACCGGATAGCGGCGGCAAGCCGGCGATCACCAGCGCGCAACCGGCAAACGATAACCCCAGGACAGCTACCGCAGCCGGAATACCCACGCCCACGGGTTCTTCCGGCGTTTCTTCAATCGCAAAAGCTTCCATCGTCAGCGCCAGCATTTCCGCGCGCGAGGAGCTGATACGTTGAATCAGCTCAAGCAGAAGCATGAATGCCGCCAACGCCAAGGTCGACCCAAGCAGATAGTACAACCCTGCACTGATCAGCGACGCCTGGCCATAGCCGATCACTGCCAGGAGGATGCCTGACGAGACGATCGCCGCGTAACCCGCCAGTCGCCCTGGCGCTTCTGTTGCCAACATGCCGGCAGCACCAAAGGCAATGGTCGCCATGCCGCCCAGGAGCAGGACATTGAAGCCGAAGCCGGCAGCAGCGCCCGCCTCGTCGGAGAACACCAGGAGCCATACGCGCAGGATCACGTAGGCCCCGACCTTGGTCATCATGACCAGCAAGGCAGCGACAGGAGGTGATGCTGCTGCATACGTAGCCGGCAACCAGAAGCCGAGCGGCCACATCGCGCTCTTGACGAGGAACGCGATCGCCAGCACCGCCACGCCGGTCTTGAGCAGCACCAGTTCATCACCCGTGATGCCCGGCAGGCGTCCCGCCAGATCTGCCATATTGAGCGTTCCGGCACTGGCGTAGATCAATGCGACGCCGATCAGGAAGAGCAACGAAGCAACCAGGTTAATGGCGATGTACTGGATACCCGCACGCAGACGCGTGGCATTGTAGCCATGCAGAAGCAAGCCATAGGACGCTGCCAGCATGACCTCGAAGAAGACGAAGAGGTTGAATAAATCGTGCGTCAGGAACGCGCCATTGATTCCCATCAACAGAAACTGGAACAGCGAATGGAAATGCACACCGATGCGGCTCCATCGCTGCATGGAATACAACAGCGCGGCGGCAGCTATCGTTGCGGCCAGTAACAGCATCACGGCCGCAAGGCGGTCCACCATTAACGCGATACCGAACGGCGCCGCCCAGTTCGCCGCCAGGTAGACGCCGATCCCGCGCGGCCATTGGCCGCTATCGGTCAGCGAGACCAGCGCGATCGCTGTAGCCAACAGACTGATTACCGATGCCAGGCTGATGAAGAACTTGAGTTGATGCCGGCTTTCGTTGAGCGAAATCAGCAAGGTGCCGCACGCCAGCGGTAGCAGCACCGGCAGCATGATCAGGTGTTGGGACCAACCCAGGGTCATTGCTCGGGCTCCTGTCCGTCGACATGGTCAGTGCCGGTCAAGCCGCGCGCGCCGATCATCACCACTAGATAAAGGGCGGTGGTGGCAAAACCGATTACGATGGCGGTCAATACCAGCGCTTGCGGCAAAGGATCGGCGACCGTGGCCGGATCGGGCAAGCCCTTGCCGGGAACAAGCGGCGGGCGGTCGACCCAGAGACGCCCCATGACGGAGATGAACAGATTGACCGCGTACGACATCAGCAGCAGTCCGATCAGCACCTGGAACGTTCGGGGACGCAAGATCAGCCAGATGCCCGCGCCGAACAGGATGCCGATAGCAAGCGCGATGACAATTTCCATCAGATAGCCTCTTTTGTAGAAACGGTTTCCGGTATAGCGCCGCCGGCAGTCAGACGGTGACCACGGATCGACTGGTGCGCCAGCGCCACCAGGATCAACATGGTGGTGCCGACGACAGCCAGGAATACACCCAGATCGAAGAAGAAGGCGCTCGGAACATGAATTTCACCCAGCAGCGGCAGAGTGAGATGGCTGGTATGGCTGGTCAGGAAGGGATAGCCAAACACCCAGGCGCCCAAACCTGTCAGGCACGCGGCGGCCAGCCCGCATGCAATCCAGTCGTGGGGCCGGACGCGAATGTGCGACTCCACCCAGTTCGTTCCGGCCAGCATGTACTGTGTGATGATCGCTACCGCGAAGATGAGGCCCGCCACGAAACCGCCGCCCGGCAGATTATGTCCGCGGAGAAAGAAATAAACGGCGACCACCATCATGAACGGCAACAGGAAACGCAGGTACACACCGCCGACCATCAGGTAACCACTGTTGGCCTGTTCGTCAGGCGCCTGTCCGACGGCCGGATCGACATCGTTTGCCTGCTGTATGGGAACAGCGATGCTCTCCGGCGCCGGGCGAAAGCGACGCAGCAGCGCATAGACCGTCAATGCCACGATGGCGAGCACGGTGATCTCACCCATGGTATCGAAGCCACGAAAATCGACCAGGAGTACATTGACCGCGTTGGTGCCGCCGCCTCCGGATAACGAATGGAGCAGGAAGAAATCGCCGATGCTCTGCGGGGGCGGACGTACCAGCACCGCATAGCTGACCGCAGCCATGCCAAGCCCCCCTGCCACGGCAATCAGCAGGTCACGCGCGCGCCGCAGCCAGACACGACGCGGCACATCGATATTCAGTTCGCGCGGCGTGATGCGTGGCGGCAGCCATCGCAAGCCAAGCAGGATCAGTACCGTGGTTACGGTTTCAACCATCAGTTGCGTGAGGGCCAGGTCCGGTGCCGATAGCCACAGGAAGGACAGACTGGTCACGATGCCCGTACCGCCGACGAGAATCAGTGCAGCCAGACGGTGATATTTGGCCTGCCAGGCAGCCGCGATTGCACAAGCCGCGCCAATGAACCACATCAGGGCAAACAGCGGATCGATCTCCGTACGGGGCATCGCGCTCAAGACCGGCAAGGGCCACACCAGAAGAAGGGGTGCCCCCACCAGCATCAGCATCATCAGCAGCAACTGCGGCTGCAAACGCTGTGCGCCAAGCCATTTCACCAGCGACGAGGCGCCCAGTTGCAGGTACGTCATGATGCGTTCGTACATCCGCGCGCCATTGAACCGGTACAGCACGGGCGCCTGGTCACTCTGGAGCAGCCCATAGTACTTGCGCAGCACGATATAGATGGCAATGCCGCCAACCAGGGCGACAATGCTCATCAGGAGCGGCAGGTTGATGCCATGCCAGACGGCCAGTTCATAAGCGGGCGTGGCCTGGCCAAGCACGGAAACAACAGCCATATGCAGGATCGGCCCTACACTTGGGCCGGGGACGGCGCCCACCACGAGGCATAGCAGCACCAGGAACTCCACTGGAAAGCGCATCCAGCGCGGCGGCTCGTGCGGCACCCGGGGCAAGTCGCGCGCTGGCTGGCCGAAGAACACGCTAATGAATCGGAGTGAGTACGTCACGCTGAAAATACCCATCGCCACTGCCGCAATCGACATGTTCCAGTCTTCCGTGCCGCCTACCAGTGCGGTCTCGGCAAAGAACATTTCCTTGGACAGGAATCCATTCAGCAGCGGCACCCCGGCCATCGCGGCGCTGGCGACGATCGCCAGCGTGCTGGTATAGGGAAGCATCCGGTAAAGGCCACGCAGCTGACGCATATCGCGCGTACCGGTTTCGTGATCGATGATGCCGGCCGCCATGAACAGCGAGGCTTTGAAAATGGCATGGTTCAGCGTATGAAACACGGCGGCGACGAGCGCCAGGGGCGTTCCGAGACCGAGCAGTACCGTGATCAAGCCCAGGTGGCTAATGGTGGAATAGGCCAACAGCCCTTTCAGATCATGCTGGAAAATGGCGAGAAACGAGCCAACCAGCATCGTGCATGTCCCGGCACCCGCGATGATCCAAGTCCACTCAGGAGTACCCGATAACGTCGGCCACAGACGCATGAGCAGAAACACCCCTGCCTTGACCATGGTAGCCGAATGCAGGTAGGCCGATACCGGCGTCGGCGCGGCCATGGCATGTGGCAACCAGAAATGAAACGGGAACTGTGCGCTCTTGGTGAGCGCGCCAAGTGCAACGAGCACCAGCGCCACCACATACAAGGAATGTGCGCGGACCTTGTCGCCAGCAGCCAGCACTGCGTCGAGCTCATAGCTGCCGGCGATATGTCCGAGTACCAGTACGCCGACCAGCAGGCACAAGCCGCCGGTGGCGGTGACCGTAAACGCCATCCGCGCCCCGCGCCGGGCATCGATGCGATGGTGCCAGTAGCCGATCAGCAACAGCGAGGTCAGGCTGGTCAATTCCCAGAACACGACCAACTGAATCAGATTGCCCGACAGCACCACGCCCAGCATCGAGCCCATGAAGGCCAACAGGAAGGAAAAAAAACGCTGCACCGGATCCGCGGGCGACATGTAGTAGCGTGCATACAGCGCCACCAGCAAGCCAATCAACAGCACCAGCATGACAAATAACCAGGCCAGGCCATCCATGCGCAAAGCAAAACTAACGCCATATCCTGGCAGCCATTCCGCCTGATAGCGCTCGATTGCCCCGCCACTAATCTGCGGATAAAGAGGCGCCGTCAGCAACAATCCAAACAAAGCGATGGCGCCAGTCAAGACTGCTTCCCCATTACGGGCGTTGGCAGGCAGGCATGCGGCGATGATGCTGCCAATAAAGGGAACAAGGACTAGCGTCAGCAGTAGCATTGGCTATGAGAAAAATGCTGTTATATGGGAGCGATGAGTGTATTCGAACTTTGTCGCAATCCTCATCACGGATTCATTACCAAGGGCGCGTCGACGAAGGCCATAGGCGCCTCGGGACAGAGACTCGGGCACTCGGAGCATCAAAGGACCAATCCATCCGGATTCCTGAGATCCTTATCTTTTCAGATGCATCACAGCGAACTGCGGTCCTCACGCTCGGGCGTCCCGTTTCCATCGCTCCGCCCGGGTAATCCGTCACCCCGGCAAGACGCCATGCCGGAACCGGCTTGGAGCAGCGCTTGTCGAACACGTAGCGTCCAGCTTCCGCGACCACGCGCCGACGTACCGCCAGCAAGGATCTCTGCCAGATGCGCAGCCGCGTACAGATCGAGCCAGCGCCCTTCTTCATGCCTTAGTACGGCGAGTAGAACACTGCCTGTGCCACACCATCCCAGCTGGCATACGACCTCATGGATGCCGACTCCCTGGCTGGGAGCGTTGCATGGGGTCGCGTGGGAGAACACAGCTCACTCGCGGATCTCCGCCATCGAAGTGCGCCCGAAACCGGGGGACCAGGAAGAGCTCGGCCACCGCCGTCAGGAGCTTTTGTCGCTTTTTCTGGCTTTTGGTTCTTATCGCACACGTCTTTTCTGAACTGGCCAGTTCATTTTATTTTGCTTTCGGCGAAAAGCAACACTTTGCCGAACTTCCAGGATATCCAGTCCCGTACCTTGTGCACTACGGTGAGACAAGGCGCGCACGCAGCACAATAGTGCACGATAGCGCCGCGGATACGCCACTGGGACTTGCCAGAAGAATGCAAGAACCACGACAAACCCAGCAAGGATGTTCGAGTTTTACCGCGCTGCTCGAGGGATCCTCGGGGGTCCGGCAGCGGCATCAAACCGACCCGTAAGAGAAGGCGCCCTCCTTTGCTCCGGGCCACCATGCCCGGTGAGTGAGCCACTCAACCCAAGACGGGTTTAGCGTTGCTATGCCATCCGCCCGTGCCGTTTCATCGTAGCCTGCCCACCGTGCACTGCCACCTGCATTTTACGCGAGCAGCCTGCTCCGGTAGAATGCGCACTCTGCCGCCTGGGTGGTGGAATTGGTAGACACAAGGGACTTAAATTTGATTGAGCACCGGGCTGCGAAAGCGCCCGCGTGAATCCCCTCAAATTCGGCGAACCCCCTGGCCTCATGGCCGAGGCAACGCCGAGCCAAGCTCAGTGATGAGAAGGTGTAGAGACTAGACGGGGGGCGCCTACCGCGCATCGCGCCACGGCGAAGGCATAGTCCAGCGCACGAACGGCCAACCGGCGGCGAAAGTCGCAGTGTGACGAAAATCCCTCGGCGCAAGCCATACGGGTTCGATTCCCGTCCCAGGTACCAAACGTCAGGTTTTTACCGCGAGGCTGGACAAGCGGCTCCTTTCTTCCTGCGGTGGGACGCTTGCTCTTGCCATCACGATTCGCCTGTCGGCTCGCCCACATACTTTCGCGTCTTATCAATAAGATCATTGCTTACCCCCACAGGATGGCAGCCGACAGGGGGGCGTGATCTTTCTCCTCCACCTTGCTTCAGCACAGCTTTTCTCGGCAGCAATGCGGGCATATCGGGGCAATCAAGATCGGGCTTCGCATGCCCGAATCAGTTCTTGAAATTTGCCTGGCCAACACTGCAATCTCTCTTCCTCTAGTCATAAGTCGGCGCAATGACCATCAGTCTCATCGCCCATAACACGTTGATGGCATTGGGTTTCCATCCAATCAAGAGCAGTCGCTAAAAAATATTTCATCGGGACTGAATCGCCCGAGCAAGTGTCAGCGGGATGATCACGCCATCGACCGTCAGCACGCCTCTTCCAACCACGCCGCCCGCCAACATCGCCAAACCGTCCGCTAGCCCGGCGGCAGCCGCGATCCCATACGTTACACAAAGCACTGGGTTGCATGCACCGTAACCGCCCAAACGGGTGATAGCTTCGCCATATCGCATCAGCTACTTTTCCCTTGGCGAACACCTTGGCAATCCTTTTGCTGACCAAGGCCTCTCCTGTAATCGCTTGTCGTAGGTCAAAAACAACTAGATTGAGGATGACATGAAACTGAAAGCGTTTGGATTGACTGCGGCGGCCCTCTCGGCCGCAGCCTTGGTAGCTGCATGTGGCGGCGGCGGTGGCGAGACCCCGGTTGCCCCCGCACAGGCCAGCCTGCAATTGTCCGGTGTCGCCGCGACCGGCCTGGCGATGGCCAGCAGCGCCGTGGACGTGAAATGCGCCTCCGGCACCGGAACGGCGACGACCAACGCGTCCGGCGGGTACACCGTCACGGTCACCGATGGCGCCCTGCCCTGCATCGTCAAGGTGACTGGCCAGGTCAATGGTGTGGACGTGACGCTGCACTCGCTCGCCCAGGCCGGCACGGCCAGCGGCTCGACCACGACTGCCACCGCCAACGTCACCCCACTGACCGAGATGATCCTGGCACGCGCCGTCGGCACCCTGCCATCCGATCTGTTCGCCAATTTCGGTTCGGGCAGCGCTGTCACCAGCACCGCGATCACCCAGGCCAGCACCGACATCCTGACCGCGCTAAGCACCGCCGCGGGCGTAGACCTGACCACGATCGACCCATTCAACACGCCCCTGGTGGCGGCCACCTCTGCCAATCCCTCGGGCGGCAACAACTATGACAAGCTGCTCGACCAACTGGGCACCGTTGTGAGTTCTGCAACACTGGCACAGGTCGTAAGCCAGATCGCCAGCACGACGGGCAGCGGCGCACCGACTACCCT
This sequence comes from Imbroritus primus, assembly GCF_964332355.1. NCBI lineage: Bacteria > Pseudomonadati > Pseudomonadota > Betaproteobacteria > Burkholderiales > Burkholderiaceae > Imbroritus > Imbroritus primus. Next base: position 1,009,775 of record NZ_OZ201293.1, on the reverse strand, counting down.
GAGCGAGGTCGTGACGAATATCTCCAAGGGTTCGCTGGCAGGCTGCCCACAGGCGCTGAGTGGCAAGTACCGCATCATCGACTACATCGGCGCGTCCGATGTGGTCGAGATCGATTTTGGTGCCGGACTGCTCAAGGCAGCCGACGGCGACCATGCCATCACGCCAAGCAGCCAGGCATGCGAGTTCGATGTCGCCGGAAGTGTCCTGACCACGGTAATGATCGGGCCGGCCGGCGCCGGTGTCACCCGTGATGCGGAACGTGTGGGCTTTATTTTCCCGGTACAGGCGCACAACTTTGCTTCGGTACAGGGTAAGTGGGAGTTCCTGGAAAGCGGCGTCGAGGAGGCATCCTCCAATAACGCCGCACGTCACTGGGTTGGTGAAATGACCATCGCCTCGGACGGCAAGGTCACCGTGTGCGACTACGATGTTCCGGCGAACAATTTCAGCGCCTGCGCGGTCGACACCGACGAAGCCGCCACCCTCCAGGCGAACTCCGACGGCACCTTCAGCCTGCAGTACGGCAGCGGGTCATCGCCTGTCTACGGTTTCCGCGCACCGAACGGCGCCCTGACGCTGTTCGGCACCAACAACCCGAGCGGCAGTCTTGCCCCCGAGGTGCTGAAGTCGAGCTTCGTGCTGACGCGCCCGAACACGATCAGCGCTGCACCGGTTGGAACCGAGTCGAAGTTCTGGGATGTGACTCAGAACGTTGTGCTCGACAGCGGCAACAACACCGTGCTGAACCCAGGGGGAGATCCGAGCCTCAATACCGGCACGATCGCACGCAACTCGACCGTCATCACGGCTTCGACCGAGACGACGATCACACGCAAGCTGACGAGCAGCGGCAGCGACAACGGCCGCGTCGACACGCTGACGCTGAACAACCCGATCCCGGGCATGCGTTCGCGGCCGCAGGGCGTGGATAACAGCACCGGCACGCCGATTCCCTACAGCGCCATCATCAGCCGCGGTTTTCAAGGGACGGGCATCAGCATTGCCCTGGACAACCGCGTCGATAGGCACTTCATGTCCTATAGCGTGACCCGGCCATAAGCTAGTCCAACGACGCAAGACCCCGCCCTGAACCGACCATCCGATGCTGGACGGTCGGTGCGGTGGCTAAGGGCCTGGGTTCGGTGCAACACCGGGCCCAGGCCCTTTACGTTTGAATCTGATGCGATAAGCCGGACATTCGCAGGCCGGAATGCGGCGGGTATAAAAAAAGCCCCCGACGGGGGCTTTTCTGAAACTGGAGGCGGGGGTCGGAATCGAACCGGCGTCCACGGCTTTGCAGGCCGCTGCATAACCACTCTGCCACCCCGCCAGGTGACGCTGCCTGTGCACGAAATCGCACGACGAGGCGCATTGTAACTGCAAGCGGAAATTCGTGCAGGGCACGCCTTCGCTCCTTCACCCGCAGTCAACATGCATCCCGGCAAACCGGGAAGCCACGACTGCAAACAAAAAGGGAAGCGCAACATCTCGCTTCCCTTGGGGAGCGGAACAGGATCTGGGCTGCGAGCCCAACCCATTGATTCACAAAGGGTTTTTCCTGTCCTCCGCGACAGAATGGACGCAATTATGTCGTTGTTTGCGCGGCGCGTCAAGCAAATTGTGCCAAATCTCGCCCCCGCCCCATGATTCAGGCCGTTTCCGTGCGGTAGAAACGTGACGGCGGCATGCCGAACTGGCGCTTGAAGGCGGCGGCATAGGCGCTCTGGTTGTCGTAGCCATGGCGGAATGCCACCTCCAGCACAGGCAATCCCTGCGCAAGATCTTCCAGCGAATGGAGCAGGCGGGCATGCTGCCGCCACCGGCCGAACGGCACGCCCGTCGCATCGAGAAAGCGCCGATGGAAGGTCTTGGAACTCGTGGCCAGCTGCCGCGCCCACGCCTCTGCCGTGGCGGGTGCATCCGGCGCTTCGATGAGCATGGTGCACACCCCGGCGATACGCGGATCATTGGGCCACGGCAGGTAGAACGGCAACCGCGGGACAGCCGCCAGCTCATCGAGCAGGCAATGCATCAGGCGTCCGGCGCGGCTATCGGGACGATAGTCGAGCGGTAATCGGGTCGCGGCAACAATCAATTCACGCAACAGCGGCGAGATGCTGATCACACCGTTTTCCGCAGGAAGATCGGCAACGGCCCGAGGATCGATGAACAGGCTGCGCATCTGCGCTGCCCCCCGCATCTCCACCGCATGCTCCGCGCCGGCACACAGCCAGACACCACGGTGCGGCGGTACGATCCACCGGCCATTCCCGGCCATCACGGTGAGCACGCCTTTCACGGCATACAGCAATTGCGCACGCCCATGGCGGTGGGGTGGAATGCGGCTACCCGCCGGGTAGTCCACGGCGATGCCGGCCACGGGCACGCTTGCCGTTTCATATGGAGACAGGTCTGGCACCGGCCCGGACACAGCTCCTGGCGCAGGCACGGCCGTCTCGGCGGATTGGAATGGTCGGGGACGAGCCATGCGCAAGTGGCCAGCGTGGGATGATGTTGTCCATTTTACGACAATATCCGTCTATCTATGTTGATACAGACAGACGACGATCCTCTATGCTGTGCACATCGCCTGACCATCTCGCTTTCAGCCAGCTGCCTCCCGTGACCGCGCGCCCGACCGTCCTCCTGCTATCGCTACCCCTGCCTCTCGGCCGGGGTCTGCACGCGTGCGCGCCATGTCTGACTGACTCCTGATTCCCCCAGCCCCGGCCTCGACCAGCTTTCCACATGGATGCCCACAGGAAAGCAGGGGAATCGACTGCTGTCCTTTCCCATTGCTCCAGATCGAGGCCCCATATGCTGAACCGACCCGAGACCAAGTACCGCCCTTTTCCGCCCATTCCGCTGACCGACCGGCAATGGCCTTCCCGGACCATCACGAAGGCGCCAGCCTGGTTGTCTACCGACCTGCGCGACGGCAATCAGGCCCTGTTCGAGCCGATGAACCGCGAGCGCAAGCTGTGCCTGTTCCATGAACTGGTCCGGCTTGGCTTCAAGGAGATCGAAGTCGGTTTTCCGTCAGCATCGCGCACGGATTTCGAGATCGTCCGGCATCTGATCGACGCGGGACATATTCCCGACGACGTCACGCCCATGGTCATCACGCAGCTGCGCGAGGACCTGATCCGCGAAACCGTCCACAGCGTGCGCGGGGCGCGGCGCGCCATCGTGCACCTCTACAACGCCGTGGCCCCGGTGTGGCGGCGCGTGGTGTTCGACATGTCGGTGAGTGAAATCGTTGCGCTGGTCGAACATCATGTACAGCTCCTCAAATCCCTGACGGCGCAGCATCCGGAAACCGAGTGGGTCTTGCAATATTCACCGGAAACATTCTCGATGGCGGAGCTGGAGGTCTCACTGGAAGTCTGCAATGCCGCCATCCACACCTGGGATGCTGGGCCGTCGCGTCCCATGATCATCAATCTGCCGACGACCGTCGAAGTTGCCACCCCCAACGTCTTTGCCGACCAGATCGAATGGATGCATCGCCGGCTGGACCGGCGCGAATACATCACGCTCTCGGTTCATCCGCACAATGACCGCGGAACCGGCGTGGCCTGCGCCGAGCTGGCGCTGATGGCGGGTGCGCAGCGTGTAGAAGGCTGCCTGTTCGGCAACGGCGAGCGCAGCGGCAATCTTGATGTGGTCACGCTGGCGCTCAACCTGTACACGCAGGGCATCGACCCCGCGCTCGATTTCTCCGACATCGCCGCAGTGGCACGCATTGCGGAGGACTGCACTGCGCTGCCCATCCATCCGCGCCATCCGTACGTGGGCGATCTCGTGTTCACGGCATTCTCGGGCTCGCACCAGGACGCCATCGCCAAAGGTTTCGCGGCACAGCAGCCGGACGGCTTCTGGGAAGTGCCCTACCTGCCCATTGACCCGCAGGATCTCGGGCGGACGTATGACAGCATCGTGCGCATCAATGGGCAATCGGGCAAAGGCGGTATCGCCTATCTGCTGGAACGCGACCACGGCATCGCCATGCCGCGCCGCATGCAGGTCGAGTTCAGCGCCGTGGTGCAGCGGCATGCCGACAGCAGCGATACCGAGATCGACAGCGCAACACTGTGGAGCATCTTCCAGGAAACCTATGCGCCACCGCTGCGCCGGGGGGCATTCCGCTATCACGCACATGCCTTGCATGACACCGGCAAGGGACAACGTATCGAACTCCAGCTGCGCGAGGTGGATGGCACGATCCGCCATCTCCACGGCACCGGCAACGGCCCGCTCGCGGCTGCCGTCGATGCGCTGCGTATCGTGCTGGGCGGTGCGCTGCGCGTCGACAGCTACGAACAGTGGAGTCTGGGCGCTGGCGCGGAGGCTCAGGCAATTGCCATCATCGAACTGGCCTCGCCGGAGATCGCCGGTACGCGTTTCGGCGTGGGCCAACATGAGAATATCGTGACGGCGTCGATCCTCGCGTTGCTGTGCGCGTGCAATCGCCTGCATGAGGCCGGCATGCCGATCGCACGCGCCATGACCCAGGCAGGCTGAATCCGGGGTGCGCGGCGTCGGCCGCGCACCCCGGCAAGACGGGACTCAATTCTGCCGCCAGCCCCGACTGGCGCTCCGCACTCTCCGCCATCAACGCATGGGGCGTAGCGTCGGATTGGCAAGAACCTCAAGTAACCAATCGGCACGCGCGCCCGCGTCGCACTGCGGCAATGTGACAACCCGGTAACCCAACCGTGGGTATACCGCACACAGGCGCTCATACTCGGCCTTCGCAGCGGCAAAGTCATGCCGCCGCTCAGCATCGGCTACATAGATCTCCGGCCAGGGCGGCGAAAGAAATACTGTAGCGTGATACCGGCAATCAACGGCAGCCATCCCCGCCGCGATACCCAGATGCTCCAGACCGGTCACTGCATCAACGACGCTCCGATCGAAGAACACTAGGTGGGGCGCGTACCGATGTGCCATGAAATCGTCGACTGCCAATGCAAGTACCTGCTGCAGGAACATGCCTAGATCGACCCAGGGTAGCGCCTTGCCGCCGGCGGCCAACTCCTGCTGCACGACGCGACGGCCGGCCTCCGGCACGACTGCATGGCCACGTCGGGCCAGTACCTCCAGCAATGTCGATTTGCCGCTGCCGGAACAGCCGGAAATAACGACGCAGTGGTGGTGATCGAACGTGGAAACATGATCCATGTGGGAGTATCCAGATGAGCTTGAACGCGGCAACGCATCCGCAAGACCAGCGTACCGAGCTACGGCCGCCAATGGCCAGCGGCATTTTTGCCAGGCAGCCAAGTGGCTCAGGCACGTGCAACGCCAGAATACCTGCGGGGAGGGAAAGCCGGGCGGCAGGACAACACTGCGCCGCCGTCAATCGGTTGTGGAAACGGAGCAGCACAATGCTGCACACCGGATGTCGGTGAGACGGGGGAAGCAGTCAGCTGAATCCAGACACGGACGCAAGAAAGCCAGCCGGAGCGGAAAATACCAGGGGAAACGCAGGACAACAGGAGGAAAAAGCGGAAACCGGCGCAATCCGGGCACACTTCACGCAGTGCGGCGCAAAGCCGCGGGGCAAGTGTGTAGAAAGACTGGAGCGGGAAACGAGGCTCGAACTCGCGACCTCAACCTTGGCAAGGTTGCGCTCTACCAACTGAGCTATTCCCGCGTGGTCTGGCAATACGCCTGCAAAATCACCAGTTGAGAGCAACCGGCAATACACGTTGTAGAGATGGAGCGGGAAACGAGGCTCGAACTCGCGACCTCAACCTTGGCAAGGTTGCGCTCTACCAACTGAGCTATTCCCGCAGGGTCCCGTACAACGGTACCGGCAAAAAAGTCATGACTGACTTGCTACCGGCTTTGCTTTCGCATCACATGGCTGCGATGCGAGAACGAGATTATGGCAAAAAGCGGCACCACTCGTCAAGCGCCGTTTTGCAAAATCCACTTCAGCGGCTGCGCTCACGGATCTGCGGCCAGGCCAGCTTCATGTAATAGAACATGGAATACAGCGTCAGCACGGCGGCGGCGTAGATCATCCAGGTACCGATCCGCGCCGTATCCAGCGTGCCGACAGGGTCATGCCACAGCAGCAGCGGAATAGCCGTCATCTGACAGGCAGTCTTGAGCTTGCCGAAAAAATTGACCGCCACGCTCTTGGACGCGCCGATCTGCGCCATCCATTCACGCAATGCCGAAATCGTCAATTCGCGGCCGATGATGATCAGGGCGATCAGGTCCGAGACCCGATCGAGCGCGAGCAGCGACAGCAAGGCGGCCACGACCATCAGCTTGTCGGCGACTGGATCGAGGAAAGCGCCGAACGAGGAGGTCTGGTTCCAGCGGCGTGCGAGAAAACCATCGAGCCAGTCCGTGACCGCGGCGATCACGAAGAAGCCTGCCGCGAAAACATTCTGGAGATGCGGCGCCAGCACCGACTCGGGAAGATAAAACACGCCGACCACGAGCGGGATAAGCGCCACACGCAGCCATGTCAGCAGGATCGGAAGATTCAGGGGCATGGTGGTTCGTCAGAAGATGGCCTGCGCCGGGAGCAGCACAAATGCGCAGCACAGGCATTGTCGCCGATTTCGGCACGGCCGCCCACCCCGGTAGCCGGGTGGGCGGCAATTCCCATGTTCAATGCAACTGCCGGTAGATTTCCTCTGCCAGCGTAAACGAGATGCCTTCCACGCTCGCAAGTTCCTCGATACTGGCCGCGACCACGCCCCGCAACCCGCCAAAGCGCGCCAGTAGCCGCTGACGCCGCTTGGCACCCACCCCTTCGATATCCTCGAGCCGTGAGGTGGTGCGCGCCTTGGCACGCTTGGCGCGCATGCCGGTAATGGCAAACCGGTGCGCCTCATCACGGATCTGCGCCACCAGCATCAGCGCCGCGCTGCCGACACCGAGCTCGAGCGCAGGACGGCCATCAGCAAAGACCAATGTCTCCAGCCCGACCTTACGTCCCTCGCCCTTGGCGACGCCGACCAGCAAGCCAATATCGAGGCCGAGCGCCTCGAAGACCTGGCGCGCGATCTCGACCTGCCCCTTGCCCCCGTCGATCAGGACGATATGCGGCATGGCAGGCAGGGGGGGCACGGCCGGCTCATCGCTGAGGGGCTCAGCAGGCGTACTTGGGACGCACGTTTCCGCGTCCTTCTCCAGGGTGTCTCCAGTTTGTGCTTCCGCCGGGACCGCCGCATTTTCTTGTGGTACGTCTTCTGCCTGCTTTACAGCCTCTCCATCCGCATCCGACACCGCCGGCGCTTCCGCCAGCATCTCCGCAAGCTTCTGATAGCGCCGCGTCAGCACTTGCCGCATCGCCGCGTAATCGTCCCCGGGGATGATGCCGTTGATATTGAAGCGTCGATACTCGGACGGTTGCATGGCATGGCTGTGATACACCACGCACGATGCCTGCGTGGCCTCGCCAGCGGTGTGGCTGATATCGAAGCATTCGATCCGCAGTGCTGCCAGGTCCTCCAGCTCGATGCCGACCAGCTCGGCCAGCGCCCGGGTCCGGCCCTGCTGGCTGCCCTGCTCGGCCAGCCGGCGCGCCAGGGATAGCTCCGCGCCCTTGAGCGCCATCTCCAGCCAGATCCTGCGCGCACCCTGCGGCTGCCGCAGGAGCGTGATACGCCGCCCAGCCTGCTCGGTCAGCGCCCGGACCAGCTCTGTACCTTCCGGGGCATGGCTGACGACAATCACCGGCGGTACGAACTGACCAAGGTAATGCTGCGCCATGAAGGCTTCCAGCACATCGCTGGCAAGGCGGTCCTCCACGGATTGTGCTTGTGCATCGGGCTGTGCCTCTGCATCACTACCGACATCGGCCACACCTTCGATATGGGCTGGAAAGTACGCCTTGTCACCAAGATGACGGCCACCGCGAATCATGGCGAGGTTGACGCACGCGCGTCCGCCCCGCACCACCACGGCCAGCACGTCGATGTCGCTGGCGGTGCCGACCTCCTCCACCGCCTGCCGCTGCAGCACGTTCGACAGGGCAGAGATCTGGTTGCGCACCGCAGCCGCCTGCTCGAACTCGAGGCGGCCGGCATGGTCCTGCATCTTCTGCTGCAACGCTTCGATAACTTCACCCTGGCGGCCCAGCAGGAAGCGCGCCGCATGATCGACATCGCGCGCATAATCTTCCTGGCTGATGGCCTTTACGCAAGGCGCAGTGCAACGGTGGATCTGGTGCAGCAAACACGGCCGCGTGCGGTTGTTGAACACCGTATCCTCACAGGTCCGCAGCTGGAAGACCCGCTGCAGGATCTGCATGCTTTCACGCACCGCCGTGGCGCTGGGGAATGGCCCGAAGTACTGGTGGCGTCGGTCTGTCGCGCCACGGTAATAGGCCATGCGCGGAAATGCATGCTGCGTCAGGCGCAGGTAGGGATATGACTTGTCGTCGCGGAACAGGATGTTGTAGCGCGGCGTCAGCGCCTTGATCAGGTTGTTCTCGAGCAACAGTGCCTCGGCCTCCGTTCGCACCACGGTGGTCTCGATGGCAGCAATTTTCGCCACCATCATGGCGATGCGGGGCGACAGCTGGGTTTTGTTGAAATAGCTCGAGACACGCTTCTTCAGGTCGCGCGCCTTGCCGACATACAGTACGACTCCGCCCGCGTCGAGATAGCGGTAAACGCCCGGCAGGTTCGGCAGCCGGGCGATGACGGCCTTCGGGTCGAACGGTGTGGCAGGTGGCGAAGCCGCGGGAGTGTCTTGGTCCGGCATGGTCATGTCTGTTGCAATCCGGTCTCGCGTGGCACCATGCATGGCTCGGGGTTGTACGCCCATGCAGTTCCGTCACGCTTTGATCAGAGATGAGGGCTTTCCTCTAGAATCGCAAGTGTAGAGGAATTTGCCCCAGCACAGCCGCCCCCCCATAGCTTCCGACCCGAACCGTTCCGCCCCGATCGCCCGCCCGCATGCATTCCTCCCTCACCTGCGACCTCTTCTGCACCGTCGTTGATAACTACGGCGACATCGGCGTGTGCTGGCGGCTGGCACGCCAGCTCGTACAAGAGCATGGCTGCATCGTGCGCCTGTGGGTGGATGACCTCACGGCATTTCATCGCCTGTGCCCGGAGATCGATGTTCAAGGGCAACATCAGAGAATTGCCGGCGTGGACATCCTGCACTGGGACCGTGATGCGGCAGCGCTGCCCGCGCAGTGGACGCCGGGCGAGATGGTCATCGAAGCGTTCGCCTGCGACCTGCAGCCGGGCGTGCTGGATGCCATGGCACGCCAGCCGCACCCGCCCGTGTGGCTCAATCTCGAGTATCTGAGCGCCGAGCCGTGGGTGCGTGAACATCATGCCCTGGCCTCGCCGCATCCGCGCCTGCCCCTGGTACGGCACTTCTTCTTTCCCGGCTTCGAGCCGGGCACCGGCGGCCTGATTCATGAAACCGGGCTGGAACAGCAACAGCAAGCCTTCGGGACAGGCACGGCTGGGCGCCAGCGCCTGTGGCATCAACTCGGCATCGCGCCGCCGCCCGCGGACGCATGCCTGGTCAGCCTGTTCGCCTATGCCAATCGCGCCTTGCCATCCTTGCTGGAACAATGGCGCATCGCGCCACAGCCCGTGGTCTGCCTGGTGCCGGAAGGGCTGGCGGCGACGCAGATCGGTCAACTGCTCGGTGCACCAGGGCAAGCCATGCAGCCTGCAAGCGGTGTGGCCAATTGCCCGACAGGCTGGCAAGGCGGCAATCTCACCATCCTGCCGATTCCGTTCGTCCGCCAGGAGCGCTACGACGAACTGCTGTGGGCTTGCGACGTGAATTTCGTACGCGGCGAGGATTCCTTCGTACGCGCCCAATGGGCGCGCAAGCCGTTCGTCTGGCAGATCTACCCGCAGGCAGAAGAGGCGCACATCGAGAAGCTGGATGCATTTCTCGCCCGCTACCTGGCACTGCTGCCCGCCCGCGAAGCGGATGTCGTGCGCAATACCTGGCATGCCTGGAACGATCCCGTGCATCATCCAGCACTTGATTGGGCAGCCTTTTACGCTACGCTCGCCACCCAGCGCGCCGCAGCGGCGGCCTGGGCCGCACGGCTGCTGGCATTGGGCGATCTCGCTGCAAACCTCGTGGCATTTTGCGAAAACCGGTTAAAATAGCGGGTTGACTATCGGGGACTTACGTTCCGGCCAGCGCACGCGACATGTGGCGCACGGGCGACTGGGAGCAGCCCCCGCGATGGAAGATGCCAGACCGGTCCTCGAGACCCTGCCGGCGCAGCAGCCGGCAATGTCCGCCGGTTACCGGGCGCAGGCATCGCACGACCTACCTGCCCGAATACTCCTTTACTCTCAGGAAGCAAGATGAAGACCGCACAAGAACTCCGCGTTGGCAACGTATTCATGCTCGGCAGCGAACCGCTGGTCGTGCAGAAATCGGAATACAACAAGTCCGGCCGCAACTCCGCTGTCGTCAAGATGAAGATGAAGAACCTTCTGACCGGCGCAGCCTCCGAAGCCGTGTACAAGGCTGACGACAAATTTGAAGTCGTGGTGCTCGAGCGCCGCGAATGCACCTACTCGTACTTCGCCGATCCGATGTACGTGTTCATGGATGCCGACTACAACCAGTACGAAGTCGAGAAGGACAGCATGGGCGATGCCCTGAACTACCTCGAAGACGGCATGGCGGTCGAAGTGGTGTTCTACAATGACAAGGCGATCTCGGTGGAACTGCCGACCGTCGTCGTGCGCGAGATCATCTACACGGAACCGGCTGTCAAGGGCGATACCTCGTCGGGCAAGGTGCTGAAGTCCGCCAAGATCTCGACCGGCTTCGAACTGCCGGTGCCGCTGTTCTGCAATATCGGTGACAAGATCGAAATCGACACGCGTACCGGCGAATACCGCTCGCGCGCCTGATCGGCCGTACGCCTGGCGCATCACGGCGGCTCCGTCCGCCCCGCATCACCACCAGCGGTATGCGCGATACGCCTCGCGGGCAAACAAAAAGCCGCCTCGTGCATGAGGCGGCTTTTTGTTGGGATGCCGTCCGCGACAGCCGTGCACTCAGGCGATCAGCTCGTGCTCGCGCAGCAGCCGCAAGGCATTGCGGTAGTCGGTGGACGCTTCGAGCTTTTTCCAGGTGACCGGCTTGCTGGCGGCGAACAGCTTACGGATACGCCGCTGGGCCACCTTGTCGATCACGACCGGCAACTCGGTGAGCAGCTTGTCGGCCTTGTCCGGGCTGTTGCAGATCAGCACCATGTCGCATCCCGCCGTCAGCGCGGCGTGCGCGGCATCGGTCACGCTGCCGGCCACGCTGGCGCCCTCCATGCTCAGGTCATCACTGAAGATCACGCCATCGAAAGACAACAGCGAGCGCAGGATGTCCTGCAACCAGAAGCGCGAGAACCCCGCTGGGTTGGGATCGACCTTCGGATAGATGACGTGCGCGGGCATCACCGAAGCCAGTGTCATGCCCAGCCAATCGTAGGGGCGCGCATCCTCGGCCAGGATCTCGTCGAGCGTGCGTTCGTCGACCGGCACTGCCACGTGCGAGTCCGCGGCAACGAAACCGTGCCCCGGGAAATGCTTGCCGCAGTTGGCCATGCCGGCCAGCCGCAGGCCGTGCATCAAGTGCGAGGCCAGCATGGTCGTCACGCGCGGATCGCGCGAGAAGGCGCGGTCGCCAATCACGGCACTGCCGCCGTAATCCAGGTCGAGCACAGGCGTGAAGCTGAGGTCGATATCGCACGTGCGGAGCTCGGCCGCCAGCACATAGCCGCAGGCCACGGCGGCCTTGGTGGCGAGCAGCACATCGCGCTCCCATAGCTCGCCAAGCTTGCGCATGGCCGGCAGATGCGTGAAGCCGTCGGTCTTGCAGCGCTGCACGCGGCCACCTTCATGGTCGATACAGATCAGCACGTCGTCGCGCACAGCACGGATGGCACGTGTCAGCGCCGACAACTGGGCGCGCGATTCGAAGTTGCGCGAGAACAGGATCACACCGCCCGTCAGCGGATGCGAGATACGGCGAATGTCATCAGTATCGAGCTGGACGCCGGCCACGTCCAGCACGATCGGGCCGGGTTGCGGTTTACCACTTTTATTGCTGGTTCGAGTCATGCTTGCCCTGGATCGGAAGAAGTCGAAGAATCGGAAGTATGAGAGCCGCCTGGCACGATGCTCTTACCGCCGGTTGTACGCGTGGCCGTTCCTGCGCCCTGCTCCGCTACCACGAACGCCACTGCATAGTCGCGTTCATCGGTCAGCGTGACGTGGAACGTCAGCCCGCGAGCTTGCACCCAGGCCTCGAGCTCGCCACTGCAGCGCACCACCGGTTTGCCGGACGGACCGTTGAGTACCTGTACGGCGCGCCACGTCATGGGCCAGTGCATGCCCAGGCCGATGGCCTTGGAGAAGGCTTCCTTGGCCGCGAAGCGGGTCGCCAGAAACGCCAGCCCGCGCGCGGGCACACGTGCACGGCGGGCATGATAGACAGCCATTTCCTGCGGGCCCAGCACCTTTTCCGCGAACCGCCCGCGCGTGCGCTCCATCACGCCTGTCACGCGGTCGATCTGCAGGATATCGGTGCCGATGCCGTAGATCATCCGGCCGGCCGCCCGGCAACCGCCAGCGCAGACAGGCGCGCCGCCACCATGATGGCCTTCATCTCGCGCACCGCGTTCTGCCAGCCGGCGAACACGGCATGCGCGACGATGGCATGCCCGATGTTGAGTTCATGGATGCCCGTCAGCGCTGCGATGGGCTGCACATTTGTGTAGTGCAGGCCGTGGCCGGCGTTCACGCGCAAGCCCAGGCGCACGCCCTCGTCCACAGCGACGGCGATGCGGGCGAGCTCGCTCGCCATTGCCTCCGGGGAGTCGGCATCAGCATAACGGCCAGTGTGCAGCTCCACTACCGGCGCACCGCACGCGTGTGCGGCCTGCAGCTGCGCCGCTTCGGGATCGATAAACAGTGACACGCGGATTCCAGCGTCGGCGAGCTGGCGGCACGCCGCCTGCACGCGCTCGAAATTACCCGCGACATCAAGCCCGCCTTCAGTCGTTACCTCCTGGCGGCGCTCGGGGACGAGGCAGACATCCTGCGGACCAATGCGGCAGGCGATGTCGAGCATCTCCTGCGTCACGGCGCATTCGAGATTCATGCGCGTACGCAGCAGGGGCCGCAAGGTGGCGACATCGGCATCGCGGATATGGCGGCGATCCTCGCGCAAATGCAGGGTGATCAGGTCCGCGCCGGCTTCCTCGGCCTGCAGTGCGCCCTGCACGGGATCGGGATACGTGGTGCCACGCGCATTCCGCAGCGTGGCGATATGGTCGATATTGACGCCGAGGTCGATGACGCCTGGCGAGGCATGAAAAATCATAGATTGTGCAAGTCGATCAGGATCTGGCGCGTCTTCAGGACAGCGCCATTCAGATAATAATCCAAGAGGAAGCGCATCAGCATCCGGCTCTGCGTGGCCGACACCGGGCGCGAGAAATCGTTGGCCGTCATGTCGAGCAAGGTCTGCCCCTTCACGACTGGCCATGCCGCGGGCGCGTCCTGCGCCGCTAGCCGCACGCCCTGCTCGGGATCGTACACATACTCGCCGTCAGGCTCGACCAGCGCGCGATTGGCGCAGCGGTCGAAACGCACGGCATAGCCGGTTTCCTGCAACAGCACGCGTTCGAAGCTGCGCAGCGCAAACGCTGCGCGGTCGCCTTGCCCGAGGCGGGCCAATGTTTCAGTATATTGCGCGAACAGGACGGGATGCGGATCCTCGCGTGCGCAGAACTTGATCAGCAGTTCGTTCAGATAGAAGCCGCTGATCAGCGCCTCGCCGGCCAGCGGCAGCATGCCGCCAACCCATTCGGCCTTGGTCAGCGTACGCAACTCGGCACGGCCGGTCCAGGACAGCAACAGCGGCTGGAACGTCTGGAGGACACCGCGCAAGGCAGAATGCGGGCGCTTGGCGCCTTTTGCGACCAAGGCAAGCCGGCCATGATCGCGCGTCAGCACATCGACGATCAGGCTGGTTTCGCGATACGGATAGGCATGCAAGACGAAGCCGGGCTGGTGCTGGATGCGCAGTTCGCTGCGCGGGGCCCGGCGTGGCGGTTCTGTTACCGCGCCCTCTTTTGCCGCATCCGCTGATTCGTGCGCTGATTCATGGACTGACGCATGCGCCGGTTCATTCACCGGCTCATTCACCGGTTCACTCATACCCGTAGGCGCGCAGTCCCGCTTCGTTATCGGCCCAGCCGCTCTTTACCTTGATCCAGACTTCCAGATAGACCTTACTGTCGAACAGTTTTTCCATGTCGAGCCGGGCTTCCGTGGAAATCTGCTTGAGACGTGCGCCCTTGTTGCCGATGATCATGGCCTTGTGCGCATCGCGCTCGACCAGGATGGTGCAGAACACGCGCCGCAGGTTGCCAGTGGTTTCGAATTTGTCGATCACCACCGTGCTGGTATAGGGCAGTTCATCGCCGGTCCAGCGGAAGACCTTTTCACGCAGGATCTCGGAGGCCATGAAGCGTTCGCTGCGGTCCGTCATGGCATCCGCATCGTAGATCGGTTCGCCTTCGGGCAGATAGGCGCGCACGATGTCCAGCAGGCGGGCGATGTGGTCACGGCTCTTGGCCGACATCGGCACGGTCTCGCGGAACGGGTAGACGCTCGCGACTTTCTGCAGGAACGGGAACATGACGCGGTCGCGCGTCTCGCCTTCGAGACGGTCGAGCTTGTTGACGATCAGCAGCACCGGCGTGTTCTTGGGCAGCAGGGCCAGCACCTTCTCGTCGTCCGCACCGAAGCGCCCGGCCTCGATGACGAACAGCACCACATCGACGGACGACAGCGTGGACGTCACCGCCCGGTTCAGCGAACGGTTGAGGGCCGTTGCATGCTGCGTCTGGAAACCTGGCGTATCGACGAATACGAACTGCGCATCGTCCGTGGTCTGGATGCCGGTGATGCGGTGGCGCGTGGTCTGGGCCTTGCGCGACGTGATACTGATTTTCTGCCCCACCAGCGCGTTCATCAACGTCGACTTGCCGACGTTGGGGCGGCCCACGATGGCGACGGTACCGCAGCGGAATGCCTGGCCATCGGCCGGCATGTCATCCGCAGGAGTGCCGGCATCCGCCGGCGGTTGTTGATCGGTCATTCCTTGAGCCTGAGAGACAGTTGCGGGTCTTGCGGCGCCGGCTGCTTGCGCGTCTTGCCGGTGCGTTCGGTACGGCTGCGCTTGAGCAGTTGCGGCACCAGGCGATGCGCCTCATCGAGCGCCAGCTTGGCGGCAGCCTGCTCCGCCGCGCGGCGCGATGCGCCCGTGCCGAATACGTGGATCTCAAGCTTGGGAATCAGGCACTCGACCTCGAACTGCTGGTTATGCGCCGCACCGTGGGTCGCCACGACGTTGTAGGTCGGCAGCGCGATCTTGTGCCCCTGCAGGTATTCCTGCAGCAGCGTCTTGGCATCCTTGCCGAGCGTGCGCGGGTCGACCTGTTCGAGAATCGGGATATACAGTTTGCGGATCAGGGTGCGTGCCGCATCGAAACCGCCGTCGAGGAACACGGCGCCGAACACGGCTTCAAGCGCGTCGGCCAGAATCGAGGGGCGGCGAAAGCCGCCACTGCGCAGTTCCCCCTCACCCAGCTGCAGCACCTCGGACAAGTGGAGCATCTGGGCGATTTCGAACAACGCCTGCTGCTTGACCAGGTTGGCACGCACGCGCGAGAGATCGCCTTCGTCAAGCTTGCCGAACATGCCATACAACATGTCGGCCACCGCGCAGTTCAGCACGGAGTCGCCGAGGAATTCCAGCCGCTCGTTGTGATGTGCACTATGGCTGCGATGCGTCAGCGCCTGCTGCAGGAGCTCAGCCTTGACAAACTGGTAACCGAGACGCTGTTGCAGGACGTCGAGACTCATATTACTGCGCCGTACCGGAGTATTGGATCGCGAGGCTGATCGGACCGTACAGCAGGATCTCGCGACGATAGCTGAAGCGGACCGAGTCCACTGCGCCGTTGGCGTTGGTCTGGATATCGAGGTCCCGGCCGCGCACAACCTGCACGCCATCCACCAGCGCCTGCCGGTCGAATGCGGCGATGGCGGTTTGTACCGAACTGCCGTCAGTCTTCGCCTGGTAGGCGGCTCGCTTCACAGACTGGTACTCCAGCAATGACGGCACGACCTTGACCAGCGGCACGAACACGCCAACCGCCAGTAATACCGTCACCAGCAACCCCAGCAATGAAAATCCTGATTCCCGTCTGCTCCCACGCATGACCCGCTTCCCCCGGTGAATGACTTATTGTGATGTATCTGTCATCGGAACGACCCGATCCGGCCCAGGTCGCCGAGGTTCATCCAGATGAAAAATGCCTTACCAACCACATTTTTATCCGGAACGAAGCCCCAGTAGCGCGAATCCAGGCTATTGTCGCGATTATCGCCCATCACGAAATAGTGTCCTTCGGGAACCTTGCAGGTCAGCCCACGTTGATTGTAGGTGCAGTTTTCGCGAAAGGGAAAATCGTCCGCGCCGATGACAAACGGCGGCCGGTCCGCATCGTTGAGGATCTGGTGGGATGCGCCGCCGATGGTCTCGGTGAACTGCTTGGAATACGTCAGGCGCTCCTCGTCGAGGAAGTCGGCCTTGGGTTGATATTCGGCCGGCTGCCCGTTGACGGTCAGCTTCTTGTCTTCATAGCGCACCACGTCACCCGGCACGCCGACCACACGCTTGATGTAGTCGAGCGATGGGTCCTTGGGAAAGCGGAACACCATCACGTCGCCGCGCTGCGGATCGTTCAGCGGGATGACCTTCTGGTTGACCACAGGCAGGCGGATGCCATAGGTGTATTTGTTGACCAGGATGAAGTCGCCGATCAGCAGCGTGGGAATCATCGAGCCCGAGGGAATCTTGAACGGCTCGACTACGAACGAACGCAGCACGAACACCGCGAGGATCACCGGGAAGAAACTGGCCGAGTATTCGAGCCACCACGGCTGCCGCAGTTTTTCCTCGGCCAGCTTGGTGCGCGAGGTATCGATCTCGCTCACGCCGTAGCGATCCTGCAGGTCCTGGCGGCGGGCGTCGAAGGCGGAGAGCGCGTCCGCCGCCGCAGCGCGACGTTTCTTTTCGAAGTACAGCTTGTCCGCCACCCAGGCGATGCCGGTAATGACCACCAGCACAAAAAGAATCAAAGCGAAGTTCATGTCAGGATGTTCCCCATGTCCTGCAATTGCCTGTCCGAGGTGGCGCGCATTCCCTTGCCGCGCGCCGCGCCGGCATTCCGGTTATTTATCTTCGACACGCAGGATGGCGAGGAAGGCTTCCTGCGGAATTTCCACGGTGCCCACCTGCTTCATGCGCTTCTTGCCGGCCTTCTGTTTCTCGAGCAGTTTCTTCTTGCGCGTGATGTCACCGCCGTAGCATTTGGCCAGCACGTTCTTGCGCAGCGCCTTGACGTTCTCGCGCGCGATGACATTGGCGCCGATGGCAGCCTGGATGGCCACGTCGTACATCTGGCGCGGAATGATCTCGCGCATCTTGGCGGCCACTTCGCGGCCGCGATACTGGCTGTTGGAGCGGTGCACGATGACTGACAGCGCATCGACCTTGTCGCCATTGATCAGGATGTCGACCTTCACAACGTCCGAGGCGCGGTATTCCTTGAACTCATAGTCCATCGAAGCATAGCCGCGCGACACCGACTTGAGGCGGTCGAAGAAATCGAGCACGATCTCGCCCATCGGGATCTCATAGGTCAGCTGCACCTGCCGGCCGTGGTAGCTCATGTTGATCTGCGTGCCGCGCTTCTGCGTACACAGCGTCATGACCGCACCGACGTAGTCCTGCGGCATGTACAGGTTGACCGTGACGATCGGCTCGAGGATCGCGTCGATCTTCGCCGGGTCCGGCATCTTGGCCGGGTTTTCGACCGTCACCATCGTGCCATCGCGCTGCTGGACCTGGTAGACCACGGTCGGTGCCGTGGTGATGAGGTCCATGTCGAACTCGCGCTCGAGACGCTCTTGCACGATCTCCATGTGCAGCAGCCCGAGGAAGCCGCAGCGAAAGCCGAATCCGAGCGCCTGCGAGACTTCTGGCTCGTACTGCAGCGACGCATCGTTGAGCTGGAGCTTTTCAAGCGATTCGCGCAACGCGTCGTACTGGTTGGCCTCGACCGGATACAGGCCGGCGAACACCTGCGGCTTGACTTCCTTGAAGCCGGGCAGCGGTGCAGCCGCTTTCGCCGCGGTGTGCGTCACGGTGTCGCCCACCTTGGCGGCCTTGAGCTCCTTGATGCCAGCGATCACGAAGCCCACCTGGCCTGCCGTCAAGGCCTCGCGCGGCACGGACTTTGGCGAGAACACGCCGAGGTGCTCGACCAGATGCTGCGTGCCGCTGGCCATCAGGGTGATCTTGTCTTTCTGGCGCAGCGTGCCGTTGACCACGCGCACCAGCATGACGACGCCGACATAGTTGTCAAACCAGGAGTCGATGATCAGCGCCTGCAGCGGCGCATCGGCATCGCCCTTGGGCGGCGGCACCCGCGCGATGATGGCTTCGATGACATCGTCCACGCCAAGGCCGGTCTTGGCCGAGCAGTGAATGGCATCCTGCGCGTCAATGCCGATGACATCCTCGATTTCCTGGATGGCGTTGGCGGGATCGGCCGACGGCAAGTCGATCTTGTTCAGCACCGGCACCACTTCCATGCCAAGCTCGATGGCGGTGTAGCAGTTGGCCACGGTCTGGGCCTCGACGCCCTGCGAGGCATCGACGACCAGCAGCGCGCCTTCGCAGGCCGACAGCGAGCGACTGACTTCATAGCTGAAATCGACGTGTCCCGGCGTGTCGATCAGGTTCAGGTTATAGACCTTGCCATTGCGCGCCGTATAAGCGAGCGCGGCGGTTTGCGCCTTGATGGTGATGCCGCGCTCTTTCTCGATATCCATCGAATCGAGCACCTGGGCTTCCATCTCGCGGTCGGACAGCCCGCCGCACATATGGATGATGCGATCGGCCAGCGTCGATTTACCGTGGTCGATATGGGCGATGATCGAAAAATTGCGGATATTGTCCATCTGGCTCAGAAAATGCCGGCTGACGTGGCAGCACGGGGCATGGGTCGTCTGTTCATGGGGCAGATGCCGCCTGCCCGGACAGGCAACGAGGCGGCATCGAAGGAGTGCGTTGGAAAAACTGCAGAACGCGCATTAACCCGCCATTTTACCGGAATTCGGGGTTTTCCCGATGCGGAATGCGGCGATATTTATGCGCTGGCGGGATCGGTGAGCCAGGCGCGAATCCCCGGCAGATCGGCAAAATAATGGCACAGTTCACGGCCGGGGTTCGCTGGCGTGCCGGTCATGAGCACCGGTACCAGTTCGCCCAGCCGCGCCTCGATGGCCGGGTCGCTATCGACGTCGACTTCGTGCAGGGTAAAGGCAAATTCGCCCCGCAACGGTTCGATCGCCAGTTTCATGTCATCGCAAAGGTGACAATAGCCCCGGCCATAGAGTGTCAGGTCGGCCATGCTCACCGGCCCGTGCCCGCGAGACGGACCGTCAACACCTGGGTCGCATCGCCGCGCCGCACGAACACCGCGTGCGTCTTGTTTTTGTCGAGACCGCGCACCAGCGCCTCGAACTGGCGACTGTCCCGGATGTCGGTATCGCCAACCCGCAGGATGACGTCACCCTGCCGGATGCCGGCGCGTGCCGCCGGCCCTTCGGCGCGCTCCACCTCGATCCCCGACTTCAGCTTCAGCTCCGCCTGCCGTGCCGCGCTCAGGTCCTTGACAACCAGGCCCATGGCATCGACCTTCTGCGCGGGCGCCTTCTCGGCACCGCCTTCGCTGTCGCGGCTGGCGCGGGTATCGCTCGGCAGCTCAGCCACGGTGATGCTCATGTCGCGCGTTGCGCCCTTGCGCCACACCTGGATTGGCACGCGGCTGCCCGGCTTGGTATCGCCAACGAGGCGGGGCAGGTCGGACGCCCGCTCGATGTCACGGCCATTGAAGCGCAGGATGATGTCACCAGCTTCGATTCCGGCCTTTTCCGCAGGCCCCCCTGCCTCGACGCTGCCCACCAGTGCGCCGCGCGCCTTGGCGAGGCCAAGCGATTCAGCCTGCTCCTTGGTGACGTCACCGATCGCGACGGCAATACGGCCCCGCGTCACCCGGCCGGATGCCTTGAGCTGGTCTGCCACGCGCATGGCTTCGTCGATCGGGATGGCAAACGAAATGCCCATGTAACCGCCGCTACGGCTATAGATCTGCGAGTTGATGCCAATGACTTCGCCGCGCAGGTTAATCAGCGGACCGCCCGAATTACCAGGATTGACCGCCACGTCGGTCTGGATGAACGGCAGGTAATCGCCAGTATCGCGACCCTTGGCCGACACGATACCCGCGGTCACCGTGTTATCGAGCCCGAATGGCGAGCCGATGGCGAGCACCCACTCGCCGGCTTTCACCGCGTTCGAATCACCGAGCGGCAGGCGCGGCAGGTTGGTCGCTTCGATTTTCACCAAAGCGACGTCCGTGCGCTTGTCCGAGCCAATCAGCTTGGCCTTGAATTCCCGCTTGTCAGGCAGGGTGACATAGATACTGTCCGCATCCTCGACCACGTGCGCGTTGGTCATGACGTAACCATCGGCAGAAATAATGAAGCCTGAGCCGACACCGCGGCTTTGCTCCGGCCCTGGCTGCTGGGGCTGTTGCGGGGAACGGCGACCGGGCGGCATGCCCGGTAGCGGTACGCCGAAGAAACGACGGAAGAACTCCGCCATCTCCTCTTCGTCGGTGCTGGCACCACCCGAGGAACGGATGCGCTCCGTGGTACGAATATTGACGACTGCCGGGCTGGCGCGCTCGACCAGATCGGTGAAGTCCGGCAGATTGTAGGAACGGGCAGTGTTCTGCGCCAGCGCGGGCGTTGAAGTCACCGGCGCGATCAGCAGCGTGGCAGCGAGCATGCAGGCACTCGCCAGATGGACAGGTTTCACCGTGAGCATGGATGACAACTCCCTAGAAAAACGATTGGGTTGCCCGGACGGCAGCGCTGGCAGCGCCCCCACCCGTTCGGGGCCAACCCGGTCCGTATAGACCGTTACGGCTTGCCAGCAGGGCGATAGCTGACGGCCGCCGCGAACTGGCGGACCGTGGATGCCGGCACCTCACCGACCACCGTGATCCAGTGGTCGGCCACGCGGCGGACCTGGATATGCGTGGGCCCCTGGGCGGCGATGCCTTCCTTGCGCATGCGCTGCTGATCCACCGGCTCGATGAACACCGAGAGGCCGGCAAGGCCATCGCTGAACACGACCTGGTGCACCTCGAATGCTTTTTCATTGTCGGTGTTAAGGGGGCGGCGGACTTCGCGGATCTTCTGGAAGCCGCGCACCGGCGCGGACACCTGCCAGCCCTGATCGGCCAGGTTGGCCGGCTGGTAATGGATATCGTACTTGCGCCAACCGCTCAGGCCCTTGATGGCGCCGATGATGCGCTGCTTGCCGGACGGCACGCCAATATCCACCTGGGAAAACGCAATCTGTTCGAGCACCGTCTCGGCATCGCCGAGTGTCTGCGCGCGAATCAGCAGGCCGCTGTCCTTGTCGGCCCAGATGCGGTAGGCAAAGCGCTGGCTGTCCCGCGGGTCGAGCGCAAACACCTCGCATTCCTTGCCGGCGACACGCTCACGACCGAAGTGGCGCATGTCGTACTGTTCGAGTACATCACCCTTGGTCGTGGCCAGCAACGCGGGGAAACGATCCTTGCCTTCCTGTTGCTCCACGACGACGACATGGGCCTCGTGGATCAGCGTGTGGACCTGGGAATTCTGGCGCAGCACTTCGCGCTGCTTGCCATCAAGCATCTCGAGCCGCTCGTACTCGTTGTTCAGACCATCGGAAAAATGCTGGATGCGCGAGGAATGGATGGTGCTGCCGCGCTGGAACGTCAGCGTGCCGACGTAGTTCTCGCGCTTGGCCGCTTTCTGGATGCGTGCCAGCCATTTAGCGGCTTCACCGCGCTCCAGGCGCGTCGGCTCCTGCGGGCGCTCCTGCGCATGCAACGTGCCGAAGCCGGAAACACACAATACCAACACGAGCGTGCGGCAGACTGCCGCAACCTGATGCGAACGCACCGCGTGACGGATCGACTGCGGGATCGACCGCGGGATCGACCGCGCGGTATGCAACGAATGTGCCGCCATTATTCCTTCGAATTGTCCTGTGCCTGCGTCGTTTGCGCGGCTGCCGCGCGGATGTAGGGCATTGACACGCCCGTGGTTGCTGCCTGCCGATGGGCACGCAGATAATCGTCCAGGCGGGCGTCGCGAATCATCGTGGCATCGGCGGACACCGCGATCACCGGACCAGCGCTACGCGTAGCCGATTCGGACGGTGCGGGCGCCATGGCCACGACGGTGGACGAAGTGTTCGGGTTGACCGACTGGCCAAGTTGCGGCACGGCGATCCATGTCACCGCGGCCACTGCTGCCGCGACCGCGGTCGTCGGCACGACCCGGCGCACCCACGAGGGACGGAGCAGCAGGCGATGGCGCGATACGGAACGCGCGGCCACAGGAGCCAGCACATGGGGTTCGCTTTCGAAGCGCGCGGCGAACGACTGCAGGAAAGCATCGCTCGACTCGCCTTGGATCAGATCCTCGGAACGCAGCGCGTCACCGATCAGCTGATAGCACTGCCAGTCAGCCATGCCCACATCGGACTTGGCCGCATCGAACGCTTCATTGAGCTCATGGCTGGCGATTTCGCCATCCATCAGGGCGGACACGTGTTCCGCGACTGCGGTGAGCCGCACCGGTTGTTGTTGAGCCTGACCCATTTCCCGACCCCAAAAAAATCCTGATAACCGAAACAATCCCGTTTTTTCGTTGCTGTTCTGCCGGATGACGACAGCTGGCGCGCAACGTTTATATACCGCTCGATCACAACCGGCAGCAGCGTCGCCGCTTACCAGCGTTTTCCCTCCACTGTTCCCAGCAAGGGCCGCAATTTCTCCGCAATCGCCTCGCGTGCGCGGAAAATCCGGGAGCGTACCGTACCAATCGGGCACTCCATCGCCTCGGCGATTTCCTCGTAGCTCAGGCCTTCTATCTCGCGCAGCGTGATCGCAACCCGCAGTTCCTCGGGCAGGCTTTCCATCGCGCGATTCACCGTATCGGCAATCTGCCGCGTATGCAGCATCGATTCCGGTGTGTTGATGTCTCTTAGTTGGTCAGCATCAGCAAAAGTTTCAGCTTCTTCGTTATCAATGTCACTCGCCGAAGACGGCCGCCGGCCCTGCGTGGCAAGGTAGTTCTTGGCGGTATTCACGGCAATCCGGTACAGCCAGGTATAGAACGCCGACTCGCCACGGAACTGGGGCAAGGCCCGGTAGGCCTTGATGAACGCATCCTGCGCGACATCCTCGACCTCGGCATGATCCCGGATCAGACGCGAAATCAGGCGAATGATCTTCCGGTGGTACTTGACCACCAGCAGCTCAAAAGCCTTCTTGTCACCCTGCTGGACCCGCTCGACGAGAAGTTGATCGGCTTCGCGTTCACTCACTCAGTGTTCACCTGATAATTATCGCTTCAATTGTTACGTTCGCTTTCAGCGTTGCATATTACCAACGGGCGCCCGCTTCGGGTTGCGCCGACGTCGCATCGCGCAGCCTGCGGTGAAATCCGGCCATCTGGACGGCGGACGCACCCTCTGCATCGATCAGCACCCACACGGTGGCACGCCCCTGTCCCAATCCCAGCAATACCAGCCGCCCGCTCCACCACCAGCACCAACGCAACGGCAATGGCACAGGCTGCGGCGTGCCACGGTGCCACACTTGCAGTGTGGGCACCGCAGCACTTTCCACAAAGGCCAACTTGCAGATGTTTGCGGAACGCCACACCGGCGGCCATGCGAGCATCAGCAATGCTACGCTCAACAGGCCAGCCAGCCATCCGGGCACGGGCCCCGCCAGCGTTGACTGCAGCGCCAGCCAGCCAAGCACCGCCCCCTCGCCCGCCGCGAGCAGCGCGCAGCCGCGGCGAAACCAGGCCGCGCTGACCAGGACGGGAGCGGAATGCACGGAAATTTAACGGGGGCGGCGGAATACCAGCGTGCCGTTGGTTCCGCCAAACCCGAAATTGTTCTTGACGGCCACATCGATCTTCATCTCCCGCGCGGTGTTGGCGCAGTAGTCGAGATCGCACTCCGGATCCTGCTCGAAGATGTTGATGGTAGGGGGCGAAGCCTGATGATGGAGCGCCAGGACCGTGAATACCGATTCCAGGCCACCAGCACCGCCCAGCAGGTGGCCAGTCATCGACTTGGTCGAGTTAACCACCATCTTGTAGGCATGCTCGCCAAACGCCGCCTTGATGGCATCGGTTTCGTTCTTGTCACCGAGTGGCGTCGACGTGCCGTGGGCATTGAGGTAATTCACCTCGTCGGCATTCATGCCGGCGTCGCGCAGCGCATTCTGCATGCAGCGGCGCGGACCATCCATATTGGGCGCGGTCATGTGGAACGCATCCCCGCTCATGCCAAAGCCAGCGAGCTCTGCATAGATGCGGGCGCCACGGGCCTTGGCGGACTCGTACTCTTCCAGCATCATCACGCCGGCACCCTCGCCCAGCACGAAGCCATCGCGGCCCACATCCCACGGGCGCGAGGCGGTTGCCGGATCATCATTGCGGGTAGAGAGCGCGCGCGCCGCGGCAAAGCCGCCGATCCCCAGCGGGGAGACGGTCGACTCGGCGCCGCCGGCCAGCATTGCATCGGCATCGCCGCACTGGATCAGGCGGGCAGCCAGTCCGATGCTGTGCAGGCCTGTGGTACAGGCCGTGACTGCAGCCAGGTTCGGACCACGCAGATTGTGGTTGATACTGAGGTGCCCCGAGATCATGTTGATGATCGAACCCGGCACGAAGAATGGCGAAATACGGCGCGGACCGCGATTCAGCATTTCGATCTGGGTGTCTTCGATCATCGGCAGACCGCCGATGCCGGAACCCACCATCACGCCAATGCGATCGGCATTTTCCTCGGTGACTTCGTAGCCGCTGTCCTGCAGCGCCTGCATGCCGGCGACAATGCCATAGTGGATGAAGGTATCCATATGGCGGGCTTCCTTGGCGGGAAGATAGTCCTCCACATTGAAGCCCTTCACTTCACCGGCAAAGTGCACGGACAGTGCGGAGTGGTCGAACTTGGTGACCGTGGCAATACCCGACTTGCCGGCCAGAAGGTTCGGCCATGCTTCGGCGACCGTGTTTCCGACAGGCGAGATGAGTCCCAGACCAGTAATGACAACGCGACGACGGCTCACTCTGTATTCCTACGTTTATAACGGACAAAAGCCACAGAAGACGTCACCGGCTGCAGGCCATGGCCCGCTCCGGCACCTCTTCTGTGGCTGCAATTCTGTGCGCAGGGCTGCAGGCCTTGATCAGGCCTTGACGTGTGCCGTGGCGTAGTCGATCGCCTGCTGCACCGTCGTGATCTTTTCGGCTTCCTCATCGGGAATTTCCATACCGAATTCATCTTCCAACGCCATCACCAGTTCAACCGTGTCGAGCGAATCGGCGCCGAGGTCGTTCACGAAGGAAGACTCGGTCTTGATGTCGGCTTCAGCGACACCCAGTTGCTCAGCCACGATTTTCTTGACGCGTTGTTCGATATTGTCCATGTAACCCTCCAGGGAAGTTCGACAAAAATGTGGGCGCATTTTAGCAGGTTTAGGCACGAAGATGCCGCCCAGCCCGATATGCAAAAAACACACCCGTTCTTCAATTAAAAAACGTTGAACAGTTGCCAACGGCGTGCGTACTGGCCGCGCCCATGGGGCAAGCCCGGCCGTACGCGGCCGCCCGCCAACTCAGTTCATGTACATGCCGCCATTCACGTGCAGTGTCGTGCCCGTGATATAGCCAGCTTGTGGCGACGCCAGGAAGACCACCGCATGCGCGATGTCCTCGGGCTCGCCCAGCCGACCAAGGGGGATCTGCCCCTTGAGTGCAGTGTGCTGCTCTTCCGACAGGGCCTTCGTCATGTCGGTGTCGATAAAACCCGGTGCAATGCAATTCACCGTAATGTTGCGGCTACCGATTTCGCGGGCCAACGCGCGCGACATACCCGCGACGCCAGCCTTCGCCGCCGC
Organism: Imbroritus primus; assembly: GCF_964332355.1. Lineage (NCBI taxonomy): Bacteria > Pseudomonadati > Pseudomonadota > Betaproteobacteria > Burkholderiales > Burkholderiaceae > Imbroritus > Imbroritus primus. The sequence goes on along the minus strand of NZ_OZ201293.1, from coordinate 983,613 downwards.
GTAGTTCATCTGGCCGGGATTGCCGGCCGAACCCACGACGGAAGTGATATTGATGATACGGCCGCCGCGCGCTTTCATCATCGGCCGCAGCACGGCGCGCGACAGGCGGAAGACCGACGTCAGGTTGGTGTCGATGACAGCGCTCCAGTCATCGTCCTTCATGCGCATGGCCAGTTGGTCCTGCGTGATGCCAGCGTTGTTGACAAGGATGTTCAGGCCGCCATGCGACTTGACGATGTCGTCGATCACAGCCTCGCAGCCTGTCGCATCATTGACGTTCAGCACCACGCCATGGCCCGTCAGCCCATCGGCCGACAGGTACGCACTGATGGCTTCCGCGCCGGCCGCGCTGGTCGCCGTACCGATCACCCGCGCACCGGCACGCGCCAGTTCCAGCGCAATGGCCTTGCCGATGCCGCGCGACGCACCGGTGACCAGCGCCACTTGTTGTTCGAGAAGTCGTGTCATCGTGGTTCCTTACTTCAACTGAGCCAGGGCTTCCTGAACAGAAGCGGGATCGGTGATCGACAGGGCCGTCAGGTTGCCGTCGATGCGCTTGGTCAGGCCAGCCAGGACCTTCCCCGGTCCGCACTCCACGAGGTGCGTCACGCCCGCTGCCGCCATGGCCTGGACCGATTCCACCCAGCGCACGGGCGCAGCCGCCTGACGCACGAGCGCATCTTTGATGGCAGCCGGATCCGACACGATGGCCACGTCCACGTTGTTCACCAGCGGAATCGTCGGCGCGTGGACCGTCAGGTTCGCCATGTACTCGCGCAGGCGATCCGAAGCCGGCTTCAGCAGCGAGGAATGGAACGGCGCCGAGACCGGCAGCGGCAGCGCGCGCTTCGCGCCCTTGCTCTTGGCAATCTCGCACGCTTTTTCCACCGCGGCCTTCTGGCCGGCGATCACAACCTGCGCCGGCGCATTGTAGTTGACGGCCTCGACGATGCCGGCCACCGACGCTTCGGCACAAGCGGCGCGCACATCGTCATCGCTCAGGCCGAGAATCGCCGCCATGCCGCCCTCGCCCACCGGCACGGCTTCCTGCATGGCCTGGGCGCGGAAACGCACCAGGGGAACGGCATCCGCAAAGGCAATCGCTTCCGCGGCAACCAGGGCGGAATATTCGCCCAGGCTATGGCCGGCCACCATGGCCGGTGCCGCACCGCCCGCATCGCGCCACACGCGGTAGCACGCCACGGCGGCAGTCAGCATCACCGGCTGGGTATTGGTGGTGAGATTGAGTTCTTCGGCCGGGCCTTCGGCAATCAGCTTGCCGATATCGAAACCGAGGGCCGACGAGGCTTCTTCCAGCGTGCGCTGCACCACCGGATGATCGGCAAAGGCGTTGAGCATGCCCACCGATTGCGAGCCCTGGCCGGGAAAGACGAAAGCAAATTTCATGATATCTGCATTGGGTAAAGTCACGACGCGCCAGCTCTAGCGTCCTGATCCGAATTGAGAGGTGATGTCAAAAATGAAGCGGAGCGGTTCTGGCTAGGCGCGCGGCCGCAGACAGTACATGCAGTACGGCAAGGCCGCCGCATGACGCCAAACCGGACGCCAGAATCATTTTGAGATGACCTCTTACATGCGCAGCAGTACTGCGCCCCAGGTAAAGCCGCCGCCCACGCCTTCCATCAGCACGTTGTGGCCCGGCTGGATGCGGCCATCGCGCACCGCGGCGTCGAGCGCCAGCGGAATCGATGCCGCAGAAGTGTTACCGTGCTCATGCACCGTCGCGACCATACGCTCGGGCGGCAGGCCGAGCTTCTTGGCAGAACCCAGCATGATGCGGATATTGGCCTGGTGCGGTACTAGCCAGTCGATCTGGGCGGCGTCCACCTTGGCCTGTTCGAGGACTTCGCGCGCGACCTTGTCGAGCACATTCACGGCCAGCTTGAATACGGCCTGGCCGTCCATCTTGAGCAGGGGATCACCCGTTACCGTACCGCCCGACACATGGCCTGGCACGCACAGGATATCGACATAGCTGCCATCCGCATGCAGCGCCGTGGACAAGATGCCCGGCTCGTCGGACGCCTGTAGCAGCACCGCGCCGGCACCGTCGCCAAACAGCACGCAAGTGGAACGGTCATTGAAATCAAGGATGCGCGAGAACACTTCCGCGCCGATGACAAGCACTGTGCGGTACATGCCGCTGCGGATGAAGCGGTCTGCCGTGGCCATCGCGTAGATGAAGCCGGAACACACCGCCTGCAGGTCAAACGCAGCACAGTTGCTGGTGATGCCCAGCTTGCTCTGCACCATGCAGGCGCTGCTCGGGAAAACGAAATCGGGGGTGGAGGTCGCGACGATGATCAGGTCGATCTGCTGGCGATCGACACCTGCGGCTTCGATGGCTCGCTCCGCCGCCCGCACGGCGAGATCGCTGCTGGTGACATTGGCATCGGCATAGTGCCGCGCGGAAATGCCACTCCGCGAGGTGATCCATTCATCGCTGGTTTCGATACCTTTTTCCGCCAGCATGGCGGTCAGATCCTGATTGGTCACGCGGCGCGGTGGCAGGTAACTGCCGGTGCCAATGATCTTTGCGTATGTCATGAAAATCCTGTCGATGTAAATCGGCGTCTGCTATGTACCCGTCCTGGCCATCAACCAACGCGCGGCATCACGGTGGGCGGGTCGCCTGGCAGCTCCCGTGGCGCAGCCTTGCTGGCAAAGACTTGGGCAATACGCTCAACCACGCCATTTTTGGCCGCATCATACCCGCGTTTGATCGCCCATTCAAAAGCATAGGCGTCCGCCGAGCCATGGCTTTTGATCACCAGGCCGCGCAGTCCCAGCAGGGACGCGCCATTGTAGCGGCGATGATCGACACGGTGGCGGAAGCGATTCAGCACCGGCATTGCCACCAAGGCCATCAGCTTGGTCAGCCACGAGCGGCCGAATTCCTCGCGGATCATGCCGCCAATCATCTTGGCGATACCTTCGCTGGTCTTGAGCGCCACGTTGCCGACAAAGCCATCGCAGACCACCACGTCGGTCGTGCCGCGATAGATGTCATTGCCTTCGACATTACCGTAGAAATTGAGCGAACTGGCGCGCAGCAGCTCGCCCGCCTGCTTGACGACCTCGTTGCCCTTGATGACTTCCTCGCCGATGTTCAGCAGGCCGACCGACGGTCGTTCCTTGTTTTCCACCACCGCGACCATGGCTTCCGCCATTTGCGCGAACTGCAGCAGGTGCTGCGGTTCGCAGTCAGCATTGGCACCGAGATCGAGCATTGTGGTGCCACCGCCCTTTTCGTTGGGAATGGCCGTGGCAATGGCCGGGCGGTCGATGCCGTCCAGCGTCTTCAGGACATAGCGCGACAGTGCCATCAGCGCGCCAGTGTTGCCGGCCGAAATGCAGGCATCGGCATCGCCGTTCTTGACCTGGGTAATGGCCACGCGCATTGAGGAATCTTTCTTGCGGCGCAGCGCGACTTCCACGGAATCGTCCATCGTGACGACTTCGGATGCCGGGACGATGCTCAGCTGTGCATTGCCACTGGCGCCGAGCTTCTTGAGTTGCTGCTGGATGGCAGCAGGGTCGCCAACCAGCACCATGCTGGCATCTGCGTGCTGCGAGACGAAATTGACCGCGGCAGTGACGGTCACGGTTACGCCGTGATCGCCGCCCATGCAATCGATAGCAAGTCGGATCGTCATGTATGTGAGGAGTGGATCGAGAACCGCAGCCTCGGTTGCCTGCCGGATCGGGCAAGGCAACGGCCATCCATCGTCGTGGCTGCCGCCGGATGTCGAACGGTCATGTCAGGCGCGCGGAAACAAAAAAGCGGCAACGCAACTGCCGCTTTCCTATCAGATCGAATCACGAACCAGCGCGGGGAAAATCAACACACCTACCCGACACGCCTGCCCGATTCATCAGTCGTTCTTGGTCTTGACGACCTTCTTGCCACGGTAGTAGCCGTTCGGGCTCACGTGGTGGCGCAGGTGCACTTCACCGGTCGTCGGCTCGACGGCCAGCGACGCCGCGTCCAGATGGTCGTGGGAACGGTGCATGCCGCGCTTCGACGGCGTCTTCTTGTTTTGCTGAACTGCCATGATCTATGACTCCTAAGAGAATGTCTTGAATTTTATCACATCACATCCGCCGCCAACGTAGCCGGGTTGCAGCGAATGCACGATACTGCTCGACCGTAAACCGCGCGCCCGCGTGCGGCAGGCGCTGCACCACTGCTTCTTCAGTGGCGGCGTTTCAGGTCGGCCAGCGCCGCGAACGGCGATGGCCTGGTTTCTTCCTCTGCATCTTCGGGCGCTTCTTCAGGCACGACCTGGCCATCCGCACCCGTGACCAGGTCCGGATGAACCTCCGGACAGACGTCATGCTTGACTGCGATTGGCAAAGCCAGAAGCAATTCGTCTTCGATCAGTTCGGCCAGCTGGAAATGACGCGAACCGACGATGACATCGACTTCGTCGTCATCGACCGGCGCCGCATCAGCTTCTGCCTCGGTACGCACCAGCTCCAGGACGGTCCGCACGGACAGCGATTCCGGCTTGACCGTCAGACAGCGCTGGCACACGAGCCACAGCACGCCATCAACCTCCAGCGCCACGAACTTGCGCTTGCGCCCATCCAGGCCGGCCATCGAGGCCTCCTCGCGCACGAAACCGCGCAAGCGCCAGTTGAATAGTGCATCGCGCGCGTCGGCCGGCGCCTCGGGGGCCAGCTCCGCCAGCACACGCGGCAGTGAGGTCAGCGGGAGCGCACCCTGCGCCTCTTCGCCAGCGACACTGAAGTCGAAAATATCGAACGGTCTGAGCGGATTCAACTGAATCATGATGCGGAATCCCTAGTCTGGCGCGTGGCGCTCCACCTGCACTCACAGCCGTGCCGGCGCGGTTCGCAACAAAACCATCCGTACCGCGCGTTACCGCAGGATTGCCGTGTTGCCGCTTGGTCGCCAATCTGGTTTGTTGATAACATGCGCGGTCAGCCCGGCACGATCAGCAAAACGCGCGATTATACGCTGCTTTTTCAGCGGTCGTCAAAGCCCTCCGGGCAAAATCCATCTTTTCCGTCAATGACTTATGACTGACCCGCGCCTCCCGGCACTGATCCTCGCCTCCAGCTCCCGTTACCGCCGCGAATTGCTGGAACGGTTGCGCGTGCCCTTCACCGTCGCGGTGCCCGATATCGATGAAACCCCGCTGCCCGGCGAGTGCCCGGACGCCACCGCCATGCGGCTTTCACTGCACAAGGCACAAGCGATCGCCCGCCAGCAGCCGGATGCACTGATCATCGGCTCAGACCAGGTGGTCACGCTCGACGGCCAGCAGATGGGCAAACCCGGCGATCATGCACGCGCGCTCCAGCAATTGCAGCGCATGCGCGGTCGTACGGTGACTTTCCACTCGGCGCTCTGCCTGTTCGATGGCCGCACGGGACAGCACCAGATCGAGGATGTGCAGACTCTCGCGACCTTCCGCGACCTGCCGGATGCCGAGCTTGACGCCTACCTGCACCTCGAGCACCCCTATGACGTGGCCGGCAGCGCCAAGGCCGAGGGCCTGGGCATCGCCTTGCTGGAAAAAGTGACGTCGGACGACCCCACAGCCCTGATCGGCCTGCCGCTGGTCGCCCTGACCTCCATGCTGCGCCGAGTCGGCTACCCCTTCTTTGGAGCCTGAGCATGGCCGGCACCCTGTATCTGCTGCCCAACACCCTAGGCGCGCGCGATGCCGCAGACCCCCTGCCCGCAGTTATTCCAGCCGAGGTACAGCGGCAGACGGCCGCCCTGGACTATCTGATCGCGGAAAACGCCAAGACGGCGCGTGCCTACCTGAAGAAACTGTCGGAATCGACGCCGTTGCGCCACGCAATCCAGCAGATCGAGATCCGCGAGCTGAATGTCAATACACCGCAGGAGGCGCTGTCCGCTCTGCTGGATCCGCTGGCAGGCGGCCGGGATGGCGGGTTGCTGTCGGAAGCCGGCGTCCCTGCGGTGGCGGACCCCGGTGCCAACCTCGTGCGACTCGCGCACCAGCGCGGCATTCCAGTCCGCCCGCTGGTGGGTCCGAGTTCGATCCTGCTGGCGTTGATGGCGTCCGGCCTGAATGGCCAGAGCTTTGCATTCCACGGCTATCTGCCGATCGACGCCGCGGCACGTGCCGCACGGCTGAAGCAGCTCGAGCAGCAATCGCGCACCCAGGGCCAGACGATGATCTTCATCGAAACGCCCTACCGCAACCCGCAACTGCTCGACACCATCCGCAGCCAGTGTGCGGGGCAGACATTGCTATCGGTGGCGGTCGATCTCACGCTGCCCAGCGAGCAGGTCGTGACGCTGCCGGTGGCGCAATGGTCGGAGCAGCGTCTCGACCTGCGCAAGCGGCCGGCGATTTTCCTGCTGCTGGCCCACTGATCCACCCCAAGTGGCAAGGAAGAACGCCGGGTAGCGTCCTCAATGCGCCTGCGGCGCCGGCCTCAACGCAACGGCTGCAGCGAACCGCTCCACAGCAGCGCCTTCACGGCGCCGGCGCCCATGGCCGCGCCAAAGCGCTTGGCGACCCGCTCGGCGATATTGTCCTTGACCGTATAGTCGACGATATTTTCCGCTTTGATCACATCGCGCGCCACGAAGTCAGCGGTCCCGATACCGTCTGCCAGTCCCAGCTCGACGCTGCGCGCACCGCTCCAGAACAGGCCCGAGAACAGCTGCGGATCGTCGGAAAGCCGTTTCCCCCGCCCTTCGCGCACCACGGTGATGAACTGCTGGTGGATCTCGTCGAGCATCTGCTGCGCGTAAGCGCGCTGCACCGGCGATTGCGGCGAGAACGGATCCAGCATCCCCTTGTTCGCCCCGGCCGTGTAGAGACGGCGCTCGACGCCAATCTTTTCCATCAGTCCGGTAAAGCCGAAACCGTCCATCAGCACGCCGATGGAGCCGATAATGCTGGCCTTGTCCACGTAGATCATGTCGGCCGCCGCGGCAATGTAATAGCCGCCGGACGCGCAGACTTCCTCCACCACCACATACAGCTTCTTGTCCGGATAGATGCCGCGCAGCCGGCGGATTTCATCGTTGATGATGCCGGCCTGAACGGGCGAGCCGCCGGGCGAATTGATTTTCAGGATGACCCCGGCCGACGCCGTATCCTCGAACGCCGCCTGCAGCGACGCATTGATGGCCTCGGCGCTGGCGGACGTACCGGCCGCGATCTCCCCGTCGATGGTGACCATGGCGGTATGACGGCCGGAGACCGACTTGGTCGTGGTCTTGAATTCGAACAGCGTGAAGAACACCAGCAGGAACACACCCAGCGTCGCCAGCCGGAAAAAAATGCGCCAGCGCCGCGCTGCGCGCTGCTCCCTGAGCGTCGCCAGCAAGACTTTTTCCAGCACGCCACGCTCCCATCCTGGCGCCTGTCCGCGCACCTGCTCGCGCGCCCGCTTGTCGGCGCGCTTCAGATCCTCGTCCAGCGGGTAATCGGCATGGGTCGCCGGCTCCAGGACGTTGGGATCGTCCCCGGAAGCACCGCCGGAGGACTGGCCGGATGACGGGTGTTGCGGTTCGCTCATGTGCTGCGGTCTCTCAGGATAGGGTCAGGGAAGACGGGAGTGGCTGGAAATCGCCACCGGGGATCCAGCATACCTTACCCAGCTCTTCCTGTACTGCCAGCGCGACCAATTTCGCACCCCGGCAAGGTCCGCCCACGCATCGACCGCTGTGCGGCTCGTAGAGGGCCCCGTGGGTCGCACACACCAGCCAGGTCTGCGTAGCATCGAAAAACTGGCCTTCCTGCCAGTCCATTTCCATCGGGACGTGTGCGCACTCATTGAGATAGGCATACACCGTTCCACCATGGCGCACCGCGAACGCCCCGATCTCGCGGCCACGATGCACCAGCGCGAAACGCACCCCGGTACCACCGTCCACCAGCGCCTCGGACGCGCAGATCAGCTGGGCGCCTGGTTCAGGCATGTTGCGCCAGCCAGGCGTTGAGATCAGGCACATCGCTGGCGCAATGCAGCGGCGACAGCGAGAGCAGCGACGCCCGGGGATGCGCGCCATAGCTCACCGCCACCGCACCGGAACCGGCATTGGCAGCCATCTGCAGATCGTGCGTAGTGTCGCCGATCATGACCGTGCGCGTGACGTTCTGCCCGAGCTCACCCGCCAACTCCACAAGCATGGCCGGATGGGGCTTGGAGAACGTCTCGTCGGCACAGCGCGTGGCATCGAACAGGTCGGCCACGCCCGTGGCCGCTAGCGCACGCTGCAGGCCGGCGCGCGACTTCCCGGTCGCTACGCCCAGGAGGTAATGTTGCGCGCGCAGCGCTTCGAGCATGTCACGCACGCCGTCGAACAACACCAGCTCGGGATCGCGCGTCAGGAAATGGAAGCGGTAGCGCTCGGACAGCTTGGGGTAGTCGGCAGGGTCAAGCGTGGGCGCGGCAAGGCTCAAGGCATCCTGCAGGCCCAGGCCAATCACATGGCTTGCCGCACCATCGTCCGGTACCGGCAGGCCGAGATCCTGGCAGGCCAGCTGGATGCAGCGCGTGATGGTCGGCGTGGAGTCCATCAGGGTGCCGTCCCAGTCGAACACGATCAGATCGAATTGCTGCTGCGCCATATCGCTTACTGCCCTATTCCACATTGCTCAAGAAAAGCCGCGCACTCGCGCGGCAGCGGCGCCTCGACCGCCAGCCGCCGCCCGTCGGCCGGATGCGCGAGCGCCAGCCGATGCGCATGCAGGAACATACGCCGCAGGCCCGGCTTTGCGCCAGCGCGCGCCAATTGTTTGTTGAGGGCGAAATCCCCATACTTCTCGTCACCCAGGATCGGAAACCCGGCATGCGCCAGATGCACGCGGATCTGGTGGGTCCGCCCTGTCTTCAGTTCGGCTTCCAGCCATGAGAACGCGCCATTGCCGCCCATCCGGTTGATGACCGTATGGGACGCCAGGCCATCGGCCTGCACGCGCACGCGGCGCTCGCCTTCCGGCGTGCTGTATTTGTGCAGCGGAAAACGCAGGTGCTGCCGGGTATGAGTCCAGTCACCTTTCACCCCCGCGTAGTACCGCTTGTCCAGCTGGCCAGCCCGGATCTGCTCGTGCAGATGCACCAGGGCGGACCGCTTCTTGGCCAGCACCAGCACGCCCGAGGTTTCGCGGTCCAGCCGGTGGACCAGCTCGAGGAAGCGGGCGGTGGGCCGGCTGCGCCGCAACTGCTCGATGACCCCGAACGACACCCCCGAGCCGCCGTGCACGGCCGTACCGGCCGGCTTGTCGATGATCAGCAGGTAATCGTCCTCGAACAGGACGGCGAACTCCGCCGCCGGTACGGCTGCGGGCTGGACCGCCGATTCCGCGATACGCATGGGGGGCACGCGTACAATATCACCAAGCTGCAGGCGATAGGTTGCATCTATGCGTCCTTTGTTGACCCGCACCTCGCCGGAGCGCAGGATGCGGTAAACATGGCTTTTCGGTACCCCCTTCGCGAGGCGTAGTAGAAAATTATCGATCCGCTGGCCTTCGGCCCCCTCGTCGATCTCGACGAACGCCACCTGCCCTCCGGAAACCCCGGCGGTGCGATTTTTCTCATTTTGATGGCGTAACTCATTCATTTTGAATATAATTTTTTCGTTTTCCGGCAGTTGGCCGGCAAAACGAGCCCGTGCGGTAAAAGAATGGTTTCATTTTACACGCGGGGCTGTCTGCACCGGCTTGTCCTGTTCGCCTGGCGAGGGCGTCGGCCCGGACAGCGCAGTTCAGCAGTACGCGCAGCGCGCGCACCGGCAGGGACCGGCCCAGAGGCCGCTTCGGCAGATGCCCGCACTGTGGGAACCAGTGATTCGGCAAAACAGAATTCATGGCGGATGCCCGGTTTGGCATCCGCTTCGGCAAGAAAAGTCCCGTGCACCCGGTATGGTGCCGGCCGGCTTGCAGCAGAACGCAGCACCCGATCCAGACGTCTGGCGGCAATAAATCGAAGAAGTATTCGGCCACGTCGGGAAAGCGGTGTTAGAGCGTATGACTCAATCCGCGACCGCTTAGAGACGCTATCAAAGTGAAGCGCAATGCTTCCGGCACGACGCGCAGCAGTCCGTACGGAAAACCCGGCCGGACCGCGCCACGACGCCAGCATCATTTTGATAGCGTCTCTAACCGCTCTTTACAGAACGGCGTCCTGCACCCGGCTGCGCCCCGCTAGCGCGCCCGACAAGGCCCATGCATCCGTCGCGCCCACCCGGCCGACCGAAGCGGCCCGCCCGGGAACCGGATACGCGTTCTCCCTGCTTTTCTCGCCCGTGCCCGGCCGGTCTCGCCTTTGCGATGCCGCCATTCCGGCAATTCTCCCGCCCATTGCTATTCCCTGCGTGCTCCAACCGACCGCCGTGACAACACACGGCACTGGAGTGAGGTTTGCGATGAAACGCATGCTATTCAATGCAACACAGCAGGAAGAACTGCGTGTTGCCATCGTCGACGGCCAGAAGCTGATCGACATCGACATCGAGGCCGCCGGCCGCGAGCAACGCAAAGGCAACATCTACAAAGGCGTGATCACGCGCATCGAGCCCTCGCTCGAAGCGTGCTTCGTCAACTATGGCGAAGAGCGCCACGGTTTCCTGCCGTTCAAGGAAGTGGCGCGTGCGTACTTCAAGGACGGCACCGACGTCCGCAACGCCCGCATCAACGATGCGCTGCACGAAGGCCAGGAACTGATCGTCCAGGTAGAAAAGGAAGAGCGCGGCAACAAGGGCGCTGCCCTGACCACCTTCATCTCGCTGGCCGGCCGCTACCTGGTGCTGATGCCCAACAATCCGCGCGGCGGCGGCGTGTCGCGCCGCATCGAAGGCGAAGACCGCCAGGAACTGCGCGAAACGATGAGCCAGCTCACCGTGCCGGATGGCATGAGCATCATCGCCCGCACGGCAGGCATCGGTCGCAGCGCCGAAGAGCTGCAGTGGGACCTGAACTACCTGATGCAACTGTGGAAGGCCATCGACGGCGCCGCGACCGAAAACCGCGCCCCGCTGCTGATCTACCTCGAATCGAGCCTGGTGATCCGCGCCATCCGCGACTACTTCCAGCCCGACATCGGTGAAATCCTCATCGACACCGATGACATCTACGACCAGGCCCGCGCCTTCATGAGCGTGGTGATGCCGGACAACATGCCGCGCGTGAAAAAATATGTGGACGATGTGCCACTGTTCTCGCGCTTCCAGATCGAACACCAGATCGAATCGGCCTACTCGCGCATGGTGGGCCTGCCGTCGGGCGGTGCCATCGTCATCGACCACACCGAAGCGCTGGTATCGGTGGATGTGAACTCGGCGCGCGCCACCAAGGGCGCAGACATCGAGGAAACCGCCACGCGCACCAACCTCGAAGCCGCCGACGAAATCGCCCGCCAGCTGCGCCTGCGCGACCTCGGCGGCCTGATCGTCATCGACTTCATCGACATGGAGTCGAGCAAGGCCCAGAAGGATGTCGAGAATCGCCTCAAGGACGCCCTGCGCCATGACCGCGCCCGCGTGCAGATGGGCAAGATCTCGCGCTTCGGCCTGATGGAACTGTCACGCCAGCGCCTGCGTCCGTCGCTGTCCGAGGGCTCGCACATCACCTGCCCGCGCTGTAACGGCACGGGCCATATCCGCGATTCCGAATCGTCCGCCCTGCAGGTGCTGCGCATCATCCAGGAAGAGGCGATGAAGGAAAACACCGCCGCCATCCACTGCCAGGTGCCGGTGGAAGTCGCCGCCTTCCTGCTCAACGAAAAGCGCAGCGACATCAACCTGATCGAAAACCGCTTCAAGGTGCAGGTCCTGTTGATCCCCAACAAGCACCTCGAAACGCCGCACTACAAGCTCGAACGCTTGCGCCACGACGATCCGCGCCTCGAAGAGACGCGCCCGAGCTACAAGCTCGCGGAAGCCGCCGCCAAGGAACTCGAGGCAGATACGAGCTACAGCAGCACCCGCAAGGAAGAAGCCAAGCCGCGCCAGGAAGCCGCCGTCAAGGGCATCACGCCCGATCAGCCGGCCCCGGCCGCCACGCCGCGCCCTGAACGCGCCCCCAAGCCGGCTGCTGCCGCCCAACCGGCTCCGGCACCTGCCCCCGCACCGCAGCCTGCAGCTGCCGGTGGTTTTATTGCATGGCTGAAGAACCTGCTCGGCCTGACCCCGCCCCCGGCACCCGCCCCGGTCGCTCCCGCCCGACCGGCCCGCAATCCGGAAGGCCGCCGCGAGCGCGGTGAGCGTGGCGAACGTGGTGGCAATCGCCAGGAGCGCGGCCGTTCGAATGGCGGCCGCAATGGCGAGCGCGGCGAACGCAATGATCGTGGCGAGCGCGCTGAACGAGGCGAACGCCAGGCACGTGGCGAACGCGGAGAACGCGCGCCTCGCGAAAATGGTCGTGAAGCACAACGCGACGCCAACCGCGACGCGCAACGCCAGGTACGCCAGCCGGCCGACGCCAGCGAAACCGGCACAACGCAAGCACCAGCCGCCGTCGAAGGCCGCAGCAACGAGGCACGCCGCGAACGCAACCAGGAGCGCCGCGAACGGCAGCGCGAACGCCGCGAGGCACGGGAAGCCGCTGGCGCCGATGTGGCTTCCTCGGCCGAAACCCTGGCCAACGAGGTCGTGGCTTCCGCAGCGACGACCTCTGCTGCAGCCGTTGCCGCTGGCGTGACAGCAGCCGCCCGCCCGGCGATCGCCGAAACCGGCAGCGAAGCCAATGTCGAGGCACTGGGCCACGATGTCGCAGGTACTGCCGAAACCACCGAAGCTGGTGAAGGCGAGGAACGCCGCCGCCGCAGCCGCCGCAGCCGCAACCGTTATCGCCGCGAGCGCGAAGGCGCAGCCGCGGATGTCAACCCGCTCGAAGGCGAAGACACGAGCGCTAGCGCCGCAATTGCCGCGAGCAGCGACGTCACGCCCACGGAGCCCACCGGCGTGCTGGCCGTAATCTCGCATGATGCGGCCCAGGCTGCCACGGAGGCGGAAACGGAAGCGGCAACCGCCCGACCCACGCCAGCCGCCACCGTGGAAGCAGTCGCAGCCAAGGTCGCAGGGGCCATCGTACCGACAGTCGCAGCGACCGTCGCACCGGCCGAGCCCGAGGTGCAGGCTGCCTCCGCGCCAGCGGTTGCCGCGACGCCGGCACCGGTAGTCCCGGAACCAATGGTGGCAGAAACGCCGGCGCCGGTTCAACCCGCCGCCGCGCCCGTCGCTGCCCCTGCAGCCGCCCCTGCTGCTGAACCTGTCCGGACAGCACCCGCCCCAGCCCAGCCGGTGAAAGCCGGCCTGGCAATGGACGCACTGACTCCCGTCCTGGCGGCAGCCGGCCTGGAATGGATCCACACCGATGCAGCCCGGCATGAGGCAGTCCAGCGCGAGATCGCCAGCGTCGTCCCGGCACCGCACCAGCCGCGCGAGCGGAAGCCCGCGCCGGCCCTGCCGGAAGGCCCGATGGTGCTGGTCGAAACCCGCCCGACTTCCCAGCCTGAAAGCGCCGCATGATGCATGCGATCTGAACCATGCAGGTGTCCACGGCACCTGTGCGCGATGGAAAAAGGACGGCTCTGCCGTCCTTTTTTCACGTACAGCGCCTGAGGGCGTTGCCGTGTGCCATGGCCACCTGCGCTAGAATCGAACTATCTATCGCAAATCCGCGCGCGGCTTCGCTGTCGAAGCGCTCTACGAGGCTGTATGACTGACACCGTCATCCCGGTTGTAGACATCCGGGATCATCGCTACCGCACCACGGTTCCGGCCGTGCCTGCCCGGCTCGAAATGCCGAGCGGCCTGCTGGCGGATACGCGTGGCCGGCCGCTGCGCGACCTGCGTATCTCGGTGACGGACCGCTGCAACTTCCGCTGCGTCTACTGCATGCCGAAAGATGTATTCGACAAGGACTATCAGTTCCTGCCGCACAGCGAGCTCCTCAGCTTCGAGGAAATCGAACGCATCGTGCGCATCGCGATCGAACACGGCGTGGAGAAGATCCGCCTGACCGGTGGCGAGCCGCTGCTGCGCAAGAACATCGAACGTCTCATCGAGATGCTGGCGAAGCTCACCACTCGCGACGGCCAGCCGCTCGACCTGACCCTGACCACCAATGCCTCACTGCTGGCACGCAAGGCGCAAAGCCTGAAGGATGCCGGTCTGACACGCGTGAGCGTCAGCCTTGATGCCCTCGATGACGCCGTCTTCAAGCGCATGAACGATGTGGATTTCTCGGTGCACGATGTCCTCGCCGGGATCGAGACCGCGCAGCGTGTCGGCCTCGCCCCGCTGAAGGTCAACATGGTGGTGCAGAAAGGTGTCAACGATGACCAGATCGTGCCGCTCGCCGGGCACTTCAAGGGCACGGGCATCATCCTGCGCTTCATCGAATTCATGGACGTCGGCGCCAGCAATGGCTGGAACATGGCCTCCGTAGTACCGTCCGCCGAGGTCATCCAGCGCATCGATGCCGCTTTCCCGCTCGACAGCCTGCAGCCTAACTATCTCGGCGAGACCGCCGAACGCTGGCGCTATCGCGATGGCAGCGGCGAGATCGGCGTGATCTCGAGCGTCACCCAGGCGTTCTGCCACGACTGCACGCGTGCGCGCCTGTCGACCGAAGGCAAGCTCTATCTTTGCCTGTTCGCCACGCAAGGCTACGATCTGCGCGCGCTGCTGCGCGAAGGCCGTTCCGACCTCGAGATCAGCAACGCCCTCGCCGGCGTCTGGCGACAGCGCAGCGACCGCTACTCCGAGCTGCGCGCCGACCCGGAAACCCAGGCGGCACGCGCCGCGCGCAAGATCGAAATGTCGTACATCGGCGGCTGAGCCGTGGATGGACGCACCGATGCAACCTGAGTTGAGCTGAGACACCGCAATGGATCGACAAGACGTAACCGGCCTGATTCTCGCCGGCGGACGCGGCAGCCGCATGGGCGGCGTGGACAAGGGCCTGCAGCCGTTTCGCGGCACGCCGCTGGCGATGCACACCCTGCTGCGCCTGGCACCCCAGACCGGGCATCTGCTGGTCAACGCCAATCGCAACCTGGCCGCCTACGAGTCATTCGGCGTGCCTGTGGTAACAGATGCCGTGAATGACTTCCCGGGGCCGCTCGCCGGCGTGCTGGCCGGCCTGCAGCAATGCGAGACCCCGTATATGGTGACCGCACCGTGCGATTCGCCGCTGCTGCCGACCGATCTCGTCGCACGCCTCGGCGCAGCGCTCCTGGAGCAGGATGCGGAGATCGCCATGGCCGTGACGCAGGAGCCTGACGGGCACACGCAGCGCCACCCGGTGTTCATGCTGATGCAGGTCACCGTCCTGCCCAGCCTCGCACAATTCCTGGCCGAGGGCGAACGCAAGATCGCAGCATGGACCGATCGGCACCGCACCGCCCGCGTCCTGTTCGACGATGCCAACGCCTTCAGCAACATCAACACCCTCGACGAACTGCGCGCACTGGAACAACCGGTGGCCGAGTCCAGTAGGAACATCGCCTCATGATCACGCTTGCCTCGGTTGTCTCCTGCCTGTCCGACTACGATCCCAACGCCCTGCCCGTTGCCCAGGCCCAGGGCATCATCCGCGATTTCATCACCCCGGTCAGCGCCATCGAACGCGTTGCCATCCGCAGCGCACTCGACCGCGTACTGGCCGAAGACATCATCTCGCCGATCAACGTCCCGGCACATGACAATTCCGCGATGGACGGCTACGCGTTCTCGAGCAAGGTGCTCGGCGCGGGCGACGTCGCGCTGCGTGTGATCGGCACCGCCTATGCGGGCACGGCCTTCAGCGGCGCACCCTCTGCCGGCGAAGCCGTGCGCATCATGACCGGCGCCGTCATGCCGGCCGGCTGCGATACCGTCATTCCGCAGGAATTCACGCAGACCGAGGGCGACACCGTGCGGTTTGCCGGCGATGCCGTCAAACCGGGTGACAACCGCCGCCTGGCAGGTGAGGATCTAGCCATGGGGCAAGCCGCGCTAACAGCTGGCCGCGTGCTGCGCCCTGCCGATATCGGCATGCTGGCCTCGCTTGGCGTGGCCGAGGTCCCCGTGCGCCGCCGCCTGCGCGTGGCGTTTTTCTCCACCGGCGATGAACTGCGCTCGATCGGCCAGCCGCTCGACGAAGGCTGCGTCTATGACTCCAACCGCTACACGCTGTACGGCATGCTGCGGCGCCTGAACGTGGAGATCGTCGACATGGGCGTGGTACCGGACAGCCCCGAAGGACTCGAACGGGCATTCCGCATGGCATGCGAGAACGCCGATGCGATCATCACCTCCGGCGGGGTCTCGGTCGGCGAGGCAGACTACACCAAGCAGATGATGGCCAAGCTCGGCGATGTCACGTTCTGGACCATCGCCATGCGTCCGGGCCGGCCAATGGCCTTTGGCCGGATCGAATCCAACGGGCACAGCGCCTTCCTGTTTGGCCTGCCCGGCAATCCGGTGGCCGTCATGGTGACGTTCTACCACTTCGTGCGTGGCGCACTGCTGCACATGATGGGTGCGGATGCCAAACCCCTGCCGCTGCTGCGGGCCCGCAGCGCCGAAGCGATCCGCAAACGGCCGGGCCGAACGGAGTATCAGCGCGGCATCCTCGCCCTCGGCGCAGATGGCACTCCCGAGGTCCGCACCACCGGCCAGCAGGGCTCCGGTGTCCTGCGCTCGATGAGCGAAGCCAACTGCTTCATCGTGCTCGAGCATGAGCGCGGCAAGGTTGAAGTGGGCGACCCAGTGCAGGTCATGCTGTTCGACGGGCTGGTCTGACACGTATCCGCCGCAACCCCGGCTCCGGATGGATTTCCGGAGCCGTGTTGCCGGAGCGGCATTTCCGGAACAGCGTTTCCGCCGCCAGCCTTCGAGCGACGGACGGAGAAAACCACCCCTGCGGCAAGCCGCCCATCGCAGGCCTGGGGTATTGTCGTTTTTCCGCTGCACTTCCCCCGGCCGGCCAGCCCGGCGGCGGCCTGAAACTACCGTTCGGGAACAGGTTTCGCTACACTGCGTGCAACCATTTCTTCCCCACCCGAGCCGTACATGTCCTCTGCTCCGCTCCTCCCTGCCGTCAACAAAGAGATCGCCTACGTCGACCCGGTGCGTACCGCCAAGGCGCTGGTGCTTGTGTACCTGTGCTTTTCCGTGCCCATCGTCACGCTCGGCCTGATCGTGGCCTTCGTGCGCTATGGCGACCTGCCGGGCATCGCCGTGATCACGGCATTGGTCCTCAATACGCTCGTTGGTTTCGGCCTGCTGTGGCTGGCCTGCAATGCCTACAACTGGGTGGCGCGGCGCTTCGGCGGGATCGAAGTAACGTTGCGGGATATGCCGCACACTGACAACTGAAGCGCACCTGAGTGCGGCATCTTGGGCTGGCGGTGCCAGCCCGGTTCTTCTGTTTCCTCGCGCAATGCGAGAACGATGGCGCAGAACCATCGTCCACAGCTGAACTGTCCCGCGCGCGTTCCTATCCCGCACACGTCACGCTAGTTCGGCGCATCGGTTTCATCTTCCGGCTCCCCACCCAGCGCAAAACCTGGCCCATCGAGGCCCAGCATCGCCTGTGCCGCCTCGCCCGGCATCGCTTCCACCTGCCGCAGCTTGCGGTCCATCTGACGCGTGCGGACCTCCGCCTGCTCGATGTTGCGCGCCGCGCGCACGAGCGTGTCGCGCGTCTTGGCCAGCACGTCGCCGAACTTGCCGAACTCCGTCTTGACCGCGCCGAGCACTTCCCAGACTTCGCTGGAGCGCTTCTCCAGCGCCAGTGTGCGAAAGCCCATCTGCAAGCTGTTGAGAATGGCAGTCAGCGTGGTCGGACCAGCCACCGAGACGCGGTAGGTACGCTGCAAGGTATCGACCAGCCCCGGCCGGCGCAGGGCTTCGGCATACAGCCCTTCGGTCGGCAGGAACATGATGGCGAAATCGGTCGTGGCCGGCGGCGACAGGTACTTTTCGCCGATGGTCTGCGCTTCCTTGCGGATGGCCTGTTCGAGTTCGCGGCCGGCGGCACTTACCCCATCGACATCGGCGCGCTCCTGCGCATCGAGCAACCGTTCGTACTGCTCCTTGGGGAATTTGGCGTCAATCGGCAGCCACACCGGGACACTGCCATCACTGCGCCCGGGTAGCCGGATGGCGAACTCGACACGCGCGCCCGAACTGGCCACCGTCTCGACGTTTTTGGCGTACTGGTCGGGCGTGAGCATCTGCTCGAGCAGCATCTCGAGCTGCACCTCGCCCCACGTGCCACGCGACTTCACGTTGGTCAGCACGCGCTTGAGATCGCCCACGCCCTGGGCCAGCACCTGCATCTCGCCAAGCCCGCGATGCACCTGCTCGAGACGGTCCGAGACCAGCTTGAACGACTCGCCGAGCCGTTGCTCGAGCGTAGCGTGCAGCTTTTCATCGACGGTCTTGCGCATCTCCTCGAGCTTGGCGGCGTTGTGCGTCTCGATGTCCTTGAGCTTCTGCTCGAGCGTTGTCCGGATCTCGTTGAGCCGGCGCTCGTTGCCTTCGCTCAGCGCCTGCAATTGCTGCTGCAGGCCATCGCCAAAGCGGCGCAGCGTGCCTGCCTGTTCCTCACGCGTCTGCAGGCTTTCCTTCTGTAGATGCTGGCGCATGCCGTCGAGCTGCTGCAGTGTGCTTTCGGTCACGCGCGCGAGTTGCTGCGCAAATGCGTCGATCTGGTTGTTCTGCAGCGTGGCAACCGAGGTCATCTGCTGCGTCAGGCCTTGCTGGAACTGTCCGAGCTGCTGGCCGAGCTCGCCACGATTGGCGCGGGCGGTCTCGTTGACTTCGCCGCGCAGTTCGCGTTCCAGCCGCTCATTGCCGCGCCCGAGTTCCTCGCGCAAGGCCACAAGCTGGGCCGACAGTTCGGCTGCCTGCTGGCCGGGACGGCCGCGCAGCAGCACGACCAGCAACAGCACCACTGCCACGGCCGACAGTAGCGTGGCCAGGATCACCCAGGTTTCCATCACGCGCGTCGCTCCAGCACTTCGGGATTGAGCGGAGTCGGCGGCTTGCCGGCGTGCGGCCCGAGACCGAGCGCCGCGATCAGGTTGTCGGCGGCCAGGTTCGCCATGCCGCGTCGCGTGGCTTCCGTCGCGCTGGCGATGTGCGGGGTCAGGACGATATTGGGTACCGTCAGCAGATCGGGATGCACCTGCGGCTCGCCTTCGAACACATCGAGCCCGGCCGCGAAGATCTTCCGTTCGCGCAGCGCAGCCGCCAGCGCGGCATCGTCGACAATGCCACCGCGCGCGAGATTGACCAGCGTCGCCGTGGGCTTCATCTGCGCGAGCTCGGCCGCGCCGATGGCGTGATGGCTCTCCGCACTGTATGGCAACACCAGCATGAGATGATCGGCCTGCTGCAGCAGTTCGGCCTTGCTGACATAACGCGCACCAAGCTGCTGCTCGATGGCGGCATCGAGCCGGCTGCGGTTGTGGTACAGGATGGTCATGCCGAAGCCCGCCGCGCGGCGCGCGATCGCCTGGCCGATGCGGCCCATGCCGAGGATGCCGAGCGTACGGCCGTGCACGTCCGCGCCGAGGAACAGGTCGTACGACCACTTGCTCCACTTGCCGGCGCGCAGCCAGTGCTCTGACTCGGTGACGCGCCGCGCCGTCGCCATCAGCAGCGCCCAGCCGAAATCGGCCGTCGATTCGGTCAGGATATCGGGCGTATTGGTGGCCACGATGCCAGCGGCCGTGAGTGCGGGAACGTCGAGATTGTTATAGCCGACCGCCATGTTGCACACGGCCTTGAGTTCCGGCAGCTGCGCGATGATGGCCGCATCGATGCGGTCCGAGGTATTGGACAGCACGCCTTGCCGGCCAGCCATGCGGCGCACGAATTCGTCGGATGCCAGCGGCGTGTCCTCCTGATTGTCGAGCACGTCGAAATGCGTACGCAGGCGGTCGAGCACGTCGGGGAAGATGGCACGGGTCACGAAGATACGAGGCTTCATCATGGAATCCTGAAGAATATGAAGGTCATGATCACGAAGAGCGGAACAAGAATACCGCAGGACCACGCCATATAGCCGAAGAAGCTCGGCATGCGCACGCCTCGGTCCTCGGCGATTGCCTTGACCATGAGGTTGGGCGCGTTGCCGATATAGGTATTGGCGCCCATGAATACGGCGCCGGCTGAGATGGCCGCGAGCGTCGATGCGCCGGCTGTCATCAGCGTCGCCGCATCACCGCCGGCGGTATTGAAAAACACCAGGTAGGTCGGCGCGTTGTCGAGGAAGGACGACAGGATGCCGGTCGCCCAGAAGTACATGCCGTCGATCGGCTGGCCGTTGCTGTCGCTGACTACGCGGATCACACTGGCGAACGCCCCGGACGTGCCGGCCTTGAGCATGGCGATGACCGGAATGATGGTCAGGAAGATACCGGCAAACAGCTTGGCCACTTCCGCGATCGGCGCCCAGTTATATTCGTTGCCCGCGCGCGCCGTGGCCGGCGTAATGGCAAGCGAGAGCAGCGCGATCGCGACCAGTGCGCCATCGCGCACCAGGTTCTGCAGCTCGACCGGCGTGCCGAGTATGTCGAACGACACCCCTGGTTTCCACAAGCCACTCATCAGCACCAGTCCGACGATAGCCGCCAGCAGCAAGAAATTGCGCTTGCCCTCGATCGAAAAGCCCGGAGTGTCGGGTGTCGGATCCAGCCGGGCATCGCGCTCCTCGCCTGCCACGCGGTACAGCACCGTGTCGATGATGAAGAACAGCACCAGCAAGATCACGCACAGGAACAGCATTGGCCGGTAGAGATGTTCCATGGTCCAGAAGAAACTTACGCCTTTCAGGAAGCCGAGAAACAGGGGCGGATCGCCCAGCGGTGTCAGCGAGCCACCGGCATTGGCCACGAGGAAGATGAAGAACACCACCACATGCGTGACATGCTTGCGGTTGTCGTTGGCACGCAGCAAAGGGCGGATCAGCAGCATCGCCGCCCCCGTGGTACCCATGATGCTGGCCAACACGGTACCGAGCGTCAGGATGCCGGTGTTGAGCCCCGGTGAGCCGTGCAGGTTGCCACGGACGCAGATGCCGCCGGCCACGACGTACAACGCGCCCAGCAGGATGATGAACGGCACGTACTCGGCCAGCAGCGCATGCACCCCGTTGACCACGGCAGCGTGCGCACCGAACTGCACGGCAAACGGGATGAAGAAGGTCAGTCCCCACGCGGCGGCGATCTTGCCGAAGTGGCGGTGCCAGAAAATGGGGGCCACGAGCGGCCACAGGGCGATGGACAGCAGGATCCCGGCGAAGGGGATGGCCCAGGCCAGCGACAGTGCAGCGCCATCGAGGTCGGCAGCGCCAGCTAGCCCTGGCGCCAGGGTGCACGCGGCCACGGCACATGATTGAAGACGATGAACCCGGTGAACGGCATGCTGCGGCGCTTGCATTGGCAATAGTCTCTCCTGCACCTGGCGGTGCGTCATTCTGGTTGATTGAATTCCGGCGAATCGCGCGAACGGTGCAGCGCGCGATGTCTCGTCATGCAGCCTGCACGAGAATCACATGCACGCGATATGGCCCATGCGCACCGAGCACGAGATTCTGCTCGATATCGGCCGTGCGCGACGGCCCGCTGATGATATTCGTGGCACGCGGCAGCTGTCCCCGTTCGCTACGCATCAGCGCAAAGGCCGCCTCGAGATCCTGCACGATGCGTGTCACCGGCACGATGGCGATATGCGTTTCCGGCAGGAGCGCGGTGGAGGCCGGCGTCTCGGGCCCCGACAGTAACATCAGCGAACCGGTCTCGGCAATCGCACAGAAGCATCCAGTCACACCCACGAGGTCGCGGGCCGTGCGGTCGATCTCCACATCGCGGGCCGGCGGCCGGTTGGCGGCCTCGATACCGGCGGCCTGCCAGTCCAGCGCAGCGACTGTATCCCAGACCACGCAACGCAGCGGCAGCCCCAGGCTGCCCAGGTACCGCGCCACGGCCTGCGGTACATCAGCACGCGCCGGAATGGTCTCGAGCGTCGAGGCCATGCGCAGCGCCTGTTCGGAGAATTCCGGGACCAGACCATCCTGATGCGGACGGGTTTCGAGCGGACGTGGGCCGGCGGGATGACGTGCCAGATAATCGGCCACCGACGCGCGCTCGTTCTCCATCACTGCCTCGGGCCGGCGCTGGGCGGCACGGATGCGGGCAAGGATGTTGCGCCTGGCAGTACTGGTATCCATCTCGCCCCCTTTATCGACTTACTGCTGACTCACTGCCAAGCCGCCGCCGCGTCCCGCACAACGCTCGCTGGTCCGGCAGGCAGCCTTGCGATTATACGAGTGCAATTCCTAATATCCAGCGCCGGACGCTGACGGCGTCGGTTCGGCGGCGACCCCGAAGACCTGCCGCAGGTAGGCGAGATAGCCCGGATCGTCGCTCATGGTCTTGCCCGGCGCGTCCGAGAGCTTGGCGACCGGCTGGCCGTTGCAGCGTGTCATCTTGATGACGATCGGCAGGGCTTCGTACCCCAGATCGTTGGTCAGGTCGGTACCGATGCCGAAGGCCAGCTGGCAGCGCTCGCGAAACCGTTCGTACAGCGCGACGATGCGCGGCGCGGTCAAGCCATCGCTGAACACCAGCAGCTTGCTGCGCGCATCGATGCGGTGCGCCGCATAGTGCGCGAGCATGCGTTCGCCCCATTGCTCCGGATCTCCAGAATCGTGGCGCACGCCATCGAAGAGCTTGCAGAAATACAGGTCGAAATCGCGCAGAAAGGCATCGAAGCCCACGGTGTCCGACAGCGCGATGCCGAGGTCGCCACGATACTCATGCGCCCAGGTGTCCAGCGCAAAGACCTGCGAATCGCGCAGGCGCGGCCCCAACGCCTGGCAGGCCTGTACGTACTCGTGGGCCATCGTCCCCAGCGGGGTCATGCCATACCGGGCCGCAAGCCAGACATTGCTCGTGCCAGCGTATTGCGTGCCCAGCCGGGCGCGGGTTGCCAGCACTACCTCCTCCTGCCAGTCACGCGAAAATCGCCGGCGCGTGCCATAGTCGGCAATCTTGCAGGCCTCCTGACCGGGCTGCCCCAGCAGCGCCAGCTTGGCCGCAAGCCGGGCGCGGCCTTCGGCATAGTCAGGCTGGGGCTGGGTGCGGCGAAAGTACACCTCATTGACGATCGCCAGCACCGGCACCTCGAAGAGGATGGTGTGCAGCCACGGCCCGCGAATCCGGATGTCGAGGGCCCCGCCCCCTTCCGGCGCGGGCGCGATGTCGATGTAGCGGGTATCGAGCTGGAACAGGCGGAGAAAATCGACGAAATCTGACTTGAGGAAGCGCAGGCCCCGCAGATAGTCCAGTTCATCCTCGGTAAAGCGCAAGGTGCACAGCGCCGCAACCTCTTCCCGGATCTCGTCGGCGCACGCAGCCAGGTCCACGCCCGTCCGGCGGCAACGGAAGCGGTATTCCACATCGGCGCCAGGGAAATGATGCAGAACGACCTGCATCATCGTAAATTTATAGAGATCGGTATCCAGCAGGGATTGAATCATCATGCCGCCCATCTCCTGTCGACGCGTCCGGGTCCATGGTAGCGCATCCAGCACAATCCACGCGGTCCGGCACGCCACCAGCCGACCTACCCATTGAAAATCGCATAAAGAAATAAAAAAACTGTCTTATCGAGGCATATAGTCGCGCTATTCTTGGCAAGTGGCTGCGATACAATACGGGCTGCGCGGCAGAGCGTGCATTTGCACGGTTCGCAATCCCAATTTCACCTGATCAGTTTTTGGAAAAGTAATGACCCACGTCGTCACAGAAGCCTGCATTCGCTGCAAATACACCGACTGCGTCGATGTTTGCCCCGTCGACTGCTTCCGGGAAGGCCCGAATTTCCTGGTCATCGATCCGGACGAGTGCATCGACTGTGCGGTATGCGTGGCCGAGTGCCCGGTCAATGCGATCTATGCCGAGGAAGACGTCCCTGGCGATCAGCAGGATTTCCTCGACCTCAATGCCAAGCTGGCAAGCAGTTGGCCCTCCATTACGAAAACCAAGTCCCCTCTGCCGGATGCGGACGACTGGAAAGACGTCACCGCCAAACGGGACCAACTGGTCCAATAATTGATCCGCCGCGCGGCTCGGCCGGCGGCTTCGGAAGGAATATGATGGATATGAGCATCCCTAACTCCGTCGCGGAAACCGCTGCCAGCGGCCAGCCGCTGGAAATCGACGCGCTGATCGTCGGCGCCGGCCCCGTTGGCCTGTTCCAGGTCTTCGAACTCGGTCTGCTGGAAATCAAGGCGCACATCATCGACTCGCTCAAGAGCGTGGGCGGTCAATGCGTGGAGTTGTACCCGGACAAGCCCATCTACGATATTCCCGCCGTACCCATCTGCACCGGACAGGAGCTCACGGACAACCTGCTCAAGCAGATCGAGCCGTTCGAGCCGACCTTCCACCTTGGCCAGGAAGTCACCGTAGTCGAGCGCCGCGAAGACGGCCGTTTCTTCGTCGAAACCTCGACTGGCACACGCTTTATCACCAAGACCATTTTCATCGCCGCCGGCGTGGGTTCGTTCCAGCCGCGCACGTTGAAAGTGGAAGGCATCGACAAGTTCGATGGCCAGCAGCTGTTCTACCGCGTCAAGGATCCGAGCCGCTTCCACGGCCGCAACCTGGTGATCGTCGGCGGCGGCGACTCGGCGCTGGACTGGGCGCTCGATCTGGTCGGCAAGGCCGAATCGATCGTGCTGATCCACCGCCGCGACGGCTTCCGCGCCGCGCCTGCCTCGGTCGCCAAGATGAACGAGCTGTGCGAGAACCTGGAAATGCAGTTCCTGGTCGGTCAGATCACCGCCTATGAAGAAAAGGACGGCACGCTGACCGAAGTCAAGGTCACGGGCGCCGACGGCGTCACGCGCCGCCTGCCGCTGGATGACCTGCTGGTGTTCTTCGGCCTGTCGCCAAAACTCGGTCCGATTGCCGAATGGGGCCTCGACCTGGAGCGCAAGCAGATCAAGGTCGATACCGAAAAGTTCGAGACCAACATCCCCGGCATCTTTGCCGTGGGCGACATCAACACCTATCCGGGCAAGAAGAAGCTGATCCTGTCGGGCTTCCACGAAGCCGCGCTGGCCGCCTTCGGCGCCGCGCCCTATATCTTCCCGGAGAAGAAGATCCACATGCAGTACACGACGACGTCGCCGAAACTGCACAAGATCCTCGGCGTCGACAGCCCCGTCTTCGACTGATCCCCGGCGGAGCCCGCCGGCTCGCGACGGTACCAAACACCGCCCGCCTCGCCACCGCGAGGCGGGCGGTTTGCATTGGAGCGCCATGCATGGTGCCGGGAGGAAGTGGCTGCGTGCGTCCACTTCTGGCAACAGTCAGCCACGACGGGCAGTCAACACCCGCAACATGCCGGCGGAACCCGGTATCATAGCGGCTGCAAACGTTACCGCCGCCAAGGCGGAGCGTTCTTCCAGGCTAGGGGTCCTGCGCATGGCGCGGGTGAGAAAAACCCTTCGAACCTGATCTCGATAATGCGAGCGCAGGGAAGCTGGAACAGTATGGCCAGTCCTCCCCGGCCGACCTCACCCGCTGTTCCCGTCCTTGCGCCTACCGGCTCTGTGCCAAGGCTTGACCATGCTGTTGTTCCCCTTTCGCGCCGCCCGCCCGGCCAACCGTCCGAAGTTCCCCACCACAGTTGCAAGCCTGCTGCTGTTGCCCTTGCTGACCCCGACCGTATTGCACGCGCAGACTGAAGCCACGCTGCAGGAAGTCACGGTCTCTGGCGCACGTGAGACGGGGTACCGTGCACGCACGGCACGCGTCGCCGGGTTCGATGACGCACCGCTGCGCGACATTCCCGCCGCCGTGAGCGTGGTGACGCGCGAACGTCTTGATGACCAGCAGGCCCGCCTCCTGAGCGATGTCATCAAGAATGATGCATCGGTCGGCGAAAACTACGCACCCGTCGGCTACTACGAGAACGTCAATATCCGCGGCGTACCGCTCGATCTCGCCACCGGCTACCAGATCAACGGCATGAGCAGCGTCGGCGAACAGAACGTCATGCTAGAGAACAAGGAGCGCGTGGAGATTCTCAAGGGACTCGCCGGCTTGCAGGCCGGTGTGCTCGCACCTGCCGGCCTGGTCAACTACGTCACCAAGCGGCCTGCCGATGTACGCGACATCACCGTCGGCACCGACCAGCGCGGCAGCCGCTATGTGGCCGCCGACTTCGGCACGCGCTTTGGCAGTGCCGGCAGCGGACCGCAGCCTTTCGGCCTGCGGCTCAATCTGGTCCACGAAGACATGCATTCGTATGTCAACCATGCCGACGGGCACCGCAACGGCGGCGCCCTGGCTTTCGACTGGAACCTGACGCCGTCGACGGTGCTCCAGCTCGATGCGGAATACCAGAAACGCGCCCAGCGCTCGGTGCCCGGCTTCCAGCTGCTCGGCGGCACGGCGCTGCCGCACGATATCTCGCCCCGGCAGATGCTGAATAACCAGCCTTGGTCGCAACCGGTCACGATGGAATCGCACAATCTCAACCTGCGTCTCGACCACACCTTCTCGGATACGTGGCGTGGCGCGGTCAGTGCAAGTCGCAGCCGCGCGATCATCGACGATAACGTGGCCTTTCCCTATGGCTGCTACGCCGTGCCGAGCTGCGATCCATCCATGCCCGGCGCCACGCCCGGACAGTACTTCGCAGCCGATGGCAGCTACGATGTCTACGACTACCGGAGCCCCGGCGACAAGCGCCGCAATGACCAGTTGCAAGCCACGCTTACCGGCAACCTCGGCACGGATACGATCCGCCACGAAGTCACCTTCGGCGCCAGTGTGTTCCGCCGTACCGTCGACCTGCGCGAAGGCCTGTTCGACTGGGTCGGCAGCGACAATATCTACAATCCAACGCCACTCGTGTTCGCACCGGCCGCGCGCGAACCGGGACCATCGTACCGCGCGCTGGACAGCCGCCAGCGCGCCCTGTTCGTGCAGGACCGGATCCGCCTCGGCGGCCGTTGGCAGATCGTCGCCGGCGCGCGCCAGGTCTGGCTGAAGGAACGCACGCCGTCACAGGACACGACACGCAGCGAACTGCTGCCGCAAGCCGCCGTGATCTATCAGCCGACGGCGGCGCTGTCGTTCTACGGCAGTTACAGCAAGGGCCTCTCCCTGGGCGGACAAGCGCCGGCGTGGACCACCAATGCCTACGCCTTCCTCGCGCCCACGGTCTCACGTCAATGGGAAGCCGGCGTCCGCTACGACTGGCGCGAAGCGTTGACGCTGAGCCTCACCGCCTTCCGCCTCAGCAAGCCGTTCGAGTATGCCCAGCCCGATACCAGCGCCATGGGCAACACCTTCGTGCAGCAGGGCAGGCAGGTGCACAGCGGACTGGAACTCGCCGCCACGGGCCGCGTGACTTCCCGCCTGCAGCTGAGCGCCAGCGTCACCGCCCTGCGCGCGCGCCAGGAAGATACCGGCACGCCGGCCTTCGACGGCCAGCAGGTCATCAACGCGCCACGCTTTCGCAGTGCGCTGTTCGCCGACTACAGCATTCCCGGCGTCGAGGGTCTCGCGGTCCTGGGCGGCTGGAGCTACAGCGGCAGCAAGCACGCCACGCGCGATGGCCTCGTCGCCATTCCGGCCGTGCATCGTTTCGATGCCGGCCTGCGCTACACCACCCGCCTCGGCGCGACCCGCTCGACGTTCTACCTGATGGTGGACAACCTGCTCGACAAGCGCTACTGGAAGGATGTTGGCGAAACCCTGGGCGACGGTTACCTGCATCGGGGCGCCCCGCGTACCGTGCGGCTGTCCGCACGGTTCAGCTTTTAAGCGGATTCAGCAAAAAGGGGTTGACGACCCGGCAACCCCTGGCTATAATTTGCGTCTTCTCAGTTCCCTGATAGCTCAGTTGGTAGAGCGACGGACTGTTAATCCGCAGGTCGCAGGTTCGAGCCCTGCTCGGGGAGCCACTAGTATCAAGCAAAAAGCCCAGTCTATCCGACTGGGCTTTTTGTTTTTGGGTTGCTGTGTAGGCACCATGTAGGCATTCACGCTCAACACCCTTCCTACGATGAGCGAGCTATCCACAAGGTGGCTGGATATCTTAGCAACTCAGATGGATGGTGAGGCAAGCCGCCGGGGAAGCCACAATCCGTAGACCAGCAGCGCACTAGACGCCGGGATGGGCCCCAAGCCCCAACGCCTTATCGACAAACCACGCCCACTGTTTTTTGTTACCGAAATTCATGCTCGCCCGCCTCGCCATCCGGCTTCTGTGCCATGGTGATACAAATTAGCATGAAGAGACCCCACTGCCGCTCGCGGTCAAACAAGCGAACGTACAACCGCAGCGCTTGCGCTGCGGATGGAAAATTTGTAGTACCAAGAAGGCGACAAGGGACATTTAGGTATACAGCAACACATCTCTGCTTAACCCAAAGCATCAACCAAGCTGACCTAAAAAAGACATCACCTTCGCACGGCCTTCACTTGAGAGGCGGTGAAATTTTATTAAGAGCTCTGCTTCGTCATCGCTGACGGCATAGAAGTATGCCGCAGGCAAATTGAGAACCACCGCAATGCGCTCAACTAGTTCTGGGTCCGGCATGCGCTTACCAAGCTCATAGCGATTCATCCGCGTACTGGCAGACATTTCATCAAGACCAGCATTTCTGCCCAGAGCCTCCTGCGACAAGCCAGCGCGCTTGCGCGCCTCCTTTAGCCGCTGTGCAAACGTATTCATCCCTTGCCTTCTTTTTACCGAAGACAAGAATCGTCATGTGCTAGCCAACACAATTTACTACCATTTTGGTAGTATTGAGCTTTCCCCACATCTCTCTTCAAGGAAAGCAATGAAATCGATCCGAGTTGCTAGCAACTATGTAGACGCCTTGCTGGCTCGCCGAATCGCTCGCGCCCATGGCTGGCTGCGCACAGGCGGACGCATCCGCGAGCGCGTCTTTCAACTCGCTCGGCGTCGCTATCGGACGACCGACGAAGAGATCGGGACATTCTACTGGCCCGAACATATTGATTCAGCAACGGAACCTCCTTTCCGGGCACCAGCCGATGAGGACAGCGTGCGGGCGGCCGATGAAATCAGCCTATCGGAATTGGCTTCGCTGGCCCGAATTATCATCAATCAGGGAACAGAAGGTGAAGCGGTGTATTA
Organism: Imbroritus primus; assembly: GCF_964332355.1. NCBI lineage: Bacteria > Pseudomonadati > Pseudomonadota > Betaproteobacteria > Burkholderiales > Burkholderiaceae > Imbroritus > Imbroritus primus. The sequence goes on along the minus strand of NZ_OZ201293.1, from coordinate 954,440 downwards.
CGCGATGGCGCGAAAACTGGGGCTTCAACAACTACGAGCCTCCAGCCGGATGCGATTGAAGCAAGCATTGCATTCGGCAGGGTATTTATGACGCGATGTCGCGATAATCTCTTTGAGCTGATCTGTTTCATGTCGTCGGTGCCAAAAAGATTGCACTATTTCGTTGTATCAACTTCGCGGCGCTCACCCGCCCCTTGACGTAACCGTTGATGAAAGCCCGATCCTGTGTAATGGAATTGAGATGAACATTACCCCTTGCCAATGCTTTTCTCCTGGCTTCAAGATTCCCTGGGCCGAAAAATCCGACATCGGCGTGACGGATCGCGATTGGGAGCTCAGCAAGCTGCGTTGTGGTAAGTGCAGCACGCCTTGGCTGCGTGCGTTCCTTGAATATGAGGCATTCTCTTGCTCAGGTCGGTACTATAGGGCACCAACAAGCGATTCTGCGCTTGAGACTATTACACCCGACGCTGCGTTGCGCATCATCAAGGACGCTACATTCCGCATCGCTGGCGGTAGCCGTTTTGATGGTGTGGAGCATGTGATCCATGGGCCAGGCGAATTACTGGAAACGCCATAGCTACCGGCGTCACGTATTTTCCACCCACATCCTTGGATTACCGTTAATTCCTCGCGATAGCACAAATGCGTGGCAAGCTCGTTGTGCGTGCGCGAGAAGTCAGAGATTCGCCTGACAGATCTGACGCTACTCGACGATGGAGGCGATGCTGTGTCGGGGTGAGAATAGGCCGCCCCTGGGTTAATCGAGGCAACATCAAGATACTGGGACACAAGCGTCATTGCGTATGGCTAGAGGAGGATAAATCGATCCTAAACTATTTAATTCGCAATACGTATTTCCCAAAAACATGCCCTTGTTCAAGCCTCTTCAGCGCCTGTGCAGCCTGAGTCAGCGGGAACACCCCGGCAATATTTGGTTTGAGCGCGCCGATGTCGTACAAGCGGAAAATCTCCGCCTGGGCCGCCTGGATCTTCTGCGGGGTGCGCACATGGTAATCAGTCCATTGCATACCGCTGACTGTCAGGTTCTTGACCAGCAGGTAATTGGCCTTGATCTCCGGAATCCGGCCCGATGCAAACCCCACCACCACTGTGCGCCCGCTCCACGCCATGGCACGCAGAGCCGCGTCAAAGACATCTCCGCCAAGTGTATCGATCAGCACATCAGCGCCGCGCCCCGCAGTGTGCCCATGCACCTGAGCCCGTAACGCATTGCGCAGATCGGGTACCGCCAGATCGATTGTCGCGGAGGCGCCCAACTCCAGCGCAAACGGCACCTGATCCGCATGCCGTACACCAGCGAGCGCCTTGCCGCCCAGGCCCTGCACGATCTGCACCGCGGCCGAACCGACACCGCCTGCTGCACCGGTCACCAGCACGGTTTCCCCTGGCTGAAAGCGACCGCGCTCCATGAGGGCGAAGTAGGCTGACTGGTACGCGAGCCCCATCGCTGCAGCGTCCTCGAACGGCATGCTGTCGGGAATGTGGAAACAGTCGCAGGCGCGGACCTTTACCATTTCCGCATACGCCCCGTACTCGACCTGCGCCGCCACGCGGTCACCGGGCTTGAACTCAGACACATTGGTGCCGACCGCACGGACGATGCCCGCGGCATCCTTGCCAGGTGCGAACGGGAGCGGTGGTGAGAACTGATACTGGCCGCGTACTACCAGCAAGTCGGGAAAATTCACCGAGGCCGCGCGGACTTCGATCAGCAGGTCGTCCGGCCCGGCAACCGGATCCGGCAAGGAACCAAGCGTCAGCGTCGCTGGTTCGCAATACGCGTGAATGGCAATGGCTTTCATTGGAGTGGAGCGTTTCCCGTTGTATTGACTGCTCGAAGAAGATCGTTGTGTTCGCCAAGCCCGGGGGCGCGCCGCACGGTCTCCGGGCCGCGAAACGCTGGTGCGATAGGCACTGGCAGGGCTGGAATGTGTGCGCCTCCGGTCGTCCCGATACGCGCTTCGAATACCCCGCGCGCCGCGAAGTGCGGATGCCGGCTAGCCTCCTCGAGACTCACCACCCTGGCGATGCAGACGTCATGCCCGGCAAAGCGTTTCATCCATTCGTCCGCGCTGCGTGCGGCAATGGCGTGCGCCACGGCCGTCATCACATCCTGCGGTGCGAGCGCAGCCAGCCGTGTCTCATCCAGCCCGATCAAGGCCACGAAGTTGCTCCAGAACTTGGCTTCGATCGGCGCCGCCGCCAGATGCTTGCCGTCCGCCGTCTGGTACACCTGGTACCGTGGCGAGCCGCCATTCACCAGATCCGACGCTGGCGCAGGCCAGTTCCCGCACCAGCCGTTGCCCAGCCCCCAGTACTGGAACGTGAACAGGTTCTCGGCCATGGCGATGTCGAGATGCGTGCCTTTCTGCGTCATGTCGCGCTGGCGCAAGGCCAGCAGAATATTGATGACCGCCGGATACGCGCCGCCTGCCACATCCGCTATCAAGGCCGGTGGCAACGCAGGTATCTGTCCTGCTGGCGCGGACATCGCCAGCATGCCACTGCTGGCGACATAGTTGAGGTCGTGCCCAGCCTCCTGGGCATCGGGACCATCCTGTCCATAGCCAGTGATCGAGCAATAGATCAGACGCGGATTGATCGCCGCAACGGCTTCGTATCCCAAACCCAGGCGCGCCATCACGCCCGGCCGGAATTGCTCGACCAGCACGTCCGCCTCGCGGATCAGCGGCGTCAGCCGCACTACGGCATTCGGCGCCTTGAGGTCAAGCGCAATCGATTGCTTGCCGCGATTCAGCAGCACGAAATTGGCACTGTCCGCTCCGACCTTCGGCGCATAGGCACGCATCTCGTCGCCGCGCACCGGACGCTCTAACTTGAGCACCTCGGCCCCTGCCTCGGCCAGCAGCAAGGTGCACAGCGGACCAGGCAGCAGTGTGCTGAAATCGAGGACCTTGATTCCCTGCAATGGCTGCATCATGCGGCTGCCCGGCGCTTGCGTTCCGCTGCGACGCAGGCACGGCGTGCGGGCGCGTAATCGGCCTGACCGAGCGCCTCGTACAACGCCAACGTCGTGGCAAAATGATCTTCCAAGCCGGTACGCTCCAGCAGCGCAATCGGCCCTTCCGGATAGCCCAGGCCCAGGCACAGGGTCTTGTCTAGATCCTCGGCCGTGGCCAGCTTCTCGTCCAGCCGGCGCAGGGCTGCGTTGTAATAGGGCCGCACCAGGCGGTTGACGATACGCCCGGGAAAATCGTTGCATACCGCGACCTTCAGGCCGGCGGCGGTGAATGCATCCTGCGCTGCCTGCAGCGCATGCGCCGAGGTACCCGGCTGGCGCACGAGTTCGATCAGATCGCTCGGCGCTGCCTCACCCAGACGGAAGCGCGCAAAGCCGACGACATTCGAGCCCTCCTGGCCCCGGCCCTCACCGGTATGCACGCCCAGGCACTCCATGCCCAGCTCGATCGCCACGAACGATGCAGTAGATGTGTCGCCATGCGCGCAAAACGCCTGGCCAGCGCCGGCGCCGATGAACACCAGACCCGGCCCGCTAGCGCCAGCCTGCTCGAGAAAGGTATGGGAAACCGGAAAAGAACGGCTCTCGCCGCTGGCAATGATGGTGTACGACATGGTCAGGCCCCGAACATCTTGGAATCGTTGTAAACGTGGAAACCACGGCCGGTCTTCTTGCCCAGCCGCTTGGCGGCAATCATGCGGCGCACGAGCGGCGGGCAGGCAGCGCGCGCTTCATGGGTGAGACCATGCATGGCCTCGCACAACAGCTTCTGCGTATCGATGCCCACCAGATCCAGCAGCTCCAGCGGCCCCATGGGATAACCGAGCGCGGTCTTGATGGCGACATCGATATCGGCAGGCTCCGCCACACCCTGTTCCACCAGACGGATGGCATCGTTGTTGAACGGAATCAGGAAGTAGTTGAGGATGAAGCCCGGCGTATCGAGTGTCCTCACCGGCTTCTGGCCCATGCGCTCCGCACATGCCCAGGCACGAGCAAACGTATCGTCGCTGGTTTCCATCCCCGGCGACATCTCGACCAGTTTCATCAGCTGGGCGGGCAGACAGAAATGCATGCCGACGAAGCGGTCCGGACGGCCCGAGCCACCCGCGATCTCGGTGATCGAAATCGTCGACGTATTGGAGGCGAACAGCGTATGCGCCGGACACACCGCATGTAGCGCCGAAAACAGCGCATGCTTGACCGAGAGTTCCTCGAACACCGCCTCGATGATCAGGTCGCATTGCGCCATCGTCTCGAGTTGCCTGGTGCCTTCCCAGCGGCCCATGATGCGCTCGAGTTCATCGGCAGCCAGCTTGCCGCGCTCGACGGATTTTTTCAGGAAACCTTCAGTCTGGCCGCGCGCCCTGTCCAGCGCGTCCTGGCGCGTGTCGTATACGATGGTACGAAAGCCGGCGCGTGCCGCGACAATGGCAATCCCTGCCCCCATGGTCCCGGCACCTGCGATGCCAATGGTTTGAATATCAGCCACGTGATGGTCCTTACTTGATGAGGAAGCTCTTGCCGATCAGCTGCCGGTGCACCTGATTGGTCCCTTCCCAGATTTGCGTAATCTTCGCGTCGCGCATCAGGCGCTCCACGCGATAGTCGTTGCAGTAGCCATAACCTCCGAGCAGCTGGACCGCATCCGTTGTGATGCGCATGGCAGCATCGGTGGCGCGCAACTTCAGCGCCGAGGCTTCGATGCCGAAATCCTTCTCGCCGGCATCGACCATCGCCGCAATGCGCCACATCCAGCTTTCGCACAGCGCCAGTTCCGATGCGAGATCGGCCAGCATGAATTGCACGCCCTGGAACTCGACGATACGGCGCCCACCCTGGCGCCGCTCGTTGACATAGGCCACGGCATCCTCGAATGCGGCCCGCGCGATGCCAAGCGCATGCGCCGCCACGCTGGGGCGCGAGCGGTTCAGCGACCCGAAGAGGATGCGCAGGCCATCACCCGGCGCTCCGATCAGGTTAGAGCGCGGCACGCGGCAGTTCTCGAATGCCAGCGAAGCCGTACTCGAGGCTCGCGTACCCATCTTGTGCTCGGTGCCGAGCACCGACAGGCCTGGCGTGCCTTTCTCCAGCACCAGTACCGAGATCGATTTGCGCGGATCGTCGATGCCGGCCCATTTGCCGAACAGCAGATATTGGTCAGCGACATCGCCATTGGTGATGAAGGTCTTGCTGCCATTGATGACGATCGCGTCGCCATCCTCCGTGAAGGTCGTGCGCATGCCGAGTGCATCCGATCCCGCCGACGGCTCGGTGATGGCCAGCGACCCCAGCGCGCCTTCCGCGATACGCGGCAGGAACTGCTGCTTCTGCGCCTCGCTGCCATACTCGATCAGCGGCTTGATGGCATGGAAATTCGTCGCCCAGATGATGCCCGTCGAAGCGCACGCCTTGGCGATTTCGCGCACGCATGCCAGATAGCAGGTATACGACAGCGGCGCACCGCCATACTCCTCAGGAATGAACATGGCGTTCAACCCGAGCATGTTGATGGCCTCGACGTTTTTCCAGGGAAACGCACCGGAGCGGTCATGTTCCGCCGCAGCCGGGGCGATCTGTTCGTCGCACAGGGCCCTGACGCTGTCGAGCAGCATGCTCTCTTCGCCGGACAGGGACAGGCTGGCGTCCAGCCGTTGCAGGATATTCATTTCGCCTCCCGGTTAAAGAGCCATGCCCTGGCCGCCGTCGATGTACAGCGTTTCCCCGGTCAGGAAACGCCCCGGCAGCAGGAATAGCGAGGCAACCAGTTGCGCGACATCTTCCACCGCACCCGGTCCGCCTGTAGGAATGCGTTTCTGCAGGAAAGCATGTAGCGGACCCTGCGTCATCTCCTCGCGATTCAGGTCCGTCTCCACATAGCCCGGTGCTACATTCAGGACCTGGATGCCATCGCCCGCCCACTCCACGGCCAGGCAACGCGTGATCGCGCCGACAGCTGCCTTCGAGGCGCAATACGCGACATTGCCCCGCACCCCCAGCTTGTCGAAGAACGAACCGATGTTGACGATCAGCGCGCCCTCCGCGCGTGCGAGCGCGGCATAGGCTACCTGGCTCACTGCCAGTACCGAAGTAGCGTTGGTGGTCATGACCCGCTCATAATCGCTGACCGGGAATGACGCCGATTTGCCTTGCAGATGCAGGCCGGCGTTATTGACCAGCCCTACTAGCGGTTCGCTGCAGATCTCGCTCAGCGTCTCGAATGCCGCACGGATCGATGCCGCATCGGTAATGTCACACGCCAGCGGAAACATGCGCGCCTGCAGCGGCGCGCCGGCTTCCGGCAACGCTCCGGTGCGCGACAGGCATGCCACCCGGAAGCCCCTGGCGCTCAGCGTAGTGGCAATGGCAGCGCCAATGCCACGGCTGGCGCCAGTGACGACGACGCAGCCTTTGGATGGATCAGGCATCTTTGAACTCCGGTGTGCGTTTCTCGACGAAGGCCCGCATGCCCTCTTCGGCGTCCTGTGTCTGGTAAGCCAGCGTCGACAGATCAGATTCGATGCGCAGCCCTTCCGCCAGCGGTGTGGCCATCGCACGCTCGACCGCCTCCCGCGCGAACAGCGAAGCGCATTTGCTGAAGGCTGTGAATTGCACAAGATAGGTTTGCCCCAGCGCGACGGGATCGTCGCCTTCGACGATCTCGCTGACCAGGCCAATACGCTCCGCCTCGAGGGCATCGATCGTCCGCCCCGACATCACCAGTACCTTGGCGCGTGCCTCTCCCACCAGACGTGGCAAGCGCTGCGTGCCCCCATAGCCAGGGATCAGGCCGAGCTTGATTTCTGGCAGGCCCATCTTGGCGCGCGCAGTCGCGATCCGGAAGGTACAGGCCATAGCCAGTTCCAGTCCGCCACCGAAGGCATAGCCATGGATCACGGCCACGGATGGAATCGGCAGTGCGGCGAGCCGGGCGAAAGCGTTCTGACCCAGTTCCGCACCACGTCGCTGGGCCAGGATGTCACGATCCATCAGTTCCTTGATGTCGGCGCCGGCGCAGAATGCTTTCGGGCCCGCACCCGTCACGACCAGCGCACGCGCGGGCGAGACAGCAACGGCGTCGACTGCGCGCGCGATGTCCTCTAGCATGCTGAAGCGCAGAGCGTTCAGCGCCTCGGGCCGGTTCAGCGTCAGCACCGCGAATTGCCCGTCGAAAGAAAGTTCGACTGCCATATCACGCCCCCCGCGCAGCGCTGCCGCTGTAGCGCACCGGTTGCGGCTTGAGGCTGCCGGCACGCGTCATCTCGACCAGCTCGCGCTTCAGAATCTTGCCGCTTGCCGTCAATGGAAATTTCTCGAGGCTGAGGAAGAATTCCGGCATGTCGTACTTCGACAGGCCGCTGTCGGCGAGATGGCTCAGCAGGCCATCGGGGTCGACGCTCGCATTGCTTCTCGGGATCACCGACAGGCAGACTTTCTCGCCAAGGCGTTCGTCCTCCACCGGAAATGCCGCGGCGCGCTCCACACCGGGATGGCGCATCGCCAGCTCTTCGATGCGGGCCGGATGGATGTTGTGCCCGCCCCGGATGATCAGGTCCTTCTTTCGGCCGACAATCAGCAGGCAGCCGTTTTCATCCATGATTCCCAGGTCGCCGCTCATGAACCAGCCATGCACGTTGAAGGACGTCTCGGTCGCGACCTGGTTGCTGAAGTAGCCTAGCATCAGCACTCCGCCCCGCCCGCCGATCTCGCCGACCTCGCCGATGGCAGCTTCTTCGTTGATATTGTCCTGTTTCCACAGGCGGATCTCGTAGCCGCGGCAGGCGCGCCCGCATGTCGACACGATGGTGTCCGGCGTATCGTCGGGCACGGTGTAGTTGTGCGAACCGTTCTCCGTCATGCCGTAGACGTTCTGCGGCGTCACGCCCAGGCTCACGAACTTTTCCGCGACTTCGCGCGGAATGGCCGCGCCTGCCATGTAGAACGTGCGGACATCGCCCAGCGCGGTCAGCCCGCGCTCGCGCACCGCCTGCAGGATATCCATGGCATGTGTGGGCACGCCCATGACATACGTCGCGCCGGTTTCCAGGATCCAGTCGAGGGAATGCTCGCCGCGCCTGAGATCGGTCATCACCAGCTCGAGGCCTGCCACGAGCATTTGCTCCATGCCCACCGTCGCGATATGGTGACTCATCGGGCTCAGGGTCAGCAGCTTGGTATCTGCGGTATGCCCCCAGTCCGCCACGAGCGCGCGGCCGTTGGTCAGCAGGGTGTTGTCGCTGTGCATCACACCTTTCGGCAAGCCCGTCGTACCCGAGGTAAAGGCCAGGTACACGATCTTGTCCGGATTGAGATCGGGCGCCGCCACCGCCGACGGGCGCTGGCGATCCGGGAACGCACGGGCTTGCGGCGGCAAATCGACGGATTGGCCGCGATAGGTGGTCAGGGAAAAGATTGCCGTCAACGTCGGAATGTCGCGCGCACGCTCGAAGATCGACTGGCGATCCGCATCCGCGCCGTAACCTTCCATCGCAAACAGCGCCCGGCACTGGATGCGGTTGAGCAACGTGCAGATTTCGTCGACCGTATAGTTCTGGTGCAGGGACGGGCAGCAGACATAGCCGTTGCGCGAACAGGCCAGGAAAACGATGGCGGTATGCACGACATTGGGCAGCCAGACGCCGACGCGATCGCCGGGCTTGAGCCCGCGCCGGTGCAGCGCCTCGGCTACGCTGTCGACCCAGTCGACCACTTCGCTCCAGCTCAGGCGCGTGGTGGCATCGCGCAGGGCGCACGCGCTCGGCCGCTCGCGTGCGTGGCGCCGCGCGAGCGTGTAGAGGGTCTCCTGCTGCCAGATGCCCGACAGGTAGTAATCACGGGCGTTCTGGGGATTGTGTAAGGTCAGGATGTTCTGCATGAACGGGCCTTGCGGATCAGTGTCCAAATTTCGATGCATCGGGTTTCCGGCGTTCCGCGAACGCGGCGGCCAGTTCGTCGTGTTCGGCCGTGTCGAGATAGCCGCGCAGCAGGAGGTCGTGCGCCATGCGCGACAGGCCGCTGACGCCGCCGTGGCGCGCATTGAAGGCGCCCTTGAGGGATGCCAGGGCAAACGCGCCGCGCTCGGCGATTTCCAGCGCATAGGCACGCGTAGCCTCGCGCAGCTGGTCATCGGGCACGACCTTGTTGATCAGACCGATGTCCAGCGCCTCCTGCGCGGTCATCTTGGGATTGCGGTACCAGATGTCCTTCGCGCGCTTCTTGCCGACCAGGTCTTCGAGATACCAGGTACCGTATCCGGCGTCGAAACTGCCAACCATCGGGCCCACCTGGCGGAAGATCGCGGATGCCTTGGCGATGGTCACGTCGCACACCACCTGCAGCACATTGCCGCCACCCACGGCAAAGCCGTTGACCGAAGCGATCACAGGTTTCTGCAGGCGATCGATGCTTTCATACATCTCCAGGGTCGGCAGCACGCCGGCATACAGCGTCGTATCTTCCATGCCGTCCTTGCGGCCGCCAGTGCAGAAGAACTTGTCGCCAGCGCCTGTGATGACGATCACGCGCGTACGCGTCTCGCGGCGAATGGCGTTGATGCAGTCGCGGATCTCATGGCACATCTTCTCGGTGAACATGTTCCCGTCATGCGGGCGGTTCAGCGTGATGGTGCCAATCGGGCCATCTTCTTCGTAAATGATTTCTTCGTAGCTCACTGTTGGCTCCTGTTTAGATCACATCCATGTTTTTCAAGGCGGCAATGCAGGCATCCGACATCGTCAGACGCTCACGCAGGATCCGCTCGGTATCCTCTCCCAGCATCGGCGGTGCGCGACGGGCCACTGCGTTTCCGCCGTCGAAACGAATCCCGAGTCCCACCTGCGGCACGGGACCGGCCGGCCCCTGCACGTTGAACAACATCTGGTCAGCCTGCAGTAGCGGATCGTCGACGAGTTGTTCGAGGGTGTTGATCGGGCCGGCGGGAATTCGGTGTTGGGCGAACAGCGCCAGCCATTCGGCCCGAGACCGTGTGGCCAGCAGTTCTGCAATGGCGGCAACGACCTGCGGGCGGGCCGCACACCGCTTGGTATTGGAATCGAGCTCTGCGCGTGCGCCGAACTCCGGCTGGCCGACGGCCTTCCAGAAACGCTGCCAGATCGCATCATTGCCAAGGCCGAGCGTGATCGGATAATCCGCGGTATCGAACACCTGATAGACCGCGAGGACCGAGTCGGTGCCGCCCGAGCGTTTGGGCACGGTGCCGGAGCCCAGGTACGGCACGATGCGCGAGGCCATGAAACGCGTGGAGCTGGCGACCATCGAGATGTCGATGCGCGTGCCCTTGCCGGTCTGCTGGCGCCGGAACAGCGCCGCCAGGATCGCCAGCGCGGCATCCTGCCCGGCCAGCAGATCGGAAGCCGGCGTGCCGATTTTTTGCGGCGGGCCGTCAGCCTCGCCCGTCAGATCCATGATGCCGGCATAGCCCTCGGCGATCAGGTCGTAGCATGGGAGGTCGGCGCCGGCGCCTCCCAGGCCGAAACCGGTAATCGACGCGTGAATCAGCGCCGGGTTGAGCGCCTGCAGCGTCTCGTGGTCGAGGCCCAGCTTGGTCTGCACGCGCACCGCCGTGTTCATCACGATCACGTCGGCCTGGCGCACCAGATCGTGCAGGATCTTCCGGCCTTCCTCGCGCAGCAGGTCGAGCGTCAGGCTGGACTTGTTGCGGTTCGCGCTGATGAACCACAGCGATTCGCCGTCCAGGAACGGCGGCCCCCATTGGCGGGCATCGTCGCCGCCGTCGCGCTTTTCGACCTTGATGACCTCTGCGCCGAGATCGGCCAGCAGCTGCGTGCCATAGGGACCGGCAATCGATGTCGTCAGATCCAGTACGGTGATGCCCTGCAGAAAGGCCTGTCCTGCGGCATACGGCAGCAATGGCAGTTTGTTGAGAACGTTCATGGCGATCAATAGGAATGGAATGCAGGCTGTCATCGCAAGCACCATGCCAACGCGTGTTACCGGAGGCATGCCATTCCGTCTTCCGTCACGTACGCCCAAGCCGCGCACGGAGCAGCCTGCGTGATACCGGCGGGACGGCAGGCATGCGGCAGGCGTGCTCGCGCGGTTCTGCACAGGGAGACTGTCCACCGCGACTACATGATGGTGTGTACGACAACTGCACAGCGCGCCATCCGGCGCACAAGCCATGCCGCACGTACGGCGGCAGCGCGGCGCCATACCGCCCGGCAGGAATGGCAGAATGCGCTCCTGACGGCGAAGATCGCGCTTTTCAGGGAAGCCCGCCGCAAGCCGTTCCGCCTTGGCATGGTGCTTGCGGATTGGGGGCGCCCAATGACATCACAGGAGATCACACATGCAACACCGACTACGAGGACTGGCCTGCGGCGTGATGCTGACGCTCGGCATGACCGTCGCCAGCGCAGCGGCCGCCAGTCCCGGCTACCCGGACAAGCCGATCCGTATCGTCGTGCCTTTCCCGCCGGGCGGCATCACGGATCAACTGGCACGCGAAATCAGCCACTCCCTGTCCAAACGGCTGCATCAGACGGTGATCGTGGATAACCGTCCCGGCGCGGGCGGCAACATCGGCGCCGCAGCCGTCGCACGCGCGCCGGGGGATGGCTATACGCTGCTGTTCGGCACCTTTGGCACACTACCGGTCAACAAGAGCCTCTATGAAAAGCCGGGCTACGATCCGCTGAAGGATTTCGCACCAGTGGCCGGCGTGGCCTACCTGCCGAATGTGCTGCTGGTCCATCCGGACGTACCGGCCCGCAACGTTGCGGAACTGATCGCACTGGCGAAGAAATCGCCGGGCCAACTCACCTACGGCTCGTTCGGCAATGGCTCGTCGGCCCATCTGGCTGGCGAACTGTTTGCCCACATGGCAGGCATCAGCATCACGCATGTACCGTACAAGGGTAGCCCGGCCTCGATGACCGACCTGGTCGGCGGCCGCCTGACCATGATGTTCGACAGCATTCCGACCGCCCTGCCCATCGCACGCGATGGCCGGGCCCGCGCCTTGGCGGTGACGATGGCGACCCGCTCCGAACAGCTACCCAATGTACCGACCGTGGCGGAAACCGTTCCCGGCTATGAACTGACCGCCTGGTTTGGCGTGGCAGCACCGGCCAGCACGCCCAAGAGCATCGTGGATCGCCTGAATACGGAAATCACGGCGTCAATGAAAGAGCCGGCGTTCCGCGAAAAGCTGACCAGCCAGGGGGCGGTGCCGTTTCCGCAGACGCCTGCGCAGTTCAGCACCTTCATTAACAACCAGTACGAGAAGTGGGACAAAGTCATCAAGAAGGCGAATATCCGCCTGGACTGATTTTCCATGTGATCCACCCGCAATAAAAAGAGGCGCATACAGCGCCTCTTTTTTTGGTCTCACGGCAAACAGCCGTTTGCCGTTGCAGTACGTCTGGTGCCTTCCCGCCGGCATGGCGGAAAGGCATGCTGCCGATCAGTCCAATCAGTCCACCGTCGCGCCACTCACCTTGACGATGTGATCCCACTTCTGTACTTCCGAACGGATGAACTGGCCATACTCCTCCGGCGAACTGGGTCGCGGCTCGCCACCATAGGCGCGGATCTTCGCCGTGATCTCCGGGGAGCTGATGATCTTGACGGCCACTTCGTTCAGGCGCTTGATGATCGCCGGCGGTGTACCAGCCACCGTGACAAGGCCATACCAGGCGCGCATATCGAAGCCTGGCAGTACCTCGGCGATCGAAGGGACGTTCGGCAATGCCGGATTGCGCTTAGGCGATGTCACAGCGAGCGCGATCAGCCGTCCTGATTGGATGTACTGCAGACAAGACGAGAAATTGCAGAAGACCATCGGCACCTGATTGCCCAGAGTGTCGACGACCGCCGGACCCTCGCCTTTATAGGGAATGTGCGCCATCTTCACATTGCCCATGGATTTCATCAGCTCGCCCGCAAAATGCTGAGTGGTGCCGCTGCCACCTGAAGCATAGCTGTATTTATCGGGATTGGCCTTAAGCAACTTCATCAGCTCCGGCAGGGTATGTGCTGGAAAGCTGGGGTGTACCGCGAGAATATTGCCGATGATGGCGTAATTGGTGATCGGTGCGAAACTTTTGATGGGATCGTAGCCGAGATTCTTGTACAGACTCGGATTGCCTGCAAGCGGGCCATTCGTTGCAAACAGCAGCGTATAGCCGTCAGGCGCGGATTTCGCGACAAGCTCCGCACCGATGTTGCCTCCTGCCCCCGGACGATTTTCCACCACCACGGGCTGGCCGAGTTCAGTCGTCATGCGTAAGGCAAGATCTCTCGCCATCGCATCGGTCGGTCCGCCAGCCGAGAATGGCACCACCATCCGGATCGGCTTGGTCGGGTAAGTCTGCGCGTGCACCCCACTGGCAGCGCACAAGGCAACACTGGAAACGATGCCCATCAAACGATAGATTCCTGCTTTCATTAGTCTGCTCCTCTTTCTCTTTCCTTGTGTCGGCAAGTACCGGCAGCATGTGGCCGGCGCCCGCCACCTTGTGACCTCTACAGCCCCATCTGCTTTGCGATGATCGTGCGCATGATTTCGCTCGTGCCGCCGCCGATCGGGCCGACGCGCGCATCACGGAAATACATCTGCATCTCGTGCTCCATCATGTAGCCCGCGCCGCCCATGATCTGGATGCCCATGTCAGCGCACTTGCAGTTGTTCTCCGTCGCGACCACCTTGGCGATGGCGGTTTCGGCGGTCGGCTGCAGGCCGGCATCGAGCATGTCGGCGACGCGATACGTCAGCACGCGCGTCGTCTCGGCCATGACCTGCATGTCCGCGAACTTGTGCGCCACGGCCTGGTACTCGGTAATCGGCTTGCCGAACTGCGTGCGCTCGTCGGCATAGTCCTTGGCGTAATCGATGATCTTCTGGATGTTTCCGCTCGCGGCCGCGGACAGGCACAGGCGTTCCATGTTCAGGCCGCGCATCAGCGCATACCAGCCCCCATGCAGCGTGCCCAGCATGCGCTTGGCCGGTACGCGCACGTTGTCGAAGAACACTTCGTTGGTGTGGATCATGCGGCGGCCCAGCGCCTTGAGCGGGCGGATCGTCAGGCCCGGCGTGCGCGCATCGACCACGAACAGCGTGATGCCGCGCCGGCCCGCCTCGCGGTCCGTCTTGGTGGCCACGACCAGCTGGTGCGCGACGTGCGCACAGGTGATGTAGATCTTCTGGCCGTTGATCACATAGTCGTCGCCATCGGCCACCGCGGAGGTGCGAATCGCGCTGACGTCCGAGCCGGCCTCCGGCTCCGTGAGGCACAGCGCCATTCGCGTCTTGCCGCTGATGATGCCGGGCAGGATTTCATCCTTGACGGCATCAGAAGCGCCGTGACTGATCTGCATGCCGCCATACACCACCGAGGCGAGATAGGCCGATGCCATCTGCGCGTTGTGATACGCCACGGTCTCCACAAAGACCGCCAGATCCTTGAAGGAACCGCCCGCGCCCCCATACTGCGGGTCGTAGGGCAGCCCCATCCAGCCGGCCCGCGCAAGCGCCTCGTAGGCATCGAACGGAAACTCGCCAGCCTCATCGAGCGCACGGATCTTCTCGCGCGGCAGCACGTCTGCCAGCAAGGGCAGCACGCTGTCACGGATCATCCGCTGCGACCCGGTCAGTTGATAATCGTCCGGCAGGCTCATGCGGCACGCCTCCGGTACAGCAGCGTGGCTTCCATCTGCTGCGCCACCGAGCCATCCTGCTTGATGCAGCGCCGCTCGAACGTGATCACCCCGCGATCCAGCTTGCTGGAAGGCTTCTTCCCGATCACCCTGGACACCATGTGGATGGTGTCGCCATGCTTGACCGGGTTGAGCATCTTCCAGCCATTGATCTCGAGCAGCGCAAGCAGCGTGCCGTCGTTGATCCCGCTGGCGTACTGCAGTCCGCCCATGATCGAATAGATCAGCGGGCCATGCGCGATCGGCTCGCCGAATGGCGTGGTCTTGCAGTATTCGAAGTTCGTGTGGACTTCGTTGAAGTCGCCCGACAAGCAGGCGAAATTGACGATGTCCGTGCTGGTCACCGTGCGGGCCGGCGTGCGGAATTCCTGGCCGATCTCGAAATCGTCGAAAAAGCGTCCCCGCCCGACGCTCTGTCCGGTTGTGTCTTGCATCGCTGTGTCCTCTCGTTGGGGTTAACTCAGGTCTCTGGTGAGAATCGCCGTGCAGTGCGATGACAGGATCCCGCCCTCGCTATGGACGAGCGCGACTTCGGCGCCGGCCACCTGCCGCGCTCCCAGTCCGCCCCGCAATTGCCGTACCGCCTCGACGATGCCGAACAGCCCGCCGGCAGCGCCGGCATGCGCGTGCGACAACATGCCGCCATGCGTATTCACCGGCAGCCGGCCGCCGAGCGCCGCATGGCCATCGGCATAGAACGCCCCGCCTTCGCCACGCTCGCAGAAGCCCAGTTCTTCGAGCTCGAGAATCGGCACGATGGAGAAACAGTCATACAGTTCAGCCACGTCGATATCGCCCGGGCCCAATCCAGCCATACGGTAGGCGGTCTCGCCGCTGTGCCGTGCCCCGAACTCGGTGAGGCTTTCCGCGCAGATCAGGTGTTCGTGCGTATGGAACTCGCCGATACCGGCGAGATAGACCGGCTGGCTCTTGAGGTCGCGCGCCCGCTCGGCAGACGTGACGATGAACGCCCCGCCCGCATCGGAGATCAGGCAGCAATCGAGGATGTTGAACGGATCGGCAATCGGCTTGGAGGCCAATACGTCGGCCACCTCGATCGGTGCACGCATATGTGCGTTCGGATGCAGGCCGGCATGGGCGCGGCTGGTGACAGGCACCATCGCAAGCTGCTCGCGGGTCGTGCCGAACTCGGCCATGTGGCGCTGCGCGATCATCGCGTACATGGCCGGAATCGAGGCACCATAGGGCACCTCGAAGTACGGATGGCCGACTGCGGTGAGCGAAGCGACGGCGCTGTCGCGCGACTGGCCGGTGGCGCGGTTCTCGCCGACGCACACGAGCACCGTATCGCACTGGCCGGCGGCAATTGCCTCCGCAGCGTGCTTCAGCATGACGGCTGGCGAAGCACCGCCGGCGATCAGCGAAGC
The DNA here is from genome assembly GCF_964332355.1 of Imbroritus primus. Lineage (NCBI taxonomy): Bacteria > Pseudomonadati > Pseudomonadota > Betaproteobacteria > Burkholderiales > Burkholderiaceae > Imbroritus > Imbroritus primus. The sequence continues at coordinate 938,351 of NZ_OZ201293.1, read as the reverse complement.
ACAGTAGCGTGGCTTGAGACCGAGGTACTCGGTCAGCACGGAGCCGAGCATGAAGTACGGCTCCGTGAACGAGTAGGCGGTCAACAAGCCATCGATGTCCGAGACCTTCAGGCCGGCGTCGTCCAGCGCACGCTTTGCTGCCTGCGCATTGAGTCCCAGACCGGTCATGTGCGGCACCTTGCCGATGTCCGACTCGCCGACGCCGACAATGGCGACCTTGTTGCGGAGTGTGGTCGTCATACGCCGAGCTCCCGTGCAATCAGTGAACGCTGGACCTGAGACGTACCGCCGCCGACGGTAGCGTTGCGCGCATCGCGCCAGTGACGCTGCATGTCGTGGTCCGTGGTGTAGGCATGGCCACCGAGCACCTGCATGCCCATGGTGGTGACACGGCCCAGCATTTCCGAGACGAATAGCTTGGCCATGCTGGCCTCTTTGGCGCACGGCAGTTTCTGGTCGTAACGCCATGCAGCCATGGTGGTGATCCAGCGTGCCGCCTCGACTTCCGTCGCCATGTCGGCCAGCATGTGCGCAATGACCTGGAACTGGCCGATGGGCTGACCAAACTGCTGGCGCTCGCTTGCATAGGCCACCGCGTCGCGCAGCGCGCTGGTGGCGCTGCCTAGATAGTTGGCCGCCAGTGTGATGCGCTCACGCTCGAGATGGCGCGTGACATAGCTCCAGCCTTGATTGACTTCACCGATCAGGTATCGCTTGGGAACCCGCACTTCGTCGAAGAAGATCTCGGTCAGTCCGACGATCTTCCGGCCGACCGTCTCGAGCCGGCGGATCGTCAGGTTTGGCGTATCGTTGGGCACCAGGAACAGCGAAATGCCGCGATGCTTGGACACCGACGGATCGGTACGGGCCGCCACGATGATCATGTTGTCCTTGGCATCCGCGCCGCTGGAGAACAGCTTCTGGCCCGTGAGCACCCAGTCGTCGCCGTCCTGCCGGGCGCGCGTCTGCAGCGAGGCCGCATCCGAGCCGGAGTTCGGTTCGGTCAGGCTGAAGGACAGCTTGAGATCGCCGGTGGCAACGCGCGGCAGGATCTCCTGCTTCAGTTCCTCGCTGGCGAAATCGGCCAGAATCATGCTGCCCCAGGCAATCAAGGCGAGGCGTGTGGCAAAGTCGACACTCGGCTTGGCCAGCTCTTCATAGACGATGATGCAGTCGGACATCGGGCTGCCCATGCCGCCATAGGCTTCCGGCACCATCATCGCCGGGTAGCCGGCATCGGCCATGGCGCGATGCAGGGTTTCCGGGAATTCGCCATCGCGGTCCCAGCGGCGCACGTCGTTGGGCTGGCAATGGCCGGCCATGAAACGCGCGACCGATTCGCGCAGGATGTTCTGTTCCGTCGTGGGTTCGAAATTCATATCGTGTCAGGCCTTGCGTTGAAACTGGGGAAGCTTTGCGCCATCCGCGCATGCCTCAAAACACACCGTGACGGCGTCACCGATGCGCGTGTCGAGCGCGCCATCGCCAACGATGTTGGTCATCATGCGCGGCCCTTCTTCGAGGTCGATCAGCGCCAGCACATAGGGCGTGCGCGCCGCGAAGGTCGCCAGCGAGGCACGGCGTACCACGCTGAAGCTGTGCACCGTGCCGCGCCCGCTGGCCTCGCGCCAGGTGAGATCGGCAGACCAGCATTCCGGGCATTGATGGCGCGGCATGAAGAAGGTGTGGCCGCAACTGCGGCAATGGGGCAGCACGAGCTTGTCTTCGCGTGCCGCATCCCAGTACGGTTTGGAATCGGCGTTGGCAACCGGTGCCGGCAGGAGGGTCTGGGTCATTTGCCCGCCTCCTGCGCGCGCTGGGCCGCGCCTGTGAAGTCGGCCTGGCGCTTGTCGAGCGCGGCGGACAGGCCTTCGCGGAATTCAGGATTGGACATCGCCAGCGCCTGGCCGAAACCTTCGAAGGCGAACATGTCGTGCATGCCGGTTTCAAACGTGCGTGCCAGCAGCGACTTGGCGAGGCCCATGACTTCGGCGGGACCGGCAGCCAGCCGCTGAGCTTCGGCCAGGCCTTCCTCGAACAGCTTGTCATCCGGCACCACGCGTGCCACCAGCCCGAGCTGTTGCGCCTGCTGGGCGTTGTAGGTGCTGCCGCTGAACAGGAAATTCTTGGTCTGCGCCATGCCGATCAGGCGCGGCAGCAGATGCATGATGCCGACGTCCGGCACCACCCCCAGGCGGAAAAAGCCGGCCATGAGCTTGGCGCTCTCGCCCGCGATGGCCACGTCACCAGCCAGCGCAATACCCATGCCGCCGCCCACGGCTGCGCCGTTGATGGCGACCACCACAGGCTTTGGCAGCGTCAGCAACGGCAGCAGCCATTGGTCCAGGCCGCGGAAGCGGCGCAGCACCGGCCACGGATCGCAGGCGTCCTTGAGCATGTGCAGGTCGCCGCCCGAACAGAAGGTCGGGCCTTCCGCGGACAGCAGCACGGCACGTACCCGGCGGTCCTCCGCGGCCTGCGCTACGGCTGCGCCAAGCTGGGCGCGCAGTTCGCCAGTCAGCGAATTGCGGGTTGCCGGGTTGGCGAGCCGGATGCTCAGCACCGCGCCCAGGCGTTCAGTCTTTACGATGTCTTGCGTCATGTATGCCTTCGTTGCAGAAAATCGTTGGAGAGTCGATGGAGAATCAGGCCGCCACGTACTTCAGCCAGCGCCCGCCGTCGACGATGAGGTTGTCGCCGGTCACGTAGCCGCTAAGGTCCGAGCCGAGGAACACCGCCGCATTGGCGATGTCCGCGCACTGCCCGAAACGGCCGAGCGCGGTACGCTTCTTCTCCACCTCGGCACGGCCGGTTTCCTCGTACATGCGCTGCACGCCGACGGTGTCGCCGATAGGACCTGGTGAGATGGTGTTGACGCGGATACCGTCACCACCCCATTCCACGGCAAGCGTGCGGCTCAGCGAGAGAATCCCGGCCTTGGCGGCGGCGGCATGCGCGGCGTTGGGCCAGCCCGTGACGCCGAGCATGGTGATGATGCTGATGATGGAGCCGCCGAAGCGCGAAGCCTTGAGCGCTTCATAGGCCGCGCTGCAGCAGTAGAACGTGCCATTCAGGTCGATGTCGATCACCGTGCGCCAGCCGTTGGGCGACAGCGTGGCGGTGGGGCACGGAAAATTTCCGGCCGCGTTGTTGACGAGAATGTCGAGCGCGCCGAAACGCTCTTTGGTGAAGGCAATGGCAGCAGCGACTTCGTCCGGATTGCGCACATCCATGCGATAGGCCGCCACGTTCGCGCCGTCGGCGGACAGCGCAGCCGCAGCCGCATCGAGCCGTTCCTGATTGCGGCTCGCAAGGACCACCGACGCGCCCAGGCGGGTGTACTGGGTGGCGATTTCCAGCCCGATGCCGGTGGCGCCGCCCGTGATGAAGGCCACGCGGCCGGCAAGTGTATTCGGTGCGTACATTAGTGATCTCCCTTGTTTTTCAGGCGCGCCTGCGCGGCGGCGAGCGCACGTTGGTGGCCAGGCATGACCGTCGCGAGCGCGAATGCATCGGCCTCGTGGCCAAGTGCGGCTTCCATGGTGTTAGTCCAGGTCTGGCGGCTGACCGACTTGGTCAGCAGCAGGGCTTCTTGCGGCAAGGCCAGCAGCTCGTCGGCCAGCGCACGAGTGGTTTCCTGCAGCCTCGCTGCGGGTACCACACGGCGCGTCAGCCCCATGCGGCGCGCTTCCTCCGCATCCATCGTGCCGCCGGTGAGCATGAGGTCGAGTGCGGCCGGCACGCCGAGCTTGGACTGCAGCAGGTACGAACAGCCGCCGTCCGGAATCAGGCCCAGACGCACGAACGGAAAACGCAGCGTGGCGTCATCCGCCATGACCAGGATGTCGGCCGCCAGCGCCAGCGAGGCGCCACCGCCCGCGGCAACGCCCTGCACGGAGGCGATGACGATCTTGCTCATCTTGATCAGGGCGATGTGATGCAGTTGCGCGGTAAGAATGCGGTCACGCCATCCCAGCGGCGTGGTCGGCAGATCGCTGGTATCCGCGCCTACGCAGAAGGCGCGGCCCAGCCCTTGCAGCAGCACGATGCGAATCTCGGGATCGGCGGCGATGGCCTGCAGGTGCGCGCCGAACTCGGCACGCATGGCGGCCGACATGGCATTCAGTTTGTCTGGGCGGTTCAGCGTCAGGACCGCAATGCCGTCCGCCTTTTCGAGCAGGACGGTCGGGGCATGGCTCATGCGGCCTCCCGGGGGCTGGCTGACATGACGTGTCTCCTTATCTGGCTTTTGATGAACTGACTTAGCAAATCAGATGCCAGTGCGTGCACACCGTTAAAAACGCCTGTGGGGCGGCGATATGAGACGAAAAGACGACGAAAGATGTGTGCGCCGAAAACAGTGCCGCATACGCTGACTACACTGTGTACGTCCACGCGGAAAGGCATGCGCCACCCGCGGCGCCGGTCGCGCCGCTGCGCGACGAAAACAAAAAAGCCCGGACGTGGAAAACATCCGGGCTTTCTGGGTGCGGCAGCCTCGCTCAGTTCTTGCCGCGCAGGCCCAGGCGTTCCACCACGGGCCGCCACTTGCCGATTTCGCCGCGAATCAACTGGTCGAAGTCGGCCGGTGTGCCGACCTTGATGATCATGCCCTTGTCGCTCAGTTGCTTGGCAACGTCAGCACTGGTCATGGCTGTGCGGATATCGGCGTTGATGCGTTTCACCACGGCCGGATCCATGCCCTTGGGGCCGAGGATGCCAAACCATGTGCTCACGTCGTAACCGGGGACGCCGGCTTCTGCGACCGTCGGAATATTGCCCAGCACCGGCACACGCGTACGCGACGTCACGGCAAGCGCACGTACATTGCCGGCATCGATCTGTTCCTTGGCGCCCGGCACGGTGTTGATACTGGCCGGTACATGAGCGCCCATGACATTGGTGAGCGATTCGGAATCACCCTTGAAGAAGATGGCCTCGAGATGCGCGCCGCTCATCGACTTGAACAGCTCGCCGGCCAGATGCACGGATGTGCCGCTGCCCGACGTGCCATACGACAGGAGACTCGGCTTGTCCTTCGATGCGGCCACCAGCTCCATGACATTCTTGTACGGGCTGTTCTTCGGCACCAGCAGCACGTTCGGCACATCGACCACCTGTGCGATCGGCGTGAAATCTTCCACGGTCCGGTACGGCAGCTTTTCGTGGACGAGCTCATTGATGGCGTGCCCGCTGGCGACGATCAGCAGCGTCCGGCCATCCGGTGCGGCATTGGCGACCTGCCTTGCACCGATGGTGCCGGCTGCGCCCGGCTTGTTCTCGACCAGTACCGTCTGGTTCCAGGCCTGCGACAGGCGGCTGGCCAGTCCGCGCGCCACGGTATCGGTGGCGCCGCCGGCGGTGAACGGCACGATGATCCGGGTCGGGATGTTCTGCGCGGATGCAGCAAACGGCAGCATGCCAGCCAGGATCGCCGCAGCACTCGCTGCGATACCGGCTGAGATGCGTGCCGTCATACGTAAACGGGTCTTCATGTTTTATCTCCTGTTGAAATTGTTCTGGATTTCTTCCGCAGACATGCCTAGCAGTTCCGCCAGCACCTCCTCGGTGTGCTGGCCGCAGGTGGGCGGTGCGGTGTAGTGGTCGAGCGGCGTGGCGGACAGGCGCATGGGCGAAGCGACCAGCGGCACGGTACCGCCGCTGACATGCCTGACATGCCGCACAATGCCGCGCGCGCTGGCCTGCGGATCGGCGAGTGCTTCGGCCAGCGTATTGATGGGCCCAGCCACGAGGTTGGCGCGCTCGAGTGTTTCCTGCCAGTACGCCACGGTCTGTGTGCGCAGCCGTTCCTCAAGCGCCTCCTGGAGCGCAGCTCGATGGACGACACGCGCGCTGTTGCTGCGGTAACGCTCGTCATCGGCTAGCGCTGCAAGGTCCAGCACCTCGCACAGGCGACGGAACTGGATGTCGTTGCCGGCGACGATGACGATCCGGCCATCCGCGCAGGCAAATGCATTGGATGGCGACACCGAAGGCGCGCCGTTGCCGAAGCGGCCCGGGATTTCACCGGAGACGAGATAGTGGCTGGCCTGGTGCGACATTGCCGCCAGCTGCGCATCGAACATCGAGATGTCGATGTATTGGCCCGTCGTGCCGCCACGCGTATCGCGCGCATAGAGTGCCGCCTGGATCGCCATGGCGGCATAGGTGCCGGCCATCATGTCGGACAGGACGAGGCCGACTTTCAGCGGCCCACCGCCCGGTTCGCTATCGGGCCTGCCGGTGACGCTCATCACGCCGCACATGGCCTGGATGACGGTGTCATAGCCCATCTGGCCGCTGCGCGGTCCGGTCTGGCCGAAGCCGCTGATCGAGCAATAGACGATGCGCGGATTGATGGCTGCGATGCTGGCGTAATCGAGGCCATACTTGGCAAGATTGCCGGCCTTGAAGTTCTCGACGAACACATCGCATTGTCCGGCGAGCCGCCGGATCGCGTCCTGCCCTTCCGGCGTCTTGATATCGAGTGCAACGGACCGCTTGTTGCGGTTGACGCTGAGGTAATAGCTGGATTCGGCAGTCGGCCGATCAAGACCGTCGGCGAGAAACGGCGGACCGAGGCGGCGCTGGTCATCGCCACGGCCCGGCTGTTCGATCTTGATCACGTCAGCACCGAGATCGCCGAGGATCTGCGTCCCCCATGGTCCCGAGAACACGCGGGTCATGTCCAGCACCCGGATTCCCGCAAGCGGGCGCTTGTCTGTCTTGCTCTGCCCACTCTCTGTACTGGCTGGCATGGCACCTCCCTGATTGGCGTAAATGAATGCTTTACGCAAATCGGATGCCAGCGCGTCACATCAGCTGGGAGACCGCATGAAACAAGGCTTCAGGCCAATCTGTCTTCGGCAAGGACAGTGCCGTGCTGTGCACGCCGGCAACAGTGCCGGCTGCCGCGAAGACACTGTGCCTGCCAACGCAGGTACGCCAGGCCTGCACGGCGCCGCGATGAGTCAGGAGGCCTCGGGCTGCCGGTACCACTGCGGGTAGTACTTCAGCACCATCGGTCCGTCCTCGCGCCACGCATGGCAGCCGCCGATCTTGAGCGGGCGCGAAGTCGGCAGGGTATCGCCTTCCGCCACCATCTTGCCCTGCAGCATCGTCTGGACTGCGAGCGTCGGCATGAGGGCCGCCAGCTCGGAGAGATGCGAGCAGCGGTCGTAGGACGGAATCCGCTTGGCGACTTCCTGGCGGAATCCCTTGAGCAGGTTCGCGCCGACCAGACGCTCCACGCGAGCCTGCGCTTCGGGGCAAATGCCGGGAAACGGCATGCGCTGCATGCTGCCCTCGGCGGCCAGGACGTCCATGGCATCGTTGACAGTGAGGCGCAACGCCATCAGGTGGATCGGCACGCCGCATGGAAAATGCGTGGTCTGTGTGGTAAACGGCTCCGGCTTGACGTCCTCGATCAAGGCCTCGAGATCCCACAGGCCGTCCTGACGCTCGTAGGCTTGCAGGTGGATCGTACGCGTATGCGCGGCTTTCCGGGGGCTGGCGGGCGTGGAGAGAAAATGCGAAGGCGCGACCATATGGAGTCTCCGGGAATCAGCGCTCGCAGCGCGTGGCGCCGGCTTCTGCCAGCGCGGTGATCTCGCTGTCCGAGAGGCCGGCAGCTGCGAGAATTTCCTGGCTGTGTTCCCCGAGGCGTGGCGCGAGGCTCCGGATCTCGTTGGGCGTCTTCTCGAAGGTAACCGGTGGCCGGATCTGCGTGAGCACGCCTTCGCTCGGATGCGTCTGCGGGAAGAACATGCCGACGGATACCAGATGCGGGTCACTGAACAGATCCTCGAGGCTGTTGACCGGCGCGACGGGAATGCTGAGCGGCTTGAGCTGGCTGATCCACTCCTGCGAGGTACGCTCGGTCAGAATGTCGCCCAGCGTCTTGTACAGCGTCTCGTAGTTCCGGCTGCGGTTGTTGGCCGTGGTGTAGCGCGGATCTGCCGCCAGGTCGGGACGCTCGGCCAGCTGGAAGAAATCGAGCCAGTTCTTGTCGGTATAAGGCAGCACGCACAGATAGCCGTCCTTGGTACGGTGCGGCTTGCGCAACTGGCTGAGTACGCGCGGATAGCCGGCGGCGCCATGCTCGGGATCGAACGAGCGCTCCCACATGTGTTCGATCAACATGAACGAGGTCAGCGACTCGAACATCGGCACCTCGATACTCTGGCCTTCGCCGGTACGGTACTTGTGGAACAGCGCGCCGAGAATGCTGTACGCAATCGTCAGACCCGCCACCTTGTCGCCAATGATGGTCGGCGTGAAGCGCGGTTCGCCGGCCAACTGGGCATTGACGGCGCACAGGCCGGACACACCCTGAATCATGTCGTCGTAAGCGGGATCTTCGGCATACGGACCGCCCTTGCCGAAGCCGTATGCGCCACAGTACACGATGGACGGATTGGCCTGCCGGACACTCTCGTAGTCCAGTCCGAGCCGTTCGATGGCAGCCGGGCGCATCGAATGGACAAAGACATCAGCGCCGGCCACCACGCGCAGCAGCGCCTCGCGCGCGGCGGGCAGGCGCAGGTCAAGCATCAGGCTTTTCTTGTTGCGGTTGACGGAGAGGTGGATCGGCCCCATGGCCTTGCTGCGGCCCACGCCCATGTGCCGCATGATGTCGCCTTCCGGACTTTCCACCTTGATGACGTCGGCCCCCATGTCGCCAAAGATCTGGGTGGCATAGGGACCCATCACTACGGATGTTAAGTCGACGATCTTGATTCCGGACAACGGACCTGCCATGACATTCCTCTGAATTGGTTACTTGGTTATCTATTCAGCACACGAGCCACATCCAGCCAGCCCTTTTTCATTTTCCGGCTGGCGACCGGCAGCTTCCAGTCCCGTAGCATGCAACGATTCGGCACGGGCCGCCACGCTGCCCCCTGATCCGACCGAAACCGGCTGCCGGCGACACTGAACATGCTTGGCGTGGCGTTTGCTAGAGATCATGCATGAACATGCGCCACGCGCCTCTGCAAAGTGTGTTGACAGGATCTCAATAGCAGCTTTCATGCCACTGGCGGACGCATCCCGATGCATGCCAGTACAGCATGCCTGCGGGCCATGCGCATGCGTGAAACGATTCGCCACCGTCACGCATGCCGTGGGCCGGACGCTTCTTGGAAGCGCCGCGGCTGCCGTGGAGACTGTCGCTATGGAGTACACTTTTCGCGGGTAATATGCCCCCGCGGAATACACACCGTCATGCCGGGGCACAGAAGTCAAAAGAGAGGATATGAGAAGAGACACGGAAGGGATACTCGTCCTGGACGATCATGGACAAACCCGGCTGGCATCAGGACTCGGTGCCGATGCGGCGGTAGCGAAAGCGCTGTCCCGCGTGTGGGTCAACCGGACCACCGTACCGGTCAAGCGCTTGTTCGCCTTGCCGGGCATGGAGCAGGCGCACAGCGTGGCGTCGCTGGTCGCCCCACAGGGCGTGTGCTTTCTGATCTTTGCTTCCGGCGAAGGCGACGAGCTGACGGAGTTCATCGCCTCGGTCGATTGTGCTGCCGACATTTTCCGGTACTTCATCACCAATCCGTATGAGGCGATGAATGTCATTGATGCCGCCGGCAACCTGCTATATATGAGCCCCATTCACGAGCGCTCGATCGGCCTGAAACGTGGCGATGCCATCGGCCGCCCCGTGCGTGACGTGATCGAGAATACCCGTCTGCAGGAAGTCGTCATGACGGGCAAGCCGCAGATCGGCGAGGCGCATGAATCCAACGGCGTCACACGCATCGTGTCGCGCATCCCGATCTTCGATCGCAACCGCAAACTGGTTGGCGCCATCGGCCAGGTGATGTTCAAGGGGCCGCAAGCCATTCCGCAGGCGATCCAGGATATTTCGAACGAGCTGGCACGTGTCCGCCAGGAGCGCGACTTCTACAAACGTGAACTTTCAGGCCTGCGCAACCGGGCATATGGCCTGGACCAGATCGTGGGCAACAGCAATGCCATCAAGCGGCTCAAGGAAGACATCTTGCGGGTGGCGCCGCTCGACGTACCCGTCCTGCTGGTGGGCGAAAGCGGCACCGGCAAGGAGCTCGTCGCCCACGCGCTGCACCTGCTCAGCCCGCGCGGCGACAAGCCGCTGACACTCGTCAATGCCGCGGCCATGCCGGCCAATCTGGTCGAAAGCGAATTGTTCGGCTATGAAGGTGGCGCGTTTACCGGTGCGGACAAACGCGGCCGCAAGGGCAAGTTCGAACTGTCCCATTCGGGCAGCCTGTTTCTCGACGAGATCGGTGACATGCCGCTGGAAATGCAGGTCAAGCTGCTGCGTGTCCTGCAGGATGGTTCGTTCCAGCGCGTAGGTGGTGACCGGCTGCTGCATTCCGATTTCCGCCTGATTTCGGCCAGCCATCGCGATTTCCAGCAGATGATCGCGGAGAACACGTTCCGGCTCGACCTGTTCTACCGCATCAGTGCGGTGACCCTTTACCTGCCGCCGCTGCGCGACCGGCTCGAGGATATACCGGAACTCGCCAATACCTTCCTCGCGGCATTCGCCAAGCGTCAGGGCGTGCCCCGAAAATCCATCGACGACAGCGTGATTCGCTATCTGCAGTCATGCAGCTGGCCCGGCAATGTCCGCCAGTTGCAGCATGCGGTGGAACGTGCGGCAATCTTCAGCGATGGCGACAAGCTGGCAATCGAGAATTTCGGTGGACTGGAACGCTCGTCGGAACCCGGCATGAATCTCGAGAAGGAATACCGTCCGCTCGATACGCCCACCAAGCCGGGACGATTTGACGTGTGGGAGGCCAAACAGCGCGTGGAGCTCGAATTGATTGCCGAAGCGATGGAGCGCACCGGGGGCAACAAGAAGCGCGTGGCCGAGGAGCTGGGCATATCACGCTCGTATCTCTACAAGCAGTTGCGCATGCTGGAGTCCGGGAAGGCGGGCTGACAGCGCAAGCCATCCGGATACGGTGTGCCAGCGCGGTGGCTCCATGCCCGAGGGTGCACGAAGACCGCGCCGCGTCGCTTATTTTCCGGACCAGACCGGCGCGCGCTTCTGCGCGAATGCCGCAGCGCCTTCGATGGCATCGTCCGAGACGAATATCGGCGCAGTCATCTCGCGCTGACGGTCAAACATATCGTCGCGCGACCAGTCGGCGGATTCGATCAGTACCTGCTTGCTGATGGCCAGTGCCATCGGGCCGTTGGCGGCAATTTTCCGGGCAAGCGCCAATGCGCCCTCAAGCGCGTGCCCTGGCTCGGTCAACTGGTTGACCAGGCCATGGGCATGGGCCTCGTCAGCATCGAGCATGTCGCCGGTCAGCACATATTCCATGGCAATATGAAACGGGATGCGGCGCGGCAGCCTGATCAGCCCTCCAGCTGCGGCAACCAGGCCGCGCTTGACCTCCGGCAGACCGAACTTCGCGGTACGCGAGGCCACGATCAGATCACAGGCCAGGGCAATCTCGAAGCCGCCGGCCAGGGCGTAGCCTTCGACAGCTGCGATCAATACCTTGCGCGGCGGTTTCTCGGCGAGGCCGGCGAATCCCCGTCCGGGGATATTGGCGCGGCGGCCACCGACGAAAGCCTTCAGATCCATGCCGGAACAGAACGTGCCCCCTGCCCCGGTGAGAATCCCCATGCAAAGGTCATCGCGGGTTTCCAGCTGATCGAGCGCTGCGGCCAGCGCCTCGGCTGTTTCCAGGTCCACTGCGTTGCGCACGTGGGCGCGATTCAGTGTCATCAGCAGAACGTTGCCACGGGTTTCCAGCAGCAGGTTTTCGCTCATTGCGTTTCCAGTCTTTGTTGTAATGGCGGAGTGATGGACAGCGCGGACGTACGGCGCGCGCTGCGCTAGGCGGCCACCGGTTTCCAGGACGACACGATGCCCGCCTCGAACAACGCCTGGATCTCCGGTGCGCCAAGCCCAAATCCCGCAAGTACCTCGCGCGTGTGCTCGCCCTTGCGTGGCGCAGGCGCGGCAACATCATGCGGGACACCGGGAATGCGCGGCACCGGCACCTGACAGAGACCGCCCTGGTCGCTCTGCCGGAAGATCTCCCGGTGCCGGACTTGCGGATCGTCGAGAAAATCGGCGTACCCGGCGACCTTGCCGCACACCACGCCATGCTGGCTGAGGGTCTCCAGCCAGTGCGCCGTAGGTTGTTCGCGAAAGGCAACTTCCAGTTCGCCATTGATTTCCGCGGCATGGGCGAATCGCTCGGCGGCCGTGGCAAACCGTGCGTCGGTGGCCCATGCATCCTTGCCGATTGCCTTGCAGAGCCCTACGAACATCCTGTCGTGCAGCGAGGTCACATTGACATGGCCATCCTGTGTGGCAAAGGTGCCGGCCGGCACGCTCAGCGGTTGTGCGACGCGTCCACCGCCCAATGCTTCGTCGATAATTGCGCCACCCTGTACGGCGGCTGCGGTTTCGAGCAGGGAGATTTCGACGTGTGTGCCAATGCCATGGGTCGCACGGCGGTACAAGGCGGTGCCGGTCGCCTGTGCGGCATAGATGCCCGTGGCGACGTCGATGATGAGAATGCCGACCTTGCGCGGCGTGCCTACATGGTCACGGTTGACCATCATCATGCCGCTCATCGCCTGCAACGTGGAGTCCGAACCTGGACGGTCCGCGTAAGGTCCGTCGGGACCGAAGGCCGTCACCGAGACATAGATGAGATCCGGGCGCTCGCGCGCGAGTTCGGCATAGGACAGCCCAAGCTTCTCCATGACACCCGGACGAAAACTTTCGATCACGATATCGGCCTGCAATGCCAACGTCCGCATCAGTGCACGGCCTTGCGCGTTGCGGCCGTCGATACAGATCGACTGCTTGCCGAGGTTATAGGAGATCGCCAATGCACTCATGCCTTCCGACGCATGGCCGATGCCACGGCTCCAGTCGCCAGCAGGCGGTTCGACCTTGGTCACCTGTGCGCCGTTCTGCAGCAAGAGCATGGCGCAGTAGGGACCGGCGATGCCCTGACTGAAGTCGAGCACTTTCAATCCGTGGTACGGCGCATTCATCGTGGTATCCATATCGTCTGGTCTGAGACAGGCTTGTCGTGTTGCCTGTACAAACCTGTCTGTCGCAAGTCCTGTGCCAAACCTCGAGCTGGCGATACGGCATGGATGCTGGTTGCGACGGGCTCATCGCGCGGTAGGATGTGTTGCCATGAAGAACAGCTGTTTTTCGCGAGGACAGCGCGACAGGCATCGACGCAATGTTGCGACATGGATGGGATATGGCATGGCACGTCTGGTCTTGCCGTCTTGGGAACACAGTCCTCGCGTGTTTGCAGCTACTGGAGCAAGTGGCATGGCGCTTGCTCCCCTTGCCCGCGCCCGCTTCGCTGCGGCAATCCAAGTACATACCAGGAGACCAGCCATGACGCCCCGTTTCACGCGCCTGATCGCGATATCACTCACCATCCTCGGCATCTCGGGCGGATTAGCCGCTCCCGCCGCCGCCGACTACCCCGATAAGCCGATCCGCCTCGTGATGCCCTATCCGCCGGGCGGGCCGACCGATCTGCTGGCGCGCGTGGTCGCGATGGAGATGACGCAGAGCCTGGGACAATCGGTGGTCGTCGACAACCGGCCCGGTGCCAGCGGTATGATCGGCACGGAGGCCGTGGCGCGCGCGAAACCGGATGGCTACACGGTCGTGGCCAATCCGTCGCTGCATATCATCAATCCGAGCATCTATGCGGACATGCGCTACGAGCCCGTGGCGGATTTCGTGCCGGTCACGCAACTGGCACAAGTGCCGCTGGTGCTGATTGTGCCGGCCACGTCGCCGACGCGCACGGTTGCCGATCTGGTGGCACTGGGCAAGTCTCGAAAAAACGGCTTGAGTTATGGATCGGGCGGAATCGCGTCCTCGCACCACCTCGCAGCCGAATCGTTCCGCACTGTCACGAAAATCCCGATGCTGCATGTCCCCTACAAGGGCAGTTCGCCGGCACTGACGGATCTCATCAGCGCGCAGGTTGACTTCATGTTCGACTCGCTCTCCTCAGCCATGCCCTTCATCCAGTCCGGACAGCTGCGCGCCATTGCCGTTACCACACGCCAGCGCTCGACGGCATTGCCCGATGTGCCGACCATCGAGCAATCCGGCTATCCGGGTTTCGATATCGGGACCTGGTACGGCATCTGGGCGCCGAAAGGCACGCCCGCGGATGTCGTGCAGAAGCTCTCGCAGCATGCTGCACGGGCATTGCAGCAACCTCAGGTCCAGAAGCGCTATGCGGCGCTCGGCGCACAGCCGGTGGGGTCGACACCCGAGGATTTCGCGAACTATCAGGCAGCGGAAACCCGCAAGTGGGCAGAGATTGTGCGGCGCGCTGGTATTCAAAAGACCCAGCCATGATCGCGGCTTGACTAAAAACTCTGGTGCCACATCAGTAAGTCTAGTCAGTGATCTTAAGAAACGAGCATTTCATGGCTGCGCAGCCCAGACGACTGTCTACCGTGACCGGCAAGATTCACATTGCTTAACAAGTTCATTTGGGTATCAACGAGAACTCATTTGGGGTCTCAGCATTTCCTGGATGCTGCGCTCGATTACAGCACGCTCTGCGCAGCATCTGACCTCCTCAACTAGGTTTACTCGTGAAGATTTCATCACGAAACTTGAATTAAATTTCGCGCATTCGAGCTTGATATAGAGTCCGACAATGACTCAGATGCCCATCAAAAGGGATCATCATCCATTTCCCCTGAGACACGCGGGACATGTGAGGCGGAGCCCAATGCGCTTTCACTATCATCCTGTCCCGCATCGAAAATTCCATTCGGGGCACTGGGACCACCGCCTTTCTGGATAACATCGACGGCCGCCGCCCGAATTGCGTAAAAATATGTACGGCTGTTCGTACCCAAAGCACGAACAAAGTGCTTGCTTTTCTTCCGCTTACTGTCATTTTTGTACAGGAGCCCCGCGTCTTCCAGCGCAGTCAAGGCTGCGGTCTTGGAAATATCACCCAAGGCATCAGACAAGCCAGTTTCGGTGAACAGGTAAAGGCCCTCAGCGTCTTTGTAGTACCCGGCCACTTTCTGAGGCAGTCGATCCATCTCCGTCGCCAATGGGAATTGGCCGGGATGAGTGGCAATAAACTCGCCGATCGCACGAATTGCTCGCCTCCCATCATCAACGTCCGGAATCGTCGCGCGCCATTTTTTCCACACCTCACGAACAGCTGCCCAAATTTCTTGCGGCGTATAAGGCAAGACCCCTGCTTCTGCAGCCATTTCACCCGCGACCCCAACCAACACAAACCGCTGGGCGGCCCGCATGATCTCCGGGGAGTCACCCTCAACAAAACATGCATTGGATACAAGCTTGGCGCGAATAGCTTCGCCCGCTTCGTGGTGGTCAACAAACCTCTCAACAAACCAATCAACAAAGGCTCGACCCGCAACGCCATAGTATTCCGAGGCAGCCTGCTTCATGTCACGGATTTTTTGGCTGACCAACGGCTGTCCGGCAAACAATCCAGACGGAGGCAAGGGAATATCAAAAATGCGTACCGCCTGCCCGCCTTTTTGATGTTGCCCGTTTTGTTGCATCAGCTCTACCAGCGAAATTTCGCCAGATGAAAAAATCAGAGTCCGCCATTTACGAGGGGTGCGGCGCTGACTGTCCGACTTCAGGCGTTCTGCCCCACGCCCGCCTGCGAGGTTATAGATTGCCCGACCAAGTTCAGCTGGATTGCGGAAGGTCCCCAATTCATCAAGCGGCAGCACCAAATCATTGTGCTCTTCCGCCAGGCTTTCCAGCGCATTTCCGGTGGCGTTCCAGCGACGACAGAATGCGTTCCCGTCGGCGCCGGGATCCCCTCCATGCCCCCATACACTTGCAATCAGCTGCAGCAAGGTCGTCTTGCCACGGCTCGTCAATCCATATAGGTTGAACCCGAAGCTATCACTATTGGCCGGACGAAGCAGCGGGGCAACGAAGCTGGCACAAATAGCAAACATGGCGAGCAAGTCCTCGCTAGCCGGTACAGCGATCCGACGCTGCCATTCTTCCAAGGTTCCGGACACCTTGCAGGACTCGCTCATCCGATTGGCCCGCTCCGGCTGGAACACACTATCCTGCTCGCCAACGACCCGTTCCGGAAATACGAAAGCAGCACGATCACCCTCAGCCCATCCCAAACGGAGTTGGGCTGTCAACCATCCCCGCCGGCGTGCCAATGACCGCGCCGCATCCAGGTAGCTGACGAGCTGCTTTTCTCTACCAGGTACGACACGGATACCACGGTCTGCAAGCATGCGCGCCAACTCTGCCGGATCACCATGCAGTCGCACGGCAGGAATACTGAGTGAAATCACCCTGTCATCCAAGGTGATGCCGGTAATCAACAGTCCGAACTCATATCCCGTCGCACCACGCGTCAAGCGTTGAATCACCAGCGGCCCGCAGATTTGCTCGGGCACGTTATCGTCTTTTTCACGACTGATTCCGTCATCCCCAAGGAGAAATGGAGATGGAATGTAATCCTGAATGTGTACTTTCGTCCCGTTCGATACACCATGATGATTAATGTCGAGACCAGCCAGGAGACGCGTCAACACAGGCGCCGTCTCGATTGTCGTGAGTGTCTCGTGCAGACTACTATGGCCCAGCAATACAGCCAATGCTTCTTCGCTCGTACTCGGAGGAGCCATCGTTCAGATCTCCCCATTCAGAAGGCGCTCGATATCCGAAATACGCCAGCGCAAACGGCCACCAATGCGGATCGGCTGAATTGGGCCACATTCATAGCAAGCCCAACGACGAAGCGACTGCGGCTTCATGGCGAGGATGGCCGCGGCCTCGTTATTGGTCAACAGGTCCCGGCCTGCTTGCAGGAACCCGGCCAACACAGGAGAAAGGGATATGGATTGCATTTGATCACCATGACCGCATATCGCGGAGAGTTGAGGTGATGAGAAATTTATCCATGTCCGCGCTTCGCGGTTGCTTGCTGACCTTAGCGGTACGTTAGCGGTCTTGGCGACACCTTAGCGGCAATGAAACCGACTA
Source organism: Imbroritus primus (assembly GCF_964332355.1). Taxonomy (NCBI): domain Bacteria; kingdom Pseudomonadati; phylum Pseudomonadota; class Betaproteobacteria; order Burkholderiales; family Burkholderiaceae; genus Imbroritus; species Imbroritus primus. The sequence goes on along the minus strand of NZ_OZ201293.1, from coordinate 921,316 downwards.
CGACCTAGCATTCTTGCCCACAAAGCCCATGCGTTTTAATCGCCGCTGCAACGCTGTTATCGAACGCGGCGTCCAGGGTTCCCCAGTACGGTCGAGAAGATACGCCGCCACCTCGTCGAGAGTATTCCACGTCGCCAGGATCATCATGTCAAAGCCTCTCCCATACACAGCAATGCAGGCACCTTGATATCAAATTTGATACAAGGATGCCTGCATGATGGAGAGTTATTTTATGCCATTGCTATCGTAATTTTCTTGCGTCATGGGCAACCATGCTCAATCCGTCAAAAGCATAGATTTTCTCCTAGAACCATCACTCGACCAGAAGAACTGACGGCATTCATTTAGGCCGAAGCGATCATCCTCAACCCTGGCGACTCCTGCTCTGACTGGAACTCGATGCCAGCCTGCCCGAGCATCCAAATCTCAATCTTATCGTGCCACATACGCAGCAGATCCAAAGGACGACGACGATAATGCTTCTCTGCAATTGCGCTCGGCTTGTGACCCTGGATCTGTGCCACGATACCAACTGGTACTTCGCACCATTCCGCCAACGTGCCGAACGAACGGCGCAAACCATGTAGCGTCAGGTGTGGAAGCCCTGCGGCACGAAGCGCTCGATCATGTGCAATACGAGGTTCCTCTATGTGTCCGCTTTTCGATGACAGGCTCGAGAAAACCCACTCATTGTGACGAGGTAGTGCCTTCAGCAACGCAGCAAGATAAGGAGGCAGTGGGATCGCTCTACCGCTTTCCTGCTCCACCTTGTCGGCGATAGACAAGCTGCGCCATTGAAAATCCACATCACTCCAACGCAACTCCGCTAGTTCCTCACGGCGCGCCCCGGTAATCAATAACGCCTGAAGATATGCAGATATCACCGGATTGGTAAGCTTTCGGACATGGGCAAACCATGCCGCCAGTTGTTCGCGCTGAAGGCTATCCCCTTCTTTCGCATTCGTACGAGGTATGGAATCTTTAACTTGACGTGACTTGTACGAGTCAGCGGGAATAATGCCCCTATATTCGGGCATGTCATCCGCCCACCGGACAAACCCGCGCAGCAAGCGGAACGACAATGCCGTCATCGTTGAGCGTTGATTTGCCTCGACTTCAAGCCATTGCGCGATCCGCTCACCAGTTAGCTCTGACAGCTTCAGTGGACGGAATACCGCTAACGGACCAGCTACCGTCACTCCTTTACCACGCTTCCTGGGACGCCCACCTGCGTCTGCATGATCCACATGATCTTGATAGTGGCGCTCGCTCCAGCGCGATTTACGCGCCGCAAGATACGCATTCCATGCCTCGGAAAATACTACGTCCTGACGCCGGGCTTCTGCTTTGTAGGCCTCATGAGCGGCACGTTGTTCGGCCTCACGCTCACGAGGGTCGACCCCTTGGTCAACCAGGCGTCGTAATTCTGTCGCGCGTTCACGGGCCTTGGAAATCGACCAGGCAGCTGCTCGCCCGATTGTGATCCGCATCGTCTTTCCGTGCAGGCGTGCCTCAAATATATAAGTGCGTGCACCGCCCGCCGTTACTCGCAGGCCAAAGCCAGATAACTTCGCATCCCAAAAGAACACTTGTTGTTTGCCCGGTGGGCATGCATAGGATGCAACGCGTTCAGTTGTGAAATTTTCTCGATGGGCCAAAACTACTCCTAGCCGCGCTATCATGTAGGCGCTGTGTAGGCATTTTATCTCAACACCGAGAAATTTCTAACTACACTCACGCATACTCAAATTTGATCAATGTATTGTTTTTAATCATTTTTTTCCAGATTAAGCATTGCATTCAACGCGCACCAACATGAAACCTACGGACTGTTAATCCGCAGGTCGCAGGTTCGAGCCCTGCTCGGGGAGCCACGGAATACAAGGCCCACAAGAAATTTGTGGGCCTTTTTTCTTTTGCGCAATGCGATCGTTTGATAGACAGTCGTCCATATTGGCCACGCCTCAACGATCTTCCTGTGCCGTCCCGCACGCGCAACAAGCCCCGTCTATCCGACCGGGCTTTTTTGCGGTGCCGTTATCCAAAGGTAATCCGCCCCCACGGATGCAGGCGCGGATCACCCGCTCTCCCCCTGGAATACACCGCACCCCGGCCGGGAACGATCCCACGTTCCACGCATTGCCAACGCAACCGCCGCAAGCAGAGCTGGCGCGCATCATGTAAAGTGGAACCTCATTTTTTCGCCAGCAACGCCGCGACAGCGGCTGATCGCAGCGCGCTGCGATCCACCCATGGCCCTTGTCTGACCGTGCGCGTTGTCCGTCTGCCACCCACCCGGTGGCGATCCTGGCAGCGCATACGCACACGACTGATATCGGCCTCATGGACCCGCCCCTACCCTGATCAGGACCTGCACCGATGACGTCGGGCATGGATGCCTGGCATCCCGGTGCCGCTTCTGTATCGCCTTCTTTGTATCGTGTTCGATCCGGCCGGCATCCGCGACGATTCCTGGCTGCCTCGTTCCCGCGCGCCACCGGCCTCGCTGCCGGCCTTCTTTTCATCTGCCCCTCGCGGCATTGCCCTTCGCCCCCGTTGTTCAGAATGTCCTCTCCGTCTGATCTTCCAGCCTCCTCCGAATTTTCATTTCGCAAGATTGCCGTCCAGGCCTTTGGCCCCAGCCTGCTCTTCGGCGTCGGCGAAGGCGCCATCCTGCCGATCATTCCGCTGACGGCGCGCGATCTCGGCGCATCGGTCCCCATCGCGGCGCTGATCGTCGGCCTGATCAGCCTCGGCTCGCTACTCAACAACATCCCCGCCTCGCTAATCACCATCCGCTGGGGCGAGCGCTGGGCCATCGTCGCGGCGGGCATCTGGAGCGCCATGGGCATGGCACTGTGCCTGTGGACGTCGGACCTGCGGCTGTTTTCCATCGGCTGCCTCATGGTGGGCATGTCGCAGGCGGTCTATTACCTGGCGCGGCAGAGCTACATGGCCGAAGCGGTGCCGATTGCCTACCGCGCCCGAGCCATGTCGACGCTGGGCGGCGTGATGCGCATCGGCATGTTCATTGGCCCGTTCCTGGCGGCCGCCGGCGTCCATGCCTATGGGCTGGATGCCGCCTATGCCATCGGCATCGTCGCGGCACTCGCAGCCGCGGCCATCGGCGCACGCCTGCCGGACCTGAAGGCCGCGCCGCTGCCGGCGGGCCACGTGGCACCAGCATCCGTCACGACACTCTCCACGCTACGCGATCACCGACGCGTGTTCCTGACACTTGGTATTGGCGTGGTGCTTGTCGCCGCAGTGCGCGCCTCGCGCCAGGCCGTCATTCCACTATGGGCCGAACACCTCGCGCTGGCGCCCGCGCTCGCTTCGCTGATCTATGGACTGTCCGGCGGCATCGACATGCTCGTCTTCTACCCCGCCGGCAAGATCATGGACCACAAGGGGCGACGGTGGGTGGCCGTGCCGTCGATGCTCATCATGGGTACGGCGCTCATCCTGATGCCGTTCACCCAGGGGTTCACCACGCTGCTGATCGCGGCGCTGGCTATCGGTTTCGGCAATGGCATCGGCTCGGGCATGATCATGACGCTCGGCGCCGATCATTCACCCTCGCACGGGCGCGCGCATTTTCTTGGGGTGTGGCGCCTGTTGTCCGACATCGGCTCCTCGTTCGGCCCCGCCCTGCTCTCGTTCCTGGCCGGCAGCCTGTCGCTGGCAGCCGGCATCGCCACCACGGGAGGCATTGCCTTGCTCGCGGCGGGCGCGCTGGCTTACTGGATTCCACACCAGGATCGCACCTGACCGAAACGGCCGCCCACCAGCCCCTTCAGGGGTGCCGGCTAGGCCAGATATTCGCTGGGCGCGGCACCGAGGGCGCGCCGGAAAGCTACGGTAAACGCGCTGGGACTGCTGTAGCCGAGCTCCATCGCCACGCGCGTCACCGACTGCCCCTGCGCAAGCCGCGTCAGTGCCCCGAGCAGGCATGCCTGCTGGCGCCAGTGGCCAAAACTCATGCCGGTCTGCGCACGGAACATGCGCGTGAAGCTGCGACGGCTCATGCCGGCCTGCTGTGCCATCGCGTCGATGTCAGCCTCCAGCGTCGGCGCCTGCAGCAGCGCGAGGCACAACCGTGCCAATCGCGGGTCATGCGGCAGCGGCGCATTCAGCGGTAGCTCCGGCATCCCGGCGATCTCCTCGACGATCAGCTGCATCAGATGATCGTCGCGCCCGCCCAGGGTGTATTCCGCCGGCACGTCCACGGCGGCGCACAGCAACTCATGCAGCAGCGGCGAGACGTTGATGACCGTGCAGCGCGTCGGCAGCCCTACCGCCATGGCGACGTCCGGATGGATGTAGGCACTGCGCGTGCTGGTTGGGCCGCCCATGCGCACTTCATGCGCGATGCCGCCGGGAATCCACGACGCGCGCCGTGGCGGCACGACCCAGCTGCCCTCATCGGTGGTGACCGTCAGCACGCCGGTGCTGGCGTACAGGCACTGGCTGCGCTTGTGGCTGTGCCGGGGCAGGACATAGCCGGCAGGGTAGTCGTTGCCGACCGTCACGACATCGCGCGGCACGCCCTCATATGCTTCAACCTGGATATTTCGCATGAACGCCCCGGCCCGGCCCAAATTCGAAAAAAACGGGCCCGGCAATGAATGCGGGCCGCTTGCCATCAATTTAAAGTGAGGCTCTCGAATCGGCAAGTCCTGCTTTTATCGTGCCCCGGACCATGCCGCCTTTCCGGAAGAAATCATGTCTGACAACGCAGCTGCTCTCGGCGATACTTCGCCTGCCTTACCGACCTCCCCGACCTCCCCCGTCTCGCCACGCCTTTCGTCGCCAACCCTGGCATCGCCCAGCCCCGCACAGGGTTTCGCGGTCCGTATCGTGGGCGCGGTCGCCTTCGCCCATTTGCTCAACGACACGATCCAGGCCCTCGTCTCATCAAGCTACCCGCTGCTGAAGGCCGAGTTTGCCCTGAGCTTCACGGAGATCGGCTGGATCGCGCTGGTCTTCCAGATCACGGCCTCGCTGCTGCAGCCATGGATCGGCCTCTACACCGACAAGCACCCGAAGCCGTATCTCCTGCCGATGGGCATGGTGGTCACCCTGGTCGGTATCGGATTGCTGTCCGTCGCCGGGCAATTCTCAACGCTGCTGGTGGCGGCCGCCCTCATCGGCGTCGGCTCGTCCACCTTTCACCCGGAAGCCTCGCGCATTGCACGGCTGGCCTCGGGCGGACGCTTCGGGACGGCGCAGTCCATGTTCCAGGTTGGCGGCAACACCGGCTCGGCCATCGGTCCGCTGATGGCCGCGGCCATCATCATGCCGCATGGGCAGCCAGCCATTGCATGGTTCATGCTGGTTGCCGCACTGGCCATCTGGGTGCTGCTGCGGGTCACCGACTGGCGGCTGAAACACGCGCCGGCGCAGGTGGTGGTCAGCGGCAAGCACGCCGTTTCAGGCCTGAGCCGCCGCCAGATCATCCGCGCCCTCGCGGTCATCGCGGTGCTGATGTTCGCCAAGTTCGTCTACATCGCGGCATTCACCAACTACTTCACCTTCTACCTGATCGAACGCTTCCACGTCTCCGTGCAGAGCTCACAGTTCTACCTGTTCATCTTCCTCGGCGCCGTGGCGGCAGGTACGTTTGCGGGCGGACCGGTGGGCGACCGCATCGGGCGCAAGGCAGTGGTGTGGGTATCGTTCCTCGGCGTCGCGCCGTTCGCGCTCCTGCTCCCCCATGTCGACCTGTTTTGGACAGGGGTGCTCGCCATCATGGTGGGACTGGTGATGTCCTCGGCATTTGCGGCCCTGGTGGTGTATGCGCAGGAAGCCCTGCCGGGCCGCGTCGGTATGATCTCGGGCCTGATGTTCGGCCTGATGTTCGGGATTGGCGGACTGGGTGCAGCAGGACTTGGCCACCTGGCGGACACCAACGGCATCGTATGGGTTTACAAGCTGTGCGCCTACCTACCACTACTGGGCTTTGCCACGGCATTGCTGCCCGATACGCGCGTTCGCAAGCCATGATCGGTGAGGGAGCAGTGATGGCAACGCTCTAATCACCGCCCCTCCGATACAATTGCTTTCGACATCGCACGTGCCGTCGGCGTCATCAATCTCGGATGCGGTCATGAACAACGCCATGCGTGAAGAAAGCGCCAAGGCTGTGCGTCTCGATCGGCATGTGGCGAAACATGCCGCCTAGGAGACGCGGAAGTCGCCGAGCGAGCGGGTCCCGCCGAAAATTTCCACAATGTAAAAAACTTCAAATTCCCACGGAACCGGGTACGATTGTCGCGTTACCCACTGGCATCCATCACCATTCCCACACTCCGACGTGCCACAACCTCCGCCCCTTCTTCGCTTCATTGCCTGGCCGCCGCAGGACTGCCCGCAGCCAGATGTGGAAGAAACCACCCGCGCTGCCACCGAGCATCGGTCGCAGGCCGGAGGGCAGGCAACAGGCAGTGCGCGGGCCGAGACGGCAACGTTTCAACGTATCCATACACACTATATGTTCGCTGCAGCACTGAGACGAAAATATGGCGCCGCCATCTTCCGGGCAGTCAGCAAGGAAATCTGCCTGCGGCCGGAACCCGGCGAGGAGCTGCCCGTACGCGTCCAGGAGCGCGCCGAACACATGGCACGCACGGCGCAGACCGTGCTGTCGGGCATGGATTTCTTCACGCGCATGCAGCTGTCGCCGGTGCTGCGGCCGCCCGCCTTCGTGCAGGCCTGCATTGAGCTGGGGCTGCGGCCGAGCGCCCTCACCCAGGCGCAATGCGATGCGGCGCAGCAACTGCTCGACCAGTCGTTTGAAGATGCTGCCGCGCGGCACGAGAGTCCGGTCTCGATGGAGCAGGGCATGCAATGGCTGAAACAGGCCCTTCGCCATGTTTCCGGAGATTTGGCGCAATGCTCCGATACCGGTACCCCCTTCGATGGTACGCATCAGGCTGCGGCAAATGAAGCGGACCATGCCGGCGATCCCGCGACGGACTCTGCCACAGAAGATCCTATCCGTCGAATCATGCGCAAGCGTGGGTGAAGCGCCCGCCTCCGCAGCATCCCGCGCAAACCGAGACAGATCAAGCGTTGCGGGGTAACTGCCGACTTCACGTTGTCTTACATCTGTAGAAACAGTTGTTGACAATCACCCCAATTTCCCGCTGCTACCATCCAGTCACACATCTCGCCGGGATGAGTCGATGTCAGCAGGGGGAAGAGATCATGCAACCGCACAACGCTTTCGAGACCGCATCATGTCAGGCGATTCAGACCATCGCCACGGACGTCGTCGACGAGCAGGGCGCACCGCCCATGACAGCCGGTGACCGCGAAATCCTGTTCCGCAACCTGCTCGAAACCCATCAGAACCGTCTCTACCGCTTCATTATCCGCAACATCGGCAACCCGTCCGATGCGGAAGACCTGACGCAACAGGCCTTTGTCGAAGCCGTGCGCTCCTTCCAGTCGTTCCGCGGAGAATCCGAGCTGTCCACCTGGCTATACGGCATCGCCATGAATCTCGTGCGCAACCACCTGTCGCGCGCGCCGCACCGCCGGTTCGGCTTCGACGACGAAAGCGCACTCGATGGTACGGCATCCGAGTCGCCCGGCCCCGCCGAGAAGCTGGAGCAGTCGCAACACGTGCAGCACCTCGAAGCTGCGATGGCCGAACTGCCGCAGAGCATGCGCGATGTCCTGGTGCTGGTGGCGGTGGATGAGCTGACCTACGAGGAAGCCGCCGCCCTGCTGACCATCCCTGTCGGCACCGTGCGCAGCCGCCTGTCGCGCGCCCGCGCCGCCCTGCGCAGCCGCCTGGAAGAGCGCGGCGTGATGCTCGAGTTTTAAGACGGCACCACTTGAAACAGTGCTGATCCAGTTGCCCTGGGCAGCGATTCCAGGCTACCGGAGCAGTTGCCCCAGATCACCCAGATCAAACAAACAGCACCTCAAGAATTACCTTAGTTACCTTAACGGGCTGACCAATCATGACCGCCTCGCATGCAGGAACCCACGAGGCATGCAAGATCCATCGATGCCTGTCGCCCTTCATACGGCGACAATACCCCCGCGCTCCACTCCGCATGTCTTGACCTTGTCTCTTGATCTTCTCGCTAAATCCTCGTGACAGGGCTCGGCGTGGCGCTGGATTCTTCCCTTGAGCCGCACACCTCTCAGTTCTGATCACAACCTCCGCTCGACGTCGCGACAACACGCACGCCTGCACTGACGGGCATTGCAGCCCATCGCATCGCGTTCACATGGTTAACTAGGTGAACGCTACGGACTCCTGACACGCAACCGCGAAGCCAGCGCAGTCCTTTGTGGTCACCACAAGCCATGTCATGACGTCCGGCTACGCGTGTCCAATATCTAGCGCTCGGCCGAACCCATGCGGATCGGCGCCCCCGTCGAGGACTGCAGGCCGGTGACCGTACCAGCCCGGCCCGCCAGGGTCGTGCTTCCAGAGGCACCAGCTTCTCCCGGTGCCAGCGGAACTTCGATCAGGGGACTGGCCTTGCGCTGGATATCCTCATGCCACGTCAGCGTGGTCGGACCCAGTGCCGGACGTGCCGTCGTGGCGCCGGCCGCTACGCCGCTCGCGGGGGCGGCAGCTGGCAGGGCGGCCGCCGGCATTTTCCGGTTGTCCGGACGGGCAGATTTGCCGCCCGGCGCCTTGCCGCGCGACTCTGGCTTGAGCTCGGTACCGGATGGCAGCGGATCTCCCGGGCCGACGACTGGGGCAGCAGATGCCATGGTCGGCGAACTGATGATCTTGGGCTTGATCATGAACAGCCGCTCGCGTTTCTGGAAGCTTGAACTGCGTGTCGAGAATAGCGCCCCGAGAATAGGAATATTCTTAAGACCGGGCACGCCATCATCGCGCTCGGTACGTGCGAGCGTGTTATAGCCGCCGATCAGCAAAGTCTGATTCTCGCCGACGATGGCTTGTGTGCTTACCACGCTGCGGCGTACAGTCGGCAGCATGTCAACCTGGCGATCCTGGATCTGGCCATCCTCGATATCGACCGTGAGCTGGACGGACGGCGTTCCGCTTTCACCTGACAGGTAACGCGGCGTCACCTTGAGCGTCGTCCCGGCAGTGACGGGGGTCACGCTGGCGACGCGCTCGCCAAGCGTACGGATGTAGAAGGTTTCGGAGAGGTCGAGCAAGGCGCCGACGTTGTCAATGGTGAGGATCGACGGGCTGGACTGGATATGCGCATCGCCCTCGCCTTCCAGAGCGTGGATGCGCGAGATCAGGTAGTTGCCGGCATCGACCAGCAAGGTGGTCGGATTGATGGCGCCCGACACAGCGGCGCCAATCGAGATACCTTGCGAATCGTTGTTGTTCAGGTTGCCGTAGCCGCCTGCCACCTTGCCGATGCGCCCGCCCCACGAGATACCGAGTTCCTTGAGCTTGTCGGAGTTGATGTCGATGATCAGCGCCTCGATCTCGATCAGGGCGGTCGGCACATCGAGTTCACGGATCAGGCGCTCATACATCGGCAAACGCTCTGGGATATCCTGGACGATCAGCGCGTTGATGCGTGAATCAGCCTGGATGGTCGGCCGCCCCGCCTGGCGACCGCGGCTTGTGCGTTGCGGCGTCGCTGGCGCCGAAGCGGTATTCGTGTCGCCATTGGCCGGTGCATCCTCGACGAGCGGTGCGGCGGACCGCAATGGCGCCGCCAGTGCGCGCAGCGTGGTATTGGTCACGCCAACCGGACCGTCGCCGCCGTTGAACAGATTGCGAATTACGGTCGCCAGACCCGGGGTGGTAATCTCGCGGTCGCGGTACATGATGGTCCGGTCGTCAACCGAGGCGTGCCGCAGGCGGAACACCATGACCTGCTGCCCCGACCCGCCCAGTGGCAGGCTCTTCATGGTTCGCTCGATCAGATCGACGTAGGCTGGCGGGCCGGACACCAGCGCCACACCCTGGTCGGGCATCTCGCCCCAGCCAAAGCGAGGATCGATGATGCCCAGGCTCGTCAGCGCTTCGCGCGCACCACTGATGCTGCCGGCGGCGGTGATGCCGCGTGTCACGGTCTCGGTCGACTTCGACACATACAGGGTGCCCGAGTAGGTGAACCACGTGAATCCATAGATGCTGCTCAGGCGATTGATGAATTCCGTCGGACTCGCAGTGTTGAAGCGCCCGTTCACCATCCCGGTTACAGCCGGCGTCAGCTGTGCCGACATGCTGAAATTGCCGGCGAACTCCCGCAACACGTTATCGAGCCGGGCGTTGTTCGCGTAGTAGCTGAACGGCGCGTCCGGCCATGGTGCGGCGGGAGCTGCAAACCCCAGCGTGGCGCACCACATGAGACTGGCGCCCGAGATCCATTTTTTCCACATCGTATTTCTCCTGCTGGCACCATGCCAGTTCCGGGCCGGCGTACCGCGCCCGACGGTTTTTCTACATTTCCGCTTCCAGCGGCCCGCCCTCCGCACGCAGGCGGTTGACCAACTTCAACACCTCCACCACCGGCTCGATGAACTCGCCAGGAATGAACCGTTCCACCGGTGCGCCAGCCATCAACGCACGCGCCAGCGGCACATTGCGCATGATCGGCACGCCATGCGCACGCGCCGCTTCGCGCATGCGCTCGGCCAGCGGGCCTTCCGCCTTGGCCATCACCACAGGGAGCGGAGTGACGTCTTTTTCGTAGTACAGCGCAATGGCAATGTGCGTCGGGTTGGTCACCAGCACCGACGCCGCGGCAGCGCGTGCCTCGCTGCTGTTCTCCGCCAGTTCGCGGCGCAGGTCGCGGCGCTTCTGCTTGATGTGCGGGTCGCCTTCCATTTCCTTGTATTCACGCTTGACCTCATCCTTGGTCATGCGCAACTGCTTGAAATACTGGTAGCGTTGCCAGAACAGGTCGGCGCCGGAGATCAGGACGTATGCAATCCCCAGGTTGATGAACATCAGCTTCATCAGGATGCCCATGCCGGTACCGATGCCCTGTACGCCGGCTTGCGGAATCGCCACAAGTCCCGGCAATGCCTCCTTCGTCAGCAACGTGAGCAAGGCCGACAGAAAGAGGATCTTCAGGAGCGACTTGACGAACTCCATCACGTTCTTGGCCGAGAAGATGTTCTTCAGGTTGGCGACCACATCGAGCTTCTTGCCGTTCGGCTTGATCTTCTCGAAGGCCATTACGACGCCGACCTGCAGCCCATCGCTGAGAATGCCCAAGCCAATCACGATCAGCAGGAATGGCACCATGAACCAGACTGCCTCGCGCAGCAGGTAACCTGTCAGCACGCCCAGTGCTTCGCGGAACGGCAAGGCCAGCAGATGCTCGGGCGCCAGCAGCATGTCCGACAGCGATTCCATCATGCTGGCGCCAGCCATGACCAGGTAACCGAAGGTCGCGACGATCAGGACGGTCTGCGTGAAGTCCTTGCTGTAGGCGACATCACCCTTCTTGCGTGCATCACGCAATTTCTTGGGTGTGGGCTGCTCGGTCTTTTCGTCGCTCATCTCGGCACCGGGTCAGGTGGGCCGGCCAGGCCGGCTGCCAAGGAGCAGCCGCCCGGCCATGGACCGGAGCCCGTGGCTGGTATGCACGCCCCTTGAATGCCTCGATATGTAACAACTTGGTGAGGATCGTTCCACCACCTCTGGGATAGGGCGAACGGACTTAAGAAAACGCCCGGCGCGAAGGCCGGGCGTAGCGGATCGAAATGACGGCGTGGATCACTGCCGGGATTCGGGCTCCCGGGTTTCCCAGAAGGTCGCGTTGCGGATGCCCAGCCCGGCGGGATGGAATACCGGATCCTCGCCGGCGCGCCGCCTGGCTTCGTAGTCGCGCAAGGCCAGCAGCGCCGGCTTCTGCAGGATGAGAATGGCAATGATATTGAGCCACGCCATCAGGCCCACACCGATGTCACCGAGCGCCCAGGCCAGTTCCGCCGTGCGCACGCAGCCATAGAAGGTCGCCGCGAGGATCGTCACCTTGAGCAGGAAGAGCGCCCACGGACGATGCATCTTGCGATTGATATACGCCACATTGGTTTCTGCGATGTAGTAGTAGGCGATGACGGTGGTAAAGGCGAAGAAGAACAATGCGATGGCGACAAAGGCTGCGCCGAAACCTGGCAGCACGCTCTCCACGGCCTGCTGCGTGTAGGCAGGCCCCACGGCGATATCGGGAGCGCCGGTAAACAGCGCGCGCCCGCTCGGAGCAAAGACGTTGTAGGCGCCGGTGATGAGGATCATGAAGGCGGTCGCCGAGCACACGAACAGGGTATCGACATAGACGGAAAATGCCTGCACCAGACCCTGCTTGGCCGGATGCGATACTTCCGCCGCAGCCGCAGGGTGCGGGCCCGTGCCCTGCCCCGCCTCATTGGAATAGACCCCGCGTTTCACGCCCCACTGGATTGCCATGCCGATGACGGCGCCAAAGGCGGAATCCAGGCCGAACGCGCTGCGCAGGATCAGGCCCAGCACGGCCGGTAGCTGCTCGATATGCAGGACAATAATCACCGTAGCGATCAGGATGTAACCACATGCCATGAAGGGCACGGCGAACTCCGCGAACACGGCGATCCGCTTGACACCGCCAAAGATGATCAGCCCCATCAGCGCCACGACAACCGCCCCCGTGACGACCGGCGGAATCGCAAACGATTGCTGCATGGCAGCGGCGATGCTGTTGGCCTGCACACCGGGCATGAGCACACCGCAGGCAATGACTGTCGCCAGCGCGAATAGCCACGCATACCACTTCAGCCCCATGGCCTTCTCGATATAGTAGGCCGGCCCGCCGCGATACTGTCCGTCGACCTTTTCCTTGTAGATCTGCGCCAGCGTCGATTCGATAAAGGCCGTGCTGGCGCCGAGGAATGCCACGGTCCACATCCAGAACACCGCACCCGGGCCGCCAAAGGCAATGGCCGTGGCCACGCCGGCAATGTTGCCGGTACCGACGCGCCCCGATAGCGACATCGCCAGCGCCTGGAACGAGCTGACGCCTGCGGCGGAACTCTTGCCGTCGAACATCAGCCGGACCATCTCCACGGCATGGCGCACCTGCAGGAAGCGGGTCCGTACCGAAAAATAGAGGCCTGTCGCGAGGCACAGGTAGACGAGCGCGGGACTCCATACCAGGTCGTTGACGGTCTTGACCCACTCATGCATGCCTGTGCTCCTGTCATATCATCGTTGCGGCCCGGTATGATGGCGGAAACGACGCCGATCATCAATTGCGGCCTGGTGGCTGCGCGTGCCGGGGCTGTCGATGTTTTAGCCGGTTTGTGCGCCATTTGCCAGCAACCTCAACCAGAGTGGACCTGCCACGGGACAGCCATGACGACCTCGCCGCCACGTCTTCACGCCGATCATCCCATGCTCGCGCTGCAACAGGTCAGCAAACGCTACCGGGATACCCTGGTGGTGGATGGGCTCGACCTCGAGGTCACGGCCGGACAATGCGTCGGCCTGCTCGGGCCCAATGGCGCCGGCAAGACCACCACCATCCGCATGCTGCTCGGCATGACAATCCCGGATACCGGTGCCATCACCCTGTGCGGTGAACCCATCCCCCTGCGCGCAGCGCAAGCGCGTCGGCGCGTGGGTGTGGTGCCGCAATTCGACAACCTCGATCCGGATTTCAGCGTCCGCGAGAACCTCCGCGTCTTCGGACGTTATTTTGGCCTGGCCCCGCGCGTGATCGAGGCGCGCATTCCTGATCTGCTGGCCTTTGCACGCCTGGAGAACAAAGCCGATGCCGAGGTCCGCCAACTGTCGGGCGGCATGCGTCGGCGGCTGACGCTGGCCCGTGCGCTGATCAACGATCCCGATGTCCTGGTGCTGGACGAACCGACGACCGGCCTCGATCCGCAGGCCCGCCACCTGATCTGGGAACGCCTCAAGTCGCTGCTGGCTGCCGGCAAGACCATCCTGCTGACCACGCATTTCATGGAAGAAGCCGAACGATTGTGCGATGTGCTGTACATCATCGACAGCGGCCGGAAGATCGCCCAGGGCTCACCACAGGCATTGATCGCCGAGCAGATTGGCTGCGACGTGGTGGAAGTCTACGGCGACGGCGCCGCGCAATGCCTTGCGCGTCTCGAACCCCTGGCCGAACGCGTCGAGGTGCGGGGCGACACGCTGTTCTGCTATGTGCGCGACGCCGCGCCGCTCATGGCGGCGCTCAAGCCGCTGACGCACCTGCGTTACCTGCACCGCCCGGCCAACCTGGAAGATGTCTTCCTCAAGCTGACCGGCCGCGAGATGCGAGACTGACATCCGACCGCGTGACGATCTCCGGACTTTTCCATGCCCTATCCCCAGTCGCCCTTTCCGCTCAACCTCACCAACTGGCGCGCCGTCTGGTACCGCAACTACCTGGTGTGGCGCAAGCTGGCCGTGCCGTCCATGGTCGGCAACCTGGCCGACCCCATGATCTACCTGTTCGGCCTCGGTTTCGGCCTGGGGCTGCTGGTCGGGCAGGTGGATGGCGTGTCGTACATCGCCTTTATCGCGGCCGGCACCGTGGCATCAAGCGTGATGATGACTGCCAGTTTCGAGTCGATGTATTCCGCCTTCTCGCGCATGTTCGTGCAGCGCACGTGGGAAGCGATCATGCATGCGCCGTTGAACCTCGGGGATATCGTCATCGGGGAAATCGCCTGGGCCGCCAGCAAGGCCGTGCTCAGCGGCATGGCGATTCTCGCCGTGGCGAGCGTGCTCGGTTACGCGCACTGGCCCCATGCGCTCTGGGTATTCCCGATCATCGTGCTGGCAGGCGTGATGTTCGCCAGCCTCGCCATGATTGTCACCGCGCTTGCGCCGAGCTATGACTTCTTCATGTTCTACCAGACGCTTGCCATGACGCCGATGCTGCTGCTGTCGGGCGTCTTCTTTCCGCTCAGCCAGTTGCCCGCACCCGCGCAGGCCGTGGTGCAGATCCTGCCGTTGCCGCATGTGGTGGCGCTGATCCGGCCTGTGATGCTGGGACAGCTGCCCGCGCAGCCGCTGCTGCACCTGGCCGTAATCACGGCCTATACCGTGGCGGGCGTGGTCACGGCCCTGCTGCTGACGCGTCGGCGCATGCTGCGCTGAGTGCCGGCCAGGCTTCAGCGCACAAAGGCCGAGCATCTTTCTGGCGTGCCGTCGAATCAGTCGGCGCTGAAGTATTTCAAGCCGACGATCCCCGCCACGATCAGGCCGATACAGACCAGCCGCGCGACAGTTGCCGGTTCCTTGAACAGCACGATGCCGAGGATGGCCGTGCCCACTGCACCGATACCGGTCCATACGGCGTAGCCGGTGCCAACCGGGATCGAGCGCAGCGCCAACGACAGCAAGACGACACTGATCGCCATCGCCACGAGCGTGAACACGCTCGGCCATAGCCGCGAGAATCCTTCGGTGTATTTCAGGCCGATGGCCCAGGTCACCTCGAACAATCCCGCGATCAGCAGAATCAGCCAAGCCATGCTGTCTCCTTGTGCCCACCGCTTTTGGTAGCCAAGGTCAGATCTCGCAGCTATCGAGACCACGCGCCAGATCAGCCTGCAGGTCAGCCACGCTTTCCAGCCCCACGGCGAGGCGGATCAGGCCTTCGGAGATGCCCGCAGCTGCCTTGGCTTCGGCCGTCATGCGGCCATGGGTGGTAGTCGACGGATGCGTGATGGTAGTGCGGGTGTCACCGAGGTTGCCGGTGATGGAACATACCTTGGTCGAATCGATGACACGCCATGCATTGGCGCGCTGCGCCTCGGGCGAGGCACCGCGCACCACGAACGAGACGATCGCTCCACCACCCGACTGCTGGCGCATGGCGATGGCATGCTGGGGGTGCGAGGGCAGCGCGGGGTGATAGACGCGCTCGACGTTGGGATGCGACTCCAGCCAGGTGGCCAGCGTGAGTGCGCTGGCGGAATGGCGCTCCATGCGGATTGCCAGCGTCTCCATGCCCTTGAGGATCACCCAGGCATTAAAGGCCGACAGGGTCGGGCCGGCCTGCCGCACGAACGGGAAGACCTTGCCCATGATCAGCTCGCGCGAGCCTACGATGGCGCCGCCCAGCACCCGCCCCTGGCCGTCGAGATGCTTGGTGGCGGAATGGATGACGATATCGGCACCGTGCTCGAGGGGACGCTGCAGAATCGGCGTGCAGAAGCAGTTGTCGACGGCGAGGAGCGCGCCCGCTTCCTTGGCGACAGCCGAGATCGCACGGATGTCCGACACCTCGGTCAGAGGGTTCGATGGCGTTTCCAGGAAGAACAGCTTGGTGTTCGGCTTGACCGCCGCGCGCCATGCCTCCGGCTTGGTCGGATCGACATAGGTCGTCTCGATGCCAAAGCGCCCGAAGATGCCAGAGAACATCTGGATGGTCGAGCCGAAGATCGACTGCGAGCTGACGATATGGTCACCGGCCTGCAGCGTGGCCATGACCAGGGACATGATCGCGCTCATGCCCGAAGCTACGGCCATGCAGGCCTCCCCGCCTTCCAGCGCGGCCAGGCGGCTCTGGAACATGGCCACGGTCGGATTGGTGAAGCGCGAATAGACGAACCCTTCCTCGGCGTTGGCGAAACGGTGCGCGGCCTCGGCGGAGTTGTCGAAGCAGAAGCTGGACGTCAGGTACAGCGCCTCCGAATGTTCCATGAACTCGCTGCGCAAGGTGCCGGCGCGCACGCCAAGTGTATCGAGGCCAAACTGGTCAGGGTTCAGGTCGGAATTCTGGGGGGTCGTCATGATGGTATCCGGAGCGGCGAGGCCGCAATAAAAAAAGCCCGTTCGGGCGACGCGCTGGCGTCGGAACGGGCCCTTGGCGAAAACACCGGCGACGTCCGCCGGCTTTCCGCTGCGCTTTAGCTGTTTGGGGGCCCGCCCCGCGTCCGCAAGCTACGAGTCAAATCGACGCAAAACCATGTTACGGCGTCCCGCCAGCAGCGTCAACTGGCGCGCGCCTCCTGTTTCTCTTCGTTGGCCAGCGCCACTGCATCCGCGAGCAATTGGTCAGGCTCAAGAATCGTCAGTCCGCGCCCTGCCGCGACTGCCTGTGCGACTGTTACTTCGGCGACGCGCTGCGCGGTCATCGGCATGTTGCGCTTGCCCACCATGGTATGGGTGATCTGGTCGATCGCCCCGCGGACCATGCGTGCGAACCATCCCTCTTCCTTCCGACCCATGCCCCACGTCGAAGGGCGCACGACCAGCAGCGTTTCGAACGGTAGCGCAGCCAGTTCCAGCTCGGCAACGTTCTGCAGCTTGTTGTGCAGCGCGGCCGGCTGCGAAAAGGCGGAAATCGGCGTGATCAGGATGAAGCGCTGCGCGCCATTGGCGAGTACGCGCCGCGCAAGATCGAGAACGGCATCCTCGCTGACTGTGTGATAGACCTCGGTGCGGCGCAGATGGTCGTCGGCGCTGCCGACCACGCAATATACATCGTCGGCCTGCAGGGCATCTGGCGCTTCGACGCACACAAGCTTGAGCACGGTGCCGCTGATGGGCTGCCGCGACCAGGCGAAAACCTTGTCATAGGCGGTCTGGCCCAGCAGCTGATCGAGCATGCGCTCACCCAGCCGGCCTCCCGCGCCCATCAACAGGGCCGTACGGCGCGGCGCCTCCGTGGCTGCACCGCGCAGGCCCATGCCAAGCGCCTGGTCGAGCTGCTTCACTCCTGCACCGCGCGCTGCAGATGCAGCTGGGAACGCTCATGGTCACCGGCGCCGTCGCGGTCCGACTTGGCCGCCGGCGCGTTACGCGCTTCCTCGAGCGAATCGAGATAGGCCTCGTCGATGTCGCCGGTGATGTAGTGCCCGTCGAAGCAGGACGCCTCGAACTGGTCGAGTGCGGGATTGATGTCGCGCACGGCCTGCTTCATGTCTTCGACATCCTGATACACCAGCAGGTCGGCGCCGATAATGCGGGCAATTTCCTCGTCGGTACGGCCATAGGCCACCAGTTCGCCACGCGTCGGCATGTCGATGCCATACACGTTGGGGAACTTCACCGGCGGTGCGGCGGAGGCAAAAATTACCTTCTTGGCGCCGGCATCGCGCGCCATCTGCACGATCTCGAACGAGGTGGTACCGCGCACGATCGAATCGTCGACGATCAGGACATTCTTGTCCTTGAACTCGATCGCCATGGCGTTGAGCTTCTGGCGCACCGATTTGCGGCGCACGGCCTGCCCCGGCATGATGAAGGTGCGACCCACGTAGCGGTTCTTGAAGAAGCCTTCGCGGTACGGCACGTTGAGGACCTTGGCCACCTGCATGGCAGCCGGACGGCTGGAATCGGGAATCGGCATGACGACGTCGATGTCGATGTCCTTGACCACGCGGCGGATCTTTTCAGCCAGGTAGTCACCCATGCGCAGGCGCGCATCGTAGACCGGCACGCCTTCGATACAGGAGTCGGGCCGTGCCAGATACACGTATTCGAAGATGCACGGTGTGAGCACCGGGTTGTCGGCACACTGCTGCGTATGCAGCTTGCCCTCGAGATCGACGAAGATCGCTTCGCCCGGCAGAACATCACGCTCCATCTTGTAGCCGATGCCTTCGAGGGCCACCGATTCCGAGGCCACCATCCACTCTTTGCCCGTGGGTGTCTCGACGCTGCCGAGACAGAGCGGCCGGATGCCGAACGGATCGCGGAACGACAGCATGCCGTAGCCGGCAATCTGCGCGACCACCGCATACGAGCCGCGCAGGCGGCGATGCGCACCGGCTACGGCCTTGAAGATGGTGGCCGGATCGAGCATGTTGCCCTGGCTGGCGCGCTGCAATTCGTCGGCCAACACGTTCAGCAGCACTTCCGTGTCGGAATGCGTATTGATATGGCGACGGTCACGGCGGAACATTTCCTCGCGCAGCTGCTGCGAGTTGGTGAGGTTGCCGTTGTGGGCGAGGATCACGCCAAACGGCGCGTTCACGTAGAACGGCTGGGCCTCTTCTTCGCTCGATGCGGAGCCGGCAGTCGGATAGCGTACCTGGCCGATGCCCGTGGTACCCGGCAGCCCGCGCATGTTGCGGGTACGGAACACGTCGCGCACCATGCCGTTGGCCTTGTACATGTGGAAGGTGTTGCCGTTGGCGGTCGCAATGCCCGCAGCATCCTGACCACGATGCTGCAGCAGCAGCAGGCTGTCATAGATCAATTGATTGACGGGAGAGGACGAAACCACTCCGACGATACCGCACATGTCAATCTCCCAGAGAGACGGTTCATTCAGCCCGCTGCAACCGTGCGGCAGGCAGTACTACAAAATCTGGTAGGCAGTTTGCCAGCGCATGCCTTCACTCGTGCTGGCAACCCTGCCCCTTCGAGGTCCTTCACGCCTTCAGGTGCTGCCCCAGTTCGGGCGGCAGCCAGGGCCGCAGGACGTCCATGATCTGCACGATGGTGGGACGCGTCACCGCATCACGCCAGAACGGTTCCTCGGGCAGCTTGGTGAAACTACCCAGGGTCACCAGGAACAGCACGAGCACGACGCCGCGCAGCACGCCGAACACGAACCCCAGCCCGCGATCCGCGGGCTTGAGTCCGGTACTGGTCAGCAATTGCGCCAGCAGCGCCGACGCCAGTGCCGTACCGATCACGGTCATCACGAACAACAGTACGAAACCGGCCAGGGTGCGAACGAACGGACCGCCCGGCAGATTATCGGGCATCCAGCCTGCGGCCGTACCACTGTATGTATATGCGACCCAGAACGCGAGAATCCAGCCCGTCAGCGACAACACTTCGCGTACCAGTCCGCGCAGCACGCCGATCAGCCCGGACGCCAGCAGGACGAACAGCACCGCGTAGTCGAAGGTGGTCAGCAGCATCGGCACCCGGTGACGGAGTGAACGACGGACGGCCCATGTCCCTGCGCAGTCAGCGACCACAGCAGCGACGGTGCCCGGGTCGACTCACCAGGCGACACCGGGAAGGCGGCGAAATACAGGACAGACAGCGAGACAGGCATCGTGCCGGGCCTTACAGTTCGCGCACAATGGCGGTCAGGCCGATTGCCTTGACCTTCTTCTCGGCTTCCAGCGCGCTCTCGTGATCGTTGAACGGCCCGGCCCGCAGCAGGTTACGGTCACCGTCGGCCAGCTTCTTGTGTTCGATGTAATTGGGGATCTTGGCAGCACGCAGTTTGGCCTGCCAGTTCTTGGCGCGCTCCTCGCTCGAGAACGCGCCAATCAGAATGATGTACTTGCCCGATTTGGCGGGCGCTTCCGCCTTCGCGGGTGCATCGGCCTTGGCCGGCTCTTCCGAGGCCGGACGCTTGGACGGTTGTGCCACGGTCGGCGCCGGCACCACGGTTTCGCCGTCATCCAGTCCCTGGGCTGCCGGCGCATCGCGCTCGGCCGGGCGGGCCGGCGCTGGCGCAGTGCGGGCGCGTGCAGGCTCGGCGCGCGGCATGAGGACCGCGACGTCTTCGTTGACGGGTTTAGGCTGGCTTTCGAACAGCAACGGCAGGAAGATCACCGCCAGCAGCATCAGCACCACCGCGCCGATCAGGCGACGACGGGCACGCTGCTTCTGGGGCAGATCGGGATCAAGCATGTCGTCGTCCAGCACGGCTGACCTGCGGCCCCGGCTGGCGCGGCCCATCGGCTCATCGTCGGATTTGCGGGAGGAAAACAGCGAGAACAGGCCCATGAGTCGACTCGGTTTGCCAGCGCCACGACAGGATGGCGCGGCATGACACGCAGCAATATTGCCTTTCAGTTTACGCCCTCAACAGGCGCGCGTCGGGTTCGCCGCGAGGAGGCACCGATCAGCGCCCCGCGCTCCGTCGCCATGCCAGTACGCCGGCCACGGTGAAGAACGAACCAAAGACCACAATTCTATCATTTTCGCCCGCCCGTTTCAGGGCATCCTGGTATGCCAGTTCAGGCGCATCGAAGGTTGCGATGCTGTGGTCGGCGTCATCCGGCATGCCGGCCGCCACGAGAGCAGCGGCGAGCTGGGCCGGCTGGGCGGCGCGCGGCGTCGGCAAGCCTGTGACACACCAGTGATCGATCTTGTCGAGGAACGGCGCGATCACACCGGCAATGTCTTTGTCCTGCATAGCCCCGAACACCGCGTAGGTGTAGGGGAAAAAGCCCATGTTGTCGAGATTCTGCGCGAGCGCGGCCGCAGCATGCGGGTTATGCGCCACATCCAGCACGATGGCCGGCCGGCCCGGCAGGACCTGGAAGCGCCCTGGCAACTCGACAAAGGCCAGGCCATTGCGAATGTCCTGCGCGCTCACCGGCAGACGGTGGCGCATGGCCTGCAGCGCCGCCAGTGCGGCCGAGGCATTCAGCAACTGGTTGGCGCCGCGCAGGGCGGGATAGCCGAGCCCGCTCAGGCGGCGGCCGCGGCCGGCCCAGGCCCACTGTTGCTTGTCGCCCTGGAAATTGAAATCGCGGCCGGGCAGCCACAGGTCGGCGCCGAGTGCCTCCGCATGCTCCACGAGCGACGCGGGCGGTACTGGATCGCCACAGATGGCCGGCGCACCCGCACGGAAGATGCCGGCCTTCTCACGCGCAATCGCCTCGCGCGTATTGCCGAGATAGTTCGTGTGGTCGATATCGATGCTGGTGATGATGGCGCAGTCCGTGTCGATCACATTGACCGCATCGAGCCGCCCGCCCAGCCCGACCTCGAGGATCACGGCGTCCAGCCCGGACGCGGCGAACAGGTGCATGATCGCCAGCGTGGTGAATTCGAAGTATGTCAGGCTGACCGGTTGCGCGAGGCCGCTGCGCGCCCGCTCGACCGCTTCGAAATGCGGCAGCAGTTGGGCGTCGGTGGCGATCTCGCCATTCAGGCGCGCACGTTCGTTGAAATCGATCAGGTGCGGTGAGGTATGGCAGCCGACCTTATAGCCTGCCTCCAGCAGGATGCGCTCCAGCATGGCGCAGGTCGAGCCCTTGCCATTGGTACCGCCCACGGTGAACACCACGGCGTCGAGCCGCAGGCCGAGGGCTTCTTTGACCTGGGTGATGCGCCCAAGCCCCATGTCGATGCCGACCGGATGCGCGGTTTCGAGGTGCTGGAGCCAATCGGACAGGCTGGAATACGTCTGGGACATGGGAAACGCGCGGCTGCGGGAAGGAAAACGGGGCGGGGAGAAGAACTGGATGGGGTTCTCCGCCGAGACGGAGACCCCTCGGGTAGTGTGCGGTCAGGCGACCGCGTCGGCGGGCTGTTTTTGCAGCAGGGCCAGCAACTGGGCGATTTCGGTGCGCATCTGGCGCCGATCAACGATCATGTCGATGGCGCCCTTCTGCATCAGGAACTCGGCGCGCTGGAAGCCCTCCGGCAGTTTCTCGCGCACGGTCTGCTCGATGACGCGCGGGCCAGCAAAGCCGATCAGCGCCTTGGGCTCGGCGATGACCACGTCGCCAAGGAAGGCGAAGCTGGCCGACACACCACCCATGGTCGGATCGGTCAACACGCTGATGAACGGCAGCTTGGCTTCCGACAGCTTGTTCAGCATGGCTGTGGTCTTGGCCATCTGCATCAGCGACATCAGGCTTTCCTGCATGCGTGCGCCACCGGTGGCGCTCACGCAGATGAACGGCACTTTCTGCTCCAGCGCGGTCTGCGCGCCGCGCACAAAGCGCTCGCCCACCACCGAACCCATCGAACCGCCCATGAAGGCGAATTCGAAGCAGGCCACCACGACCGGCACGGTATGGATCGAGCCACCCATGACGACCATTGCATCGGTTTCGCCGGTGCTTTCCATGGCGTCCTTGATGCGATCGGGATACTTCTTCGTATCCTTGAACTTGAGCGCATCGACCGGCACGATTTCCTGGCCCAGCTCATAGCGGCCTTCGGCATCGAGCAGTGCATCGAGACGCTCGCGTGCGCCGATGCGCATATGGTGGTCGCACTTGGGACACACGTGCAGGTTCGCCTCGACATCGGTCCGGTACAGCACCGATTCGCATGCCGGGCACTTGACCCACAGGCCTTCCGGAATCCCCTTGCGGGAGGCCGGATCCGTCTGCTGGATCTTGGGAGGCAGGAGTTTGTCCAACCAGCTCATAGAGGCTCCTTTATTGAACGTTCGCGGCGCCGTCGAGGGCTTGCCGGATGTCCGAAATCAATGACCGGAGCGATTGTACCGCGTCCGGGCGTTCTGTCTCCTCCAACAGTTGCACGAGCCGGCTACCGATCACGACCGCATCGGCGACGCCACCAATGGCCTTGGCTGTGGCCGCATCGCGAATGCCGAAGCCCACGCCCACCGGCAGCGCAGCATGCTGCTTGATGTAGGGAATGCGCTCCGCCACGCTTTGCAGGTCGAGCGCGCCCGAACCGGTCACGCCCTTGAGCGAGACGTAGTAAATATAGCCGCTGGCAATACGCGCGACCTGCTGGATGCGTGCATCGGTCGAGGTCGGTGCGAGCAGGAAAATGGGATCGAGCCCGTGTGCGCGCATCGTCGCAGCAAACTCCTCGCACTCTTCCGGCGGATAGTCGACCACCAGCACGCCATCGACGCCAGCCGCCTGGGCCGCCTCGACGAATGCGGCAGCCCCCATGCGTTCGATCGGGTTGGCATAGCCCATCAGTACCACCGGCGTGGCGCTGTCGGTAGTGCGGAACTCGCGCACGAATTCCAGCACCTGCTTGAGGCTCACGCCCTGCGCGAGCGCCACTTCCGATGCACGCTGGATGACCGGACCGTCGGCCATCGGATCGGAGAACGGCACGCCAAGTTCGATCACGTCGGCGCCGCCCGCAACCAGGGCGTGCATCAGTTCGACCGTCATGTCGGGCGCCGGGAAGCCGGCCGTGATAAAGGGAATGAGGCCCTTGCGCTGTTGCGCGGCCAGAGCCTGGAAGGTTTGAGCGATTCTGGACATGATCAGGAATTGGAAGCCAGCGGGGAAGTCAATGACACCGCCGCCGGTACAGGTGAAGGGGTCACTGCGCCAGCCGGTGCGGCGGCAGTGCATGCGCCGGGGGCGCATGCCGCATCGATCCGCTGCCGGGCATCGGCGCAGTACTCGGGGTTGATCTCAAAGCCGGTGAAGGCGCGGCCATGCCGCACACAGGCCACACCGGTGGTACCGCTGCCCATGAAGGGATCGAGCACCAGCCCGCCGCGCGGGCAACTGGCAAGCACCATGCGCTCGATCAGTTCGAGCGGCTTCTGCGTGGGATGGTCGGCGCGCTCCGGATCCTGGCGATGGATGCGCGAGATGCTCCAGACATCCTTGGGGTTATAGCCGACCTCAAGCCATTTCTTGCCCTCGAAGCGCGGCCGGCTCCGCGCCTTCTTGGTTTCCGCGTCGTACGGCACGCGCACGGCATCGAGGTCGAAGTAGTAGTTTTTGGCGCGGACGAAAAAGCCGATATTGTCGTGCACCGAGGAGTAACGGCGCGTACTGCCGCCCATGCTCGGCACGCGGCGGTCCCAGATGATCTCGTTCATCATGGTCATGCGCTGCTTGAGCAGGACGAACAGTTCGGGGGCGTATTGCCAGGTACAGAACACGTACAGCGAACCGGTCTCGCGCAGCTTGGGCAGCACGGCATCGATCCACGCCGCCGACCAGTCGAGATAGGCCACGCCCGACAGCTTGTCGGAATCGTTGCCGTAATCCTTGCCCAGGCCGTACGGAGGATCGGCGACCACAAGATCGACCGATCCATCCGCCACGCGCTGGATGCCCGTCAGGACATCCTCGTTAAACACATGATGTGCCAGCGCGTGCATGGGCATGTCGCCTGCGCAGTTCACCAGGCCACGCCGGCGCGCTGCGCCACGGTGTGCATGTCCTTGTCGCCGCGTCCGGAGAGGTTGACTAGCAGGATCTGGTCCTTCGGCAGCGTCGGCGCATACTTGCGGGCATAGGCGAGCGCATGGCTGCTTTCGAGTGCGGGGATGATGCCCTCGATGCGGCAGCAGTCATGGAAGGCCTGCAAGGCTTCTTCGTCATCGATGCAGACATACTCGGCGCGCTTGCTGTCCTTGAGCCAGGCGTGCTCGGGACCCACACCGGGGTAATCGAGGCCGGCGGAGACCGAATGTGTCTCGATCACCTGGCCGTTCTCGTCCTGCAGCAGGTAAGTGCGGTTGCCGTGCAGCACGCCCGGCGAACCCATCGTCAGCGAGGCGGAGTGGCGGCCCGTGCCGAGCCCGTCGCCAGCCGCCTCGACGCCAATCAGGCGCACGTCGGGCAGGTCGATATACGGATGGAAAATGCCCATGGCATTCGAGCCGCCGCCGACACAGGCAATCACCGCATCGGGTTGGCGGCCAGCCAGTTCGGGCATCTGCACCTTGCACTCCTCGCCGATCACGCACTGGAAGTCACGCACCATCATCGGATACGGATGCGGGCCCGCCACGGTGCCAATAATGTAGAACGTGTTCTCGACGTTCGTCACCCAGTCACGCATCGCTTCGTTGAGCGCGTCCTTGAGGGTCTTCGAGCCCGATTCCACCGGCACCACCTTCGCGCCCAGCAGGTTCATGCGGTATACGTTCTGGGCCTGGCGGCGCACGTCCTCGGCGCCCATGTAGACCACGCATTCCATGCCATAGCGGGCGGCGATCGTGGCCGTGGCCACGCCGTGCTGGCCGGCGCCGGTTTCGGCGATGACGCGCGGCTTGCCCATGCGGCGTGCCAGCATGGCCTGGCCGATGACGTTATTGATCTTGTGCGCGCCGGTATGGTTCAGGTCTTCGCGCTTGAGGTAGATCTGGGCGCCACCGAGCTCGCGGCTCCAGCGCTCGGCGTGATAGACCGGCGACGGCCGGCCGACGAAGTGCTTAAGCTCGCGGTGGAATTCAGCGAGGAATTCCGGATCGTGCTGATATCTGGCGTAGGCGTCGCGCAGCTCATCCAGCGCGCTCACCAGCGTTTCGGACACGAAACTGCCACCATAGGGGCCAAAATGGCCACGGGTATCGGGCAAATCGTACATGAGGGTCTCTTTTGCGGGGCCGGCACGCGCTGGGCATGCCGGCAGGTTCAGCCGGTGCGGAAGATGGCGATACGCCGGTCAGGCGAGCGCAGCATCCGCGGCACGCACCGCCTGCACAAAGGCAGTGATGCGCGCATGATCTTTGATCCCTTTGGACGACTCCACGCCGCTGCTCACATCCACGGCACAGGGTCGCACGCGCTCAATCGCGCCAGCGACGTTTTGCGCGTTCAACCCACCACTCAAAACGAGCCGAGGAGCGGCGCGCTGGGCGGGTGAAGGATGAAAAGGATCCAGCCATGGCTGTGGAATCAGTGTCCAGTCGAAAACGTGGCCGCCTCCGCCATACCCCTCGACAAAAGCGTCGAGCAGCAATGCGGTCGCGGCATCATAGTCCTTGGCGAATTCTACCAAATCGAGGCCCGGCCTGACACGGGCGGCGCGCATGAACGGCAAACGGGCAGCACGCGATACCTGCAGGCACTGCGCCGGCGTCTCATCCCCATGGAACTGAAGTAACGCCAACGGCACTTCAGACACGGTCTGCAGCACCGTTGCCTCGTCGGCATTGACGAACAGTCCGACCGTCGAGACAAATGGCGGCACCTCGCGTGCCAGCCGGGCGGCTTGCGCCGGCGTCACATGGCGGGGACTGCCAGGATAGAACACGAAACCGACAGCGTCGGCGCCGGCCTCGACCGCCGCCGCCACGTCCGCCTCGCGCGTCAGGCCGCAGATCTTGATGCGGGTGCGGGACATGCGTCGAACACTCCATAGAACAGGCTAGCCGCCAGATCAGGCTCTGGCAGCACGAAGGTGTCAGGATACCCCACTCGGGCAAGGTAAAGCCCGTCCGGCATGAAGGTGGGTGCCGCCACGGTCCGGTCCCGGCCTTCGAGCAGTTCACGCATCCAGTCCGGGCCTGCACGGCCCCGGCCGATGGCCACGAGGCAGCCCATGAGATTACGCACCATGTGGTGCAGGAAGGCGCTGGCACGAAACCGTAGGAAGACCCACTGGCCGCGCGGCACGATGGTCACGTCATAGCAGGTCTTGACCGGCGACCTGGCCTGGCAGTCCGCTGCGCGGAAGGCGGAAAAATCGTGCTCGCCAAGCAGGTGGCGGGCCGCTTCGACCATGGCCGTGCAATCGAGCGTCACGCCGGGCGGCAGCATCTGGTAACCGGCGCGGCCATGCAGCAACGGCACGCGCGTCGGGCCGGTATAAAGAGCGTAGTAGTACATCCGCTCGGTCGCGGCAAACCGCGCGTGAAAATCGTCCGTGACCGGGGTCGCCCACTGCACGGCCACGGACGGCGGCAGAAAGGCATTGACCCCACGCACCCAGGAAAACGGCTCGCGCGTCAGCGCGGTATCGAGATGGACCACTTGCCCGAGGGCATGGACGCCGGTATCGGTCCGGCCAGCCACCGTGGCGGCCACGGGCATGCCGGTAAACTGCTGCAAGGCGGCTTCGAGTGTGTCCTGCACGGTATTGCGATGGGGCTGCGATTGCCAGCCGTTGAAGCTGGCGCCGTCGTACTGGATACCGAGTGCGATGCGTGTCATGGCACGGAGTATAAGGGCAAAAACACAATGCGCCGGACACCCTGCACGGGGACCGGCGCATTGCACGGTTGAGCGGTACCCGGTGGTACCGGTCGGTCAGCCAAGCTGGGCGAGCAACCCCTCGGCTTCGGCGCGCAGGGCGCCATCGGCCTGCCCGATGACTTCCTGCAGCAGTTCACGGGCACCTTCCTTGTCACCGATCTCGACGTAGGCCTTGGCCAGATCGAACTTGATGTGCAATTCCTGCGAGGCTCCGGTTCCAGTGTCGCTGGGCAGCGTCAAAGGCCCCAGTGGCTCGTCCGTCATGCGGACCGTGCTGCCTTGCGCAGCGCCCTCGCCCAGGCGGCTGGTGCTGCTCGTCGGCAGGTCGTCGCTCAGGTCGAGCGAGATGCCGGACAGGTCGATGTCAAGCGGCCGGGTCTCCGGATTCACTGGCAACGTCATGTCGCCGGCATCCAGGCGTACCGGCGGCAGGCCGCCGGGGGTGTCGTCGCTGGCCGGGGACATCGACGGCGATGCACCGAGCTGCGACGCCGGAAATGCATCAAGCGGCAGCTCAAGATCACCCAGAGCCAGCGGCTTGGTATGTCCATCGAGCGCGGGGTCGGCAGTCAGCCATTCATCGCCATCCAGGCGCATCGCCGTATCGTCGCCTGCATCCACGCGATCCACGCCACCGGTGTAGGCGACTGCGCCTGCGCCAGCGGTACCGATCACGCCCCCGCCAGCCGTATACAGCGGGTTGGCCGGCTCCAGTTTCAGGCCAAGTGCCGCGGCTTGCGCCCACTCGGGGCCAATACCCTTGGTTTGCGCGTGCATCACCTCGGCCTGCGCATTGAATCCGGCAACGTCCTGCCGGTTTGCATAGATTTCCAGCAGCTTCAGCCGCACGGCCTGACGCTCCGGCTGGCGCTCCAGCGCTTCACGCAGGATTTCCTCTGCCTGGATATCGCGTCCGTAGGCAATGTAGACATCTGCCTCGGCCACCGGATCCACTTCATTGGCCTCCGCCGTCGTGCTGGCGAGCCGGAAGTCGGAGCCGAACACGCTGTGCTGCGAGGTATCGACGCTCTGCCCGCCGGGAGCGCCAAACAGGGAGTTCGCGCCACCCATGACCGTGCTTTCCTGTGACAGCAGGCTGTCCTCGAAACCACCCTGGGCATCGGCGCCTTCGGCCCGCCGGCGGCGCAGCCAGACAAAAGCGCCCACCAGCGCCAGCAGTGCGGCGATCGCGGCCAGCATCACTGGGTTGTTCATGAGGCTGGCGAAGAAACCCGGCTCCGCTGGTTGGGCGGGGACCGGTGTGACTGCCGGCGCAGGTACGGCCGGCGCAGGTACGGCCGGTGCGGGGGCGATGGCCGGCGCGGGGGCGGCCGTTTCGGAAGCGGGTGCCGCGCCTGCCTGTGCCTCGCGGGCAGCAGCGGCACCGCTCGCCTGGGCGGCTGCAACAGGCGCGGCGGCAACCGCCGAAGCCGCTGTCGCCGGAACAGCCGGCACGGTCAGCGCTCCTGCATCAGTCGGAGCGGCGCCGCGTTGCGTGGTCGCACCAGCAGTTCCCGGCGGCGCTTCGCCGTTCTTCAGAGTCACGAGCCGCTGCAGGTCGGCGAGATTCTTTTCCAGTTGTGCCAGGCGTTCCTGCGCTTCCTTCAAGGCGCGGTCCTTGGCAATCAGTTCTTCGTTGACCGCGGCCAGGCTGTTGCGGCCATCGCGTTCGGCGCGGCTGAGCGTCAGTTCGTCACGCGCACCTCCGCCCGGCACCGCCTGATCCTGGACCCGGGCCGTGACACGCCCGCTGCGTTGCCGCGCCGTCTCGCTGTCGGCCGACGGGGTCGCCGACGATGCAAGCCGGTCACGATAGCCGCCGAAGCCCTGCGTATGGGCAATCACCTCGCGCCGCGCAGTGGTGGCGGGCACTTCACGCGCCTGGGTAGTGGAGGGAATTTTCAGGACTGCACCGGCTTTCAGGCGGTTGATATTGCCGCCGATGAATGCCGAGGGGTTGTTCCGGTACAGCGACAGCAACATTTGATCGAGCGAGACGGCATCCTGTGTCTGCGCCGCATCGGCGGCAATGCCGTACAGGCTGTCGCCGCGCTGGACGGTGTAGCTGCCGCCGGCAGCCGCGGCTTGCCGCGCGGTGTTCCCAGTGGTTGCGCGTGCAGGACGCGGTGCCGCCTGGGGCGCCGGCGCACTGCGGCGCGCACTGTCCGGCAGGACAGGCGCCATGACACCGGGGGCGACAGCTGACGACGTGACCGCCGGCGCCGGGGCCTTCGAACCGGCAGGATCGAGCAGGAACGTATAGGCGCGCGAGACCCGGCCACTGGCCCAGCTCATGTCCACCAGGATATCGACAAACGGCTCGTTCACGGGCTGCGCGGAACGCACGTAGGCGACGTAGCTGCCGGACGCGCGGCGTTCCAGCTGGACGCGCAGGTTGCCGACGATCGGGTGGTAGGTCAGGCCCGCGGCCCGGTAAGCATCAGCCGAGGCGAGGCGAACCGCCAGGTTCTGCGCCTCGTCGGCCGTCACGCCAGTGATGTCGATCTCGGCCTGCAGCGGCTGCCCGAGATTGGACTGCACACGCAGCGGGCCGAACCCTGCGGCATGTGCCATGGCGGGCCCGATCAGCAGGCCAAGCGCAGTCAGCGCCAGGGTGGGCCAATGCGGGGCATTTGTTGTCGTCTTTGTCCGGCGCGTTTTGCTTAGCCTCACCTTTTGCTCCGTCTGATCAAATGTGCACAGCGAAATTAGCATCGCAAGGGATAGGCAGCAAGCAGCACTCGAGCTTGACCCCGCCGCAGGACAATCCGCACCTGGCGATTGCCTGCCCTCCCCTGTCTATTTTTTCTCACCGCTATTCTGGCCTATCGCACCTGCCAGATGCGTATCGACCATACAGAAACGCCGCCCCAGCGGGCGGCGTTTCTGCAAATCATAACGTTTTGTTGCCTATCAGCAACGTTATCACTCGATCAGTATGCAATCAACGTTCGATCAGGATACGCAGCATGCGGCGCAGCGGCTCGGCCGCGCCCCACAGCAACTGGTCGCCGACGGTAAAGGCGCTGAGATACTCCCCGCCCATCTGCATCTTGCGCAGTCGACCCACCGGGATCGTCAACGTGCCAGTCACCGCAGCCGGCGTGAGGTCAGTCATACTGGCCTCGCGCGTATTTGGCACCACCTTGGCCCACGGATTGTGGTCCGCCAGCATACCGGTGATCTCGTCGAGAGGGACATCCTTGCGCAGCTTGATGGTCAGCGCCTGCGAGTGGCAACGCATGGCGCCAATGCGCACGCACAGGCCATCGACCGGGATCGCTGCCGCACCGCCGCTGATGCCGCGACCGAGAATCTTGTTGGTTTCCGCGCCGCCCTTCCATTCCTCGCGCGACACACCGTTGCCCAAGTCCTTGTCGATCCAGGGAATCAGGTTGCCGGCCAGCGGCACGCCGAACTGCTTGGTTTCATCAGCGGACAGGCCGTGCTGGGTCGCAAGGATCTGGCGGTCGATCTCGAGGATCGCGGACGCCGGATCGTCCAGCAGCGGACGCACCGAGGCGTTGAGCGTGCCGAACTGGGTCAGCAGCTCGCGCATGTGTTGCGCGCCGCCACCCGACGCCGCCTGGTAGGTCATGGAGGTCATCCACTCGACCAGATCGTTGGCGAACAGGCCACCGAGGCCCATCAGCATGCAGCTGACCGTGCAGTTGCCGCCGATGTAGTTCTTGGTGCCCTTGGCCAGCGCGTCCTTGATAACGTTCTGGTTGACCGGATCAAGCACGATCACGGCGTCTTCCTGCATGCGCAGCGAGGAAGCGGCATCGATCCAGTAGCCGTTCCAGCCGGCTGCGCGCAGCTTGGGGAACACCGCGGTAGTGTAGTCGCCGCCCTGCGCGGTCAGGATCACGTCGCAGCGCTTGAGCGCGTCGATGTCATTGGCGTCCTGGAGCTTGGTCTCGTTCTTGGTGACGGTCTTGCCGCCAATCTGCGGAACATTGCCGCCAGCATTGCTGGTACTGAAGAACACCGGTTCGATATGGTCGAAATCGCCCTCTTCCTGCATGCGCTGCATGAGAACACTGCCGACCATCCCGCGCCAACCCACGAGACCTACTAACATGATTCACCTCAGATGAATGAACTTCCCCGCACTTTTCGCCCGGCGTGTCCGCCCGGGGAAGATTTTGCGGGCACGACGGACGATTAGCGGGTAATCGCTTTCTTGGTAATGGTTTTAATCGTCGTCGCAATCGTGACATGGCCGCGCGCCGTCACGCCAGCCGTTGCGAGACGGGCGAAAGCGGGACGGGAAAAAACCGGGGTGCGGACCATGCCAGCGAGTTTACACGATTTTTGGCCGTGCATGCACGCTTGCAGCGGCCGGGATCGTCGGAGATGCGCGATCGACGCGACGATCGAACCGGCGCGGTGGTGGCCCGCAGCGCCGCAACCGGCCGATCGCTTCTCCAGCAACCTTACAGCGCTGCCAGCACTGCCTCGCCCATCTCGCGTGTGCCAACCTGCTTGCAGCCCGGCGTGAGGATGTCGCCCGTACGGTAGCCCTGTGCCAGCACCTTCTTGACCGCATTTTCGATACGGTCCGCCTGCTCGGCGCGGTTGAGCGTGTAGCGCAGCATCATGGCCGCCGACAGGATGGTGGCCAACGGATTGGCCACGCCTTTGCCGGCGATGTCGGGAGCCGAACCGTGCGACGGCTCGTACAGGCCCTTGTTGTTGGCATCGAGCGATGCCGAGGGCAGCATGCCGATCGAACCGGTCAGCATCGCTGCCTCGTCCGACAGGATATCGCCGAACATGTTGCCGGTGACGATCACGTCGAAGTTCTTCGGCGCTTTCACCAGCTGCATGGCGGCGTTGTCGACGTACATGTGCGTCAGTTCGACTTCCGGATACTCCTTGTGCACGTCGATGACCACATCCTTCCAGAACTGGAAGGTCTCCAGCACATTGGCCTTGTCGACGCTGCACAGCTTCTTGCCGCGCTTGGCGGCAGCCTGGAAGGCGACATGGGCGATGCGGCGGATTTCCGGCTCGCTGTAGCGCATCGTGTCGAAGCCTTCGCGCGTACCGGGGAACCAGCCATCGGTGGCCGTGCGTACGCCGCGCGGCTGGCCAAAGTAGATATCGCCGTTCAGTTCGCGAATGATGAGGATGTCGAGACCGGCCACGATTTCCGGCTTGAGGCTCGATGCCGCCGTGAGTTCGGGGTAGCAGATGGCCGGACGGAAGTTGGCAAACAGCTGCAGGTGCTTGCGCAGTCCGAGGATGGCCTGCTCCGGACGCAGTTCGCGTGCCAGGCTGTCGTATTTCCAGTCGCCCACTGCACCAAACAGGATGGCATCCGCCTCCTTGGCCAGCTTGAGCGTGCCTTCCGGCAGCGGATGGCCTTCGGCTTCATAACCCGCGCCGCCCACCGGCGCGGTTTCCATTTCGAACGATTCGCCTAGCGCGTTCAATACCTTGACGGCTTCGGCAACGATTTCGGGACCAATGCCGTCACCCGGCAACACTGCGATTTTCATGAAGCTTCCTGCAAAAAGAGATCAGCGAACCAGACGGTGCCCAAGCCAGGGCATCTTCGCGAGGCGCTCGGCCTCGTAGGCCTTGATTTTGTCGGCATAGCGCAGCGTCAGGCCGATGTCATCGAAACCGTTCAGCAGGCAATACTTGCGGAACGGCGCGATATCAAAGCCGTATTCCGTGCCATCGGCTGCAACCACGCACTGGCGCTCAAGATCGATGGTCACCCGGTAGCCCGGGAATGCAAACGTCTCGTTGAACAGGTGATCGACCTGCTGCTCGCTCAACACGATCGGCAGCAATCCGTTTTTGTAGCTGTTGTTGAAGAAGATATCGGCGAAGCTCGGCGCGATGATGGCGCGAAAGCCGTATTGCGTGAGCGCCCAAGGCGCGTGCTCGCGCGAGCTGCCACAGCCGAAGTTCTTGCGTGCCAGCAGCACCGAAGCGCCCTGGTAGCGCGGCTGGTTCAGTACGAAGTCCGGGTTCAGCGGGCGCTTGCTGTTATCCATACCGGGTTCGCCGACATCTTTGTAGCGCCATTCGTCGAACAGGTTGGGACCGAAGCCGGTCCGCTTGATCGACTTCAGAAACTGCTTCGGGATGATCGCATCGGTATCGACGTTCTCGCGATCAAGGGGCGCGACCAGCCCCGTATGTAATACAAATTTTTCCATCATTCGACCTTCATGTGCCGCCCGCGCTCAGCGCTTGGCGGCATTCTCGAGTTTCTGGCCCGCTGCCTGGGTATCGCGACCGAGGCCAGCCATGGTGTTGCAGCCCGCCAGCACGGCAAGCGTCAGCAGGGAAAGGAAGAAGCGTTTCACTCTTGTCTCCTTGAACTTAGACCAGTTTACGGACATCGACGAAGTGACCCTCGATGGCAGCAGCAGCCGCCATCGCAGGACTGACCAGATGCGTGCGGCCGCCGGCACCCTGGCGGCCCTCGAAATTGCGGTTCGAGGTCGAGGCGCAGCGCTCGCCCGGATCGAGGCGGTCGGCGTTCATGGCCAGGCACATCGAGCAGCCCGGCTCGCGCCATTCGAATCCAGCCGCGACGAAGATCTTGTCCAGGCCTTCGCGCTCGGCTTGTTCCTTGACCAGGCCCGAGCCCGGCACGACCATCGCCAGCTTGACGTTGGATGCGAGCTTGCGGCCCAGCTTCTGCACTACCCAAGCGGCGGCGCGCATATCTTCGATGCGGCTGTTGGTGCACGAGCCGATGAAGACCTTGTCGATCCGGATATCCGTCACCGGCACGTTCGGCTGGAGGCCCATATAGGCGAGCGCACGCTCCATGGCACTGCGCTTGTTCGGATCCTTTTCCTTATCGGGATCCGGCACGCGGTCCTCGATGCTCACCACCATTTCCGGCGACGTGCCCCAGCTGACTTGCGGACGGATGTCCTCGGCGCGCAGCTGCACGACGTGGTCGAAATGCGCGCCTTCGTCGCTGTGCAGCGTCCGCCAGTACTGCACAGCCTGCTCGAACTCCGGACCGCTCGGAGCGAACGGGCGGTTTTTCACGTACTCGAGCGTGGTGTCGTCCACCGCCACCAGGCCAGCGCGCGCACCAGCCTCGATGGCCATGTTGCAGACCGTCATGCGACCTTCCATGGTGAGGCCGCGAATGGCCGAGCCGGCGAACTCGATGGTGTAGCCGGTACCGCCCGCCGTGCCGATCTTGCCGATCACGGCCAGCACAATGTCCTTGGCCGTGCAGCCGCGTGGCAGCACGCCCTCCACGCTGACGAGCATGTTCTTGCTCTTTTTCATCAGCAGCGTCTGCGTCGCCAGCACGTGCTCCACTTCCGACGTGCCGATGCCGAATGCCAGCGCACCGAACGCGCCGTGCGTGCTGGTATGCGAATCGCCGCACACCACCGTCATGCCGGGGAGGGTCGCGCCCTGTTCCGGACCGATGACATGCACAATGCCCTGGCGACGGTCGTTCATCTTGAACTGGGTGATGCCGAATGCATCGCAGTTGGCATCGAGCGTATCGACCTGCAGTTTGGACACCGGATCGGCAATGCCATGGCTGCGATCGGTGGTCGGCACGTTATGGTCGGACACGGCCAGGTTGGCGCTGATACGCCATACCGGGCGATCCGCCATTTTCAGGCCTTCGAAAGCCTGCGGGCTGGTGACTTCGTGCAGCAGTTGGCGATCGATGTAGAGCACCGTGGTGCCATCGTCTTCCACATGCACGACGTGTGCATCCCAGAGTTTGTCGTAGAGTGTTTTTGCCATGATGAAATCGGGAAACCGGCACTTATCCGCCCGTTGCGCTACCCTGCAGGCAGCGTGCGGCGATGCCGGTCGGAACCATGATTGGGGACCGTTTGATTATGCCATACGGCCTCATGCATCATGCTCCCACACAGGCCGAAAAAGCGCCCCGGCCTACCGTGATTCACGATAAGGGGTTTCGTTGGCGGCTCACGGCTGGCTCAGGCGAAGCATCGGCCACGGGCAACAGAGGCAGGTCTTCCGGCTGATGCGGGACAATCGTCTCGCTCAGGCTTCGCGCCGCGCGAGTGCCAGGAACGCCCCCAGCCCCAGCATCGTGATGCCGGACACTCGCGTCAGCAGCCGTGCGCGGGCGGCACGGGCTGCACCCGACTTCAGCAATCGGCCGGTGCCGAAGACCGCGATGACATCGACGCATGTGTTGAGCAGCACGCAAATCGTCCCGAGCAACGCAAGCTGCGGGATCACGGCCTCGCCAGGCGAGACGAACTGGGGAAGGAACGCCAGAAAGAACAGCGCGGTCTTGACGTTCAGCGCCTCGACGACAATGCCCTCGCCCAGCGCCCGCCTTACCCCCTGCGCCGAGACCGGCGTCACCGTGAACGTCGACTCCTTGCGCAGCAGCAGGCGAAGGCCCAGGTAGGCCAGATAGGCCGCGCCGAGATACTTGACCAGGCTGAAGAGCACGGCCGATTGCGCAACGATCAGCGACAGGCCGAGCGCCGCTGCCAGCACATGGAGCAAGCCGCCAAGCGCGGTGCCGAAGCATGAGGCCAGGCCTTCCGCACGACCGCCGGCGACGGTGCGCGCGACCACATAGGCCATGCCCGGACCAGGCGTCACGGCAAGAACGACGGCTGCGATCAGGAAAGCGAGGAATGACATGGCGGCATCATCCGGCATTGAGCGTTGGAAGCAGTTCCTTCATGGCGGTGCAAAGACGGCCGGGCAGCACGGCGCTTTTCATTGGTGATCCCGCGGCCGAGGGCTCGCCAGCTGCCCCAGATGGGCCAGCGGATGCGGAATCCCGCCATCGCCATAGGATCCGACCACCTGTGCGATGACCACATGATAGCCGTTGAGCCATTGTGCCTGTTGCCGCTTGGCCTCCAGATGGGCGGGATGTCGCATGAGCGCCTCCAGGCTTTCCATGGTTTCCCAGTAGTACACATTGGAAACGAGCCCCGTCGACGGGTTCTCCCAGCTTTCTTCACCGAGATAGCCGGGGATCGATCTGGCTGCCTCGGCAATGGCCTGGTCCAGGGCGTGGAACGCGTCATCGAACTGGCCGACGGCAAAGGTGAACGTGGATGTGTACATGGCTTGAAACAAAAAAGCCCCTGCGGCCGAACGGCACGCAGGGGCGCAGAGACATGCCGCTCAGGCGGGGATCAGCGCTTGCCGATCTCCGGCACGTCGCGCGACACGGCGCCGACGAACAGCTGGCGCGGACGGCCGATCTTGTATTCCGGATCGGTGATCATCTCTTCCCACTGTGCAATCCAGCCCACGGTACGTGCCAGGGCGAAGATGCAGGTGAACAGCGAGGTCGGGATGCCCAGCGCGCGCTGCACGATACCCGAGTAGAAGTCGACATTCGGGTACAGCTTGCGGCTGACGAAGTATTCGTCTTCCAGCGCGATCTTCTCGAGCTGCATGGCGAGCTTGAACAGCGGATCGTTTTCCAGACCCAGTTCGCCCAGCACTTCGTGGCAGGTTTCGCGCATCAGCTTGGCACGCGGGTCGTAGTTCTTGTACACGCGGTGGCCGAAGCCCATCAGGCGCACGCCGCTGTTCTTGTCCTTGACCTGCTTGACGAACTCGCTGATGTTGTCGACGCTACCGATCTGCTCGAGCATGTTCAGCGCAGCTTCGTTCGCGCCACCGTGAGCCGGGCCCCACAGGCAGGCCACGCCCGAGGCGATGGCCGCGAACGGGTTGGTACCCGACGAACCGGCCAGGCGCACGGTCGAGGTCGAGGCGTTCTGCTCGTGATCGGCGTGCAGGATGAAGATGCGGTCGAGGGCGCGCTCGAGCACCGGGTTGACCGTGTAGTCTTCGCACGGCGTACCGAACATCATGCGCATGAAGTTGCCGGTGTACGACAGGCTGTTCTGCGGATAGATGTACGGCTGGCCGATGTTGTACTTGTAGGACATCGCCACCAGGGTCGGCATCTTGGCGATCAGGCGGATGGCCGAGATTTCACGCTGATGCGGATCGGCAATGTCCATGGCGTCGTGGTAGAACGCGCTCATGCCGCCCACCAGGCCCGTCAGCACCGCCATCGGGTGCGCGTCGCGGCGGAAGCCGCGCATGAAGAGCTGCATCTGCTCGTGCACCATGGTGTGGTGCATGACCGTATCCACGAACTCTTCTTTCTGCTTGGCGTTCGGCAGTTCACCCTTCAGCAGCAGGTAGCAGACTTCGAGGAAGTCGCAGTTCACGGCCAGTTGCTCGATGGGGTAGCCGCGATACAAAAGTTCACCTTTATCACCATCGATATAGGTTATCTTCGAGTTGCACGAAGCCGTGGACATGAAACCCGGGTCATACGTGAACTTGCCGGTCTGACCGTACAGCTTCCGGATATCAATCACATCCGGCCCGACAGTGCCCTTGTACATGGGCATGTCAACGCTCGGCGTACCATCGGAAAACGATAGTGTGGCTTTCACTTCGGACGGCGTCATGTCTCGTTCCTTCTTCATGCTATTAATGTTTAAGGTCTGATACTCAGACTGAGCGCAGCTGTGTCAGCAGCTTGCGAATCTCAGGAGTATCGAGGGGCGGCTCGAGTTGCTTGCGCTCAAGCAACAGGTCCATCAACTCGTAATCGGGCAGATCGAGAATCCGGTCGAGCGCTTCAATGTCCGTATCGGACAATTCGGTTTCGTAGCGGTTGAAGAACCGCTCGATAATCAGGTCGTTCTCCAGCAATCCGCGTCGCGCACGCCACCGCAGCCGCGCGCGCCGGCGCGGATCGGACTGGTGCGAAAATCCCGGTGTCCCGGGGAGAGCTGGTTCAGTCATGCGTCTTCCTTGCAAACCCGCCATCTGGCCGCCCCGTCAACACGGAACCCCAGGCGGCGGGTTTTTGCCTTGCGACCCCAGGGGCCAATCAGAATGAGCGATGGGTCCGGTAGCGACGGACCGTACAGGCGTACGGCGCAGCCGCTTCAGAAAACCCGCGTCACTCCGATCGCATCGCCCCTTAGACCGCGCGGCGGACCATCAGCTCCTTGATCTTGCCGATGGCCTTGGTCGGGTTGAGTCCCTTCGGACACACATCCACACAGTTCATGATGCTGTGGCAGCGGAACAGGCGGTACGGATCCTCAAGGTTGTCCAGACGTTCGCTGGTGGCTTCGTCGCGCGAGTCGGCGATGAAGCGATAGGCCTGCAGCAGGCCGGCGGGGCCGACGAACTTGTCCGGATTCCACCAGAACGACGGGCACGACGTCGAGCAGCTTGCGCACAGAATGCACTCGTACAGGCCATCGAGCTCGTCACGTTCCTCGGGCGACTGCAGCCGCTCTTTCTCGGGCGGCGGATTGTCGTTGATGAGGTACGGCTTGATCGAATTGTACTGCTTGAAGAACTGCGTCATGTCGACGATCAGGTCGCGCACTACGGGCAGGCCAGGCAGCGGGCGCAGCACGATTTTTTCGGGCAGTTCGCGCATATTGGTCAGGCAGGCCAGACCATTCTTGCCATTGATATTCATGGCGTCAGAACCGCACACGCCTTCGCGGCAGGAGCGACGGAAGGCGATCGTCTCGTCGAGCTTCTTCAGCTTGACCAGCGCGTCGAGCAGCATGCGCTCATGGCCGTCGAGCTCAAGCTCGTACGTCTGCATGCGCGGCGCAGAATCCTGATCGGGATCGTAACGATAAACTTCAAAGATACGTTTCATAATGTGATCTCTCCCACGCTTAGAAGGTACGGGCTTTCGGCGGGACGCTCTCAGCCGTCAGCGGCTGCATCTTGACCGGCTTGTATTCAAGACGGTTGCCTTCGCTGTACCACAGCGTGTGCTTCAACCAGTTTTCATCATCGCGGTTCGGCTTGTCGCTGTGCGCATGCGCACCACGCGACTCCTGACGGGCTGCGGCCGACACCATGGTGGCGTTGGCGACTTCGATCAGGTTGGCCACTTCCAGCGCCTCGACCCGCGCAGTGTTGAACACCTGCGACTTGTCCTTCAGGTGGATGTCGCCCACGCGCTTCGACACTTCAGCGATCTGTTTCACGCCCTCGTCCATCAGCGCCTGCGTGCGGAACACGCCGGCATGCGTCTGCATCGTGCGGCGAATGTCGTTGGCGATATCCTGGGCATATTCGCCCGACGTCGAGCTGTCGAGCTTGGCCAGGCGTGCCAGCGTAAAGTCAGCGGCATCGGCCGGCAGCGGCTTGTGCTCTTTCTGCTTGAGCGCGGTCGCCACGATGTGGTTGCCGGCGGCACGGCCGAACACCACGAGGTCGAGCAGCGAGTTCGTGCCCAGGCGATTCGCGCCGTGCACGGAAACGCACGAGCATTCGCCAATGGCGTAGAAACCGTTGATGACTTCGTTCGGGTTGCCGTTCTTCGGTGCCACGACCTGGCCGTGGATATTCGTCGGGATGCCGCCCATCTGGTAGTGAATGGTCGGCACGACGGGGATCGGTTCCTTGATGCAGTCCACGTTGGCGAACTTCAGGCCAATCTCGCGGATCGACGGCAGGCGCTTGTTGATCGTATCCGCACCGACGTGCGTCAGGTCCAGCAGCACGTAATCGCCGTTCGGGCCGCACCCACGGCCTTCCTTGATTTCCTGGTCCATCGAGCGCGACACAAAGTCGCGCGGCGCCAGATCCTTCAGCGTCGGAGCATAGCGCTCCATGAAGCGTTCGCCGTCCTTGTTGCGCAGGATACCGCCTTCGCCGCGCACGCCTTCGGTGATCAGCACGCCCGCGCCGGCCACGCCGGTCGGGTGGAACTGCCAGAACTCCATGTCTTCGAGCGGGATGCCGGCGCGTGCCGCCATGCCGAGGCCGTCACCGGTATTGATGAAGGCATTGGTCGAGGCGCCATAGATCCGGCCTGCGCCGCCCGTGGCGAACAGCGTGCACTTGGCTTCGAGGATGTAGACCTCGCCGGTTTCCATTTCGAGCGCCGTCACGCCGAGCACGTCGCCGTCCGCGTCGCGGATCAGGTCGAGCGCCATCCATTCGACGAAGAAGTGGGTCTTGGCGCGCACGTTGCGCTGGTACAGCGTGTGCAGCAGCGCATGGCCGGTACGGTCGGCCGCCGCGCAGGCGCGCTGGACAGGCTTTTCACCGTAGTTGGCCGTGTGGCCGCCAAACGGACGCTGGTAGATCGTGCCATCGGGGTTGCGGTCGAACGGCATGCCGAAGTGCTCGAGCTCGTACACCACCTTGGGTGCTTCGCGGCACATGAATTCGATCGCATCCTGGTCGCCGAGCCAGTCGGAGCCCTTGATGGTGTCGTAGAAGTGATAGTGCCAGTTGTCTTCGCTCATGTTGCCGAGCGAGGCACCGATACCGCCCTGCGCCGCCACGGTGTGCGAGCGGGTCGGGAAAACCTTGGAGAGCACGGCCACATTGAGGCCTGCCTCTGCCAACTGGAGCGAAGCGCGCATCCCTGCACCGCCGGCCCCGACGATCACCACGTCGAAACGACGACGCGGCAAGCCAGTCTTGACTGCGACCATGAATTACACCCTCCAGAGAATTTGTGCTGCGTAGCCCGCGCAACCGATGAGCCACAAGGCCGTCAATACTTGCAACGTCAAGCGGACAGCCACCGGCTTGACATAGTCCATCCAGATGTCGCGTACGCCAATCCAGGCGTGATACAGCAGCGACAGGATGGAGAGGAACGTCAGGATCTTCATCCACTGGTTGGCGAACAGGCCAGCCCAGCTTTCGTAGGAGCGGTCCGGCGCGAGCAGGAACGCCACCAGCAACACCACCGTATACAAGGCCATGATGACAGCCGTGATACGTTGGAACAGCCAGTCCTTCAGACCGTAGTGCGCGCCGACGACGAGGCGCTTGGGACCAATATTGTTATTTGCCATGTCGTATTCCTCAGAACAGGCCGAACAGCTTCAGGCCGCAGACTGCTGTCAGGAGCAGGCTGACGATCAGAACGGTCACGGCGGACTTGGCCGACTTCTCTTTTGCGACACCGACGTGCACGTCCAGCAGCAGGAAGCGGATACCGGCGCAGAAGTGATGCAGGTAGCCCCAGATCAGGGCCAGCACCACCAGTTTCACGAAGCCGTGCGACAGCAGGTCCGAAAACTTGGCGAAGCTGAGCTCGGAAGTCAGGCTCAGTTCGAACAGGTACAGAATGAATGGAAGAAGAAGGAACAGGAGTGCACCGCTGACGCGATGCAAAATGGATACCTTGCCGGCCCAGGGCAACCGGTAACGCGCAATCTGCGTTACGTGGATGTTCCGGAACTCCGGCCTGGCTTTCTTGGCGGCTTCTGCCATGCTAGACCCCATATGCGTGTGACAAAAACAAAA
The DNA here is from genome assembly GCF_964332355.1 of Imbroritus primus. Lineage (NCBI taxonomy): Bacteria > Pseudomonadati > Pseudomonadota > Betaproteobacteria > Burkholderiales > Burkholderiaceae > Imbroritus > Imbroritus primus. The sequence continues at coordinate 879,517 of NZ_OZ201293.1, read as the reverse complement.
CAGCTCTGCGCAAAACCTGACGATTTTACCGCGTAATGGCGCGCTGCACCATGACCCGGCACGCGTTTATCGAACGCTTGCCGGCCCTACCCAGCGCTCAACTCAAATCATTCTGGTAGAAATGGTGCGCGGTCACGTATAACCCGCGCCGCACTTCTACCGGACGATCTCCAAACGTAAACGATACGCGCTCCACCGACAGCAGCGGCGCGCCCTCTTCCACCGAGAGGATGGCAGCGGTCGCGGCATCGGCCGCCACCGCCCGGATCTTTTCCTTGGCCCGGATCATGCGCGTCCCGAACTCGCCCTCGAACAAGGCGTACATCGGGCCTTTCCATTCCGTCAGGCGCTCCGCGGTCAAGCCCTTGAAGGCGGTACCGGGCAGCCAGATCTCGTCGAGCACGATCGGTTCGCCAGAAAAAAACTGCACACGCCGGATCTGCACCACGCTGTCGCCCGTCTTCAGGTCGAGCAGGCGCGCGATCTCGGCGGGCGCCCGCGTGCGCTTGCACTCCAGCACGGAGTTCTTCGGGTAGTGGATTTCGCCTTCGTCGGGGTGCAGCCGCAGGAAACGGAACTGCACGCCATATTCATGGTGGGTGGTCACGAATGTGCCCTTGCCCTGCCGGCGCATCACCAGATTCTCCGCCGCCAGCTCGTCGATGGCCTTGCGGACGGTTCCCTGGCTCACCTTGTAGCGGCCCGCCAGTTCCATTTCGCTGGGAATCATCTCGCCGGGCTTCCATTCGCCCGACTGGAGGCTTTGCGTGATCAACTGTTTGATCTGCTGGTACAGCGGACTGAACGTCGGGGACGCGCCGCTGGCGGCCACCGCACCTCCCGCCGCCGGCGCAAGCGCCGCGGATTCGCCGTTGCCACCGGAATCGGCGGCAGAAGACGGGGGTTGGGTGACATTCGACATGCCGGGATTTGACCACAGATCGCCCCCGTGCGTCCACTCACCCATGAAACATCTTATGTCTTATATAAGACAGAAGATGTTTGACTTTAGAGGGCCTGCCGCCTACACTCGCGCAGGATCCTGCATGGGCGGGGATCGGCACCCGATGTGGCGCATCCTTCGGCACATCGTCAGCAAGGCGACGACGTAGTTGCGTTTTATCCCTTCTCGTAGCTGCGTTTTACCCCTTCTGTGCCGCCCCGTCACGCACTACACTAACGGTCTGCCGCAGATCGTGCGAAAACCGCGCGCCGCCGAGTTCGCTCCGACGTCGCAGGCAACGTCACCCGCAGCAAAACCGTCATTGAAGCCCGGCATGATGAAGACATCTTTGAGACGTCATCCTGCCGGGCATCGATCCACTAGAGGCGCTATCAAAATGAAGCGCGGCAGTTCTGGCTCGCCTGACATGGCGGCCGGCCATACCCTGGCCCGGCTGGACCACCCAGGCACCAGAATCATTCTGATAGCGCCTCGTACTCTACCTACCTGATTGGAGATATATCCATGGCAAAAGCCCCAATGCGTGTCGCGGTCACTGGCGCGGCCGGTCAAATCGGTTACTCCCTCCTGTTCCGTATCGCCAACGGGGACATGCTGGGCAAGGATCAGCCCGTCATCCTGCAACTGCTGGACCTGACGCAGGCCCTGCCGGCCGTGAAGGGCGTGGTCATGGAACTCGACGATTGCGCGTTCCCGCTGCTGGCTGGCGTGGTCATCACCGACGATCCCAAGGTGGCCTTCAAGGATGCCGACGTGGCCCTGCTGGTTGGCGCCCGTCCGCGTAGCAAGGGCATGGAGCGCAAAGACCTGCTCGAAGCCAACGCCCAGATCTTTACCGTGCAGGGCAAGGCACTGGACGAAGTTGCCAGCCGCGATGTCAAGGTGCTGGTGGTCGGCAACCCGGCCAACACCAATGCCTACATCACCATGAAGTCGGCCCCGAGCCTGCCGAAGCAGAACTTCACCGCCATGCTGCGTCTGGACCACAACCGCGCCCTGTCGCAAGTCGCGGCCAAGATCGGCAAGCCGGTGTCGTCGATCGAAAAGCTGTTCGTGTGGGGCAACCACAGCCCGACCATGTACGCTGACTACCGCTTCGCCACCGTGGACGGCAAGAGCGTCAAGGACATGATCAACGACCAGGTGTGGAACAACGACGTGTTCCAGCCGACCGTCGGCAAGCGCGGCGCAGCCATCATCGAGGCACGCGGCCTGTCGTCGGCTGCCTCGGCCGCCAATGCCGCCATCGACCATGTGCACGACTGGGTGCTGGGCACGAACGGCAAGATCGTGACCATGGGCATTCCGTCCGACGGTTCGTATGACATTCCGGAAGACGTCGTGTTCGGCTTCCCGGTCACTTGCGCCAACGGCAAGTACGAAATGGTCAAGGGCCTGGACATCGACGCCTACAGCCGCGAAAAGATCAACGTCACGCTCAATGAGCTGATGGAAGAGCGCGAAGGCGTGAAGCACCTGGTGGGCTGATCCGCGCGGATCGATCCCCTGTCCCCCGGCCGGCGCTACCCCGCCCGCCGGCGGAAATCAAGGCTGCGGCGCATCCGCCGCAGCCCGTTCTACCGAGAGATGATGAGCAACGTGCATCCTTCCGAGGTCTTGTTCGAGGGCGAAGCGACACCGGTCCAGTTACCGGTCTGCGATCACTATGCCGGCTCCGAGAAGCTGATGGTGAAATCGCTTGCCCTGCAACAAGCGCTTGGTCCCGTATTTGATGTCACCTTCGATTGCGAAGATGGCGCCGCGGTCGGCGCAGAAGAAGCCCACGCGCGGCTGGCCGCCAGCCTGATCAATAGCGATGGCAACCTGTTCAACCGGGTTGGCGTACGCATCCACGATCCGCGGCATCCCGCCTGGGAACAGGACATCGCCATTCTGGTCGGACTGGCTGGTGCGCGCCTCGCCTACATTACCGTGCCCAAGGTCACGGATGTCGTCGAAGTGGCGCGCGTCACCGATGCCGTCAACCAGATGGCCCGTACTGCCGGTATTGCCCGGCACATCCCGATCCACGTACTCATTGAAACGCATGCCGCACTGGCCCAGGCCTCCGTCATTGCCAGCCTCGTGCAGGTCGAATGCCTGAGCTTTGGCCTGATGGATTTCGTATCCGCGCACCATGGCGCCATTCCAGCCAGCGCGATGGGTTCGCCGGGGCAGTTCGAGCATCCGCTGGTACGCCGCGCCATGCTGGAAATTTCTGCTGCCTGCCACGCCCACGGCAAGGTACCTTCCCATAACGTCAGTACCGCCATCGCCGCGCCCGAAGACGCTGGCGCAGATGCGCGGCGGGCGCGCAACGAGTTCGGCTACCTGCGCAAGTGGAGCATCCACCCAACCCAGATCGAACCCATCGTGGCCGCGTTCCGTCCCGGCGTAGAGGAAATCGCCGAGGCCAGCACGATCCTGCTGGCCGCACAGGATGCCCGCTGGGGTCCGATCCAGCATGCCGGCAAGCTTCATGACCGCGCCAGCTATCGCTACTACTGGTCCGTGCTGCAACGCGCACATGCTACGGGGGCAGCAGTTCCCGCCTCTGCCCGTACGCGTTTTTTCGAGTAACGGCGGCCTCGGAATGCAAAGAACAATGCCAGGAAGCTACGATGCCCCTCAACTGGACACATCTCACAGCAAATCTGTGAAAATACCGTCCCGTGCCGCCCCTCTACAAAGGACATACATGAAACAGCTCGCTCTCCTGACTGCCTGTATCAGCGCCCTGGCGCTTGCACCGCTTGCGTCCGCCCAGACCGCGGAGAAAGCACCGGCCAAGCCGACGGCACAGAAAGCCGCGCCGAAGAAACCGGCGGCACGCAAGACCACCCGCGCCAAGGCAGCCGCAGGCGGCGCAGCGGCGGCGGCAGTCGTGCCGCAGGGCGTCAAGTGGGATTGCGAGCTCGGCAATCATCTGTATATCGACGGCGACATGCCGCGCGCCGAAGTGATCACGCTCAACTGGAAAGGCGCCAACCACAAGCTGCCGCGCCAGACTACCGTCACGGGCGCTGACCGTTACTACGATCCGCAAAGCGGCCTCGACCTGGTGGTGATCCCGTCCAAGGCCATGCTGTTCGACAAGCGAGCCGGCCAGCGCCTCACCGACGAATGCCAGACCGAGGCAATGCGCGCTGGAGAAGCCGCGCCGACCCAGGCTGGTGCGCTGCGTGCGCCGGTGGTGGCCCCGCTCCTGGTCCCGCAAAAGAACTGAACCGCGCGACGGCTGCAGCCAGGCTGCCGCGCATGGCGTCATGCGCGGCAGGCAGCCCGGGTGTGCTGAGAAGTGTGTTTGTAGCTGAGAATTTGTAGCCAAGATGTAGCCAAGAATCGGCTCGCCAGTCAGCTGCCCTGACTGGCGGCGCCAACATGAAACTGAACTTCCGTATGGAGTCCTGCAATGCCCCACAATCTTCATAAAACTTTCAAAGAATTCAAGATCAACGGTTCGCGTACCGGCAAGTTCTACTCGCTACCGCAACTGGGCAAGGAGCTCGGCGTCAAGGTCGAGCGCCTGCCGGTGTCGATCCGCGTGGTGCTGGAATCGGTGCTGCGCAACTGCGATGGCAAGAAGGTGAACGAAGAGCACGTGCGCCAACTGGCCAACTGGAAGCCGAACGCTGAACGCACCGACGAAATTCCGTTCGTGGTGGCGCGCGTGGTGCTGCAGGATTTCACCGGCGTGCCGCTGCTCGCCGACCTCGCCGCCATGCGCAACGTGGCCAGCAAGATGGGCCAGAACCCCAAGAAGATCGAGCCGCTGGTGCCGGTGGACCTGGTCGTCGACCACTCCGTGCAGATCGATCACTTCCGCGAGAAGAAAGCGCTCGACCTGAACATGAAGCTGGAATTCCAGCGCAACAACGAACGCTACCAGTTCATGAAGTGGGGCATGCAGGCCTTCGATACCTTCGGCGTGGTCCAGCCGGGCTTCGGTATCGTCCACCAGGTCAACCTCGAGTACCTGGCACGCGGCGTGCACGCCAAGAAGGATGGCAAGGCCACCGTCTACTATCCGGACACGCTCGTCGGCACCGACTCGCACACCACGATGATCAACGGCATCGGCGTGGTGGGCTGGGGCGTGGGCGGCATCGAAGCGGAAGCCGGCATGCTCGGCCAGCCGGTGTACTTCCTGACGCCCGACGTCGTCGGCGTGGAACTGAAAGGCCGCCTGCGCGAGGGCGTGACCGCCACCGACCTGGTGCTGACCATCACCGAAATGCTGCGCAAGGAAAAGGTCGTCGGCAAGTTCGTCGAATTCTTCGGTGAAGGCACCGCCTCGCTGGCCCTGCCGGACCGCGCCACCATCGCCAACATGGCCCCCGAATACGGCGCGACCATGGGCTTCTTCCCGGTCGACGAAAAGACCATCGACTACTTCAAGGGCACGGGCCGCACCAAGGCCGAGATCGAAGCCTTCGAAGGTTACTTCCGTGCCCAGAAGATGTTCGGCATTCCGAAGGCCGGCGAAATCGACTACACCAAGTCGCTGACGCTCGACCTCGGCACCGTCGCCCCGTCGCTGGCCGGCCCGAAGCGCCCGCAGGACCGCATCGAGATCGGCAACGTCAAGTCGACCTTCGCCAGCCTGTTTGCCAAGCCGGTGGCCGAGAACGGCTTCAACAAGGACATCGCCGACCTCGACAAGACCTACACCACCTCGAACGGCGTGGATGTGAAGAACGGTGACGTGCTGATCGCCGCCATCACCTCGTGCACCAACACCTCCAACCCGAGCGTGCTGCTCGCCGCCGGCCTGCTGGCCAAGAAGGCGGTTGAAGCCGGCCTGAAGGTCGCCCCGCACATCAAGACCTCGCTCGCCCCCGGAAGCCGCGTGGTCACCGAGTACCTGACCGCTGCCGGCCTGCTGCCGTACCTCGAGAAGCTCGGCTTCGGCGTGACCGCCTACGGCTGCACGACCTGTATCGGCAATGCCGGCGACCTGACGCCGGAGCTGAACGAAGCCATCGTGAAGAACGACATCGTGGCGGCCGCCGTGCTGTCGGGCAACCGTAACTTCGAAGCGCGTATCCACCCGAACATCCGCTCCAACTTCCTGGCTTCGCCGCCGCTGGTCGTGGCCTACGCCATCGCCGGCAATGTCACGCGCGACCTGATGACCCAGCCGGTCGGCAAGGGCAAGGGCGGCAAGGACATCTACCTCGGCGACATCTGGCCGACCTCGGATGAAGTCGCCAAGCTGATGAAGTTCGCCATGAACGCCAACACGTTCAAGGACAACTACTCGCAGGTCAAGAAGCCGAGCCCGCTGTGGGCCAAGGTCAAGGGCACGTCGGGCCAGGTCTACGACTGGCCGGCCTCCACCTACATCGCCGAGCCGCCGTTCTTCCAGAACTTCGAGATGGAACCCGCCGCCTCGACCGACGGCATCCGTGGCGCACGCGCCCTGGGCATCTTCGGCGACTCCGTGACGACCGACCACATCTCCCCGGCCGGCTCGATCAAGGAAAGCTCCCCCGCTGGCCAGTACCTGCTCGCCAACGGCGTGCTCAAGGCCGACTTCAACAGCTACGGCTCGCGCCGCGGTAACCATGAGGTGATGATGCGCGGCACCTTCGCCAACGTGCGCATCAAGAACCTGATGCTCCCGCCGAAGGCTGATGGCTCGCGCGTCGAAGGCGGCATCACGCTGCACCAGCCGACCGGCGACGAAATGTCGATCTACGACGCCGCCATGAAGTACGTGGCCGAAGGTACGCCGACGGTCGTGTTCGGTGGCGAAGAGTACGGCACCGGCTCGTCGCGCGACTGGGCCGCCAAGGGCACCCAGCTGCTCGGCGTGAAGGCCGTGATCGCCCGCAGCTTCGAGCGCATCCACCGCTCCAACCTGGTGGGCATGGGCGTGCTGCCGCTGCAGTTCAAGGGCACCGACAGCGCCGAATCGCTCGGCATCATCGGCAACGAAACCTTCGATATCGAAGGCGCCGAAGGCGACCTGAAGCCGCAGCAGGACCTGACGCTGGTGATCAACCGTGCGAATGGCGACGTCCATCGTGTGCCGGTGCTGCTGCGCATCGATACGCCGATCGAAGTCGACTACTACAACCACGGCGGCATCCTGCCGTTCGTGCTGCGTCAGCTGCTGGCTGCCTGAGCCTGGCTGTAAGCACCGTGCAAGCGTCGGGTGAGAAACTCGCCCGACGCCAACACTACACCGGAGACACGCATGGTCAAGATTGTCATAGCCTTCATCGTCATCGCAGCGGCAGCCTTCTATCTGCTGTCGAAGAGCGGCGGCGATGTATCGATGGGTGGCGAGCAGCATGGTGCCGAGGCTGCGCACATGGAAAGTGCTCCTGCTTCCACACCTGATGCAGCACCAGCCTCGGCTCCCGAAGCCGCGCCAGCCCCTGCACCGGCAGCCGCATCCGCCGCACAGTCCTGATGCCATATCCGCCGCCGGCGGACCGCACGGTATCCAATGCCGCCAGTCATGGCGGCATTTTTTTTGCTGTCGCCAGCGGCCGCCATGGTATCCGTGCTGCCGCAGGGGCAATCCCGGCACACAGGCAAGCATGGGGGGTGTTTTATGGCTGCAGCGAGTAGAATAGTGGTTTAGTCACATCCCAAAACAATTCAGCATGGTCGGTTTTCGTTCCAAATCTCCCCAGCGTCTTTCCCCGGATGCCGAACGGCTCGTCGCCGATGCACTGTCGCTGGCCGCGTCAGGCAGCCGCCTCGAGGACGTGTATTGGGAGCGGCGCCTGTCGGGACGCCTGGCCCGCCTGCTCAAGAATGGCAGCCAGAGTTCACTGGACGCCGCGCTCGATCACTTGTTCAAGCACAACAACGATGCGTCCGACGTGCTGGCCGAACAGGCCGAGCTGCTGGCCGAATCGGCACAGGTGGAACACGAAGGCACCGTTTACGATGTCTTGCTGCTGGCCGCACCGATTCTCGCCCACACGCGCTACAGCATACCCTCCGGCACGCTGAAGGCCGATGACGTGCAGACGCTGGGCGCCCAGTTGCAGGCCCATGTGCTCGCGACCGGCACGCGCTTCACGCTCGCACCGTACCTCTACAGCATCGATCAGTTGCCGCGCACACACAGCGACACCTTTGCACTCACGCACCGCCTGGCCGCCGCCGCGCTGGCTGGCACGACGCCCTCGCTCGATCTGCGCGACCTCCCGGAAACAGCTCCCGTGCTGGCGGACCCGCGCTACCTGCTGGCTGTGGTCATCGCGCCCGCCGGCGCCGCCCTGTTCCGCTGGCAGGAGGAAGCGCGTGAACATCATGCTGAGCGCTCGGCCTGCCTCGAGCAGTGGAGCACGCAGGCCAAGCCAACAGTGGCGCGCATGATGCCGGGCTGCGAGTTCGAACTGATGCTGCCGGATGCGTTCTTCTACAGCTGCCGCGAGTCCGACAAGAAGGTCCGCCCGCTGACGGTCCGCGCCGCAGTCAACTACCTGACGGGCACGCTAGATGTCACTGCCGACCGGCTCGCTGCGATCGTCGCCGGTTTCGGCGAACAGGACCTCGACGAATATCGCGTGTCGTTCACGCTGCGCGGTGAACGCGACGTGATCTACGGCATTGTCTGGCCGATCTACGGCGAGGAGGACAACACGGCCGCCAGCCAGGAAAGCGGTGGCGGGGTACTCGAACGGATCTGCGAGGAGTTGCGGGCCTGCGGTATCGAGGACATCTTCCGCCACGCCAGCCTGTTCGAACCGGAATACTGCGACGACTGCGGCACGCCGCTGTTCGCGGACCGCAAGGGCGAGATCCTGCATCCCGAGATGCCCGAGGATACGCCCACGCAGCAACCACTGTTTCATTGAGCCGGATGCCGGCCCGGCGATCCGCGCGCCGTGAGTTCCTGCGCACCGGCCTGAGCCGGGCGCTGGCGCTCGGGGGGCTGGCAGGCTTGCACCTCCGGGCGGCCACGGCATCGGCTGCCGGCACTTCCGGTAGCCCGGCGACCCGCACACTGCGCATCGGGCTCGCGGCCGATGTGACTTCCATGGATCCGCACTGGAACAACAGCGGACCTAACAATGCGATGGCCCTGCACATCTTCGAGTCGCTGGTGCTGCTCGACCAGGATGCGCGCTATATTCCCGGACTTGCCACCAGCTGGCGCCCGCTCGATCCCAAGGTCTGGGAAATCCGCCTGCGTGCCGGCGTGCGCTGGCACGACGGCACACCGTTCACGTCCGCCGATGTCAAGGCCTCGCTCGAACGACCCGCGCGCCTCAAGGGCAGTCCCGGCCCCTTCACCGGTTACACCAAGACCTTCACGGCAATCGACACGCCCGACCCGCTGACGGTGCGCCTCACCACCTCGGTCGCCAATTACGCGAATATCGCGAATGACCTGAACAGCGTGGCCATCGTGCCGCAGAAGGTCGCGCAACTCGGCCAGACAGCCTTCGACAGCGGCGAGGCAATGATCGGGACGGGCCCGTTCCGTTTCGTGCGTTATGCGCGGGGGCAAGAGGTCGTCCTGCGCCGCAATGCCGATTACTGGGGCAGTGCACCGGCCTGGGAGACGGTCACCTTCAAGATCCTGACCAACAACGGCACCCGCACCGCCGCCTTGCTGTCCGGCAGTGTGGACGCAATTGAAAGCGTGCCGTCGGCCGATGTCGCGCGCCTGCGCCGCCACCCGGATTTCCGCCTCGAACAGGCCATCTCCTGGCGCGTGATCTTCTGGCAAATGGACCAGTGGCGCGATGCCTCGCCCTACATCACGGACCTTGCCGGTACCCCGCTCGGCCGCAATCCGTTCAAGGACGTACGCATACGCCAAGCCGTCAGCAAAGCGCTGCGCCGTGACGTACTATGCACGCGGCTCATGGAAGGCTTGGCCGTGCCCGCATCGAGCCTGGTCTCGGCGCCGATCTTCGGCCATCCCGGCACGCCGCCCGATGCTTACGACCCGGAGGGCGCGCGCCGCCTGCTGGCTGCAGCCGGCTACCCGCAGGGCTTCGGCCTGACCCTGCACGCCACCAATAACCGCTACCTGAACGACAGCCAGGTGGCACAAGCCACGGCGCAGATGCTATCGCGTATCGGCATCCGCACGCGCGTGGAGGTGATGCCGGTAGCGTCGTACTTCTCCAAGGCCCGCGCCGGTGCCTTCTCGTTCCAGATGCTCGGCTGGGGCTCGTCGGCCGGCGACGTGGCGCTGCGCTCGATCCTCGGCACGCCGAACGACAAGACTGGCTACGGCACCTGGAACTGGGGACGCTTCAGCAACCCAGAACTCGACCGCCTGATCGCCCGCTCGCTCTCGACCATCAGCAGCCCGCAAGACCGGGAAGCCGTCGCACGCGAAGCCGTACGGCTCGCCAACGCGGACCATGCGGTCATTCCATCACACAGCCAGATGGCCACATGGGCCATGCGCCACGGCATCCGCTATCGCGCCCGCACCGACGAATGGTCGCTCGCGCACCAGTTCTTTCCGGCATGACGCGTACCAACGTCCGCTGGCGAAGCGAACGCCTCGACCGCGCGCAACGACTGGATTCCGCCGGAACTTTCATGCCCTCGATCCATCTACTTTCCATTCTCCGCCGCCAACCGGTTGATCCCGTGCACGCTAGAAACGCTTCCTTTATCGCCACACTCGTCCTGCTCACCGGCTGCGCCGGCATGCCTGCGCAAGATTCCGCCACCAGCACCGCTACCGGCACCACGTTGCCTGCCTCATCCACTACACCCGCCACCTCAGCCTCGCACCCTGCCCTGGGCGTCCGGCCAGCGGCTCCCGCCACACCGCCTGCAGCAAGTCCATCCCCCCAGTCACGCCCCGATACAACCTTCACCCTGCCATCCGAGGAACGTGTCAGCCTGGCTACGTACCGCACCCAGATGCGCGCACGCCTGATGGAAACCGAGGGGGCAAGCGCCGATGTGGCGGATTGCGCGGCCCACGCGAGCTGGGTCGTCCCGCGTTCTTCCAGCTTCGATGCGCTCAAGCTGCCAAATGGCGCACTGCGGGCCGACAGGGCCGAGGTCAAGCCATGGGAAGGCCGCTTCTCTCCGGTCAAGCAGGCGGTGCAAGTCTCGCAGGTGGTGATGTTCGATGCCGAAGGCCATCGCCGCGGTACGGCTGACAACTGGGTCCCGGTGAAGGTGCGTTGCGGCTACAAGGACGGCATGATGCTGGCCTATGAGTTGCTGGACGCGGATGGCGCGACGATCACGGAAGCCGCGCGCCCGGCCCCGCAGACATCGCGCGCAGCAAGGAGCCAAGTCACACGGCAGAAAGGCACGAGCAAGCCTGCCAAGGCCGGCGCAAAATCGGCCAGGTCGGGCAGCAAGGCCAGTATCAAGCCCGCGGCTGCCAAACCGGCCGCGAAGAAAAGCACGACCAACAGCAAGAAGAGCAAGTCCTCCAGCCGTTGAAGCACGGCCTCGGAAAATGAAGCTCGGCCTCAGGACGCCGCTGCCCGCCCCGCTGGCGAAGCAGCAGCCGTCGATGTCGTCGCCAGCAGTTGCTCGAGGATCGGCTGCACCATGGCCGCCCCGAGCAGAGCGCTGCGCTGCGCACTCCAGCCGGACTCCGCATCCGGCAGATTGGCATTGTCCTTGAATGGCAGCTCGAGCGTCAGCGACAGGCAGCCGTAGGCGTGCCCGATGTATTTCGAGGCCAGCTTGAGCGCATCCTCGTTGTACTTGCCGGCTGGATAGCCAACCGCATTCTGGAAATCCGGCGAGGCGCGCAGGAACGCCTCGATGAAGCGCTGCTGCTCCCGGCGCTGGCGCTCGGTAAAGCCGGGCAGCATCTCGCTGCCGGCCACGAATACGTATGGCAAACCCTCGTCGCCATGCACGTCGAAGAACATGTCGCAGCCTGTGGCATGGATCGCGTCACGCACCACAAGCACTTCCGGACTGCGCACAGGGTCGGGCTCCATCCACTCGCGGTTGAGGTTAGCGCCCATGGCATTGGTCCGCAGGTTGCCGTGCGCCGCGCCATCGGGATTCATGTTCGGCACCACATGCAGCACAGCGTGCTGCAGCAGCACACGCCGCACCGGGTCGTGGCGCCATGCGCCCTGCCCCGTCACGCGTTCGAGCAGGCCCTCGCAAAACCATTCGGCCATGGTCTCGCCGGGGTGCTGGCGCGCGATGATCCATACCTGCTTGCGGCCCGGCGCGGGCTCGCCGATTGTCAGCGCCGTGATATCGCGGCCTTCCACGGAATGGCCAAGATGGCGCGTGCGCACGCCAGGCTGGCGCTGGCAGCGGCCCAGCAGGTCGAGATGGCGCTCTTCCGAATAGGGCTCGAAGTAGGCCAGCCACACGCTATCGTGCTCGGGTGTCAGCGTCATGACCAACTCACGGCCATCGTACTGCGTCGGAATGCGGAACCAGGTCTTGCGGTCGTAGCTGGCCACCGTGCGGTAGTCAACCCAGCCGTCAGGATACGTGCAGTCGCTGGCATTCAGCAGGCGAATGCGGCAGTCGCTTCCCTGCACCCCCTGCAGGCTGCAATGGAACCACTGGCGGAACTCCGCATGCGAATCGGCGCGGATCCGCAGCTGGATATCGTCGGCACGCTCACATGCCACGACTTCGATCGCACCGGAATCGAAACGGCTGGATACGGTAATCATGCGGCTCCCCTGCACTGCGGCGCACTGTATCGGCGCCCAGTACCATCATGCATGGCCGGCCCGCAACGCGATCCAGCCGATTCTTAAACTACCACGGAGTCCTTCAGTCCGAACTCCCGAGGCTGGCTCAGGCAGCCTCAAGCTGCCGCCGGAATACCCAGCGATGCGCGTCCGACGCCTCGGGCGTGAAGCGGTAGCCATCGGTATCGAACCCCTTCAGCGCCTGTGCATCGGTAAGCTGGCGGTCGATCGCATAGCGCGCCATCAGGCCACGCGCACGTTTGGCATAGAACGAAATGATCTTGAAGCGGCCGCCCTTCCAGTCCTCGAACACCGGCGTGATCACCGGCGCGGCAAGGCGCTTGGGCCGCACGACCTTGAAGTATTCTTCCGAGGCAAGATTGACCAGCGTATCCGCCTTCTCTTTCTTTAGCGTGACATTGAGCGCATCGGTTACGTCATCGCCCCAGAAGCTATAGAGATCCTTGCCATGCGGGTTGGCAAGGCGCGTCCCCATTTCCAGACGATACGGCTGCATGCGATCAAGCGGCCGCAGTACGCCATATAGTCCGGACAGGATACGTACGCGCCGCTGTGCAAATGCCAGGCCATCTTCCGCCAGGCTGCCGGCGTCGAGGCCGTCATACACATCGCCGTTGAACGCCAGCACAGCCTGCTTGCTGTTGCGCGCCGTAAACGACGGCGACCACTCCGCATAGCGGGTGGCGTTGAGCACTGCCAGCGGGTCGGAAATGCTCATCAGGGAACCGATCTGGGCCGGCGAATAGCCACGCAGCACCTCGATCAGTTGAGTGGAGCGGTCAACGAACTGGGGCAGCGTGTGTTTGCTGGTGGTGGCAGGGGTGGTGTAGTCGAGCGATTTTGCGGGCGAGAGTACGATGAGCATGTCAGAATCACGAAACTTGATTTATCCCATTGTATCGAATGCCCGCTTCCCCGACTGCCCCACTCACCGATCCAGTGCCGGATCCCTCGGCAACTGCCTCGATGACGATATCGACGGACGCGCCGTTAACGTCCGGGGCGCGCCCCTCGGCCAACCCGCGACCCTGCGTGGTGCTCGACTCGAATGTCTGGATCGACATCATGGTGTTCGACGACCCGCTGGCGCGCCCCATACGCGCAGCCCTGGTCGCCAGGCAACTCGATACCGTGATCAGCCCGTCCTGCCGCGAGGAACTGCGGCGCGTGCTGGGCTATCCGCAATTTGCACGCTTCGCGGTCGACATTGATGCCGCTCTGGCATGGGTCGATACCGTGACGCGCATGCTTGATCCGGTCGCCGGAAATGCGCCGCGCCTGCCACGGTGCAGCGACGCTGACGACCAGAAATTCCTTGAACTCGCCCAAGCCGCGACGGCGCACTATCTCGTCTCGAAGGACAAGGCCGTGCTCAAGCTGCGGCGCCGCATGGCGCAAGTGGCCGGCGTGACGGTACTGAAGCCCGCAGATTTCGTGGCGCAGGCGACGCTGACAGCCTGACGCCCAATCCGCTACGATAGCGGCACGTTCCCCCTCTTTCGATCCGACCCGCCCCCGCCGCCATGTCCACCGCTCCGCTTTTCCCTTCCGCAGCCCGCGCCGCCTTCACGCCGCCGCCCTCGCGCCTGCCGGGTGTCGGCACAACCATTTTCACGGTAATGTCGGCGCTCGCCACGGAAACGGGTGCGGTCAACCTCGGCCAGGGCTTTCCGGATTTCGACTGCGACCCGCGCCTGACGTCGGCCGTCACGGAGGCCATGCAGGCCGGCCACAACCAGTATCCGCCGATGCCGGGCATTCCGCTGCTGCGCCAGCGCATTGCCGAGAAAATCGGCGCACTGTACGGCCGGCACTACGACTGGAACCGTGAAGTCACCATCACCGCCGGCGCCACGCAAGGCCTGCTGACCGCCATCCTCTGCTGCGTGCATCCCGGCGACGAGGTGATCGTGTTCGAGCCGTGTTACGACAGCTATCGCCCGGCGATCGAACTGGCCGGCGGACGTGTGGTGCCGGTGTGCCTCCGCGCGCCCGACTACCGCATTCCGTTCGACGCACTGGCCGCCGCGCTGTCGCCGCGCACGCGCATGGTGATCGTCAACACACCGCACAATCCCACCGGCACGATCTGGCACGACGACGACATGCGCCAGCTCGCACGCGTGCTCGACGGTACCGATGTCGTGGTGCTGTCGGACGAGGTGTACGAGCACATGGTGTACGACGGCCAGCTGCACGCATCGGTGGCGCGTTACCCGGAACTCGCGATGCGCAGCTTCGTGGTCTCGAGCTTCGGCAAGACCTATCACGTCACCGGCTGGAAGGTTGGCTATGTGGCGGCTCCCGCGCCGCTGATGGACGAGTTCCGCAAGGTGCACCAGTTCAACGTGTTCACCGTCAACACGCCAATGCAGCACGCCCTTGCCAGCTATATGGCCGACCCCGCGCCATGGCGCGACCTGCCAGCGTTCTACCAGCGCAAGCGCGACCTGTTCCGTAGCGGACTGGCCGGCTCGCGCTTTCGCCTGCTGCCGGCGGATGGCACCTATTTCCAGTGTGTCGACTATTCGGCGATCTCGGCTTTGCCGGAAAACGAATTCGCCATGTGGCTGACGCGCGAGATCGGTGTGGCCGCGATTCCGGTGTCGGCGTTCTACAGCACGCCGCAGGACGCAGGCATCGTGCGCTTCTGCTTTGCCAAGCAGGATGCGACGCTGCAGCAGGCGCTGCAGCGCCTGGCCGCACTCTGAACACGCCAGTGCTTTAGCGCGCCCGGGCGCGCGCCATCATGGCTTCGTTGTTGGCCTTGCGGTCGGCCTTGACCTTCTGCACCGCCGGCAATTCGCCCATGCGCTTCAGGTAATCGCCCACCGGCAGGTCCGCCAGCGGATCTTCGCCGTAGATAATCTTGCAGGCATTGCTGATCACCGGGAAATGCACGATGGCGGCGCAATCCGCCACGGTGAACATGTCGCCGGCCAAGTACGGCGAGAATTTCGTGAGCTTGGCAAACGCAGCGACGTTGCGTTCTACCAGGCGCTTCTGGCGGGCCTTGAGGTTGTCGCTGACCTTGCCGCCGAAGAACGCTTCCGCATACAGCTCGCGCACGACGAGCTCGAGATGCAGTTCGAGGTAAGTCACCAGTTCCCGCACCTTGGCGGCGGCATAGGGATCGATGGGCAGCAGCGGCGACTGCGGGAAACGATCCTCCAGATACTCCATGATCACGCCCGACTCGCTCAGCGGACCCTGCGGCGTGATCAGGTAGGGCACCTTGCCCAGCGGCGAGGCCTCGGCATCGGTCTGATCGACCCACACCAGTTTCTCCTCGAACGGCACGTCCTTGACCAGCATCGCCAGCTTCACTTTGTTGTAATAGTTGCTGGCCGAAAACCCACACAGCTGAAGCATTGTCCCTCCCGTGCCCTGCGGCAAAGATGTCGGTGCGCCTGGCCGGCCACCGACGATTGTCCGGTCGTCCATCACGTACCGCGCACGTCGCGGCGCGGTGTGATGCCAACGCATGGTGACATGCGGATCGTGTCATTGTCCGTGCTGCACGGCAAAAAGAACAGGTGCAGCCTCCGCACGATCGTGCTATTTTATCCGCAAACCAAAACCATGCAGAAGAAAGCCTCGTCATGACATCACCCTCGATTCAAACCCTCGGCATCGTCGGCACCGGCGCGATGGGCCGCGGCATTGCCCAGATCGCCGCGCAGGCCGGCCTGCGCGTGCGCCTGTTCGACACCAATGCCGCCGCCATCGATGCCGCCCGCAGCTACCTGCAGGACACCTTCGCCAAGCTGACCGCCAAAGGCAAGATGACGGCCGAGCAGGCCAGTGCCGCCACCGCCAACGTCTTCGCGGCAGCCACGCTCGAGGACCTGGCTGACTGCGACGTGGTCGTCGAGGCCATCGTCGAAAAGCTGGAGGTGAAGCGCGAACTGTTCGTGAAGCTCGAGGCCATCCTCCGCACTGACGCGATCCTCGCGTCGAATACCTCGTCGCTGTCGATCACCGCCATCGCCACGGCCTGCCAGCATCCGGAACGCGTCGCCGGCTACCACTTCTTCAACCCGGTGCCGCTGATGAAGGTCGTGGAAGTCATCGATGGTCTGCGTACCGCGCCAGCCGTGGGCGATGCGCTGATGGAGCTGTCGCGCCGCCTCGGCCACACTCCGGTGCGCTGCAAGGACATGCCGGGCTTCATCGTCAACCATGCCGGCCGCGGTATGAATATCGAAGGCCTCAAGACGGCCGGCGAAGGCGTCGCCAGCTTTGCCGACATCGACGCCATCATGCGCGAGCAGGCCGGCTTCCGCATGGGCCCGTTCGAGCTGATGGACCTGACTGGCCTCGATGTATCGCACCCGGTGATGGAATCCATCTACCGTCAATTCTTCGACGAACCGCGCTACCGCCCTTCCGCCATCACCGCCGTGCGCTATGCCGGCGGCATGCTGGGTCGCAAGACGGGTGAAGGGTTCTACGCCTATCCGGATGGCCAGAAAGCGGTAGCGCCGGAAGCGCCTGTGCCGACCGACAAGCCTGCAAGCGTATGGATCAGCCGTGCGCATGAACGTGGCCATGCGGCCGTGGCGCGCCTGCTGGCGCAGCTCGGCGTCACGCCGGAAGCTGGCAACACGCCCTCGGACAATGCCCTGATCGTGGTGACGCCTTACGGTGAAGACGCGACCACCTGCGCTGTCGAGCAAGGGCTCGATGCCACGCGCGTGATCGCCATCGACACGCTGTTCCCGTTCGAGACCGCCAAGCGCCGCGTACTGATGACTACGCCGGCCACGCGCGCGGACATGCGCGCCGCGGCACATGCACTGTTCGCCGCAGACGGCGTGCCCGTGACGGTGATCCGCGATTCAGCCGGCTTCGTCGCGCAGCGCATTGTCAGTATCATCGTCAGCATCGCCGCCGATATTGCGCAGCAGCGCATCGCCACGCCGGGCGACATTGACCGCGCGGTTACCCTCGGCCTCGGTTACCCCAAGGGCCCGCTGAGCCTGGGCGATGCCCTGGGCGCCGATGCGATCCTGCAAACGCTGCGGACACTGCAGCGCGTGACCGGCGACATGCGCTACCGCCCGAGCCCGTGGCTGGCACGCCGCGCGGCCCTGGGCCTGTCGCTGCTGAGCGAAGAATCCTGAATCGATCTCTAATCGACCCTCCACCTGAACCGGAATCCACATGAGCGGACAACTGCTGACGGAACGCCTCGGCCACACCCTGGTGCTCACCATTTCCAACCCCGGCGCGCGCAATGCGCTGGGACCGACAATGTACAGTGCCGCGGTAGAGGCGCTCGACTCGGCCGCACGCGATCCGGAAGTACGCGTGGTGGTGCTGACCGGGGAAGGCAATACATTCTGCGCCGGCGGCAACCTCAACCGCCTGCTGGACAACCGCAGCAAGGAACCCTCGGTACAGGCCGCCAGCATCGAAGCCCTGCACCAGTGGACTGAGGCGCTGCGCGCCTTCCCCAAGCCGGTGATCGCCGCGGTCGAAGGCCCCGCCGCCGGTGCAGGCTTTTCGCTCGTGCTGGCCTGTGATCTGGTGGTGGCCGCCAGCGACGCCAAGTTCGTGATGGCCTATGTTCGGGTCGGCCTGACGCCGGACGGCGGCGGATCGTGGCATCTCGCGCGCGCCCTGCCGCGTGCGCTGGCCACCGAAGTGCTGATCGAAGGCAAGCCCATCGACGCGCCTCGGCTCGCGCAGTTCGGCCTGGTCAATCGTGTCGTGCCGCCCGGCCAGGCACGCACCGAGGCACTGGCATGGGCCGAAGACCTCGCCGCACTCGCACCGAATTCGGTCACACGCATCAAGGGCCTGATCAGCCATGCCGAAGAAGCGCCCTTGCCGACCCATCTCGAAAAGGAGCGAGACAACTTCATCGGCTCGCTGTTCCACGCCGACGGGCTCGAGGGCATCAGCGCCTTCCTCGAAAAACGCAAGCCTGTCTATCGCTGACAGCCTTTGCGGCAACCGCCGCAGCACATACAGAAAGCACAAACGCGCAGCCGGTCTGCGCGTTTGTGCTTTCTGTGCTTAAATTTTCGGATTGCAGCGCCGCCGGATTTGCAGCATGCCTCAGGGCGGCGCTGTTTCCGTTTCGATTCTGCTGTCTTTCAAATGAGGAACCTCTTCGATGATCGATGCCTATAGCTGGGCCACGCCGAACGGCCACAAAGTCCATATCATGCTGGAAGAATGCGGGCTGCCGTATCGGGTGCATGCCATCAACATCGGCGCCGGCGACCAGTTCAAGCCTGAATTCCTGCGCATCAGCCCCAACAACAAGATTCCTGCCATCGTCGACAGCGAGGGTCCGGATGGCAAGCCGATCTCCCTGTTCGAATCCGGCGCCATCCTGCTCTACCTCGCCAGCAAGACCGGCAGGTTCCTGCCCGAGGACGTGCGCGGCAAGTATGAGGCGCTGCAGTGGCTGATGTTCCAGATGGGCGGAGTCGGGCCGATGCTGGGGCAGGCCCACCATTTCCGCATCTACGCACCGGAAAAGGTCGAGTACGCGATCAATCGTTATACCAACGAGGCCAAGCGCCTGTATGGTGTGCTCGACAAGCGCCTGGCGGAACATGCCTATCTGGCCGGCGACGCCTATTCGATCGCCGACATCGCCACCTTCCCGTGGCTGCGCAGCTGGGAAAACCAGGGCGTGGAGCTCTCGGACTACACACACGTCAAGCGCTGGTTCGACGAGATTGCCGCCCGTCCGGCCGTGCAACGTGGCGTCGAGGTGCTCGCCAAGCATCGCAAGCCGGTAGACGACAAGGAGCGTGACATCCTGTTCGGTGCGACCCAGTATCAGCGCCGCTGAAGCGGCGGTGTATACGACGTATCCGCGTGGCTGCAGACTGGCGCCGCCGCATGGACAACGGCCGCCTGAGCGGGGCCCGGAGGCCGTTCTTGGCAATAGTTCACATTCTCTTGATCGTGCAGCGCGCCGCGTGCCAGACCCGGCACGCAGGCATGCCGCATGGGCTGTCGCACTAGTTCACACTTTGCCAAGCAATGCGCCGCAACGATTTGACGGCAAGCGGCACTCATTGGCAGATCGGGTGTCCGCCTCCTTGGCCACCCGCCTTGACTTTGTGGACTGCCCCGCATGACAGCAATCCTGACGCCTCTCACCGTTGCCGGCAACGCCTACCAGGCACAATCGCTCGTCCCGCCTCAGCCCGCCAATTCAGCGGACAAGGCCGCATTCGATGCGGCCATGGCGGCCGATCTACCCGCCGTGGAGGTCCACGCTGCACGCGCCACCACGGACTACAAGACCGCCAGCCTCAGCAGCATGCCGCCCGAAATCCGCGAGCAGTTCAAGAAGACACTCCACCGCTACATCGTGGACCTCGCCATCGACTACGCCACCAACCCCATCTACCAGTATGGGAACGAGGACAACGACTGGGCGTGATCAGCTAAAGCGGCGCGAGATCGTTTCCGCCACGCACACCGGGCGGTCGCTGCCCTCGCGCTCGACCGTCACCTGCATGATCACCTGCGCGCCCTTCAGGTCGGGACGGTTCTTCGGCGACTCGATGCTTTCCACCGACAGCAGCTTGGCGCGCGCGCGCAAGCGGCTGCCCACCGGCACCGGCGCCATGAAGCGCACGCGGTTCAGGCCGTAGTTCACGCCCATCTTCACATTGCGCATCTCGATGGCTTTCTTCATCAGCAACGGAATCAGCGACAGCGTCAGATAGCCGTGCGCGATCGGCGCACCGTAAGGCGACTCGCGCTTGGAGCGTTCGACATCGACGTGGATCCACTGATGATCGCCGGTGGCGTCGGCAAACAGGTTCACCTGCTCCTGCGTCACTTCGACCCATTCGCCCACGGCCACTTCCTGGCCGACCAGTTCCTCGAGTTGCTCCAGCGATTCAATGACGCGCATGCTGCTCTCCTGTCCAGATATTGGTATCGGCCGGCTTTTCCGGCCCTGCTTGTGGCGTGGCGCCGGCGGGCACCGCTCCGCCGCCCCGCTGTTGTGTCGCGGCCGCATGGACGCTGCATCGCAGACCATCCCGTCATGCCTGTGCGGCGCCATGACGCCCGGACACAATAGTAGCGTTGATCAGCCGTTTTGTGAACGATCGTTCGAATTTATGACAGATAGCGGAATCAACGAGGCCCTGCGACACGTCAGGCGAGGACCGGCGCCAGCCGGCAACTATCATGGGGACCCAGGAGAAGCCACGCAGGCCCGCGGAACATACGGTCTTGCGGGCTACTCAACAGCCACGCTGGCATGCACCCCGTATCGGGAGCCAGGGAATGAGACGCCTCAGGCGGGCACAGGCTGCTCGCCCGGCTGCCACGTGCCGGACAGGATCTTTTCCAGCCAGAACGTGCCGATCATGGTCTTGACGTCCGTGACACGGCCCTGCCGCACCCAGTCGATCAACTGGCCTGCGGGCAGCATGAATAGTTCGATGAATTCACCGTCATCGAGATCCTGTTCACCCGGCGTGAGCGAGCGCGCCAGGAACAGGTCGATGAATTCGGTGGAATACGAAATGACGGGGTGGATGCGCGTCAGGTAGTCCCATTGCGCAGCCTGATAGCCTGTTTCCTCAATCAGCTCGCGCTTGCCGCATGCCAGCGCACCCTCTTCGGGATCCAGCTTGCCGGCGGGAAACTCGACCATCACCTGCTCGACCGGATAGCGGTATTGCCGCTCCAGCAAGACGGTGCCGTCATCGAACAGTGGAATCATCATGACCGCGCCAGGATGCTCCACGAATTCGCGGCCGGCTTGCCGGCCGTTCGGAAGCTGCACGATATCCTGCTTGAGGGTCAGGAAGTTGCCGCGATGCAAGGTGGCCGAGGCCAGGCGGGATTCCTTCAGATGCTCGTCAGACATCGCGCCCTCCACAGCACGAGACCCTCAGCGGTGCTTGACCAGATACCGCCAGGTAAAACCGGGAAATGCGAACACCAGCATCATGCTCGCGGTAATCGCGTAGAACTGCCAGCCTTGCGGAAACGCACCGCCAATGCTCGACTCGACCGCAAAACCGACGAGGCCGGCCACGACGTAGTACACGCACAGCTCGAGCAATCGCAGCCACAGCGACTTGCGGCCCGAACGCAGGGGAATCAGCAGGAACAGGCGCTGGTTGATGAACGGCAGATTCGCCAGCACCAGCGCCAGCAGGATTACAAACCAGCCACCTGCAGCGGTCGACATCGTACGCGTTCCCTTTACGCTGCCAGCGAGGCACGGATCGCCTCGTAGCACAGGCGCATCAAGTCGGCCGGGAAGATGCCCAAGAGCAGCACCAGCAGGCCATTGACGCTCATCAGCGAACGGAAGCCAAACGTGGCCTGTACGGGCTGCGTATCAGCCGGCTCGTCGAAGTACATCAGCTTGATCACGCGCAGGTAATAGAACGCACCAATCAGTGAGAACAGCACAGCCACCACGGCCAGCCAGGTCATGCCGGCATTGACCACGGCACTCAGCACCGCGAGCTTGGCATAGAACCCCACCGTCGGCGGCAGGCCGGCCAGCGAGAACATCATGATCAGCATAAGAAACGCAAACCACGGGCTCTTCTTGGACAGGCCACGCATGTCGGCCAGTTCTTCCGCCTCGAAACCCTTGCGCGCGAACAGCATGACCATGCCGAAGGTGCCGAGCGTCGTCAGCACATAGGTCAGCGCATAGAACATCGCCGAGCTGTAGGCGGCCGGCGCACCCTCGGCACTGCCACCCACCACGCCGGACAGGAAGCCCAGCAGCATGAAGCCCATGTGCGAGATGGTCGAGTACGCCAGCATGCGCTTCAGGTTGGTCTGCGCGATGGCGGTCAGGTTACCCACGGCCAGCGACAGCACCGCGAGGATGACCAGCATATTCTGCCAGTCGAACGCCAGCGGCAGCAGGCCTTCGACGAGCAGGCGCAGCACGAGGGCGAAGGCCGCCAGCTTCGGCGCACCGGCGATCAGCAGCGTCACCGCGGTGGGCGAGCCCTGGTAGATATCGGGAATCCACATGTGGAACGGTGCCGCGCCCAGCTTGAAGGCCAGTCCGGCCACCACGAATACCACGCCGAACACCAGGATCATGGTGTTGATGCGGCCGGTGGCGATGGCGGCAAACACCTCGCGCAGCTCGAGCGAGCCGGTCGCGCCATAGAGCATCGAGATGCCATACAGCAGGAAACCGGAGGCCAGCGCACCCAGCACAAAGTACTTCATGGCCGATTCCGACGATTGGCCGGACAGGCGGCGCAGCGCCACCAGCGCGTACGACGACAGCGCCAGCAGCTCCAGACCGAGGTACAGCGTCAGGAAATTGTTGCCGCTGATCATCACAAACTGGCCCAGCAGCGTGAACAGGGCCAGCATGTAGAACTCGCCGGTATCCAGTTCGCGGTCGCGCACGTACTGGCGCGAGTACACCAGCGTTGCGAACAGCGCGATGGCACAGCCAGACATCAGAATGTAAGCCATCGGGTCGAGGACGACCAGGTTGCTGAACAGGTAATGGGTTGCGTCACTGGCGCCGGCGAGCACCGCACACCACGCGGCCAGTACCAGCGTGGTCAGCAGCGACATCGGATAGGCGGCGCTCGTGCTGCCTTTCTTGCGCAGGATATCGATCCAGTTCGTGACGGCGATCATCACCGCCAGGAAAATGACCGGCAGGACGGGGGTCAATGCGGGCGCGATTTTCATCGTAGACATGATGGGTCCTGTCTCCTCGTTACAGCTTCGACTGCGCCACGTGGGTGAGGAGATTCACCACAGAAGCATGCATCACGTCGGTAAAGGGCTTGGGATACACGCCCATGAAGATGGTCAGCGCGGCCAGCAGAACCAGGATGGCGAACTCGCGGCGGTTGATGTCGAGCAGCTCGGCGACGTGCTTGTGCACCACCGGGCCGAACACCACGCGCTTGACCAGCCACAGCGAGTAGGCGGCACCCAGGATCAGCGCGGTGGCGGCCAACAGACCGATCCAGAAATTGAACTTGACGGCGCCGAGAATCACCATGAACTCGCCGACGAAACCGGAGGTAGCGGGCAGGCCACAGTTGGCCATGGCGAACAGCACCGAGAACGCCGCGAACTTCGGCATGGTGTTGACCACGCCACCGTAGTCGGCAATCCGCCGCGAATGCACGCGGTCGTACAGCACGCCGATCGAAAAGAACATCGCGCCGGAGATAAAGCCGTGCGAGATCATCTGCACGATCGCGCCTTCCACGCCGATGTCATTGAAGATGAAGAAACCGAGCGTGACGAAACCCATGTGGGCAATCGACGAGTACGCCACCAGCTTCTTCATGTCCGCCTGCACCAGCGCGACCAGGCCGATGTAGATCACGGCGATCAGCGACAGAGCGATGACGACGCCCGACAGCAGGTGGCTCGCATCCGGCGCGATCGGCAGCGAGAATCGCAGGAAACCGTAGGCACCGAGCTTCAGCATGATGGCCGCCAGCACGATCGAACCACCAGTCGGCGCTTCCACGTGGGCATCGGGCAGCCAGGTGTGCACCGGCCACATCGGTACCTTCACGGCAAAGGCCATGAAGAAGGCGATGAACAGCAATACCTGCGCCTCCATGCCGATCTTGGCCTGGTGCCATTGCGGAATCTCGAACGAGCCGGTCAGGTTGTACAGGTATAGCAACGCCACCAGCATCAGCAGCGAGCCGAGCAGCGTGTAGAGGAAGAACTTGAACGCGGCATAGACGCGGTTCGCTCCGCCCCACACGCCGATGATGATGTACATCGGAATCAGCGTGGCTTCGAAGAATACGTAGAACAGCAGGCCGTCGAGCGCACTGAACACGCCGACCATCAGGCCGGAGAGGATCAGGAACGCGGCCATGTACTGCGCCACGCGGTCGGTGATGACCTCCCAGCCAGCCAGCACGACGATGATGGTGATGAAGGCAGTCAGTGGAATGAACCACATCGATAGCCCGTCTACGCCCAGGAAGTACTGGATGTTGAAGCGGTCGATCCACAGGACCTTCTCGACGAACTGCAGGCCGGCCGACGACGTATCGAAGCCGGAGATCAGTGGCAGCGTCACCAGGAAGCTGACCACCGCACCAAACAGCGACATCCAGCGGACGAAGCCGGGACTGCGGTCAGACCCGAATGCCAGGACCACCAGGCCAAAGAAGATAGGCAGCCAGATAGCGAACGACAGAACCATTTTTCCTATTCCCTTATTTGCTACCCAGCGTGACAAAGATCGTCATCAAGGCCACCACGCCCAGAATCATCGCAAAGGCATAGTGGTAGATGTAGCCGGACTGCAGCAGACGGGTCACGTTGGCGATCCAGCCCACGACGCGTGCGCTGCCGTTCACCAGGCCATCGATGCCGCGCTGGTCGCCGCCCTTCCACAAGCCGGTACCGAGCGCACGTGCGCCGCCGCCGAACACCACTTCGTTGAAGCGATCCATGTAGTACTTGTTGTCGAGCAGTGTGTAGATACCATGGAACTTCTTCTGGATAGCCGCCGGAATGTCCGGACGCTTCATGTAGAAGAACCAGGCCAGCACCACGCCCGCCAGCGCCAGGGCGAACACCGGGGTCATGAAGCCGTGCAGGCCCAGGGCCAGCCAGCCATGGAAATGTTCCTTGAGGGTCGCCATCGCACCATGGCTGTCGGCCACGAAGATGACATCCTTGAAGGCCACGCCGTTCTTGAAGAACTCGCCGAAGAGCATCGGCTCGATGGCCCAGGCGCCAATGAAGATCGACGGAATCGCCAGCAGCACCAGCGGCAGCGTCACGACCCATGGCGACTCGTGCGGCTTCTCGCCCGGTGCCAGGCCATGGTGGTGATCGTCGCCTGCGTCTTCCTCAGTCTCGTGATGCGTGTCTTCCGGATGCGCATGCGGCTTGCCGAAACGCTCTTCGCCGTGGAATACGAGGAAATACAGGCGGAACGAGTAGAAGGCCGTGACGAACACGCCAGCCATCACCGCGAAGTACGCAAAGCCCGAGCCAGGAATGGTCGAGTGCTTGACGGCCTCGATGATCAGATCCTTCGAATAGAAGCCCGCGAAGAACGGCGTGCCGATCAGTGCCAGCGAACCGATCAGCGAGGTGATCCAGGTAATCGGCATGTACTTGCGCAGGCCGCCCATATTGCGCATGTCCTGGTCATGGTGCATGCCGATGATCACGGAACCTGCGGCGAGGAACAGCAGCGCCTTGAAGAAGGCGTGCGTCATCAGGTGGAACACGCCGATCTGGTAGGCCGAAGCGCCAAGTGCCACCGTCATGTAGCCGAGCTGGGACAGCGTCGAGTACGCGACCACGCGTTTGATGTCGTTCTGCACGATGCCCAGGAAGCCCATGAACAGCGCGGTGATCGAACCGATGACGATGATGAACGACAGTGCCATGTCCGACAGTTCGAACAGCGGCGACATGCGGCCAACCATGAAGATACCGGCGGTCACCATGGTGGCAGCGTGGATCAGTGCGGAAATCGGCGTCGGGCCTTCCATCGAATCCGGCAGCCAGACATGCAGCGGGAACTGTGCGGACTTGCCCATCGCGCCGATGAACAGGCAGATGCACGCCACCGTCAGCATCATCCAGTCAGTGCCCGGGAAGATCACGGTCGCCAGCTGTTCGCGTGCGGCGAACACGTCGGTGTAGTTCAGGCTGCCGCTGTAGGCCAGCAGCAGGCCGATACCGAGAATGAAGCCGAAGTCGCCGACACGGTTGACGAGGAACGCCTTCATGTTGGCGAAGATGGCGGTCGGGCGGGTGTACCAGAAACCGATCAGCAGGTACGACACCAGGCCCACGGCTTCCCAGCCGAAGAACAGTTGCAGGAAGTTGTTGCTCATGACCAGCATGAGCATCGAGAAGGTGAACAGCGAGATGTACGAGAAGAAGCGGTTGTAGCCCGGATCGTCCTGCATGTAGCCGATGGTGTAGATATGCACCATCAGCGAGACAAAGGTCACCACGCACATCATCATGGCCGTGAGCGAGTCGACCAGGAAACCGATCTCCATCTTCAGCGAACCGACCGTCATCCATTCGTAGATGGTGGCATTGAAGCTGGCGCCGTTGAGCACGTCGAGCAGCGTCATGACCGACAGCACGAACGAGATCGCCACGCCGAGAATGGTGGCGCTGTGCGAGATGGTGCGTCCGGCACGACCTTCGCTCAGCGACAGGCTGAGGAACTTGGTGCAGAACAGGCCCGCGATGATCGCGCCGACGAGCGGCGCCAGCGGGATCGCCAGCAACAGGGTGGGGTTGAGCGTGTTGGACATAGGACGCTTATTGACTCACGGTTGGCGCGGATTGCGATGTTCGGAACATGACCCGGTCAGCCCTTCAGACTGTCGAGATCGTCAACGTTGATGGTGTCCAGGTTACGGAACAGCACCACCAGAATCGCCAGACCGATCGCGGATTCGGCCGCGGCCACGGTCAGGATGAAGAAGACGAAGATCTGTCCGGCCAGATCGCCCAGATAGTGCGAAAAGGCCACGAAGTTCATGTTCACGGCCAGCAGCATCAGTTCGATCGCCATCAGCAGCACGATGACGTTCTTGCGATTCAGGAAGATGCCGACGATGCTGATGGCAAACAGGATCGCGCCGAGAACCAGGAAATGGGCAAGCGACAACATGACGGACCTCAGTTCTTCGAGTCGGCCGCGGCATCGCCGGAACCGGTGGATTCGGACGGCATCGACACGATGCGGATACGGTCCTTGGCCCGCACGCGCAGCTGCTCGGACACGTTCTGGGACTTGGCATCCTTGCGCTTGCGCAGGGTCAGCGCCACGGCGGCGACGATCGCCACCAGCAGGATGATGCCGGCCACTTCAAAGGCATAGATGTAATCGGTGTAGAGCACCTTGCCGAGTTCGGCGGTATTCGAGTAGTTCGCGCCCTTGTCGACAGCATGGACCGGCGAGGTGCGGCCGATGAAGCTGCGCACCAGCACGATGGCCATTTCCAGGATGATGATCGCGCCGACCACCGAAGCCATCGGTACGTACGTCCAGAAATCGCGGCGCAGGTGAGCGATGTCGATGTCGATCATCATCACCACGAACAGGAACAGCACCATCACCGCGCCGACATAGACGAGCACCAGCAGGATGGCCAGGAACTCGGCCTGCAGCAGCATCCAGATGGCAGCGGCTGTGAAGAACGACAGCACCAGGTACAGGGCTGAGTGCACCGGGTTCCGCGCGGTAATGACCTTCAGCGCGGCCAGCACCAGCACCGTCGCAAAGGCATAGAAAATGATTGTGATCGGTTCCATGTTTCTCTTTAGTTCCTACCCGCCCCGCAATTGCGGAGCGTCATGGCTTAAGACGCAGGAGTTCCCCGGTACGCAGCCTGCTACCGAAGCAGCCGGCTGCAGTCGACATCAGCGATACTTGGCATCCGCCGCACGGCGTTCCGCGATTTCCGGTTCGTACCGGTCGCCGACTGCCAGCAGCATGTTCTTGGTGAAGTACAGGTCGCCCCGCTTCTCACCGTGGTATTCCAGAATATGCGTTTCGACGATCGCGTCGACCGGGCACGCTTCCTCGCAGAATCCGCAGAAGATGCACTTGGTCAGGTCGATGTCGTAACGCGTGGTCCGGCGCGTACCGTCGTCGCGCTGGTCCGATTCGATGGTGATGGCCAGCGCCGGGCAGACAGCCTCGCACAGCTTGCAGGCAATGCAGCGCTCCTCGCCGTTCGGATAACGGCGCAGCGCGTGCAGGCCGCGGAAACGCGGCGACTGCGGCGTCTTTTCCTCGGGGAACAGCACTGTCACCTTGCGGGCGAACAGATACCGGCCGGTCAGCGCCATGCCCTTGAAGAGTTCCCTCAGGAGCAGGCTGTTAAAGAATTCCTTGATGGCAAGTAGCATGTCTTTACACCCAGATGTTCCACGGTGACTTGATCCAGATGGCGATGATCACCACCCAGGCCACGGTCAGCGGAATGAAGATCTTCCAGCCCAGGCGCATGATCTGGTCATAGCGGTAGCGCGGGAACGATGCGCGGATCCAGATGAAGACGGACAGCAGGAAGAAGACCTTGATCAGCAGCCAGAAGAATCCCGGAATGGCGTTCGTGACCACGCTGTCGAACGGTGCCGACCAGCCGCCCAGGAAGAAGGTAGCGGTGAGCGTCGAGATCACGATCATGTTGATGTACTCGGCCAGGAAGAACATGGCGAAAGCCATGCCCGAGTACTCGATCATGTGACCGGCCACGATTTCCGATTCGCCTTCCACCACGTCGAACGGATGACGGTTGGTTTCGGCCACGCCGGCGATGAAGTACACACCCAGCATCGGCAGCAGCGGCAGCCAGTTCCACGACAGGAACGTCAGTCCCATGTCGGCAAAGTAGCCGCGCTGCTGGGATTCGACGATGGCGCTCATGTTCAGGCTGCCCGACACCATCAGCACCGTCACCAGTGCAAAGCCCATGGCGATCTCGTACGACACCATCTGTGCCGCAGCGCGCATCGCGCCGAGGAAGGCGTATTTCGAATTGGAGGCCCAGCCAGCCAGGATCACACCGTACACGCCAATCGAACTGATAGCGATGACGTATAGCAGGCCGGCATTCACATCAGCCAGCACGGCCTCTGCCTGAAACGGGATCACCGCCCAGATCGCCAGCGCCGGCATCAGCACCATCAGGGGCGCAACGATGTACATGCCGCGGCTGACCTGGTTCGGGACCATCACTTCCTTGAGCAGCAGCTTCAGCACGTCGGCAATCGGCTGCAGCAGGCCGAACGGGCCGACGCGGTTCGGGCCGAGACGCACGTGCATCCAGCCGATCAGCTTGCGCTCCCAGAGAATCAGGTAGGCCACCGACAGCAGCAGCGGCAACACGATGCAGACGATCTTGACGAGCATCCACAGGTACGGCCACGCCGCGCCGAAGATGCCCTGACCTTGTGTGCTAATCCATTCGAGCATGTCTGTTCCTTACACCGCCTGCGACTGGACTGCGCCAGCGCCTGTAACTTCCACGGCCTGCACTTGGATGGCGCCATGCAGGCTGCCCAGGCGGGCGGCTGCCTCGGTGCCTGCCGGGATTCGCACCACGCCTTCCGGCAGGTTGGCATCGAGCTGGGCCGGCATGGTCACGGCATGCGCGCCCTGCTGGATACGCACGGCGCCGCCCTTGGCCAGGCCCAGCTGAGCAAACAGCCCAGGCGGCAGCGAGGCGAACGCGGCCTGGCGACCCAGCGTCGTCAACTGCAGCGCATCGGCGCGGCGCACCAAGGCATCGGCATGGTAGATGGCCACATCGGAGTAGCGCTCGATCCCGCCTTGTGCAGCGCCGGCCGTGGCACGTGTGCCATCGAGCATCGCGCCATTGTCCAGACGGCTCGCGATCTCGCCACCGAGGATGGCGTCGCGCACCGCTTCCGAGGTGTCGTAATCGAAGCCCGGCAGCTCGAACATATTGCCGAGCACGCGCAGCACCTTCCAGCCCGGACGGCTGTCGCCGAGGGCTCGGACCACGCCGTTGAAACTCTGTGCCGTGCCTTCGCTGTTGACGAAAGTCCCGGAGGTTTCGGTGAACGGGCCGATCGGCAGCATGACGTCGGCATACTGCATGGCAGCTTCCGAGCGGAAGGCCGACATGACCACCACCGTGCTCGCCTGCGACAGCGCGGCGAGCGCGGCCTGCGGGTCGATGCTGTCGAATTCGGGCTCGGTATTCAGCAGCACATAGGCCTTGCGCGGCTGCGCGAACAGCGCGGCTGCCGGCAATCCGGTCGTCTGCGGGAAGGCACGGGCGAGGTAGCCACCGACGGCATTCGCGCCGTCGCCGAACACGCCGAGGCGCGCGCCGGTGGCATCGGCAATCCACTGTGCCTGCGCCAGCAGGGCGCCGAACTGCGGATGCGCGGTCGCGCCATTGCCGAGGAACACGGCCTTGCGTTCGCCCGACAGCAGGCTCTTGGCCACCGCCTTCAGGCTGTCGTTGATGGCGGCCTGTGCGGCAAATGCCGGCACGGCCACGCCCTGCGCTTCGGCAACCGCACGCGCGATGCCGGCCAGTTCCGTCGTCCACGCAGACGGGGCGGCGGTAATGTAGGCAACGTTCGGCATCAGCAGATCGTCGCGCAGCGCGTTCAGCACGGTGATCTGTGCGCCCTTCTTGGCTGCACCGCGCAAACGCGCGGCCAGCAGCGGCTGTTCCTTGCGCAGCAGGCCGCCCACCACCAACACGCGTTGCAGGTCGGAGACTTCTGCGATCTTCATGCCAAGCCACGGGGCACCCTTGAAGACCACCGAGGCATCGCTCTGGCGCAGGCGGAAATCGATGTTGTCGCTGCCGATGCCGCGCACCAGTTCCTGCAACAGGAACAGTTCCTCGAGCGTGCTGTTCGCACCGGCCAGCGCGGCAATCTGCTCCGCACCATGCTCGCGGCGGATCGCGGCGAGGCCGTTGACCACATATTCCAGCGCGGTCTGCCAATCGGTTTCCTGCCATTGTCCGCCCTGCTTGATCATCGGACGGGTCAGGCGATCGTCGCTGTTCAGCGCTTCGTACGAGAAGCGGTCGCGATCGGAGATCCAGCATTCGTTGATAGCTTCGTTTTCGAGCGGCAACACGCGCAGCACACGCTGGTTCTTGCTCTGCACCACGATGTTCGAGCCGAGGCTGTCGTGCGGCGCCACCGAACGGCGGCGCGCCAGTTCCCAGGTGCGCGCGGCGTAGCGGAACGGCTTGCTGGTCAGCGCGCCGACCGGGCACAGGTCGATCATGTTGCCGGACAGTTCGGAGTCGACCGTATTGCCCACGAAGGTGGTGATCTCCGAATGCTCGCCGCGGTTCAGCATGCCGAGCTCCATCACGCCGGCCACTTCCTGGCCGAAGCGGACACAGCGCGTGCAGTGGATGCAGCGGCTCATTTCTTCCATGGAGATCAGCGGGCCGACGTTCTTGTGCAGCACGACGCGCTTCTCTTCCTTGTAGCGCGATTCCGACGCACCGTAACCCACGGCCAGATCCTGCAGCTGGCATTCACCGCCCTGGTCACAGATCGGACAATCCAGCGGGTGGTTGATCAGCAGGAATTCCATGACGGACTTCTGCGCCTTGACCGCCTTCTCGGACTGCGTGAATACCTTCATGCCGGCAGTTACCGGCGTGGCGCAGGCTGGCAGCGGCTTGGGCGCCTTTTCCACCTCGACCAGGCACATGCGGCAGTTGGCCGCGATCGACAATTTCTTGTGATAGCAAAAGTGTGGGATGTAAGTGCCAGTCTGGCGCGCGGCTTCGATTACCGTCGTGCCTTCGGCCACTTCTACCGGCTTGCCATCGATGTGAAGTTCAACCATATTCGCCACTCAGGAGTAGGTAGGCACCATGCACTGCTTGTGCTCGACGTGATACTCGAACTCGTTCCAGTAGTGCTTGAGCATGCCGCGCACCGGCATCGCCGCGGCATCGCCGAGCGCGCAGATGGTGCGACCCATAATGTTTTCGGCCACGTTGTTGAGAAGATCGAGATCTTCCTGGCGGCCCTGTCCGTGTTCGATACGGTCGACCATGCGGTACAGCCAGCCTGTGCCCTCACGGCACGGCGTGCACTGGCCGCACGATTCCTCGAAATAGAAGTACGACAGGCGCAACAGCGATTTCACCATGCAGCGCGTTTCGTCCATGACGATCACCGCGCCGGAGCCCAGCATCGAGCCGGCCTTGGCGATGCCGTCGTAGTCCATGTCGGTCTGCATCATGACGTCGCCAGGCACCACGGGCGCCGACGAGCCACCGGGAATCACGGCCTTGATCTTCTTGCCGCCGCGCATGCCGCCTGCGAGGTCCAGCAGGGCCGCGAACGGCGTGCCAAGCGGAACTTCATAGTTGCCCGGACGCTCGACGTCGCCCGAGATCGAGAAGATCTTGGTGCCGCCGTTGTTGGGCTTGCCCATCTGCAGGTAGTTTTCCGGGCCCACGGCCAAGATGAACGGCACCGCGGCAAAGGTTTCGGTGTTGTTGATGGTGGTCGGCTTGCCATACAGGCCGAAGCTCGCCGGGAACGGCGGCTTGAAGCGTGGCTGGCCTTTCTTGCCTTCGATCGATTCGAGCAGCGCGGTTTCCTCGCCGCAGATGTACGCGCCGAAACCATGGTGCGCATGCAACTGGAAGGAAAAGCCGGAACCGAGGATGTTGTCGCCGAGATAGCCAGCGGCACGTGCCTCTTCCAGCGCGGCTTCGAAGATCTTGTATTCGTTCCAGATCTCGCCGTGGATATAGTTGTAGCCCACGGTGATGCCCATCGCGTAGGCGCCGATGGCCATACCTTCGATCAGCGCGTGCGGGTTGTAGCGCAGGATGTCGCGATCCTTGAAGGTACCCGGCTCGCCTTCGTCCGAGTTACAGACGAGGTATTTCTGCCCCGGGAACTGGCGGGGCATGAAGCTCCATTTGAGGCCGGTCGGGAAGCCCGCACCACCGCGCCCGCGCAAGCCCGAGGTCTTGATGTCGGCGATGACCTGCTCCGGCGTGATCTTCTCTTCGAGGATGCGGCGTAGCTGCGCGTAGCCGCCACGCTTCACGTAGTCTTCCAGATGCCAGTTGTCACCGGTCAGCCCGGCGAGGATCAACGGCTTGATGTGGTTGTTGTGCAGACAGGTCATTTACTTGCCCTCGCCTTGCTGTGCCGCCTTGGCGCGCAGGTCGGCCACGAGCGCGTCGAGCTTGTCGTTGCTCATCCAGCTGCACATGTTGGCGTTATTGACCAGCATGACCGGCGCATCGCCGCAGGCGCCCATGCACTCGCCTTCCTTGAGGGTGAAGGTGCCGCACGGCGTGGTTTCGTTGAAATCGATGCCGAGGGTTTTCTTCAGGTGATCGGCCGCCCGCTCGCCGCCGGACAACGCACACGGCAGGTTGGTGCAGACCGTCAGCTTGAAGCGGCCGACCGGCTTGGTGTCGTACATGTTGTAGAAGGTCGCGACCTCCTGCACCCACACCGGCGGCATGTCGAGGTAGCTGGCGATGAACTGCATCGCTTCCGGCGACACCCAGCCGAGTTCCGCCTGCGCGACCTGCAGTGCCGACATCACGGCGGACTGCTTCTGGTCGGCGGGGTACTTGGCCACCGCGCGGTCGATTTCCTTGAGGGCTTCAGCTGATAGCATGGTCGTTACACTGGTTAGCGATCGATCTCGCCAAAAACGATGTCTTGG
The DNA here is from genome assembly GCF_964332355.1 of Imbroritus primus. NCBI lineage: Bacteria > Pseudomonadati > Pseudomonadota > Betaproteobacteria > Burkholderiales > Burkholderiaceae > Imbroritus > Imbroritus primus. The sequence goes on along the minus strand of NZ_OZ201293.1, from coordinate 845,715 downwards.
GTACCGATGATGGTGACGGCGTCGGCGATCATGTGGCCGCGTGCCATCTCGTCAAGCGCGGCGAGGTGGACAAAGCCGGGAGCACGGATCTTCAGCCGGTACGGCTTGTTGGCGCCATCCGAGATCGCGTAGATGCCGAACTCGCCCTTGGGATGTTCCACCGCTGCATAGGTCTCGCCTTCCGGCACGTGAATACCTTCGGTCGCCAGCTTGAAGTGGTGGATCAGCTCCTCCATGTTGGTCTTCATGTCGACGCGCGATGGCGGCGCAACCTTGTGGTTGTCGCTGATGACCGGGCCCGGATTCTTGCGCAGCCAGTCGATGCACTGGCGGATGATGCGATTGGACTGCCGCATCTCTTCCACGCGCACCAGATAGCGGTCGTAGCAGTCGCCGTTGACACCAACGGGAATGTCGAAATCGAGCTTGTCGTATACCTCGTACGGCTGCTTGCGGCGCAGGTCCCACTCGATGCCGGAACCGCGCAGCATGGCGCCCGTGAACCCCATCTGCAGGGCCCGCTCGGGGCTGACCACGCCGATGCCAACCAGGCGCTGTTTCCAGATCCGGTTGTCGGTCAGCAAGGTCTCGTATTCGTCGACGTACTTCGGGAAACGATCGGTGAACGCCTCGATGAAATCGAGCAGCGAACCCTGGCGCGTCTCGTTCATTTCCTTCATGGCGCGCTCGTTACGCACCTTGGAAGGCTTGAACTGCGGCATCGTATCCGGCAGGTCGCGATAGACACCACCTGGGCGATAGTAGGCCGCGTGCATGCGCGCGCCCGACACCGCTTCGTACATGTCGAACAGGTCCTCGCGCTCGCGGAAGGCGTAGAGGAAGACGGCCATGGCGCCGACGTCGAGACCGTGGCAGCCGATCCACAGCAGGTGGTTCATCAGGCGCGTGATTTCATCGAACATCACACGGATGTACTGGGCGCGGATCGGCACGTCGATGCCGAGCAGCTTCTCGATGGCCATCACGTACGCATGCTCGTTGCACATCATGGACACGTAGTCGAGACGGTCCATGTACGGCACGCTCTGAATCCACGTCTTGTGCTCGGCGAGTTTTTCGGTGGCGCGGTGCAGCAGGCCGATGTGCGGGTCGGCACGCTGGATGACTTCGCCGTCCAGCTCGAGCACGAGGCGCAACACGCCGTGTGCCGCGGGGTGCTGGGGGCCAAAATTAAGCGTGTAATTCTTGATATCTGCCATTGCCGCTTACTCCGCCACCGTGTCCGACCGAAGCCACTCGACACGCTTAATTTCGGTGAAGGCTAACCGTGGCACAGCCACGGTTAAGCCCGCAGGGCGGCCGGAGCCAAAGTTCAGCGTGTAGTTCTTGATATCTGCCATGGTGCGTCCTAGTGCTTGATGCCGCCGTACTGCTCTTCGCGGATCACGCGCGGCGTGATCTCGCGCGGCTCGATCGTCACGGGCTGGTAGATGACACGCTTCTGCTCGGGGTCGTAGCGCATTTCGACATAGCCCGACAGCGGGAAGTCCTTGCGGAACGGATGGCCGATGAAGCCATAGTCGGTCAGGATGCGGCGCAGGTCAGGATGGCCCTCGAACACCAGGCCGTAGAGATCGAATGCCTCACGCTCGAACCAGTTGGCGGCATTCCAGACCGGGATGACAGAAGGCACGACGGGCAGGTCATCATCCGGGGCGAACACGCGCGCGCGCAGACGCCAGTTGTTGGCAACCGACAGCAGGTGCAGCACTGCGGCAAAGCGCGGGCCGTTCCATGCGCCATCGGCATAGTCGCGATAGTCCACGCCGCACAGGTCGATCAACTGCTCGAAGCGCAGCGTGGCGTCATCGCGCAGCTTGGTGGCGACCGCCAGGTAGTCGGCAGCCTTCACGACCAGCGTGAGCTCGCCCACATCTTCGGTCAGCGACTGGATCTGCGCGCCCAGAGCCTTCTGCAGCGCGGCTTTCAGCGTTTCGATACGACTCGACATATCAACCCTTGCGCGCGATGGTGTTGGTGCGGCGGATCTTGGCCTGCAGCTGGATAATGCCGTAGATCAGCGCTTCGGCTGTCGGCGGGCAGCCAGGCACATAGATGTCGACGGGCACGATGCGGTCGCAGCCGCGCACCACGGAGTAGGAATAGTGGTAGTAACCACCGCCATTGGCGCACGAGCCCATCGAGATGACCCAGCGCGGCTCGGCCATCTGGTCGTACACCTTGCGCAGAGCGGGGGCCATCTTGTTGCACAGCGTGCCGGCCACGATCATCACGTCGGACTGGCGCGGCGAGGGGCGGAACACCACGCCGAAACGGTCCAGGTCGTAGCGCGCCGCGCCGGCGTGCATCATTTCCACCGCACAGCATGCCAGACCGAACGTCATCGGCCAGAGCGACCCGGTGCGGGTCCAGTTGATCAGTTTGTCGGCCGAGGTGGTGACAAACCCTTCTTGCAGAACGCCTTCGATTGCCATGTCACGTCACTCCCAGTCCAGAGCGCCTTTTTTCCAGATGTAGACAAAGCCCACAATGAACTCGAGCAGAAAAATTCCCATCGCGAAGAATCCGGGCCAGCCGATGTCCTGCAATGCCACGCCCCACGGGAAGAGGAAAGCGGTTTCGAGGTCGAACAGGATGAACAGGATGGCGATCAGGTAGTACCGCACGTCGAAACGCATGCGGGCGTCTTCGAATGCTTCGAAGCCGCATTCGTACGGCGAAAGCTTCTGGGGATCGGGATTGTTCGGACCGAGAAGCCGGCCGATGGACATCAGGGCGAGGCCAAGGAGAACGCTGACTGCCATGAACAGCAGTACAGGGAAATAGGCTTCGAGATTCACGGGGGACGCCTGCCTTATTTGATAGCAGCGGGTAGCTGCGGAAGAACCAACCTTCCTGTAACAAGCGGCGCTGCGCTGCTCACTCAAGAAACGCACTCCGCATGCATCATGCGGCGCCGCCTTGCGGGACTTGCGGACACCTGATGGCGTCCGTGAAAAATGTTTGGTGCCGACGGCGAGACTCGAACTCGCACAGCTTGCGCCACTACCCCCTCAAGATAGCGTGTCTACCAATTTCACCACGTCGGCAGGGAAACTCGAGACCGGACGGCATGCCATCCAGCCTAGCCAGATGGACTATCCGGGCATACCCGGATGGACTGTCAGGCTTTTTGTTCCAAGCCCTGCATTCTAACTTGAATGCAGGCTTTGTTCAATGCAAGTGCAGCAAAATTGTTGCCGCAAGTGCATGTAAATCGGACGGGCTTCGCGCCCCTTACTTCGGCACGGCCGGCGCAGCCGGAGCCGAGGCGCCTGCGTCCGCTGCCGGGACGCCGGACGCGGCTGCCGGAGCTGCCGCAGGCTGCGAAGTCGTCATCGAGCCCATGACGCCCGCGCCTGCTGCGGGACGGTGCGAACCCAGCATGGTCAGGCCCAGTGTCGAGAGGAAAAACACCGTGGCCAGCGCTGCGGTGGTGCGCGACAGGAAGTTGGCCGAGCCGGCGGCGCCGAACAGGCTGCCGGAGTTGCCGGAGCCGAACGCGGCGCCCATATCCGCGCCCTTGCCCTGCTGCAGCAGCACCAGCCCGATCACGCCCAGCGCCGAGCCGATCTGCAGCACGAGAAGAAGAGTCTTGAAAATACTCATTGATGATCCCGATGACTTAAACGTAAATACTCTTGGGCATCAGGCGCGGCCTGCCGCGCCGATTGCCAGGAAATCTTCCGCCTTGAGCGACGCGCCGCCGATCAGGCCGCCGTCGATGTCGGGCATGCCGAACAGCTCGCCTGCGCTTTCCGGCTTCACGCTGCCGCCGTACAGGATCTGCATGCGTTGCGCCACGCCGGCATCGCGCGAGGCAACGAGTCCGCGGAGATAAGCGTGCACATCCTGCGCCTGGGCGCTGCTAGCGGTCTTGCCGGTACCGATCGCCCAGACGGGCTCATAGGCAACGACGATGCGCCCGAGTTGCTCGACGGACAGCGCATCAAGCAAGGCTTGCAGCTGGCGGCCCACGACCTGCTCGGTCTGGCCGGCCTCGCGCTGGGCGAGGGTTTCGCCGACGCAGACGATCGGCGTGACACCATGCTCGAGTGCGCGCAGCGCCTTGGTGGCAATGACCGAATCCTGCTCGGCATGGTAGGTCCGGCGCTCCGAGTGGCCGACGATCACGAACTGGCAGCCGAACTCGGCGAGCATGGAAGCGGCCACTTCGCCGGTGAACGCGCCGCGCGCTTCGGCGGACACATCCTGCGCGCCCCATTGCACCGGGCTGCCGGCCAGCAGCGACTGGCACTGCGCCAGATATGGAAATGGCGCGCACACCGCCAACTGAACCGGTTGCAACGCTCCTGCGCCGGCTGCCACGGCCTTCAGCAATCCGCCATTGGCCTCGAGGCTGCCATGCATTTTCCAGTTTCCGACTACCAGCTTCTGTCTCACGCGCGTCCCTTCCATCGGCTGCAGGTTCAAAATCAACCCGCGATTGTACCCCGTGGAGAACGCAAGCGCCATCAACCGGCGGGGTACCTACTCCGTACTGTGATTCGGCAGAACCGCCAAGGTTGCGGAAAGCGCAATCAGATGATAATGAATCTCGTTTTAATTCGTCCCACCTCGGCAATCCGCCCGGCCCGCCCGGCCCGCTCGGCCTTTACCAGGCCAGCATGATCTTGCCTATATGCTGGCTGGACTCCATCAGCGCGTGCGCCTCGGCCGCCTGGGCGGCGGGCAGCGTGCGGTAGATCACCGGCTTGATGGTGCCGGCCTCGAGCAGTGGCCACACATGCCGCTTGAGGTTGGCGGCAATCGCTGCCTTGAACGCAATCGAGCGCGGGCGCAGCGTCGAGCCGGTGACCGTGATGCGGCGGCGCAGGATGTCGCTGAGTGGAATTTCTGCCTTGGCGCCGCCCAGCAAAGCGATGATCACGATACGGCCGTCATCGGCTACGCCACGGATCTCACGGGCCAGATAGGCGCCGCCGACCATGTCCAGAATGACATCTACGCCACGCCCTGCGGTAAGCCCCTGCGTGACCTCAACGAAATCCTCGGTCCGGTAGTTGATGCCACGTTCCGCGCCGAGCGCCTCGCAGGCCCGGCACTTCTCATCGCTGCCGGCCGTCGCGAACACGCGGTAACCCAGCGCGCGGGCGATCTGGATGGCTGTGGTACCGATGCCGCTCGAACCGCCCTGTACCAGCAGCGTTTCCTGCTTGCCCAGCGGACCCTGGCCGAGAGCGCCCCGGTCGAAAACATTGCTCCAGACCGTGAAGAAAGTTTCCGGCAATGCCGCGGCTTCGACATCGGACAAGCCCGTAGGCACCGGCAGGCACTGGCCGATAGGCGCGACGCACAACTCGGCATAGCCGCCACCTTGCACCAGTGCACAGACGCGATCTCCGACCTTGAGGCCCCAGACATTGTCAGCATGCGCGAGATCGCCGCCGATGATCTCGCCGGCCACTTCCAGCCCTGGCAGATCCGATGCGCCCGGCGGCACGGGGTAGTTGCCGGTGCGTTGAAACACATCGGGCCGGTTGACGCCGGACGCGGCCACGCGGATCAGCACTTCTCCATTACCGGCGACGGGATCGGGCCGTTCGGTCAGTTTCAATACTTCGGGGCCGCCATAGGTGGTGATTTCGATTGCTTTCATCTGATTGTCCTGTCACTGCCTGTACTGTCATGTGAATCGGCAGTGTAAACAAAAATCGCCGGCGGCGACGTCCGCTCTCCTGACACCCCGGCAGGGATGGCCGGACGGCCGCAGCCGCTGCCAAACATAAAAAAACGGCTGGACGCTGCCAGCCGTTTCGATTGCAGGTGGATGCCCAAGGCATCCGTACCGCTGCCTTATTCAGGCTGGCGACCCTGCTCTGCATCCTGCTGCTGTTGCTGCTGGCTGGCATCGCTGCCACCCGGCTGCGCGGCGGGCGCACCTTCCGCCGGCGCCTGCGGAGTCAGGCCACCGCCTTCGTCCGCCACGGCTGCCTTGATCGACAGGCGCAGACGACCCTTCTCATCAGCCTGGATCAGCTTGACGCGGACCTGCTGGCCTTCCTTCAGCCAGTCCTTGATGTCCTTGACGCGCTCATTGACGATCTCGGAGATGTGCAGCAGGCCGTCCTTGCCCGGCAGGATATTGACGATGGCGCCAAAGTCCAGCAGCTTGAGCACGGTACCGCCATAGATCTTGCCGACTTCGGCTTCGGCCGTGATGCCTTCGATGCGACGCTTGGCTTCTTCCATGCCCTCGGCCGAGGTCGAGGCGATGGTGATGGTGCCGTCTTCCTGGATGTCGATCGACGTGCCGGTTTCCTTGGTCAGGGCCTGGATGGTCGAACCGCCCTTGCCGATCACTTCGCGGATCTTGTCCGGATGGATCTTCATGGTGATCATGCGCGGCGCGTGGGCCGACAGGCCGACTTCCACGCCTTCCATGGCTGCGGCCATCTTGCCGAGGATATGCAGGCGACCCTCCTTGGCCTGGGCCAGCGCGACCTGCATGATTTCCTTGGTGATGCCCTGGACCTTGATGTCCATCTGCAGCGCGGTGATGCCGTCGGCAGTACCGGCCACCTTGAAGTCCATGTCGCCGAGGTGATCCTCGTCACCCAGGATGTCGGTCAGCACGGCGAACTTGTTGCCGTCCAGGATCAGGCCCATGGCCACACCGGCGACGTGCGCCTTGAGCGGCACGCCGGCGTCGATCATCGACAGGCAGCCACCGCACACCGACGCCATCGACGACGAACCGTTCGACTCGGTGATTTCCGACACGACACGCACGGTGTAGGCGAATTCTTCCGGCGTCGGCAGTACCGGTGCGAGCGCGCGCTTGGCGAGGCGGCCGTGGCCGATTTCGCGGCGTTTCGGCGAACCAACGCGGCCGGTTTCGCCAGTCGCGAACGGAGGCATGTTGTAGTGAAGCATGAAGCGGTCGCGGTACTCGCCCGAAAGCGCATCGATGATCTGTTCGTCACGGCCCGTGCCGAGCGTGGCCACCACCAGCGCCTGCGTTTCGCCGCGCGTGAACAGCGCGGAACCGTGGGCGCGCGGCAGCACGCCGTTGCGGATTTCGATCGGACGCACGGTGCGCGTGTCGCGGCCATCGATACGCGGCTCGCCCGACAGAATCTGGCCACGTACGATCTTGGCTTCCAGATCGAAGATCATGTTGCCGACGTCGACTTCGGTGGCTTCGATACCGGCTTCCGCCAGCTTTTCCATCACGGCCGGCGCGACCAGCTTCAGCTTCTGGCTGCGCGCCTGCTTCTCGCGGATCTGATAGGCTTCGCGCAGTTGTGGCTCGGCCACTTCGGCAACCTTGGCCAGCAGCGCTTCGTTCTTCGGCGCAGGCGCCCAGTCCCATTCCGGCTTGCCGCCTTCGCGCACGAGGTCGTGAATGGCATTGATCGCCGTCTGCATCTGCTCATGGCCGAAGACCACGGCACCCAGCATGATTTCTTCCGATAGCTGCTGCGCTTCCGATTCCACCATCAACACGGCTGCCTCGGTACCGGCAACGACCAGGTCGAGCTCCGACGTGGCTTGCTGGGTGCGAGTCGGGTTCAGCAGGTACTGGCCATCTTTGTAGCCGACGCGGGCAGCGCCCACCGGGCCATTGAACGGCAGGCCGGACACGGCCAGCGCGGCCGAGGCGCCGATCAGGGCGGGGATGTCGGCCGGCACGTCAGGGTTCAGCGACACGACATGGATCACGACCTGCACTTCGTTGTAGAAGCCTTCCGGGAACAGCGGGCGCAGCGGCCGGTCGATCAGGCGCGAGGTCAGCGTTTCGAACTCGGACGGACGGCCCTCGCGCTTGAAGAAGCCACCGGGGATCTTGCCGGCGGCATAGGTCTTCTCGAGATAGTCGACCGTCAGCGGAAAAAAGTCCTGGCCCGGCTTGGCTTTCTTGGCGCCAACGACGGTCGCCAGCACCACGGTTTCATCGACGTTCACCAGCACGGCGCCGCTGGCCTGGCGGGCGATTTCGCCCGTTTCCATGCGGACGGTATGGCCGCCCCACTGGAATTCCTTCACGATTTTCTTGAACATGTATTCTCTCCTTCATACGCGTCCGCGCACTCAGCCGCGGACATGCTGCCGGTACTGGCCAGGCGCAGTTGCAGAGAAGTGTTATGCCATTCCACGGATACGCCCCGCACTGCTGGGACATGCCTGTGGAATGACACAAAGCTCTGGTTCCTTGCCGGACCCCGGTCGTACAACCTGTTACTGCACTTCCCGCAATATCGTGACGCCCAGTCACTCGAACGACGATACCGCGGGAAATCTCGCTCGCAGTCGGCTGCCGCTTCAGCGGCCGACCACAAAAAACAAAATGCCTGCTTCAGCGCACCGAGGCAGGCATTCGTGCATCAGAACGATGCGTATTCTGTTCCTGACGCAAATCGCGCCATGATTACTTGCGCAGACCGAGGACTTCGATCAGGGCACGATAGCGGTCGGCATCCTTGCCCTTGAGGTAGTCGAGCAGACGGCGACGACGGCTGACCATCTTCAGCAGGCCACGACGGCTGTGGTGGTCCTTCATGTTGGCTTTGAAGTGCGGGGTCAGTTCGTTGATGCGGGCGGTCAGCAGGGCGACCTGGACTTCCGGGCTGCCGGTATCGTTGGCGCCGCGGGCGTGTTGCTTGACGATGTCTTGCTTGTTGATGTTGGCAAATGCCATGATGCACCTTTTTTTACTTGCGAACGCCGCAGCCGTGATGACCGCTGGCGTCGTGTTGGACAAAAATGGGGAACCCCCGGTTTGCCGCCGCCACCGCCGAAAAACCGGCGAGTACGCATTTGGCAAGGGGTGGAGTATAACTGAAACACAAACCGCCCGCCAGTCCGGCGACCCTTGCGGGCACATGCGGACCTCCCAGCGTGCGCCGCTCATTGCCAGATTCGACAGGACCGGCGGCCCGAGCCATCAGAGGTTCACAACACAATACGGCAAAATGATGCAAAAACGTCACTTTTCAAGTTACCGTCGCACCGCGATCATCGCGGCCTTGGCCGCTAGCCTGGCGGGCTGCGCCTGGATGGTGCCGCGCGAGGAGCGCGCCCAGGCATTGCTGGGCGGTACGGAGGCCGATGTGCGGGCCGCCCAGGGCTCGCCCGCGGAAATCTATCGGCTCAAGAACGGGCATACGCGCTGGCTGTATCCAACCCAGCCGTTTGGGCAATTCACCTACGCTGCCGAATTCGACAGCAACGGCAAGCTGATCTCGTTCCGCCAGGTCCTGCGCACACTTGAGTTCGCGCGCGCGGAAATCGGCAAATGGACGCGCCAGGACGTGCTGGAACAATTCGGCCGGCCGCTGGAAACCGCCTACTTTCCCCTGATGCAGCGCGAGACGTGGAGCTATCGCTTCAAGCACGAGGACGTGTGGCCGTCGCTCTATCATTTCTACTTCGATCCGACCGGAATCCTGCGGCTGACGCAGGTGAGTCCCGATCCGATGTATGAGCCGCGCGAGCGTCCGGGCTGGTAGCCCGGACGCCAATCGACGTGCCTGGCTTGCGATTGTGTCGCCGCCAGACCAACGGCTGCGCGCCAGATCACGCGCAGCCGCACTCTTACGAGATCAGATCTGCGGGTTGAGCTTTTCGCTCGACTTGTCGTGCAGCTTGTTCAGCGCCGCGAGATACGCCTTGGCCGAAGCAGCCACGATATCCGGATCCGTGCCAACCCCATTGACGATGCGGCCGGACTTGGACAGGCGGACGGTCACTTCGCCCTGCGCCTGCGTCCCGGTGGTGATGGCATTGACCGAGTACAGCAGCTGCTCGGCCCCGCTGGCGACCTTGCTCTCGATGGCATTCAGCGTGGCATCCACCGGACCGTTGCCCTCGGCTTCAGCCGACACTTCCTTGCCATCGCACTGGAACACGACGCGTGCACGCGGACGGGCGCCAGTCTCGGACTGCTGGGCCAGCGATACGAAACGGAAATAATCGTTCGCGGTATGGGACTCATCGGACACGATGGCGATGATATCCTCGTCGAAGATCTCGGCCTTCTGGTCAGCCAGTTCCTTGAAGCGCACGAACGCGGCCTGCACTTCGGCATCGCTTTCGAGCTCGATGCCGAGTTCCTGCAGGCGCTGCTTGAAGGCATTGCGGCCGGAGAGTTTGCCGAGCACGATCTTGTTGGCCGTCCAGCCCACATCTTCGGCCCGCATGATCTCGTAGGTGTCGCGCGCCTTCAGCACGCCATCCTGGTGAATGCCGGAGGCATGGGCAAAAGCGTTGGCGCCAACCACGGCCTTGTTGGGCTGCACCACGAAACCGGTAATCTGCGACACAAGCTTGGAAGCCGGCACGATCTGCGAGGTTTCCACGCCCACGTCCACGCCGAAATAGTCACGGCGCGTGCGCAGGGCCATCACCACTTCTTCGAGACTGGTGTTGCCGGCGCGCTCGCCAAGACCATTGATCGTGCACTCGATCTGGCGCGCACCGGCCTGCTTGACGGCGGTCAGCGAGTTCGCCACGGCCATGCCGAGGTCGTTGTGGCAGTGCACCGACCAGATGGCCTTGTCAGAGTTGGGAATCCGTTCGCGCACCGAGCGGATCATCGCAGCGTAGCCTTCCGGCACGGCGTAACCGACGGTATCGGGAAGGTTGATGGTAGTCGCGCCTTCTGCAATCACGGCCTCAAGCACACGGCAGAGGAAATCGGGGTCGGAGCGGCTACCGTCTTCCGGCGAGAACTCGATGTCATTCGTGAAATTGCGCGCAAAACGGACGGCGAGGCGGGCCTGCTCGTACACCTGGTCCGGCGTCATGCGCAGCTTCTTCTCCATGTGCAGCGCCGAGGTGGCGATGAAGGTGTGGATGCGGAAAGCATTCGCCGGCTTGAGCGCTTCGGCCGCGCGGGCGATGTCCTTGTCGTTGGCGCGCGCCAGCGAGCAGATGGTGGAATCCTTGACGGTCTGAGCAATCGCCTGGATCGCCTCGAAATCGCCGTTCGAGCTGGCGGCAAAGCCGGCTTCGATGACATCGACCTTCAGGCGCTCAAGCTGCTTGGCGATGCGGATCTTTTCTTCCCGCGTCATGGAAGCGCCGGGCGACTGCTCGCCATCGCGCAATGTCGTATCGAAAATGATGACTCTGTCGCTCATGTGAAGGCCTTTCGTGTGGTCGTTACTGCATTTATGTTGAACGGAGTGAAGATCCGGACGCATTCACACCGGGTGACAAATACAAAACGCCCCGGCGTGCGTACATGCAGGCCGGGGCGTCGAAATTCCGTATTACCGCGTTACTGGTCTCGTCTCAGCACGCGCGCGTCCCGTCCTGGTGCCTTAGTAGGCCACCAAGCGAAATCAGCGCTAGCGAGAGAAGCGAAAAATTCAGCAACATGAAATCACTATAACGGAGATGAGGCATGCGCGCAACTGCGGCATATGTTGCGCGCACGCATCATCCGTTCGGGTTCAGGCAGATCAGGGCTTCGGCGGAATCCGCAGCTTCTGGCCCGGATAGATCTTGTCCGGATGCGTCAGCATGGGACGGTTGGCCTCGAAAATTCCCTGGTACAGATTGGCATTGCCATAGAACTTCTTGGAGATGGCGGAGAGCGTATCGCCCTTCTCCACCGTATGCCATTGCGAGCCCGGGGCCTCGGTGCGCACACTCATCTTGTCTTCCACCTGCTCCACGCCCGCAACGTTACCGCAACACAGGATGATCTTTTCACGTGTGGCTTGGTCTGGCGCCACACCGAAGACCGTGACTAGTCCCTTGGAGGCATCGACCTGCACAGACAGCCCGGTGGCTTCGAGTGACATCGAGGCGATGTATTTCTCGATGGCCTCGCCGGCAGCCCGGTTGGCTGCGTCGGCAGCAGCAGGGTCTGCTGCGGGTGCGGCCGGTGCGGCCTGGGCCTTGCCAAACAGTTTTTCACCGGCGTCCTTGATGAATCCGAGAATGCTCATGATCGACCTCCTCCATGATGAAGCAACTGAAACAACACGATCAACGAAGTGCCCGCACCCGATGTACGGACCGGCTCGTCAAGCCGTCATTTCTGGGCGGCGTCCGGACCCGCAGGTTCACTACCCTCGGCAACGGCCGGGGCGCGCTTGAACAGGCTCGGCTTCCCTTTCATCATGCGCCAGCCCGACAGCGCATAACCCGACAACGCATACACCACGAACAGGCCGAACAGCGCCACGGGCGGATCGCTCGAGATCACGACGAAACCAATCAGCAGCAACACCATCACGCCAAACGGCACGCGATAGCGCACATCGAGCGCCTTGCCGCTGTAGAACGGCGCGTTCGAAACCATCGACAGCCCCGCGTACAGCGTGATCGTGAACGCAGCCCATGGCATCCACAGTTCACGCACTGGCAGCTTATTGTCGATGGCCAGCCAGACGAAGCCTGCGACCAGCGCAGCCGCGGCCGGGCTCGGCAATCCCTGGAAGAAACGTTTGTCGACCACACCGATATTGGCGTTGAAGCGCGCCAGTCGCAACGCGGCGCCCGCGCAATAGACAAACGCTGCCAGCCAGCCCCACTTGCCGAGGTCGCGCAGGATCCACTCGTACATCACCAGCGCCGGCGCGACGCCGAACGATGTCATGTCGGAAAGAGAATCGTATTGTTCGCCGAATGCGCTTTGCGTATGCGTGATGCGCGCCACGCGGCCATCCATGCCGTCGAGCACCATGGCGGCGAAGATGGCGATGGCCGCCGATTCGAAATTGAGGTTCATCGCCTGCACGATGGCGAAGAAACCTGCGAACAGTGCCGCCGTCGTGAACGCATTCGGCAGCAGATAGATACCGCGCCGGCGCGGACGCGGCGGCTCCAGCTCGAGCGGATCGTCTTCCGGCATGTCGCTGCGCGCCGCCTGGTTGCGGCGGAACGTGCGGGTCGGCGCAACGCCTGCGCCAAAACGTTTGTTGCGCCGGTTAAAGGCCGCCATGTCAGTCTCCCTGCGCCTCAGTCGGCGAGTCCAGCTCGGCGAGAATCGTCATGGTGGCGTACACCTTGTCGCCGATCGTCACACGCGGCCGTGCCGTCAGCGGCAGGTATACGTCCACGCGCGAGCCAAAACGGATGAAGCCGTAGCGCTGACCGCGCTCGACAGTCTCCCCGGCCCGCACATAGCAGAGGATACGCCGCGCAATCAATCCCGCAACCTGCACCGAGGTCACGATGAGCCCGTCATGGCGGCGAATCACCATGGCGTTGCGCTCGTTTTCGATCGATGCCTTGTCGAGGTCGGCATTGACGAACTTGCCCGGCGCGTAGCTCACCGACTCCACCGTGCCATCCACGGGAATACGGTTCGAGTGCACATTGAAGACATTCATAAACACGCTGATCTTCAGCGCATCGCGATTCGCATACGGATCGTTGACCTGCTCGACCGCAACGATGCGGCCATCCGCGGGCGAGAGGATCGCATTCGCCTGTGTCGGCACCGGCCGCGGCGGATCGCGGAAGAACTGCAGCACGAAGATGCTCAGCACCCAAAGCGGCCACGACCACCACAGTCCGACACTGAAATGCACCACGCAGGTCAGTGCGAAGATGATCAGCAGGAATGGCCAGCCTTCTCTTGCGATGAGGGGGTGAGGATAGTTCATGCGGTCCGGTTCAGAAAAAAAGTATGACAAGGATAACAAAAAGCCGTTCACATCCACTCAGGACGTGAACGGCTTTTCTCAGACTGCCTGCATCAGCAACGCTCCCCTGGAACGGGAACAGCAGACAACACGGTCGCTGTAGAGCGGGGGGCCGTGATCAGTTCTTGGTCTGGTCGACGAGCTTGTTCTTGGCGATCCACGGCATCATCGCGCGCAGCTTGGCACCCACTTCCTCGATCTGGTGATCGGCGGTCAGGCGGCGACGGGACTGCAGGGTCGGCGCACCAGCACGGTTTTCCAGGATGAAGCTCTTGGCATATTCACCGGTCTGGATGTCCTTCAGGCACTGGCGCATCGCTTCCTTGGTCGCGTCCGTCACCACGCGCGGGCCGGTCACGTACTCACCATACTCGGCATTGTTCGAGATCGAGTAGTTCATGTTGGCGATGCCGCCTTCATAGATCAGGTCGACGATCAGCTTGAGTTCGTGCAGGCACTCGAAGTAAGCCATTTCCGGCGCATAGCCGGCTTCCACCAGCGTTTCGAAACCGGCCTTAATGAGCTCCACGGTACCACCGCACAGCACCGCCTGCTCGCCGAACAGGTCGGTTTCAGTCTCTTCGCGGAAATTGGTTTCGATGATGCCGGCACGGCCGCCGCCGTTGGCGGTAGCGTACGACAGGGCGATGTCACGGGCGGCGCCGGACTTGTCCTGGTGCACGGCGATCAGGTGAGGCACACCGCCACCCTGGGTGTACGTATTGCGCACGGTGTGGCCCGGGGCCTTCGGCGCGATCATGATCACGTCGAGGTCGGCACGCGGGATGACCTGGCCGTAGTGCACGTTGAAGCCGTGTGCAAATGCGAGGGCAGCGCCTTCCTTGATGTTGGCGTGCACTTCCTTGTTGTACACCTCGGCGATCTGCTCGTCGGGCAGCAGCATCATGACGACATCCGCGCCCTTGACGGCCTCGGCGACTTCCTTGACCTGCAGGCCGGCATTCACGACCTTGTTCCACGAAGCGCCGCCCTTGCGCAGGCCGACGGTGACCTTCACGCCGGATTCGCTCAGGTTCAGTGCGTGGGCATGGCCCTGCGAACCATAGCCGATGATGGTGACATTCTTGCCCTTGATCAGCGACAGGTCTGCGTCTTTGTCGTAAAACACTTTCATGATGTTTTCCTTCGTTTCCTAGATAGTGGCTGGAGGCCGGCTTCGTGGGCCGGCTCCGTGTTTGTGCTGCTGAGATTAAACCTTCAGGATGCGTTCGCCGCGGCCGATGCCCGACCCACCCGTGCGCACGGTCTCGAGGATCGCGGTACGGTCGATGGCATCGAGGAATGCATCGAGCTTGCTGCCGTTGCCGGTCAGTTCAATGGTGTACGTCTTTTCCGTCACGTCGATGACACGGCCACGGAAGATATCGGCGGTACGCTTCATTTCCTCGCGCTCCTTGCCCACCGCACGGACCTTCACCAGCATCAGTTCGCGCTCGATGTGCGCGCCCTCGGTCAGGTCGACCACCTTCACGACCTCGACGAGGCGGTTCAGGTGCTTGGTGATCTGCTCGATCACGTCATCCGAACCCGAGGTGACGATGGTCATGCGCGACAGCGATTCGTCTTCGGTCGGCGCGACGGTCAGGGTCTCGATGTTGTAGCCGCGAGCCGAGAACAGGCCCACCACGCGCGACAGTGCACCCGGTTCGTTTTCCAGCAAGACTGAAATGATGTGACGCATTACAGGTCCTCCGAGCCGAGCAGCATTTCGGTGATGCCCTTGCCGGCCTGAACCATCGGCCACACGTTTTCCGTCGGGTCGGTCTGGAAATCCATGAACACGGTCCGGTCCTTCAGTTTGAATGCCTCGCGCAGCGCGCCCTCGACATCCGCAGTCTTTTCGATGCGCATGCCAACATGACCAAAAGCCTCGGCCAGTTTGACGAAATCGGGCAGTGCCTCCATGTACGAACTGGCGTAGCGGTTGTCGTACTGCAGCTCCTGCCACTGGCGCACCATTCCCAGGTAGCGGTTGTTTAGCGACACCACCTTGACCGGCGTCTTGTATTGCAGGCAGGTCGACAGTTCCTGGATGCACATCTGGATCGAGCCCTCACCGGTAATGGTGACGACGTCCTTGTCCGGGAATGCCTTCTTGATACCCATGGCGTACGGCAGACCCACGCCCATCGTGCCGAGACCGCCCGAGTTGATCCAGCGGCGCGGTTGGTCGAACTTGTAGAACTGCGCGGCCCACATCTGGTGCTGGCCCACGTCGGAACAGATGAAGGCGTCGCCGCCCGTCAGTTCCCAGATCTTTTCAATCACATACTGCGGCTTGATGATTTCCGAATTGCGGTCATACCCCAGGCAATCGGTCTTGCGCCATTCATCGATCTGCTTCCACCAGGCGGCGAGTGCATCGGTCTTCGGCTGTGCATCGCTGGCCTGCAGCTGGGCGATCATTTCCTGCAGCACGTCCTTGACATTGCCGACGATGGGAATGTCGACCTTCACGCGCTTCGAGATCGACGAGGGGTCGATGTCGATGTGGATGATCTTGCGCGGCTGCTGGGCAAAGTGGCCCGGATTGCCGATCACGCGGTCATCGAAACGCGCGCCGATGGCGATCAGCACATCGCAGTTCTGCATGGCCATATTGGCCTCGTACGTGCCGTGCATGCCGAGCATGCCAACGAACTGCTTGCTGGTGCCGGGGAATGCGCCCAGGCCCATCAGCGTATTGGTCACCGGGAAGCCGGTCATGCCGGCCAGCTGGCGCAGCTCTTCCGAGGCATTTGCCAGCACCACGCCACCGCCGCTGTAGATGAACGGGCGCTCGGCACCCTGCAGCAGGCTCACGGCCTTGCGGATCTGGCCCGAGTGACCCTTGGTCACGGGCGTGTAGGAACGCATCTCGACCGTCTTCGGATACTCGAAGCGGCAGGCATGCGCGGACACGTCCTTTGGAATGTCCACCACCACCGGGCCCGGACGGCCGGTCGCGGCGATATGGAAGGCTTTCTTGATGGTCGCGGCGAGGTCGCGCACATCTTTCACGAGGAAGTTGTGCTTGACGATCGGGCGCGTGATACCAACGGTATCGCACTCCTGGAAGGCGTCTTCACCGATGGCATTGGTCGGCACGTTGCCGGTGATGATGACCATCGGGATCGAGTCGAGGTAGGCCGTGGCGATCCCCGTGACCGCGTTGGTCACACCGGGGCCGGACGTCACCAGCGCCACACCGACCTTGCCGGTCGCGCGCGCATAGCCGTCAGCGGCATGGACCGCTGCCTGCTCGTGGCGCACCAGGATGTGCTCGAATTTGTTCTGCTTGAAGATCTCGTCGTAGATATACAGGACCGCGCCGCCGGGATAACCCCAAACGAACTCGACACCTTCGGCCGCCAGGGACCGGACGAGGATTTCGGCACCGATGATTTCGGCGCCATGGCTGCTGTTACTGTCTGCGTGGGAGAATTCCGCGCTGGGCATATTCATGACTTTTCCTTTCCAATTTTCGGCAAAAAATTGTTCTGGTGCTCTCTGCCGCACTTGTGGAGCGGGTTCGAGCGTGCGCGTCTGCATGGAAGCCCGCATGATAAGCGGGCGAATGAGACATCCAATTTTGTGAACCTGTGATATTAGCGCATCAGGCTGCTCAGGTCCAGCGCCACACGCCTGCGGGCCAGGCCCGTGTCTTGGCGCACTTTTTTTGCTAGTATCCCGGCCATCGCCCTCCCGGCATGAACCGTCCCCCCCGCCGGCCCCGGCCGTCCACGACCGCTATCCGCCCCCGCCCGCCAGCCGTATGGCAACTGAACAGGAACTGTCCGATTTCTTGCAGAGCGTCGAACGCCGCGCCTTCAAGCAGGCCGTGTTCGCGGTGCGGGATGACGATGCCGCGCTCGACATCGTCCAGGACGCCATGATCAAGCTTGCGGAAAAATATGGCGACAAGCCGGCCGCCGAATTGCCGCTGCTGTTCCAGCGCATTCTGCAGAACACCACGCACGACTGGTTCCGCCGCCAGAAAGTCCGCAGTACCTGGGTCAGCCACCTGTCGTCCCTGCGCGGCAACAACGACATGAACGACAACGACATCCTCGAGGCCCTGGAGGCCGAAGCGGGTGACGGCAACCAGGAAAGCAGCGCGGATCATGTCTCGCGGGCACAGATCCTGCAAGCAATCGACGAAGAAATCCAGCGTCTTCCGGCCCGTCAACGGGAAGCCTTCATCATGCGTTACTGGGAAGAGATGGACGTCGCCGAGACAGCCGCCCTCATGGGCTGCTCCGAGGGGAGCGTCAAGACACATTGCTCACGCGCCACACACGCCCTTGCACATGCATTGAGAGCACGAGGCATCACATTATGAACACTCAGGAACTCAAGGAACTCCGCTTTGCCGACCGCGTGCGCGCGGCCCTGAATGCGTCCGCCAACGCTGTAGAACCAGACATTGCGGCACGCCTGGCGGCCAGCCGCCGCATGGCCGTCTCGCGCAAGAAAGCCGACGCGCCGCAGATTGCGCCGGTGCTGGTACACGCACAAGCCGGCCAGCGCAGCTGGGGCAATGAAGGCCACCCCTCCTTCGGTAATTTCATGCGCCGCTTTGGCTTGATCGGCATTCTGTGCGCCATCGCGCTCTCCATCGCTGGCGTGTACGAATTCCAGCAGGAACAGCGTATCGACGAACTCGCCGATGTCGATTCGGCCATGCTGCTCGACGACCTGCCTCCGGCCGCCTATGCCGACCACGGCTTCCATCTGTTTCTGAAACGCGCTGAATGACCGGATCCGCCCGCACGCCATCCGCTTCCTCCTCCTCGCCTGTGCGCCGTTGGCGCGCCCTGCGGGTGACGGCGGTCGCGCTGGCACTGGCGGCGGGCAGCGTCGGCGTGGCGACGGAACTGGCCTCGCAGATCAAGTCACCGGCCGATGCGTCACATCCTGCGTCCGCGACGCTGCCTGCGGCACCGGCCGCGGAACCAACGGCCGCCAGCACCGCCCCCGCCAGTGCTCCGGCCATTGCCCAAGCGACGCCGGGCATGGCGAATGCCTGGCACACACTGACGCCACGGCAACAGAACATCCTGTATCCCCTGCGCCCCGAATGGAACAAGCTCAGCGACCTTAATCGCAGCAAATGGCTGAAAATCGCCGAGCGTTACCCTAAATTAAAGAAAGATCAGCAGCAACGCCTGCAGGAACGGATGCGCGACTGGGTCGCCCTCACGCCGCAGCAACGGCGGATTGCGCGCGAAAACTACCAGATCTCCAAGCAGTTGTCGGCCGAGAAAAAGGCGGAGGCCTGGCAGGATTACCAGCAACTGAGCGATGAGCAGAAACGCAAGCTGGCTGCCGCCAGCCGCGCCACCAAGCCATCGACCGCCGTCAGTGCCTTGCCGAGCAGCGGCGGCCTGGTCAAGGACGTGCGTCCCCCGCACCGCCCCGCCAGCCAGATCGACATCGACGAACTGCTGCACAGCGAGTAAAACCGTTGCTGCCAGCGCAGCTATCCGCCCCCGTCGCCGCGCCTGCGACGTTGATGCGACTTTCCGCCGCCATCCCCGGGCCGGTTTGGCATAATGCGGGCTGACCTGCCGCCGCCAGCGGCATTCCCGGCCGCCGATCCGGCCATCCTGCTTCTTCCGTACACGCTTTCATGGCCAAACCCCGCCGCGCCCCGCGCCGATCCCCGGCTCCTGCTTCGCCAACACCCTCGCCCGCGCCGTCGTCCGACAGTGCCGCGACCCCGACCATCAAGCGCCGGCTGGCCGCCCTGATCTACGAATCGATGTTGCTATTCGCGATCGTGTTCGCGGCTGGCTTCCTCTTCTCGACACTCACGCAGCAACGCCATGCCCTGCAATACCGGCACGCGCTGCAAGCCTGGCTGTTTTTCGTGCTGGCGATCTATTTCATCTGGATGTGGTGCAAGAGCGGCCAGACGCTGGCCATGAAAACCTGGCACATCCGCCTGGAAAATCGCGCGGGCGGCACGATCAGCCTGTGGCAGGCACTGCTGCGCTACCTGCTGGCATGGATCTGGGTCCTGCCGGCACTGGCGCTCGATGCGGTGCTGGGGCTGCAGGGCTGGGCCAGCCTTGGCGTCTTTTCGGCCGGCATCGTCTTGTACGCCGCCACCGCCTGGCTCGATCCGCAGCGCCAGTTTCCGCACGACCGACTGGCCCAAACCCGGCTGGTCCTGCGGCGCCCGCCGCCCAAGACGAAACGCTGAACCGCCATGTCGGCCGGCGCCATCGCGGTACGGCAGATTGCCGTCGCTCTCCAACTGGCCGCGACCTCAGGCACGGCTGCCGCGCTGTGGCGCTGGCTGGGATGGCCGCTCCCCCTGGCTGCCAGCATTGCCATACTGGCGTACGTTTTCCTGTTCGCCTTGTCGGTAGGATTGGCCTTCCTGATCACCTTGCATGGCCTTGGCGTACCACCTGCCGCCCGCCCCCGCCTGCCCGCGCACCTTCCCCTACCGGCTCCACTCAGCACTGCGGCCGCCGGTCGTTGCTGGTGGCGCGAATGTGTCGCGGTCTGGCGTATGTTCAATTTCGTCCAGCCCTTTCGCAGCGGCCGCGCCTGGCCGTCGGCCGCTGCGCCCCACGCGGCTCTCCCGCCGTTGCTGCTGATTCATGGTTACGGCTGCAACCATGCCGTGTGGCAGGATCTCCAGCCGAAACTGGCGCACGCCGGCTACCGTTGCGAATGGCTTGATCTGCATCCGCTGCTCGGCGATATCGATGACTATGGCCGGCAGATTGCCGACCACGCAGCACGCGTGCACGCCCGTTATGGCCAGGCGCCCATCCTGCTCTGCCACAGCATGGGTGGACTGGCGGGGCGCGCAGCGCTGCGTGTCGGACGCCACGCCGATGGCGGCACGCGCATCGCCCATCTCGTCACGCTCGGCACACCACACCAAGGCACCGCGCTGGCCCGCCACGGGCAGGGATGCAATGCGCGCCAGATGCGCTGCGGCAGCCACTGGCTTGCCCAGCTGGCACGCGAAGAGACACCGGATGAGCGCGCCCGCATCACCTCGATCTTCTCCTGGCATGATTCCATTGTCGGCCCTCCGGGTACCGGCTGGCTCGACGGCGCGCAGCACCTCCCGCTGAGCGGCCTCGGACACGTGTCGCTTCTCACGGAAAACCTCGCCCACGAGACCGTGCTGTCCGCACTCGCCAGGCTGCACGCGCCACAACACGTCATGTGACATTCATCGCAGCGTCACGCTGGCGTCATTTGCGGCTGGCTAAATCCGGGCAATGACACTCCGGATCGATCCATGGCGCTGCCTGCCAAGCTGAGCTCAAGCATCGTCACTGCCCTGCTGCCGACCAGCAGCCGCAAGGCGGTCCCGCCGACCGCGCAGGAACCGCCCGCCCCAACCGCACCGCAACCGCCCGCCGCACCGGCACACACAGTGCATCAGTACCGCGCCATCTGGGTCTCCGATGTCCATCTGGGCACGGCCGGCTGCCAGGCGCACTTCCTGCTCGACTTCCTGAAGCACAACGAATCCGACACCCTGTACCTGGTCGGCGACATCATCGATGGCTGGCAGCTACGCAAAGGCTGGTACTGGCCGCAAGCGCACAACGACGTGGTGCAGAAGATCATGCGCAAGGCGCGCAAGGGCACGCGCGTGATCTACGTGCCGGGCAACCACGATGAAGCAGCGCGCCAGTTCAATGGCCTGGCCTTCGGCGACATCGAGGTACATGAAGATTTCGTCCACGTGACCGCCACCGGCCGCCGCTTGTGGGTCACGCACGGCGATCTGTTCGACAGCGTGATGCAGCATGCGCGCTGGCTCGCCTACGTGGGCGACTCGCTGTACACCGTGATCCTCGCGCTGAACCGCTACTTCAACCAGATCCGCATTCGCTGCGGGTTTTCGTACTGGTCACTGTCGCAGTTCCTCAAGCACCAGGTGAAGAACGCGGTGAGCTATATCAATTCCTTCGAGCGCGCCATGATCGAAGAGGCGCGCCACCGCGGTTGCGAAGGCGTGATCTGCGGCCACATCCACAAGGCCGAGATCCGCGAGATCGACGGCCAGCTGTATTGCAACGACGGCGACTGGGTCGAAAGCCTGTCCGCGCTCGTCGAAACCCTGGAAGGTGAACTCAAGATCGTCTACTGGACCGAACTGCGCGACCCTCCGGTCGCCATGAGCCGCCGCGCACGGCGCAGCAGTCAACGTAGCAGCCAGCACGCCAACCAATCCATCGACCAGGCAATCCCACAGGACGTCCGCCCGACCGAACCGGTCTGAGGACACTCGAGAACGCTTCAGAACGATACGCGGCCCGGCGCCGCAACAGAGGAGATACCGTGAACATCATGATCGTCACCGACGCATGGGAGCCGCAGGTCAACGGCGTCGTGCGCACCCTGACCTCGACCGTGCGCGAACTGAAACACATGGGGCACACGATCGACATGATCACCCCGCTCGAGTTCAGGACCGTACCCTGCCCGACCTATCCGGAAATCGCGCTATCGCTGTTCCCCAGCCGCAAGGTGCACGCGCGCATCGCCAGCTTTGCGCCGCACGCCCTGCACATCGCCACCGAAGGTCCGCTCGGTCTCGCGGCACGGCGCTACGCCATCCGCCATAAGCTGCCGTTCACCACCGCCTACCACACACGTTTTCCCGAGTACGTGCAGGCGCGCTTCGGCATTCCCCTGAGCTGGACCTACCGCTTCCTGCGCTGGTTTCACGGCCCCGCAAAAGCCGTCATGGCGCCCACGCCCGTGGTATTGCAAGATCTGCAGGCCTACGGCATCACCAACGGCGTACTGTGGACACGCGGTGTCGATCTCGACGTCTTCGTCCCGCAGAAGGCCAACGTGCTCGACTCCGCGCACCCGATCTTCCTCTACGTGGGACGCGTCGCCATCGAGAAGAATGTCGAGGCCTTTCTCGCGCTCGACCTGCCCGGTTCGAAATGGGTGGTGGGCGATGGCCCCGCGCTGCCGGCGCTCAAGGCGCGCTACCCGAACGTCAACTATCTTGGCGTGCTGAGGCAACCCGAGCTTGCCAAGGTGTACGCCTCGGCCGATGTCTTCGTCTTCCCCAGCAAGACCGATACTTTCGGCCTCGTGCTGCTGGAAGCGCTCGCCAGCGGCCTGCCGGTGGCCGCCTATCCGGTGACCGGGCCGATCGACGTGCTCGGCGATTCGCATGCCGGCGCCATGCGCGAGGACCTGCGCGAGGCCTGCCTGGAAGCGCTGCGCATCGACCGCGCGACGGCACGCGCGCACGCCGAGCGGTTCTCGTGGCGCACCGCCTCGGAGCAGTTCGCCAACCACCTGCGTCCGGTGGAAGAGACGCGTGCCGAGACCCTCGCGGCGCAAGGCTCCACACCGGCCTGACCGTGCGCTCCCCAGCCCAACTCCACGCCTACGCATGAGCGCTCCCAAGCCACCGCCGGACCAGTATTCGGCGGACCAGAATCCCTACAAGCACAATCGCGGACTGACACGCGCGTGGCATGCCGCGAAGAATTCGCTAAGCGGCATCCGCTTCGCCATTCACGAAGAAAGCGCCTTTCGCCAGGAGCTTACGCTGTGCCTGATCCTGCTGCCATGCGCATTCGTGGTGCCCGCCACGGTGGTGGAGCGCATCCTCATGCTCGGCACGCTGGTCCTCGTGCTGATCGTCGAACTGCTGAACTCGAGCGTCGAGGCCGCGGTCGACCGCATTTCGCTGGAACACCACGGGCTGTCCAAACGCGCGAAGGATTTCGGCAGCGCCGCCGTGATGCTCGCGCTTATCCTGTGCGGCGGCACCTGGGCCGCGGTGGCCGGGCCATGGCTGTGGCATCTCTGGCGGACCTAGCACCAGCCAGTTGCGGCTGAGCGGCTGATGGACGCGTCGCCGCCTGCGGCGCCGGCGTCCACTCGCCGGGTGCCATGATGGCGATCTCTTATAATCGCGGCATCATCTTCTCCCGGCCACCGCGAAGCCTCATGGAAAACAAGCCCTCAGCCGCGTCCGCTACCCCGAGCGGCCCGCGCCGCACACGCGACAGGATCCTGGCCGTGTCGCTTCGCCTGTTCAATGACCTGGGTGAACCGAACGTCACGACCACGACCATTGCAGAAGAAATGGAGATCAGCCCCGGCAATCTCTACTACCACTTCCGCAACAAGGACGACATCATCAACTCGATCTTCGCCGGCTTCGAGCAGGAGATCGAACGGCGCCTCAAGCTGCCGAGCGACCACAAGGCCACGCTCGACGAAACCTGGGGCTATCTGCAGTACATGTCGGAGTTCCTGTGGAACTACCGTTTCCTGTATCGCGACATCAATGACCTGCTGGCGCGCAACCGCCTCGTCGAAATCAACTTCAAGCGCATCGTCGAGCAGAAGAAACGCTTCGCCATGGACATGTGCCAGGTGTTCATCGCCGATGGCGAGATGGACATCACGCCCCAGCAGCTCGATGCCGTATGCACCAACATCGTCGTGGTCGCTACCTACTGGCTGAGCTTCCAGTTCGTGCAGCAGCCGCGCAAGTACAACGACCCCGAAGCGATCCGCGCCGGCCTGCACGGCGGCAGCTATCACATCCTCTCCATCCTCGCGCCATATCTGCGCGGCAAGCAGCGCGCCGCCTACGACCGGCTGGCCGCCGCATACGCGGCCTCGCTGGCCGCCGGAACCACAGCCGCTCCCGCTTCCCGTACCACGCCATGAAATCGATCTGTGTCTATTGCGGCGCCCGGCCGGGCGCACGTCCCGCCTATGCCGAACATGCCAAGGCGCTCGGGCGCACACTCGCCGAACGCGGCATCACGCTGGTATATGGTGGCGGCAATGTCGGCCTGATGGGCATCATCGCCGATGAAGTCATGCGCTGTGGCGGCGAGACCGTGGGCATCATCCCGGAAGCGCTGATGAAGAAAGAGATCGGCCATGCCGGCCTCACCGAGCTGCATGTCGTGAGCAGCATGCACGAGCGCAAACAGATGATGGCGGACCGGTCGGATGGTTTTATCGCCATGCCCGGCGGCATCGGTACGTATGAGGAACTGTTCGAGACCTTCACGTGGCTGCAGCTCGGCTATCACACCAAGCCGATCGGCCTGCTGAATGTCGAAGGCTTCTACGATGGCCTGCTGAGTTTCCTGCGCCACGCCTGCGACGAAGGGTTTATGCAGGCGGCCCATGCCGGCCTGCTACGAGTATCCCCCGACCCCGGCCAGCTCGTCGACCAGTTGGCCCAGTGGCAGCAGCCGCGCGTGGACCGCTGGGAACAGGCGCGCGAGCAGATCTGACGATACACACGGC
The DNA here is from genome assembly GCF_964332355.1 of Imbroritus primus. Classification (NCBI taxonomy): domain Bacteria; kingdom Pseudomonadati; phylum Pseudomonadota; class Betaproteobacteria; order Burkholderiales; family Burkholderiaceae; genus Imbroritus; species Imbroritus primus. Next base: position 820,780 of record NZ_OZ201293.1, on the reverse strand, counting down.
GGCTTACACGGCAAGCCGCACAGGCAGGCACAGGCTCAGCTGCCTGCGGCATCCCTAGAACGATGAACCTGGCTGCGCGAGAAACGCCTGTTCCTCGAGCGTCGAGCTGCGGCCCAGGATGGCATTGCGATGCGGGTACCGCCCAAAGCGCACGATCACGTCGCGATGCAACCGTGCCCAGTGCAGCACCTCGCCCATCCCTGCCGCGGCATCCGTCTCGTCGCGCAACTGCGTGAACAGGCGGATCGCCTCATCCTGGCTGACCAGCGACTCGTCATGTTCGAACGGCATGTAGCAGAACTGGCGGTGATACGGCGTCGGCAAGGCTCGATCCGCGGCGTGCGCCACCATCTCACGCGCGGCACGCAGCGCCAGCGCATCGGTGGCGAATGACTCGGGCTGGCCACGGAACATGTTGCGCGACAACTGATCGGTCACGATGATGTAGGCACAGATCCCTTCTGGCGTGGCGCGCCAGTCCTCGCAGGCTCCGGCGCGGACCTGCTGCCAGGTGGCGAGGAAGCGTGCGCGGATCAGCGCATCGGTGGCGTCCGACTTGGTGAACCACAGCGGACGTACGTGGTTCCATTCCAGCGAGTCAGGCGTGCCAAACCAGAAATCGAGCACCGCCTGCGCGGCTGCCGGCACCGGCGTGGCGGCATCAGCGGGGCACATTGCGCATCCAGTCAGCCGTCTTGAGAAAACCGTCCATCAGGCGCATCTGCAGCGGCTCGGGCACGTTCTGGTCCTGCATCGCCAGCGCCATGCAGCGCACCCACTGATCGCGCTCGGCGATACCGATCTCATACGGCAAATGGCGCGCCCGCAGCATGGGATGCCCAAAGCGGTCGACGAAATGATTGGGACCGCCAAGCCAGCCGCACAGGAACCAGAAAAGCTTGTCGCGCGAGCCGTCTAGGGTGGTCGGGTGCATGGCCCGCAAAGGTGCGAATTCTGGTTCGAGATCCATCAGATCGTAGAACCGGTCGACCAGGTCGCGTACCTTCTGCTCACCGCCAATCAGGTCGAAGGCAGTGACGTCGGTGGAAGCAGGGGTGGAATCGGAAGTCATGGCAGCAAGGAAACACGGAATACCACGATGGTATCAGCATCGCGGCAGACGGTGCCCCACGCGCCCTTGCCGCGACCTGAGGAGGCTGGCGGCAAGGCAAGGCGGTAAGGGATCGGATGCGGTCAGAACGTCGATCGTTGCTTGATCGCAATTTGATCGTCACCCGGGCTGCCGGGGAGAGATTACTTGGCCGACGGGAAAAACAACTGCTGGCCCTCCACCTTGAAATCGGCGATGGCAGCCTGCCCCTCCTTCGACGTGATCCACTCGATCAGCTTCATCGCATCAGCATGCTTGACCGACGGATGCTTGGCCGGGTTCACGGCGATGATGCCGTAAGGATTGAACATGCGCTTGTCACCCTGCAGCGCGATATCGAGGCCAGTGCGCGCCTTGTACGCGCCATACGTGGCCCGGTCGGTCAGCGTATAGGCCTGCATCTCACCCGCCATGGTCAGCACCTCGCCCATCCCGAGACCGGCGTTGACGTACCACGGCTGGCCCTTGGGCTCGATGCCGGCAGTCTTCCAATAACCTTTTTCCATCACGTCGGTACCGGAGTTGTCGCCGCGCGAAATAAAGCGCGTCTTGGTGGCGGCGATCTTCTCGAAACCCTTGATCACATCCTTTTCGCCGCGCAGCTTGGCGGGGTCGGATACGGGGCCGACCACGATGAAGTCGTTGTACATCACGTCGCGGCGATTCACGCCGAAGCCGTCGGCCACGAATGCGTCCTCCTGCTTGCGCGCGTGCACGAGGATCACGTCGACGTCGCCCGCTTCTCCCAGCTTGATGGCCTTGCCGGTACCGACCGAGATCACATTGACCTTGACGCCGGTCGCCGCTTCGAACTTGGGCAGGAGCACCTTGAGCAGACCGGAGTTTTCCGTGCTGGTGGTGGTCGCCATGCGGATCTCGGCGGCCTGGGCGGCCACGCCGACAGCCAGCAGGCCCAGCGTCGCCACGGTTCGTTTGATCCAGGTTTTCATATCTCTCCCCAAGTTATGAAATAGACAACATAATTGCTTCTATTTGCACTTTGCAACAGAATGCGTGGGCAGATTGTTGCCGCCAAAAACAATGATGTAAATATGATATCGACCACATATGACGTTCCGTTTTGAACTCTTTCCTGTGATCAGCCAGGACGACAATCCGCGTGCCAACGGCAAACTGTTCAAGCTGCTGCGGGCCGTGCGCGAAACCGGTTCGCTGCACCAGGCGGCGCCCGGCGTCGGCCTCTCCTACCGGCATGCCTGGGGCATCATGCGCACCTGGGAAGAAACGCTCGGACGCAGCCTGCTGGACATGGAGCGCGGGCGCGGCGCGAGCCTCACCACCTTCGGCGAGCGCCTGCTGCGCGCCGAAACCCGGCTGCACGACGAACTGACACCCGCCATCCAGCAGGCCCTGCTGCATTTCCTCAATGAGCTGGAAGATGCCGCCAAGCCGGAAAAGGTCATCCGCTTCTCGGGCAGCCACGATCCGGCGGTCGAGTTGCTGGCCAACGTCCTCGGCAAGACGACCGGCGCGCCCGATCTCGACACAGTGTTCTGTGGCAGCGTGGAAGGCCTGATCAGCCTGCAGGAAAAGCAGTGCGAACTCGCCGGCGTCTATGTCTCTCCGGTGCAGGCCGCCGGCTCGGTGGCCCACCTGACGCTGCGCAAGTGGATGAAGCCGAACGCCATCCGCCTGATCCGCGTGGCCGACCGCGAGCAGGGACTGATCGTCAGCCCACGCTATGTCACGCAGATCCATACGCTCGCCGATCTCGCCAGGACCCGCGCCACTTTCGTCAACCGCCAGCGTAGTTCCGGCACGCGCATGCTGTTCGATCAGTTGCTGGCCAGCCATGGCCTGTTCCCCGACGAGATCGCAGGCTACGACAACCAGGAGTTCAGCAACGAACGCGTCGCGCAAGCCGTCGCCGAGGGCCGTGCGGACGTCGGCTTCGGCCTGCGCGTGAATGCCGAGGCGCTTGGCCTCGGTTTCGTGCCGATGACGCGCGAGGACTACTTTCTCGCCATCCGCCGCCACGACCATCTGGCGGCGTGGGTGCGGCAATTGCTGGAGGTCATCAGCTCCCCGGACTTCGCTGCGCAGATCGCCCGCTTGCCCGGCTATTCCGCCAATCCGGCGGCCAGCGTCCTGACGCCGGAAGAAGCCCTGCCCTGGTTCGACGGCAACACGCGCTGACTTCCCACGCGGAACGTCCGCGGCAAAGTATGTTCCAATGCCAGTTCGGACGTCCCGCATGCCGCATGCATGCCGGGCGCCTTCTGTTCACTGGAGCCTGACCATGCTCGAAACCGCGGCGCTGGGCGCCGGGCTCTCCTGGGCCAGCGGCATTCGCCTGTATTTCACCGTCCTGCTGGCCGGGCTGCTGGCGCGCTTTGGCGTGCTCGAGCTGCCCGACAGCCTGCGCGTGCTGACCTCGGATTGGGTCCTCATCGCCGCAGGCGTTCTTACCGTCGCGGAATTCGTCGCGGACAAGGTACCGGCCTTCGACTCCGTCTGGGATGCCGTGCACACCTTCATCCGCATTCCGGCCGGTGCGATCCTCGCCGCGGGCGCCTTCGGCCAGCTCGCGCCTGAGTGGACCATCGTCGCCGGCCTCGTCGGCGGCACGCTGGCCGGGGTCTCGCACGCTGCGAAAAGCGGCACGCGCGCCCTGCTCAACACGTCGCCCGAACCGTTTTCCAACTGGACCGCCTCCGCCGTGGAGGACGTCGCCGTGCCGGGCAGCCTGCTCCTGGCCATCTTCACACCAGTCCTGTTCTTCTGCCTGCTGCTGGTCGCCCTGATCGCCGCATTCTGGCTGCTGCCCAAGCTGTGGCGCGGCGTGCGCGGCATCTACCAGCGACTGGTCCGACGCTTTCCGCAACGATGACTGCTTCCGCTCCGACTTCCCGCCCATCCTCCGCACCCGCGCCGTCCGGCAACTTCTCCGCACTCGCCCACGGCTGGCGCATGGCGCGCCGCGACTGGCGCGCCGGTGAGCTGAACCTGCTGCTGTTCGCCATCGTGCTCGCCGTGGCCGCGCTGACCAGCGTGAGCTTCCTGTCGGACCGCATGCGCCTCGGCCTGGAGCGCGATGCCCGCAACCTGATCGGCGCAGATGTAGTGATCGTGGCCGACACACCGCTGGATGCCGCCTTTGCCGAGCGCGCCCGCGCGGATGGCCTGCAGCTTGCGCGCACGGCCGCGTTCCCGAGCATGGCCACGGTCGAACAGCACGGCGGCAATCCCGACGATGCCCCCGCGCGGCTCGCCTCGCTCAAGGCCGTGGAGCCGGGCTACCCGCTGCGCGGCACGCTGGAAACGACTGCCGACCTCGCCACGGACGGCGCGCCGACACGCGACACCCCGGCGCCCGGTACTGTCTGGGTCGATCGCGCGCTGCTCAGCGCCCTCAACCTGAAGATCGGCGATGCCCTGCTCCTCGGCACGCGGCGCTTCACCATCGACCGGGTCATCACGCGCGAGGACGACCGCGGCACCGGCTTCATGAACTTTGCGCCGCGCGTCATGCTGCCGATGGCCGACCTTCCCGCCACGGGCCTGATCGGCTACGGCAGCCGCGTCACCTATCGCCTGCTGGTGGCTGGCGAGACTGCAGCGGTGGCACGCTACCGCGCCTGGGCCGAAGGCGAAATTGATGCTCGCAAGCTGCGCGGCGTCCGCCTTGAATCGTTGGAATCAGGCCAACCGCAGATGCGCCAGACACTCGACCGCGCAGAGCGTTTCCTGTCGCTGGTGGCCCTGCTGGCCGCGATGATCGCCGCCGTCGCCATCGCCATGGCCGCGCGGCGCTACATGCAGCGCCACACCGATGCCTGCGCCATCTACAAATGCCTTGGGCTGCGGCGGCGCGACATCCTGCTCGGATTTGCCGTCGAGTTCCTGCTGGTGGGCCTTGGCGCGGCACTGTTGGGCGTGGCGCTCGGCTACGCCTCGCATTACGTGCTGCTGCTGTCGCTGGGCGACCTGATGAAGATCAGCCTGCCGCAACCCTCGTTGTGGCCCGCGCTCAGTGGCCTGGCTTCCGGCCTGGTACTGCTCGCCGGCTTCGCCATGCCGCCGCTGCTCGCGCTGACGCGCGTCGCCCCACTGCGCGTGCTGCGCCGCGATGTCGGCGCACCGCCGGTGTCCGCATGGCTGGCCTACGGCCTGGGTCTCGGCGCCTTCACTGGCCTGCTGCTGGTGGCGGCGCGCGATCTCAAGATGGGCGCGCTCACTGCAGGTGGCTTCCTTGCCGCAATGCTGATCTTCGCCGTGCTGGCAGCTGTGCTACTGACCGTCCTGGGGCGCGTCCTGCGCGGCCGGCGCATTCCGCTCGGGTGGCGCTTTGCGCTCGCCGTCGTCGAACGCCGACGGGGCATCACCGTGCTGCAGACGGTGGCCCTCGCCATCGGCCTGATGGCCCTGCTGCTGCTCGGCATCACGCGCCACGACCTGGTCAACGCGTGGCGCAGCGCTACGCCGGCGGACGCACCAAACCGCTTCATCATCAACATCCAGCCCGACCAGCGCGCACCGCTCCAGGCCACGTTGCAGAACGCCGGCCTGCGCGACGGCATCCTGTTTCCGATGATTCGTGGCCGCCTCACGCACATCAACGACAAGGCAGTCGACCCGGACGCCTACCAGGAAGACCGCGCCCGCCGCCTGGTGGACCGCGAATTCAACCTGTCCTACGGCGCCGAACTGCCCGCGCAGAACAGCATCATCGCCGGCCGCTGGTTTGCCGCGGGTGTACCGAATGTGCGAGAAGCCTCCATGGAAGAAGGCATCGCCACCACGCTCGGCGTCAAGCTCGGCGACCGCCTGCGCTTCGATATCGCCGGACAAACGGTGGAGGCGCCTGTCACCTCGCTGCGCAAGCTGGACTGGAGTTCGATGCGCGTCAACTTCTTCGTGATCTTCAGCCCGGCGGCCATGCAGAACATGCCGGAAACCTGGATCACCGCCTTCCACCTGCCGCCCGCGCAGGCAGCACTCGACAACTCGCTGATCCATGACTATCCGAACATCACCATCGTCAATACCGAACTGATTCTGCGACAGGTGCAGGCCATCCTCGACCAGGTGATCGCCGCCGTCGAGTTCCTCTTCCTGTTCACGCTCGCCGCCGGCATCGTGGTACTGTACGCCGCGCTTTCAGGCGCGCGCGACGAACGCCGCCGCGATGCCGGACTGCTGCGCGCGCTCGGCGCCTCGGGTGCGCTGGTGCGGCAGATCCAGGTGGCTGAATTCCTCATCGTCGGCGGACTGGCCGGGCTCATGGCCGGCGGCGGCGCACTGACCATCGGCTGGGCACTGGCGAATTTCGTCTTCGAATTTCCGTACCACTTCAACCTCTGGATACTGCCGGCCGGCATCGCGGCTGGTATGCTGTGCGCCTTTGCCGGCGGCTGGCCCGGATTGCGCGAGGTGCTGCGCCAGCCGGCATTGGCGACGCTGCGCGAAGGTTGAAGCCGGCGGGGCAGGCCACGCGCGCACCCGCGCCATGCCTGCCCCGCACGATCGCCACGCCACACGGGAGATTGCCACGCCATGACGCCATCGCTGACCGACCAAATCTGCTCCAGCCCCAAGGCGGAACTGCACATGCATATCGAAGGCTCGCTCGAGCCCGAACTGATCTTCGCCCTGGCACAGCGCAATGGCGTCAGCCTGCCGTATCCGTCGGTGGAAGCGCTGCGTAGCGCTTATGCCTTTACCGACCTGCAATCGTTTCTCAACATCTACTATGCCGGCGCAAGCGTACTGCTGACCGCGCAGGACTTCTACGACATGACCATGGCCTATGTACAGCGGGCCTTAGCCGACAACGTGCGTCATGCCGAGATCTTTTTCGATCCACAAACCCATACGGCACGCGGCGTCGAGCTGGGCGTGGTGTTCGACGGCATCGGGCGGGCGCTGGACGATGCGCGTGCGCAACACGGTTTGTCGAGCGCGCTGATTCTCTGCTTTCTGCGGCACCTGCCGGAAGACGATGCCATGGCGACACTGGAGGCAGCGCTGCCCTACCGCGACCGCTTCATCGGCGTGGGACTCGATTCGTCGGAGCGCGACCATCCACCGGCCAAGTTCGCACGCGTCTTCGCGCGCTGCCGCGCCCTCGGCTTCCGGCTGGTCGCGCATGCAGGCGAAGAGGGTCCGGCCGACTATGTGCGTGATGCGCTCGATATCCTGCAGGTCGAGCGCATTGACCACGGCGTGCGCGCCATCGACGACGATGCCCTGGTGGCGCGCCTGGCGCGGGAACGCACTCCGCTCACGGTCTGCCCGCTCTCCAACCAGAAGCTCGGCGGCTATCCCGACCTGCGCCAGCATTCACTCAAGCGGCTGCTGGATGCCGGCGTCGTCATCACATTGAACTCCGATGACCCGGCCTATTTCGGCGGCTATATGAACGCCAATTGGCTGGCAGCCTGCACGGCGCTCGATCTCGATGCCGACGATGCCTGGCGGATGGCCCGCAACAGCTTCGAGGCCGCATTCCTTCCCGCAGCCGAGAAGCGCGCCTTCCTGGACGACGTTGACCGCCACTGGCAACGTGCTGCAGCGGCACTACCTGCATCCACACCACCTGTCGCATGACCATCCCGCCGTTTCCTTCGCGCGCTTCCAGCGGCATGCATGCCTATCGCGGCCGCGTGCTGCACTTTCTCGGCGATCCGCAATTTGATCCGCAGGCCCATGCCTGCTGGGACGACGGGCTGCTGATCGTAGCCGATGGCAAGGTCGTCAATGCGGGGGATGCCACGCAACTCCTGCGCACGCTGCCGCCGGGCACTACTGTGACCGACTATCGCGGCAAGTGGATCGTACCGGGATTCATCGACACCCACGTGCATTACCCGCAGACCGACATCATCGCCTCGCCGTCGCCGGGCCTGCTGCACTGGCTGGATACCTACACCTTTCCGGAAGAACAGCGCTTTGCCGATGGCAACCATGCCACCGGCGTCGCCAGTTTCTTTCTCGATACCCTGCTGCGCCACGGCACCACCAGCGCCATGGTCTGGAGCACCGTGCACAAGGTGTCGGCAGAGGCCCTGTTCACCGAAGCAGCCCGCCGCGACATGCGCCTGATCACCGGCAAGGTGCTGATGGACCGCAACTGCCCGGACGCGCTGCGTGACACGGCCGAGAGCGGCGCCCGCGATTCGGCGGACTTGATTGCGACATGGCACGGCACGCAGCGCCTTGCCTACGCGCTGACGCTGCGCTTCGCCCCGACCTCAAGCGATGCCCAGTTGGCCGCCTGCGGCGAGCTCGCGCAGCAGCATCCCGATGTTTTCATCCAGACCCATGTCGCAGAAAACCACGACGAGGTTCGCTGGGTCGCGGAGCTGTTCCCGGATGCGCGCAGCTATCTCGATGTTTACGACCGCGCCGGCCTGCTGCGCAAGCGGGCGGTTTACGGCCATGCCATCCATCTCGATGATGGCGACCGCCAGCGCCTGGCCGAATCGGGTGCCGCCGTGGCACATTGCCCGACCTCCAACCTGTTCCTCGGCAGCGGCCTGTATGACTTCCATGCCAGCGATGCCCACCGCCTCGCCCTGACGCTGGCGACCGACGTGGGCGGCGGTAACAGCTTCTCGATGCTGGGCGTCATGAACGAAGCGCACAAGGTTGCACGCCTGGGTGGCTACCACTTGAGCGCACTGCGCATGTTCTACCTGGCCACGCGCGGGGCTGCCGAAGCCTTGGGATGGGCCGACCGCATCGGCAGCTTTGCGCCGGGCTGCGAGGCCGACTTCATCGTGCTCGATCCGCACTGCACACCATTGCTGGTCCGCCGCAGCGCCCATTGCCAGACGCTCGAGGAACACCTGTTCGCGCTGGCCCTGCTCGGCGATGAACGTGCCGTGCACGCAACGTATCTGCAAGGGATGCGTGTGCATCAGGCATAACCCGGCACAGGACGCACAAGATGCGTCCGTGGACAAGCAGACTCTTCAGGAATAGCCTTTGCGCTTCGATGCCGGACAGGCATCCCCGCCAGCCGCTCCCATGACTTCCCGTTCCGGCAACCTGTTCTTCGTCGACCTGATCAAGGTCTTCGCCGCCCAGCTCATCATCCTCCACCACCTCGCCTTCTACGGGCCGATGTCGGATCTTGCCGCGCCGCTGGCGCCCAACCTGATGGCATGGCTGAGCGAACATGGGCGCATGGCAGTCCAGGCTTTTCTCGTTGTTGGCGGATTTCTCGCGGCCCGCAGCCTGGCACCCGATGGCGCGGCAACCTTCACCAACCTGCTGATCGTTGCCCGCAAACGCTACCAGCGGCTGTTGCCGCCCCTGGTCGCAGCTCTGCTGATCTGCATCGCCTGCTCGGCCGTGGCCCGCGCCTGGATGACGCACGACTCGATCCCCGCCGCGCCGACGTGGCTGCAAGTGGCGACCCATCTCGTGCTGCTGCAGGACATTCTCGGGGTCGACGCGCTGTCGGCGGGCGTCTGGTATGTCGCCATCGATTTCCAGCTGTACGTGCTGCTGGCCGGCCTGCTGTGGCTCGGGCGGCGCATCGGCGGATCACCCCTGTTCGCGCCGCGCATGACGCTGCTGCTGGTGATCGCGTCGCTGTACAACTTCAATCTGGAACAGGGATGGGACAGCTGGGCGCTGTATTTTGCCGGCGCCTACGGACTTGGCGCGCTGGCCTACTGGAGCCTGCGCGAGCAGGACTGGCTGGAGCGCCTGGCGGTGCTCATCGTGGTGACGGGAATCGCGCTGGAGGTGGAATTCCGCGAGCGCATCGCAGTAGCACTGGCTGTAGCGGTCCTCCTGATCGTGGCCATGCGGCCACGCGCGCTCGCCATCAACGGCCGTATGGCGCGGACGCGCCTGGGGCAGGCCATCACGTGGCTGTCCGTGCGGTCCTATCCAGTGTTTCTGGTGCACTTCGCGGTATGCCTGCTGGTCAACGCGCTCTTTGTCCGCCTGGACATCGATGCGCCGCTGTTCAATCTGGCAGGGATGGGATTGGCGTGGCTGGCCAGCAATGCGGCCGGCGCGGCACTGCATGCCACGCTGGCCTGGTTGCCGTGGCAGCGCGCAGCCCATGCTGGAGCAACCTGAAGGGGGACCTGGAGGGCGACCTGACGGGCGCCCGCGCGGTCAACTCATGGGTCAGGAAACGACCTGGTAGTAGATGTTCTGCGGGTGGTTGGCCTGGGCAAAGAACACCCAGCGCTCGGCGATCAGGCCGACGTACTGCACCACCACCGCAAGACCCAGCAGCGCGACGCTATCCTGGTACCAGCTCAGCAACAGCAACAGTGCCGGCACGACAAAGCCCAGCAGCATCATGGTGGCACGGGCACGTGTCACGAAAGCCATGCTCTTGCCGTGGAAGAATTCGCGCGTATTGAACGAGCCGCCCATTGCGCCCTGCGCCTTTTGCTGGATGCGCGGATTCTTGATGCCAATAGCCGACTGGACGGTCGACTTCGGCTTGAGCTGCGCATTGCGGCGCAGGCTGATCAGGCGCACCACGGCCGCCACCACGATGGCGATGATCGCCAGCGGGATCCACAGTCGCACTTCAGGCTGCGTCACACCGAAGAAGAACGCGGCGAGCGTGAAGCCCGAGGCCAGGCCGATCAGGTTGTAGTTGGCAATGGTCAGCGGATGCGCCCATTCCTGCAGAAAACGCAGGCAGGCGTAGATCATCGCGGTGCAGTACCACAGCGCGAAGGTGAGCACGAAGCCCACGATCGACAGCCACTGCACGGCCGGCGAGCCAAACCAGTGCGCCACGCTCCAGAAGAAGATGGCGGCCATGGTCGCCGGCATGACGATGACCTCGCGCGACATCCACGAGGTGCGCCACATGGCGGCAGCGCGCCAGGCGCGCATCTTCTGTCCGAGGTGGAAGAACGAGGCGAACAGGCCGATGCCGATAAACACCAGCGAGACCGCACCGCCCGCGGCGAACTGCGCGGGCGAGACGACCGGCTGTTCAGCGGAAGCGGTCAGCCATTGCGTGATCAGCAGGGCGATGAACAGCCCCTGGCCGAAACCGGCCGTCACGGTAAAGATCAGGATGGAAGGTGCGGCGTGCATGTGCGTGCTCGATTCTTCAGTGGTTCAATCAGTGGTTCGAAGCCGACTGGCGGCGCGTCGTTTTTTCGGCAGCGTCGAGGGTTGCCTGCTGGGGCGCATCACCCACGGCCTGGCGGATCTCGCGCGGCAGGTAGTGGTTGGCCGGCTGCGTATCCCATTCGGGCATCAGCTGGTAACCGCCACGCTCGGCGATGGCCTTCGACACTTCCGATTCCGGATCATGCACGTCGCCAAACAGGCGGGCGCTGGTCGGACAGGCCAGCACGCACGACGGCTTGCGTTCGGCTTCGGGCAGGGTCGGGCTGTAGATGCGGTCCACGCACAGCGTGCACTTGGTCATCACCTGCTCTTTCTCGTCGAGTTCGCGCGCGCCGTACGGGCAGGCCCACGAACAGTACTTGCAGGCGATGCACTTGTCGTAGTCGACCAGCACGATGCCGTCTTCCTTGCGCTTGTACGAAGCACCGGTCGGACACACCGGTACGCACGGCGGCTCTTCGCAGTGCAGGCAGCTCTTGGGGAAGTGCACCGTCTGGGTGTTGGGGTACTGGCCAACCTCAAAGGTCTGCACACGGTTGAAGAACGTACCGGTCGGATCGGCGCCGTACGGATTTTCATCCGCCAGCGGGCCGGCCGAACCGCTGTCGTTCCACTGCTTGCAGTTGGTCACGCAGGCATGGCAGCCAACGCAGACGTTGAGGTCGATAACTAGGGCGAGTTGCTTGGACATGATTCTTTCCTGAAGACTTGGCGGCTGAGCGGCGTTGAACGACGCTTAACGGCGCAGCAGGCGGCGCAGCAGGTTATTGCCCGTACCGGGCAGCGGCTCCATCGGCGCGAACTGCGGGTAGCTCTCCGCAGGTTCATCTGCAGCGGCAGGACGGATCGACACGCGCACGTCGTACCAGGCAGCCTGCCCCGTGATCGGATCGCTGTTCGATACCGTGCCGCCGCCGTTGGCCGGCAGTTCCTCGGAAATCAAGTGGTTCAGCAGGAAGCCCTTGCGGCTCTCGTCCGCATCGTCGGTCAGGCGCCATGCGCCCTTCGACTTGCCAATGGCGTTCCAGGTCCAGACCGTGCCGGGTTCCACGGCTTCCGAATAGCGCGCCAGGCAGCGCACCTTGCCCCACTGGCTCTCCACCCACATCCAGCCGCCGTCCTCGATGCCGGCCGCCTTGGCGGTGACCGGATTGACGTGCAGGAAGTTGTGGCTGTGGATCTGGCGCAGCCAGGCGTTCTGCGAATCCCACGAGTGGTACATGGCCATCGGCCGCTGCGTCACGGCATTGAGCGGATAGCGTTTGAGGTCCGTAGCAGCTTCTTCAAGCGGCGCATAGTAGAACGGCAGCGGATCGAAGTAATGCTCCACGCGCTCGCGCGACAGTTCCGGCGGACGACGGCCGGGCCACTTGCCCTGTGCCGCGAGGCGGAATTTCTGCATGACGTCGGAGTACAGGTGGATCACTACCGGATCGCTCGAGCCGCGGAAGCCCGCGCCAGCGGCGAACTCCAGGTAGCCTTTGTTCCAGTTACGCATGTACTGGTGCTCGGGCGGCGTCACGTAGTGGAAGACGCAGTTGTTCTTGGCGTACATCTCCCACTGGTTCGGGTTCGGCTCGCCACGCAGGGACTTGCTGCCATCCTTGCCGCGCCAGCCGGCGAGGAAACCGATGCCCGAGCCGGGCGCGGTTTCGAAGTTGACCACGAAGTCTTTGTAATCCGCATACTTGCGCGTGCCTTCCGGCGTGGTGAAGGCCGGCAGCTTGAGGCGCGAGCCGAGTTCCACCAGCATGTCCTGGAACGGACGCACGTCGCCGGTCGGCGGTACCACGGGAATGCGCACTGCATCGACAAGGCCATCGTACTCGGAGATCGGACGATCGAGCACGCTCATTGCGTCATAGCGCTCGAGGTAAGTGGTGTCCGGCAGAATGAGGTCGGCGTAGGCCGTCATCTCGCTCTGGAAGGCATCGCACACCACGATGAACGGGATCTTGTACTCGCCGTTCTCGTCGCGGTCGTTCAGCATCTTGCGGACTTCGCTGGTGTTCATGGTGGAGTTCCACGCCATGTTCGCCATGAAGATCAGCAGGGTATCGATGCGGTACGGGTCACCGCGCCACGCATTGGTGATGACGTTGTGCATCAGGCCGTGCGCCGACAGCGGGTGATCCCACGAGAAGCCCTTGTCGATGCGGATCGGGCTGCCGTCCACGTCCACCGCCAGGTCGTCCGGGGTCGCCGGGAAGCCGAGCGGCACGCCGTTCAGCGGCGTGTTCGGCTTGATGTCGTCCCACGACTTGGGCGTCTTGACGTTAGGCGGAATTTCCTTCGGATACGGTGCCTTGTGGCGGAAGCCGCCCGGGCGGTCGATGGTACCGATCAGGCTCATCACGATGGCGAGCGAGCGGATCGTGTGGAAGCCATTGCTGTGCGCCGCGAGACCGCGCATCGCGTGGAACGCGACCGGACGGCCCTGCACGGACTTGTGCGTCTTGCCCCAGCTGTCGGTCCACTCGATCGGCAGTTCGAAGGCCTGCTCCTTGGCCACCGTACCGATCTCGCGGGCCAGCTGCTCGATGCGCGCGGCGGGAATGCCGGTGATCTCGGCCGCCCATTCCGGCGTGTAGGTCGCGTGGCGCTCCTTCAGCAGCTGGAACGCAGTCTTGACCGGCAGGCCGTTGGGCATCTGGTACGCACCCTCGAGCGTCGGCTCGACGCCTTCGCCATACACCGAAGCCGGCTGGTTGGTGCGGGCATCCCACACCCACTTGTTGTGCGGGTACGCGGCATTGAGCGGATCGCCATCCGGATCCATCACGAACAGGCCGTGCTCGGCGTGCGACGGGTCATCGTTGACCAGTTGCGGGCCGTTGGTATAGCGCTTGGTGAAGTCGTGGTCGATCAGGTTGTCGCGGATCAGGACATGCGTGATGGCCATCAGCAGCGCACCGTCGGTGCCCGGCTTGATCGGGATCCATTCGTCCGCGATGGCAGAGTAGCCGGTACGCACCGGATTGATCGACACGAAACGGCCGCCCGAACGCTTGAACTTGGAGATAGCGATCTTGAGCGGATTGCTGTGGTGGTCTTCCGCCGTGCCGAGCATGATGAACAGCTTGGCGCGGTCGAGATCCGGACCGCCGAATTCCCAGAACGAACCGCCGATCGTGTAGATCATGCCAGCGGCCATGTTGACCGAGCAGAAGCCGCCGTGCGCCGCGTAGTTGGGCGTACCGAAGTTGCGCGCGAACAGGCCGGTCAGGGCCTGCATCTGGTCACGGCCGGTGAACAGCGCGAAACGCTTGGGATCCGTCGCGCGGATCTTGCCGAGGCGCTCGGTCAGGATGCTGAAGGTTTCTTCCCACGAGATCGGCTCGAACTGGGCATCGCCACGAGCTGCATTGGCCTTGCGGCGCAGCGGCTGCGACAGGCGCGCGGGCGAGTACTGCTTCATGATGCCCGAGCCGCCCTTGGCGCAGATCACGCCCTGGTTCAGCGGGTGATCCGGGTTGCCTTCGATGTAGCGCACCTCGCCTTCTTTCACGTGCACGCGGATGCCGCAGCGGCAGGCGCACATGTAGCAGGTGGTGTTGTGGGTCGTGGCGCCGCCATTCCGGTCCTCGGTGATCGAGATCGGATCATAGATCGGCGTGACGCCTGTGGTCGTGGTCGTGGGGGGCATATCGTGTCTCGCTTATCAGAAGCACTGTCCAAATGAAGCGAAACCGTACGGGGAGACATTCTTGGGTGTCCGCCCGTTCATCGCGGCTGGGGTGCCGGCGAGGCCAGAATCATTTCGAAAGCGCTTCTTATGCCAGTGATGGCTACTTTGGGTGGATGTTATGACATGCTCAACCATTTGAATAGTTACGTTTTTAGATACAAAATATAGGTTCAACTTATATATAAAACGCCATGACACCCGACCAGCTCCTGACCTTCGCAATGGTGGCCCAGCACCGCAATATCAGCCGTGCCGCCCAGCTGCTGCACCTCTCCCAGCCGGCGGTATCCGGGCAACTGCGCCTGCTGCAGGAATCGCTGGGCGAACCCCTGTACCACCGCGAGGGGCGTGGCATCGAACTGACACCCACCGGCCAGCAACTGGCGCAATATGCCCAGCGCGCGCAGGCCGCCTATGCCGAGGCGCAGGCCTTCCGGCGCGCGCTCAAGGGCATCGAGGCCGGCACGCTGCGCCTCGGCGCCAGTACCACGCCCGCCAGTTATGTATTGCCCTACCTGGTGGCGGACTTCCATGGCCGCCATCCGGGCATCCGCATCGAGATGCTCGACGGCAACACGGCGGAAATCATGCGCGAGATCACCGAGCTCGATATCGCCTTCATCGAAGGCGGCGTGCCCGCCAACCTCTCGCCGGAAATCGGGGTCTATCCGTGGCACCGCGACAACATCGTGGCCATCGTGCCCAACACGCACCCGCTGGCGCGTACCGGCACCGTGTCGGTCCCGCTGGAAACGCTGGCGAGCTACCCGCTGATCTGGCGTGAGCCGGGGTCGGGGGTGCGTCAGGTCGTGGAAGATGCGTTCGCGGCCCGTGGCCTGGAAGCGCGGATCGCCCTCGAGCTGGCAGGCGTCGAGGGCGTGAAGGAGGCGGTGCGGGCTGGCATGGGTATCGGCTTCGTGTCAGCCATGTCGATGCGACATGGTGACGATATCCTCACCAGCCTCGCCATCCGGCCGGCTGCGCTGCTGAGCCGCCAGTTCAGCATTCTGGTGCCGAATGCTGCCAGCGGCGGCTCGCATGCGAGCCGGGCCTTCCTGGCACTGAGTCAGGCCGGCCTGCCGGCCGGCATTCCACCAGCCAGGCAGGGTTGACCGGGATCAGCCCCGGTCACCGGTTCAGGCGCGTGCCGGGACGACACCCTCGACCGGCTTGCTGCGGCCGATGGCGGCTGCACACAGGGCGGAGACGATGCCCGCGAAGGCCACGTACATACAGACTTGCCACGGATCGCCGTTACCGGTCTTCAGCAGCGCCGTCGCGATCATCGGTGTGATACCCGAGGCGAAGATGCCCGAGAACTGGTACACGAACGAGATACCCGTATAGCGGACGCTCGCGTCGAACAGTTCACAGAACAGTGCAGCTTCCGGACCGTACACCGAGGCGTACAGGATGCCGAACGGAATCACGATGGACAGCCACAGCACCGTGACGTTCTCCGGATTGTTCATCATGAGCCAGAAGGCCGGGAACGCCGAGAACGCGGTAATCAGCGAACCCCAGAAGTACACGCGGGTACGGCCCACCTTGTCGGACAGGTGACCGAAGAACGGGATGAAGAAGATCATCACGATTGCCGCGGCCATCACGCCGATCAGCGCATCGGTACGGCTGATCTTGATGGTCTGCGTCAGGTACGTGATCGAGAACACACCGAAGATGTTGAAGAACACACCGTCGATATAACGCGCGCCCATGCCCTTCAGCACGTTGCCCGGATAGCGCTTGATCATGTCCATGAAGGGAATCTTGGTCTCGGCATTGGTTTCCTTGACCTTGGTGAATTCCGGCGTTTCCTTCACATGCAGGCGGATGTAGGTACCAACGAACACCATACCGGCCGACAAGATGAAGGCGACACGCCAGCCCCACGACAGGAACTGCTCGTCGGTCAGCGAGTAAGACAGCAGGCCCACCACGCCCGAGGCCAGGCACAGGCCGATGGCCAGGCCCACCTGCGGCAGCGATGCATAGAAGCCGCGGCGTTCCTTCGGCGCATATTCATACGCCATCAACACCGCACCGCCCCACTCGCCACCCAGGCCGATACCCTGGAAGATCCGCAGCACCAACAGCAGGATCGGCGCAGCAATGCCGATCTGCTCGTAGGTCGGCACCAGGCCGATCAGGAAAGTGGCGATGCCCATGATCATGAGGGTCATCACCAGCATGCTCTTGCGACCGATCTTGTCACCGAAGTGACCGAAGATCACGCCGCCCAGCGGACGCGTCACGAAGCCGACGGCAAACGTGGCGTACGCCAGCAGCGTCGAGATCAGCGGGTCGCCGGCCGGGAAGTACAGCTTGTTGAACACGATGCCGGCGACCACGCCGTACAGGAAAAAGTCGTACCACTCGATGGTCGCGCCGATCACCGAGGACGATACGACCTTGCGGATGGCCTTTTCATTGTGTGTTGCTTGATGGTTTGACATGTCGTCTCCTCAAACCGGGTGGTTGAATGGCCCTGTTTTAATTCTGAATACCGTCAGGGCGTACTTCTCGCCCGGCACAGGGGTATGCGTGCCGGGCAAAAACAGTGGCATGGGCCGATCAGGCCCGCTTGGCATCTTCCAGGATGAACTCGGCAGCGCGCTCCGCGACCATGACGATAGGCACGTTGGTGTTGCCGGACACGAGGGTCGGCATGATGGAGCAATCGACGACACGCAGCCCGTCGATACCGTACACGCGCAGGCGGTTGTCGACAACCGCCATCGGATCGCTGGCGACGCCCATCTTGGCGGTCCCGGAAGGGTGGAAAATCGTGGCACCGTATTCACGGCAGAAATGCAGGATCTCGTCATCGGTGCGGACGTCCTTGCCCGGCCGGAACTCGCGCTTCATCAGCGCATTCATCGGTGCGGTCTCAGCCACGCGACGCGCGAACTTGACACCGGCGATTGCCGTGCGGCGGTCGAGGTCGGTGCTCAGGTAGTTCGGCTGCATCGAGGGTGCCTCGAACGGATCGCGCGACTTGATCTGCACGCTGCCACGCGACTCGGGGCGCAGCTGGCACACCGAATATGTGCAGCCCGAGAAGGGATGCACATCGCCGCCCGCCATGTCGGCCGACAACGTAGCGAAGTGGAACTGGATATCGGGCGTGGCTGCCTCCTGCGGCAGTGCGCGGCAGAACATCGCTCCCTGGTTGATACCAACCGCCAGCGGACCGCTGCGGGTCAGCAGCCACTGCAGGCCGATCTTGGCCTTGCCGAAGATTGAATGCAACTGGTCGTTGGTGGTAATCGGCTGGCTGACTTCATAGATCAGACGGATCTGCAGGTGGTCCTGCAGGTTCGCACCGACACCCGGGAGGTCATGCACCACCGGCACGCCGTGCGATTGCAGCAGGCTGGCCGGGCCGATACCCGACAGCTGCATGAGTTGCGGTGACTGGAGGGCGCCGGCCGACAGGATCACCTCGCGGCGCGCCCGCAATTCGATGGTCTTGCCGCCCTTGACGTAGCGCACGCCCACCGCGCGGCGGCCTTCCATGATGATCTGCGTGGTATGGGCATCGGTCTCGATACGCAGGTTCGGGCGGCGTTCGGCCGGCCGCAGGTACGCCACCGCGGTGGAGCAACGCTTGCCGTTACGCGTCGTCAGCTGGTAGTAGCCGACCCCTTCCTGTACACCGTCGTTGAAGTCCTGGCGGCGCGGCACGCCGAGCTTCTGGCCGGCCCCGATGAAGGCCTCCACGAGCGGATGCTTGGCCTTGATCGAGGTCGCGTTCAGGGGCCCGTTGGTACCGCGCGTGGGACCTTCGCCCAGGTCGTTGTTCTCCAGCTTGCGGAAATACGGCAGGCAATCGTCCCAGCTCCAGCCTGCATTGCCCAGCTCGGCCCAGTGGTCGTAGTCGGCCTTCTGGCCACGCACAAAGATCAGGCCGTTGATCGAACTCGAACCGCCCAGGGTCCGGCCACGCGGCCAATAGATCTTGCGGTTCAGCATGTTCGGATCGGGGTCGGTATAGAAACCCCAGTTCAGCGTCTTGTGGAACATGGTCTTGCCGTACCCGATGGGGATATGGATCCACATCGACTTGTCGGCCGGACCGGCCTCGAGCAGGCAAACACTGTTACGGGAATCTTCCGAGAGACGGTTGGCGAGAACACAACCGGCCGAGCCGGCGCCAACCACGATGTAATCCACTTCCTGCGACATGGTCGCTGTCTCCTGTTGCGGTTCGTGGCACTGCGCATTGCGCTGCGGCTCACGACTCTTATAATGAAACTGAAACAATACGTTCCACTATCGAACTTAAACCATAAAAAGCCAAGCACGATCGCGATAGGAGACAGGAAATGAAACGTAATTCTGACAAACCGTTTCAGAATCGCACTGCAACATCGGTCAGCCGCGATCCCGAGGCGGACGATTCCCCCGCCACACCGGACGAAGCACGCGGACTACGTGCCCTGACCGTCCTCGAACTGCTCGCCCAATCCGCCCAGCCGCAGTCGCTGGCGCAGCTGGCGCACCGCATGCACGTGCCCAAGACCACGCTGATGCGCCTGCTGGCCGCCATGGAGCAACATGGCTACGTCCAGCACACGCCCGCCGAGCGCGGCTTCATTCCCGGTCCGCGGGCCAACGGCCTGGCACTGACCACCCTGCGTGGCCCGACACTACTGCGGGAATGCCGCGTCATCCTGCGCGGCCTGGTGCAAAAACTCGGGGAAACCTGCAATCTCACCGTGCCCGACCTCGACCGCGTGCTGTATGTCGACCGCGTAGAGACCAACGAAGCCCTGCGGCTGCACTTCACGCCAGGCACACGCGTGCCGATCCACTGTACGGCCAGCGGCAAGCTCTTCCTGGCCTCGCTGTCGCGGCTCGAGCGGCAGCGCACGCTGGCCCACCTGCCGCTGCCCCGCGCCTCGCCCCACACCATCGTCGACCGCCAGGCGCTGGATGCCGAACTCGACCGTATCGCGCAACGCGGCATCGGTGTCGACAACGAGGAGTTCATTCGCGGCATGGTCGCCGTGGCGGTTCCTGTGACCGGCCCCGATGGCAAGGTGGCGGCCGCCGTGGCCTGCCATGCGCCAACGGCCCGCATCTCGCTCGAGGAATTGCTGACCGTGGTGCCGCACCTGCGCAACGCGGCGGAAGCCATGCGCACGATGCTGTTTCCTGCGGCCTGAAACCAGCGCGCAGGGATACCACCCTGTTCTCAGCCCCTCGTCAGCGAAAAAGAAGGCAGCCCGCAGGCTGCCTTTTCTTACCACTGTTCCGCAATCTTCAATCGCTGCACCTTGCCGGATGGCCCCTTGGGCAGGTCATCCAGGATGCGGATGCATTGCGGCGTCTTGTATTTGCCGAGCCGGTCCAAGCAAAACCCACGCAGGTCTTCCTCGCTGACCTGGGTATCCGGCTTGAGCACCACCGCCGCATGGATCTCCTGGCCATAGTTGGGATCCGGCAGGCCGATGGCCGCCGCTTCCAGCACGGCCGGATGCTGCAGCAGAACCTCGTCGATCTCGCGCGGCGCGATGTTTTCGCCACCCTTGATGATCAGCTCCTTGATGCGCCCGGTGATGAAGTAGTAGCCCTCGGCATCACGGTGCCCCAGGTCGCCGGTATGCAGCCAGCCCTCGGCATCAATCGTACGGGCCGTTTCTTCCGGATTCTTGTGATAGCCGCGCATGACGTTGGCGCCGCGCAAGGCGATCTCGCCTGTCACGCCATCGGGGAGCGGCTGACCGTCGGGACCGATGATGCGCGCCTCGACGCCGCAGGGCAGGCCCGGCGATCCGTAGCGTTGTGCACCCTTCTCGTGCGGATTGCAGAACACCATCGAAGCGGTTTCGGTCATGCCCATGCCTTCGATCACCGGCACGCCGAAACGCTGCTCGAAGGCGCGATGATGCTCGACCGGCAGTGGCGCAGAGGCCGAGCGGCCGAAGCGCACCCAGGGAATCGGACGGTCGTTCTCGGCCGGGGCATTGAGCAGGTAGGCGATGATAGTCGGCACCATATTGAGCCAGGTGCAGTGATACTTTTCTACCAGGCTCCACCACTGGCTCGCGCTGAACTTGCGCGGCGCGACGATGCTGCCGCCGGAGCAGAATGGCGTCAGCGTACCGATCACCTGCCCGTTGATGTGGTACAGCGGTAGCGCGGAGAGCACGCGGTCGTCCGGCGTCAGGCTGTGCCACGCGCCCATGGCGCGCGCTGCGTGCAGCAGGTTGGCGTGCGTCAGCGGCACGCCCTTGGGCAGGCCCGTGGTGCCGGAGGTGTACATCAGCAGGCCGACATCGCTGGCGTCCGGCTCGATGCTGTCGACCAGTTCCGTGTCCGCGGCAAACGTCAGTTGCGCCTCGTCCGGATCGATCTCGATGATGCGCGGCGCGGCGCCACTCTCGGCCAGCTTGCCGGCGATCTCCGCCACGCGGGGTGCCAGTTCGGCACAGGTGAACAGCACGGCGGCATCGCTATGCACCAGGGCATGATGCAGCTGCGCCGGCGTGGACAGCAGGTTGAGCGGCACCGTGACGCGGCCGGCCACCATGGTGGCGAGAAACAGCAACGCCGCCTGCGCACCGTTCGGCAGGAACAGCGCTACGCGCGCACCGCGCGGCACACGGGCGGCCGTGAGCCAGGCATCGAACAGGCGCGCCTGTTGCGCCAGCTCGCCATAGGTAAAGGTACGCCCCGTTTCCGGCGCGATCAGCAATTCCGCATCGGGCCGCAGGCGGACATGTTCCTGCAACACGGCGCTGAGCGTCGCCGGCAGCGTAGACGATTGAGATACGTCGGACATCATGCAACTCCCGCCAGGCTCAGCGCCCGTACTTGTCGAAGAACGCCCCGAAGATGTCCGCGTCGGACGGCATGCGGGGGGCGATGGGATACGCGATGCGCGTGATGTTCATGTAGTTCGACACATCCATGTTCGACGAGAAATTGTTCCCGCCCCAGGTGCCGCAGCCCATCGACAGCGAGAACGGCAGGCCGTTGTCGAAGTTGCCGCCGGTGGCGATGGCATGCGGCTGGTTGACGATGACGCGCGCCACCGGCATGGTCAGGCCGATCTGCAGTGCGCCTTCGGTCGCTGCCTTGCCCTGCGCATGCAGGCTCACCGAGTGACCCGCACCCTGGTAGGCGTAGATGTCGGAAACGATGCGCGCCGCATCCTCCAGGCTCTTGGCGCGATAGACCGTGAGCACCGGCGAGAGCTTCTCGCCGGAGTACGGATACTGCGGGCCCGTGCCGGTCTCCTCGACCAGCAGGGCGCGCGCCTGGCGCGTGGCCGGCGCTTCGAGCTTGGCGATCTCCGCGATCTCGCCAGCGGCGCGCGCCGTCACGTCGGACGACAGCTTGCCGCCCGGCCACATGGTTTTCTGCAGACGCTCCTTGTCGCCCGCATCGAGCAGCACCGCGCCCTGCTTGGCCAGCGCAGCCAGCATGGCATCGGCAACCGGTTCGACCAGGATGACGCTGTTTTCCGACGAGCAGCTGGTGGCGTTGTCGAAAGTCTTGGACTGCATGATCTTGGCAGCCGCAGCTTCCACATCGGCGCTGGCGTCGACGATGGAGGCAACGTTGCCCGCACCCACGCCGAAGGCCGGCGTGCCGCTCAGGTAGGCAGCGCGCACATTGGCCTGGCTGCCGGTGGCGACCACCAGGTCGGCCTGCATCATAAGCGCATGGGTCAGCGACTTGGACACCGGGATCGGCAGCATCTGCACCAGGTCACGCGCCACTTCGGCATCGAGCCCGGCACGCTCAAGTTCGGCGTGCACGTACTTGAGCAGCTGTGCGCATGTGCTCGCGCCCTTGGGCGAGGGCGCGACAATCACGGCGTTGCGGCACTTCACGGCATTGATGATCTTGTTGGCCGGCGTCGCCCCGGGGTTGGTGGACGGCGTCACCGCCGCCACCACGCCCGCGGGACGGGCAATCTCGATCAGGCCGAGTTCCGGCTTTTCCGCAATCACGCCGACCGTGCGGCGGCCTTTCAGGTCGCGCAGCAGGCCGAGGGTCTTGCGGTAGTTCTTGGCGATCTTGTCATCGACATTCCCCAGGCCGGTGTCGCGCACCGCCATTTCCGCGAGGACGCGATTGCGGCCCGGCTCCATGATGGCCCAGCCGATGGCCAGCGTCAGTTCGTCGATGCGCTCCTGCGAGAAGCCCTCGATAGCTCGCTGCGCGCGGCGTGCGCGCTCGATCAGGCCTGCCACGGCCTCCATGGCGTCCGGATCGGTGGACAGCGGCAGATGGGGGGTCGATGCCATAGAATCTCCGTTAATGCTTGGTTACTGAATCAATCTTCTTATTCGGTCGTGATCTTCGCGTCGTTGACCAGCTTGGCCCACTTCGGCAGTTCGCGCTTCACCACCGCGCCAAGACCGGCGGAATCGCTACCCACGGCTTCCGCGCCCTGGGCCAGCAGCTTTTCCTTGATGTCAGGCTGCTTCACGACTTCGGCAATGGCTTTCTGCAGGCGCTCGACCACGGGCTTGGGCGTATTGGCCGGCACGAACATGGCATACCACGAGTCCACTTCGAAATCGGCAATGCCCGACTCCTGAACCGTCGGTACGTCCGGGAACAGCGCGCTGCGCTTCACGGTCGACACGGCCAACGCCTTCAGCTTGCCCTGCTTGACGAATTGTGCGGCAGCCGGAATCGACACCCACAGCAGCGGCACCTGGTTGCCCAGCACATCGCTCACAGCCGGGCCACCGCCCTTGTACGGCACATGCGTCATCTGCGTGCCGGTCTTGAGCTTGAACATCTCGCCCGCGATATGGCCAGGCGAACCGTTGCCCACGGAAGCATACGACAGGCTGTCCGGCTTGGCCTTGGCCATGGCGATCAGTTCCTTGACGTTATTGGCCGGCAGGCTCGGATGCGCCACCAGGATCTGCGGCAGCGAAGCCACCATCGACACCGGGTCGAAATCCTTCTCGGTGTTGAAACGCAGCTTCTTATAGATGGCCGGGTTGATCGTGTGGGACGACAGGGTAAACAGCACCGTGTAGCCATCCGGCTGCGCCTTGGCGGCCAGTTCGGTGCCGATGACACCAGCGGCGCCGCCGCGGTTTTCGATGATGATCGGTTGGCCCAGCTGCGCACGCAGCTTGTCTTGCACGATACGCGCGATCACGTCGGTACCGCCGCCGGGCGGATACGGCACGATCAGCGTGACCGGTTTGTCAGGATACTGCGCGAAGGCCGGCGTAGCCGCCCCCAGCGTCACTGCCAGCGTCAATGCGATGCCGCGGACCACTACCGAAAATCGGGACTTGCGTGATACTTGAACGTCGGGTTGCATGGCTTGTCTCCTTGGAGGTTTCCCCTCCTTATGGTTTCGTGCTACAGCGGGATCCGTTCACCGGGTGCCCGCAGCCACCTCTCCTGTTACCCCGGGCTCGTGGCCCAGGGCAGCGGAAGTCGCGGCCGCTGCACGACAGAGTGCCGCGGCCAGCGTCGGCACGCGGCGGCTGATAAAGCGAATACTCGGTACGCTCATGCCAAGCGCCGCGACAAGGCGGCCCTGGCTGTCGAAGATCGGTGCACCCAGACCGCACACGCCAAGGCGCCACTCTTCATGGTTAAAGGCGTAGCCACGGGTGCGCGTCTCGCGCAGGTCGGTCACCAGGCTCTCATAATCCTGATGGCTTTTCGGGGTGTAGGCCGTTAGCACAGGCAGCTCGCGACGCAACCACGTTTCGCCAGCCTCGCCCGCCGGACATTGCCAGGCCAGCAGCGCCTTGCCTGTGGCCACGCATTGCGCCGCGGCGCGGCCACCGACCTTGGAATAGGCCGCGACCGGCTGCGGGCTGTCGAACTTGTCGAGATAGATGACTTCCGCGCCTTCACGCACCACCAGGTGAATCGTTTCCTGCGATTCCTGCGCCAGTGCAGCCAGTACCGGCTGGGCGATGCGCTTCACATCGAGGCCGCCCACCACCTGCGCGCCCAGTCCGAACAACTTGAGCGTCGGGCCGTAGCTGGCATCCGGAAACTGCCGGGCATAACCCAGCGCCACCAGCGTCTGCAACGTGCGGTGCGCATTGCTGCGCGCCAGGCCCATGGCCCGCGCCACGTCGGAGACCCCGCAGGGCGTGCCCTGGGCCACCAGGTATTCCATGACCGCCATGCCTTTGGCGAGTGTTTTGTCCATTTGTTCTAAATAATAGAATGCATTTCTGATATTTAGAATACATGATCAGAACAGCGATGGATAGCGCTATTTGCAGAATGCCGTAAAAGTGAAATGAAGCGTTCCGCATTGCTCAGAGCAAAGCAATTTAAATGGATTTTGAGTCACTTTTTTATATGGCTTTTATCGAAACGGCGTGTCCCAAATCTGGATCCACCTTAGATGCTCAGGAACATATGTAATTTTTCGGTACATAACGTTTTATTTTTTGATATTCTTCTAGTCATTCCTCGTCATATGTCGGCCTTACGCCATCGCCTGCGACAACCAGGCGCTGATGGCAGCCCGCGAAAGAGCGGGGGCGAGGGTAGGCAACCCGGCAAGGCGTACAATCAGGGCGTCTCGTTTTCTGGAACGGAGGATCGATTGAAATCCACCACAGCGGCAGCGAAGTCCACGGCTGGACGCGGCACACCCGCCATCGTCGTGCCCGATATCACGCCCGCGTTCGACACATCTGCCGAGCGCGGCGATACGCCGACCCTGCGCGCGTTCGCGCTGCTCGAATTCCTGGTCCGCGCCGACCGGCCGCTGACCCTGGCGGAAATCATGCAGGGTTTCGACGCACCGAAGGCCTCCTTGCACCGCATGCTGGCCGCGCTGGAAAACGGCGGCCTCGTCATCCGCGAGCCTGGTCCGCGCAACGCCTACACGGTCGGGCCACGTCTCGCGCGCCTGGGTCTGGACATCGTGACCCACTCCGGCCCGCGCCAATTGCGGCGCGCCATCCTGGCGAGCCTGGTGGCCGATATCGGTGAAACCGTCAACCTGACCATGCTCAATGAAACCGAGGTTCTGTACCTCGACCGCATGGAAGCGCCGTGGCCGCTGCGCCTCGACCTCAAGCCAGGCTCGCGTGTGCCCTTGCACTGCTCGGCGAGCGGCAAGCTGCTGCTGTCGCAACTGCCGCCGGAGCGCCGCAGCCAGCTGGTGCGCCAGCTGAAGCTCGAGCGCTTCACGCCGAACACCATCACCAATGTCGAAATGCTGGAAGCCGAGCTGGATCGCTGCGCGGACAAGGAACTCGGCATCGACAACGAAGAATTCGTCGCCGGTATCGCCTGCGTGGCGGTGCCGGTGCGCGACACCAACGGCAAGATGGTTGCCGCCATCGCCATTCATGCGCCTACGGCACGTTCGCCGCTGTCGCGCTCTCTCGAATTCGTGCCGCGCGCCCTGCAGGCTGCGGCCGAGCTGACGCAAACGTTCTAGCCGAGGACGCCGCACGGGCGTGTACGGTATTTGGAGGAAACATGGCAGCAAGTCCCGCCGCTCACGGCACCCAGCATCCGGCGCTCGATGCGCTGATCCAGCGCGCCGCCGCGCGCGCCGACAAACCCGTCATCGCCGTGGTCTACCCGTGCGAAGCGCAGGCGCTGTCGGCCTGCCAGGACATCGTCAAGGCGAACATCGCCACGCTGGCACTGGTTGGCCCGGCGACGCGCATCCGTGAGCTGGGCGCGTCCCTCAAGCTCGATCTCGGTAGCATGACGCTGGTCGATACGCCAGACGACCCCAAGGCCGCAGCACAGCGCGCTGCCGAAATGGTGCGCGACGGTTCTGCCACGGTCCTGATGAAGGGCAGCCTGCACACCGATGAGCTGATGGCCGTGCTGGTGTCACGCGATGCCGGTCTGCGTACCTCGCGCCGCATCTCGCACGTGTTCTACTTCAGCCTGCCGCGCTACGACAAGCCGCTGATGCTGGCCGACTGCGTGGTGAACATCGCACCCGACCTGCCGACCAAGCGCGACATCGTGCAGAACGCCATCGATCTGGCGCATGCGCTGTCGATCAGCGCACCGAAGGTAGGCATCCTCTCCGCCACGGAATCGGTCAATCCGGCGATCCCCGGTACGCTCGACGCCGCCGCGCTGTGCAAGATGGCCGACCGCGGCCAGCTGACCGGCGGCATCATCGATGGCCCGCTGGCCTTCGACAACGCCATCTCGGCCGAAGCCGCGCGCATCAAGGGTATCGCCTCGCCCGTGGCCGGCCAGCCGGACATCCTGATTGCTCCCAACCTGGAAACCGGCAACACGCTCTACAAATCGTTCGTGTATCTCGGCGGCGCGGAATGCGCCGGCCTGGTGCTGGGTGCGCGCGTGCCGGTGGTGCTTACCAGCCGCGCGGATTCGGCCTATGCCCGCCTGGCCTCGGCCGCGCTCGGCGTGCTCGCGGCCCGCTGAACATTGGCAACCGCCCGGCAGCCGGGATGAACCGGGTGCCGGGGTGCCCGGTTAGTTCACCAGCCAGGTCCGCAACAGACCGGCCAATGCCAGCGTGAACAGCAGAATGGAAATACGCTGGCGGAATGCCTGCTGTCCCACGTCGCGCGACATGTCGCGATGGTACAGCCGGTGACCGAGGCGAATGCCCACCACCATGGCCGGCGCCAGCGCGCACGCCAGTGCAAACGTCTGCCAGTGCACGATACCACCGGCGTATGACAATCCCAGCGCCCAGATATCCATGACGAACAGCAGTGCGATCATCGTCGCGCGCAGTTGCGCGGCAGCCACGCCCGTCAGCAGGAACATCGCCGCGACGGCGAGACCGCCGACGGCGGCGATGCCGCTCATCACGCCGGAAACACCGCCCGTGGTCCAGCGCAAGGAGCCGCCCACCGGCCGACCCGAGTCGGGACGCGAGTAGCCTGTCAGCAGGATCGTGCTGAGTACCAGCAGCGACAGCGCCACCATCAACCGCAGCGTGTCCTCGTTGAACCGGGTGAGCATCCATACCCCGAGCGGGGTGGTGATGATGTTGGCAATCGCGAGCGGTGTAAGCCAGCTCCAGTCGATGTGCCGGCGAATGGCCGGCAGCAACGACAGGCTTGCCGCGATTTCCATCAGATACATGACTGGCACGATCTGCGCCGGGGATATCACGATGGCGAGCGTGCCGACCACCATCGCGGAAAACCCGAATCCTGCGTATCCCCGTACCACACCTGCAACAACCACTGCTGCTGCCGCCAGCGCCAGCATTGCTGGCGACAGCCCAAACCAACCTTCTATCACATCCTTCCTTTCCAAGGTACCAGCCAGGTTTCGGCGCGACGCATCAGCATGTCGAAACCATAGGCAATCAAGCCGATCAGGATGATACCCATGATCACCACGTCGGTCCGCAAGAAATTGGATGCGTTCAATACCATCTGTCCCAGGCCGGCGGTTGCCGCGACCATCTCGGCGGCCACCAGGGTGGTCCAGCCAAAACCGATGGCGATGCGCATGCCGGTGAGGATTTCCGGGAGCGCAGCCGGCAACACGACATGGCGGATCACCTGCCAGCGCGAGGCGCCCATCGAATACACGGCGTTGATCTGCTCGATGGCCACCGACTTCACGCCGGCCTGCGCCGACATGGCAAGCGGTGCGAAACAGGCCAGGAAAATCAGAATGATCTTGGAGGTCTCGTCGATGCCGAACCAGATCACGATCAGCGGCAGGTAGGCCAGCGGCGGCAGCGGACGATAGAACTCGATGGGCGGATCGAAGATGCCGCGCGCAATGCGCGACACGCCCATCAGCACGCCGATCGGTACCGCGGTGACCACGGCCAGCGCGAAGGCGCCGAACACGCGGACCATACTCTGGCGGAAATGCTCGAGCAGCGGCAAGCCGCCTTGCAGGTCACCGTTCCATGCGTCGATGAACGCCGTATAGATTGCCTTGGGACTCGGCAGGAACAACGGCGGCACCCACTGGAACGTGGTGGCGACCCACCACAGCACCAGCAGCGAGATAACGGTTACGGTCGCGATGGCAGTGCTCGAGCCTTCGCCCGGCAGCCGGTACCCGGATACAGCCTTCATCGGCTTGCTCTTGGCCTTAGCCGTCGGCAGCGCCGCGGATTTCACACTGGTAGCAGCCATTTTCATTCCTCTGCCGTGGTGTTGTGGATGAGATCGACGATTTCTTCGCGGTAGCGGATGAATTCGGGATCGGATTTCACCAGACGTGCGTCGCCGCATTCGAGAAACCGGCGCGCGAATGGCAGTTCATAGGTATGAGCGATGCGGCCCGGCGACGGACTCATGACGATCAGGCGGGTTGCCAGGAACAGCGCCTCTTCCACACTATGCGTGATGAAGAACGCGATCTTCTGCTCGCGCGCCCACAGCTTCAGGATCAGCGCCTGGATCGACTCGCGCGTCAGCGCGTCGAGCGCGCCGAGCGGTTCGTCCATCAGCATCACCGCCGGATCATTGGCCAGCGCGCGGGCGATGCCAACACGCTGCTGCATGCCGCCCGACAGCTGGTACACCGGCTTGGCGGCGACCTTCTCGAGCCCAACCTGGCCCAGTTTTTCACGGGCAATGTCGTAGCGCTCCTTCTTGCCCATGCCGCGCAGCTGCAAACCCAGCGCGACATTGTCGATAACGTTCAGCCACGGCATCAGCGCGTGCTTCTGGAACACCACGCCGCGTTCGGCACCGGGACCGATCACCGGCTTGCCATTGAGGCGGATCTCGCCCTCGGAGGCTTGCATGAAGCCCGCGATGCACGACAGCAGTGTCGTCTTGCCACAGCCGGAGGCGCCCAGGGCGACCACAAAGTCGCCGCTTCCCATATTCAGATTGACATTGGACAGCGCCAGCGTTTCCTCGCCGTCGCGTCCTGCGTACTTGACGCTGAGATTTTCAATTTCGAGAGTAGCCATCAAACGAGCTTCCAGACAACGGATGAGAAGAGGCGCCGCGCATGCGTCTGCACCAGTCACTGGCGCCTTTCTCCAGAATGGTGCGGTCCAGGCCTCACGGCCGCGCCGCACCGCCGTGACGCCCTCAGCGGGCGCGCTTGACCCACTCGTCGGTGACACCGCCGCTGTAGTCAGGCAGAACTTGCTGGATCGTGCCCTGCTCCTTCAGGAACTCTGCTGTGGATTTGAGCGACTTGGCCGCACCGCCGCCCAGCCACTTGGCCGACGCCTGCTCTTCCAGGGTCGGGAACTTGTACAGTGCCAGGCTGCTCGGCACGTCTTCCGGCTTGGCGCCGGCGATGCGCGCCACCGATTTCACCATCGGCGAATCGGCAGTCCAGGCGGCCTTGTTGCTGCGGTACT
Organism: Imbroritus primus; assembly: GCF_964332355.1. Classification (NCBI taxonomy): domain Bacteria; kingdom Pseudomonadati; phylum Pseudomonadota; class Betaproteobacteria; order Burkholderiales; family Burkholderiaceae; genus Imbroritus; species Imbroritus primus. Next base: position 790,627 of record NZ_OZ201293.1, on the reverse strand, counting down.
TCTCGTCCGCGGCGGCCAGAATCTTGACGAACTTGACCATGAAGTCCGGGTTTTCACGCGCGAACTTCTTGGTGACGACCATGCCGTCGAAGGTCGCCTTGCCGGTCTTGTCGGAGATCTCGCCGGAGGTCACCAGCACCTTGCCGTTCTTCTTGATCTGGTCGAGCGCCGGATTCCACACAAAGGCCGCGTCAATGTCGCCGCGCAACCAGGCGGCGGCAATTTCCGGCGGACGCATGTTCATGATGCGCACGTCCTTGGGATTGACCTTGGCCTGCTCGAGCGCTACCAGCGTGTGATAGTGCGTGGTGGAGACGAACGGCACGCCCAGGCGCTTGCCTTTCAGGTCGGCCACCGTATTGACGTTCGAACCGTTGCGCGCCACCAGCGCTTCGGCCGCGGCGATGTCATCCAGGATCCAGAACAGTTGCAGGTCAAGGCCTTGCGAGAGCGCAGCGGCGATGGGCGACGAGCCGGCTTCACCGATCGCGATCTGCCCGGAAGCCATGGCGCGAATCACGTCGCCACCGCCCGTGAACTGGCGAAACGACACCTTGTAGCCCGTCTGCTTCTCGACTTCCTTCAAATCGTGCGCAACGCGCCATGGCACCACCATGTCCTGGTAGGCGATGGTCACTTCCTTGGTCTGGGCCTGCGCCGCGACCGCGCCTGCCATCACTGCGAGTGCAACTACGGATTTGATCCAGATACGCATCTTTCTCTCCTTGTTGTCAGAACGGCAACGCACCACTGGGTACAGCAACGCGATACTGCCTTCGGGTAAAGCAACGGTTGATTTGCTGCAAGTCACACTACCGGCACCGGGATGCCGTGCACGGAATCAGTGCGCAGAAGAGAAGAGGAAAGTCAAAGCATGAGGCATGCCAGTGTCTCCTGTTTTTTTGAATGCACGGGCGCTCTTTGTCGCCTCGTTGCTACCGCCGGGTCCTGCGCGGACTGCCGGATACTGCTGCTGCCTGACGGGTGTGCCAGCCGTCAATCTGGTATCACACCGTCCAACATCATGGTTCAGCTTAGCCAACACTGGGCTACCCTGGGTAGGCCCACACAGCATAAATGCTGGGTCCAGCTGGACCAGGGCGGTCCAGCTGGTTGCAAGCGCCTTAGCGCTGCTCGTCGCGGTAGGCCCACCAGTGGTACAGCATGCGCTGGCCCAGTCGGCGGAACGGACGGAAGGGGTGGGTGGGGAGCTGCGACGTGAAGATCGGCAGCTTCTGGTTGGCCGCCCGCCCGGCGATCTGCTCGGCCATGCGCCGCCCGGCCTGCGCCGAGTAGCTCACGCCATTGCCGCCGTAGCCAAAGGCGTAGAACACCTGCTGGCGTGGATCGGGCTGGTGGATGCGCGGCATCATATCGTGGCTGACGTCGACCCAGCCCCACCACGAATACTCCAGCGGAATGCCGGCCAGCACGGGGAACTTGCGGGCAATACCGTCTTCCAGCAGCTTCTGGTGCACGGCGCGCGGCGCATCGGCGCCCGTAATGGCGCTGCGGCTGCCGAACTGCAAGCGGTTGCCGGGCAGCAGACGATAGTAGTAGCGCAGCATGCGGGTGTCGGTGAGCACCTCGCGCGTCTGGAAATTACAGGCGGCGATTTCCGCATCGGTCAGCACGCGCGTTACGCTGTTGTTCGACAGGATCGGCATGTAGCGGAACTTGACTGTCGGGTGCAGGTCCGGTGCGGTGTAGCCGCCCGTCGCGATCCCTACCGAGCGGGCACGCACAGTACCACCCGGCGTCTTCAGATAATGGAAGCCGTCGCGCGTCTCCCAGCCGATGACCGGGCTGGCCGTATGGATGCGTGCGCCCAGTTCCCGCGCCACGCGTTGGTAACCAAAGGCAAGCTTCATCGGGTGCACGCCGATGCCATCCGGTTCATGCATGGCGCCAGCACTTTCTGCGTCAGCCACGTATTTCGAGCGCAACGTCTGCGCGTCGATCATGGTGCTGTGGTAGTCGAAATGCTTTTCCATGACGCGCACTTCTGCCTCCATGCCGGCCAGCATCGCAGGCTTGTGGGCGATCAGGAAATGCCCGCCGGGCTGGGCATCGCATTCGATGTTGTAATCGCGCAGCAACGATTCGAAGGTCCGGAAGCCGTCGAGCACTTCGAGGTGCATCGCCTGGGCGGTCTCCATGCCCCAGCGCTGGATCCATTGCGAGCGCTTGAGGCGGCCCGTATTGTTCTGGGCCTGTCCGCCGTTACGGCCGCTACAGCCGAAGCCGGTGCGGTTGGCTTCGAGCACCACGGCACGGATGCCATGCTCGCGGGCGAGGAAGATCGCCGTGCACAGGCCGGTATAGCCGGCGCCGATGATGACGACATCGGCATCCATGTCGGCCGTGACCGGACCGTCGTCGGGTGGCGGCGTGCCCGCCGACGCGGCCCAGTAGGACGGGGGAAATTCCTGGCCGACGCCGGGACTGCGCGACACCAGCGGATCGTAAGTGGGATCGTACTTTGCCATGTTGGCGATTCCTTGGAAGATGGCGCGACTTGAATCAGGCGGCCGGGACCGGCGGACAATCCTTGCGGTAGGCTTCCTTGATGGCGATCTTGCCATCGCGCAAGGTGAAGACATCACAGCCATTGGCTTCGATACGCGAGCCATCCGGGCGGGCCGCGGAGAACGTCCACTCCGACAGGCCGCGGTCTCCGGCGGCAAAGTGCCGGCCGTTTTTCCACTGCACGTCCGGGAACGTGGCGATCACCTGGGCAAACGCCGCACGCACGGCAGCCTGGCCCTCGAAGCGGGTACCCGCCGGGCTCGGGCCGCCGGCAGCGGTAAACACGCAGTCGTCGGTCATCATCGACATGATGGCGTCGAGATCGTGGCGGTTGAAGGCGTCGCCAAAGGCTTGCAGCAGGTCGACGGCGGAAGTGTGCGGGGTAGTGCTCATGGGAACTCCTGAACTCGAACAAGTGAAGCCATTATGTGAAACTCGCACGGGAGGCCATAGTGCCAGACCGGGGTATTTGTGGATCCAGTGGAACCAGAAGCATGCATTTTTTTGATCCACCGCCATAATGCAAGCTGTACCCTATTCCCACATGCCGCCATGAGCCGCACGAATCTGTTCTGGAACCGCCTGTTCCAGCTGTCGCCCGAGTCTGGTATCAGCCTGCAGGGCCAGATCCGCCAGCAACTGGTCTCGGCCATTCTCGGCCGCCAGTTGCCGGAAGGCAGCGCCCTGCCGTCCAGCCGCGAGCTGTCGCGCGAACTGGGCGTGGCGCGCAACACCGTCATCCTGGCGTTCCAGCAACTGGTGGAAGAAGGCTTTATCATCACGCGGGCCCGACGCGGCTATTTCGTGGCCGACCGCCTGCCGGACGGCCGCAGCGAGCCGATCATCTCGCACCAGACGCGCGACCGCTCCGTTGGGCACGGCATCGCACGTACCCCGACGCATGGGGCCAGCGCGCCGGACTGGTCCGGCCGCATGCGCTACATGACCGGCCTGCGCGCTATCGCCAAGCCGCGCGAGTGGCAAAGCTACCCTTACCCGTTCATCTACGGCCAGTTCGATCCTGCCCTGTTTCCGACCGCCGACTGGCGCGAATGCACCCGCATGGCCCTCGCCGTGCTGGAAATCCGCGGCTGGGCCTCGGACCTGATCGACCGAGACGATCCGCTACTGATCGAACAACTGCAGAAACACATCCTGCCGCGGCGCGGCGTGTGGGCCAGTTCGGACGAGATCATGGTCACGCTTGGCGCGCAGAACGCGCTGTACCTGCTGGCCGACCTGCTGATGAAGCACGCGCGCGTGGGGCTCGAAGAACCCGGCTACAGCGACGCCCGCAATATCTTCAGCATGCGCGGTGCGGAACTGGTCCCCTTGCCCATCGACGAGTCAGGCCTGCGGCCGGACGGCGGCATCGAGCATTGCGACTACGTCTTCGTCACGCCAAGCTATCAGTGCCCGACCACCGTGACCATGCCCATGGAACGACGCGAGGCGCTGCTTGCCAAGGCCACCGAGCATGACGTCGTGCTGATCGAGGACGACTACGATACCGAGAACCCTGGTACTGACCAGCCGCTGCCAGCGCTAAAAAGCCTGGATCGCGATGGCCGCGTAATCTACATCGGCAGCCTTTCCAAGTCATTCGTACCGGGGCTGCGCATGGGCTACATCGTCGCCCCGCCAGAAGTCATCCGGCAGGCGCGTGCGCTGCGGCGCTTCATGCTGCGCCACCCACCGGCCAACAACCAGCGCGCCACGGCGCTGTTCATCTCGCTTGGCCATCATGATGCGCTGCTGCGGCGGGTCACGCCGGTGTACCAGCGGCGTGCGCAGGTCTTGCGCGAGGCGTTGCTGCGCCATCTGCCAGAATGCCGTTTCCAGAATTCGCGCGGGGCCTCGTCGTTCTGGGTGGAAGCACCGCCTGGCGTGGACAGCCGACTGCTCACCGAAGTGGCGCTGAAGCACGGGGTGATCATCGAGCCCGGTGACGACTTCTATGCCGCCAGCGGGCCCTGCCGTTACTTCAGGATGGGGTTCAGTTCGATTGCGGAGGATCGCATCGAGGAAGGGGTAAAGCTGCTCAGCCAGCTGCTCGATCATCCTGCGGTCCGCATCCCCGGCTAAGCGCGGGATGCGGTGCGGACAATGGTAGTCGAGGCGCCTTACTTGAGCCGACGGATCAGGCTCGACGTATCCCAGCGCCCGCCGCCCTGCTTCTGCACGTCTGCATAGAACTGGTCGACCAGGGCGGTCACCGGCAGCGGCGCCTGGTTGCGCTTGGCCTCGGCCAGGCACAGCCCCAGGTCCTTGCGCATCCAGTCCACGGCGAAACCGAAATCGAACTTGCCCTCGCACATGGTGAGACCACGATTCTGCATCTGCCATGACGAGGCCGCCCCCTTGCTGATCACGTCGAGCACCTGCGGCATATCAAGCCCTGCCTGCTGGCCGAAATTCAGCGCCTCGGACAGCGACTGCAGCAAGCCGGCGATGCAGATCTGGTTGACCATCTTGGTCAGCTGGCCGGCGCCGGATTCGCCCATGCGCGTCACCGCCTGGGCATAGGCGGTAATCACCGGCTGGGCCGTGGCGAACGGTTCGGCATCGCCGCCGCACATCACCGTCAGGACACCGTTCTTGGCGCCCGCCTCGCCGCCCGATACCGGCGCATCGACAAAATGCAGGCCGCGTTCGCGCGCAATCGCATGGAGCTGGCGCGCCACATCAGCGCTGGCCGTGGTGTGGTCGACGAAGATCGCGCCGGGCTTCATGCCAGCGAATGCGCCGGATTCGCCGAGCACCACCGCGCGCAGATCATCGTCGTTGCCGACACAGGCACACACGATATCCGCACCTTCCGCCGCCTCGCGCGGCGTCGCCGCAGCGCGACCGCCATTCGCCTGCACCCACTGCGCAGCCTTTGCCTGAGTCCGGTTGTATACCGCCACGGTATATCCAGCACGCGCCAGGTGTGCGGCCATGTGCACCCCCATGACACCAAGACCAATGAATGCGACGCGCGTGTTCGAATTTTCCATGACGAGTCCTTTCTCCGTTGTATTGGGGTGGCCCTCATTATAGGCATGCAACGGCACAAATGAATCGCCAACGGCACTGTGCCTTGCCGTGCACGGTGATCTGGCATACAACAAGTACATGCACTCCGGCTGCGTTCGAGACCATCCGGCAGCAGCCGGCTCATCCAGGGCACCCTTCAAGGAGACCCCCATGCGCAAACGCATCTACTGGCTGCTCCCCGACCTGGCGAGCGCCCGGCGGACGATGGACGATCTTCTGCTGGCACGCGTCAGCGAGCGGCATATTCACTTTCTCGCAGCCGAGGGAACCGACATGTCCGGACTGCACGAGGCCAATATCCTGCAGACCTCCGATATCGTGCGCGCCGCACAGATGGGCCTGATGATCGGCGGCGGCGTCGGCATCCTGGCCGGCCTTGCCGCCGCGATGTTTCCGATCATCGGCGACACGCCGCAATGGGGCATGGTCGGCGTGCTCGCCGTGCTTGGCGGCCTGTTCGGTGCCTGGTCGGCCAGCATGATCGGCAGTTCGGCGCGGAGTACGCGCATCAAGCGCTTCGAGGATGCCATCGCGCGCGGACAGATCCTGCTGATGGTCGATGCCGCGCCGGGCCAGATCGAGGAAATCGAAAACATGCTGCAGCGGCAGCATCCGGAAGCGCGCTTCGAGGGCATGGATCCAGCGATCCCGGCATTTCCCTGAAGTGTCCCTGCAGCCCGCCAGGGCTGCACCGCCTTCACAGGCTAGCCCGCAAACCGGATCTCGACGCAGGCGCCCATGCCCTGTGGGGGGTCGGTGATGACCAGCCTGGCGCCATGGCGCTGTGCGATCTCGCGCGCAATCGACAAGCCCAGACCGCACCCCTGCCCACCTGCACCACGCCGCCGGTAGAAGCGCTCGAGCACCAGCGTGCGTTCCGACGGTGGAATGCCTGGGCCGTCATCTTCAACGACGAGCATAATGGGCTGTACTTGCAGGCGCAGGGTCACCGCCCCACCACGTCGCCCGTCGTCACGTACGCTGCCGTAACGAATCGCGTTATCGACGAGGTTGCCGATCAACTCACGCAACAGTACCGGCTCACCATACACCTCCACACCGGATTCCGGTCCGTCGTAGCCGATGTCGACATGCTGCTGCAATGCGCTGTCGATCCAGCGCTCGAGTTCGTCTCGCGCCAGTACAGCCAGGTCGACCTCCTGCATCTGCAACGCCTTTTCACCGCTTTGTTCGGAGCGTGCCAGCATAAGCAACTGGTGCGCAAGGTGCCGCGACCGCGTGACCGCCTTCAGGACATGCGAAAGAGCCTGGCCATGGCGCGCCGCATCCGGCTCACGCAATGCGCGCTCGGTCTGGACCTGCAGCGTTGCCAATGGCGTACGCAACTGGTGTGCGGCATTGGCGATAAAGCGCCGCTGCGTATCCTGCAGGTCGGACAGACGCCGGATCAGTTGGTTGATGGCATTGAGCAATGGCCGCACCTCGGCCGGCGCGTGCGTGATCTCGCCGACCGGCAGCAGGCGGTCCGGGCCATAGCTGTCGAGCCGCTCCACCACCTGGTCCACCGCGCGCACCCCGGTGGCCACGGCGCGCCAGACGACGATGCCCACCAGCAAGGCGAGTACCACCAGTACCGGCACGACCAGTACCAGGATGTCGGTGGCCAGGGTATTGCGCTTGAGCATCGTTTCCGCGACCTGGATCACCAGCACATCGGCGGGATCCGCGGGATTCGGCACGGCGACCGCCACGACGCGCGCCGCATGGCCCTTGACCCAGTGCGGGAAAATGCGCGACTGGCCAGGTTGCAGTTCCTCGGGTGGCGGGGGCAGATCGCTGTTGCGAAAGATCAGGCCATAACGGCGGGAACGCACGTCGCTGAAGATGCGGTCCACTTGGTCCCACTCGAACATCTCGACGGCTTGCTTGGGCAGATCCAGCACGGCCTTGCCGTTCTCGACGCGAACCTGCTCGGCCAGCGTCATGGCCGAATCGTACAGCCAGCGGTCGTACACCGACGAACCGATATGACGCGCCAGGAAGAACACCGCCACGGCGCCCAGCAGCAGCAGGCAGAACAGCGGCTTCCAGAGATCGCCAAGCAGCCGGCTCCGCAGGCTATTGCGCGGCAGCAGCCTACGCATGTGCGCTCAGCTCGAGACGGTATCCCAGACCACGCAGCACGCGGATGCCGACGGTCGCACCGGCGTCATTGAGCTTGCGACGCAGGCGACTGATAAACACTTCGACCACCGAGGGACTGGCCTCCTGCTCCGAGTTGTACAGCGACTCGATGATCTGGTGCTTGCTCACCACCTTGCCTGGACGGTGCAGCAGCAGTTCCAGTACCGACAGTTCGCGGGCCGTCAGCTCCAGCTCGCGTCCGTGTACGGTGACCTGCCGGAATACTGTATCAAAGGTGATTGCACCGAAATTCAGCGTCACATCGACCGAACTGCTCCGCCGCAACAGCGCACGGACGCGTGCCTCCAGCTCATCTAGTTCGAACGGCTTTGTCAGATAGTCATCGGCGCCCGCATCCAGTCCGCGAACCCGGTCCTGCAGATCGTCGCGCGCCGTAAGGATGAGCACGGGCGCGCGCAATCCGGCGCGCCGCAGTTGGCGCAGATAGTCCATTCCTTCGCCATCTGGCAGGCCAAGGTCGAGCAGGACGAGCTGGTAAGGGGTCGTCGCACAGGCGCTTAACGCCGAGCTGCCGGAATGCACCGCATCCACGGCATATCCGGACTGTGCGAGGCTGCTGGCCAGACCATCCGCAAGTTCGGGGTCGTCTTCCACGATCAGTATTCGCACAGCACTCCAGGCAGCAAGGTTCGGGCAAGGTTGTCTCAGTAATCTTAGCGCCTACCCGATGGCCGAATGCTTACCAGTCGGCAAGGTTTCCTTGCACCCGCGCGGCGATTCGACTCGAAAGCCACGGGCGCGATGGCTTCGCCATCTTGCATATCCTGGAGAACGCATGAACAAGAAGTGGGTGCTGACAGCCACACTATCGCTTGCCATGGTCGCAACGGCAGCATGGCTGCTTTTGGGGCGCAGCACCACACACGATGCGATCGCCGCATCGGCGTCACCGCCGGAGGCCGGCGTGAGCGCCGAAGGTATCCGTTTTGCTGCAGACTCGCCCCAGCTGGCCATGATCCGCACTGCCCAGCTGCCATCGACACCGGTGCCTGTGACCGACGCACTCAACGCCCGGCTCGCGTACGACGAAGACCTGACCGCGCACGTCGGCACACCGGTCGCCGGCCGCATCACCAGCCTCAAGGCCGCGCCGGGGGACAAAGTCAAGGCTGGCCAGCTGCTGGCCGAGATTGACTCGCCGGACGCCGGCACCGCCATCGCGGAACTGGAAAAAGCGCGTGCCGAGGTGCAGCAGAAGCAGCTCGCGCTTACGCGCGCCGATGAACTGGGGCCGGGCGAAGCCATCTCGCGCAAGGACTACGAGGCTGCCCGCGCCGACCTGGAACAGGCGCGCGCCGAAGCTGCACGCGCCACGCTACGCCTGAAGCAGCTGGGTGGTGCCCATGCCGTGCAGGGCCAGAAGATCCGCATCGTCAGCCCGATCGACGGCGTGGTGATGGAGCGTGCCGCAGCGCTGGCGCTGGAAGTCAGCCCTGGCGCGCCGGCCTCGCTGTTCGTCATCAGCAATGCGAAACGGCTGTGGCTTTGGATCGATCTGCCCGAGAAACTGCTGCCCCGCATCCGTCAGGGCAGCCACGTCGTGCTGGAAACCGATACCTGGCCCGGCGAGCAGTTCCAGGGTACTGTGACGCAACTTGGACAGGTAATCGACACCAGCACGCGGCGTGCAGCGCTGCGTGCGCGCGTTGACAACCCGGCGGGCAAGCTCTTGCCGGAAATGTTCGTGCGTGCCGCGATCCTGCAGGAAAGCGGCTCGGGCGTGCGTGTCCCGAACACCGCGCTGGTCAACGAAGGTATCTATACCTACGCCTTCGTCCAGTCCGCGCCCGGGACCTTCCAGCGCCGCCCTGTCACCCTGCTGACGCGTGGCGAACACTATAGCTATGTCGGCGATGGCCTCGCGGGAGACGAGCATGTCGTCACCGCAGGCGCCATGCTGCTCGACGCCGAATACACGGCCCGCCTCCATACCCAGCAATGAGCCCGCAATGATCGACCGTCTCATCGCCTTTGCGCTGACGCAGCGCGTCTTCGTGCTGGTCCTGTCGGCCGCACTCGTCATCGTCGGCGGCTTCTCGCTCTCGTCGCTGCCCATCGAGGCGTTTCCCGATGTGCAGGACGTGCAGGTGCGGGTGATTTCCCAACTGCCGGGCCAGGCCCCGCAAGACATGGAGCGCACCGTCACGCTCCCCATCGAACGCGAGATGGCCGGCATCCCCAAGCTCACCAACGTGCGCTCGGTCACCATGTCCGGCCTGTCGATCGTCACGCTGACCTTTGCCGACGGTACGGATGATTATTTCGCACGCCAGCAGGTGATGGAAAAACTGGCCTCCGTCGATCTGCCGACTGGTGTACAGCCAGAACTGGCTCCGCTTTCGACGGCGGTCGGCGAAGTCTATCGCTACACCATCCAGGCGCCGGGGCTGTCCGATGTCGAGGTCCGGACCCTGCAGGACTGGACCGTGCGGCCCTTCCTCCGCATGACACCGGGCGTGGCGGACATCGTCAGCTTCGGCGGCGCCATCCGTGAATACCAGATCGAGGCCGACCCGCAGGCGCTGCGCAAGTACCAGGTGACCCTGCGGCAAGTCAACGAAGCCGTGTCCAATGGTAACGGCAGTACCGGGGGCGGCCTGCTGCAGCGCGGGGATACTTCTCTGGTCGTGCGCTCCGGCGGCTTGTACGGCAGCATCGACGATATTCGCAACACCGTGATCACCGCGCGCGAAGGGCGCGCCATCACTATCGGCGATGTTGCCGTGGTGCGCGCGGGCGAGCGTCCGCGGTTTGGCATCGTGGCGGTCGGCAAACAGGACAGCATCGTCGAAGGCATCGTCTCGATGACCAAGGGAGGCAATCCGGCCAAGATCAACGAAGAGCTCAAGGAGCGCATCGTCCAGCTGCAAGCGCGCCTGCCCGCCGGCGTGAAAATCACGCCGATCTATGACCGCACCGAACTGGTCCGCCATACCGTTTCGACCGTGGCGGAGAACCTGCTGATCGGCGCCCTGCTGGTGGTGACCGTTCTGGTGCTCTTCCTGTCGAGCTGGAAGGCCGCGCTGATTGTCGCCACCATGATTCCGCTGTCGCTGCTGTTCGCCTTCATCCTGATGCATGCGCGCGGCGTATCGGCCAACCTCATCTCGCTCGGCGCCGTGGACTTCGGCATCATCATCGACAGCGCGGTGGTCATCGTGGAGGCGCTGATGGTGCGCCTTGCGGTGAAGACCGCGCACGGCGACCCGACTGCACCGGAGAATCGCCTTCAGCGCATGAGCATCCTGCAGCGGACCATGTCGGAACTCTCGCGACCGGTGATCTTCTCCAAGGCGATCATCATCCTCGCCTTCGTGCCGATCTTTACCTTTCAGCGCGTGGAAGGAAAAATCTTCACCCCTGTGGCGCTGACCTTGAGCTTTGCACTGCTCGGCGCCCTGATCCTGACCTTTACCCTGCTGCCCACGCTGCTGTCATATGTCCTGCAGCGCCGGGCACTGGTGGAAAAGCACAAGCCGTGGCTCGACTGGCTGCAGTCACGCTACCAGCGGATCGTCGCCTACTCGATGCAGCATGCCGGCCGCATCCTGCTGCTCTCTGCAATTCCGGTCGTGCTGGCCCTTGTGCTTGCTCCCCGCCTGGGCAGCGAGTTCCTGCCCAAGCTGGACGAAGGCAATATCTGGCTGACGGTGACGCTGCCGACCTCGGCTGCGCTCGGCACGACCAAGGAAGTGGAGCGCGTGGTCCGCCACAAGCTGCTGGCCTATCCTGAAGTCACCAAGGTCATCAGCCAGGTTGGCCGCCCCGATGACGGATCGGACGCCAAGGGGCCGAACAACCTGGAGCTCCTGGTTGAACTCGCGCCGCGCAAGCAATGGCGTTTCCCCAGCAAGGAACGCCTGGTCGCGGACATGTCCAACCAGCTTGCGGTCATCCCGGGCGTCTCGACCAATTTCTCACAGGTGATCCAGGACAACGTCGAGGAATCTCTGTCCGGCTTCCGTGGCGAGATCGTCGCCAAGATCACGGGTGACAACCTCGACATTCTCGACGAGAAAGCTGCGCAGGTCGCCGCGGTCATCAGCCGGATCCGTGGCGCCACGGATGTCGATGCCACGCGCATCGGCGGCCAGACCGAGATCGTCATTACTCCTGACCGCCAGCGGCTGGCGCGTTACGGCATTTCGATCAACGATGTCGATACGCTGATACATCAGTCGATGTCGGGCGCCGCCGTCACGAGTTACTTCGATGGCGACCGCCGTTTCGATGTCGTGGTCCGGCTCGCAGAACGCCATCGCAACAACATCGATGCGATCGGCCGCCTGCAGTTGACGCTGCCGGACAGTGACGCGGCGCGCGGTCCCGCGACCATTGCCCTGGAAGATGTCGCGACCATCGAAGTACGTCAGGGCGCCTCACGCATCTTCCGCGAAGCCGGGTCGCGCCTGGTGATCGTGAAAGTGAATCTGCTGGGGCGCGACCAGGGTACCTTCGTCGCCGAAGCGCGCCAGACGGTTGCCGAGAAGATCAAGCTGCCGCCTGGCTACACCCTGACATGGGGCGGGCAGTTCGAGAACTCGCAACGCGCAGTGCAGCGCTTGATCGTGATCATCCCTATCACGGCCCTGCTGATCTTCTCGCTGCTGTTCTGGGCCTTCCGTTCGGTTCGCCTGGCGAGCCTGGTGCTGGCGATGGTGCCTTTCACGCTGGTCGGCGGCCTCGCCACGCTGGGTATCGCAGGATTGCATCTTTCCGTATCGGCTGCCGTGGGTTTCATTGCGGTGGCAGGGATTTCGGTGCAGAACGGCGTGATCATGGTCGAGGAAGTCATCCACCGCATCCAGGGCGGCGCGGCTGTGGCACAGGCCATTGTCGAGGGCGCCGCGATACGCCTGCGCCCCATCCTGATGACGGCGCTGATGGCCGGGCTCGGCCTGCTGCCCGCGGCCTTGTCCCAAGGTATCGGCAGCGAAACGCAGCGGCCATTCGCCTGCGTCATCGTCGGCGGCATCGTGACGGGGACGCTTTTTACTCTCCTCGTCCTGCCCATTGCCTTGCGCCGCTTTGGCAATTTTGATGATTCGCTTGCAGAGCCGCTCAAGCAACATGGGGGACCGGCACCTGCCACCACTGAAGGAAACCAGCATGCGTAGCCTTTTGCGTTCTGTGTCGCAGGCGCTTTCGAGCGGCCGGAAGCGGATGCGCGCAAGCACCCTTCCGTGCCACACCAGCCGCCTGGCCCCGGCGGCGCTGGCAGCGCTCTGGCTTGCGGGCTGCGCGGTCGGCCCGGACTACGCTCGGCCGGCCCTTCCCGTCTCGCACGGCTATGCGCCGACGCCCCAGCCACTCGAGCTTGCACCCGCGGCCACTGTCCCCGCACAGCGGCTGGCAGTGGCCGCCGACATCCGCGCTGACTGGTGGAAAGTATTCGAATCGCCGGCACTCGATACACTGATCGTCCGCGCCTTCGACGCCAACCCGTCGATCGAGGCAGCCCAGGCAGCCCTGCGTGCTGCGCAGGCAAACGTGTATGCGCAGCGGGGTTTCTTCTTTCCGACCATACAGGCCAGTTACTCGCCCTCGCGCACCAAGATCGCCGGCAATCTCGGCGGAAACTCCCCCGGCATCCAGGGCAATGGCACCGTCATCGCCACGCGGGAAGGTACGCCGGCGAGCGAAGGCGGTACGGCGCCGTTCAACGGACCGGTAATCTACAACTTCCATACCGCGCAACTGACAGTCGGCTACGTACCCGATGTGTTTGGCGGCAACCGCCGGCAGGCGGAGGCGCTGGAGGCCCAGCAGCGTTACCAGCGCCTGCAGCTGGAAGCCGCGTACCTCACGCTGGCGTCAAACGTGGTGGCCGCCGCGATCCAGGATGCGCTGCTGCGCCAGCAGCTTGCCCTGACCGAACAGATGATCGAAGCGCAGATGCAGTCGGTCGCACTGGTACAACGCCAGTTCAAGGCGGGCCATGTCTCCCGTGTCGAGGTGGCGATGGAAGAATCGGCACTGGCGCAAACGCGCCAGCTGTTGGCGCCGCTACGCCAGCAGTTCGAACATACGCGCTCGCTGCTGCGTGCGCTCGCGGGCAACGTGCAGGATCAGGATGTACCGGAAGTGTTCTCGCTCGACACCTTGCACCTGCCGGCGGAATTGCCGCTCAGCTTGCCGGCCCAGGTAATCGAGCAACGCCCGGATATCCGCGCGGCAGAGGCACAGTTGCAGGCTGCCAGTGCAATGGTCGGCGTAGCGATCGCCAACCGCTTGCCCCAGTTGTCGATCACGGCCGCGCTGGGCGGCGCGGCGAGCAATATCGGCCAGATGTTCTGGAACTCCGGCAGGTTCTTCGACCTGATCGGGGGCCTCACCCAGCCGTTATTCGACGGCGGCACATTGAAGCAGCGCCAGCGCGCGGCAGAGGCAGAGTTTGAGCAAGCCCGGGCACAGTACAAGTCCACTGTCATCCAGGCATTCCAGAATGTCGCCGACACCCTGCATACGCTCCGCTCGGATGCCGAAACCCATGCGGCGGCCGATGAATCCGCGCGCGCAGCGCACCAGGCCATGACGCTGACCCAGCGCCAGTTCCGTGGCGGGCAGATCGATCGCCTCGCGTTGATCACTGCCGAGCAGGCAAACCGACAGGCCCAGCTCAATCTCGCGCAGGCCCGGGCGGCGCGCCTCGGCTCGGCCGCGGCGTTGTTCCAGGCGCTGGGCGGCGGCTGGTGGCACCGCACGGAGGAGGATGCAACAGCTGCCGCACCGGCTACGTCAGTGCCCGCGACCCTGTGAAGCCGCTTGCGGTCAAACAGGGAAGGAGCGCCTAGCGTCTGGTCTGGCCGCCGAAGCGGATCGGCATCGGCTGGAGGTTGCCGGCGCGTGTCTGCTCGACCAGGTCGCGCTTGAGGATCTTGCCGCTCGCGGTCAGCGGGAAATGCTCAAGGCTCAGGAAGTATTCGGGCATGTCGTATTTGGACAGCCCATGTTCCGCGAGATGCATCAACAGATCGTCGGGATCGATACAGGCCTGCGCGCGCGGAATGACAGACAGGCACACCTTTTCGCCAAGACGCGCATCGTCGACCGGGAACGCCGCAGCGCGTTCGACATCGGGGTGGCGCATGGCGAGATCCTCGATGCGCGCCGGATGGATATTGTGGCCGCCCCGAATGATGAGGTCCTTCTTGCGGCCGACCACCTGCAGGCAACCATGCGCGTCAAAGACACCGAGGTCGCCGCTCATGAACCAGCCGTCGCGATTGAACGTTCCTTCGGTGGCGGCCTGATCGCCAAAGTAGCCGAGCATGAGAATGCCCCCTCGTCCGCCGACTTCCCCGACCTCGCCCGGGCCTGCCTCTTCGTCGGGATTGTCCTGTTTCCACAGGCGGATTTCGTAGCCGGTGCAGGCACGCCCGCAGCTGCCGACGAGCGCCTCCTGCGGATCGGTCGGCACGGTATAACAATGCGAGCCGTTCTCCGTCATGCCGTATACGTTCTGCGGCGTCACGCCCAGTGCAGCGTAGCGGGCAGCCACTTCGCGCGGAATCACCGCGCCCGACAGATAGAAGGTCTGCACCTCGCCGAGCCGTGAGAGGCCACGCTCCCGCACGGCCTCGAGAATATCCATCGCGTGCGTCGGTACGCCCATCAGGTAAGTGGCGCCGGTTTCGATGATCCAGTCGAGATACTGTGCGCCACGCCGGTTGTCGGTGACGATCAGCTCGAGGCCAACCGCAAGCATCTGCTCGAGCGCAACCGTGGCGATATGGTGGCTGAGCGGACTGAGCGTCAGCAGCCGGGTGGCGGTGGTCTGCCCCCAGTCGGCGGCAAGCGCGCGACCGTTTGCGAGCAGCGTGTTGTCGCTGTGCATCACGCCCTTGGGCAGACCCGTGGTGCCGGAGGTAAAGGCCAGATAGACGATCTTGTCGGGATTGAGATCCGGGCCAGCCTGTCCTGCGGGTGGCAACCGGCCGGGAAATGCTTCAGCACCGGCCGGCAGCGGCACGGCCCGTCCTTGGTATTCGGTCAGCGAAAACACCACGTCGAGCGAACGGATGTCGGCTGCGCGCTCGAAAATGGATACCTGCCGGCCATCGGCGCCATGGCCTTCCATGGCGAACAACGCTCGGCACTGTACGCGGTTCAGCAGCGTGCAGATTTCGTCAACGGTGTAGTTCTGGTGCAGCGAGGGACAACAGACGTAACCGTTGCGCGAACAGGCGAGGAAGACGATGATGGCGTGCGCCACGTTGGGCAGCCAAACACCCACGCGGTCGCCCGGCCGCAGGCCGCGCTGTTGCAATGCGGCGGCCACGCTGTCGGTCCATTCGACGACTTCGCGCCAGGTGAGGCGCATGGTGGCATCGCGCAGTGCGAATGCATCCGGCCGCTCCTGCGCATGGCGTTGCGCGAGCGTATAGAAAGTATCGTCCTGCCAGATGCCCGACTGGTAGTAGGCCCGGCTGGACTGCGAATCGTGGAGGGTCAGGATTTTCTGCATGACAAGGCCTTCGGGGACCGCTAGGCGCCCCCAGCGCCCGCTCGTTTGTATCCGCCAACACGGCACGCGCGCTCTTGGCACGCCAGACCGCATGGATGCTACCACGGATCACATGTGCATTGCCCTGGAAGAGACGGTACGTCGGCGACGAAAACCGGGCATCCGCCAAAAATAATCCTGGTTTAACCCGGTTGACGGACGGCACGCGTTTAAGAATTCAGAGTATCCGGGTAGATTTCCCCCAAACAGGTGGTGACTTTGGTCAAACCTGATTTGATAATATGGATTATTGAGCTCTCTCGAGCGTGTTGCCGTAGTGCGCATACGGCGCGCCCTACGCAAACCGCCTCGATCCCCATGCATTCGCTGTCCCGTTTCACCGTAGTGCCTGCCCGTGTTCCCGGGCTTTTTCTCGAAGGGAGTGTCTGATGAAGAAAGCAAGCGAAGCGACTCAGCCCCTGGAAAGCGACGTCATCCGTCCGCTCAGCCAGGAACAGCTGGATGCCATTTTCCAACCGCAGGTGTCGTCCGACAGCGAGGCCGTGAATGTTGGCCGCAGCTATTACGGTGGCGAATGGGATAAGAAAAAGAAGTAAATCACGACCAGTGATTATCCCCGGCCTGCGCCGGGGATATTTTTATTCTCGGAATATTCCGACATGCCTGAGCCGGTTTCCGTGCTGCCCCATCGAACTGCCTGCCCGCTCGGCGCGGCGGACGTTTCCGTTTCCGCATTGCCGCCCGACCGCTTGCGAAATACCGTGGGCACACTTGCTAGCCATCCGGACGTCCGCGGGTCGGCCGCCCTGCAGACGTTCCTCCGACTCGGATTCTGGTCCATCTTGCCGAACTGGTTTTGCGACCAGAGCCACCAACTGATCGAATGCGCGAACGCCAGCGGCGACGTAGCGTGCGCGATCGCGCTCGCCCGCCACCTGGTCCTGCGCAGAACGGCTCTGCAGTCAATCGAAGAACAGGTCGCCTGCCTGCACGAACTGCATGAATTGCACTATGCTGCGACCGTACAGGGGGCCGCCCAACCGATCGCACCGTCGGTTTCGACATACGAAAACGCATGTATCGCGGTCTGTCTCCGGTTTCTGTCGCAGACATATGATCCGTTCCGCTGGCGTCACCGTGCACCGGCCAGCCTGGGTGCGCAGGAAAAAGCGTTCGATGCCGCGGTCTTCCGCTTCTGCCAGGCGACACCCGTGCCGCGTGTGGCCTCGCCGGATAGCCTACCCGACAACAGACCTGCATCCACTTTGCGTCGCGGTGTTGGATTGGCGCCTGCCCGCATCCTGATCCTGGCGGCGCTCCAACAGTATTTCGGCGGGCCCTTCGAACCGCAGCCGATCAACCAGCGCGCATCGCTGACCGCGACGTTGGCCGCAGGCCTGCCCCTTGTCGTCATCGGCAGCACCGGTCCCATCGATGGAGACGACACGAGGCACGCCTGGGTATGCGAGGCATGGCAGGAAAAAGACGGCTGTGCCGACATTCTTGATCCCGCGTCGGCATCCATCGGGCGGCAGCCCTTGGGACGCTTCCTCGACCGCCTGAGTGCCGATAGCGTCGGATTTGCCTGGATGCCGGCATGAGGACACCCAAGGCTCCGCTCTCGCCGCTGAAGTTTCTGTCCATGACGCTCCGTCAATTGCCGCGCGGCATGCATGCCTCGCTGGCGCTGGCGGCCGGCCTGGTCCTGCTCAGTACGGCCGCGATGATGGCATCCCTCGAGTTCAGCCGCATGACGCTCCAGGCCGTCCGCGTCGACCTGTACCAGGGCGAACTGGATGCCGCCATCCGCTGGATACTGACGTACCTCGGCACACCGTTGGCACGCGCCAGCCTCGTGTTGGGCGCCGCAACCATCGCCGTGGCCATCCTCGCCTATGTCATCGGCTTCCTCCGTGACTGCCTGTTCGACCGTATCGCCCTCGGCGTCGTGCTGCACGTACGGGAACAAGCGATGCGGCAGGTACTCGGCTATCGCTATGCGGACCTGATCGCCAGCGATGCGGGCACGATCAACAAGCGGATTTTCCAGGATGCCGGCATGCTGCAGCGGCTGCTGGTCGATTGCCTGCTGCTGCGGGTGGTCGATGCCGTCTTGCTGCTCTCCTGCCTCGGATATCTTTTCGTCCTGCAGCCGGTGGTGGCGTTCCTCGCCGGCCTGCTCGTAGCGGTGCACGCGGCTGCCGCCGTACTCTCGGCCCTGCTCGTGCAAACCCATATGCGCCAGGCGGATCACGCTTCCGAGCGGCTGTGGTCCCGTCTGGCCCAACTGCTGGGAAGGCTGCGCATGGTGCGCGCAACAGGCACCGAGACACAGGAAATGACGCGACTGTCCGGCGAGCTGCACGACGAGACCCGGGCACGCCGCCGGGTGGGGATCTACCTGTTCCTCGACAAGGCGCTGACGGGCCTGCTCCATTTCTCCGGCCCGGTGCTGATCTTGCTGGCCCTGGTGCTGACCAGTGGCCAGTCCACCATGCAGATCGAGACCTTCGTGGTACTGGTGATGGTGCTCGGCATGATGTTCTCCGCTGCAGATAACCTGACCGCCGTGTTCATGGACCTGTCGCGCATCGAAGTGGCAACCGACAATATCCAGGCCTTGCTTGGCATCCGCGCCGAGCAGCCGGGCCACATCGCCGCGTCCCGCTCTGCCGGCCCACTGCTGGCGATCGAGAACCTGCGATTCAGGTACCCAGGGGCCGCCAGGGGCCTCGATATCCGTGCGCTCGCCGTCCACCCTGGTGAAAAAATTGCCATCCTCGGTGGCAGCGGTCTCGGCAAAAGCACCCTGCTCGAACTGATCGTCGGCCTGCACGATGATTACACGGGGCAACTCAGCCTGGGTCCATGGACCTTGCAGCATGGCAGCTCCAACCGCACCTGGCGCGCACAGATCAGCTACCTGCCGGCGGCTATCGAGCTGGTGGAAGGCGATGTGTACGACAACCTGTTCTACGGGCTGACGAAGCCTGCGCATCCCGACTCGGACGTCGATCTCCAGGCCGTCCTGCGCCGTTTCGGACTGGATGCGCTGCTACGCACCGCTGGCTCCGCCCCCTCTTCCGCCTCGGCATTCGAGGCGGCCATCGGCAAGCATCAGCTATCCACCGGACAGATCCGGCGTATCCAGCTCGTCCGCACATTACTGCGGGGCGCCGGCGCCCGACTGGCGTTGCTGGACGAGCCGGTTGCACCGCTGGCGGCAGGCGACCGCGTCCACGCCATGCGCGATTTCTTCGATCTGCTGGAGCCCGGCACCGCCGCACTCGTCGTCACGCATCAGACCGACATCCTGCCCTTGTTCGACCGCGTCATCATGCTCGGCGAATTGGCCTCGGGAGAGATTGGCATCGTCCAGACATGGGCGCCGCAGACCGCGATGGACGCCCAAACGCATACTGAAACGGACACCGCAATGGACACCGCAGCCCACATGGTGAGTCATGGACGCTAGGGTGAAAACATGGCCGCTGGCATTACTGGGCGCGCGGCGCCTGCGGGTGATATCGGTCACGCATGCGCAGACGACCCTCGATCCGGATGCGCCCGATGCAGGGGCAGGCTTTCAGCCGCGACTGACCCACTTGCCGATCTCGCTGGAGGAGGTCACCGCCTCACCCGAGGAGCGTGGCGGCATCTGGTTCCGTTTCTTCAACAGCTGCAACCTGCGCTGCAGCTATTGCGACGAACCGACACTGCCGGCCCACCCGGTGAACGCGGAACTGGCGCTCGCGACACTGGCGCAGCTGCGGCGGCAGGGTTTCGACCACATCACCTTGTCCGGCGGCGAGCCAACGTTGTTGCGGCAGTTGCCGCGTTTCGTCGAGCAGTTGCGCGCCGCCGGATTCTCGTGGATCTCGGTGGCGACAAATGGCCATGCCCTGCGCGATCCCGCGTTTGTGCAAGCGCTCGTCGATACCGGTGTAAAGGAACTGTATATGTCCGTGCACGGCGCGGATGCCGATGCAGCGACCGGCACGACCGGCAAACAGGGCTACTGGGAAGCGCTGGAGACCGCGCTGGCCAATGTGCAGGCCATCGCTGGCGCCGGTGTCCATCTTGGACTCAATCATGTCATCACAACGCTGTCAGTCGGCAAGCTGGCCACGCTTGCGCAACTGGCGTGCCGGTATGGCGCACGCTCCCTGCAGTTGTCGCTGATGGAGCAATATGTGCCTGATCACCCTTCGACGGTACTGATGCCACGGCTCGCGGATTTTTCCGGCGAGCTTCCGCAGGTTCGCGACCGGCTGCAAGAAGCGGGTATTGCATTTTCGCTGGAAGGCATTCCGCCCTGCCATCTACTGGGGCTGGAAATGCACTACCTGGATTTTCGCCGCAGCCGGACATCCCACGCCCGCGTGGTTTACCAGTCGGACGGCGACACCGATGTGGTGCAGCTGACACGCGGCGCCTCCAGAGACATGGAGAAAGTATTCAGCCCCCGCTGCGACACCTGCCTGTACCGCTCGCATTGCTGCGGCGTTCACCATTCCTACATGTCCACGCATGGCGCCGACGACCTCATACCGGTCGGGCATGCACAGATCGCCATGCGACAGGAGCAACGCTCATGACCTCGATCGCCACCCCCGTTGCGCCTTCCGCTGCGCCCTCGGTTGCGTCCTCTATTGCGTCCTCCGTTACGATCCCCGTATCGATTCCGGTCCGCAGCAGCGCTTTTGTGCCGCCAGCGGCGGAACTGAAGCCGGTACGCACTGCAGGAGCACTGTCCCTGTGCCTCACCCGCAGTTGCAATCTCAGTTGCACGCACTGCAGCGTCGAGGCGCTCAACGGCCGCAAGCCGAGCATCATGGATATCGGGATTGCCCGGCAAGCCCTCGAAACCTTCGTGCGGCCCGCGCAGCGCGAGCATTTCCGCATCGTGTTCTTCGGTGGTGAGCCCATGCTCGCGCCGCTTGCCTGGTTCGAGGAATTTCACGGCATGCTGGCGGACTATCCGGCAACGCGCTTTGCACTGGGCATGCAGACCAATGGCACCATCATGGGCGAACGGCATATCGAATTCGCCCGCCGCACGGGCATGCAACTCAGCATCAGCCTCGATGGCCAACCCGAGATCAACGACGTGCTGCGCGAGCGCGGCAACAAGGTCGTCACCAATATCCGCAAGCTCGTGGATGCCGGACTGCCGCCCAAGATCGTCGTGGTCATTGCGCCGCACAACCATGACAAGGTGCGCGATACGCTCGACTTCCTGCAAGGCCTTGGCGTGAGCGGCGTACGTTTCAACACCCTGTTCGAGGTGGGCCGCGCCACGGAAGGCGACTCCCTGACAGACCAGCAACTGCTGGCGGCCAAGCAGGAACTCATTCGCCATGAGCTGGCGAACGATGGCAGCCAGCTGAGCGACGTGATGACGCTGCGCATGCTGACCGACTATGCGCGTCATCAATTGCGCGCGCAACCGGGACAGCGCAATGACTGCACCGGCTACACGTGCCACGCCGGCTTCACCTACTTTTCGATCGACCCACAGGGCGATGTGTTTCCGTGCTCGGACATGACCTTCACCATGCACGAATTCCGGCTGGGCAATGTCCTCGACCAGGGGTTCGATCCGCAGCACGTCACCCGCACGCTAGGCCGTTTCCATGCCAAGGGCGAGTGGTGGGATCGCTGCCAGGGGTGCGCGGCCAGCACGATCTGCGACTTCGGCTGCCCCGCGCTCACGCCCACCGCCGCACATACCGGCAACCCGCATTGTGAGGTGACGAAGATGCTGTGGACCTTCCTGGAAGCCAACCGGGATGCTGTCATGCAGTGGCATGAGCGGCAGGGCTAAATAAAAAAGGCCTCGCAGTTGCCTGCGAAGCCTTTTCGTATCTGGTAGGCCGTGCGTGACTCGAACACGCGACCAACGGATTAAAAGTCCGCTGCTCTACCAACTGAGCTAACGACCCAAAAACGAAGCTGCGATTATAGTGAAACGGCAGTGCCCATGTCAACCCGCGGCGGCCAAATCGTCACACCATGCGTTCCATGCGCCACAGCTGGTAGCGGAAGGCCAGCACAGCGCCAACGATGATGCCGGCCAGGGCGATGAAGGAGCCGATGGCGAGCGTGGAGACGCCCGACAGGCCCTGCCCGACGGTACAGCCGAGTGCCGTCACGCCACCGATACCCATCAGGATGCCGCCGACGATATGGTTGGCGGTATCCTCGGCATTCGCAAAGCCTTCCCAGCGGAAAGTACGCGACACCAGTGCCCAGGCAGCCGAACCGGCAATCATGCCGAACACGCTGACGATGCCGACGGTCAGGACCTTGCTGGTATCGCTGAACAGCATGAGCCAGTCCATGGCATAGGCAACCGGCGAGACAAAGCTGAAACTTTCCATGCGGCCGCTGTTGGTGGCGAGGTATACCTCCTCCAGCGTCTCGGGATGCTCGGCGATGAAACCGAGATGGCCGGACACGTACCACATGCCGGCAATCACCGCGCCGACACCGAGGCCGCCGAGCAGGTTGTCGAATGTCCAGAACTCCCGGCGCAGCAATGCCCAGGCGATGATCACGCCGCCCACCAGCACGGACAGCCACAGCTGCAGACTGGCCTTGGCCATGCCTGTCGTGTTGGCCAGAACGGCTGGCAAATCCTGCGTGGTGGCGAGATCCACAGCCACTGTATCGACTGTGGAGACACGCACCACGCCAAATATACCGCGCAGCGTCATGTAAGCCGAGAAGCCGAGGAACAGGAGCACCACGAGCGACTTGAGGTTGCCCGCGCCGACCCGCACCAGGGTCTTGCTGCCGCAGCCCGAGGCCAGCACCATGCCAAAGCCGAACATGAAGCCTCCAACCAGCGACGAGAGCCACAGTACGCGGTTGGCAGTGTAGATCGTCCGGCCGGTATCGATCAGGCCCAGCGAAGCCATCACGCCCGTCCCGACCATGGCGGTACCGATCGCCAGCGCCCACATGCGCATGCGGTTCCAGTCGCCCATGTTGATGATGTCGGAGAGGGCGCCCATGGTGCAGAAGTGGGTGCGCTGCAGGATGGCGCCAAACACGAAGGCCAGCCCGAAGGTGCTCCAGAGAACGGTCTGCGTGAGTGCGGACACGTTGATGTCAGTCATTGCTTGGCTCCTGCTGCAGGGTCAGTCTGATCAGTCTGATAACGGGTAGGATCGGCCACGCCGGCCGCCTCAAAACCGGCACGACGCAGCCGGCATGAGTCGCAGACGCCGCAGGCGCGGCCTTCGGCGTCCGCCAGGTAGCACGATACTGTCATGCCGTAGTCCACGCCGAGCCCGATGCCCGTACGGATGATCTCTGCCTTGGACATGGCGATGATCGGCGCCTGCACCCGGATACGCTGGCCTTCCACACCAGCCTTGGTGGCAATATTGGCGAGGGTTTCGTAGGCGGACACAAACTCGGGACGACAATCGGGATAGCCCGAATAATCGACGGCGTTGGCACCGAAGAACAGGTCGTACGCGCCTACGGCTTCCGCCCAGCCAAGCGCAACGGACAGCATGATGGTATTGCGCGCCGGCACATAGGTGATCGGGATGCCGGTACTGTTGCCGTCAACGGGCACGTCAAGCGTATCGTCCGTCAGCGCGGATCCGCCAAACGGCCGCAGATCCAGGTCGATGATCTCGTGACGCTGCGCACCAAGGGCTCGCGCCACACGGCGCGCCGCATCGAGTTCGGAAGAATGCCGCTGGCCATAGCGCATTGACAGCGCATAGGTTTCAAAACCCTGCGCGCGAGCCATGGCAAGAACAGTGGCGGAATCGAGCCCGCCCGATAGCAGGACGATAGCGCGTGATGTCATTGAATAAGGCCGGGGGCGCCGGCAAGAAATCGTTCGGGTCGGACGGATCGGCCCGGCGCACATTCTACCGCGAGCGGGCCACTGCCGCGCGATGACGCGATAGCAGCCACACGGGGCCCGCGGGCATGGGGGCCGCGAACCAATGAAAACGGCCTGCACAGGGCAGGCCGCTGGTCACGCCAAGGCGTACGCCAGGATCATCTACTTCAGGGTCTTGAGGCGCTCCGTCGCAGCCTTGGCCGAGGGCGTGCCCGCGTACCTGGACACGACCTGCTCCAGCGTGCGCCGTGCGGCGGCCTTCTGCCCGCTTTCGGCCTGGTTGTTGGCGATCGCGATCATGGCATCCGGCACCTTGGCATGGGTCGGATAGGCCTGCACCATGTTCTGCAACACGGTGGTCGACCCTTTGTAGTCGCGCTGCGCATAGAGCGCGTTGCCAAGCCAGAACTGCGCAAGCGGCGTGTACGGACTCTGCGGATACTTCTGGATGAATCCCGAGAATGCGCTACCTGCTCCCTTGAAGTCACCGTCGCGGAACTGCTTGAGGGCCGCATCATAGGTATCCTTCTCGGCTGGCTGGGCCATGCCTTCCTGCCCTTCCACCGAGACCTTCTGCGGCTCGAAGCGTGCCACACGGTCGTTCAGGTCCTTGTAGTAGTCCTTGACCTGTTTCTGCAGCGTCTGCACGTCATTCTGCAGCACTTCGTTGTCGCCCCGCAGGCGGGCGACCTCGGAGCGGAGCTGCTCCACCTGGTTCTGCAGATCCTGCACCGCCCGTGAATTCTGGTCGATGCGCTGGGCCGCCGTGGCCTGGAAGGCCGTCGACTTGTCCCGCAGGTCGATGATGGCGCGACGCGCCTCTTCGTCGTCGAACATGCCAGCCCGGGCTGGTAGCGCAATACTCATTGCACTACATGCCAGGGCCGCCACGAGCCATCCTTGAGAAAGGCGCATTTTCATCGGCACGCTCGTCCTGGAAATTAATAGACGATGTCAGCGCGACGGTTTTCCGCCCACGACGCTTCGTCATGCCCCAGCGCCTTGGGTTTTTCCTTACCCAGGCTTACAGCCTCGATCTGGCCTTCCGAAACGCCTTGCAGCGTCAGCGCGCGGCGCACGGCCTCGGCACGCTTCTGACCCAGGGCCAGGTTGTACTCGCTGGTGCCGCGCTCGTCGGTATTACCCTGCACCAGTACGCGGCGGCCCTTGTTGGCGTTCAGGTACTTGGCATGCTCATTGACCACGCTCTGGAATTCCGGCTTGACCGAGTAGCTGTCAAGGTCAAAGTAGATGCTGCGGCGAGCCAGCGGGCTGTTGGGATCGTTCAGCGGATCACCGCCGACGTTCACCTGCTGGACCGCGCGCGGATCGGTGCCCTGGCCGGCGCCGCCAGCGCCGTTCGCGCCCGTGGCGGCATCGTCAAGTTTCACACCCGAGCTACAGGCGCCCAGCGTAACCAGTGCGGCGGCGATCAACAGCTTGTTCATCAGTGCAGACATGGTAAGACTCCCTTTTTATTGCATCAACTTATTGCATGAACGGACCCCATGCCGGCTCACGGACATCACCGGACTGGAGCGAAAGAATCTGGCGGTTGCGGCCGTCCACCGAGACGGCCGCCAATACGGCGCGGCCACCCGCGCGCGTGGCATAAAGAATGTACTTGCCGTTGGCGGCGAAGCTCGGCGCTTCGTCGTTGCTGGTATCGGTCAAGGCCGTCACATCGCCGTTCGTGAGATCCTGCACGTGCAGCTTGAAGCCACCGCCGCGCGAGATGTAGGCCAGCAGCTTGCCGTCCGGCGAAATGCGCGGACTGACGTTGTAGTTGCCCTTGAAGGTCACGCGCTGGGCGCGGGCCGCCTGCTCGCCCTCCACCGGCATGCGGTAGATCTGCGGTGCGCCGCCACGGTCGCTGGTGAAGTAGATGGTCTTGCCGTCCGGCGAGAACTGCGGCTCGGTATCGATCGCGCTGCCCTGGGTAAGACGGCGCAGGCCGGTGCCATCGATGTTGATCAGGTAGATCTGGGTATTGCCGTCACGCGACAGCGAGACGGCCAGTTTGCGTCCGTCCGGCGACCACGACGGCGCGCTGTTGTTGCCCTTCTGGTTCGATACGAGCGTACGCTTGCCCGAAGCCAGGTCGTGGACATACACCACCGGCTTCTTGCTTTCGAACGACACGTAGGCAACCTTGGTCCCGTCAGGCGACCAGGTCGGGGAGATGATCGGTTCCGGGCTGCTCAGTGCGGCCACCGAGTTGGCGCCATCAGAATCGGAGATCAACAGCTGGTAACGGCCGCCGACGCGCGACACGTACGACAGGCGCGTGGCAAATACGCCGCGCTCGCCAAGCAGCTTCTGGTAGATGTAGTCGGCAATCTTGTGCGCGGTCACGCGCAGCTGGCTGGCCGGCACGTTGAAGGCCAAGCCGCCGAGGCTTTCGCCCTTGACGGTGTCGTACAGACGGAAACGGACATCGAAATTGCCGTTGGCCTGCTTTGTGACGCTACCGGCCACGAAGGCATCGGCACCGCGCCCTTTCCAGCCACCCAGGTCGACCTTGGCCGACTCAGCGACCGTCGCGCCAGCGACATCGACATTGCGGAAACGGCCGCTGCGCGTGAGATCGCTGCGAATCACCGCCGTCAGGTTCTGCGGCGACCCCGCCTCATTCTCGAAATTCGCCACCGCAATCGGAAACTGGCTCGAGCCCACGCCGGAAATTTCCACGTTGAGCTGGGCACGGGCCACGCCGACCGCCAGCATCATCATTGTCCAGGCCACCAGGCACTGACGCAGGAATGGTGCCACTCGCATCTGCATGCTGCTCCTCATCTTCAGTCTTCGATCTGTACGACCCGCCTAGTCCTTCGGGCGGAACGTAATATTAAAGTTGCCGGGCGCCTTGCCATTGGTGTCGCGCGGCAACGGGTCCGAACGATCCACGGCGCGCAGTACCGCATTATCCCACGCGCTATCGCCGCTCGAGCGCGCCAGCCGCTTGGACAGGATCGACCCGTCCGGCGCCAGCCGCACTGCCACGACCGCAGCCGGGTTGCCACTCACCGCATCCGGATCGAACACGATATTCGGCTTGACCCGTGCCCGTACGCGGTCCGCATAGCCTGGGGAAGCTTTGGTATCGGAACCGGTGCCTTCACCCTGGCCACCGCCCGAACCGCCGACGCTGGTACCACCGCCCGCCAGGGCACGCAAACGCGCCAGTTCCGACTGCCGTGCCTGGGCCGCGGCTTCCTTGGCCTTGGCGTCGCGCGCGGCTTTTTCCTTGGCGAGCTTGTCTTTTTCAGCCTTCTCCGCCTTCTCCTTGGCGAGGCGTTCCGCTTTTTCCTTTGCCGCCTTCTCAGCTTTCTCGGCCTTCTCGGCTTTCAGGCGCTCCTCGCGCTGTTTCGCTTGCTGTTCGGCCGCTTTCTGCTTGCGAAGTTCCGCTTCGCGTTGCTCCGCCTCACGTTCCCGCTGCTTGCGAGCGGCCTCGAGCTTGTCCTGTTTTTCCTGTTCGGCCCGCCGTGCATCTTCACGGCGGCGCTGTTCAGCCTGCCGCTCGGCCTCTTCCTGCTTGCGCTTCTGCTCGCGCAGGGCGATGTCGGCCTTGTCCTCCACCTTGGGCTCGACCTTCGGTGGTTGCGGCTGGGGCTGCTCCACCGGCCGCGGCGGAGGCGGCGTCGGCGTCGGCGTCACATCGGGGATTTCCACCCAGATCTCGGCTTCCGCGCCGGCCGGACTGCGGATCTGCCACTGCACACCGAAATACAGCACCACTCCCAGCAGCAAATGCATGACCAGCGCGAGCAGGAACGCGCGCATCGAACCGCGTTCCTGGACTGGTGCATACGGATGGTAGGTGCTTGACATGCTGTACAGGTGAGAGCGCTTGGGAGGCGATTTCAAAATGATTCTGGCGTTGCTGCGTCACCAGAATCGCTTCACTTCATTTTGAAACCGCCTCCAGATTGAGTGTTTAACGTATCCAACACGCCGGCATGGTTAAACGCCCTGCCGGGCGGCGATATTTACTGCGATTTCACCAGCAGGCCCACCCGCTTGATGCCGTCGGCCTTCAGGGTGGACATGACATTCATCACAGCGTCGTACTGGACGGTTTTCTCGGCGGCGATCACCACCGGCTGATCCGGATTCTCGGCCACGCGCTGGCGTACGAAGTCGAGCAGTTCGCCACGCGTCACCGTGCGCTCGGCGCCATTGCTACCGGTGCTCACGCGCATCGACTTGTCGGCGCGGATCGACACCATGATCGGCGGCGTGGTCTGCTGCGGCGCGGCCTCGGCCACGGTCGGCAGGTCCACCACGCCGGGATTCACCATAGGCGCCGCGACCATGAAAATAACGAGCAGCACCAGCATCACATCGATATAAGGCACGACGTTGATTTCTGCCGAGGCGCGGCGGCTGCGGCCACCGCGGCGCTGGATTGCGGCCATGGCGTCCTCCCTCAGTGCGTCTGGCGTTGCAGGATGTTCGAGAACTCTTCCATGAAGCTCTCGAAGCGATTGGCCAGGCGGTCGATCTCCGTGGCATATCGGTTATAGGCCACCACGGCCGGAATCGCCGCAAAGAGGCCGATGGCCGTGGCCACCAGCGCCTCGGCGATACCGGGCGCAACGGCAGCCAGCGTAGCCTGCTGCACATTCGAGAGCCCGCGGAAGGCATTCATGATGCCCCACACCGTGCCGAACAGGCCGATGTACGGGCTGACCGACCCCACGGAGGCGAGGAACGGCAGGTGCGATTCGAGGCTGTCCATCTCGCGCTGGTACGAGGCACGCATGGCGCGGCGTGCCGCATCGAGCAGCGCGCCGCGATCATGCACACTCTTGTCGCGGGCCTTCAGGTACTCGCGCATGCCCGACTCGAAGATGCGCTCGAGCGCACCGGTCTGGTGGCGGTTGTTGGCGGCGCTCTGGTACAGCGCCGCGAGGTCGCCACCGGCCCAGAAATCGCGCTCGAACTTCTCGGTCTGGGTCTGTGCGCTGCGCAGCGCAAACGACTTGCGGAAAATATAGGTCCACGAGAACAGCGACAGCATCAGCAACAGGGCCATCACGGCCTGCACCAGCAGACTGGCATTGAGGACCAGCGACAGGATCGACATGTCGTGCGCGACGTGCGGAATTGGGTTCATGCGGCAGCTTTGATGAGAGTCAGGACGGGAGCGGGAATCGGCATCGGCCGGAAAGTCGCCCGGTCGACGCAACCCACGCGGATGGTACCGGAAACGAGCAGCTGTTCGCCACGCCAGGCTTCCTGGAGGAAATGGACCGAGGCGCCGCCCACGCGTTCCATGCGCGAACGGACATCGAGCACATCGTCCAGCCGGGCCGGCGCGGCGTAGTCGAGGGCGGTGCTGCGGACCACGAAGACAGCGCCCGCCTCGTCGGCGAGGGCCTGCTGGTCGACGCCAAGCGCGCGCAGCCACTCGGTGCGCGCGCGTTCAAAAAACTTGAGGTAGTTGGCATAGAACACGACGCCACCAGCGTCGGTGTCTTCCCAATACACCCGGACAGGCCATTGAAATACGGACATCCGGCTATTGTAAGGGATGCTCCTTGCCATTCATGGACCACCCCGCGAATTTTATGTTACAGGCGGTTACGCACCGGCCGCCGGCCGCGCGACTTGCAGGGGGCGAAGTCCTGTCGTACACTCGCGGCAACCATTCCACCCTGCGTGACTGGCGAGTTCAGTGGGTTCACCACGAGGAAACGCGGGGTATATCTGGCGCAATGCACAGTGCGCCTGCCGATCGCCTGGGCAGCGAATGGGAAGCAGGGTGTGTCCCGATTGATCAGCCGGACGAAAGCCGGTGATGGGACCTCAGTCTTCCCCGGCCTGTCCCTGATCCCCGTATCTTTCTCCAAAAATACAGGTGTATTCACATGTTTGACCGTAGCCGCTCAACGATCGAGCAGATCGACCCGGAGCTCTGGAGTGCCATCCAGAAGGAAAACCAGCGTCAGGAAGATCATATCGAGCTGATCGCCTCCGAAAACTATACGTCGCCAGCCGTGATGGAAGCCCAGGGCTCGCAGCTGACCAACAAGTATGCCGAGGGCTACCCTGGCAAGCGTTACTACGGCGGCTGCGAGTATGTCGATATTGCCGAGCAGCTGGCGATCGACCGCGTCAAGCAGCTGTTCGGCGCGGAAGCTGCCAACGTGCAGCCGAATTCGGGCTCGCAGGCCAACCAGGGCGTGTTCTTTGCCATGCTGCAGCCGGGCGACACGATCATGGGCATGAGCCTGGCCGAAGGCGGCCACCTCACGCACGGCATGGCCCTGAACATGAGCGGCAAGTGGTTCAACGTGGTGAGCTACGGCCTCGACGCCAATGAGGCCATCGACTACGAAGCGCTCGAGCGCAAGGCCCGTGAAACCAAGCCCAAGCTGATCATCGCCGGTGCCTCGGCCTATGCCCTGCGCATCGATTTCGAGCGCATCGGCAAGGTTGCCAAGGACATTGGCGCGTACTTCATGGTGGACATGGCACACTACGCTGGCCTGATCGCCGCGGGCGTGTATCCGAACCCGGTGCCGTTCGCCGACTTCGTCACCACCACCACGCACAAGAGCCTGCGCGGCCCGCGCGGCGGCGTGATCCTGATGAAGTCCGAGTTCGAGAAGCAGATCAACTCGGCCATCTTCCCGGGTCTGCAAGGCGGTCCGCTGATGCACGTCATCGCCGGCAAGGCGGTGGCCTTCAAGGAAGCGCTGTCGCCGGAATTCAAGGCCTATCAGGAACAGGTCGTGAAGAACGCCAAGGTGCTGGCCGAGACGCTGATCGAGCGCGGCCTGCGCATCGTCTCCGGCCGCACGGAAAGCCACGTGATGCTGGTGGACCTGCGCGCGAAGTCGATCACCGGCAAGGAAGCCGAGCGCATCCTCGGCGAGGCCCATATCACGGTCAACAAGAACGCTATCCCGAACGATCCGGAAAAGCCGTTTGTGACCTCGGGCATCCGCGTCGGCTCGCCCGCCATGACGACCCGTGGCTTTACGGAAGCCGAAGCGAAGATCGTGGGCAACCTGATGGCGGACGTGCTCGACAACCCGCACGATGCCGCCAACATCGCCCGCGTGCGCGAGCAGGTCAGCGCGCTGACCAAGCGTTTTCCGGTCTACGGCTGACGCGGTGTGGGCCGGCATGCCGGCTCATGCAGAAACGGCAGGCGCACCTCGCCTGCCGTTTTTTTTGATCTTGCCTTGCCGCAGGCGTGCGCTGACAATATATGCAGCGTTTGCCACCCAAGAATCCAACGACCCATCCAGGCTTACGGCCTGTTGATCCCCGCGGCGACCCAGCATGAAATGTCCTTTTTGCGGCCATACAAGTACCCAGGTTCTCGACACGCGCGTGTCGGACGATGCTGATGCCGTGCGCCGCCGCCGCCGCTGCGAATCCTGCGACAAGCGCTTCACCACCTACGAACGCACCGAACTGGCATTTCCGGCCATCGTCAAGAAAAACGGCAGCCGTGTGGACTACACGCGCGCCAAGCTGAAGGATTCGATGCGGCTCGCCCTGCGCAAGCGGCCGGTTTCGGCCGAGGCTGTCGATGAGGCCATCCTGCGCATTGAAGAAAAGCTGCTGGCCAGCGGCGAAAAGGAAATCGTGACCAGTCACCTCGGTGAACTGGTCATGCGGGAACTGAAAAAACTCGACAAGATCGCCTATATCCGCTTTGCCTCGGTGTACCGTAGTTTCGAGGATGTGTCGGAATTCCGCGACATGCTCGATGAATTCCAGGGAAACACCCCTCCAAAGGCGTAATTTTTTTGCGGACAGGCGAAATTCTGATACAACTACGCGAATGTAACAAATTGTATAGTTGACTTCAGATCACATTCCTGGCACTCCGGTTCACAACAACACATCCGGGCACGACCAGCGCAATGTGCGGACGGGTGGAGGGGAGCAATGCACCGGTGTCGCGTGTCGCATGCGCATGGCTTTGCCATGCTAGAGGCGCTGGTTTCCGTGCTGGTGCTGACCATCGGCGTACTGGGCATTGCCGGGCTGCTGCTCACTTCATATCGCTTCTCGCAGCAATCTTCCTACGACACGGTTGCCATGCATCTCGCCACCGAACTGGCGGACAAGATGCGCGCCAACCTGCCGGCGAGCCAGACGCCCAATCCGGCCAACAACCCCTACCTGTTCGATACTGCGTCGATGGGCGCCAATCCCACGCCGGTACAGAATTTCTATACGACGCCCTGCTCCGATGTGACAACGGTCTGCGCACCGCTGCTGGCACGCTTCGATGTGGATGAATGGGTGCGCCGTGCACGCCTCTCGCTGCCGGGTGCGCGTGCGGTGGTCTGCCGTGACGATGTCAGCTGGCAAGCGGCGGGCTACAGCCCATGGGGCTGCAATCCCGCTGCAGGAGCCGGCACGGCACCCATCGTCATCAAGCTCGGGTGGGTGGAGCGGCCGCTGCTCGGCCAGACGCGTGCCGATGTCACCGACTTGGCCACGCGCCCGCAACTCGTCATCGTCGCCCTGCCATGACTGCCTCCGCCCGGCACCGCGCGCCTGCCTCCGGTTTTACGCTGATCGAACTGATGGTCTCGATCACGCTCGCCATGCTGCTGCTGATCGCGGCCCTGACCTTCTTCCTCACCAGCCGGCAAAGCTACGCGTCGATCGGTGATACCACGCAAATCGAGGACAAGGGACAGTTTGCGCTCGATGTCGTGGTGCGACTGATCCGGCAGTCAGCGTGGGAAAACTGGGCGCCACGCAATGGCGGCGCGCGGGTTGGCATCACCGGCGACATGAATGCCGCACCCAATATCTTTGGGCTCGATAACTGCGCCGCCCCGACGGCTTCGCTACAGCCGGCCTGCGAACAGGTCGGTGTGGCCGGCAGCGATATGCTCCAGGTCCGTTTTGTCGGCTCCGGACGCAGCGACGATCCCACGTTGCCCGACAACACCATGGTGGACTGCTCCGGCATGGGCGTGGGTGAGCCGGCGCCCGAGAATGTCGATGACGGCAGGGGCGTCGCACAGTTCTTTGTCGCCACCGGCAGCAACAACGTGCCAGAACTGTTCTGTCAGTTCCGCGTGCGCGATGCGCAAGGCAGGGAAACCGGTGCATGGCGTCGCATCAGCCTGGTCAAGGGGGTGGAAAGCCTGCATTTCCTGTATGGCATCGACGGCAACAACGACCGCGTGCCAGATCAGTTCGTGCCGGCCAATGCCATCGGCGCCATGACCGAGGCAAACTGGAAACGTGTGGTTGCAGTCAAGGTCAGCATGGTAATCCGCGGTGACAATGCCAGCACAGAACCCGCCAGCGACACGGCGTTCAGCCTGTTCGGCCCGAGCTACAGCAACGCCCAGGATCCCGGCAGCGGCACCTATACCCCGACCACGAACCTGCAATCGCAGCGCCGGCAGTTCTCCGCCTCGATCCAGCTGCGCAATGCGCCCGTCTGCTCACCGATGCCCTGCCCATGAATACATCTTCCCGCGGCTTTGCGCTCGCGACCTCGCTGATCATGCTTGTCATCGTCACGCTGCTGGCGCTGGCGGGGGCGCGCATGGCCATCGATTCGCGCAAGGTGGCGGACAACCAGCGCGACCGCGACATTGCCTTCCAGGCCGCCGAAGCAGCCTTGCGCGATGCGGAGTTCGATATCGAAGGTGGGAGCCGCATGACGGTCTTCGATGCCAATGAGCAGACGGGATTCATCAAGGGCCGTTGCGGAACCGGCGGCAATGCGCGCGGCCTGTGCGAGACCGCCGACGGCGAGGCCGCACCGATCTGGCAACGCGTGAATTTCGATGATGTCTCGGCCAACGCACCGACCGTCGCCTACGGGACATTCACCGGCAACCGCTTTGCCTCGGGCGCAGGCCTGCTGCCATCGCGTCCGCCACGCTACATCATCGAGCCTATGCAGTTGACCATCGAAGGCGCCAGCGCCAATGCACAGGGCAAGGTGCCGTTCTACCGGATCACGGCGGTCGGCTTCGGCCCCAACCCTGCGGTACGCGTCATGCTGCAGACCTTCTATTACAAGATCACGCCATGATGAACCGCATGGGACGAGGAGTGTCGCAATGATCCGCTATCGTGCATGGCTCATGCACGGCATGGCGCTGCTCGCGGCCGTGGCCGCTACCGTGGTCGCGGCCGCGCCTACCGTCGACATT
The DNA here is from genome assembly GCF_964332355.1 of Imbroritus primus. Taxonomy (NCBI): domain Bacteria; kingdom Pseudomonadati; phylum Pseudomonadota; class Betaproteobacteria; order Burkholderiales; family Burkholderiaceae; genus Imbroritus; species Imbroritus primus. Next base: position 756,399 of record NZ_OZ201293.1, on the reverse strand, counting down.
GCCCGCGTACCGCTGTATGGGCGCAACCAGAATATTCATCCCAACCTGCTGTTGAGCCTGTCGGTCGAGTTTCCCACGGTCGGCGCGGCGTACCGGGGCGACTACGACGGCGACACCGAGTATGTCGGCTACTTCAACCCGGGCAAGTGCTACACCTACAACAGCACCGAGAACTACTTCGAGATCAGCGGCAACGCCACCGCCGCGCGCACTTGCAGCAGCGCCTTCAGCGGCAACTTCATGAACTGGGCAACGTCCTCGGCTATCGACATGCTGCGCCTGGCCCTGACCGGCGGTGACCGGGTCGTGGATGAAACGACGCGTACCGTGCTGCAGCGCGCAGTGCTGCCCGATGACTTCTTCAATAGCGGCTCATATTTCCCGCGCCGCCAGCTCTCCGGCTCGACCCTGATACGCGGCGTGACGCCGTTCACCAGTAGTACGGTGTATGTCACCTCATGCGGCAACAAGCTGTTCTTCGGCAACAACACCAGCAACAATGCCAGTTGCTCGAACCCGGGCAACTATCAGAACCTGAACCCCGGCTCGAACAACAATCGCCGTCCCTACCTGGTACGGGTCAAGGTCTGCGACGCCAACGAGAGTGCCACGCGCACCGATCTCTGCCAGAACTACAACGGCAATTTCAAGCCCGTCGGGGAAATGCAGCGCAACGCCGCGCGCGTGCGCTTCGGTGCCTTTGGCTATCTGAACGACAGCGCCAGCTCGCGCAACGGCGGTGTGCTGCGGGCGCCGTTGAAATACGTTGGGGCCACCAGTGTCGACGCCAACTTTGACCTGATCGCCAATACCGCACGGCAGGAATGGGACCCGGCCACCGGCGTGTTCCGCACCAATCCCGAGAACGCCGCGGAAGGCGTCTCCGGCGTGGTGAACTACCTGAACCAGTTCGGCCGCTCCGGCCAATACAAGGAACTCGATCCGGTCAGCGAGCTGTATTACGAATCGATCCGTTACCTGCAGGGCCGCCAGCCCACGCCGTCGGCAGTGTCAGGCATCACGACGGCATTCAAGGATGGTTTTCCGGCCTATACGACATGGACGGACCCTGTCCTGGCAAGCTGCCAGCGCAACTACGTACTGGCAATCGCCGACATCAACACCCACTGGGACCGCTTCGTCCCGGGCAATACCCGCACCTATACCGACTCGGCACGCGCGGTCGAGAGTTTTGACAACTTCGATGTCATGGAGTGGACCAGGAAAGTTGGTGACCTCGAAAGCCAGACTGCCGGCGGCAACCCCAACCGCGATACCGCGCTCGCCAACCTGCAGACGCTGGATACCGGTTCGGGCGACCATGGCACCTACTATATGGCCGGAACCGCCTACTGGGCGGCCACCTCGGCATTTCGGCCGAACATGCCGAACCTGCGCGTGACCACATTCTCCATCGACGTCGACGAAGGCGGCGATGGCACGGTGACCACCGCGAAACGCCGCAGCCAGCTGTACCTGGCAGCCAAGTACGGCGGCTTCAGCGATCGCAACAACGATGGCAATCCGTTCCGCACCTACGCAGCGGATGGCCGCACGGTCGTCACCAACAACAGTGAGTGGGAGGATGCCCCCGGCTCGCGCGTGCCTTCCAACTGGTTCCTCGCCGGACAGCCGGCCAAGATGATCGCGGCGATCCGCAACATCTTCAATCGCATTGTCAGCTTCGGCGGCACGATCTCGGGCGTCGCTGTCACGTCCACCAAGGTCGGTATCGGCGGCGCATTCCAGTATTCGCCCGGTTTCGACGCACTGCGCTGGTCCGGCCGGCTCGCCGCGTACCGCATCAGCAAGGACGCCAACGACAACCTGACCCTGAACGATACGCCCACATGGGAAGCCGGCAACCTTCTCAGCCAGCGTACACCGGCGAGCCGCCGGATCTTTTCGTATCGGCGTGGCACGGGCGGCGGCAATGGCATTACCTTCGACTGGACGAGCCTGTCGGCCACCCAGCAGGGCTGGCTCAACCGCAATCCGGACAGCCCGACACAGGCTACCGACGGACAGGGACAGAACCGCCTCGCCTATCTGCGCGGCGATACCGCGCGTGAACAGAAGAACAACGGCGCCTTCCGCAACCGCGACACATTGCTGGGTGATATCGTGAACTCCGGTCCCGTCTATGTCGGCGCACCGAAGCGGATTTCCTTCGAAAGCACGTTCAACACCTTCTACGCAGATAACCTGAACCGCACCAAGGCCGTCTACGTGGGTGCCAACGATGGCATGCTGCACGCCTTCCATGGCGATACCGGCGCCGAGCTGTTCGCCTACGTGCCAAACGCCGTCATGCAGAACCTGCCCGACCTGACAAGTCCGAGCTATGCGCACCGCGCCTTCGTAGATGCCACGCCGGTGGTCGGCGAGGCCGTCATCGGCTCGGCCTGGACCACGGTGCTCGCCTCCGGCATGGGCGGTGGCGCACAAGGCGTGTTCGCCCTCAATGTCACGAACCCATCCACGTTTGGCACCGGCAACGTACTGTGGGAGTTCACGGACGAGGACGACCCCGACATGGGTAACGTCATGGGCGTGCCGCAGATCGTCAAGCTCAAGACCGGAGTGGTCAATGGCGTTCCGCAGTACCGCTGGTTCGTGATGACTGGCAATGGCCTGAACAGCAACCTGAATGACGGCACTGGCCGGTTCAACGCCAATGCACCTGCGGTGCTGTTCCTGCTAGCGCTCGACAAGCCCGCCGCCCAGCGCTGGACACTGAACACGAACTACTACAAGTTCGTGATGCCGGCATCCGACGCGGCGCTCGCCAATGGCCTGGGCTCGCCCGCCGTGGCGCTGAACAATGATGGGCAGGTACTGACGGCCTATGCCGGTGACCTGCAGGGCAACCTGTGGAAGTTCATGCTGTCCGACGGGCCCGCCGCAGCAAACGTGCTGCCCACCTACAAGGACGACACCACCTTGCAGCCGCTGTTCACGGCGACCGACGGCACAGGCCGGCGCCAGCCGATCACCATGCAACCGCAAGTCGTGTTCGCACGCGGCGGCTACATGGTGCTGTTCGGTACCGGCAAGTACTATGAAGCGGGCGACAGCCGTCCGGCTGCACAGGTCAACTCCTTCTATGGCATCTACGATGCCAATATCACGCCGCGCGTGCGCGTGACCGGCCGCAACCGGCTCAATGCCATCACTCTCACCGCCGACGGCAGCAGCTATCGCTTCTCGCGCACACCGTTTGCACTAGGCACGGGAAGCACGCAGAAGATGGGTTGGTACTTCGACTTCCCGGACAGCAGCGAGCGGCAGGTGACCGATGCACTGCTGTCGAATGGCACGATCTACTTCAACTCGCTGCTCACCGGCACCGACCTGTGCGGTACCGGTAGCGGTAGCCGCAACTATGCAGTGAATGCGCTGACCGGCGTGCCGGTGCTGTCGAACACTGGCTATCTGTCGCCGACCGGCATGCTCGGCGCGCCGGTCATCATTGAACTGCGCGTTGACAAAGGCGTACGTGATTCGGTCGGCCTGATCGACGTCACGCGCACCGTGGAAATCTGGGCCTTCGGCGCGACCGGCGGCGGTAAGCAGGCCTTCGTCGGCGAAGGCGGCAATGCTGCGCCAGGGACGCCAGGCGAGAAACCGCCTGCTGGCCGCTTCAGTTGGCGCGAGATCCGCAATATGAACTTCATCACCAACACGCCATGAGACGCTCCCTCCGAACATGCGGTTTTACGCTGATCGAACTTGCCGTGGCGATGATCGTCATTGGCATTCTCGCGGCGATCGCCTATCCGAGCTACACCGACTATGTCACGCGCACGCGCCGGACGGAAGCTATATCGGGGCTGATGCGCGCCATGCAGCTGGCCGAGCGCCAGTACTCGCGTACCAACTCATACGCCGCAGCCAGCTATCCACTGTTTTCGGGAGAGAACGACAACAGCTCCGCCCACACGCTGACTGCACCCGCCCAGTGTGGCGCACTGGCGCTCAACGAATGCGTGCAGATCAGCGCCGTACCGCGCCGCGCCGATGCGCGCTGCGGCACCCTCACGCTGCGCAGCACCGGCGAGCGACTGAGCCAGACCACTGGCGACGCAAGTCCGGTGGTACGGGACGAATGCTGGCGCTAAGCAAGGAATGTCCATGATGCGCGTCCGCGGTTTCACTCTGATCGAAATCATGATCACGATCGTCGTGCTGGTCATCATTCTGGCGGTCGCAGTACCCAACCTGAGCGACCTGCTGCGCCGCCACCGGCTGTGGACACAGGCGGACAGCTTTGCCTCTGCACTCTCGCTGGCACGCAGCGCCGCTATTTCGCGCAATACCTGCGGCGCGGTCATCGCCACCGACGGCGACGCAAACTGGCGCCAGGGCTGGATGGCCTTCGTCGACGCCAACTGCAACCGCGCGTTCGATGCGGGCGAGATCCGCCTGACACAAAGCGGCGCGCTGCCAGATGCGATGACGGCCACGTTCCTCTCCTCCGATCCCGGCGCCCCTTACGTGTTGTACTCGCCAGTCGGCTACACGCGCACTGCCGCCGCCGGCCCCATGCAGGCCGTGATGACCTTCGCGGATGGCGATCATCTGCGACGCGTGCGCATCAATGCACTGGGGCGGGCCCGGACCTGCGAGCAGGCCAGCGACGCGAGCTGTACCGGCGTCAACGATGAGTAAAACATTCGCCACGCCTGGAGACTTCTCGCTGCCCTTAGCGTAACGAACATTCACAGTCATTCCGGAGAGCGTGCCATAGACTCGGTATCAATCGATACACGAGGAGTGCGCCATGCCCTGTCGATGTTTTCGTTCGCCATACGGTCGCGCCTCGCGTTGCCATGCGAGGCCCTGTCGGCCGGCCCGGCATGCCGCCCCGCGACAGCGCGGAATGATCCTGCTCGATGGCTTGCTGGCGCTATTGATCCTCACGGCCGGACTCGCGGCGCTCACGACCGTGGTCCTGCATGGCCTGCGCGATAGCCGTGCCACCGCGAGAATGACGCAGGCCGTACGCCTGCTGCAAGACGGCGCGGAACAACTGCGGCTCGATCCGACTGGAGCGTGGCTCGCGCACTGGCAACAGGACATTGCAACCGCACTCCCGGACAGTAGCGGCCAGCGCACGGCACGCAGCCTGATTATCGAATGGCGCGAAACGCAGGATGCCATGTCGCGCCACCTCGAACTACCGCTTGCACCATGAGCGCCATCGGTTCGGTGCGCCTCATGCCTGTGATCGCGTGCGCACACGCCGCGCACATCCCCTCTTGCGCAGCGAGACGCATGATGCGCGGGGTCTCCCTGCCCGCCATCCTGATCGGCCTGGTACTCGCGCTGGCAGCCACCGTCATGGCTTCGCGGCTCCTGCTCACGGCACGCGCCGCCTATGCTGCCGTCGCAGAAGACACCCTGATCGGTGAAAAAGGCCAGCAGGCACTGGAAGTCATCACGACGCAGCTCAGGCAGAGCGGCTGGTCGCCGCAAGGGTGGCCACCCGGTGAACCGGCGCTCGCCGCGCTGGCGAACTGCGGGCAGGCAACACCAGGACCGTTGCCGACGTGCACAAGCACCGCTTCGACCCCGGGCGCTGCAAGCGCTTCCTCAAGCAGCGATCTCCTCCAGGTCCGTTTCGCCGGCAGCAGCGCGCCCATCGATGCCGGCCTCGCCGACGAAACCGTGGTCGACTGCGCCGGCCAGGGCGTACCCGAGACGCGCACGCCAGCCAGTGGCGCACCGGCTGGCTTGAGTCTCTTCTATATCGGGCGCGCCGACGATGGCGAACCGCAGCTGTTATGTCGGTATCCGTCGCGTCAGGCCGGTCGCATGATGGACGACCACTGGACTTCGCGCTCGCTGATCCGTGGCGTCGAGCATCTACGCTTCCGTTTTGGCGTCGACGACAACGGCGACGGCACACCGGACCGTATCCTGAGCGCTACCGATATTGGCGCGAGCACTGCAACCTGGCAACGCGTCATCAGCGCGCAGGTTGCCCTGGTCGTGCGCGCCGAGCGGCGCAGTGCATCGGGACCGTCCCCGGCGCTGACACTGTTCCGCAATCCGGACATCCGGTACACGCCGCAGGATGCACCGCAGCGGCTACGCAAAGTATTCACGGCGGCGGTGCAGTTGCGCAATCCGCCGCCCTGCGGAGCCGCCACATGCTAAGGCATGCCATGGGGTGTGCCGCCATGCGCGCGCCCCGACCTGTCGCCGCACGCACAGGTTATCGCGGCATGGCTCTGGCGACCGTGGCGATCATCCTGTTGCTGCTCGGTGCCCTGGCCTTCGCGGGAGTGCGCATGCTCGCCGACCATCGCCTGATCGCCAGTGCATATGCCCAGCGCGAACACGCGTTGCGCGCGGCCGAATACGCCCTCGAACAGGCGGAGCACGAACTTCGCACGTCACTAGCGCAGCCCCTGCACGACATGGCTGTCGCTGCCGGCAGTTGCGGCACCGGCAACCAGGCTGGCTACTGCACTGCCGATACGCACGGTCGTCCGGGCTGGTCATTCGCGCGCTTTCATGCGTCAGGAACGGCGGCCAATACGCGGGCAGCCGGCAATGATGCCCACGCCCCGCGCTATGTGGTCGAACTGCTGCCGGACCGCCATCCCGGTACGCCACTCGCGCTGTCCGGGACGTATGGCCCTGCACCGGCGGTTATCTATCGCGTGACAGCCGCCGGCTTCAGCATGGATGGCGACATGCCGCGTATGCTGCAAACCCTCGTGCGTCCCGCACCGTTCACGCCGTGACATCCGCCCGCCCCGACCTCATCATGTGGCCGGCATCCGCGTCGTGCGCACATAGGCCAGTACGATCGTCGCAGGCACCCCGCTCTTCACGATCATCAAGAATGTGCCGCGCATCGCTGATGCTGGCATTGCTTCTCTCGCTCGGTACGCTCGGCACAGTTTCCGGTCTCTCCGGCGCGGGCCAGTATCCCCAGCATGTGGTGCCGGCTGCCGGCGATGATCCGTGGCATGGCCGACTGCGTGCGATCACATTCGCCCCGGTGTCCGCCGAGACTGGCCATCCCGCGCCTGCCGATGCCTGGGAAGCGGATGCGCTGCTCAGCGGCACGGTATCGCAACCGCCACGGCTGCCGAGCTCCCGTCAGTTATGGACCGCACGCGAAACAACGGCGGCAGGGTCAACCGGACTGGCACACATTCCCTTGCGCAGCGACGCGCTGTCGCCCCAGCAACTGCAGTATTTTGCGACCGCTCCGGATGGCACGGCCGACGGCATGCAGGATGTCCGCCTCGCTTATCTGCGTGGCGACCGCCGTCTCGAAGGATCCACGGGCTGGCGCGAACGCAGCGGATTGCTCGGCGCCCTGCGCGGGGCAACGCCACGCGTCGTGGGCGCGCCCCAGATGCTGTTCGCCAGCGGCAGCCAGCTGGCATTCGCGCGTACGCATCAGTTACGCACGCCGCTGGTGTTCGTCGGCGCCAACGATGGTCTGCTGCATGCCTTCGAGCTCGCCAGCGGGCAGGAGCGCTTTGCCTACGCACCGGCCGCCGTGTTGCCGTGGCTAGCCACCTTTCCACATACCGACGCCATCCGGCGGCCACCGGTCTGCCCGCGCCCAGCCGCAGCCGACGCTGAACTGGCAGGACAATGGCGCACCGTGCTGGCCTGCAGTACCGGCGCGGATACGGCCGGGCTGTTTGTCCTCGACGTCACCGATCCCGATGTCGCGCGCGACCACGGTCTGTTGTGGGAGGTCGATGCGAACGCCCTGCCCGCACTCGGACACACGCCGGGCCCTGCGGCCATCGTCGGCCTGCCGGTACGCCCGCAGGCCGGACCGGCAAACACAGATGGCCGTCGCTGGTTCGTGGTATCGGGCAACGGCACGGCAGCGCCGGCGGGCAGCCGTGCGGCGGACCCCGATGCCGCGCCCCGGCAGCCTTCGCTGCTTCTGCTGGCGCTCGATCATCGTCATGGGCAACCATGGCAGGCCGGCCGGGACTACTGGCAACTCCCCACACCGCCTGGCACGCGCGGTGCGCTCGGCGCGCCGTCGATTGCCACCGATGTCCTCGGCCAGCCGGTCGCCGCCTATGCCGGCGACAGCACTGGCACGCTGTGGCGTTTCGATCTGCGCGGTCCGCTGCCGTGGGATGACATGGACCGGCGTGCCACCGCTTTGCTACAGGGCCGGACGCACAGCGGCAAGCCGCTCGACCTGACAGCGCCGCCGCTCTTGCTGCACGGTACCGGTGGCACGCTGGTACTGGCGAGCGGCGCGCCATCCGCCGAGACAAACGGCGATGGCGGCACCCTGTTCGCGGCGCTCGACGATGGCAGCAGGGCGCTGACGCGCGACATGCTGGCGATGGCCAGCGTAACCGCCACTGCCTCGGGCAGCACCGTGGTGCCGGGCGCTGCCCAGGCCAGAGGCTGGCTGCTCGACCTGCCGCATGCTGGCGAACGTCCGGCCACGCTGGAAGCCATCGGACACGGTCTAGTACGCCTCATCACCGAAGCCGCCGACGGCATGTCTCGCCAGTACCTGCTGCATGGTACGAATGGCAGTCCGCCCAGCGCCGGCGGCATGACGGGCGCTGCATTCGATGCGCGGGTGCTGGCTGCGCCCCTATTGAACTTCATGCCGGACGGCCCGGCGCGCACGAGTATGCAAGGCGCGGCCAGCCTGCCGCTGCAGTTGCAATCGTGGATGCCCGATGCCACGGCAGCCGGCGGGTGGAGCAGTGTTGTCGCAGGCGCCTTGTCAATCCGCACGGGCCGGTTGGCCTGGCGTGAGCTGCCGATGGAGCCGCCGTAAGGAGGCCTTGCGAGCATCACGCCCGGAATCCATCGACAGGAAAATCGCAATGCCTCCTTCCACTGCCGCGACTCGTGGCTTCACACTGATAGAAACGCTGATAGCCCTGGCCATTCTGCTATTGCTGGCGCAGATGGCGCTGCCAGCGTGGCATGAACACATCCGCCGCATGCATCGCGCCGAGGCGCGCACGGCCATGCTCGAAGCCCTGCTGACCCTCGAGCGGCACCATCTGGCCGCCAACACCTACGGCGACGCGGAAACACCAGGCCAGGTCGCCGGCAACTGGCCTGTCTCGATCCAGCATGCACAGCAGCCGATCTACCGTATCGAGGCCGGCCCATGCACCGCCCTGACGCTCGCCCAGTGCGCCGAATTGCGCGCCGTTCCGGTACGCGACGATCCGCAATGCGGCACGCTGATCCTGCGGACGACCGGGGAAGCGCTGGCGCAGTTGCCGGGTCAGGCAGAAAGCGCTGCCGGTACGGCCACGGCAGGAAATGCCGGATGCTGGTGAAGCCGCCGCAGGGTGTCACGCTGATCGAACTGTTGGTGGCCATTGCGCTGCTCGGCCTGATTGCGGCCCTCGGCATCCCGAACCTGGCCGGCATACTGGAGCGGCAACGGGCACTGCTGCTGGCGGATCGCTTCGCTGCCACGCTGGCCACGGCCCGCGCGATTGCCCTGGCCGAACGCCGGCCGGTGATGATCGCACCGCATGGACAAGGCTGGCGCGATGGCTGGCAACTGTGCGTCGACCATGACGACGACGAGCGCTGCGGCCGTGCCGACAGGACGGTGCAGCAGACGCCTCCGGCACCGTCGGGCGCGCTACTGCAATGGACCAGCAGCACCACCAACGATGACATCCGCTTTGCGCCTGTGGGATACTCTAGGCGTAAGACCGGCGGCTTCGTCGCCGGCACCATGCGAATCATCGTCGGAAACACCATCCGGCTGGTCACGCTGAGCGCACAGGGTCGCGTGCGCATCTGCGCACCGTCGGACGATCCGGCATGTGGCCCAACGCCCTGAGTTCATCGCCCTGAGTTCATTGGCCGCTGTGCGGCTGACCTATGTTTTCTGAAATCGACCACACCTTCATGCTGCAGGCCTTGGCCCTGGCCGAACGCGGCATGTACCTGACGACACCGAATCCGCGCGTGGGCTGCGTCATCGTCCGCGATGGCGATGTGCTCGGCGCGGGATTCACCCAGCCGGCCGGCGGCAATCACGCCGAGATCCAGGCGCTTGAGGATGCCGCCGCGCGCGGCCATGGCGTAGCTGGCGCTACCGCGTATGTGACGCTCGAGCCATGCAGCCACTTCGGCCGCACGCCCCCGTGCGCCGATGCCCTGGTCAAGGCCGGCATCGTCCGCGTGATCGCGGCGATGGAAGATCCGAACCCGAAGGTTTCTGGTCGCGGCCTGCAACGCCTGCGCGAAGCCGGTATCGAGGTCCGCTGCGGGTTGCTGGAGAGAGAAGCACGCGAACTGAACATCGGCTTCGTCGCCCGCATGGCGCGCGGCACGCCTTGGGTACGCCTCAAGATCGCAGCGTCGCTGGATGGCACCACGGCACTGGAGAATGGCGTGAGCCAGTGGATCACCGGTGAAGCGGCGCGTGCCGACGGCCATCGCTGGCGCGCCCGTGCTTGCGCCATCCTGACCGGCATCGGCACGGTCAGGGAAGACGATCCGCAATTGACGGTGCGCGCCATCGACACACCGCGCCAGCCGCAGCGTGTGCTGATCGACTCCCGGCTGGACGTTTCGCCGCGGGCGCGCATGCTGGCGACCGGCGATGGCCCTGCCCCGCTGGTGTTCTGCGCCAGCGACAGCGGCGAGACAGCGACGCGTGCTGAGATCCTGCGCCAGCAGGGCGTGGAGGTGATTCCGGTCGCCAACGCGCGTGGCAAGGTCGATCTGCAAGCCATGCTGAAGGCGCTCGGACAACGCGGCATCAACGAACTGCATGTCGAATCCGGTTTCAAGCTGAACGGCTCGCTGCTGCGCGAAGGCTGCGTCGATGAGCTGCTGATCTACCTCGCGCCGACGCTGCTCGGGCCAGGGCGGGCCATGTTCGATTTGCCACAGCTCGAAACACTCGATAAGCGCATGCAGCTGACACTGCATGATATCCACCAGACAGGCGAGGACATCCGCATTCTCGCGCGGCTGGCCCCCGCCTCTTCTCTGTCTTCCACCACCAAACTGTAGTCTTACCCATGTTTACTGGCATTGTCGCGGCCGTGGGCCGCATCTCCCGTATCGAGCCGCTGGCCGCAGGCAGCGATGCCGGCGTCCGCCTGCGCATCGAAGCCGGAGACCTCGATCTGTCCGACGTCATCCTCGGCGACAGTATTGCCGTACAAGGCGCCTGCATGACCGTGGTCGCTTTTGGCGAGCACCATTTCGATATCGACGTGTCGCGCGAATCGCTCAGCAAGACAGCCGGCCTCGATCAGCCGCGCGCAGTCAATCTGGAAAAAGCGATGCGCCTTGGCGACCGTCTCGGCGGCCACCTGGTGACGGGGCACGTGGACGGCATCGGCACGGTGCGACACTTTGCGCCGGTCGGCGAATCCCATGAACTGCGCGTGCTGGCGCCGCGCGAACTGGCAAAGTTCCTGGCTTACAAGGGCTCGATCGTGGTCAATGGCGTGTCGTTGACCGTCAATGCGGTGCGCGACGTAGCCGAGGGCTGCGAATTCTCGATCAACGTGATTCCTCACACGCTGACAGTCACCACACTGGGCAGCCTGGCGGTCGGCGATGCCGTCAACCTGGAAATCGACCTGATCGCGCGCTACGTCGAGCGCATGCTGGCCCCGCAGCCATCTTGAAGTATTGGCCGAGCCCGGCTTCCCATCCGGGCTCGGCAGCAGCTACTATAGGAGAAACGCGTCGGCGACCGCACATGCCTGACGCAACGATGTCCTGCGCCACACCGCCGTGGCCAGACATCCCGGATGCAGTATTTGCCAACGGGTAGTGGTTCGCCGGGGGCCTGGTTGGCCCCTGGAGCATGTTCTGGCCTGCAGGGGCTTTGCAAGACAACTCGACCGCCTTCCGCCTATGGCAAATTCAACCGAGGTGTTCTCCCTTCCACGCTGGCGCTTGACCCAGTGGCTGGTCGATCCCGGCCGACCGGTCACACCGGAGATCCGGCAGGCGCTCGTCAGCAATCTGTTCGGCTCCCTGTCTGTATTCGTGGGCGGCGTCATCAATACCGTGCTGGTGGCCGTCCTGATTGCCAGCTACCTGCAGCGCCCGCCCTTCTATATGTGGGCAGCGCTGGAAATCCTGATCTGTACCTCCCGTATCATGCTGCTCGTGGCTTCGCGCCGCATGGCGCGTGCCGGCCGCCGCACGCCGACGGACTGGCATCTGGTGCTGGGCCTGGCGTGGGCCGGCAGCATCGGCACCGGCACCTACCTCAGCATCACCAGCGGCAGCTGGCTGGCCGCCGCGTTGGCCTGCCTGTCGGCTGCAGCTATGGTGGGCGGGCTGTGCTTCCGCAACTTTGCCGCCCCGCGCATGACCGGCGTGATGATCCTGCTGGTTCTCGGCCCTTGCGTGGCGGGAGCGATCGCAGCGGGCGAGCCCCTGTTCATGTTGACCCTGATCCAATTGCCGGTCTATGTCATCAGCATGACCTCGGCCGCGTTCCGGATGAACGCGATGCTGATCGCGACCATGGAATCGGAACGCGAGAGCGACCACCGCGCCCGCCACGACCCGCTCACCGGCCTGCCGAACCGAGCCAGCCTGCTGCATGAGATCCAGCGCATGACAGCCCGGCTGCGCGAGACGCATCAGCGGCTTGCGGTGTTCTATCTCGACCTGGATGGGTTCAAGCATATCAACGACATGCACGGCCACGGCAGCGGCGACGAGGTGCTTAAACTGGTGGCCGAGCGCATCCGCGGGGTGCTGCGCGCTCCAACGCAGGCGTTCCGCATCGGAGGAGACGAATTTGTCCTGCTGGTCGGCGAGGCGGAGCGCAATGACCTGCAACTGCTGGCGCAGCGCCTGCTGCGCGTCATCCAGATGCCCTACACCCTGCCGAACGGTCTCCAGGTCAGGATCGGCAGCAGTATCGGCATCGCCCACATCGAGCCGCAGGGACAAACCCCGGACACGATCCTCGAAGCGGCCGACCAGGCCCTGTACATCGCCAAAAGCCGTGGCAAAGGACGTTTTCATTTCGCCGAGGCCAGCTGAGCGCCCCCCGGGGCGCCGGAAACCGCATTTCGCCGCCCCGGACACCGGTCTGGCAGGCCCCGCTTGGCGTACAATAGCGTTCCTCAGCACGATTCACTGACCGGCATTCCGCCCCCCGCATCATCATGACCATAGCCACCATCGAAGAGATCATTGCCGACATGCGCGCCGGGCGCATGGTTATCCTGGTTGACGAAGAAGACCGTGAAAACGAGGGCGACCTGGTCCTTGCGGCGGATGCCGTTACTCCCGAAGCGATCAACTTCATGGCCAAGTACGGCCGCGGCCTGATCTGCCTGACGCTGTCGAGCGAGCGCTGCGCGCAGCTCGACCTGCCGCTGATGGTCAGCCGCAATGGCGCGCCCCATGGCACCGCATTTACTGTGTCCATCGAAGCAGCGGAGGGCGTGACGACAGGCATTTCCGCGGCCGACCGCGCACGGACCGTGCTGGCTGCCGTGGCCGCCGACGCCAAGCCGAGCGATATCGTCATGCCGGGCCACATCTTCCCCCTGATGGCCCAGCCGGGCGGCGTCCTGATGCGCGCAGGCCACACCGAGGCCGGCTGCGACCTGGCCGGCATGGCGGGCTTCGAGCCTGCGGCGGTGATCTGCGAGGTGATGAAGGACGACGGCGAGATGGCCCGCCTGCCAGACCTGATCGAATTCGGCCGCGAACACAATATCAAGATCGGCACGATTGCCGACCTCATCCACTACCGCAGCCGGACCGAGAGCATGGTCGAGCGCATTGGCTCGCGCCTCATGCACACCCCGTTCGGTACGTTCGACAGCCACCTGTACCGCGACGGACCAAGCGGCAAGGTGCACCTGGCGCTGGTGCGCGGCACCCCCGGGCCTGATACCGAAACGCTGGTACGCGTGCATGAGCCGCTGACGGTGCTCGATATGCTCGACCACGCACAGGGTGGACATTCATGGACCGTGCCGGCTGCACTGGCAGCCATCGGCGAGGCGCAAGGGCCGGGCGTGATGGTCATGCTGAACTGCAGCGGCGACTCTCCGGAAGCCCTGCAGGCCCAGTTCTGCCCCCCGCCCCAGGAACGGCCGCGCCGCAAGCACGACCTGCGGACCTACGGTATCGGCGCACAGATCCTGCGCGATCTCAACGTCGGCAAGATGCGCATCCTGGCGTCGCCGCAGCGCATGCCAAGCATGGCAGGCTTCAACCTGGAAATCACCGGCTACGAGGCGATGCCGGGCGGCCCTTCCGTTGCCGGCGCCACCGCCGCTCACGAATAACCGGCTTCTCGCGGAGCCACCAACGAGGTCAAGATCATGGACTACGGATTCTATTCACCCAACTTCGACGGCGAAGGCCTGCGCATCGGTATCGTGCAAGCGCGCTTCAACGAACCCGTGTGCGAAGCGCTGCGCGACGCCTGCATCCAGGAACTGGAACGCCTCGGCATCGAGAGCGAAGACACCCTGCTGGTCACCGTGCCGGGCGCGCTGGAAGCGCCACTGGCCCTGCAGAAGCTCGCCGAAAGCGGCCAGTTCGATGCCTTGATCGCGCTGGGCGCCGTCATTCGCGGCGAAACCTACCATTTCGAGCTGGTCTCGAATGAGTCGGCCGCTGGCATCACCCGCGTGGGCCTGGATTTCAACTTGCCCATCGCCAACGGCATCCTGACCACCGACACGGATGAACAGGCCGAAGTGCGCGCCGCCGAGAAGGGCCGCGACTGCGCCCGTGCCGCCGTGGAAATGGCCAACCTGGTGTCGGCCATGGACGGCCTGCGCAGCGCCGACGATGAAGATGATGAGGACGAGGATGGCGACGACTGATCAGACGCCGGCCGCTCCGGCTGACAAACCCGCCGACAAGGCCACCGCCAAGGCGCCACCCAAGAGCGCGCGTCGCCGCTCGCGCGAACTGGCGCTGCAGGGCCTGTACGAATGGCTGCTGAACCGTACCGATGCCGGTGTGGTGGAAGCGCACCTGCGCGATGCACAGGGCTTCAACAAGGCGGACAAGGCGCATTTCGATGCCCTGCTGCATGGCGCGATCCGCGAGGAAGCCACGCTGACCGCGTGCGTCCAGCCCTTCCTGGACCGCCCCGTGACCGAGCTGTCGCCGGTTGAGCGCGCCGCGCTGCTGGTCGGCACCTACGAACTGACACATTGCATCGATATTCCGTATCGCGTTGTCATCAACGAAGCTGTCGAACTGACCAAGACCTTTGGCGGCATGGATGGCTACAAGTACGTCAACGGCGTGCTCGACAAGGTCGCCGCGCAACTGCGCGCGACGGAAATCGCCGGCCGCCGCTGAGCGATGAGACGCCCGGCCGGCTGGCCGGGTGTGCTCACCCGGTGAGGGCCTGCCTTGCCACCCGGTTGTCGTCGCTCGACGCGTAACCACCTGATTCGCCGTCATCTACAGCGATTCGCCGCCATTCCACACGCTTGTCCACCCTTTTCGCGCTTTTACCATGTCCGCCGACCGCCTTCGCACCGCAGCCCGCCTGGCCCACATCGCCCCATTCCACGTCATGGAACTGGCCAAGCAGGCTGCGGCGCTTGAACGCGAGGGTCGCCATATCGTCCACATGGGCATCGGTGAACCCGACTTCACCGCGCCGGAACCGGTACTGCGCGCCGCCACGGAAGCCCTCCGGCAAGGCATGACCCAGTACACCGGCGCGACCGGCATCCCCGCGCTACGTGAAGCCATCGCCGGGTATTACGCGTCGTACTACGGGTTATCGGTTGCGCCGGAGCGGATCATCGTCACCGCCGGCGCCTCGGCAGCGCTGCTACTGGCGTGCGCAGTGCTGGTAGACATGGGCGACGAAGTGCTGATGCCGGACCCGAGCTACCCATGCAACCGCCATTTCGTGGCGGCTTTCGATGGCCGTGCGGTGATGATCCCGTCGGGACCGGCACAGCGTTTCCAGCTGTCGGCCAGCCAGGTCGAGCAGCATTGGGGAACGCGGACACGCGGCGTGCTCCTGGCGTCGCCATCCAATCCGACGGGCACGTCGATCCTGCCCGACGAACTGGAGCGCATCGTGCAGGCGGTCCGCGCGCGTGGCGGCTTCACGATCGTCGACGAGATCTACCAGGGCCTGAGCTATGACGCCACCCCGGTGTCAGGGCTGAGCTATGGCGACGATGTCGTCACCGTCAACAGCTTCTCGAAGTACTTCAACATGACGGGCTGGCGCCTTGGCTGGCTGGTGGTGCCGCCGTCGCTGGTAGACGCTTTCGAGAAGGTGGCGCAGAACCTGTTCATCTGCCCTTCGGCGGTCTCGCAGCATGCCGCGGTGGCCTGCTTCTCCGAGGAGGCACTGGCCATCTACGAAGCGCGCAAAGCCGAGTTCCGCCAGCGTCGGGCCCTGGTGGTACCGGCCTTGAAGGACCTGGGGTTCGAGATTCCGGTCGAACCGGATGGTGCGTTCTATGTCTACGCGGATTGCCGCAATGTCGCCCACCCCGCCGCCGGCGATGCTGACCGCCTCACCCAGGCCATGCTGCAGGATGCTGGCGTGGTGATCGTGCCCGGCATGGATTTCGGCCCGAGCACGGCACACAGCCATGTGCGCGTGTCCTACGCTACCTCGCAGGCGAATATCGCGCTGGCGATGGAACGGCTCGCGGCCCTGCTCGGGAAAACGCACGGGTAGCAGCAACCTCTGGCTGGCGCCCCTGTTCACGATGGCCAAGGCCGGCAACCATCACAGATACCAATCCCTCGGCGTGCGCTCGCGCGTGAATACCCCGGCCGTGATACAGCCGCGCTCCAGCGCCGGCGCATGACACGGATGCAACGTCGCAAATGAAATACTGCGAATGAAGCGCCCATGAAAAAAGCGGGATCGATCGACTGATCGGTCCCGCTCTTTTACATCTTGCAGGCGAATCTTGTGGCAGATGGGCGCAACGTGCGCACATGACCAGGGTAAACGGCGGGCGTCAGGCCTTGCCGCTGGCCGCAGCCATGACCGGAGCCGTGGCGGGCGTGACACGGGATTCGATGCGCACGGCGTCGGCCTTGGCATCCGCCGCGTCGGCCGATACCGGCGTGAGCTTCGCCTCATGCATTTGCTGTGCCGGGGCGATCGGGGCGGATGGGGCTGCAATGCCTGCGGCCTGGCGCAGCCGCGCACGTTCTGCCAGCACCTTGGCGCCGTAGCCGCCATCGGTGGCCGTGGTTGCACCGACGTAATACTTCAGGCCGCCTTCCAGCGAGCCGGCGCGGGCGATGCAGTCCTTCAGGACCAGCGCGCCGATCTTGATATTGGCATAGGGATTGAGCGCCGCCTTGACGCCGCCGACTGCCTCGTACTTATCCTGATGCACGCGCGTCATGACCTGCATGAGTCCCTGCGCCCCCATGCCGCTCTCGGCATAGGGATTAAAGCTCGACTCGATGGCCATCACGGCCAGCAGCAGCATCGGGTCGACGCCGACTTCCTTGCCGGTGACATAGGCCGCTTTCACCAGTTGCAGTGTCGCGTCATGCGCCACGCGGAACTTGCGGGCGATATAGCTCGCCACCGCCTGGCGCTGTTCGCCGGACGCGAGCGCGCCGGAGCTGCGGGCTTCGGCAGCCACGCGCTGCAGTGGAATCCGGTCGGCGAGATGCGCAACCGACGGCACCGCATGCAAGGCATTCCAGGCGTCCGCGGCATAGCTGGCGGTCGCCTTGCGCACGCCCGCCAACGCACCCGCTTCGGGATGGCTGACAGGCTGGGTAGCCGTCGATGCGTTATCCATGGCATCGCCAGGTACCGGCGCTGCGGACGATGCGCCAGACACGAGGTGATCGGCGACAGCAGCGCGCCAGTCGGTATTCAGGGTCAGCAGCACCGCAGCCACGATGGCCAGCACGCCTGTCCCGCTCAACACCACCTGGCTGCCGCGCTTTGCGCGATGTGCCAAGGGGTGGGTGGCAAACCGCTCGCGCAGCTTGCCGACTGCATTGGAATGAAGGGTTTTCCAACCGTCCATACTTACCTCCACACGGGCCTCCGGCCGGATGACGCAGTGACATCCTGCGATTGCTTCCTGCGGGAGCGTCCCGCAATGGCTTCCATCAACCGGCAGCTCGCTGCCAAGTAAGGACACCCGTCGTTGCCGACGGTGTCGGTGGGGGGCATTCCCCGTGTGCCCCGATCAGGCGCGGCCACGGTGTGGCCACGCACGTCAAATGCGCAAACCTGGCCAGGTACTGACACGCAGTGTCCCGGGCAGGCAGCCTTCCAGAGCGATGAGCCAGCGCGCCGATACGGAGAATTGGTCGCGAAAGCTCACTGTGAAGGCCGGGCGTTTGCTGCCAACATTTATGTTGCAGCGCACCATTCAAATCAGTGAACCGGATTTTAAGTAAGGCTTTTATATCGAGTCAAGCATAAAGAATCTCATAAACATTCTATTTTTATCTAAAGAACAGCCTCCTTGAGCCTGCTGTTGCCCCGTTCGGCCTGACTACGCCTCGGCTTCTGCAATTCCGCCCACTTTTCCAAGACATCGCCAACCAAGGTGTGACGAGGTGTAAAAAAGGGATTTGGCACGGCTTCAGGCACAATCACGGGAACGCACATGCTGCAAACGCATGCGGCACCCCGCTCACTTTTTGCAAATTTCGATGCAATACAAGGACTTACGCGATTTCATCGCCCAACTCGAACGCACCGGCGAATTGCGGCGCGTGCGCCAGCCCGTCTCGCCGCGCCTCGAAATGACCGAGATCTGCGACCGCCTGCTGCGCGCTGGCGGTCCAGCCGCGTTGTTCGAGAACGTGGTTGAAGAAGGCCGCCCCCCCAGCCAATCCCACAGCATGCCCGTGCTCGGCAATCTGTTCGGCACGCCTCGCCGCGTGGCCCTTGGCATGGGCGCGGAATCGATGGAAGCGCTGCGCGACATCGGCCGGGTCCTGAGCGCGCTGAAGGAACCCGAGCCACCGCGCGGGCTGCGCGAGGCGGGCAAGCTGCTCGGGCTGGTGAAGGCGGTGTGGGACATGGCGCCGAAGTCGGTCTCGTCACCGCCTTGCCAGGAGATCGTCTGGGAAGGCAACGATGTCGACCTTGCCCGGTTGCCGATACAGACCTGCTGGCCCGGCGACGTGGCGCCGCTGATCACCTGGGGACTGACCATCACCAAGGGCCCGCACAAGAAGCGGCAGAACCTCGGCATCTACCGCCAGCAGGTGATTGGCCGCAACAAGGTGATCATGCGCTGGCTCGCCCACCGCGGCGGTGCGCTCGATTTCCGCGAGCACGCGCTGGCTAATCCCGGCCAACCCTATCCCGTGGCCGTGGCACTCGGTGCGGATCCGGCGACCATCCTCGGTGCCGTGACGCCAGTGCCCGATACCCTGTCGGAATATCAGTTCGCCGGCCTGCTGCGCGGCGGACGGACCGAGCTGGCGAAGTGCCTGACGCCTTCCCTGTCGCACCTGCAGGTGCCGGCACGCGCCGAAATCGTGCTCGAGGGCCACATCCTGCCGGACGCCAGCCACCGCAGCGGCTACGAGCATGCGCTGGAAGGCCCATACGGCGACCATACCGGCTACTACAACGAGCAGGACTGGTTCCCGGTGTTCACCATCGAGCGCATCACCATGCGCCGCGACCCGATCTATCACTCGACGTATACCGGCAAGCCGCCGGACGAACCCGCCGTGCTCGGCGTGGCGCTCAACGAAGTGTTCGTGCCGCTGCTGCAAAAGCAGTTTCCGGAAATCACCGATTTCTACCTTCCGCCCGAAGGCTGCAGCTACCGCATGGCGGTGGTGCAGATGAAGAAGCAGTACGCCGGCCATGCCAAGCGCGTGATGTTCGGCGTGTGGAGCTTCCTGCGGCAGTTCATGTATACCAAGTTCATCGTGGTAGTGGACGAGGACGTCAACATTCGTGACTGGAAGGAAGTGATCTGGGCCATCACCACGCGCGTCGATCCGGCGCGCGACACGGTGATGGTGGAAAACACGCCGATCGACTATCTCGATTTCGCCTCGCCGGTCTCCGGCCTCGGTTCGAAAATGGGGATCGACGCCACCAACAAATGGCCGGGCGAGACGACGCGCGAATGGGGGCGGGTGATCGAGATGGACAGCGCGGTGCGCGAGCGCGTGGATGCCTTGTGGGAGAACCTGTTTGATGGGGCAGCGCCGCGCTGAGCCGAGGGCGGCACAGCGCGGCTGCGACTTCGGTTAGCATCCGCGCCCGGTCATCGAGGTCTGCGACCGCGGCCGGGCCAGCCTGATATAGAACCGGCCGTCGCGTACTTCGGCAATCTGTCGACCCAGGAGCACGGCTTGCAGCACCGCCTGTGCCTGCACCAGGTCCCGGTCCGCACAGGCTGCCAGTTCGCCCAGGGTCGCGCCGGTCCGGCCGCACGCGATCAGATGGTCCATCATCGCCAGCGCAGCCGTGTGCATCCCTGACGCGATCAGCGACACTGGCGGGCACGGTGCGCTTGCAGGCGGATCATGCGTTGCCGTGAGTGCGTCGGCCCGGCGACGAGCATTTGGCGCCGCTTGTGCGCCTGACGATCCTCTGCGGGAACCTTGCTCCCGCACGCTGACATCGGGACCGGTTTGGCTGGCTGGCCGGTTTCTCGAAATGCATCCGCCGATAGGACTCTCCACAGACAAGTTCGCGGACATACCGGGAGCCGCTTTCGCCATTTTGGCGGCCGCGACATTTGCCGCGTGGTCAAGAAAATGTGGCCCGATCTTACAAAAGCATTCATGTGGAGGCCGGGTTTTCATACCACCAGACATTCATGTTTGTCGCATCTAACGACATGACTGCCGATTTCCTGCATATCCCCGTGACTGCAAACGGATCGGCCTGCCCGGGGAGCTGGTCCAGGTGTGCCCTGAAGACTCGCGTGCTTTGGAGTATTCTTGCCGAATATTGCCAATCCCCCACCCGGAGTTCTCCATGTCGTCCGCGCTTTCCCGCCTGTCTGAACCCGCCCTGCTGAAGAGCCAGTCGTATATTGACGGTACCTGGGCCTCTGCGGCCGATGGCGCTACCTTTGCCGTCCACGACCCGGCAACCAACCAGGTGCTGGCGCAGGTCGCCAATCTCGGCCAGGCCGAAACCGCACAGGCCATCGCCGCAGCCGAGGCCGCGCTGCCTGCCTGGCGGGCCAAGACGGGCAAAGAACGCGCCAACCTGATGCGCCGCTGGTTCGATCTCATTACGGCGGCCACTGACGACCTCGCGATCATCATGACCGCCGAACAGGGCAAGCCGCTGCCCGAAGCCAAGGGCGAAGTCGCCTACGGCGCATCGTTCATCGAATGGTTTGCGGAAGAAGCCAAACGCGTCAGCGGCGATGTCATGTCGAGCACCTGGAGCGACAAGCGCATGGTGGTGCTCAAACAGCCGATCGGCGTGTGCGCTTCGATCACGCCGTGGAATTTCCCGATCGCGATGATTACCCGCAAGGTCGCGCCGGCCATGGCGGCCGGCTGCACCATCGTGGTCAAGCCGGCCGAGCAGACGCCACTCTCGGCGCTGGCACTAGCCGAGCTCGCGCATCGCGCCGGCATCCCGAAAGGCGTGATCAATATCGTGACCGGCGACAGCGAGCGCTCGATCGCCATCGGCAAGGCGCTGTGCGAATCGCCGGTGGTGCGCCACCTGTCGTTCACCGGCTCGACCCCAGTAGGTCGCATCCTCATGGAACAATGCGCGCCGACCGTCAAGAAGGTCGCGCTGGAACTTGGCGGCCATGCGCCGTTCATCGTGTTCGACGACGCCGATATCGATGCGGCAGTGGAAGGCGCAATCGCGTCGAAGTACCGCAATGCGGGCCAGACCTGCGTCTGCACCAACCGCTTCTACGCGCACGCCGACATCTACGACGAATTCGTCCGCAAGCTCGCCGCCAAGGCGGCGGAAATCACGGTGGGCAACGGCTTCGACACCGGCGTCAGCCAGGGCCCGCTGATCGACGACCAGGCGGTCGCCAAGGTGAAACAGCACATCGCCGATGCGCAGGCCAAGGGTGCCACCCTGCTGACCGGCGGCAGCGAGATCACCGGGCTGGGCACGGACCGCTTCATTGCCCCTACCGTGCTGGGCAACGCCACACCTGCCATGCTGATTGCCCGGGAGGAGACCTTCGGGCCGGTAGCGGCCGTGTTCAAGTTCCATGACGAAGCGGAAGTGGTGCGCCTCGCCAACGACACCGAATTCGGCCTGGCATCGTATTTCTACAGCCGCGACATCGGGCGCATCTGGCGCGTGGCGGAACAGCTGGAATACGGCATGGTGGGCATCAACACCGGCCTGATCTCCAATGAAGTCGCACCGTTCGGCGGCGTGAAGCAGTCCGGGCTGGGGCGCGAGGGTTCGGTCTACGGCATCGACGAATATCTCGAAATGAAATATCTCTGCATGGGCGGCATCTGAAGCCGGCGCGCGTCGGTACCGCTGCCCGGCAGGCCGGCGGTACCGGAGGCTTGCCGCCAACTGCCGGCCTGGCCTGCGTCGGCGCTCTCACAACACACTGAACCCATGCCCTCTCCCGCCTCGCTGCGCACGGCCGTTCCCATCCTGATCGGCGCGAGCCTGATGCTCAGCCTGAGCATGGGGCTGCGCCAGAGTCTCGGCATCTTTGTCCCGCCGGTGACGCGCGATCTCGGACTGTCGATTGCCGACATGACACTTGCGGTGGCCATCCAGAACGTCGCGTGGGGCGTGGTGCAGCCGTTCACCGGAGCACTGGTTGCGCGCCTTGGCTTCCGCCCCATCATGCTGACGGGCGCCCTCACTTATATCCTTGGTTTGCTGCTGATGTTCTGGGCCAATGGATTCCTGATGATCATGCTCGGCGCCGGGATCTGTATCGGCATTGCACTGGCTTGCCTCGCCAGTTCGATCTCGATGGCCGTCGCCTCGCGCGCGGTCAGCGGTGCCCACCGCAGCCTGGCGCTGGGCATGGTATCGGCGGCGGGCTCCCTGGGCGCGATGGTCGCGGCTCCCATTGGTCAGCTATTGATCCAGGGATTCGACTGGCGCATTGGCATCCTTGGCTTCGCCGTCCTGGCAGGCGGCCTGCTGCCGGCCGTGTGGCTGGCAGGGAAGGTGGACCGGCTACCCATCGCGCCGTTGGCGGGCAATGGCCTGCTCGGCGAGGGGCAGAACGGCGGCGAGATCATCCGGCGTGCGCTGCGGCACGGACCTTTCCTGATCATGGCGGGATCGTACTCAGTGTGCGGCATGCAGCTGGTCTTTCTGACCACGCACCTGCCGTCCTATCTCGAAATCTGCGGCATGGACCCCATGCTGAGCGCCCAGGCGCTGGGCCTGATCGGCGGCTTCAACATGCTGGGCAGCCTGTTCTATGGTTGGGCGGGCGGACGCTGGAACAAGCGGGCGCTGCTCGGCAAAATCTATATCCTGCGTTCGCTCACGCTCGCCGCCTATTTCGTGCTGCCAGCCACGCCGGCCAGCACCCTCCTGTTTGCTGCCATCATCGGTTTCTTGTGGTTTGGCGTGGTGCCATTGATCGCCGGCGCGATCTCGGACATGTTCGGCCTGCGCTGGCAGCCGATGCTCCAGGGCGTGGCCTTCCTCAGCCACCAGCTTGGCAGCTTCATCGGCGCCTATGGCGGCGGGCTTGTCTATGATCTGCTTGGGTCATACAACGTGGCTTGGAAAACCGGCGTGACGCTCGGGCTGATTGCCGGCATCGCGCAGCTCTGCTCGGCATGGCGGCGTCAGGATCCACCGCTGGCAGCAGCGCCTGCATGATCCGCTGCGCGGCGCGACCACGGTGTGACCATTGCGGTGCGATGACCACTGGGCCATGAAACGGTTCGAAAGCGGATGATCCCCGCCTGACTCACGAACCTGGTGGCACGCTTACACGCGGCCGAACCGGGAATTGCGCGGAAGATTGCACCGGCAGGCTGCCCAACCCCGGCCGCCTGCGCTAGAATACGCGCCACGCAGCTGAATATGGGGCTGAATGCGAATGCGCACCAAGCCTTCAAGCAGTTGCCGCAATGCGGGTGTAGTTCAATGGTAGAACGGCAGCTTCCCAAGCTTCATACGAGGGTTCGATTCCCTTCACCCGCTCCAGTTTCCTTCGCCGCCTTGGCGCTTTCCGGACCGTCCTGGAGCGTCGCCCCCCTTCCGTCGTTGGTCGTTGCCCCCAGCTACCCAGCCAGCCTCAGGGCGCGCCCTGGATCATCGCGGTCGCACCCTCGCCCAGCTCGTAGACCTTGCCTTCGGCGGTCGTGAGGTAATACATGCCATTCCAGGGATTCATGCGGATCGTGCCGTGCTCGATGCAGTCGTTCGAGGCACAGCCGGGCAGGCGCACGGTTGCATTCTCCGCCTTCCAGAAAAACGCTGTGACGCGCTGATGGCCAAACGTGCCGCCGATGACGAGCAGCGCGGCGCCCACCAGTAAAGCAATGCTTTTTTTCTTCATGCCGCTACCTGATGCCGGTCAATTTGCGTGAACGGCGCGCCGAGCGGCGTGCCTGCCGGTGAGTGATGATTGATGCGGGGTAGTTCCACATCTCCGCATCGAACGGCGGCAGGTACGTGATACAGCAATAAACATTCCCCTGCTTCCACGCATGGCCTGAGCACACTGTGAACAAGTGCAAGATCGCAACGGATTGTTAAATAAATTCACATTCTTGCGCAGCCATCGACGCAGCACATGGGTGATACGAAGTCATCTGGCATGCCGCGTAGAACTTACGATTTGTATTGCAAATTGCAAAATTTCCCACGCGGCCAGTGCAATATGGTGAATTTGTCATCAAAAGTTAAATTCGTTAACTCAGACAGAAATTTTCTTCAGTGGCATCTGCGCCATCGGCCTTCCACCATGCATAGGTCTGTGGCAGTGCGGTAGCCGCACACCAACGATTCAGCGAGAGGGGCGCATCCGGCCATAGAAGCCGGCATAGGTGTCTCGCTACGCCGCCACAGGCTTCCCGGCGGCCATGCGCATGTGCGCATGGCAGACGCCAGGGGTCACGGGAGAGAATCGTGCGGACGAGCATTCGAAACACTTCGAAACGCCATCTTTCATGGGCGCTGGCATTGGCAGCCGCGGCTGCAGTCATGGCATGCGGCGGCGGTGGCGGCGGTGGCAGCGGTGGCAGCGGTAGCGGATCATCCGCGAGCCTCTCGGGCGAGGCAGGCAACCTTCACGATCTGAGTGGTCAGGTGCGGTTTTCCACGACCGCGCCGCAGGCCGGCGAGATGCTGGAGATCCGCGGCGCCGGCCTCGAGCCGATTGCACTGCTCGACATCGCCGGCATCCGCCTGTCTCCCGAGAAACGTCGCGATGCCAATGGCGAGACCGTGCTGCGCGTCACTATGCCGCGCCTGACGCTGGCAGAAAACCAGCCGGTCAACGTCGTGGGCTACGGGGGTGACGGACAGGCCATGAAGCTGTCGAACAGCACATTCGCCTGGTGCCCCATCGGCATCGACCGTCTGTCAAGCGCTACGGCATCGCCGGGCATGGCGGTGGAGTTGAGCGGGGCATGCCTGGATCGTGCGACACAGGTCCGCTGGGGCGGCATGGACATTCCGATCCTGCGGCGTTCCGCACGTGGCGTCGTGATCGCCATCAACGCCACGCAAAGCGCCAGCTACCGGGTAGAACTCCGCACCGCCAGCGGCTTCGCGCTGAATGGGCCGACGCTCGACTTCAATGCAGGACTGGCCCCGGGATTGCGCATCGACCCGATGATCGGCCAGGTCAATCTGCTGCCGGCCGCGAGCCCTATGCTGCGCCTGATCCCCGGCAAGACGGCAATGGTCATGGCGCGTATCAGCCGCCCATACGGCGTGTCGGTATCGCGCGCCAGTGCCCGCGTCGAACTGCTGGACACGCTGGGCACCCGCTTTGCCACCTATCCGCTGCAGGGCGACGATGCGTTTCCCGATGTGCCGGGCGCCGACAATGCGATGGAGAACAACTACTTTGCCGTGATCCCGCCCGATCAGGTCGCCAATATCCGCACCGTGCGCATTGTCGCGGAGGATTCTGCCAGCAACCTGACACAGTCGGTGTCCTTCCAGCCGCCAGTCGCCCCGGGGACCAGCTTTCGACTGCACTTGGTGCCGATCGCCCGGCCGGGTGGCGCACCGGCCCCGCTGCCCAACCCGAACCGCGTGCAGGCGGTACTGTCCGCGATGTTCCCCGTCTCGCGCATCGAGGTCGTCGCGCATGCGCCCGTCACTTTCTCCGGCAGCAGCGATGCGTTCAGCCAGAAGGACCTGTTCGACCTGACGGCGCTGCGTGCACAAGAGGGTGCGCAGAGTTACGAGTTTTACTTCGGTGTCCAACCCGAGCCCCGCAATGCCGGGCTGGCCTATGTGGGCGGCACCACCGCCACCGGCTTCCACACCTGGCCGACCAATACCAGCACAGCGGGCCTGTTTGGCGGTGCTGACGCTGCGTTGATCACCGAACTGATTGCCCATGAAGTCGCGCACAACTTCGGCCGCACGCATACCTTCGAGGACAGCAGCTATCCGTACGCCAATGGGCGGCTTGGCACATACGCCGGCCTGAGCCTGTTCCAGAATAGTCCGGCGGCATTGCCCGGCTCGCAGTGGTATGACGTCATGTCGTACTCGGCGCCCAAGTGGTTCTCCGACTACAGCGCCTATGGCGTGCAGCGTGACGCCGAGCTGCGCGCCATCCGCTTGCCCACGGCGGGCGCGCTCGCTGGGCTTCGTTCGGACAGCACGCTGCAGGCCGTGGTGGCCCCGCTGCGATTGCTGGAAATCAGTGGCGACCCCGCAAGCGGCAATGTCAGCCTGCACAGCACGCTCGACCACACGGTGGATACGCTCGCGGCCCAGCCTGTGGCCGACGCCCTGCGCAGTGGCGTCAGCCAAAGCCTGTGGATCCGCATCGGCCTTGCCGACGGCAGCACACAATGGTTTGTGCCGACGCTGCGCAGTGTGTCCGATGGCGATGCCCAGGCGCTCACTGCGTCAGTGCATCTGCCGGCAGCCATGCAGATCGCCAGCGTCGCCCTGGTGCGCGACGGCTCCGTCGTCCGATCCTGGCCGCAGACGGGCGATACCGCCAGTACCGCGCCCACGGCCATGCTGCAAGAGAGCGCCGGACGCATCACCGTGCGCTGGGATCCGCAATACCGGCTGTCACTCGTGCATCTGTCGGCGCGCGGCGTGCGCACGGCGGTGGCGGTCAACCTGACCGGCGTCCAGGTCACGCTGAATGCCCCGCAGGAAGCCGGGGGCAGCTGGATGTGGAGCCTGACCGATGGCCTTGCCCTGCATCAGGGCAGCCAGAGCAGGACAGCAGGCATCTGAGCGTCGACGGGTCGGCAGCATAGCCTGCCGGCCACGATCACTTGGCGACGGGAATGACGGTCGACCGCGGTACCGGCACCGCGGTCACCGCATTTTGCGCCGAGCCGGAAATGATGCGATCGGAATAGGTGAGATAGACGAGGGTATTGCGCCGGGCATCGACGGTGCGCACCACGTGCAGGGCCTTGAAGATGACCGACATGCGTTCGGTGAACACTTCCTGCTGCTGCCGCAGGGGCTCGCGAAAACGTAGTTCGCCCACCTGGCGGCAGGCGATCGACGCCTCGTTCGGATCCTCGGCCAGGCCCACCGCACCCTTGATGCCGCCGGTCCGTGCACGCGACACATAGCAGGTCACACCTTCGACCAGCGGATCGTCATAGGCCTCGATCACCACGCGATCCGATCCGGTCAGCCGCCAGTTGGTGTTGACGCTGCCGATCTCTTCGGCGCGCGAGCAGGCGCTCAGCAGGGTACAGGCAGCAAGCGGCAGGAGCATCAGGCGTTTCATGGCAGCATGAGGCGAAGTTGGACGGTCGCCCATGGTAGCGGAATTCGCCGGCCTCCGGCTGGTACAATCCGGCCTCATTCGATTGCCTGCGCGCCATGCGTCCTGCCAGTGGTCCCGGATCCATCCGGGCTGCCCTCAAGGACGCGATTGTCCGCGCCAGCCCTGACACGCTGCTTCGCACGCCCGATTGCCATGCATTCTTCCGATCATCCCGACGCGCCGCCATCCCAGGATCACCCTGCCACGCCCGGCGGCGAAGCCGACGCGCGCCGCAGCCCGGCGGATGCCGCCCAGCCGGACACGACACAGCATCGCCGCATCCGCTCCTTTGTGCGGCGCGCTGGCCGCACCTCCGTGGCCCAGCAACGCGCACGCGACACGCTCGGCCCGCGCTTCCAGCTGCCCTATGCCGAAGCGCCGCTGGACTGGGAAGCCGCCTTCGGTCGCAGCGGTGCGCCGCGCATCCTGGAAATCGGCTTCGGCATGGGCGAGACGACAGCGCATATCGCCACGATCCGTCCCGCTGATGATTTTCTTGGCGTGGAAGTCCACGAGCCGGGCGTCGGCGCCCTGCTCAAGCGCATCGGCGAACAGGAGTTGACCAACCTCCGCATCATTTCGCACGATGCGGTCGAAGTCATCGACCACATGCTGCCGCCGGGTACGCTCGACGGCATCCATATCTTTTTCCCGGATCCCTGGCACAAGAAGAAGCACAACAAGCGTCGCCTCATCCAGACGCCGTTCGTCAGCCGCCTCGCGGCGCGCCTGCGGCCCGGGGGCTACCTGCATTGCGCCACGGACTGGGAAGACTACGCGGTCCAGATGCTCGAAGTCCTGAGCGCCGAACCCACGCTCGAGAATACCGCCGCCGGTTACGCGCCGCGCCCGGACTACCGCCCCGTCACCAAGTTCGAGAACCGCGGCCTGCGGCTGGGGCATGGCGTGTGGGACCTGGTGTTCCGCAAGCGCGTGGCCTGAGCCTGACACTGGCAACCGGGCGCTCGCCCGGTTGCGTCGAACGGGGGATCGACTGCCACGGGGTTGGCAAAGCGTGGCCCGGCAGTACGCACATGCCGGTGACACGGCTCCCTGAAATGGATCGCGGCAAACCCAGCGTCCGCCAATAGCCGCTCCCCTTGCGACAATCCGTCGCATTGCAATCAATAATGAGAACGGTTATCATAATCATCGCCTTTCCGGCCTGAGTCCGCTCACGGCTGGATTCGGCAGCCGTTCGCCGCGACTGTATGGTGCGGCTTCGTTTTGACTTCCTCGCGATTCTGTTTCGAGGCACGCGCGCAAGCGGGCCCGGGTCATTGTGCCCGCCAGCCGATCCTGCGGTGCAGGCTTCAGCGTTTTTTCAGGCACCTTAGCACCACACGGGTTGATGGCTACCACACCGAATCCTGCCAGCCGGTCGTTCTGGCTCAAGCACCTGCACCAATGGCACTGGATCAGTTCCGCGATCTGCCTGATCGGCATGCTGCTGTTCGCCGCCACCGGCATCACCCTCAACCATGCCGCGCAGATCGAGGCCAAACCCGCCGTTGAAACCGTGCGCAACACGCTGCCACCAGCGCTGCTGACCCAACTCGAAGGCCTGCACAACGACGGCAAGGACGCCAAGGCCCCACTGCCTGCTGCGCTAGATGACTGGCTGACCCGGCAGATGGCGGTTAGCGCGGACGGTCGCGATGCCGAGTGGTCCGGCGACGAAATCTACCTGTCGCTGCCACGTCCTGGCGGCGACGCCTGGCTGTCGATCGACCGCGAGAGCGGCGAGGTGACGCACGAGATCACTCGGCGCGGCTGGATCTCCTACCTGAACGACCTGCACAAGGGCCGCAACACGGGCACGGCCTGGAGCTGGTTCATCGACATCTTTGCCGTCGCCTGCCTGGTGTTCTGTATCACCGGCCTGTTCCTGCTGCACTTCCACGCCGGCAAGCGGCCTGCCACCTGGCCTTTGGTGGCGCTGGGGCTGGCGGCTCCGCTCGTGCTGGCCATCCTGTTTATTCACTGAAGAGGTTCATGATGAGGTTCAATAAGCACGCATGGCTTCCCGCTGCCCTGCCCGGCCTGCTCACCGGCATCGCCGCCGGCCCGGCAAGCGCCGCGGACATGAATGTCAAGGTCGAGATCCCGCGGCTCAACGTCGCCGAATACCACCGCCCGTACGTCGCGATCTGGGTCGAGCGCCCGGACCAGAGCGTGGCTGCCAACCTGGCCGTGTGGTACGACACCAAGCTCAAGGACAACGAAGGCACCAAGTGGCTGAAGGACATGCGCCAGTGGTGGCGCAAGAGCGGCCGCGAACAGCAGATGCCGCTCGACGGCGTGAGTGGCGCGACGCGCCCGGTCGGCGAGCACAGCCTGAGTTTCAGCGATGGCAAGGCACCGCTCGGCAAGCTGCCGGCTGGCAAATACCAGCTGGTGGTCGAAGCTGCACGTGAAGTCGGCGGCCGCGAACTCGTGAAGGTGCCCTTCGAATGGCCGCCCAAGTCCGCCCAGAACCAGAAAGTGAAAGGCGAGCACGAGCTCGGCACGATCACGCTCGACCTCAAACCATAACGATCCAGCAGAGGAGTTCCATCATGAAAACGAAACTGACCGCACTCGTGCTTGCCGCTTCCTTTGCCGCCGCCCTGCCGCTGTCCGCCCATGCGCACCGCGCCTGGATGCTGCCGTCGGCGACCGTGATCTCGGGCAACAATGCCTGGGTGACAGTAGACGGCGCGATCTCCAACGACCTGTTCTACTTCGAACACCATCCGCTGCGCCTCGAGAATCTGGCGGTGACCGCCCCGGATGGCACGCCGGCCAGGGCCGAGAACACCAGCACCGGCCGCTACCGCAGCACCTTCGACGTGCAACTCGCCAAGCCAGGCACGTACAAGATGGCCGTGGTCAATAACGGCCTGATGGCCAGCTACAAGGAAAACGGTCAGACCAAGCGCTGGCGCGGCACGGCGGAAAGCTTCGCCAGGGAAGTGCCGGCCAATGCCGAAGACCTGCGCGTCACCCAGTCGCAGGGTCGTATCGAAACCTTCGTGACGGCCGGCAAACCCACCACCACGGTGCTCAAGCCCACCGGCAGCGGCCTGGAACTGGCTCCGGTGACGCACCCGAACGACCTGTTCGTCGGCGATGCCGCAACCTTCCAGATGCTGCTGGACGGCAAGCCCGCTGCCAACCTCGACGTGAGCGTGGTGCCCGCGGGCGTGCGCTATCGCGACAAGCTGAACGACATGACGCTCAAGACCAATGCCGAAGGCAAGTTCTCGGTGAAGTGGACGCAGCCCGGCATGTGGTTCATCGAGGCCGACGTACGCGATAACAAGACCGCCCTGCCGCAAGCCAAGGAACGCCGTGCCAGCTACGCTGCGACGTTCGAAGTGCTGCCGCAGTAAGCATATCGGCAACTGCAACCAGGTCCGCCCATGATGCCCACTGCATCCCGCCGCGTCCTGGTACCGCTGGACCTGCCGCCGGCCGCAGTGCCGGACGGTACAGTCCAGTCGCTGCACGGCGCGACCATGGGTACCAGCTGGAGCGCCCGTCTGGTCACCGATGCGGCACGGCTGCCTGAACTCCATCACGTCATCCAGTCCGCACTGGATGACGTCGTGGCGCAGATGAGCCACTGGGAAGCCGGCTCCGACCTGGGCCGCTTCAATCGCGCCCTCCCGGGCACATGGCAGGTGCTGCCGGAAGCGTTTTTCACCGTGCTCGACTGTGCCATCGCCATCGCACGCGACAGTGCCGGTGCGTACGATCCGACCATCGGCACGCTGGTCGACCTGTGGGGCTTCGGGCCACGCGGAGCACAGGCGCCGGTCACCGCCCCGCCATCCGGGGCGGCCATCCGTCGGGCGCGCGCCACATGCGGCTGGCAGCGCATCACACTCGATCACGCCACACGCCGTGTACAACAGCCAGGCGGCCTCGCGCTCGATTTTTCTTCCATCGCCAAGGGCTTCGGCGTCGATCATGCTGCGCAGGCGCTCGAACGGGCAGGCGTGCGCAGCTACCTGCTGGAAGTCGGCGGCGAGTTGCGTGGCCTCGGGGCAAAGCCCGACGGTATGCCGTGGTGGGTGGAACTCGAACGTCCGCCGCACGATGCATGTACGACATCATCCACCGCACCCGACACGCGGGATGCGCCTGTTGATGTTGTCGCACTGCACGGCCTGTCGGTAGCAACATCCGGTGACTACCGCCGCTATTTCGAACATGACGGCGTGCGCTACGCGCATACGCTCGACCCGCGCACCGGCTATCCGGTGCAGCACACAGCATCGGTCACCGTCCTGCACGCCTCGTGCATGGTGGCCGACGCACTGGCGACGCTGCTGACCGTACTCGGACCGGACGCCGCGCCGGCCTACGCGGAGCGGTGCGGGCTCGCCGCACGCATGCTGTACCTTACCCCCACGGGCATGCGCGAATCCTGCTCATCGGCCTTCACCGACATGCTCACATGACTGCCGCCCAACCCGCCCGCCTGTTCACCATTCCGCGGCTACTCCTGATCGTTGTGCTGGTCCTGTCCGTTGCCTTGCTGGCCCAGCCGCAATGGCTTGGGACACCCACGGCGCGCAGCGCTGTCGCCGGACTCATCACGCTGCTCTGGCTAGCCTTTGCCGGCACGACATGGCTGCGTCACCGGCGCGCACAACGCGCGCTGGAAGCCGCGATGCGCGGTGAAGCCGGCGCCACCATCGTGGCCTACGCCAGCCAAACCGGCCAAGCCGAGCGCTATGCCGAGCAGACGGCCGAGGCGCTGCGCGCAGCCGGTACATCCGTGCGCCTGCTGCCGCTCTCGCGTCTCGATGCCGAGACGCTCGCGCAGACGCCCCGCGCGCTCTTCATCGCCAGCACGACCGGCGAAGGCGACGCGCCGGATAACGCCAGCGGCTTCGTCCGTCACCTGATGGCGAGCAGCCCGCCGCTACCGTATCTCGCGCATCTCGACTATGGCGTGCTCGCCCTGGGCGACCGCAGCTACAGCGACTACTGCGGGTTCGGTCATGCACTTGACCGCTGGCTGCGCCACCAACATGCACAGCCATTGTTCGACATCATCGAAGTCGACAACGGCGATACCGGCGCACTACGCCACTGGCAGCACCAGCTCGGCGTGCTCACCGGGCAAGCGTCGATGCAGGACTGGAGTACGCCTCACTATGCGCGCTGGCATCTGGCCGGGCGAACCTTGCTGAATGCCGGGAGCCCGGGTGCGCCAGCGTTTCATATCGTACTCAAGCCGCTGGACGGTACGCTCGACTGGCAGGCGGGCGATATCGCCGAGATCGGCCCGTGCAACGCGCCACATGCCGTAACAGAGACATTGCTGGCGCTCGGCGCGGACGGCGACGCAACGGTGACGGCCGATGGCCAGACCTTGCGCCTTGCCGACCTGCTGGCACGCTGCCAACTC
This sequence comes from Imbroritus primus, assembly GCF_964332355.1. Classification (NCBI taxonomy): domain Bacteria; kingdom Pseudomonadati; phylum Pseudomonadota; class Betaproteobacteria; order Burkholderiales; family Burkholderiaceae; genus Imbroritus; species Imbroritus primus. Next base: position 723,117 of record NZ_OZ201293.1, on the reverse strand, counting down.
CCAGCAGCAGATACATGCACGACACTGCGCGCCATCCCGGCACAGGCACTGGCGGAACAACTCGCCCGGCTGCCGCACCGCGAATACTCGATTGCCTCGCTGCCCGCAGACGGGCAACTGGAGCTGCTGGTGCGCCGCATGGCCTATCCGGACGGCACGCCCGGCGTCGGTTCCGGCTGGCTGACGCAGCATGCGGCACCAGGGTCGGAAATCGCGCTGCGCATCCGCACCAATCGCAACTTCCATACGCCGCCGGACGACCGCCCCCTGATCCTGATCGGTAACGGCACAGGGCTTGCCGGCCTGCGTGCGCACCTGAAGGCGCGCGCCTTGGCCGGGCACCATCGTAACTGGCTGTTGTTCGGCGAACGGACGGCGGCGCACGACCAGTTCTTCGCCGAAGAACTGCAGGCATGGCAGGCGCAGGGCGTCCTGCAGCGTGTCGACCTCGCCTTCTCCCGCGATACCGGCGGTCACCGCTACGTGCAGGACTGCGTGCAGGCCGCCGCCGCGGACTTGCGCGCCTGGGTCGCGGCAGGCGCCGCCATCTATGTCTGCGGCAGCCTGCAGGGCATGGCCAGCGGCGTGGACCACGCCCTGCACGACGCCCTGGGCACTGCAACCGTCGAGACGCTGGCGGATACCGGCCGTTACCGCCGCGACGTGTACTGATCTGTTCACCGGCCGGAGGCTGGCGGCACGTACGGATCACGCCCTGCCAGTATGCGGCCGCCACTGCGGGGACCATTGCGGGGACCATTGCGGACACGGACAAATCGGCCTGGCATGCGGCGCCCCAGCCGGGCTATCGCCTCAGACGGCCTGCGTGTCAGGTGATGCGCCCACGCAACATTCCCCATTCGCCCTCTGGAATTTTATTAAATGCGAATGATTTCCATTTGCCTTAGTGTTTTCATTGGACTACGATAGGGTCCGCGCGGAGCTGTGCGGCCACGGACGCTTAGCACGTCGCCGGCCGGGTGGACTGAGCCCCTGCCCTCCGCCGCCACAACCTAAAGGGAGTTTTTCTAGTGAACCGTAGTCACCACTCGTCGATGCGACTGAGTCCGCTGGCCGCCGCCCTGTGCGGCGCGCTGGCGGCCATGGCCGCGCATAGCGCCACTGCCCAAACCACCCAGGCTGCCCCGGCCGCTTCCGCCAGCGCCGCGCCGGTGCAACTCGAAGCCGTTACCGTGCAAGGCACGCGCGACAGCTACAAGGTCGAGGACGCCACCTCGCCCAAGTTCACCGCGCCGCTGCTCGACACGCCGAAATCGGTCACCGTGATTCCTTCCGAAGTGATTCGCCAGACCGGCGCCAGCACGCTGCAGGAAGCACTGCGCACCACGCCGGGCATCACCTTCGGCGCCGGCGAAGGCGGCAACCCGATCGGCGACCGGCCGTTCATCCGCGGCTTCGACTCGATGGCCGATATCTTCACCGACGGCGTGCGTGACGCCGGTTCGCAGACCCGCGAGTCGTTCAACATCGAACGCGTGGAAGTCATCAAGGGCCCCAGCTCCGCCTTCGGCGGCCGCGGCTCGGTCGGCGGCGCCATTAACCTGGTGACCAAGCAGCCGACCAAGGAAACCTTCGCCAGCGGCTCGGTGGCCCTCGGCACGGACAGCTACAAGCGCGCCACCGTGGACGGCAACTACCTCGTCAACGACAACGTGGCGTTCCGCATCAACGCCATGGCGCATGACCAGAACATTCCGGGCCGCGATGCCGTGGACCTGAGCAAGTGGGGCATCGCGCCCTCGGTGACTTTCGGCCTGAACTCGCCGACGCGCGTCACGCTCAGTTACTACCACATGCAGTCCGACGGCATGCCGGACTACAGCATTCCCTACCGTAACAGCGGTGCAGCCCGCACCAAGGCCAATCCCGACGGCCCGGCCGACGTCAACCGCAACAACTTCTACGGCCTGAAGAACCGCGACTTCCAGAAGAACGAAGTCGATATCGCCACGGCCCAGATCCAGCACGACTTCGGCAATGGCCTGATGCTGCGCAACACCACGCGCTACGGCCGTTCGACCAACGACTACATTGTCACCAACCCGGACGACAGCGCAGGCAACGTCCCGCGCGGCATGGTCTGGCGCAATACCAAGTCGCGCGACTCGGTGAATACCACGCTGGTCAACCAGACTGACGTGATGGCCGAGTTCAGCACTGGCGCGGTCAAGCATAACTTCGTCGCCGGCGTGGAGTTCTCGCGTGAGGAAACCGACAACGACCCGTACACCGTTGCCACCGGCAACCGCGATTGCCGCCTCGAGCCAGCGACCTCGTTCAACTGCACGAGCCTGCTCAACCCGAATCCGAACGATCCGTGGGTTGGCAGCATCCGCAAGCTGGGCAACACCACGGCGGCCAAAACGACCACGCGCTCGGTCTACGCCTTCGACACCATGGAGTTCAACAAGCAGTGGTCGCTGAACCTCGGTGTCCGCTATGACAGCTACTCCACCTCGGTCAACACGCCTCGCTATGTGAACGCCTCGGGCGCCACCGTCGCCGCTACCTCACTGCATAACGACTCCAGCTTCTTCAACTACCAGGCCGGCGTGGTGTACAAGCCGTTGCCCAACGGCAGCGTGTACGTGAACTACGCAACCGCTTCGACACCCTCGGGCCAGACCGTGAGCGATGGCGCGGACAACCTCAGCGCCACCAACCAGGATCTCGATCCGGAACGCAGCCGTGCGCTCGAACTGGGCACCAAGTGGGATCTGCTGGATGGCAAGCTGTCGCTGACCGGTGCAATCTTCCAGATCAAGAAGAGCAATGCGCGCGTGCAGGTGGATGCAAACACCTACGCCCTCGCCGGCAAGCAGGAAGTCAAAGGCTTTGAGATCGGCTTCGCGGGCCACATCACCGACAAGTGGGGCGTGTTCGGCGGCTATACCCGCCTGGACAGCAAGCTGAAGAACAACGGCACCTACGGTACCAACGCCAACAACGACGGCAACCGGTTCCCGAATACGCCGAAAGATGCCTTTAGCCTGTGGACGACCTATCAGCTACTGCCTAAGCTGACGCTTGGCGCGGGTGCCTTCTATGTATCGAAAGTCTATGGCAACCCCGCGAACACGCTGTACATCCCGTCGTATACGCGTTTTGACGCCATGGCCGCATATACTGTCAACAAGAACCTGTCGCTGCAGCTGAATGTGCAGAACCTGACAGACAAGACCTACTACACCAAGGCCTATGGCAACCATTACGCCGCGTTGGGTGAAGGCCGGTCAGCCATCGTGACGGCGAACTGGCGCTTCTGAACAGCGCTGGCACCTGTGATCTGCGGACGGCCTCCAGGCGGTTCTCAGGTCCGGTCCGTTGGCAGTTCGACGCCTGTCCGCACCCGGACAGGCGTTTTCATTGAATCACCGCGTTTCAGGAATCACCACGATGTTGCTCCAGATACCCGAGGTACTGACCAAGGAACAGGTCGCGCAGTTTCGCCAGGCCATGGACCAGGCGGAATGGATCGATGGCAACGCGACCTCGGGCGAACAATCGGCGCTGGCCAAGCGCAATATGCAGTTGCAGGAAGGCTCGCCACTGGCGCGCCAGCTGGGCGACCTGGTCCAGGATGCACTCGGCGCCAATGCACTGTTCTTCTCCGCCGCGCTGCCGCTCAAGGTCTATCCGCCGCTGTTCAACCGCTATGCGAGCGGCCAGACTTTTGGCGTGCATGTCGACAACGCCATCCGCCATCTGCGCGGCACCAATTTCCGTATACGCAGCGATCTCTCCGCCACGCTGTTCCTCGCCGAACCCGACGAATACGACGGTGGCGAACTGATCATCGAGGACACCTACGGCACGCAGAGCATCAAGCTGCCGGCCGGCCACATGGTGCTCTACCCGGCCACCAGCCTGCACCGCGTCACGCCGGTAACGCGCGGCGCACGCGTGGCATCGTTCTTCTGGATCCAGAGCATGGTGCGGGACGGTGAAGCGCGCACGCTGCTGTTCCAGCTCGACCAGTCGATCCAGGCGCTGGTCATGGAGCACGGCCACGGCCATGCGCAGGTGATCGCGCTGACCGGCATCTATCACAACCTCATGCGCCGCTGGGCGGAGTCCTGAAACGGCTCGCCACGGAAAGAAACCCGGTGCCTGCTGCCGACCGGCAGCACTGCCCCGAAAGGGGAACATGGCCTGAGGGCCATGAAAAATGCCCGGTCATGCCGGGCATTGTCATGTCAGGACGTGGTGCCCTGTCGCCTGCTCAACCGTGCCACTCGATCACGCCCGTATAGGCCGTGATCAGCACGATCAGACCGAAGACGATGCGGTACCACGCAAATGGACGGAAGTCGTGCGAGGCGACAAAACGCAGCAACCAACGCACGCAGAAAAAGGCGGAGATGAAGGCCGCCACGAAACCGATGCCAAACGTGCCGAGATCCGTCAGGGACAGCACCGAGCGCGCCTTGACCAGCTCATAGACGGTCGCGCCGAAGATCACCGGAATCGCCAGGAAGAACGAGAACTCCGTGGCCACCTTGCGCGACAGGCCAAACAGCATGCCGCCAATGATGGTCGCACCCGAGCGCGACGTACCGGGAATCAGCGCCGCGCACTGCGCCAACCCAACCTTGAGCGCATCGCTCCAGCGTAGATCGTCGATCGACTCGATGCGCGGGGCCGCCGCCTTCGCGGCTTCCAGCAGTGCATTGCCGCGCGGATCGCGCGTCGTGCCACGCCGGCTTTCGAGATGCTCGGCCCACAGGATCACCAGGCCGCCGACGATGAAGGCCGAGGCCACAACGATCGGGTTGAACAGCGTGTGCTTGATGAAACTGCCGAGCAGCAGCGCCAGCGTGATGGCAGGCAAAGTGGCGACGATCACATTGATGGCGAAGCGCTGCGACAGGCGCTCGGAGGCCAGGCCGCGCACCACGTGCAGGATGCGTTCGCGGTATTCCCAGCACACCGCCAGGATCGCGCCGAACTGGATCACCACTTCGAAGATGTGGCCCTGGTTGTCGTTGAAATCGAGCAGGTCGGCCGCGAGGATCAGGTGACCTGTACTCGAGATGGGCAAGAATTCGGTGAGACCCTCGACAATGCCGAGGATGATGGCCTTGAAGGCAAGCGCAATGTCCATGCGGAAGCGGAAGAGTGTTGTTGTTCGTCAAAAAACGGCTCAGCGCCGCATCCGGATGACAGCATGGCGGAGATCCGGCTCGGACGGGTGAATCTGGCCGGCCGGATTCAGCGCGGCGTCACTTGCACCGAGATGCCATCTGGCAAAACAGTGATTGTACCGGGCTCGAAGTCGCGCCCCTTGAAACGCAGCTGTTCCGGCTTGAAGGTGTAGAGCGGATAGCCATGCAACAGATCCTGTGCCAGCAACGTCCCGATGGCATTCAGCTGGCGCGTGTACTGCGCCGGCACATCCGCCAGTTCGAAGCGCTCCAGGCTGGGCCGGTCGAGCAGCAACGCGCGCTGCGCCGTCTCGTAGCGCAGCCCGCTATTCAGTGCCAGGATGCCATTGAAGGTCTGCCCGACGGCCAGCGGATTGTTGACCGCGGCATTCGCCTCGACCGTCACGCGGTTGCGTTCCGCATCGAAACGCAGGCGCGGATCAGTCAGGCGCACGTCCACCAGTGCCAGGTAGCGAGTCTGATACGGAAACTTGCGTGCCAGTGCGGCCTCGAGTTCCTTGCGCGAGAAGGTGTACTCGTTGGTCCAGAGGTTGTAGCCCGCGCATGCCGTCATGCTGGCGAGCAGGGCCGCCCCTCCGGCACCGGCAAGAATGAAGCGGCGGCGGCGTTGGCCGTCAGCGGAAAGATCCATGCGTGGTGAGGTCCGGGTGATCGTGGTGGTTGGACTGGCGACGGGCGGGAGCGTTCAAGACACCGGTTTCACCCGGGTGCAGTCTGCGCTTCCAGCGCTGCCAGCCACACAATCGCATCGTCGCGCTTCGCCCCGCACATATCCGCCGAAGGCTGCAGCCCACCACAGAACGCCGGCCGCTCAGGGCGACCGAAGATACGGCAGCGGAAGTCCACGGTCAACTGCACGCACGGCACGCCCGCCGGCTTGCCATGCGGCATGCCAGGGATCGGGCTGGTAATGGACGGAGCGATGCAGCAGGCTCCGCAGTTATCGCGGCAGTTCATGAAAGCAAAGATACGAGACGGGTCAAACCCCACATGAATTGCACACCACCCCGCCTGCTATGTGAGGCGACCCCGCGTGTCGTGCCGGACGCAACGCCGACGCGCGACGCGCTATTCGTACCGCAACGCCTGGATCGGCAGCAGCTGCGAAGCCTTGCGGGCCGGGTAAAAGCCGAAGAATACACCAATGGCCCCGGCAAACCCGACCGCCAGCACGATGGAGGCGGTGGACAGCTGCGTGGGCCACCCGGCCAGCGCAGCGACCGCCCAGGCGCCGAGCCCGCCGACGACGATGCCAAGAAAGCCGCCGATCAGCGACAGCGTCACGGCCTCGATCAGGAACTGCGTGAGGATGTCGTGAGCGCGCGCGCCGACAGCCATGCGCAGGCCGATCTCGCGCGTACGCTCGGTTACGCTCACCAGCATGATGTTCATGATGCCGATACCGCCAACCAACAGCGAGACAGAGGCGACGGCCGCCAGCAGCAGGGTCATGACGCGGCTCGATTCTTCCTGCGTCTGCAGGATCTCGGTCATGTTGCGTACGGTGAAGTCGTCCGCCGCGCCTGCCTGCAGGCGGTGCCGCTGGCGCAGCAGCGCACGGATGTCTTCTTCGGCCTGGTCCATGTCGAAGCCGTCGCGCACCTTGACGTTGATGTTGCCCACGCGCTTGAGGCGACCCTGCGAACTGCCGAAGATGCGGTTGCGGCCCGTGGAGAGCGGCACGAAGGCGATGTCGTCCTGGTCCTGGCCGAACATGCTCTGGCCCTTGCGGTCGAGGATACCGATCACCGTCATCGGTACCTTGTTGATGCGCACCACCTGGTCGATCGGATCGGCGTCGCCGAACAGCTGACGCGCCGTGGACTGGCCGAGGATCACCACCTTTCCGGCGCCGCTGATCTCGCTATCCTCGAACATGCGGCCCGCAATCACCGGCCATTCGCGTGCTTCGAAATAGTCGTTCCACACGCCCTGCATCTGCACGGCCCAGTTGTTGTTGCCAAACACGATCTGCCCGCTGCCGCGCAGCGAGGGCGCGGCAGCGCGGATCGAGGGGATCTCGCGCGTCAGCGCCAGGGCGTCGTCTTCGGTCAATGTCTGCGCCTGACCGGTGCCCAGCCGCACGCCGCTGGTCGTGGTCGAACCTGGAATGATGATCATCAGGTTCGAGCCGAGGCTCGCGATCTGCTGCTGCACGCGCGCCTGCGCGCCGCCGCCGACGGCAATCATGGTGATTACCGCGCCCACCCCGATAATGATGCCGAGCATGGTCAGCGCGGAACGCAGCTTGTTGATGCGCAAGGCGCGCAGCGCGATGCGGATCGAGGTCTGGAGGGTCGCGACGAGGGTCATGCGGACACCTCAGGCGGCTCCGACGGTGTACCCACACGCGCCACTTCCGGCGTCTGCCGGCGGTCCTCGATGACATGACCGTCGCGGAACATCACCACGCGTCCGGCATAGGCGGCGATGTCAGGCTCGTGCGTAACGAGCACCACGGTCATGCCTTCGGTGTTGAGTTGCTGCAAGAGCGCCATCACCTCGATACTGGTCTGCGAATCGAGCGCGCCGGTCGGCTCGTCGGCCAGAATCAGGTTGGGGTTATTGACCAGCGCCCGGGCAATCGCCACGCGCTGCTGCTGCCCACCGGAAAGCTGGGCCGGATGGTGATCCATGCGCGTGCCGAGGCCGACCTGCTGCAGGCGGCGCGCCGCCCGCGCATGGCGCTCGGCGGCGCTGACGTTGGCATACAGCAGCGGCAGTTCGACATTCTCCAGCGCCGAGGTGCGCGGCAGCAGGTTGAACTGCTGGAACACGAAACCAATGCGCCGGTTGCGGATCGCGGCCAGCGCATCGCCTGACAGGCTCGATACTTCCTCGCCCGCCAGCATGTAGGTGCCGGAGGTGGGACGGTCAAGGCAGCCGAGCATGTTCATGAAGGTCGATTTTCCGGAACCGGACGCGCCCATCACGGCCACGAACTCGCCTTCGTGCACGTCGAGCGAGACGCCGTCGAGCGCCCGCACCACGGTGCTGCCCATGGTGTATTCCTTGACCAGATCGCGCGTATGAATGAGTGCGGTCATGCCGGTCCTCAGAACATGCGCGGACCGCGTGGCTGGCTGCGCGAGCCGCCCGAATTGCCGCTGCGGTCGCCGCCAGTGGTGCGTACGCCGGTGATGACGGCATCGCCTTCCTTCAGTTCACCGCGTACCAGTTCGGTGGCGTTGCCGTCGGACAGGCCCAGCCGCACCTCGACACCCACCGGCTGGCCATCGCGCAACACATAGATCGTACCTGGCGTCGTCGCGCCGCGCGCGCTGCCACGACGGCCTGCATTCATGGCGGCATACAGGGCCTGCTGCTCGGGCGTCAGCATCGCGCGAATCTGTTCGCGCATGGCGTCGCGCTGCGCATCGTTGGCGCCAGGACGGCGAGCGCCGTCACCACCTTGACCGCCCGGCGCCCCACCTTGCGCGCCCTCGCCATCCTGGCCGCGTGCCGCGCGCTGCTGGCGGGCATTGGCGAGGATCTCGTCGAGGCGTGCCTGCTGCTTCTCGTCCAGTTTCAGTTCGGTGACGAGGCGCTCCTTCATGGCGTTGGCGCCACCGGCGCTGGTGCCAGCGTTGCCGCCAGCCATGCCCGCGTTGCGTTGCGCGGGTGCGGCATCGGCACTGGCCAGGCGGAAGCGCAGCGCCGCATTGGGCACCTTCAGCGCGTTCTCGCGCCGCGCGGTGACGATGCGCACATTCGCCGTCATGCCTGGTAGCAGCGACTGGTCGCGATTGGAGGCAGAGACCACGACCACGTAGGTCACGACGTTCTGTACCACCAGCGAGGCCTTGCGCACCTGCATCACTTCGCCACGGAAGGTCTGGCCGGGGAAGGCATCGACCGTGAAGGTGGCTTCCTGTCCCTCGTGGATGCGGCCCACGTCGGCTTCGTCGACCGACACTTCCACCTGCATGGCCGTCAGGTCCTGGGCGATGATGAACAGTTCCGGCGCCTGCAGACTTGCCGCCACGGTCTGGCCGGGCTCGACGCTGCGCTTGATGACGGTGCCGTCGACCGGGGCGCGGATGATGGTCTTCTCGAGTTCGGTACGGGCGGAGTACAGCAAGGCCTCGCGCTGCTTGACCTGCGCCTGGGCATTGGCCACCTGGGCCTGCGACGAGGCATACACCGCAGCCTGGGCCTCGTAGGCCGCCTGGTTGGTGTCGAATTCGGCCGCGGAAATGAAGTTCTTTTCCAACAATTCGCGCTTGCGCTTCAGATCGCGCTCGAGGTTCAGCGTGGTCACGCGCTGGCGGTTCAGCTCGGACTGCGAGGACAGCACGGAGGCACGCGCCGCCTGGAGATTGGCCTCCGCTTCCTGCACGCGCGACTCATAGGTCTGGGGATTGATGCGCGCAACGATGTCACCTTGCCGGACGCGCGAGTTGTAGTCGACCAGCAGCTCCTTGATCTGCCCTGACACCTGCGAACCGACCGACACCGATTTGACTGGATTGAGCGTGCCCGACGCCGAGACGGAGGCCACGATGTCGCCACGCTCCACCTTGCTGGTGAGGTACTCCGGCGCGCTGTTGCGCTTGCTCCAGTAATGCCAGCCTACGGCAGCCGCGGCGATCAACGCAACACCTGCGAGGAGGGACACGGCGCGGGTACGGGTGAATGTCATAGAAGATGCTTGGTCAGAAAATCACGGATCACGATCGAAAATTACCGCCAGCGCCCGCAGGGCGCGCAGTCTGCGCAACAAGACTATCCGCTTCCACGTCAAGCGGGCGCTAAGCCGGATCAAGAATTGTTACCGGCACAAACGGGCTGAGCCCCAGCTGACGCCACGCCGCCCGGAGCCTATGTTAAGGTCACTTACAATCAGTTACAAACCTGCGGGCGTCATGATACCGTGCCAGTGCTTGGCTGCCACGGGTTCGAGGCGGCCGCCGGCTTTTTACGCTCCACTTTCATGGCGCTGCCTGCGCATGCATCCGGATCCGGATCCGCTCGCCATTCCCCGCCCGCCTTGCCGACCAGCCCCCGGCGTTGCAACGGGTGGCCGCCCCATCTGCGCTGCACCAGCCGCACGCTCACGCTTCGCGCCGGCACACGGGAGCCGGACCAGTGCGTGCAACAAGAACAAGCATGCACAAGCAACTGACCGGGTACGCTCTTTATCCCCAGCTTGGCCCTATTGACCCGCTCCGGGTGCGTCATTACATTAATGACTCTTCAGTAAGTTACCTCGAGAAGGCTCGTGAATACGCCCGCCCCCGCCCCCAACCGCTCGTCCGGCCCCACGACAGCGCGACGCTGGGCCCGCCGCAAGGAGGCCCGCCGGCAGGAACTGGTGGCTGCGGCGCTCGGGCATTTCATCCGCGACGGCTACCATGCCGCGCGCCTCGATGACATCGCGCGCAGCGCCAATGTCTCCAAGGGCACGGTCTACCTGTATTTCGCCGACAAGGAAGCGCTCTTCAAGGCGGTCATCCGCGAGAACCTCTCCCCGGTTCTCGCCGAAGGCGAGGACCTGATCAGCCGCCACCAGGGGAGCACGGCCGAGTTGCTGCAGTGCCTGTTCGGCGGATGGTGGGAAATGATGGGCAAGAGCCCGGCTGCGGGGCTCGCCAAGCTGGTGATGGCTGAATCGGCACGCTTCCCGAACCTGGCGCGTTTCTATTACGACGAAGTGATCGCCCGAGCCGACGCGCTGTTTCGTCGCGCCATCCAGCAGGGCATCGACCGTGGCGAATTCCGCGCCGCCGCCCTCGCCCCTACCACCGCGGCGCTTACCGCGCCGATGGTGTTCCTGATGATGTGGAACCATTCGTTCGGCACCTGCGTGACACGCGAGTTTTCGCCGGAAGCGTTTATCGACAGCTACGTCAATCTCGCCCTGTTCGGGTTGGTGAAACGTCCAGACGATGCCACCCTCCCGCTGGCCAGCGGGGTATGCGAAATGGCCGCCGCCGAACTGGCAGAACGGCTGCACTCCGCCACGCAGGATCCTGCATGACGCGCCGCCGACTGATCCTGATCGTCGCAGTGGCTGCCCTGGCCGTAATCGCCGCTTTCGCGCTGCTGCGCCCGCGCGGCACTGCTGCGCCCGCTCCGGCCGTCGCGCCGCTCGAATTCCTGCCGAGCGACGTGTTCACCGTCCAGCCCACGGACGTGCAAGCCGTCCTGCCACTCACCGGCAGCCTGAGCGCCCTGCAACAGGCAGCGGTGCGCGCCAAGGTCAGCGGCGAACTGAGCCAGGTGCTGGTACGCGAAGGCGAAAGCGTAAAGCAGGGGCAAGTCATCGCGCGGCTCGACACCACGGAATACGATGCGCGCGTGGCGCAGGCCAATGGGCAGATGCTCGCCGCCAAGGGCGAGTACGACAAGGCCCGGCAGGTGATGGCGCGCAACCGCGACCTGGTGGCGCGCGGCTTCATCTCCAAGACTGCCTTTGAAAACTACGAGGCCAACACCGCCGTGGCCAAGGCCAACCTCGATGCTGCCAACGGCGGCCTGGCCGTGGCCCGCAAGGCATTGGCCGACACGGTGATCTACGCGCCATTCGATGGCATGGTCGCGGTCCGCAGCGCGGAGCCGGGCGAGAAGGTATCGCCCGACGCCAAGTTGTTCGATATCGTCAACCTCGCGCGCCTCGAGCTGGCGGCGGCGATTCCGCTCGGCGAAGCTAGCCGCATCCGCATCGGCCAGCGGGTGCAGCTGCAGGCCGAGGGGGAGGAGACGATGATCACTGGGGCACTCGAACGCATCAACCCGGCGGCCACGGAAGGCACGCGCAGCATCATGGTGTATGTGTCGGTCGCCAATCCCGACGGCCGCCTGCGCGCCGGGCAGTTCGTCAAGGGCGGACTGGTGCTGGAGCAACGCCCGCAGGTGCTGGCGATTCCGGCTATTGCGGTGCGCACCGAGGGCGAACGGCACTTCGTGTATGTCATCGACGCACAGGGCAAGCTGGCGGAGCAGGCGGTGCAGACCGGGCTGCGCTCCGCCGACCAGGTGGAGATCACCGCCGGGCTGCAGGCCGGCACGCGCATCGTGCGCAACAATCTTGGGACGCTGCGCACCGGTACGCCGGTGGTGGTGAAAGGCAGCTAGCCGATGTGGTTCACGCGGGTCTCCATCCACAACCCGGTGTTCGCCACCATGATGATGCTGGCGTTCGTGGTGATCGGCCTGTTCTCCTATAACCGCCTGCCCGTCGACCAGTTCCCGGAAATCCAGTTTCCCATCGTGGTGGTGCAGACTGCCTATCCCGGCGCCTCGCCGGAGTCGGTGGAATCGGACGTCACGCGCAAGATCGAGGAGGTGGTCAATACCATCTCGGGCATCGACGAGATCTTCTCGAACTCGTACCAGGACAACTCCGTCGTCGTCATCCAGTTCCAGCTCACGGTCGATATCGGCCGTGCGGCGCAGGACGTGCGCGACAAGATCGCGCTGATCCGCCCGCAGTTCCGCGATGAGGTCGAGGAACCGCGCGTGCTGCGCTACGATCCGACCGAGCTGCCGATCTTCTACCTGTCGGTGCAGAACGCACCGGGCATGGATCCGTCAATGCAACGTTCGGCGCGTGAGCTGACCACCATCGCCGACCAGATCGTCAAGAAACGCCTCGAAGCCGTGCGCGGTGTGGGCGCAATCTCGCTGGTCGGCGGCACCAAGCGCGAGATCGAGGTCAAGCTGCGCCCGCAGGCCATGGAAGCGCTGGGCGTGAGCGTTGATCAGGTCATGAACGCGCTGCGCAGCGAGAACCAGGAACTGCCGGCTGGTGCCCTGCAATCGTCCTCGACCGAACAGATCGTGCAGATCAAGGGCCGCGCGCTGGCGCCCGAGGATTTTGCGCGCATCATCGTGGCGCGGCGCGGCGGGCAGGCAGTGACGCTCGACCAGGTTGCCGAGGTGCGCGATGGCCAGGAGGAACAAGACAGCCTGGCCCTGCTCAATGGCCAGCGCGGCCTTTTCCTCACGGTGATCAAGGCCCAGGGCGAGAACGCCGTGGCGACGGTGGATGGCCTCGTGGCAATGCTCGACGACGTACGCAAGATGGTGCCGGAAGGCGTCGAACTGAAGGTCATCAACGACACCGCGCGCGGCATCCGCAACAGCGTCACCGAGGTGCGCAGCACGCTCCTGGAAGGCGCGGCGCTGACCATCATCATCGTCTTCCTGTTCCTCGGCTCGTGGCGCAGCACGGTCATCACCGGCCTGACGCTGCCGATCTCGCTGATCGGCACCTTCGGCGTGATGTATATGTCCGGCTTCACGCTCAACGTCATCACGCTGATGGCGCTGTCGCTGTGCGTTGGCCTGCTGATCGACGATGCCATCGTGGTGCGCGAGAACATCGTGCGCCACAATCTGATGGGCAAGACGCACCGCGCCGCGGCGCTCGACGGCACGAGCGAGATCGGGCTGGCGGTGCTGGCTACCACCCTGTCCATCGTCGCGGTATTCCTGCCAGTGGGCTTCATGGGCGGCATCATCGGCCGTTTCTTCCATCAGTTCGGTGTCACCGTGGTGGCGGCCGTGCTGATCTCGATGTTTGTCTCGTTCACGCTCGACCCGATGCTGTCCTCGGTCTGGCGCGATCCGGACCTGCACGGCACCGGCAACAAGGGCGGCTGGTACGGCCGTACCTTCGGCCGCCTGCTGGACTGGTTCAGCCGCCGCATGGACTCGCTCTCCCATGGCTATGCGGGCATGCTCGGCTGGGCGCTGCGCCATCGCATCGCCACGGTGGTATTGGCGGTGGTGGCTTTCTTCGGCAGCTTCACACTGGTGCCGCTGATCGGCACGGAATTCGTGCCGGCGGCCGACCTGTCGGAAACGCAGATCGGCTTCACCACGCCGGTCGGCTCGTCGCTCGATGTCACCGAAAGCAAGGTCAAGCAGGTACAGGCCGCGCTCGGCGAATTCCCCGAGGTGCTGTACTCCTACGCCACCATCAATTCCGGCAACACGGCCGGCAAGAACAACGCGCTGGTGTCGATCCGCCTCAAGGACCGCCGCGAGCGCAGCATGAGCGTCAAGCAATTCAACGGCGTGCTGCGCGAGCGCATGAGCCGCATCGCGGGTATCAAGCTCACGCAGGTCGGCATGCCAGACGGTGCGGGAGGACAAAAGGCGATCCAGCTGTCCATCCAGGGCGACAGCCTGCCTGAACTCAAGCGTCTGTCGGACGAGGCGCTGGCGCGGCTCGCCAAAATCGACGGCCTGGTGGATCTCGATTCCAGCCTCAAGGAAGACCGACCCACCGTGGAAATCCGTATCCGCCGCGAACTCGCCTCCGATCTCGGCATCGGCCTCAACCAGATCGGCAATGCCCTGCGTCCGTTGCTCGCCGGCGATGCGGTGACCAGCTGGCGCGGACCGGATGACCAGAACTACGACGTGCGCGTGCGCCTGCCGCGCGATGCGCGCACCGGCGTGGCCGATCTCGAGGGACTGATGATCGCCAGCACGCAAACCACGGCCGACGGTGCGCCGCGCATGGTGCCATTGCGCCAGATCGCGGAGATCGTGCCGTCCACCGGCGCGGCCAAGATCAGCCGCCGCGACCTGCTGCGCGAGGTGGAAATCACCGCCAACGCCGCCGGCCGCTCGCCCGGCGATCTGGCGCGCGAGATCGACTTGACGATGCAGTCACTTTCTTTACCCACGGGTTACAAATATCGTTTTGGCGGTTCCACCAAATCCATGCGAGAGTCCTTCGGGTACGCAGTTTCCGCGCTGGCGCTGGCGATCATCTTCATCTACATGATCCTGGCCTCCCAGTTCGGCAGCTTCTTCCAGCCGGTCGCGATCATGATGTCGCTGCCGCTGACGCTGATCGGCGTGTTCCTGGCGCTGCTGCTGTTCCGCTCGACGCTGAACATGTTCTCGATCATCGGCTTCATCATGCTGATGGGGCTCGTGACCAAGAACGCCATCCTGCTGGTGGACTTTGCCAACCAGGCGCGGCGCGGCGAACACGGCAAGGCGGCGCTGGGGCGCGAGGCGGCACTGGTGGAAGCGGCGCGCGTGCGGCTGCGGCCGATCCTCATGACCACGCTGGCGATGATCTTCGGCATGGTGCCGCTGGCCTTCAGCCTTGGCGAAGGCTCGGAGCAGCGTGCCCCGATGGGCCAGACGGTGATCGGCGGCATCATCACGTCGTCGGTGCTGACACTGGTAGTGGTACCGGTGATCTACACCTACCTGGACGACCTGGCAGCCTGGCTGCGGCGCAAATGGCGCGGCAAGGATGGTCCGGACGACGATGCGGACGGCAGGAGCGGTGAACCGGACGATCCGGCGCACCCCGCCGGGAACACCGTGGTGATCCCCTGAACCGCCCTGCGGACTTGATAGAATGCAGGGTTGGATGCCGTGGCCACGGTTTGGCCCGCGCGGTAGATGAATGGAAGGAAATGCAAATGGATATCGAACAGGCACGCTTCAACATGATCGAGCAACAGATCCGTCCGTGGGACGTGCTCGACCTGGAAATCCTCGATCTGCTGGCCATCGTCAAGCGCGAGCTGTTCGTCCCCACGGCCTATCAGGCGCTGGCCTTCGTCGACATGGAGATTCCGCTGCCGGCCGGCCAGAACATGCTGGCCCCGCGCGTCGAAGCCCGCATGCTGCAGGAGCTCGGCGTGCGCAAGCATGAGAACGTGCTGGAGATTGGCGCCGGTTCAGGCTACATGGCCGCCCTGCTAGCCCATCGCGCGCAACATGTCACGACGCTCGACATCGTGCCCGAGCTGGCCGACATGGCAAGCCAGAACCTCGCACGCCATGGCGCGACGAATGTTCAGGTCATCGAAGCCGACGGCGCGCACGGCTATGCTGCTGGCGCCCCGTTCGACGTCATCTGCGTCTCCGGTGCCCTGCCCGTGGTGCCGCGCGCCATGCTCGACCAGCTCAAGATTGGCGGCCGCCTCGGCGCCATCGTCGGCGCTGCGCCGGTCATGACGGCCCAACTGATCACGCGCCTGTCGGATACCGAGTTCCAGACCGTGAACCTGTTCGAGACCATGGCGACGCCGCTGATCGGCGCCGACGACCTGCCGCGTTTCCGCTTCTGAAGCGATGCAGATGACAGATCGGACCTGACAGACCAGACGGATCACCCTGACGATGCAGAATCTGACCGCTCCCGAACTCGCTGCGTGGCTGGCCGAGCCGGCCCCGGCACGCGGCCGGCCCGTGCTGCTCGATGTACGCGAGGACTGGGAATTCCAGACCTGCGCCCTGCCCGGCAGCGTGCACATGCCGATGGGCAGCGTGCCGCAACGGGCGGCGGAGGTCCACGAGGATGCACCCGTCATCTGCATCTGCCATCACGGCATGCGCAGCTTGCATGTGGCGAGTTTTCTCGAGCGCCAGGGTTTTACCGATGTCTACAACCTGACGGGCGGCGTCGACGCGTGGGCGCGTCAGGTCGATCCCCAAATGCCGGTCTATTGAATGTCGAACCCCGGAGTCTGCATGTCTTTCGCTTCCCTTGCCCCGACCCCGCTCCGTGCTGCCGTGGCGGCCCTGCTCTTGCTGAGTCCGCTGGCGCATAGCGCCGACCTCCTGCAGGTCTATCACGAGGCGCAAGGAAACGATGCGCAATATGCTAGCGCGCGCTTTCAGGCGCAGGCCGGGCAGGAAGCGCTACCGCAGGCGCGTTCGGGACTGCTGCCGCAGATCTCCGGCAGTGCCAGCCTCACGCGCAACGAGGTCGACCAGCGCTCGCCGATTCGCGTGGAGCGCAACGGCACGTCCAAGGGCTGGTCGCTCAACCTGACGCAGCCGCTATTCCGCTGGGACCGCTGGGAAACGTACAAGCAGGGCGAGCTGCAGGTCGCTATCGCCGACACCACGCTGGCGCAGGCCTCGATCGACCTGATCACGCGCGTGGCCGAAGCCTACTTCAACGTACTGGCGGCCCAGGACAATCTGTATCTTGCCGGCGCACAGAAGGATGCCATCTCCCAGCAACTCGAACAGGCCAAGCGAAATTTCGAGGTTGGCACCGCTACCATCACCGACACCAACGAAGCGCAAGCTAGCTACGACCTCGCGGTCTCGACCGAAATCGCCGCGCGCAGCGCGCTCGAAGTGGCACGCGCCACGCTGCAGCAGATCACCGGCAAGCCTGCCGAGGAGCTGATGGGCTTGCGTCCCGGCGCACCGCTACCGGGCCCCGTGCCGACGGACGTGAATAGCTGGGCACAACGCGCCGAGGACGGCAACCTGCAAGCCATCATCGCCAGCCTGAGCGGCCAGATCGCGCAGCGCGAAACCAAGAAGGCACGCGCCGGCCACCTGCCGACCGTCGACCTGGTGGCATCGCGCAGCTACAGCAGCAACAGCACGGCATCGCAGACCTCGACCAACCTGGGCGGCACGCGTAGCGACTCCAGCCAGATCGGCGTGCAGGTGACAATTCCGCTGTTCTCCGGCGGCTACACGCAGTCACGCGTGCGCGAAACGCTGGCGCTCGAAAGCAAGGCCGCCAGCGATTACGATTTTGCGCGCCGCACGGCTGCGCAGTCGGCGCGCCAGTACTACTCGGGCGTGACGAATGGACTCGCGCAGGTGGCGGCGCTCGAAGCTGCCGAGAAATCAGCGCTGAGCTCCCTCGAATCGAACCGCCTGGGTTACGAGGTCGGTGTGCGTATCAACATCGACGTGCTGAATGCGCAGGCGCAACTGTTTGCCACGCGGCGCGATCTGCAGCGTGCGCGTTACGACACGATCCTGAACGGACTGCGACTGAAGGCTGCGGCCGGCACGCTGACCGAGGACGACGTGGTGCAGATCAATACCCTGCTGACAGCCACGAGCGCCAGTCTCACGGCGCTGCCCTCCAGCACGGCCAAGGCTGCGCCGAAGAAGGCGCCGGTCTCTCCCTCCACCGCCCCACTGACGCAGCCGCGCACGTCCAGCCGGGCAGCCGGCTAAGGCCGAGGCGCGCCACTTACTTGCGGCGCGTCGGCTCGCGCTCCTGGAACTGCAGCAGTTCGCCTGCAGACGTTTTCCACATCACCTGCCGTCCGCCCGGTGCGGCGTCCGAAGGCTGTGCCGCGACGCGCTCAAGCGATCCGGAAAAGGCAGCCTGCAATCCCGATTCGATGGCCATGCGCTCCGGCTCGCACGCCCGGCGCGTACTGATCAGTTGCGTGAACCGAATGCCTGATGCGGTTTTGGCGTAGCCGCCCCGCACCTGATTGCAGCCCGTGTTGCCAGACACCGCGCCCTGCTCGGCATCGATGCCATTGCTGAACAGCAGGAACACCGGCTCGCCGACCGGCAGCGTGCGTTCGGCACCCTCGGTGGTCTGCCACCGCACCAGTTCCCAGCGCGCCAGTCCGGCGTCGGTGACGCCAGCCGCATCCCGCGACGTCGCTGCAGGCTTGCCGGCGCAGGCCGTCAGCACGCCCAGCGCCAGCAGTGCGAAGCCGCTGGCCAGACTGCGCCATGTTCCTGTCGACTCGTGTGGCTTGTGTGTCATGCGCATCTCCTCGAAGGTGACTGTCAGGATCGCTTGTTCAGCGCAGCGGCACCAGCGCCGCCAGCGCATCGACCGTACGTGCGGTCGCGCCCCGGTGCGCACCGGCAAACTGCGTGGCGGCCTCGCGCCGCGCGTGCAGATCGACGGGATCGGCCAGCAGCGCATGCACGGCCCGCGCCAGTGCCCCGGCATCGGGCACGCGCAGGCAGGCGCCAGCGGCGATCGCATCCTCCGTCGCCTGCGCAAAATTGAAAGTATGCGGCCCCACCAGCACCGGCGTACCCACCGCGCATGCCTCGATGAGGTTCTGCCCGCCCAGCGGCAGTAGGCTGCCACCGATGAAGGCGACTTCCGCGGCGCTGAAATACATCGTCATCTCGCCCATCGAATCGCCGAGCAGCACATCGGCATCAATGCGTTCCGGCCAGTCCACCAAGGCGCTACGCCGCTGCAGCGTGAAGCCGGCCTGCGTCACCAGTTCGGCCACCGCATCGAAACGCTGCGGATGACGCGGCACGAGGATCAGCGCCGCGCGGCGTCCCGTATTGTCGACCTGCTCCCGCCACGCGGCGAGCAGTAGCGCTTCTTCACCATCACGCGTACTGCCAGCGCACCACACGGCGCGCCCATCGCGCGCGAGCGCGGCGTGCAGCGCCGCGCCTTTGTCCTGGAGGGCTGGCGGCGGCGCCATGTCGAACTTGAGGTTGCCTGTGACCTCTACCTGCGACACACCGAGCGCGCGATAGCGCTCCGCATCGCCTGGCGTCTGCGCCAGAATGCGCGTAAAGCCGCCAAACACCTCACTCGCCGCGCGCCCCAGCCGCAGCGTGCGCCGGAAACTGCGCGGCGACATGCGCGCGTTCACCAGGCACAACGGCACGCCCGCGCGCCGGCAACCATGCACGACGTTCGGCCAGATCTCGGTTTCCATCACCAGCCCCAGTTCCGGCCGGAAATGCCGCAGGAAGCCACGGATGGCCCACGGTACGTCATACGGTAGATAGCATTCATGCACGCGAGGTTCCGCGGCAAACAGTTCGGCGCCCGTGCGCCGGCCGGTCGGAGTCATGTGCGTGAGGACAATGGCATGGTCCGGAAAGCGCACCAGCAGGGCCTCGATCAAGGGCTGCGCGGCGCGCGTTTCGCCAACCGAGACCGCATGCACCCACAGGCAACGATCCTGCGCCAGCGCCTGCCGGCCATAGCGGCCGAAGCGTTCGCCAATGTGCTGACGGTAGCCTGGCTCGCGCCGGCTGCGCCACAGCAGGCGCAGGCAGGCCACCGGCAGAGCCAGGTGCCACATGGCGGTATACAGCCACCGCAGCATCATGCGCGCCCCTCGGGCATCTCCATGGGCTCGACCATAGCTGCCATCCCCGTCATCTCCGCCATGACGCGCTGTGCGGCGGCATGGACTGTCTCCACATCCGGCACCACACCCTGGTCGCCCACATTGGCAATGCATGGCGCCCAGTAGCCCTCGGTCTTCCAGCGCCCGGTAGCGGTATAGATTTCGACGGTGGGCCGCTTGAGCGCAGCGGCGATATGCACGAGACCGGTATCCACACCGACGATCAGCGTGGCCCGCTGAATCAACCCGAAGGCCTGCAGCAGCGAAAAACGCGGCAGGACGCGTGCTTCCGGCACGCCGGCGGCAATGGCCTCGGCTTCGGCACGTTCGGCCTCGCTGCCCCAAGGCAGCAACAGGGTGAGGCCCTCGGACTGCAGGCGTTGGCCGAGGGCGTGCCAGTGCGCCACGGGCCAGCGCTTGCGCGCCCCGGCGGTGGCGTGGAAACCGACGGCGAATCGTTCCGGCAGATCCTGCCAGAGCGGATCATCCACGTGCAGGTGTTGTGCTGCCGGCCCGAAAAATGCTGGCATGCTGTCCGGCACGCGCCCGGTCACAGCCGCACCCAGCAAGCGCGAGCGCTGCACCGCGTGCGTGCGCAGTGGCACGGTGATGGAACGTGTATAGAACCAACGGCTCGCCGGTTCGTAGCCCGAGCCTTCGGTGGCATTGGCCAGTCCGATCACTTCCGCGCCGGGCGCACGACGGGCCCAGCCTGCGACCACGGCAGTCTTGAGCAGGCCCTGCGTGTCGATCACGGCATCGTAGGTCTGAGCCTTGAGGGCGCGCCGGAACGCCACCAGTTCGCGCCAGGCCGAACCGCGCGTCAACTGCTTGCGCCAGCGCCGCAAGGCGAACGGAATGATGCGGTCGACACCGGGCACCAGCCGCACCAGGTCAACATAGCCTTCTTCCACCACCCAGTCGATGGCACAGTCGGGCCAGCGCGCCTTGAGGTCATAGACGAGGGGCATGTTGTGCACCACGTCGCCGAGCGACGAAACCTTGACGATCAGGATGCGGCGCATCGTCTCAGAACGGCAGTTGCGCATCAGGCTTGGCCGCCAGGATGACCTCGCGGAAAGCAGCCTGGATGCGCGCCAGCGCGGCATCGTTGTCGGCCTCGAAACGCATCACCACGACCGGCGTGGTGTTGGAGGGCCGCGCCAGCCCGAAGCCGTCTTCGTACTCCACGCGCACGCCATCGATCTTGATGACTTCGCGCGCGCCGGGAAAGGTGGCGTTGGCCTTGATGCGGTCCAGCAGGGTGAACGGTTCGCCTTCGGCGCACTTGAGCTGCAGTTCGGGCGTGCAGTTGGAGTTCGGTAGCGCATTGAGCAACGCCGCCGTATCGGCCACGCGCGACACGATCTCGAGCAGACGCGCGCCGGTATAGAGCCCGTCATCAAAGCCGTACCAGCGGTCCTTGAAGAAGATATGGCCGCTCATCTCGCCGGCCAGCGGTGCGCCGGTTTCCTTGAGCTTGGCCTTGACGAGCGAATGGCCGGTCTTCCACATCAGCGGTTCGCCGCCATGCTCACGGATCCACGGCGCCAGCTTGCCCGTGCATTTGACGTCGTAGATCACCTGCGCGCCCGGATGGCGCGACAGCACCTCCTGTGCGAACAGCATCAGTTGGCGATCGGGAAAGATGACCTGCCCGTCCTTGGTCACCACACCGAGGCGGTCGCCATCGCCATCGAAGGCCAGGCCGATCTCGCAATCGGTCTCGCGCAGCGTGCGGATCAGGTCGTCGAGATTCTCGAGATGGGCCGGATCCGGGTGGTGATTAGGGAAGGTGCCATCGACCTCGCAAAACAGTTCCGTCACCTCGCAGCCGAGCGCGCGGAACAGGGCCGGGGCAAACGCACCGGCGACTCCGTTGCCGGCATCGACGGCGATCTTCATCGGGCGTGCCAGCTTCACATCGCCGGTGATGCGATCGAGATACTGCTGCGCGATATCGACCTGCACATAGCTGCCCGCGCCGCTGGCAAAGCCGCCCCGGACGATGCGCTCGCGCAGCGCCTGGATCTGTTCGCCATAGATCGCCTGTCCGGCCAGCACCATCTTGAAGCCGTTGTAGTCAGGCGGATTGTGGCTGCCGGTCACCATGATGGCCGAGGTGGCGCGGCGCCCGTCGAGTTCGACATTGGCGCCGAAGTACACCATCGGCGTGGCCACCATGCCGAGGTCGATCACATCCACGCCAGCGGCGCGCAGCCCCTCCACCAGGCCGCCCAGCAGGTCGGGACCGGAGAGGCGGCCGTCGCGGCCCACCACCGCGGTCTGCTCGCCCAATTCGCGCATGGCCGAGCCGAAGGATCGGCCGATCAGCCGCGCCACGTCGCGGTCCAGAGTCTTGCCGATGATGCCGCGGATGTCGTAGGCCTTGAAAATGGAGGCGTCGAGTTGCATGGATGGATTCCTGAACGGTCGTTGCGTTGGAGCACGCCTGGCGGACGAGTTCGCCGGCCACGCGCTGCTCCGCACAGTCAAACCCGTATTTTGCCGG
The DNA here is from genome assembly GCF_964332355.1 of Imbroritus primus. NCBI lineage: Bacteria > Pseudomonadati > Pseudomonadota > Betaproteobacteria > Burkholderiales > Burkholderiaceae > Imbroritus > Imbroritus primus. The sequence goes on along the minus strand of NZ_OZ201293.1, from coordinate 700,600 downwards.
ATTCTGGCGAGCGGGCCAGTTTATAATGCCCAGCACCTCATTTCCGTGCGGTCTGGCAGTAAAGATGGACGCACACGGAACAGACACCGGCAGACCATGGCAGATTCCCCGCTGAAAATCGCGTACCTGATCACCGACTCGGGGACCGGGGGTGCGCAACGGCATCTGGCCGACCTGTACGCCGCGCTTGCGGGACGGGTCGATGCGACCGTCCTGGCGGGCGGCGAAGGCGCCATGCTGCGCGAGATGGAAGCAAGCGGCGCGCGGGCGATTCCCGTGCCGCTGCTCGACAACTCGCTCTCGCCGCTGCGCGGCATGCGCCTGCTGGGCCAGATCATGACCACCCTGCGCCGCATCCGCCCCGACCTGATCCATGCCCACAGCGCCAAGGCCGGCGCCATCGCCAGGCTGGCTGGCGCACTGTTGCGCATTCCCGTGGTGTACACGGTGCACGGCTTTGCCTTCAAGCCGGAAGCGCCAGCCCTGCAACGGCTGGTGGCCCAGCTCACGGAAAGCCTGCTGGCGCCCTTCACCACGCGCATGATCTGCGTATCCTCGGCCGAGCAGGCCATGGCGCGCCGATTGCCGCTACGCACCGCGCGCATCGCGACGATTCCCAACGGCATTCCCGATACCATGCACCGCGCCGATCCGACCGCGCGCGTCGAACGCATCGTCATGGCCGCGCGCTTCGCGCCGCCCAAACGTCCCGACCTGCTGATCGACGCGGGACGCCGCCTGCAGCCGTCCCAGCCAGTGGAGATCATCATCGCTGGCGACGGCCCGCAGCTCGACATCATGCGCGCCTATGCCAGCCATACGCCGCCGCTGGTGCAGATCACGCTGCCTGGCGAGGTCGAGGACATGCCGGCGCTGCTGGCCTCTGCACAGATTTTCGTGCTGCTGTCCGACCACGAAGGCTTTCCGCTCTCGGTACTTGAGGCGATGCGCGCTGGCCTCCCGATCGTCGCCAGCGATTTGCCGGGCATCCGCGAGCAGCTCGACAACGGCAACTGCGGCGTGCTCGTGCCGCCGCGCAACCCCGGCGCCGTGGCAGCTGCCCTGCAGGCACTGGCTGCCGACCCGGCGCGGCGCGCCGAGCTCGGCAATGCCGCACGCCGGCGCTATGCTTCACACTATCGCATCGGGCCGATGGCCGAACTGACCTGGCAGGTCTATCTCGATACCCTGCAGGCACACAAACGTTCATGACGCCTTCCAAGCCGCCCGCTTCCAAACCCCCGGTGCCAGCCGGCCAGCCGGCCCTCTCCGGTCCGGGCACGATGTCCGAACTGGCGCGCCGTCGCAGCCGCATGCTGGCGTGGGGCGTGCTCGGCCTGACGCTGTTCGCGTGCAACCTCTGGCTGGCGCATCAGGCCGCGCAACGTGGCTATGTCACGTATGTGTTCACGCAGACCATCCTGTGGTCGGTACTCCCTTACCTGCTCGCCTGCCTGATGATCGACCGCACCATCCACGTGCCGTCCATCGAAGGCAACAGCCTGATCGGCCTCTCCACCGCCGTGCCCTTCGCCGCGCTGCTCGGCGTGGTGCTGATGTTCCATCTACCGTATTCGCGCGGCGCGCTGCTGCTCAGCTACGGTGTCACGTTGCTGTGGCTGTGGCTCGGCTACCGGCGTTTCATCAGCCGCTACGTACCGGTGTTCGGCGCGCTCGATGCACAAGCCGTCGGCACGCTGCAGGCCATGCTCGACATGCCGGGCGCGGCGCGTCCCGCTCCGGCCACGCTGCGCGTCGTGCGCAGCGAGACCGAAGCCCGGCAGTGCGACGGCATCATGCTCGACCGGAGCGCCCCGCTCAACGACGAGCAAGCCCGCCTGCTGGTGCAGCTGAAGATCAGCCATGTGCGCATCTATTCGGTGGAGCGCGTGGGCGAGCTGCTGACCGGCCGCGTGGGGCTTGCGCATATCGATACGGAATTCCACGACGAGCACGTCTCGCGCCTGCTGTTCGATGCCTTCAAGCGCCTCACTGATATTGCCGGCGCGCTGGCGCTGCTGCCATTCGCCCTGCCCGCCTCGCTGCTGGTGGCGCTGGCCATCCGCGCCGAATCGTCCGGGCCTGTGCTGTTCCGCCAGGCCCGCATGGGGCGCTTTGGCCGGCCTTTCACGCTGCTCAAGTTCCGCAGCATGACGCACCAGCATGGCACGGAACACCAGTTCGCGGTGCGCGACGATCCCCGCGTCACACGCGTCGGGCGCATCATCCGCAAGTACCGCCTCGACGAGCTGCCGCAACTGTGGAACGTGCTGGCGGGCGAGATGAGCCTGATCGGCCCGCGCCCGGAAATTGTCGAGATCGCGCAGCGCTACGCGCAGAGTATTCCCTACTATCCGTACCGCCACCTGGTACGCCCCGGCCTGTCGGGCTGGGCCCAGGTCCAGCAGGGCTACACTGCGACCGATGCCGAAAGCGTGACCAAGCTGGGCTACGACCTGTACTACGTCAAACACCGCTCGCTGGCGCTCGACCTGCTGATCGCTGCCAAGACACTGCGCACGCTGCTGACCGGCTACGGTGCGCGCTGAGACCGCCAACACATGCGCATTCTCCTCATCACCACAGGGCTGCTGACCGGCGGCGCGGAACGCCAGGTCGTGGATCTCGCAACCGCGTGGGATGCTGCCGGCCACGCCGTGCACATCATCAGCCTCACGGGAACCGCCAGCAAGTTCCCCATTCCGGAGGGTGTGGATGTCACCTTCCTGGGCCTGCGCAAGCAACCGCTGGCGGTGCTGCGTGGCCTGCGTGCCGCACGCGCCGTGGTGCGACAGTGGAAACCCGATGTACTCCACAGCCACATGTTCCACGCCAACGTGTTTGCGCGCCTGCTCCGCCTGACGTCTCCCGGCGCCAGCACGGTGCCGCTCTTCTGCACCGTGCACAGCACGCAGGAAGGCGGCTGGCTGCGCATGCTGGCGTATCGCCTGACCGACCCTGCCTGCACTCTCACCACGCATGTCAGTGCTGAGGGCCGCACCAGCCTGATCAAGACAGATGCGGCGCCGGCCGAACGCGTGGTCGTGATTCCCAACGGTATCGATACTGCGCGCTTCGCACCCGACCCCGCGAGCCGCGTACGCCTTCGCACCGCCCTGGGCATCGCCGAGACAACGCGCCTGCTCCTGCACGTCGGCCGGCTGGTGCCCGAGAAAGCGCAGCACACGCTGGTTGAGGCATTTGCCCAGGTGCATGCTGCCCATCCGGCCACGCACCTCCTGATCGCTGGCGATGGGCCATTGCGTACCGCACTGGCACAGCAGATCGCCGCTGCCGGGCTCGATGGCGCCGTCACCCTGCTGGGCAACCGTGACGATATTCCGGCACTACTGCAAGCCGCCGACCTGTTCGTGCTGTCATCCAACATCGAAGGCATGCCGCTGGCGGTTGCCGAGGCGCTCGCCAGCGAACTGCCGGTCGTGGCCACCGATGTCTCCGGCATCCGCCTGCTGGTACGCGACGCACAGCGTATCGTGCCGCCTGGCGATGCAGCCGCGTTGGCAGCCGCGATACGCGCTACCCTCGATGCGCCGCGCAGCCCCGAGGCGCGTGCCGCCATGGTGGAGACATTTGGCATCAGCGCGATCGCCGAGTCCTGGCTGACCCTCTACGAACAGTGCGGTGCGTATGACGCGTCGCGGGACGACGCATGCAACGGCGACTGACGCATAACGTCCTGTGGGTACTGGCCGAGCGCAGCGTACAGACCGTAGCCGGTATCGGTATCGCCGCCATGTTGGCACGGGCGCTCGGCGTGGAAGGCTTCGGCCTGTTCCAGTACGCACAGTCGCTCGTATTGATCGCGGCAGCCGCGACGCTTGTATGCGGCGCAGAGGTCACCGTGCCACGGCTGGTCGCACTGCCAGCGCCAGACACCCACCCTCGACTGCTGCGCCATGTCTTTGCGCTGCGGCTCATGGCCGCGGCGCTGGCCTATGTCGGCTTGCTGGCGGCCGTGTTCTGGCTGAGCGAATCTACCCTGCTACGAGCCACGGTCGCCATCCTCGGTCTCAGCATCCTGCTGCGCGAGCCCTTCGGCACGGTTATCGCATGGCTCCAGGCAATGACGGACAACCGGCCTGCCTCGGTCATCGCCATGGCGGCGCTGCTGGTGAAACTGCTGCTGATCGGCACGATGTATGGGCTGGGCGTACGCGCGCTGCCGGCTTATGCCGGCGTGCTGGCGCTCGAATCGCTGCTGATCGCGGCCTGCCTGGCGATGCTGTATGTACGCCGCACGCGCGGCATGCCGCCACACGCCGGCCCACTCGACCGCGGCATCCTGAAAACGCTGTTGCATGACGGGGCGCTGTTCTGGCTCGCGATGCTGGTCATGATGGCCGCACGCCGGGTCGATCAGCTGTTGCTCAAGCCGGCCGTGCCACTGGCCGAGCTCGGCGCATACGCGGCCAGCATGCAGCTGCTCGACAACCTGCTGCTGCTCGCAACCGTCATGGTGAATGCGCTCGCACCGCTGCTGGTCTATGCGCAAGCCGACCGCGCCATGGCGATGCGCCGCGTGGCACAACTGGCAAGCGGCATGGCCCTGCTCGGCCTGGCTGGCGGTGCGGTACTGGCGCTGCTGGCGCCCTGGGTCGTGCATCTGCTGTATGGCGCGGCCTTCAGCGATGCTGCCGCCCTGCTGCGCCTCGTGGCGCTCGGCAGCGCCCTGCTGTTTGCCGATGCCGCCCTGACCCTGCTGGCCGTCATGCTGCGCCGCCCGATCTGGATCGTCGGTAAATGGCTTGCCGTGCTGGCCGTGACGATTGCCATCGACAACATGCTGATTCCATCCATGGGTGCGCGCGGAGCAGCCATCGGCTATTTGTGCGCCAACGCCTGCGCGGTGCTGATCGGCGTCACGCTGCTGGTACGGGCATGGTGCGAGGAGAAACCGGCATGAGCGCCCGCCCGGTGGTGTGCTTCCTGACCGGCACGCTCGACGCGCTGGCTGGCGCCGAGCGCGTGACCGCCGTGGTCGCCAGCGCGCTCGCTGCGCGCGGCTACACCGTCCATGTGCTGGCGCTATGGGGCGAACGCAGTTGCTTTCCCTTGCATCCAGCGGTGCATCTGCATGCGCTGCACGCCCTGCGCCCGTCGTTCAAGCGCCGTTACGTGGCCACGGTACGCGGCATCCGCGCTTACCTGAAGCAGCACGGCATCGAGGTGCTGGTCGGCGTGGATACCATGCTGGCGTGGTTCACCGCACCCGCCGCGCTGGGCCTGCCGGTACGGCAGATCGCCTGGGAGCACTGCAACTTCGATGAAGACCTCGGTCGCCGCAGCCGCCGCGTGGCGCGCCGTCTGGCGGCCAGCCGCTTTGATGCGGTGGTGGTACTGACCGAACGCGACCGCAAACGCTGGCAGCAAGCGCTGCGTCCGCGCGCACCGATTGTGGCGATCGCCAATCCGCTGCCGTTTGAGATGGGTACGGAGATAGATGCCGATATCGCGACCGAGATGACTACGGGAGGGGCAACCCGGATGACACCGGATGCGCCTGCGCCAGGCACTGCGGCCAGCAGCCCCGTCTCGCTCACCGTTCACGACGCGCCATTGCTCCTGGCTGTCGGTCGCCTGATTCCCGCCAAGGGTTTCGACCTCCTCCTGCGTGCGTGGCAACAGGTCGTGGCACGGTACCCCGAGTGGCGGCTGCGCATCGTGGGTGAAGGCGAGTCACGTGCGGCGCTGGAAGCGTTGCGCGACACGCTTGGCATCGGCCACTGCGTTGCCCTGCCGGGCACGACACCCGACATCCTGCCGCACTATCGTACCGCCTCCGCATTCTGCCTGAGTTCGCGCTACGAGGGATTTGGCATGGTGCTGATCGAAGCCATGGCCTGCGGCCTGCCGATTGTCTCGACCGACTGTCCGACAGGCCCGCGCGAGATCCTGGAAGGCACCGGCGCCGGCCTGCTGGTGCCGCCGGACAACGTGGATGCCCTGGCCGCCGCGCTCATCCGCGTGCTCGGCGATGCCGCGCTGCGCACACAGCTGGGCCGGGCCGGACGGCAGGCAGCACAGCGCTATCGCGCCACCACCATCGCCGCGGCGTGGGATACGCTGCTGTGTGTGCACTGCCCGGGCTGAACACGCCGAACGACGTCAACCACGACCTGATCTGACGTCGTACCGCAACAGCATGTCGCTGCATGTCGCGACATCCCGCAGCAACAACACATCGTCACGTACCGGAGCGTCCCCAGATCCCGCCGTCGCCCATCTGCCTGGCAGCCTCCCGGATGGTCCTTGGCGCAGGATCATAGAGCAGGTGCGCACGTGCCAAAGGATCCATGCCCCGCGCCTCGGCCAGTACCACGATTTTCCGGCCTGGCACCAGCTCGATGAAGTAATGCGCCGGAGTACTGTTCCCCACCGAACACATCTCGACCACAGCCGTCTTCCGGTCAGGCGCAAACCGCGCCGAGGCGCACAGTTCGTGCAGGTCTTCATAGAACATCTCGGGCGTGCAGCGCCGGCCCAAAAAGGTCTCGTAGTCCCGGATGGCGGCCCGATGATCTTGCAGCTGGCCCGTCATCGGCGTACGAGAACGCCGTAACAGGCGCTCGATACCCATCTCGGCCGATTCTTCGGCGCGCCGCTGCAGCAACGTGTCGCGCACCTGCGCACGCAACATGGCATGCACGCGGGCGTTCGATTGCCGCATCTCCGGCGTGCGCGTGCTGATCTGGCGCAGCGCCGACGCATGGATAGCCGGCTCGATTGGCGCCTGTGTACGCGATATCGGCGGGTTAGATCCTGCAACGGATGGCTCCGCTGACAATTCCGTCGAGGCGCGAGCTGATACGCGGACCACTGCAGGCCCGGGCGCGTGCCCTTCGCACCGTGCAGGCCGCGGCATGTCCTGACCATCCCGATTGCCCGGGCGATACGCACCTTCAGGCGACGGCTCCGGTGGCGTCAGCAGCGTGTGGATCGGAATCTTCGTGCCTCCAAGCTTGCGTACTGGTGGGGCTGTCGATCCGGAAAGTGCTGGTGGCACCCATCGGGGAGGGCGCTCCGACAAGGCCACCAGCGCGGACAATACGACCGCGGCGTTGGACTGGCGCCGTGGTCGGTCATTCAATCCGCCATTGCGTCGATCGTCGGGACAATCATGCCGGCCCGCCATAGGCCCCTCTGATCGCGCATCGCACGGAGCGGGCCGAGACGCACCGATGTCGGCAAGTTCCGAGGCCTTGCGCTTTTCCGCGCGACGTGACGCAGGCACAGGAGGTAGCTGTTCAGGCTCACGCGTCCGCGGGGGTAAGGCGGCAGATAAGGCATCGGCCTCCGCACTATCGATACGGTCCACCAGGCTTTGCAACAGCATATAGTGTGCTACCGGCTGCATCTCCCCCACATGAAACGCCACTCGCGGCGACTGCGACGCGGTAAACGGATATGGCGCCAGGACCGTGATCGTATGCGCCCCGTCCAGCGCCATGCGGTACTGCGCAATTCCCAGCCGCGCCGCCTTGTCGCGCAGGACCCGGAATACCATGCGCTGTTCCGGATCCTGCGCATGCAGCGTCTCTTCACTGATGCGCGTACACCCCAGCTCGGCCGCAAAGGACGGCGAACCCTCGGTGAGCGCGCTGACCGTATGCAGGTTTTCCAGGACCCAAAGTGTCAGTTGGTATACATACCGCTCGCACGCCGCTTTCCGATCGGCGGACAGCTGCTCCTCATGCGCATGCTCCCAGCGCTGCATCGCCTGCCGCAGCGCGCTCCGGCCGATGATGAGTTCGATACGCTCCATGCTCCGCCCCCGTCGCGCCTTGCACAGGTGAGCGTAAGCTCGCAGCGTCGCCTCACCCGCCTGCCACCATGGCGTAAACGGAATCGCCGCAAAGTGGGGCGGCGGCGCGCTCCCATGCTGCGCAATGGATGACACCAGGCGCGATCCAACCGGCGGCAATGCCAGTGGTGACTCCGGCAGCAAAGGCGCAGACGATGCCAACAGCCACGCAAAAGGCTGTGGCAGGCCAGCCGAAGAATGCGCTACGCCCTCCTCGCGCTGCCACGCTCCCGCCACCGGCAGCCCGACGCCCCCACAAGACGCCGGCGACGCCATGGCCCGCGTGCGTGGCATCCACACCACCTCCGGCATATCCACCCCAGTCCGAGGCGTTCCGCCACCTTCAGACCCCTCTACCTCCCGAGCCAACGAAGGAAAGCGAAACGTAGAAGAGGCTCCCGCCAACGGGGACCGGACCGGCGTAAACAGAGGAGGATTCGGCATGACGACACTGGAGAAAACACAAGCCCAAGACGATAGGCAGTCGGTGCAAGCCGCTCAAGAAAAATGATGTAAGACGGGAGGGGAACGGCGGGATTTCAGGGCGAACTTCGGAATGGAGTCCGCGGTCCGGCGACGGGCTCAGTCCTGTGCCAATCGATGTGCATGGTGTCCGCCAAGCCATCGCTGCAGATCGATAAACGATTGCTTCTCCGGCTTAACGTGGCGCGCTGCTTCCACCCAGGGCAACCTCATTGGACATTTCCCTGACAACGTCCTCAATCTCCTGCGCGACAGGGGAATATAGAATCGCCATCCTGTCGAACGGATCTTCGCAGGTGCGTGCCAGCACGACGAAACGCCGTTCGTTCGACAGTTGTACGAAGTAGCGCCTGACCCCGTTGAGGGTGAGGCCGCGATCGATCCGATCGACCTGCAAGGCGGCAGAAAATTCGGCCTGCGTGCCGGCATGCATCAGTTCGATACGCGGCGACTCAAGGACATGATCGGCCCGGTAGCACAGGCTCAACAGACCCCGATATAGTTGTTCAGGAGCCAGATGTACGCCACTGTCCGCTGCGTAGATCCTGCACATTTCGCGGAGTCGGGCATCGTAGCCATATCCCAGCGTATCCTGCATGCGCAATCGCAGCCCGCGCTCCCGCACTGTATTGCGCGTGGCTTGCACACTCTGTTCGCTCTCCTCCTCCAGGACACCCATCGCACCGAATGTATCGCTCCCTATTGCCTGGGTCAGCACAGTTAGAGAAACCGTCCGGGGCAACCTCACTGAATAGCGTCGTTGCAACCCATCGCTCTCGACCATCTCCACGAAATCGGTGCGCAGTTGCGGCGCGCGCCGGGCAGCATTGCACATGTTCTGCAGGCTGAGATAAAACGCTTCCGCGGAGCAGGGCACGGCCGTTGCACGGCAGTACCGCGCATGAATGCGGCGGAAGGCCTGCTCGTCCAGGCCGAGCGCCCGACGCATATGCAGTGCCACACGTACACTCGCTTCCCGTGGCAACTGGATCGCCATGCGATCAGGAACACCTGCTCGCCGAAGAATCTCCCTGGTGATACCGGAGGCCACATGCGCGGCCGCATCGGCCTCGTCATCAGGATGGGGCCGCTTGCGCGACGCGGCAATTGCAGAGGATGGAAGGGGTGGCGTTGGCTCTCTATCTTCGCGCGAAAGCCCGGGCGGCAAATCCACCGGAGTGGCAGGCGGGGCATTGCTTCCCGGCGCGGCCATGCGGTCACGCGAAGCAGCCGGAGGCGCTGCGAGAGGCGGCGATAACGCATGTCGGCGGGCATGTTGTGCGCCGCTAAAGTAATGGCCGTGGTAGACCATAACATGCCGATCTCCCTGCCCTGGCGGTGCAGATGGAAGTGTTGAGGAACCCGTCGCCCGTGCTTGATGAGGGAGGGAAAGCGGATACCCCACGGACATTGCGGTACCCATGGCAGAAGATGCGTTCGCACCCGCCGGCGGAGCAAGAACCGTTGTTGCGCCCAACACTACGACCCCGCTGGTATGGGTGTCCGGTGCCGGTGCGAGCGATGGGTTTCTATCGGACGAGCGCGGCAGCAGCACACGCAACTCCGGCCGCCGCCCGCCTCTTCTCTGCTCTTGCTGGACATCGTTGATGCGCCAGCCTCGTCGGGAAGACACTGCTGCGGAGACATTCGTCGTGGGCTGCGGTACAACCTGCAGCGGCGCAGTCTGCCTGCCCGCGCTGGCGCCGGCCGCTGACGTCGACAAGTCCGTGCTACGCAGTCGCGCTACGCCCATGCTGGCATCAGGCTGTACCGCGGCGGACGAGCTGTGACTGCTCTTTATTAGTGAAACCTCGTTCGTCGGAGACGAAGATGAAACCGGAGGAAGGCTTCCAACGGGCGTATTCGGCATGGCACATCGGCAAGGGAAAATGGACACGCTGACGACGATAGGCAGCGTTGCCCCGAGTCCCAAGAACAATTTTGTATCGATGCACAATGGCAGCGCCCTGCTGCCCGGCACTTCGCATCCGCTGAGCGCTTCCGGTAGCAGCCATCAGGAAGCGACCTAACGCTCGCCGAGCGCTAACGTATTCGCCATCCGTTTCGAGACTCGTCTGATGAGGCAGTTGGCAGGGTGATACAGGAGAGCGCACGCGCGAGCTGCGCTACACCCACGGATCAGTACAACAACTGCGCCGCGCGCGCCATTTCACCTGCGTTCGGATTCAACAGCAGGGCCACTCGCGCGAGCGGATGCCTACGGCTGGGTCGCACCACCACCGTGAGTGGCGGCAGCCCGGGTAACGTGGCGCGATAGTAGACAATGCCAGGCTGAAATGGCGTAGGACCGGAGGCCGATGTGGATGGTCGCGATGGACTATGCCGGGCGGCTTCGCAATGCACGCACAGTGCCACGAAAAATTCTTCGAGACAGGTGTATGGGCTCCGACGCACGAGGCGCGCGTAGAGTGCCTGGAAAGCGGCACGAGTCCCCTGCAACACGGAGCGCATGCGGCCCCTGACGATTTCGCGTTCCTCGAGCGTTGGTGTGCGGGTGCCAAACCAGCTATGTGCATAGGGCACGACCGATCTGACGGCTTCATCGATATAAGGCGACACCACGGACGGCTCAGCAAACGGAATATCGCTCATGCCAGGCCGCGGGGCCTCCATCGCCGACAAGGTGGAAGACGACGCCGGAATGACGGACGACGGACTCCCCCAGGAAACAGGCGACCGGGGATGCACCATTTCATCAGTGTCGGATTCATCATCAGATGTACTGCCCTGCGGGGACGATGCCTTCACCTCGCCGGATGGCTGATCCGCTCGCCGTTGCGGACGCTGATCCCGCATCGCTCCGTACGATAACGCATCGTCTGGCGAGGCATCGGGAAACGGCACAGACCCTCCCGTCATGCCAGGCAGCACGATTCTCTGCGCCAGATCCTGTACCGTCGCGCATCGTGCCTCAAGGCTGGCAGTGGCCATGGTCATCCCGAGCACGGGAAACAACAGGCAATCATCCTGTTGCACCAGGATATCGAGTTCAGCGCGTACGCCTACCCGGACACGGACGCGGCACAGACCGAGTGTTTCGGCCTGCCGGATCCACGCTTCGGCCATCCGGGTCGTACCCACCCTGTCCGGCATTTCGAGATAGGACCGGATCTGCAGCATCTCTACCAAAAAGGGCGCGATATCCGGGCATTCCAGTCCGCTATGCAAAGTGGAGAGCCGCTCTAGCAACCACAAGGCAAAACGGCCGGCAAAGGCGTCATAGTCCTCGTCCACACCACCACCTGCGTGCGCCTTCTCCCAAGCCCGCCGGACAATCGCCATGCCCGCGGCGCCGACCATCGGCAGTACATCATCAGCGTTTGCATAGAGCGGGCTGAGTATGGCGATGGCAGGATCCGTGGGTTGCCAGTGGCGCGAGAAGGGGGTTTCGCACAAGATGTTCCTCAACGCTACGGCTTCTGCACTGATGCCAGACGCCAACGGCACAGATGGCGCGGGACGCGGGCACTGCACACTGCATGGGCGAATGCGCATGCGTCGCTCTCGCCGCGGCTTAGCTGCGTCCTTAGCCTCCTTGGCGGGCTCTCCAGTCGCTTCAGCGTGTTCCGGGGACGCTCCCCCTCCCCGCGCGGCAGATGGAAAAGAATTCGAGACAGACCGGAACACCTGATTTCCAAGCAAGAAAAATGGCGCAACGATAAGCAACGGTCAGCTTGCCAGCAAGCACATGCACTGGGTATGCCGGGAACAGCAACGTATATGCGGTCACTGATTCGTATCCGCGTGGCAACCGTCCCTGGGCCATCTGCCATTGCCCGTCGGTGCATGCTGTCACTGTGAGTGATGGGCAACATGCAATTGATGGGTACAAAACGGGCTGTGAGTGGCACAATCCTGTCAAGATCGCTTGCCAGGAAAGACATGATGCGTGCACGATGGCTCACACTTGCCGCGATGCTACTCGCGGGCTGCGGAACACCTCCCTCGACCGGGGATACTGTATGGGTTTCGGTCAACCGGATAATCAAACCGGCCGATCTGGAACAATCATGGAACCACCAGGTGGTAGCGCGTGCGCATGCCGCCGGCCTGACCCGCAGCGATCTGGAAGCCGGGCGGCTCCTGCAAGTGGAGTGTGGTCTGGGGCCGGACTATCAGTGGAGCAGCTACGCCATCCTGCCGCGCGACTGGGCCGCGCCGGTCAACAAGGTGTTGGAGATGCGCGTGGACCAGCCTTCGACCGACGAACGGCTGGGCCTGAATCCCGTGACAGGGCTGGTCGACAGCTTCCGTTTTCCCGGCAAGCTGCGCCAGTTCGAATTCATTCCGGACTGGAAGGAAAAAGGCCTGAGTTCGAACCTGCGCGCCATTCCCCTGCAACCCGGGCAAGAAGGACGGTATGTGTCCCTGCACAGCGACTATCTGATAGCGTGCCAGCAACGACGCTAGATGCAGATTGCCGCGTGAACTCGATCGTTCAGAGCCGGATCACCTCCGAAATTTTTGTCCAACAGCACCCCGGGTTTTCCAATCATGGGACAGCCGGTCGATTACGTGATTGAACAGAGGATACATATCACCGCGCTGGCAGGCGTCACTCTTTGATCAATATCCAGTAAAAATCGCGATGGTTTGGCGTGTGGCAAATATGATAGCCCGAGTACTTCAACTGTTCAGTCGCATACGCCAAAAGCCTCGCCATATTCTCTCGGGTGTAGAAGTGCACATGAATGGAACGACGCGCCAACATCGCTTCCTCGGCTCTTGCGCTCCACCCTCCCCGTGTATTGGCCCATCTCTGATAATGAGTCAGAGTAGGACGCCATATTTCATTCTGATACTCGGTCAACATCTCATCAAGCAGGCAGGGGCTATGCCGGAAGTCTTTGGTACCGGCAATATCCGGAACGACAGCCAATATCACGCCTTTTGATTTTAGCTTCCTACCCCAATGCTCCAGATGCCCGATAGGATTAGCTAGATGCTCGAATACATGGCTCGAGAAGATAAAATCAAGCGAGCCATCCGGTACTGGTATCTCGTTCGCGGGGCCAACGATATATTGGGACCAGTCTGCATTTCCGGAATTATATTTCCCGCTTTCGTCATAGAGCGTATTCCATTCGGCCGCCGACATTTCCTCAAGATAGCGTACGCTGACCCCAGGACCATTGAGTATCTGCGGTTTGGGGCCAGGGCCAATTTCAATGCCAACACCCTTTGCAAGAGATATCAGTTGAGTACGATCAAGAGCCTTGTTGATCATCAGATCAGCCACCTGACCTTGCAGAAGCAGAAACTCCAGCGTAAGGGATACCTCCGGAGGCAAGGGATCAGCGCAAAGCGGCCAAGGAATGATGACGTCGACCGGCCGAGGATCGATGTCTTGCAGATTGGTGGCGATGATTTGCTGACGATGCCGCAGCGTCACACGCAACTTCGCCTCACCGCCTAGGGTACGCGCGTACCAGCCCACTGTTTCAGGGCGCATGGAGAACGGATACCATTGGATGACATCCTTAACCACGACCTGGGGTTCCACGTCTTCACGCAATCGCAAAGAGCGCCAGGTATCGCCGTTCTTCGCGACCCACTTTGCCATCTTCACCTGAGGCTGTAAGTACAAGGCGTCATCTTGTCGATTGGCCATGTCGAACAAATTCATCAAGACCTCCTTCCTGTACACAAACCTTACAAGCACAGTGCGCTACTGTGCCACCGTTGTCATCGATCTCTCGAAACCGTCAGCCGTAGTGGCGATATGCACGAGGCCCTTGGCCTCCAGAATGCGGTCGGACAGTTCGCGGAATGCGCCATGCCCGCCAGGCAGCGTCAGCACGCCGGAGGCTTGCCGCTTGACGTAGTCGGGAGCGTCAGCAACCGCAAACGACAAGCCGCAGGTGCGGAAAGCTGGTAGGTCGATGCTGTCATCGCCGGTACACACAGTCTCATGCGGCAATGCACCGCACTCCGCCATCAGCGCCCGGCACGCTTCTGCCTTGTCCTTTACGCCTAGCCGTGATGCGGAAATCCCCAGATCGGCAATGCGTTTGCGCAGGGTTGCGGAGTCACGCCCCGACAGCACTGCCACGCGAATACCGGCCTCCTCGAGCATGCGGATGCCGAGGCCATCGCGCACATGGAAACGCTTGAGGCATTCGCCCGTGGCATCGTAGTAGATGCTGCCATCGGTCAGTACGCCATCGACATCGGTAATCACCAGCTTGACCTTGTCGAGCCTCGCTTCCTCTGCGGTTTCGCCGGACAGCAGGCGGCGTACCTGCTCGAGGCACGCTGGCGTGTCCACCCCGGGGCCTGTCGGCTCCACTTCAAAGGCATAAATGGAAATGCCGGCATGCATCAGTCTCAGCTGTTCGAGCACTTCCGCCTGCTCGGGCATGCTCTTGTCGAGCGCGCTGTACTGGGCCAGCACCTCGGCCCGGTAGCCATACACGCCCACATGCTTGAGATAGCGTGCCCGCTCGCCATCACGCGGAAACGGAATCGGGGCGCGGCTGAAATACAGCGCGCGCCCGCCAGCGTCGAGCACCACTTTCACGCAATTGGGATTCTGCGCTTCGCGGGCGCCGACCGGATGGCACAACGTCCCCACGCGAATCTCCGGCTGCTGGCGCATGCCGTCGACGAGGCGCTGTACATCCGCCGCACGCACCAGCGGCTCGTCGCCCTGGAGGTTGATATAGATCGCCGCCGGAAAGCGTTGCATCACTTCCACCAGTCGATCGGTGCCCGAGGAATGCTCGGCAGAGGTCATGACGGCCTGCCCGCCAAATGCCTCGACTGCGGCCATGACGCGCGCATCATCTGTGGCAACCACGACCACATCTACATTCTGCACCTGCTGGGCACGTTCGTAGACATGTTGGATCATGGGCTTGCCGAGAATGTCGGCCAGCGGCTTGCCCGGCAGGCGCGTCGAGGCGTACCGTGCGGGAATGACGATAACGCAGCGCTGGGTAGAGGAAGTCTCGCTCATGCGCGCGTATCCAGCGCCGGAAACGACTTAACCAGATCGTCGATGGCCTTCATCTGCTGCAGGAATGGCTCGAGCCTGGCCAGCGGTAGCGCACTCGGACCATCACACTTAGCCTGATCGGGGTTGGGATGCGCTTCCAGAAACAGTCCTGCCAAGCCCGTGGCCATGCCTGCGCGTGCTAGCTCGGCGACCTGTTCGCGGCGGCCGCCTGAGGCAGCGCCCAGCGGGTCGCGGTTCTGCAATGCATGCGTGACATCGAAGATGATCGGCTTGTCACCACTGACCTTCTTCATCACGCCAAAACCCAGCATGTCGACCACCAGATTGTCGTAGCCGAACATGGTACCGCGGTCGCACAGCAGCACATTCGGATTGCCGCATTCGGCGAACTTGTCGACGATATTGCCAACCTGGGTCGGGCTCAGGAACTGCGGCTTCTTGATATTGACTGGACGTCCCGTTTTTGCCAGCGCCACCACCAGATCGGTCTGGCGGGCGAGAAACGCGGGAAGCTGCAGCACGTCAACTACCTCCGCGACCGGCGCGGCCTGGGCCGGCTCATGGACATCGGTCAGCAGCGGCACGCCGAACTCCGCCTTGACGGCTTCGAAGATGCGCAGCCCTTCTTCCAGGCCAGGGCCGCGGAAGGAATGGATCGAGGACCGGTTCGCCTTGTCGAATGAGGCTTTGAAGACGAAGGGGATGCCCAGGCGCCGCGTCACATCGACATAGTGCGCACAGCTTGCGAGGGCAAAGTCCTTCGATTCGAGGACGTTCACGCCACCGAACAGTACGAACGGGGCGGTATTGGAAACTTCGAGGCCGGAAATATTCATCAGTATTCTCTGTCGCGACAGCGCGCCATGGCGCGGTCAGGGATGATCAAAAATGTCGAGCAGGCCCACTACGGCGCCGTTCTCGTCCTGCACCACCAGTGCATGGACATTGCGTGCGCGCATGAGGTCTTCGGCTTCCGCCAGCCTGGCTTCCGGCCGCACCGTGATGGGCGAACGGGACATGAAGCGGTCGACCGGCTGGTCCAGCGCCTGCCGGTCCGCCAGCATGGCGCGCCGCAGGTCGCCATCGGTCAGTACGCCCGCGAGCCGCTCGCCGTCCAGCACCACGGCCATGCCGAGGCGCCCCTTGGTCATCACGTCGATGGCCTCGTACAGCGGTGCGGCCGCGGCAACGCACGGCACGCGCGTATGCATGACATTGGCCACGCGCGTGAGAAGCCGGCGGCCGAGGCTGCCGCCGGGATGGTAGCGCGCGAAATCCACGGGCTTGAAATCCCGCAGCGTAATCAGCGCGACAGCCAGCGCATCGCCAAGCGCCATGGTGACCAGCGTGGAAGTCGTCGGCGCCAGCTCGTTCGGGCAGACCTCGCGGTCATCCGGCAGAATCAGTGCGACGGTGCTGTGCGTGGCCAGCGTCGAGCCGGCCTTGCCGGTGATGGCGATGATCTGGTTGCCGAAATCCTCCAGCGACGGCAGCAGGCGCAGGACCTCCTCGGTCTCGCCGCTGTTGGAAATCAGGATCACCACGTCGTCGGGCTGGATCGCACCGAGGTCGCCATGCAGCGCCTCGCCCGGATGCAAAAAATAGCTCGGCGTCCCGGTGGAAGAAAAAGTCGCGGCAATCTTGCGCCCGACCAAGCCGGACTTGCCCATGCCGCTGATGATGACGCGGCCACGGCAACTGTAGATCAGCTCGGCAGCGCGTTCGAAGGATGCATCGACCGAGGCGGCCAGATGCAGAATGGAATTGCCCTGATAGCGCAGGGCGTCGCGTGCGATTTCCCGTGCGTGCGCGTACGTGACGTGAGACGGGCCGATGCTATCGGCGGGATTCATTTCGACTCCTAGTGTATTCGGGCCGGACGGGCCACCCGTCATGAGCGGCGGCGCAGCACCCGCCGGCCCAGGCGGATGAAGCGCCATGCATTGCGCATGACCAGCAGATGCAGCAGCGCCACGAGCAGGAAGCCAAGAAACAGCACCTGCTCCGACACGCCCTGCTTCCAGCCCATGACACCGATCAGGCCAAGCAGTGCATTGCTGAACAGGATGATCCAGACGATCATGTCCTGCGGCACGTTCAGGCGCTGCAGGATGTGGTGCATGTGCGTGCGGTCGGCCTCCAGCGGGTTGCGCCCCTTGACCACGCGGCGCGTCACCACCGCCAGCAGGTCGATCAGCAGGAAACCGGCAATCCACAGCATGACGACAGGCGGAACACTGCGCCCGTGGTTGTAGGCCGGCTGCGACAGCTCGACCGCGAACCAAACGATGCCGTAGCCGAGCATCAGGCTGCCGGCATCGCCCAGGAATACGCGCCTCCGCCCACGCAGAGGTGTCCGCATGTTGAACAGCAGGAAACCCAGCAGCGCACCCGAGAACACCGCGCACATGCGCTGGGCAGGAATGTTGCCGATCTCCGTGGCGAGGTACGTCATCCAGGCAAAGATGATGAAGGCCATGCCGCCGGCCAGGCCATCCAGCCCGTCGATCATGTTCATGGCGTTGATCACCGCGACGACGGCGAAAAGCGTCAGCGGAATGCCCCAGTTGAGCAGCTCGATCTCCCGGCGGCCGACGATGTCGCCCAGCGACATGAGGTACACATTTCCCCATGAGGTCATCAGGATGGCCGCGAAAATCTGGATCGCCAGCTTCGGCAACGGCGAGATCCCGCGCAGGTCGTCCACCATGCCCGCCACGGCCAGCACCGCCAGCCCGCCCAGCAGCGCGATGTAGTACCCCTTCGAACTGAGGAAGAACATCGCCGCCACGCAGACGGAAAAAGTGACTGCAATCCCACCCACCAGCGGGACCTCGCCGTCATGGCGCTTGCGGCCGCCCGGGCGGTCCAGCAGGCCGCCCCGCAATGCGAGCGGACGAATCAGCAGGACCGTGGCGGCGCTAAAGACGAGCGCGAACAGGGGAACCCAAAAATATTCGTACATAGCGTTATTCCCGGCTGGCTGGGCGTGTGGAGGTTTTATGCATATACGACCGGTACGGGCGGGAGTTTACCAACCGGAACATACTCCGCAAGTGCCACAAGAGGGGGCGCAGGCTGCGCCGGCTGCCCCGCTGGGCATCATGCACGATCACCGCCTCCTGCACCCACTGTACCGCGCATCCAAGCAGGTGGGTCCGCAGGCAGATATCGACATCTTCGCAATACATATGGAAGCGTTCGTCGAACCCCTCCAGCGCCGCAAACGTGCCGGCATCGAACATCAGGCACATGCCGGCCAGCCAGTCCACCGGCTGGACCGGAACCGCCGGATCGTAGTCCGGCTGGTACCGGCGCAGCGCATGGCGCGCCAGCACGCCGGTCAGCGACGGCACATGGCGGGCGCTGTCTTCCACCGTCCCCCTAGGCGATAGGACGCGCGGGCCAGCGACGCCCGGCGTGGCCGCTACCTGCGCACGCAAGGGCTCGAACGGATTGCCCTCGAACCGCACGTCGGGATTGAGCGCACAGAAATAACCACTGGTGGCATGCCGGAACGCTGCATTGTGATTGGCACCGTAGCCCACCGCCTGACGGTTGCGCACATGGGTCACCGCGGCGTGGCGGAACGTTACCGGACAGGCTGGCGCATCCGCCAGATTCTCCGTCAGGATGATCTCCAGCGGGTAAGTACCGGCCAGTGCGTCGAGCTGCGCGAGCAAGGGCGCGGCCAGCGCGGCCTGCCCATGGCTGACGACTGAGATGGAGACGCGCGGAACGCCATTCATGACCGGACCCGCCCGCCGAGGTAACGCAACACGGTCCAGGTGGATGCCTGCCTTGCCGCCTGAATCTCGCGGCGCGAGCGCCACATCTCGGGCAGCATGCGCACGGCGTCGCGCTTGGCGCGCCACATGACGGCGCCACGGCCGGTGAGCGCGGCCGCGACCAGATAGCCGGCATTCAGGGCGAGGTGCAGGGGCAGGCAAAGCCAGAACAGCAACGGCGGCATGTTCTTGACATAGTTGCCGACGAGGTTGCGCTGCCCGTGATAGATCGAGAAATCGCTGCGCCGGCCGGTCAGCGCCGAGCCCATATGACGCACCACGGCATCGGGAACATAGCGGCAGGGCCGGTTCTGCAGCAGCAGCCGGAAGCCGAGATCGACGTCCTCCACGTAGCAGAAGAAGCGCTCGTCAAAGCCGCCTGTACGCTCGAGATCGGCTCGCCGGTAGAGTGCCGCCGCCGCACAGGCAGCGAACACCGGCTCCGGCGACTGATAGCGACCGCTGGCGGGCTCCCCATAGCCCCGGCGCCGTGGCTTGCCGGCGAGGCTCAGCGTATCGCCCGCGCCATCGAGCAGCGTGTCATTGGCGTGGTCCAGCATGCGGCTGGCGAAGCTGCCGTATTGCGGATGCGCATCAGCGGCTGCCAGCAGCGCTTCCAGCCAACGCGGCTCGGGAAACGCATCCGGATTGAGCAGCACGATATGCTCGCTGTCGCCACAGCGGGCGATTCCTGCATTGTTGGCAGCGGCAAAGCCCGTGTTGCTGCCCAACGCCAGCAGCTCGCATGCCGGAAAGCGCGCGACCGTCTCGGTGAGTTGCGCCAGATCGTCGCTGCCATTGTCGACCACCAGGATGCGGTCGGGCCGCACCGTCTGCGCCGCGAGCGCGGCCAGCACGTCCGCGATCAACGGTGCGGCGTTCCAGGTGACGATGATGATGCTGGCGCGCACTGCCACGTCAGTTGAACCAGTGCTGGATGCGCAGGCCGCGCGCAATCTTCCGCAGCGCCGCTTTCACAAATGCGCCCGGCGATGTCCAGGGCGAGGCGCTGCCGCTCTTGAGGGCCTTGTAGGGCGCGGCATAATCGCTATCGAGCTGTCCGGCTTCCCGTCCGAGTTCACGGCTCGACGCAATGCCGCGCTCCAGTTGCACGATCAGCGAAGGGCGGATGTGGCCCGCACGCGCTTCGCGGCGCAGCTCATCCATCGAGATGAATCCGGCCTTGACGGCCCGCATCAGGCAGTTGACCCAGACCGGTTCGAGCGGATTGTCACGTGACACCCATGGCTGGGTATTCATGTCAGTGTAGTGCACCAGCGCAGTGCATCCCGCCTCGTAGTGCTCGAGCGAATTCCACTCTGGTGGAATATCGCGGCCGACCCGGTGGGCGACACGCATTTCGTACATCAACTGCTCGTAGTTCAGTTCGCCGCGATCAAGCGACGCCACGATTGCGTCGATATCCCATCCTAGCGCGGCGCAATCCAGCACCATCACGCTGAACTGGCCGCGCCGCCCTTTGCCACCCTCGGCCACGGTCTGCAGATCGCAACCCTGCATCGGGAATGACCAGAGTTCCAGGATATCGCGAAACACCTGCATGTCGGCATCGAGATAGATCGCCTGCCCGCGCTGGCCGCAGAGCTCGGGAATGAGAAAGCGCTGGAAGGAAAACGGCGTGCGTGGGCGGTTCTTCAATTCGGCCGGGGTACGGATCGGCCGGTCGAAAGTATGCAACTGCGCGACTTCCACCGCGGCCTGCGTCGTCTCACGGATCGAAAATTCGAGGACGCGCGCCGGCAGCCATTCGGCTGGCGTGGAAGCGATGAAGACGCGGATCGGTTGCATCATGGCGTGATTCCGGTCCCGTCAGCCGATGCGCTTCACGGCCAGCGAGCGGCGATGGAACAGTTTCTCGAAACGGGCATCCCGCTCGAGCCATTCGTCCACGGCGCGACGGCAACCGGAATACGACGAGTAGTCGTCAAAAATGATGATGCCGCCCTTCGACAGCCGGGGCGTGATGCGGTCGATGCAGACCTTGACCGAATCAAACCAGTCGCAATCCACGTGAGCGAAGGCGATGGGCCCTGCCGGATGCAGCGTATCCTCGAACAAGCCCGGCACGCACTCGATACGGTCCGCTTCGAGATCCAAGCCCGCATCGCGCAGGTTGTGCTTGACCACGTCGAGCAGGTTGTCGACGTAGCCGTAGTACGTCTTGCCACCGAGGCCGGCGGATTGGCCCGAGCGGATCTCTTCATAGCGCTTGTGCGCGTCTTCACCGTCGTTCGCGCCTGGCGCGGGAATCATGGCAAAGACATCATAGAGCGCGAGCGGCGCCTCCTTGGGCTTGATCTTGCCGAGCAGGATGGCCGACCCGCCGAGGGCGACGCCCGCTTCGAGATAGGCGCCGGGAACACCGGCCTGCCGCACGGCAAGGACCGCCTCGGCAATGTTCTCGAGTTTCGGCTTGCCGCAATACGAAAGGTTATTGCCACGGATCCGCGCGATCATCGCTTCCGCTTCCGTCATGGTCGGAATCGGGGGTGTAGCGGCGGCGGGTTGCCCGAACAGGCGTGCAAGCAGCTTCTTCATGTCATAGGGTCCGCAAAAAACGTTTCATGTGTTCAAAGCCGGCCTGCGCCCGCGCACGCACCGTCTCGAAATCGAAGTCGAGATACGTCTCGAAGCGGGCCGGGTCGCACAAGGGGAAGCCGAGATATTCGGCCATGCCGGTTGCCCGGCCATCCACTGCCACCAGAAACGTCCGTTTGTTCTGGCTGATGAAATGCAGATGGGCGTGCAGGCGGCTGCCGATATGCAGGTCGATGGTGCGGTAGAACGCCAGGCAGGCATCCGCGGTGGACGGGCTGATGATGCGGAAGCCGCGCTTGGCGGCATACCAGCGCAAACGCTCGTAGGGGTTAGCCACCTCTGTATACGGCAGAAGCCGATGCTTGAGCGACTCGAACCGCCCCACCGGCGAATAATTCTGGTGCAGCACGAGAAACCGCTCGGCACGCGGAAACCGGCGCGCCACGAAATCGATCGTGCGGGTCTCACGTTCCCAGAAATCGTTGCGCTCTGTTACGGTCACTGCCACACGGTTTTCCGCCTTCAGGAAACGCGTGCCGTTGAGCAGCGGATCGTCGTATGTCACCGGACAGCCGGTCATCAGCATCCGACCTTTGAGTTCAGGCAATTGCTCTTCGAGAAACCGGACGGTCGGCGGGCAGCGCCATGAGGAATATTCGATCCGCTCATGGATGGCCCGGAGGATCTCGAGCGTCTCGGCACTGAGTCCGTCCGTATACCCGACTTCCCCGTGCAAGCCGATGCCGAATGGAACGAAGCGCATGCCGCTTGCGCGGACATCATCGGCCCTCAGGCCGGGCCAGATGCTGTAGCGGTCGTTCAACTGGTTGGCACCAGCCAGGATCACGCCCTTTCCGCGCGCCAGGGCGGCCTGTTCCGTGGCGCTGGGTTTCACGCGCGGCGACACGGTGCGCTCCGGTGCGAACTTTCCGACCCGGCGCTCGATAGCGCGCAGGATAAAGCCGTCGCCAAGGTTGACGACCTTCTTGCCGGCCAGCGCAGGCGGAATCAGATACGGCGTCAGGACGCTGTAGTCGCTGGCTGGCGTGGAAGACGGCCGCGCGCTCACTTGCGTCCCGCTGCGACAAGATAAGGGTTCGGTTCGCGGCGCACGATGATCTCGTCCGTCACTTCGCTGTAGCCCTCGAAGAAGACCTCACGCACTGCCTGCTCGCTGAAGCGGTAGAAGTCGGCGTTATAGGCCAGGCCATGTCGCGCGTAGGTCAACGTGGTGTAATCCTTGTCAGTGGGCAGCGTCATGTAAATCGGCGCGCCGACGATGAACAGCCCGCCTTTTTTCAGGACGCGCTTGGTCTCGGCGACACTTTTCCAGAAGTACTTGTCATGCTCGATGGCAGAGCAGCTCATTACACAGTCGAACGTCTCGTCCGGAAAATCCATGGCATTGGAATTGCCGATGACGCGCTCGGTCTGTTCGAGCTCCTCGGTCAGCTTGTCGAAGCGCAGGTTCAGCGCGACCCGGCGGGCTTGTGCAAATGCGGGGATCGACAGCAGTGTCCACCCGCCGGCGCCAATTTCGAGTGCGGCGCTCAGTGCACGGCCGCCAAGCCGGCGTTCAACGACATCGGCAAAAGTATCGAAAACAAGTGGGCTCATAAGTGCTCTTCGAATCAAAATTGAATCAGGATCGCGCGCCTGTCTCGGCCAGGTGCGCGACACGATCAGGACACCGCATGCAGCACGAAAGGCTGCGCGCCGTCCGGGGCATCCAGCCCGCATACATGAATATGGGTGCACATCAGCATCAGCATCAGTGCGAACTTCCGCTTGGGCGGCAACTTGCCGGCATCCAGCGTATTCCATGCCACGATATGCGCCAGCCGCTCGCGCGCGGCCGCATAACGCGGTGCCTGCAGCATCCTCTCGAAAGTCTCCGGCAGTTGCCGGACGAGATTGGAGTCCCAGAGGTTGACCGTGCCTCGCGCGCCGAACTTGGGACGCTGCCGGACTTCTCTCGGCAGAAGCCGGCCTGCGGCCTTGGCCAACGCGATCTTTCCATCCCGGCCGAATCTCTGGTACCAGCGCAACCGGATTTTCTCGCTGTCCTTCAAGGCCGCGCTCGCCTGGGCGACCCGCTCGTACAGAAAGGGCACGCGCGCTTCCACGCCGTGCGCCATGGTCATGCGATCGACCCGCAGCAGCTGCGAGAACTGCAGCTGGTAGGTCTGATCGAAATACAGGAACCGGTTCAGGCACGAGGCTGACATGGCGCGCCACTGCTCCACGAACGTTCCGGCCTGAGCCTGTTCGCGCTGTGCCAGGCGCGCCTGCGCATCGCGCGTCAGGATCTGTTCGAAGCGCCTCTGGGAACGACGCTTGCGGTATGCCGCAAAGATCGCTTCCGGCTTGCCCCGCAGTTCAGCATCACGGCACAGCGCATACCATGGGTATCCCGCAAAAATCTCGTCGCCGCCCTCGCCCATCAGGATCGCCTTGAACCCGGCCTGCCGGACGGCCGCGGCGAGCCCATAGGTCAGCATGACGTTGATGTTGGCGACAGGTTCTTCCAGATGATAGGCAATTTTTCCCAGGAAGGTCTCGAAATCGGTCACTTCCATGCGCACCACACGGTGCGCCAATCCTGCCTTGCGGCAGACCTGTGCGGCATGCCGGACCTCTTCGTCCTCGCCTTCCGCCAGCGTCAGCGTGAAAGCGGTGAGGTGGTGCGACTGCTGCGCCGCAAGCGCAGCCACGATGCTGGAGTCCAGGCCGCCCGACAGGGCAATCGCCACAGGCACGTCGGCGATCAGGTGATCCCGCACGGCATGATCGAGGACATGCCTGAGGCTGGCACCACTGTCGTGGCGGTTTTCGAATGTTGCACGCAAGCGGTGCGTGTCGGTCAGGACGCTCTGGAGACTGCCATCGGCATCCCGCGCGATGCGCAGCACGGCGCCCGGCGGAAAGTGAATGGCCTCCTCGTAGGACGACCGGTGGCTGATCTGGAAACCCCAGGTCAGCATGTCGAACAGCGTATCCTCATGCAGCGTGCGCGTCCTGGCTGACGGCAGCGCCTTGACCTCGGATGCGAAGGCAATCGAGCCGTTCGAAGCGCGCTGCATGTAGAGCGGCTTGATGCCGAACAGGTCGCGCGTCACGAATACTTCGCCGGACGCACGGTCCAGCAGCACGATGGCGTACATGCCTTCGAGACGGTCGAACAGCGCCACGCCCCAGTGCTCGAAACCGCGTGCAATGACTTCGGTGTCACCCGACGAGACAAAGGTTGCCCCGCTGGCCGCCAGTTCCGCACGCAGTTCCTTGTAGTTGTAGATTTCGCCGTTGAAGACCAGTGTCACGCGCTCGGTGTGAAACGGCTGGTCGCTGCGCGGCTGTGGATCGACGATGCTGAGGCGCGTGTGTCCCAATGCCACGCCATGCTCCGGGCAATGCTCGGCATTGGCGGCATCCGGCCCGCGATGACGTAGCGACGACACCGCGCCATCGAACAGGACCGGATCAATCGTCACGCCAGCGGGCGCGATGATTGCGACAAGACCGCACATATCAGAAATCCTCTTCCTGCACGATTTCTTCCACCACGGGATCGGGCGGCTGCGTCACGGCTGCATCGACCAGCGCCCAGTTGCGCGGCTGATAATAGAGCGCATTCGACGTCAGGCCGCCATCCCGGACCACCAGCTTGAAGTTGTCGACGACATCCAGAATGTCATGCATCTTGCCCTGCGTCAGGCTCATCTTGATGCGATAGGTCCCGGGGCGCAGGCCGACGGCATCCAGTTCCAGTACGAACCGCGAGTCGCCGGCATCGGCGCGTACCCAGCCGATATCCTTGGCGCTCATGAGGAACTGGACGGTCTCGCCCTGTTGGTACGTCAGGTCAAAGATCATCAGGTTGACGCTGAGCTCTTCGCTGGCAACCGGCGACTCCAGCGACACGGACATACGTCCCGGCTTGCCCGATACCCAATAGCCGGCATCCTCGGCCCCGTTGATTCCCAGGCCGACGTGCTTGATCCGGATCTGTTCCGGCGCCGACGATTCGCCGCGCTCCGCCAGCCGGTTTGCGGCGCGCTGGTTGTTTTCCAGCGCAATCTTCAGCCCGTCCGCCTCATACGCCTTGAGCACCTCGGCCGGCGCACCACGCGCGGTGACGACACCGCTCTTGAGGTAGATGCATTCATCGGACAGTGTTTCCACCAGCACCGCGCTGTGCGAGACGAGCAGCATCGACGTGCCCTGCTTGCGCAGCTGGTTGAGGTGGTTGCGGCACTTGGCGCGGAACTTGGCATCGCCAACGGAAAGCACCTCGTCCACGACGAGGATCGAGGGATTCGTATGGATGGCGCAGGAGAACCCCAGGCGCGCCAGCATGCCCGAACTGTAGGTACCCAGCGGCGCATCGATGGCATCCCAGATTTCAGCGAAGTCGATCACGCTGTCCAAGCGCTTGACGATTTCCTGATGCGGCACGCCAAGGATGGACATGTTCAGGAAGATGTTCTCGCGGCCCGACAGCACGGGCTTGAAACCCGCGCCCAGTGCCAGCATGGGGGCGATCCGGCCGTGGATGGCGATTTCGCCCGCCGTCGGCTTGAGAATTCCGCTGACCATGCGCAGCAGCGTCGTCTTGCCGCTGCCGTTCAAGCCGACGATGCCGATCGATTTCCCCGGCTCGAGATCGAACGATACATCCCGGATCGCCCAGAACTCGCTGGTCCGCAGCTTGGTGGAAGGCGCGCGGCCAAGCAGCGCTCCGCCGATATCGCGCGCGCCATAAACGAAAGAGCGCTTGAGCGAGCGGGCAAATTTCTTGGAAACGTTGCGTACCGAAACACAATACTGTTTGGAATCCGTCATCATCGGCCTCCGATCAGCATGCGTTCGATCAGGATCGGCGACGACATCCGCAGCAGTGCAAGTCCGGCCAGCACGAGCACCACGGCCGCCACGGCCACGACGCAGAACGAGATGGGCGAGCCGAGCATGCCGGAGGCGGCGGCATCGCGCACCCCATGCATCAGCGGAGACACCGGATTGGCGTTGACGATCGTGGAGAAGAGCTCGCCAGCCTTGGGCGAGTACAGCGCCGGAGTCAGGAACAGCCCGTAGCTCAGGATCAGTTTGACCGTATTGTGCAGGTCGGAAAACAGCAGCATGAAGGGAGCCAAGATCGCGCCGATGCCGATCCCCAGAAAAGCGGCGAGGAAAAACCCGCCGATGATGAGCGCCGTGCCGATCACCGTCAGCTTGTGGAAAGCGGCAATCATGATCAGCACGACGATCACCCGTACCAGCGTGGTGATCAGGGATTCATACGACTGTGCCAGGATGATCGCCGTACGCGGGAAATTGACACGCGTCAGATACGAGCGCGCGCCTTCGAATGCCTGGTAGGGGATCTCGACGCCCTCGGCAAACACCTGCCACACGAGCGTGCCCATCAGGACATACAGGGGATACGGCAAATCGATCTGTCCCGGATTGATGATGCCAGCGCGGCTCGCCATCGACACGCCGCCAGTGATCAGGAGTGCCGGAAACACCATCCAGAAATAGCCGAGAAACGACTTGCGGTACTTGGCACCGATGGTGCGCCGGAAGAGGCGCAGGGACAGCAGCAGAACGCCGGCCACGCTGCCGAGGCGCGAGCTTTCCTGTCCGTATGTGTAACCGCTCATTCACTCATCCTCATCTTTCGTTACCACAGGCGCTTCACGGGCTGCTTTCCATGCCAGCGATTTCCGCATCAGGTACGCACGCACCCGCCGCAGCAGCGTGCTGCGCTCGCGAACCTGTAGATGCGCCACCCAGTAGGCCTGCATGAAGCGCTTGCGGTAGCCCTTGAAATGCAGTACTACGGCCCGGCGAATCGGGCTCGTCACGGCCGCGAAACTGTCCTCTGGCGAGAAGTTGTACTGATCGCACGGCAGGAACAGGATCTTGCAGCCATTGACCTCGACCAGCTTGTGCTCCCGCATTTCCCGGTAAGTCATGCCGCAGAGATCGCGCAGAGCGAGCTGGTCGCCATACCAGCCGGCACCGTCCATGTATTTCTCGCGATAGATCGCGACAAAATCGTCAAAGAATTTCCGTGCCACCTCCGGGCGGCGATTGTTCAGGATCAGCAAGCCGCCGTTGATCGGCATGTTGACACTCGCACGCCACGTCAGCGCGACGTCGAAATCCTGTTCGAACACGGGCTCGAGGCTGCCGTTCATCAGGATATCCGAATCGATCAGGACGATCGGCAGGCTGAAATCGTCGTGATCCACCATGTCCTGCTGTGCAAGCGAGCGGCTGAGCATCAGGGCCTTGGGATCGATTTCGGAGTCCAGGCGCCGATAATCCATCTTCAGTGCCGAGAGATCGGTCCTGGCCGAGGTCAGCAGGCACAGCGTCGAACCCGGATGAAACACGCCAACCGACTTGAACAGCAGCTCGATATTGCGCACATAGCGCAGGTTATGCAGGTTCGCCTTGGGGTGCGGCCCTTCTTTTGAGTCACCTGCCCCGACATCCGCATGGAAGGTCGCAAAGCAAAGTGGCCGGGCAGGGGCTAGGTTCATATTCGTCATCATGTCATTCAGCCGCCACTGTCCGGGCGACGCTGTCGTTGCTTCTTTCAATCGTGTTGCAGTTCAATTCACGTCTTTCTGGTGGCTGTCCATCGGCGCTGCTTCCCGCGTGTGGCTGTGCCTGGCGAATGGGCCACATCCGAGCTCCATACCGTCAAAGCCCGCGGCCATCCACGCCGTGGTTCGCGGCAGCACGTACACGCCAGCAAAGGCCTGGCACATCGAACCTAGCGACGCACTGCCTCCGGCGCCGCCTGGCGATTTTCGTGCAACCGTGCTGCCAGCGCCTTGCCCAGCCACTGCGAATAATGCAAGGCACCCTCGCCGCTGAGATGACGCATGTCGCTGAAATAATTATCCGGATTGGGCACATCCCGGATACCAGCGTCAAGGAATATGACGCCTCTTTGCTGCGCCCATGCGGCGAGCAGTGCCGAGTTCCTGCGATAGTCATCGCGGCGGCCGAATGTATCGATCACCAGGGGATTGGTCGGCAAAGCGAACAGGACCAGGGAGCGCCCCTGTTTGCGCACGACCTCGTTCAGCTGATCGAAGAACTCACCTGACGCGGTCAGCTTGATCCAGGCAGCTTCAGGCAGCGGTCCGAAATCACGCTCCGGGTTGTACTGTGCCTTCCAGCGCGCGAATTCGCTTTCGAAGGAGTCTTTGTCCTGCGCGATGCTGCGATGTGGCTCGAAGCCCCGCACCGATTCACCGCTCTTGCGCGAATTGAAGCGGAGTTCATGCGACGTCTGCCGAAAACTGGGCAGGATCAGCGCACGAACGGAAGGCGCATGCCTGACAGTCCACAGTGCACCGAATACTTCCTTGCCAAGCCGGCCATCCCAGGACTGATCGCGGCATAGTCCGTCGACACCCAGATCCTTGGCAAAAGGCGACGTCAACACCGGCTTCTGCAGGGCGCCGCAGTCTTCCCCGGAATCACGGATCCGGCGATGGACATCGATCATCTGCACACCGACCGCGACATACTTCACATTCTTCAGCGCTGGCTCGGCCAGCAGCTTTGGCAGCAAGGCGGGCCACCACGAGGCGCCGAAACCATCGAATGCATGATTGAAGGCATGCATCCGCAGGCCACTGGCGGCAAGCTCCGCATCGATGACTTCCGGATTGATGCCCCACCTGGTCTCGCTATCGCCGACAAACAGGATGTTCCAGTCCGAGCGTGCATTGCGCTCCTTGAGTTGCCGGTCGATGCTCTCGCTGTTCGAATACGACACATGGCGAAACAGGACGGACCTCAGCGTTACCTCGATGGCAAGCAGGATGACCACGCACGCGATCAGGGTCAGGATGATTTTGCGCATCGTCAGAACTGGAAATAAATAAATGGCACGGCGATCGGCGCGCCAAGTATCACGGCAGCGATGATCGCCCAGAATGCGATCCCGACGGCGACGTGGGGCGCGAGGCGCTCACGACGCAAACGGGCTAGCAGCCATTCAATGGGAATCTGCAGCAACGCCAGCGTCACCACAAGGAAGGCGATCTGCTTGATCTCGGCCGGTAGGGCCCGGACGCTGAAGACGGCCGGCTGGAACATCGCGGAAACGATCTGCGTTGCCTGATGTATGTCAACCGCCCGAAAAAACACCCAGGCGACGAATACGACGAGGAAGGTATAGATCCAGCCGAAGACGGCCGTGACCGACCATCCCTTATGCGAGGTCCTGACCTGCCTGCGGCCCAGCAGATGCTCCAGCACCTGGGCCGCGCCATGAATCGCGCCCCAGACAATGAACGTGTAGTTGGCGCCGTGCCAGATCCCGCCCAGCAGCATCGTCGCCATCAGCGCGAAAATGGTGCGTGCCTTGCCGTGGCGCGAACCGCCCAGTGGTTTGTACAGGTAATCGCGCAGCCATTGCGACAGCGTAATGTGCCACCGCCGCCAGAACTCCCGAAGCGAAGTTGAGAGATACGGCAGGTTGAAGTTGACCGGAATATCGATGGCGAACATGCGTGCCAGCCCGACCGCCATCGTGGAGTAACCCCAGAAGTCCGCGTAGATCTGGCCGCCAAAGCCAATGGATGCGGCCCAGGCGTGCTGGAACGAGTAGACATCCTGGCGTGCATAGAGCTGGTCGACGAGCGGCGCCAAGCCGTCGGCAAAAAATTCTTTCAGGAACAGGCCGAGGGCAAATATCGCCAGCCCGGAGGTGAACTGATCCAGCCGGAACTGGAAGTTGCCTTTCAGCTGCGGCATCAGTTCATGGGCGCGGCAGATCGGCCCCGCAATCAGCTGAGGAAAAAAGCCCTTGAATAGCAGCACGACACTGAATCGCTTCTCGGCCGGGAATTCACGTCGGTAAACGTCCACTACGTAGCCCAGGGCCTGGAACACGATGAAACTGATGCCAAGCGGCAAGGCAAGCTGGTGGACCCGGAATCCGCTGTCCGCAAGCCCGACATCGACCGCGACATGCGCAAGAAAGCTGGCGTACTTGTAGTACGCCAGACTTCCCAGCAGCAGGATGCTGGCCACCCACACCGGCCAGGCCGAGCGTGTCCGGTCCGCCTGGATCGCGCAATACCATGCAATTGCCACAAACCCCACCAGCAACAGCAGATAGCTGGGAAGCCAGTAGCTGTAGAAGAACAAGCTGCTCACGAGCAAGACGATGCGCTTTGCCCGCGGCGACGGGGCTCCCCAGAAAAGGAGCAGCGTCAGCGGCAGGAACAGGCCGGCAAAAACAAAGGTATTGAATAACACGAGGGGCGATCTCAGCTAGCGCGTTCTTTTTTTGCGACCAGAATAGGACGGTAGGAGGCGTTTTCCCAGCCGAACGGATGCGGCGTCAGCACCTTGAGAATCAGCGGGAATCCGGCAGACCTGAGCGCATCGATCAGCACTTCTTCCTTGGCCCAGAACGAAAATGTGTTGTCCAGCGACGCGCGCACCTGCTGCTCGCGCTGCTCGGCGGTCGCATCGTCCTTGTGTTCGCGGAACAGATAGCCTTCCCGGCCGGCCGGGGTGAACTGCGGCCCCTGCAGGCGATGGTTCTTGACCGCCAGATCCGAGCCGACGTGCGTGTAGATCAGCAGCATGTCCTCGGTCAGGCGGCCGAGTTCGGCGATCATGCCGTCAAAATCCTCGATGCCGAGGTGATGCAGGATCCCCGAGAAGACCACGACGTCGAACTTGCCCAATTGCGGATCGAGCTTGCGGACATCACCCTGGATGAATTTGATATGCGGCTGGCCCATGGCTTCCGCGGCGAAACGCGCACGCTCCATATAGAGCGAACGTCCTTCGACACCGACCACCTGGGCGCCTTTTTCCGCGAACTGCACCGAGTGGCCGCCTTCGCCGCATGCCAGATCGAGCACGCGCTTGTCGGCGAGCGAATGGCCATGCACCTGCATTTCCGCGATCTGCAGCAGCACGTCGCCAACACGCTTGAGGCCTGTTGCTTTCTTGAAGAATTTCTCGTTTTCGGGGGTCACGCTGAACACCCCAGGGGCAAATTCAAACAAGTGGGCCCAAGGCGTTTCCGGCGACAGTTCGGCAAGGCGGCGTTCAATTTCGGCGGGGGTCATTTCTGTTCCTTTTTGATGACAGAACCAACGGCAATGACAAGCTGCTACTAAAAAACTTCACTCACGCATTCAGGCCACAGTAGCTCGCCAACACCGCGGCGGCAGGTCAGCCGACGACGGACGAATCATACCAGCCGCCCTGCTCATGAGCTGTGAAGTGCGGGACGATATTCTACTCATAGTCGGAGTGGGCGAAGATACTCCCACCCCGGAAAAACATTGAGCATGACGATCCGCCAGCACCTGTAGAAACGAGGGCGAATTCATGTAGGCAATCGACGTGAATGCACTGCCCGCTCAAGGACCCGGGTTACTTGTTCACGCAACTTTGATACCGAATATTCATTTTCGAGTTTACGTTGAGCGGCTCGTACCATTTCATATCTTTCTTGATCGCTCTCAATGAGATGAGAGAGAGCCCCGGCCCATTCAGATGAATGCTCGACAAGCACTCCGCAACCACTGGCGCAGCAATCGTCGTAAACCGTGCCGCTACTTGCAATAACGGCTGCACCAGCGGCGGTATATTCAACCCATTTGGTATTAGCTTTAACGCCATTGAATTCGGATTTTTCAAGCGGGCAGATTCCGATATCCCATTTAAGCGATGCGAGGCGTTTCATGAATTCGCCATAGCCTCTTACCGGTGGTATGACTCCGACCCGTGCGCCAAAACGACGAAGCTCTTCTGGCAATGGAATCGAACCAAAAAGCTCAAAACTGACCGAAGGATAGGTGTCCAGCATTTCTATGATTGCTGGTAAAGCAATTTCGAAATCGTGCGCGTGGTCGAACCCCATGTACCCCACTTTAGTCGCTTTTCTTGATTCTGCGCGCTCCACCACCTCACCAGAGCAATAAATATCGCCGGCATAGGTTTGGCTATTCGCACAATGCCGCTGCATGCGTGCACGCAGTTTTTCAGTCGAAAAATAGACGAGATCACTTTCCGCAAGCAGATATCGGACAGCCTCAAGCCTGTGGGGTTGATTGTGATACGCGAATTTCTCTTCGCCTAATTCCTCGGGCACGTTCAATAAGTCATCGTCGATATGATAGACCACTGGAATGCCATTTTCTGACGCGTAGTCACGCAATGCATTGGCATGTGGTCCGCTGTAACGGCAAAACACCACCACTGTTGGATTGAAGCGTCGCACTCGGCTCAGAACCCACTGTAGGGCCACCCAACCTCTACGTTTTCGCCCGAAAACGTTACTCATCTGACGTTCTGACAAAACGTCAATGGCCATTTCACCGCTTTCCACCAGAGAACGAAGGGGCTTGATAAAACTCAACTGAAGTGTCGGAATAAAGTCATTTGCCACAAACAATACCCGTGTCCGCGCCCCTTCTCGGTTCATTGACACATGTGGAGACGCATAGCCAAATATGCGGCCAATCACAGCTCGCGAGAGAGCGATGGCTTTCTCGCGATGAAATAACAGTTTCATTTTGGACGGTACCCCAACGTGGCGGAGCGCTTCGCCTATCTGAGCTTGAAGAGCATGCAGGCTAAATCGCTTCGCACAATATTCGTGAGCTCTGCATTGCTGCTCCACCAAGCCGCTCGTATCTGACAACGCCTTCGTCATTGCCTGGTACCAAGCATCGTCTGATACAAAGGTCGCGGCATCAGGTGGCACAGCCTTGTTATAAACAACCATGTCAGAAGCAAGAACGGGAATACCGCTCGCGGTGTACTCGATAAGCTTGGTGGGTGCCTTGCAACGATTGAATGGCTCATCCACCAACGGCGCCAGACCAAATTTCCAGCCAAGCCCTTTCAACGTTTGAAGGAACTCGCGGTAGGAAACCTGAACCCGGTGTGTCGAGATGCGACTACCGAAGCGTTCAAGTTCGGCAGGCATCTGAATCGTGCCAAAAAGCTCGAATTGAAGATCCGGATGCTCTTCCATAACACGAACGAGAGCTGGCACGACGAGAGCCAGATCTTCTCCGTGTCCTTTGGATCCCATATATCCGATGACGTTTCGCTGAGACGGTCGTTCGACCGATGACAGGAAATCGCCCATATACGATGTGTATATGGCTCCATGCAAGACGTTTGCTTCCGGAATTTTTTGAGCCAGTTGCGCGTGCAATTCAGCGGTCGACGCGTATACAAGATCCGCCTTACTGATGAGGGCACGGCGAGTAGCCACTATCGCTTCCGCTCCCTGCCGCGCTGATATCTCCTTACCCAAGGAGGGAGGTATATCGAGCAGGTCATCATCAATGTGATAAATAACGGGAACGCCCGCTTCCTGAAAAAACGCCATAATCTGCTGGCCATATGGCTCGCCGTAGCGTGTCATGATGACAGCATCAGGCCGCACGGCCGCGAGCACCTTGCCCAGAAAGGCGTGGCGATCCTTGCCTGGTATTGCTTTGATCTTCTGCTGGGAAAGCGTTGCGAAATTTACTGTTCCTTGCTCATACAAGGGCAGCAGTGGTATTTCGAAACTGATGAAATAGGTTGCGTTTACATTCTCCGTGAAAATTAGAACGCACGGGACCCTTCTGTTACCCAGATGGAATGCATCGAAAGCCGCAACATCGATTGCAGAACGGTCAGGCATTGGTCGCCAAAATCTGGTACCGGCGGGCAGCGTCAGCTTCATGCGTCATTGCTTCTTTTTGCCGCGAGTTGCGCCTCATAAGCCTTGATAGCTTGCTGGCGGATCCGCTTCTGGGCGTAGACCTCCTTATGCGGAACGTAGCGCGAAAGCTTGTCCTTGACGATATTGCGCTTGTCGAGCCATGACCGTGCCCAGGAAGGAAAGCGCTGCCGATACTTGAGGTCGGTGAGCAGCGAGGGACGAAAATATCCCAGATCGACCTCTTTCCTGACCATCTCCCAAGTCAGAGCACCCGTCCGCAGCATCAAGCGGACTTCATCAAGCCAAAGATCCCCCCAAGGATTACCTACAGCTGTCCATGGTTGCGTATAGACATCCGTGTAGTGAATCAGCCGGGTTTCCGAATCATAATGTTCGAGACTGTTCCATTCGAAGGGAACGCCGAATTTGACCTCGTCTTCCGCGAGAATACACAGGTCGTACATCAAGCCTTCGTAGTCGTATTTTTCCTCGTCCATCTCGCGGACAATATGTTCAATATCCCAATCGAGCCGGCCACAGTCGAGCAGCATGACCGCGCACTGCTTCTTGCGCTTCTTCGGCGCGCCGGCCTTGTTCAGCGTGACATCTTCGTGCTTGACCTCTTTCTGGATGATCACCTTGGCTCCGTCGAACGGGATATTCCACAGTTCACGGATATCCCGGAACACCAGCATATCGGCATCCATGTAGATGGCCTTGCCCTGGTAGCCAGCCAGCTTGGGAATGCAGAAACGGCTGAAGGAAAAGCCCGTGCGCTGGCTGTTGCGCGGATCCTTTGGCGCGGGCACCGGCAGGTCGAGCATGGGAATCACTTCCACCCGGGCATCGGTATGCCGCTTGATGGAATGCTCAAGGACAGGCACGGCCAGCATCTGGGAGCGGTCGGCCCCCACGAACACACGAATCACTTCATCATTGGCCATATTGAAACTCCAGTTCAGTGCTGGGCTGCCGCATATTCGTCGCGCGCCCACTGGGCGAGGCGCGACAGTCCCTCCTCGACGGCAACGGCAGGAGCCCAGGCAAGCAGTTCACGCGCGGCTGAAATGTCTGCCGCAGCGTACCGGATGTCGCCCACGCGAAACTGTCCCGTGACCTTCAGTTCACGGTCGGAACAGCCAAGGAACTGCATCAGCAATTTTGCCGTACGCAGAATGGTCGTCGGTTGACCTAGACCAATATCCACGGTGGTACCGTGCGGCAAATCGGCCTGTCCGGCGGCCACGAGGGCGCTGACCACGTCGTCGACATATACGAAATCCCGGGCGATTTCGCCGTCTTCATAGATGTTCAGGCCCTGGCCCGACAGCAGTTGCTGGGCGAAGATCGACAGTACGCCGGTATAGGGATTGCGCAACGACTGGCCCGGCCCATAGACATTCTGGAAACGCAGCATCGTGGCCTTCCACGGCGCGCCCTCGCCCGCCTGCTTCAGCAGGTATTCCTGCATCAGCTTGGTGGAAGCGTAGATCGATGCCGGTGCAGGCGGCAGACCGGCATGGCTGGGCATCGGCTGCGCTGGCAGGCGGGCAGAGGCCGGCATCGGCACGCTGAAGTCGCCGGCAGACATGGCGGCCGCATCACGCGGCAGCCCGACATGCTCGCGTCCGTCCGCATCGCGATAGCCGCCTTCGCCGTAGACGGCCCGCGAGGCCGCGAGGACGACACGCCGCGCCGGATGCTGCGTGGCCCGCAGCGCTTCGATCAGGTGCGCGGTACCGGAGACGTTGACCTCACAGTAGCGCGAAACTTCATCATACGACTGGCCGGTCCCGGTTTCAGCCGCCAGATGGTAGACCAAGTCCGGCTGTGCCTCGGCAACCACCTGGCGTACCGCCTGGGCATTCTTGACGTCGCCAAGACGGAATGTCGTTCCTTCGGGCAGGACCGGCGGCTGGGCGCCCGCGCCATGCACCTGTGGATGCAGGTTGTCGAATACCCAGATCCTGTCGCCCGGCACAGCCGCATGCAGTGCCTTGACGAGACGGGAGCCGATGAAACCGGCGCCGCCGGTGATGAGAATGCTTTGGGTCATGCTGCTAAGCCTTGTGCGTCTAAATCAGGGTTCAAGAGATGCTCCACGATGCGCGCGGCCGCGTCGCCAGGCAACACGACGCGTGCCACGAATGCCGCACTGGCGTCGACCAGCGCCTGCCGGTGCGTGCCATCGAACAGGCTCGTAGCAAAATCGTTCCAGTGCGCGGTACTCTGGATGAGATACAACGGCGCGTAGTTGTCCAGCTTGAGGTCGTGGGCGACCACTGCCACTGGCAGGCCGACGCGGGCAGCGTCGAGCGCCACGGTGGAAGGAGAAGTGATGACGCCGCTCAGATGGGGCAGCATGCCGGCGGCCGTCAGCCCCTCCCATTGCGCCTCCGATGGGTCGGCGATCAGGAGATTCGCCGGCAGCGACAGTTCCCCATCGAAACGGGTCGTCAGCCAGCGCCCCGCATTGTGCGGCTTGACGATGAACGTCACGTCCGGATGTGCCACTGCCAGACGCGATGCACCATCGAGGAAGAAGCTGCGGTAGGCATCATCGTAGCGATGCCAGTGCAGGTTCTCGAAAATGCCGACGACCGGTTTGCCGGCAGGTACGATGGAAGGCAGCACCGCCTCCGCAGTCTCTGCGGCCTTCGGACATCCGACGGAAATGCATTTGAGGCGCGTCTTCTCGCTGACACGGGGGTGCAGCAGGGATAGATTCCCCCACACAAAGATGCGGCGGGCGTCGAACTCGATGCGTTCGATGACGTGCAGGTCATCCGAATAGGTCAGGCCGACGTTCTCGAAACCATGCTGCAGCGTACCCGTGACAATGCCAGCCTTGTTGGCTGCCTGCGTGATGCTATTCGAAAAGCGGTGCGGACCGAGGTTGGTGTCGGCCACTGTCAGTACCGCGCGGACCGAATGCGGAAAGCGCGGCACCACGGCGCCACTCTTCGTTTCCGCGAGAACCCGCAGCGGCGCACCGGACTCCGCCAGCGCCGCCAGCGTGTACGGCCAGCGGCAGATCATGGATGTACTCGCCCAGATGGCAACCGGAATCCCGCGTTCTCGTGCCACGGCCACCAGCGGACGAATGAATTCGACATCCTGCACCAGGTTCGCGACGAGGACCAGTTCCGGCTGCACGAGTTGAGCCGCGCCAAGCACATGCGAACGCACCGCATCCAGCACCGACAGCCATGCCCCAGCGATGGCAGCCTGCCCATAGAGTTGCTCGCAACGCTCGCGCGCGATGGCGATATGTGCAGCTACACGCTGCGGATCAGTCAGGTAACGCCGGATCCCGATATAGAAATCCCCTGCCTCGATACAGTCGCCGAGCGGCACGAGCGCCGGTGTGGGTGTTGCCACGACCGGATGGCCGGCCATCAGCGCGAGGGCGGTCCGGTTCGCAGACTTGCCCAGGCTGAACGCATCGCAACTGTTCGGCACCAGCACGATATCGGCCCGCGCCAGTTCTTCCTGCACGCGCGCGGGACTCCATTCGACATAGCGCGAGGGAATGGCGAGCGGAGCAATCAATTGCTCGAACTTCTTGGCATGGTTGCTGACCACGACCAGTTCGACATCGAACTCGCGGGCGATGCGTTCCAGCGCGGCCCGGTTATCGACAAGGTCGATCATGCCGAAACGGCCGCCATGCAGTGCACCATGGTTGCCGTACCAGAGCAGGCGCCGGGCATCGGGTGAAGCCGGTTTCC
This sequence comes from Imbroritus primus, assembly GCF_964332355.1. Classification (NCBI taxonomy): domain Bacteria; kingdom Pseudomonadati; phylum Pseudomonadota; class Betaproteobacteria; order Burkholderiales; family Burkholderiaceae; genus Imbroritus; species Imbroritus primus. Next base: position 662,514 of record NZ_OZ201293.1, on the reverse strand, counting down.
CCTCGAACGTCACACCCAAGTCGGAAGCCGCCTGCGGGGTGGATCGATCGTTCTGTGAGCGCGGCAGCAGGGCTGGCGCCATCGGCCGCGGCGCCACACGCGAGGCGCGCCCCAGTATCCGGGCCCGCACGGGCTCCAGCTTGCGATAGGCATACTTTGCCAGGCGGTGCGCGATCCCTCGCACCGATCCTGTACGCAGCAGTTCAAGGAATTTACGGACATCCTGCGAATCGCGGATGCGTTCAATCAGCGGACGGCGACGCGCAGCCTCGAGCGTCTGCTCGATTTCTGCAGCTGCGGCTTCTGCAAGCGGCCCTGTTTCGATGCCATCCGGCACCACATAGACAGGCAAGCCATCGCGCAGCTGGTCACGCATGACATCGGCAAGCACGTCAGTCGGTGTCACGAAGGCAGTGGCGATCATGCCGATCTGGCGCACGATATCGGCAGGCGCGGTGACGCTGCCGTACCCATATCTTTCGGCAAACACGTTGTCGCAAAGATCGTAGATAACCGGAATCCCTTTCTCGACTGCCGCATGTGCGAGTGCAATATCGTCCGCGGTAAAACTCTTGACGATCACGAGCGCATCGATGCCGGTCAGATTCCTGACCGACCCCGACGCGAACACCTTGCTGGAGACGCCCTGCTCACGCAGCGCCAGCAGTGGAAACAGCGCCCGATAACGGACGCTTGCCACCTTCGCATTCAGCGAGGACAGTTTCCAGCCAATCACCAGAGGTTTCTCGTCTGCACTCAAAACGTTTCGGCTCCTTTCAGGGATTGTGCGGCCGCATCCTTGCCCGACAGTACGGGCTCGCCCTCGATGGGCCACTGGATGCCGATGTCCGGATCGTTCCACAGAATGCTGCGCTCGAATGCGGGCGCATAGTAATCCGTCGTCTTGTACAGGAATTCGGCATGGTCCGAGGTCACGACGAACCCGTGGGCAAACCCTTCCGGTACCCAGAGCTGGCGCTTGTTTTCCGCAGACAGCGTGACGCCAACCCATTTGCCGAAGTTAGGCGAGTTCCGGCGGATGTCGACCGCGACATCGAACACTTCACCAGCAACCACGCGTACCAGCTTGCCCTGCGGCTGCTGAATCTGGTAGTGAAGTCCGCGCAGCACATTCTTCGCCGAGCGCGAGTGGTTGTCCTGCACGAACTGCCGCTTGAGTCCAGTGGCTTCTTCGAAGGTACGGGCGTTGAAGCTCTCGTAGAAGAAGCCGCGATCATCGCCGAACACTGTCGGCTCGAGGATCAGGACTTCCGGCAAGGCGGTTTGAACGACATTCATGCCACACCCTCCGCGACGATCTGCTGCAGGTACTTGCCGTAACCATTCTTGCTCAGGGGCGTTGCCAGCCGGGCGACCTGTTCGGCGTCGATCCACTTGTTGCGGAAGGCGATTTCCTCGGGACACGCAACCATCAAGCCCTGGCGACGCTGCAAGGTGGCAATGAAGGCGGACGCCTCGAGCAGGGAATCGTGCGTGCCTGTGTCGAGCCACGCATAGCCGCGGCCCATGATCTCCACGTTCAGCTGGTTCTGTTCGAGGTAACGCTTGTTGACATCGGTGATTTCGAGTTCGCCGCGCGCGGAGGGCTTGATGTCGGCGGCGATGTCGCACACCTGCCGGTCATAGAAGTACAGGCCGGTCACGGCATAGTTGGAGCGCGGCTTGACGGGTTTTTCTTCCAGCGACAGCGCGCGGAAATTGTCATCGAACTCGACCACGCCATACCGCTCCGGATCATGCACGTGATAGGCGAATACGGTCGAGCCAGCCTCTTGTACCGAGGCCCGCTTGAGCTGTTCGAACAGGCCGTGACCGTAGAAGATGTTATCGCCCAGGATCAGGGTCGAGGGATCGTTGCCGATGAAATCCCGGCCGATCAGGAAGGCTTGCGCGAGGCCGTCCGGGCTCGGCTGCACGGCGTACTGGAGATTGAGCCCCCAGTTGCTGCCGTCACCCAGCATTTCTGCGAAGCGCGGCGTGTCTTCGGGGGTGGAGATAATCAGGATGTCGCGGATGCCCGCCAGCATCAGCGTGCTGAGCGGGTAATAGATCATCGGCTTATCGTAGATGGGCAGGAGCTGCTTCGATACGGAGCGTGTGATGGGATACAGCCGCGTACCGGAACCTCCGGCCAGGATGATGCCTTTGCGCATACGTCCTCATGAAAGGTAATCAGGGAATGATCTGCTCGAGCACGTGGTGCAGGCCTTGCTCCCAACGTGGCAGATGCACACCGAATGTCTGTTGCAGGCGGCTCGTGTCCAGCCGCGAATTGGCCGGTCGCGGGGCCGGCACGGGATACTCGCGCGCGGCGATGGGTTCGACAGCGCCTTCACCCACCTTGAGCGCGGCGCCGCGAGCCCGGGCGATGCGGAAAATCTCCTGCGCATACGCATGCCAAGTGGTCTCGCCACTGGCGGCAAGGTGATACGTACCGGCCGGGAAACGGCTGCGGTCACCATGCAGCCAGAATCGTCCGATGATCTGCGCGGTCACGTCGGCGATCAAGGCGGCCGAGGTCGGTGCGCCATGCTGATCCGCCACCACACGCAAACTCTCGCGCTCGCTGCCCAGCCGCAGCATGGTCTTGGCAAAGTTGCCGCCATGCGCACCGAACACCCAGCTCGTCCGCAGGACCAGCGCCGTGGCACCGGATGCCGCAATCGCCTGTTCCCCAGCCAGCTTCGACTTGCCGTAGACGGATTGCGGATTGACATCGTCCATTTCCTGGTAACGCCCACTGCCGTTGCCATCGAAGACATAGTCAGTCGAGTAATGCACCAGCAAGCTGCCGAGCGCACGCGCCTCCTCGGCCAGCACACCTGGTGCGACACCATTGACAGCATGGGCCAGCGCCGCTTCCTGCTCGGCTTTGTCGACTGCAGTATAGGCGGCGGGATTGACGATGACATCAGGCCGCAGTTCCCGCACGATCTGCCGCAAGGCATCGGGGCGGGTCAGATCGCAAGCCGTGCGGTCCATTGCCAGCACCTCGCCAAGCGGCGCGAGGCTGCGTTGCAGCTCAAAGCCGACCTGGCCATTGCAGCCGGTGACCAACAGGCGGGGCATGGCGCGCTCAGGCTGCATATTGCTTGCTGACCCAGTTGCGATATTCGCCCGACATCACGTCCTGCACCCAGGCCTGATTATCCAGATACCATTGCACGGTCTTGCGTAGCCCGGTCTCGAAGGTCTCCGCCGGCTTCCAGCCCAGTTCGCGTTCGAGCTTGCGCGCATCAATGGCATAGCGGCGATCGTGGCCGGGGCGATCTTTCACGAAGGTGATCTGGTCGCGATAGGAACCAGCTGCCTTGGGTTGCATCTCGTCGAGCAGGTCGCACAAGGTGTGGACCACTTCGAGGTTGGTCTTTTCGTTCCAGCCACCGACGTTGTACGTCTCACCCAGACGTCCGCGCGCCAGTACCTCGCGGATGGCAGCGCAGTGGTCGCCAACGTATAGCCAGTCGCGTACGTTCTTGCCATCGCCGTAGATCGGCAGGGGCTTTCCGCCCAATGCATTGGCAATGACAAGAGGAATCAGTTTTTCGGGGAAATGATAGGGGCCGTAGTTGTTCGAGCAGTTCGTCGTGAGCACCGGCATGCCATACGTATGATGATAGGCACGCACGAGATGATCGGACGCTGCCTTGCTGGCCGAATATGGGCTGTTCGGTGCGTATGCGGTGGTTTCCGAAAACTGCGGATCCGTTTCCGACAGCGATCCGAAGACTTCGTCGGTGGAAACATGCAGGAAACGGAACGCTGCCTTGTCGCCGTCATCCAGGGTGTTCCAGTAGGCGCGCGCCGCTTCGAGCAGCGTGAAGGTGCCGACGATGTTGGTCTGGATGAATTCCGCCGGACCATGGATGGAACGGTCGACGTGGCTTTCCGCCGCAAAGTGCACCACGGCACGCGGCTTGTACTGAGCGAACAGGGTATCCAATGCATCCCGGTCACAGATGTCTGTCCGGGAAAAAACATGGCGCGGGTCGGATTCGAGCGGCGTCAGCGTCTTGAGGTTGCCGGCATAAGTCAGTTTGTCGATGTTGACAATCCCGTCGGCGTGCGCGCCTTGGGTGGCAAACCAGTCCAGAACAAAATTACCGCCGATGAAACCCGCCCCACCCGTCACGAAAATATGGGCCAAGTCGAGTACTCCCTGTGAGTGAGAAAACGCATCACGTCGCGGAGAAAACCGCCTGCCTCATGCACGAGGCCTGACCGATGTGTGCGTATGTTATAAATTTGCCGCTATTCTAACCGAGGGAACCCTGCTCGTTACCGCACTTTCTGCTGATTTTGTACCGGGGTGTAACACATGCGGCCTCCCCGGATGTCGGGATTGCGTCAGGGTTCCATTCATGCTCCCCTATGTGATCCAGAGTGCCTGACATACCGTTACATTCCGAAATGCTTCCTTACGCCATCGGCGACCTCCAAGGTTGCCATGCCTCACTGTTGCGCCTGCTAGACCGCTTGCCCGCCAATGCACCGCTCTGGTTCGCCGGCGACCTCGTCAATCGCGGCCCTGGCTCCGCCGCCACGCTGCGCGCTGTTCGAAGCATGGGCAAGCGTGCCCGGACTGTCCTGGGCAATCATGATATCCACCTGCTCGCCGTGGCCGCCGGCGTACGCAAACCCGGCCGCCAGGACACGCTGGACGAGTTGCTGCACGCGCCGGATGCGGAAGAACTGATCACATGGCTGCGGCATCAGCCCTTGGCCATCGCTGACCATGGGTTTCTGATGGTGCATGCGGGGGTGCTGCCGCAATGGACCACATCGCAGGTGCTCGCCCTGGCTGCGGAAGTCGAAGCACAGCTGCGCGGGCCGGACTGGGAGGGCTTTCTGGGGCGGATTTTCGGGCCGGGTGGCGAGCGCTGGCAGGATGATCTGGTGGGCACGGAACGCCACCGCGTCATTGTCAATGCGCTGACACGCATCCGCTTCTGTACCGCCGATGGGGTGATGGACCTGAAAACCAAGGAAGGCGCGGGTGGCGCTCCCCCCGGCCATCTACCGTGGTTCGACGTGCCGGGGCGCCAGACTCGCGACACGGTGCTCGTCACCGGCCACTGGTCGACTCTTGGCCTGGTGTTGCGCGACAACCTGGTGGCGCTCGACACCGGTTGCGTGTGGGGAGGCTGCCTGTCGGCAGTACGCTTGCATCTCGATCCCGCACAACGCACGGTTGAACAGGTGAAATGTCCGCAGATGCAGGATCCGCTCGGCTGAATCCAGCCGCTCGGGGCCGGTGACCGCCCCCAAACCAGGTGGATGATGGGGATGTGAAGGCACGCCCTACGCAGGAACGCCTGCACACCAGGCAGGCTGAGACCTGCCTACAGCAACCGCCGGATCGCGTCGCTGCCCAGCTCCGCCAGTTCGCGCCGGGTCCGTTCGTCGGTCGGCAGCGGTTCGCCCACGGTGAGCCGCGCGCGTATCGGGGGCGCCCGCAGAATGGCATCGAGCGATTGCAGCAAGGTCAGCTCGCCGATGTAGGCGGGCGCGGGCGTCCATTCGCCGGTTTGCTCATCGAGATAGCGCAGGCCCACGGGCTGCACCGGCACCCCGGCATGCAGCGGCGCCTGCATCAGGTTGGCATGGAACGGCAGGACATCGCGTCCGTCGCCGGTCGTGCCTTCGGGGAACACGCACACGATATCGCCGTGCTGCATATGCTCAACCAGGTCGTGCATCATGCGCCGGGCGTCGCGCTTGCGGTTGCGGTCGATGAAGAATGTCCCGGTCTTGGCGCACAGCCAGCCGATCACCGGCCAGTTGCGGATCTCCGACTTGGCGACAAAGCGCACTGGCTGCCAGGCGTTGATCAGGTAGATGTCGAGCCACGAGATATGGTTGGCGATCACCATGAAGCCGCGTTCGCCGCCCGTGTCATTCCTGCCACGGGCCAGCGGGGCCAGTTCGCGGACCTCCAGACGCACGCCGCACAGTTCAAGCAGGCGCTGCGACCAGCGCCGGATGTGGCGGTGACGCGCGGCATGGCCGGACCACGGGAACACCACCGCACAGATGGTGACGCCCCAGACGATATGGCCGGCCAGGCGGGCTTTCTTGAGCCAGATCACGATGGATCAGTGCGCGCCGAATGCGATGTGGCCGCCTACGATGGTCATGCGGACGCGGCCCGGCATCTCATAGCCAAGGAACGGCGAATTCTTGCCCTGACTCTTGAGTTGCCTGGCCTCGACCTTCCACGTCGCAGTGGGATCGAAGACACACAGATCGGCTGCGGCACCGACGGACAATGTGCCAAGCGGCAGGTTGAGCACGCGCGCCGGATCCGCGGTAATGCGCGCCAGCGCTTGCGGCAGCGGAATGCGGTATTCGGCGGCCCAGCGCAGCACCAGCGACAGCAGCAGTTCCAGGCCGGTCGCGCCGGGCGATGCCTCGGCAAACGGGAGCAGTTTCTCGTCGTCGTCTACCGGGGTGTGGTCCGAACAGATCGCGTCGATGGTGCCATCGATGAGGCCGGCGACGATGGCATCGCGGTCGCGTCCGCTGCGTAGCGGCGGCACGAGGCGCATCTGCGGATCGAAGTAGCCGATATCGACATCGGTGAGGGCCGTGTGGTGGACATTCACGTCGCACGTCACGTTCAGCCCTTCGGCCTTGGCCTGCCGGACCAGCGCGATGCCTTCGGCTGAGGACAAGCGGCACAGGTGCACGCGCCCGCCGACCATGCGCATCAGTTCGAAGATGGTGTGCAGGCGCACCGTTTCGGAAATCACCGGCACACCCGACAGGCCGAGCCGCGATGCCACGGCGCCGCTCGCGGCGACACCGCCCTTGCCCAGGTACGGGTCCTCGGGGCGCAGCCAGACGGTAAAGCCGAAGGTCTGCGCATACTGCATGGCGCGCATCAGGATCTGGCTGTCGACAACAGGAGCGTTGGCCTGCGAAAAACCCACGCAGCCGGCATCGGTCAACTCTGCCATTTCGGTCAGCACTTCGCCCTTCAGGCCGACGGTCAGCGCGCCGAGTGGGTAAACATGCGCCTGGTTGAGGTTGCGCGCGCGGAACTTGAGCATTTCCACGAGACCCGGCTCGTCAAGCACCGGGTCGGTATCGGGCGGGCATACCAACGAGGTCACGCCACCGGCCATGGCCGCGGCCATTTCCGATTCGAGCGTCGCCTTGTATTCCTGGCCCGGCTCGCGCAGGCGCGCCGACAGGTCGACGAGGCCCGGCGCCACGACTAGCCCGGAAACGTCGACCACCTTGTTGGCATGGAAATCCGCCGGGGCCTGGCCTACGCCGACGATTTTGCCGGCGGCCAGAAACACGTCATGCTGGCCGTCGATCCCGTTCGCCGGATCAATGACACGTCCACCCTTGAGTTGCACTTTCATCTGCTGTTTGCTCCGTCATCCCCGCTTGGCGGGAACCCACTCATCTGTTGCTGTTCCAGGCCACGTGCCGCGTATGCGACAAGCACATGCCATGGCCGTACGCATACCGGTCATCAGTCGCTGTTGCCCGCCACGATGCCCATCACGGCCATGCGCACGGCAATGCCGAATGTCACCTGGTTGAGGATCACCGACTGCACGCCGTCGGCGACCGCCGAGTCGATTTCCACGCCGCGGTTCATCGGCCCCGGGTGCATCACGATGGCATCCGGCTTGGCCAGCGCCAGGCGCTCCGGCGTCAGGCCATAAGCCTTGAAGTATTCCTGCGCGGAGGGCAGCAAGGCGCCGCTCATGCGCTCGTTCTGCAGGCGCAGCATGATGATGACGTCAACGCCCTTGAGGCCTTCGGCAATGTCGTGGAACACGCGCACGCCCATCTGCTCGAGCGCACCCGGCAGCAGCGTGCGCGGGCCGATGGCGCGCACCTCGGGCACGCCCAGCGTGGTCAGGGCATGGATGTCGGAGCGCGCCACGCGCGAATGCAGGATGTCGCCGACGATCGCCACCGTCAGGTTGGTGAAGTCCTTCTTGTAATGCCGGATGGTGTACATGTCCAGCAGGCCCTGCGTGGGGTGCGCATGGCGACCGTCGCCGGCGTTGATCACGTGCACGTGCGGCGCGACGTGCTGGGCGATGAGGAACGGCGCCCCCGAGCTGGCATGGCGCACCACGAACATGTCGGCATGCATGGCCGACAGGTTGTTGATGGTGTCGAGCAGGGATTCGCCCTTGCTGGTGGACGAGGCATTGATGTTCAGGTTGAGCACGTCGGCCGACAGCCGTTTGGCAGCGATCTCGAAAGTCGTGCGCGTGCGCGTGGAGTTCTCGAAGAACAGGTTGAAGACGCTCTTGCCACGCAGCAGGGGCACCTTCTTGACCTCGCGGTCGGAAACCGAGACGAACTGGCTCGCGGTATCGAGGATGTGCGTGAGCATGTCGCGCGACAGCCCCTCGATCGACAGCAAATGCTTCAGCTCGCCGTTGCGGGTGAGCTGGGGGTTGCGGAACATCTTGTTCATGCGTGTTTTCCGGCGATTGGGTGACAACTAGGCGGCAATTAAGCAGAGGGTGCGGCGGACGAAACTGTATCGAACACGAAGCGACCATCGGGCTCCTGGCGCAGCGCGAGCTGCGCATCGGCCGGCAGGCTGACGGTGCCGCCGACGAAGGTCGTGTCGATCGGCAGTTCACGTCCGCCACGGTCGGCCAGCACGGCCAGCGCCACGCGCGCGGGGCGGCCGTAGTCGAACAGTTCGTTGACGGCGGCGCGGATCGTCCGGCCGGTCGCCAGCACGTCGTCCACCAACAGGATCGAGCGATCGAGCACATCGAACGGCAAGGTCGTCGGCGCGGCCTGGCTGTGCAGACCTTTCTTGGCATAGTCGTCGCGGTGGAACGCCACGTTGATCACGCCATGCTCGGGCAATCCGAGGTCGGCCGCCAGGCGCGCGGCAATCCACGCGCCGCCGCTGTGGATGCCGGCAATGGACCAGGACCCGGCTGCGAGTTGCGGGCCGAGGGCGGTCCGCAGTTGCGCCAGAAGCGTCTGGTACAGGGCTTCTGCGTCGATCGAAGAAACTGTCATGCTGTCGCTTGCTCGTCGAAGTACTGTTGAAGGATGACGCGCGCCGCCTCGGCATCGAGCGCCCCGCGTTGCGCCCCGGCGGAGCGCGCGGCAACCGAGGAGAAACTTTCATCGACCCAGGTGACGGGCAGGCCGAAGCGGCCGTGTAGCTGGTTGCCGAAGCGCCGTGCGTAGCCGATGGCCGGCTGCGGACCATCCGGTCCTTCCGGATGGTGCGGCATGCCGACCACGAGCTGCACCGGCTGCCACTCGGCAATCAGGCGCGCCACCGCATTGAAGCGGGTCGCGGTATCGAGGTTCTGGATGATTTCGAGCGCGCGCGCGTCGCGCGTCACGGTATTGCCGACCGCAACGCCGATCCGCTTGGCGCCGTAGTCAAAGGCGAGCACCGTGCCCGCGGGCTGCTCAGGCATGCCCGGCCTCACCGGAAAGCATGGTGAGGTCGATGCCCAGGAGGCCGAGGGCGGCGGAAAAGCGGCCGTCGGCAGGCACATTGAAGATGATGTCCGGATCGGCTTCCACGGTCAGCCAGCCATTCTGGCCCAGCTCTTCCTCGAGCTGCCCGGCAGTCCAGCCGGCATAACCCAGGGTCATCAGGAAGCGGTGCGGGCCGTTGCCATCGGCCACGGCCTCGAGTACGTCCTTGGAAGTCGTCATTTCCAGCCCGCCCGGCACCGTCAGCGAGGACGAGAACGTCCCCGTCGCGTCATGCAGCACGAAACCGCGCTCGGTCTGCACCGGACCACCGTAGTACACGGGCTGTTGCGCCAGCGGCTGGATCTCGAGCTTGAGGTCGACCTTGTCGAACAGGGTCGCCAGGTCGAGGTCGATCGGACGGTTGATCACCAGCCCGAGCGCACCGCGTTCATTGTGCTCACACACATACACGACAGTTCCGGAAAACAGCGGATCGGCCATGCCGGGCATGGCAATGAGAAACTGATTGGTCAGGTCGATGGGTGCGTCGGAACGCATGGCACTGGACATAGTGGCTATATTTTATCAAATCGGATCGCTGCCGGGCGATTCCGGCCTAGCAATTGCCGCAGGAATCGGCACATCACCCTGCTACGCCACCGCCCTGGCCTGCCTGCGTCACGTCCTCCGCCTCATCCGCCAGCCTGTCCAGGTCATCCGCCTCCAGCCACATCCATGCGCCACGCGGCAGGTCGCCGGGCAGGACCAGCCCACCCACCTGGCTGCGGTGCAGCGCTGCAACGTGGTTTCCGGCCGCAGCCACCATCCGTTTCACCTGGTGATATTTGCCTTGCGTCAGGGTCAGGCGCAGGCCATGTGACCCGGTCTGCTCACAACCTTGCGCGACAACCGGCTGTGGCTCATCCTCGAGCAGTACGCCGGCCAGCAGGCTCGCCACCTGCTCAGGCTGCACGGCCTCGCTGGTCTGGACTTCGTACACCTTCGGCACTTTGCGCCGTGCGGAACTGTAACGGTGGATGAACTGCCCGTCATCTGATAGCAGCAGCAGGCCGGTGGTGTCCTGGTCGAGGCGGCCGATGCACTGCACGCCACGCAGGCGCAGTTCGGCCGGCAGCAAGGTCAGCACCGAGGGATGATGCTGGGGCTTCTGCGAACATTCGTAGCCGGCCGGCTTGTGCAGCGCCACGTAGGCGTGTGCACGATAGCGCCAGTCGACGCCATCGACCGTCAGCATGCGGCCGTCCGGCACGAAATCGGCGCGGGGGTCGTCGCACGGCACGCCGTCGACCAGCACGTCACCGGACAGAATCATCTGCGCGCACTGGCGGCGCGAACCAAAACCCTGGGACTGGAGAATGCGATCAAGTGTCATGGGGCGAAGGGTAACGGATATTCATGGCCACGGCATGATTTGAAGCACGGGCATGCATGGACAGGCCGCCACGCGATGCCGATAATGCCGGGAAAGCGGCGACACAGACCTTTTCCGGTCGTCCCGCTCATTCCCAGCCGTCCCCGCCCCTACCGCCATTGCCTATGCCCGCCCGCCGTGCTCCCGACGACTCCCGGACTGCTTCCGCAGCCCAGCCTGCGGGCTGCTCCCAGCCGTCCCGTCCCTTCCGCCGAGGGCTCGTCTGGTTCCGCCGCGACCTGCGTTGTGTCGACCACGCCGCGCTGCACCACGCCCTGGCGCAATGCGAAACGGTGTTGTGCGTCTTTATCTTCGACCCGGACCTGCTCGAACCGCTGGCCCGCGCTCCGGACCGCGCGGGGCATCGGCGCGTGGCCTTCCTGCATGGCTGCGTGGCGGCGCTGGATGCGGCACTGGCAGCGTCCGGCAACCGGCTGATCGTGCAGCACGGCCGGGCCGTGGAGTCGCTCGCGTCGCTGGTCGAGACGCTCGGCATCGATGCGCTGTTCTACAACCGAGACTATGAGCCTGCCGCCATCGCGCGCGATGAGGCGGTGACGGCGCGTCTGCAGGCGCTGTCCTGCGTCTGCTTCGATTTCAAGGATCAGGTGATTTTCGAGCGGGGCGAAGTGCTCACGGCTCAGGGGCAGCCATTTTCGGTCTTCACGCCGTACAAGAACGCCTGGTTGCGGCGATTGACGCCGGCCGATCTGGCGCCGCGTGACATCGTCCTGCGCGCCGCTCCTGCTGCCGAACCAACAGCGGCAGCAACCATGCCGACCCTGGCGCATCTCGGCTTTGATGCAGCGCCGGAAACACCGCCGCTCGCCCCGGGCAGTGCCGCCGCCGAGGCCCTGCTCGACGATTTCCTGGCGCGACTGGACGATTACCATGTGCGGCGCGATTTTCCGGCCGTACGCGGGCCCAGCTATCTCTCTGCGCATCTGCGTTTCGGTACCGTATCGATCCGCACACTGGCGGCCTGTGCCCACCAGCGCATGCTGGCGGGCAGCCGTGGCGCGGAGACCTGGCTATCGGAACTGATCTGGCGCGAGTTCTACATGATGATTCTGGCGCATCACCCCCGCGTAGCGGCAGGCGAGTCCTTCAAACCCGAATACGACCGGATCCGCTGGGCAGAGGGTGCGGCCGCGGAAGAGGCGTTCGCCGCCTGGTGCGCAGGCCGCACCGGGTACCCGCTGGTGGATGCCGCCATGCTCCAGCTCAATACCACCGGCTACATGCACAACCGGTTGCGCATGGTGACGGCCAGCTTCCTGTGCAAGGATCTCGGCATCGACTGGCGGCGCGGCGAAGCATATTTCGCGGCGCGCCTCACCGACCACGATTTCGCCGCGAACAATGGCGGATGGCAATGGGCCTCGTCCAGCGGCTGCGATGCGCAACCGTATTTCCGCATCTTCAACCCGGTCACGCAGTCCACGCGCTTCGATCCACAGGGCAAGTTCATCCGGCGCTACCTGCCGCAACTGGCCAAATTACCGGACCGGGACATCCACGCCCCATGGGCTGCGTCCGCCACGGTGCTGGCCGAGGCCGGGGTAAAACTCGGGAAAGACTATCCGTACCCGCTGGTGGACCACGCCGAGGCTCGGCAACAGACGTTGGAACGCTACCAGGTAGTCAAGGCCACGTCCGGTCCGCCGCAGGAGGCAAAACGACCAGTCAGGAACTCAGGCAAGCACGCTGGCAGCAGTCAGGGCTAGACGACGGGAGAACTGGGAATGGCCGGCATCCGGCCAGTAGGAGGCAGCGCCACGGGACGCGGCGCTGCGGCGTGGCCTCAGAGCGCCACCATCTCGAAGTCTTCCTTGCGGGCGCCGCACTCCGGGCAGGTCCAGTTGATGGGCACGTCTTCCCACTTGGTGCCGGGGGCGATGCCATCGTCCGGCGCACCGGTTGCTTCATCGTAAATCCAGCCGCAAATCAGGCACATCCAGGTCTTGTATTCCATAACTCCACGTCGATTCGGCGTCGATCCATTAAAATTCAGCGCAGATGGTACCCTAATCGGTGCAGTCGAGACCAGAAATCTCCGCTGCGCCACTCAACTTCCCGGGTGATTTGCGCCGCAGATGCCAGACATTGCGCCGCCAATCCGCCAGGATCGGGTCCGGTTTCCCCACTTCTGTTTTTTTCAGGTCAGCAACATGTCCCGTAACCAGCAACTCTTCGAACGCGCGCAGCAAACCATTCCCGGCGGCGTCAACTCACCCGTGCGCGCCTTCCGCTCGGTCGGCGGCACGCCCCGCTTCATCGAGCGCGCCAGCGGCCCGTACATGTGGGATGCCGATGGCACGCGCTATATCGACTACATCGGCTCGTGGGGCCCGATGATCGTCGGCCATGCCCACCCCGAGGTGGTGCAGGCCCTGCGCGAGACGGTGGATCGCAGCTTTTCGTTCGGCGCCCCGACCGAGGCGGAGATCACCATCGCCGAGGAAATCTGCAAGCTGATGCCGTCGATGGAGCAGGTGCGCATGGTGTCGTCCGGTACCGAGGCCACCATGAGCGCGCTGCGGCTGGCGCGCGGCTTTACTGGCCGCGACCTCATCATCAAGTTCGAAGGCTGCTACCACGGCCATGCCGACAGCCTGCTAGTGAAGGCCGGTTCCGGCCTGCTAACCTTTGCCGACACCACCAAGAATGCGCCGTCGTCGGCCGGTGTCCCAGCGGACATCGCGAAGCACACGATGGTGCTCGAGTACAACAACGTCGAACAACTGAAAGAAGCATTCGCGAAACACCGCGGCGAAGTCGCCGCCGTGATCGTCGAGCCGGTGGCCGGCAACATGAACCTGGTGCGCGCCTCGCAGGACTTCCTGCAAGCCATGCGCGACCTGTGCACGGCCGATGGCGCGGTGCTGATTCTCGATGAAGTGATGACCGGCTTCCGCGTGGCGCTCGGCGGCGCGCAAAGCCTCTATGGCATCCGCCCCGATCTCACCTGCCTGGGCAAGGTGATCGGCGGCGGCCTGCCGGCGGCGGCCTTCGGCGGCCGGCGCGACATCATGGCGGCGCTTGCGCCGCTCGGCGGCGTGTACCAGGCCGGTACGCTATCCGGCAATCCGCTGGCGGTGGCGGCCGGCCTAACCACGCTGCGCCTGATCCAGAAGCCGGGCTTCCACGACGCTCTCGCGGCCCAGACGCGCAAGCTGGCCGATGGCCTCGTGGCGCTCGCACAGGCAGCAGGCGTGCCGTTCAGCGCCGACACCGTGGGGGGCATGTTCGGCCTGTACTTCCGCGCCGAAGTGCCGCGCAGCTTTGCCGAAGTCACGCAGAGCGACACGGCTGCCTTCAACCGCTTCTTCCACGCCATGCTGGATGCCGGCGTGTATCTCGCGCCATCGGCCTTCGAAGCCGGTTTCGTCTCCGCAGCGCACGACGATGCGGTGATCGCAGCCACGCTGGAGGCGGCGCGCACGGCGTTCGGCAAGCTGTAAGGACACCCTGGCGGGAGGGCGGGCAGCGATATGCCGCTGGCAAGCGGTGTCCCGCGCGTCAACATCTGGCCACCCCGGTCATGCGGCTCCTGTGCGCAACGCGAGGGCGTTAGCCCGCTGGCGTCCAAGCGCCCGAATGTCTTCCGTTGCGTCAGGGATCACCGACACCAAGACGGACATGGCCGCGTTCAGTGCGGCCTCGGACACCTGCTCTGCAGCAGGGGCCGGCTTCGAAAACAGGATGTGTGTCTGCCGCTCATGGCGCTTGTCACGCGCTGGATCAAACTGGTGGCGAAGCGCGCCGAGCGTTGCACGGGCCAGCACGCTGCGTTGATGCGCCTGCTGGTCATCGCTCGGTGAGCGCTGCAATGTCTCGACAATCAAAGCAAGAAGCTCACCTTGATGATTCGCCCCGTTGAGGGAGAACGCAAAGGACTCGGCGGCAAGTGTCCGCGCCAGCTGCTCTGTCAGGTGCGGGACCAGGTCAGAGCACAGTGCATCCGTCAACTGATGTGGCACGTGCCGTGCAAATAGCCCAACCATCAGGAGAAACGATTCGCGGCAGCGCCCATCCATGATTTTCGCGACATCGAGTTCGTGCAGCTTCCATGCGGCCGGAAGATTGCCCTGGATCACCGCGTCGCGCATGCCAGCGGTCTGTTTGCCAACTTCGGCGCCCTCCAGCCGTGGTCCGGGCGTCTCCAGCAGATATTCCAGAAAGCGCACCAGCGCATGGGCGCCGACGGAATAATCGCGCCTGAACGACGTCATGTAGGGATGCTTCTGGCCGGCCGCCTCATCGAGAGGAAACGAAGCTGCCAGGATATTGCGTAGCCGCGCGACACCATCCTCCTCGCTCGCCAGTTTGCTCATCTTGCCGAGAAAATCAAAATTGATCAGCTGGCGACACTTACAGTTCTTGTCACGCAGCAACACACGGAGCAACGACGCCGAAGGACCACAATGAACTCTCACATCGGGGTATTCATGCACGCGTCCGCCATCGTACTCATGCTTGCGGAACTCCCGTTCGATCGAAGCATAGCCACGCTGTGCCGGCTTCAGGACCTGGATCGTCGCAACAGGGCCATGTGCGAAGTAGCGTGCCAGCTTCTTGTCTGAAAGCAACTCACGCAGCTGGAGGCCGCTACGCTCACGCGGCGCAAGATCGATCCGCACTTCACGATGAGTGTCGTTAGGATCGAACAATGCAATCCTGTCCTTGCGGATGCTCAGCAACATGGTATGGCCGCCCGTGCGCAGAAAGGCGACATGCTCTTTTTTGTCGCGGTCCAGACTCCATCTGAGTTGATCGATAACCGCGTCGAACTGCTCCATCGAAAACACGTGACTCTGTGATGCCCGTCTGCGCATGTGTTCAGAGAGACTTTCGATATCGGGCGGCATGTTGCGCGCAATGGTTTCCGCATCCCGGAATCTCTCCGCGAAGTTGAATTCCTGTCCAGGGTGCTGCAGACGCCAATGCGCCGCAGCTGCGGTGAGATGACGGCAGGCCGCCGGCATGGATACGCCGCTGCGTTCGCCAGGCACCGTAGCGGCACCGTTCAGATTGATTTTTTTGGCATCCGCCGGCCACTGGTATGTTCTTGCCTTCACCGCTGCCGTCTGGGCACTTTCTATTTGCGCTGCCCGTACCGGCGACCCGCCGGTACGTCTCGCCCGGGATGATGACTCATTTCCGCCAACCGCCGAGCGGGTAACGTTCCGGGCTGGCGTGTTGGTCGCACGCGCCTTGCGCTGGGGCCGCTGAACACCTGCATCGTCCCGTTGTTCAAACGCGGTCGTTTTCTGCTCGGCATTCCTGGGACTGCCGGATGTTCGGGATTTCGCGCCGGAAACATGGCCGCGATTTCGCGCGGAGGATGAGGTCACCGGCGTACGCTGGGCCGCAACAGTGCTGGCGCCGGCTTCTGCGACAAGATCCTGCCGTTGCGTGACCTTGCGATCTGGGGGCCGTGGAAAATTCGTGTCACTGACCACGGTACTCGGCGCGGTGCTCACTGGAGATACAGTCCGCCTGCTCGACACAGCGACGGCCACCGGCGGCGCCTCTCGCTCCCCGGATGCCGAGGTACACGAAAACCCGGTACTGAAAAAATGTCTGATCCTCTGCAACATGGCCCGCCCGGACAAGCGTCCGCCTCCTTGAAGTGTTTTGATGAGAATTTGTTTTCATTTATAAAGAGACTTTGCAGGGTTGACTGGAAACAACTGCAAGTTCGGGCCGTCGGATGTCCGGAGAGGATGAAACAAAACGAAAAATGCATGCCGCGGGGGAGCAGGCGGACTGCCACACGGCGCCTTCGGTCATCGGGACAGTCCCCCCTCGAGGTATCTGCGCGCCGCGACCGCCTGGCGAAAGCTGTCAGCGCCACCGAAATTCGGTATGCTTGAGTGCCGCGCCTTCATCCGCGGATGTTGTTTGGAACCCCAGCCGGAGTACGCCCAAGATGACCTCGCTTTCCATCTCTTTCCCGCAACGCCCAGCCTTCTTTTCAATCGCGCGCTGGCTATGCGTGGCCTGGCTGCTTTCCCTGCTCAGCGCCTGCGGCTACAACGATTTCCAGGCGAAGGA
Organism: Imbroritus primus; assembly: GCF_964332355.1. Lineage (NCBI taxonomy): Bacteria > Pseudomonadati > Pseudomonadota > Betaproteobacteria > Burkholderiales > Burkholderiaceae > Imbroritus > Imbroritus primus. The sequence continues at coordinate 645,566 of NZ_OZ201293.1, read as the reverse complement.
CGAAGCCGTGAAGGCGGCCTGGGGCGAAGTGGTCAACCAGTACAAGCGCCGTGCCGACCTGATTCCCAACCTGGTGGCCTCGGTCAAGGGTTATGCCTCGCACGAGCGCGAGACCCTCGATGCCGTCGTCAAGGCGCGCGCTGCGGCCACCAGCATCCAGGTCACGCCCGAAGTGCTGAACGACCCCGAAGCGATGCAGCGCTTCCAGGCGGCGCAGGGCCAGTTGAGCAGCGCGCTGTCGCGCCTCATGGCTGTGGCGGAAAACTATCCGCAGCTGAAGGCCGATACGCTGTTCCGCGATCTGCAATCACAGCTCGAAGGCACCGAGAACCGTATCACGGTGGCGCGTCAGCGCTTCATCGCGGCAACACAGGAATACAACGTGCTGGCGCGTAGCTTTCCGACGAACCTCACGGCGATGGTGTTCGGCTACAAGGTCAAGCCGACGTTCACGGTGGAAGACGAGAAGGCTATTTCCGCTCCACCGGCGGTGAAATTCTGATGAAGCGTCTGTCGTTCCTGCAGTGGTGCGCGGGTATCTGTCTCGCGCTGCTACTGCATGTCGCGAGCGCCCAGGGACTGGTTGCCGTCCCGCCGCTGCAGGCGCGCGTCACGGATCTGACTTCGACCCTCGATGCCAACCAGAAAGCCTCGCTCGAGCACGTTCTGGAAACATACGAAACGGAACGCGGCAGCCAGATCTTTGTGCTGATGCTGCCCAGCACCGCGCCGGAACCGATCGAGATGTTCAGTATCCGCGTCGCGGATGCGTGGAAAGCAGGCCGCAAGGGCATCGATGACGGCGTGATCGTGGTGATCGCCAAGAACAATCCGTCTGACCTGCGCAAGATGCGGCTGGAAGTCGGCCGCGGGCTCGAAGGTACCCTGACTGATGCCATGTCAAAGCGCATCCTGCAGGACGTGATGGCGCCACACTTCCGCCAGAACGATTTCTATGGCGGCCTGAGCGCCGGGGTGGCGGCCATCCAGGCCACCATCGACAAGGAAGCGCTGCCGGCCCCGGAACGGCGTGCGGCAGCCGGCGCCAACGATCTCTATGACTGGTTCAGCGTCGCCTTCGTGATCTTCATCATCGCGATGTTCCTGATCCGCGCCATGGCCGGCGGCGGGCGACGCGGCATGGTGGTGCGCCCGGGACGCGGCCACGTCGTGACCGGCGGGCTGGGCGGCCTGGGTGGACTCGGCGGCATCGGTCATGGCGGCTTCGGTGGCCGTGGAGGCGGCGGTTTCGGCGGCGGTGGCGGCTTCGGCGGTGGAGGCGGCGGCGGCTTCAGCGGCGGCGGCGCCTCTGGCAACTGGTGAGGACGTCGATGCCGGCCCATCCTTCACGCCTCAAGCGCCTGTGCACCCACCTGTGCACCACGCACGCCCATGTCCGGGCGCTCTTTCCCGATGCCGAGCTTGACCGGATCGAGCATGCCATCCAGGCGGGCGAACATGGCCACCAGGGCGAGCTGCGTGTCGTCATCGAAGGCAGCCTGCCGCTTGCGCAGGTATGGGGCCGCGTCTCGCCGCGTGAGCGTGCCGAGCATATCTTCCGTGAACTCGACATCTGGGATACGGAAGCCAACAGCGGCGTGCTGCTTTATCTCAATATCGCCGACCATGCCGTGGAAATCGTCGCAGACCGCGGCTTTGCAGCGCGCGTGCCAGCCACGACGTGGGACGAGCTGTGCGCCATCCTCACCAGCGGTTTCACACGGCAGCAGCAGACGGCAGCGCTGCACCAGGTCATCCACGCCCTGCATGCGCTGGCCAACCGGCACTTTCCAGTTGACCCTGCCCGCGGCGGCAACAGCAATGAGTTGCCGGACCGGCCGCTGATTTGCTAGCTCGCCCGCTGCCCAACGACACGACGGGCACTCACCTTCTGCGCCTGTTCTACGCCGGTTCTGCGCCCGCGCATGCGGGCGCACTCCTCACACGCGAATCAGCGTTGCTGCGCCCTGGCACGCAGCTGGATGCCGATGGTCGCCACCCCCACGGCACAAGTGAAAAGCGAATCGCTCGCCATATCATTCTGCGCCCAGCCGCTCGTGATCTGCTCGACCGACTGAACGCCGGCCACGCGCGCCTTGTTCTGCAAATCCTTCAGGGCCTGTACGAAAGTGAGCTGGCATACTTCCTTTTCCGTCATCTGCGACTCGGGAAACTCCGTATGGCTGACGCCATTGACCGGCCGACGGTTGCGTGCCACGACCCGCCACTCGTCGCGGCGATTGCCGCGTACCACCTCACTCGCCTGCCTGGCGAAATTGAGCTGGATCCGTGGATCGAGCTTGTCCCGGGCAACCTGCGTGGCAAGCGCCTCGGCAAGCGGGTACGTGACAAGGTCGGTGGCCAGCGCGCGGCTCGTGGCAAACAACGCTATCACTGAGACGAGCAGTAGACGAAGCGGTTTCATCGGACTGTCTTTCCTGTTCGAGGGGATGCAGCGATGCCTTGGGCCGGCAATACCTAGGCCGGCACTATCGGGACAGCGATGGCACAAGCGCGGAAACGTGGCCGCTGGAATACGGCGTAAAAGAACTACGCCGGACTGCGGGACTGCGGGACTGCGGAATGCTTCGGCGATGCTAGCCAGTCCATCGACATGCAACTGTGAATTCTTGTAAATTTCCACCGCAAACGCCTCCAAACCGGCCCAAGCCGGACGCTACGCCGCTCCCCGTCACGTTTGTTTGCGGTACGCCGCCGCACCGCGATCTATGCTGAAGTCAATCCAATTCACACAGGAGATGCATCATGCGTTTCCATACGACTGACCTGCATGACGCCCTGCGTTGGTTCAACCCCAGTCCGGTCTCATCGCTGCATGCGCGCCCTGTGTCCACACGTTTCCTGCGCAGCCTGACGACACCCCTGATGCAGCGTACCCTCGATCGCCTGACCGCCATGCGCGCGTTCGTGGCACCGCCCGCCGCCCCGACTGCGCAAGACATTCAGCGGCGCCGCCAGATCATCCTCGCCATGCCGGCCCGGCACGGAGCTGATCTCCGCCGCAAGCTGCTTGCCATGGTCCATACCGATGCGCGCCTGCTGCCTGCGGATACGAACGTGGCCCGCCTGATGGAAGCGCCGGAGAAAGCGCGCTGCCTGTGCGATACCGCCGTTATCGTCAGCATGATGCGCATGCGTGATGAAGGCCTGACACTGCTGCCAGAGCATTTTCTGGCACTGGATCCGGCCTATGTGCCATACCGCAATGGCCGCGTCGATTTCAGCATGCTGGAGTCGCTGGTAACGCAGATGCTGGCGTCAGGCGAATGCTACGGCCCGGACGACGCACGCGTCATCGCCCTCAACAGGTTGCTGCAAAGCGGCCTGTTCAACGGCTTTCTCGATCAGGAGGGCATGGCCTTCCCGCTGCGCCTGCACCTGCGCGCCGGCATTGAGCGGCTTGCCACGTGCTACCGCAACGACTTTCCGGCGCTGCTCAACCACCTGCCCCGGCAGACGCTCAACTGTCCCGACCGTAGCGGCACCACCCCGCTGGCCACCGCCATTGCGTTGCACAGCGTGCCGCTCGTGACTGCCCTGCTACGGCGCGGCGCTGAAGCTTCACTGAACGAGACCGACCGCACCGGCGCCACGCCACTGCTCACCGCCGTGCGCAGCGCACAGCCGGGCGTGGTCCGTGCCCTGCTGATCATGGGCGCGGATGCCTCGCTCGAGCAGGCTGATTACGATGGCATCACGCCGCTGCGCGCCGCCATCGCAGCCGGCGCCACCGAGATCGTGCAGCTGCTGCTGCCGTATGGCGATGCGGCGGCCCTCAACCGCCCCGATCCGCGCGATGGTGCAACACCTCTGCTGATGGCAGTGCGCAGCGGACGTGTGGAGCTTGTGCGGATGCTGCTCGCCAAAGGTGCGGGCAGCTCGGTCAACCAGCCGGATGCAAAAGGTCTCACGCCGCTGCGGGCGGCCGGAGATTGCGCCGAACTGGTGATGCTCTTGCTGGAACATGGCGCAGATCTCGCCCACCTGCATAGGCCTGCCCAGGACGTGACCGCAATGGCCGCCGCCCATCCCGCTCCGCAATCGCTGCCGCAGATGTGCTGACAGCCGTGCCGTGATGTTGGCACGCACGAGCGCACCATGCTCCAGCCAGCCCCAGAACGAAAAACCCCGTGATGCTCACGCATCACGGGGTTGATGGCACACCGGGCCGAAGCCCGGCAGGACCGATGGTCCGGCAGATTACATCATGCCGCCCATGCCACCCATGTCGCCCATGCCGCCCGGCATTGCCGGAGCAGCGGACTCGTCCTTCGGTGCTTCGCACACGGCGCAGTCGGTGGTCAGCATCAGCGATGCGACCGACGCGGCGTTCTGCAGCGCGGTGCGGGTCACCTTGGTCGGATCCAGCACGCCCATTTCGACCATGTCGCCGTACTCGCCCGAGGCGGCGTTGTAGCCGTAGTTGCCCTTGCCTTCGATGACCTTCGACACGACGACCGAAGCTTCTTCACCGGCGTTGGTCACGATCTGGCGCAGCGGCTCTTCCATGGCGCGCAGCACGATCTTGATACCGGCGTTCTGGTCGGCGTTGTCGCCAGCCAGGCCGGCGATCGCGGCACGGGCACGCAGCAGGGCCACACCACCGCCCGGGACGATGCCTTCTTCCACGGCAGCGCGGGTGGCGTGCAGCGCGTCTTCCACGCGTGCTTTCTTTTCCTTCATTTCGACTTCGGTGGCAGCACCAACCTTGATCACGGCAACACCGCCGGCCAGCTTGGCCACGCGCTCTTGCAGCTTTTCACGGTCGTAGTCGCTGGTCGCTTCTTCGATCTGGGCGCGGATCTGCTTGACACGGCCTTCGATCTGCGAGGCATCGCCTGCGCCGTCGATGATGATGGTGTTTTCCTTGCCCACTTCGATACGCTTGGCCTGGCCGAGGTGCTCCAGGGTTGCCTTTTCGAGGGTCAGGCCGACTTCTTCAGCGATCACGGCACCGCCGGTCAGGATGGCGATGTCTTCCAGCATGGCCTTGCGGCGGTCGCCAAAGCCCGGAGCCTTGACGGCGCAGGTCTTCAGGATGCCACGGATGTTGTTGACCACCAGCGTGGCGAGGGCTTCGCCTTCCACGTCTTCAGCGATGATCAGCAGCGGACGGCCAGCCTTGGCGACTTGCTCGAGCACCGGCAGGAGGTCACGAATGTTCGAGATCTTCTTGTCGAACAGCAGGACAAACGGGTTCTCCAGGGCAACAACCTGCTTTTCCGGATTGTTGATGAAGTACGGCGACAGGTAGCCGCGGTCGAACTGCATGCCTTCCACGACTTCGAGTTCGTCGGCCAGCGACTTGCCGTCTTCGACGGTGATCACGCCTTCCTTGCCAACCTTGTCCATGGCTTCAGCGATGCGGTCGCCGATCGAGGTTTCGCTGTTGGCCGAAATCGAACCAACCTGAGCGATTTCCTTGCTGGTGGTGGTCGGCTTGCTGATCTTCTTCAGCTCTTCGACAGCGGCTGCAACGGCCTTGTCGATGCCGCGCTTGAGGTCCATCGGGTTCATGCCGGCGGCCACGAACTTCATGCCTTCCTTCACGATCGACTGGGCCAGCACGGTTGCGGTGGTGGTACCGTCACCGGCGTTGTCGCTGGTCTTGGAAGCCACTTCCTTGACCATCTGCGCGCCCATGTTCTGGAGCTTGTCCTTCAGCTCGATTTCCTTGGCCACGGACACACCGTCCTTGGTCACGGTCGGGCCGCCGAAGCTGCGCTCGAGCACCACGTTGCGGCCCTTCGGGCCCAGGGTCACCTTGACCGCGTTGGCCAGGATGTTGACGCCCTCGACCATCTTGGCGCGGGCGGAATCTCCAAATACGACGTCTTTTGCTGCCATGTTCTGTATCTCCGGTTACGTTGAGAGAAAGCTTAGGCCTGGACCACAGCCATCAGGTCTTCTTCGCGCATGACCAGCAGCTCCTGGCCATCGACCTTGACAGCCTGGCCGGCATACTTGCCGAACAGCACACGGTCACCCACCTTCACATCCAGGGCAATGTTCTTGCCGCTGTCATCCTTCTTGCCCGGGCCGACGGCCACGACTTCGCCCTGATCCGGCTTTTCAGCAGCCGCATCCGGAATGATCAGGCCGGAAGCCGTCTTGGTTTCTTGCTCGAGACGCTTGACGATCACGCGATCGTGCAAAGGACGCAGATTCATACGAACTCCTCTATACAAAGTGAGTATGTGTTCACATTTAGCCGCCAGCTTGGACGGCCAGCAGAATTCGAAAGCGCCGGGATGCGCTGTTAGCACTCACCCCGAACGAGTGCTAAGTATAGGGGTGGGGCATGACATTTTCAAGGCGCGCCATTGCCAAATTTTGTTGGGGCGACAACGGCGGCAGCCTAGGGAAAACCAGTAGGGCACAGCCTCCGCACTCCTGCCAGCGCCTCTGGCAAAACCACCGACACCGGCAAGCAGTGTCGCCGGCCTACCGTCTGTACGACCGCCGCCCCAGGCCGGGCAACGCGATTAGACAGTCGCACCCAAACCGGATCACGACGGTTGCAGTACAATCCCGCATCGCCTGCATGAGAGTGCGCCGGCGTACATTTCCCCCGGCGGGGCTCTCCCCGCCTCGATGCGGCTTCCACCGCACTTCTATCAGTCGGTTTTCGCCTGCGCCGGGAGACATGCCCCGGCACCCCTCTCTGCCCCGGATACGCATCACGCCGATGGCGCCACTATGCGCTGACGCTCCGGAGGCCGCCCGGCCCAGACCTTTCTCAATACATCATGTCTCAAACCTCCACCGCTTCCTCTGCGCAACCCGTTGCGTCGGCGCCCGCGAACCGTCCCGCGCGCGTCATCATCGCCAGCCTGGTCGGGACGACAATCGAGTTCTACGATTTCTACGTCTACGCCACCGCCGCCGTGCTGGTCTTCCCGCACCTCTTCTTCCCGCATGGCAACGAGACGACCGCCCTGCTCGCATCGTTCGCCGTGTTCGGCGCGGCGATGATTGCACGCCCCCTCGGCGCGATCTATTTCGGCCACCTGGGCGACAAGGTCGGCCGCAAGACAACGCTGGTGGCGGCACTGCTCACCATGGGCATCGCCACGGTGCTGATCGGCTTTTTGCCGACCTATGAAAGCGTGGGCTGGCTGGCACCGCTGCTGCTGGTGGTCCTGCGGCTGGCGCAAGGTTTTGCGATTGGCGGCGAGTGGTCCGGTGCCGCGCTGGTGGCCACCGAGAACGCACCCAAGGCCAAGCGCGCGCTGTATGGCACTTTCCCGCAACTGGGTGCGCCGCTCGGCTTCATCATCGCCAATGGCCTGTTCCTGATCGTCGCGGCGATGCTGCCGTCCGATGATCCTTCGCGTCCGTCCGAGGCCTTCCTCGCCTGGGGCTGGCGTATCCCGTTCATCTTCTCGGTGGTGATGGTCGTGATCGGCCTGTGGGTACGCCTGAGCCTGGTGGAAAGCACCGCCTTCACCAAGGCCGTGAAGACCGGCAAGGTGGTCCGCCGTCCGCTCGGCGAGGTGGTCCGCAAGCATTGGCGCGAACTGGTGCTGGGCACCTTCTACATGCTGGCGACCTACGTGCTCTTCTACCTGATGACGACGTTCTCGCTCAGCTATGGCCGCGCGCCCGTGGATCCCGCTAACGGCCAATTGCCCGGCCTGGGCTACAGCTACAACACCTTCGTGCTGATGCTGATCGCGGGCGTGGTGTTCTTCGGTATCTTCACCCTGCTCTCCGGTCCGTGGGCGGACCGCTTCGGGCGACGCCGCACGTTGATCGTCGTGACGCTCGGCATCATCCTGTTCGGCTTGTCGTGGGTGCCGCTGCTCAACGCAGGCTTTGCCGGCGTCATGCTGTGGCTGATCCTCGGCTTCAGCCTGATGGGTGCGACGTTCGGTCCGATGGGCGCCCTGCTGCCGGAGTTGTTCCCGACGCACGTGCGTTACACGGGTTCCGGCATCTCCTACAACATCTCGTCCATTCTTGGCGCCGCGGTCGCACCGTTCATCGCGGTCTGGCTGTGGAGCAAGGCCGGCGGCAGTCCGGTGCTGGTGGGCGTATACCTGTCGGTGATGGCACTGATTACCCTGCTCGCACTGCTGTGCGGCAAGGAAACCAAGGACGTCGAAATCGAGCAGTGAGCGAAGATTCCTGCCCGGCAAAAGCCAACCAGTACGGTTGGCTTTTTTATGCCGCTCGCGCTTCCGCGACACAACGCCGCTAGCGGAAGAACACGCCGCGCGTCACGAACGTATAGTCCGCCTCGGCGGCCATCAGCCAGACGAACACGAGCAGCGCCGCCGGCGGGATAAGGATGGCGCAGACCAGCGCCATGCGCTCCCACGCCATGTGCATGAACACAGCGATGATCAGTCCGGCCTTGGCGATCATGAAGACGACGATCAGCGTCCAGCGCAGCATGCCCTGCAGCTGGAAATAGTCGACCAGGTACGAAAGCGTGCTGAGGACGAACAGCAGCCCCCAGATCTTCAGGTACAGGCTGATCGGGTGTTGCTGGTGTTGCTGCTGATGTTGCGGTTCATGTGCGGTTTCCATGATGGCCTCACCACAGGTAGAAGAACGCGAAGATGAAGACCCACACCAGGTCGACGAAGTGCCAGTACAGGCCGGCGATCTCGACGATCTGGTAATCGCCCCCGCGCTCGTAGTCGCCGCGCGTCAGCTTGAGCGCGACCGTCATCAGATAGATCACGCCGGCCGTGACATGCAGGCCATGGAAGCCGGTGATCATGAAGAACGCCGACCCGAACTGCGCCGCACCCATCGGGTTGCCCCAGGGCCGCACGCCTTCCTCGAAAATCAGCTTGCTCCACTCGAACGCCTGCATGCCGACGAAGCACTCGCCGAGAATCGCAGTGATCACCATCAGCAGGGCCGCACGATAGCGGTCGCGCTGGTAGGCGTAGTTCACCGCCATCGCCATGGTGCCGCTGCTGGTGATCAGCACGAAGGTCATCAGCGCGATCAGCAGCAGCGGCACCTCCACTCCACCCACGTTCAATCCGAAGACGATGCTCGGGTTGGGCCACGCCACCGTGGTCGACATGCGTACCGTCATGTAGCCGATCAGGAAGCAGCCGAAGACAAACGTGTCGCTCAGCAGGAAGATCCACATCATCGCCTTGCCCCACGACACGCGGAAGGCGGTGCGGTCCGACGACCAGTCGGCGACGAAGCCGCGCCATCCGCCTGCGGGATGCGCGGCATCAGGGGAAATTGCCATCGAGGTGTGTGCCATCGCCATGCTCCGCATCAACCGGTGCCGCAGATGCGCCGCACCAGCTCGGGGGTCAGCCAGCCGAGCGCGGCAAACAGCACGAGCCACACCGCCAGCAGGAAATGCCAGTAGCGCGCGCACAGCGTCATCAGGCGCACCTCGTCCGGCGCATCGTCACGCGTGCCGTCGGCGCCGCGGCGCCACACCACCGTCCAGGCCCATAGCCCGCCGAGTACATGCAGGCCATGCAGGGCCGTCAGCACATAGAAGAAGCTGCTGGCCGGCGTATCCGCAAACGACTGGCCCAGCACGCGCCACGCCCACAGCTGCGTGCACAGGAACAGCAGCGTGCACACCCCGCCGGCCAGCATCGTCTGGTGCGCTGCCTCCATCCTGCCGCGGCGCGCGATCATCACGGCTGCCTGCATCGTCAGGCTGGCAAGCACCAGCCATGCAGCGCTCAGCCATAGCACGTCGGGCACAGGCAACCGGCGCCAGTCCGGTTGATCCATGCGCATGGCATAGGCCATCAGGAACAGCATGAACAGCGACGTTGCCACCAGCATGAAGAACCACAGCGCGGTACTCGCCGCCGAGACGGACAGAGACGGCAGCGCTGTGCTGCGCCGCTCGAGGGTCGCCTGGGTCATGACAGCACCTCCGTCCGGTGTGGCACATACGGTTCGTCCTCGATGCCGGGCTGGGGTGGCATCTGCTGGGGAATGAAGTCCTCGGCGGCGCCCGGTACGCTGTACGCGTAGGCCCAGCGATACACCACCGGCGTTGCTGCACCCCAGTTGCCATGGGCGGGCGGCGTCTGCGGCGTCTGCCATTCGAGCGAGGCGGCGCGCCACGGATTGGCGCCTGCCGGCCTGCCATGGCGTACGCTCCACGCGAGGTTGAACAGGAACATCAGCTGCGCGGCGGCGACGATGAAGGCGATCACCGAGATCCACATGTTCAGCGTATGCGCGGATTGCGGGATGAACGCGTAGTTCTCGAAGGCGTAGTAGCGGCGCGGCATGCCAAGAATACCGAGGTAGTGCATCGGAAAGAAGATGGCGTAGGTGCCCAGGAAGGTGATCCAGAAATGCGCCTTGCCAAGCGTGTCGTTCAGCATGCGGCCGGTCACCTTGGGATACCAGTGGTAGATGCCGCCGAAGATCACGAGGATCGGCGAGACACCCATCACCATATGGAAGTGCGCAACGACGAAATAGGTATTCGAGAGCGGGATGTCGACGCTGACATTGCCGAGAAACAGTCCGGTCAGCCCGCCGATCAGGAAGGTGCTGATGAAGCCCAGCGCGAACAGCATCGGCACGGTGAGATGGATATCGCCGCGCCACAGCGTGAGTACCCAGTTGTAGACCTTGATGGCAGTCGGCACGGCGATGATCAGCGTGGTCGTGGCAAAGAAAAAACCGAAGTACGGGTTCATGCCGCTGACGAACATGTGGTGCGCCCACACCACCACGCTCAGCCCGCCGATCGCGAGGATGGCCCAGACCATCGTGCGGTAGCCGAAGATGCATTTGCGCGCATGCACGCTGATGAGGTCGGACACGATCCCGAAGGCCGGCAGCGCCACGATATAGACCTCGGGGTGGCCGAAGAACCAGAACAGGTGCTGGAATAGCAGCGGGCTGCCACCCTTGTAGTCGAGCGGCGCGCCCATCGACACGATCGCCGGCATGAAGAAGCTCGTGCCCGCCAGCTTGTCGAGCAGCATCATGATGCCGCTCACCAGCAGGGCAGGAAACGCGATCAGCGCCAGGATGGTCGCCATCACGATGCCCCATACCGTGAGCGGCATGCGGAACAGCGTCATGCCCTCGGTGCGTGCCTGCAGCACCGTGGTGACATAGTTCAGCCCGCCCATGGTCGCGGCGACGATAAAGATCAGCAGCGACACCAGCATCAGGATGATGCCCCAGTCGTGTCCCGGCGTGCCAGGCAGGATCGCCTGTGGCGGGTACAGGGTCCAACCGGCGCCTGTCGGACCGCCTTGCACGAAAAAGCTGGCCACCAGCACCAGCACCGATAGCAGGTAGCACCAGAAGCTCAGCATATTGAGATACGGGAACACCATGTCGCGCGCGCCGATCATCAGCGGAATCAGGTAATTACCGAAACCGCCCAGGAACAGCGCCGTGAGCAGGTACACCACCATGATCATGCCGTGCATGGTCATGAACTGGTAATAGTGCTGCGCGTCGATAAAGGCGAACTTGCCGGGAAACCCGAGCTGCATGCGCATGAGATTGGACAGCACCAGGCCCACGATGCCGATGGCAATGGCCGTAATGGCGTACTGGATCGCAATCACCTTGTGATCCTGGCTCCAGACATAGCGCGTCCAGAAGCTGTGCGGCGCGTGCGCGTCACCCGTCATGGCTGCCTCCCTGCCGCGGCATTCGTTCCGCCCGCCCCGGTGGTTGCCGGGGCACTGCTGAGCGACTGGATATAGCCCACCAATGCGGCGACCTCCTCATCGCTGAGCACGGTCTTGGGCATGATCGGCGGATAGCCCTTGACCACGCTCGCCTGCGGTTCGCGGATGGATTCGGCAAGATAGTCGGCGTCCGCCTGCCGGGTACTGCCGTCGGCCAGCGGTACGCTGTGGTTGAACAGGCCGCGCCAGGTCGGCCCCACACTGGCCGAGCCATCGACCGAATGGCAGGCCACGCAGCCCTTGCTCTGCGCCAGCGCCTTGCCCAGCATCGTGCCGGCTGCCTGCGGTGCCGCGCCGGCCTGGCGCAACTGTGCAAAGGTGTGCTGGCCGGCCAGCCAGGCCTCGAACGCCGCAGGTTCTGTGACGCGCACGTAGCCGCGCATATTGTGATGGCCCACGCCGCACAGTTGCGCGCACAGCACCTCGAAGCGCCCTGCCTGCACGGGCGTGAACCAGAAACTGGTCACCATGCCTGGCACCAGGTTCATGCGGGCCCGGATGTTCGGCAGATAGAAGTCGTGCAGCACGTCCTTGGAGCGGAGCAACACCTTGACCGGCACGTTCAGCGGCAACTGCGTCTCGTTGCCTTCGACCACCACGTCATCGAACCCCGCGGGATCATCCGGATTCAGCCCGAGCGGGTTGTCAACGGAGACAAAGCGCGCATCCGTGGTGCCGAGTCGGCCGTCCTTGCCGGGAAAGCGGAAATGCCATTGCCACTGCTGGCCGGTGACTTCGAGCAGCATCGCCTGCGATGGCGGGGCAACATAGTTGGCGTAGACGAACAGCCCCGGTGCCAGCAGCCCGACAATACCCAGCGTGCTCAGCCCGATGAGCCACCATTCGAGGCGGCGATTTTCCGGTTCGTACGCAGCGCGCCGGTCCTTGCCAGGGCGGTGCCGGTGGCGCAGCAGGATGTAGGCGACGAACAGGTTGATGGCAATGAAGAACGCCCCCGTTACCGCAAGCGTCATGAGGAGCGTGTCGTCCATCTGTTTCCAGTTGGACGCCAGCGGTGTGGACCACCAGGGGCTGAGGATGTGAAACAGCACCGAGGCGACCACGATCAGGAGCAATGCGACAGCCATCCCCATGGCAACCCCCACCACGCGCGGTGCCGATCCGACCGGATGTCGACTACAAGTGCTTCAAGACTAGTTCGTGGAACCGGGAGGTGCAAGAAAGGTGGCGCGACGCCCGGATACCCGCCTTCCGCAGGGGGAAGTCGCAAAAAAATCCGGAGAAAATCCGGCGGACGCCAGATAATCCCAATATATCGGATATTCCCGGCATATCCCCGTCCCAATATATCGGACAATCCAGGGAAAATAATATGGAAGACGCCGATCAGGATAATCCCATCCCAATATATCGGACAGGTACCGATAATCGAAATCCTAAAATAGTGGACGCGCGGAATAACCGCGCGTCCGGGCACCGCCTAGCGGCGCCATGGGCTGGAAAAACGGTGAATGTCAGGACATGCCCGTTCCCCGTCTCTCCAGAAGCCAGTACATCCAACTGCTGAACATGCCGAACACCAGATGGGCGGCGAACGTCGCCCACCCTTGCGTCGGGGCGAACCAAGTGAAGACGCGCGACATGCCGACGATATTGACCAGATAGACCACGACACCGAACAGCAAGCCAGCCACCAGGACCAGTGCCACGTTCGAATCGAGGCGCAAGGGCGCGGCCACGAGGGCGAACAGCACGCCCAGCACGCTTCCCAGCAGGAAATGGACAAACAGCGACACCGCGATGACCCACACGTTGAAGGTCGCGGGCTCGAGTACGCCCGGCCCCAGCAGCATGGCCGCGATCATGCGCGGGCCGATCCACGGGCTGATGCCCATGACCAAGGTCACCCACAGCAATTCAAGGACCATGACCAGCGCGCCCGCGGCAAAGCCGGCGACAACGGCCGCAGGCCAGTCCGGCAGCCGGGCTTCCCACAGATGATGAGATCGCAAGTGAAGTTCCATGATGCCCTCCGGTGATGGACCGTGGATTCACGTGGCCTTGCCGGCACCTTCTGGGCAACGGCGCAAGCCGGTTTTTCTCGAATGATAGTACATATGCTGCTTGCGCAAAGAAGTTTAATCGGGTAAATGTTATATGTGTTTTTCTCATATCAATGCGAAAAATACTTCTCATCAACACGACAAAAAAACAATAAGCTCGGCCCATCCCTAAATGCCGAGTTTGGAGATCTCAATGTTTGCGCGCATGACCCGTCATCCCCGCGCCGCCATTCTGGCGGGCGCGGCACTATCCCTTTGCTCCGCTTTCGCGGTTGCTGCCGATCCCTACCCAACCAAGCCGATCACCATGATCGTGTCCTACCCGGCCGGCGGCAGCGTCGACGTCGCAGCCCGTATCATCCAGGAACCGATGGCCAAGGCACTCGGCCAGTCCATCGTGGTTGAAAACCGCGGCGGCGCAGGCGGCACGATCGGCACCAACGTGGTCGCGAAGAGCGCCCCCGATGGCTATACCGTGCTGCTGACGCTGTCGTCGCACACCATCAACCCGGCCATCTACAAGAAGCTGTCGTTCGATACGCTCAAGGACTTCAAGCCGGTTAGCCTCGTGGCATCGGCCCCGCAGGTGCTGGTCGTGCATCCCAGCGTCGCGGCGAACAACCTCCGCGAGCTGATCGCCTACGCCAACACCCTGCCGAACGGCCTCGACTATGGCTCGGCCGGCACCGGCTCGCCCAGCCATATCGCCGGTGAACAGCTGCGCCTCAAGACGAAAGCCAAGCTGACGCACATTGCTTATCGCGGCGGCGGCCCGGCTGTCATCGACGTGCTCGGCAACCAGATTCCGGCGCTGTGGGTCTCGCTGCCCGCCGTGGCCGAGTTCATCAAGCAAGGCAAGCTGAAAGGCATCGCCGTGTCCACGGCCAAGCGCAGCCCGGTGTTCCCGGATATGCCGACCGTCGCAGAAACGGTACCCGGCTTCGAGGTGGATTCCTGGTACGCCATGTTCGTACCGGCCAAGACGCCGCAAGCCGTGGTCGACAAGCTCCAGGCCTCTGTCGCCAACGCTGCCAAGGATCCGGACATCCAGAAAAAATTCCTGGCACAAGGCGCCGTGGTGGTTGGCAGCAGCGCAGCGGACCTCGACAAGCGCGTGACGCGCGAGATCGCCGACTGGAAGAAGCTCGCTGCCGAAGCCAAGATCAGTATGGACTGATCCCGCCCCGCCTGCCGCACCGATCGTACGAGCCACCCTCAGGCAGCGTGGCGGCAGGCATGCACCATATCGAGGGCCGGACTGTAGACCGCGGTCTGCACGTTCAGCATGCCCAGCACGGTATGGAACACATTGTCGTGCGAGAACGTCTGGCCGCTGCGTGCGGCCAGGCACTTGCCGTCGATCTGGTAACGCTCTCCGAAACTGCGTGACATCCACAGCATGAAAGGCACGTGTCGCTGCTCGACCGGCGCGATCATATACGGCGCCCCGTGCAGGTACATATTGTTCTCGCCGAGCGATTCACCGTGATCCGAGAAATACATGAGTGCCGTATCCACCCCTTTTTCCGCCCTGAGCATGTCGATCGCCCGGCTGATAAAGTGATCCGTGTACAGAATGGTGTTGTCGTAGGCCGCGACAATCGAGGCGGTTGAGCACTTGGCAAGGTCATTGGTATCGCACACCGGGCCGAAACGCCCGAAGCCTTCCGGATAGCGCTTGGCATAGGCCGGCCCATGGCTGCCCTTCTGATGCAGCACGATCACCATATCGCGCTGCGTGTCACGGATGATCTCGGGCAGCTTTTCCAGCATGCGTTCGTCATAGCATTCGCCATTGACGCAGAATGCATCACGTGTGGCAGAGGAAGAGTAATCCTCGTAGCGCACACGGTCGCATACGCCCTTGCACCCCGAATTGTTATCGCGCCACAGGACATCCATGCCCGCATGGCTCAGCACGTCGAGCAAACCCTGCTGGCTCTTTGCCTTGCTTTCCGAATAATCCGCGCGTCCCAGCGCCGAGAAGACGCACGGCACCGATACGGCAGTGGCGGTGCCGCAGGAGTAAACCTCGCGGAAATTGACCAGCCCATCTTGCCGCGCCAGTTCAGGATTGGTCTGGCGAGCATAGCCATTGAGCGAGAAATTCATGGCGCGTGCTGTCTCGCCGACAACAATCACCATCACCGTACGGCGCGGGCTCGAAGCCGCCCACAACGGACCGCGCACGGCATCCGTTCCCAGCGGAGCAACTACGAGGGGCCGGCTCAGCTTGCGTTTGACGAAGCTGTTGGTAGCCTGGATATAGTTGAGCGGCGTCAGCAGGAAGCGCAGTTCACGATGCTCCCGAAAGGTCGGGGCAAACGTCTTGAAGAACACCAACAGCAAGGCCACGGCGACCGCCAGCGAAATGCCGAGTGCGCTGCCACGCGACAGGGTCTCGCGGCGGAAGGATGCATAGCGCAGCGGCACGCGCCACACCAGCACAGACGGCAACAATCCCAGCAGCAGGAAGGTCGCGGCGAGCTTCCAGTTGAACAGTTCGGAGGCTTCGCGCGGATCGGTTTCGAAGACGTTCTGGATCATCGCCGCATCGATCACGATCCCGTAGTGATTCATGAAATAGCTGGCCAGCGAGGTCACGCACAGCAGGACGATGATGACGGGCTTGAGCACCGGCCGGAATGCCAGCAGCGTCAGCGTGGCATTGAGCAGCAACACGAGGATGACGAAGGTCGCCATGTACAGCAGCAGGTTACCCGCCGCCATCCCGCCGGTGGCCGTGACCAGATGCCGCCAGAAGGCCACGTTATATACCGCGACCAGCAGCACCGAGACGGCCAGGGTCAGCATCCATGGACGCAAACTGAAGCGTGACTGTATGAACTGCGACGGTGCCTGCATGCCTTCCCCAAGGACCGGCCGCGGGAGCCAGTCACAATGACCATGCCGGCAGGACATCCGCCGGCTGCCGCAAACGTAACCGGGCAGCCGTCAGCGCAGCGTGAGGAAGATGTTAGGAATATGTTAAGAAGGGGGAAAGTAACGTTCAGGTGACGCGCGGCGCAGGCGAGAACACGATACGAAAACAGCTACCGCCGCCAGGCGGGTCGCTTACCTGCAACTGCCAGCCGAGGTGCTCGCAGATGCGGCGCACCAGTGCCAGTCCCAGGCCCGTACCCGCCGAACCATTCGCGCCGACCGGGCGCTGCCCGCCGGCCCCGGCGGGCAGCGGCGCATCCTGCAGGCGCGCGCGGATCACCTCGGGCACGCCGGGGCCCGTATCGCTCACGTTGACGCCGTCCGCATCAAGCTGCACCAGCACCTGTCCGGCCGCCGTGTACTGGCAAGCATTGCGCAGCAAATTCCCGATGGCCGTCGCGGCCAGTTCGCCATGTGCAAATACCGTGCGCTGAGGGAGTCCTTCGAACACCAGACTGACCGGCTTGTTCGCCAGTAAAGGCTGGCAATGCTCCATCTCGGTCCGGATGATATCGGCCATATCGTTGGCCGGCGCATCGATCCGCTCGGGCGCACGGGCCAGCAGCAGGAGAACGTTAATGCACTCCGAAGCTTCCTGTACCGCCCGCTGGATACGTGCCACGGGTGCGTGCAGGGTCGGCGTCTCGGTGGTGCGCTGGGCCAGCAGTTCCGCCGCACCCGTGATCACGGTCAGCGGTGTACGCAGTTCGTGGCTGACATCGCCGGTAAAGAAGCGCTCGCGCGCCAGATACTGCTGCAGTTCAGCCGTGCGCGCGGTAAATGACCGCGCCAGCGCCCCCATCTCATCGTCGCGCGCGAGGAGCGGCTGGATCGCCTCCGGCGTATCGCGCGCCACCGCCTCGGCCAGTTCGGTCACCGGCGTCACCAGCCAGTTGGCGGTGAGCCGCCCCAGCACCAGCGCCAGTCCGAGACATCCCAGGAAACCAGCGCCGACGATGGTGTAGACCACCAGTTCGATTTCCTCGTAGTCGCTCTCGTGATCGACCACAACGTATTCTCCGGCAGCATCGCGCCCGGCCAGCACGTGCAGTCCGACGCCATCCACCGTCTTTTCCTGGATGCCCGGCGACAGACCGCGCAACGACAACGGGATAGACTCGCCATGATAGAAACTGACGCCCGCCGGCATCTCGACAGGCAGGCCGCCGGTGTGGCGCGGGGAGGCCCACTCGGCGATTTCGGTCAGGCGTTCGTCGACCAGTCGTACCTCGATACCTTCGACGGCAAACATGGCAATCACGCCGAACAGCGCACACACGCCCAGCGCAAACAGGAGATACGCACTGATGATCCGCCGGCGCAAGGCGCTCGAGGGGCGTGGCGGCATGGGAGGTAAATCGTCAAACGGCATCTTCGCTCACCAGACGGTAGCCGACGCCTTGAACGGTGCGCAGCATGGCGTGGCCCGGCGTGCTCTCCTGCGGCCGGTCGATGGCCTGGCGCAGGGCGTGGATGTGCGTGCGCAGCGCATCGCTGTCGGGACGGTCATCGCCCCACACTTCCGCTTCCAGCGTGGCACGCGACACTACCTTGGGGGCGGCGCGCATCAGGCAGGCAAGCAGTTTGTAGCCGGTCCGGGTCAGTTCGACCGGACGACCGCCGCGCCGGACTTCGTAGGTCGCGGTATCGAATACCAGATCGCCGACCTGCAGCCGGCCAGTATCGGTCTTGACCCCGTGCGCGCGGCGCACCAGAGCCTTGAGCCTGGCATCCAGCTCGACCAGGGAGAAGGGCTTGACCAGATAGTCATCCGCGCCGCTCTCGAAGCCTGCAACCTTGTCATCAAGCGTATCGCGCGCGGTCAACATAAGGACGGGCACGGACTGCTGCAGTTCATCGCGCAGCCGGCGGCAGAGCGTCAGCCCGTCGAGCCCGGGCAACGACAGGTCCAGCACGATGGCGTCGTACTCGTGCTGCGCCGCCAGCGCCAGCCCGGCGTAGCCGTTCGCGGCCGTGTCGAGGACATGCCCGAGCGGCTCGAAATAGCCATAGAGATTGGCAACGATATCGGCGTTGTCTTCGATGATCAGCAGGCGCATGGCGGGAGCATACGCGATTCGCGGGGGTTATGCTGTGCGGGAACGCTACACCCGAGCGCACCGGACGAACGGGCTGCCACGGGAAGTTCGTCGCATCGGTTCAGACGACGATCAGCGCAGGCGCGACCTCGCCCTGGGCATCGAGCTCGCTCCACAGGAAAGCATTCTGTTCATAGGCACGCGCCAGTTCGCGGGCGCGCTCGCGCGCCAGGCCAAGCACCAGCACGCTGGGCTCCTGCGGCCAGTTGCCCGTAGGATCGTTGCTGACACCGTCGTACCAGCGGCAGCCCGAGGCCACCACATCCTGCACCAGCCGGGACTGCGCCTCGATGTTCTGCGCCGCCGGCAGCTTGGCGCTGCGCGGATTCCAGGCGGTCAGATACGCGGCCGAACCGCAGTGATGGCGGCGCAGCAGATCCGCCAGCGGCGGGCACGGCTGGCCGACGCGCATGACGAAGGGCGGTACCGTGTCCACGCGGTAGCCGGCAGCCAGATAGGCCGCCAGCAGGGAAGGTTCGATCACGGCTTGCTCCACAGATTGAGTACCGAGGGAAAGGGATGGTACTGGAACAGCCAGGTTTCGGACAATGCCCGGTCACCGGTCTTGAGGAACAGGCGCATGTCGACCGGTGCATCGCCATCGACGGTCAGATCGAACTGCGCGCGCCAGTGGCCCGGCACGCCGTTGGGCACGGCTTCGGTGAAGATGTAGGAAAACGTTCCGCGCGACGCGCTCAGCACGGCCTCGGGCTTCACGCCGAACGGCAGGTCGGCCAGGGGGCCATCAAGAAACTCGACCATGAACTTGCGCACGCCCTGCGGCCGCGGCTCGCCCGGCTGGCCGCCATTGCCAAGCCGGGTGGCGACGCAGCGTGCCAGCGGGGATGGATACGGCTCTTCGGCATTCCAGTGCAGACGGTAACGCAGGCGATACTGCGCACCGGCACGCACCGGTTCGTGCGGCACCCACATGGCGACGATGTTGTCGTGGATCTCGTCGTCGGTCGGAATCTCGATGAGCTGTACCGCGCCCTTGCCCCATGCATCGAGCGGCTCGACCCACAGACTCGGGCGCTTCTCGTAGTGCACGCCGTCCATGTAGTTGTCGAAGGCGCGGTCGCGCTGCAACAGGCCGAAGCCCTTGGGCGCCTGGTCGGCAAAGCTCGATGCGGTGGTCCGTGGCGGATTGTTGAGCGGCCTCCAGATATGCTCGCCCGCACCGGTCCAGATCGCCAGCCCGTCGGAGTCGTGCACTTCCGGACGCCAGTCCACCGCCGTGCCCTTGGCGGTTTCCGAATACCAGTACATGGACGTGGCAGGCGCAATGCCAAGACGCGCGATATCGCGGCGGACGAACAGCGTGGCCTCGACATCCGTCACGATCTTCGCCGTGCGGCGCATGGTGAAGCGATACGCGCCCGAGAGGCTCGGGCCATCGAGTAGCGCGTGCACGATCACGGTGTCGCTGCCCGGCCGGGGTGTTTCGAAATAGACATGGGTAAAGGCCGGGAACTCCTCCGGCTTGCCCGCGACGGCGACGTCGATGGCAATGCCGCGCGCCGACAATCCATACTGCAGCAACTCGCCCACCGCGCGGAAGTAGGATGCGCCGAGAAACGCCACCCAGTCATTCTTGCGCCAGTCGATCTCGCCCGTGCGGCTCTCCTGAAAACGAAACCCGGCGAAGCCGCTACCGGCCGGCAATGCGCGCGCCGGACTGTCGGCGGGCATCTCGAAGTACGAGGCATCGTAGAGGATTTCCCGCGCCGTCTGCGCATCGCCTGCCGGCTCCAGCAGATACATGTGCACCGGGGTCTGGAAGAACCGGCCGAGGTGGAAGAACGTCACCGGAAACTGGCCGGGGCCGTCGGCGAACAGCGCGTAGTCGCTCTTGAAGCGCAGCTTGCCGTGCGCGGCATAGTCGATCTTTTCGAGGACCTCGCGCGGCGGCGCGGGCGGCGGCACATAAGGCCGGGCGGCCAGTGCGCGGGCGCGCGCCACCAGTTGCTCATGCGAGAAAGACGCGGCGCGTCCGAGTTTCATCGTGCGCGCGGCATGCGCTGCCGGGGTCCAGCCCAGCGCGGCCAATCCCAGCGACGCCGTTGCGGACGCCAGCACGGTACGGCGTTTCACCATCGAGGCTTTCCTGTCAAAACGGTTGAACACTCCAGGCCGCTTTCGGTTCCTCATCACAGTCCCTCGTCGATGCGCATGGGATGCACAACACCGTACGGATGGGTCTGCTATCGCGGCCGGATACGCTGCATGCTAGCACGCACCCTACGCCCGTCCGGGCCGACAAAAATTGGCGAAATAAGTTCGGTGACGCACGAGGAGCAAGCAGGAAACAAAAGGCCCACGCGAATGCGTGGGCCCCGGGTAAGGCAGCTTCGACCCAGTGTTCCCGTCGCGGCGAGAACAGTCACGACACCTGCTTACCAGCGGCCGTCGTAGTAGCGGTCATCGCCGGGCCTGCCATAGGTGACCTGGCGCGGATATCCCCGCCCGCCATCCTGCCAGACGCGATTGTCGCGCTGCCAAACCCGCTCGTCGCGTTGCCATGCGCGGTCGCGGTCGGGCTGGGCGCGATAGTTACGGTAATCGTCGCGATACCCGGGATGCGGATCGCGGCGGTAGTCGACACGGCGGTCGCCATGGCGGTAATCCCCGCGATAGTCGGTGCGGTAACCATAGTCATGGCGGTCGCGGGTCGCGACGTTGCCGATCAGGCCACCGGCTGCTGCGCCGCCGATCGTCATGATCGGGTCGCCGTTGGAAATCAGTGCACCACCGACAGCGCCAATCGCCGCGCCGATCAGGGTGTTGGTGGTCTTGCGGTCAGCCGCCTGCGCGCCACCGGCAAGTGTTGCAAGCACGGCGCCAGCAGCAACCAGACGAACGAGTTGGCGTTGGGACAGCTTCATGGGGTACTCCTTTTCACGTCACACCCGGTGGTGTATGAAGCCTATTTAATCACGTCAACCGCCAGATGCCTGTTTCCGCCGACCCAAGGCTGTAACGGCTGGTAACAGCCGGCGGATGCGGATCGGGTAATCTGGCGGTAGAGTGAGCGAACGCGGCCATACGCGGTTCCGGGGATCGCCCGGGCCAGCGTATGACTCCTTATGAGCCCACCTGATTGCTCACCTGATCACTCGCTTGACAGCCCATATTGCAGCCCGCGCACCTGCCGCATGGCGGTGTCTTTCCATGCCTGGACAACGACGATGAACGACAGCAAGCAGCAACTGACCATGACGGTCCTGATGACGCCCGACATGGCGAACTTTTCCGGCAATGTGCACGGCGGCCACATTCTCAAGCTGCTCGACGGCGTGGCCTACGCCTGTGCCAGCCGCTATGCCGGCTCCTATGTGGTGACGCTGTCGGTCGACCAGGTCATGTTCCGCCAGGCGATTCATGTCGGCGAGCTGGTGACCTTCCTCGCGTCGGTCAACTACACCGGCCGCACGTCAATGGAAATCGGCATCAAGGTGGTGACCGAGAACATCCGCACGCGCGTCGCCCGCCATACCAACAGCTGCTACTTCACCATGGTGGCGGTCGACGATGCCGGCAATCCGGCCGAAGTCCCACCGCTGCAACCGGCGACCGACGAGGAACGCCGGCGCTTCGAGAGCGCGCAGCAGCGCCGCCAGCTACGGCAGGAAATGGAACAGCGCCAGCAGGCGATCCGCGATACCGCAGCGCCCCCGCCGCCACACGCCTGATGCTCAGAAATGCGCCAGGTAGCCGCCATCCACGGCCAGCACGTGCCCGGTAATGTACGAGGCGGCCGGCGAGGCCAGAAATACCGCCGCGCCGGCAATCTCCTCTGGCTGTCCCCAGCGGCCCAGTGAAGTACGCCTTGCCAGCCAGTCGGCCACTGTCGGATCGTCGACCATGGCCTGGTTCGGCGGCGTAGCGAAGTAGCCTGGGGCAATCGCATTGACCGTGATGCCGCGCGGACCGAGCTCGGCAGCCAGGGCGCGCGTCAGGCCGGTCAGCCCGGCCTTGGAGGCGGTGTACGCCGCATCACCGCCACGGGCGATATGGCCGGCGATCGAGGTGACGTTGATAATGCGCCCGCCCTGCGTCATGCCCTGCGCCACGCGCCGGCACAAGATGAACGGCCCGACCAGATTGGCATCGAGCATTGTGCGCACGTCATCCGGCTGCAGGCGATCGAGCGTGTCGCGTTGCCGCAGCCCGGCATTGTTGACCAGGACATCCGGCGCCTGCGGCAACGACGCAAGCGCCCGCTCCACTGCCGTGTCATCGCGCACGTCGAACGGCAGGATGCCCACGCTGGCGCCCTCGGCGCGCAAGCGCCCGGCGGCGATTTCGAGACGTTGGGCATCACGCCCGTTGAGCCAGACGTGCGCACCCGCGCCAGCCAGGCCTGCGGCGATACTGAAACCCAGGCCTTGCCCGGCCCCGGTCACCAGCGCGGTGCGGCCCTTGAGGGAAAAATCGATCTGCATGGCAGCGATGATACCGGCAGCGGCCCGTAGCGTCATGCACGCTCCACACGGCCGGCCGAGCGATGCTGTCCGCGACGATCCACGCAACCGCCCCGGTGCGTGCCCGAGGACGTGGCACGCAGATGCCTTCCCCGGCGCGGTCAAAATGCACACGACACGTACTGTTGTCCCCCGCAAGCAGGACCAGACGCGTTAACATCGCACGATGCCGAATCCCGCGACCATGCCCGCCCTATTGCTCCCCCTTGCGCCCTGCTCCGTGCGCCTGCGCGATACACCGTCACCCGCCGTGCCCCACCGCTCCCGCCCCGCTTGGCGCGTCTGGCGCCAGTATGCCGCCCTGGTCCTGGCGACAGCCATCGTGGCCCTGCCCGGCCCTGCCGAGGCGCAAGCCAGGCGTCGCACCGCCGCGCCGGTTGCGGACATGCCGGCACCGCCAGCCGTGGCAACCGCGCTGCGCAAGGCGCGTGTGCCCGGCGAAGCGGTCAGCATCTATGTGGCGCGCGTGGGCGCATCGGCGCCGGCCGTGGCATGGCATGCCAGCCAGCCGATGAATCCGGCATCGACCATGAAACTGGTCACGACCTTCGCCGGGCTCCAGCTGCTCGGCCCCCAGTACCGCTGGCAGACCGCGCTGTATGCCGACAACGCGCCGGTCAACGGCATCGTCAACGGCAACTTCTATCTGCGCGGACGCGGCGACCCCAAGCTGGTGCCGGAGGAGCTCTCCAAGCTGATCAACCACGTGCAGGCAGCCGGGGTGCACACGCTCAACGGCAACCTGGTGCTCGACCGCAGCTATTTCGCCAACGATGTCTCGCGCGCTCCGTCGCTCGACGGTGAAGACCAGAAGGCCTATAACGTCGCCCCGGATGCATTGCTGTATGCCTTCAAGACGCTCAGCTTCATCCTCGCCCCGGATGTTGCCGGGCAAGGTGTGACCATCGGCGTCACACCACCGTTGGCCCAGCTGCGCATCGACAACCAGATGCGCTTGCGTGCCGGCGCCTGCGGCGACTGGCGCAGCCACGCGGCAGCGCGTCCGCAGCAGCAACCGGACGGCACGCTGCAGGTAACCTTCAGCGGCGATTTTCCGGCGGACTGCGGCGAACGCGGCTGGAATATCGCCGTGCTCAATCATGCGGATTTCATGTGGGGCGGTTTTGTCGCGCTGTGGCAGCAGCAAGGCGGCCGCTTCGGGCAGATCCCCGGTCTGCGCGAAGGCGTGGTGCCGCGCAGCGCCGTCCTGCTAGCGTCGCACTACGGGCAGACGCTCGGCTCGGCGGTACAGGACATCAACAAGTTTTCCAACAACGTGATGGCGCGCCAGCTGATGCTGACCATCGGCGCGGAGCTGGGCCACCGCCCGGCCACACCCGCCAAGTCGGCATTGGCAGTACGCCAATGGCTGGCCAGGCAGGGGCTGGACATGCCTGAACTGGTGATCGACAACGGCTCCGGGCTCTCGCGCATCGAGCGCATCAGTGCCGCCAACCTGGGCCGGCTGTTGCTGCAGGCGGCGGCCAGCGAGGTCGGCCCGCAACTGCGCGAGTCGCTGCCGGTGGTCGGCTTCGACGGCACCATGCGCAAGCGGCTGACCTCGGCCGGCGTGGCCGGCAACGCCTATATCAAGACGGGAACGCTCGAGGGCGTGCGGGCCATCGCGGGTTATGTGAATGCGGCGGATGGCCAGCAGTATGTGGTGGTCAGCATGATCAATCACCCCAACGCGAGCGCCGCGCAGGCCGCGCACGATGCGCTGCTGCAATGGGTCTATGCCGGGATGCGCTAATCCCGCGCGCCTGCCCGGCTCAGCCGTTGAAGGCTGCGGCGGCGCGCTGCAGGCGATCGCGTACGCCGTCCCACGCGCCGTCTGCGGGCACGGCTTCGACGAAGAGATACTGGTAGTGCTCCCGGTCGAGGCGGCGCAGCGTGCGATACAGCGCATGCGCGTAGGCTTCGGCGGAGGCCGGCGCCGCCACGTGCGTGACGCGCGGATCCTTGACCTCGGTCCAGCCGAGCCAGGCCACGCGGGCCTGTGCATTGAGCGTGGCGAGCTGCGTCGCCAGACCGGCCGCGTCCAGCATCGCAAGCGGGGTGTGTGGCGCGTAGTGGGCCTTCAGCGAGCCTGACACGCGTGGCGCGGCAGCATCCGGCAGCGCGGGCATGACGCCGAGCACCTTGGCCAGCATCTCGCGCGTGATCGCGCCCGGGCGCAGCAGCACCGGGCCGACACCCTGATCGAGGCGCGACAGGTCGACGATGGTCGATTCGATTCCCACGTCCACACCATCGCCTTCCAGCACGAATACGCCTTCGCCGAACTCGTCGCGCACATGCTGCGCGGTGGTCGGGCTGACCTGTCCGAACTTGTTGGCCGAGGGTGCGGCAATCCCGCCACGGCCGCGCCGGAAGCGCGACAGCAGCGCCTGTGCGACAGGATGCGAAGGACAACGCAGGCCGACGGTATCCTGTCCGCCTGCCACGGCCGCCGGGACATGCGCGGCACGCTTGAGGATCAGCGTCAGCGGGCCGGGCCAGAAGGCGGCAATCAGGCGTTCTGCTTCCGCCGGCACCTCCGATGCCCAGTACGACAAATCCGCGCCATCCACCACATGGACGATGACCGGATGACTGGAAGGCCGGCCCTTGGCAGCATAGATACGGGCGATGGCTTCCGGGTTCTCGGCATCGGCGCCGAGGCCATACACGGTTTCGGTGGGGAAGGCCACGATCTGTCCGGCTTCGAGCAGCGCAGCCGCCTCGGCGAGCTGCTGCGCGGAAGGCATCGTGCCAGACATCAGAGTGTGATCCCCAAGGTCACGGCAGCATGCTCGAAGGCGGCGGCCGCCTCATCGGGCGATGCGCCTACGCAGTTCACATGTCCCATCTTGCGGCCCGGCCGCGCATCGGCCTTGCCATACAGATGCAGCTTGGCGCCGGCGTGGGCCACCACCTTGTCCCAGGCCGGATCGCGCTCGAGACCAAATTCGTACCACACGTCGCCGAGCACGTTCAGCATCTTGCCGGCCGAATGCTGGCGCGTGCTGCCAAGCGGCAAACGGGCCGTGGCGCGCACCTGCTGCTCGAACTGGCTGGTCTCGCAGGCATCCATGGTGATGTGTCCGGAATTGTGCGGACGCGGGGCCATTTCGTTGGCGACCAGCGTGCCATCCTTGAGCACGAAGAATTCGACGGCCAGCACGCCAACATACTGCATTTCGCCGGTGACAATCGCTGCGGCCGCGCGCGCCTTGTCGGCAACGTCTGGCGACACGCTGCTCGAGGGCATGACGGTGCTGAACAGGATGCCGTCACGGTGCACGTTCTCGGCCAGCGGCCACGTCGCCGTACTGCCGTCGGCAGCGCGCGCGGCCAGCACGGAAACCTCGTAGGCCAGCGGCAGCATCTGCTCGAGCACACACGGCACATGTTGCATGGCCTTCCATGCCGTGGCCAGTTCCTCGCGCGTGGTCACGCGCGCCTGACCCTTGCCGTCGTAGCCCATGCGGGCAGTCTTGAGGATCCCCGGCAGCAGGTTCGCGGGCAACTGGTCGATGTCCGCCTGGTGCTCGATCACCCAGTGCGGGGCGGGCGACACACCGGTCTTCGGTGCGCACGCGGCGAAGAATTTCTTTTCAGCGATGCGGTTCTGCGCAATCGACACGCAGTTGGCGCGCGGCGCGACGAAGGCACCGAGCTGCTCGAGCCGGTCGAGCGCCTGTGCCGGCACGTTCTCGAATTCCGTGGTCACGGCGGCGCACTGCTGCGCCATGGCGACCAGCGCCGCATCGTCGGTATAGCCGGCACACAGGTGGCGATCAGCCACCGTGCCGGCCGGGCTGTCCTGGTCCGGATCGAGCACGCACACCTTGTAGCCCATGGCCTGGGCGGCATGCGTGAACATGCGGCCGAGCTGACCGCCCCCCAGCATGCCCAGCCATGCGCCCGGGAGGATGGGGCCGGCAGTGTCGGGGCCAAACTCGGCGCGCGACTCGGGCGTATGGGCTTCGGCCAGATGGGGATGGAGGTCGGTCGGCATAGGGGATTCCGGGTGGCTGCTACCGTCACTGCAACACAGCGCTGAGTCGTGTTGCAGGCAGCAGCATCGTTGCGTTCTTCGGTTCAGGCAGGCAGCTGCATATTGCGCGCCACATCGGTCTGCTTGGCGCGGAAGGCTTCGAGCGCCTGCGCCAGCGCGGCATCGGTGGTGGCCAGCGTGGCGATGGCGTGCAGCGCGGCGTTGGCGGCGCCTGCCTCACCAATGGCGAAGGTGGCCACCGGCACGCCCTTGGGCATCTGTACGATAGACAGCAGCGAGTCTTCGCCGCGCAGATACTTCGACGGCACCGGCACGCCAAACACGGGCACGATGGTCTTGGCGGCGAGCATGCCCGGCAGGTGCGCCGCCCCGCCCGCGCCCGCGACGATGGCGCGCAGGCCGCGCTCGCGCGCCGTTTCGGCATAGCGGTACATGTCATCCGGCATGCGGTGCGCGGACACGACCTGCGCCTCGTACGGCACGCCGAATTCCTTCAGCATCGCCACGGCATGCTGCATCACGTCCCAGTCGGAACTGCTGCCCATGACCACGCCGACCAGCGGTGCTGCGTTCTCGCCTTTCGCTTGCATCGTCTCGGTCCTCTCAGTGCAGGTCCTGGCCCGTCAGGCGCGTGAGTGCCTCACGGTACTTGGCTGCGGTCTTTTCGATGATGTCGACCGGCAGTTCCGGCGCGGGCGGCGTCTTCGGCCACGGCTTGCCGTCAATGCGCACGGCTTCGAGCCAGTCGCGCACGAACTGCTTGTCGAACGACGGCGGGTTGGTACCGACGGCATACGAGTCGGCCGGCCAGAAGCGCGACGAATCGGCGGTCAGCACTTCGTCCATCAGCGTCAGCGTGCCGTCCTGATCGAGGCCGAATTCGAACTTGGTGTCGGCGATGATGATGCCGCGCGTGGCCGCGTATTCGGCGGCCTCGGTGTAGAGGCGCAGGCTGATCGTGCGGATCTGTTCGGCCAGTTCCGCGCCGATGCGCTTCGACATTTCGTCGAAGGTGATGTTCTCGTCGTGCTGGCCGAATTCGGCCTTGGCAGCCGGGGTGAAGATCGGCTGCGGCAGCTTCTGCGCGTTCTGCAGACCGGCGGGCAGTTGCACGCCGCACACTGCGCCAGTGGCCTGGTAATCCTTCCAGCCGCTACCGGCCAGGTAGCCGCGCACCACCGCTTCCACGAGAATCGGCTTGAGGCGCTTGACCACCACCGCGCGGCCCGCGACTTGCGGCGCTTCGGCCGGGGTCACCACGCTTTCGGGCGCAATGCCGGTCTCGTGGTTCGGCACGATGTGCGCGAGCCGCTTGAACCAGAAGCTGGCCATCTGGTTGAGCACCTTGCCCTTGTTCGGAATCGGCTGCCCGAGGATCACGTCGAAGGCCGACAGGCGGTCGGTGGTGACGATCAGCAGCCGGTCTTCGCCGACCGCATAGTTGTCGCGCACCTTGCCATGCCCCAGCAGCGGCAGAGAGGTGATGGAGGACTGATGAAGCGCTTGGGACATATCGATTCCGCTCAGACAGAAATGGGTTGTCCCCGCCGCGGCGGGGACAATGGTTGCTCAGGATACGGCAAACGGGCTACCGGGCCTGCCTGCCGTCAGGTTCCGGCACGGATGCCGGGGTTGATTTGATGACTTCGGTTACTCACCTCAGTCGGCCGCCTCAGTTGACCACGTGC
Source organism: Imbroritus primus (assembly GCF_964332355.1). NCBI lineage: Bacteria > Pseudomonadati > Pseudomonadota > Betaproteobacteria > Burkholderiales > Burkholderiaceae > Imbroritus > Imbroritus primus. The sequence continues at coordinate 616,632 of NZ_OZ201293.1, read as the reverse complement.
GTCAACTTGCCGGCCTTGTACATGGCGGCGATCTCGTCGAGCGGGATGCCCTTGATCTTGCTCGCCTGGCCTTCGCAACCGAACGACACGTAGCGCGCCTTGCACACCTGCTTGGCGGCTTCGCGGGCCGGCTTGAGGTATTCGCGCGGGTCGAACTTGCTCGGGTTTTCGACAAAGAACTTGCGGATCGCGCCCGTCATTGCCAGGCGGATGTCGGTGTCGATGTTGATCTTGCGTACGCCGTGCTTGATGGCTTCCTGGATTTCTTCCACCGGCACGCCGTAGGTTTCTTTCATGTCGCCGCCAAACTGACGGATCTCGGCCAGCAGTTCCTGCGGCACCGACGACGAGCCGTGCATCACCAGATGGGTGGTCGGGATGCGGCGATGGATTTCCTTGACGCGCTCGATCGACAGGATGTCGCCCGTGGGCTTGCGGCTGAACTTGTAGGCGCCGTGCGAGGTGCCGATAGCGATGGCCAGGGCATCGAGCTGGGTCTGCTTGACGAAATCCGCCGCCTGCTCCGGATCGGTCAGCAGCATCGAGTGATCGAGCTTGCCGGCTGCACCGATGCCGTCTTCCTCACCGGCTTCGCCGGTTTCCAGCGAGCCCAGGCAGCCCAGTTCGCCTTCCACCGTCACGCCCACGGCATGCGCCAGTTCCACGACCTTGCGGGTGGTTTCGACGTTGTAGGCGTATTCCGACGGGGTCTTGCCGTCTTCAAGCAGCGAGCCGTCCATCATCACCGACGAAAAGCCAAGGTCGATGGCACCCTGGCAGATTGCCGGCGACTGGCCGTGGTCCTGGTGCATCACCACCGGAATGTGCGGATAGGCCTCGACGGCAGCCTGGATCAGGTGCTTGAGGAAGTGTTCGCCGGCATATTTGCGGGCGCCGGCCGAGGCCTGCATGATCACCGGGGCGTTGACCTCGTCGGCGGCCTGCATGATGGCCTGCACCTGCTCAAGGTTGTTGACGTTGAACGCGGGAATGCCATAACCGTTCTCGGCGGCGTGATCGAGTAGCTGGCGCATTGAAACAAGCATGACAACTCCTTAAGTCAAGATAAGTCTGGCGGACGGCGCAGCGGCTTGCATCTCAAGCCGCATGCGTGCCGACCCGCACGATTTTCAGGGTATTGGTGCCGCCCGGCTGGCCCATCGGCTCACCAATCGTGAGCGCGATGAAATCGCCGGGCTGGACCACGCCCTCGCTGAGCAACAGCGCTTCGGCCTGCTCCAGCGCGGTATCGCGGTCGGTACTCGTTTCCATCGCCAGCGGACGCACGTTGCGGTACAGCGCCATCTTGCGCTGCGTGGCCACGTTGGGCGTCATGGCGTAGATCGGCACGTGGATCGAATGCCGGCTCATCCACAGGGCCGTGGCGCCGGAATCGGTCAGCGCGGCGATGGCCTTTACCTGTAAATGATAGGCGGTGAACAACGCACCCATCGCGATCGACTGGTCGATGCGCGAGAATTTCTGGTTGAGGAAATCGGCATCGAGCCGCACATCCTCGGATTTTTCCGCTTCCAGGCAGATGGCCGCCATGGCGCGCACCGTTTCCACGGGGTAACGACCTGCCGCCGTCTCGGCGGACAGCATCACGGCGTCAGTCCCGTCGAGCACGGCATTGGCCACGTCCGACACCTCGGCGCGCGTGGGAATCGGATTGACGATCATGCTCTCCATCATCTGCGTGGCCGTGATAGTGAGCTTGTTGGCCTCGCGGGCCAGCTTGATCATGCGTTTCTGCAGCGCCGGCACGGCGGCATTGCCGACTTCGACCGCCAGGTCGCCGCGCGCCACCATGATGCCGTCGGAGGCCGCCAGGATGCTCTCGAGCACGCCCGGCTGGATGGCCTCGGCCCGCTCGATCTTGGCGATCAGCTTGGTCTTGTGGGCATGCAGCTCGCCCGCCACGGTGGCCAGCTGGCGCGCCAGTTCCATATCGGTCGCGCTCTTCGGAAAACTCACCGCCAGATAGTCGGCGCCGAGCGCCATGGCGGTCTTCATGTCTTCCATGTCCTTGGCCGTCAGCGCCGGCGCGGACAGGCCGCCGCCCTGGCGGTTGATGCCCTTGTTGTTCGACAACTCGCCGCCGACGATCACGGTGGTGTGGATCTCGTGCCCCACCACGCGCGCCACGCCAAGCACGATCAGCCCGTCGTTGAGCAGCAGCACGTCGCCGGGACCGACATCGCGCGGCAACTCCTTGTAATCCAGGCCGACGCGCGTCTCGTCGCCCACCTGGCAGGTGCTGTCGAGCACGAAGGCGTCGCCCGCCTGCAATTCGATCTTGCCGTTGGCGAACTTGCCGATGCGGATCTTCGGACCCTGCAGGTCGGCCATGATCGCCACTTCCCGCCCGCACTGCTGCGCCACCTCGCGCACCAGGCGCGCCCGTGCCAGATGGTCATCGGCGCTGCCGTGCGAGAAGTTGAGCCGGACCACATCCACCCCGGCTTCGATCATCCGGGTCAGGACGTCCTGCGTACTCGACGACGGGCCGAGGGTCGCAACGATCTTGGTGGCACGGCTGCTCATGGGCAATCCTGTGGGATCAATGAAACGTCAATGAAACCGGGTCAGCGAAACACCACGCCTGTCACGCTGCCGCGCGCTGTTCCAGCACGGCCAGGGCCGGCAGTGTCTTGCCCTCGAGGAATTCCAGGAAGGCGCCGCCGCCGGTGGAGATATAGCCGACGCGGTCTGCGATGTTGTACTTGGCGATGGCCGCGAGCGTGTCGCCGCCGCCGGCAATGGAGAAGGCCGGCGAAGCGGCGATGGCCTCGGCCAGCACACGCGTGCCGTGGCCGAACTGCTCGAACTCGAACACGCCGACCGGGCCGTTCCACACGATGGTACCGGCCGACTTGAGCTGTTCGGCCAGGCGCTGCGCGGTTTGCGGGCCGATGTCGAGGATCATGTCGTCGTCGGCGATGTCCTTGACGTCCTTGACGGTGGCCGTGGCCGTGGCGCTGAATTCCTTGGCGCATACCACGTCGGTCGGGATCGGCACCGAGGCGCCGCGGGCCGCCATGATGTCCATGATGGCGCGTGCTTCGGCCACCAGGTCGGCCTCGACCAGCGACTTGCCGATGTTCAGGCCAGCCGCGACCATGAAGGTATTGGCGATGCCGCCGCCGACAATCAGGTTGTCGACCTTGTCGGCCAGCGCCTTGAGGATGGTGAGCTTGGAGGAAACCTTGGAGCCGGCGACGATGGCCACCAGCGGCCGCGCCGGCTGGCCCAGCGCCTTGCCCAGCGCATCGATCTCGGCCGCCAGCAGCGGGCCGGCGCAGGCGACCGGGGCAAACTTGGCGATGCCGTGGGTGGTGGCTTCCGCACGGTGGGCGGTGCCGAAGGCATCGTTGACATAGACGTCGCACAGCTTGGCCATCTTCTGCGCCAGCGCGTCGTCGTTTTTCTTCTCGCCCTTGTTGACGCGGCAATTCTCGAGCAGCACGACCTGGCCGGGGGCAACATCCACGCCGTCGACCCAGTTCGCCACCAGCTTGACCTCGCGGCCGAGCAGTTCCGACAGGCGCTGCGCCACCGGGGCGAGCGTGTCTTCCGGCTTGAATTCGCCCTCGGTCGGGCGGCCCAGGTGCGACGTGACCATAACGGCGGCGCCGGCATCGAGGCACTGGCGAATCGCCGGCACCGAGGCACGTACGCGCGTATCTTCGGTGATCTTGCCGCTATCGTCTTGCGGAACGTTCAGATCGGCGCGGATGAATACACGCTTGCCAGAGAGTTTGCCTTGGGAAATGAGATCGGAAAGTCGCAGAACGGAGGTCATGGGGAAAACCGGGACGGTGCATTCTTGGGAAACGGCCATTTTACCCGATCCCGCCCCGCATTCCACGGAAAATCGCCTTGCAAACCGCCCCGACGGATGAGTACGGGCGGGACTACGCTATTGACACACCGTCGGCCTACTCCTGGGGGTAGGTTCAGCGCCGCCCGAGTGGAGCGGAATCATCCTAGGCCAGCAGCCGCAACGCCGTGTAGATGGCCATGCCCAGCGCAATGGTCGCCAGCATGCGGCGCGTGGCGGCATAGAAGGCAATCGCCGCCACGCCGGCAATCAGGCGGTAGTTGTCGAGTCCCAGGACCAGATGCCCCTGCCACGTCGCCAGATCCGGCATGATGATGGCGACCAGCGCGGCGCCGGGCGCGTACCGCAAAGCGCGCTGCAGGCGGTCCGGCAGCGCCACGTGCGACCCAAACATCACAAACATGGCGCGCGTGAGGATGGTCATCACCGTCAGCAGCGCGATCAGGATCCAGATTTCCAGCGCGCTCATGACCGCTCCTCACGACCATTGCCGGATCCGCGATGCGTGTTATCCGCGTGATACGCGCTGCCCGCCCTCCCGGCGTTGCCATCTGCTGCGCCGTCATCATCCCCGTCATGCGCATGCCGATGGATCGCCCGCAGCGTGGCGCGGTCGGCCAGTTCGTCGCCAGCCATGCCGATGGCAATCGCGCCGATCACCGCCGCCACCAGACTGAGCCGGTATGGCAGATCGAACAGCAGCAGCGACAGCACCGCCGCGACCCCGACCGCCAGCAGGCTCGAGCGTGAACGGATGGTCGACACCATCACCGGGATCAGCGCCAGCGTGCCGGCCAGGCCGACACCCCACGACTCCGGGAAGGCGCTCGCCACGAGAATGCCGAGAATGCTGGCGACCTGCCAGGTCACGAAGTTAGTGACCGCAATGCCCCAGAAATACCCCTGCTTGCCTGGCGCGTAGCCCGGTTCCGTGTAGCGCGCCATGAACAGCACGAAGGTGATGTCGCCGTTGAACGAGCCCAGCAGGGTGCGGCGCAGAAAGGGCAGATAGGCGAAATGCGGCTGCAGCGCGGCACTGGTGATAATAAAGCGCAGATTGACCAGCATGGCGGTGAGCAGCGAGGTCCAGATCGGCAGGCCGGCTGCCATCAGCGGCAGGATGGCCAGTTGCGCCGCGCCGGCATACAGGAACAGCGACATGACGATCGCCTGCGGCACCGTGAGCACCGACTTGCTCATGGCGATGCCGGTCACCAGCCCCCAGGAAAACACCGCCGGAATGGTCGGCACGAAGGCCCGCACACCCTCGAGGAAATGGGTCCGCTCGATCTGCGGGCGCCCGGCCCACAAGGTGACCCACACCCGGTCGCGGAGCGTTCCCGGCACACCACGCCGCGGCCGATCGCCCTGAAACTGCGCCTGGAACAGGGCTAGGAGCCGCATGCGCAGAAGCGCGAACCACCGCGGGGGATTCATGGATGAAACGACCGGTTGCATCAAGGGAGGGAAGCCGCGAGTATAACCCGGGACACCCCGCGCCACATGGCGCGATCATGGTATGGAGGAGCATACCGATACACCACATCGGCACATGCGGCATGGCGTCCACACTGCCCCGCCGCATCCGCCCGCCGCGCCGCCTTCCGGCGCACAAATCGGTGCCGGCGGCTTATAATGCAATGCTTTGCACCCCGCACACAGGAACAGGAGAAGCGCATGTCAATGGCCGACCGCGACGGCAGTATCTGGATGGATGGCAAACTCGTTGACTGGCGCAGCGCCAACGTGCACGTGCTCACGCATTCGCTGCACTACGGCATGGCCGTGTTCGAGGGCGTGCGTGCCTACAAGACGCCGGAAGGCACGGCAATCTTCCGCCTGCAGGAACACACCCGCCGCCTGCTCAATTCCGCCAAGATCTTCCAGATGAAGGTCGGCTACGACGCCGATACGCTGATGGCTGCGCAGTGCGAAGTGGTGCGCGCCAACAAACTCGAATCATGCTACCTGCGCCCGCTGATCTGGGTCGGCTCGGAAAAACTCGGCATCTCGGCGCGCGACAACACCATCCACACCGCCATCGCAGCCTGGTCGTGGGGTGCCTACCTCGGCGAGGAAGCGCTGGCGCAAGGCATCCGCGTCAAGACCTCGTCGTTCACGCGCCACCACGTCAACGTCTCGCTGGTGCGCGCCAAGGCCTCGGGCTACTACATCAACTCGATCCTCGCCAACCAGGAAGCCACTGCGCTCGGCTATGACGAAGCCCTGCTGCTCGACACCGAAGGCTATGTGAGCGAAGGTTCGGGCGAGAATGTGTTCGTGGTACGCGACGGCACCATCTACACGCCGGACCTGGCCTCGTGCCTGGACGGCATCACGCGCAACTCGGTGCTGCAGATCGCCACCGACCTCGGCATCCCGGTGCGCGAGAAACGCATCACGCGCGACGAGATGTACTGCGCGGACGAAGCCTTCTTCTCCGGCACCGCCGCCGAAATCACGCCGATCCGTTCGCTCGACGACCGCGAAATCGGCAGCGGCGCGCGCGGCCCCATCACCAAGCAGATTCAGGAAACCTTCTTTGCCGCCGTTGCCGGCAAGAATCCGAAATACCGCCACTGGCTCACCCTGGTGTGACACGTACGCGAACCATGACACAAGCCCAACAGAAAACCGCCGGACCCGATGCCTTCGTCGAAATCGGCGCCGATGACATTCCACTCCATTGTCCCAACCGCAACACGCCGGCGTGGAGCTACCATCCGCGTGTGTTCCTGCCGCTGGAAGCATCCGGCGACGCCAAATGCCCGTACTGCGGCACGGTGTACCGGCTCAAGCCGGGTACGGTGCTGAAGGGTCACCACTGAGCGCGCCACGCGTCCGCTCCTTCTACCGGTCTCGCGGCCCACGGGCCAGCGGGGCGGGATTCGATCCGCGACAGTGCGGCGCACGCATGCGCCCGGTCCCATCATGAAGAATAGCCACTACGCTCCACCGCTACGCGGGTCGCTGCTTCCCGAGGGAGCCATGTTTCAGTATGGGGCTACCCTGATATGAAAAAAGCCCTGATCGTCGCCCCCAACTGGATCGGCGATGCGCTGATGGCGCAGCCGCTGTTCGCGCTGCTGAAAGCACGGCAACCGCGCCTGCAGCTCGATGTCCTGGCGCCCAAATGGGTCGCGCCGGTGCTGGCGCGCATGCCGGAGATCACGCAAGTATTTCCGACCGAACTGGCGCACGGCAAGCTGCAGCTCGGCGCGCGCATGATGTTCGCGCAGCAGCTCAAGGGCGAGCAGTACGATGCCGCCTACATCCTGCCCAACTCGCTCAAGTCGGCGCTCATTCCGTGGCTGGCGGGCATTCCGCTGCGCATCGGCTATCGCGGCGAGGCGCGCTGGGGCCTGCTGAATGTGCGCCACGCCAACCCGCCGCGCAAGTCGCGTCCGCCGATGGTGTCGCACTACGCCGCGCTTGGGCTCAAGCCTGGCGCACGCCTGCCCGAGACACTGACGGATCCGGTGCTGAAGGCCTCGCCGCAACAGGTTGGCGACACCGCCACGCGCTTCGGCATCGACCACCACACGCGCGTCATCAGCTTCTGCCCCGGCGCGGAATACGGCAGTGCCAAGCGCTGGCCCGCCGAGCACTTCGCCGAACTGGCGCAGATGCTGCGCCGCGCCTATCCGTACACCCAGATCATCGCCCTGGGCTCCTCAAAGGATTCGGCCATCGCCGAGGAAATCGTCAACCGCGCGCCGTTCGTGCGCAACCTCTGCGGGCAAACCAGCCTGGATGACGCCATCGACCTGCTGGCACGCTCCGAGGCGGCCGTCTGCAACGACTCCGGGCTGATGCACGTGACCGCCGCGCTGGGCCGTCCGCAGGTCGCGGTGTTTGGCTCCAGCGATCCGCGCCACACCCCGCCGCTCTCGCCCGCTGCGAGTATCATGTGGTTGCAGCTGGAGTGCAGCCCGTGCTTCGCGCGCGAGTGCCCGCTCGGCCACCTCAACTGCCTGAAGCAGATCGGCCCCGAGATGATCTTTGTCGAACTGCGCAAGCTGCTGCAGCGTTCCTGACCTTACGCGCCCATCTTTCGAGCCCATTCACATGCCACGTTTCGCCCGCCTGTTCGAAGCCGCCGAGGACACCCTGGAGTCGTTCCGCGAAGCCATGAAGCGGCGCGATGCCGAGGCCGTTCTGCGGCTCTGGCTGGACGACGAATCGGTCAGCTGCATCCTGCCGGACGGACAGCGCGTGGTCGGGCTGGAGCGCCTGCGCACGGTATTCACCACCCTGCTCGAAAGCCAGCCGGTGTGGATCGAAACCGTCGGCATCGAAAGCACCTCCACGCTCGGCGTCTCGGTGTTCCAGGCCACCGAAGCCATGCGCTTCAACCTCGACGCCATCGAGGCCGACCTATACGTGCACACCACCTACGTGCTGATGCAGAACCATGAAGGCTGGCGTTTCAGCCATATCCACTGCAGCCCCGCCAGCGAAACGCAACTGGTCAGCGCCGATGGCATCGGGACGCCGGTACGGCACTCGATGCATTGAGCGGCGCAAGCAATATGATCTGGCGTGGTTATCTGGCCGTGCCGTGCCGCAGTCCTGCCTGCGGCTGCTGGTCTAACCAGAACCGCATCGCTTCATTTTGATCGCGCCCCTCAGCCGGCAGAGTCCCCATCCCGTGACCGCACCTCCCGATCCCGGCCCTCCTTTCGACGACACCTGCGCTGCGCCCTGGTGGCTACCCGGCGGCCATGCGCAAACGATCATCCCTGCCCGCCTGATGCCCGCGCCGCGCGTGCATTACCGGCGCGAACGCTGGGACACGCCCGATGGCGACTTCATCGACCTTGACTGGAGCACGCATGCCTGCGTGACCGACACCCCGCTGGTGGTGCTGTTCCATGGTCTCGAAGGCAGCTCCGCAAGCCATTATGCGCGCGGCCTCACGGCGGCGCTGGCGGCGCGCCAGTGGGAAGGCGTGGTGGTGCACTTTCGCGGTTGTTCGGGATCGCTCAATCTCGCCCCGCGCTTCTACCATTCCGGCGATGGCGACGAAATCGACTGGGTCCTGCGCCGCCTGTACCAGACGCATTGCGCTGCCACGCGCCGCCCGCTGTATGTCGTCGGCATCTCGCTCGGCGGCAACGCGCTGCTGCGTTTTCTTGGCGAACGCCGGGAAGACGCCGCGTTCGTCACGGCCGCCGCCTCCGTCTCCGCGCCGCTCGATCTCACGGCGGGCGGCATCGCCCTGTCGCGCGGTTTCAACATGCTCTACACGCGCATGTTCCTGCAGACGCTCAAGACCAAGGCGCTTGCCAAGCTCAAGCAGTATCCCGGCCTGTTCGATGCCGATGCCATGCTCAAGAGCCGCGACCTGTATGCCTTCGACAATATCGTCACCGCCCCGCTGCATGGCTATCGCGATACCGACGACTACTGGCACCGCGCCTCGGGCAAGCTCGTGCTCGACGCCATCACCGTGCCGACGCTGGTGCTGAACGCGCGCAACGACCCCTTCCTGCCAGCCGCGGCCCTGCCACGCAGCGCGGATGTCTCGCCCGCCGTCACACTCTCCCAGCCCGCGCACGGCGGCCACGTCGGCTTCTTCGCCCGCCATGCCGGCTGGCGCGGGCACCTTCCGCCGCTGGGCCAGTCCAACTGGCTACCGCTGCGCGCACTGCGTTTCTTCGATGCATGCGCAACGCCATCGATCGCTACCGCGCGCACGACAGACACGGAGACCGCCCATGGATGACATCGTCAAACAGGCCATGCGCAAATGGCCCGATGTACCGAACTGCTTCGGCTGGCTCGCACTCGACCGGCGCGGCCAGTGGCGCATGCGCGACGATGCCGCACAGCAGGCAGGCGCAGCTGGCGACCCGATCCGCCATGACGGCCTCGTGCAGTTCATCGCGCGCAACTATCAGTGCGATACCGACGGCCGCTGGTTCTTCCAGAATGGCCCGCAACGGGTTTTTGTCGAACTGGAATACACCCCGTGGGTCGCGCGCTTCCACGCAGGCCGCGTCACGGTGATGACCGGCGATGCGCTCCAGGTCGAGACATGCCTGCTGGATGAGCACGGCAATCTGCTGCTAGCCGGCACGTTTGGCACACTCGATGGCATCGCCGGGCAATCAGCACAACATCGGCATATTGCACTGCTCAGCGATACAGACTTGCAGGCCATCGAAACCTGCATCGCCTGGCGCGATGGGTACGATGAAGGCGACCCGGACGCCAGCCCCGGCGATCTCGTCATGCCCGACGGCACGCGCCTGCCGATTGCACGCATCCGCGCCGACGCAGTCGCATCCCGCTTCGGATTCATCACGAGCCCGCAACGGCATCCGCACGCCAACGACTGAACGCGAGCGGCCGTCGTAACGCCGGGCCGGCATGCGTCGGATGCCGACGGCCATCTCATCTAACGTCGCTTCACAGCATGCCTCGCGGCGCGCTCCGTATCGTGTCGCATCGCACCGTCCACACTACCTCACACAGCGTCATCCAAACGCGTCACAACGATCCCAGGCTCGCAATCCGCGTCGCAACTACGCAACGTAAGAATTGCTTTGATCAGAGAAAAATCTATCTGAATTCCTCTCCGCTATTGCATCTATCAGGGACATAAGATTCGTCAATTTAGTTAACAAATTTTGCAGAACGCGAAGACACACTAGTTTTCGGTTCGTTTCACTATTCAACGTGGCAAGAGCAGGCCCAGCCTTCTAGCATCCGAATCCTCTGCACGTCGTGCGATACGCACCCGACGGCACCATTGGATGAGGATGGCATGGCCCACAAAGCAGTTCCACCGACAGCACACCTGCCCCGCTTGCAAGGCGCACCTCGTACGCTGCCGATGATGCTTCGGGCCGGTTGCTCGTTGCTGGTCGTCGCACTACCAGCGCTTGCACAGACCATACCGGCGCTGCCCTCAAGCAATCCACGTACCGCTGCCGAAGAGGGCTTGCGCCGCCAGGAAGACCTGACGCGGCAACAGCAACGCCAACTCGCGCCGCAGGGTGGCGATACGCTGCAGCCCGGTGAACGCGTTGCCGTCAGCACGCAACTGCCGGAAGAAACGCCGTGCTTCGTGCTGCGCGACATCCGTATCGCTGCGCCTGATGGCCCACCCAGTGACGCACCACACGACGCACCGGACACCACCTCGCCAGCCGCACGCTTTCCCTGGCTCGCTACAGTGACCGCGCCATTTCTCGGCCAGTGCGCGGGTACGGCCGGTCTGCGGCAGATTGCCTCGGCGATCGACGGCGCATTCATCGAGCGTGGCTATGCCACCACGCGTGTGCTGCTGCCCGAACAGAATCTGGCCGATGGCGTGCTGCACCTGCAACTGCATGTGGGCCGTGTATCCGGCGTACGCATCGAAGAGCAGCAGGCCGATGGCACCCCGAAGCCCGTCGCATGGGGCACCTGGCGCAATGCGTTTCCCGTGGACGTGGGCGAACCGCTGAACGTACGCGACCTCGAACAGGGCGTGGAACAGATGAACCGCGTGCCTTCGCAAAGCGTCGGCACGCGCATCGAGCCGGGCACCGAACCCGACACCAGCGAAGTCGTCATCGTGCGCCGCAACGGCGACCTGCCGCAACGTGTGCGCGGCGGCCTCACCGTCGACAACGCCGGCAGCAGCACGCTGGGACGCACACAGGCCGCCGCCTATCTCGCGCTCGACAACCCGCTCGGCCTGAACGACATCGTTACACTCTCCGGCAACACCAATGCCGAACGTACGCGCAGCGACCACCGCAGCCAGAGCGCAGGCATGTCGTACAGCCTGCCGTTCGGCTATCACACCTTTACGGTCAGTGCCTCGCGCAGCCGTTTCGCCCAAAACGTCCAGGGCACCACCGTGTCCTTTCTGTCGAGCGGCCAGAGCAGCAATCTCGACTTCCGCTGGCATGCGACCGTGTGGCGCTCTGCATCGGCCAAGCTGGGCGTATTCGCCGGCATTGGCACACGACGGGCCAGAAGCTGGCTCGACGATGTGGAACTGCTGGTGCAGCGCCGCCGTACCACCAATGCGGAACTCGGCGTCACCTACCGCCAGTTGTTCGGCGATGCCACGCTCGATATGGAAGCCGGCATGCGCAAGGGTGTGTCCTGGTTCAACGCGCAGGACGATCTGCCCGCACAGGAAGGCGTGCCGACCTTGCGCCCCCGTATCGTCACGCTCTCGGCTGGCTATGTGCAGCCCTTCCACATTGGTAAACAGCCGTTCCGCTACAGCGGCACGGTGCGCGCACAGTTCACGCGCGATACCACGCTCTCCATCGACCAGATGGCCATCGGCAGCCGCTACACCGTGCGCGGTTTCGATGGCGACAACGTCCTGCTGGCCGAGAACGGCTATGTCATCCGCAACGAATGGCTCATGCCGGTACGCATCGGCGCCCTGCCTGACGGTTTCGACAGCGCGCTCTACCTCGGCCTCGACGCAGGCCGCGTCTGGGGCCGTTCCGACGTCATGCTCGCCGGCCGCTGGCTGGCCGGTGCCGCACTCGGCCTGCGCGCTGGCTGGCGCGGCTGGCAGGCCGACATCGCCATCGCTGCTCCGCTGTATTACCCGAAAGGCTTCCGCACTCGCGGCTGGAGTCCTTATCTCTCTCTGACCTACGGTTTCTGATCCGACAGGAGTCCTCCATGAATCAGCATTGCCACCGCGTTGTCTTCAATCGCGCCCGCGGCCAGATGATGGCGGCCCCGGAAACGGCTACCGGCCAGCACAAGACGGCATCGGGACAGCGCCGCGCCGCACGCGCCACCCTTGCCACACAACAGGTCCGCCGGATGACTGCCGGCGCATTGGCCGCGCTGGCACTCTGCCATGGCTTGCCGGCGTACGCGCAACAGCCGATCAGCGCCGCACCCGGCGCGCCCGCCGGCCAGCGCCCGATCATGGACGCCGCCGGCAACGGCGTACCACTGGTGCATATCGCTCCGCCCAGCGCGGCGGGTGTCAGCCGCAACCAGTACGACCAGTTCAACGTCAACCAGAACGGTCTGATCCTCAACAACAGCAGCGGCCCCGCGCAGACACAGCTCGGCGGCTGGGTCACCGGCAATCCCCAGCTCGGCTACGTACCCGCGCGCATCATCCTCAACGAGGTGGTGTCGTCCAACCCCTCGCAGTTGCGCGGCACCATCGAGGTCGCCGGACAGCGTGCCGGCATCGTGGTCGCCAATGTCAACGGCATCACCTGCAATGGCTGCGGCTTTCTCAACACCGACCGCGTCACCCTCACCACCGGCCACGCGCAATTCGGCAGCGGAGGCGCGATCGCCGGTTTCGACATCCGCCAGGGCACGCTCTCGGTCGGCGGCGACGGCCTCTCTGCCACGCAGGTCGAACAACTCGACCTGCTGGCACGCGGCCTGGTCATCGAAGGCGAAATCTGGACACGCAACCTCAATGCCATTGCCGGCGCCAACCAGGTGCTGTATGCCTCGCTGCAGTCCACGCCGCAAAGCGGCAACGGCACGGCGCCCACCTTCGCCATCGACATCAAGGATGTCGGCGGCATGACGGCCAACCAGATCTACCTCGTCTCCACCGAGGCCGGCCTGGGCGTCAACAGCACGGGCCGCCTCGCTGCCCTGCAGGGCAACCTCACGCTGTCCGCCAACGGCGATCTCACCGTGCAGAAAGCCTATGCCCAGCAGGATCTCGCTGCGAGCGCGGCCGGCAATGCGCGCTTCACCGAAATCGCCCAGGGTCAGGGCAACACCACCCTCAGCGCCGGCGGCACGCTCAGCGCGAGCGGCATGCTGGTGGCCGGCAAGGCGCTCGAGCTGCGCGGCGCCAACCTCGCCCTGCACAACGCGCAGGCCAGCGCCGGCCAAACGCTGACACTCAGCACGTCCGGCACGCTCGACACAACCAGCAGCCAGCTTGCCTCGGGCGGCACGCTTAACGCCACCGCCGGCGGTGCGGTGCGTACTACCGGCAGTACCTGGAAGAGCGCCAGCGGCATGCAAGTTAGCGGTGCATCGCTCGACAACCGCCTGGGCCAGCTCATGACCGGTGGTGCGCTTGATGTGGCCACCGCCCAAGGCATCGACAATCGCAGCGGTGCACTCCTCGCGCAGGGCCCTGTACAGATCGATGCAGCCAGCCTCAACAACGCGGGCGGCACGATTGCTTCCACGCGGAGCAGCGTCGCTGCGCGCACAGGGAACGGCGCCTTCGACAATACACAGGGACAGCTACAGGCCGGCGGCAATATCGCGTTGACCACAGGCACGCTCACCAACCGCGCCGGGGTGATCAGCGGCGGTTCCATCACACTGGCGAGCGGGGGCTTCGACAACACCGGCGGCCAGCTTCTGGCCGGCTCCACGCTCCAGACCACCACCAGCGCATTCAACAATGATGGCGGCATCGTGCAGGCCGGCAGCACAGCGCAACTCGATACGCAGGGCAATGCCTTCAGCAATCGCGCCGGTAGCGTTACCGCCCTTACCGGCACACTGGCCCTGAACACGCATGGTGCAACCCTCGACAACACCAGCGGCAAGCTGCAATCTGCCGGCAACCTGGCACTCGACAGCGGTACCCTGCTCAACCACGATGGCCTGCTCAGCGGGGCCGATGTCACTCTGCACAGCGGGAATGTCGACAACACTGCCGGCAGCATGCTGGCCAGCGGCCGCCTGCTAGCCACCACCGGGGCATTCGACAACACCGAGGGGCTGGTGCAAGCCGCCAGCGGACTCGCGCTCGACACGCAAGGCCAGGCATTCACCAATCGCGACAGCGGCACCAGTGGTGGCATCGTCTCCGGCGGCACGCTCGACCTGCGCGCTGGCTCGCTCGACAACACGGGCGGCTATATCGGTAGCCAAGGCAACCAGACCCTCGCCATTGCCAACACCGTCAGCAACGACGCCGGCCACATTACCTCCGACGCCAATCTCACGCTGAATGCCGGCATTGTCGACAACGGCACCGGCCTGCTCAGCGCCACGGATACCCTGCAGATCACCAGCGACGATCTGCGCAACAGCGGTGAAATCAGCGCCACCACCACGCGCCTGCGCATTGCCGACACACTCGACAACACCGCTACCGGGTTGATCGATGGCGTGCAGACCGACATTCGCGCCGGCACCACCAACAACACAGGTCGCATCTACGGCGATACGCTGAATCTCGCTGGCGGCACGGTCAACAATACCGGCACTGGAACCATCGCTGCCCGCGACACACTCCAGATCGGCGCACAGGCCCTCAACAATACTGACGGCGCGCTGATCTACAGCCTCGGCGACATCGGCATCGCTGGCGACATCGACGCCAGCGGCAACCTCACGGGCCGCATGCAGACGCTGCTCAATGCCTCGTCCACCATCGAAGCACGTGGCAACCTCAGCATCCAGTCCGACACCATCCTTAACCGTAACGATCATCTGGTCACCGGTTCGACCACCACGACCACCACCGTCTCCGAACGGCTGATCCAGCCCAACGGCAGCACCGAGAAATACGATCCCGCTATTCTGGGGTGGGATCCGTACTACAAGGACAATGGCCGCTACGTACTGCCGAGCGAGCAGTATCCGTTCAGCCGCTATGGTGCTTCACCGCGCAAATCGGCTACCTACGAGATCTGTGAGAATGGCGGCGACATATTCAACTGCACCACGGCCTACCGCTACAGCGACACTGATCCGATCTGGGCGACCTTTGGCGTCGCTCCTCCGGATTACAGTGGCCTCACCCTGCCTGTCGAGCCTGTCGGCGGGGGCGGCTGCATGCTCGCCAACGAAGGTGGCACTGTACGCAACATGATGGGCGCCTGCGGCACCTACTGGAACGCCTACGACGCATACAACGAAGCTGTCGCCGAACGCAAGCAGCTCGCCGCAGCAGCCCTCGATCAAAAGCTCACTGCCTTCAACAACGATGTGCAGTCGCGCGGCTTCGAGGTCTGGAACGAATATGAAATCACCAGCCGCACCGTGACCGAGCCCACCGTTACCGACAGCCGGCCTGCCCGCCTGCTGGCCGGCGGCGACATGCTGCTCGACGGCAACGGCGTCAAGCGCAACGACAGCAGCGAGATCGTCGCGGGTGGCACACTTACCGTGCGTGGCGGCACGGTCCAAAATACGGGCGTAGAAGGTATTCGCTCCGAAACGGAAAACGGGCGTGTGCGCTTCCGGCGTATCGAGCATCACGGCAACTGGAGCGACAACTACACCGAAGAACTGAGCGCGTGGAGCGACTTTACCCCCGCGCCTATCACCAGCACCGTCACCCTCGCCAACTACCGCTATGAGGACCACGCCGCCAACCCGACCGCCGCACGTGATGTGCAAAACGCCAACGGCAGTGCGCCTGTCGGTGGCACCCACCCCTTCGCCCCGCCCGTCATCAGCATCACTCCTGGACCCGACGGCAGCCAGATCCTCACTGGCGGCTTCAACCTCACCCTGCCCGGAGGTTCGCTGTTCCACATCAATACCAATCCGGGCGCGCGCTACCTGGTCGAAACCGATCCACGCTTTACGCAGTTCCGCAACTTCATCAGCTCGGACTACTTCCTGCAGACACTCAAGCGCGATCCCGAGCGTGAACTCAAGCGCTATGGCGACGGCTTCTACGAACAACAGCTGATCAACGACCAGATTCTCGCGCTCACCGGCCGCCGTTACCTCGACGGCTACCGCGATACCGAAGCCGAATACAAGGCCCTGATGGACGCCGGCGTGCTGTTCGCCCGCCAGTACCAGCTCACACCAGGCGTGGCGCTCAGCGCGGAACAGATGGCGCTACTCACCACCGACCTCGTCTGGCTCACCGCCCGTACCATCACCCTTGCTGACGGCAGCACCACCGAGGTTCTGGTGCCGCAGGTCTACCTGCGCCGCACACGCACCGACGACCTGCGCCACAGCGGTGCGTTGATGGCTGCCACCGACATCGACGTGCACACCACCGGCGACCTGGTCAACAGCGGCACCATCAGCGGCAACGGCGTGACCCTGCGCTCTGACCGCGACATCGTCAACGAGGGCGGCACGCTGCGCGGGCAATCGCTCTACGCCCGTGCGAACAACGATCTCAAGAACATTTCCGGGCGCATTACGGGCATCACTGATGTGAATGGCAATGGCGGCGATGTGACCCTGCTCGCAGGCCGCGATCTGGTGCTCGACACCCGCACCCTGCAATCCGCCAACCCGAACGGCACGCGTACCAGCATCGACCGCATCGCCACCGTCGAAGGCGGCGCCATACGCATGGACGCAGGCCGCGACCTGATTGCCCACGGCGCGGATGTCACCGCAGGCAAGGATCTCATCGCAACTGCCACGCGCAACGTCGATGTCGGCACGGTGGAAGCAGCCGTCAGCACCCGCGTCGAGCGCTGCGGCAATGTCAACGGCCGCAGCGGCTACATCGAGGAAACCGCCAGCGCACATCGCGGCAGCGTGTTCAGTGCCGGTGGCAATCTCGCCCTGGTCGGCAACAACAATGCCGACAACAGCGGCGGCACGGTGCGACTGCATGGCAGTACGGTCGCCGCGGGCGGCAATGCTCTGATCCAGGGCAGCGAGGTCAGCATCGAAGCCGCGCGCGACCGCACCATGGTCGATGTACAGAACGTGAGCCGCGACCAGTACACGCGCACCATGCGGGATATGGAGACGGCCAGCGGTGGCAAGGTCACCGCCGGCAACAATCTGACCATCCTCGGTAAACGCGATGCCAATGGCGAAGGCGGAAATATCTCGCTGCGCGGTGCCTACGTCAGTGCCGAACACCGGCAAGCGAGCTTGATTGCCGACAACAATCTGACTGTCGACACCCTCACCTTGCAGGATCGCAGCATCGATGAAAGTTTCATGCGCAAGAGTGGCTTCCTCAGCAAGACGGCGATTGAACAAGGCTCCTACGCCGAAGGCACGCGTGCTGCAGGCAGCGCCATTACCGGTAACACCGTACTCCTCCAGGCGGGCGACAAAGACAAGAAACAGGGCGATATCCTTATTCGCGGCAGTCAGGTGATTGCCGATGAGGGCATGCGTATCAGCGCCGGCCACGATCTGCAGATCGATACGGCACAGGAAACGCGTAATCTCGCCTCTCACTACGACAAGAAGACAAGCGGGCTATTCTCCAGCGGCGGGGCGAGCGTTACCATCGGTAAGCGGCAGATCACGCAGGACACGGATACCCGCAGCATTAGCCATATCGGCTCGGTCGTCGGCAGCCTGGCTGGAGACGTGGAGCTCAGCGCCGGAAACCGTTACATCCAGACCGGCAGCCAGGTCAACGCACTGGCCGGAGACGTTCACATCGACGCCATGCGTGCCACCATCGACAACGCAGTTGATACGGTGGACCACGCGAGCGATTACCGTTTCCGCCAAAGCGGGCTGACCGTCGCAGTGTCAAGCCCGGTCATCGCTGCGGTGCAAACCGCGCAGCAAATGCAGCGCGCCAGCCACAAGACCGATGACCGCCGCATGCAAGCCATGGCTGGCGCCACCACCGCCATGGGCGCATACAATGCCGCACAGGCGGTGCAAGCCGACCCCCAGTCCGCAGGCGGCCTGAGCATCAGTGCAACCATCGGCAGCAGCAAGAGCGAGAGCCACACGACACAGCAGAGCCGCACCGCCGTCGGCAGCAGCATACGTGCTGGCGGCAACGTCAGCATCCGCTCTACCGGCGGCCGCGCGGACAGCAACATCGATATCATCGGCAGCAGCATCGCCGCAGGCAACGATGTCACCCTAAAAGCCGATGGCAAGGTCAACCTGCTCGCCGCACAGAACACCTTCGAACAGCACAGCACCAACCGCAGCCGGAGCGCCGGTGTGGGCGTAGCAGTCACACTTGGCAGCAATGGTACCTCCTTTGGCGTCACCGCCAACGCCAGCGCCGGGCGCGGGAATGCAGACGGCCGCGACGTTACACACACCAATACCCACGTCACTGCAGGCAACACCCTCACGTTCGACTCCAAGGGCGACACCAACCTGATCGGCGCCGTCGCCAAAGGCCGGCGCGTCGTCACCGATGTAGAGGGCAACCTCAATAGCGAAAGCCTGCAGGACACCAGCACCTACAGCAGCAAACAGCAGCACATCGGTGGCAGTGTTACGGTTGGCTACGGCTTTGCAGGTAGCGCTAACTACAGCAACAGCCGTGTCAATGCCGACTACGCCAGTGTCACTGAACAGACTGGCATTTTTGCGGGTGACGGTGGTTACCACGTGGATGTCAAAGGCAATACCAATCTCAAGGGTGCAGTAATCACCAGCAGCGATCAGGCCATCGCTGACGGCAGCAATTTCTTCCGTACCAGCACGCTCACGCACAGTGACATACAAAACACGGACCAGTACAAGGCGTCGGGCATCAGCCTCGGAGGCGGATACGGCAAGAGCACGCAGCCGCAGGGCACGACCCAGCGTTTCCTGCCAGGCACAACCGGCGCCGCTGCCGGCGTCAGCCAAGAACGCAACAGCCTGAACAGCACGACACGCAGCGGCATCAGCACAGGCACCGTAGTCGTGACAGGACAGGATGCCAGTCAAGCGCTCGCCGGACTAGAGACCAACCTTGGTGGCAGTGCCTCGGTCAACAGCCTCGCAAAAAACTGGGATGGCCAGAAGCTGCAGGAGAAGGTCGAAGCCCAGGCCCAGATCACCGGGCTGTTTGGGCAAAGCGCCGCCAAGGCCATTGGTGACTACGCAACCGGCAAACTACGCGAAGCACTGCAACTCAGAACGCAGGCATCGCAGGAATCCGATCCACGGAAGCAGGCAGAACTCGCGGCACAGGCTCAAGATATCGAGAATCACTGGGGCGAAGGCGGTGCCTATCGGGTTGCCCTGCATACCGCCACAGGTGCGCTGACCGGGAACCTCTCAGGGGCAGCCGGTGCATTGACATCGAGCACGATCATGCCTGCGCTGGCAGAGCATCTGGACCAGATGGGCGCACCCGAAGCGGTACGGCAAGCTGCCACAGTGGTTGCTGCCACCGCCCTCGGGGCAGCGACCGGCGGTGCTGCGGGCGCGGCTGCCGCGATGAATGTGGATGTGAATAACCGGCAGTTGCATCCGGACGAGCAGCGATGGATCAGGCAGAATGCCAAGCGCTTTGCTCAGCAGCAGGGTATCTCGGAAATGGAAGCTGAACGGCGGCTGGCACAACAGGGATTCCGCCAAGTGCAGGCAGGCGTTGAAGGTCCAGATGACGGCGCAGCCCGTGCATTCCTCTCGCAGGCAAAAGGAATGCTTGCACCCGACGGCAATAGCGGTCCCGGCTATATGTTCTACGCCACACCAGATCAGAAGGCGAATATCAACATGTATGCCAGTACGGTCATCAACAATCCCGAGTCACAGGCGTTCTATATTCGGAATCAGTTGGTGCAGCCGTCTTCCCAGAAAATTGCAAGTGCCAGTCAGGCGGACCAGCAAGTCCGTGAACTGCTGGCGAAGGCAACCCTCGGCGCAGGAGCTGCTGCTGTAGCCACGGCAATACCGCCCGCCCTCTCGTTCTGCCTGAGTAATCCTGTGGCATGCAATCGGATCGTCATTGCCGGTGGAGAAATCGCTGCGGGGGATGCGCTCGGGCCGGCGGGGTTGGCTGTCGGGACGATTGCGGGAGTAAAGGCAGTACGCTCTGCCGAGGAAGTCAATGCGGCGATGAGAGTTCGTGGCTGGGAGCCGGCGTGGTCGCCGGGAACACCTGTTATCAATACGGTTCTACAGCCTGGCACCAAGGTCAATATGATTGTTGATGCAAAAACGGCAGAAGCGATTTCGAAAGGGAAAGTGGATGAATTTGCCCCGGGAGGCTGGGCAACATTCGACGACATCACTTCGACTGCAATCGATATGCGTCAGCGAGCAGCAATTACCAATCAGTTCAAACCAAGTGGAGATGGGCCCTTCTATGTGGTTCAAATGGAGATCACTCAGTCTGTTTCTTCTAACATTGGATTCGTAGGGAAACAGACCGACACAACAGGTAACCTACTGCGCGGCGGCGGCACGCAAGTGCAGTTTGATGAGGCAATCAGAGCTCAAGATAGAAATTCATTTCTTAGGCCAATCTCTGTCCCGAAGTTACTGAATTAAAAGGATTCAAGATGGACAAAATCGAAGACTTGAGAGATATCTGGGACAATGGTGCTGTTTCTCCAGCATCTTTGTCTGTAGACGAAATCGAAAAATTCAAAAACCAAACAGGTGCAACGAAAGTTATCGGAAGGAAATGGAAATTCCAAGAACAAGAGCATGAAATCGCATACTACGTTTGTATCCTGAAGGATAAAGATGGACTGGTGCATTATGAAAATGATGATCTGCGCACGGGACGCTTAGTTGTTCTTAATGGTGATGGTACACAGCGTGTAGTGATTGGAGTACCTCACGTAGACGCAAATTCTCGACCTGAAGATGGCTATTTGGCACTCCCCCCTAGCTCTGCCCGCTTCGGCGGCATCGAATGGGGCTGCGAAGGCAATGATGGTTACACGGACTACTTGTTTGATTTTGATTGGGATACAGGTGCACTACTACGGTACGCCCGACCAACACGTCCTTGGTAGGCACTTTTTAGCGCCAAGATCAGTTAGCATTCAAACTTGATTGACCATGTTTATCTAAAAATCAAGATAATGAACAAAGTTAGCAATGTGATTTCTATTTGGGACAATGGCGAAGTTTGGCCATGTGGCGCACCTATTGCCCTAGAAGTCTCCGGTCGAGGAGCAAAAAGAATCTCTACTCAGACTTGGGTTTATCGCGATCAGCGACACTGCCTAAGTATGCATGATAGAGGTTACAGGAGTTTTTATGTCCTCCCGGATCACACAGGCTTCGTTGCAATCGATGGTAGCCCGGGAAAGCACGCTCACATCCTCAATGGAGACGGCTCTATCCGCTTCATTCTTACACCGTCTTTCAATGTGCGCAGATTGAGTTTGGAGCAGCTTGCAAAGATTAAAAAACTCCAGAGAGAAGGGTTACTATTTAAAGATGGAGAAGACAGCACGCTTTTTCACTACGTCAGTAATAATACCGAAAAGTTAGAGATATTCGGTGACGATGGCTTTGGTGACTGTTACTACACTTACGATTGGAACACTGGCGCACTAATTTCCGCGCGAGCCTTACCGTATAGGACATAAGAAAGGCAGCCCCATTTATACACAAACTGGATTAGCAGGCGAATATCAACATGTATGCCAGTGCAGTCATCAACAATCCCGAGTCACAGGCGTTCTATATTCGGAATCAGTTGGTGCAGCCGTCTTCCCAGAAAATTGCAAGTGCCAGTCAGGCGGATCAGCAGGTTCGCGAACTGCTCGCCAAGGCAACCCTTGGCGCAGGAGCTGCTGCTGTAGCCACTGCAATACCGCCTGCCCTCTCGTTCTGCTTAAGTAATCCTGTGGCATGCAATCGGATCGTCATTGCGGGTGGGGAAATCGCTGCGGGGGATGCGCTCGGGCCGGCGGGGTTGGCTGTCGGGACGATTGCGGGAGTAAAGGCAGTACGCTCTGCCGAGGAAGTCAATGCGGCGATGAGAGTTCGTGGCTGGGAGCCGGCGTGGTCGCCTGGGACGCCTGTTATCAATACGACTTTGCAACCAGGAACGAAAGTCAACATGATTGTGGACGCCAAGACAGCGGATGCAATCAAAAAAGGAGATTCGATCGTCCCCGGCGGTTGGGCGACGTTCGACGACGTCACTTCGACAGCGATCGACATGCGCCAGCGAGCTGCAATTACCAATCAGTTCAAGCCAAATGGGGATGGGCCTTTCTATATGGTTGAAATGGAGATCACGCAACCCATCTCATCCAACATTGGATTCGTGGGCAAACAAACAGATACAGCAGGAAGCCTACTGCGTGGTGGTGGTACGCAGATTCAATTCGATGAGGCCTACAAGGGCATCGAGCGAAATACCTTCCTTAAGATAGTCTCAACACCCAAACCACTACAGTAAGGTATTGACCATGGAGAAGATTGAAGATCTGCAAGATGTGTGGGATAACGGAGCTACTGCTCCGGCCACACTAACAGGTAATGACATTGATCAATTCAAGCAGAACACGAATGCGGTGCGGGTAGTTGCTCGGAGGTGGCTGTATCAAGGTAAGTTGCACCAGACGCCATATCACGTACGCCTATTACCTGATCAATCAGGCCTCGTTCACTATGAGAATGGAGATCCGCGTACCAGACGCCTTGTTGTTATGAACGGCGATGGCACAACGCGCCTCACGATTGGCGTGCCGCGCGTGGATGCGAATTCTCGACCTGAGGAAGGCTACTTGGCACTCCCCCCTAGCTCTGCCCGCTTCGGCGGCATCGAATGGGGTTGCGAAGGCAATGACGGTTACACGGACTACCTGTTTGACTTCGATTGGAACACTGGGACATTACTACGGTACGCCCAACCAACGCGCCCATGGTAGATAAATCGAACAGCGTTTCCATATCACAGATCTCGTGGTGGATCTGCGCATTTTTCACAGCTCTATTCGGCACTCTAGGGACAATTTTTAAGAAGGATCTTTTCTTCTTGATCGGAGGAGTCTTCGCTTTCGCATGGCACTTGATCTGGGTGGCGAAGCGCCGTCGGTAAATCACGCACTCAGTTACATCGAATATCAGGTTTGTAAGGAAGCGAGCAGCAAGAGCATGCAGCTGAGCACGGCCATGCAGTCGCTCGGCGACATGGGCCGGGCCATGACGGGCGGCCCGAACAGCAGCGGCGTGTCGCAGTCGCCGTACAACATGAGTCGC
The DNA here is from genome assembly GCF_964332355.1 of Imbroritus primus. Lineage (NCBI taxonomy): Bacteria > Pseudomonadati > Pseudomonadota > Betaproteobacteria > Burkholderiales > Burkholderiaceae > Imbroritus > Imbroritus primus. The sequence continues at coordinate 593,000 of NZ_OZ201293.1, read as the reverse complement.
AGCAATGCCGAAGGGCGACTGGAAGACGTCACGCAAACGCCCAGCCTGATCCTGGCCGACCGCGTGGTGATGAACAGTCGCCACGGCAACATCCGCGTGGCCGGTTCGGCCGTGGCTGCGGAACGGGATGTCAGCCTGATTGCGAAGGAAGGCAAGATCGATATCGTCGCCGGTCTCGATACCGGCTCGGAGCATCGCAGCAGTTCCAGCAAGACAATCGGCAATCTCGGCAGCGACGGCAATGGCAACGGCACCAGCAGCACGATGGGCGTGCGCAAGGAGAGCCACAGCTACGACCGCGACAGCGCCACCCAGGGCGATATCCGCAGCAGCATCGTCAGTAACAACGGTAATGTCACGCTGGACGCCAAGGAAGAGATCACACTGCGCGGTGCTGATATTGCCGCGCGGCGCGATCTGACGATGGTCGGCAAGGAGGTGATTCTCGATCCGGGTGCGGATACCCATCACATCGTCGAATCGCACAAGACAAGCCAGTATGGCATCACCAATGCAATGGGCGGCATGGTGGTGGATGCCGCCAAGGCCGCCGACAAAGCCATGGAAGCGGCCTCGCGCGGTGATAACCGGCTAAGCGCGCGGCGGAACTGATCGACAAGGCCAAGTTTGGAAATGGCCTGTCGGATGCCGAGCGGATGGAACTGGCTGATCTGCGCCTGGCGGATACAGGCAGCACGCGAGGTAAGAAGCTAGAGAGAGTTGTACCCCGACACAAACTGTCGAAACACGAAGCAATCAATTCGGGGAAAAAATGAGTATTCAGGTTGGGCCCTGTCACCATGCGGGTTTCCGGCCGATATCGTTGTCCGGAATCGCAGTTGCCATTGTCAACGACCGAAACTTCTGCGAATCTCAGAGAGACCACGCATGCCGTCCGATGCGAGGCTTCCGAGCAGTCATGCAGTACCAGCCCGATGCGCTACGCATCGTCCATCACATCAAGAGCCAGACCCGGTGAGGCGATCATGAGCAACCCAGAGTTGTCGGTAGAAGAAGCTTATCGCGCGATGTTCTACTTTCTTGAGCATACGTACCATCAGGACGTTGCAGACGGATTCGAGACCGAGATGGCGACGTTGCCGTGGCGTATTCTGGAAAGCGCGCGCGGCACGGTGGATCCGATTGCATGGCAGGACTGGCTGAATGCCGTGGCCAAAGCCAAGACGATTCCAGAAAACGTGTGGACGCTCGTCCATTGATCATCGTGCACGTGCCGCAGGCGCGATACGGCGAGCCGTTATCGCGCGAAGTCTTCAGACGCGTGACGCCCTAGTCTGCACTTCTCTCCGCGCTCTTTCGAGCTATACGTTCTCTCCGCATGCCGTTCCGGCAGATTCGCCTGGGTTCTATCTGAGCCAGTAGGCGCCGGCGACACCCGCAAACAGAAATGCTCCCAGCCAGTTGTTGTGCCGGAAGGCGGCAAAGCACGCCATGCGTTCGCGTGTGCGGATCAGGGTGTAGTGATACAGCGCGCAGGCAACGGCGCAGAGCCAGCCGAGCCAGTACGGCCAGCCGAGCGCGAGGCTTTGGCCTGCCCAGGCCATGACGGCAAGAAACCCTGCGTAGCAGAGCATGATGGCAAGTACGTCGAAGCGGCCAAAGGTAATGGCGGAGGTGTGCATGCCGATCTTGAGATCGTCGTCGCGGTCAACCATGGCGTAGGCGGTGTCGTAGGCGATGGCCCACAGGATGTTGCCGGCGAGCAGGATCCACGCCAGTGCGGGTACGTGGTCGGTAAGGGCGGCGAAGGCCATGGGAATTCCGAAGCCGAAGGCAATGCCAAGGTAGGCCTGGGGAATGGCAAAGAACCGCTTGAAGAACGGGTAAGTGCCGGCGATGACTACGGCGACGACTGCCAGCGATTTTGTGAGCGCGTTGAGCGGGGTGATGAGCGCAAACGCTACGAGTGCGAGTGCGGCGGCGACCGCCAGCGCTTCCCACGGGGCGATAAGGCCAGCGGTGACGGGACGCTGTGTGGTGCGTTTGACGTGCTTGTCGAAATCGCGGTCGGCCCAGTCATTGATGGCGCAACCGGCGGAGCGCATGAGGAAGGTGCCGATGATGAAGATCCACAGCACTTGCGCGCCGGGCGTGCCTTCAGCAGCAATCCACAACGCCCAGAGCGTCGGCCAGAGCAGGAGCAAGGTGCCGATCGGTTTGTCGAGACGGACGAGGCGAAAGTAGATGGCGAGACGCTTGAGCATGACCAGAAAACGGTAGAAAGCCCCGCGCGTGCCGCTCACGGCTGCGCTGCCCCTTGGGGAAATCTATTGCCGTGGGGCGGTCCGGCGGCAATGAAAAAGCGCCTGCGGTGGCAGGCGCTCTATTGTAGCGCCGGGCGGTTGGTCCCGGCGGTGGTGCGTCGGCTGGTGCTTACTTCTGCAGCAGCGAGCGCAGCATCCACGCGTTCTTCTCGTGCGTCTGCATGCGTTGCGTGAGCAGGTCGGCGGACGGTTCGTCGCTGGCGGCGTCGACGGTCGGGAAGATGGAGCGCGCGGTGCGCGTCACGGCTTCCTGGCCTTCGACCAGCAGGCGGATCATCTCTTCGGCGTTCGGCACGCCTTCGGTCTCCGCGATGGACGACAGGCGCGCGTATTCCTTATAGGTTCCCGGCGCCGGGTAGCCCAGGGCGCGAATACGTTCGGCGATGAGGTCGACGGCCAGCGCGAGTTCGGTGTACTGCGTCTCAAACATCAGATGCAGGGTATTGAACATCGGGCCGGTCACGTTCCAGTGGAAGTTGTGCGTCTTGAGATAGAGCGTGTAGGTGTCGGCCAGTAGACGCGACAGCCCGTCGGCGATCTTCTTGCGGTCCTTGTCGTTGATGCCGATGTTGATGCTCACGCTGCTCTCGTTTTTCTTTGCCATGATCATTCCTTCTGGTCAGGGGGTCACTCGACTCGGGCGGGCCTGCCGTGCGCTTGGGGCATCGCGGCAGGCCGGTCTCAGCATTATGGCACCAGAAGCGCCATGCGGGGAGCCTCTTACTTCAGGCCCAGTGCCTGGGCAACACCAGCGCCATAGGCCGGATCGATCTTGTTGAAATGATCGATGGCGGCACGCTGGATGTCTTCAGGCACCGATGCCATGTGGCGGGCGATGTTGCCGAACAGGCGCTCGCGCTGGGCGGCGTCGAACAGGGCAAACAGTGCGGCGGGCTGGCTGTAGTAGTCCTCGTCATCCTCGCGGTGGTTGTACCGGTCCGCAAACCCGCTGATGGCAAGCCGCGGATCTTCGGCGTTGGCGTCCTGGGCAAACGTGCCAAAGCGATTCGGTTCGTAGTTGGTCGCACCGCCAAGGTTGCCGTCGGTCCGCATCGCACCGTCGCGGTGGAACGAGTTGTGATACGGGCAACGCGGCGCGTTCACCGGAATCTGGTGGTGATTGATGCCGAGGCGATAACGCTGCGCGTCGGCATAGGCAAACACGCGGCCCTGCAACATGCGGTCCGGCGAGAAGCCGATGCCGGGCACGACATTGCCCGGGTTGTGGGCGGACTGCTCCACATCGGCAAAGTAGTTCTCAGGGTTCTTGTTGAGTTCCAGCACGCCTACGTCGATCAGCGGATAGTCCTTGTGCGGCCACACCTTGGTGAGGTCAAACGGGTTGATGCGATACGTCTCGGCCTCGGCTTCCGGCATGATCTGCACGCGCACGGCCCACTTCGGGAAATTGCCTTTCTCGATGTTCTCGAACAGGTCGGCCTGCGCGCTTTCACGATCGCTGCCCACCACCTCCGCTGCTTCCGCGTCGGTGTAGTTCTCGATACCCTGCATCGACTTGAAGTGGAACTTGACCCAGAAGCGCTCGTTGGCGGCATTGACGAACGAGTAGGTGTGCGAACCGAAACCGTGCTGCTGGCGATAGTTCTTGGGAATCCCGCGGTCGCTCATGAGGATGGTGACCTGGTGCAGCGCCTCGGGATGACGTACCCAGAAGTCCCATGCAGCGGTGGCGTTGCGCAGGTTGGTCTTCGGGTCGCGCTTTTGCGTGTGGATGAAGTCGGGGAACTTCAGCGGATCTCGCACGAAGAATACGGGCGTGTTGTTGCCCACCACGTCCCAGTTGCCCTGGTCGGTATAGAACTTGATCGAGAAGCCGCGCACATCGCGCTCGGCGTCGGCCGCACCGCGCTCGCCGGCGACGGTGGAGAAGCGGATGAAGATCGGCGTCTGCTTGCCGATTTCGGCAAAGACGGAGGCCTTGGAGTACTTGGTGATGTCATGCGTGACGGTGAACGTGCCGAAGGCACCCGACCCCTTGGCGTGCACTACGCGCTCGGGAATGCGCTCGCGGTTGAAGTGGGCGAGCTTCTCGAGCAGCCACACGTCTTCCAGCAGCACCGGGCCGCGCTTGCCAGCGGTCTTGCTGTTCTGGTTGTCGGCCACGGGCGCGCCTGCAGCATTGGTCAAGATATTCGGCTGAGTCTGCTTGTTGGTGTCTGTCATCGTCGGCTCCTACCGTGAGGGGGAATGGAAATGAGGAAATCGGGGCAATGCAGGTGGCTTGCGGCTCAATGCGACAGTGCGTAGCTGGCCAGCCAGCGCATGGCCGTTGCCGCCAGCGTCGTCCGCCCGGATGACCGCGCCGAGTCGGCCGGGGCGACTGGGGCGGCGAAGGGGTGCGAAGCGGTAGCGGTGCGGTTCATGATCACTCCTGCATTTGACACTGTTGAGTCAGTGTAAACCGCTTCTATTGATTGTCAAATTTGATTATTTAAAACTATCAAATTAAGAAAACCTATGACGACCTCTGGCATGCCGCTGTGTGACGGCGCTGGTCAGGCTGCTTGCGGGGTGGCGCCGGATTTGTCGCCCCCGCCCTTGGCAGCCGGCTTGCGCGCTGGTGCACTGGGCAATGGCAGATGCGTGACGCCAGGCAGCACACAGGCGGACACGGCCTGCGCCACCGCATTGATGGCCTCGACGCGCGTGAAGCTCTTGCGCCATGCCAGCACCACACGCCGGTCCGGAACCGGCGCTTCAAAGGGAATATAGGTCAGCAGGTCGTGCGGACCCGGTGTTTGCGGCACGGAGGTCTGCGGCAGCACGGTGATGCCGACACCGCTGGCAACCATGTGGCGGATGGTTTCGAGCGACGAGCCTTCGAAGGTCTTCTGGATGCCGTCGGCGGTCTGCGAGAAGCGCGACAGCTCCGGGCACACGCCCATGACGTGGTCGCGGAAGCAGTGGCCATTGCCCAGCAGCAGCATGGTCTCGTCCTTGAGCGCATCGGGATGGATGGCGCTTTTTTTGGCCCAGGGATGGGACTTGGGTACGGCTACCACGAACGGCTCGTCGTACAGCGGCAGCACCGTGAGCCCAGAATCCGGGAACGGCTCGGCCATGATGGCGCAGTCGATCTCGCCCTGCTTGAGCAGCTCGATCAGCTTGACGGTGAAGTTTTCCTGCAGCATCAACGGCATCTGCGGCACCGTCTCGATCATCTGCTTGACCAGTGCCGGCAGCAGGTACGGACCGATGGTGTAGATGATGCCGAGGCGCAACGGGCCGGCTAGCGGATCCTTGCCTTGCTGGGCGATCTCGCGGATCGCCATGGTCTGCTCCAGGACCAGTTGCGCCTGCGCGACGATCTGCTCGCCGATGGCTGTGACGCTGACCTCCGAGGTGCCGCGCTCGAAGATCTGCAGGTTCAGTTCTTCTTCCAGCTTCTTGATGGCGACCGACAACGTCGGCTGCGACACGAAGCAGGCTTCGGCGGCACGCCCGAAATGCCGTTCGCGTGCGACGGCGACGATGTACTTGAGTTCGGTCAGAGTCATGGCTTATCAATCCCGCAGTTTCAATAGATTTTATCTTTACTCGGGAAAATTTTCAGGATGAACCATGAACTGTGCCGTCCGGTTCGCTCTTGAGGTCTCCAGAGGGAGCGCGCGGTTGGAACAGCAGGAGGCACACTGGGTAGACGCAAAACGGTATGGCATGCCAGATGACATACACCACCTGCCATCACCCAGGTACCCGTGCGCTAGGCCTTGAGGTAATGCTCGCGGCCGCCCAGCCAGCGGTGTAGGTGCGCCTCCACCGCCTCCGGAAAGGATTGCAGCATGTGCTGCGCCGCGCGTGCCGCGTATTCCACCAGCCAGGCATCGTGCTGCAGATCGGCAAAGCGCAGCAGCGCATCGCCCGACTGGCGCGCGCCGAGGAATTCACCGGGACCGCGGATATCGAGATCGCGCCGCGCAATCTCGAAACCGTCCGTGGTCTCGCGCATGGTCTGCAGGCGCAGCCGCGCCGTGGGGGAAAGCGGCGTCTGGTAGAGCAGCACGCACACCGACTCCGCGCTGCCGCGCCCCACCCGGCCACGCAACTGGTGCAACTGGGCGAGGCCGAAGCGCTCCGCATGCTCGATTACCATCAGCGAGGCATTGGGCACGTCCACGCCGACTTCGATCACCGTGGTTGCCACCAGAACCTGGATCTCGTTACGGGTAAAGGCCTCCATCACAGCCGCCTTGTCGCCCGGTGACAGTCGACCATGCACCAGCCCCACGCGCAGACCCGAAAGCGTATTCGCCAGCGTCTCGAAGGTATCGACGGCGGTCTGCAACTGCAGCGCCTCGCTCTCTTCGATCAGGGGGCACACCCAGTAGATCTGCCGCCCCTGCCCGGCCGCCACCTGCACGCGTTCGATCACCTCCGGCCGGCGCGCGTCGCTGACGAGACGCGTGACAACCGGCGTGCGACCCGGTGGCAGTTCGTCGATCACCGACACATCGAGATCGGCGTAATACGTCATGGCCAGCGTACGAGGGATCGGCGTGGCCGACATCATCAACTGGTGCGGCGTCCAGGGTGGCGCGGTTTCCTGGCCTTCGCCCGCCATCTTGGCGCGCAAGGCGAGCCGCTGCGCCACGCCGAAGCGGTGCTGCTCGTCGACCACGGACAGGCCGAGGCGCGCGAACGTCACGGCATCCTGGATCAGTGCATGCGTGCCGATCACCAGTTGCGCCTCGCCCGATTCCACACGCGCAACCGCCTCGCGCTTGTCCTTGGCCTTGAGACTGCCGGAGAGCCAGGCAATGCGCACGCCTAGCGGCTCCAGCCACGCGGACAGCTTGCGATAATGCTGCTCGGCGAGGATTTCCGTCGGCGCCATCAGTGCAGCCTGATAGCCGGCATCGATGGCATGGCACGCGGCGAGCGCGGCGACGATGGTCTTGCCGCTCCCCACGTCGCCCTGCAGTAGGCGGTGCATCGGGTGCGGCGACGTCAGGTCCGCACGGATCTCAGCCCACACGCGCTGCTGTGCGCCAGTGAGCGCGAACGGCAGTGTTTGCATGAAGCGCGCGAGCACGCCATCGGCCACGGGTGGCATGGGCGGCGCATTGCGCTCGCGGCGTGCGGCCTGCGCGCGCTTGAGCGACAGCTGCTGCGCCAGCAGCTCATCGAACTTGATGCGCAGCCACGCGGGATGCGTCCGCTCGGACAGGGCTGCCTCGTCGACTTCGGGCGGTGGCTGATGCAGCAGGCGCACGCAACTGGCCAGCGGCGTGAGGTGTAATCGCGCCAGTTCGCCGTGGAGAATGGATTGCGGCAGGGTTTCCGGCAGCGGCACCTTGTCGAGCGTGCTCAGGATGGCCTTGCGCAGGTAAGCCTGGGGCACGCCGGCGGTGCTCGGGTACACAGGAGTCAGGCGATCCGGCAGCGGCGTATCGTCGGCCACCGGCTTGACCGTGGGATGGACCATCTCCGCGCCGAAGAAGCCACCACGCACCTCGCCGCGCACACGCAGGCGTACGCCCTCGGCCATCTGCTTGACCTGACTGCCGTAGAAATTGAGAAAGCGCAGTACCAGTTCGCCGCTGTCGTCAGCCACGCGCACCACGAGCTGGCGGCGGGGGCGAAAGGCGACTTCGTTGCTCGTCACCACCCCTTCGACCTGCGCCGGCTCGCCGATGCCGGCGCGCGCCACGGCCTCGGCAATCGTCAGCACCTGGGTTTCATCTTCGTAGCGCAGCGGCAGGTGCAGCACCAGATCGATATCGCGCTGCAGCCCGAGCTTGGCGAGCTTGCTGCGCGTGGTCGATGTCTTGCTGGCGGCAGCCTTCTTGGTCGCTGCCTTGGCGTCGGGCTGGGTGCCGGAATCGGGAGCAGGAGCTGCTGCGGTGCTGGAGCGACTAGGCATGCCGGAATGAGTGAGCAAACAGCACAGAGGCCGTCGGCACATTGCCGGGATACCGCTCGACCGGAGCAGAGCGGCGCCACGAGGCGCTGACGGGGCCATGCACACGCCGCCAGACCCTGCTTAAGGCATGCACGGCGCATGGCGCGCGGTGCTGCAGGATAGCCCGGAGGCACGACGGCGCATTATAACGTTGCCCCGCCGGGCCGTTTACAATGGCGGGTTCAGACCATTTTCCGGAATTTCCGTTGCTGCTCTCCGATTTCGACTTCGATCTGCCGCCCGAGCTGATCGCCCAGAGCGCCCTGCCCGATCGCGCCGCCAGCCGTCTGCTGGTGGTGGAAGACGTGGCAGGCAATGACGCCACGGCCGAGGCCGGCGTGCGCCTGCATGACCGCCAGTTTCGCGACATCGTCGGCCTGCTGCGTGCCGGCGACCTGCTGGTGTTCAACGACACGCGCGTGCTCAAGGCACGCTTTTTCGGGCAGAAGGCCAGCGGCGGCCAGGTCGAGGTGCTGGTGGAGCGCGTGCTGGATACGCACACGGTGCTGGCCCAGATTCGCGCCAGCAAGTCGCCGCGCGAGGGCAGCACACTGCGCCTTGCCGATGCGTTCGACGTGACCGTGGGGCCGCGCGCTGAGCCGTTCTTCACCCTGCGCTTTCCCGAACCCTGCCTCGACCTGATCGAACGCCATGGCCGGCTGCCGCTGCCGCCGTATATCGAGCACGATCCCGACAGCGTGGACGAAACGCGCTACCAGACCGTGTATGCGCGGAATCCAGGCGCCGTGGCCGCCCCCACGGCCGGCCTGCACTTCAACGACGAACTATTTGCGGCGCTCGACGCCAAGGGCGTGCAGCGCGCGTTCCTGACCCTGCACGTGGGCGCTGGCACGTTCCAGCCGGTGCGCGTGGAAAACGTCGCCGAGCATCGCATGCACAGCGAGTGGTACAACATTGCGCCGGAACTGGCAGCCCAGATCGCGACCACGCGCGCGGCCGGCGGGCGCGTCATCGCCGTCGGCACCACGGCGCTGCGTGCGCTCGAATCGGCGGCCGAGCCGGATGGCACGGTGCGCGCCGGCAGCGGCGACACCGACATCTTCATCACACCGGGCTACCGCTTCCGCGTAATCGATGCGCTCATCACCAATTTCCACCTGCCCAAATCGACCCTGCTGATGCTGGTTTCCGCCCTCGCCGGCATGGAACCGATCCGCCGGGCCTACCGTCATGCCATCGCACAACGCTACCGCTTCTTCAGCTACGGCGATGCGATGTTCCTGACGCGCCGCGACCCTGAACCTGCCCCGGGACAGCCATGCTGAAATACGAATTGCTCAAGACCGACGGCCACGCGCGCCGCGGCCGCCTTACGCTGAACCACGGCGTGGTCGAAACGCCCATCTTCATGCCGGTGGGCACCTATGGCTCGGTCAAGGCCATGTCGCCGCTCGAACTCAACGAAATCGGCGCGCAGATCATCCTCGGCAACACCTTTCACCTGTGGCTGCGGCCCGGCCTGGAAGTGGTGGCCACGCACGAAGGCCTGCACGGCTTCATCGGCTGGGACAAACCCATCCTCACCGACTCCGGCGGTTTCCAGGTATTTTCGCTGGGCGACCTGCGCAAGATTACCGAGGATGGCGTGACCTTCGCCTCGCCCGTCAATGGCGACAAACTGTTCCTGTCGCCCGAGATCTCGATGCAGATCCAGCGCACGCTCAACAGCGACATCGTCATGCAGTTCGACGAATGCACGCCGTACGAGATCGACGGCCGCCCGGCCACGCGCGACGAAGCGGCCAAGTCGATGCGCATGAGCCTGCGCTGGGGCAAGCGCTCGCGTGACGAATTCGACCGCGGCGAAAACCCCAATGCCCTGTTCGGCATCGTCCAGGGCGGCATGTTCGAAGACCTGCGCGAGGAATCGCTCGCCGGCCTGCAAGCCACCGGCGACGGCGGCTTCCACGGCTACGCCATCGGCGGCCTGTCGGTGGGCGAGCCCAAGGAAGACATGCTGCGCGTGCTCGAACACATCGGCCCCAAGCTGCCGGCCGACAAACCGCACTACCTGATGGGCGTCGGCACGCCCGAAGACCTGGTGGCCGGCGTCGCCTCAGGCGTGGACATGTTCGACTGCGTGATGCCCACGCGCAATGCGCGCAACGGCTGGCTGTTCACGCGCTACGGCGACATCAAGATCAAGAACGCCGCCCATAAGAACGACCCGCGCCCGCTCGACGAAAGCTGCGGCTGCTACACCTGCCGCAACTTCTCGCGCGCCTACCTGCACCATCTGCACCGCGTCGGCGAGATCCTCGGCGCGCGGCTGAACACGATCCACAACTTGTCCTACTACCTGGAACTGATGCGCGAGATGCGCGATGCCATCGACGCGGGACAGTTCAGCGCGTTTGTGGCGCGGTTTCATGCGGATCGGGGGCGTGGGGCGCAGTAAAGGAGACAACCGGCGGGAACACCAGCAGCCTCAACCGCTCAAACGCTGGATCCTGCCGGCCAAACATTGGCTTGACAGGCATTTCACGATGGTAGAATGCCCGATTCACGAATTAAACCAAATGGAGAAGTAACGTGCTGATTTCCAACGCTTTTGCGCAATCCGCCGGGGGTGCGGGTGGTGCCGCTGGCCTGATGAGTTTTCTCCCCATCATCCTGATGTTCGTGGTGCTGTGGTTCATCATGATCCGTCCGCAGATGAAGCGCCAGAAGGAAACCAAGGCCATGCTGGAAGCCCTGGCCAAGGGCGATGAAGTGATTACCGCTGGCGGCCTGCTGGGCCGTGTCACCAAGGTGGGCGACCAGTACGTGTCTGTCGAACTCGCCGATGGCATCGAAGTGAGCATGCAGAAGAACGCGGTGGTCAACGTGCTGCCCAAGGGCACGCTCAAGAGCATCTGATGATGTGATGTTCCCGCCCGCGCGGCGGGGACGCCCCGCAAACGCTGTATCCGCCATGTGGCGCGGCAGCGTCTTGCCAACCGGTTGTATCCGGTTCCCGTGCGGGAACCCGCGACGCACCTGAACGCCTGGTCGAAGATGAACCGTTATCCGCTCTGGAAATACCTCGTCATTCTGGTGGCGCTCGCCATCGGGCTGATCTACACCCTGCCGAATTTCTTCGGCGAAGCGCCTGCCGTGCAGGTCTCGTCGGCCAAGGCCACTGTCAAGATCGACGCCAGCATGCAACAGCGTGTCGAAGACATCCTGGATGCGGCGCAACTCCGGCCTGATGGGCTGTTCTTTGACATGGTCGGGCCCACCGGCAGCGTCAAAGCGCGTTTTCGTACCACCGACGAGCAACTGCGTGCCAAGGATGCACTGAGCCGCGCGCTCAATCCGGATGCCGCCGATCCCACGTACATCGTCGCACTCAACCTGCTGTCCGGATCGCCGCGCTGGCTCACATCGCTGCATGCGCTGCCGATGTACCTTGGCCTGGACCTGCGCGGTGGCGTGCACTTCCTGCTGCAGGTTGACATGAAAGGCGCGGTCGACAAGAAGCTTGAAGGCCTGGCCGGCGACGCCCGTACCCTGCTGCGCGATGCGCGCCTGCGCCACAACGGCATCGAACGCAACAGCCAGGGCGTGACGATCCGCTTCGAATCCGCCGACGATGCCAGCAAGGCTCGCAGCATCCTCGCCAACCAGCTGCGCGAACTGGCGTTCCAGAGCAGCACGGCGGATGGCATGACCATACTGACCGGCACCTTTACCGATGCGGCGCGCCGCGAGGTCCAGGACACGGCAGTCAAGCAGAACATCACCACGCTGCACAACCGCGTGAACGAACTCGGCGTGGCCGAGCCGGTGATCCAGCAGCAAGGCGCCGACCGTATCGTGGTGCAGTTGCCGGGCGTGCAGGACACCGCCAAGGCCAAGGACATCATCGGCCGTACCGCCACGCTGGAAGCCCGCCTCGCCGATCCGGACGCGCCGCGCGTGCCGCGCGAGGGCGACCCGGTGCCGCTGGGTAGCGAACTGTTCCTGCATGGCAATGGCGCCCCGGTGATCCTGAAGAAGCAGGTGATCTTCACCGGCGACCGCATCGAAAGCGCCTCGGCCGGTTTCGACCAGAACCAGCGTCCTTCCGTGAACATCAAGCTCGACAGCCAGGGCGGCCGCGTGCTGCGCGACGTGTCGCGCGAGAATATCGGCAAGCCGATGGGCATCGTGCTGTTCGAGAAGGGCAAGGGCGAGGTACTGACGGTGGCGACGATCCAGTCGGAACTGGGCACCAGCTTCCAGATCACCGGCAACTACAGCACCACCGAGGCCAATGACCTGGCCCTGCTGCTGCGCGCCGGCTCGCTGGCCGCACCGATGGAAATCATCGAGGAACGCACGATCGGCCCGTCGCTGGGTGCGGACAATATCCAGAAGGGTTTTGATTCGGTGCTGTACGGCTTTGCCGCGATCGCCATCTTCATGATCCTCTACTACATGCTGTTCGGCATTTTCTCGGTGCTGGCGCTGGCGTTCAACCTGCTGATGCTGATCGCCATCCTGTCCATGCTGCAGGCCACGCTGACCCTGCCGGGCATTGCCGCCATTGCGCTGGTGCTGGGCATGGCCATCGATGCGAACGTGCTGGTCAACGAGCGGATCCGTGAAGAACTGCGTGGCGGCGCTTCGCCACAGGCTGCCATTACGCACGGTTTCGAACGCGCCTGGGCGACGATTCTGGACTCCAACGTGACCACGCTGATTGCCGGCCTGGCACTGCTGGCATTCGGCTCGGGCCCGGTACGTGGCTTTGCCGTGGTCCATTGCCTGGGGATCCTGACGTCGATGTTCTCCGCCGTGTTCTTCGCGCGCGGCTTGGTGAACCTGTGGTACGGCCGCAAGAAGCGCCTGCAGTCGATTTCGATCGGCACGGTGTGGAAGCCAGATCCAGACACCGCCACCAAGTAAGCATCGACACACTGACGACTGGCTGGCTGCAGCAATACGCATTGCGATACGCAGCCCGCCGCAACCGGTAACCAAGGGCAACACATGGAATTTTTCCGAATCCGGCGCACCATCCCCTTCATGCGGCATGCGCTGATCTTCAATGTGATCTCGTTCGCCACGTTCTTTGCTGCGGTGTTCTTTATCTGGCACAAAGGCCTGCACCTGTCGATCGAGTTCACCGGCGGTACGGTGATGGAAGTGACCTACAGCCAGCCAGCCGAGCTCGACAAGGTGCGCGGCACGGTGTCCTCATTGGGGTATACCGACGTGCAGGTACAGAATTTCGGTACCTCGCGGGACGTCATGATCCGCCTGCCGCTGCAGAAAACCGCCACCGGCGAAGTAGTGTCGACCGCCAAGCAGAGCGAACAGGTCATGTCCGCACTGAAGGCTGGTGATGCCACGGTCGAACTCAAGCGCGTCGAGTTCGTCGGCCCACAGGTCGGCAAGGAACTCGCAACCGATGGCCTGATGGCATTGCTGTTCGTGATCGTCGGCATCATGGTCTACCTGGCGTTCCGCTTCGAATGGAAGTTCGCCGTGGCAGGCATCATTGCCAACCTGCATGATGTCATTATCATCATGGGGTTCTTTGCCTTCTTCCAGTGGGAATTCTCGCTGTCGGTACTGGCCGCCGTGCTCGCAGTACTGGGATATTCGGTGAACGAGTCGGTGGTGATCTTCGACCGGATCCGTGAAAATTTCCGCAAGTACCGCAAGCTATCGACCGAGGAAGTAATCAACTCCGCCATCACCGGAACGATCTCGCGCACCATCATCACGCACGGCTCGACCGAGATGATGGTGGTCTCCATGCTGATCTTCGGCGGCGCGACGCTGCACTACTTCTCGCTGGCGCTGACGATCGGCATCCTGTTCGGCATCTACTCGTCGGTGTTCGTGGCGGCTGCGATCTGCATGTGGCTGGGCGTGAAGCGCGAGGACCTGGTCAAGGCCGATCCGCGCAAGGACGACTCGGGCCAGGAAGACCCGAACTACGGCGCACAGGTCTGAGTACTGCAGCGTCCGGCACAAAAAAAGCCCGTCCACAAGGACGGGCTTTTTCTTTGGCGGCTGAACCGGTTGGCCCGGATCTGCCATCACGGTCATCAGTCGGCTTTGACGCCTTCCACCTGAATGGCCAGCTTGACCTCCGGTTTGAAGCCCATCTTCACGCCGTAATCGATGCCGAAATCGGCGCGATTGAAGGTACCGTACACGTCCGCGCCGCAAGCTTCACGCTTGAGCATCGGGTGCTGGATGCACTTGAATTCGCGAATCTCGAGCTTAACCGGCTTGGTCACGCCATGCAGCGACAGCTCGCCTTCAGCTTCCGTCGGCACATCGCCATTGAACTTGGTGAACTTGCCCTTGTAGGTGATATCGGGATAAGCCTCGACATCGAACATATCCGGCGACTTGGCGTGCTGCGTCATCTTGGCGTGGCCGAAGTCGATGGAAGCCGCATCGATCTTCACGTCGATGCTGCCGCTCTTGGCCGCGCGGTCCAGCTTGACCGTGCCCGATGTCTTGGTGAACTTGCCGCGCCACTTCGAGATGCCCATATGATCGGCTTCGAAGCTCGGGTAGGTGTGGCTCGGATCGAGGTTATAGGTGACCGGAGCGGCAAAGGCGATGCCAGCGGTCAGGGCGGCAACGGCGGCGGCGGTGGCAACCACGGCGGAACGCAATTTCATCTTTTCTCCTGATGGATACATGGGTTGAGGAACAGGGACCTTACTTCTTGGCTGCGGTCCCCGCAGTGACGATCCGGAACTTGATCTGGACTTCATCGGCCACGACGGACGTGTCCTTCCATTCGCCGTCACCGATATTGAAGGCATTGCGCTTGATCGGCAGCGTGCCTTCGAACACCTGGCTGGCGCCTTCGGCGCGGTATGTGGCTGGCACGACCATATCCACGGTCTTGCCCTTGATGGTCAGTTTGCCGGCGACCTCGTAGCGGTTTGTGCCGGCCGGCTTGATGCTCGAGGAAACGAATGTGGCCTTGGGGTACTTGGCGGTGTCGAACCAGTCCTTGCCGCGCAGCTCCTTGGTCGTAACGGCGTCACCGATCTCGAACGAGGCCATGTCGATCTCCACGCGGGCGTGCGAGCTGGCCAGCTGGGCAGTATTGAAATTGACGGTCGCGTCGAAACGCTTGAACTTACCCTCCATCGGCACGCCGATCTGGCGCGCCACGGCGGTCACGGAACTCTTGGCAGCATCGACCTGCGCCACGGCCAGGTGGGACGCCAGGGCGGCAGTCGCTAGCACGGCGCTGACAGCAAGTGCACGGCCATGGAAGAATCGTTTCATTGCGGATGACTCCTGTGCTTGGAAAGATGAGCGGCATGAAGCAAGGCAGACCGGCGCATGGCGACCGTCGCATCCGGTACAGGTAGCCGTGCCTGCATCATGTCGTCCGTATCGCTTACGATTTGATAAAAGGCAGCATGCGCGCCAGCGTGCCATCGCGATGGATGAAATGATGCTTGAATGCTGCCAGCGCATGGACAGCTACCAGCGCCGCCATCAGGTAATTCAGTATGACATGGGCCTGCTGCATTCCCGCCTTGAGTGCTTCGTCGGAAGCCACCACGGTGGGCAGCTCCCAGAGCCCGAAATAGACTACGGGGATACCCGCAGCCTGACTCATGAGAAAGCCGGTAAGCGGCACAGCCACAATCAGTACATACAGCAGCAGGTGGGCAGCATGCGCTGCACGCGCCTGCCAGGCCGGCATGCCCGGCACCACGGAAGGCGCGCCATGAACGAACCGCCAGATGACGCGCAGGAGCGCCAGCAGGAAGACCGTCACGCCGATCCATTTGTGCCATGAATAGAGTTTCAGCTTGGTCAGCGACAGGCCTTCCAGGCTGGTCATGTACAGGCCGACCGCAAAGCCGCCGATGATCAGCAGGGCAATCAGCCAGTGCAGACCGATAGCGGTACGCGTATAGCCGGAGGTTGCTGCCATGGAGAACTCCATTGATTGTGCAGTTGCGATTATTGCCTGCGGTTGGGCTGCCCGGAACAGGTGAAGTTCACGGATTTGTTCAAATTTTGTGATGCTGTTGGACACCCGTAATCCACGCCTCGCCCGCGTTTGCGTCATTGTGGGCGTTGAGAAATGGCTCGCTATCCGGATAGCGTCCCGCAACGAAAAAAGCCGCAACGTTGCCGTTGCGGCTCCAGACACCGGCATGCGCCAGCGAGACGCACCTGTTGTGCTGTTGTTCGTTACACCCGGCGCGCCAGTTCGACCGCACGGCCAATATAGCTGGCCGGCGTCATTTCCAGCAGGCGGGCCTTTTCGACCTCGGGAATCGCCAGCGTGGCGATGAAGGCGCGCAGCCCATCCTGCGAAATGCCCTTGCCGCGCGTCAGTTCCTTGAGCTGCTCGTACGGGTTGGGCACGCCGTACCGCCGCATCACGGTTTGCACCGGTTCGGCCAGCACCTCCCAGCAGTTGTCGAGGTCTTCGTTGAGGCGCTCGGCATTGGTTTCCAGCTTGTTCAGGCCGCGCAGGCAGGCCTCGTAGGCCAGCAGGCCATAACCCAGCGCCACGCCGATGTTACGCAGCACGGTGGAATCGGTGAGGTCACGCTGCCAGCGCGACACCGGCAGTTTTTCCGAGAGGTGGCGCAACACAGCGTTGGCGAGCCCGAGGTTGCCTTCGGAGTTCTCGAAGTCGATCGGGTTGACCTTGTGCGGCATGGTCGACGAGCCGATTTCGCCGGCCTTGGTCTTCTGCTTGAAGTAACCGACCGAGATATAACCCCAGATGTCGCGGTTCAGATCGAGCAGGATCGTGTTGGCGCGGGCCACGGCATCGAACAGCTCGGCCATGTAGTCGTGCGGCTCGATCTGGATGGTGTACGGGTTGAACGTGAGACCCAGGCGCTCTTCCACCACGCGGCGCGAGAACGCCTCCCAGTCGAAGTCGGGGTAGGCCGACAGGTGCGCGTTGTAGTTGCCGACCGCGCCATTCATCTTGCCGAGCAGTTCAACAGCCTCGATGCGCTGCATGGCACGCGCCAGGCGCTGTGCCACGTTGGCGAGTTCCTTGCCCAGCGTGGTCGGGCTGGCCGGCTGGCCATGGGTGCGCGACAGCATCGGCTGGGTAGCATTGGCGTGGGCCAGCTCGACCAGGCGTGCATGCACCTTGCGCAGGGCTGGGAGCACGACTTCGCTACGCGCGCCCTTGAGCATCATGCCGTGCGAGGTATTGTTGATGTCTTCCGAGGTGCAGGCGAAATGGATGAACTCGCTGGCGGCTTCCAGCTCGGCGTTGCCCTTGACCTGTTCCTTGAGCCAGTATTCGACGGCCTTCACATCATGGTTGGTGACCGCCTCGATTTCCTTGATGCGCGCGGCATCCGCTTCGCTGAAGCGCTCCACGAGCTGCAGCAACGCCTGCTCGGACGCCGCCGAGAATGCCGGGACATCGGCGAGGCCGGCTTGCGACAGGGCGATCAGCCAGTGCACCTCGACCTTGACGCGATGTTTCATGAAAGCGGCTTCGGACAGCCAGTCGCGCAGCGCGTCGGCTTTGGCGGCATAACGGCCATCGATGGGAGAAAGTGCGGTCAGGGCGGAGAGCGTGGACATGCGGACTACCGGTGAAAAGTCGGGACAGGCGGCGCACGGAGACGGGCCGCCGCGGATAATGACAGCGAAGCAATGGGCCAGCGGCGGCTAGCCCATCGGACAAACCGTGATTTTACCACCGGGCGGGACATGCGCCCGTGTGCCCGATACGGCGAATACGCCACAGGTATCCCCCCAAGCGGGCGGGGAAAGGTATACTCGCCGGTTGTTGAGGAAGAACGACTATGAAGCTGATTGGCTCGCTCGGCAGCCCTTACGTGCGCAAGGTGCGCGTGGTGCTGGCAGAGAAAAAGATTGAATGTCCGCTGGTGCTGGAAGATGTGTGGTCAGCGGATTCCGAGATTCACCAGTCGAATCCGCTCGGCAAGGTGCCCTGCCTGATCATGGACGACGGCGGTGCGCTGTTCGATTCGAGCGTGATCGTGGAGTACATCGACACACTCTCGCCGGTGGGCCGACTGTTCCCGACCACGGGCCGGGAACGCATCGAGACCCGTTGCTGGGAGGCGCTAGCCGATGGCGTGCTCGATGCCGCGGTACTGGTCCGCCTGGAAATGACCCTGCGCGAGCCGCACCTGCGCAGCCAGGCGTGGATCGATCGGCAGATGCTGAAGGTTTCCGACGGCCTGGCGGCAATGAGCAAGGGCCTCGGCGATCGCACCTGGTGCATCAACAATCATCTGACGCTGGCTGACATTGCCGTGGGCTGCACGCTCGAGTGGTTGGACTTCCGGTTTCCGGAAATCGACTGGCGCGCCGATCATGCGAATCTGGCGGCCTACCAGGAAAAACTCGGCAAGCGCCAGTCGTTCATCGATACAGCGCCGCGCGCCGCCTGAGAGCGCAATGTCGCGTGCAAGGCGCCGCGTCGCAGCGCGCGTCCGCGCGCGCCCTGTCAGGCAGATTGGATGATGCCACCGCCCAGGCAGACGTCGCCGTCATACAGCACCAGCGACTGCCCCGGCGTGACGGCCCATTGCGCGGCGTCGAAATGGACATCGAGCGCCTCTGGTGCAGCACGCTGCACCACGCCTGGCGCGTCGGCCTGCCGATAGCGCGTCTTGGCGCCAATGCGCCGGCCTTCTGCAGGCGCTTCGCCGGCCACCCAGCTGAGATCCGCGGCGTGCACGGTGTCGCTCAACAGCCAGGGATGGTCATGGCCCTGGACGACATACAGCGTGTTCTCCGCCATGTCCTTGCGCGCCACATACCATGCATCGCCGCTGCCATCGCGGCTGCCGCCCAGGCCGATCCCCTTGCGCTGGCCGAGCGTGTAGAACGCCAGCCCGATATGTTCGCCGACGACCTTCCCATCTGACGTTTTCATCGGCCCGGGTCGGGTCGGCAGATAACGGTTAAGGAATTCGCGGAACGGCCGCTCCCCGATGAAGCAGATACCGGTCGAATCCTTCTTGGCCGCATTCGGCAGGCCGATCTGCGCGGCGATCTCGCGCACCCTGGTCTTGGGGATCTCGCCGAGCGGAAAGAGCGTGCGCGACAGCTGGTACTGGTTCAGCCGGTGCAGGAAATAGCTCTGGTCCTTGCTGGCATCACAAGCCTTCAGCAGTTCGAAACGGCCATCGCCGGCCTGCCGCACGCGTGCGTAATGGCCCGTGGCGATCTGCTCCGCTCCCATGGCGACGGCGTGGTCGAGAAAGGCTTTGAACTTGATCTCGGCGTTGCACAGCACATCGGGATTCGGCGTGCGGCCGGCGGAGTACTCGCGCAGGAAGTCGGCGAACACCCGGTCCTTGTATTCGCTGGCAAAGTTGACGGCTTCGACATCCACGCCGATCAGGTCCGCGACCGAAACGACATCGATCCAGTCCTGCCGCGTCGAGCAGTACTCGCTATTGTCATCGTCTTCCCAGTTCTTCATGAACAGGCCGACGACCTCGTAGCCTTGCTGCTTGAGCAGCCACGCCGAAACCGACGAGTCGACGCCGCCGGACATGCCGATCACTACGCGCTTCTTCGCGATGCTCGTCATGCGCCCTCCGGAGCCGTCAGCACGCTGGGGTGGGTATACAGCGCGTCGAGCGGCAGACGCCGCCCGGCCAGATAGTCATCGATGCAGGCCATCACGAGGGGGCTGCGATGCCGCTCCGGACAGGCTCGCACCTCATCCGCGGTCATCCACACCGTGCGGACGATGCCGTCGTCGAGCGGGCGCGCCGGATCGAACGCGCCGAGCTCTCCCACGAACGTGAAGCGCGTATAAGTCACATCTTCCTGCGTGCGCGACGAGTGGAACCGACCGAGATAACAGCCAAGCCAGCCGGTCGGGCGAAACACATGGGCGGTTTCCTCGAGCGTTTCGCGCGCCACGGCATCCGCCAGGCTCTCGTTGGGATCGAGGTGACCGGCGGGCTGATTGAGGCGCAAACCCTCGTGGGTATGCTCCTCGACGAGGAGAAAGCGCCCATCGCGCTCAATCACGGCGGCGACGGTGACGCTGGTTTTCCAGAGTGATGACATGAACGGATTTCAGGAAGCAATGCGGCATTTTATCGTCAGCGGCGCCTCGGCGCTGGCATGAGACGCTTTCCTGGTGCGCACAGTCAGATATTACGCAGTTGCAGCAATTTACGGTAAGCTGCGGGCACTCAAGGATGCAGCCTCAGACAGTACAACGAAAAGTACGGCAAAAGCGGCGAGGCGACATCACAGCATCGGAATCATTTTGAGCACATCTCTGACTGGAGTTTCGATACATGCAACGTAATATGCTGCGCGCCAAGCTGCACCGTGCGACCGTCACGCAGGCCGACCTGCATTATGAGGGCTCGTGCGGCATCGACGAGAACCTGATGGACGCCGCCGATATCCGCGAGTACGAGCGCATCGAGCTGTACAACGTCAACAACGGCGAGCGTTTTTCTACCTATGCCATCAAGGGTAAGCGCGGCAGCGGCGAGATTTCGCTGAACGGCGCGGCGGCGCGGCGCGCCCATCTGGGCGACCTGCTGATCATCTGCACCTACGCGCCGATGAGCGAGGCCGAGGCTGCCGAATACAAGCCCAAGCTGGTACTGCTCGGCGAAGGCAACCGGATCAACGAGATCAAGGCCATCTGAGCGGGCTGGTCCGGCAGCCGCCGAAGCGTCGCCCACATCCCCGTGGTACAGCATGTGTGGGCAGGGCCTGAGGCCGGTAGATCCTTCGCTAGCCATCTCGCCAGAATCGCGCCGGAATCGCCGCTCATCAAAGCCCGCATCCGCGGGCTTTTTTCACGCCGTGCCGGCATGCGGAACGTTTAACAATTTCTTAGAAATTTCACAAAAGCCATCGGCATCTCCCGGGAGCGATCTCTGCCAAGATGCGTCCATCGTGCTCCGGTATTCCCCCGGTTGCATGCGCCCCGTTTTTCATCACCGTTTCCCGTCCAGACGCCAAGGCCATGGAGTTTCAGTACCAGTACACCCCGCCCCATGAACCGGGCGATGCGCTCGCTCCGCTCTTCAGCTGCCTGCATTTCCTGATTACGCCTGCCGCCCCAGTGCATTTCTTCCTTGCCCAGGTATTGCCGCCAAACACGGGCTTCAGCGGCAAGGAGGGCTGGTCTCTGCGTATCGTGCAGCGTGACGATGGCACCTGCTACTACACCGCGAGCGCCCTGGCCCAGGCCGCAACCGGCGCCATGCCGTCGTGCGACTATGACGTGCGAACCGTCCGCCAGGCGATCCGCGCCACGCTGGACCGGTTTGCCCAGCATCACCCCGGCCGCAAGCTGGAAGTGGATGCCACGATCCGCCGCTTCAACCTGACCCGCGATGGCGGGCATGCGGAACCCTACCTGTTGCCGCCCTCAGAACTCGATTGAGTATCGATGCATCAGTTGGTTTGCGATTCATTCATCGCATCACGGCTGGCGATCGCCTCTACCTTGCCTCCAGTGTTTCTCCTTGCCCGTGCGGCCGTGCCGCCATGCCCATGCCACCGTGTCACACCGAGGCGCGCCTGCAAAGCGCCACCTCGACGGCCTGATGTGATAATGTGACAAAAAATACACTTTTTAATGCTTGCCTTTCTGGCATGCGCGGGATGCCTGCCAGCCACCCCACACGATGAGGCCGGCCAGCCGGGAAGGTATGGAATAATGGGGACCAGCGGATGTCCCGCTAGGCCACACCTCACGAACAAGGCGCTCCGACCGGCCATCCATGCTACCGTCCCTGCTGCTCAAATTCCGCCGCACCAGCCGCATATTGCTGACGCGCGCGCACGATATCGTCCCTCCTGGGTACGAGAAGCAGATTCGCCTGCACCGCCTGCTCATCATCGGCCTCGTCGCCCTGATCGGTTTCCCCTCGTACTACATCATCTGGCGCTATATCTTTCCGCAGCCCTACGAAAACCTGGGGCTGCGGGTGCTGGGCATGGTGCTGTTCCTGCCACTGCTGTTCATCCGTTATTTCCGCCCATCACGCTGGTTCGTGTGGTACTTCCACTTCGTGCTGACGTACGCCCTGCCCTTTTTCTTCACCTTCATGCTGCTGATGAACGGGGGCTCGGCGGTATGGGGCCAATCCCTGCTGATTGCGGTATTCGCGCTTTATTATTTCGACGATCGCATTGCGACGGCATCGCTGGTCATCGGCGCGCTGGCGGCCTTCGCGCTCTACTTCATCATCGGCGGCCCGCCCATCACCTCGACCTCGCCGGTGCTGGCCTATATTCCTATTGCGGGTTTTGCCATCGTCATCATTTACGCTGGCAAGATCGACCGCGAGATCCTGACCCAGGAAAAGCTCGACGGCATGGCAACGGCACTGAGCTCGGTCGCACACGAACTGCGCACCCCGCTGCTGAGCGTAAGCGGCAGCGTGCGCGGGCTGGAGAAGTTCCTGCCCACGCTGGTGCGGGTCTACGAGAAGAATCCGCCCGAGGCCATGGAGGACTACATTCCGGCCTCGCGCCTCGGCCACATGAATACCCTGGCGCAGCGCATCGATTTCGACGTGCGGCGCATGAATACGACGATCGAACTACTGCTGACCAGCGCCCACCGGCCGAATCCCGGCGGCGACGCCATGACCTTCGACATCGATGCGGCCGTGACCGAGGCCATCCAGCGCTACCCGTTCATGGACGGGCAGGAGAATCTGGTCCATTTCACACCCGGCGCAGGCCATATTGCCCATGGCAATCGGGAACTGTTTACGTTGGTGGTCACAAACTTGTTGAAGAACGCCCTGCGCGCGATCAAATCGGTACGCAAGGGCGAGATCGAGATTACCGTGCAACCGCGCAAGCGCGGCACCGTGATGGTCTTCCGCGATACGGGGCCCGGCATTGCCAAGGCCCAGTTGCCGCATATCTTCCGGCGCTTTTATTCGTATCCGGAAAGCAGCAGCACTGGCATCGGCCTGGCATTTTGCCGGGAGGTGCTGTCGACCTGGGATGCCACCATCCAGTGCCGCTCGGTCGTGGGAGAATTCACGGAATTCACGATCGCCTTTCCCCCGGTATCCAGCCCGAGCGGATCGCCGGCCACCTCCTCTGACAATTCGGGCGCCAGTCTGTCCAAGGCTGACCAAGGAAAAGCTGAAGCATGACAAACCCTCAGAAATCGACACAGCTCCCCGTTTGCTACCACCCGACATTGGTTGTGCTGGTTGACGACGACACTGCATTTCTGGAAAGCGCGGCTTTTCAGCTGTCGACGTTTCAGCCGGTCGTGACTTTCGACGATGTACACAAGGCGGCTGCCTGGCTCAAGAACTGGTTCGCCAACGAGCAGAAGTCAGCGCCACCGCTGCGCGTTTCGCACGACGACCTGACCTTCTCTCTCGAGCGCCGCACCGTCCAGCTGGAAGTGGACCACATCTTCCGGCAAATCCACGATATCCGCCGTTTTCTGCAGCCTGCCGTGGTGATTGTCGACTATGAAATGCCACAAATGGACGGACTGACGTTCTGCGAATCACTGCGCGACCTGCCCTGCAAGACGATCCTGCTAACCGGCACGGCCACCGAACTGGTTGCCGTACGCGGCTTCAACGAAGGCCTGATCGACCGCTATGTGCGCAAGGGCAGTGACGGCTCGCTGCCGACGCTGGAGGCCGACCTGGCCCAGTTGCAGAAGGAATATTTCATCGAGCAGACATACACCATGTACGACCTGCTGCGCCGGCACTCCTATGCCTTCCTGTCGGATCCGGCAGTGGCCCGGGCGGTGGAAGGCATCATGCAGCAGTACCAGCTGGTCGAGTATTACCTGTACCCGAATCCGTCTGGCCTGCTGATGCTGGCACGCGATGGCAAGGCACACCTGATGGTAATCGAGACGGAAGCGGGCCTGCTCACGCACGTGGAAGCCGCGGAGGCCTACGATGCGCCCGAGGCCCTGATCAGCGGGTTGCAGAACCTGGAACTGGTGCCGTTCTTCTGGCCGGGTGCCGGGATGTACACCCCGGCCTGTGTGGAATGGATCGACTACTGCGTGAAAGCGACGCCGATCGAAGGAAAGGAAACCTACTACTACGGCCTGTTCGAGATGCCCAAGCACCTGCTGCCGCAGAACATCACGAACCATTTCAGCTTCATCCGGGCGTTCGACAGCGACCCAGACCAGATGCTGGGCCTGCGCTAGGCACAGGCCCAGGGAAGAGCGGCGCCCACAGCACCGCCCTCTGCCTCAGTCGTGCCCGGCGCTCGTCAGTTGGGCAGCCGCGACCGGACGGTCATCCTGATGTTCGGCTTCCGGCATGCGAGCCGAGACGGCCGGCGCCGCAGTGCGGCGGTTACGCACGCGCTTGCTGGACGACCAGTTCGGCAGGTCGACCTCTTCGCGGATCTCGGCACACACCTCCAGCACCCGGTCAATCTCGATATCGGTCAGTCCCGAGTTCAGCGTCAAGCGCATCAGCGAACGGTTCTTGGGCGTAGCCGGTGCGCAGAACACCGCCCCGAACACGCCGCGCGACTGCAAGGCATTGCGCAGCACCATGGTCTGCGGCTCCGTGCCGGCTTCCAGCGCGATGATCTGTTCCGTGCCGTCCGACACGTTGTAGCCGAGTTCCGTGAGGGCCTCGCGGACCCGCTTGGTCTGGGCCTTCAGGCGCGTCCGGCGGTCGTCGGCCTGGCTGATGAAATCGAGGGCCGCGTCGAACCAGGCAATTTCGTGCTGCAGCAGGCATGAGCTGAAGACAGCCGGGCGGGCTTCGGAGAAGAAATAACCCTTGAAACGCGTCGAGCAGGTGATGAAACCGGCACGTCCGGCAAACGTTTTGGCCAGCGAGGCGGTCCGGAAGTGCACGCGGTCGGACAGGCCGAGTTCCGCGACCAGACCTGCGCCGTGCGGGCCGTGGGTGCCCAGCGAGTGGGATTCGTCCACCACCAGGATGCTGCCGGTGCGCTCCGCGACCTCGACGAACGCTTCGAGCGGACAGACGCTGCCGTTGATGCTGTACACCGAATCGACCACGATGACGCCCGGACCATGCTTGTTGATCTGGCGCTCGGCATGCACGGCATCGTTGTGCATGAACGGAATACTGCGGGCATTTGCCGCGTGCGCGCCTTCCCAGAGCGATACGTGGGCCATCATGTCCAGGTACACCGGGGCATCCGGACCGGCAATGCTCTGCAGCAGGCCGATGTTGGCGCACCAGCCGGATTGCGAGATCAGTCCATCCTCGGCACCCATGAAATTGGCCAGTTTCTTCTCGAGGCGGGCCTGGGGCGTATCGCCGTGCATGAACACCCCGGACATCAGGATGTCGCCGCCACCCAGCAGCACGCGCGACTGCGCCTTGAGCAGTTCCGGCTCATGCAGCAGGCACAGATAGTCATTATTGGACAGGTGAATGGCATCTGCCCCCGGTGTCATGCCGTGCAGCAGGTGATCGCCGCCCCATAGTTTTTCAACGCGATCCACATAGTGCCCATTGAGTCGCGTGCTCACGAAGGCAGGCATGCGGTTCTCTGCGCGATCGGCAGAGTCGGTAGGGAGCGCGGAAGCTTTATCGTCCTGCGGCAGCATGTTCATTCCTTATGAAAATGGAGAGTCGCTTTTTTCAATGCCCTGAACTACGATGACGCGTTGCACAACCGGATCGCGTGGCATCGCCGGTACATTGACATTACACACTGGAATTGTTCTTTTCAAACATGACAATCGGTCTGATCGCAGCAATGCACGACGAAATCGCTTCCTTGCTGCAGCATATGGATGCATACGGCAGTGTCCGTCACATCGGTATGCGTGACTATTACATCGGCCAGATTTATGGGCAAGATGTGGTCGTGGTACTGGCCCGGGTCGGCAAGGTAGCGGCGGCGGCGACCACGGTCACCCTGATCCGCGACTTCTCCGTCGATACGGTGGTCATGACCGGCCTGGCTGGCGGCCTGGCGCGGGGGGTGGCCGTCGGGGACATCGTTGTCGCGGATCGCTTGCTGCAACACGATCTTGACGGTCGGCCGTTCTGGCCGCAATACCAGGTTCCCCTACTGGACCAGGCCGAATTCCCCTGTGATCCAACCCTGCGCAAACGCCTCGAACAGGCGGCCGCATCCTTTCTCCAAGAGGATTTTGAAGCACGTTTGGACACCGACACCCGAACCCGCTTTCGTCTCAAAAACCCCACACTTCATACCGGAATGATCGCCAGCGGCGACCGGTTCATCGGCGACAGCGGAGCCGTCTCGCAATTGCAGGCCAGCCTGCCGGCAGCGCTGTGCGTGGAAATGGAGGGCGCGGCGGTGACGCAGGTCTGCCACGAGTACGGCGTGCCCTGCGCCATCATGCGTACGGTCTCCGACCGCGCCGATGACACTGCGCATCTCGATTTCTCGGCTTTTCTGCGGGACGTGGCGAGCGTCTATTCCGCTGGCGTGATCCAGCGCTTTCTCGAAGCTGCCTGACCCGCGCCGGGCAGCAGGCAGGGCACCTGCGCGTTGAATCGGGTGCAGACGGCGCCGCTCAGCGCCCGGCTGGCAACTCCGGCGGCGTGCAATAAGGCTGCGGCCGTTCGGCTGCCGGCAGCGTGGCGCATAGACGGAGCGTCTGGAAACGCTCCCCGACCGGATTGATCCAGTAGTAGAACCGCAGGTCTTCGATCATGCGTTGCGCTGCAGCCGTATCGCCCTGCATGGCCGTCAGCAGGGCAGTCCGCTGGATCAGCGAAGGGGTCGGCAACACGCGCAACGCTGTCAGATGGCGCGCCAGCGCTTCGGCGGCGTTGGCCCGGCTCAGGGGCATGCGTGCCGTCTGCCGCTGTTCGGCAATATCGCGGAACCAGAACCGTGGACGTACCGGGATAGTCGGGTTGAAAGTCGCAGCCCGTGTCACGTCCTCGGCGCGCTGGTAGTCAATCATCACCGCCGCCAGTCCGGCGCCGCCGACCACCGCACACACGACAGCCCAGCCACGCCAGTTGGCGAGACGCCCCCATATGCCCCGCAGCGGCCAGCCGCCGGGCTCCAGCCACCCCAGCAGAAAGCAGAACAGCAGGAAGAAATACAGGTAATGCAGCGGGTATTCGAGCATCGAATGCGCGCACAGCATGGCCAGCCAACTCAGCCCGAGCAGCGTGGCGGGGCGGCGCGCCCGGTCGGCTGTGCCAACGGCTCCGATTGTCATACGCAGTACGCGCCAGAACCATGCGCCCAGCGTCAGCAACACGCTGCCCGCGCCGATCGTGCCCGTCTTGGCCAGCAGATCGAGCACCTGGTTGTGCGCCTGCTGCGCCAGCTCCACCGTCATGCCAACGGATCGCAACTGCCGCCACTGCTCGATACCGAACTCCATCCAGCCCACCCCGAACCAGGGATGCGTCATGAACATCATCCAGGCATGCCGCCACAGCGCGGCCCGCGCCGAACCGGCATCACCCTCTTCCAGCCGCGCGACGGCGTCGAACAGCTTCCAGCCAAATTCCCGGCTGGCCTCGAGCACCAGCGGCTGCAGGAAAAAGTACATCGGCACCAGCGCCAGGCTGAAGAACACCAGCGCCGCACGCCGCCTGCGCGACGTCGCGAACTCCCATGACAAACCCGCCAGCATCAGGCCCAGCAGCGTGGCCAGCCCGAGATGTACCACACCCGTCCTGGAGCCCGTGAGGATAATCCCAAACACCAGGCACACCGCGGGAACGAGTGCCACAGACAACCGCAGCCGCCGCGCCGCAGCCAGATACACCAGTGCCGCCAACCCGAGGCCATGTACCGTGGCCTGGTGGTTGGGCTGGTTGAGATTTCCCCACAGGCGTCGCTGTTCCGTGGGGAAGTACTCCGACACCAGGCCAAAAAAGGAAAATTCCGCGCGGAACAGCTGCACCACCTGCGCCGCCACGCCCAGCAGGCTGGCCGCCAGCAGCGCCCACGCGATCATGCTCGCGGCATGCAGGGCCTCGTCGCGCGCGCGGACGAGATAACCGCACAGGATGGTGGCCGCGCCGAGCAGAAAGACCAGCGGCGTCAGTCCGGCCAGATCGTTCTGGAATGGACGAATCCACAGGAACTGGACAGCGGTAACGAGCGCCAACGCGAGCGGAAAGAGCACGACTGGAGGCACCGCCGGCATGGGCGTACGCTGCTTGCGGGTCCACAGCAAATAGACGAAGGACAAGGTCCACAGGGCTGCGGCCCACCACTCCCCCGAGAATGTGGACAAAGGCTGCCTGTGAATGGAGACGATAAATGGCATCGCCAATGCAAGAAGCAGTGGCCACCAGGCAATCAAGGGAGAGGATGACGGGAAAGTCGGCGTGGACGGACGGATCACGGGAGGAGCGGGGAGAAATGCCCGGCAGGCGGTCGATACCACGTGTGGCGTGTGTTGCGACCACGCATCTTACGACAAAAAAGGCGCCCGAAGGCGCCTTTTCCATGCAGGAATTCGAGTAGCGAACTACTCTCTCCTTAGTTCTTAACGTAGCCTTGGGTCAAGCAGCCGCCCGAGTAGGCCCACTGCAGCTTGTCGCTAGCATCGGCGGCGGGGGTCATAGTACAGGTTTCTGTCGCGAGAATGCCTTTGAATGCGTTCGGCGTCGCCACGATCACACCATCCGTAACCGTGAGCGAATTGAAGGCACCGGTCGTGACTGCGGTGGGAGCTGCAGGAATACCAGCCGCACCAGCGTCACAAGTAGCCAATTTTGCGGCAGCCGTAGCGCCATCGGCAGACTGATAGCAAATATCGACAGCGAGCTTGTAGGGAGCCATGGCATTGATGACTTCGGTATAAGCCGCTTTCTTCACGTAATTTTGGTAAGCCGGCACTGCGATAGCAGCCAAGATACCGATGATCGCCACAACGATCATCAGCTCGATCAGCGTAAAACCCTTCTGGACGCGCCGAGCGGTACGGCAGAGTTGTTGCATTTTCATTTGGTGACCCCTCGAAAATTCTTAAAGCACACGCGTGCGGGGGATCACAGAGCACACAGCGTGCCAGCCCCATTTGCTGGGGAAAATGACAAAATTTGTGCACTGCCACGTCGGGTCGCCAATAAAAACTGCCAGATTCCGTCACCTGGAGTGACAAAATCTGGCAGTTTTTCATGACGGGCGATCAACACCGCCTGTCAGGTGTTGCACTATTCAGGCAGCGGCACGCGCCTGGCGACGCTGCAGGTAGGTACCCAGGCCGACCACGATAACCGCGCCCAGCGCACCGGCGATCAGGCCTGCGTGCTGCACGTTGTCGGCAAACCAGGCGGCATCGACCGGATCGGAGATGAACATTTCGCCGGCAAGATAACCGAGCAGTGCCGCACCCAGCGTGATGATGATCGGGAAACGCTCCATGACCTTGAGCAGCAGCGTGCTGCCGAAGATGATCAGCGGAATGCTGATGCCCAGGCCCAGGATCAGCAGGGTCACCTGGCTACCCGGAGGGCCATTCTGCGCGGCAGCGGCCACGGCCATGACGTTGTCCAGCGACATCACCAGGTCGGCGATCAGGATGGTCTGGATAGCAGCCCAGATCGAAGCCTTGGCCGCGTGTGACTCATCCTCGTCGCCCTCGTTCAGCAGCTGTACGCCAATGTAGATCAGCAGCATGGCGCCGACGATCTTGAGCCATGGCAACGTCAGCAACTTGACGGCAGCGACGGTCAGCACGATCCGCATGATGATGGCAGCGGCGCTACCCCAGAAGATCGCAAGTTTCTGTTGCTTGGGCGGCAGGCTGCGGGAAGCCAGGGCGATGACCACGGCGTTGTCGCCGGACAGCACGATATTGGTCAGGATGATCGACCCCAGGGCGAACCAGAAGGCGGAAGATGAGAAGTCCAAAAGAATACTCCGTGAAGTGAACGCAGACCGGTGGATGCAAACCGGCGGTCGGAAAGCGGCGGACAAAAAAACCGTGCCACAGAGTGTGCGCGTTGAACCTTTCGATTTCTTTTCAGTCGCGCTTCGGGTTTTCCCTAAAAACGGGGTTTTTGCATCACTTTCCCATAAAAAAGTGATCAATGAATAATTTGTTGCCCGACAGTCCAACAAGAACAGCCAACAAAAAAGGAGGCCGAAGCCTCCTTTTTGAACAACAGCCCCGATTACAGCAAGCCCTTGAGCAGCTTGCCCATTTCGGACGGGTTGCGGGTCACGGTGAAACCGCATTCTTCCATGATGGCCAGCTTGGCGTCAGCCGTGTCGGCACCGCCCGAGATCAGCGCGCCGGCGTGGCCCATGCGCTTGCCCGGAGGCGCAGTCACGCCAGCGATGAAGCCCACGATCGGCTTCTTCATGTTGTCCTTGCACCACCGGGCGGCTTCTGCCTCGTCCGGACCGCCGATCTCGCCGATCATGATCACGGCATCGGTGTCGGGATCGTCGTTGAAGGCCTTCATCACGTCGATGTGCTTGAGGCCGTTGATCGGGTCGCCACCGATGCCGACGGCGGACGACTGGCCGATACCGAGTTCGGTCAGCTGGGCCACGGCTTCATAGGTCAGGGTACCGGAGCGCGACACCACGCCGACGCGGCCCTTCATGTGGATGTGGCCGGGCATGATGCCGATCTTGATTTCGTCGGGCGTGATCAGGCCGGGGCAGTTCGGGCCCAGCAGCAGGGTTTTCTTGCCGCCGGCAGCTTCCTTGGCCTTCATCTTGTTGCGCACTTCCAGCATGTCGCGCACGGGGATACCTTCAGTGATACAGATCGCCAGGTCCAGGTCGGCTTCGACAGCTTCCCAGATAGCGGCGGCCGCGCCTGCGGGCGGCACGTAGATCACCGAGACGGTGGCGCCAGTCTGGGCGGCTGCTTCCTTCACCGTGCCGTAGATGGGAATGTCCGAGAACTTCTCGCCTGCCTTCTTCGGGTTCACGCCGGCGACAAAGGCGTTCTTACCGTTCGCGTAGGCCTGGCAACCCAGGGTGTGGAATTGGCCGGTCTTGCCCGTGATGCCCTGGGTGATGACCTTGGTGTCCTTGTTGATGTAGATGCTCATGTTCGTATCCTTATCCTTGGGCAGCGGCTTACTTGACGGCAGCGACGATCTTGGTCGCGGCTTCGGCCATGGTGTCGGCGGAGATGATCGGCAGACCGGATTCGGCCAGCATCTTCTTGCCCAGTTCTTCGTTCGTACCCTTCATGCGCACGACCAGCGGCACGGAGAGATTCACGGCCTTGCAGGCGGTGATCACGCCTTCGGCGATGGTGTCGCACTTCATGATGCCGCCGAAGATGTTGACCAGGATGCCCTTCACTTCAGGGTTCTTCAGCATGATCTTGAACGCTTCGGTGACCTTCTCGGCCGTGGCGCCACCGCCCACGTCCAGGAAGTTGGCCGGCTCGCCGCCGAACAGCTTGATGGTGTCCATGGTCGACATGGCCAGGCCGGCGCCATTCACCAGGCAGCCGATGTTGCCGTCCAGGCTGATGTAGGCCAGGTCGAACTTGGAAGCCTCGACTTCAGCCGGATCTTCTTCGTCCAGGTCGCGGTAGGCCACGATTTCCGGGTGACGGAACAGGGCGTTGGAGTCAAAGTTGAACTTGGCGTCCAGGGCGATGAGGTTGCCCTTGCTATCGCAGTTCAGCGGGTTGATCTCGACCAGCGATGCGTCGGTTTCCATGTAGCACTTGTACAGGTTGGCGAACAGCTCCACAGCCTGGTCCACCGAGGCGCCCGTCAGGCCGATGGCCGCGGCGACCTTCTTCGACTGCTCGGCGGTGATGCCGGTCAGCGGATCGATGTATTCGGTGATGATCTTTTCCGGCGTGGAGTGTGCAACTTCTTCGATATCCATGCCGCCTTCGCTCGAGGCGATCAGCGCAACCTTCTGCGTACCGCGGTCGGTCACCAGGGAAACGTAGAGTTCATTCTTGATATCGGCGCCGTCTTCGATGTAGAGACGATTGACCTTCTGGCCTTCCGGACCAGTCTGGTGCGTGACCAGCTGCATGCCGAGGATGTTGGACGCGTAGGTCTTGACCTCGTCCATGTTCTTGGCCACTTTCACGCCGCCGCCCTTGCCGCGGCCACCTGCGTGGATCTGCGCCTTCACGACCCACACCGGGCCGCCGAGCTGCTCTGCTGCCTTGAGGGCTTCTTCCACGGAGAAAGCGGGGATACCGCGCGGCACCGGCACATTGTATTTGCGCAGGATTTCCTTGCCCTGATACTCATGGATCTTCATGCGTGTTCCTTTTTACGAGGCTGAAGGTGTTGTTGAATGGGATTCTTGAATCTGGATGCCGATCGGGGAAGATCAGGCGGGAGGCTCCCGATTCTCGTCGGTGACCGGCAGTTTAGCCAGTTCCTCGGAGAAGCTGCCGCGTTCGCTGGCATCTGCGGGCCGATGCCCATACCAGCGCGGGAAGTATTCGCGGACAGCGTCGCCCTGGAAACTCAGTGCATGGCAGCGGTTGAGCTGCGGCGGCGGCTGATTACCGTGGGCTGGGTCACTTGCGGGATCGCGCGTTCGAATGACCTCGCCAGCAAATGCCTGGAAAGCCACGGTCGGCAACAGGCCGCACAGTTCGGTGAGATGGGTGCATCCGTCCGTCCCGCCCAAACGGGCCCGCGCGGCGGCCCGGAATTGCTTGAGCAGGTTCAGCCCGATCAGCTGCCGATACGCCGGCTCGATCGCCTCGCAGTACCCGGGGTACGGGTTCCAGTCGGAACTGGCCGCGGCGTCGACGATATTGAATTGGGTATCGATGGTGATACGTAGCGACAGATCATGGAGCGGTGTGCCCTCCGGACGGAGCTGACCTGTGAAGAGCATCAGGTCACGCGCCTTCATGTCCTTCAGGCGCGTATCGATATCCCATAGTCCGTCGTCCCGCAGAAACACTTCTGCCGTGATGGCGCGAGTATGGCGCAGGGTACGGTTAACGGGCTGGGGAAGTGGCATACACCGGAATGGATACATCCGAAACAATCCCGCGATTCTAGCATGCCAGGCAGCGAGGCTGAGCGCCCCGAGTTCGCAGTGTGGAATTGTGAGGCGCCCGGATCCCATAAATTGGGAAAATCAGGCTTCGAAATCGTCCGGGTCGGTATCATACGGCGAAGGATCCAACGTCTGGTCCAATGTCTCGAGCCAGTCCTTGGCGCCGCGCACGACCTGCCCGACAACGGCAGAGGAAAACCCGCGTGCGAGGAGAAAGCGAACCTGCTTGGCCCGCGCGGCGGCGTCTTCCGCAGGTGCGGCAAAGCGCTTGTGCCAAACGGCCCGGGCACGCTGCAACTCGGTGTCTTGCAAGCGCTGACGCGCTTCGGCCAGGGTATCGGCATCGAGTTGGTGAGCGCCAAGCTCCTGCATGACCCGGCGGGTCCCATAGCGGCCGCCGCGCCGGTGCAGGACACTTTGAGCAAACCGGGTATCGGATAGCCAGTTTTCCCGCTCCAGCGCGTCGAGCAGCAGCGACACCTCTTCCTCGGACGCGGCGTGCGGCGCCAGCTTGCGCGCCAGTTCCGCACGGCTATGCTCTCGTCGGGAGAGATAACCAACGGCGCGGGCTTTCAGGCTCAGAGGTGGGCGGGGCATGGCGCAGGCTGGCGCAGGCAACCGCGCCAGCCGGGGAGCTCAGGTGAATCAGCCTTCGGCCGCCAGCTTGTCGGCCGGTTTGCGGGCGGCGGCTTTTTCCGCTTTCTCGGCCTTGTCCTCTTTGCTACCGGCCTCAGCCTTGGCGGGGCCGTCGGCCTGCATCAGCGAGATACCAAGCTGTTCGCGGATGCGGTTTTCGATTTCACGCGCCAGGTCAGGGTTCTCGCGCAGGTATTCGCGGACGTTGTCCTTGCCCTGCCCGATCCGGTCACCGTTGTAGCTGTACCAGGCACCCGCCTTGTCGACGATCTTGCCTTCCACGCCCAGGTCGATGATCTCGCCTTCGCGCGAAATGCCCTCGCCGTACAGGATGTCGAAAATGGATTCGCGGAACGGCGGAGACACCTTGTTCTTGACGACCTTGACCTTGGTTTCGTTGCCGATGACCTCGTCACCGCGCTTGATCGAGCCGATACGGCGAATATCCAGCCGTACCGACGCATAGAACTTGAGCGCATTGCCGCCGGTGGTAGTCTCGGGCGAGCCGAACATGACACCGATCTTCATGCGGATCTGGTTGATGAAGATCACCAGGCAGTTGGTGCGCTTGATGGTGCCGGTCAGCTTGCGCAGCGCCTGGCTCATCAGGCGGGCTTGCAGGCCGGGCAGCGAATCGCCCATTTCACCTTCGATTTCGGCACGCGGCACAAGCGCTGCCACGGAGTCGATCACAATCATGTCGACCGAACCGGAACGCACAAGGGCGTCGGTAATCTCGAGCGCCTGTTCGCCGGTATCCGGCTGGGAAATCAGCAGGTCCTGGGTATTGACGCCCAGCTTCGCCGCGTAGTTGACGTCGAGCGCATGCTCGGCATCGATGAAGGCGCAAGTACCGCCGAGCTTCTGCATTTCCGCGACAACCTGCAGGGTCAGCGTGGTTTTGCCCGACGATTCCGGCCCGTAGATTTCGACCACCCGGCCTCGCGGCAGGCCGCCGACGCCAAGGGCGATGTCGAGACCCAGCGACCCGGTGGAGACGACCTGGATATCTTCCTGGGGACCGCCGTCGCCCAGGCGCATGACCGAGCCCTTGCCGAACTGCTTCTCGATCTGTGCCAGCGCGGCAGCCAGCGCTTTTTGCTTTTCGGCGTTCATGCCTGCACCGGCCTTTTTGCTGTCGTCCATGGTCGTCCTTTTGCCAAATTGGTGTATAAATGGTTCGCGGAACAGGGCGCAGAGCGGTACGGCACGGAGATGCGCGGCTTTGCCGTGCCACCTGTCCCGCTGCGGTTGTCCCGTTCGCCTATAACATTACGAGACACACTGAATTCCGAAACTGCAGGTACTGTATAAAAAAACAGTGTTTTTAGCAAGCCTTGCGGCTGGCGCTGCGTTGCAATTTTACCCGCCGCCCGGCCCAAACTGCGGCGCGGCAGTGAAACAGGGTGTCAGGAGACTACGATGCGCATTCTGATCGCCGAGGACGACCACGTCCTTGCCGATGGACTGACCCGTTCGCTGCGTCAGTCCGGTTATGCCGTGGACCATGTCGCGCATGGCCTGGAAGCCGATTCCGCCCTGTCCACCCAGAGTTTCGACCTGCTCATCCTCGATCTCGGCCTGCCGCGCATGTCGGGGCTGGAGGTCCTGAGGCGCCTGCGCGCGCGCAATTCCTTGCTTCCGGTGCTGATCCTGACGGCAGCCGACAGCGTCGGCGAACGCGTCAAGGGACTTGACCTCGGCGCGGACGATTACATGGCCAAGCCTTTTGCCCTCTCGGAACTGGAGGCACGTGTGCGGGCGCTGGTCCGGCGCGGGGCGGGCGGCGGTGCGGCACTGATCCGCCACGGCCCGCTGGCCTTTGACCAGGTCGGGCGCATCGCGTATATCGACGACCAGATGCTCGAATTGTCGGCACGCGAACTGGGCCTGCTGGAGATCTTGCTGTCGCGCACCGGGCGGCTGGTATCGAAGGAACAGCTGGTCGACCACCTGTGCGAATGGGGCGAGGAAGTCAGCAATAACGCCATCGAGGTCTACGTCCACCGCCTGCGCAAGAAGATCGAGGTCAACGGGATCCGCATCGCGACAGTGCGCGGGCTGGGCTACTGCCTCGAGAAGTATCAGGCCACGCCAGCCACCACACCCACGCCCGACGCTGTATGAGTCTCCTGCACCGGCTACGCGCACCGTGGACCTCCTGGTCCCCGGCGGCCCATCGGCGGCGTGCGCCCAAGCGCCCGGTACCGCCCGCCAGCGATGCGGAACTAGAACGCGAGTTGCAGCAGATCCTGCCGAACGAAGAACTGCAGTCCAATGCCACGGTACCGCGCTCGCTGTTCGGCGAGATCCTCGACTGGATGCTGGCGCCGCTGCTTCTGCTCTGGCCCTTGAGCATTGCCGTGACCTATCTCGCCGCCAAGGCGATCGCCAATGGGCCATTCGACCGCGCACTGGAGACCAGCGCCATCGTGCTGTCGCAACAGGTACGCGAGGTCAACGGCCGCGTGGTGCTGCAGCTACCGCTCTCCGCCAAGGAAATCCTGCGCGCCGATGAACGCGACAACATTTACTTCCAGGTGCTCGGCACGCGTGGCGAATTCATCAGCGGAGACCCGGACCTGCCGCTGCCGATCGACACCGAGCAGCCCTACAGCGGCCTGGTGCACCTGCGCGACGACAAGCTCGGCGGCAACGATATCCGCGTCGCGCATACCTATATCAGCATACCGGGCGTGGGCGGCAATGCTCCGGTACTGGTGCAGGTGGCCGAGACACTGGACAAACGCGCCCAACTCGCCAACGAGATCATCAAGGGTGTGATCTTGCCGCAGTTCGTCATCCTGCCGCTCGCCGTAGTGCTCGTGTGGTTCGGGCTGGCGCGCGGGCTGGCGCCGCTGACCGCCTTGCAGCAACGCATCCACGCGCGCAATCCGGCCGATACGAGCCCGATCAATGAACGCGCTACGCCACAGGAAATCACGCCGCTGGTCGTGTCGTTCAACGAGATGCTGGCACGTGTCGAACAGTCAGTGAATTCGCAGAAGCGGTTCATCGCCGATGCCGCGCATCAAATGAAGACACCGCTGGCTGGCCTGCGCATGCAGGCCGAACTGGCGCAGCGCGAGCAGTCCCCTGACGAACTGCGCCGGTCGCTGGCGCACATCGCCAACAGTTCGAACCGCACCGCGCATCTTGTCAAGCAATTGCTTTCGCTGGCCCGCATGGAGAACGCCAGTGCCAGCCAGGCCATGGCCCCCACCGACCTGGTGGCGCTGACACGCGAAGTGGTCACGGGCTGGCTGTCCCAGGCGTGGGCACGGCAGATTGATCTGGGCGTGGAAGTGCCGGCCATGCCAGTGCTGATCCTCGGCAACAGCCTGATGTTGACCGAGATGCTCGGCAACCTGATCGACAATGCCATCAGTTACACCCCCAACGGTGGCCATGTCACGGTACGCGTCCACGCCAATTCGGCGGAACGCGAGGTCATGCTTGAAGTCGACGATACCGGCCCCGGCATTCCGGTCGCGGAACGCGAACGGGTCATGGAGCGCTTCTACCGCATTCTCGGCAGTGGCATCGAAGGTAGCGGCCTGGGGCTCGCCATCGTGCGCGAGATCGTGCAGCAACATGGGGGCACGGTCAGCATCCTCGACCACGTGTACGCCTACGAGCCCGTCCGCAGCGGCACGCGTATCCGCATCATGCTGCCGCGCCTGCAGGCGCGCGGCGCCGATGCAGAGCTGGCCTGAGGACATCCGCATGAACCCGCCCGAGCGCCCCACCGCTTCTTCCGATCGCCGCCGCTGGCGCATCA
The DNA here is from genome assembly GCF_964332355.1 of Imbroritus primus. NCBI lineage: Bacteria > Pseudomonadati > Pseudomonadota > Betaproteobacteria > Burkholderiales > Burkholderiaceae > Imbroritus > Imbroritus primus. Next base: position 555,475 of record NZ_OZ201293.1, on the reverse strand, counting down.
ACCTGTCCTGGATCGGCGCGCTGTTGCTGGTCTGGTTCCTGGTGACCTTCGTGATCAGCTGGCACGCCCGCGCGCTGACCTTTCCCTTCTTCCAGTGGCCGTTCTCGTTCTGGGTCGGCGCGCAAGGTGCCCTGATTGTCTATCTGCTCATCATCGTGCTCTACGCCTGGCGCATGAACCGGCTCGACCGCGAAGCCGAGGCCGAGGCTGCCGCGGCCGCCACCACCGAACCGGCGCCTCCCACCGCACCACCTCCAGACGCCTGAGCCGGAAAACCGGCACTCCGATACGCCTGCAGGCATTCGCGTATACCCGTATCCATCCCGCGTTTTGCTGTCAGACCACCGTAAGGTTGGGCTCCCACAATCAACTCGACTTCGGATCACTTGCCAACCCGGCAAGATCTCCGGCATGGCGCCGGCGCTCCGGGGACATAGACAAAACGAGGAGACAACATGGCTACTGCGCAAGCTGCGACGCCACTACCGAAGGCGTCGACACCGATGACCGCCGAAGAGAAGAAGGTGATCTTCGCCTCGTCTCTCGGTACGGTGTTCGAATGGTATGACTTCTATCTGTACGGCTCGCTGGCGGCCATCATCGCCAAGCAATTCTTCTCCGGACTCGATCCAACCTCCGCCTTCATCTTTGCGCTGCTTGCCTTTGCCGCCGGTTTCATCGTGCGCCCCTTCGGCGCACTGGTATTCGGCCGCCTGGGTGACATGATCGGCCGCAAGTACACCTTCCTGGTGACCATCCTGATCATGGGCGCGTCGACGTTTATCGTCGGCCTGCTGCCAAGCTACGCGACCATTGGCGTCGCGGCACCGGTCATCCTCATCGCCCTGCGCATGCTGCAAGGCCTGGCGCTCGGCGGCGAGTATGGCGGCGCAGCGACTTATGTGGCCGAACATGCGCCGCATGGCAAGCGCGGCGCGTTCACCTCGTGGATCCAGACGACGGCCACGCTCGGCCTGTTCCTCTCGCTGATCATCATCCTGATCTGCCGCGAGCTGACTGGCCCGAACTTCGAGGTCTGGGGATGGCGTATCCCCTTCCTGCTGTCGATCGTGCTGCTCGGCATTTCGGTTTACATCCGGCTGTCGATGAACGAGTCGCCAGCCTTCCAGAAGATGAAGTCGGAAGGCAAGACCTCCAAGGCGCCGCTGACGGAATCCTTTGGCCAATGGCGCAACCTGAAGATCGTCATCCTCGCGCTGATCGGCCTGACCGCCGGCCAGGCCGTGGTGTGGTACACGGGCCAGTTCTACGCGCTGTTCTTCCTGACGCAGGTGCTAAAGGTCGACCCCAAGACCGCCAACCTGATGATCGCCGCCGCGCTGGTCATTGGTACGCCGTTCTTCGTGGTGTTCGGCGCGCTGTCCGATCGCATCGGCCGCAAGTGGATCATCCTGGCCGGCTGCGCGCTCGCCATCCTGACCTACTTCCCGCTGTTCAAGGCGCTCACGCACTACGCCAACCCGGCCCTCGAGCGTGCCATCCAGACGGCACCGGTCAAGGTCGTGGTCGACCCGAAGGAATGTACCTTCCAGTTCAACCCGACGGGCACCGCCAAGTTCACCAGCTCGTGCGATATCGCCAAGCAGGTCCTGTCGCTCAACTCCGCCAGCTATGACGCGGAAGATGCAGCTGCAGGCACCGTGGCCACGGTCCATATCGGCGACAAGGTGATCACCGGCTACAGCTCGAAGGGCCTGCCGGCCGACGAAGCCAAGGCCAAGGATGCGGCCTTCAAGAAGGACGTGTCCGAAGCGCTCAAGGCCGCGGGCTACCCAGCCAAGGCCGATCCGGCGCAGATGAACACGCCGATGGTCATCGTCATCCTGGTCATCCTGGTGCTGTATGTGACCATGGTGTACGGCCCCATCGCGGCGATGCTCGTCGAGATGTTCCCGACCCGCATCCGCTACACCTCCATGTCGCTGCCGTACCACATCGGCAATGGCTGGTTCGGCGGCCTGCTGCCCACCATTTCCTTCGCCCTGGTGGCACAGAACGGCAACATCTATCACGGCCTCTGGTACCCGATCATCATCGCGGCCATGACGCTGGTGGTGGGTGGTCTGTTCATCAAGGAAACCAAGGACCGCGACATCTACGCCGACGATTAACCGGGAGCAATCGTTCCTCCATGTTGGGCGGACTTCGGTCCGCCTTTTTTTATGCTGCCGGGCAAGCGGCGCGGTGATGGCCGCCTGAGGGTCCGCAACCTCGCCCCCCACGCGCCCCTGGAACGAAGCCTGTAACGGTGCGGCAGGATCGCTTGACAGCCCAGAAAAGACTGTTTACTATTCCGCTTCTTGGCGAATTAGCTCAGTCGGTTAGAGCGACGGAATCATAATCCGCAGGTCCGGGGTTCGAGTCCCTGATTCGCCACCAAACAAATCAAGGGGTTACAGTGTTCTACGCTGTGACCCCTTGTTCGTTTTTGGCGCCATGTAAGCGTCCTGTAAGCGAATTGCGACGACGTGCCGAGCCTCGCGTCATGATCCCGAGCATGTCCGCTACGCAACGCTAATGTCTAGCTGTTCGCCAACCTTGTATTTTTGCCCAATCAAAGCCATCCTTGCCTTCCACTTCGCCAGAAATAAAGGTACGCGCACGCGTCGGCCCTTGCTCGCTAATATGGATCTCCGTATGTCTCGCCGACGAACCGAATACCAGGTAGCAGTTGGCCGTTGTTGATCCAGGCAATAGGTAGAGCGAGATCACATGCTTGGCATAACAAGCTCTCATCGATTTTCCGTCTAGCTCTTCAGGTAACGATATCGCTTCGCCGCCCTAGTGAGGCGCACGACCTCGCCACCCTTTCCAGGCGCCATTGTTGATAACCGACAAGCATTTCCAGCCTCACGCGCGCGCGTACTGGTTGCAAAACTAGCTGCAGGCAGCTCTTTTCAGCCTCTTGCTAGCCTGCTTACCTTTGGCGAGAGGCTCCTCCTTTGCCCAGAATTCAGGACGCATCCTCGCCTCGCCCAAAAGCAACCGTTCGAGTACCCGCCCCCGGCACTCTGCCGGCCTCCTCTCCATCGCAAGCATTTTCACCAGTTCAGGGCACACCCACACCGACAACGGACTGAATCCCGCTGCACGCATCCTGGCCTTGTATTTCTTCAGCCTTTCAGCGTTCGCTGACGGTTTAGCAGAAGTCTTCAGGCCCATGGCATCACCTCCCGAATGAGAGTCGCCAGCCTCCCGAAGAATTTTCCGGAACAGGTAGACGCCGACATCACCAGACGTTGGGTTTTCGAGAGCATGAATTGCGATTGGCCGCTGACTGACGATTGCCTCATAATCGCCTGGGGCACGCCTGGCAATTTCGTATGGACGATTGCCAACTTGTGCTTCCAGGAAATCCATGTCATTCCAGCCCACGCGTTCACGGCGCCCCTTCCCAAGGGGATCAGTTTTCTTACCGAACATGCGCCATCCGAAGACGATGGAATTAGTATTGTCTACAGGCACATACCAACGCACCATGTGAACGCGGTGGAAGAGTCGCCGCTCCTTTCCATCTTCAAAGAGATAGGCATGGTGTGTCATGTTCGGCAGGGCACACTCATTCATACGCCACCAAACCAAGTCATCGCTGGTTCGCCGCCCAGCCACAAACACCATGGCGGTTGCGTCGCGAACCGGGAAATAATCGATCACCGGTACAGAGCCAAACGAAGGTAATGTTAGCGGGCCTAGATCTAAGTCGGCAGGAACTTCCCCAGGGAACAAGGTCGCAGGCTGATGGAGGACGCTCGTATGCATCTGGTCTGCAATGTTGTCAAGGATCTGCAACCAATTGCAGGGGAAGACATTAGTGAAGGGCACAAACTCCGTTTCACCATCCGGCTCAAACGCGTCCCACAGTTCGAACGGAGGCCGTTGGTCCGACGGGCCCATATATGCAAAGACGAGCCCATCGCGCTCCAACGCTGGATAAGCTCCCTGACAGACGGATTTGCAAAGTCGGGCTCCTTTGTCTGGCTCCGTGGGCGCTTCGAGCAACGTACCATCAACAGCGTAGTGGAAACCGTGATAGCAGCAACGAATTCCGTGGTGCTGAATTACACCATATTCGAGGGAAGCTCCACGATGCGCACAGTGGCGATGCATTACACCAACCTGACCCGAGAGATCTCGAAATGCGATCAGGTCTTCACCAAGAATCCGGATGGGATGCGGAACATCCTTAAGTTGATTCGATAGACAAACGGGCTGCCAGAACCTTCTGAGATATTCACCCAACGGGGTACCAGGCAGTACGTGAGTAATTTCGGCATCCTCGGCCTTCGTGTCTCGCCGCTGGTATGGCTTTATCGATATCCATGCGGAACTGGACAACGTGTTCTGTCATGCCAGCGCCCTGCGCAACCGGGGAATCTCGCCCAAACCGGGCGACCGCGTCATCTTCGAATTGAGCCGGGATGCCCAGGGCAGGGTGTGCGCCGTGAATGTCAACGTCCTGGGAGCGCCCCCTCCCCGGACCAGCATCAGCCCGGCCCCCCTGCTGTTCGGCTGCATCGCGCTGAGCGCCTTCATCGTGGCAGGTGTCCTGGGTGCCTTGCCACCCGTCATCGGCTGGAGCACATCGGTCATGAGCGCGCTCGCCGTGTTGGCTTATTACTCAGACAAGCAAGCGGCAACCCGGAATGCCCGGCGCACTCCCGAACACTCGCTGCACCTGCTGGCACTGATGGGAGGATGGCCGGGAGCGCTGATCGCCCAGCAACTGTTTCGCCACAAGAATCGCAAAACGAGCTTTCAGGTGACGTTCTGGAGCACCGTGGCGTTGCACTCCGCTGCCGTTGCCGCGTGGGTGGCACATTCAACCGGATTGGTCTGATTGGCGCCGTATCGAGGAGCGGACTGACGTCCGATCGACGGTCAAGCCGTGTCGAACAGCTGCCAACCGGTGCGGAGCGCTCCGCGGGCGTGCCTCAAGACTTGGCCTGATGCGCCGCCATCTCCTCCATCAGGATCGGCACCGCCATATTGCAGGCGTGAATACCCATTACGGTCGTCAACTGGATGGCCTCCAGGATCTCGTCCTGGGTCGCGCCGTGATTCAGCGCGTTGCGGATGTGCCGGCGCACGCCAGGACCGTAGAGATGCGTGGTCGCCGCGTTGATGGCGATCATGATCAGCTCCTTGACCTTCTGCGGCAGCGGGCCGTTACGGTGGGGCACGCTGCGGAAGGCCAGGTACGCTTCCATGAATTCGGGATCGAGCTCGCGCATCTGGTCCCACAACACGTTCCAGTCGCCCTTGGCGATATGTTCCTCGCACAACGGCGTGGGAATGCGGGGAGTCTCTGACATGGTGTCTCCTGTCATTATTTTGCAGCCGCCAGCAGCATGTCGGCAGCGCGTTCGCCGATCATGATGGAAGGGGCATTGGTATTGGATGAGGCGATCGTCGGCATGACCGAGGCATCTGCCACGCGCAAGCCGGCGATGCCGTGGACACGCAGCTGCGAATCCACGACGGCGGAATCCGGGCGGCCCATGCGGCAGGTCCCGACCGTATGCCATGCCGTCTGGCCGATTTCCTTGGCGTACTCCAGCAAGGCCTCGTCGCTCATCGCAGCAGGGCCGGGGCGGTTCTCCTCGATCACCACTTCGCGCATGCGAGGCTGGTCGGCAATTTCCCGAATCAGGCGCAGCATGTTGACGGTCGTCTGCGCATCGCGCGGATCGGCCAGGTAGTTGGGCTGGATCGACGGCGCCGCGTTCGGGTCGGATGATGTGCAGTGGATACTGCCGCGCGAATGCGGATACAGCATGAAGCCGCCGACCGAGAATCCGGACCACGGATCCATCCCGGCGATCTTGCTGCGCGAGTAGCGGTCCGCACCGCTGATGTGATAGATGCGGATCATCACATCCGGATGTGTTGCCGCAGTCGACGAGCGCGTAATGGCATGTGCGGTCGACGACGTGCCAGCCAGCAAGCCCTTGCGCCGGAACAGATACGACATGCCGGCGCGCAGCTTGTGCCACGGGCTATTCATCAGGTCGTTGATGGTCTCCGGTACGCGGGTCTTGTAGGTGCAGCGTACCTGCAAGTGATCCGACATGTGCTCGCCAACGGCCGGCAGATCGTGGTGCACCGGAATGCCCAGCGCAGCCAGCCGGTCGCGCTGCCCGATGCCGGACAGCTCGAGCAGTTGCGGCGACTGGATCGCACCCGCGCTCAAGACCACTTCGTGGCGCGCATTGGCGACCCGCAGCTGGCCTTGCCACATATACTCGACGCCCGTGCAGCGCTTGCCCTTGAGCAGCACACGGTGAACGCGCGCATGGGTGCGGATGACGAGGTTGCTGCGCTTGCGCGCCTCTTTGAGGTAGCCGACGGCGGCACTCCAGCGCCGCCCCTTGTACGCGGTCTGTTCAAGATAGCGCACGCCTTCGTAGCTGACGGCGTTATAGTCGGGCGTCTCGCTGATGCCATAGCTCTTGCACGCATCGATCCAGGCATCCGAGATCGTATCGGGCTCGCGTGCCGCACGATCAGTAATCCGGATCGGGCCGTCATGTCCACGGCGCGGATGGTTGCTGTACTCCGTCGATTCGAGTTTCTTGAAGTACGGCAGGACATCCGCGAAGCTCCATCCGTCGACGCCCATGCCTGCCCAGCTGTCATACTCGGCGGGATCGCCCCACACATAGGCCATGCCGTTCAACGCGCTCGACCCGCCCAGCACCTTGCCGCGCGGCCAATAGATGTTCTGGCCGTGCATGTGCTTCTGGGGATCCGTCATGAAGCGCCACGCGTACTTGTCGTTGGTCAGCAGCTTGCCGACGCCCAGGGGGATGTGGATCCACACATGGTTGTCGGCGCCGCCGCCTTCGAGCAGCAACACCCGGTGCCGCCCGCTCTCGGTGAGACGTGCTGCGATCGCGCAGCCGGCCGAGCCGGCGCCGATCACGACAAAGTCAAAATCCTCAGCAGTCATTTGGCACCCGTGGCGCGATGCTTGAAGGAATCACGGCGGAAGCTGTACAGCGCATTCGGATCGACCTGCACATCGACGATGGCCGGCTGGCCGCAGGCCACGGCATCCGCCACAGTCTTGGCAAGATCGGCGGCACGCTCGACGCGGAAGCCACGCGCGCCCCACAGCTCGGCCAGCTTGTCGTACGGCGGGTTCGGCACGTCGGCGCCGAGATAACGCTGGCCGAAAAAGTCACGCTGGTAGGCTTTTTCAGCCCCCCAGCACCCGTTGTTCATGACGATGCAGACGGTGTTGATGCCATTTGCCACAGCCGTACCGATCTCGCTGCTGGTCATGCCGAACCCGCCGTCGCCCATCAGGCTGACCACGGTACGCTTCGGCTCTGCCAGTTTCACCCCCAGGCCGCACGCATACGAAAAACCCACGAGACCGAAATCGAGCGGCGTGAACAGGGCCGGCGACTGGTGATAGTTGAGTTGATCGGTGGCCTGCAGACACAGCGTGCCGGCGTCCATGGTGAACATTGCATCCTGCGGCAGCACGTCGCGCAGGGTCTTGAACAGGAAGCCGGGCTGCAGCGGATCCTGCGGACTGCCCGCCTCGCGGTCGCGTGTTTCGAGCAGTGCCTTGCGACGTGCGACAAAGCCGTCCGTCCAGCTGTTCACATCCGCGCCTGGACCATGATCACGCAGCGCGTCGAGCAGGTCTTCCGCCACCGTGCCGGCATCGCCGAGCACCCCGACGGAGACCGGGAAGAACCGGCCGATGGCAGTCGGCTCGGACTCGACCTGGATGATGTCCGCTGCGGCATTGATGTTCTCGGCCGAGTAGAAGGTCGTGTTGAAACCCAGGCGCGTACCGAGCGCCAGGATGACATCGGCCTGGCGTGCCAGGTCGGATGCCACCACATTGCCGCGCGGACCCATCTGGCCGGCATACAGCGGATGGCCGCACGGGATCGCGTCGCCATGCCCGGGTGACATCGCCACGGGCGCGTTCAGGCGCTCTGCCAGCTTGAGCACGATCGCATGGTGGCGGCCGTTCTTGACACCCCCGCCGGCGACGATCAGCGGCTTCTTCGCATTGCGCAACAGTGCGGCGGCGCGCTCGGTCACGCCACGCGGCGCACCGAAACCGACCTCCAGCTGGCGGCCGGCCGGGGTATAGCTTTCTGCCGATGCGGGTACGTTCTCGGCCAGCAGGTCACGCGGCAGATTCAGCAGCACGGGGCCACGGCGTGGGCTCAGCGCGGTGCGGAATGCCTCGCGCATCATCTCGGGAATCCGCGACGATTGCGTCAGCGTCCAGGTCTTCTTGGTGACAGGCTTGAACAGCGATTGCTGATCGACCTCCTGGAAGGCATCGCGATAGATGTGCGCCGACGACAGCGAACCGGCTAGCGCCACCACCGGCGAATAGGCTGCATAAGCCTGCGCGAGGCCGGTCACGAGGTTGGTGGCGCCGGGGCCATTCTGCCCGGCGAGGAACACGCCGGCCTGGCCAGAAGCGCGGGCGAAGCCATCCGCCATGTGCACACCGGTGCGTTCGTCGCGCACGCCGATGAAGCGGATCGAATCGGCATCGTACAGGGCATCGAAAATTTCCATGCCGGCCGAACCGATCAACCCGAATACGTGCGAGGTCTCTTCGATCTTGAGGGATTCGACAACGGCTTGGCCGCCGGTCATTGCGTTCATGCTCATGCTCTCCAGTTATTCTGCTGCAGCGCCGCTGCTCTTGACGATCTGGCCCATCTTGTCGATGTCCTTGGCGATGAAGCGGTCGAACTCCGCCAGCTCCAGCTTCTGCGGCACGAGGCCCTGCGCCAGCAGCTTCTCGCGCACTTCCGGCATCGCCGACACGGCACGTACTTCACGCGCCAGATACTCCATTACGGGCTTCGGTGTCTTGGACGACATGACCAGCGCGTACCAGATGCTGTAGTCGACATTGGGAATGCCCTGTTCATGCACGGTGGGCACGTTTGGCATCATCGGCGAGCGCTCCATGCCGGTGACACCAAGCGCGCGCAGCTGGCCCGACTTGGTGAACGGCAGCGCCAGGCCAACCGGCGGGAACGAAGCATCGAGTCGTCCACCCACGGTTTCCGCCGTGGCTTCCTGCACGCCCTTGTACGGCACGTGCAGCATCTTGATGCCAGCTTCCTGGTTGAAATATTCCGCCGCCAGATGGGTCGCTGCGCCAATGCCAGCCGAGCCGTAGCTCATTTCACCCGGCTTGCTCTTGGCCATCGCCACGAATTCCTTGACGTTCTTGGCCGGATGGTTGGCATTGACCACCAGCACGGTCGGCGAGCTCGCCAGCAGGGCCAGGCCCGAGAAATCGCGCTTGGTGTCGTACGGCAGCTTCGATTGCAGGGTCTGGTTGACCGAGTGCGACGACGACACGAACAGGATCGACGTGCCATCGGCCGGGGCTTTCAGCAGCAGTTGCGAAGCAACCACGCCACCGGCGCCGGGCCGGTTCTCAACCAGTACAGGCTGGCCCAGCCGGGGCGAGAGTTTTTCCGCGTAGATGCGGGCGATGATGTCGGTCAGCGCGCCTGCGGAAAACGGCACGATGATGCGAATCGGCTTGGCGGGCAGCCTGTTGTCGGGCTGGGCAAATGCCGTACTGGCGCCCAAGGCGCACAGGAGGGCAACAGCCGTTGCCCGGATCGATGTCAGTTTCATTGTCTCGGCTCCACTGTCGTTATTTAAAATGTCGACATTCTAACTATAGTCGATCGCAACAGGACTTGCAAGGGCGCGAACGCTCAGGAAGTGATCGTCTGCGGCGTGTTGCCTGCCGGCGCCTTGGCGTCCGGCTGCGCTTCCAGCCGGGCGAAGGCAACCATGGCCGCGTCGCGGTTCTCCAGTGCCAGTTTGCGATGTGCCGTGCCGGCCGCCTCGGCGTTGCCGGCAATGATCGCCTCGACGATCTTGTGCCAGCTGGCCATGGACGCCGCCCGCCGCTCTGGCGTGGCAAGGCCCATGCGGATATAACGCCCGATCCGCAGCGCAAAGTCGCGCACATACTCGGCCAGCACCACGTTCCCCGACATCTCCATGATGTATGCCACCAGTTCGCCGCTCAGCGTGGCATAGGATGAAAGATCGTCGATCACCGCCTCGAGCCGCTCCAGGTAGCTGCGCAGCGCAGCGGCGTGCGCGGGTGTGCAATGCGCGGCAGCCAGTCCTGAGCCGGTGGTCAGCAGGGAGGCGCGCACTTCATAGAGATCATTCAACTCCTGCGCCGAAAGCCGCGTCACGTGAGCGCCGCGTTGCGGCAGGATGGTCACGAGCCCGCGCTGCTCGAGCAGGCGCAAGGCTTCGCGCACGGTGGCGCGGCTAACGCCGAAGGCAGCAGCCAGTTCGGTTTCCCGCAGGCGCGCGCCCGGCAGGAAACTGCCCTCGGTGATGGATTGACCGAGCTGTTCGGCAATCTGCAGCGGCAACGTCTGAAACAGGTGCGGCTCGAATTTGGCTGGCATGGCAATGGTTGATGACATCTTGAATGTCGGCATTGTCGCAGGTTTTCACGTCCCTGCGCCGGCCAACCCCATGCCTCATCGTCCCATCCGGGGCGCGGACACCCCTCACTGCCCTGCTTCGTTCCTGGGCGATCCCCAAGAAAAAGGGGCGGCTTGCGCCGCCCCTGCCGCGGAGGGTGGAAATGCTGCGGCGGTCAAACAGACAGTTTGAGTACGCGCTTGGCGTTCTTGTACATCACCTTGTCGATGGCGTTCGACGAGAAACCCAGCTTGCCGTAATCCTCCACCGACTGGCCCATCGGACGGAACGGATAGGAGCTGCCGAAGAGAATCTGTTCGCCCATGGTGCCGTTGGCGGCTTCCACATACAGCCCGCCGCCCGGCCCGAAGATATACATGTCCGGCACGATATGGACGTTCTCGTAGCGCAGCGCCACGCCGAGGATCTCGTTCACATATGGATAGAAGCCGTGATAGCAGACGATGGTCAGCGTTGGAAAGGAACGGGCAATATTGGCCACGGCCGACGGATGCACCAGGTCATGATTTGCGGCAGTCGGGCCGGACATGATGGTGACCGGCACGCCCAGCTTGTCGCACGCGTCATATACCGGATAGAACTGACGGTCGTCCGCCGCCACCGGCGGGCTGCCAAATGCTGGCTCGACGTTGATGCCCTTCAGCTTTAGCTTTTCCACCGCACGCTCGACTTCATTCACAGCGGCACGGATGCCCATCGCATACGGATCAACCGAGCCGATGCCGATCAGCTCCTTGAACGGATCAGTCATGCTCTTGATCTCGTCATTCGTATGCTTGATCCCCGGGGTGTCGCGGCCCACCACGACCGAGGCCGTGATGCCAGTCCCCTTGATTTCCTTGACGAACTCCTCGGCGCTCGACGAGCGCGTGAAATGCTCCTTGTCCTTCGAGCCGACGCGCCCGTTCAGCCATTTCACGACTTCGAACGACGGCGTACCCGGCGTCTTGCCGTAAAAGTCATGCAAAAAAGCCGGCCGGCTACGCATGTCGATGATCTTTTGTGCCATGTTGCGATTCTCCTGAGCGTGTGATCGGAGTGAAACAAACTGCCTGGTTCGGAACGGTCATTCAGCCGCTGTAGCGTTCTTGCGCTTGGCATAGGCCTCGACGAAATCGGCCGCTGCCTTGCTGCCGCCGGAGAACGACTTCATCGCCTCCTCATGCAGCAGGGACAGTGCCTGCATCTTCACGTCGTTGGCGCGGTCGCTGGTGAAGAAGCTCGACAGCGAGCGCGGACGCGGCACATCCACCTCGATCACGGCGCGCACCTGCATCGGGGTGTTCGTCATGATCAGCAGGCGGTCTGCCAGGTACACCGCCTCGTCAATGTCGGTGGTCACGAAGAAGTTCGTGCGATGAGATTCCTCAAACAGCTTCGCGTAGTACTCCCACATCAACTCCTTTGACATGGCATCGAGCCCCCGGAACGGCTCGTCCAGCACCATCACCTCGGGGTTGTTGATCATGGCGCGAGCCAGCTCGGCGCGGCGCTGCATGCCGCCGGACAGCTGTGTCGGATACTTGTCGCGGAACGCGGTGAGACCAACCTTGTCGAGCAGGAAGTTCGCCATGTCGCGCGTCTTCTGGTTGTCCTCCCCGCGGGCGCGCGGACCGTACATGATGTTGTCGTAGGTCGTCATCCACGGAAACAGTGCGGACTCCTGAAACACCACCAGGCGATCTCGCCCCGGATGCGTCACGGGCTTGCCGTTGAGGGTGATCTTGCCGGACGTCGGCGATTCAAATCCGGCGATCAGCCTGATCAGGCTACTCTTGCCGCAACCAGACGGACCGATCATCACAGTCAGCTTGCTGCGCTCGATCAGGAATGAACAATCCTTGATCACATCCTTGGCGAACGGACCCTTGCCATACGTTTTGCACACATGTTCGAGCTTGATCTCGCCAGCGGTCACCGCCAATTTCTTGCCGGTGGTATCCACCGGACGTTCTTCGAGTACTGCGGCCATTTCTGCCTCCTATCGCGTCCGCAACCACGGCGTAAAGAATCCGCCCATGCCACGCAGCAATTCACTGCACGCGTAACCGGCGATACCAATACTGATCATGCCCACCACGATCTGGTCGTAAGATCCGCCCACATACGAGTTCCAGATAAAGAAGCCCAGGCCGCCGCCGGAGCCGCTTCCACCGCCGCCTCCACCACCGCCCGAAATCATCTCCGCAGCGACCACCACGTTCCACGTGATACCCATGCCCACCGACGACCCGACCACGATGGAAGGCACCGTTGCCGGCAACACCACGCGGCGGAAGATATCCCATTGGGACGAGCCCATCGCCTGGGCCGACTGGAAGTACCGGATGTCAATCGACTTCGCACCGCCAAGCACGTTGATCACGATAGTGAAGAACGCGCCGAGGAAGGTCACAAAGGCAATCGAAAGTTCCTGCGTCGGCCAGAAGATGATGGCTGCCGGCACCCAGGCCAGCGGCGGGATCGGCCGGAGGATCTCGAAGGTCGGGAACGTAATGCCGTAGAACACGCGGCTAACCGCCATGAGCAAGCCAAGCGGAATGCCGATCACCATCGCCGCGATGAAGCCCGACATCACACGCATCGTGCTCAGGTACCAGCTCGACCAGTAGCCGGCATCCCCCAGCAATCCGCCCCATGCCACCATTACTGACGACGGCGCCGGTACGTTGCCAATCCACGGCAGGCGTACACCTAGCCACTGCTCAGAACGCGAGCCGATTTCCCAGAGAACAAGGAAGACGATGATCGAGATCAATGCACGCCTGCCGGCCCGGCCAAAGAGCGCTGCTTTCCAACGTTTTGCCTTCATATGGCCTCCTAGCCTTCTTTCTCGCCAGCGGCGAACGATTTACGCGCTTCCTCGTGTACGGCCTCCGAGGTCTCGTCGAGGATCTCCCGGAAACGCGGGCTGGTGAGCACGCTGTAGTCGCGGGGGTGTGGAATATCCACCTCAAGGATCTTCTTGGGGCGGCAGGGGCGCGAGGTCATGATCACCAGACGGTGCCCCAGGAAGATCGCCTCTTCCAGGTCATGTGTGATGAAGAAGATCGTCACCTTGTTCTTGTAGTAGATATCCAGGAGCGCCTCGTGCATCACTGAACGCGTGAGCGAATCGAGCGCGCGGTACGGCTCGTCGAACAGCAGCACTTTGGGCTCGTTCATCAGGGCGCGCACGATTTCGACCCGGCGGCGCAAACCTGATGACACTTCACCTGGATAGTTATGCTCGGTGCCGCTCAGTCCCGCATCCGCCATCATGCTGCGGGCCTTCTCGTAGATTTCCTTCTTGCTCATCTTGCCCTGCATGAGCGGACCGAAAGCAACGTTCTCGAGATTGGTCTTCCAGGGAAACAGCGCGCCGTTCTGGAACACCACGATGCGGTCTGCACCAGGATCTGCTTTGGGCTTCTCCGGGCTGCACAGCACCTCGCCATCCATGCGGATGGTTCCTGACGTAATACTGTGGAAGCCCGCGATGGCATTGAGCAAGGTCGTCTTGCCGCAACCGGATGGCCCCACGATCATGCAGATTTCACCGGCTGGAATATCCAGCGTGCAGTGGTCTACGGCCATCACCGCCGCGCCATCCGGATCGTAGATCTTGACGACGTCATCGATCTGGATCGCTCCGCCACGCGCCGCGTTGCTCGGCACGATCAGGCGATCATCTAGTGTTTCAAGTACGGCACTCATCAGCGACCTCCAATCGATTCTTCACGCACACGCCACTGCATCAGGTAATCACCCAGCACACGGACCATCGCACTGGTGACGTAACCCACCACGCCCAAGGTCACCATGCCGATGATGATGGTCGGATAGCGCACCATCGTGTACGACGTATTGATGACGTATCCCAGGCCGTACTGCCCAGAAACCATTTCCCCCGCGACCAGTGAGAACCACGCAACACCGACCGAGATCTGCAGCCCGGTGAATACAAACGGCAGCGAGCCGGGCACGATGACTTCCTTGAATACCTGCCAGCGGCTCGCACCCAGACAGGCGGCGGCACGCGTGTAGGATTCATCGATCGACTCCACGCCGAGCATGGTATTCAGAGCGGTGGCGAAGAACGATGCGAGAAAAGTCAGGAAGATCACCGGTGTTTCCGAGCCGGAAAACATCAGAATGGCCAGCGGGACCCAAGCCAGGATCGGGATCGGGCGCAGCAGCTCAAAGATCGGAAACACGTATTCCCGGAATGTGCGCGACCAGCCGAGGAACAGGCCCAACGGCACGCCCAGCGCCGTCGCTAGCAAGAACGCGATCGCCACGCGCCGGATACTTACCCAGATGTGCTGGTAGTACTCAGGTGTGTAGATCGACATACCGTAGATCGGATCACGGCTCAGGTATTCCGAGACCACGGTGGTCAGGCCTGGCATGTCCTGGAAACGTGGCAGCTTCCAGACCTCGACGGTGAAGTACCAGAAACCGAGGAACAGCGCGAAGCCAATCATCATGAGATAGGGCTTGGGGCTCTTCATCCACTCGCTGACGCGATACATCATCAGGCCGACGCCTGTCAGGACGGCAGTCTCTTTCTCGCCCTGGATCATTTCCTGGTTGGCTATCCGGTACACGTGTTCGGCCTCCTTGGGCAGGCTGAAGTCCTGGCGAATCATCGCGGCAAAGCCGCCCATGACGGCGTTACCGATGGCCGGGAACTTGCGGAACAGGTTGATCATGCTGTCGCCATCGATGACGACGACTTCGGTTCTTTCGAGGCAGGTGGTGGTGGCCAGGTGCCGCCGGCTGCCTTCCAGCACCGATGCCCAGCCGAATACGTCCCCACTGCGCATGGTGCGGTCGGGATCCTGCGACTGGGACGCGTCACCCAATGAATGGCGCACGCTGCCAGACGCAACGATATAGATGTTGCGGGCCGGATCGCCGATCTTGTAGACCACGTCGCCGGCATTGAAGATGACCCGGCGCGAGAGGCCGGTAATCTTGGAGATGAAGTCGTCCGGCGCCATCCGGAATGGCGCCGCACTCTTCAGCAAAACGTCGAGTTGTTCCATAGGTCCCTCTGCGACATCGATGCCGTCGAACGCGGCTGTTAGGGTCCGTCGTGATGCACCTGGCCATCCGCACCGGCCTGGCGCGGCACGGACGGCGAGATACGACCGTTACTTGCCTTTGAACTCGGACTCGGCCAATGCCGTGACCTGGCCGATCGGGCTCTGGAGGCCACGCTCATTCAGGACCGCCTTGGCGAGATCCGGCATCACCGCATCAGGTCGCAGGGACTCCACATTGATACTCTTGATGGAGAAGAGGAACTTCGATGCCTTGTTGATCAGGTTCATGGCATCGTCATTGATGATGTACGGCATGTGCAGACGCGTAGGTGCGCCGCCGACCGTCGCAGGATTCTGGCCATAGAGGGATGCCCACATCATCTTTTCCGTAAGGCCGGTAGTCTGCTTCGCGGCCATGCGCGCGACCTCGGCGGCATTCTTCGGATCGGCCAGGAACAGCTGGGCGTCAAGCTCGGCATTGAGCCAGGCCTTGACGATGTCGGGACGCTGCTTGATCAGGTCCGCACGCATCGTGAGGAAGCCGCCATCACGCTCCTTGATGACTTCACCCGAGACGATCCGCTTGGCCAGGCCTTCCTGCACAAGGCGCGACGCCATCGGCTCCCAGACCACGGCCGCATCGATCTTCTTGGCACGGAAGCCGCTGGTGATGACTTCAAGGTTCTGATTCAGGTAAGCGGCAGGCTGTACCTTCTCGGCCTTGAAGATTTCCTGGGCAAAACGGTCGGAGCAGCTACCCTTCGGTACCGCTACCTGCTTGCCATCGAGCCACTTGATCGCATCCTTTTGCGATGCGAACTGCGGTGCATCCGGACGGGCCAGGAAAATATTGCACTGGTCCGTTCCCATACCCAGTGTCGCTACGATGCGGATATCGGCAACATCCTGCTTGGTAGTCGCGACAATACCGGGCATGTCACCAACGTAGCCAATATGCTGCTTGCCTGCCAGCATGGCGTTGACGATGATGGCGCCTTGCAGGCCGATGGCGAAATCGACGGTGGAACCCTTCGGCAGATACTTCTCGTAGAACTTCTTGTCGCGCATTACCACACCCGACCAGGACTGGGTGTAGTAAGGCTGGTAACCGATCACCAGCTTGACCGGCTCGCCGACTTTTCCATAATCGATGTCGGCTGCGAGGGTAGGAGTGGTACTGGCAAATGCCAGACCGAGCGAAAGCAAAATACGGGGAATCCAACGACTGCTGCGGTACGTCATGATCAATTCCTCCTTATGGGGAGAGCACCTGTCCTGCTACAGGGAGCGCTCGGGTTGCCTCTGTCTCTCGATATGAATCTCTTTCTTCTAATGGTGAAACCAGCACGCGCGGTGCTGTGCTGCAAGAACGCGCCCTGCGACGCGTGAAACGTTGGCTTGTGCGGCTTAACCGCCGTTTGAACTCAATGCTTCGGAACGGACGAGAAAGATGTCGCCATCCTGCACGTCGATGTCATAGCGCTCGAGCGGCGCTTCGGCCAGTCCGATTGCATCCCCGGTGGTGATGTCCCACTGCCAGAGGTGCTGATGGCAGGTCAGCGTGGAACCATCGAAGTAACCTTCGTCGAGGCATACATCCTGGTGCGGACATAGTCCCTGGTAGGCGTAGTAACACTCGCCCGCATTGGCCACCAGTACTTTCGTGCCATCGTCGATGTCATAGCTCTTCATGCCATTGGCCGGGATATCCTCAGCCTTGCAGATATGGATTTTCTTCATCGACGGCTCCTTAGCTGAACTTGTCGTAGCGGATATTCGCGGGTGAGACCCGCGCCTGCAGGAGCAGGCGGACCGACGCATCTACCGCCGGCGGCGGACCAGCGAGATAGGCGCGGATATTCTGTAGCCGGCCGGCCATGCCGCGAGCGGCGGCTTCGTGCACAAAACCATGGTCGAATGCCAGCAGGGGATAGTCGTCGATGAACGCCGGCGTGGCAGTCTCGTCCGAGAACACGACGGTGACGCGCAAGCGGACACCGCACTGCTCACGCAGGCGGCAGAAGGCGTCGAGAAAGAAAGCGTCGCGCATGGTCCGCACGCCGAAATAGACGTCGCCATCATGCGCATCGAAATACCCGTCGCGCGCGGCACGGGTCAAGATCGACATCATGCCGGC
Organism: Imbroritus primus; assembly: GCF_964332355.1. Lineage (NCBI taxonomy): Bacteria > Pseudomonadati > Pseudomonadota > Betaproteobacteria > Burkholderiales > Burkholderiaceae > Imbroritus > Imbroritus primus. Next base: position 537,805 of record NZ_OZ201293.1, on the reverse strand, counting down.
AATGCCGCTGCCGCCGGCAATGCACAGGATGTCGTGCTCCGTGTCGGCACTGAAGGTGGCGTGCCCGATGGGTCCGAACACATCCACCGCGGTACCCGCGCGCTCCGCCGCGAACAGCCAGTCCGATACGGCGCCGCCGGGTTTCTTCTTGATAACGAATTCCAGGACGTTGGTCGTCGGTGCATAGTTGACCATCGACCAGCCGCGATAGCCATCGATGCCGGGCACGCGGACCAGCGCGAACTGCCCGGCTTCGAACTGGATGTCGCGCGGCAGCTCGATCCAGATCGACATCACGTCGTGGGTCAGTTTTTCGGTCCGGATGATCCTGCCCGGCATGGCGGCCGGCAAAGCTGCCGGCACGCCATTGACCGGGCGGGCCACTTCGATTTCGAGATCGCCCATCGCCGAGCACTGGCAAAGCAGAAACTCCCCTTCCTGCTTGAGGTACTTCCGCCCTGGCGCATCCGGCCAGTGATCGATGATTTCACCGGAGACCAGCTTGGCCTTGCAGGTGCCGCAGGTGCCGCTGGCACACTCGTATGGCAATCCGATTCCATGGCACAGCCCGCCGTACAGCAGCCGGTCATCGCTGCCGACGGCATAGGCATGTGTTCCGTTTCGTGCGTTGATCTGGATTTTCAAGGGGACCCCCGCACGCGTCAGAATGGAATGTGGTAGCCGTATCCGAGCATGCGTGTCTCCAGGTGAATATTGCGATTCAACAGTTTGGGCCCGTCATCGTCGAGCTTGATGGTGTCGTACATCCGGCCCACCGCAAACAGCTCGGTGGCACCACCCTCGAGCTGCGTGCGGAAAACCTGCAGGCCGCTGACGACCTCGGCCTGGTTCTTGGCGGGATCCTCTTTCACCATCTGCACGGTGGCATGACGGGTGATCGGCGACTTGTCGCTGTTGTGGCGCGGCAGGTTGGTGAAGAGCGTCTTCATGCCTTCCTTGTCATGCTCCAGCCACGTCATCTTTTTACGGATTTCCGGGCTGTACGCCGTGATCGAGTACGAGAAATCCGTATCGCACAGGTTCAGGAAGCCATCGAAGTTCTTGTCATCGAGCTCCATGCACGACTGGTAGATCAGTTCACTGATGCGGTTGCGCGAATCCATGTGGGGTCCTCTTGATTTCGGGATGTCGGGAAACAACGCTCAGGCCACGGCCTGTTCCTTGATCTGTCCATACGGGTCGTACGCCTTGCGGCCCATACGGCGGCTCCATTCCGCGTAGAAGTGACGCATGCCGCCTTCATCGTGGATGGTCATGTTCTCTTCGCGGCCATGCAGCACCCATTTGCTGTCGGTGCGCTCGCGCATCGCCAGGCCCTGGCCATGGCAGCCAAGCAGATCCTCGTGCAGGTTGCGGCCGAACGGTCCCCAGATGGTGTTGTGGTCGCGGATGCGCTCGGCGCGCTCGGCCGGCGTGTCGCGCTTCAGGCCCAGGCCGCGGAACTCGATCATCAGCTTGTTGGGACCAAGCGGAATCGCGGTGTCCATGCGCAATACCGACGTGCGCAGGTTATAGGTCATGCCCGGGAAGATATCGATCAGCACCCAGCCGCCCGGCGCCAGACCAGGCCAGCCCACGCCGCGCTCCTTGCTGCCCTCGTAGGCGTCGTACTTGATCGACATGGAGCCCACCGAGGCATGGCCGTTGGGATAGCCGGTGTACTTGCGGTCGAAGTAGCCCGGCTGGATCATGCCGGTGATGCGATTGAAGTAGTGCATGTAGTCGTGATAAAACTCGCTGTTCGTGTCATGCCACAGCTTGTAGTTGGTATTCACGACCGCGCGGTGGTAGTGGAACACTTCCAGCGGTTCGCTCAGGTGCTCGTCGAGCATGCTCATGGCGTCGCCGATGTACTCCTTCAGCGTGCAGCTATCGTCGTCGACGTTGACCCAGGCGAAACCGCCGTAGCCGACTTCGGTCTTCACTTCACGCAGGCCGGCATGCTGGCAGTCGAAGCGGTCCTGGTAGCCCTGCTTGCCGCGCGAGATGTCGACGCAGTCGCCCATCGAATCGAAAGACCACGCGTGGAAGATGCAGGTGATGCGCTTGGCATTGCCGACCGGTTCGTACAGCAGCGTGTTGCCGCGGTGCGGACAGATGTTATAGAAGCTGCGCACCTTCATGTCTTCGCCACGAATGACGATCAGCGGCGCGCCGCCAGGATGCTGGAAAGTGCGGTAATCGAACGGATTCGGAATCTCCGATTCATGGCAAGCGATGATCCAGCACTTGTTGAAGATCTTGTCCTGCTCTTCGCGGAACAGGCCTTCGTCGGTGTAGATACTCGTTTCCACGAAATGTGACGTCGGGAAATTCGGGACTTCTTTCCATTCAATCGAATTGCGTGCCATCTCTTGACTCCTTTGCTATGCAGCCGGACGGGTTACAGGACTCGACACGTGCGAGACGTTCTGTCGTGGTTAAGCAGCCTCCGTGCCATGCCTGCCAAAATTGCCGGAAAGCCTTTTGCCATCGTGATCGGGCACGTCAGGCGAAGTGAAACGAAAAACGTGATTACGTTTCGATTTGAACCAGGGGGTCGAGGTCGCGTTTCTATTCGAAACGCTGGCTGGCATGGCGGTGGGCAAGTGCGCTGTGCTGCGCAGCTACAACGCGGATTTCGCGGAATCGGAGGAGCGAGGTAAGATCGGGGGTCGGCGCCCTGGAGACGCGCGCGCCGACCTGAAACGGATTCGTTGGCACCTTGCTTGCTTGGCCTTCCGGAACATCGCGCTCACACGGCCAGCGGCATCTCCCGGTGCCAGGCCTGACGCGGCAGACGGAGAATCAAAACGGACAAGCAGCCAGGAACAGCCTTCGAAACAATCCTGCGCGAGGTGCAACGCCACGCGCATGAAAAAACTGACAAAGAAACAGGCTAACCTCAAGTGAAACACAGCTTCAATTCCCAAGGCCGGCTGCAACGCATGCTGCCGATGACCGTCTGGTGGAACCGCGTCAACCGTGAATCCTTGCGGGCCGACGTGCTCGCCGGCCTCAGCGGTACCATCATTCTCGTTCCCCAGGCCGTGGCCTATGCCACCATCGCCGGCCTGCCGCCGGAATATGGTTTGTACACGGCCATCGTGCCGGTGATTCTGGCCGCACTCTTTGGCTCGTCCTGGCATTTGGTATCGGGCCCGACGGCGGCACTGTCCATCGTCCTGTTCGCGACTCTGAGCCCGCTGGCCGATCCGGGCTCCGCGCACTACGTGACGCTGGCGATGACCCTCACCTTCCTGGTGGGCATCCTGCAGCTGGCCATGGGGCTAGCGCGCCTGGGCTCACTGGTGAACTTCATTTCACACAGCGTGGTGATTGGCTTTACGGCGGGTGCCGGGATCCTGATCGCGGTCAGCCAGTTCAAGAACTTCCTCGGTCTGTCGATTCCCTCCAAGGCCGGTTTCATTGAAACCCTGCAGGGCGTATTCCAGAATCTCGGCGATCTCAATCCGTTTTCGGTCGCGGTCGGAACCGTGACATTGCTGGCTGGCATCTTGACGCGCCGCTATGTGCCGCAGATCCCGTTCATGATCGCCGCCATGCTGGTGGGCAGCCTGTTCGCCGCGGCGCTGACGGCGCTCTTCGGCACTGCGGCGAGCGTTGCCACGGTTACGGCGATTCCGCGCAGCCTGCCGCCGATCTCGCATCCTGATTTTTCGATGGACACCATCCGCCAGCTGTCCACGATTGCACTGGCCGTGGCAATGCTGTCCCTGACAGAAGCGCTGTCCATTGCACGGGCGGTGGCGCTCAAGTCCGGGCAGCGCATCGACGGCAACCAGGAGTTCGTCGGCCAGGGCCTCGCCAATTTCTTCGGCAGTTTCTTCTCGGGTTATGTCTCCAGCGGCTCGTTCACGCGCAGCGGCATCAACTACACCGCGGGCGCGCGCACGCCGCTGGCCGCCGTGTTCTCGTCGCTGTTCCTGGTCCTGACGCTGCTGGTATTCGCGCCGCTGGTGAGTTACCTGCCGATCGCCTCGATGGCAGCGTTGCTGTTCATGGTGGCCTACTCGCTGATCGACACCCACCACATCAAGGCCATCGCCAAGACGAGCCGCACGGAGAGTGCGGTGCTGTGGGTGACGCTGTTCGCCACGCTGTTCCTCGATCTCGAGTTCGCTATCTATGTCGGCGTGCTGCTGTCACTGATCTTCTACATCCGCCGCACCGCCCAGCCGAACATCCGCAGCGGCATGCCGGCGCCCGGGGACGACACGTACCATTTCGTGCCCGCAGACGGCAAACCGGAATGCCCGCAACTCAAGATCGCCTTTGTGGATGGCTCGCTGTATTTCGGCGCAGTCGACCACGTGCAGCAAACCCTGCAGAGCATCGACGCCGAACAGCCGACACAGAAGCACGTGCTGATCCTGGCGTCCGGTATCAACTTCGTCGATGTCGCGGGCGCGCACATGTTTGCCGAGGAAGCCAAGCGCCGCCGTGCCATGGGCGGCGGCCTGTACTTCCATCGCCTGAAGGCTCCGGTGGTGCAGGACCTGGCCAAGGGCGGCCAGCTCGAGGAAATCGGCGAGGAAAACCTGTTCGAAATGCGCCAGAACGTGATGGATCGGCTGTACGCAAAGCTGGATCCAACGATCTGCCGCAATTGTCCGCATCGCGTCTTCCGCCAGTGCCACGGCTATCTTCCAAATGGCGAGGCGCGGGAGGAGTCGCCCAGCGAGGCGCCGACGCGCATCAGCGCGTAGCACAGTAGCTGGCGCGCAACCCGGCGCCAGCCAGCAACCAAGCACAAGTGCATGGAAGGAGGAATCATGGACGAGCAACCGAAGATTCTGACGATCGTGAACGAGCCGACCGTTGCCCCTGTCGATCTGCTGGCGCGCGCGCAGTTCTTCGCCGGACTCACGCGACTGCAGTTGCAGCGCATCGCCGCGATCAGCGTGATCCACACGTATGACAAGGATGCCCACATCTACCGCACCGGCGAGATTGCACAGCATCTCTATGTCCTGGCACAGGGCATGGTGCGGTTTGCGGTGGGCCTGGGCGGGCGCGACAACCCCGGCAGCGATATCCTCCACCGCCACGAGGTCTTCGGCTGGGCGGCCATGACGCCCAGCGACAATATCCGCATCGCCAATGCAACCTGCCTGACGCCGTGCACGGTACTGGCCATCAACGGCCGTGAACTGATCGGGCTGATGGAGCAGGACCAGCCGATGGGCTACCAGATCATGAAGCAGCTGGTAGGCCTGATCACGGGCACCTTCACGGCTTCCGTAGCCGGCTGACCCTTTCACTCAATCTGGCCTGCGCGGTCATGCCGGCGGGCGGAGACCTTCTATGCTGCCGCTCCTGCTCCTGATTTCGCTCGGCGTCGGTGTGCTGATCGGCGCCGTCGGCGTCGGCGGCGTGCTGCTGATTCCCGCGCTCAATGTCACAGCTGGCCTGACGATCCAGCAATCGATGGCGACGGCGCTGTTCACATTCATCTTTACCGGCATCGTCGGCACCTGGCTATTCCAGAAGCGCGGCAGTATCGATTGGGGCATCACCGTGCCGCTCTGCATCGGCGCCGCGCTGTTCGGCTTTCTCGGGGCGTGGGCCAACACATGGCTCGACAGCCGTGTGCTAACGCTGATTCTCGCCGGGCTGATCGTGTTCGCTGGCGTTTACACCCTGAGGGGCAGCACCGGCAGCCACCAGGAAGCCTTTGCGGGACAACGCCGCCGCCAGCAGTGGCTGCTCGCGGCCATCGGGGCGGCCGTCGGATTCGGCTCGGGACTCACCGGCGTCGGCGGCCCTGCATTGTCCGTGCCGCTGTTATTGCTGTTTGGTTTCTCTCCACTGTCTGCCATCGGTGCAAGCCAGGTGATCCAGATCCTCGCCTCCGTTTCCGGTACGCTGGGCAACCTGCAGTTCGGCACCATCGATTTCAAGCTCGCAGCCATCGTTGCCGTCGTAGAAGTCATCGGCGTGGTGATCGGCGTGCGTATCGTGCACGCCGTCAATGCGCAGGTATTGCGCAAGGCCGTGGCGATACTCTGCCTGCTGGTCGGTGCGGGACTGGCACTGCGCGCATTCGGCATACTCTGATTTTCTGCAACAGTCTCAGACCGGTTCCTGCGTGGAGCCGTCCTTGGTCATGCCCCAGCGGCGGCGGCGCTCCCACAGCGCCTTGCGGCCAATGCCAAGCAATGCCGCCAGCTCTACTTCGCTGTGCGTATCCTGGTAGAGCAGGATGCATTCCTTGATGTATTCCTCGATCGACAGCGGTTTCTGCGCACGTTCCAGACGCGGTCCGGAGCGGCGCTCGTTGAGCGTCAACTCGGCGAGATCATCGCGCGTCAGCATCTCTGAATCAGCGAGGATGACCACGCGCTCGATGAGGTTCTCCAGTTCGCGGATATTGCCTGGCCAGTCGTGCGCCATCAGCGCCTCGATAAAGTCTCGCCGCATGGTGTAACGGCTGGATGTGCGCCGGCTGTGTGCGCGTAGAAAGTGTTCGGCCAGTAGTTCGATATCGCGGCCGCGCTCGCGCAACGGCGGCACCTGGATGGTGATCACGTTGAGGCGGTAGTACAGGTCTGCGCGGAAATTGCCGGCGGCGGCTTCGGCCTTGAGATCGCGGTTGCTGGCGGCGAGAAAGCGGGTGTCCGTGACATAGCTTTGCGTGGAGCCGAGCGGCCGCACCTGGCGTTCCTGGATGACGCGCAGCAGCTTGACCTGCACATGCAGCGGCAGCTCGGAAATTTCGTCGAGGAAGAGCGTGCCGCCGCTCGCCTCACGGATCAGCCCTTCGCTGGCACTGACAGCGCCGGTGTAAGCGCCCTTGGCGTGGCCGAACAGTTCCGACTCGACCAGGTCGGCGGGAATCGCTCCGCAGTTGACCGGCACAAACGGCCGGTCGGCGCGGTCGCCACCAAAGTGGATGGCCTGTGCCACCAGCTCCTTGCCGGTGCCGCTCTCACCCTGGATCAGGACGTTCGCATCAGTGTGCGCCACGCGCTGGATCACCGTGCGCAGCCGTTGCACAGCATCGCTCTCGCCGATGATCTGGTTCTTCGTGAAGACCTTCTTCAGGCTGCGCTTGAGCACAGCGTTCTCGCGGTGCGTGCGGCGCTCGCTCAGGGCGCGGCGCACGGAGAACATGAAGTCGTCATTGTCGAACGGCTTGATGATGTAGTCGTTGGCGCCGCGCCGCAGCGCCTGGATGGCAGTTTCCACCGACGAGAAACTGGTCATGAGAATCACCGGGATTTCGCGGTCCTTTTGCTTCACAGCCGCGATGATGTCGAGACCGCTCAGGTCCGGCAACTTGAGATCGGTGATGACCAGATCGAAATCCTTCTGGAACAGGCAATCAAGCCCGGCCTGCCCGGTGTGGTACAGGTTGCACTCATAGCCAGCACTGGTCAGCAGCATTTCGACGCATTCGCCGATGCTCACATCGTCGTCGACTACCAGGATGCGTTCCATCACCGCTGGCCGGTTCGCCATGCCACCTCCTGCGCGACTCACTGGTCGCGGAATGCGGGCAGGCCAATCTCGAAGCAGGCGCCCAACCCGGGATTGTTGCGCGCGCTGATGGTACCGCCATGCTCGCGCAGAATTTCACTGCAGATCGCCAGGCCGAGGCCCGTGCCCTTGCCCGTGACCTTGGTGGTGAAGAAGGGCTCGAAGATGCGCTCGAGCATGGCCGGGTCGATCCCCGGTCCATCGTCCATGACCATGACACTGACGGTGTTGCCAGACACTACCGACGTGATGCGGATATGCCCCGCGCCGTTCATGGCTTGGGCGCCGTTGATCAGGATATTGGTAAACACTTCCTGCAACTGCCCCGCATGCGCATAGACGATGGCTTCGGGGTTCTCCTGCAGGTCGACGGTCACGCCGCTAAAGCGCGCATCCGGCAGCAGTACGGCCAGCGCTTCGCTGATGGCGTAGTCCACGGGCAACGCCGTACGCGGCGCGTCGCCCACGCGCGAGAACTCCACCAGACGGCGCGAGATGTCCATCAGGCGCTGCACATTGGAGGAAATATTGGCGAGCCCCTTGCGTACCGTTTCCGGACTAAGGCGATCGCCGGACAAGAGGATCTGTACCATCGAGCGCATGGCGGTGAGCGGGTTGCTCACTTCGTGGCTGACCCCAGCGATCATGAATCCCAGCGTCGCCAGGCGGTTGGTCTGGATATCGGCGACCTTGCGGGCACGAATGGCGTTGCGGTCTTCGATGATCAGGCAGAACCCTTCAGGCAGGGCACGCAGGTGCAGGCGCTCGTGCGTGACGCCGGCGATGGTCTCGCGTGTGACGTCGCATTGCTGCGGTGCAATCCATGGCGCTTCACCGCCGAGCGCGATGATGTATTCCGGTATCAGGTCGGCAAGATGCCGGCCGATGGTCTCCGTATCGAGCCCGAGCTTGTGCGCCTCTCCCCCAACACTCGTGATCCGCCCATCGAAACCCATTACCACGGCGGGCCATGGCAGCAGTTCGATGAACGCAAGCAGAGCATCGTCCGAGAAAGCGATAGATTTCATGGCTCCATGGGGATAAAGACCGCGATCCGTCGGCAAGCCGAACGTCGCGGTCAATTTTTCTGGCAACCATAACGCGTAACGCACGCTGGCGCAATCCTTTTGCCGGCCCCATCAGATGATGTTGCGCTCCATCAGGGGACGCCGTTCCGATATTCGGGAAAAGGCAAGCGGCGAAAGATCAAGTGAACGGTAGCCGCCGAGCAGCATGAGTTCGGCCAGCCCACGTCCGACCGCTGGCGCATGCTGCAGGCCATGGCCTGAGAAGCCATTGGCAAAGTACAGATTAGGGCAGTCCGCATGCAAGCCGAGGATCGCGTTGTGATCGAACACATTCATCTCGTAATAGCCTGCCCACGCGCCCGTCAGGCGCACGGCCGCAAACGCCGGTACACGCTGCGCCAGCGCTGGCCATACCAGGCTCTCGAACGCGCCAATATCGGGATCCAGCGGCAAGTCGTCGAGATCGTCGGCCGGCGCAGGAGCATAACCACACAGGAACTGCTCACCTTCCGGACGGAACCACAATCCACCCGGATCGATGACCAGCGGGCAGCGCGGCAGCCGCTCTGGGCAGGTGAAACTGAACACCGTCCGCCGCCGCGCGTGCACCGGCAGTTCGATGCCAGCCCAGCGTGCAACGACCGCCGCCCACGGACCGGCAGCATTGACGGCCATATCGCAGTGCAACGCTGCACCCTCGCGCACCGTCACGCCCGCTACGCGGGAACCACGTCTTACAAACCCGCTCGCTTCCGCATGGACAAATGCCACACCCTGCGCACGCGCTTTCGTGCGAAAAGCCTGCAACACACTGTAGCCGTCATACCAGCCCTCGCCCGCTCGGCCGAGCGCGCCGCAACGCAGGCCGCGGGTAGCCAGCCACGGAAAGGCCATGCGCAGTTGCGTGGACGACAGCAGATCGACCGCGACGCCGTGCGCATGTTGCATGCGCACATTCTCTTGCAAGGACGCCGCACCGGCCGTACTTGCCAGGAACAGATAACCGGGCTCGACCAGCCCGATGTCGGGCGCCGTTTCGCCCACGCGCAACTGCGTGCCGATGTGCCTGAAGAAGTCGATGCCGTACTGCGACATGCGGATGTTCACCGGTGTCGAGAACTGCTGGCGAATCGAGCTGGCGGAACGTGCGGACGAGGCATTGCCATATGTAGGGTCGCGCTCCAGCACGGTGACCTCGCATGCGCCCGGCGTCTGCGTGAGGAAGGTGGCGATGGCGCTGCCGATGACACCACCGCCGATGATGACGATGCGGAGTGGCGTGCTCATGATGAGCCTTGCGGACTGGGAGCGGTGTCCGCGAAGTCGAATCGGACGCCCTGCGCCAGCGGCAGGCTATCGCCGTAGTTGATGGTGTTGGTGGCGCGCCGCATGTAGCTGCGCCATGCATCCGAACCGGCTTCGCGGCCGCCGCCCGTGGCTTTCTCGCCGCCGAAGGCGCCGCCGATCTCCGCGCCCGAGGTGCCGATATTGACGTTGGCGATACCGCAGTCGCCCCCCGCGCTCGACATGAAACGCTCCGCTTCCTGCATGTCGCGCGTGAAGATGGCGGACGACAATCCTTGCGGCACCGCGTTGTGCAGCGCAATCGCCGTCTCGAACGCGTCGTATTCCAGCAGATAGAGAATCGGCGCGAACGTCTCGCGTTGCATCACGGCGGTTTGTGCAGGCATGCGCACCAGAGCCGGCGCGGCGTACCAGCCGCCGGCAACCGGGGTGCAACGCGTCCCGCCACAGAGAACTTCGCCGCCTTCGCGACGCGCCTGTGCGAGTGCGGCCTGCATGGCGTCGAACGCCTCGGCGTCGATCAAGGGGCCGACCAGCGTTGCCGGATCAAGCGGATGGCCGACCTGGATCGAGGCATAGATGTGCTGCAGTCGTGCCGTCAGTTGCACGCTGATGTCGCGGTGCACGATGAGGCGGCGCAGCGTGGTGCAACGCTGGCCGGCCGTGCCGGCCGCTGAGAAAGTGATGGCGCGCGCGGCCAGCTCCAGGTCGGCGCTCGGCGTGACGATCATGGCATTGTTGCCCCCCAGTTCGAGAATCGACCGGCCGAAACGCGCTGCCACCTGCGCGCCCACCTGCTGCCCCATGCGGCTGCTGCCGGTGGCGCTAAGCACTGGCACCTGCGGCGACTGCGCGAGCACCGCGCCGATCTCCGCGCCACCCGGCAGCACCGCATGCAATCCAGGCCATAGTTGTGCTGCTGGCAGATCGTGCTGCGCGGCGAATGCAGCCCAGGCGCGCTCCAGCAGACGGCTACAGGCCAGCGCGGTAAGCGGAGTTTTCTCCGAGGGCTTCCAGACGATGCTGTTGCCGCACACCAGTGCGAGGGTTGCATTCCACGCCCATACCGCCACCGGGAAATTGAAGGCGGTGATGATGCCGGTGACACCGAGCGGATGCCATGTCTCCATCATGCGGTGCGCGGTCCGCTCGGAAGCAATGGTGCAGCCATAGAGCTGGCGCGAGAGGCCGACGGCGAAATCGCAGATGTCGATCATCTCCTGCACTTCGCCCAGCCCTTCGGACAGTATCTTGCCGCTTTCCCACGTCACCAGCGCGCCCAGTGCCGGTTTGTGGGCGCGCAGTTGCAGCCCGAGTTCGCGCACCAGTTCGCCGCGTACCGGCGGCGGCACGGTGCGCCACTGCAGGAATGCCGCATGCGCATGCGCGATCGCCTGCTGGGCGACAGGGGGCGATGCAGGCTCGAGGCTGCCCAGCAGTGTGCCGTCGATCGGCGAATGGACTTGTTGCGATCCGGACGCGAATGGCGCAGGTTCGCCGAACAAGGCAGTGAAGATGTCCGCAGGCTGCATGGTCGGTCCTCCGGCAAAGCGGTGGCTGTCCCTATACCTTATGCGTAGACAGGAGAATGTGCGTTTCCGTGTTGACAATGCCCTTGATCAGGCGGATGCGGCCGAGCGCCCGGTCGAAGGCCTCGAGGTTGTCGGCGCTGATCTCGGCCACCACATCCCAGCGGCCATTGGTGGAATGCAACGCCGTCACGGCGGGTTCGCCGCGCAGCGCGCGAATGACGTCCGGCGCGCAGCTACCTTCCACCACGATGGTCATCCAGGCGCGAATGCGGTTGGGTTGGGCTGACTGGCGCAGGCGCACGGTGTAGCCGGCGATGACCCCACTGTGCTCGAGCCGCGCGAGCCGGTTCTGAACGGTACCACGCGAAACGCGCAGCTTGCCCGCCAGCGCCGATACACTGAGGCGCGCGTTATCGCGCAGCAGGCCGATGAGCTGCCGGTCGGTATCGTCGAGCCTGATCTGGTCGTCGTCCATGGCATGCCTCCTGAATGGCCAAGAAGCCAAGGGCCAGAGAGTCTAAGGCCACCTGCCCGATACCCCTGCGCCCCTTGGCATCGGTGGCGATAGCGCCGCCACGGCAGTCTGACGGGTACGCACGGCACGGCACGGCACGGCACGGCACCTGTCAGTCTGCTGGCCCTTATTGATCATTATGGGCAATTTCCTGGCGAATTGAAGCACTTTTGAGGCTTCTGCCTGGGCATGCCGTCGACTACGCTATCTATACGGGACACCCTCGCCCCGCCCCGACTGGAGACGCGCCCATGGTCACTACGCCGCAGTTCCTGATGGTCTCGCCAACTTGCTTCGATGTGTCGTATCACATCAATCCGTGGATGCGGCCGGATGCCTGGCAGGAAGATCCGGATGCGATGCGTCAACGGGCGCTGGCGGCGGCCGAGGCCTTGCGCGCGAGTATCGAACAGGCCGGCGGAAGCGTGGAAATGGCGGATGGGGTGCCTGGCCTGCCCGATATGGTGTTTCCCGCCAACGCCGCCGTGGTGCTGGATGGCAAAGCCATGATGGCGCGCTGTCGCTATCCGGAGCGTCAGGGTGAGGAAGTGCACTTCCTGACGCTGTTCCGCACGCTGCAACAGCGCGGCCTGATCCGGGAAATCGTGACGCTCCCACCCGGCTGCTTTCAGGAGGGTGCCGGCGACTGCATCTGGGATGCCGGCCGCCAGCATTTCTGGGCCGGCTTCGGTCCGCGCTCGTCGCGCAGTTCGCTGGAAGCCATCGCAGCGACCTTCGACAAGCGGGTGGTGCCACTGGAGCTGGCCACCGAGCGCTGCTATCACCTCGATGTCTGCTTCTGCCTGCTGAGCGGCGGCGAGATCCTCTACCTGCCTTCCGCGCTCACGCCGCAGGCCTTGCGCACGCTGCGCAGGACGGTGAACCCGGACATGCTGATCGAAGCCACGGAAGACGACCTGCTGCACTTCAATATCAACGCTGTCAGCCTGGGCCGGGAGATCATCACCAGCCTGTGCACGCCAGCCTTGCGACAACGGTTGCAGGCGCGCGGCTATCACGTCACCGAAGTGGATCTTGCGCCGTTCATGCTGTCCGGCGGCGGCGCGTACTGCATGACCTTGCGGCTCGACCGGAGCAGCGCACCGCAACATGGCGCGCTCCATCCCACGCTGGCGGATGCGGCGCACTAGCCATCGATAGCGCGTGGGGTAAAACAGCGGGAGGCGGTACGTACTTGAAAGCGGTACTTGGGGACGATACCTGGGGGCGATGCCGGGAAGCTCGGCGCTGGGAGAACCATCATGACACGCTATCTGGATGTTCAGCACATGCGACAGCTTTGCGCGCGGGTCGGCATTGCTGAGCTGCTGCGCCGTATCGCAGCGGCGATCGAGGCGGATTTCCGGCGCTGGCCCGATTTCGAGAAATCGCCGCGCATCGCACGCTATGCCCGGGAGGGGGTGATCGAGCTGATGCCTGTGGCCGACCGCAGCCATTTCAGCTTCAAGTACGTCAACGGCCATCCCGGCAATCCGCGCCATGGGCTGCCGACCGTGATGGCTTTTGGCGTGCTGTCGGACATGCACACTGGCTACCCGCTGCTGTTGAGTGAACTCACCCTGACCACCGCGCTGCGCACGGCGGCCACCTCGGCACTGGCAGCGCGTTTACTGGGCCGACCCGACGCACGCTGCATGGCCATCATCGGCAACGGCGCACAAAGCGACTTCCAGGCTCTGGCCTTTATGACCCTGCTCGGCGTGCGCGCCCTACGCCTATATGACATTGACCCGGCCGCCATGCGCAAGCTGGCCGACAATCTCTGCGCCGTGTGCGCCGCGAGCGGCATGCCGCCTCCCGAAATCCGGTTGTGCGGCTCGCCGCGCGAAGCGGCGGCGGGTGCCGATATCGTCACGACCCTCACCGCGGCCCAGGCGCGCGCCGAGGTGCTGACGCCCGACATGCTGCTGCCCGGCGTACACGTCAATGCCGTCGGTGGAGATAGTCCGGGCAAGACGGAATTGCACCGCGACATTCTCAAAAATTCGAAAGTATTCGTGGAATATTTACCGCAGACACGCGTCGAGGGCGAGATTCAACAAATACCGGAACCAAATGCCACCGAATTATGGAACGTTCTCAACGGTACCCGTCCCGGACGAACCTCAGAGCATGACATCACGGTCTTCGATTCGGTCGGTTTTGCACTCGAGGATTTCTCGGCATTGCGGGTGCTTTTCGAATTGAGCAGTGCGCTGGAAATCGGTAGCCAGCTCGACCTGATCGCGACTCCCGATTCACCCAAAAATCTCTTCGGCCTGCTGCGACATGCACCATCTGAGCCCAGTCCTGACAAGGCTTGCGCACTCACGCCGTGCATGTGATGCACTGTCCTCGGGATTTCCCTGAGAGGCGTCACAAACTGGTTGACGCCTAGAAAATTTATCCGTATAACGACTCGTGCAGGATCTTAGGGTAAGTGAGGTTGGTGTTCAGTTGATCGCTCATGCGGTTGGTATGTCGATTGTCTGCTTCCTGGATCTTCGTATGCAAGCGAGCGAAAGCTCATATCAACACTATTAAGGAAGTAACATGGCAACGGGTACCGTTAAGTGGTTTAACGACGCAAAAGGTTTTGGCTTCATTACCCCGGAAGACGGCGGTGAAGATCTGTTCGCACACTTTTCCGCCATTGCCGGCACGGGCTTCAAGTCGCTGGCCGAAGGCGCCAAGGTGAGCTTCGATGTGACGACTGGTCCGAAAGGCCGTCAGGCTTCGAACATCCAGGTCATTGGTTAATACCAGCCAGCACCGGAAAGCCCCCGCACTGCGGGGGCTTTTTCTTTGTGGCAGCCCATGTGCCGCCATCATGCCGATGTGCGGTCCGCGCCCTTCCAGGCTGGGACTTTCGCTGTTGCGCCGCATCAAATATAATGACGGATTGCACGGGTTCGCTTGAATCCACAATCATCAAAGAAGCGCGATCAAAATGAAGTAACCCGGTTCTGGCCGGGTGCGGCGACAGGCCGTACGACGAGCATGGCAAGGCGCTCACCGGTGCCAGAATCATTTTGATCGCGTTTCCAATTCTCGCCCGCTTCGCCCCGCCTCGCGTGGCATCCGCTCTGACGAAGCGCCTCGAACTCCTGATGCCGGCCGCGCCCCTCGGGCTGCTGGCCACGCCCGGCCCGTCTGCCGGAACCTCGCGCCTCTGGCGCGACCGCACGCACCCTGCGTCCTCCGCACACGGCCCGCCGCCTGTGCGGCAACACCGCGCTGCCTGAGCGCATAGAAGGAAAAGCAATATGTCAAAAGAAGATCTGATCGAACTGGAAGGCGTGGTTGCCGAAGTGCTGCCCGATACCCGTTTTCGCGTCATGCTGGAAAACGGCGTCGAAGTCGGCGCATATGCTTCGGGAAAGATGCGCAAGCACCGTATCCGTATTCTCGCCGGCGACAAAGTCACCATCGAGATGTCCCCGTATGACCTGACCAAGGCACGGATCAGTTTCCGCCACAAGGATGAGCGCCCGTCCGGCGCCCCGCGTCCGCAACGGCCGGGACAGCGCCGCTAAGGCGTACGCGGTACCGTTCTTGCACAGCCGGCCGGTCTGGCCGCTGCCTGGGCAGGCGTGGACCGCACAAGAAAAAAGCACCCCGCAGGGTGCTTTTTTTTGGCCGGATGGACTGACGCGCCGCGTACCGACCAGACTCAGGCCGGCTGGCGCATCCCGCGTTCGCCGCGCTCCGCCCGCTCTTGCTGGCGCTTTAGCACCTGCTGGCGTTGCTCCGGCGTCAGCAGCGCGAAAATCTTCTGCTGCGTCTCGGCGCGCATCACGCTCAGCGAGGCCCGTGCCTGGGCTTCGGCCCCCGCCAGCTGGCGAGCCTTGGCGGCGTCGAAGGTAGTCGCCAGGCTCAGCTTGCGCAGTTCGGCCCGATTGGCGCGCACGATCTTCATCTGATCGCGCACGGCGGGCATTTGCGCATGGCGGATCTTGAAGATCTGATCCTTTTGCGCGTCACTCAGGTTGAGGCCGCGCATCATCATGCCGTCGCCACGATGATGGCCACGATGGCCGAAATGATGCTTGCCGCGCTCGCCACCGTCATGCTTGTGCATCGCACGCTCGCCCGCAGCCGGCGGTTGTCCCTGGGGTGGCGCCGATTGGGCGGAAACCGCACCGGCACCCAGCAGGGCAGCGGAGGTCATCAGAACGGTGAGATAACGCTTGGTCGTGATCATGTCGAGCTCCTTCTTTCTGGTTGGGTCCGGCCGCCGCGGGAGTGAGTGCGACGCCGAACCATGGATCGAAGTGTCGGCGATGCCCGCGTAAAGTGGGGTGAATGGAGCGTAAAGATCGCGTAAAGAATGTGAGAAAGCCCGGCGGCCGGTTGGCACACCCGGCCTGATCGGGGAAGATAACGTTACCGGAACGCTATCTAGAGGAAAGGCTGTGCGGATTGTACTGGTCGACGACGACACCGAGCTCTGCGCCATGCTGGCGGAATACCTCGCCACTGAAGGCTTCGAGACCGACACGCTGCATGACGGCGAAGCCGGCGTGAAAGCGGCTCTGTCCGGCGACTATGCGGCCGTGGTGCTCGACATCATGATGCCCCGCCTGAACGGCATCGATGCCCTGCGACGCATCCGCCAGAGCAGCCGCATCCCCGTCATCATGCTAACCGCCAAGGGCGACGACATCGACCGCATCGTCGGTCTCGAACTCGGCGCGGACGACTACGTGCCCAAGCCCTGCTCGCCGCGCGAACTGGTGGCGCGCCTGAGGGCCATCCTGCGGCGGTCCGGCGATGCGGCACGGCAAAGCCGTACCACCGAGCCGGCCGCACTCGGCCCGATCCGCGTCTATCCTGAGCAGCGCCGCGCCGAATGGGAGGGCACGCCGCTGGAATTGACGAGCGCCGAATTCAACCTCCTGGAAATGCTGGTGGCCGGCGCCGGACGCGTGCTGACCAAGGCAGCCCTGTGCGAGGGCGCGCTCGGCCGTCCGCATACGCGTTACGACCGCAGCGTCGACGTCCACATGAGTAACCTGCGCCAGAAGCTGGCAGCCTTTGCGGATGGCCAGGCGCCGATCCATACGGTGCGCGGCGTCGGCTACAAGATGGCATTCGAGTAAATCAGAGTCAGCATGGGCCGCCTGTTCTGGAAGATCCTCATCGCCTTGTGGCTGACGCTGATCGGCGTGTCGATTGCCGTCGGCTTCGTGATCGCGCTCTACAACGAATCACGCGCACCCGCGCCTGAAGAACTGGCGAGCGGCCCGCGCATCGCGCTCATGACGAGCGCCGCATCCAATGCCCTGCGCTTTGGCGGCACCCCCGCCTTCGAGGCCCTGCTGGCCGACTGGCCACGCTTCACGCGCGAGCGGCTGTTCGCGGTCGACGGCCAAGGCGCGGACGTACTCGGGCGCACGGTGCCTGCTGCCGCCCTGGCCCGCGCCCGCACGCTCAGCAACGAGCCGCAGCAGGCCGATGACAGCAGCCAGGACCCACGCCGCAGGCCCACCGTGCAGATTGCCACCACCCCGGCCGGTCAGGACATGCTGGTGTTCATCGCCGCCCCCGATGGCGTGGCAGCCGACCGCCGTGGACCGCCTGGGCGCAACCGGCCTGGCACCATCGCCGGCGTACCGATTCCCCCCCTTCTGATCAGCGGCGTGGCCGCACTGGTGTTCGCCGCCCTCATGGCGTGGTACCTCTCGCGCCCCATCCGCACGCTGCGCCGTGCCTTCGACCGGCTCGCCCAGGGCGACCTCGAGACACGCGTCGCGCACGAGATGGGTAAGCGCCGTGACGAAGTGGCCGACCTCGGCCGGGATTTCGACCACATGGCAGCGCGTCTCAGCCATCTGGTCTCCGCCCAGCGCCAGTTGCTGCACGATGTCTCACACGAACTGCGCTCGCCGCTCGCGCGCCTGCAGGTCGCCATCGGGCTGGCCCGCCAGAGCGATATGGCACCGGATGGCCCGACCGCAGCGGCCTTCGAGCGCATCGAGCGCGAGTCCAACCGTCTCGACCTGCTGGTCGGCGAGCTGCTGACGCTGTCGCGCCTCGAGGCACGCGCCGATGCGGCGGGCGATGAGTATTTCGACATGCTGGAACTGACCGAAGCGGTGCTCGACGACGCGCGCTTCGAAGCCGAGAACGCCGGCATCAGCTTGCGGTATGCGCAGGAAGGCTGCACGGCCGATAGCGAGGCGCTGGTGCGCGGGCGGGCCGAGCTCTTGCATCGCGCGCTGGAAAACATCGTGCGCAATGCATTGAAGTATTCACAAACGGGCCAGTCGGTGGATGTCATGCTGCACTGCGCACCGCAGCGCGTCTGCATCTCGGTCAGCGACCAAGGCCCCGGCGTACCGCCCGGGCAGATTGACGCGATCTTCGAACCTTTCGTCCGGCTCGGCAATGCGCCGGCCAATGGCGGCTATGGACTGGGACTGGCAATCGCGCAGCGCGCCGTACTGGCGCATGGCGGCACGATCGTAGCGGCCAACCGGCCGGCGGGAGGATTGATGGTGACCATGACGCTGCCGTTGGCCGCGGGCGCCTGACAGCCAGCGGACAGAAACGCAGACGTTGCCAGGCAGCGCCCGTCATGCGGCGAGCGGCGGTTCCTGCATCAACGCGACCTGCTCGCGCAATTCCAGAATGCGGTCCTGCCAGTAGCGCGGCGTATCGAACCACGGGAAGGCGGCCTTGAACGCCGGGTCATCCCAGCGACGCGCCAGCCAGCCGGAGTAATGGATCAGGCGCAGCGTGCGCAGCGCTTCCACCAGATGGAGTTCGCGCGGATCGAAGCTGCAGAAATCCTCGTAGCCCGCGAGGATATCGCCGAGCTGGCGCGTCATCGCGGCACGGTCGCCGGACAGCAGCATCCACAGATCCTGCACCGCCGGACCCATGCAGCTATCGTCGAAGTCGACGAAATGCGGGCCCGGCAAGACGCCCGCGCCGTAACGCGGAACATCGGCCTCGTCGATCCACAGCACGTTGCCCGCATGGCAGTCGCCATGCAGGCGCAAAAGATTGACGTTACCGGCGCGCGCATAGCAGGCCTGCACGGCTTCCAGCGCCTGATCGACAACACTGCGCCACGCCGGCAACAGCTCCGGCGGAATCATGTCATGCGCCAGCAGCCAGTCGCGCGGCGCATGGCCGAATGAATCGATATCGAGGGTCAGGCGATGGCGGTAGGGTTCGAGTGTGCCCAAAGCGTGGATGCGCCCAAGAAAGCGGCCCATCCATTGCAACGTATCGGGCTGGTCGAGCGCCGGGACGCGGCCAGGACAACGCGGAAAAACCGCGAAGGCAAAGCCACCGTACTCGGGCAGCGTGCAGCTGCCACGGTCGTCTGCCAGCTGCCCCACAAACTCGGCCGCGAATGCCAGCGGCGGCACGGCCGGAATTTCCGCATCGGCCAGTTGCTGTACAAAGCGGTGCTCTTCGAGGATCGCCTCGCGCGTCCAGCGGCCAGGACGATAGAACTTGGCCACCAGCGGCGCACTCTCTTCCATGCCGACCTGGTAGACACGGTTTTCGTAGCTGTTGAGGGCGAGCAGCCGCCCGTCCGGCCGCAGCCCCACCGACTCGAGTGCCTCGAGGATCCGTTCCGGCGAGAGACCCGCGTACGGGACAGTGGGATCGGCGGCCATGGGCAGACGCCTCAGGACTTGTTGCCGCCGCCCAGCAGAGCGGCATGTGGCCGACGGGTGCGCCCCGCGGCTGAATGACCAGCCGGAGCATCCTGCCGCGCCGCGGGCTGCGCGGGTCGGGCCTGCGGTGCACGCGCCGGCGCGCCGTGACGCGGCGCCGGTGTGGACGCGGGACGGCCTTGTCCATTGCCCTGCACAGGCTTGCCACGGGCATGTGCGCTGCCGGCATCCGCACGAGCCGGGTTGCCACTGCTGTTGCCGCGATTGCCGGACGCGCCCTCGTGGCGGGGCTGGCCTTGCGGGGCCGGCGCCTTGGCTTGGCGCGGCGCATTATTCGCGGGATTGCGCGGCGCCCTGGGCGCGCCTCGCGGCGCGTTGCGCGACTGGCGGCCATTGGGGATCGGTTCGGCGGCGATCGTCGGATCGGGTTCGAAGCCCGGCAACACGGTGCGTGGCAGCTCGCGCTTGATCAGGCGTTCGATGTCGCGCAGCAGGCCATGTTCATCGATGCAGACCAGCGAGATCGCTTCGCCTTCCGCTCCGGCCCGGCCCGTGCGGCCAATGCGATGCACGTAGTCTTCGGACACATTGGGCAGATCGAAATTAACGACGTGCGGCAACTGGTCGATGTCGATGCCACGCGCGGCGATATCGGTCGCCACCAGCACGCGCAGCGTGCCGCCCTTGAATTCGCTCAGGGCACGCGTGCGCGCCGACTGGCTCTTGTTGCCATGGATCGCCAGTGCGGGAATGCCGTCCTTGCTCAACTGTTCAGCCAGGCGGTTGGCGCCGTGCTTGGTACGCGTGAACACCAGCACCTGGTGCCAGTCATGCGTCTTCACCAGATGCGCAAGCAGTTCGCGCTTGCGTTCGCGGTCGACCGGATAGATGCGCTGCGCCACGGTTTCCGCCGTGGTGTTGCGGCGCGCCACTTCGATCGAGACGGGCTGGTCCAGCAGCTTGTCGGCCAGCGCACGGATCTCGTCGGAGAAGGTAGCAGAGAACAGCAGGTTCTGGCGCTTCTGCGGCAGCAGGGCCAGCACCTTGCGGATATCGTGGATGAAGCCCATGTCGAGCATGCGATCGGCTTCATCGAGCACGAGGATCTCGATGTTCGACAGGTCGATGGTGCGCTGCCCGGCGTGGTCGAGCAGGCGGCCCGGCGTGGCGACGACGATGTCCACGCCCTTGCGCAGCAGGTCGACCTGCGGGTTGATGCCGACGCCGCCGAACATCACCATGGAACGCAGCGGCAGGTACTTGCCGTAATCGCGCACACTCTCCTCGACCTGCGCAGCCAGTTCGCGCGTCGGCGTCAGCACGAGTGCGCGCGGCAGGCGACGGTTGCCGGCCTGCGCGGCAGCGGTGCCGGACAGGCGCTGCAGCAGCGGCAGCGTGAAGCCGGCGGTCTTGCCGGTGCCGGTCTGCGCGCCGGCCAGCAGGTCGCCGCCGCCGAGCACGGCGGGAATGGCCTGGCGCTGGATGGGGGTGGGCACGGTATAGCCGAGTTCGGTCACCGCACGCACGAGTTTGTCGGACAAGCCGAGTTCAGAAAAGGACATGAATGGATTCAATGGGCACCGGCCTGCGCACAGTGGGTGCGCCAATCACAGGCGGTGTCTGGACATAAGGCGGGGCGACTGGCCCGCAGGCTGCAGGGAAGAAACCCTGCAAGAAGTGGCGTAGTGTACCAGCCTTCTTGCTCCACCCTGCCCGGCCTGGCCCGGCGGTGCGCCACAGCATGCCACAACCCGGTAAAATGGCGGACTGCCCCGTTTCCATGGATCCCTGATGCCTGCTCGCCTGCACTCCCCGTTTTTGCGCGTCCGTGCGCGTCTGGCGACCGGGCTGCTGTGCGGCCTGCTCACATGGTCCGCCCTTGCGCAGACCGCACGCGTGATCCCTGCCGATGCCAAGCGCAGCCAGTTCACCGTGACGTCGAACACCACCGCCACGGTCGGCAACCAGACGCTGCGTTTCGCGCCCGGCCTGCGCATCATTTCGCAGGAGAACCGTCTCGTGCGTCCGCAGCAGCTGGCCGAGCAGACACTGGCCGTGCGCTACAAGCTGGACCTGTACGGCCAGCTGCTCACGGTCTGGATCCTCACCGACGAGGAACGGCGGCGCAGCGAACCCTGAACCTCCCTGATTCACCCCAAGCCCTGATGCCCCCAGGTCAACCACTGAGAACGGCATACCATGCAAAGCAAACCGCAAAAGAAAGTCTTCATCAAAACCTTTGGCTGCCAGATGAACGAGTACGACTCGGACAAGATGGCCGATGTGCTCAACGCCGCCGAAGGCATGATCCCCACCGACCGGCCGGAAGACGCCGACGTGATCCTGTTCAACACTTGCTCGGTGCGCGAGAAGGCGCAGGAGAAGGTGTTTTCCGACCTGGGCCGCATGCGCCTGCTGAAGCAGGAAAAACCTGACCTCGTGATCGGCGTTGGCGGCTGTGTCGCCAGCCAGGAAGGCGCCAGCATCGTGGCACGCGCGCCGTATGTCGACGTGGTGTTCGGCCCGCAGACGCTGCACCGCCTGCCGGACATGCTGGAAAAGCGGCGCGCCACTGGCCGCTCGCAGGTCGATATCTCCTTCCCGGAAATCGAGAAGTTCGATCACCTGCCGCCAGCCCGCGTCGAAGGTGCAACGGCATTCGTGTCGATCATGGAAGGCTGCTCGAAATACTGCAGCTATTGCGTGGTACCGTTCACGCGAGGGGAGGAAGTGTCGCGCCCGTTCGACGACGTGCTGGCGGAAGTCGCGGGGCTGGCCGAACAGGGCGTGCGCGAGGTGACGCTGCTGGGCCAGAACGTGAATGCCTATCGCGGCGCCATGACGCGTGATGCCAGCGAACTCGCCGACTTCGCGCTGTTGATCGAGTATGTGGCCGAAATCCCCGGTATCGAGCGCATCCGCTACACCACAAGCCACCCGAAGGAATTCACGCCGCGCCTGATCGAGACGTATGCCAAGGTGCCAAAGCTGGTGAACCATCTGCACCTGCCCGTGCAGCACGGCTCTGACCGCATCCTGATGGCCATGAAGCGCGGCTACACGATCCTCGAATACAAGAGCATCATCCGCAAGCTGCGCGCCATCCGTCCGGACATTTCGCTGTCGTCGGACTTCATCGTCGGCTTTCCCGGCGAAACCGACGATGATTTCGACAAGATGATGGACCTGATCGAGAGCACTGGTTTCGATACCTCGTTCAGCTTCATCTTCAGCCCGCGCCCCGGCACGCCGGCCGCCAACCTGGCGGACGACACGCCGCACGCCGTCAAGCTCAAGCGCCTGCAGCACCTGCAAGCGACCATCGAGGCCAACGTGCAGCGCATCAGCGAAAGCATGGTCGGCTCGGTGCAGCGCATTCTCGTAGAGGGTGCCGCACGCAAGGATCCCAACGAGCTGAGCGGCCGCACGGAGAACAACCGCGTGGTCAACTTCCCCGTCGCACACGTGCCGGAAGCGCGCCGCACCCAGCTGATCGGCCAGATGCTCGATGTGAAGATCACGCTGGCCTACCCGCACTCGCTGCGTGGCGAAATCGTTGCCACGCAGTAACACCATCCGCCATGGCCAAGATAAATAAATCCCTCGCTGCCGAATTCGTCGCTCCCAAGGACGACAATGCCCGCCTGCAGAACCTGTGCGGCCCGCTCGACGAGAACCTGCGGCAAATCGAGCAGGCGCTGGACGTGACCATCCAGCGCCGTGGCCACCGCTTTACGGTGCGCGGCACACAGGCACAGCAGGGTGCCAACGCACTCGAGACGTTCTACAACCGAGCGCGCTCGCCGCTTTCGGTCGATGAAATCCAGCTCGGCCTGGTGGAGACGCGGCAGGTCGCAGCACACGGCGCGTATCTGCCGGAACTCGAAGATGAAGACGGCGCCCCGCTCGACGAGAACGACGTATCCCCGGCGCTGCAGACCCGCCGCAGCGACCTGCATGGCCGCACGGCAATGCAGCGCGAGTACCTGCGCAATATCCTGTCGCACGACCTGACCTTCGGCATCGGCCCGGCCGGCACCGGCAAGACCTATCTCGCCGTGGCGTGCGCGGTTGACGCGCTGGAGCGCGATGCGGTCAAGCGCATCGTGCTGACACGGCCGGCAGTGGAAGCCGGCGAGCGCCTTGGCTTCCTGCCGGGCGATCTGGCGCAGAAGGTCGATCCCTACCTGCGTCCGCTGTATGACGCACTCTACGATCTGCTCGGCTTCGACAAGACGCAGAAGATGTTCGAGCGGCAGATGATCGAAGTCGCGCCGCTCGCCTACATGCGCGGGCGTACGCTGAACCATGCCTTCATCATCCTCGACGAGGCGCAGAACACCACGCCCGAGCAGATGAAGATGTTCCTGACGCGCATTGGCTTCGGCTCGCGCGCCGTGGTGACTGGCGATACCACGCAGATCGACCTGCCGCGCGGCCAGAAGAGCGGCTTGATCGAATCGCAGCATGTGCTGGGCAATGTGCGCGGCGTGGCCGCCACGCATTTCTCGGCAGCTGACGTCGTGCGCCATCCGCTCGTCGCACGCATCGTCGAAGCCTACGACGCCTATCACGCGCAGCACCGGGACGAATGACCATGCCGAAACTTTCACTGTCCGTGCAAGCTGGCAGGGGCACCCGCCAGCGACCCGGCGTGCCACGTCGCCCGCAGGTCCTTGCGTGGCTCAGGCCCGCGCTGTTTGCCGATGCCGAATTCACCGTCCGTTTCGTCGACGAGGAAGAGGGCCGCGCGCTCAATCGCACCTATCGTGGCAAGGATTACGCCACCAATGTGCTGACCTTCGCCTATGCCGAGAACGAGGACGATCCGGTGCGCGGCGACATCGTGCTGTGCTGCCCGGTGGTGGAACGCGAGGCCGCCGAGCAGGGCAAGCCGCTCGAGGCCCATTACGCGCATCTGGTCGTGCACGGCGCGCTGCATGCGCAAGGCTACGATCACGAGGACGAGGACGAAGCGCAGGAAATGGAAGCACTCGAAACCGAGTTGCTCGCCACGCTGGGTTATCCCGATCCCTATGCAGACCATGCGGCATGACCACTTGCGGTAGCCCGTCCAAGGCGTGGCAGTACATGCAGGATGACGCTGCAGATGGCCTGTCGCCTGCACGGCTCGATCAGGCTGCCTTGAGCGCCTGTCATGGGCCGGAACCCGCCCCTCTTTTTCATCCCTTGCGTCGGGCGCGCGCCCACGCCACACCTGGCCATGTGGCCCTAGGAGAGTGACATGATCGGTCGCATCGTCGGCACCCTGGTCGAAAAGAATCCGCCCTATCTGCTGGTGGATTGCCAGGGCGTCGGCTACGAGATCGCGGTGCCGATGAGCACCTTCTACCAGTTGCCGGGTACCGGCGAGCGCGTGACGCTGCTCACCCAGCTGATCGTGCGCGAGGATGCCCATCTGCTGTATGGCTTCGGCACGGCCAGCGAGCGCGATGCCTTCCGCGAACTGATCAAGATCACCGGCATCGGCGCGCGCATGGCGCTGGCGGTGCTGTCGGGCCTGTCGGTAGCGGAACTGGCCCAGGTGGTGACGCTGCAGGAAGCGGGCCGCCTGACCCGCATCCCCGGCATTGGCAAGAAAACCGCCGAGCGCCTGCTGCTGGAGCTGAAAGGCAAGCTTGGCGCCGACCTCGGCGCAGCCGGCATCAGCGGTCCGGCGGATGCCACGGCGGACATCCTCAATGCCCTGCTCGCGCTCGGCTACTCCGATAAGGAGGCAACCCTGGCGGTCAAGCAGGTGCCGGCAGGCACGGGCGTCTCCGACGGCATCAAGCTGGCGCTCAAGGCACTGTCGAAGAGCTGAGCGACAAACCCACCCATGGATGACCGGCACGGTACACTAGCGCCATGATCGAAACCGACAAACTGGGCGACCGCCTGATCTCCGCCGCTCCCGCCTCGGCACGCGAGGAGGCGTTCGAACGCGCGCTGCGCCCGAAGCTGCTGGACGAGTATGTCGGCCAGGAAAAGATCCGTGGCCAGCTGGACATCTTCATGACCGCGGCACGCCGCCGCCAGGAGCCGCTCGACCACGTGCTGCTGTTCGGCCCGCCGGGCCTCGGCAAGACCACGCTGGCGCACATCGTGGCACGCGAGATGGGCGTCAACCTGCGCCAGACGTCGGGTCCGGTGTTGGAGCGTCCCGGCGACCTGGCAGCGCTGCTGACCAACCTCGAAGCCAACGATGTGCTGTTCATCGACGAAATTCACCGGCTCTCGCCGGTGGTCGAGGAAATCCTGTATCCCGCGCTCGAGGACTACCAGATCGACATCATGATCGGCGAAGGCCCGGCCGCGCGCTCGGTCAAGCTCGACCTGCAGCCGTTCACACTAGTCGGTGCGACCACGCGCGCCGGCATGCTGACCAATCCGCTGCGCGACCGCTTCGGCATCGTGGCGCGCCTGGAGTTCTATACCGCGCCGGAACTGGCGCGCATCGTCACCCGTTCGGCCGGGCTGCTGAATGCAGACATCGCCGAGGACGGCGCGCTCGAGATCGCACGCCGCGCGCGCGGTACGCCGCGGATCGCCAACCGCCTGCTGCGGCGCGTGCGCGACTATGCCGAGGTCAAGGCCGACGGTACCATCACGCGCGAAGTGGCGGATGCCGCGCTAAGCATGCTCGATGTGGACGCGGTGGGTTTCGACCTGATGGACCGCAAGCTGCTCGAAGCCATCCTGCACAAGTTCGACGGCGGGCCGGTGGGCGTGGACAATCTGGCCGCCGCCATCGGCGAGGAGCGTGACACCATCGAGGACGTGCTCGAGCCGTACCTGATCCAGCAGGGCTATCTGCAGCGCACGCCGCGCGGCCGTGTGGCGACGCTGCTGGCGTATCGCCACTTCGGGCTGGCCGCACCGCAAGGCGCGCAGGATCCGTCGGGCGACCTGTGGAATCCGGCCTGACCGCCCTCCCGCGCCATCGCGAGCCGACCGCCCACGATCATGTACCGGCACCTGCGCCATACTGCCGCCCGACGGCAAGCGCATGGCGCGGCACCGCCCAGACGGTGTGCGCGCGGGTGAGCGCGGCTCCTCCTTTCCAACCAATCCGAGACGCTTGATGCCGACGCCTGCTTCTGCTGCTTCCGACGCTCCTGCCGCTCCCACCCCGCGTGTGCCGCGCACCTACCGCTACTACGATTTCGTCATGGTGGCCTTTGTCACTGTGCTGCTGTGCTCCAATCTGATCGGCGCGGCCAAGGCGGCGGAGGTGACACTGCCGGTGATCGGCACGGTCACGTTCGGCGCGGGCGTGCTGTTCTTTCCGATTTCCTACGTGTTCGGCGACATCCTGACCGAGGTGTACGGCTACGGCCGCGACCGCCGGGTGGTGTGGGCCGGCTTCGGCGCGCTGGCCTTCGCCACCTTCATGGCTTTCGTGGTGGTCAACCTGCCCGTGGCCTCGTTCATGAGCAGTTACCAGAAGAGCCTCGAGGAGGTGTTCGGCAATACCTGGCGTATCGCCGCGGGTTCGCTGATCGCCTTCTGGTGCGGCAGCTTCTCGAACAGCTTCGTGATGGCCAAGATGAAGATCTGGACGGCCGGCAAGTGGCTGTGGACACGCACCATTGGCTCGACCATGGTGGGCGAGCTGGTGGATTCCTCGCTGTTCTACATCATCGCCTTCTACGGCATCTGGCCGACGCAGCAGATCATCGCCGTGGCGATTGCGCAGTATGTGCTGAAGACCGGTTGGGAAGTGGTAATGACGCCGGTGACGTATCGCGTTGTCGCTTTCCTGAAAAAAGCCGAGAACGAGGACTACTACGACCACCACACGCGCTTCACGCCGTTCCGCGTGCGTGTGGACTGAACGGGCTGACAGCGCCCCGCGGTGCGGGGGCGCTCAGGCGCGGTCGATTTCGTCGAGCGCCAGTCCCGCGAGATGCTCCGCTTCACCCCAGCTAACCAGATGCAGCCGCCCACCGGCATACTCCAGGCGATTGATCGCCGCATTCAGCAAGTCAGCCGTGCGCGGGCCATGCATGGGCGCACCGCTGGCGGCACGGTACAGGCAATCGAGCACGCCGCCATGGGTGACGATGGCCACCACTTGTCCAAGGTGCCGGCGCGCGATAGCGGTCACAGCGTCGAGCACGCGGCGGTGGAAATCAGCCAGCGTTTCGCCGCCAGGCGGGCCGTAGTCCAGATCGTGGGCGCGCCAGCGGGCATAACCAGCCGGATCGGCCGCCTCGACTTCGCCATGCAGCATGCCCTCGAACGCCCCGAAGGCACGCTCACGCAGGGCCGGATCGAGATGCACCGGTAGGCCACGGCCATGGCTCATACCCTCCGCCGTCTTGCGTGCGCGCTGCAGGTCGCTGGCATAGATCGCGTCGAGCGGCTCATGCGCCAGCGCCGGCCCGAGGCTTGCCGCCTGGACCGCGCCGCGTGCGTTCAGGTCGATGTCGAGATGCCCCTGCCAGCGCCGCTCGCGGTTCCAGGCGGTTTCGCCATGGCGGATCACCAGTAGGCGGGTACTGTCCGGTGGGAGGGATGCCTGCTTTGCAGGACCGTCCGTCATGCCGCGCCTCCGGGCGGCGGGATGCGCAGCCAGAAGGTGACCGGGCCATCATTGGTCAGGCTGACCTGCATGTCGGCGGCGAAGATACCGGTGGCCACCTCGCCCTGCTGGCCATGCTGGCGGCGTGCCTCGGCCACGAAATGTTCATACAGGCGCTGGCCGGTCGCCGGATCGGCGGCAGGCGTAAAGCTGGGCCGGGCGCCGCTGCGCGTGTCGGCGGCCAAGGTGAATTGCGACACAATCAACAATCCTGCCGCTTCGCCGGCTGCGGCGCGCTGGCGCAGCGACAGGTTCATCTTGCCAGCGGCATCGGAAAACACGCGATAGCCCAGCAGCTTGTCGAGCAGCCGCACGGATTCCGCCTCGGTATCGCCGCGCTCCGCGCACACCAGCGCCAGCAGGCCGGGACCGATCTCTCCCACCGTGGCTCCCGCGACATCGACACGGGCCTGGGTGACCCGCTGGATCAGGCCGATCATGCGTCAGGCCAGCGTGACGCGGGCAAAGCGGCGCTTGCCGACCTGTACCACATACGTGCCGGCATCGACCTTCAGACCCTTGTCAGAAATCACCGTGCCGTCGATGCGTACGCCGCCCTGCTCGATGTTGCGGTTGGCCTCGGAGGTCGACGGGCACAGGTTGGCCTGCTTGAGCAGCTGGGCGATAGCCAGTGGCGCACCGGACAGGCTGACTTCCGGAATGTCGTCCGGGACCCCGCCGCGTGCGCGGTGATTGAAATCTTCCAGGGCTTTTTCGGCGTCGGCCTGGCTGTGGAAGCGCGCCACGATCTCCTGGGCCAGCAGCACCTTCATGTCGCGCGGGTTGCGGCCCTGGGCCACCTCGGCGCGCATGCCGGCGATTTCCGCCTCGGGGCGGAACGACAGCAGCGTGAAATACCGCCACATCAAATCGTCCGAAATACTCATCAGCTTGCCGAACATTTCGGAGGGCGCTTCCGAGATGCCGACATAGTTGCCCTTGGACTTGGACATCTTTTCCACGCCGTCCAGCCCTTCGAGCAGGGGCATGGTCAGGATGCACTGCGGCTCCTGGCCGTATTCCTTCTGCAGTTCGCGGCCGACCAGCAGGTTGAACTTCTGGTCGGTGCCGCCGAGCTCCAGGTCGGCCTTGAGGGCCACGGAATCGTAGCCCTGCATAAGCGGATAGAGGAACTCATGCACCGAAATGGGAATCCCAGCCCGGTAGCGTTTGGTGAAATCGTCGCGCTCCATCATGCGCGCGACGGTATAGCGGGCCGCCAGCTGGATCATCCCGCGGGCGCCGAGCGGGTCGCACCACTCGCTGTTGTAGCGGATTTCAGTGCGGGCCGGATCGAGCACCATGCTGGCCTGACGGTAATAGGTCTGGGCGTTGAACTCGATCTGCTCGCGCGTCAGCGGCGGCCGCGTGGCGTTGCGGCCGGACGGATCGCCAATGGTGGAGGTGAAGTCGCCGATCAGGAAAATCACCTGGTGGCCCAGATCCTGCAACTGGCGCATCTTGTTCAGCACCACGGTGTGGCCGATGTGGATATCGGGCGCGGTCGGGTCGAGTCCGAGCTTGATGCGCAGCGGTTGGCCGGTGGCAGCGCTGCGTGCCAGCTTCTGCTCCCACTCCGCGGCGATCAGCAGCTCGTCGCAGCCGCGCTGGGACACCTGCATGGCATGGCGCACGGCGTCGGTAACAGGAAATGGCGTGGCTCCGGGAACCGGCGCACCGGAAGTAGACACAGACATGAGGTAAGTATTTGAATGAATTGGTTCTTTGAAAGGAGACCCGGACAAGTTTGCTATACTTCCGGTCAACCGTTTTCCTGCCAAAGGCGCGGAAAGCCGGTTCCTCAACAAGCAGGGTTGACGTCGCACCTCTCGGGGGAGAGGTCTGGATCACTCGGATCCGGCGCGGCGCCAGCGCTCAACGAATAGTGATTTTACGTGATGTGGCAAAAACTCCGCGAGTTTTTCGCGCGTGAGTTGGTGATCCTCGTCGATCCGACGAATACGCTGCATGCGCGCCGGCGCAAGCAGGTAACGGCGGTGATCGGTTCAACCTTTGCGCTCGGCATGGCCGCAGCGATGGGCGTGGCGCCCGGGGTACCGAACGACGATCCCAACCAACCACGTGTGGCTGAAACCATCAAACTGCCTGATTTGCGCGCCCAGCTGGACCAGCTGGTAGAAGCCGATCAGACCTTCATCCGCCAGGAACGGATGCAGCGTGGCGAAACCGTCGCTTCGCTGCTACGCCGCCTCTCGGTTCAGGATCCCGATGCCGAGGCGTTCATCCGCCGCAATGCAACCGCGCGCAGCCTGTTCGACCTGAAGCCCGGCCAGACCGTGCTGGCCGAAACCGACAGCCGCAATACGCTGATATCGCTGCAGGCCGTGCTGGGTGGCGATGCCGCCACGTCACGCCAGCTGGTGGTCGAACGTGTCAAGAACACCGCTGAACCGACCTACCGCGCGCGTATCGACTCGGTCAACAACGAAATCCGCCATGAAATGCGCTCGGGCGAGTTCCGCCGGGGCTTTTTCAATGGCATGGATGCCGCCAACGTGCCGGATGCGGTGGTCGACCAGGTCGTCTCGATCTTCTCGGGCGTGATCGACTTCCACCACGACATCGATCCGGGCGACCGCTTCCGCATCGTCTACGAAGCCGGTTTCCAGGACGGCGAGTTCGTGCGCAACGGCCGCGTGGTGGCCGTGGAGCTGATCAACAACAACCGCGTGCACCAGGCCCTGTGGTACAGCCGCGGGGACAATGGCGGCGCCTACTACACCTTTGACGGCCGCAGCATGAAGCGTGCCTTCCTGCGGGCCCCGATCGAGTTCTCGCGCATGTCGTCGGGCTTCGGCGGCCGCAACCACCCGATCTATGACAAGTGGCATACGCACAAGGGCGTGGATTTCGCCGCGCCGGCCGGTACCAAGGTATTCGCCTCGGGCGACGGCACGGTGCAGTTCACCGGGCAGCAGAATGGGTACGGCAACCTGATCATCCTGCAGCATGGCCGCGGCTACTCGACGTACTATGCCCACCTGTCGGGCTTCGCCTCCGGTCTCAAGCCGGGCCAGCGCGTCTCGCAGGGCGAGGTGATCGGCTACGTGGGCTCCACGGGCTGGGCCACCGGGCCGCACCTGCACTACGAATTCCGCGTGGACAACGTGCCACAGAACCCCCTGATGGCGGGCGATGTCGCGAGCCCAGCGCTCACCGGCAAGTCGCGAGAACAGTTCCTGGCCTATACGGCGCAGATGCTGTCGCGCATCAACGCACTGCGGACCTTTAACGTGCTGGCCTCGAACAACTGAGCACGACCGCTCCGCGCCTGGGGCGATCCCCCCGCTGCAACACCAGCTGTCACGCCCGCCGCATTCCGGCGGGCGTTTTTCATTGTCGAGCGCGGATGCGCCAGAAGCCATGCCCGGCAAGCATCGGGGCACGCGCGGGAGGGGCATTTTTCACGGACCTGCGGTAAGCTAGCCGCATGCCATCCGACACCCGCTCTTCCCCTCCTTCCCCGGCGCATCCTGCCTCCCGGCGCTTCATCGGACTGATGTCCGGCACCAGCCTCGATGGGGTCGACGGTGTCCTGGTGGAGTTTTCCGGCGACGGTCCCGTGGTCATGGCGGCGGCCTACCGTGAGTTTCCGGCGGCCTTGCGTGACGCTCTGCTTGCCCTGCAGTCCAGCGGAGCGGATGAGATTCATCGCGAGGCGCTGGCGGCCAACGCGCTGGCGCGCTGCTATGCCGACTGCGTTGCGCAATTGCTTGCCAACAGCCAAGCCGCGCCGGGCAGCGTATGCGCCATCGGCGCCCACGGCCAAACCATCCGCCACCAGCCCGGCCTGCACGACGGCGTCGGCTATACGCGGCAAACCCAGCATCCCGCGCTGCTGGCCGAGCTGACAGGCATCTCCGTGGTGGCCGACTTCCGCAGCCGCGATATCGCGGCGGGCGGCCAGGGTGCGCCGCTGGTGCCCGCTTTCCATCAGGCCCTGTTTGGCGGTGCGCCGGATACCCGCGTGGCCTGCAACCTGGGCGGGTTCTCCAATATCAGCATCCTGCCGCCCGCCGGCAGTACCGCGCCGGTACGCGGCTTCGACTGTGGCCCGGGCAATGTCCTGCTCGACCTGTGGGTGCAGCGCCATCGCGGCACGACCTACGATGCGGGCGGTGCATGGGCGCAGACAGGTACGGTACATGCCGGACTGCTGGCGCATCTGCTGGAAGATCCGTACTTCGCCCAGCAACCGCCAAAGAGCACCGGCCGCGACCTGTTCAATGCAGCATGGCTGGACGAACGTCTGCAAGCGTTTCCCACCCTGCTGCCCGCCGATGTGCAAGCCACCCTGGTTGCCCTGACTGGGGAGGCGATCGCCCGCGATATCCGCAGCCACGCACCCGACGCGCGAAGCCTCATCCTCTGTGGCGGCGGCGCTCGCAATGCCGCTGTGGTGACCTATCTGCGCGAGGCGCTGCCGGCGGTCGCCGTCAGTACTTCCGCCGAGCATGGTGTGCCGCCCCAGCAGATCGAGGCGCTGGCCTTTGCCTGGCTGGCGCGCCAATGCATCGAGGGCCTGCCGGGGAATGAGCCGGCCGTCACCGGAGCGCACGGTCCGCGCATCCTGGGTGCCCTGTATCCGGCCTGAGCATCTCCCGCTCCGTTTCCCTGTTCCTTTGGCCCTGCCGCGCCGTGCCCGGTTGCCCTGACCGCATGCTGCCTTCAAGGGTAGAGGGGCTTGACCTTGCCATGATCGGAAGCTTTACAGTAGCTGGCAAGATGCAACGAATCCTCGATTGCAAGGAGCGGAAATGAGCGCAAACCAGACAGGACAGCAGACCGTCAGCCTGCCGGTCGACGGCATGACGTGCGCGTCATGCGTGGGCCGTGTGGAACGGGCGCTGAAGGCGGTGCCGGGCGTGCACAGCGCCAGCGTCAATTTGGCCACCGAGCGCGCCGATGTGACGTTCGAGCGCACGCCAGACCTGGGAGCCGCCGTACAGGCAGCGGTCCAGGCGATCGCCAAGGCCGGCTACAGCGTGGTCCAGCAGGAGATCGTCCTGAGCGTGAGCGGCATGACCTGCGCTTCGTGCGTAGGCCGAGTGGAACGCGCGCTGAAGGCAGTACCCGGCGTCCAGGAGGCGAGCGTCAACCTGACCACCGAACAGGCGCATGTACGCGCCGCCGGCGGCGTGGAGGCCGCAGCCTTGATTGCAGCCGTGGCCAAGGCCGGCTACAGCGCCCAGCGGCTGGACAGCCAACGCAGCGGAACGGATGTGGTGGCGGAGCGCCAGGCCGAAGAATTGCGCGTGCTCAAACGCGACCTGGGCGTGGCCACGCTGTTTGCCCTGCCGGTCTTTATCCTCGAGATGGGCAGCCATCTGGTGCCAGCCTTCCACCATGTCATCGCCAACAGCCTCGGCACCCAGAACAGTTGGCTGCTGCAGTTCGTGCTGACGACCATCGTGCTGTTCGGGCCAGGCCGCCGCTTTTACCTGAAGGGCATCCCCGCCCTGCTGCGCGGCGCACCCGACATGAATTCGCTGGTGGCAGTCGGTACCGCTGCCGCTTACCTGTATTCGGTGGTCGCCACCTTCGCCGCGCACTTGCTGCCAGCCGGCACAGTCAATGTCTATTACGAGGCAGCGGCCGTCATCATCGCGCTGATCCTGCTCGGCCGCTTCCTCGAGGCGCGCGCCAAGGGCAATACTTCGGCCGCCATCAAGCGCCTGCTCGGCCTGCAGGCCAAGACGGCACGCGTGGTGCGCGATGGCGCAGCACAGGAATTGCCGATTGAAGCGGTCGTGCGCGGCGATCTCATCGACGTACGGCCCGGCGAGCGCATCCCTGTGGATGGCGAGGTGCTGGAAGGACACAGTTTTGTCGATGAATCGATGATCAGCGGTGAACCGGTGCCCGTGGAAAAGCAGCCCGGCGCCAACGTCGTGGGCGGCACGGTCAACCAGAATGGCGCACTGACCTTCCGTGCCACGCAGGTCGGCAACGACACCGTGCTGGCACAGATCATCCGCATGGTCGAACAGGCGCAGGGCTCCAAGCTGCCGATCCAGGCGCTGGTGGACCGCATCACCATGTGGTTCGTGCCGGCCGTGATGGCAGCCGCCGCCCTGACCTTCGTGGTGTGGCTGATCTTCGGCCCGTCGCCGGCCCTGACCTTTGCGCTGGTCAACGCGGTCGCGGTGCTGATCATCGCCTGCCCGTGCGCCATGGGGCTCGCCACCCCCACCTCGATCATGGTCGGTACCGGCCGCGCGGCACAGATGGGCGTGCTGTTCCGCAAGGGCGAGGCGCTGCAGTCGCTCAAGGATGCGGCGGTCATCGCCGTCGACAAGACCGGCACCCTGACCAAGGGCCGTCCGGAACTGACGGACCTCGTCCTCGCCCCGGGCTTCGAGCGTCCGGCGGTCCTGCGACAGGTGGCGACGGTCGAGAACAAGTCGGAACATCCGATCGCGCAGGCCATCGTCACCGCCGCGACAGCGGAAGGACTGACGCTCGGCACGCTGGACCGTTTCGAGTCGGTGACTGGCTTCGGCGTACGCGCCGAGGTGGATGGCGTACGCGTGGAAATCGGCGCAGACCGCTTCATGACACGCCTCGGCCTCGACCCCGCGCAATTCTCGGGCGAGGCTACGCGCCTCGGCGATCAGGGCAAGACGCCACTGTATGCCGCCATCGATGGACAGCTGGCTGCGATGATCGCGGTCGCCGATCCGATCAAGGACACCACGGCCGCCGCCATCGCCACCTTGCACCGGCAGGGCCTGAAGGTCGCCATGATCACCGGCGACAATCGCCGCACCGGGGAGGCCATCGCCCGCCAGCTCGGCATCGACGAGGTGATTGCGGAAGTGCTGCCTGACGGCAAGGTCGATGCCGTGAAGCGGCTCAAGCAGGAGCACGGCCCGGTAGCGTACGTGGGCGACGGCATCAACGATGCGCCGGCGCTGGCGGAAGCCGATGTCGGCATCGCCATTGGCACCGGCACGGACATCGCCATCGAGGCGGCGGACGTGGTGCTGATGTCCGGCGACCTGGGTGGCGTGCCCAATGCGCTGGCACTGTCGCGTGCCACACTGGCCAACATCCGCCAGAACCTGTTCTGGGCTTTTGCCTACAACGTGGCGCTGATTCCGGTCGCCGCCGGTATCCTGTATCCGCTCAACGGTACCTTACTGTCGCCAGTATTTGCCGCTGGGGCGATGGCGCTGTCCAGCGTCTTTGTGCTGAGCAATGCACTGCGGCTGCGCCGCTTCACGCCGCCCGCAGCGCATGTGTAAGCCCGGCCGGCTACCGGGAGCGATGCGATGGGTTGCGGGATCCGGACGTTCCACCCCGTCGGGGCTCTTGGAGCCTATCGTCGGACAATAAAAAACCCCGCGATGCGGGGTTTTTCAATCGGGCCAGTGCTTCGCGAGAGCCTCTTGTGAGGCCGGAGGGAATCCGCCTCAGACCGAGAACGATGAGCCGCAGCCGCAGCTGGTGGTCGCGTTCGGATTTTTGATGACGAACTGGGCGCCGCTGATGTCTTCCTTGTAGTCGATCTCCGCGCCAACCAGGTACTGGAAGCTCATGGAGTCGATCAACAGGGTCACGCCATTCTTTTCCATGGCGGTATCATCTTCGTTCACATCCTCGTCGAACGTGAAACCGTACTGGAAGCCAGAACAGCCACCGCCCTGCACGAACACGCGCAGTTTCAGGGCCGGATTGCCCTCCTCATCGATCAGTTGCTTGACCTTGCCCGCCGCGCTGTCAGTGAACACCAGCGGCGACGGAACCTCGCTCATGTCGGCAGCGGTTGCTTCGGCGACTTCGCTCATTGGGTTCTCCTGTAGGGGTTGTACAACGACATTCTAAGCCTTTCGGACAGTTTGTGCCGGAAGGACCAAATTCAATAGGGGCAATCCTTGGCTGGGCGCGGATATGGTCTTTTGCGGCGCACAGGGCTTTTGCGATACCCCTCCCCTGCAGCACCCGTGCGCGCTTGGAGGCAAGGTGTGTCCGCCACGCTGGAGCGGTCACAGCGGCCGCCGAACAACCCCGCCGGGGCGTACGTCGCCTCATCCGGCCTGGAAAACCAGTACACGTGGCCGAAAAAAAGCCGCACAGCAAACTGTGCGGCTTTTTCGCTGCGCTTCCGGACCATATGGGCCGGACACACGCTCCGGAAGCGATTAACGCTTCGAGAACTGCTTGGCGCGGCGGGCCTTGCGCAGACCGACCTTCTTACGCTCGACTTCACGCGCATCGCGCGTCACGAAGCCAGCGTTCGACAGCGCCGACTTCAGCGTGGCGTCATAGTCGATCAGGGCGCGCGTGATGCCGTGGCGGACAGCGCCAGCCTGGCCGGTTTCACCACCACCCGACACGTTGACCTTGATGTCGAACGTTGCGGCATTTTCAGTCAGTTCGAGCGGCTGGCGCACGATCATCAGCGAGGTTTCGCGAGCGAAATACTCGGTGATGGGCTTGCCATTGACGACGATATCGCCCTTGCCCGATTTGATGAACACACGAGCCACTGCGCTCTTGCGGCGGCCGGTACCATAGTTCCAGTTTCCGATCATGGCTGGGCCCCTTAGATTTCAAGCGCTTTCGGCTGCTGCGCGGTATGCGGATGATCAGCGTCGGCGTACACCTTCAGCTTCTTGATCATCGCGTAGCCCAGCGGACCCTTCGGCAACATGCCCTTCACGGCCTTTTCCAGGGCGCGGCCCGGGAAACGCTGCTGCATCTTGTCGAAACTGATTTCGCGGATACCACCCGGATAGCCGGTGTGGCGATAGTAGATCTTGTCGGTCGCTTTCGCGCCCGTCACGCGCAGCTTGCCTGCGTTGACAACGATGATGTAGTCACCCGTGTCGACGTGCGGAGTAAATTCCGGCTTGTGCTTGCCGCGCAGTCGGCGTGCCACTTCGCTGGCAACACGGCCGAGGACTTTGTCCGTCGCGTCAATCACGAACCACTCGCGCTCGACCTCTGCAGGCTTGGCGGAAAAGGTTTTCATGATATTTCCTGACATTGAATGCGCCCGATTTCGGTCTTGCATCGCATGACGTTCATATGCGCCGCTTGATACAAGCCGCCCTGCCGCACGCGCTATAGCGCACGGATTTCCCCCATGGGCAACGGGGAAACCGAGGATTCTATCCATAAACCCTTGAAAAAACAAGGAATATCGGCAAGCAATGTAAAAAGACGAAAAAAAACCCAAGCCGCGAGGCTTGGGTTTAAATCCACCAAAGGAGGAGGGTGGAGGAGACACTGGGAGACTGACAACTCAGAGGCGTCGCTTAAGCCACATTACCTTGCCTAGCGGAACTCATGAAGTGCGTCAATCAATGGTTCCCATTATACACAACCGGTTGTGCAACGCAAGATAAGTTGTCGCGTGAAATGCCGTTTTGTATTGTAAAAAATAGTTTCACCGGCCATAAATCAGGATTAATTCCTTATAAATCAATTGTTTAATACGAGTTGCGTAGCCGCGACAGACCACCTTTAGAGGGTAAACTCAACCCCGCCCCACCATGGTGCAGCGGCCGTCACGTGCTGCACTGCAGCAATTCCATTCCACTCTGGCCCTGTACATTGGGTAGTCGCAGAATCGGTACAATCGTTTCTTGTTTACCACTCAACGGAATGCGTCATGGAATGCAAGGTCAGCTGGATGGGCCCACAGGGCATGAGTTTTATCGCGGAGACGGGCAGCGGCCACATCGTAGCCATGGACGGCGCACCGGAAGGGGGCGGCAATAATCTCGCCCCACGCCCGATGGAGATGGTGCTCCTTGGCACTGGCGGTTGCACCGCCTATGACGTGGTACTGATCCTCAAGCGCAGCCGCCAGGATGTGCTGGGCTGCACCGTCCGCCTGGAAGCCGAACGCGCAGGCGAAGATCCCAAGGTATTTACGCGCATCGTGTTCCACTTTACCGTGACCGGGCGCAACCTGAAGCGGGAGACGGTGGAGCGTGCGATCCAGCTGTCACACGACAAGTACTGCTCGGCCTCGATCATGCTGGCCAAGTCGGCGGAAATGAGCCATACCCTGGAAATCGTCGAGGCCTGAGGCCCTCGACCGGCAGGACGCCGGGAACGATGCGCACGAAAGCCTGCGCAAGCATGGAAAAAGGGCGAAGCAGGTCGATAAGCCGGATTCTGTGCAGTACGCGAAGCCGCGTACCGTGGCAATCATTCATCTGGACCGGCCGTTACCGGCCGGTTCTAGCTCCCTACCCGCAGGCTCGGCGGGCCGCTTCAATGCCTGCCTACTTGGGATTGCTCCGGGTGGAGGTTACCGCGTTTCACCGTAACTGAATACGCTCGTCTCTGTGGCCCTGTTCCTCGCGTCACCGCGGATGGTCGTTAGCCATCACCCTGCCCTGTGGAGTCCGGACTTTCCTCCCCTTCCGCGCATGCGCGGAAGCAGCGATTGCCTGTCCTGCTTCGCGGGGCGCAGTCTACCACCATCCCATCATTCATGCGATGCGCGCCGACCGGGCATCGCGCCGCCCCGGCCGGAAGACGGTCGCGTCCGCGTAGAACGCAGGATCGCTATTGCCTGACCACCATCCCGGAATGCCGAGTACCGGCAAGGGTGTGAGCATGCGGCTGGCAAGCGGTGTCGCCGCGAGGGCGCCAGCAAGGTCAGCATCCGGCCATCGCGGCGCGGCAGGGCCATCAGACAGCCAGGCGTGCGCCGTGATACCACGGTAGGGAGAAACCAGTTTTTCCAGCAAAGCGTGACCAAAGATCAGCACCCGGCAATCCGCCCAGGCGGCGCGGCGCGTCACGAACAACCGGTGCCACGAAAAAGCGCGCAGATCCGCATGCAGTCCGGCATCGGCGGACATCACGAGCGCTGCGTTTTCGTCGAACAGCGTCGCCGCATCGCGCACCGCGCCACGCACCTGTTGGCCATGCAGCGCAATCTGCTCCGCCTGCACGGCATTGAGCCGCGCCTTGGTCTGCGGAAAATGCAGCCAGATCAGGGCATTGAAGAAATCGTGCAGGTTGTCGCGCGTCGGTACGCCGCCGGTCGCATGGATGTGCGTTTCGTAGGCCACGCCCCTCGGGAGTTCCGACTGGGCAATGAAGTGCACGCGATGGCCGGCCGCATTGACCAGGCCCCGACAATCAGCTTCTGCGCTGAGCAGCGTGGTGAGTGTGGCCCCGGAGCGGACGGCTTCGGCCAGCGGCTCACCGATGGTGCGATATGGTGCCAGCCAGGGCTGCGACCAATCGATATCGGCCAGTGGACCGGGCCACGCGGCAATCGCGGGCCCGGGCGCTGCACCGTGCCTCAGAGCGCCTTCCACCGCATCGTTTCACCACCGCGCAGCGGCACGATGGTGGTATCGCCAAACGGCATCTCGGCCGGCAACTGCCAGTCCATGCGCTTGAGCGTGAGGGTGCCGGTATTGCGCGGCAGGCCGTAGAAGTCGGCGCCGTGGAAGCTGGCAAACCCTTCCAGTCGATCGAGCGCGCCCGCATCCTCGAAAGCCTCCGCGTACAGCTCCATGGCGTTGGCCGCGCTGTAGCAGCCGGCGCAGCCGCAGGCGTGCTCCTTCAGGCCCTTGGCGTGCGGCGCACTGTCGGTCCCGAGGAAGAAACGCGGATTGCCGGACGTAGCGGCTGCCACCAGGGCCAGACGGTGTTCTTCGCGCTTGAGCACCGGCAGGCAATAGAAATGCGGCCGGATGCCACCCACGAATAGCGCATTGCGGTTGTACAGCAAATGCTGCGGCGTGATCGTGGCGGCGATCGGCCCCTCGGCGTCGCGCACGTACTCCGCCGCCTGGCGCGTGGTGATGTGCTCGAACACGATCTTCAGCGCCGGGAATTGGCGGCGCAGCGGAATCAACACCTTGTC
Organism: Imbroritus primus; assembly: GCF_964332355.1. Lineage (NCBI taxonomy): Bacteria > Pseudomonadati > Pseudomonadota > Betaproteobacteria > Burkholderiales > Burkholderiaceae > Imbroritus > Imbroritus primus. The sequence goes on along the minus strand of NZ_OZ201293.1, from coordinate 497,833 downwards.
GATGAACACCGCTTCGCGGTCGAAGGTATCGACGGCCGAATCGGCGACCTCGCCATGGACCAGCAGCGGCATGCCCACCGCCTGCATGCGCTCGAGTACGGCGCTGCAGCGCGCGAGATCGGTCACGCCAGCATCGCTGTTGGTGGTCGCACCGGCCGGATACAGCTTGAGCGCATGGATAAAGCCACTCTCATGGGCTGTGGTGATTTCCTCGGCGCGCGTATTGTCGGTGAGGTACAGCGTCATCAGCGGCTCGAACGACATGCCAGCTGGCAATGCATCGAGGATGCGCTGACGGTAGCCGCGCGCCTGCTCGGTGGTGACCACCGGCGGGCGCAAGTTCGGCATGATGATGGCGCGTGCGAACTGGCGCGCGGTTTCCGGCAGGATACTGGCGATGATGTTGCCGTCGCGCAGATGCAGGTGCAGATCGTCGGGTCGGGTGATGGTCAGCGTATCCGGCGTCGCGATGGAGGTCGTTTGAGTAGTCATGGCTTACAGGATCAGGATGGCGCGATAGTCGTTGACGTTCGTGTAGGTCGGGCCGGTGGTCACCAGGTCGTCGCTGGCGGCAAAGAAGCCGAAGGCATCATGCGCATCAAGCTGGCCACGCGGTGTCATGCCGGCAGTCGCTGCGCGTTGCGCAGTCTGCGGGTCGAGCAGTCCGCCGGCATTGTCCTCGGAACCGTCGATGCCATCGGTATCCGCAGCCAGCGCGTAGAGACCTGGCATGCCTTCAAGCTCGCAGGCCAGCGACAGCAGGAATTCAGTACAGCGCCCGCCCCGCCCCTTCACGCCGGCAGGCAAGGTGACCGTGCACTCGCCACCCGAAATCAACGCAACGGGCGCAGCGGCCGGCGTGCCGTGCTGGCGGATCTGGCGCACCAGCGCAGCGTACACCTTGGCGACTTCGCGCGCCTCGCCGGTCACCGTGTCGCCGAGCATCATCACCGGGATGCCGGCTGCCGCGAACTGCGCGGCACCGGCCTCCAGGCTCGCCTGGGCGGTCGCGATCAGGCGGTTGGTGACGCGCGCGAAGCAGGGGTCGCCTGGCTTGGGCGTCTCCGGCAGTTCGCCGCGCGCACCGCGCTCCAGCCGCGTGCGCACCGGTGCTGGCACGTCGGCCTGATAGCGCTCGAGAATCGCCAGCGCATCCGCATAGGTGCTGGGATCGGGCACTGTCGGGCCGCTCGCGATGGCGCTCGGATCGTCGCCTGCCACATCAGAAATGATCAGCGACACCACCGGGGCGCGGCTCGCATGCGCCAGCCAGCCGCCCTGGATGCGCGACAGGTGCTTGCGCACCACATTCATCTCGGTAATCGGCGCGCCGCAACGCAGCAGCGCATCGGTGGTCGCACGCAGGTCGTCCATGGTCAGGCCGTCGGCAGGCAGGGACAGCAGGCTCGAACCGCCGCCGGACACCAGCACCACCAGCAGGTCTTCGCTGCCGAGCTCGGAAACCGCCGCGAGAATGTCACGCGATGCCGCCTCGCCAGCAGCGTCCGGCACGGGATGGCCCGCCTCGACCACCCGAATGTGATTGGTCGGCAAGGCATGGTGATAGCGCGTCACGACAATGCCCGACACCTCGACCTTGCCGGCACATGCCTGTTCCAGCGCCACCGCCATGGCGCCACCGGCCTTGCCTGCGCCGACCGCCAGTACGCGCCGGTACCCCGTCAGGTCGGGCAGGTGCTGCGCCAGCATCTGGCGCGGGTCGGCCGCTGCCACGGCAGCGTCGAAACTGCGGCGCAGGAGTGCCCGTGCCTGCTCGGTTGCCTGTGTGGTCTCGCCCTGGCTCATAGCGCCTCCGCAATCGCCTTGCCGAGGTCTGCCGTGCCCGCCGTGCCCCCGATGTCACGCGTCAGCGGCGCGTGGGCCGGGCCTGCGGCGAGCACGCGCTCGATCGCATCGAGAACGGCCGCGCCCGCCTCCGGATAACCGAGGTGCTCCAGCATCATGCCGCCGCACCAGATCTGGCCGATCGGATTGGCAATGCCCTTGCCGGCAATATCCGGCGCCGAGCCGTGCACCGGCTCGAACAGGCTGGGATAGGTGCGGTCCGGATTGATATTGGCCGACGGCGCCACGCCGATCGTCCCGGTACAGGCCGGGCCGAGATCGGACAGGATGTCGCCGAACAGGTTGCTGGCCACGACCACGTCGAACCAGTCCGGATGCAGCACAAAATTGGCCGTCAGGATGTCGATGTGATACTTGTCGACCTTGATGTCTGCGTAGCGCTGGGCCATAGCCTCCACACGCTCGTCCCAGTACGGCATGGTGATGGCGATACCGTTCGACTTGGTCGCGGACGTCAGGTGCTTTTTCGGGCGCTTTTGCGCCAGATCGAAGGCGAACTTGAGGATCCGGTCGACGCCGACACGCGACATCACGGTTTCCTGCAGCACCACCTCACGGTCGGTGCCGGCAAACATGCGGCCGCCGACGCTGGAATACTCGCCCTCGGTGTTCTCGCGCACCACGTAGAAATCGATGTCGCCAGGCTTGCGGTTGGCCAGCGGGCACGGAATACCCGGCATCAGGCGCACCGGCCGCAGGTTCACGTACTGGTCGAATTCGCGGCGGAACAACAGCAGCGAGCCCCACAGGGACACGTGATCGGCAATGCCGGCCGGCCAGCCAACCGCGCCGAAATATAGCGCATCGTAGCCGCGCAGCGTGTCGAACCAGTTGTCCGGCAGCATCTTGCCGTGCTTCTGGTAGTACTCGTAGCTGGAAAAATCGAACCAGTCCCACTTGAAATCGATGCCGAACTTGCGGGCTGCGGCGTCCATGACACGGACGCCTTCCGGCATCACCTCCTTACCGATTCCATCTCCGGGAATCACGGCAATACGAAATTGGGACATAGTCTCTGTTGATTGAATGGTCGGTACGGCAATCGATCCGCTACGCCCGGGGCGGCACGCCGGCCGGACAAGCAAGGCACGGAACCGGAACGTGGAACCAGGGCACGGAATCGGGACACAGCCGCGCGGCCGCTTGGCACCGGGGCCGCGGAGCGCGATAATGCGTATTCTATTGCATCCTGTCCGGACCTCCGTCATGTGCCAGCTGCTGGGCATGAACTGCGCCACCCCTACCGACATCACGTTCTCGCTGACCGGCTTTGCCGCGCGCGGCGGCGTCACCGACCACCATGCCGACGGTTTCGGCGTGGCGTTCTTCGAGGAAAAGGCCTGCCGCCTGTTCATCGATAACGCTTCTTCCGCCACTTCGCCAGTGGCAGAGCTGGTCAAACGCTACCCGATCAAGTCGAAGAATGTCATCTCGCATATCCGCAAGGCGACCCAGGGGCCGGTCCTGCTGGAGAACTGCCATCCATTCATGCGGGAACTGTGGGGCCGGCACTGGATCTTCGCCCACAACGGCGATCTCAAGACCTTCCAGCCCTTCCTCGGCGGCGTCTACCAGCCGGTCGGCGATACCGACAGCGAACTGGCGTTCTGCACCATCATGCAGGCGTTGCGCAAGCGCTTTCCCGGTTCGCAGCCGCCACTGAACGAGCTGTTCCACGCGCTGGCCGACATCACGCGGGAGATCACGCTGCACGGCGTGTTCAATTACCTGCTATGCAATGGACAGGCGCTATTCGCGCACTGCTCGACCAACCTGTACTACATCGTGCGCGAATGGCCTTTCTCGACCGCGCACCTGATCGACGCTGACATGACCATCGACTTCGCCCAGGTCACCACCGAAGACGACCGTGTCGCCGTCATTGCGACGGCGCCGCTGACCGACGACGAGGTGTGGACGCGTTTCGAACCGGGCGAGCTGCTGATGTTCCGCGACGGCAAGCTCGAGCTGCGCACCATCGTCCCGATTCCCGAATCGGTCCGCCTCGCCAATGCGGCCAATACCGCCTGTACCTGAGCATCACGTACAAACGGTTTGCATGGGCGCGCACCACGGATGCCAGCACGGGGACAGCACACCTCGGCGTGAGTTGTTGCCAGACAATAGAGCCTGCAGGGCGCCCGTCGGACCACGCGCCTGGCATGTCGATACCGTCAGACCACCCACGGCGGTACCTCGCCGACTCGCCGCAATCCCGCGACGCTGATTGCATCACACCACCTGATGCGCCGAGCCGTCCTTGCGGCAAGCCATAAAAAAGGACGCCGAAGCGTCCTTTTTATGGCTTGCCGCCGCCCCCGGTTGGAGCGGCGCCACGCGCCGGATGCCACCCGAAGGTGACGTCGCTCAATGTGCGAGGATTTTCGACAGGAACTGCCGCGCCCGCTCCGAGCGTGCACTGATATTGCCGAAGAACTCCTCTTTCTCGCAGTCTTCCACGATCGCACCCTGGTCCATGAAGATCACGCGGTTGGCGACCTTGCGTGCAAACCCCATTTCGTGGGTCACGCACATCATGGTCATGCCTTCATGCGCGAGTTCGACCATCACGTCCAGCACCTCGTTGACCATTTCCGGATCAAGCGCCGAGGTCGGCTCGTCGAACAGCATGCAGATCGGATCCATCGACAGCGCCCGGGCAATCGCCACGCGCTGCTGCTGGCCACCCGAGAGCTGGCCCGGGAATTTGTCGGCCTGCGCCTTCAGACCCACCCGCTCGAGATACTTCATGCCATGCGCGACGGCTTCTTCCTTGTTGCGCCCCAGCACCTTGACCTGAGCGATGGTCAGGTTCTCCCGGATCGACAGGTGTGGAAACAGTTCGAAGTTCTGGAAGACCATGCCCACGCGCGAACGCAGCTTCGACAGATTGGTCTTGGGGCTGCCCACCGAGGTGCCGTCGACCGTGATGTCACCTTTCTGGAACGGCTCAAGGCCATTCACCGTCTTGATCAGCGTCGACTTGCCAGAGCCGGAGGGGCCGCACACCACCACGACCTCACCTTTCTTGACGTTTGTCGTGCAATCGTTCAAGACCTGAAACGTGCCGTACCACTTGGAGACATTCTTGATTTCGATCATACAGATACCTTTTTCTGGAAACGCTTGACCAGCAGCGAAGCACTGAAGCAGATGACAAAGTACACGGCGCCCGCAAACAACAGCATTTCAACGATGCTGCCGTCCCGTTCGCCCACGCCGTAAGCCTGTCCGAAGAAATCGGCCAGCGCACTCACGTACACCAGCGAGGTATCCTGAAACAGGATGATGCCTTGCGTGAGCAGCAACGGCACCATGTTGCGGAAGGCCTGCGGCAGCACCACCAGGCGCATCGACTGGAAGTACGTCATGCCCAGCGCATTGGCCGCGGCCATCTGGCCCTTCGACACGCTCTGGATGCCCGCCCGGATGATTTCCGAGTAATAGGCAGCCTCGAACATCGAGAAGGCAATGAGCGCCGATGTCATGCGCAGATCGGTCGAAGGCGACAGATTGAGCATGCTGGTCAGGAACTGCGGAATGATGAGGAAGAACCACAGCAGCACCATCACCAGCGGAATGGAGCGGAACAGGTTCACATACCCGGTTGCGAACCACGACAGCACCTTCAGGCTGGACAGGCGCATCATCGCGAGGATCGTACCCCACACGATCCCCACCACGACGGCCGTCGCGGTGATCTTGAGCGATACCATCATGCCCTCGCCCAGCACATGCAGGGTCTCGGGCGTAATCGAACTGAAATCAAAAGCGTATGCCATGTCCGTGCCTCACTTTCCGCCGATGTAGCCCGGAACGCGCGTGCGCCCCTCGATCCACCGCATGACGAGCATCACCGTGGCGTTGATGACCAGATACAGCAACGTCACGGCAATGAATGCCTCATACGGCTGCGCGGTATAGTCCACCAGCTGGCGCCCTTGCGCCGCCAGTTCCAGCAGGCCGATCGTCGACGCAACCGCGGAATTCTTGAAGATATTCAGGAATTCCGATGTCAGCGGCGGCACGATGATGCGGTACGCCATCGGCAAAAGCACGTAGCGGTAGGTCTGCGGCAGCGTGAAACCCATCGCCAGTCCGGCGTAGCGCTGGCCGCGCGGCAGCGAATTGATACCCGAACGCACCTGCTCGCACACCCGGGCGGCGGTGAAGGTGCCGAGGCACAGCATGCCGGCCAGGAACTGCTGGGCGAACGGATTCATCTGCTTGATCGCCTCGCCGAACGGCAGCAGTTCGGGCATGACGAAATACCAGATGAAGAGCTGCACGAGCAGCGGAATATTGCGGAAAATCTCGACGTAGGTCGCCGCGATCCCGGAGATCCATCGATTGGGCATGGTACGCATCACGCCCAGGACCGAGCCGATGATGAGGGCAATGATCCAGGCCGACAGGCCGACAGTGATGGTCGTGAACAGCCCGGAGATCAGCCAGTCAAGATAGGTCTCACTACCGGAGGCGTCGGCGAAGAATACGCCCCAATTCCAGTGGTAATTCATGTTGCTTCCTCAAAAAGAAACGGAAGGACTTGCCTTCCGTTTCAGCCACGCACTTCCGGCCTGTCAGTCGAATGCCTTGTCGTTCGGATTCTTGAAGAGGGCCTTCATGTCCTCCGACAGCTTGAAGTCGAGGTTCAGGCCGCGCGGCGGAACCGGCTGCTCGAACCACTTCTTGTACATGGCATCGATTTCGCCCGACTTCATCAAGCCGGTGATGGTTGTGTCAGCAATCTTCTTGAACGGGGCATCGTCCTTGCGCAGCATGCAGCCGTAGGCTTCACGCGATTGCGGCTTGCCCACCACGACCCATTCGGCCGGGTTGCGCGCCTTGGCGCGTTCGCCATACAGCAGTGCATCATCCATCATGAACGCGGCGGCGCGGCCCGACTGGAGAGTCAGGAACGACTGGCCATGGTCCTTGGTGCTGATGATGTTCATGCCGAGCTTCTGCTCGTCATTGATCGAACGCAGCAGGCGCTCGGACGTGGTGCCCGCGGTGGTCACGACGTTCTTGCCCTTCAGGTCGGCAAAATCCTTGATGCCGCTGTCGGCCTTGGTCAGCAGACGCGTGCCGATGACGAAGATTGTGGTCGAGAAGGACACCTGCTTCTGACGCTCGAGGTTATTGGTGGTGGAGCCACACTCGATGTCGATGGTGCCGTTCTGCAGCAGCGTGATACGGTTCTGCGAGGTGATCGGAATTTCCTTGACCTGCAGGTTCGGCAGGTTCAACTGCTTCTTGATCGCCTCGACGATCTTCATGTTGATGTCGTAGGAATAACCGACCTGCCGGACGCCGCCGAGATTGTAGTTGAACGGAATCGACGACTCGCGGACGCCGAGCGTGATGACGCCGGTTTCCTTGATCTTCTGCAGCGTGCCTGTCAATTGCTGGGCATGTGCGACCCCGCTTGCGATACCTGCGGCGACCAGCAGCGTTGCCAACTTGACCAATTTCATGAAGATCTCCTTGACCAAAAAAGAAGTGAGAGACTAGCTTATATATCCCCCAGAAATCACAGTATTACGCACGGCTCCAGTGATTTCAACGGGTTTTTCCCTGAGCATTTCCTCTGCACAAGCGGGTTGACGGCAGCCGAAACCGCTGGTCCACCCGCCCGCGCCCGCCCGTCAGGGGTAGAGGCCGCGCATCTCACGCGCCTGCAGGATGCGGGTACAGGCGACGATGAATGCCGCGGTCCGCAAGGTCACATGATTGTCCTGCGCAACCTGCCAGATGGCGCGGAATGCTTCCTGCATAATGCGTACCAGGCGCTGGTTGATTTCTTCCTCGGTCCAGAAGAAGCTGGAGAAATCCTGCACCCACTCGAAATAGGACACGGTCACGCCGCCGGCATTGGCGATCACGTCCGGCGCGACGAGGATATTGCGTTCGCGCAGGATATCGTCGGCTTCGGGGGTGGTCGGGCCGTTTGCCCCTTCGATGACCATCCTGGCACGGATATGGGGCGCGTTGTCCTTCGTGATCTGTCCTTCCAGCGCAGCCGGAATGAGGAATTCGCAATCCAGTTGCCAGAACTGGTCAGCCGGCAGCGACTCGGCGCTGAAGCCCGCTACCGAACCGTTCTGCGCCACGTGCGTGATCAGTGCAGGAATATCGAGCCCGCCCGGCGCGTAGACCACGCCCTTGTGGTCCTGCACGGCAATCACGTGCGCCCCCGCGTCATGGAACAGCCGCGCGGCCACGCTGCCGACATTGCCGAAGCCCTGAACCACCACGCGCGCACCCTTGATTTCCACGCCGAGATTGCGCGCCGCTTCCGTTCCCACCACAAACACACCCCGGCCGGTGGCCTCGCGGCGTCCCAGGCTGCCACCGAGCGAAATCGGCTTGCCCGTGACTACCCCGGTCGCCGTGGAACCTGAATTCTGCGAGTAGGTGTCCATCATCCATGCCATGACCTGCTCGTTGGTATTCACGTCCGGCGCGGGAATGTCCTTGTTCGGTCCGATGATAATGTTGATTTCGCTGGTGTAGCGGCGCGTCAGCCGTTCCAGCTCCGCGCCCGACAGCAGGCGCGGATCGACCCGCACCCCGCCCTTGGCGCCGCCGTACGGTACATTGACGGCCGCGTTCTTGACCGACATCCATGCAGACAGCGCCATCACTTCGGACAGGGTGACATCCTGGTGGAAACGCACGCCGCCCTTGCCAGGGCCGCGCGAAGTATTGTGTTGGACGCGGTAGCCTTCGAAATGGGCGATGGTGCCGTTATCGAGTTCGATGGGCACATCGACGATCAGCGAGCGCTTGGGCCGCTTGAGGGTTTCCACCCAGCGGGCCAGCGAGCCGAGATAAGGCGTGACGCGGTCGACCTGTTCGAGGTAGATCCCCCAGGGTCCGAGGGCATCGGGCCGCAGGTACGACGGCAGGGCATGTTTGGGAGCAGACGAGGGAGGTTGGGAATGCGACATGGCAAGAGCTTCCTTGTGAGAAATTGCCGCCAGCATAGGGCAAGCATTTGCGCGAAATCCAATGCCGTTTTGACATTGCCCCATGCATGTCTTGCATAAGAACATGTTGGAGGCATTCTACTCCGATCTATCGTGATTGCGAGAGCGCCTGCCAGATACGGTCGACCAGCGCGCGCCGCGGGGCCTGGGTCGTCGGCCGCTCGCCCTGCCCGTCGGGATGCTGACGGTACAGGCGCAGTTCGACCTCCACCGAATAGTCGACGTCCGGCGCATGGTCGGCCCGCACCAGGCGACCCGCCAGGACCTCCTCGCGCACCGCCTTGTCCGGCAGGAAAGCCAAGCCATGCCCGGCCAGCGCCATGGCCTTCAGCGCTTCGGCCATGTCCGTTTCGTAGACTTTGTCGAGCGCCGGCCGCCGGGGCAACTCGGTAAGCACGGTGTCCACCACCCGCCCCAGGAACGCACCAGGCGCATAGGCCAGGTAAGGTACCGCGCCGTCTCCGAGCAGCCCGAACTGCGCGCGGCCCGAGGCATCGGGAATGCTGTAGGGCGCCAGCCGCTCGACCCCGAGCGGCAGCATGTCATAGCGCAGCGGATCGAGCTGCACCGGCTGGCGCGCATGGTGGTAGCACATCATCAGGTCGCACCCCCCCTCCACCAGGGTCAGAACGGCGTCGTGCACATTGAGCGCGCGTAGCCGGCACGGCAGGCGGCCGATCTGCTGCTCGATTTGGCTGAGCCAGCGCGGAAAGAATGTTAGCGACAGATTGTGCGGCACAGCAAAGTCGATCATGCTGCCCTGCCCGGACGATTGGCCGCGCAGCAGTTCGCGGGTTTCGCCGATCTGCGCCAGCATGGCCAGGGCCTGCTCGTAGAATACGTGGCCAGCTGGCGTGAGGCGAGTCGGATAGCTCGAGCGATCGATCAGCTCCGTGCCCAGCCAGGCCTCGAGGGACTGGATGCGGCGTGAAAAAGCGGGTTGCGTGACATTACGCAGGCTGGCCGAACGCGAAAAGCTCTGCGTTTCGGCCAGGCTGACGAAATCCTCGAGCCATTTGGTATCCATCCACACATTATGCAGGGGATCCCAGACGAGCTCCACAACAGGCGCGGCCGGCCCCGTCAGGCATGCGCCCGTCCACCGGGACGGACATCCGGCATCGCACCATCGCTGCCAAGGCCCATGCGCCGGACCATCCGGGGCAACCCGATGGCTGCCCCAGCCTGCATGTCAGCCGGCATCCACCGTGGCAGCAGACGCATCGCGCGCCTGGATGCGCCACATCTCCGCATACTTGCCGTTGAGCCGCATCAGGGCCTCGTGCGTACCACGCTCGACGATCCGGCCGTGGTCGAGCACGAGGATCTGGTCGGCCTGCACGACCGTCGACAGGCGGTGGGCGATGACCAGTGTCGTGCGCGTTTCGGCCAGTCGCATCAGCTCCGCCTGGATGGCCTGCTCGGTACGCGAATCCAGTGCCGAGGTCGCTTCGTCGAAGATCAGGATCGGCGGATTCTTGAGCAGCGTCCGGGCAATCGCCACGCGCTGCTTTTCGCCGCCAGACAGTTTCAGGCCACGCTCGCCCACCGGCGTGTCGTAGCCCTCCGGCAACTCGCTCACGAACTGATGGATCTGCGCCGCCTTGGCCGCCGCGATGACTTCCTCGCGCGACGCCTCGGGCCGGCCATAGGCGATGTTGTAGTAGATGCTGTCGTTGAACAGCACGGTATCCTGCGGCACGATGCCGATGGCGCCGCGCAGGCTGGCCTGCGTCACGTCGCGCAGATCCTGCCCGTCGATCAGGATCGCGCCACCGCTGACATCGTAGAAGCGGAACAGCAAGCGTGCGAGCGTGGACTTGCCGGAACCGCTGTGCCCCACCACCGCGGTGGTCGTGCCAGCCGGCACGGCGAAATCGACATCGAACAGGATCTGGCGGTTAGCCTCGTAGGAAAACTCCACATGCGAGAAGCGCACCGCGCCACCCCGGACGTGCAGAGGCTGCGCGTCGGGCCGGTCCGCCACTTCGCGCTCGGTTTCCATCAGCAGGAACATGCGGTCCATGTCGGCCAGCGACTGCTTGATCTCGCGGTAGATCACGCCCAGGAAATTGAGCGGGATGTACAGCTGGATCATCAGCGTATTGACCAGTACCAGATCGCCCAGCGTCATGCTGCCGTCGACCACGCCCTGCGTGGCGCGCCACAGGATGAGGATCAGGCCGATGGCGATGATCGTCTGCTGGCCAAAGTTGAGCAGGAACAGCGAGTTCTGCGAGCGGATCGCCGCGGTACGGTAGGTCTTGAGATTCTCGTCGTAACGGCTCGCTTCGAAGGCTTCGTTGCCGAAGTACTTCACCGTCTCGAAATTCAGCAGCGAGTCGATCGCCTTCTGGTTGGCGCGCGAATCGAGCTCGTTCATGCGGCGGCGGAAATGCATCCGCCACTCGGTCACCAGAATCGTGAATACGATGTAGCCAACCAGTGCGCCAAGCGTGATGATTGCAAACCAGATGTCATAGCGCACGACGAAAAAGCCCATCACCAGCGCGACCTCGATCAGCGTCGGCAGGATGCTGTAGAGCGAGTACGAAATCAGTGACTGGATGCCACGCGAACCGCGTTCGATATCGCGGCTCATGCCGCCCGTCTGGCGCGCCAGATGAAAGCGCAGCGACAGGCTGTGCAAATGCTCGAACACCTGCAGGGCGATGCGCCGGACCGCATTGGCGGTCACCTTGGAGAACAGCACCTCGCGCAGTTCGGTAAACAGCGAGGCGGACAGCCGCAACACGCCGTACCCCACGATCAGCGCGACCGGCACCACCAGCAGCGCGCGCGGATCGCCCGTGCTGAGGTTCATGCGGTCGATCAGCTGCTTGAGCAGGATCGGCACGCCAAGGTTGGCGACCTTGGCACCGATCAGGCAGCTCAGTGCCAGCAGGACCCGCCACTTGTACTGCCACAGGTAGGGCAGCAGGTTGCGGATGGTTTGCCAGTCGGTGTGGCTGGCCGGACGGCTGGGTTGGCCCGGCAGGCGAACAGAAGACGGAATGGGCGGATCGCCCGCGGAGGAATACCGGCGCATGGAAAGACATCCTTGAGAGACCACTATTGTCCCAGAGAACGCCCTGCCGCGCCGGCCGGTTCCCGATACAATGATGGCTAGGCCGACGGCCTGCCAGGCAGGTGGGGAAACCGCCGCGCGCATGGTCCGCTTCCCGGCCCGCCGATTGCCACCCGGCCAACCGATCTCCGCAATCCTCCCGCCATGACTGCCAACGACGCCTCGCACCAGATCGTTTCCCTGCCCGCCGGCAAGATGCCCGAACTGCGAGTGATCCCGATGCCTGCCGACGCCAACATGTACGGCGACGTATTCGGCGGCTGGATCATGGCGCAGGTCGACCTGGCCGGGTCGATCCCCGCCTTGCGGCGCGCCAGGGGACGCGTGGCCACCATCGCGGTCAACTCGTTCGTGTTCAAGAATCCGGTATTCGTCGGCGACCTGCTGAATTTCTACGCGGAGGTCATCCGCGTGGGCCGCACCTCGATCACGGTGGAAGTGGAGGTCTATGCCCAGCGCATGACCGATGCCGAGCAGACGGTCAAGGTGACCGAGGCCACGCTCACCTACGTGGCAACGGACGAGAACCGGCAGCCGCGCATGGTACCAGCGTTGCACGACGCTCCTGCCGACTGATGGCTGGCCACCGCTGAGGGGCCAGAACGCACGTCACGCCTCCTGCGGCGGAATCAGTCGAAAACGGAAAAATCCGGCACCCGCTTCTCGAAGAACGCCGCGAAGGCTTCCTTTGCCGCCGGCTCGCGCAGCATGCGACCAAACACCTCGACCTCCAGCGCAATCTGCGCTGCGATCGCGTCGGCCTGCTGCTGCTTCATCAGGCGCTTGGTGGCGCGCAGCGAGGGCGCGGGCAATCTCACCAGACGGGCCACGCGCTCGCTCACCCGTGCGTCGAGCTCTGCAGCCGGCACCACCGCATTGACCAGCCCCATGTCGAGCGCCGCCTGTGCAGTGAACGGCTCGCCGAACATCAGCAGCTCAGCCGCCTTGCGCGGGCCGACGACGGTCGCCAGCAGCGTGCTCGACGCTGCCTCGGGGCACAGCCCCAGTTGCACGAACGGCAACGAGAAACGCGCGGTGTCGCTGGCGTAGACCAGATCGCAATGCAGCAGCAGCGTGGTGCCGATGCCGACCGCCACGCCACTGACCGACGCCACCAGCGGCTTGGGGCAGGTGCTGACGGCACGCAGGAAGCGGAACACCGGCGCATCGTCGCCAAGCGGCGGGCGCTGCATGAAGTCTTCGAGATCATTGCCGGCCGTAAAGGCCTCCGCATGCCCCGCGATCACAATCACGCGCACCGCCGGATCGTGTTCCGCCTCCGCCAACGCATCGGCAAGCACTGCGTACATCTCCGCCGTAATGGCGTTCTTGCGCACGGGCCGGTCAAAGCGCAGCGTCATCACGCCGGCGGCAATCTCCACTGCAATGCTCATGGCACGCTCCGCTCTGGTGTGTTCCTGCTGCGTGTGATCACACGCGCTCGAAAATGCCGGCCGCACCCATGCCGGTACCGACGCACATCGTCACCATGCCGTACTTCAGCTGGCGGCGGCGCAGCGCGTGCACCACGGTCGCGGAGCGGATCGCACCGGTCGCGCCGAGCGGATGGCCCAGCGCAATCGCCCCGCCCATCGGGTTGACCTTGCCGGTATCGAGCTGCAGATCGTTGATCACGGCCAGCGACTGCGCGGCAAAGGCTTCGTTGAGTTCGATCCAGTCCATCTGGTCGAGCGTCATGCCGGCTGCCTTGAGCGCGGCGGGAATGGCTTCCTTCGGGCCGATGCCCATGATCTCCGGCGGCACGCCGCGCACCGCGAACGACACAAAGCGCGCCAGCGGCTGCAGGTTGAACTGCTTGAGGATCTTCTCGCTGACGACGATCAGCGCACCCGCACCATCGGACATCTGCGAACTGGTGCCGGCGGTGACGCTGCCCTTTGCCGCGAACACCGGGCGCAGCCGCGCCAGGCCCTCGAGACTTGTATCGGGGCGCGGACCTTCATCGAGCGCGATGGTGCGCGATTGGGTCTCGATCTGGCCGGTCGCCAGATTCGCGGTGCGTTCGATGGTTTCGATGGGCGTGATCTCGTCGGCGAACTCGCCCGCCTGCTGCGCGGCCAGCGCCTTCTGGTGCGACGCCAGCGCGAACGCATCCTGCGCCTCGCGGCTCACCTTCCATTGCTGCGCCACCTTCTCGGCGGTCAGGCCCATGCCATAGGCAATGCCGACGTTCTCGTCGCGCTCGAAGATCGCGGGCGACATCGACGGCGTGTTGCCCATCATTGGCACCATGCTCATCGACTCGACGCCGCCAGCGATGATCACATCGGCCTCGCCCACGCGAATGCGGTCCGCCGCCATCGCCACGGCACTCAGGCCGGAGGCACAGAAGCGGTTCACGGTAATGCCGCCGACGGTGTTCGGCAGGCCCGACAGCAGCGTGCCGATGCGCGCCACGTTGAGGCCCTGCTGCGCCTCCGGAATGGCGCAGCCGACGATGGCATCCTGGATCACCTGCGGGTCAAGATCCGGTACCTGGGCCACGGCGGCGCGCAGGATGGTGGCCAGCAGGTCGTCCGGCCGGGTATGACGGAACGCACCCTTGGGCGCCTTGCCGATGGGCGTGCGCGTGGCGGCGACGATGTAAGCGTCTTGCAGCTGTTTCATGTTCTCTCCAACCTCGGGTGACGGTGTCAGTTGCGGACCGGCTTGCCGGTCTGCAGCATGCCCATGATGCGTTCCTGTGTCTTCGACGTGCCGAGCAGTTCGACAAAGGCCTTGCGCTCCAGCGCCAGCAGCCATGCCTCGTCGACCAGCGTGCCGGCCTCGACCGCGCCGCCGCAGACCACTTCGGCAATGCGCGAAGCAATCATGAAGTCATGCTGCGAGATGAAGCCGCCGTCGCGCATATTGACCAGCGACGCCTGGATCGTGGCAATGCCCGAGCGACCCGCCACCGGAATGCCGGCGGGCTTGAGCGGCGCACGGTAACCCGCGGCGGCCAGCGCCTGCACTTCGCGCTGGGCCACGTCGAGCAGCTCATGCACATTGAACACGATGGTGTCCGATGGCAGCAGATAGCCCATGCGCTGCGCCTCGAGCGCCGAGCCCGAGATCTTGGCCATGGCCGCGTTCTGGAAACGTGCCGTGAGGAACTGCAGGTAATTGGTGCTGCCGGCCGCCTGGGCAGCCTGCGCGGCACGCACGGCGATCTCCTTCAGCCCGCCGCCGGCCGGCACGAGGCCGACGCCGACTTCGACCAGACCGATATACGTTTCCATCGCCGCCACGCGCTTGCTCGCATGCAGCAGCAATTCGCAGCCGCCGCCAAGGGCAATGCCGGATGCAGCCGCCACCACCGGCACCGCCGCATACTTGATGCGCATCATGCCGTCCTGGAAGCCCTTCACGAACGGATCGATGCCCTTGGCACCGCCCATCATGAAGGCCGGCATGGCCGCCTCCAGATTCGCGCCGGCCGAGAAGGGGCCACCCGGCGTACCGAGCTGCAGCGACGTCGGCTGCCACACCACCAGGCCGGCGTAGTCGCGCTCCGCCAGTTCCACGGCGCGCATCAGGCCGGCGATCGTATCGGGGCCGATGGTGTTCATCTTGCTCTTGAACGAGGCGATCAGCACATCGCCCCGGCCTGCGCGGTCATCGACCCACAGGCGCACTGCCTCGTCTTCATGTACCGTCTTGCCGGCACTGCGCGCATCCCGCGCGGCCGTCCCGAACAGGCTTGCACGGAAGGCCTGGCGGCCATACACCGGCAAATCCTGGCGACCCACGAAACCGCGCGCCGCCGGCGACCACGAGCCCTGCGGCGCATGCACGCCGCCCTGCTCGGCCACAGGTCCGCTGAATACCCAGTCAGGCAGCGGCGCAATGGCCAATGCCTTGCCGGTGTCGATGTCTTCCTTCACCCACTGGGCGATGTCCTTCCATCCGGCCGCCTGCCAGTCCTCGAACGGACCGGTGGTCCAGCCGAAGCCCCAGCGAATGGCGAGATCGACATCTGCTGCCGATTCGGCAATGTCCTGCAGGTACACGGCGATGTAATGGAACACATCGCGGAACACCGCCCACAGGAACTGCGCCTGCGGATTGGTGGACTCGCGCAGCAGGCGGAAGCGCTCGGCCGGCGCTTTCTTCAGCATGCGCACGACGATCTCGTCAGCCTTGCCCGCGGACGGCACATAGTTGCCCGTGGCCGGATCGAGTACCTGGATGTCCTTGCCGACCTTCTTGTAGAAACCGGCCCCGCTCTTCTGTCCGAGCGCACCGGCCTCGACCAGCCTGGCGAGCACCGGCGGCGTCGCGTACACAGGGGCGAACGGATCGTCCTTGAGGTTGTCCTGCATCGTCTTGATGACGTGGCCCATGGTATCCAGGCCCACCACGTCGGCAGTGCGGAAGGTGGCCGACTTGGCGCGGCCCAGCTTGGAACCGGTGAGGTCGTCGACCACGTCGTACGGAATGCCATACTTTGCGCTTTCCGCGAACACCGCAAGGATCGAGAAGATGCCCACGCGGTTGGCGATGAAGTTCGGCGTGTCCTTGGCGCGCACCACACCTTTGCCGACCGTGCTGGTAAGGAAGGTTTCGAGGCGGTCGAGAATCTGCGGATGCGTGCTGGCCGTGGGAATCAGTTCGACCAGGTGCATGTAGCGCGGCGGGTTGAAGAAATGCACACCGCAGAAGCGCGCCTTCAGCTCGGCGTCGAAACCGTCCGACAGTGCATTGATCGACAGGCCCGAGGTATTGGTCGCAAAAATCGCATGCGGGGCGATGTGCGGTGCGACCTTGGCATACAGGTCGTGCTTCCAGTCCATGCGCTCGGCGATGGCTTCGATGACGACATCGCACTCGCCCAGCTTCGCCAGGTCGTCCTCGTAGTTGGCCGCCTCGATCAGCGCCGCGTCGTCGGCCACGCCGAGCGGCGCGGGCGAGAGCTTGCGCAGGTTATCGATGGCGCGCAGCACGATGCCGTTCTTGGGACCTTCCTTGGCGGGCAGGTCGAACAGCACGACCGGTACCTTGGCGTTGATAAGGTGCGCGGCGATCTGCGCACCCATGACGCCAGCGCCCAGCACGGCGACTTTCTTCACGACGAAATTGCTCATGGTCTTCCCGATTGTCTCAATGTGAGTCACATCGTCCTGCCTGTGCCGGATGGCGGGCAGGACGCACAGGCATCAGAACGGATGCAAATCAGAACAGATCTGCATCCAGCGCCATCAGCGACGCCGAACCGGAACGGG
The DNA here is from genome assembly GCF_964332355.1 of Imbroritus primus. Lineage (NCBI taxonomy): Bacteria > Pseudomonadati > Pseudomonadota > Betaproteobacteria > Burkholderiales > Burkholderiaceae > Imbroritus > Imbroritus primus. Next base: position 480,659 of record NZ_OZ201293.1, on the reverse strand, counting down.
CAGCACGGATCTGCATCGCGGTTTCCGGTAGCAGGCGCGCAAAATAGAAACGCGCCGTGGCCAGCTTGGCGACATAAAAAGCATCGCCCGAGGCGGATTTTTCCAGCGCGATCTTCGCCATGCGCGCCCAGAAGTAGGCGAACACCAGATGCCCGACCACGCGCAGGTACGGCACGGCGGCCGCGCCTGCCTCGTCCTGGTTCTGCATGGCCTTCATGCCGATTTCCATGGTGAGCTTGGTCACTTTTTCACCAAGATCGGCGAGCGGGTTGACGAACTCCTGCATGGCCTCGTTGGTTCCTTCTTCCTCGATGAAGTCCTGTACCAGCTTGCCGAATTTCTTCAGCTTCGCGCCCATGTCGCCGAGCACCTTGCGGCCCAGCAGGTCGAGCGACTGGATGGTGTTGGTCCCTTCGTAGATCATGTTGATGCGCGCATCGCGCACATACTGTTCCATGCCCCACTCGGCGATATAACCGTGGCCGCCGTACACCTGCATGGCTTCGTTGGTGGCGATGAAAGCATTGTCGGTCAGGAAGGCCTTGACCACCGGCGTGAGCAGGGCCACCAGATCGGCCGCTTCCTTGCGTGCAGCCTCGTCGGGGTGCGACAGCTCGATATCGATCTGCGTTGCGATCCAGTACGAGAAAGCCCGGCCGCCTTCGGCGTAGGCGCGCTGCGTCAGCAGCATGCGGCGCACGTCGGGATGGACGATGATCGGATCGGCCGGCTTGTCAGGCGCCTTCGGCCCGGTAAGCGCGCGCATCTGCAGGCGCTCCTTGGCATAGGTGACGGAATTCTGATACGCCACTTCGGTGAGGCCGAGGCCCTGCATGCCGACGCCAAGGCGGGCCGCATTCATCATCACGAACATGGCGTTGAGACCCTTGTTGGGCTCTCCCACCAGCCAGCCGCGCGCACCGTCGAGATTCATGACGCAGGTGGCGTTGCCGTGAATGCCCATTTTGTGTTCGATCGAACCGCAGGCGATGCCATTACGCTCGCCTACTGCACCATTGGCATCGGGAATGAACTTTGGCACGATGAACAGGGAGATACCCTTGGTGCCCGCCGGGGCGTCCGGCAGGCGCGCCAGCACAAGATGGAGGATGTTCTCCGCCATGTCGTGCTCGCCGCTGGAAATGAAGATCTTGGTGCCGGTCAGGCGATACGCGCCGTCGGCATCGGGCTCGGCCTTGGTACGCAGGATGCCAAGGTCGGTACCACAGTGCGGCTCGGTCAGGCACATGGTGCCGGTCCATACGCCACTGACGAGTTTTTCGAGATACAGTTTCTTCTGTTCGTCGGTGCCATGCGCGTGCAGGCATTCATAGGCACCATGCGACAGGCCAGGATACATGGTCCACGCCTGATTGGCCGAGTTCAGCATTTCATACACGGCGTTATTCACCAGCACAGGCAGGCCCTGGCCACCGTAAGCCGGATCGCAACCGAGCGCCGGCCAGCCGGCTTCGACATACTGCTGGTAGGCCTCGCGGAAACCGCTGGGCGTGGTGACCACGCCATTGCCTGCGTACTTGCAACCCTCGCGGTCGCCCACCTGGTTCAGCGGGAAGATGACTTCGCTGCAGAACTTGCCGGCTTCTTCCACCACCTGGTTGATGGTCTCGGCGTCGATCTCGGCATGCGGCGGCAGCGTCTTGAGCGTTCCCTCCACATCCAGAAGTTCATGCAGGACGAACTGCATGTCTCGCAACGGTGCGGAATATTGGCCCATCGATCACTCCTCCAGAATCAATGTTGAGTCAGCCGCCGCACCGCGCCACGCGTCAAATGCGGTACGACTCGATCAGTTTGTGCAACGCCGCCATCGCCAGTTCGGCGCTACGCGGCAAACGCAGGAAACGCGCGTCGTGATGCAGGCTTAATTCAATACCATACATCTCGAACAACATCATTTCAGGATCGGCATCCGCACGCAGATGCCCCTCCTCCTTCGCCTGGTTGATCGCCCGCGTCAGCGCCGTGCGCCAGATGGTGACGATCTTCACCAGTTCCTGCCGTACCGGACTTTCCGGACGGTCATCGTATTCCACCGCGCCGCTGATGAAAATGCATCCGGTCGAGACTTCGCGGATACGTTTCTCCATCCAGCGTCGCGCAAAACCGAGCAGTCTCGGCAGTCCCCGCGGCTCGGTGAGGCTCGGGAAAAACACTTCCTGCTCGAAGCGGCGGCGATATTCGTGCACCACTTCCACCTGCAGGTCCTCACGCGATCCAAAGTGCGCGAAGACACCGCTCTTGCTCATCTGCATGCGCTCGGCCAGCAGACCGATCGTCAGCCCTTCCAGGCCGTTGCGCGAGGCCAGATCCAGCGCTGTGTCGAGGATCGCTGCGCGCGTCAGTTCACCCTTGCGCATGGGGGCGGAAGCCGTTACGGCTACCGCGGCGTCCGGCCGGGCGGTTTGGGTTGTCATCATTTCTCTCCGTTCTTTCCGGGCCTCGCCGGCATGCAGGCATGGCACTCAAAGGCATGCCGCACTGCCGTCTGGCCCGTGTCGTTTCAGTCTAGCGCAGAATCGAACGGTCGTTCAGATTATTGGCGGGGACCTCGCCTGCGGGCAAGACAATTATTAGAAAGCCATTTCTAAAGTCAGCATGCTGATGCGCCGCCATACGCGCACGCAATCGCAGCATCAATGCCTCACATCACCGTCTCCACCGGAACATCCACTGCCCGCGACCCACATGAATGGAACCGGGCTCAATAACGGCCCGCATGGCCGCTAATCATGACGCCGGCGCTGACCAATCCATACGCCAGCCAGTCGAGTGCGCGCCGCCAGCGCGGACGTCGGTCATGCAGTTCGCGCTCCACCGCCACACTGCGCGCGGTCATCGCCAGTTCGAGTGCGTCACGCAAGGAGGCGCTGAAGGCATCGTCCCACACCACCAGGTTCGCCTCGCGCGCCAGCAGCAGGCTGAAGGGATCGATATTGCTCGAGCCGACCGTGGCCCAGACCTCGTCGACCACGGCAACCTTGGCGTGCAAGAAGCTGTCGGTATATTCATAGATCTCCACACCGGCATTGAGCAGCTGGCCATACAGCGCCTGCGTGGCATGGTGCTGCAGCCGGTATTCGACCTGTCCCTGCAACAGCAGGCGCACTCGTACGCCGCGTCGCCGACAGGCCAGCAAGGCCCGACGAAAACGCAGGCCTGGCAGGAAATAGGCATTGGCAATGATCACGTCGTGCCGGGCATTGCCCAGGGCGACGAGATATTCGCGCTCGATAGCGCGGCGGTTGCGCACGTTGTCGCGTAATACCAGGGCGGCGCGTACACCCTCATGGATGGACAGTGTGCCGGCCGCGACCTCGGGCTGCGCATCCGTAGCCGCAACAGCGTGAGCGCCTGAGCCCGACGGTGGCGCCGGGGCACGCTCCACCCGACCCGCGCCGCTGAAGCGCGTCCACAGCACGCGCATCGTTTCCACGATCTGGGCCACGATCGGCCCTTCGACGCGTACGGCAAAATCGTAGCGCGGACCATAGCCCGAATCCTGCAGCGGCGCGTGGTTCAGGTCGTCGATGATATTGATGCCACCGACAAAGCCGAGACGGTCGTCGATCACGGCCAGCTTGCGATGCAGGCGGCGCAGGTAGCGGCGGCGTGGCACCCACCAGCGTACCGGCCGGAACACACGGTAGTGCACGCCGGCCTCGCGGAAGGCGCTGATCACCTCCGGCGGCGGCTCGCCGGTACCGATGCCATCGACCACCACATACACTTCCACGCCACGCCGGGCCGCCTCCACCAGCGCGCGCGTCACGCATTCGCCGGACGCATCGTGCGTATAGATATACGTCTCCATACGCACACTGCGCGTCGCGGCATCGATGGCTTCGCACAACGCGGGGAAATAGAATTCGCCACAGCACAGCAGGTCGACGCGGTTACCGGCTACCGCGCGATTGCGTCGCCACGCCCTGCGCAGCGCGCGGATCGGGCGTTTCAGTGGAGACCGCATCGGCATCAGGGACAGGGCCGCGCCAACACGGGATCAGGACGCGCTGGCCAGCTCGGCCATGAGAGGCACATGGTCGGAGCGCAAGGCCCAGTCGCGGCCACGCAAGGCCTGCGCACTGCGGACATCAAAGCCGCGCACGTAGATCCGGTCCAACTGCCACACTGGCAAGTGGCTGGGAAACGTACACAGCGTGCCCTCGCAGACATGGGCCACTTCCACCGCGCCCAGCGCCGAACAGATGCGGTCATCGAGGCGATTGTTCCAGTCGTTGAAATCACCCGCGATGATGAGTGGCGCATCGGCCGGCACCACCGACTTCACCCGGCGGATCAGCGCATCCGCCTGGCGCTGGCGGCTACGCGCAAACAGCCCGAAGTGCACGCACATCAGATGCGCCTCCACGCCTTCGACGTCGATCATCGCGTGCAGCAGCCCGCGCTGCTCGAAACGGTGATCGGAGATATCGAGGTTCTCGGACATCAGGATGGGATAGCGCGACAGGATCGCATTGCCATGATGGCCGTGGTCATACACGGCGTTCTGCCCGTACACGGAGTGCGGATAGGCATCGGTCGCCAGATAGTTGAGCTGGGTATGATCTGCGTCGAAGATCGCGGCAGCCACCAGGCGATCGTTGCGGTCCTGCACTTCCTGCAGGAACACCAGATCGGCATCCATGGCATGCAGCCCCTGGCGCACGACGTCGATACGCGAACGACGTGCCAGGCCAGTGACGCCTTTGTGGATGTTATAGGTGGCGACGGTGAGTTTCATGCCGGGTCGACTGCCATGCGGGTTCGTTCGTTCAGGCGTGGGAGTTCAGGCTGGAGTCCGTGGCGCACGCCCGCCGCGGCAATTGCAGGATAGCCTCCCCGTTGCTACGCGAGAAGCAGCGCTCCGCCGCAGCCTCGTAAGGCAGCCAGAGCGATTGCAGATGCTCGCGCGGCGCGAGTGTGACCGCGCAACGCTGCGGCACGCACAAGCCGAACCAGTGCTCGGTATTGCGCGTGACACCCGGCGCATAACGGTGCCGCCATTGGGGATAGATTTCGTACTCGATGTGATGGCCCCAGTCCGACAGTACGCCATCGCGCAGCGTCAGGCCGGTTTCCTCGCCGACTTCGCGCCATGCCGTCTCCCGCAGCGGCTCGTCCAGCAGGTCGCGGCTACCGGTCACCGATTGCCAGAATCCCGGATGGTCAGCCCGCTCCAGCAGCAGCACATCGAGCGCTGGCGTGTGGATGACAACGAGTACGGATTCCGGAATTTTGTAGGCCATGCCGATAGCTTACCGCATTCGGATACGCACTGGCTGCAACCCTACGGGGCGACCCGGATGGCCGCCGGATCCACGGCCCCATCTGCCTGTGCAGCGCGGCTACTGTTCCCGGGTCCGTCAGCCAGCCCGCCGGCCAGCCACTCGGCCGATTCACCATGCCCCCAGGCGGCGCGCAGACGGGCCACCAGGGGAATGGCTGCGGACTCGTACGCCTGGGTCGCGGCATCGGCTGCCCGCTGTAGCGCCGCGGCAAGCGCCGCTGCTTCTTGTTGCAGGCGAGTCTGGCGCTCAAGTGCCGCGGCCTCGCGCGACCCGAGCGCGTTGTACTCCTGGATGAGCAGGCGCTGCAGGTCGGCCTGGTCATCACGTCCGTTGGCCTGCTCGAAACGGGCCGTAATCGCGGCACTGGCCTGGCGCGCCTGGCGCAATTCTTCGCCAGCCTCACGGCAGACATCGTCGGCCTTCTGAGCGGCACGGCGTTGCGCCGCCAGTTCACGCGCATGGTGGTCGTACACACGCTGCGCTTCCAGCACTGCCTGGACCGTGTGCTGTGGCGCCACGACCAGCAGGGGATCGGCAACACCGGAGACCGGCACACGCGTCAGCGCCTCTTCCGGCAGACGCACATTACCGAGATCGCCAAGACGCCGCAAACGCGCATCGACCGCGGCAATGGTCTGCAGCCCCAATTGCCGCAGCAGCTCAGCCCGCTGCCCGGTACTGTCACCCTGCTTCGGCAAAACAGGCTCGGCCGCAAGCGAACCGAGGGCCGGCTCATGCATTGCCGGCACATGCCCGCCGCGCGCCGCCGCTGCGATCTCGGGCACGCAGGCGGCCACCGTGGTCGCCACCGATTCCGACATAGCGCGTGCTGCCTTGCGGCTCAGCAGGACAAACTGCACACGCGCCAGAATGATCACCACCAGTCCCGCCCCCAGCCATGCCAGCAAGCTGTCCGCATGCGCCGTGATCCATGCGCTGATCCATTGATAGTCGATGTTCACCGGCCTCTCCCTTGCCTGTTATTCGGACATTAAGAAAAGACTTCGCACAACAGGCGTTCGTTCCAAACCGTAACATTTGGCTACACGTTATGGCTCAACCTGCTGGATCTTCAACGCATGTCCGAGGGGAAGCAACCTCTGCCACAAAGCGCCGCATCGCGATGCCGCCACGAATGTAGTACGGAATCACCCCAAGCCGGGACGCGCCAGCGCCTGTCCATGCCGACGTAATCGCTTGTCTGCATACATGCGCTCGTCCGCATGGCAAAGCGCCCGGTCAGGGTCGAGATCGTCAGGATTCAATATCACACCACCCACGCTGGCACCCGCATAGGCGACTACGTGGTCACCCAGCACAAACTCGCCAATCGTGGTGCCGAGCAAACGCTGCCGGCACGCCTGCAAGGCCGCGCGTGCCTCGCTGTGCTCGATGCATGGCCCCTCGGCTGCAGCCGCTGCCGTGAAGCGCGGCCCCAGGCCGACCACCGCGAACTCGTCGCCGCCAATACGCGCCAGCATGTCCGTTTGCCGCACGGCCGCCTGCAGGCGCTGACCGATCTCGCGCAAGAACAGGTCGCCACACTGATGGCCGTAGGTATCATTGATCTGCTTGAAGTGATCCAGGTCGATCATCACGACCAGCACGCTGCGGCACTCCGCGCGGGCACGCATGATCAGCTGCGACAGCGTTTCGAACAAAGCACGGCGGTTCGGCAAGCCGGTCAACGTGTCGGTCATCGCATGATGCGCAAGTTGCCGGTTGGCGGCTTGCAGATGGTCCAGCAGTAACTCGCGCTCAAGGAAGTTGCCGACCAGCGTCGAAAACAGTCTCAGCAATTTCACGGCACGCTCATCCACGCTGCGCCGGTCGGCACTGGCGCCACACAGCGTACCGAGCAGCGCGCCGGACACCGACCGCACCGGTGTGCTGAGATAGGTCTGGATGCCCAGTTGCCTGGCCGCATCGGAATCACCCCAGCACGCAGCCACATGATCGGTAAACATGCGCTCCTCGTCGAGCGCACGCTTGCACAGCGTATCTTCCCACGGCACGGTCAGCCCTTCCGGAATCGTCATGTCCCCGGTATTGCGGGCGAAACGCACATGCTGCACATTGCGGTCGAGATCAATCGAAGTGAGATAGGTCGATTCGAGACCGGTCACCTCGCTCAGCATCTCCAGCAATGGACGGGTCAGTTCTTCGGTCGACCGGGCGGCGGCATACGACTCCGACAGCCGGTTCAGAAGCGGATCCAAAACAGAATTCTCCAATACACAGTACGAGTACTGGAGCAGTATGCCAGAGCGTTCCGGCGACGGGATCATCCGCGATCAGCCCGGCACCACGCAAGGCCGCAGTATACTTTCGCTCTTTGATGGCCTTGGCCAAGCACCACGAGGACGACACATGAGCACTTTACCTCCCTGCCCGAAATGCCATTCCGAGTTGACGTATGAAGATGGGAGCCTCTACGTCTGCCCGGAGTGCGCGCATGAATGGTCGGCACAGGCTGCCGATCCGACAGAGACAGCAGGCAAGGTGTATCGCGATTCAGCCGGAAACGTATTGGAGGATGGGGATACTGTCACCGTCATCAAGGACCTGAAGCTGAAGGGGTCGGCTGGCGTCATCAAGATGGGCACCAAGGTCAAGAATATCCGGCTGGTCGACAGCGATCACGATATCGATTGCAAGATTGACGGCTTTGGCTCCATGAGCCTGAAATCCGAATTCGTGAAGAAGGTGTGACGAAGGGGCGTGGCACATGTACTGCCCGAAAGGGGAAACACGGCAGGCCTTTTCCAGGTAGCGCCCCGGCCTGGTGTTTGTAAGGCATCCAGATGTGCGCAGGCGGGCTGCGTGTGCTGCGTTTTTGGAAAAGCGATCCTGTCGCAGATCACATCAGTACCTGCCACCGGCCATCATCATGGCGCTGCGATCAAGACTGCGGGCGATGTTGTCGTGCGGCACCCGACTTTGCAAAACACTGCCACTTCACAGTATTTTATTTGGCGGCAAGGAATTTGGCCTTTAGATTCAACGGACTAAATCCACCTGGCAGCCTCCATGAAAGTCGAAAACCATCTCTCTCTAACGCCCACTGATCTCGCCTCAGCCGGGAATATTTCTTCGCAACCAGGAGCAACTGAAAGCAGGAACCGGAATAGTCCGTTCGAGGCTGAACCCGCCCCGTTCAATTTCATCGGCGCGCTGCCGCGCGACATCCTGCACGAAATCCTTAAAAAACTTGATGGGCCTTCGCAAACAGCGCTGTCGTTCACCGACAAGGCAACGCTCGAACTCCATGGGAACATCCTGTCGAGGAAATATGACGGGCTTATCAACGACATCTTCAAAGTGAAGCCGAACAAGCGGCACCAGGATGTCTTTTATGCAATCCACGCGGAGCTTCAGCGCCACAAGATCATCGATCTCACGCCTGCGGATAAAGTTATGATCTGCCGATTCTTCGAGCAGAACGTTTTTGCCGCAACGGCGAAAGAACATGGCACGCTGTGTCAATCCGCGGCTCAGACCGGCTCTGCAATCGTTGCTCGCCATATGATCGCGAGTGTCGAGAGGCACTTCTTCTCTGAGGCATCTCAAGTCAAGGCACAGCAGAGCCTGGATGATTTCACTGCCACCTTTTCCAGGCATGGACTTGCGGATTCACGCAGCATCGTCGAATTTTTGAAATCGGCAAGAACACTGCCGCATCCGGAAGCGTTCACCGCGAAGCTTTACCGCGCTGTTCAGCGCATCAGCGACCGACGTCCGGCCCAAGCCTTGACCAATTTTCTGGCAACGCTAGGACACTGGTTCTCCAGGACGTCACCTGAGGAGTTCATCGGTACGGTTTCATCCAGGGAACTGCTGCATGATCTCAAGATCGTGCGGGATATGCTTCGTGCCGCCACGCCGGTCGCCGCACAATTGGGGAGCCATTCGCTTTCCGAACACCTGTCGGGCACTGAGTACACTGGCGAAAATGCGCTCATCGCGATCCAGCGACAGATTGAGGCAGCAATAGGCCGGGTAGAGGCATACCGCCCGCCTTCGCTCAAGGAAAGAATCAGCAGCGCATTGAAGTCTCGCTTCAAATGAGCCAGCAATTGTAATGGAACGGCGTCGGCGAGCAGTGTGCTGCCACGCCAGACACAGCATTGCACGCTAGCCCTACCCGCACTGCAGGCAAGGACTGGCCGGTCATGACAGCTTGTCAGCGCTCCAGGGCGGAGCGCATGCTCACACGGCCTTCGGCTCCGCCTGACGCAGACGGATATGCAGCTCGCGCAGCTGCTTCTCGTCCACCGCGCTCGGCGCCTGCGTGAGCAGACACTGGGCACGCTGCGTCTTGGGGAAGGCAATGACGTCGCGGATCGAGTCGGCGCCCGCCATCATCGTGACGATGCGATCGAGGCCAAAGGCGATACCGCCGTGCGGCGGCGCGCCATACTGCAGCGCGTCGAGCAGGAAGCCGAACTTGGCGCGCGCTTCCTCATGGTCGATCTTGAGGGCGCGGAATACCTTGCTCTGCACCTCTTCCTGGAAGATCCGCACGGAGCCGCCGCCGATTTCCCAGCCGTTGAGCACCATATCGTAGGCCTTGGCAATGCACTTGCCCGGGTCGGTCTCGAGGTAGTCGAGATGCTCGTCCTTCGGGCTGGTGAACGGGTGATGCATGGCAACCCAGCGGGCGTTTTCCTCGTCGTACTCGAACATCGGGAAGTCGACGACCCACAGCGGATGCCACGCATCGACGAACAGGCCGTGTTCCTTGCTGAAGTCGGAATGGCCGATCTTCAGGCGCAGTGCGCCCATGGCGTCGTTGACGACCTTGGCCTTGTCGGCACCGAAGAACAGGATGTCGCCATCCTGCGCGGCGCTACGCTTGAGGATCTCGGCGATGGCGTTGTCGTGCAGGTTCTTGACGATCGGCGATTGCAGACCATCGCGGCCCTTGGCGACTTCGTTGACCTTGATCCACGCCAGGCCCTTGGCGCCGTAGATGCTGACGAACTGGGTGTAGCTGTCGATTTCGCTGCGGCTGATCTGTGCCCCTTGCGGTACACGCAGGGCCACCACGCGGCCGCCTTCGTCATTGGCCGGACCGGAGAACACCTTGAAGTCGACGTCCTTCATGGCGTCGGTCAGTTCGGTGAATTCGAGCTTGACGCGCAGGTCGGGCTTGTCCGAACCGAAGCGCGCCATGGCTTCGCGGAATTCCATGACCGGGAACTGCTCGGCCAGTTCCACGTTCATGGTGTTCTTGAAGACGGTGCGGATCATGCGCTCGAACAGGTCGCGAATGTCCTGTTCCTTGAGGAACGAGGTTTCGCAATCGATCTGCGTGAATTCGGGCTGGCGGTCAGCGCGCAGGTCTTCGTCGCGGAAGCACTTGGTGATCTGGTAATAGCGGTCGAAGCCGGCCACCATCAGCATCTGTTTGAACAGCTGCGGCGACTGCGGCAGCGCAAAGAACTGGCCGGCATTGACGCGCGACGGCACGAGGTAGTCGCGTGCGCCTTCTGGCGTGCTCTTGGTGAGCATCGGCGTTTCGATGTCGATGAAGCCCTCGGCGTCGAGGAACTTGCGCACTTCCATGGCGACCTTGTAGCGCAGGCGCAGGTTCTGCTGCATCTGCGGACGGCGCAGGTCGAGCACGCGGTGCATCAGGCGCGTGGTTTCGGAGAGATTGTCGTCATCGAGCTGGAACGGCGGGGTCACGGAAGCGTTGAGCACGTTCAGCTCATGGCACAGCACTTCGATCTTGCCGCTGGTCAGGTTAGCGTTGGTGGTGCCTTCCGGGCGCGCACGCACGAGGCCTTTGACCTGGATGCAGAACTCGTTGCGGATGCCTTCGGCAGTCTTGAACATCTCGGCACGGTCCGGATCGCACACCACCTGGACCAGGCCTTCGCGGTCGCGCAGGTCGATGAAGATCACGCCGCCGTGGTCGCGCCGGCGGTGCACCCAGCCGGTCAGGGCCACTGTCTGGCCCATCAGTTCCTCGGTCACCAGACCGCAGTATTGCGTACGCATCGCCATGACTTTTCCTTAGATTTTCTTTCTGGACCCGGCCTCACTGGCCGCGCCCGCTTGCTTTGAATGAATCCTGCCCGCCGTCCCCGGCATCCGCTCCGGCGGCCTGGGCTGCGGCATGGGTTGCGGTCTCCTGGCTGGCCAGATCGGCCGGCGAGACCACCCCCATCGACACGATGTATTTCAGCGCCGTGTCTACGCTCATGTCCAGTTCGATCGTCTCGGCCCGCGGCATCATCAGGAAGAAGCCGGAGGTCGGGTTGGGCGTGGTCGGCACATACACGCTCACATAGTCGCCCTGCAGATGGTTCTGTACATCACCGCCCGGCCGGCCGGTGAGGAAGGCGATGGTCCACGAACCCTGGCGCGGATACTGCACCAGCAGAGCCTTGCGGAAGGCGTTACCGCTACTCGATAGCAGCGTATCCGAAACCTGCTTGACGCTCGAATAGATCGGGCCGACGACCGGGATGTGGCGCAACAGCGCTTCCCACCACGACACCAGCCGCTGGCCGATGAAGTTGTGGGCCAGCATGCCCACCAGCAGGATGAAGATGAGCGTGAGGATCGCGCCCAGACCGGGAATCGACAGGCCGAACAGCCGCACTGGCTGCCATGCTGCCGGCAGCAGGGCCAGGCTCTGGTCCATCGTGCCGATGATCAGGCTCAACACCCACAGCGTGATGGCGAGCGGCATCAGCACCAGCAGGCCGGTGAGAAACCACGTCTTGAGGGCGTTGGATCGAATCATGTGTCAGCTGTATGCCGTGTGCCGCCGCGTCATGTTCAGCTGCCGCTGGAAGCCGCGCCACTGGCCGCAGGCGCAGGTGCGCTGGCGCTTTCCTTGGCCGGGCTGGACGCACTGCCCGCTCCGTCACCGCCGGTACCACCCGTCGTGCCGCCCGCCGTCTGGCTGGCCGGCGCGCTCGCTGCCGCGCCGCTATTGCCACCGCGGAAATCGGTGACGTACCAGCCCGAACCCTTGAGCTGGAAACCGGCAGCCGTCAGCTGTTTCTTGAACGCGCCCGCCGTTCCGCACGACGGACAGTCCGTCAGCTGGGCATCGCTGATCTTCTGCAGAACATCCTTGGCAAAGCCACAGTGGTCGCAACGATAGGCATAAATGGGCATGGAAGCACTCCCAGAATCATCCGCTGCGCCGCCCGTTCCCGAACAGAACCCGCTGACGGCGCAAAGCCTTGAATTATAAACCTTCTTGTGCCCTGCGGCGTGTTTTGTGCCGCGCAGCACGCGGGCGGCCTGACGCAGGCCGATCGGGGGCAACAGACGTATCGGCAGGTACGCCCCACCGGAGCCCGGGACCCAGTCCGCTGCGGGTTGCCGGTGTACGCCACCGCAGGTGGCGAACCGGCTCAGGACAGGTGTACGTGCTTGATCTGCGTGCGATTGGGAATCCACTGCGGCAGCAGCGAGCCAAGCAGCATGCCGCCAAGGCTGAACAGCAAGCCGGCCAGTTGTGGCGGGACGACAGCGTCGGCGAACAGGACCTCGGCCGTCAGCCACGACGTCAGGCCCAGTCCAATGGACAGCAGGCCACCCTGGCGGGTCGCGTGTTTCCAGAACAAGCCGAAGGCCAGCGGCACGAAGGCACCGACCAGCGTGACTTTATAGGCACTTTCCACCATATGGAAGATCGACAGCTCGGAGTTCAACGCAAAGACGGTCACCAGCACCGTCATGGACAGCACCACAAAGCGCATCAGCTTGAGGAAGCGAGCGTCATCGAGCTTCGGCATCATCGGACGGAGGATATTCTCCGCGAAGGTGACGGACGGCGCGAGCAACGTCGCACTGGCGCAGCTCTTGATGGCGGACAGCAGTGCGCCGAAGAACATGATCTGCGCAAACAGCGGCGCATGCTGGAGAACCAGCTGCGGCAGGATGAGCTGCGAATCGGTGTCCTTGTACCTGGCTACCAGTGCGGGATCGATCAGCGTGGCCGAATAGGCCAGGTACATCGGGACGAAGGCAAACATGAAGTACAGCACGCCGCCGGCCACGCTGGCCCAGCCGGCGATCTGTTCAGTACGCGAGGACGAAACGCGCTGGAACACGTCCTGCTGCGGAATCGAACCCAGCATCATGGTGCACAACGCGGCGACGAAGCCAATGATCTTGACCCAGTCGAAGCCGGGCCAGAATTCAAACTTGCCAGCGGCGGCGGCATGCGCCACGACCGTCGACACGCCACCAACCTGGTCGCCCAGCGTATGGCCGATATACAGCAGGCCGCAGACAATGACGATCATCTGGATAAAGTCTGTGATGGCCACGGACCACATGCCGCCATACAGGGTATAGATCAGCACACTGGTCGCACCGAGGATCATCCCGGCCTCCTGCGTGATCGCACCATCCGAAAGTACGAAGAACACCAGCCCGAGCGCCTTGATCTGCGCAGCCACCCAGCCCAGGTACGAAACCACGATGCACAGCGAGATCAGCATCTCGGCCTCGCGCCCGTATTTGTTGTGATAGTAATCGCCGATGGTCAGCAGATTCATGCGGTACAGCGGACGCGCAAAGAACAGGCCCACCAGGATCAGGCACAGCGAGGAGCCGAAGGGATCGGCCACGATGCCCTTCAGGCCTTCGTCCAGGAACACCGCCGGAACGCCGAGCACGGTCTCCGATCCGAACCATGTGGCAAATACCGTGGCGGTCACGATATGAAATGGCAGGCTGCGGCCCGCCAGCGCAAAGTCTGCACTCGTCTTGACGCGCATTGCCGCCCACAGGCCGATACCGATGGAAATGATCCAGTAAGTGATGACAAACCCGAGGAGCATGTGGCTGCCCTTGTGATGTTCGAGAATCGTTCGGAAAGTCCGGCGGCGCCGGGGTGGAAAACAGGCGGAACGGAGCCGCCCCGATCTGCCAAATGGCGCGATTATAACGACAGGCAGACGGTGCCCGGCAATTTCCCTGCGCCTGGTGCGGGCCGGGCGCATGGCCCCCGCCCGGCGGGCGCGATTTCGCTAGATCAGTAGTAGATCCATCCCAGCAGATGGGTCAGGATCATGCCGGCCGCGAGACCGCCCATGAACATCAGCGCGGTGCTCAACATACGGTTGGTCCGGCGCTGCTCCTGCAGCATGGCTGCCAGCAACCGGGGCTCGGTGCCGTCGTCGCGCGACTGGCGCAGTTCGAGCGCCTGATGCACCAGACGCGGAAAATCCGGGAACATCTTGGCCCACTGCGGCGCCTCGACCTTCAGCCGTTCGACGAAGCCACGCCAGCCCACCTGCTCGTACATCCAGCGTTCGAGGTAAGGCTTGGCAGTCTTCCAGAGATCGAGGTCCGGATCGAGCTGGCGGCCCAGGCCTTCCACGTTGAGCAGGGTCTTTTGCAGCAACACGAGCTGCGGCTGGATTTCCACGTTGAAGCGGCGCGAGGTCTGGAACAATCGCATCAACACGATGCCCAGCGAAATCTCGCGCAGCGGCCTGTCGAAGAACGGTTCGCAGCAGGCGCGGATCGCACCTTCGAGTTCCTCGACGCGAGTCTGTTGCGGCACCCAGCCCGACTCTACGTGCAGCACCGCCACGCGGTGGTAATCGCGCCGGAAGAAGGCGATGAAGTTCTGCGCCAGATAGTTCTTGTCGAATTCGGAGAGTGCGCCGACGATGCCAAAGTCGAGGGCAATATAGCGGCCGAAGGTTTCCGGCGCGACGCTCACCAGGATGTTGCCGGGGTGCATGTCGGCGTGGAAGAAGCCGTCGCGGAATACCTGTGTGAAGAAGATGGTAACGCCCGCCGTCGCCAGTTCGTGGAGGTCGACGCCGGCGCGACGCAGTTCGTCGATGCGCGAGATGGGAATGCCGTGCATGCGCTCCATCACGAACACCTCGCTGGCGCACCAGTCCCAGTACACCTCCGGCACCAGCAGCAGCTCGCTGTCGGCAAAGTTGCGGCGCAGCTGGCTGGCGTTGGCGGCCTCGCGCATCAGGTCGAGCTCGTCGTGCAGGTACTTGTCGAACTCGGCCACGACCTCGCGCGGCTTGAGGCGCTTGCCGTCGGCCCAGAGTTTTTCGATCCAGCCCGCCACATCGCGCATCAGCGCCAGGTCGCTGTCGATCACCGGCAACATGCCGGGGCGCAGCACCTTCACCGCGACTTCCTTGCCATGGTGCGGACCGCCACGCAACGTCGCGAAGTGGACCTGCGCCACGGAGGCGCTGGCGACCGGCACCTGCTCGAAGGTTTCGAACAGGTCCATCAGCGGCCGTCCCAGCGAACGTTCGATGATGCGCACGGCCACGGCGGAATCGAACGGCGGCACGCGGTCCTGCAGCTTGGCGAGTTCGTCGGCGATATCCGCCGGCATCAGGTCGCGCCGGGTCGACAGGACCTGCCCAAATTTCACGAAGATCGGACCGAGGCGCTCCAGCGCCAGGCGCAGGCGCTCCCCGCGCGGCTGGTCAAGCTTGCGCCCGAAGGACAGCACGCGCAGCAGGAACTGCATGCGGCGGCTCTTGAAGCCGGAGAGCGCAAGCTGGTCGAGCCCGTAATAGAGCACGACGAACAGGATCTTGCCGAGACGCAGAAAACGGGTCATGCCGATCCACTCTGAGAAGAAATAGGAGAACGTCCAACCGGTCCGGTCCGCTCGAGGCGCTCCAGCCGTTTTTCGAAACGCGCGAGGGCGTTGCGCAAGTCGGTCACATCGCTGCTCAGCCGCTCCAGTTCCGCCGGGCGCACCAGCGTGGGCCGTTCGTCAGTGAGGTATTCGACGACGCTGTCACGCAGGCCGCGCAGCGTCTGCAAGGCATGTCCATGCAGGCGCACCGCACCCGACACCATGCGCTGCGCGGCGACATCGCCAACCACGCGCGACAGATCCTCGGCCACTTCCCAGCGCAGATGCCGCACCAGTTGCGACACCGTATTGGCCAGCTCGGCGTCGCCTTCCAGCCGCACGTGCTTCATCACGCCAGCCTGACCGGCGTTGGCGTAGTCCGCCGCCATGGCTGGCATGGCGGACAGCGGCACGGCCACGGTTACTGCTGCCTCGGCATCCGGCGGCGCCCGCGACACCTGGCCGTCCGACATGATCAGCAGATTGATCTGCAACGGCGCGAGATCGAAGCGTACGGTGCGGCCGGCAAAACCGCGCAGGCTGTTGGCGGCCCACGGCTCCTGCGACAGCAGGTGGTTCAGCGCGGCCGCGAGCAACCCGCCGGCCCGTGCGTCCAGTCCCGCACCGGATGCGGCCGCTGGATCAGGAGCGCTCGAAGCAGCGGAAGAAGAGGCGGAAGCAAACGCGGTCATCTCGGCACAATCCCGGCACACATGGGCAAAATACGCAACTTCCACGGAAGCGACGGACGGATCCGGCACCCTCCATGGCCCAACAAAAAAAGGCCCGCACTTCTGCGGGCCTCCATTCTAAAGCCATTACCAGGTCACGAACGCATCACGTCGTTCCGATGCGCCCACGCCAGGGCAGCAATCAGTTCACCTGCTGGATCCCGGCCAGCACCCAGCCGCCTTCGCCACGGGCCGGCTTGCTGAGGTTCCACACCTCGTTGAACGGCTCGGCGGCTGCGCCGGTGTTCTCGCGGATCATGCCCGAGAAGCGCACGCTGGCCAGATAGGTGTCAGCCTGGTTCTCGATACCAAGCAGCTCGGCATCGAGCGTCACCACGTCGGTCTGATTGGCCGTCTGGCCGCGCTCGGCCAGGTCCATCTTGATCTCGGCGAACATTTCCGGAGTGGTGAACTCGCGGATGTCATTCAGGTTGCCGGCATCCCAGCTGGCCTGCAGACGGACGAAATATACCTTGGCATTGCGCAGGAAGGCATCGGTATCAAAGTCAGCCGGTACGCCCCAGGCCTGTTGTGCAGCCGGAGCGGCCGTCGCAACGGTTGCGGACGGCTGGAAGGCAGCCGGCTGCTGCGGACGCTGGTCGGCAAACGGGTTGGACTGCGGCTCGGCCTGGCGCGCCATGCCGGCGTAGGCCGGTTCCTGGCGACGGGCATTGGCACCACTGCCGCCACGCAGCTTGCGGATCAGCCAGATCACCGCAAAGGCGATCAGCGCGATGATGATGGCATTGGCCAGGAATTGCGCGGCCGCACCGGCCAGGCCGAACTGCGACAGCAACCATGCGATACCGAGGCCGGCGGCCAGGCCGCCGAGGATCCCGCCCATGCCGCCCATGAAACCGCGGCGCTGCGTGGCAGCGGCCGTGCCGGCGGCGCCCGCGGTCGGCGCGGCGGCCTGCTGCGTACCTTGCTGGGTCTGCTGCGTCTGGGTCGGCGCCTGCTGGCGCTGCTGCTGTTGCTGGGTCACGCTCGACGACTGCTTGCCCATGCTACGCGAACCGCCCATGCGCTTGGCATCAGCCTCAAACGCCATACCCAGCGCCAGTGCGCCAATCATCGACCCGACCAGGAATTTCCCACGCAAAAATGAAAACATGTACGTTGCTCCAGTGTTTTAGTATTTCCTGCCGGTATGCAAGGCAACGACGCCTGCCGACAAGTTGAAGTATTCGACAGACTCGAGTCCCGCCTGTTCCATCATTTTTGCAAGTTCCTGCTGACCGGGGTGCATGCGGATCGACTCGGCCAGGTAGCGGTAGCTGTCGGCATCGCCAGCCACCTTGCTGCCCAGCCACGGCAAGACCTTGAAGGAATACACGTCGTAGGCCTTCTCCAGTGGTTTCCACACCTTGGAGAACTCCAGCACCATGACCTTGCCGCCCGGCTTGACCACGCGGTGCATTTCCTTGAGTGCGGCGTCCTTGTGCGTCATGTTGCGCAGGCCGAAGGCCACCGTCACCACGTCGAAATGGTTGTCGG
Organism: Imbroritus primus; assembly: GCF_964332355.1. Classification (NCBI taxonomy): domain Bacteria; kingdom Pseudomonadati; phylum Pseudomonadota; class Betaproteobacteria; order Burkholderiales; family Burkholderiaceae; genus Imbroritus; species Imbroritus primus. Next base: position 462,513 of record NZ_OZ201293.1, on the reverse strand, counting down.
GAAATGGAATGTGCTCGGCATCGCACAGGCACACCGGGGTCAGCACGCCTTTGTTCAGCAGCCGATCGCGGCCAACGCGCAGCATCGATTCGTTGATGTCCGTCAGCCAGACCTCGCCGGTCGGGCCGGCCTGGCGCGCGAATGCCTTGGCGAGGTCACCCGTACCGCCGGCAATGTCGAGGACCTTGAAGCCGGGCCGGATGCCGGCCTGGGCGATGGTGAAGGTCTTCCACAGGCGGTGCAGGCCGGCCGACATCAGGTCGTTCATGACGTCGTAGTTGCTGGCCACCGAATGGAACACGCCGGCGACCTTGCCGGCCTTGTCTTTTTCCTCGACCTTCTCGAAGCCGAAATGGGTTTCGCTCATGCCACGCCTCGTTCAGTGGTGACCGCAGCCACCATGCGCGGCGCCAGCCGCCGCCATCGGCGTGTCACGGTCGACGCCGGCCTCGGCCAGCCGGTCGAGGTAGGCCTGCCACAGCGTGTCCTGCTCCGCGCCGAGGCGATAGAGGTAATCCCACGAATAAATGCCGGATTCGTGCCCATCCGAGAACACCGGCTGGATCGCGTAGTTGCCCACCGGTTGCACCTGCGTGATGGTCACGTCGCGCTTGCCCGTCTGCAGGACTTCCTGCCCGGGGCCATGGCCCATCACTTCCGCCGAGGGGGAATACACCCGCAGCAATTCGAACGGCAGCCGCCACTGCGCGCCATCGTCAAAGCCGATTTCGAGCACGCGCGACTGGGAATGCACGGTGATCGACACCGGCCGGGGGAGATTTTTTTCGAGTCCTGCCATCAGATTGGATCCCTGCTCATGATTCTTGCGCCGGCGTCACCGCATCTGTTGCCCTGCTCCGTCCTGCCCTTCCGGGCCCGGATCGGCTGCGGGATTCGCTGCAATAACGCTTGCCTGAACCCTGTAGCTTACCGCACCCACCCCGCCTTGTCCGGTTTTTCCGGCCATACCGGCCGGTGCAACCGGGCGGTACAACAGGCGGTGCGTATGGAAACGCGCCACCGTGCTGCGGTGGGCAATGCTGACCAGCGCCACGCCAGGCAACCGCTCCAGCACCAGTGTGTACATCGCGGCCTCGGTCTCCTCGTCGAGTGCGCTCGTGGCCTCGTCGAGGAACAGATAAGCGGGCTCTTGCAGCACGGCACGCGCAAAGGCGATGCGCTGCTGTTCACCGGGCGAGAGGCGCAACGACCAGTTGTCGAAGGTATCGAGCACGTCGGCCAGATGCGCCAGGCGACAGGCGGTGAGCACCTCTTCGAGCCGTGCACGCGGATGCGCGGCCGCGCCATCGGGATAGCACAGCACCTCCGCCAGCGTGCCGACCGGCAGGTAACTGCGCTGCGGCAGGAACATCGGCCGCGTCGCCTCGGGCACGGTGATGTCGCCGGCGCCGTAGGGCCAGATGCCTGCCATGGCGCGGAACAGCACGCTCTTACCGCACCCCGACGGTCCGCTCACGAACCAGCGCTCGCCCGGCGCGATGCGCAGATCGAATGGCTCGGTCAGCGGCTGGTCGAGCGGACGGCCCGGCACGTTGAGCGCCAAGCCATGTGCCGCGATCTCCGGCGCGGACGCGGACCGGACGGCAATCTGGTGCACTCCGTCGCGCTGCGCGGCATCGCGTTCGGCCGATTCCATCGCATGGCGGAATTCGATCAGACGGTTGGCCGCTGCCTTCCATCCCACCAGTTCGCCATAGCTATCGACGAACCAGGAAAGCGCGCCCTGCACCTGCCCGAACGCCGACGAGACCTGCATCAGGCCACCCAGCGTCATCTGTCCGCTGAAGTAGCGCGGCGCGGCCACCAGGATCGGAAAGATGATGGCAAATTGCCCATACCCCGAGCGCACGAATGTCAGGCGTCGCGTGTAGTCCATTAATTGCGCCCAGTTGGCGCGGATGCGGCCGAAGCGCCCGGTCAACGCCGCCTGCTCGACCGGCTCGCCACGGTACAGTGCGACCGGCTCGGCATTCTCGCGCAGGCGCACGAGCATGAAACGGAAATCCGCCTCGTAACGCTCCTGCTGGAAGTTGAGACCAATCAACGGACGACCGACAAAGTGCATGATGAGCGACCCGATTACCGCGTAGGCCACCGCGAACCACACCATATAGCCGGGGATCGTGATCTCCGTGCCGAACAGCGCAAACGACACCGGACCCGATACCACCCACAGCAGTCCCACGAAGGACAGCAGCGTCACCACGGAACTGAGCAGGCCGAGCCCGAGCGACAATGCGCTGTCGGTAAACACGCGCAGGTCGTCGGCGATGCGTTGGTCGGGGTTATCGGTGGCACGCGTCTGCTCGATCCTGTAGAACGCCTGATGCGCCATCCAGCGGTCGAGGAACTGCTCCGTCATCCACGTGCGCCAGCGCATCTGCAGCATCATCGTGTAGTACAGCTTGAAGATCGAGGCAATGATGATGGCCGCGGCGATCCAGCAGAAGCGCCACAGCTGTGTGCGGAATTCGGCGAAGTCGCGTTGCTCCAGCGCGTTGTAGAACAGCCGGTTCCAGTCGGTGAACACCACGTTCAGATACACCAGTCCCAGGCTCAGCGCCACGATCACCAGCAGTAGCCCCCAGCCGCCCTTGCTGGCCGACGACACCCAGTACGGCTTGAGCAAGGCCCATGTTTCGCGCGGCCGCAACCGGCTGATGGTGGCGAGCTCGGAAGCCGGCGTCACCGGCAGCGGTACGGGCGGTTCAAGCGTGGGGGCAGCGGAACGCGAGGACATGGCGGGCACCGGAGAATCACGATGGACGCAACGATATCACCATCGCGTGTGGCTGATGCCACACATCACGCATGAATCCGCTTTTCGGACACCGAAGTCATCTGTTAATATGCGAATAGTTCTCATTACCAATCTCATTCCACTCTGGCGGCACGGGTGCCCGCCAACGGCCATGACTCCGCAGATCCTTACCGACGGCGCGTTCCGCGCCTTCTACCGCGAACACAATCCCTGGCTGCAAGGCTGGTTGCGGCGTCGCCTCGGCTGCACGGAACAGGCGGCGGATCTCGCCCAAGATACGTATCTGCAATACCTGACCTCGCAGCCCACAGAACCGATCATCGAACCGCGCGCCTACCTCACCACCCTCGCCAAGCGCGTGCTGTTCAATTTCTGGCGGCGGCGCGACCTGGAGCACAGCTATCTCGAAGCGCTGTCGGCATCGCCTGCGCAATACGTCCCATCGGAGGAGGAGCGGGCGCTGATCATCGACACGCTGACCACCATCGACCACGCGCTGCGCGGCGTCCCGCCGCTGGCCAAGCAGGCGTTCCTCCTCAGCCAGCTGTATGAGATGCCGTACCACGCCATCGCCGACCAGCTCGGCATTTCCGTCATGACCGTGCGGCGCTACATGAAGCAGGCGCTCACGGCCTGCTGCCTCGCCATCCACTGAGCATGGAGCGCGCGTCCGCCGCAGCTAGTGCTCTTTCATCGCCGGCCGAGCGTGCGCTAGGCGAGGCCATCGACTGGATGGTGCTGCTGCGTTCGGGCGAGGTCAGTCCCGACGAACGGGCAGCCTTCGAGCAATGGCTCGCGGCGGAGGATGAACATCGCACCGCCTGGGCCCATGTGTCCGGCCGGCTCGACGACGCTTTCCAGCCGCTGCGCGCCAGCGAGGCGCACGCCAGCGCCGCGCATCATGTCCTGCTGCAGCCCGAGGCCAAACGCGCGCCGACACGGCGGCGCGGCCGCACCGGCCTGCTGGCCATCGCCACCCTGCTGTGCAGCGCATGGCTGGCCGAGCAATACACGCCACTGCTCGACCTGACGGCCGACCTGCATACCGCCACCGGCGAGCAACGGGTCTTCGCCCTGCCCGATGGCAGCACCGTCACCCTCGGCGCACGCTCCGCCGCCGACATCATGTTCGATGGCCAGGAGCGCCGCGTGCGCCTGCGCGCCGGCGAACTGATCGCCACGGTCGTGCCCGACACCGCGCATCCCTTCGTCGTGGAAACCCATGAAGGCCAGGTACGCGTGCGCGGCACGGGGGTCGTCGTCCGGCAGGAAGCGGACCGCAGCTTTGCCCACGCGCTGGACGAAGGCGCCACGGTCACCACGCGCCAGGGCGAACGCGCGGTGCTGCACCAGGGCGAAGCCACCTACTTCCAGCAACTGCACGTCGCCCAGCCGCGTCCGCGCCCCGCTGAACCCAAACGCCCCAGCAGCCCCCTGCCCGTCAAAAACTTCTCATGAGGTGAACACTTTTCGCGAGCTCATTGCACAAGCTATCCGAAGCCCTTTCGAAAAAGAACCAAGGATTAGCTCATGTCTCGTCGAAACACCCCGCGCGAAGGCGCGGCCTTCAAAGTGCAACCGACCCTGTTCGCCGCTGCCACGGCACTGGTCTTCGGCGCCGCCCACGCGCAGACTGCTGCCCCCGCTCAGGCAGCAACCAGCCAGGCCGCTACAACCCTGCCGGAAGTGCAGGTCCGCGCCCCTGGTGACACTCCCTACCAGACCTCGCGCGCGTCTTCGCCCAAGTTTACGGCGCCGCTGCTCGACACGCCCAAGACGGTCACGGTCATTCCACAGGAAATCATCGAGGAACGCGGCGCTGCCTCGCTCACCGATATCCTGCGCACCGTCCCGGGTGTGACATTGGGTTCAGGCGAAGGTGGTACGCCGGTCGGTGACCGGCCGTTCATCCGCGGCTATGAAGCCAGTACCGACATCATGATCGACGGCATGCGGGATGTGGGTCGGTTCACCCATGAGGCATTCAACCTCGAGTCCGTGGAAATCGTCAAAGGCCCGGGCTCGGCCTACAGTGGGCGCGGCGCCACGGGCGGCTCCATCAACCTGGTGACCAAGACACCGAAGGCCGAGACCTTCGCCGCCGGTTCCGTCGGCGTGGGCACCGACAATGCCTTCCGCACCACCGTCGATGGCAACTGGGCCGGCGAGAACGCCGCCTTCCGCCTGAACGCCATGGCCCACAAGGCCGATGTCGCCGGCCGCAATGGTCCCGATGTCGAACGCTGGGGCATCGCGCCATCACTGACGCTCGGCCTGAACGGGCCGACGCGCGCCACGCTCAGCTACTACGCGCTGCGCTCCGACGAAACACCGGATCTCGGCCATCCATTCGATACGATCAACAACACCGGCCGGCCGGTCGTGGTGAACGGCGAGAATTTCTATGGCTCGACCACGCGGGACTTCCGCAAGAATGAGGCCGACCTCGCCACCGTCGAAATCGAGCACAGCTTCAGCCAGGGCCTGAAACTGCGCAACATCACGCGCTACGGTTCAACGCTGAACCAGTACGTGATGACACGCCCGACCATCCACGTGCCGACCGGCATGGTGAACCGCGATGCCCGCACCCGCAACTCGGTGACCACCTCGCTGATCAACCAGACAGACTTGAGCGGCAGCTTCACCACCGGCACGATCCGCCATAGCTTCGCCGCCGGCGTCGAATTCAGCCGCGAGGAGATCAAGACCGGCACGGCGGCCGCTGGCGCGATTCCACGCGTCGACCTGCAGAACCCGGATCCGAACGGCCCATACACCGGCGTCACCAGTTTCGGCCCGCGCAACACGCTGGCCAACCGCACCAAGACGCGCGCCCTCTATGCCACCGACACCATGCACCTGTCGGACAAGTGGGATGTTAATGTCGGCCTGCGCCTCGATGACTACAACGTCACCAACGGTACGCTCACCAACGACTCGACCATCTTCAACTACCAGGCGGGCGTGGTCTACAAACCCGCGCCGAACGGCAGCGTCTACCTGACCTACAGCACCTCCTCCAACCCGTCGGGCGAAACGCTCGGCCAGTCGGGCGGCGCGGATGGCGCAGCCGGCGGTGGCCTGTCGGCGGGCAACGCCAACCTCGATCCGGAACGCAACCGCAGCATCGAACTCGGTACCAAGTGGGATGTGCTCGACGAACAGCTCTCGCTGACTGCCGCCGTGTTCCGCACCGAGAAGAAAAACCAGCGCGCCGAAAACGCACTCGGCGACATCGAACTGATTGGCAAGAGCCGCGCCACCGGCATCGAACTCGGCTTCTCCGGGCAGGTGACGCCGCAGTGGGGCGTGTTTGGCGGCTATACCTACCTGAACCCGAAACTGCTGGCCGACGGCGCCGGCGGCAATGCCGGCAAGCAGCTCAAGTATGTCGCCAAGCAAAGCTTCAGCCTGTGGACCACGTACAAGATCACGCCAGCCTTTACCATTGGCGGCGGCGCGTTCTACATGTCCAACCGCTTCGCCAACGATGCCAACACGCTGGTGCTGCCGTCGTACTGGCGCTTCGATGCGATGGCCAGCTACCGCTTCAACAAGCACTTCGACGTGCGCCTGAACGTCAACAACCTGGCCGACAAGACCATCTACGACGGCTCGCACGTCGGCCTGTTCGCCAACGTCGCGCCGGGACGCTCGGCCATGCTGACGGCCAACTGGAAATTCTGATCAGGCTGGATCGGCAACCGGAAACCGGGCTGCGGCCCGGTTCTTTTTATCGGTGCGGCCAACCCGCCACGGACGCACCGCCGCCCTGCACGCGCGATTGGATCGATATTCCGGACAATCCATCCAGGAGAAGCCGGTTTATCGCGCGCGCCGCTCCGCCTATGCTCAGGCATCGACACTCACACAGGAGATGTGCCATGGCTGACCATTCCATCCGCGGCAAGACCGCCCTCATCGCCGGCGGCGCCAAGAACCTCGGCGGGCTGATCGCGCGCGATCTGGCCGAGCAGGGCGCCAAGGCCGTCGTCATCCATTACAACAGCGCCGCCAGCAAGGCCGATGCCGACAAGACGGTGGCAGCAGTCGAGCGGGCGGGCGCGCGAGCCGTGGCGCTGCAGGCCGACCTGACCAGCGCCGCCGCCATGGAAAAGCTTTTCGCCGATGCAGTGGCAGCCGTCGGCCGACCCGACATCGCCATCAATACCGTGGGCAAGGTGCTCAAGAAACCGTTCGTGGAGATTACCGAGGCCGAATACGACGAGATGAGCGCGGTCAATGCCAAGTCGGCGTTCTTCTTCCTGCGCGAAGCAGGCAAGCATGTCAACGACAACGGCAAGATCTGCACGCTGGTCACGTCGCTGCTGGGCGCGTTCACGCCGTTCTACGCGTCGTACGCCGGCACCAAGGCGCCCGTGGAGCACTTCACGCGTGCCGCGGCCAAGGAGTTCGGCGCACGCGGCATCTCGGTCACCGCCGTCGGCCCGGGCCCGATGGATACGCCGTTCTTCTATCCGGCGGAAGGCGTGGATGCCGTGGCTTACCACAAGACCGCCGCGGCGCTGTCGCCATTCAGCAAGACGGGCCTGACGGACATCGAGGACGTGGTGCCTTTCATCCGCCATCTGGTGAGCGACGGCTGGTGGATCACCGGCCAGACGATCCTGATCAATGGCGGCTACACCACGAAGTGAGCATGCATGCCGTCAACGACGCGCCTGCAGGGTGCGCGTGCAGTCCTGTGCAAGCAGCACGATCCGTTGATCCGGCGGCACGCATGACAGCGGTGCCGCCGGACAACGCGGGCCAGTCCGACCATGAACAGACGGCCACGGACATCGTGCGCTGGTGGCACACCGTCCGCGCCGACTGGTTCAGCCAGCGGCCGCAGTTCGATCTCTGGTTTCGCGCACGCTATCTCGATCTGCACCACGCCGCCGCTGCCGGCGCGCTCGATGCCTGGGCCGAAACAGCCGACGGCGCGCTCGCATTGCTGATCCTGCTGGATCAGTTTCCGCGCAATGCCTTCCGGCAAACCGCCGGCATGTATGCGACGGACGCGCAGGCCCGGCGGATTGCCCGGCAGGCCATCGAGATGAAGTTCGATCTGCAGGTCGATCCCGAATTGCGGCTATTCTTCTACCTGCCGTTTGCACATTCGGAGAACATGGCCGACCAGCAGCTGTCCGTGGCGCTGAACCGGCGCCTCGGCCGTCCGTGGCTCGACCATGCAAAAGCGCATGCGGCAATTATCAGGCGCTTCGGCCGCTTCCCGCATCGCAATGCCCTGCTGGGACGCAGCATGACGGCGCAGGAGCAGGCCTTTCTGGATCAGGGCGGATTCGCAGGCTGACCAGAGCAGCCTTCACTTGAGATCGGCAGATCCGGCACATGGACAGATTCGACCAGTACCGCGTGTTCGCCCAGGTCGCGGACATGGGCAGCTTCATCCGGGCCGCGCAGGCCCTCGACATCCCGCGGGCCTCGGTGTCCGCGGCCATCCAGCAGATGGAAACCCGGCTGGGCGTGCGCCTGCTGCACCGGACCACGCGGCGGGTGCGGCTCACGGCCGATGGCGAGCAGTTGCTGGCGCGCGTGCGCCCGCTGCTGGCCGAAGCGGAAGACATCGACCAGCTGTTCCAGGCCAGCCAGCATCAGGTCTCCGGCCGGCTGAGCATCGATGTCCCCAGCCGCATCGCCCGCCGCCTGATCGCCCCTGCCCTGCCCGGGCTGCTGCAGCGCCATCCGCGGCTGCAGCTGGCGCTCGGGTCGACCGACCGCGCCATCGATCTCGTGGGAGAAGGCGTGGACTGCGCGGTACGCATCGGCGCGCTGCACGAGAGCAGCCTGGTCGTGCGGCCGCTCGGCCAGATCGCCCTGATCAACTGCGCCAGCCCCGCGTACCTGCGCGCGCATGGCGAGCCGGTACGTCCCGGCGACCTGTCGAACGGACACTGGGCCATCGGCTACGCCTCGCCGCGCACCGGGCGCGAAGTCCCCTGGGAATATGTGGCGCACGACGATGGGGGTAACGGCGACACGCACACGCTCGAGATGCCGAGCCGGGTCATCGCCAACAATGCGGAAAGCTATATTGCCTGCTGCGTCGCCGGACTGGGCCTGATGCAGATCCCGCGCTACGACGTCGGGGACTTGCTGGACGCGGGGCAACTGGTGGAGGTCATGCCCGCCTACCGCGCCGCGCCCATGCCGGTGTCGATCGTCTATCCGCACCGGCGCCAGCGCTCGCGGCGGCTGGCCGTTTTCGTGGAATGGTTCGAGGCGCTGATGCGCCCGCATCTGGAAAGCGGCGGCTGATGCCGGGATACCGCGCCGGGATCGCGCGGAAGACACCGGAAGACGCTTGACGCCTCCCGATGCCCCCGTATCAGAGTGCCGCGAGCCGGCTCTGCAGCAGCGCGGTCAGCTGCGGCAACTGGGCCCGGCGTGCCGCCTGCAGGCCGATGTCGGCATTGCGGCGCGGTGTCTTGCCCCACGGCGGATCGGGGAAATAGCTGTCCCACGGATCGCGCGGGATCACGTGCCAGTGGATGTGCGGCACGAGGTTGCCGAGCGAGGCGATATTCACCTTCTGCGGCTGCAGCACCTCGCGGATCGCGCGTTCCACCGTGACCACCACGCGCATCAGCCAGTCGCGATCCTCATCGGAGAGGTCGCCGATCTCCGCCACATGGTCGTTCCACACCACGCGGCAGAAGCCGGGGAAATGCTCTTCCTCGACCAGGATCACACGCGCCAGCGGATGGCGCCAGATCACCTCGCCGCCATCCTGCTCGCACAGTTCGCAGCCCTTCACGACTGTCGGTTCGTTGATGACTTTCGGTTCGTTCATACCAGCACCCGTTCAATACCACCGTTGTTGGCCTTGTTCACGAAGTCGACCAGCCAGTTCTCGCCGAGCACGTGGCGGGCCATTTCGACCACGATGTAGTCGGCCGTGGTGCCGCTGTCGTCGTTGTAGCGCGACAGGCCCTGCAGGCACGACGGGCAGCTGGTGAGGATCTTCACTTCACCCTTGAATGCATCGGCGTCGCGCAGCTTGTCCGCGCCTTTGCGCATTTCCTCTTCCTTGCGGAAGCGCACCTGCGTCGACACGTCGGGGCGCGTCACCGCGAGCGTGCCCGATTCGCCGCAGCAGCGGTCGTTCTTCTCGATCGCGCCGGCGCTGCCGTTCTGCGCCCCCATCAGCGCGTTCACCGTCTTGAGCGGATCCTGCAGCTTCATCGGCGTGTGGCACGGGTCGTGGTACATGTAGCGCGTGCCGGTCACACCGTCGAGCTTCAGGCCCTTCTCGAGCAGGAACTCGTGGATGTCGATGATGCGGCAGCCGGGGAAGATCTTGTCGAACTGGTACCCGGCCAGCTGGTCGTAGCAGGTGCCGCACGACACCACCACGGTCTTGATGTCGAGGTAGTTCAGCGTGGTCGCCACGCGGTGGAAGAGCACCCGGTTGTCGGTGATCATCTTCTCCGCCTTGTCGAAGTCGCCGCTGCCGCGCTGCGGATAGCCGCAGCACAGGTAGCCCGGCGGCATCACGGTCTGCACGCCGGCATGCCACAGCATCGCCTGCGTGGCGAGCCCTACCTGGCTGAAGAGGCGCTCCGAACCACAGCCCGGGAAGTAGAACACCGCCTCCGTATCCGCCGTGGTGGTCTGCGGATTGCGGATGATCGGCACGATCTCGTTGTCCTCGATATCGAGTAGCGCGCGCGCCGATTTCTTCGGCAGGTTGCCCGGCATCTTCTTGTTGACGAAGTGGATCACCTGCTCGCGGACCGGCGGCTTGCCGACCGTAGCGGGTGGATGCGCCGTCTGCTTCTTCGCCAGCTTCTTCATGAAGTCATGAGCGATACGCTGCGCCTTGTAGCCCCACTCGATCATCACCTTGCGGGTGAAGTTGATGGTCTGCGGATTGGTCGCGTTCAGGAAGAACATCGACGCCGCCGTGCCGGGGTTGAACTTGCGCTGGCCCATCTTGCGCAACAGGTTGCGCATGTTCATGGTGACATCGCCGAAGTCGATTTTCACCGGGCACGGCGTCACGCACTTGTGGCACACCGTGCAGTGACCGGCCACGTCCGAGAACTCGTCCCAGTGCTTGATCGACACGCCGCGGCGCGTCTGCTCTTCGTACAGGAAGGCTTCGATCAGCAGCGAGGTCGCCAGAATCTTGTTGCGCGGGCTGTACAGCAAGTTGGCGCGCGGCACGTGCGTGGCGCACACTGGCTTGCACTTGCCGCAGCGCAGGCAGTCCTTGATGCTGTCCGAAATCGCGCCGATGTCGCTCTGCTGCATGATGATCGACTCGTGCCCCATCAGCCCGAACGACGGCGTATAGGCATTGCGCAGGTCAGCGGCGATCCCGCCGTCGCGCAGCAGCTTGCCCTTGTTGAAGCGGCCGTGCGGATCGACGCGCTGCTTGTAGTCGCGGAAATCACCGATCTCCTGATCGGTCAGGTATTCCAGCTTGGTGATGCCGATGCCATGCTCGCCCGAGATCACGCCGTCCAGCGAACGTGCCAGCGCCATGATGCGGTCCACCGCCTTGTGGGCGTCCTGCAGCATCTCGTAGTCGTCCGAGTTCACCGGAATGTTGGTGTGCACGTTGCCGTCGCCGGCGTGCATGTGCAGCGCCACGAACACGCGGCCGCGCAGCACGTCCTTGTGGATCGCCTGCGCCGCATCGAGGATTGGCTTGAACTCGCCGCCGTTGAAGATCTTGCGCAGCTCGGCGCGCAGCTCGTTCTTCCACGATACGCGGATGGTGCGGTCTTGCAGCAGGTGGAACAGCGTGGTCTCCGGCTGCTCCAGCTGGCGCTGCTCGAAGGTCTGGCCGAGCAGGCCCAGGCCGTGGCCGACCAGTGCGGCGCGCGCCTGCACCAGCGGCGTATCGAGATGGCCCTGCAGATACTGCCAGCGGCCGCGCACCGCCTGCACCAGCGCCAGCGCCTGCTGCACGCGGTCTTCCAGCAGTTCGGCGCTGGGGATCTCATTGGCGTCGTCGCTGCGGCCTAGCGGCAGGTCGCCCTTGGCAAAGAAGGCCTCGAGCGCATCCACCAGTTTCAGTTTGTTCTTGATCGACAGTTCGATATTGATGCGCTCGATGCCGTCGGTGTACTCACCCATGCGGTTGAGCGGAATCACCACGTCTTCGTTGATCTTGAAGGCGTTGGTATGGCGCGCGATGGCGGCGGTACGCGAGCGGTCGAGCCAGAACTTCTTGCGCGCCTCGGGGCTCACCGCCACGAAACCTTCGCCGCTCTTGCCATTGGCCATGCGCACCACTTCCGAGGTGGCGCGCGCCACGGCGTCTTCATCGTCGCCGACGATATCGCCGATCAGCACCATCTTCGGGAAGGCGTTGCGCTTGCTCTTGGTGGCGTAGCCCACGGCACGCAGGTAACGCTCGTCCAGATGCTCCAGGCCGGCCAGGATGGCGCCACCCTTGCGGGTTTCGGCGTCGAGGTAATCCTTGATCTCGACGATGCTCGGAATCGCATCGCGCGCCTGCCCGAAGAACTCCAGGCACACGGTGCGCGTCTGCTTCGGCATGCGGTGCAGGATCCAGCGCGCGCTGGTGATGATGCCGTCACAGCCTTCCTTCTGCACGCCCGGCAGGCCCGACAGGAATTTGTCAGTCACGTCCTTGCCGAGACCTTCCTTGCGGAAGCGGCGGCCTTCGATTTCCAGCGTCTCGGTGCGCAGCACGGCTTCGCCGGGCGCGCGCTTGCCATCCGACCAGGTCAGCGAGAAGCGGACCATCGGTGCATCGTGGATCTTGCCGAGGTTGTGGTCGAGGCGCTGCACGTCGAGCCAGTTGCCGTCGGGATCGACCATGCGCCACGACGCGAGGTTGTCGAGCGCGGTGCCCCACAGCACAGCCTTCTTGCCGCCGGCGTTCATGGCGACGTTGCCGCCGATGCACGAGGCGTCGATCGAGGTCGGGTCCACAGCAAACACGAGGCCGGCCTTTTCTGCGGCATCGGCCACGCGGCGCGTCACCACACCTGCACCCGACAGGATCGTCGGCACGGGCTCGGCCACGCCGGGCATGTCGATGCGCTCGACCGGGCCCAGGTATTCCAGCTTCTCGGTATTGATGACGGCCGACATCGGCGTCAGCGGAATCGCGCCGCCGGTATAGCCGGTGCCGCCTCCGCGCGGGATAATGGTCAGGCCCAGTTCGAAGCAGCCCTTCACCAGTCCGGCGATCTCGCGCTCCGTGTCCGGCGTGAGTACCACGAAGGGATATTCGACGCGCCAGTCGGTGGCATCAGTCACATGCGAGACGCGCGACAGCCCGTCGAACTTGATGTTGTCCTTCTCCGTATAGCGGCCCAGCACCTTGAGCGTGCGCTTGCGCAGGTCATAGGCATCGCTGAACTCGCGCTTGAATTCTTCCACCGCCTGCCGCGCCTGCTGCACCAGGTACTCGACCCGGCGCGCACGCTCCTCGGCGCCCGCGTCATGCTGCTGCGCATGATCGGCTACCCGGCGCTTCTCGATCTCGTTGAGGCGGTGATTCAGCGCATCCACCAGCATCTGTCGGCGGCGCGGGTTATCCAGCAGGTCTTCCTGCAGGTACGGATTGCGGCGCACCACCCAGATGTCGCCCAGCACCTCGTACAGCATGCGCGCCGACCGGCCGGTACGGCGCTCGGCACGCAGCTCGTCGAGCATCTGCCAGGCCTCGGAGCCCAGCAGGCGGATGACGATTTCCCGATCGGAGAACGATGTGTAGTTGTAGGGAATTTCGCGCACCCGGGCGGGTGCATCGTCGGCCGCAAGGCGAGCATCGATGACTAGTGGGGCATTCATGAAGACTTGTCCTGGACGCAGGAAAGCGTCTGTCGCTTAAAAAGGAATTGTACTGCAAAGGACAGTTTCGCTGCGCCGCACAACCCCGCCGCCCCTTGTCAATACGACGAATGCAGCGCCCGCTAAAACCCTACCAGACTCAGGAGTATTCGGGAAATCGCACAACTGCACGCCCTGCAGGCTGTCAACAGACCGCACCCCCAAGCGGGAGGGGGTGGGACTGGCTTCGTCTATCAGCCGGCACCTGCAGGGGCCGGGCGCGCCGGCAATGGTCACGACCAGGGGTTGATCGGCTCCGGCGGCACCAGCCGGTAACCCTGGCCACGCACTGTCTCGATCATGCCAGGCGGCAGCTTGCGGCGCAGGCGCACCATGAACACCTCGATCACATTGGAATCGCGCTCGAAGTCCTGGGCATAGATGTGTTCGATCAGCTCGGCGCGCGACACCACGGTATTGGGCCGGTGCATCAGGTAGTCGAGCACCTTGAACTCGTGGCTCGTAAACGTCACCGGCATGCCGTTCCACGTCACCCGGCGGCTGCGCGTATCGAGGCTGACCGGGCCGCACGTCAATACTGGCGAAGCCAGCCCCTGTGTGCGACGGATCAGGGCCCGCACCCGCGCCAGCAGCTCCTGCACATGAAACGGCTTGGTCAGGTAATCGTCCGCACCGCTGTCGATGCCGGCCACCTTTTCGTGCCACTGGTCCCGCGCCGTGATGATCAGCACGGGTGTGTTCACCCCCTCGCTGCGCCAGCGCCGCAGGACGGTCAAGCCATCCAGGCGCGGCAGACCCAGGTCGAGCACCACCAGATCGTAAGGCTGCACGCCGCCCACCTGCCATGCGTCCTCGCCGTTGTCCGCGGCATCCACTGCGTAGGCAGCATCCTTCAGGGTCTGGCACAGGTTGCTGCGCAGGACGGGGTCATCTTCCACCACCAGAATCCGCATTACCGCGCCTCCTCCCGGCAGCGGGAGGCAACCGACGTGCCCGGCGCAGACGTCGCCGGGCACATCGTAAAACAGAGGGTCAGCGCCACCATCGGCGCCATCAAACGCTCCAACATGGTTTAACTCCTGTCATTGAATTGCGCATGCGGAACCCGATCCACGGGGCGTGGACACGCACGCGGTAGACCTAGTGGGCCCTTACCCGGCTGAACTAAGGCTGAACAGTGTCGGCAACCATTCGGCCGTCCACACTGGGGACTGCCGCGCATTGCAGGCACGACTATGCGTACGACGGGGAACACCTAAGACGCGCAGGACGGTGGACCGGTGGCGCACATGTCGACCAGCAGCCACCTGCCTGCGGTAAGACTTTCAGGACAACAACGGATTAAAACCAGTGGCGAAACGGCGCCGCCAGCGCTTCCCAGAAACTGTTGGGAATCCAGAGCAGCACGGCCGTCATCGTCAGATAACGCAGCAGCTTGCCAATCGCCATGTAAACCAGGCTGGACCAGAACGGCAGGCGCAGCCAGCCGGCCAGCGCACACAGCGGATCGCCCACGGCCGGCAACCACGAAAACAGCAGCGCCGGCGGTCCGATACGCCGCATCCAGCGGAAATAACGCTTGTCCAGCGACGGCTTCTTCTGGCGCGGCGGATGGGGCAGGTTGAGGGCGTGCTCGCGCGCATGCAGCCGCGCCTGGCGCTGCTGGCGGTAGCGCACCACCGCGAGCTTGGCCGCGTAGCCGAGCCACCAGTCGATGGCCCCGCCCACGGTATTGCCCGCCGTGGCCACCGCGATGGTCGCCCAGAACATGTCTGGATTGAGCTTGATATAGCCGAACACCGCCGGTTCCGACCCCAACGGCAGCAACGTGGCGGACAGCAGGCTGACAACGAACACCGTCGGCAGCCCCACATCGGGCAAGGCCAGGGTCTGCAGCAGGGAATCGATCCAGGTTTCCATCGCCGCTATATTACGTGGTTCGCGTGCTGCGCAGGCACCGCCCGCAAGCGCCTCAGCCCGCTGGCCCGCGACGTGTTACGCTATCGGCTTCCCGAATTTTTGATCGTCCCGGCCCCGCACGCCCACGAGCCTCGCGCCTGCGCCGCCGGTTCCTGCCGCCTTTTTTGCTGCTTCCCGCCGCTCCTGCCGCCCAGCCATGCCAGTCGATTATCTTAAAAAAGTCCTCACCGCCAAGGTCTACGATGTGGCGGAAGAGTCGGACCTGACCTACGCCGAACACCTCTCTGCCCGCACCGGCAACGGCGTCTGGATCAAGCGCGAAGACACCCAGCCGGTGTTCTCTTTCAAGCTGCGCGGCGCGTACAACAAGATGGCCTCGCTTACGCCTGCCGAACTCAAGCGCGGCGTCATCACCGCCTCGGCCGGCAACCATGCGCAGGGCGTCGCACTGTCCGCGGCCAAGCTGCAGTGCAAGGCCATGATCGCCATGCCGGTGACCACGCCGCAGGTGAAGATCAATGCCGTGCGCGAACTCGGTGGCGAATGGGTGGAAACCGTGCTGCATGGCGACTCCTACTCCGACGCCTACAACCACGCCGCAGAACTACAGGCCAAGCACAAGCTCAGCTTCGTGCATCCCTTCGATGATCCCGAAGTCATCGCCGGGCAAGGCACCATCGGCATGGAAATCCTGCGCCAGCACGCCGGTCCGCTGCACGCCGTGTTCGTACCGATTGGCGGCGGCGGCCTGATTGCCGGCGTAGCGGCCTACATCAAGGCCGTGCGTCCCGAGGTGAAAGTCATCGGCGTGCAGACCG
This sequence comes from Imbroritus primus, assembly GCF_964332355.1. NCBI lineage: Bacteria > Pseudomonadati > Pseudomonadota > Betaproteobacteria > Burkholderiales > Burkholderiaceae > Imbroritus > Imbroritus primus. The sequence goes on along the minus strand of NZ_OZ201293.1, from coordinate 446,187 downwards.
TCGATTCGGACGCCATGAAGCGCTCCAAGGACGCCGGCAAGCGCGTGGAACTGAAGGACGTCGGCCTGTTCTCCGACGGCACCGCCGTCAAGCTGGCCGGCAAGGAAACCTTCCGCCTCGTGCGCGAGCTGGTCGACGAGATCGTCCTGGTCGACACCGACGCCATCTGCGCCGCCATCAAGGACGTATTCCAGGACACGCGCAGCATTCTTGAACCCGCCGGCGCGCTGGCCGTGGCGGGCCTCAAGGCCTACGCCGAACGCGAGAAGCTCAAGAACCAGCAGCTCGTCGCCATCGCCAGCGGCGCCAACATGAACTTCGACCGCCTGCGCTTCGTTGCCGAACGCGCCGACGTTGGCGAATCGCGCGAAGCCGTGTTCGCCGTCACCATCCCCGAGGAACGCGGCAGCTTCAAGCGCTTCTGCGAACTCGTCGGCAACCGCGCCGTCACCGAATTCAACTACCGCATCGCCGACAAGGCGCAGGCGCACATCTTCGTCGGCCTGCAGATCGCCAGCCGCGCCGAAAGCGACAAGATCGCCGCCGCCTTCCGCAAGCAGGGCTTCGCCACACTCGACCTTTCGCAAGACGAACTCGCCAAGCAGCACATCCGCTACATGGTCGGCGGCCACTCCCCACTCGCGCAGGACGAACTGCTGTACCGCTTTGAATTCCCCGAGCGGCCCGGCGCGCTCATGCGCTTTCTGTCGAGCATGCACCCCAACTGGAACATCAGCCTGTTCCACTACCGCAACCAGGGCGCCGACACCAGCAACATCCTCGTCGGCATCCAGGTGCCCAAGAACGACAAGCGCGCCTTCCGCGAATTCCTCAGCTCGCTCGGCTACCACTACGTGGACGAAAGCGAAAACCCGGTGTACAAATTGTTCCTGGCCTGAACCCGGACCGAATTACAACGTATTGCATTTCATGACCCAGCCTGAACACTCGCCGCTTGGCAAACCCTCGGCCTACAAGACCGAATACGATGCCTCGCTGCTGTTCCCCATCCCGCGCCTCGCCAAGCGCGAAGAACTCGGCCTGCATCAGGGCAGCGCCCTGCCCTTCTTTGGCGTGGATATGTGGAACGCCTACGAACTCTCGTGGCTCAACATGAAAGGCAAGCCGCAAGTGGCGCTGGCCACCTGCATCGTGCCCGCCGACACGCCCAACATCGTCGAATCCAAATCGTTCAAGCTCTACCTCAACAGCTTCAACCAGACCCGCATCGCCTCCGTCGAAGCCATGCAGCAACTGCTGCACCAGGACCTCTCCGAAGCCTGCGGCGGCCCCGTGCAGGTGCGCCTCACCCTGCCCGAACAGTTCGGCACCCTCAAGATGCGCGAACTCGACGGCCTGCTGCTCGACCGGCTCGACATCGACACCGACATCTACAGCCCCGCGCCCGAACTGCTGCACGCCAACCACGACGAAACCATCGTCGAGGAAACGCTCGTCTCGCACCTGCTCAAATCCAACTGTCTCGTCACCGGCCAGCCCGACTGGGGCAGCGTACAGATCCGCTACGTCGGCGCGCCCATCGACCAGGAAGGGCTGCTCAAGTACCTCATCTCGTTCCGCAACCACAACGAATTCCACGAACAATGCGTCGAACGCATCTTCATGGACGTGCAGCGCCAGTGCAAGCCCGTGAAGCTCGCCGTGTACGCCCGCTACACGCGGCGCGGCGGACTGGATATCAACCCGTTCCGCACCAACTTCAATACGCCATGGCCGGATAATGCGCGCAATGCGCGGCAGTAACTCCGCCCCGCTCCCTACGCACGCCGCATCCGCACGTCCCCGCTAGCGCACCCAGTCGCGTAGCAGGCGGCCGTCGATGCGGCGGATTTTTTTGATCAGGGTGTCGACGCTGGCCTGCGCCTCGGCTTCCGTGCATGGCTCTGGCGACAGTCGCGCAAGACGCCGCCAGATGCGATCAGATTGATGATGCTCGCGCTTGCCTATAGGTAGGAGGGCGCCACCAAGTGCGGGCAGCTTTGCGAGATGATGCGAGTAGAAAGAGAAAGCGTTGTCGCATAGCGCTCGCAATGCGTGGCGGCGGTCGGCCGTACATAGATTGCAAGCGCACAGGCGAGCGAGATCAATCAGATAACTGCAGTGCTGGCGGATATTTCGTGCTCACGTGCCAGCAAAGCATCTTCGATCATCTGGAAGATGTTCGGATAAACAGGACTATGTCGCGATGCCTCGGGAATGCAATCGAGAGGCCGTTTGCCGGAGTGATCTTTCTGCAGCGGGTCGATACCACCGTCTAGCAAAATCCGGATCACTTCAATGCACTTTGGCGCAATCCCGAAGGGTGTGCTGGCTGCCTCAAGAACATTATGCAGTGCGTTTCGCCCCTCACCATCACACCGCTTGACATCAGCACCGTGCTCAGCCAGCAACTTGACCTTGCTCGGCAACAGGCGCATTGCGGCATGATGTAGCGCGGACCAGCCTTCGTTGCTCACATGATTCACATCGAGACCATGCTGTAAAAGTAGCCGCACAATGGCGTCCGTATCGCGATGCGATTCCCGCACTGCATGGAAGAGCGGCGTCTCGCCGCTTTCGTCAACAATATGGAAATTCGCACCTCTTCGCAGCAGCACTTCGACAACCGCTTGATCAGTTTTTGCCGCGAAAAACAAACCGTTGCACTCCCCTTCTCTTACCAGACGCGCCGTATTTCCAGCGGTTTTCGGGACAGAATAGATTGCTGGATGCAGCATCTCCGCCCAATGCCTCATCAGAGAAACATCGATTTTTCTCAAACCGACTCCCCGCATGAGCGAGAACAGTATCAGGCCATCCTCGAACACCGATGCATTCCTTTTATCCAAAGCATTGGCGAACACATTGCTTTTTGCGATTTCGGACAGAACCGATACGCGGCTGCCATTCCCGAGTTTGATCATTTCCAGATTTTTATGATGGAAAATGGCTGTGGAATTGACGCCGGAAGTCTCGGTCAGGTGCGCGATCCCGTTCTTCACATCCGGCATGCGATCACTCGGAATGTGCGAAAACGCCCGGAGATCTACGCGAACATTGTCTTCCTTGTTTAGTTGCAGTCCTTTGATGACGTTATCGGACAACAACACCGCACGTTTCCGCTCACTAAAGTGATAAGTCAGCGCGCTACGCGGCAACAGGCCAATGCGCACCAGATCCTCCAGCTTACGTTCGGCATGCGGAATCATCAGCAATGCATCCACCTTGGCAGACAGTATTCTGGATTCACCCTCGACGAACGCGCGCATCGTGCGCGACGTCTTTTTCAACTCATCGCAATCCGCTTGCCTCAAGAATCCGCGAATGAGTCTTTTGACATCAAGCGGTGCACTTTCCAGGGGCGAGAGCCTAGTCCTGGGCGTCAACACTATCTGCGCAGTCTCTACGCTCAACGATGTGGCTGACGCCGGTATCTCGTCGGCACCGAAACGAACTTGAGAAACTCCGCCCAACATCATGCGCTCCAGTAAATTAGTTTGACAAAATGGAACGCACATCGTAGAGACGGTTACCCGAACAACCAACAAAACGATTGCAAAACAAGGTTATACGGATACATCAAGCGATGGCATGTCGCAGCCGTCAGCGTGATACGTGCGCTACCGCACCCAGTCGCGCAACAAGCGGCCGTCAATGCGGCGGATTTTTTTGATCAGGGTATCGACGTGGGCCTTGGCCTCGTCCGTTGTGCAAGGCGCGGCAGAGAGGCGAGAAAGACGATGCCGTATGCGTTTGAACAGTTCATCTCGACTTGGCGCCTTCCATTCCACTTCTATCTGCTTGAGAAACGCTGACCTCATGTTGCTCGGCAAGAGACTGCAGCGATATACCACGCAGTCGACAAACAACGTATTCAATGAACTGATGATCCGCTCCGCCGCGGCTCTTTGCTGCGTTGCCGTCTTGCGGCCATCTTTCCTGGCTTTCGGATCGTTGGCAGCCTCCTCGCCTGGCAAAAAGTCCATGGATCAATCTCGCCAAATATAAACAATATTGTCTATATTATCGTAAATTTATCTCTGTAACAGATGTTTGCGCCTAGGCAAACTTGGCGCGATGGTTACTCAGAAAAAACTGAAGTTTGCGGTCTCATTCGGCGGCGTGATCCGCCAGAAACGCACGACGCTCGGCTTGACGCAGGAAGAACTGGCGGAACAACTCGACGTGCATGTGACCGTGATCAGCCGGCTGGAGCGAGGAGCATCGCCACCGAGTTTTGTGACGCTGATGAAGGTGTCGGAGGCGCTGGGGACGCCGCTGTCGGAGTTGTTCAGGGCAGCGGAAGCGTTGAATGAGTTGTAAAAATTGACCTGCAGGTGAGCTTGGTCGCCGCCTATTGTGTATCCAGCGCCTGATTACGCTCCTTACTCGCCAGGGATTGCCTCTCCCCGCCACTGCGAGCTTTGTCAAATACCTGCTTGTGTTCGACCCAACTAAAAGTGGTTGACGAGAACATCGGGGGGGGGATCCCGCAGCCGGCACCGTGCCCGCCGCCCGCTTCCTGTCACGCAAGCCGCGCGGTTGGGTATGCATCCACCGCGGGCTTGCGACCAGGGTTCTCAAGAATCGTCTGCCGACCGCCTCTCCGACTTGGCCCCGAATGGAAACGCTGTGCCGGCCTGGCCCCGCGTCGCGGGAATCCTCAAGGACAGCACCATGGTGATCGCCAGCGTCAATACGGTAAAGCCGAGCGACCAGCTCACCGGGATCTTGTAGACGTCGATGAGAAGCATCTTGGCGCCGATGAAGACCAGGACAATGGCGAGTCCATAAGAGAGCAGGTGGAAGCGCTCATACATTCCGGCCAGCAGGAAATACATCGCCCGCAGCCCGAGAATGGCGAAGACATTCGATGTGAGGACGATGAAGGGATCCGTGGTGATGGCAAAGATCGCCGGGATCGAATCGACCGCAAACACGACATCCACGATACCGATGAGCAGGATCACCACCAACAGCGGGGTGGCCATGCGTACGCCATTGACCACCGTGAAGAAGCGCTCACCGTCATAGTCGGGCGAGAGCTTCAGGTGCCGGTTGATCCAGCGCAGCGCCGGATTGTTGCCGAGGTCCGGCTCCTTGCCGGCGGCCCACCACATCTTGACGCCGGTAAACAGCAGGAACGCGCCAAAGACATACATGATCCAGTGGAACTGGGCAATCAGCCACGCGCCGATCAGGATCATGACGGCACGCAAGACCAGTGCACCGAGGATGCCAATCATCAACACGCGCTTCTGGAAATCCGAGGGTACGGCGAAATAGGTGAAGATCATCAGGAAGACAAAGATGTTGTCGACCGCGAGCGCTTTCTCGACCAGGTAGCCGGTAATGAACTCGAGCGCCTTGTCCTCCGCGAGCGCCCGCATGGCCGGATCCGGGCCGGCGCCGCCGAGGTACCACCATAGCCAGCCGACAAACAGGAATGACACGGCCACCCAGATCATGGACCAGATGGTCGCTTCCCGCATGCTGACGGTATGCGAGCCTTGCCGGTTAAGCGCCAGAAAATCGATCGCGAGCGCGATCAGGACGAACGCGACGAATAGCGTCCACAACAGGGGAGTGCCGATGGAAATCATCGTGACGAGCCTCTCAACCCAAGCCGGCAACGCCTGAGCAACAAATTGTCGGGGATCCTCGCCAGTCTTGCTGCCCGGGACATGTCTGTACCCGGGACACGGTACCGGACGCCGATGGTTGCCAACCCACCAACGTCGGAATGACGGCACCGCAACACAGCGCACTGGGCGCCTGTGTCAGCTACTCCCTTTGAGAGGCGTGTCTATTCAACCAGAAAATTCCCGGATCCGTCAATCGCCGGCTGCCGAACCCCGGCCGCAGTGACATGGAAAACGCCCGACAGCGCTCGACCCGAGCTCCGGGATACGTCGTCGCACCAGGCCAGGCCGCGGTGGCGCGCTTCACCCCGGCCGGTCTGCTGGCTGCGAGTGCTGGCGGCCAGATCAGTGCGCCTCAAGCCGATCCCGGATGGCGAGCCGTCATCATCGTTCGAGCAGCTTGATCAGTTCGTCAGGGACATTGTCGACCCCACGGAGATAATCGATCGGGCGTTTTCCCGCATCGTCTTGCTGGAGGAGATCGATACCGGCGTCGATGAGATGTTTTGCTGTATCGAACACGACCTGCCGGGCGATGTTCGTCCGTTCTGCAAGCACAAGGTGCAGCGCATTCCGCTTGCGGTGATCGAGAAGGTTGATGCCGGCCTCGTGGCGGAGCAGAAGCGCCACCTTGTGCACGCGCAGGTATTTTGCGGCCCAGTGCAGGGCCGTCCGGCCATTTTCATCCGCATGATCGACTGCGACGTTTTTCCGGAGTAACGCCTCCATGACTTTCTCAGTATCGCGATGGCTTTCCCGCGTGGCGCAGATCAGGGGTGTCTGTCCATCTGCCTTGGCAATATTGAAATCCGCTCCGCTTTCCATCAGGATCTCGACGATCTCTACATGCGAGCAAGCGGCTTCAAACAGGCTGGTAAGCCCGCCTTCGCCGACAATGGCCTTGGCCCCGTCTTCCTGGGGCAATGGCGGAGAGCTGATCCGATGGATATCGGGGTGGATAGCCCGGGCCCATTGCTTGACCAGTTCGAGGTTGGGTTTTCCGCCTCGGCGCCGGTCTGCATTGAACTGACGCAGGCACTCCTGGAATGGCGATCGATACTCATTGTGCAATGCGTTGGCAAACACATTGCTCTGGATGAATTTTGACGGAGTAGTAGATTGTTTCCCGCTTCTCGATTTTTGGTCTGAGGCGATATTTTTGAGAAGACCCGTGATCTGGGCGATACCGCCAATCACCTTCGGCATGCGGTCGCTTGAAATACGCGAGAACGCTTCGAGATCGACTCCAACGTGATTGTCCCTATTCAGCAGCAAGCCCCGGATCACGTTATCAGACAGCAGCACTGCACGCTTGCGCGTACTGAAGTTATAGGCAAGCGCGCTGGATGGCAACAGGCCGATCCGCACGAGACCGTCCAGACGCCGTTGAGCATGGGGAATACGCAGCAGTGTGTCGACTTGTGCGGCGCGCTCGTGGTGGTCGGCTTCGAGCACATCGATCCGCTGCTTCATGACCAGCGAGGTCTGACGCAATGCTCTGCGTGCCTGTTTTCCCAAATACCCGGTCACCAGGTTGAGGACCTCCAGGGGCAGCGCCTCGAGCGAGGCCCTTGTATGGGGCGTGGGCGTGGATTTCGAGACCACCGGGGCGCCCGGCCTCGGCAGCTCCGGAGGAAGCGGCAACAGTGCGCCTTGCCCTGGGATTTTTCCTGTCATTGCGTGTTCCGTGAAAATGGGACGAGGAGATGGAACACACATCGTAGTTTTCGTTACGGCCTCGTCCAACCAAACAAATGCAAAATGAGTAGCTGGGGAAATGAGGCGATAAAGTGTGTGGACGCTCTTGGCACGGCTGGCGATGTGCGCCATTCATCCATCCGCCATACTCTGCCTCACCATTTTCAACGACAATACCCGTGCGCCTGCCAACCGGCAGGTCTGTCACTGAGTTGCTGACGGTCGCCACACGTTCGCAAAGGTCGCAATGGATTCCCTCTATCTCGTCGTCGCGCTTGGCGCGATGTTGGCTGGCTTTGTTCAGGGCTTGTCCGGCTTTGCCTTCGGGCTCACCGCCATGTCGCTGTGGGCGTGGACCCTCGAGCCGCGGCTCGCGGCGGCGCTGGTGGTGTTCGGGTCGCTGCTCGGGCAGGTCGTGGCGGCCGTCACGGTGCGGCGCGGCTTCGACTGGCGCTGCCTGCTGCCATTCGTGCTGGGCGGGCTTGCCGGTATTCCGCTCGGCGTGCTGCTGCTGCCGCGCCTGGACATGGACTGGTTCAAGGTGATTCTCGGTACGCTGCTGGTGCTGTGGTGCCCGGCGATGCTGATCATGGCGGCGCGTCCACGCCGGCCGTTCAAGGCTGGCGGGCGTTTCGCGGATGGCCTGGCGGGCATGGCCGGCGGCGTGATGAGCGGCCTGGGCGGCTTTGCGGGATCGCTGCCGACCCTGTGGTGCACGCTGCGCGGTTTCGACAAGGATACGCAGCGCACGGTCATCCAGAATTTCAATCTGTCGATGCTCGCCGTGACGATGGCGATCTATCTGGCCACGGGCCTGATCACGCGCGACATGCTGCCGCTGTTCGCCATCGTGGCGCCAGCCATGCTGCTGCCGGCGCTGTTCGGGGCGCGGGTCTATACGGGCATCAGCGAGGTGGCGTTCCGCAAGATCGTGCTTGGCTTGCTGACGGCGTCCGGCGTAATGATGCTGGCCTCGGCGCTGCCAAGACTGCTGGGCTGGACCGCCTGAGCCGGAGATCGACGGATCACATGCGGACCAGCTGTCGGACGATCCGGACGATCCGGACGATCCGGACGGCATGCTGGCGCGAAGCAGCGGGGCACGCATCCGCAATGTGGACTGCCTTGCCACTTCCGGATGATTGCGCTTGGCGGCCCGGCATCGCAGAATCGACCTGCTGTACCGGTAACGAGCCAGTTACCGCCTTCTGCCAAACGCTGTCTTCAACTCGGGAGTGCGTCATGTCATGGTTCCTGCAAGCCTTACGCAACTACGCCACCTTCAGCGGCCGCGCGCGTCGCAAGGAGTATTGGTATTTCGTGCTGTTCTACATGCTGATCTTTTTCGTGCTGTGGGGGATCGACGGCGCCACGGGTACGGCGGGCGAGAGCAAGGAAGTGGGCCTGCTTTCGGGCATTTTTTCGCTGGCCATGCTGATTCCGTCGATTGCCGTTGGCGCGCGCCGCCTGCATGACACAGGACGCTCGGGATGGTGGCTGCTGCTGTCACTCATTCCGCTGATCGGTGGACTGATCCTGATCTTCTTCATGGTCCAGGATGGCGAGCCGCAGACCAACGCCTATGGGCCCGACCCCAAGGCTGCCTGATATCGTTTGCCAATGCCATACTGATATAGTGCGGCATTCTTTCCTTGCTCCGACCCGCCGATCTGCCGGAACCCGCGTCCAGCCTGTGTCCCGACATTTCGGACCACCATCCGGGTATTTTTCGGTAGCCGGAAACGTCCCCCTCGCCGCATCACTCGCCGCGGCCGAAACGCTCTGATAAGATGCCAGCATCCAGCCCCGGCATGCGTGCCGGGGCATCTCCGGTTTGAGACAGACCGCATCCGACCGCACGCTGCTTTTCACATGCCGACCTTCGCCAAACTTGACGATGCCAGCGATCAGGACCGGCCCACTGAGCCTCCCGGCAGCAGCACGACGCTTCACACCACTGCCGACCGCCAGCTCGACCGTCTGGCGCGTACCGCGCAGCGCCTGACCGGCACAGACAGTTCGGCGATCCTGCTGGTGGAAGGCGACCACCAATGGATCGCCGCCAGCGCAGGACATGTTTTTCCCGATACGCCCCGCACCCTGTCATTTTTCTATCATGCGCTGCAACGCACGTCCATGCTGGTAGAAGACACCCTGGCCGATCCGCGCATGCGTCACCATCCGCTCGTGGCACAGGCGCCAGGCATCCGGATGTATGCCGCATCGCCGCTGCTCGCGGAAGACGGTACCTTGCTCGGCGCGTTCTACCTGTTCGACCATCGGCCCCAGGCGCTGAGCGCCATGCATCGGACCTGCCTCGATGAACTGGCCGGCGTCACCGCCAGTGCCGTGCAACAGAGCCGTGCGCTGGCCTCCATGACGGCCCGCAACGCCACGCTGATGGAAAAAGAGCGACGCATGCTGCTGGCCATCGAGGGCAGCGGCACGGGCATCTGGGACCGCAACGTGGCAGCGGACGAGATCCACTACTCGCGCAGCTGGAAGGCCTTGCTCGGCTATCGCGAGCATGAGCTGACCAACCGCCTGATGGACAGCTACCTGCGTGTACATCCTGACGATATCGACTATGTGCGCGCGACCATACAGGCACACTTCGAACAGAAGACGGAAAGCTACGAGGTGGAGCATCGGCTGCGCTGCAAGGATGGCAGCTATATCTGGGTGTCCAGCCGCGGCAAGGTGGTGAGCCGTACGCCAGATGGCAAACCAATGCGGATGGTGGGTACCACGCAGGACATCACCGCGATGCGCACGATTTCCGAGCGGCTGCGGCAAAGCGCAAAACTGTTGAACGACCTGAGCAGCGAAGTCCCTGGCCTCATGTTCCAGCGACAGCAGCGTGCCGATGGCACGACGCACTATTCATATGTGAGCGCGGGCATCGCCGACATGTATGAGCTGGATCCGGAGGAAGACAGTACGATTGCGCCGGAGGCGATCCATGCGCGCATCCATCCCGATGACCTGCAAACCTATCTGACGTCATTCGAGATCTCGGCGACACAGCAAAAGCCATGGCAACTCGAATACCGTGTGATGCTGCCGCGCCAGGGATTGCGCTGGCGGTACGGCCACGCACGTCCGCAACGCCTCGAGGATGGGACCACGGTGTGGCACGGCCTGATCACCGACGCCACCGAGCGCAAGCGCATCGAAACCCAGTGGCAAGCCCTCGCAACGACCGACTCCCTTACGCAACTGCCCAACCGCCACGCCTTCATGACCAGCCTTGCGGCGGAACTGGCCCGCCTGCAACGCGACAGCACGCGCATGGCGGCAGTGCTGATGCTGGACCTTGACTACTTCAAGTCGATCAATGACCGCTGGGGACATGCCACCGGCGACGCCGCACTGCGCCACTTCGCCAGCCTGCTGCGCCGGCAGTTGCGCCAGGCGGATGTCGCCGGACGCATGGGCGGCGAGGAGTTCGCAGTAATCCTGCATGGCGCCGACACGGCAGCCGCAGCGGCCTTCGCCCGTCGCCTGCAGGAAAGCCTCGAGACCACTCCGCTGCAGCCGGAAGGCCAGGGGCCCATCGCGCTGACGGTGAGCATCGGCATCGCCGCCATGTATGCAAGCGACGGCACGCCCGAACTGGCACTGTCGCGCAGCGACCAGGCGCTGTATCGCGCCAAGGCGGCCGGCCGCAACTGCATCGAGATCGGCTGACCGCCTGAACGGCAGACTGGCGACGCACGACGTTGCCACAGATCACATTGGCTGCGATATCCCATCAAACGGGATGCTCATCGGCACGCGCCCATTCCACCCCGCCGCCGCTCGCCTGCTTCCACACACCCCCGTGCGCTATCCGGCGCATGCTCCCCACCCCGCATACCATCGGAACTTTCAGGACGAGAGCAGTCTGAAGAAGTGTTTTTTGCAATCAAAACAGGGGGAAATCGCTTGCTTATGTCCGTCTCACGCCATGTCTCGGCCGCCGTGGCTGCGCTCGCGTTGTGCGCCGTCACCGGCACAGCCTACGCCCAGCAGTTTGTCAGCATCAGCAACAATGTCGCCAATGTGCGCGCCCAGCCGACTACACGCTCCGAAAAACTGTGGGAACTGAACCGTGGCTATCCGCTGGCCGTGACCAAGCGTCAGGGAAGCTGGCTGAAGGTGCGCGACTTCGAAGGCGACCTGGGCTGGATCTACCGCCCGCTCACAGGCAACACCCCGCATCACGTGGTGCGCGCCAAGGTCGCAAACCTGCGCGCCGCGCCGCAGACCAGTGCACGGCTCGTCGGCAAGCTGGAGCAGTACGAGCTCCTCAAAACTGTCGGCAAGCGTAATGGCTGGGTGCATGTGAAGCGCAACAACGGTCAGCAAGGGTGGGTGGCACAGCGCCTCGTGTGGGGCTGGTAATCGCCACAGCGCGGGTGCAGAGCGCTACAGGTTCCGCGCCCCGATCTTGCCGTCAGTGACGGCAAAGCGGGCCAGTGTCGAGACATCGGTCAGCATCCGCTCAACGGAATCCACGCCACGCAACTCCACCAGCATCTGCTGCGGCGTGACATCGATGCGGAGATAGCCATGCCGGCGACTGTTGGCATACAGCAGGTGGGGATGCAGCCGCACGGCCGCATCCATACGCGCCTGGCCCGGGCCGCGCGAGGTGATGGAGCCGGTGACGAATTCCGTCGCGACCGGCTTGCGTTCCGCATCGGCGGGATTGCGCACGGTGCTCACCATGAAACTGTGCACATCGCCGCCCAGGAATACCGGATTGGAGGGATGGCGCGCGACCAGCGTGTCGATCAGGCGCTGCCGTGCCGCCGGATAACCATCCCAGCCATCCAGGCGATAACGCATCTGGTGATTGATCTCTTCTCCAAGCGGTGAGAACAGCGTCTGCTGGGCCAGCAGGTTCCAGCGTGCCCTGGTCGCCGCCAGCGTGGCATCGAGCCACGCTTCCTGCGCCGGGCCGAGCATGGTGCGCGTGTCGTCCTCGCGCGGCAGGCAGCCCGCCGAGGCACCGGCCGGGGCGCCGGTCCGAAGGTATCCGCAGGCCTGCATCGAACGGTACTGCCGGTCGTCGAGCAGATGGAAATCGGCAAGCCGGCCCCAGTGCCAGGTCGAATACAGCCGTAGTGCGGTTGCGTCGAACAGCATGGCGCGCGGCAACGGCATATGCTCGTAATAGGCGCGATAGGCGGCAGCACGTTGCCGCAGGAAGGCATCGACCGGCGTGCCGTGGCTCGAAGCATCGCCGGCGTAGTCGTTCTCCACCTCGTGATCGTCCCAGGTCAGCAGCCATGGCGCTGCGGCATGCATGGCCTGCAGGTCGGGATCCATCTTGTACTGCGCGTGCCGCTGCCGGTACTCCGCGAGTGTGCGCGGCACCGGGCCGGCATGCTCGCGCACGCGCGGCGGCCGCGTGCTGGTTTCGTAGATATAGTCGCCCAGGAATAGTACGAGATCCGGCTCTTCGGCCAGCATGTGCTGGTAGGCGCCGTAGTAGCCGTGCTCGTAGTTCTGGCATGAGGCCACCGTGAAACGCAGGCGCGGCGCTTCGGCCTCCGGCGCTGGCGCGGTGCGCGTGCGGCCGATGCGGCTGGTATAGCCGCCCGCGCGAAAGCGGTAGAAGAACCATGCCTCCGCTTCCAGCCCGTGCAATTCAACGTGCACGGCATGCGCCTCCTCCGGCCGTGCACGGGCCACGCCGCGCTGCACGATGTGCCGGAAACCTTCATCCTCGGCGATCTCCCATTGCACATCCATCGCCACTGGCGGCATGCCGCCCTGCGCTTCGAGCGGATGTGGCGCGAGGCGCGTCCACAGCACCACGCCCTCATGCGTCGGGTAGCCAGAGGCGACGCCAAGCCTGAAGGGATTGGAGGGAAATGCCGCAGCTGTCACCGGTTCGGCGGCGTGGCTGGCGACCGTTGCCAGCGCGGCGCTGCTGCCGAGCGCAAGCTGCTTGAGGAAATCACGGCGGTCCGGCATGTGGGAGTCCTGTCACGGCGATCCCCCATGGTAACGGACGATTGTGACTGCCGGCGCAGGTGTGTGCGGGATGCCACACCATTGGCCACCCTGCAAACAAAACGCCCCGCCTGGATGCAGCCAGGACGGGGCGGTGGGGGGACAGGGAGGGGCTTAGAGTACCTTGTCGATCATATTGAGCGACTTGCCGATGCTCTCATACACATCGAACTGGTTCTTGATGAACTTGCGGGTCTCGTCCGGACCGATAATGTAGGGAATCGAACCGGCCTGCTCCGTGGCACGACGCCATTTCGGATCCTTGCCCACATCCTGCACGGCCTTCCACAACTGCTCGACCATTGCCGGCGGCATCTTGGACGGAGCGAAGATGCCGCTCCAGCCGGTGATCTTCTCCATGTCCTGCACGCCGGCTTCGCGGGCGGTCGGTACATTCGGCAGATCCTTGATGCGTTCCGGCGTGGTGATGAACATGGCGCGCAGGTCGCCGTGCTTGATCAGCTGCATGAACGGGCCAATACTGCCGCACGCAAAATCCACCTGTCCGGCCATCAGCGCGGCCGTGGCCTCGCCAGTGCCCTTGAATGGAATCTGCTGCGGCGAATTGGCGCCCAGCTTGAGGATGTCGAACAGCAGACGCGGGCCCATGTCGTTGGTGGTAGCCACGCCGGCCGTGGCAAAGTTCATGCCCTTGCCCTTTTCCTTCAGGCCTTTCAGGAACTGCTCGGCATTGGTGTACGGTGAGTTGGCCTTGACCATGCAGCCGTACGGATTCAGTTCGAGCATGCCGATGAAGGTAAAGTCATCCCACTTGTACTTGGTATTCGACGGAGCCACCGCAGGGAGAATCGCCTGGGAACCTGTCCGCGCCAGCAACAGCGTATAGCCGTCGGACGGCGACTGCAGCACCAGTTGCGAGCCGATGATGCCGCTCGCGCCGGGCTTGTTCTGCACCACCACCGGCTGGCCGAGGTAGCTCTGCGCGACCGCCGCGAAGTTGCGGGCAGCGAGGTCGGAATCGCCACCCGCGCTGTACGGCGCGATCAGGGTAATGGGACGGGACGGATACTTGTCCTGGGCCAGCGCCTGGGTCACAGGAACGGCGGCCAGGCATGCTACGAGCAAAGCACTGAGTTTACTGCGCATCATATTGTCTCCTCTACGGGGTACGGCATGCCATGTGGCATGCCGTGTTATCGACGCCGCGTTGTCGAAACTACCTCTTGGCGGGGCTGGCGTCATGTCGAATAACCATCACGCAATCCACCCCGACAGGTCCGTCCGGACCCACCAGAACCGGATTGAGATCAAGCTCCTCTAACTGATCCTCCATTTCGGCTGCCCAGCGCGAGAGGCTGGCCAGCAGGTTGCAAATCTGTGCGCGATCCACGGCAGGCTTGCCGCGCACCCCATCCAGCAAGGCCCCCATGCGCAGCTCTCCGAGCATGCGGGCCGCCTCATCCTCCGCGAACGGCGCGCGGCGGAACACCACGTCGCGCATCACTTCCACCAGTACGCCGCCGCTGCCGACCATGACGATCATGCCGAACGACGGATCGCGCTTGACGCCAACCACCAGTTCCACATGCCCACTGGCCAGCGGCTGCACCAGTACGCCATCGACCTTGGCATCCGGACAATGCCGCGCGGCATTCGCCAGGATGCTGCGATAACCGGTGCGGATCGCCGCTTCATCATTGAGGTTGAGCAGCACGCCGCCGATATCGCTCTTGTGTGTGATGGCCGTCGATTCGATCTTGAGCGCCACGCCCTTGCCGAACTTGTGCCACAGCGCGACGGCATGATCCTCGCTGGTCGCCAGTGCCACCGGCGCCATGGGGATGCCGGCATCCTTGAGCAGGCTCACGCCCTGCACGCTCGGCACCACGCCATCGGGCAGGCGCGGCAGCGTCCGCACGGCATGGACGGCCTGCGGTGCACGTTGTTGCCAACGACGCTGAGCCTCACCATGACGCACCAGCGCAGCAGCGGCATCGACCGCGCGCTCGCCCGCCTGGAACACCGGAATGCCCACCGCCGCCAGCTTGCGCACCGCTTCTTCGGGCGCAGCCACCCAGCACACCAGGCACGGCTTGGTAGCCTTGCGGCAGGTCTCGGTGAGAATCTCGACGAGCACGTCGACGTACGCATGCATCAGCTGCAGCCAGACGATGCCGACGTGGATGTTCGGATCGTCGAGCAGTGTCAGCACCGACTCGCGCAGCAGTTCCGGCTCGCCGACGAACTGGCCGGTGACGTCGACCGGATTGCCGGCCGCACCGAAGGCTGGCAGCAGATCGACCAGGCGCTTGCGGATCGCATCGGTCACCGGCGGCACCGCGAGGCCGACTTCTTCGGCACGGTCGGCCATCATCACGCCCGCGCCGCCCGACTGCGTGGCGATACCGAGGCCGTTGCCCTGCGGCAGCGGGCAGGCGGCCAGCGCCTGCGCCATGTCGAGCAACTGTTCTTCGTTGCGTGCACGGATCACGCCGTACTGCCGGATGACCGCATCGAACACCGCGTCCTCGCCGGCCATCGAGCCGGTATGCGAGGCAGCCGCGCGCGCGCCGGCGGCCATGCGGCCGACCTTGGTCAGCACCAGTGGCTTGCCGAGCTCCTGGCAGCGTTTGGCGAGACGGATCAGCGCCTCGCCATCGCGCACGCCTTCGAGATAACCCGCCGCGACCTTGATGCGCGGATCCTCGATGACCGTCAGCATCAGGTCGGCAAAACCGACATCCGCTTCATTGCCGGTGTTGATGAAATAGCCGAGACCCAGGCCACGCTGGCGCGCGAGCGCAGCAATCGCCGTGCCGAACGCGCCCGACTGCGTGACGAAGGCAATCGGCCCCGACTGCGTTTCGCGGTCGGCATACTGGCTGAAGGTGGCGTAGACGTTTTCAAACGCGTTGATGAAGCCGAGGCAGTTCGGGCCGCACAGCGGCATGCCGTACTCGCGCGCCGCAGCCACCATCTCCGCTTCCATGGCCTTGCCGGCATCGCCCATTTCGCCGAAACCGGAACTGAACACCACGACCGCGCGCGTACCACGCCGGCCCAGTTCGCGAATGGTGGCCAGTACGTCCTGCGCGGGCAGCGCGACGATGGCAAGGTCCGGCGCATCGGGCAGCGCGGCGATGCTGGTGTAGCAGGTCAGGCCGTGCATTTCCGTATAGCGCGGATTGATCGGCCAGATCTTGCCGCGATAGCCCTTCTCCAGCAGATGCTTGAGCGGCCGGCCGCTGACCTTGCCGAACTGCGACGAGGCGCCGACGATGGCAATCGACTGAGGATTGACGAGACAGGTCAGCGCGCTGCGCATGGTGTGTGTTGGCTCGTGATGCGCCGGCCCGTTCATGCATTGCCCTCCATGGATGTGAAAGCCTGAATGCCGGTCTGGGCACGGCCCAGCACCAGCGCGTGCACGTCGTGCGTGCCTTCGAGCGTGTTGACGGTTTCCAGATTCATCAGGTGACGGATCACATGGTATTCGTCGCTGATGCCGTTGCCCCCGTGCATGTCGCGCGCCATGCGCGCAATGTCGAGCGCCTTGCCGGCGCAATTGCGCTTGAGCAGCGACACAGCTTCCGGCGCGGCCTGCCCGGTATCGCGCAGGCGGCTCAGGTGCAGGCAGCCGAGCAGGCCCAGCGTAATTTCGGTCTGCATGTCGGCAAGCTTCTTCTGGATGAGCTGGTTGGCCGCCAAAGGCCGGCCGAACTGCTTGCGCTCCAGCGTGTACTGGCGGGCCGCATGCCAGCAGAACTCCGCCGCACCCATCGCGCCCCAGCAGATGCCGAAGCGCGCGTTGTTCAGGCAGGCGAACGGCGCTTTCAGGCCCACGCCGTTCGGCAGCACGTTCTCGTCCGGCACGAACACATCGTCCATGAAGATCTGCCCGGTGGGCGAGGCGCGCACCGAGAACTTGCCTTCGATCTTGGCCGTCGCCAGTCCCTGCATGCCACGCTCGAGAATGAAGCCGCGTACGGTGTTTGCTTCGTCCTTGGCCCACACCACCATCAGGTCGGCAATCGGCGCGTGCGTGATCCACGTCTTGGCGCCAGTCAGGCGATAGCCGCCGTCGACACGCACCGCGCGCGAGCCCATGCGACCAGGGTCGGAGCCATGGTCCGGCTCGGTCAACCCGAAGCAGCCGAGCAGCTCGGCGCGCGCCATGCGCGGCAGGTATTTCTCGCGCTGCTCTTCCGAACCGAACAGGTAGATCGGCATCATCGACAGCGTGGTCTGTACGCCGAGCGCCGAGCGGTAGGCCGTATCCACGCGCTCGAACTCGCGCGCGATCAGGCCGTAGGCGACGTAGCCCACGCCGGCGCAGCCATAGCCCTTGAGCGGCGCGCCCAAGAAACCGAGATCGGCCATCTCCTGCATGATCTCGATGTCGAACGACTCATTGCGGTTGGCCATCAGGATGCGCGGCATGAGCCGCTCCTGGGCGTAGTCGCGCGCCGCGTCGCGGATCATGCGCTCTTCCTCGGTGAGCGCAGCATCGAGACAAAACGGGTCCTGCCAGTCGAACGGCACGCCGTGCATGCCGGCGCGCGTGAGTTCAGGATTGGTGGCTGGCGCATTCATGGTCATGTCGCCTCCGCTTATCGGCTGGCGCAGTTTTCAAGCACCACGGCAATGCCCTGCCCGACGCCGATGCACATGGAAACCACGGCATAACGGCCCTGCGTGCGCTCGAGCTGGCGCGCCGCCGTGAGCGCGAGACGCGCACCCGAAGCGCCGAGCGGATGGCCCAGTGCGACCGCACCGCCATTCGGGTTGACGCGCGGATCGTCATCGCGCAGCTTGAGCGCACGCGTGCAAGCCAGGGCCTGCGCGGCAAACGCTTCGTTGATCTCGATCACGTCCATCTGCTCGAGCGTCAGGCCGGCGCGCTCCAGCGCCTTGTGGATCGCCGGCACCGGGCCAATGCCCATGATGCGCGGCTCGACACCAACCACCGCGCTCGAGACGATGCGCGCCATCGGCTTGAGGCCGGCGCGCTCGCCGGCAGCCTGCGAGCCAACCAGCAGCGCCACCGCGCCATCGTTTAGGCCCGAGGCATTGCCGGCGGTGGTGACGCCGCCCTGGTGAATCGCCGGCAGCTTGCCCAGCGCTTCCATGGTGGTCGCGCGCGGGAATTCGTCACGAGACACGACCGTGGGTTCTTTCGCGCCCTTGGCCTGGATCGTCACCGGCACGATCTCATCCTTGAAGAAGCCGGCTTCCAGCGCCGCCTGGTACTTGTCCTGCGATGCCTTGGCGAACGCATCCACCGCTTCGCGCGACAGCTCATACTGCTGGGCCAGGTTGTCGGCGGTCTGCGGCATGGAGTCCGCGCCGAATTCCTTTTCGATCTTGGGATTGGGGAAGCGTGCGCCCACGGCCGAGTCGAAGACCCGCATGTCGCGGCTGTACGGCTTGTCAGCCTTGGCCATCACAAAGGCCGAACGGCTCATGCTCTCGACACCGCCGGACAGCATCATCTCGCCTTCGCCCACGGTAATCGCGTGCGCTGCGGAGATCAGCGCGCCGAGGCCGCTGCCGCAGTTGCGCTGCACCACGGTACCGCCCAGCTCCACCGGCAAGCCGGCCAGCAGCACGGCATGACGCGCCACGCAGCGGCTGTCCTCGCCGGCCTGGTTGGCGCAGCCGACGATCACGTCGTCGAGCGTCTTGGCATCGACGCCGGTCTGTTCGATCAGCGCCTTGAAGGTGTAGGCCAGCAGGTCATCGGGGCGCACGGGCGCGAGGCCGCCGGCATTCTTGCCAAAGGGGGTGCGCAGGCCTGCGTAGAGGTAAGCATTCAACATATCGGTGTCTCTCCAGTCTTGTGTCCTTGCCGGAAGCTTCGGCTTCCTTCATCGAGACGCGATCGACAGTGGCCTGCAGTGCACCGCCATGTGGATCGCGTTACATCCTCATGGCGTTCTATTCGCCTGCCTTCATGCTGAGGCCCAGCGCGGCGCGCCGCGCGAACCACACATTGGGGCGGTAGCGGGGATCGCGGAAGCTGTCGTACAGCCCGTCGAGCACCGCTGCCATACGCCCGACCCCAAGTGTGTCCGCAAAGCCCAGCGGGCCGTGCGGATAGGCGAGTCCGAGCGTAACGGCGCGGTCGATGTCTTCCGCCGAAGCCGTACGCGATTGCGCGAGTGCGGCACCGATACTCACGATCATGGCCACAATCCGCTGCGCGATAAAGCCCGGACTATCCCGCATGACCGTCACCGGCACGCCGTCCTTGGCAAAGATGCCGTGTGCGGCATCGCGCCATTGCGGTGCAGTGACGCAGGTGGTCATCACCGTGCGGCGCGTGGCCAGCCCGAAGAGCGTGTCGATAGCCACCGTGCGCTCCGGATCGAGCCCTTCGGCGGCAGCGCTGCGCGAGGCATCGCTGCCCAGCGGCGTGACCACGCACAGCGCCTGGGCCGAGGGCGCGGCACCATCTTCCACACGCACGCCGAGGCGCGTCAGCAGTTCCACCACGGCAGCCCGCTCTTGCGGCAGCGCATGGCTGACCCACACGGGCACATCGGGCGCGGCCGGCGCGGGCGCTTCTTCGGGCTGTGCGGCGCCCTCGCCGTAGCCATAGAAGCCTTCACCGGTCTTGCGGCCCAGCATGCCGCCCTTGACGCGCATCTCCATCATCAGCGCCGGGCGATAGCGCGGCTCCTGGTAAAACTGGTTGTAGATCGCATCGGTGGCCGGATGATTGACATCGAGCCCGATCAGGTCGAGCAGCTCGAAGGGGCCCATGCGGAACCCGGCGGTATCGCGCATCACGCGATCCACATCAGCGAAGGTCGCGGCGCCTTCCGCCACCACGTTCACGGCTTCGAGCGTGAAGCCGCGGCCGACCTGGTTGACGAGGAAGCCCGGCGTATCCTTCACGCGCACCACTTCCTTCTTGATCGAACGCGCCGCCTGCATCAGCGTCTCGGCCACTTCCGGCGCGGTCTTCAGGCCATCGATCACCTCGACCAGGCGCATGCGGTTGACCGGATTGAAGAAGTGCAGCCCCGCCACGCGCTCCGGATGCTTGCAGGCTGCCGCGAGCGTGGTGATGGACAGCGACGAGGTATTCGAGGCGATGATGCAGCGCGGCCCGACCAGTGCTTCGAGCTGGGCCAGCAGCGTGCGCTTGGCATCGAGATCTTCGATGATGGCTTCGACCACGAGGTCCGCGCCATCGACCGCGGCAAGCTTCTGCGCGGGCTGGATGCGAGCCAGCGTGGCGGTCATCTGCGCAGCATCGAGCCGGCCCTTGGCGACGTCCTGCTCCATCAGCGCGCGAATCTTGACGAGGGCGCGATCGGCCACGCCCTCGTTGGCATCGATCATGGCAACCTGGTAGCCGGCGCTGGCAAAGGCATGGGCAATGCCCAGTCCCATTGCGCCCGCGCCGACCACGGCGACTTTGCGAATCGCATCGGTCATGTGTTTCAAGCTCCGGTAAAAGTGGGGGTGCGGCGTTCCATGAAGGCCTGCATGCCTTCTTTCTGGTCGGCCGTATCGAACAGCATTTCAAAAGCGCGCCGCTCGAGCATGAGGCCCGCCTCGAGCGAGGCGTCCGCGCCGGCGAGGGCGACTTCCTTGATAAAGCGGATGGCCTGCGGCGGACGCGAGGCGATGGTGGCGGCCATGGCGAGCGCGCGCTCCATCAGCGCCCCTTCCTCGACCACTTCGGTCACCAGGCCAGCCTGGTAGGCGCGCTGCGCCGAGAGCGGCTCGCCGGTGAGCAGCATGCCCATCGCCTGGTACTTGCCCATGGCGCGCATCAGCCGCTGCGTAGCACCGCCGCCGGGCATGATGCCGACGGTGACCTCGGGCTGGCCGAAACGCGCGTTGGCTTCCGCCAGGATGATGTCGGCATGCAGCGCCAGCTCGCAGCCGCCACCCAGCGCCACGCCATGCACAGCCGCGATGACCGGCCTGGAACATTGCGCGATGGAGCGCCAGTAGCGCGGCACGCCGATCTGGTTGACCTCGGCGGGGCCGAGCGGCGCCATTTCCTTGATGTCGGCGCCGGCCGCAAAGCACGGGCCCTCGCCACACAGCAGGATGCAGCGCGTGTCGTCATCAATATCGAGGGCATCGAAGGCTGCCGCCAGCGCCTGCCGCAACGGGGTGTTGAGGGCATTGCGCGCTTCGGGCCGGTTCAGGCGCAGGCGCGTGACGCCCGGCGCGGGCCGGTCTTGCAGCAGGATGGACGCAGATGACGACATAAGCTCTCCTCCGACAACGTGAGTTGATCTTAGGCCAGAACCTTTATTCACATCCTTTTGATCTATGATGATGAATATTCACCATACAAATAACACTCACACCCAACGGAGGAGACGCCGTTGAACCTGCGCACGTTCGACCTGAACCTGCTGCTGATCTTCGATGCCATCTACACCGAACGCAGCATTTCCAAGGCGGCGGAACGGCTGAGCCTGTCGCAGCCGGCCGTGAGCAACTCGCTCGCCCGCCTGCGCGACCGGCTCGACGACCCGCTGTTCCAGCGCACCGCCGAAGGCATGGTGCCGACGGCCCGCGCACGCGCGCTGGCCGAGCCGGTGCGGCAGGCGCTCGACCTGATCGGCAGCGGCCTGCAGAGCAAGCATGCCTTTGACTACCGCCAGTCCAGGCGCACCTTCGTGATTGCCGTGGAGGACTACGGCGAGGCCGTGATCCTGCCGCGCTTCGTGGACTGGGTCGCCCAGGTCGCGCCGGAGGTGCGCATCAAGATCCGTCCCGAGCCGGCCAACCAGTTGCGCGAGGAACTGAAGAGCGGACGCGTCGATCTCGCCATCGACTATTTCGTGCTGCGCCACACCGAATATGTCAGCCAGCGCGTGATGACCGATTCGCTGCTCAGCCTGACACGCCCCGACCATCCCGGCGTGGGCGACAAGCTCACGCTCGAGACCTATCTGCAACTGCGGCATGTGGCCCTGCTGCCACGCAACAGCGCACAGCCAATGATCGATCTGGTGCTGGCACGCCGCCGCCTGGAACGCCACATCGCGGTGGAGGTGCCGCACTTCCAGTCGATGCCGATCATGGTGCAGACCACCAGCATGATCTGCACGCTGCCCAAGCGCATGGCGACGCTGTACGCCGACCAGTTCCGCCTCAAGACGCACATTCCGCCGGTGGATACGCCGGATTTTCCGATCTACCTCGTCTGGCACAAATCGGCTGAGGAAGACATGGGCCACCGCTGGCTGCGCGAGAGCCTGATGGAGCTGTGCGGCCGGCTGTGAGGACGCGCCCCGGGCGGCGTGGCACGGCAGCATCTGCAGCTGCCGCGCCACCGGCTACCACACCATGGTCCGCCGCCGGGCTGCACGCCGCGCAGGAGACATTTACAATGCATCACTTCAGCGGGCCTGCCGGCCTGCGCCTGTTTGGCTTTCGAGGCCTGTGTTGCCCGCCATCGCACCTTCTTCCGTTGCGCTCCGCCCTGTTCCGCCGCTGCCCCATCGGCATGCCGGCGCGATGAGTCGCGCGCGCGGATCGGCGGCAGCCCACCCGTCTAGCCGCCCACTTCCGGACCTGTATTCGTGAACTCCCCCGCCCTTGCCGCCCTCCTGCCCGTCATCCTGCTGATCGCACTCGGCTGGACCGTGGCCCGCGTGAACTGGGTCAGCAAAGCCTCGCTCAAGGACTTTACGAACCTGCTGTTCCTGGTGCTGCTGCCCGCGCTGCTGTTTCGCACCATGGCGCGCGTCAAGCTGGCGGAACTCGACTTCGCGCCGATCGGCATCTACTTCCTCTCCGTCGGCATCGTGTTCGGCGTGACCATGCTGCGCTTTGGCTTCAACACGCTTTCCGCTGCACGCGGCCTGGCGCACATCTTCAGCAATACCGTGCTCATCGGCGTGCCGCTGATCGGACTGGCATTCGGCGAGCAGGGCCTGGTCGCGCTGTTTACGCTCGTCTCTGTGCACTCGCTGGTAATCCTCACCACCGTGACGCTGATCTTCGAGCTGGCGATTGCCCGCGAGCAGCGCGCGGCCGGCATCGGCGCACACCATTCCCTGCTGCGTACCGTCCTGGTGGCGGTGCGCAAGAGCATTCTCCACCCGGTACCGCTGCCCATCCTGATCGGCCTGCTGTACGGCCAGCTCGGCCTGCCGCTGCCCGAGGTCGTCGATATCTCGCTCAAGATGCTCGGCGCCGCCATGGGCCCGCTTGCGCTGCTGCTGGTCGGCGCCACGCTCGCCTACACCCCCATGGGCTCCATGTGGAAACCCGCGCTGCGCATCGCCCTTTGCAAGGTGGTGGTGCACCCGCTGGTGTTCCTCGCCTGCGCCTGGGCGCTCGGCCAGCGCGGCCCGGCCATCAACATCATGCAGCTGCTGGCCGCCCTGCCCGTGGGCGCGAACGTGTTCCTGTTCACGCAGCGCTACAAGGTCGCCGAGGACGAAGTCTCCACCAGCATCGCCATTTCCACGGCGATGGCGCTGGTGACCGTGCCGGTGGTGCTGGCGCTGCTGGCGCGCTTCGGATAACGCACCGGGCGGCCGTGCGCCCGGCAACCGGCTCGACGTCGCTCCACGCCGCTCCACATTTTCCGCCCCGCCCTGCCGCATTGCGCGGCTGTGGCTTCTCCATTCCGCCCGCTTCACCCATCCCGCGCCCATCGCCCTGGCGCCTTGCCGGAACGTTTTCCGGCGTCCATAGTGCATGAAGATGCGGTGCCGGCCGTGCCCGATCTGGACCCTGATTCGGCACTCGATCCAGCACCCGATTCGGCACCCCCTTGGCCCCGCAAAAATCCTGGAACGCGGCGGCTCGAGGCGGCATCCAATGCCGCACGATGACAGCCACGCCGCGCTTCGCACACGGACAGGACCATGCCACTCTCGCTTGTACGCACCGCCGACCCTACCCTGCCAGACGAGGCGCTGGCCTGCCGGATCGCGGACGGCGACACCGACGCGCTGCAGGTACTGATGCGCCGCTACAACCGCACGCTGTTCCGCACGGCGCGCAGCATCCTGCACGAAGACCGCGATGCCGAAGACGCCGTGCAGGATGCCTTCTACCTGGCGTATCGCGCCATGGGCACGTTTCGCGGCGAGGCACGGCTCTCGACCTGGCTGGTCCGTATCGTCGCCAATGAAGCCAAGCGACGCCTGCGCCGCCGCAAGCGGCACAGCGCCGTCATCGTACTGAACGACAGCCCCCACCGCACAGGCGAATCCCCGGAGCCGAGCATGGATGATGAGGCACCCGCAGCGCAACACACGGAGCAGCCGGACGCAGCCATCTTTCGCGCCCAGACCCGCAAGCTCCTCGAGTCGCGCATCGATGCCCTGCCCGCCGTCTACCGCACGGTGTTCGTGCTACGCGCGGTGGACGACATGCCCGTGGAAGACGTTGCCGCCTGCCTCGGTATTCCCGCCGCCACGGTGCGCTCGCGCTTCTTCCGTGCGCGCGGCCTGTTGCGCACCGCGCTGATGCGTGACATCGGCGTGGGCCTGGAGGAGTCATTTGCCTGTGCGGGCGCGCGTTGCGACCGCATCGTTGCCGGCGTGCTGGCCCGGATCGAATCGCGCGCAGCCCGCTAGCACGGCAACCGCTGCACGCCACACTGGAGAATAACCATGTCTTTCCTGAATTTTTCGGATGCCCCGCTGCTGCAAGGCGGGCGGCGCGCCTTTCTCGGCCAGTCCGGACTGCTGCTGTCCGGCACCGCCGTGGCCCTGCTCGCCGGACGCGATGCACTGGCCAAGACCGGCCACGCCAACACCGCCAACGACGTCGGCATCCTGAACACCGCACTGGGCGCCGAACTCGAAGCTATTGCCGCCTACCAGCTCGGCGCGGAAAGCGGTCTGCTACAGAAACCGGTCCTCGATCTCGCCGTGACCTTCCAGGGCCACCACAAGGAACACGCCGACGTGCTCGCCAAGACCATCCAGAAACTCGGCGGCAAGCCAGTCGACGCCAAAGCCAAGTACCAGTTCCCCACCGACTCGCTGAAGAACCAGACCGACGTGCTGCGCTTTGCCGCCTCGCTCGAAAAAGGCGCGGTCAGCGCCTACCTGGGCGCCGTGCCCGTATTCGGCAACCGCGATCTCGCCAAGGCCGCCGCCAGCATCCTCGGCGATGAAGCCATGCACTGGGCCGTGCTGCGCAACGCCCTCGGCGAAGCGCCCGTACCCTCGGCCTTCGTGTCATGACACCGCGCGCAGCCCTGCGGACAGCGGCATGGGCAACCACACTCGTGCTGCTGTCCACCACCAGCCACGCGGCAAGCGGCGCCACACCTGCCGACCTGCAACGCGGCGCTGCCATCTACGAGCGCTGTGTCGCCTGCCATGCCTTCGAGTACGACCGGACCGGCCCGCGCCACTGCGGCCTGTTCGGCCGGCGTGCGGGGACGGTGCCGGGTTTTCAGTATTCGGCCGCGATGCGGGAGTCGAATATCGTGTGGAATGAAAAGACGCTGGATGTGTTTTTGAAGAGTCCCATGACTGCGGTTCCGGGGACGTCGATGGGATATGCGGGGATTGCGGATGCGGGGGAGCGGGAGGCGTTGATTGGGTATTTGAAGAAGGAGGGGAAGGCGGCGCGATGCCGAAAATGAATTGCTTGGCACGCCCATATCTCAGAGACGTAGCCATTTCGGTTTCGATAGGTAATATTCACTCTGCCGCTGTGAGACGCATCGCAAGCCTCACGCGCAATGACCTCGTTGGTTTGATCGCAAGCAAATCTGGGAGAGCTTGGTTATAGCCAAAAAGTCTGAGTACCGAGAATCTTTGTTAGCGGTGGGGGGATATTGCCCTGCATTAGACTCAGTTGATTGACGATACGTGGAAAAGGGTGATTCCAGCTGTTTGTACCACACGAGATTGGCGCTTCGATGGCCGAAAAGGCTTTGAGCCATGCTTGAACATCGAGCGCACCAGCGCACCCCCCGTGATGGGGCGTAACCAAGACTAGCGGGTTGGTTCGTGAGAGATGATGCGTGACGTCAAGTAGCTTAGGATAATGATGATCACCGGTAAGTAATGCGTTCTTACCTGCGCCTACGATGCCTAAGGCAATGCCGGTCTGATTCCGTGACTGACCAGCAGACGCACGAAATACCCGAATGTGTCCTGGTGACGCGATATGCACGAGTTCAATGGTTCTACCGGGCTTAGTCTTGCCTGCGGGCGCGAGTGCTTTTATGGAAACGTTTTCGCTATCGAGCAAGGCCTTAATGCTCTTGTAAGTAGCAGTGTTTGGTACTTGACTGGGTACGTAGACGCAGGCAATTTTTTGCAACTCCTTTCTAGTGAAGCGCTGGAGGGCCTGATAGTGATCGACATCCCAGTGGCTGATGACAATGTAGACGGGTAGGCTCTCTTTGGTGATTTGGCGCCCTCTTACAAGCGCTCGCACTTGTTTTGCTGAAAACGATTGGCAAGCTCCTGTATCGTAGATAAGTATTGCATCGTCGAAATAAACTTGGTTCCAATTTCCGTGGCCGCAATCGACAACGTCTAGCCGTATAGGGCTAGGTGTCTTAGACATGCTGGAAAAGGCAAGTGGGCTTTCAGTTGGTGTCAGCACAGCGTAGTTTTGAGGGGTCCGAAAAGAAGGAAAATGGATGGTACGGTTCTGGCCCTCTAGTACTGCTCGCAAGAAGGTAGATCCTGCTTCTGCTGGTGCGACATCGCGATATCGAGCACCATCCCAGATATCCACTGGCAGATCGTACCAAGCGCCTTCTCGCATACCACTCTGGCCCTTAGTTTCGTAGCGAAGCCTAATCATGGAGGAACGCCTGTTTCGTCCAGGGCGAATATCGGGCGCGTATCGGGCGCGTAGCTCAGTATGAGCGGTCATACTTTCGACGTCGACGATAGCTTCGTGGTAGTTGGTACCGGAAATGCGACGGACCTGTTGTGCATACATGAGCACTCTTCTTCTCCTAGTGTCGCCTTTTGATTTACGATTGGTAAGGCTATGGTAACCGACATAAAATCGCCAATGATTAAGGCGCATGGAGATCCGCCTATGAAGGCTATCAGCAAAATTGAAGCCGCCGCTCAGCAACTCGACACCGCCATCGATTTGTATTTCGCCAATGTGAACGGACTTGCTGTTTACACCCTCGCCTACGCGAGTTTCAAGGTACTCTTTGATGTTTATCCGCATCAACAAAATGACGGTTTCTGCACGCAGCTTGACGACATTATCGCGGCCGAAGGATGGAAAAGCATGTCGCGGCCAGCCAACTTCTTGAAGCACGCTGACCGCGATCCCAACGCTCTGCTCGAAAATTATCACCCAGACCAAGGAATGTCTGTTATTGGCCTCGCCACGCTTCTTTATCGGCGACTAGCTGGAGACTTCACTCCGAGGATGCGCGCATTCGATTTCTTGGTGGAGGAGGCTGGGTACGATGAGTTAGATGTCGAGGAAGTCGACGAGAATACGGCAAGGGTCGAGCACCATGGTCGCGTTAGGGAAGCTGTGCGTGCTATGCCACGTGATCAGAGAGTCGCGTTCGCCCAGAAAAAGTACCATTTTTTCCTCGAAAATTACGAGCGTTTAAACGCTCTCATTGACGAATGCAGAACTTCCGGCCTAACCCTCACTGAGATAATGAACAAGCATCTTTTAGGATCCGAAAACACCGTAGATTGATCCACGTCCAGATAGGTTTATACGGTATGCAATGTTAGCTCATCTCCTATTGCCCGGACGCGTGGTCGAGATGGCTTTGGCAAACGGCAGTCTGTTGCTCGTCACCGGTCCTCTGTTCATAGGTTGGGAGTGACCACCCGTGATCCACGCTCCCCTCCTCCCAGCTCCATCCACAAAAAACCCGCAGCACTTTCGCACTGCGGGTTCTCATTGACATCATTCCATTGATCCAAATCAGAACGGAATATCGTCATCCATATCCTCAAACCCATTCGACGGCGCCTGCTGCTGGCGGCGTGGGGCCGGGGCGCGTTCGCCGCCACCCTGGCCGCCACCACCGGAACGGCCGCCGTAGCCACCACCGCCGCCGCCCGACGATTCGCGCGAGTAGCCGCCGCCACCGCCGCCTTCACCACCACCGCTGCCGCCACGGCCGCCCAGCATCTGCATCTGTTCGGCCACGATTTCGGTGCTGTACACGTCCTTGCCGTCCTTGTCCTGCCATTTGCGGGTGCGGATGCGGCCTTCGATGTAGCAGGAGGAGCCTTTCTTGAGGTATTCGCCGGCGATTTCGGCGAGGCGGCCGAAGAAGGCGACGCGGTGCCATTCGGTGGCTTCTTTCATGTCGCCGCTGGACTTGTCCTTGTAGCGGTCGGTGGTCGCCAGGCGGATGTTGGTCACGGCATCGCCGCTGGGCATGTAGCGGGTTTCGGGGTCGGCGCCGAGGTTGCCGACGAGGATGACTTTGTTGACGGATGCCATGGTGTTCTCCCGGAGAGCCGCGCCTGCTCCGGCGCGGTAAAGGGTTCAGGATGAAGGGTGTGGATTGCTTGCTGCTTGAGACTCGATAACGCTGGCCTGCCGCCCGTCCTGCTCAGGCCGACACGGGTTGCGGCCGGCGGCGCGAGGGGGGTGCTTTCATGTTCCACGCGATTATAAGCCACAGCCCGAGCACGGCTGCACAGCCGTAGAACACGGCGGGCCGGCCGGCCTGTTTGAGCAGCAAACCGCCGACGGCGCCGCCGACGAACATGCCGAGCGCCTGGGTGGTGTTGTACACGCCGAGGGCTGCGCCGCGCGAGGCCTGGGCGAAGCGTGTGACGAGCGACGGCTGCATGGCTTCGAGGATGTTGAAGGCGAAGAAGAACAGCAGCAGTGCGCCGACGATGGGCCACATGGCGTGGACCTGGGCGAACAGCAGTTGCGCCAGCGTGAGCATGGCAACGGCGGCCAGCAGCACCTGGCGCACCTTGCCGTGGCGCTCGGCCCAGATCATGGGTGGCACCATCAGCACGAAGGAAACAAGCACCACGGGCAGGTAGACCTTCCAGTGCGCGGTCAGCGCGATGCCGGCATCGCTCAGCATGGACGGTACGACCATGAACATGGCGACCTGGGCCGCATGCAGGGCCAGTACGCCGACGTTGAGGCGCAGCAGGTCGGGATTGGCAAGCACGACGCGGAACGGCGTGCGGTCGGTGGCGCTAAGTGCGGGCGGCGTGGGCACGCCGAACAGCACGACGCCGATGGCGATGGCGCCGAGCACGGCCATCAGCCAGAACATGCCGGACATGCCCATCCACTGGTACAGCGGCGAGGCGATGACGAGCGATAGCGCAAAGGTGAGGCCGATGCTGCCGCCGACCATGGCCATGACCTTGGTGCGGTGCTGCTCGCGCGTGAGGTCGGCGAGGCAGGCGGTGATGGCGGCGGAAATCGCGCCGGTGCCCTGGATGGCGCGGCCGATGGTGATGCCGAGCAGGGTGTCGGACATGGCGGCGACGATGCCGCCGGCAATGAAGCACACCAGGCCGAAGAGCATGACCGGCTTGCGGCCGATGCGGTCGGACAGCGCGCCGAGCGGAATATGGAGGAAGGCCTGCATCAGGCCGTAGATGCCCATGGCAAGGCCGACACGCTGGGCGTCGTGTCCGTCCGGCAGGGTGCGCGCGTATTCGGCGAACACCGGCAGGATGAGGAACAGGCCGAGCATGCGCAGCGCGAAGATGCTCGCCAGCGAACCGCCGGCGCGCCATTCGAGCGCCGACATGCGGTCGCGCGTGGCGGATTCTGCAGCAGGGGTAGAAGAAACTGGGGACATGGCCCGTGCAATGTGTGGGTTGGCCGCTCCGAGGAGCGCGGTTCCACGCCTCGGCAGCACATTGACAGCCAGGGCGAGCACACGCGGATCGCCGGGTGGTCGAACTCCGAAAACCGAAGTTCGGTATATTAGCAGGTTTGCTATGGGTCGATTTCGGACCGGCGCGGTTGAAGCGGACCGCCCTGCCCCCACCTGTGGCCTGTGTGACACCGCCCTCGGGGCCCTGCCACGCCCGTTTTGCTTCTTTCCGCTGAAACCCAGCCTGGCGACGCATCGCACACAATGGACGAAATCAAGATCCGTGGGGCCCGTACCCACAACCTCAAGAACATCAACCTCGATCTGCCGCGCAACCAGCTCATCGTGATTACCGGCCTCTCCGGTTCGGGCAAGTCTTCGCTGGCGTTCGATACGCTGTACGCCGAAGGCCAGCGCCGCTATGTGGAATCGCTGTCGGCCTACGCGCGCCAGTTCCTGCAGCTGATGGAAAAACCGGACGTGGACCTGATCGAAGGCCTGTCGCCGGCGATTTCCATCGAGCAGAAGGCCACCAGCCACAATCCGCGCTCGACCGTGGGCACGGTGACGGAAATCCACGACTACCTGCGCCTGCTGTACGCCCGCGCCGGCACCCCGCACTGCCCGGACCACGGCCAGCCGCTGGAGGCACAGAGCGTGGCGCAGATGGTCGATGCGGTGCTGGCGCTGCCGGAAGACACCAAGCTGATGATCCTGGCGCCGGTGGTGGCGAACCGCAAGGGCGAGCATGTCGACCTGTTCGAGGCGATGCAGGCGCAGGGCTTCGTGCGCTTCCGCATCCGCTCGGGCGGCGGCGCGGCACACGAGGCGGAGGCCAAGGTCTATGACGTGGACACCCTGCCCAAGCTGAAAAAGACCGACAAGCACAGCATCGATGTGGTGGTCGACCGCGTGAAGGTCAAGGCGGACATCAAGCAGCGTCTGGCGGAATCGTTCGAAACCGCGCTGCGGCTGGCGGAAGGCCGCGCCATCGCGGTGGAGATGGACACCGGCACGGAGCACCTGTTCAGCTCGAAGTTTGCCTGCCCGATCTGCTCGTATTCGCTGCAGGAACTCGAGCCACGCCTGTTTTCGTTCAACAACCCGATGGGCGCGTGCCCGACCTGCGACGGCCTGGGCCAGATCACCTTCTTCGATCCCAAGCGCGTGGTGGCGTTTCCCAATCTGTCGCTGGCCTCGGGCGCGATCAAGGGCTGGGACAAGCGCAACCAGTTCTACTTCCAGATGCTGCAGAGCCTGTCGATCTACTACGATTTCGACCTGGACACGCCGTTCGAGGACCTGCCGGCCAAGATCCAGGAAGTGGTGCTGCAGGGCTCCGGCAAGGATGTGATTCCGTTCACGTATATCAACGAGCGCGGCCGCACAACCGTGCGCGAGCATGCCTTCGAGGGCATCATCCCGAACCTGGAGCGGCGCTACCGCGAGACCGATTCCATCGCGGTGCGCGAGGAGCTGGCGAAGTACCAGAACAACCGCCCGTGCCCGAGCTGCGAGGGCACGCGCCTGCGGCGCGAGGCGCGCCACGTGAAGGTGGGCGAAGGCGAGCAGGCGCGTGCGATCTACGAGATCAACACGCTGCCGCTGCGCGATGCGATGACGTACTTCCTGACGCTCGAACTGCACGGCGCGAAGCGCGAGATCGCAGACAAGATCGTGAAGGAGATCAGCGCACGGCTGAACTTCCTGAACAATGTCGGCCTTGATTACCTGTCGCTAGAGCGCAGCGCCGATACGCTGTCGGGCGGCGAAGCCCAGCGCATCCGCCTGGCCTCGCAGATCGGCTCGGGCCTGACGGGCGTGATGTACGTGCTCGATGAGCCGTCCATCGGCCTGCACCAGCGCGACAACGACCGCCTGATCGAGACGCTCAAGCACCTGCGCGACATCGGCAACTCGGTGCTGGTGGTGGAGCACGACGAGGACATGATCCGCGCCTCGGACTACGTGGTCGACATCGGCCCCGGCGCGGGCGTGCATGGTGGCATGATCGTGGCGCAGGGTACGCCGGCACAGATCCAGAAGGCGGCGCACTCGGCCACCGGCCAGTTCATGGCCGGCACGCGGCGCATCGAGGTGCCCACCGAACGCGTGGCGCCGGACGAGGAACGCATGCTGCGCATCGTCAATGCGCGCGGCAACAATCTGCGCGAGGTCACGGCGGAGATTCCGGTGGGCCTGCTGACGTGCGTGACAGGCGTGTCCGGCTCGGGCAAGTCGACGCTGATCAACGATACGCTGTACCACGCGGTGGCGCGGCATATCTACAACTCCACGGCCGAGCCGGCGGAGCACGATGCCATCGAAGGACTGGAGCATTTCGACAAGGTCATCAACGTCGACCAGAGCCCCATCGGCCGCACGCCGCGCTCCAATCCGGCGACCTACACGGGCCTGTTCACGCCGATCCGCGAGCTGTTCTCGGGCGTGCCGGCTTCCAAGGAGCGCGGCTACGAGGCCGGGCGCTTCTCGTTCAACGTCAAGGGCGGGCGCTGCGAGGCGTGCCAGGGCGATGGCGTGCTGAAGGTGGAGATGCACTTCCTGCCGGATGTGTACGTGCCGTGCGACGTGTGCCACGGCAAGCGCTACAACCGCGAGACGCTGGAGATCCTCTACAAGGGCAAGAACATCCACGAGGTGCTCGACATGACGGTCGAGCAGGCGCACGAGTTCTTCGGCGCGGTGCCGGTGGTGCGCCGCAAGCTGCAGACGCTGCTCGACGTGGGCCTGGGCTATATCCGCCTGGGGCAGTCGGCGACGACGCTGTCGGGCGGCGAGGCGCAGCGCGTGAAGCTGTCGCTCGAGCTGTCGAAGCGCGATACCGGCCGCACGCTGTACATCCTCGACGAGCCGACTACCGGCCTGCACTTCCACGATATCGAGCTGCTGCTGAAGGTGATCCACAAGCTGCGCGACCAGGGCAATACGGTGGTGATCATCGAGCACAACCTCGACGTGATCAAGACGGCGGACTGGCTGCTTGATCTCGGCCCGGAAGGCGGCGCCGGCGGCGGCATGATCATCGCCAAAGGCACGCCGGAAGATGTGGCGGCAAGCAAGGCAAGCTTCACCGGCAAGTACCTGGCGCCGATGCTGAAGGTGCGGCGCAAGAAATAATGCGCCCGGCGGTGCGGGTCACGTCACGCCCGCTCCACCCCAGGCGCGTATGCCCCGACCGCGCGGCGTCCTCCATACCTGGAAACGTGGCGCTGTCGCAAACTCCCGCAGCATCCTGGATGCTTCGTCGATCCGCATGGCGACCTCGGGCGTTGCGGATGCCCGGTGATACGTTGCGTATTCGATCGGTGCAAGCTGCTGACCCACGGTTCGTTGCTCCAGCAGCTCATGAAGCGTCTTCGGGTGGCGGGCGATCAGCATGGAGACAACCCGGAGCGCACCGTGCAGCACGGCCTGATGCAGGAAATTTCCATCCTCGCCATCCATGGTCATGGGCAAGGCGCCTTTGCATAGCAGAAGATCGACGGCCTGGTGATGGTCGCCCCGGGCAGCAAGGTGGAGGGGCGTGGTGTTGGCGGTCTCGCCGATCTGCAGATGCGGGCCGCACCTGCCCTGGCACAGGCGGGAGTCTTTTTCCGCCAACATGCGGACCATGTCGGCATGGCCGTATTGCGCGGCGTAGTGCATGGCGGTCCTGCCCAGCGCGTCGCGCGCCTGCAGGTTCAGCACTTCGGTGCTCAGCATGGTGCCGATGAGATCCCGGACATTTCCGGCCGCGGCCGACGTCTGCGATGTCTGGCCAGCCGGGCTGGGCAAGCTATCGTTGATCCGGGCAATGGCCAGCATCAGCGGCGTTTGACCGGTTTCGTTGATATCGTTGAGGCTGTCCGGATCAGCCATGAGAACCGCGCGGGCCACGGCCATGTCGCCGTTGGCCAGCGCAGTATGCAGACCACCCCATAACCCTCCGGACAAACGTGCGTGCATCGTGACGTGCTCCTGGCCTGGCGCATCCGGATATTCGGTTGCACCAAGCATGCGAAGAAACCCCGGGAATGAGGTGACGGCCCGCGACAGCGGTGCTGCATCCTCGCCCAGTCTCCGCAGCAGGGCACGCAGTGGCGTGATGCCCTCGAAATTGGGCGCATTGACAATCCGATGCCAGCGCGCCTCGCCAAGGGCACGATACAGCTTGGCGAGACAATCCTTGCCTGCCTCGGGATTCTCAAGCACACCCGCGACCACCGCTTCCAGTATGGTCCGCCCAGTACGGGAGCGCCGCATGGGATCCACGCCGTGCCTGATCATCAGCGCCACGGTCTCGCCAAATTGGTATTCGCACGCCATGTGCAAGGGGGGCGGAATATTGCTCCAGGTGTCCTCGCGCCGTACCAGCTGGGACTGGCAGTTGACCCATGCCTCATATCGTTCCCGCGAGTGACGCGCGGCATAGATCAGCAACATCTTTACCCCCGCTCTCAGGCAACGCCTGGACACAGCATCATGTTGCCCGCGCCACGCGGAGAGCCAGACATGCAGGGCGCTGCCAGAAGACGACATGTGCATGACATCCGCATTCTGTCGCAAGAGAAACTCGGCAATATCCAGCTGCCGCGCTGCCAGTGCGCGTAGCAGAGGCGTGCGGCCAGCCGTGTCGGTGACATGCAGGTACGGGGTCTGACCAACGCGGCTTGTGCTCAGGCACACCACGTACAGACGCCGGAACAGCGAGATCCCCACGCCGTGGGCTGCCTCGATCAGGGCGCGGGACGCTGCCGCGCTGTAGTTCACGAATGTGGCGCAGAACGCGACTGCCTGAGCCTCGCGCGGCAGGCGGGAACCATGTGTCGCCTGCGCGTACAGGAGCGCAAGCTCGACCGGCGAGCACCCATCCCGGTCGCGGGTCTGCAACAGCGTGTCCACGACGGGGTCGCGCGACATCAGCATGGCTTCCATGGCCTGCACATGACACTCCCGCGCGGCGTGATGCAACGGCGTACGGCCGTGATCATCGACTATATGGAGCCGCGCGCCCCGATCGAGCAGATATCGGACGATCCCGGCGTGGCCGGCGCCGGCGGCATAGTGCAAGGCAGTACACCCGGCCTGACCGGCGCGGTGGATGTCGGGCGACAGGCGCAGCAGCCACCGGGCCAGCTCGAATCGGCCGGCGGCCATGACATAAGGTAATAGCGGTACGTTCTCTGCAAGTGCCATGGCGTCGGCAGGCTTGCAGATATCACTGGCCAGAAGCTGATGGCGATGGAAGCACTCCAGGATCTCGCATGCATGCCACTGGTCTGGCAGATCGACCACCGCCTTGAAAACGGCTGCCAGGGCCTCGAACACCAGCGTGCGCGGCAGTACGCGTTCCAGCGCGGCAAGGAAGGCATCGAGCCGGGACAGCATGCGTTCTTCAATGATCCGCCAGAGCGAGTGATAACTGTCGCTGTGTGGCGCTTCCAGTCCCGTGGTGCGTGTAACGACAGCATTGGCCAGCGGCAGGCCACTGAGCCGCCCAACCGCGCGCACACGCTGGATAACAAGATCGCCCTCGGCCGCGAGATTCCACAGCAATGTCAGGCACGCCACATTGCCCCGCAAATCACGGTCATCGAGCCTTTCGACCTCGGATGGCGACAGCACGAAGCCGGATGCCAGCGCGAACAATGCACCCGGAGTCAGGCGATGCAACGCGCCATGTCGCTCCAGGTTCTCGACCACCTCCGGCGGCAGCAGTCCAGTCTGCCGCACATGCCCGGCCGAGAGGCGCGACGGCGGAGCATGTATCAACATAGCTGTAGCGAGAAGATCGCCACGGCAGATGCTGCCATCGCGTACGCAACGCGCAAAGTCCTCCAGCAATGGACGCGGCTCGGGGATGGACGCATACCAGTGCTCGAACTGCTGCCGTGGATCCATGGCACTGCGTGCTGCCAAGGAAGATGCTTCTTCTGGAGGCGCTTCTTCTGGAGATGCTTGCGTGAGGATTTGTGCAGGCGGCATCGGCGGCGATAGTAGCGGCAGGCCGGCCATGTCGGATGGTGAACACGCCCTCAGTAACGCGTGCACGTTCGTATCCCCGGGCAGCTGCACAGGCATGTACGGCGCGGGCAGCGGAATGTTGACGGCGATCCACGCTTGCGATGCATGACGGACCAGAACATCGAAGGACTGGCCGTACAGTGCATACTGGGACAGTGCGGGCATGGAGACAAGGCACGCCTGCATGCGCTGCACCATCGCGGTAGCATCTTCAGCCCGTGGAGTGGCGTCGCCAGGCGGCATGTCGTCCATGAAGAGACGTTGCTCGGTCGCAGTCAGCGGAACGCCTGCCAGCGCGGCGTCCAGCGGCCCGAGATGCGTCACCAGGAAATCGCGGAACTGCGCCAGATCCAGTTCGGCCGTGTCGCGAAATGCGGCTGTCCCTGCGTGCGCTGCGAACAGCACGCCGGCCATGGCGAGCTGAATTTCATGCGGAACGATGCAGGGCTGGGGCCAATGTGTCCGGGCCTGCAGCCAGATTTCCGCAGGCACTGCCGAACGAATTCTGAAGGCCTCGAAACGATCCAGTTCCGCAGCAAATTCCGGAGACACCTGATACGCCATCTCCAGGTCGCCATGCAGCATGGGGATGCCGAAGCATGCGTACAGGTGATGCTTGATGCTTGCCTGATCCTTGGGGCCGGCGAAGGTCGCGGCAAGAAAACGGTACAAGCGCTCCGCGCACAGCATCAACGCTATATCCCGGGAATCGGTGAGCGGTACGACAGCAGTGGAACACTTGATGGGGGAAGCAACCGCTGCGAAAAGGGGCGGCGGGGTTTTCAGCATGACGACGGCACAGACGAAAAAAGCCGCAGTGTAGTGATTGCGTCCGGGCTCGGAGCGGACACGACAGCAATGAACGGGCCCAGCCCTTCAGACCATGCGTTTCCTGCGCCAGACGTGCGCGCTGATGCAGGCTTTACCGTGTCAGGACGAAGTGATGTTGGCCGGAGCCGATGGCTCCGGCGCTGCGGCCGCGTTGCCCGCCGACTCATCGAGCGCCGGATAGGCCATGGTGCAGAACAGTGAGTTGAGGCGCTTCATGTCGCCGATCAGGTCGAGATGCAGCGAGCTGGTCTCGATGCTGTCCGGGGTCTGGCTGGCAATGCGCGCCAGATGGTTGAGTTCGAGCCGCCGTTCGAGTTCACGGAAACTCATTTTCTCTTCCATCAGGCGCTGGGCGCTGCGCTGGTCCTCGGTCAGGAACACCGAAAGACCCAGGCGCAGGTTGGCGATAAGCCGGCCATGCATCTCCGTCAGCTCGGCCATGCCGGCATCGGCGAACTTGAGATGGTGGGCGATCTTCTTGTCCTTGATGTCCTGCAGCATGCGGTCGATGATGTCACCGGCATGCTCCAGGTTGATGGTGAGCGTGATGATCTCGGTCCAGCGGCGGCTGTCCTTGTCGTCGAGTTCCTCGTGGCTCAGGCGGGTCAGGTACAGCTTGATGTCGGTATAGAGCGTGTCGATCTCATCATCCATGCGGCGCGTGATGCCGACCAGCCGCGCATCGTCGGTCTTCAGGATCTGCAGCAGGTTGACGAGCATCTGCTCGACCCGGTCGCCGATGCGCAGCACCTCCCGCGCGGCGTTGCTGAGCGCCAGTGCCGGTGTCGACAGCGCGGCGGGATCGAGATGGCGCTGGCTGACCTGCGCGTCATTGCTGGAGTTGCCGGGCAGCAGCCGCTCGCACAGGTGCGCGACCTGCCCGGTGAAACCGATCAGCAGCACCGCCAGAACGATGTTGAACAACAGGTGAAAACCAACCACCACATGATGGGCCGGCCAGTCGAGCTGCGATAGCCAGCCGGCGGCCAGATGGACGACCGGCAGTGCCACGGCGCAACCGATCACGCGTGACAGCAGGTTGCCGAGCGCCACACGCTTGCCGGGCTGGTTGCTGCCGGCGGTGGACATGAGCGCCGAGACTCCGCTGCCGAGGTTGGCGCCCAGGACCAGGCCGAGCGCCACCGGAATGGAGACGACGCCGGCCGAGGCGAGCGTGCCGCAGAACAGCACCACGGCAAGACTCGAATAGCACAGCAGCGTGAACAGCGCGCCAATCAGCATATCGAGCATGATGTCGCCGGTCAGCGAGGCGAACAGCACCTTGACGCCGGCCGCCTCGACCACCGGCCGCGAGGCGACCGAGATCAGCTCGAGCGCCAGCGTGATGAGGCCAAGACCGGTGAGGACACGGCCGACATGGCCGACACGCGAGCCCTTGCGCGACAGGTGCAGGATCACACCGATGAAGATCAGGAAGGGCGAGAGCCACGACAGGTCGAGCGCGAACACCTGCACCATGACGGCGGTGCCGACGTTGGCCCCAAGCATGATGGCAAGGGCGGGCGTGAGAGCGATGAGGCCACGCGCGACGAAGGAACTGACGATCACGGCGGTGGCATTGCTGCTCTGGACCAGCCCGGTCACGCCGACCCCGGCCAGAAACGCGGTGAAGCGGTTGGTGACGCTGACCGCCAGGATCTTGCGCAGGTTCGCGCCATACACCCGCAGGATCCCTACCTGGACCAGGTTGGTGCCCCAGATGAGCAGGGCAACGCCGGACAGGAGATTCAGGAGAACGGACATGGCACCTCAACGCAACGGGCGCGGCAACGCGGATGGATCGTCGGTCCATTATGCCCCGCAAGGCACAGGAGGGCAAACGCGCAGCAGCGGCCCGCCATACCGCGCGATGCCGGTGCTGGCGCGGGCTGGACGGCCATGCTCTAATATCCGGGCTGAAGGAGAAACCGATGAAATGGGAAGGCAACCGTCAAAGTGACAATGTGGAAGACCGCCGTGGCCAGGGTGGCGGTGGCTTCGGGATCGGCGGACGCGGCATTGGCCTGGGCACGATCGCCGTCGCCGTGGTGGCGAGCCTGATCTTCGGCGTCAATCCGCTTACGGTACTCGACATGCTGTCGGGCGGCGGCGGTGGCATGGTGACACAGCAGCAGCCGGCGGAACGCCCGCCGGCCGATGACAAGCGCGCGGCCTTCGTCTCTACCATTCTCGCCGATACCGAAGATGTGTGGGGCGGCCTGGTGCAGCGCGCCGGCGGCCAGTATGCGGCGCCCAAGCTGGTGCTGTTCCGCGGCGCAACCGCCACGGCATGCGGACAGGGCAGCGCGGCCATGGGCCCGTTCTATTGCCCGGGTGACCGCAAGGTGTACATCGACCTCGACTTCTTCGACACGCTGGACCGCCAGCTCGGCGCACCCGGCGATTTTGCGCAGGCCTATGTGATCGCGCACGAGGTGGGCCATCACCTGCAGAACCTGATCGGCGTGTCCGAGAAGGCGGAGAATGCGCGCCG
This sequence comes from Imbroritus primus, assembly GCF_964332355.1. Classification (NCBI taxonomy): domain Bacteria; kingdom Pseudomonadati; phylum Pseudomonadota; class Betaproteobacteria; order Burkholderiales; family Burkholderiaceae; genus Imbroritus; species Imbroritus primus. Next base: position 406,763 of record NZ_OZ201293.1, on the reverse strand, counting down.
CCGCTTGCCGGAAGCACAGGCCAACGCCGTCTCGGTGCGCGTGGAACTGCAGGCGGACTGCTTTGCAGGCGTATGGGCGCATCATTCGCAGCGCACCAAGAACTGGCTCGAACCCGGCGATATCGAAGAGGCGATGAACGCTGCCTCGCAGATCGGCGACGATACGCTGCAGCGGCAGAGCCAGGGCACGGTGGTGCCGGAGTCGTTTACGCATGGCACCAGCGCGCAGCGCCTGGCTTGGTTCCGGCGCGGCCTGCAGACCGGTAACGTGAACCAGTGCGATGCACTGTCGGCGCGTCAGCTATGACCTTTGGCAAGGCAGCGGCGCAGCACTGGCGGCTGATGACGGCCGCCGACCTGCCTGCAGTGGAAGCAATCGCGGCACAGGTGCACCCCGGTTATCCGGAGGAAGCGGCAATCTTCGCGGAACGGCTGCGGCTCTACCCGCCCGGCTGCCGCGTGTTCGCGCCGGATGGCGCGGCGGTGCTGGCGTATCTCGTCAGCCACCCATGGCACCTGCTCCAGCCGCCGCCCCTCGACAGCCTGCTGGGCGCCCTTCCCGATTTGCCGAGCACGTACTACATCCACGATCTCGCCCTGCTGCCGCAGACACGCGGCTCCGGCGCCGCGCGCGCCGTAGTGCAGGCACTGGCCGAGCATGCGCTGGCCAGCGGCATGTCCAACATGTCGCTGGTGGCGGTCAATGCCTCGACCGGTTTTTGGGAACGAAACGGTTTCGCGGTCCATCATGAACCTGCGCTGGCGGCCAAGCTGCGTAGCTATGACGCAGCGGCACAGCTCATGATTCGCCGGCTCGGCTGATGGTTGCCGGAGGCCGCCAGACCGGCAGACCACCCATAACGATCAGCGCGCGACGCTGACCCAGCGCGCCACGGCGGGCGGCTGTTCGCCGATATGGAAGGCCAGCTTGCGGTCGCGCAGCGCCACGTCGGCGGCCGTCACGCGGTCGAAGCGGCGCAGGTGATCGACCCACGATTCGTCGACGATCTGCTCGACATAGCGACCGGGATCGGAAAGATCGTGCAACAACTCCCATGACAGCGCACCCTGGCGCAGCCGGCTGCGGCGGCTGTCCTGCATCAGCTTGCGGAAATCTGCGCCGCGCGCCGGATCGATGTGGTATTCGATCTGCACCACGACGTGGCCGGGCTGCGGCGGTGCTTCAGTCTGCGGAGCCTTGAAGACATGCGAAGGCGTCATGTCTTCTTCGATCATGCGGTCGCGGGTCACGCGCAGTGCAACGGTGACGGTGATGATGGCACTGGCCGAGGCGATCAGCAGGCTCAGACGCAGCGAACCGACCGTGGCGATCTGCCCCCACACCGCCGCACCGGACGCGCTGGCACCCATCAGCGCCATCTGGAACATCGACATGCCGCGTGCGCGCACCCAGTTGGGCAAGCCCAGCTGGGCGGACACGCTGAGCGTATTGGCGGCGGTGATCCACGCCCCGCCGCCAATGATCATGGCCGGCACCGCCACATAGGCGTTTGGTGCCACCGCCACGACCGCCATCGACAGCGCCTGCAGCGTCACGCCACGCCCCACCAGCTGCTGCGGGGACATCATCGCCCGCAGGCGCGGCAACACCATTGCCGCACAGATCGCACCCGCGCCCATCGCCGCCAGCATCAGGGTGAACAGGCCCGCGCCACCGCCCTTGAGACCCTGGGCAATCAATGGCATCAGCGCCATGATGGCGGTGGAATGGAAGAAGAACAGGAAGATCAGCAGGAACACCGTCTTCAGGCGCGCGGACTGGCCGACGAACTGCAGGCCGACGCGGATGGCGCTTTGCAGCCGCTCGCGGCCAAGCGGATCGGGCACATGCTCACGCCGCCAGCGCATGATGATGAAGGCGGAAATCAGTGACAGTACCGCGTTCAGTACGAACACATAAGCGCTGCCGAAGCTGGCGATCAGCGCCCCGGCGGTAAGCGGGCCGACGATGCGCGAGGTGTTCATCGACACGCTGTTGAGCGCCACGGCGGCGGGCAGTTGCGCACGCGGCACGAGTTCGGGGATCAGCGCGGAGAACACCGGCCAGCGCATCGCCAGCCCGATGCCGTTGGCAAACACCAGGACCAGCAGGATCGGCGGCGTCATCCAGCCGCCCAGCACCATCACGCAAAGCAGCAGCGCCACGCCGGCCACCCAGAACTGCGTGGCAATGAAGTAGCGCCGCCGGTCGAGGATGTCGGCCAGCGCGCCGCTCGGCAGGCCCAGCAGGAACACCGGCAGGGTTGCGGCGGTCTGCACCAGCGCCACCCACAGCGGCGAGTGCGTCAGCGAGGTCATCATCCACGCCGCCGCGACGTCGTTCATCCACATGCAGATGTTGGCGACCAGCCAGGTGGTCCACAACATGGCGAAGGCGCGCTGGGTCAGCGGGGCGAGTGCCGGGATGGCCGCGAGTCCGCGCGGCTTCTCGTCGGTGGGCGCAGATGCGTCCTTGTTCGGCTCAGGCGGAAGTGGAATTGGCATCAATCACAGGAAGAGAAGCAGGCGCCTCTGCTGGGCGCATAAGACACCGATTCTAGCCGGGAAACAGCCGCCGCGCTGCGTCTGAGGGCCTGCAGCTCCCAGAACCGGCCGGCCGGATGGCGTACCATGGACCGCATATCGCCACGGCGCGGACCTCGCACGGGGCCTGTGCCATACATGTGCGACCGGTACGCCCCCTTGACGGAGACTTTCGATGCCTGCCGATTCACGCACTATTTCAGTCAGGATTACCCGCCCTTGGGCGGACGTGGCCGCCTTCCTCGGTACCCCGGCGAATTTCCGGCAGTGGGCGTCCGGCCTGGCCGGCGGACTGACGCTGACGGCGGCCGATCCGCTGGTATGGGAAGCGGCCAGCGAAGCCGGGCCGTTGCATGTGCGCTTTTCCCCGCCCAACCCGTTCGGCGTGGCGGATCACTGGGTTACGTTGCCCGATGGTTCCACGGTGTACGTGCCCTTGCGCGCCATGGCGCATGGCGCGGATGCGACAGACACGCTGGTCTCGCTGACGCTGTTCCGGCTGCCGGACATGGACGCGGCCCGCTTCGAAGCCGATGCAGCGTGGGTGGCGCGCGACCTGGAACAGCTTCAGCGCGTGCTCGAGCAACCCGCTGCAGCACGCTGAGCGCAGGAACCGGGCACACGCAAGAACTTGCACGACCACGCGTCACCATGCCTCGCTACAATGCGGGACCACCATTGCCTTGTCTTCCTCCATGTTCGCCAAGTTCAAAACCCGCCTGCGCCCGATCATCACCACCTGGCTGGCCGGGGCAATCGCCCTGCTGCCGCTGTTCGTCACGGTCACCATCATCGGCTGGCTGGTGGGCCTGCTCAACCAGTTCATCGGCCCGGACAGCGTCATCGGCCAGCTGTTCGGCGCGCTGGGTCAGCCGTTCGTCAGTAATCCAAAGCTGGCGTACTTCCTTGGCACAGTCCTGCTGCTGATCGGCATCTATCCGCTGGGCGTGGCAGTGCAGTCGCGCCTCAAGCGCCCGCTGGCGCAGCTGATCAACCTGACGCTGCGCCGCATTCCGCTGATCGGCAGCCTGTACAACCTCGCCGACCGCTTCGTGCGCGTGCTCGACCAGAACCAGGATCGCGACATCGGCACCATGAGCCCGGTGTGGTGCTTCTTCGGCGGCGACGGCGTGGCGGTGCTGGCGTTGATGCCCAATCCCGAGCCGGTGAATCTCGACGGCCGCGACTACTATGCCGTGCTGGTGCCGACCGCACCGGTGCCGATTGGCGGGGGGCTGCTGTATGTGCCGGCGGAATGGGTCAGGCCAGCGAATATTGGCGTGGACAAGCTCACCAGCATCTACGTGTCGATGGGCATGTCACCGCCGCCGCCGTTGCGCTCGGGCGATGCCTCGCGTGATGTGGCTGGCGATGTCCCGGGCGAGAGCTCCGGCAAGGACGACCCGCCGATGCGCTGACCGGCCAGCCGCGCCGGCCAGGCGGGCGCCAGCTCCGTGCAACTACAACGGAGACTGTCCATGCGCGCTGCGACCCTCAATGACCGTCGAAGCGGCACACTGTAAATAGCGGCAGGCCGCTGGCGAGCAATTGCGCCGAACCACCCAGTTCGGGCAGATCGACGATGGCCGCGCCTTCTACAACCTCCGCCCCGAGGCGTTCTAGCAGCCGGCGCCCCGCCATCATCGTGCCGCCCGTGGCGATCAAGTCGTCGATCAGCAGCACACGGTCGCCTGCCTTGCAGGCATCGGCGTGGATCTCGACCGTAGCGCTGCCGTACTCGAGTTCATATTCCTCGGTGACCGTCTGGTACGGCAGCTTGCCCTTCTTGCGGATCGGCACGAAACCGAGGTTCAGTTCGTACGCGACAATGGCACCCAGAATGAAGCCGCGCGCATCGATGCCTGCCACCAGATCAAGCTTGGCATCCATATAGCGATGCACAAACACGTCGATCAACACGCGCAGCGTGCGCGGGTTATGCAGCAGGGGCGTGATGTCGCGGAACATCACGCCCGGCTGCGGCCAGTCGGGTACGGTACGGATGTGGTCGCGCAGATAGTCGGCAACGTTGCCGACATCCGGCAATGACATGGAAGCGTGCGCCATGGCGCTCTCCTGCATAAGAAAAACCGTACGATAGCAGGAGCTTGGATCAGGCACGCGCACACCGGCACGTTCATCGCGCGCAACCCGCCTGACACGACCCACCCAACCGGGCCCCGGGCGGCTAGATCTTGTGGGTACGCAGCCAGTCTCTTAGCGCATTGTTCATCCGGGTTTGCCACCCATCTCCGGACATCCGGAATGCCTCGACGATTTCCGAATCGAAGCGGATCGTGACGGACACCTTGGGGTGATCCGATTTCGGCCGGCCGATCCGTTTACCGAGCGGTTTCAACTGTTTGATCTGGGATCCATTCAATTCGAACGTATCCGGGTCTTCGGCGATCCCGCGATTGATAGCCGCATCCTCTTCCGGAGTTGGCATCAGGACTTTACGTTTCGACATAGGCTTTGACCTCCCGCCTGTTCGCCTTGCGCAGACTAATGATGTGCATGTGGTCGCCGCGCTGGGTAAACACTACACAGTAGAGACGTTCCGCGATCACGCCGAAACCGATCTCACGCACTTCCCCGTAGTCGCGCCGATCATCGACCGTGGCCATCACTTCCGACCATTCCAGTTCCGCAGCAAGTGCCAGCGAGAGGCCATGCTTGACGATATTGGTGACATCCTTGCCGGGATCGAAAGTGATGTCCATATATTTATTGTATGTACAAAAAATTGGCGCCGCAATAATTTATTGTACGTACAAAATCATGCTCTGTTGATCGTGCCAGCCATGCCAGGACATGTTCTTTCGGATCAGCACACCTTCCGGCGCCCCGCTGCTGAAACTCGGTGTCAGCGCTCGCCCAACCGCCGCACCGCGCCTTCAAGCGCCTCGGGACAGCCACGCAGCACGAGGATGTCGTTTTCCTGCAGCACCATGTCCGGCGTCGGGTCGAGCGTGCGCACGCCCTGCCGGCGTACCACCGGCACCGACACGCCCATCTGCTCGAGGCCGAGCGAGCCGAGCACGCGCCCGACCCCGACGGAGCCGGGTTCGAGCGGCACTGAATGCAGGCGCACGCCGTCGCCCTCGAACATGTCGTCGTCATCGTCGATGCCGTGGAAGTAGCCGCGCAGCAGGCTATAGCGCGCATCGCGCGCGTCCTGCACATGGCGCACCACGCGCCGCATCGGCACGCCCATCAGGACGAGCGCGTGCGAGGCGAGCATCAGGCTGCCTTCGATGATCTCGGGCACGACTTCGGTCGCGCCGGCCTGTTGCAGCCTTTCGAGGTCGCTGTCGTCGACGGTACGGACGATCACTGGCAGGCGCGGCGCCAGCGCGTGGATGTGATACAGGGCACGGAGCGCAGAAGGGGTGTTGGCATAGGTGACAACCACGGCCGCAGCACGGTGGATGCCGGCGGCGACCAGCGCCTCGCTGCGCCCCGCATCGCCATAGACCACGGTATCGCCAGACGCCGCCGCCTCGCGTACCCGCTCGGGGTCGAGGTCGAGCGCGATGTAAGGAATGTGTTCGCGCTCCAGCATGCGGGCGAGGTTCTGTCCGCTGCGGCCGAAGCCGCAGATGATGATGTGCTGCTCGGTCTGGATGCTGCGCGCGGCGATCTGCGTCATGGCCAGCGACTGCAGCATCCATTCGCTGGCGGCGAAACGCATGGCGATGCGGTCGCTCCACTGGATCAGGAATGGTGCCACCAGCATCGACAGCAGCATGGCCGCGAGAATTGACTGCACCAGCGCCGGATCAGCCAGCTTCAGCGCGCCGATCTGGTTGAGCAGCACCAGTCCGAACTCGCCAGCCTGCGCAAGACCGAGGCCGGTGCGGATGGCCACGCCGGAGGACGAGCCGAACAGGCGCGCCAGGACCGTCACCACCAGGAACTTGAAAACCAGCGACACAAGCAGGAGCGTCAGCACCAGCACGATATGGTCGAACACCACCTCGAGGTCGAGCTGCATGCCGATGGTGATGAAGAACAGGCCGAGCAGCACGTCGCGAAACGGCTTGATGTCGTCTTCCACCTGATGCCGGTACGGCGTTTCGGACACCAGCATGCCGGCGAGGAATGCGCCCAGCGCCATCGACAGGCCAAGGCGGGAGGTCAGTGCCGCCATGCCGAGCGTGATGAGCAGGAGGTTGAGCATGAATAGCTCCTGCGAACGCCGCGCCGCCACCATATGGAACCAGCGGCTCATCAGTTTCTGGCCGACGAACAGCAACAACGCGAAGGCGCCGACGATCTTGGCGGCGGCCAGCGCCAGGGCGAACATCACGTCGCCAGGGTCGCGGCCGAGCGCCGGGACGACGATCAGCAGGAACACCACGGCGATATCCTGGAACAGCAAGACACTGATGATATTGCGGCCCTGGGCAGTTTCCAGCTCCATGCGCTCGGCCAGCAGCTTGGAGACGATGGCCGTGGAAGACATGGCTAGCGCGCCGCCGAGCGCCAGCGCTGCCTGCCAGGAGAGGTGGTAGCGGCCGGACAGCAGCACCGCCGCCGGCGCAGTCAGCGCGATGGTACACAGTACCTGCATGCCGCCCAGCCCGAACACCAGCCGGCGCATGGCGCGCAACTTGGCAAGGCTGAACTCGAGGCCGATGGAGAACATCAGGAAGACGACGCCGAACTCCGCGAGATAGCGGGTCTGTTCGGAGTCACTGGCGAGGCCGAGCGCATGCGGACCAATGAGAATGCCGACGGCCAGGTAGCCTAACATCGGCGGCAACTGGAGCATACGGAACGCGACCACGCCGATCACCGCCGCGGCGAGAAGGACGAGCGTCAGTTCAAGCGGTGAATGCATGGGATGCCGACGGGTGGAGGCGGTTTTTGCAGGACAGGAAAAAGGTCAGTCTGCGGCGGATGGGCGGTCACCCGTCGAGGCATTCATTGTTATACTCCGTCGCCATGATAGCCAATTTCAATCCAGAACGAGCGCTTTCTCTCGCCCGGGAAACGCTGCAGATCGAGGGAGAAGCCGTGCTCGCGCTGCGCGACCGGCTCACGCCGGATTTTGCCGTGGCTGTCGCCCTGCTGCTCAACTGCACCGGCCGCGTCGTCGTTTCCGGCATCGGTAAATCGGGTCATGTGGCGCGCAAGACAGCCGCGACCCTGGCCTCGACCGGTACGCCGGCCTTTTTCGTGCATCCTGCCGAAGCGAGCCACGGCGACTTGGGCATGGTGACGCGCGATGATGTATTCGTGGCCTTTTCGAACTCGGGTGAAACGCGCGAACTGCTGACCATCGTGCCGATCATCAAGCGCATCGGCGCCTCGCTGATCGCCGTGACGGGCAATGCCCATTCCAGCCTGGCCGAACTGTCCGACGCCCACCTCGATGCGCGCGTCGACAAGGAAGCCTGCCCGCTCAACCTGGCGCCCACCGCGAGCACTACCGCGGCGCTGGCGCTGGCCGATGCGCTGGCCGTGTCGGTGCTCGACGCACGCGGTTTCGGCGAGGAAGATTTTGCCCGCTCGCACCCCGGCGGCGCGCTGGGCCGCAAGCTGCTCACCCATGTCCGCGACGTGATGCGCACCGGCAATGCCGTGCCCCAGGTGCGCGAAACCACGCCGCTGGCCCATGCGCTGATGGAAATCACGCGCAAGGGCATGGCGATGACTGCCGTGGTCGACCCACAGGGACACGCTGTCGGCGTGTTTACCGATGGCGACCTGCGCCGCCTGCTGGAGACCACGGTCGACTGGAAGAACCTGCCGATCAGCGAGGTAATGCATACAAATCCTCTTCACATCGGCCCGGACCAATTGGCCGTGGAAGCAGTCGAACTGATGGAAGAGCACCGCATCAACCAGTTGCTGGTGACCGATGACACCGGCCTGCTGGTCGGCGCGGTCCACATCCACGACCTGACCCGCGCCAAGGTGATCTGATCATGGCCGAACCCACGCCTGCTGGCGCCGTCGGCGCGCCGCTCCATGCCAACAGCGACGCGCGCCATCCACAGGCGCTGGAGCGCGCCAGCCGCGTGCGGCTGATGATCTTCGATGTCGATGGCGTACTGACCGACGGCCGCCTGCTGGCCGGCCCGGAAGGCGAGGTGATCAAGGCGTTCGATACACTCGATGGCCATGGCATTAAGCTGCTGGCGCAGTCCGGCATCACACCGGCGATCATCACCGGCCGCCGCTCAGGCATCGTCGCCTGGCGCATGCGGGAACTTGGCATCGCGCACGTGTACCAAGGCGTGCAGGACAAGCGCACGGCGTTCGCCGATGTGCTGGCCAAAACAGGCGTGACAGCGGATGCGTGCGGCTACATGGGCGACGACTGGCCGGACCTGCCAGTGCTGCTGCAGGTCGGCTTTGCCGCCTGCCCGGCACAGGCCCACCGCGAGGTCCACGCCCGCTGCCATTACGTGGCACAGGCCGAAGGCGGCCGCGGCGCGGCGCGCGAGGTGTGCGACCTGCTGTTGCGCGCGCACGGCGCCTACGACGCGCTGCTGAACGATATTCTCGCAGGCGGTGCGGCCCCGACCTGACGCATCGCGTTGCCGTCCGTACCGACCCGCTGATCCCGATAAAGGCCCATCGTGCTGCGTAACCTGCTCTCCCAGCTGATCCAGATGCTCCTGCGGTTCCTGCCGCTGGTGCTGATGGCCATCGTGGCCGGCATCACATTCTGGCTGGTGCAGGTGAACTCGCCGGTCCGCAAGGACGACCAGGAACAGGCCAAGCGCCACGAGCCGGCGTATTACATGGACCAGCTGGCGGCGACCGAACTCGATGACAAGGGCACCACCAAGTACCGTTTCAATGCAAGCCGCATGGTGCAGTATGAGGACGACCAGACCTACGCGGTGACCCACCCCGCCGTGCGCGCCTACGAACCGGGGCGTCCGCAGGTGACGGCCATGTCCGACCGGGGCACGATGAATGCCGAAGGTACCATCATCGACCTGCGCAGCAATGCGCGCGTGCTGCGCGACCAGGGCACGGACGCGGAGCGCGATCCGGTCATGTCGGCGCGCTCCGAACGCTTCGAACTGCTGCTGAACGATGATGTGGTGCGCACTGACAAGCCGGTCGAGTTGCGCCATGGGCAGTCGATCATGCATGCCAATGGCCTGATCTTCAATAATGTCACCCGCGAAGTACAATTGCTGGGTAATGTACGCGGCACAATCGTGTCCAAACCCTGATCCTGGCCTGCCGTCCCAACTTACCCGAATCCGCCCGTGACGACTTCTGCCCCCGCCTTCGACCGCACCCGCCCGGCCCACTCACTGGCCCTGGCCGCCTCCCGGCGCTTTCCGCTGGCGGCCCTGCTGCTTGGCGCCGCATTGACCATCGCGCTCACAGCCACGCCAGCGCATGCGGAACGGGCCGACCAGACCAAGCCGCTGGTGCTGGAAGCAGACAATGCCAGCTACGATGACCTGAAGCAGATCTACGTGCTGACCGGCAACGTGGTGCTGACCAAGGGCACCATGGTATTGCGTTCGCACACTGCCGAAGTGCGTACGGACCCCGAGGGCTACCAGTACGCCGTAGCGATCGCCAAACCCGGCGAACTGGCCTACATCAAGCAGAAGCGCGACACGCCGAACGAATACATGGAAGGCTGGGCCGAACGCATCGAGTACGACGGCAAGCAGGAAGTGTCGAAGCTGATCCGGCGCGCGCGCATGGCGCGTCTGGAAGGGTCGACCGTGGCCGATGAGATTCGCGGCGCGCTGATCACCTACGACAGCCGCAACGCTTTCTACACGGCCTCGGGGGGTGACACCGCGGGCGCGGCGTCCTCGGGCAGCAGCACTGGCCGGGTGCGCGCGGTCCTCGCGCCGCGTGGCTCAAATGCCGCCAGCGCCCCAGCCTCGAACCCCGCACCGGGCGTGACGCTACAGCCAGCGCCGCCGCCTGCCCAGCCACGCTGATCCCGCCACTTATCGCTTCGGCCCCGACACCACGCGCATGACGACAGATACCGCCCGCTCCACGCCCACCGCCGCCCCCGCTTCCAGCACGCTGGAAGTCCGGCATTTGCAGAAGCGCTATGGCACGCGCACCGTGGTGCGCGATGTCTCGCTGGATGTGAAGAGCGGCGAGGTGGTCGGCCTGCTGGGGCCAAACGGTGCAGGCAAGACGACGTCGTTCTACATGATCGTCGGCCTGGTGGCGCTCGACGAAGGCGAGATCATGCTGGATGGCGCGCCGATCAGCACCCTGCCGATCCACCAGCGGGCGCGCATGGGCTTGTCGTACCTGCCCCAGGAAGCCTCGGTATTCCGCAAGCTGAACGTGCAGGAAAACATCCAGGCCGTGCTGGAACTGCAGACCGAGAACGGCAAGCCGCTGTCGAAAGAGGCCATTGCGCAACGGCTCGATACCCTGCTCGATGACCTGCAGATCACGCACCTGCGTGACAATCCGGCGCTGTCGCTGTCCGGTGGCGAGCGCCGCCGCGTGGAAATCGCCCGGGCGCTGGCATCGTCCCCGCGCTTCATCCTGCTCGATGAGCCGTTTGCCGGCGTGGATCCGATCGCCGTCGGCGAAATCCAGCGCATCGTGGCCTTCCTCAAGGCACGCAATATCGGCGTGCTGATCACCGACCATAACGTGCGCGAAACGCTGGGCATCTGCGACCACGCCTACATCATCAGCGAGGGCACGGTGCTGGCAGCAGGTCAGCCGAAAGACATCATCGCCAATGACGCGGTGCGCAAGGTCTATCTCGGCGAAAACTTCCGCATGTAAATCTGGCCGGCGGGAAGAGCGGCGGCAGTCCTGTCTCTGCCCCGACGCCCGCTGCGCAGCGCGCGGCCGAGGCCGTCCGGCGCGGTTTGCCGAACGGTTGCCACTTTTGTTCCGATTCGGCCGCGATCTCCTAGCAACTATCGTTCCATCGCGCGGAGGTTCGACTTACAATAGGTCGAATGAAACCGTCCCTCCAACTTCGCCTTTCACAGCATCTCGCGCTGACGCCCCAGTTGCAGCAGTCCATCCGGCTGTTGCAGCTTTCCACGCTCGAACTGCAGCAAGAAGTCGAGCAGGCCCTGACAGAGAACCCCCTGCTCGAGCGTGAAAACGATTGGCTTGAAAGCCCCGTGCGGATCGGCGCGGATGGCTCCATGAGCGTCCAGAATGCACCGGCCGAGACCGCTTCCGTACCGTCCGCCGCAAATGGGGAGGAACGCAGCGCCGCCCCAGGTGACACCGCAGGCGAGGCCGCCGGCGGGGACCTGGACGACGGTGCCAACGACTATGGCAACGACTGGAGCCTGGACGACTTTGCGCGTCGCCCGCAGGCGGACGAGGATGACCGCGCGCCCATGCAATTAGGTTGTGGCGGCCCGACCCTGCGCGATCACCTGATGGACCAGCTGGCGCCGCTGAAACTGTCGATGCGCGACAAGGGCCTGGTGATCTTCCTGATCGAATCGCTCGACGACGATGGCTACCTGTCCGCTTCCATTGACGAAATTCTGGAAGAACTGCCCGCGGAACTCGAAGTGGAGGCAGATGAGGTGCAATCGGCACTCAGCATGCTGCAGAGCTTCGATCCACCCGGGGTCGGTGCGCGCAACGCGTCCGAATGCCTGGGCCTACAGTTGCGGCGTATCGAGCACCCGGCCAAGCCGCTTGCCCAGGCCATCGTTGCCGGGCATCTCGAACTGCTGGCGACGCGCGACTACACGCGCCTGAAGAAAGCCTTGCAGGTCAATGACGCGGAGTTGAAGGAAGCGCACACGCTGATCCGCTCGCTCACGCCGTTTCCGGGCTTTGCCTTCAGCCGTCCCGATGCCGACTATGTAGTGCCCGACGTAGTAGTCCGCAAGACGCCGGCCGGGTGGGTCGCGCAGCTCAATGCCGAAGTGATGCCGCGCCTGCGCATCAATGACATGTATGCGCAGATCCTGCGCAACAGCAAGGGTGACAGCGGCGCCGCGGGCCTGCAGCAGAAGCTGCAGGAGGCACGCTGGCTGATCAAGAATATCCAGCAGCGCTTCGATACCATCCTGCGAGTATCGCAGGCTATCGTGGACCGGCAGAAGAATTTTTTCACGCACGGCGAAATTGCGATGCGCCCCTTGGTTTTGCGCGAGATAGCCGATACACTGGGTTTACACGAGTCGACTATCTCTCGTGTCACAACCAACAAATACATGGCCACCCCGATGGGAACGTTCGAGCTGAAGTATTTCTTCGGCAGCCATGTGTCAACCGAGACCGGCGGCGCGGCATCATCTACCGCGATCCGTGCGCTCATCAAGCAACTGATAGGAGCTGAAGACCCCAAAACCCCTCTGTCCGACAGCCGGATAGCCGAACTGCTCGGCGAGCAAGGGTTCGTGGTGGCGCGCCGCACCGTGGCGAAATATCGCGAGGCCCTTCGAATCCCGGCAGTCAACCTTCGCAAATCCCTGTAGTAATCGCATCGTCCTGGATGCGATGTCTGTGAAAGGAGAGTCGCTATGAATTTCAAACTCAGTGGACACCACCTCGAAATCACCCAGCCCCTGCGGGAGTACGTGGAAACCAAGCTGGAGCGGGTCATCAGGCATTTCGATCAGGTCATTGGGGTGAGCGTACTGCTGACGGTGGACAACCAGACAGAAAAGGACAAGCGACAACGTGCGGAAATCAACCTGCACCTGAAGGGCAAGGATATCTTCGTCGAATCGCATCACGAAGACCTGTACGCAGCCATCGATGCACTGGTGGACAAGCTCGACCGCCAGGTGATCAAGCACAAGGACAAAGTGCAGAACCATGACCGTGTGGCGCTGAAGTATCAGGCCACAGCGGACGAAGCCCGACTCTGAGCGTTCCGCGCAACCAACACAAAGCCGCACCATGTGCGGCTTTTTTTGCGCCAGAGGGCCCGCAGCGGCGCCAGCAGTGTATGCTTTCCCCACCGAGAGCATGGTATTGTCCTCAGGCATGATCCTCTCGCCCGGCCGGACCTGCTGCGGCGCACAATCCTGCGCCACGGCTCGTCTATAATGTCCGGTCAGGCTGTTCCCCGCCACGGCGAAGATCACTACTGTTCCACTGTCCTTCATGAATCGTTTGGCCAAACTGCTGCCCCCGGGCAACATCGCGCTGGATATCAGCGTCACTAGCAAGAAACGTGTGTTCGAGCAGGCCGGACTGCTGTTCGAAAATAACCACGGCCTGGCACGGGCGACCGTGACGGACAACCTCTTCGCCCGCGAGTCGCTCGGCTCGACCGGCCTGGGCGCGGGCGTGGCCATTCCGCATGGTCGCATCAAGGGCCTCAAGCAACCGCTCGCGGCGTTCATGCGGCTGGCGGAACCGATTCCGTTCGAATCGCCTGATGGCAAGCCGGTCTCCCTGCTGATCTTCCTGCTGGTGCCCGAGCAGGCCACGCAACAGCACCTCGAAATTCTGTCGGAAATCGCCCAGTTGCTGTCTGACCGCGACATCCGCGATGCGCTCAACACCCTGCCGACCCCGGAAGCAGTCCACCAGATGTTGTCCGACTGGCAGCCCTGAGATCTGTCTGCCGCGCGCTGCCGCGTGCGCAGACCCCAATTTGCCGCACGTTATGGAACTGACTGGCGTCACCGCACAATCGATCTTCGATGACAACGCAGCCGATCTCCGGCTGTCCTGGATTGCCGGACTGGAAGGCGCTGACCGTTCCTTCGAGCTCGAATTTGCGCGTGAAGCAACGTCCGCCGCGGACCTCGTCGGTCACCTCAACCTGATCCATCCGAATCGCATCCAGGTGCTCGGCAAGCCGGAGATCACCTACTACCAGCGCCTCGACGAAGAAAACCGCAAGCGTCAGATGGGCGAGCTGATCCTGCTCGAGCCGCCCTTCCTGGTGATCGCCGATGGCGTCGATCCCCATCCGGACCTGGAACTGCGTTGCACGCGCTCATCCACGCCGCTGTTCACCACGCCGGTTTCGTCGGCCGCAGTCATCGACCACCTGCGCCTGTACCTGTCGCGCATCTCGGCGCCACGCGTCACCATGCACGGTGTGTTCCTCGACATTCTGGGCATGGGTGTGCTGATCATGGGCGAATCGGGACTCGGCAAGAGCGAACTAGGCCTCGAACTCATCTCGCGCGGCCATGGCCTGGTGGCGGACGATGCGGTCGACTTCGTGCGCCTCGGTCCTGACTTCGTCGAAGGCCGTTGTCCGCCGCTGCTGCAGAACCTGCTCGAGGTACGCGGCCTGGGCCTGCTCGACATCAAGACCATCTTTGGCGAAACGGCCGTACGCCGGAAGATGAAGATCAAGCTGATCGTCCAGTTGGTGCGCCGCAACGATGGCGAGTTCGAACGCCTGCCGCTCGATTCGCAATACGTGGATGTGCTCGGCCTGCCGATCCACCAGGTCAAGATCCAGGTGGCTGCCGGCCGCAACCTGGCCGTGCTGGTCGAGGCCGCCGTGCGCAACACCATCCTGCGGCTGCGCGGCATCGATACGCTGCGTGATTTCATGGACCGCCAGCGTGCCGCCATGCAGGCGGAATCGCACGCCATCACCCAGGGCAGATTGCTCTGATCGACTGGCTGCAGCGTCAACCAGATTGGCGGACGGTCCGTTGTGTGCTGTAATGGGCTCGCGCTGCGCGCCCAGCCTGTGCATGCGCCGTGCGCACGCGCCTTTCGCCTCGCTACCCTGAATGGAGAGCTTCCCATGAAATCCCTGCTTGCCCTGTGTACCGTGATCGCTTCGCTGTCTGCCGCGCCGGTGTGGGCGCAATCCGCGCAGCCGGCCCAGCCAGCGCAACCCGCTCAGCCGAACTCGCAGCAATCCAAGATGGCCGAGTGCAACAAGTCCGCCGAAGGCAAGAAAGGCGACGAACGCAAGGCCTTCATGTCGAAATGCCTGTCCGCCAAACCGAAGGCCAGCGAAAAGCAACTGGCCCAGCAGGAGCGCATGAAGACCTGCAACAAGCAGGCCGAAGGCAAGACTGGCGATGCCCGCAAGGCCTTCATGAAGGAATGCCTGAGCAGCAAGTAAGCCGCACCCCGACAGCCTGTGCAGGCCGCGCCGCGCGCGGGCTGTCGCGTTCCATACGCCTCGCCTGGTCTTCTGCACCATCTCCGTCTTGCCTTGCATCGCGCTGCACCCCCGCGCCGACCGGCCCGCGCGTGGCAGGCGGCTGTGCCGCCGCCTGCTTGGCCGCGCCAGGGCGACAGCGACCTCAACCATATGCTTTTGACACACGATAATGCTATGCTCGGTGTGTCATGCGTATATTTCTCATTACCGGGATATCCGGCTCCGGCAAATCCGTTGTACTGAATGTACTCGAGGACGCAGGGTATTACTGCGTCGATAACCTGCCTGCGCAGTTCATTCCGGAACTGGCCCAGTATCTCTCCACGCAGGGTTATACCCATCTTGCCGTGGCAACCGATATCCGCAGCCGCGAGACGCTGCGCGTGGTGCCCGAGATCGTGGAAGACCTGAAGACGCGCCATGCAGTGCGCGTCCTGTTCCTGACTGCCAATACCGATACGCTGGTGCAGCGCTACTCGGAAACGCGGCGACGCCATCCGCTGTCGATCCGGCAGGCAGGCGCCATCAACTCCGATACCCTGCCGGCTGAACCGGGCAGCGCCTCGCTGGTCGAGGCTATCGAGATGGAGCGTGAACTGCTGAGCCCCCTGGCGGAAACCGGCCATCGCATCGATACCAGCAATCTGCGCAGCAGCACGCTGCGCAGCTGGATCAAGGATCTGCTCAGCGACGAACAGGAGCGCCTGACGCTGATGTTCCAGTCGTTCGGTTTCAAGCACGGCGTGCCGACGGATGCTGATATGGTGTTCGACGTGCGCTCTCTGCCCAACCCTTATTACGACCTGCAGTTGCGCCCGCTCACCGGCCGCGACCAGCCGGTCATCGATTATCTGCAGAGCCAGCCGATGGTACAGGCGATGGCCGAGGATATCCGCGCGTACGTGGAAAAATGGCTGCCCAGTTTCGTCGCCGACAACCGCAGCTACCTCACGGTTGCCATTGGCTGTACCGGCGGGCAGCATCGCTCGGTGTACATCGCCGAGCGGCTGGCGACATATTTCCGAGCCCATGGTACTGTGTTGATACGCCACCGGGAGCTTCCGGGCGGCGCTTAGAGCGTGCGGCACCCTGACGTGCCGGATACGCTCCAACCTTTTCAGCGCGCGTATGTCCGATTCCAACGTCATCCGTGATATTCCGCTGTTTCCGCTGCACACTGTCCTGTTCCCGGGCGGCCTGCTGCCCCTGCGCGTCTTCGAGGCGCGTTACCTGGACATGGTGCGCGACTGCCTGCGCCAGGACCTGCCCTTCGGGGTGTGCCTGATCGAAAGCGGACATGAAGTGGCCAGCGAGCAGGCGCCGGCCGCGTCCACCGTTACCGCTGAGATCGGGTGCCTGGCGACCATTCTCGATTGCGACATGGAACAGCTGGGGCTCTTGCTGCTGCGCACGCGCGGCGGACAGCGCTTCCAGACTCTGTCCACCCGCACGCAGAGCAGTGGTCTGATACGCGCCGATGTCGCGCTGCTGAGCGAAGACCTGCCCGACTGCAATCCCGGTCTGCTGCTCGAATGCATCGCGGCCCTGCGTCGCATCGTGGCCGCGCTAAGCACCAAGAGCGATATCGAATCGCCGTTTCTCGAACCGTATCAGTGGGATGATCCGGTGTGGATCAGCAACCGGCTGTGCGAGATCCTGCCGATCCCGCTGAAAGCCAAGCAGAAGCTGATGGCGCTCGAGGACGCGGGCATGCGCATCGAGATCGTGCACCGCTTCATGAAACAGCACGCCATCCTGTAGCGCCCGTCATCCGGCAGCGCGTGCCCGCCCGTCATAGCGGTATGCCCGGCGCCTTGACCACCCTAGAGCAGCGTCGGTCGCATCATGCCATCGAGCAGCGTGCGGATCGGCGCTGGCAGGCCGACCCCGTGCAATGCCTCCACCGCGTGCCACTGCGCCTGCGTCGCCGTGCCTTGCGGCGCGGGGGCATCGTCGATGTGCGTCATCGCGAAGCAGCGCGCATGAATCTGCAGCCGGAAATGCGTGAATGTGTGTGACAGGCTCGCGCCCGGCAGGGCACGTCCGGCTTCGCCATAGGGTTGGACATGCGTGCGTGCGAGCGCTTCAGCGACGGGATGCAGACCTTCCTCGGCCGGTCCGGCGGCAATCTCCGGCAAGCTCCATAAACCGCCCCAGATGCCGCGTTCCGGCCGGCGCTCGAGCAGCACCCGGCCCGCATGCAGCAGCACCAGCACGGTAACGGCCCGCTCCGGCAGCGCCTTGCGCGGGCGCGGCGCCGGCAGCCGATCAGTGATGCCTTCCGCGCGGGCACGGCAGATGTCGTGTAGCGGACAGGCCGCCGGCGTCGCGAGACACGCGGGGCGGCCACGCACGCATACCATCGCACCGAGATCCATCAAGCCCTGGGTATACGCTTCGATCCCGCTGTCTGGCAGCGCCGCCTCGGCGTGCCGCCACATCAGGTCTTCCACGCGCTTATCGCCGGGAAATCCCTCGATACCGAATGCGCGCGCGAATACGCGCTTGACGTTGCCATCCAGAATCGCCGCCCGCGCGCCGGCGCTAAAGGCTGCGATAGCAGCTGCCGTGGAGCGGCCGATGCCGGGCAACGCGGCCAGTTGCTCGGCCTCACGCGGGAACATGCCGCCATGCTCGGCGACAACGATCTGCGCGCAGCGATGCAGGTTGCGGGCGCGGGAGTAATACCCCAGGCCAGCCCAGGCGGCCATGACATCATCCGGCGCTGCGGCCGCCAGATCCTGCACGGTGGGAAAGCGCTCGAGAAAGCGCGCGTAGTACGCCAGCACGGCAGAGACCTGGGTCTGCTGCAGCATGATCTCGGACAGCCAGATCCGGTAGGCGTCGCGCGTCCCCTGCCATGGCAGGCCGTGCCGCCCGTGGGTCCGTTGCCAGGCGACGACGCGCGCTGCGAAATCGGCGGGCACGGCACCAGCCGGCAGGGCAGGAGTAGAAGCAGGAATACGACGGCGCGGCTGCATGCAGATGATCCGGTGACGGGGACTGCATTATCGCGCGAATTAGCGCAGCGCCTGCGATGCATGATCGGGGGCGTTCATACCCCTGCATGCCGGGATATGAGCGTGGGCGTGGTATTGCCTTTCAGGCCACCGCGCGGCTGCCCTCCGGCGTCGCACTCTCGAGGATCTGCCGGCCATGTTCGGCGATGGTGGCATTCAGCGCATCGAGTTCGGCAAGCGCGGCCTCCAGCTCGCCGATGCGGCCTTCCAGCGTGTCGGTCGCTTCATGCACGCGCTCGATGGAATCGACGCGGCGACGCAGTTGCTTCTGGTGCTCGCGCACCTGTGCCTCGAGCGGTGTCATAACCGATTTGAACCAGACATCCAGATCGCGATTGAGCGAACTGAACACCTCCTGCACATTCTCGGCCACCACACCGAAGATGCGCGCGACCAGACCCGGCTGCAGCCGGAGCCAGGAATTGACGCCGCGCACCTGGCTCTGCGCCAGCGCGGCCTGGGCCGCCAGTGCATCGCGATACCGGACGGTATCGAACTGTAGCGGCGCCACCAGCGTAAAGGCATGTTCGGCATTGAAGCGCTTGTACATGGCATCGACCATCTGGTGCAGTTGTTCGATCTTGTCGCTGGCGCTGTCGATACGCATCTGCAGGTCGTTGAACAGCGCATCCATGTCGTTACGAATGGCACTCGACAAGAGATGGCCTGACATCGCTTCGCGCGCACTGCGCATACGGCGCCGGACTTCGCGGCCTTGCAGCGTCTTCACGATCTCCGCCGCATGGCGGCCAAACACCATGCGCAAGGCCTTGAACTTGCCGATGCTCTGCTCGAACTCGGATTTCTCGCTCTGGACGCGTTGCAGCATATGCTTGACCATCGCCTGTTTTTTTCCGCGCAGGCTACGTAGCTCGAACAGCTGTTCGACGAGGTCGCGATGGCGCAGTTGCAGCAGCTGCCGGGTGTTGCGTGTCAGCACCTCGACAGCCACCCTCACCTGATCCGCCAGGATTGCATGGCGGCGGGCCAGTAGTCGCTCGGACATGGCCTCTTCCAAGACGGCCAGGCGACTTGCTGCATGCAGCGCCGCATCCCCCGACACCCGGGCAACCAGCCCTTTTTGCGCGGACACCGGATACACCTGTGCCACATCCACGCCCAGCGCCTGGGCCGTGGCTTCCACCTGGGCGCGCAGCTCAGCCTCGGCTTCGTCATGCGGCTTGAGTGGATCCCACAGTCCGTCGATCTTGTTGAGCACGACCAGGCAACGCGCACGCTGCGCATGGGCCACATGCGTCTGCCACAGTTCGAGGTCGCTTTGCGTCACGCCGGTGTCGGCGGCCAGCACGAACACCACCACATGTGCGTCGGGCAGCAGCCGCAATGTCAGCTCGGGCTCGGTGCCAAGCGCGTTCAGGCCCGGGGTATCGATCACCACCAGCCCCTGCCCAAGCAGCGGATTCGGCAGATTGGCAATTGCGTAGCGCCAGCGCGGCAGCTCGAGCGAGCCTTGTGTGCCGGGCGGCAATGCCGCCACGTGGACAGCACTGCCGTCCATACCCAGTGCCTTGGCTTCATGGTGCGACATCCGCACCGTTTCCGCGACATGCTGCAGCGCCCGCGCTACATCCGCCGGCGCCCCAGGGTCGAGCGGTACATGCACCCAGCGCGGATCGGTCGTGGCCTGCCCCAACGGCGTGGCAACATCGGCTTCGATCGGCAGAAGGTACAAGGCCGGCGCGGCCGCCGGATCGTAGCGCAGCTCCGTTGGGCACATCGTGGTACGCCCGGCGGATGATGGCAGCATGCGACGCCCGCTATTGGCCAGGAACAGCGCGTTGATCAGTTCCGTCTTGCCGCGCGAGAATTCGGCAAGGAACACCATGCTGAGCCTGTCATGCGCCAGCATCGCGCGCACGCGGTCGACGGCAGCCTGCACCTCGCCATCGAGCAGGTCCTGCGCCTGTAGCCAGTCATGGAAACGGCCGAGTGCAGCCGAGGCATCGCTGCGCCAGGTGCTGTCATGCTCGAACCGTTGCTGAAGTGAGGTCATGGTGGCCCGTCTGAAAAACCGGCGGATGCCGCAAGCACCCGGTCAGGATAGTGTTGAATTCAACATTTTTTCACAGTGTATCGGAGCCGGGAATGCCCTTGGTGAAATAGGCCCAGGCGGAAGGCATCACACCTGGCTGCCGATCCTGTGCCGGGAACGGGAGTAGAAGCGGGAGCACGGGCGTCAGTGCCGGCAGATGGCTGGCGGCACGGTACTGCAGGCGGACATGGTTAGCGCTGGCATACCGGGCAATAGAAGGTGGAACGCTGTCCCTGGACGATCTGGCGAATGGGGGTGCCGCAAGTCCGGCAAGGTTCGCCGGCGCGGTCGTAGACGAATGCCCGCAGCTGGAAGTAGCCGCTCGCTCCGTCGCTGCCAATAAAGTCGCGCAGCGTGCTGCCGCCCAGCGCAATCGCATCGCCGAGCGTCGCACGGATTTCGGCTGCCAGACGGTCATAGCGCGCCAGGCTGATACGCCCGGCTGGCGTGGTGGGCCGGATGCCGGCGCGGAACAGGCTCTCGGAAGCGTAGATATTGCCGACGCCAACCACCACCTGGCCGCCGAGCAGGACCTGCTTGATGGCAATCTGCCGGCCGCGGGTGTGCTTGTGGAGCCAGCGCCCGCCGAACGCCGGATCGAACGGTTCGATGCCAAGCCGCGCCAGCAGCGGATGGGTATCGAGCGCATCGTCGGGCAGATCGACCCAGAGTACCGCGCCGAAGCGGCGCGGATCGCGAAAGCGCAAGGTGCTGACGCCGTGCGCGCCTTCCAGCAGGAGATCGACATGATCGTGTGGCCCCGGTTCAGGCGCCTGCGGATAGATCCGCAAGGTGCCGGTCATGCCGAGATGGATCATCAGCCAGCCGGCATCCTCCGGCCCCTGGCAGGCGAGCAGCAGGTACTTGCCGCGCCGCCGCACCTCGCCGATGACCCGTCCGGTCAGGCGCGTGGCAAGATCGGCATCGACGGGCCAGCGCAGCCCATGGTGGCGCACCGCCACGGCGGCAATGCGCCGGCCGGTCACATGGGGCAGCAGGCCGCGCCGCGTGACTTCGACCTCGGGCAACTCAGGCATCGAACCACTCCCTCACTTTCGCACTCCAATCCGGACATCGTACGCATTGTAGCGGGCACGCTACAATGCACTGCAACCAGCTTCGGAGTTCCCACATGATGTCGGATCGCTTGGTATCCGCTCTTCGCCTCACCTGTGGCACCGGCCTCTTCGCCACCATGGCTACGTGCGCTGCCCTGCTTGCCGGAACTTCGCCCGCAGCGCACGCGGCACCGCAGGCTGCGCACACTGCCGTCAATCCGGCACGCGCCGCCCTGCCGAAACTCGAACTGACCGACGACATCCTGTTCCAGGTCATGGCCTCGGAAATCGGCCTGCAACGCGGCCTACCGGGCAACGCCTTTCGTACCTATATCGCACTGGCACGCGAGACACGCGATCCGCGCTTTGCCCAGCGCGCCACCGAAATCGCCTTCACCGCCCGCGCGGTCGACCAGGCGCTCGAAGGCGCGCGCCTGTGGTCGGAGATCGACCCGGCGGCGGCCGCGCCCAGACAGCTGATCCAGTCGCTGCTGATCTCGACCGGCCAGTGGGATGAAGTCGAACCCGTGCTTGCCGCCCAGCTCAATCGTGCGCCGCCAGCCCAGCGCGGCGCAACCATCCTGCTGCTGCAGCGCACACTCTCGCGTAGTCCGGATACGGCCGGTGCGCTGGGGGTACTGGAGCGACTGACCGTCAAGGACCGGCAGTTGCCGGAAACCCATCTCGCCCTGGCCACCGCCCGGGCCGCCAACAAGGACAATGCCGGCGCACTGGCGGAGCTGGACCGCGCCCTCGCGTTACGCCCGCACTACGAGCCGGCGGCGCTGATGGCTGCGGACCTGCGCGCGCAGGAGAATCCGGAGGCTGCCATCGCGAGCCTCCGTGCCTATGTGCAGACAGCGCCGGCGTCGATCGACGCGCGCTTGGCGCTGGCCCGCCTGTATCTCGCCAGCGAGCGCGTCGATGAGGCGCAGCAGCAGTTCGAAGCGCTGCGTGCCCGCGCCCCCAACGATGCACGCGTGGCGCTTGCGCTCGGCCTGATCCAGCTGCAGCAGAAACACTACCGCGAAGCGGAAGCGGAGTTGCAGCGCTACCTCAAACTGGCGCAAGCCAGCAAGATGGACGCCGATACCGCCTATCAAGGCCTGTCGCAGGCTGCCGAGGAACAGCGCGACTACAAGGCGGCGCTGGCCTGGATCGAACGCATCGACGACGAACGCCTCGCCACGGCCACGCAGGTCAAGCGCGCGCAGCTGCTCGGCAAGCTGCAGCGCCTCGACGAAGCCCAGGCGATCTTCAAGGAGCTCAGCGAGGAGACTGCCAATATCGATGACCCGGAACGACGCGCGGCGATGCAAGCGTCGCTGCGCCAGGCCGAGGTCGGCATGCTGCTCGAGGCCGGCGCAATCGACCGCGCCCGCGCACGCCTCTCGGCCCTGCTCGAGGCCGAGCCAAACCAGCCGGACTATCTTTACGAACTGGCGATGGTGGAAGAACGCGCGCAGCGCTACGACATGATGGAAACCCTGCTGAACCGCTTCATCACGCTTCGGCCCGACGATCGACAGGGCTACAACGCCCTCGGCTATTCGCTGGCCGACCGCAACACCCGCCTGCAGGAAGCGCTGCAGCTGCTGGAAAAAGCCACGCAGCTTGCGCCGGAAGACCCCTACATCATGGATAGCCTCGGCTGGGTAAAGTACCGTCTCGGCGATCTGCAGACCGCGGCGGACCTGCTGCAGCGCGCGTATGACAAGTCGCCGCAAGCGGAAATCGCCGCGCATCTCGGTGAAGTGCTGTGGCAACTGGGCCGTCGCGACGATGCCAAACGCACCTGGGACAAGGCCCGCCGCCTCGATGACGAGAGCGGCATATTGAAGCGCACGCTCGAGCGTCACGGCGTGGTCCTGCCAGAATGACGACGCGGCGCTCCCTCCTCCGCGCCGGGCTGGTCCTTGGCGCATTGGCCGCAGTGAGCGGTTGCGCCAGCGTGACACCCGGCTCCGGCTTCGCACCCGCAGGCGCGGACCGTACCATTGAACTGCGCGGACGGTTTTCCGCCCGCGCCGAACGCAATGGCCGGGAAGAAGGCGCCCATGGCAATTTCGTCTGGCTGCAGCGCGGCGACAACGTCCAGTTGTCGCTGGTCTCACCACTGGGTCAGACGCTGGCGATCGTCACCGCGCTGCCAGGCCAGGCCACGCTCGAACTCCCCAACCAGGCGCCGCGCAGCGCACCCGAAGTCGATATGCTCATGCAGCAGGCGCTCGGCTTCAGCCTGCCGGTCTCGGGCATGCGCGACTGGTTGCAGGCCCGTCCCGCGCCCGGCCCGGTCGTCCGGGCCGAGCGCGACGCCACCGGTCGCCTGACCCAGCTCGAACAGCACGGCTGGACCGTGCGCTTCCAGGAATATCGCGAGACCTCGGCCGGCGACACACCGCGCGTACGCCGCATGGATCTCGCCCGCACGCTCGACGGTGAGCCGCTGTCGGTACGGCTGGTGGTTGACGAGTAAGGAAACGGTCGGGAAACCGGCGACGAACAAGCCAACGCAGGATCAGACGCGGAATCGCCCGGAGCCCTCGGCAAAAAGCCCGCTAGAATCGGCCCACCAGCTTCCCTCTCATACTCCGATGTCCAGTCCGTCGCCTACCGAACTCGAAAACTGCCCCGCGCCCGCCAAGCTGAACCTCTTCCTGCATGTCACGGGACGTCGTGCCGACGGCTATCACACGCTGCAGACCGTATTCCAGCTGATCGACTGGCAGGACACCCTGCACTTCTCGCGCCGCGCCGACGGCCGCATCATCCATGCCAATCCGCTCGATGGCGTGCCGCCGGACACCGACCTGACGGTACGCGCGGCGCGCCTGCTGCAGGAAGCCACGGGCTGCCGCTACGGCGTGGAACTGCGCATCGACAAGCAGTTGCCGCGTGGCGGCGGGCTCGGCGGCGGGTCGTCCGATGCCGCCACCACGCTGCTGGCCCTCAATCGGCTGTGGCAACTGGACCTGCCGCGCGCCACGCTGATGTCGCTCGGCTTGGCCCTCGGTGCCGATGTGCCATTCTTCCTGTTGGGCCGCAACGCCTTTGCGGAAGGCATCGGGGAGGCATTGCAGCCCGTATCGCTGCCAGCCAGCGTCTACCTCGTGATCCATCCCGGGGTGGAAGTGCCGACACCGGCAATTTTTTCCGACGAGGGATTGACACGCGACACGCCGCCGATCATAATTGCGGACTTTCTTGCATGCCATTTTCCGCACGGATTCGGTCGCAACGATCTGCAGGCGGTGGCGGCAAGAAAATATGCAGAAGTTGCGCACGCGCTTGCATGGCTGGAATCTCATTCGGGTCACGCAAGAATGTCGGGGTCAGGCGCTTGTGTCTTTGCACGTTATACTGACGTGGCCGAGGCGCAGGAGGTGCTGGCGCAGTTGCCGTCCCAGTGGACCGGCAAGGTTGCCAGGAGCCTGGATCGCCACCCGCTCGCAGCGTACGCATAATGCACTGAGCAAGCTTATGTCCGGCGCGTGCATCGCAAAAACGCGGTGCAGTCGAAGGACGACAGGTTGTGTAGGGGAGTAGCCAAGTTGGTCAAGGCACCGGATTTTGATTCCGGCACGCGAGGGTTCGAATCCTTCCTCCCCTGCCAAGTTACACCCATCGTGCGTCATATCCGCATTACGCACATGTCTCGCACCGCCCGGTAAGCCGGAACGTGCGTGCCACAGTCCCGAAGAAACAGGTGCCCCCCATGCGCAGCGAAGGCTTGATGGTTTTCACCGGCAATGCCAATCCCAAACTCGCAGCAGAAGTTGTCCGCCACCTCGGGATTCCACTCGGCAAAGCGCTCGTCGGACGTTTCTCGGACGGCGAAGTCCAGGTTGAAATCCAGGAAAATGTGCGCGGCAAGCACGTCATGGTGCTCCAGTCGACCTGCGCGCCGACCAACGACAACCTGATGGAACTGATGGTGATGGTCGATGCGCTCAAGCGCGCCTCGGCACAGAGTATCACCGCCGCGATCCCCTATTTCGGCTATGCCCGCCAGGACCGCCGCCCGCGCTCCGCGCGCGTGGCCATCTCGGCCAAGGTTGTAGCCAACATGCTCGAAGTGGCGGGCGTCCAGCGCGTGGTGACGATGGACTTGCACGCCGACCAGATCCAGGGCTTCTTCGACATCCCGGTCGACAACATCTACGCTTCCCCGATCCTGCTCAGCGACCTGCGCGAAAAGAACTACGACAACCTGCTCGTGGTCTCGCCGGACGTTGGCGGTGTGGTGCGCGCACGTGCCCTGGCCAAGCAGCTCGGCTGCGACCTGGCGATCATCGACAAGCGCCGCCCCAAGGCCAACGTGGCCGAGGTCATGAATATCATCGGTGAAGTCGACGGCCGCAACTGCGTGATCATGGATGACATGATCGACACCGGCGGCACCCTGTGCAAGGCTGCCCAGGTCCTGAAGGAACGCGGCGCACAGCGCGTGTTTGCCTACTGCACGCACCCGGTGCTGTCGGGTGGTGCCGTGGCGCGCATCGCAGAATCGCAGCTCGATGAAGTGGTCGTCACCGACACCATTCCGCTGCGCGACGAAGCGCTGGCCTGCGGCGGCAAGTTCCGCCAGCTGTCCACCGCCCCGCTGCTGGCCGAAACCTTCACCCGGATCGTGAACGGCGACTCGATCATGTCGCTGTTTGCTGAATCCTGATATAATTCAAAGCTTTACTGAATTTTGCGCCGCTGCCTCGCCCGGCAAATGGGCAAAGCAGCGGCGTATTCGTCCGGAAGGGCCTGAGCCCTTCCTCAACCGGACTGTCTGGTCGCGGGCAGTTCCAATCAGGAGCAACACATGAAAGTCGTCGCTTTCGAGCGTAGCGTACAGGGCACTGGTGCGAGCCGCCGCCTGCGCAATGCTGGCAAGACCCCGGGCATCATCTATGGCGGCAGCGCCGAGCCCAAGCTGATCGAACTCGATCACAACGCAGTGTTCCACGCACTGAAGAAAGAAGCCTTCCACTCGTCGATCCTCGATATGGAAGTGGCTGGCAAGGCTGAAAAGGTCCTGCTGCGTGATTTCCAGATGCACCCGTTCAAGCCGATGGTCCTGCACATCGACTTCCAGCGCGTTGACGCCAACGCCAAGATCCACGTCAAGGTGCCGCTGCACTTCCTGAACACGGAAACCGCTCCGGGCGTGAAGGTCGGTCATGGCATCGTCAACCACATCGCCAATGAACTCGAAGTGTCGTGCCTGCCGGCCGACCTGCCTGAGTTCATCGAAGTCGACCTCGGCGCCCTGGAATTGGGCCAGTCGCTCCATCTGTCCGACCTCAAGCTGCCGAAGGGCGTTTCGGCCGTGCAGCATGGCGGTGAAGAAAACCCGGCAATCGTCAGCATCTCGCTGCCGGCTGGCGAAAAGTCGGCTGAAGCCGATGCCGGCGCAGCCGAAGGCGACAAGCCGGCGGAATAAGCCGGCGGCACGCTGCCCGCGCGCAACCCGCTCCGCTCAAGCCCGCAGGCCAGCCCTGCGGGCTTTTTCTTTGGCGCATGGCAACCACATGCAGCCCCGCCCCGGCAGACGCGCTATCCTTGCACCCGATTGCTTCCGTTTTCTTTCATTGCGTACCCATGATCAAACTCATCGTCGGCCTCGGCAATCCCGGTCAGGAATATGAAGCCACCCGCCACAATGCCGGATTCTGGCTGGTCGATCAGCTGGCCCGCGAGGCGGGCGCCACGCTGCGCCTCGAAAGCCGCTTCCATGGCATGGCGGCGCGCGCCAGCCTGTGGCGTGAGGAAATCTGGCTGCTCGAGCCGATGACCTTCATGAACCGCTCGGGCCAGTCGGTCGGCGCGCTCGCCAAGTTCTACAAGATCCTGCCCGATGAAATCGTCGTCCTGCACGACGAGCTCGACCTGCCGCCGGGCACCGTCAAGCTCAAGCGCGGCGGCGGTGCGGGTGGCCACAACGGGCTGAAGGATATTGCCGCGCATCTCGGCACGCAGGACTACTGGCGCCTGCGTATCGGTATCGGCCATCCGCGCAGCTTGCGTCCGGAAGGCGCCAGCGCCCCCGCCAAGGAGGACGTCGCCGGTTTCGTCCTGAAACCCCCGCGCCGCGAGGAACAGGAACTGATTGATGCCGCGCTGGAGCGCAGCATTCCGGCCCTGAAACTGCTTGCCCAGGGCCAGGCCGAACGCGCGATGATGGGTCTGCACGGCAAACCCTGACCACCAGCAGGGGCCTGCCATCTCTGCGCCCGCCAATCTCGCGCGGGCCCGCTCCATCCTCCGCACATGACCATCGGCTCGTGCGACCCGCTTGCGTCGCGCCCGTCACCAAAGCGACACAGCAACGACATAGTCGCGTCACAGGCGACTCTTACATTGTCAGCTTCCCACAACTGGCAATGGAGAAATCCCAGTGACGAAAAACAGCGTGCCCCCTGCCTCCAGCGATACCGAAACGCAGAACCTGCATTTTGCCGACATCCTGAATGCCCGCCTGTCGCGCCGGCAAACGATGCTCGGCGGTATCTCGGCGACCACGGCCGCCCTGTTCGGCAGTCTGAGCCTGTCGGCCTGCGGCGGTGGCGATGATCCGGCACCGACCACGCCGACGCCCCCCACGCCGACCGACCCGATCGTCAAGCCGACAGCGCTGGGCTTCTCCCCGGTGGCGCACAGCCTTGCCGATGTCGTCAAGTTGCCGACCGGCTACTCGATGTCGGTCCTGTACGCCCTCGGCGACCCGCTGGTCTACGGCATTTCCTCCTGGGCCGGCGATGGCTCGGAAACAGGCGCATCGTACGAGCTGCGTGCCGGCGACCATCACGATGGCATGTATTTCTTCGGGCTGTCAGATGCCGGCGCCTACGACCCCAAGCGCTCGGACCGGGGCCTGCTGTGCCTGAACCACGAAAACATCACGCAGAACTTCCTGCACCCCGCCGGTACGTCGTACACCAACCCGCGCCCGGCCAGTGACGTGGACAAGGAAGTCAACGCCCATGGCGTCTCGATCGTCGAAGTAAAGCGTGGCGCGAGCGGCAACGGCATGACCTATGTGCGCGGTTCGATGTACAACCGCCGCCTGACCGCCGCCACACCGATGGAACTCGAAGGCCCGGTGCGTGGCAATGCGCGCGTTGTGACCAAGTATTCGGCGGACGGCACGCGCACCCGTGGCACGGTCAACAACTGCGCCAACGGCATGACGCCGTGGGGCACCTACCTGACCTGCGAAGAGAACTGGGAAGGTTACTTCCGCCGCGATGCTGACACCACGCGCGCCGACAACGCCAGCCTGAACCGCTACTCGCTTACCGCCAACCAGGGTGGCAGCTTTGGCTGGAGCCAGCTCACCGGTGATCTGTACGAGCGCTGGTACATCGCTGCCACGGGCGCTACGGCTGCCGACGACTATCGCAATGCCGCCAACACCTATGGCTGGATCGTCGAAGTCGACCCGTTCGACCCCAACTCCACGCCCGTCAAGCGCACCGCGCTCGGCCGCTTCGCCCACGAGGGCTGCTGGCCGTGCAACCCGGTCGCCGGCAAGCCGATGGTGTTCTACATGGGTGACGACAAGAGCGGTGACTACATCTACAAGTTCGTCTCCACCGCCAAATACGACCCCGCCGACAAGGGCCTGGCCGCCGGCGCCAAGTACATGAACGACGGCACACTGTATGTGGCGCGCTTCGACGCCAGCGGCGCCGGCGAATGGCTGCCGCTGACCACCGCCAATCCGGCGCTGGCTGCCTTCCCGTCGCTGGCCGACATCATGATCGATACGCGTCTGGCTGCCGATGCGGTCGGCGCGACCAAGATGGACCGTCCGGAATGGGGCGCCGTCAACCCGCTGAACGGCGAGGTCTACATGACGCTCACCAACAGCAACAACACGCTGAGCGCCGCCAATCCGCGCCCGGGCAACCCCAATGGCCACATCATCCGCTGGCACGAAGACGGCGGCGATGCCACCGCCACGACGTTCAAGTGGGACGTGTACGTGTTCGGCTCGCCGACCGCAGCCCCGGCCACCTACAACATCTCAGGCCTGACCGCCAGCAACGATATGTCGAGCCCGGACGGTCTGTGGTTCGATTCGCGCGGCATCCTGTGGATTCAGACCGACGATGGCGCCTACACTGGCACCACCAACTGCATGATGCTGGCCGCTACACCGGGTACCGTGGGTGACGGCGGCGCCGCCACGCCGACCGGCAACGACGGCACCACGCCGGGCGTAGCGACCCTCAAGGGTGCCAACCCGACGGAAGCGAACCTGCGCCGCTTCCTCGTGGGCCCGATCGACTGCGAGATCACTGGTATCGCTATGACGCCAGACCACAAGACCATGTTCGTCAACATCCAGCACCCGGGTGACGGCGGCACTGGCCACTGGCCAGCCAGCCAGACCAACCCGGCGAGCACGGCACGTCCGCGCTCGGCGACCATCGCCATCACCAAGGACGATGGCGGAGAGATCGGCGTGTAAGCATACGTCTCGCCCAGGCCTGCGGGTTGCCTGACGCATGCCGCTTGCGGTCTCCGCGCCCCCGAGTGCCGGTCCTCCGGTCTCGGGGGCTTTTTTACATCGCCAGGTTGTGCCCCATCCTCTGTGCGCAGCATGCATCACCCGCCGTTTGGCGATCCCACTCACGGCGTTTACAATAGCGGCCTTGGCTGTGACGCCATGAGACGCCTGCACGCCACTTTCCGCCTGGGCACGACGGCATCGCAGCGAGCCGCATGCCCGAGCGTCCTGCCCGGTGACCTCCCGGTCAGGCACTGCATTCTTCACCGCGACACTGGTCGACACGCGCGCCCCGCAGGTGCATGCTGTCGTCAAGCCAGTAGCCGATCTCATCGCAGCCAACCTGCGTGACTATGCGGCGCACAGCTTTGCCGTGGCGCCAGCCCTTTGCGCACCGCTCGCAGGCGCGACTCAGAAAGGAGCACATACCGTGGTCTTCCGTATCTCGATCCTCGTGGTGGCCTTGCTGTCCCTCGTAGCAGGCCTCTGGCCCAAAGGATTTCATGTCTTCATCCAGTCCGGTCTCGCCGTGGTCTCGGTCCGCTTCGGCTGGTTCTACCTGCTGGCCGTGTTCGCCACGCTGGTATTCCTGATCTACCTGCTGTTCAGCCGCTTTGCCAACCTGCGCATCGGCGGCGAAGACGCCGAGCCCGAATTCTCCAATGCGAGCTGGATGTCCATGCTGTTTGCTGCGGGCATGGGCATCGGGCTAGTGTTCTGGGGCGCGGCGGAACCCGTGTCCCACTACCTCGCGCCACCGGAAGGCCTCGCCCCGCAGAGTATCTTGGCCGCACGCGCATCCATGCGCTACGTATTCTTTCACTGGGGTCTGCATCCGTGGGCGATCTACGCACTGGTGGGCCTGGCCATGTCGTGGTTCATGTTCAACCGGCAAGGACGCGGACTGATCAGCGACCTGCTGCAGCCGCTGATCGGGCACCGGCACACCGGGTGGATCGGCCATTTCGTCAACATCCTTGCCATTGTGTCGACCGCTCTTGGCGTCGCCACCACACTTGGCTTCGGGACATTGCAGATCAGCGCGGGACTCGAGCGTGTCTTTGGCATACCAGCCAGCACGCTGACACAGATGAGTGTGATCACCGTCGCCTTTGTCCTCTACATGGCCTCCACCACAAGCGGTGTCACGCGTGGCATTAAATGGCTGTCGAACGGCAACCTGGCGCTGGCCGTCCTGCTCCTGCTGATGATCCTCGTGCTCGGCCCCGTCAGTTTCATCTTCGACATCTTCACCACCACGCTCGGCGCCTACCTGAGCCAGCTGGTCAGCATGAGCCTGCGTATGTCGCCGTTCACGGCCAGCACGTGGGTACAGGACTGGACGATCTTTTACTGGGCCTGGTGGATCTCGTGGTCGCCGTTCGTCGGCATTTTCATCGCCCGCATTTCCAAGGGGCGCACGGTGCGGGAATTCGTGCTGGGTGTGGTGATCGCGCCGAGCCTGCTAGGTTTCCTGTGGTTCTCCGTGTTTGGCGGAGCAGCCATGTGGGAACAGATGTTTGGCAACGGGCAGATGGTCGCGGCAGCCCAGAGCGGCTACCAGAACGTGCTGTTCGCCCTGCTCGATACCTACCCGGCGGCGACCTTCCTCGCCGGCCTGACGATTCTGCTGCTGGTCATCTTCTTCGTCACGTCGGCCGACTCGGCGGTGCTGGTGCTGGCCACCATGTCCAGCCCGGAGCGCGGCGACCCACCGGTCTCCCGCCGGATCATCTGGGGCGTGAGCATCGCCGTGATTGCAGCGGCCCTGCTGCTGGCTGGCGGACTCGACGCGCTCCAGAGTGCGCTCATCATCACGGCCTTTCCGTTTGCCGTCCTGCTGGTACTGATCATGTGGTCGCTCTATCGCGTACTCGATGCCGAGTATGTCCGCCAGCGCCAGCTGAGCCTGCGCACGCGGCACGCGATCGAACGCTGGTTGCAGCGAGACAGCGAGGCCGCGGCCGCCATCGCCGCAGCGAGCCGAGACCAGGCGGATCAGCAGGACAAGGCCCAACCCTGAGCCGGATTGCCGGATGCGCGCAACTCGGCGTCCGTCCAGGGATGGCAGCATGGAATTTGGTGAGGTAAGAGCAGAACGACCGGCACAGCCGTGCACCGGCATGCGCGTTCCAAGATGATGCGGAACCCTCGGGATGGGCGAGGGCTCCACCGGAATCAGGCTGCCTGAGTGAGCCTGAGGTACTTCTGCATCAATTGCGTGTGGCTTTCGACCCGCTGGGGATCATTGGGAATGCAAGCCACCGGGCAGACCTGCTGGCACTGCGGGGCGTCGAAATGGCCGACGCACTCGGTGCATTTGTCCGGGTCGATCTGGTAGATTTCCGGGCCCATGAAGATGGCTTCATTAGGGCACTCCGGCTCGCATACATCGCAGTTGATGCACTCATCGGTAATCATGAGTGCCATATTGGTTTCCTGTGGGTTGATGACGCCTGTGCCGTTATTTTAGGCGCTTTTCCCGATTTTCTCCTGCAACCATGCTTCCACCGAGGGAAACACGAACTTGCTGACATCGCCGCCCAACAGGGCGATCTCGCGCACGAAGGTCCCGGAGATGAACTGGTACTGGTCGGAAGGCGTCAGGAACATGGTTTCCACATCGGGCAGCAGGTAACGGTTCATGCCGGCCATCTGGAACTCGTACTCGAAGTCGGACACCGCACGCAGGCCGCGCACGATGACGCGCGCATTGTTCTTGCGCACGAAATCCTTGAGCAGCCCCGAAAAACCCTCGACCCGCACGTTCGGATAGTGGCTCAGCACCTCCGCTGCGATCTGGATGCGCTCGTCCATGGAAAAGAACGGGCGCTTGTTGGGGCTCTGCGCCACGCCGACCACGATCTCATCAAAAATATTCGATGCGCGTCGAACCAGGTCTTCATGTCCGCGCGTCATCGGATCGAATGTCCCCGGATATACGGCGATCACCATACCCACTCCTTAGTTTCGATTACCCTGGCTGTACCCCGCCCTGCATCACCCGGGGCAGCAATGCCCATCGCGGGCTGGGGTTTTCCCGGGTAGCGGCGTAGTTTAACTGGTTTTGGCGGCCAGCAAGTGCGCATGCACCATTCCGGCATGCAGATAGCGGACGATTTCGAGCTCCGCGGGCAGCGCCGCCGACATGTCCTCGCCTGACTCGAGATAGATGTGGCCGCCTGGCTTGAGCCGCGACACGGCAGCGGCGAGTGCCCGGGCGGCGAGCGGGCTGCCGAACGGCGGATCGATGAAGATCACGTCGAAGGCCCCGGGCGGGCAGCTTGCCAGATGGCCTAGTGCATCCCCGGCACGGATGTCCACCATGCCGGCGTGCAGCTTGTCGCGCACCGCCTGCAGCTGGCGGACAGCGGCCGGCAGGCTCTCGACCATCACCACCCGGGCAGCGCCACGCGACGCTGCCTCGAACCCGAGCGCGCCGGAGCCGGCGAACAGGTCGAGGCACGCATAGCCGCCCAGATCCTGGCCCAGCCAGTTGAAAAGCGTTTCGCGAACGCGGTCGGGCGTGGGCCGCAAGCCATCGGCGTCGAGCACGGCCAGCGGCGTCCGTTTCCATTGCCCGCCAATGATGCGGACCTGGCGCGGCACGCCCCGTGGCCGGCCCGGTGCGGCCTTAGATGGGGGAGCGGATGATGGACGGGAACGGGAGCGGGTGGCTGACATGGCAGCATTGTAGCCGCTGCGCGCGCGCCACCCGGGGGTAAAGCCCACGTGATGTAAAGCGTCAGCCGCGCTTGCTCCCGTCGCGCAACCGCAGGCGGCCGAACCGCCGGGACCGGCACGCCGGTATCACTTCGACAGGGCAGCCGGCTGATCTGCCGCGCCCACGATCACGGTCACCATGCGCTCCGGCTGCAATGCGCGCTGGAATGCCATGCGTACCTGGTCAGCGGTAACCGCTTCGACGCGACGCGTCCAGCCGTCGAGATAGTCGAGCGGCAAACCATACCAAGCGATATTGGCGACATTGCCGATCAGCTTGCGGTTGCTGTCGAGCCGCAGCGGAAAACCATTGACGAGGTTGGCCTTGGCGGCTTTCATCTCCGCCACGCTCGGCCCTTCCGCGACGAAGCGCGCCAGCTCCGCACGCAATACGCGCAGCGCCTCATCGGCCTGGTCCTTGCGCGTCTGCACGCTGATCTGGAACGGACCGGGCTGCAGCAGCGGTGCAAAACCGCTCGAAATGCCATAGGTAAGGCCGCGCTTCTCGCGGACTTCGCTCGTCAGGCGCGAGGTGAACCCGCCGCCGCCAAGAATGTGATTGCCCACCAGGATCGCGAAGAAGTCCGGATCGCTACGTGCAATGCCGGGCTGGCCGACGAGCACGTGTGCCTGCTGCGCCGGATGCGGCAGACGGATGTCGCGCGGCGCAGCCAGCGGCAGCACCGGCGGCAAACCGGTTGTGGAAGGCGTGGCGGTTGCGGTGCGCGGCAATCCCGCAGTCAGCTGGTCGGCGATCTGCTGCGCCTGCGCCCGGTCGATGTCCCCAATCAGGGTCACCACGGCGTGCCCGGCATCATAGCGGCGCTGATGGAAAGCCACGAGATCATCGCGCGTGATGGCTTGCACGGTCTCGGGGCTGGCCGTGAAGCCATACGGATGATCGCCGTAGAGCGCGGCATTGAAGGCCCGCGCGGCCATGGCTGCCGGGCGCGTCTCGGCTTCGCGCAACGCCGCTGTCAAGCGGGCTTTTTCCCGCTCGACCATTTCCACCGGATAGGCAGGCCGGCTCACGATTTGCGCCATGAGCGCCACGGCAGCCGTACGTGCGGCCGGGGACGATAGCGTGCGCAAGCGGATCGAAGCACGGTCGTCGGACACGCCGCCGCCAAATTCCGCACCGAGATCGGCAAAGGCATCGGCCAACTCGCCTTCGCTGCGGGCTGGCGCCGCATCTGCTGCTGCCACACCTTTGTCGAGCAGGCCGGCCACCATCGTTGCCAGGCCCGCCTTGTCGCGCGGATCGAAACGCGTGCCGGCATCCAGATCGAGATTGATGTCGAGCATTGGAATCGACGGGCTCGGCACAAAATACACGCGCGCACCGGAGGCTGCAGTCCAATGCTGGATCGGCAGCGCAGCCTGTGCGGCGAATGGGGCGAACAGCGTGGCCAGCAACCAGCCAGCCGATATCCAGTAACGCATCTTCAGCAGCTTCATTCAGGCATTCCGTTGATCAATGGGGCCGGCCTTGCGAGGCCGGCGCTGTGGTTGGCGCTGTGGTCGGCATATCGCCAGGAACAGGTCGCGCCTTGCCGTCGAGCGGCTGCGGCACGAGCGTGGCCACCGTCAGCGCATCGTCCCCGAAATAGCGGGCCGCAACGGCCTGCACCTGCTCTGACGTCACGCTCTGAATGCGCTCCAGCATGCGATCGAGCTGGCGCCAGGAAATACCCGACATCTCCGCAATACCGATTTCCAT
Source organism: Imbroritus primus (assembly GCF_964332355.1). Lineage (NCBI taxonomy): Bacteria > Pseudomonadati > Pseudomonadota > Betaproteobacteria > Burkholderiales > Burkholderiaceae > Imbroritus > Imbroritus primus. The sequence goes on along the minus strand of NZ_OZ201293.1, from coordinate 371,091 downwards.
GCCTTGCCCGAATACCGAGTCGCGCTTGTAGACCTGGCTTGCCACCAGCTGCGCCTTGATGCGCCGCAGCTCCTGCGCGGACACGCCTTCCCGCGCAATCCGTGCCACCTCGGCGCGCATGGCCTGCTCCAAGGCTTCGGTCGTATGTCCCTTGGCCGGCGTGGCCGACAGCGTGAACATGGCGGGACCGCGACCAAGGCCGTCGTAGCCGGCGCTCACGCTATCCGCCATGCGCTGCTCGCGGACCAGCAGGCGATCGAGCCGGGCATTCTCATAGCCGCTCAGCACGGCTGCCAGCACGTCCAGCGCATAGGGATCGGCATCCTTCTCGACATCCCGCAACGCGGGCGTCTTGAACGCCAGCACCACGGACGGGTTCTCCGCCGGCACCTTCACGGCAATGCGCTTGATGCCCTTTTGCGGCGGCTCCTCGCGGAGTGTGCGCGCAGGCAGCGGCCGTGTGGCGACACGGCCATAGGTCCGCTCCGCCATGGCACGCACCGCCTGCGGATCGACGTCGCCCGCCACGACCACCACCGCGTTGGCGGGCGTGTACCAGCGTCGATACCAATCCAGGGCATCGTCGAGCGTCATGTGCTGCAGATCATCCATCCAGCCGACGATCGGATGACGGTATGGCGATGCGACATACATGTTCGCCATCAATTGCTCGAACAGCGTGCCGCTGGGCGAGTCGTCGGTCCGCAGGCGCCGCTCCTCCATGACGACCTTCATCTCGCGGCTGAAATCATCCGGCGCCATCTTGAGATTCGCCATGCGGTCGGCTTCCATCGCCATCAGCTTCGGCAGGTGCGATTTCTCGGCCTGCTGGTAATACATCGTGTAATCACGGCTGGTCATCGCATTGTCACGCCCGCCCAGTTCGGCCACGATGCGTGAGAAGGTACCGGCCGGATAGGCTGGCGTACCACGAAACATCATATGCTCGAGCATGTGCGCGACCCCGGTGGTGCCGCTCACCTCATCCACGCTCCCGGCGCGGTACCACACCTGGTGGACCACGGTGGGCGCGCGATGATCCTCTCTCACGATCAGGCGCAAGCCATTGCGCAGGCGGAATTCGTGCGTCGTCGCGGCGGCGCGGGCCTCTGTCCGCAGTGCACCGGTACGCGGCGCATCGGGCGGTGCAGGCGTCTGGGCCCCAACCAGGGCCGGCGCGGACAGGGCGAGCACCAGCACCGCTGCCCGTATGCGGTGCACAGAGGTGGACAGGCGGGTTGGTTGACGGGATGCGGAGCACCCGGAAAGGACACGAAAGGTCGGCAACATAAGGGGGTCTGCTAGAATTTTGCGCATATGCGCGTACGCACCATACGATAGCGCCACGATATCCGATAGTTGACCGATTACCCACATGTTTAGTTTCTGGAAAAAGCGCAAGGCCCAACCGGCGGAAGCGCCCGAGGCAGCACCACAGGATACCGCGCGCGAAGCTGCGCCAGCCACACCGCCGGATGCCAGCGTCGGCGCGTTGCCGCCAGAAGCCGCAACCCCGGGCCCGGCCGGTTCCGGCATCCCGGCGTCCACTGCCAACGTTTCTGACGCTTCCACCATTGCCACTCTTGCCGCCAGCACGGAAGCAGAGGTCGAAGTGGTTCCGCCACCGCCTGTGCCGGAAGCCGCCAAGCAAAGCTGGATGACCCGGCTGCGCTCCGGCCTGGCCAAGACCAGCCGGAACATCGGCACGCTCTTCGTCGGCGTCAAGGTCGACGAAGCGTTGTTCGAGGAACTCGAAACCGCCCTGCTGATGAGCGATGCCGGGGTCGAAGCGACCGAATTCCTGTTGGGCGAACTGCGCAAGCGCGTCAAGCAGCAGCGCATCGACACCGCGGACGGCGTGAAGGCCGCACTGCGCGACGTGCTCACCGAACTGCTGAAACCGCTTGAGAAGACCATGGTGCTGGGCCGTGCGCAGCCGCTGGTGGTAATGATCGCCGGTGTCAATGGCGCCGGCAAGACCACCAGCATCGGTAAGCTGTGCAAGCATTTCCAGCACTACGGACAGAGCGTGCTGCTGGCCGCCGGCGATACCTTCCGCGCCGCCGCTCGCGAACAGCTGATGATCTGGGGAGAACGCAACGGTGTAACGGTCATCGCGCAGGACGGCGGCGACCCGGCAGCCGTGTCGTTCGACGCCGTCAATGCGGCCAAGGCGCGTGGCGTCGACATCATGATGGCCGATACCGCCGGCCGGCTGCCCACGCAGTTGCACCTCATGGAAGAGCTGAAGAAAATCAAGCGCGTCATCAGCAAGGCTATGCCCGATGCGCCACATGAAGCGCTGCTGGTGATCGACGCCAACACCGGCCAGAATGCGCTCGCGCAGGTCCGTGCCTTCGATGATGCACTTGGTCTTACCGGGCTGATTGTCACCAAGCTCGACGGCACGGCCAAGGGCGGCATCCTCGCGGCCATCGCGCGTCAGCGTCCGGTGCCGGTGTACTTTATCGGCGTCGGCGAAAAGGTCGATGACCTGCAGCCGTTCCGCGCGGACGAATTCGCCGACGCGTTGCTGGGCTGATCCGCACAAGCCCACCGTTGCGTGGGCACCCCGCATGAGCCGCTCCGACAGCCCAGGGCTCCGGATCAAGAGCGTCCTCGAACGACCTCTAGCGCTTTCTTTTCTCTATTTAACAATCGTATTGCCTGATTTTTTCTACTCTGGTTTCTGACGACAGGGACCATGCATCATCCGGCTGCATGCGCAGCATGTTCCTGCATGCCCTCACTCAGGCCCGCGCATCATCATGACGGACCGCGATGAGCCCGTCGCCGTGTTCCTGTGCCTCCCCAGCAGAAAAACGAGCCGGCCAGCGCCACCGCTCGTTTCACCGGACATGACTCCCGCCGCGGCGTGGCAGGGTCAACCTCACTGTTGCTGAGCCGCCCCGTGCGGCAAGGGAGACCTCGATGACTTCTTCGTCAGCACCGCTCCAACGACTCCTTGCGCGGCTCGATATCACGATCGATTTCCTGGTCGGGGACTGGAAAAGAGCCGGCATCACCCCAGACACCGGCGTCACGACCGCGCGGCAAAAAACGTCGCTGCAGCAATCCCATCACTTGCCAACCGGCCAAGCGTGCACGGCAACGGCGACCGCGAAACTCAGCAGGGCAATCCACACCATCAGCCAGCATGGCCGCGAACACGAACGCACGGGCATCGGTCAACCACACAATGTCGTCAGGGACCTCGTTGTCAACCATGCCGGCAAGATTGTGCGCGATATCAGGCGGCATGCATTCTGTGCGACCGGCACGCGAACCGGAACCGTACCGGTCGACGATACGACAGCGTTCTACGGTTATCTGCACACGCTGTTTCCGGGATGGAAGCCTGGCGTGCCGGGCTTTGCCGTGGGTGATAGGGATATGGTGGAAACCTTCGGAAACGCCTTGCTCGTCCTTTTCAGCGAACCGCGCTCGTCAGCGCCCACCGCCCTGGCAATCGCGATGGCACAGCGGCTGGCGGATGTCACGAACGGCGACATCCGCCATGCGCGCGCCGTGCTCGCATACTTGGACACCGCGGGCGCAGAGATGTTGAATCGGTTGTTCGTGCCAGCACAGCCTGGCGCGCCTGCCCCGCTTCCCGCAGACCTGCGCCGGATACTGGCGCACGACAACGTGATCCGCACCGGCGACGCTCCGCTGCGCCACGTCCGGCTGGAGGCCGAGGATCTACAGGCACGCGCCCTGCGCGTCGCCCTCAGTCTCAGCCGGCATCCCCATGACTTCCGCGCGTTGCGCAAGCTGCTTCACCGAGGACTGGACGTCACGCCGGCTGCGGCACGGTTGCTGACAAAACCCGCGCCGCACTGGCTCGACCCCTCTGATACGGGCTGTGCCGACCAGTTGCTGCTACATGCGCTGCAGGCAGCCGACCTCATGCAGACGCCAGCCCTGCCGGAAGAGGATCGTGCCTATGCCGAGGACTGCCTCGGCATGCTGTGTCAGTTGTGGCAGTACGCACGGACCGACCCTGCCCAGATCGCGCGCTACCGGCAGGGACTGACGGCCCGCCAGAGGGGCAATCTCTATGCATGGCATCAAGGATTTCGCAGCGTGGCCGATATCGCGGCGGCGGGCCGTCGGATCCGCAAGGTGTCGATCTGGATGCAGCGTAACGAGGCCATCAAGAAACGCAAGGTGTTGAAGTTCGCGCCGGCACCCTTGCGCGCGCTGTTCTGGGGCAAGGCACCGTTCCGGGCCATGCGCATGGGTGATGGCGGCGCGAGCATGAAGCACCCCGACGAAATGCAGGAAAAGTACGACAATATGCTGTCGACCCTCTCCCGCCACCTGTACCAGCAACTGTCGCGAGAAACCACGCTCGCGTATCAACATCAGGACCCTGGAGAGGTCATCGAAAAACTCCTGTGGCGGCAAGCACATGAAACGTTTGCAAACATGAGTTTTGCAGACGCGGCGCCGGCCACCCGCATCGGAATGCGCGATGTTTCACAGCTAACCGAGAGCGAAACGGAGCAATTGTGCATTGCCTTTCAGCATAAATGCGACGCGGCGGGAATCGGCGATGAAGCGCGGCGCGACTATCTCCGGCGCGCGGGCCATACCCTGGACAATGGCGAGACCACGATCGCTGCGCTGTGCACCCATTTCCTGCCCAGGCTTGACCGTCGCACGCTGGAGCGGGCGTTCCGGCAATGGCATCTCATGCATGAGGTTCCTGTGCCGCAAGTCCTCACGGGCGAGCCGCCTCCAGTAACGCCCCCAGAGATCGCGGCCCAAGGCAACGTGGACATGTCCCAGGCACAGCGCCTTTTTCAGGACGACGAGACCGAAGTACTGCCGCCTTGGCCTGACGAGCCGATCGATACCGCATACCTTCAGGATCGGCAGCCGGGCCCGATGGGGCTGATCGTGCTGCGGAACGATGAAATCCTGCCACGGCCTGCCCCTGCGCCCGCCCGCAGGGCAGCCTGGCCGGCCCGCCTCCCGACCGCGCATGAAATTTTCAAGGCCATGAAGTGCATTGAAACAGCCGACCTGAAACCGGAGGATTCCAGCATCCGCGGCATCCAGCAGCACCTGGTGCGCATGGTGCAGCAGGAACAGGACAACTCGTGGCGCACCGAGGAAAAGGTGGCGTCCGGCATCAACGGGACGATTTTCGCCGGGCTGGGGACCTTCCACTATGTCGGTGCGCGCGTCACGGCAATCGCCGGGGGCGCTGGGTACTTCGGTATCGAGAGCAAGAACTGGGGCATGGAGCTGACGTTCGGCCGCAAAGTCCATCGTGCGACCGGAGCCGAAGCGCGCTATGTAGCGGGCTCAGATACCGAGCTCGAGGAACATCTGAGGCTCTCTGGTGTCGCATCGTTCGGCTACGATTCGGAGTATACCGACACCGAGGGCATCAAGATCCTGGTGCGGCGCGACTATGGCGAGCATGGTGACATCGAATTCCAGATGACGCACGATCCGCAGAGAGTTGAGGCATTACCGATGCTGGGAGAAGATGGCCAGCCGGTGCAATCGTGGCGATACGAGAGCCAGTGTGTCGTGGAATTCTTTGGCAATGCGGCACAGAACCGTCGTTACCCACACGTCGAGACCGCCGGCAGAACGACATTGAAGGACTATGATGCCCGCAGCGTATTCGACAGCTTCGCCAATGAATTTTTTGACAGCAAGCTGATTTCCATCAGCCAGACGCACGCCACAACGAGCAGCCAGAAGACATCGGCGTCCGTCGGCATGCTCGCTCGTGGCGCATTCGAACGCAACAGCCGGAAATTCCAGGTTGGCGGCAGCGCCATGCTCGCCCAGGGTGCGTATACCGCAACCAAGGGGACCACCTTCGATCGCAACGGCCAGCAGGCGCTGGATATGGTGTACTACAACCACGCGTATGACGTGCGTTCCGCCCTCGGCTTGTCCTCGGTAGTCGTGCCCGGCTTCAATCAGGACAGCATGCCCGGCATGACGGCGAATGCCATCGCCGCCGGTGTCACGTCCACCTATCGTGCCAGGGAAAGCCGCGCACAGATTTCCCTGCTCAAGAAGAATGGCCTGATCGACTCGGTATTCTCCTACTTCGGCCAGAACTTCAAGCGGCCGAAGGATTTCCGCGCGGCAATTGCGTCGGAGCAGGTGGCATGGGAAAACTATTTTGGTGGCCCCGAAGAACTGGAAGAAGCCATCCAGCAGGTACTGGCGCATGCCACAAGCCAGAACATCGTCCTGATGGTGCGCTATCGCCTGCGTGAGCATGTCGGCGCCCAGCTCGATGCCCTGAATGCGCAAATTGCATTCCACCAGTCCATCCGGGACGACCGGCGACGCAGCCGCCAGGAGCGCGATCTTGCCGGATTGCATATCCGCAGCCTGCGCGCGGCGACCGGGCAGCTACTATTGCGGCCGGACTCACGGGAACCCTTCGGCCTCGGAGCCTTCTCACGGGTGGAAAAATCGCGCAGCCGTGGCATCAACTACTATGTTCACGCCACCAGCACCCAGACCATTTCCGCTACACAGGAATTGGTCTACAAAGCCCGCAAGGCCACCGAGCGCGACGAGGCGCGACACCTGAAACAGCAGGCATACCTGGATCAGCGCACCTATGGCCGTTTCATGCACAAGGTGGAGCGCCTGCTGCGACTACATCCAGATGCGCCACTGCACAACCGCAAATTGGAGCGGCTGCGACAAGGTTGGCAAGCGTTGTTGCGCCTGCGGCAGGACATCCTGCAAGAAGAGGTCCGTGCGCGCCAGGCACGAGACCCCGCTGCGCCACGACCTGAGGAAGATCAAACCGCGCCACTCCGGAACATGGCGGCCGGCCTGGAAGGGCTGCTGCGCTACCTGGATATCATTGAAGATATCCGCGCCAGAAAGTTTGCAGGAAAACAGGCATTCATGAGAGAAGTCTACAACCCGTCATACCGCCTGTTGAGCGCCGTGCTGGCCCACCCGCAGATCAGCGGCATGGCAGGCGATGCAGGCGCATACGAACAGCGGGTGCTGCAAGCCGTCTACGACTTGAACAAAATGCTCGCATGGAACGACACCATGGTGGCGAACGCGCAGCGTACCTCGACCCTCACGTCTGCCGAGGCACATTTCGCACGGTTGACTGAATGCTGGGAGCAGCGGTGTGCCACCACCCTTGCGGCCCAACTGCATGCCCCCGTAGATGCTTTCGCAGACGAGCTGGCCGCCAGGGCGAGCCAGCGCAGGGAGATCCGCACAAACCGCGAACAGCTTATGCGCCTGAATGCCACCAGCACCGCGGACGACGCTGCCATACACAAGGCCGATCCCACCCGCGACCAGGAACACGCCGAACTTGAAGCGCGAACCCGCGCGGCACGGCATGCACTCCGGCAACGCACTGCATATATTTACCGCCGCACGCGGTAAAGCCGGGCGTTACGATCGACGCAAGATGCATTCTGTGCTCCCCAGGGTCAAGGGGATCCGGTGCATCTCTGCGCTTACGGCCGCTTACTCCGCATCCGGCTGCACCGCCGGCGTGGCGCGCTGGATTGCCTCAAGCTGCATGCATTGCGCAAAGACCCGGCTGATGGTCGGATACGGCGCCAGGTCGACCGCAAAGCGTTGTGCGTTGAAGACCTGCGGGACCAGGCAAGCATCGGCAAGTGTGGGCGTGTCGCCCACGCAGTAGCGTCCGGTGCGCGAATCGCTCGCGAGACGCCGTTCCAGCGCACCGAAGCCAAGCGTGATCCAGTGCCGGTACCAGGCATCCTTTTCGTCTTCGGACACTTCAAGTGTGCGCTTGAGATACTTCAATACCCGCAGGTTGTTGAGCGGATGGATCTCGCAGGCGATTGCCAGCGCCAGCGCGCGGATATGCGCACGCTGCCCCGCATCGCCCGGCAACAGGGGCGGCTGCGGATAGGCCTCGTCCAGATATTCGATGATGGCCAGCGACTGGTTCAGCACATGGTCGCCATCGATCAGCAACGGCACCAGCCCATCCGGATTGCGCGCCAGATACTCCGGCGTATGCTGCTGCCCGCCCTCCCTGAGCAGGTGGACGGGCACGATGTCGAATGGCAACCCCTTCAGCTCCAGTGCAATGCGCACACGGAACGCGGCCGAACTGCGGAAGTAGCTGTAGAGCTGCATCGGCACTCCTCACACGACGCTGACGCGCAATTCGCCAACGCCTTCGATACGCGCCACCATCGTATCGCCGCGCACGATCGCTGCCACGCCTTCTGGCGTGCCGGTGTAGATCAGGTCACCGGGGTGCAGTTCGAACAGCGTGGAGAGAAACGCAATCGATTCCGGCACGGACCAGATCAGGTCGGACAGGTCGCCGCGCTGTCTTTCGGCACCGTTGACCTCAAGCGTGATCGCACCCTTGGCAGGATGGCCAATCTCGCTCGCCGGCACCAGCGGACCAATGGGGGCGGAGGCGTCGAATGCCTTGCCGGTTTCCCACGGGCGGCCCATCTTCTTGGCGGCACCCTGCAGGTCGCGGCGCGTCATGTCCAGGCCGACGGCATAGCCGAAGACGCAGCTCGCTGCCTGTTCGAGCGACAGGTTGCGGCCGCCCTTGTGCAGTGCCACGACCAATTCGACCTCATGCTGGCAATCACTGGTTTCCGGCGGATACGGAAACTGGCCAGTTTCGCCATTCGGCGTGACGCTGACCGCGTCGGCAGGCTTACAGAAGAAGAACGGCGGTTCGCGGTCCGGGTCGGCGCCCATTTCACGGGCGTGCGCGGCGTAATTGCGCCCCACGCAATAGACACGGCGGACCGGAAACAGGGCACTGCTGCCACGCACGGGAATGCCTACCGGCTCGGGCGGGGCGACGACAAAAGCGGACATGCGGATTCTCCACGATCACGGGACAGGAAGGTCGGCCCCGCAGGCGCGCGAAGGCCGACACGGCGAACAGCATACACCCAAGATCGGGGCGCCCGCAAAGCCAGCATGACAGGCGTGATGGTGCAGAACTTGCATGCTGTTCCGGCATTCCCGGACAAACCCATGAAAGCGCCCCATACATCCCCAGCACCGCGCCATCTGCGCATCCTTCTGGTGCAGGACCAGGGTGATACGCACCCGGTCGAGGTCGAGGTGCTGCGCACGGCGCTGGCGGATGGCGGCACACATAGGGTCGAGGTGACGCAGGCCGATATCGGTCTTGCGGATCGCATCCTGGCATGGCAGCCCGACATGATCATCATTGCCTCGGAATCCGCCGCGCGCGATACGGTCGAGCATGTGTGCGTTGCCACGCACGATGCACCGCGGCCGATCGTACTGTTTACCGATAACGATGACGCCGCGCGCATCCGCTCGGCGCTGGCGGCCGGTATTACCGCTTACATCGTCGATGGCCTGCGCCCCGAGCGCGTGAAAAGCGTGCTCGATGTGGCTTACACACGCTTCGAGCTGGAGCAGGCGCTACGCGCCGAACTGGATGCAACCCGCCTGCAGTTGACCGAACGCAAGCTGGTGGAGCGGGCCAAGGGCCGCCTGATGGCCACGCTCGGCCTGACCGAAGACCAGGCCTATCAGCGCTTGCGCAAGCTGGCGATGGAGCGTGGCATCAAGCTTGGCGAAGCCGCGCGACGCGTGCTCGATGTCATGGGCGGCTGAACGCACCGCACTGGCGCATGAGCGGTCCGATGCAGGGGCGATACGCACGTGAATGGAGCGCCGTGGATGGCATCTCTGCCTCCGCCCGTCATCCTGACACGCCTCCTTCGACCGGCGGCCGGCGCACCAGCAAGCCACGAACGACGCGGCGACGCCGTCAGCCGGTAGCGTGCTGGCGTGCTGTCACGCTGCCGAGCGGGCTGGCATGTCACTTGCGTATCCCGTGTGCTGCCAACGAAGGCGCATTCCACTCTTGTCCGTGACCCGCAATGGCACACGGAATTGGACAACGGCGTCCCCTCCCCCGCTCCGGCGGCGGGAGCGGACGCCTATTTTTTTGGAGCGGCGATGACCGAACGCAAGTCCCCTACCTCTCCGGCCACGGCCGGTCATGCGACGCCACTGCCAGACGTGCGCGCGGGCCGCCGGCGCGCCATCACCACGCTTGCGGGAGCCGGCATCATGACCTTGATCGATCCAGTGGTACGGGCCGGTGCCTGGGCGGCCGGCTCGGACGCGCCCGAGAAAACCGAGCTGCGCATCGGCTTCATTCCGCTGACTGATTGCGCGTCGGTCGTCATGGCATCCACGCTGGGGCTCGACAAGAAATACGGCATCAAGATCACGCCTTCGAAAGAGGCATCGTGGGCCGGTGTGCGCGACAAACTGGTGAATGGCGATCTCGATGCCGCGCACGTGCTGTACGGCCTGATGTATGGGGTGCACCTCGGCATTGGCGGACCGAAGAAAGACATGGCCGTGCTGATGAGCCTCAACAACAACGGCCAAGCCATCACACTGTCCAACAAGCTGCTCGAGAAAGGCGCGCGCGATGGCGCCAGCCTGAAGGGGCTGATGGACAAGGAGAAGCGCGACTATACCTTTGCGCAGACGTTTCCGACCGGCACGCACGCCATGTGGCTGTACTACTGGCTGGCGGCCCACGGCATCCATCCGATGAAGGATGCCAAGGTGATCACCGTGCCGCCGCCGCAGATGGTGGCCAACATGCGCGTTGGCAACATGGATGGCTTCTGCGTCGGCGAGCCATGGAACGCACGCGCCATCGCCGACAAGATCGGCTTCACCGCCACCACCACGCAAGCGATCTGGAGAGATCATCCGGAGAAGGTCCTGGGTACCACGGCGGAGTTCGTGCAGAAGTATCCGAACACTGCACGCGCGATGGTCGCCGCGATCCTCGAAGCATCGAAGTTTATCGACGCCTCGGCTTCGAACCGCCGCAAGACGGCGGAGACCATTGCCGCCAAGTCGTATGTGAACACCGACATGGACATCATCCTCGACCGCATGCTGGGCCGCTACAGCAACGGCATCGGCAAGACCTGGGATGACCCGGACGCCATGCATTTCTATCACGACGGTCAGGCGAACTTCCCATTCCTGTCCGACGGCATGTGGTTTCTCACCCAGCACAAGCGCTGGGGCCTGCTCAAGTCGCATCCGGATTATCTGGAAGTCGCGAAGCAGATCAACCGCATCGACATCTACAAACAGGCCGCCGCTGCTACCGGCACGCCATTGCCAAAGAGCGATCTGCGCAGCGCCAAGCTCATTGATGGTGTGGCGTGGGATGCCAGGAACCCCGCGGCCTATGCCGACGGCTTCAAGATCCGCAGCTGACGTCTTTCTCGACAGGTCCTTTATCTTGCTGAGCACAGGAGCTTCACATGAGTCCCCATGCCACATCCCTGCTGAACGGGTTGGCCGCCGAACCCGCTGTCCCACCCATGAACCCAGGCGCGACGGCTGCTGCGCTGGCCATCCCCCCGGTATCATCCGCCACGCCGTCAGCCGATGACCCAGCAAGCAACGAACTGCAGGTACGCGCCACCCACCGCGCACGTGAAGCCGCCGACGCTACCCGGCGCGCCGCACGCCGCGAAGCACTGGGCGCGGCCATCATGCGCGTACTGCCGCCGGCGATCGGCCTGACGTTGTTCGTCCTGGTCTGGCAGATGATTGCCACGAAGATCAGCGGCATCCCGACACCAGGTGTCACCTGGGATGCGGCCCGTGCGCTCTTTGCCGATCCGTTCTACAGCAACGGCCCGAATGACCAGGGTATTGGCTGGAATGTGCTGGCATCGCTCGGCCGTGTCGCGGCAGGTTTCGGCATGGCAGCCGTGATCGGTATCCCGCTGGGTTTCCTGCTGGGTCGCTTCGTGTTCTTCAATCGCATGATGTCGCCCATCGTCAACCTGTTGCGTCCGGTATCGCCGCTGGCATGGTTGCCGATCGGTCTGCTGTTGTTCAAGTCAGCCGACCCTGCGGCCATCTGGTCAATCTTCATCTGTTCGATCTGGCCGATGATCATCAACACGGCGGCAGGTGTCGCACGCATTCCGCAGGATTACCTGAACGTGGCGCGCGTGCTCGACCTGTCGGAATGGAAGGTGTTCCGCAAGGTCCTGCTGCCCGCGGTACTGCCGTACATGCTGACCGGCGTGCGGCTCTCCATCGGCACGGCGTGGCTGGTGATCGTGGCAGCGGAGATGCTGACCGGTGGCGTCGGCATCGGCTTCTGGCTGTGGGACGAATGGAACAACCTGAAGGTCGAGCACATCATCATCGCCATATTTGTCATCGGCGTCGTCGGGCTGCTGCTGGAAACGCTGCTGCTGCAGATTGCCAAACGTTTCAGCTACGAACATTGAGGAGCGCCCCATGGATAGATTCGTTTGCATCGAGCATGTCGACCAGACATTCACCACGCGCAAGGGCGCCTTCGTGGCCTTGCGCGATATCAACCTGAACATTGCCGCCGGCGAATTCATCGCGCTCATTGGTCATTCCGGTTGTGGCAAATCGACCCTGCTCAACCTGATCGCTGGCCTCACCCAACCCACGGCAGGCGGCCTGATCTGCGCCAGCCGGGAAATCGCCGGCCCCGGACCGGAACGCGCTGTGGTGTTCCAGAACCATTCCTTGTTACCTTGGCTCACCTGTTTCGACAATGTCTATCTCGCGGTGGAGCGCGTCTTTGCTGCCAGCGAAACGCGTGCCCAGCTCAGGTCGCGCACGCAGGCCGCCCTGCAGCTGGTAGGGCTGACGCATGCCGCGCAGCGCTATCCGCACGAGATCTCGGGGGGCATGAAACAACGCGTGGGTATCGCGCGGGCGCTGTCGATGGAGCCTAAGGTACTGCTGATGGATGAGCCGTTCGGGGCGCTCGATGCCCTGACGCGTGCGCGCCTGCAGGACGAACTGCTGGACATCGTCGCCGCCACGCACAGCACGGTAGTGATGGTGACGCACGATGTCGACGAGGCAGTGCTGCTGGCCGACCGTATCGTGATGATGACGAACGGTCCGGCAGCCACTATCGGCGAGATCCTGCCCGTGCCCTTGCCGCGTCCGCGCGAGCGGGTGACGCTGGCCGATGATCCGGTCTACCTCGGCTGCCGCCATGCTGTGATCGATTTCCTGTATCACAAGCAGCGGCACCCGGTGCAGCAGGAAGCGGCGTAGGCCGCGCCCGGCGGGATCTGCACAGACAGCGCGGCGGAGCTGCGCTATCATCGGCAGTCCCGCTGTCCCGCCACCCTTGCGCTTCTCCATGATCACCGACGCCACTGCTTCCCTCCACGGATCTTTCTCCGCCGCCCGCTACATCAAGGAAATCGGCCGTGGGGTAAAAGGTGCGCGGCCGCTGCCGCGCGCCGATGTGGAGACCTTGTTCGAGGCGATGCTGCAGGGGCGCGTCAGCGATATCGAGCTGGGCGCCATCCTGATGGCTTATCGCATCAAGGGCGAAACGCCCGAGGAACTGGCGGGCATGCTCGACGCAGCGCATCGCCATTGCGCGCCGCTGGCACCCGTCGCAGGACGACGGGTGGTGGTCATCCCCAGCTACAACGGCGCTCGCAAGCAACCCAATCTGGTGCCGCTGCTGGCCCTGCTGCTGCAGCGTGCCGGGCTGCCCGTGCTGGTGCACGGCGTGCGGCACTTCGCGGGGCGCATCACCTCGCTGGAACTGTTCGACGCGCTGGGCCTGCCGCCCAGCCCCTCCGCATCCGCCGCGTCGGATGCGCTCGCGCGTGACGGCCTGGCCGTGCTGGCCATCGACACCCTCTCGCCGGCGCTCGACGGCCTGCTGGCGCGCCGCGAAGTGATCGGGCTGCGCAACTCGACGCATACGCTGGTGAAGATGCTGCAACCGGTCGGCGACCATGGGCCAGAAGCCGCATTGCAACTGGTGAGCTATACCCACCCCGAGTACCGGGACACCCTGAGCGCGCTCTTTGCGGCGCGCCCGGCGAATGTGCTGCTGACGCGCGGGACTGAGGGCGAAGCCGTCGCGGACGCACGGCGTGCGGGGCGCATTGAGCACCTCTGCGCCCGCCGGACCACGCTGCTGGCCAGCGGCGCGGAAGGCAGCGTCGCCGCCGTGCCCGCGCTACCGGCCGGAACCGATCAACAGGCAACGGTCGCCTACATCCGCGCCGTGCTGGCAGGCGAGGAACCGGTGCCCGAGCCCTTGGCCCAGCAGATCGAAGCCATCCGGCAAGCGGCCGCCTGAGACCGCGCAGTACGGTCCAGCACGTTCGCTTGCGGTGCCGGCGGCTCCGTCATGAGCCGTCAGCAGCCTGTTCCTTGCGCGGCAGCGGAATGCGCTCGGTTTCGCCCGGCACGTGTGGGAACGCATCCGCCTCCCAGCGCGCTTTGGCGGCCTCGATCAGTTCGCGCGCACTCGCCACGAAATTCCATTCAATGAAACGCCGGCCATCGGCAGGCGCGCCACCGACCAGCATCAGGCGCGCGCCGGTGCGAGCGCGCAGGGTGACCGTGCTGCCGGGCGTCAGGACGGCAAGATGATGCAGGGTGAGCGGCTCGCCTTCGATCTCGGCCTCGCCTTCGATCAGGTAGAGGCCGCGCTCCTCATGCTCCGGCGGGATCATCAGCGAAGCCCCGGCATCGAGGTTCAGTGCCGCGTACAGGGTTGGGCTGAAGACCTCGACCGGTGACCGGGCGCCAAACGCCGTACCCGCGATCACGGACACGCAAACACCGGGAAACGTCAGTTGCGGCAGGGTGGCTGCCGGATGATGCGCGAAGGCCGGCGCGATCCCCTCCAGGTCCTTGGGCAAAACTACCCAGGTCTGGACGCCATGCAGGCGGCTGCCGTCCGCCCGCAGAGCGGCGGGCGTACGCTCGGAGTGAACGATGCCTTCTCCGGCCGTCATCCAGTTCACGTCGCCGGGCCGGATGGTCTGCACCGAACCCAGGCTGTCACGGTGCTCGATCTCGCCCTCGAAGAGATAACTGACCGTCGCGAGACCGATATGCGGATGCGGGCGCACATCCATGCCTGCTTGCGGCGGCAACTCGACGGGCCCAAAATGATCAAAGAAAATGAAAGGGCCGACGGTCTGCGCAAGCGCACTGGGCAGCACACGGCGCACGGCAAAGGCGCCGATATCTCGGGTGTGGGGCTTCAACAAGTGCTTGAACGTTGACATGCATCCTCCTGGGGGCACCCTGCCACAGTACTCCGGTTTGGTGGCGAATTCGAGATTGGCCAGGCGGTAGGTGCCTGCAAGCGGCGTGCGAGGCGCTCCAGCGGCCTCATGGGCAATGAGTTCCGGAATCTCGATTGAAAGGAACTATTACCCCTCATCGCGGATCTTATTAGCACTCATGTTTCGAGAGTGCTAATATTGACCCAAGCTAGATCCCAGCAGTTTTTACACAAGGAGTCCCTCGTGAGTGTATCCGCACCTGTCGCGCTTTCTTACGACCGTGCCGCCCAGGGTTCCGCTCAGAAGGCGAACCCGCTCGCCGTCGCCTACACCGGCAATCTCGGCAATATCGACGCCTATATCCAGAGCGTCAACCGGATTCCGTTGCTGACGGCAGAAGAAGAGCAGCGTCTTGCCCGCGATTTTCGCGCCACCGGCGACCTCGACGCCGCCGGCCGGATGGTGATGTCGCACCTGCGGCTCGTGGTTTCCATTGCCCGCCAGTACCTTGGCTACGGCCTGCCCCACGCTGACCTGATCCAGGAAGGCAACATCGGCCTGATGAAGGCCGTGAAGCGCTTCGACCCCGAACAAGGTGTACGCCTGGTGTCGTACGCCATGCACTGGATCAAGGCCGAGATCCACGAGTACATCCTGAAGAACTGGCGCATGGTCAAGGTGGCGACCACCAAGGCGCAGCGCAAGCTGTTCTTCAATCTGCGCAGCCAGAAGACCAGCCTCAACACCCTGACGCCGGAGGAGATCGATGCCGTCGCCAAGGATCTGAATGTCAAGCGCGAAGACGTGATGGAAATGGAAACGCGCCTGTCGGGGGGCGACACAGCGCTAGAAGGTCACAGCGACGACGGTGAGGAATCGTTCGCGCCGATCGCCTACCTGGCTGACCATCACAATGAACCGACGCGCGTCATCGAGGCGCGCCAGCAGGACCGCATGCAGTCGACCGGACTGGAGCAGGCCCTGGAAACGCTCGACGGACGCAGCCGCCGCATCATCGAGGCACGCTGGCTGCACGTCAACGACGATGGCTCGGGTGGCTCGACGCTGCACGAACTGGCAGACGAATTCGGCGTGTCGGCCGAACGTATCCGCCAGATCGAAGTAGCGGCCATGAAGAAGATGAAGGGCGCGCTGGCGGAATACGCCTGACGGTCCTCCCGGGCACCGGGCCGGAAGGCTCCCGCGCCTGCGGGCCCGTTCTTGCACGGCAAAACGCCCGGCTCCTTACGGAGCCGGGCGTTTTTTCTTGCCATGGGATGACTCGCGGGCAGGCCCTGCCGCCCCCCACGCGTGCCGTTACAGCAGCTGCTTCAAATCGTGCACGATGGGGTCCGGCCCCTGGCCATGCTTGACGAACAGGCGCAGGTGGCCCTGCGGATCGAACACGTAGCTGCCGGCCGTGTGATCCATGGTGTAGCCGCCACCTTCCTGCGGCACCTTGGCGTAGTACACCTTGAAATCCGTCGCGAGCTTTTTCAGGGCAGCCTCATCGGCCGGACGCATGCCGAGGAAACGCTTATCGAAATGCGGCACGTACTGCGCCAGCAGTTCCTGCGTGTCGCGCTCGGGGTCGATGGTCACGAACAGCACCTGTACGCGGTCGGCATCGGGACCGAGCTTCTCCATCACCGTCGCCATTTCCGACATGGTGGACGGACAAACGTCCGGGCACTGGGTAAAGCCGAAGAACATCAGCACGGCCTTGCCCTTGAAATCCGCCAGCGTGCGCACCTTGCCGTGGTGATCGGTCAGGGTGAAATCCTTGCCGAATTCGGATCCGCCAGTGATGTCGATATTCTGGAACGATTGCTTGGGCTGTCCGCATGCGGCCAGCAACATCGCCGCAAGAAGGGCGAGCAGAAAGCGGAACAGCGGGCGGGAATCAGGCATGAAAAACATCACTCGACAGAAGGCCGCTAGGCGCGCGGCAGGTACTTGAAATAGTGATCCACCAGCAAGGCCGCGAACAGCAGCGACAGGTAGAGGATCGAGAACTTGAACATGCTGCGTGCCAGCGCATCCGAGTAGTTCTGGTACAAGCGCCACGCATACCACAGGAATCCCGCGCCAAGCAGCAGGGCCGACACCAGGTAGATGTAACCGCTCATGGCATAGACGAACGGCAGGATCGTCGCGGCGATCATGATCAAGGTGTACAGCAGGATATGCAGCAGGGTGAAGCGCTCGCCGTGCGTGACCGGCAGCATCGGCAGACCCGATTTCTCGTAGTCGGCACGCCGGTACAGTGCCAGCGCCCAGAAATGCGGCGGGGTCCAGGTGAAGATGATCAGCACCAGGAACCAGGCTTCGGCCGGTACCTCGTTCGTCACGGCCGCCCAGCCGAGCGCCGGCGGCATCGCGCCCGACAGGCCGCCGATGACAATGTTCTGTGGCGTCGCGGGCTTAAGCAGCATCGTATAGATCACGGCGTAGCCGACGAAGGTGGCGATGGTCAGCCACATGGTCAGGGCATTGGTGAAGGTATACAGCACCCACGCGCCAAGGCCGCCGATGATCGCCGAAAACACCAGCGTCTGCCGCGTCGTAATCTCGCCCGTGGCGGACGGCCGCCACGCCGTGCGGCGCATCTTGGCATCGATGTGCTGCTCGACCAGGCAGTTGACGGCAAACGCTGCGCCCGCGAGCAGCCAGATTCCGGCAGCACCGCCGATGAGCACGCGCCACGGCACCATGCCGGGGGTGGCGAGGAACATGCCAATCACCGCACAGAAAACCGCGAGCTGGGTCACCCTCGGCTTGGTCAGGGCGGCATACTGCCGCGCCGTATGGCGCAGGCGGTGGGGCAGGCTGAGATCGGAAGGTTGGGACGAAGCCAAGGGGGAACTCATGTACGTGCAGCAGAAACGGCTGGAATCGGAACCGTCGCGGATTGACGGGCCAGACGGGTATTGTAAACGAGGCGCACCATCAACAGCAGCAACACCGCCGCGCCACCGTTATGCGCCACCGCGGCCACCAGCGGCCAGTCGAGGACGATGTTCGACAGGCCGGTCAGCAGTTGCAGGCCGAGGAACAGCAGCAGCAACCTGGGCGACCGGCCGAGCGCGGGGTAGCGCCGCGCGCGCATCGCGAACCATCCCAGGTAGGCCAGGACGACGAACGCGAACATGCGGTGCACCCAGTGGATCGCCACCAGCGCCTCGCGCGGAATATAGTCGCCAGCCGCCGTCTTGCCGAGTTCACGCCACAGTGTGAAGCCGTGCTGGAAATCCATCCGCGGCACGAGTTCTCCATTGCAGAGCGGAAAGTCGGTGCACGCCAGCACTGCGTAGTTGGTACTCACCCACCCGCCCAGCGCAATCTGGATCACCAGCAGGGCCGTGCCGATCAGCGCGGGAAGGTAGAGCTTGCCGGATCCCGGATCGTGCTGGCGCGGACGGTCATTGCGCGAGCCCAGCCAGATCAGGCCCGAAAGCAGCAGCATGGCCAGCATCAGATGCGTGCCGACGATGATCGGCTGCAGCTTCATGGTCACCGTCCAGGCGCCGAACGCGCCCTGGATGCACACCAGCACCAGCAGCCCCGTCGCCAGCCATGGCGGCTGACACAACTCCTTGCGTTTACGCCAGGCGAGGAACGCAAGCGTGATCAGCAGCACGCCCACCGCCATCGCAAAGTAACGGTGCAGCATCTCGATCCACGCCTTGGCCATGGTGACCGGACCGGTCGGCATCAGGGCCTCGGCGGCACGGATCGCCTCGCTGGCATGGAATGGCGTGGCGCGGCCGTAGCAGCCCGGCCAATCCGGACACCCCAGGCCGGAATCCGTCAGCCGCGTGAAGCTGCCAAACATGATCAGGTCGAGGGTCAGGAAAGTGGTGATCCACACCAGCTTGCGGTAGCGGTCGCGGCTACCGCGCACCATCACATAGGTGAGAGGAATCAGTGCCAGCAGCAGCCCGATGATCCCGAGTTGAAACAGCATGATTGTCCGTCGTTCCGTTCAGTCGTGAGAAGTCGCGCGGCTCAGCCGACGCGGTTGTATTTCAGCAGCTTGATCATCTCGCTGCGCACCTTGGCCGGATCTGCCTTGGCCGGGAAACGCATCATAAGATTGCCGATCGGATCGACAAGGAACAGATGATCGCGTACATCGCCCCCGGCTTCCACCGGCAACCAGTCGGCAAGGGCCGGAGCCGAGGCACGCAGGAAGCGCACCGCGCCCTGCTCATCGTTGTAGGCAGAGGTCAGCCGGGGATCGATCGGACCGTCGTCGGTGATCATCCACATGGGCACCACACGCTCGCGCTCGGCGCCCTGGCTGACACGCGTCTGACGCGCCAGGAAGAGTTGTTCGGTGCATGCCGTATCGCAAGCGGAACCATGGACGGTAATCAGCAGCCACTTGCCCTTGAACGCGGTAAGCGGCTGGCTTGCGCCCTGTTCGTCAACGACACGCAGGGCCTCGGGGATCGGACGCTGCGGCTGGACCAGCACGCCGTAGTTGGTCTTGCCGCCTGCGGGGCGAATCACGTAATACGTGAAGTACGAGGCGATCACCGGCGACGCACAGAACAGCAATAGCAGCACCATCTTCAGACGGCCGGAACGGGTGCGCGCGTCGATGCGCGGGTCGGGTAGCGTGCTGGCGTCGACGTGGCGGTTAGCGGGATCGTGCGGATGCATGGTGATTTCGTCAGCTCAACAAAAATATGGCGGCCTTGCGGCCGCTGGCAGGCGCTCCGTTTTCCGGGCAACATCCTGCATGGATTCGATCAGTCGGGCGTACCCTCTTGCGGGTCTTGCCGCACTTGCGCTTCATTCGGACGACCGCGCCGGTACCCGGCCACGCCCCAGAAAGCCACCGTCAATGCGGCGAGCGCAAACCACTGGAACGCATACCCGTCATGGCGCTCGGCGCCGCTATCGGGCGCTGGCCAGTCACGCGCCAGCCCATCCTGCGGCCCACCGCTCTGCTGGATCACGAACGGCTGGAGCGTCACATGCCACTCCCTGGCCAACGCGTCAACCTCGACGTTCTGGCGAATCTTGCGACCCGCCTCGTTGGCATCACCCAGGGCAAACACATGGCCGGCGCTGGCAACGGCGACGCCACTCAGTTCCTGTTCGCCCGTGGGCGTGTCGAATGGCGCAATCCGTGTCCGGTCCTGGGCATCGCGCGGCAGCCAGCCGCGGTTGACCAGTACGTAGCGGCCTGCGCCCGACCCGCCGGTAATCCGCAACGGTGTCAGCACATGAAAGCCGGCGCGATTTTCAGCCCTCGCAGCGCCTGCATGTGGCCGGTTGTCAAGCAGAATGGTCTTGTCCGGCTCGAAGGCACCCCGCACTTTGACACGATGGTACAGCACACGTTCCAGCGACAGCTCTGCCTGGTTGACCGTAAGCGGCTCAGCTTGCGCCAGGCGCTCCAGCTGTGCGGCGCGGGCGCGTTTTTCCTGGCCGCGATTGAGTTGCCAGTTGCCCAGCAGACAGGCAGCAATCGTCACCGTCAACGCGGCCAGGGTCGGAACCGGAGCAAACCAGCGGGACAACGATGTGAAGTGTGACGTGGAACGCGATGTCATCAGAGTGCAGGCAACGTCTTCACCGGAAACACCCGGTGGCGGCGTGCGATAATGTGAAGGCAACGGGAAGGCCCCGCTCGCCGGTGACCCTACTGCGCCACCGCTATTCTCCCAGTTTTGCCGCTGTTACGCTTTCGGACCCCACATGCGCATCATCGTCGCCCTCGCCTTCGTGCTGATCATCGGCAGCCTGGCTTCCGCCCTGTATCACATGATGCGCGGCAAGACCACGGATCGCAAAATGGTCTGGTCGCTCACGTTCCGCGTAGGGTTTTCGATTGCGCTGTTCGTCTTCATCCTGATCGCGCACAGTCTCGGCTGGATCCACAGCACCGGCATCCCCGCCGGCATGTAGCCCCCGGCACACGCGTCCGGATATCCTCGCCAGCCCGAATACCGTTCGCGCGTCCATGCGGCATTGCAGCCTGATGCTGTCTCGCGATTGCACGACCAAGAGACAGCGTCGTTGCCCCCGGCCATCCCTGCACGAAAAAAACGCCGCAGGGCCATGACGGCCAGCTGCGGCGCTGCGTGCAGTGGCTCCGGCCGGAGCCACCACGTCTTACATCCAGTACACCACGACGTACAGGCCGAGCCAGACGACGTCAACGAAGTGCCAGTACCATGCAGCGCCTTCGAAACCGAAATGGTGTTCCGGCGTGAAGTGGCCCTTCATGACACGCACCAGGATGACCGCCAGCATGATCGCGCCGATCGTCACGTGGAAACCGTGGAAGCCGGTCAGCATGAAGAAGGTCGAGCCATAGACGCCCGAGGTCAGCTTCAGGTTCAGGTCGGCATACGCATGCATGTATTCATAGACCTGGAAGCCCATGAAGATCGCGCCCAGCAGCACGGTCAGCGCCAGACCCTGGATCACTTGTGCACGCTTGTTCTGCAGCAGCGCATGGTGGGCCCAGGTCAGCGTCACGCCCGAGGTCAGGAGGAGTGCCGTGTTGATCGTCGGGATCGGCCACGGGCCCATGGTGTTGAACGACTCGACTAGGCCCGCCGGTCCGACGTTCGGCCACGTGGCGGTGAAGTCGGGCCACAGCAGCTTGTTGTTCAGGTCACCCAGCCAGGGCACAGAAAACTCGCGTGCATAGAACAAGGCGCCGAAGAATGCTGCAAAGAACATCACTTCGGAGAAGATGAACCAGCTCATCGACCAGCGATACGACACATCGATACGCTTGCCGTACTTACCCGACTCCGATTCGGAAATGGCATCGCCAAACCACGAACGAAGGACAAACAGGAACCAGATCAGGCCAAACGCAAAGACCCACGGCCCCCAGGCGTACCCATTGACCCAGCCTGCCGCACCGGATCCGACGAACAGCATGCCGAAGCTTGCCATGATCGGGTGGTGCGATAGCCCCGGTACGAAGTAGTACGGAGCGTTCGCGCGGTTCGCACTCATTCTATTTTCTCCAGCTCAGTTTTCTAATTCAATGATTCTTCCCGGAAAGGCCGCTTCTGCGTCGCCTTCCCGTCTATTCCTTACCCGACCACCGCCCGCACGATCAGCACGAGCACGCCAATGAAGATGGCGGCGCCAATCAGCGCGGCAATGATCACATGCACCGGGTTGAGCGACATATCCTTGTCATGCTCCGCACCCTTGCGCACGCCAAAAAAGGCCCATGCGATTGCCCGCATGGTCTGCGCAAACGACAGCTTGCGCTTGAGAGCGTCTTTCGGTTGCTCCCCGGCCATTCAACTACCCTGCCCTGGCGTGGCCGGCTCGGCCGGCGCCTGTGCCACTGGCGTATTGATCTCGAAGAACGTGTACGAGAGCGTGATCGTCTTCACATCCTTCGACAGTGCCGGATCAATCACGAACACGACGGGCATGTCACGCTGCTCGCCAGCCTTCAGCAACTGCTGCTTGAAGCAGAAGCACTCCATTTTCTTGAAGTGCTCGGTCGCCTGCTTCGGTGCGTAGCTCGGAATCGCCTGCGCCGAAATGTCGCGCGTCTGCGGATTCACCACTTCGTACGTGATCTGCGCCACCTCACCGGGATGCACTTCCATCGAATTCTTTACCGGGCGGAACCGGAACGGTCCATGCGTATTGGTATCGAACTCGATCGTGATCGTACGGCTCTTGTCCACCTGGGTGTTCTTCAACTCGCCACCATGCAGGTAGCGCGTAGTGACAACATTGATGCCGGTCACCTCGCACAACTTCTTGTACAGCGGAACCATCGCATACCCGAAACCGAACATCAGGGCCACCACGACCACCAGCTTCTTCAGCATGTGGAAGTTCAAGGAACGTTCAGTGGTCGTGTCCTGCGGATCCGGATTCTGCGCTTGTGTCATTGCCTGCCTGAAATCCCGCTGCTCAATGCAGCAGAACCTGTTTCAAAACGATACCCAAAAAAAAGACCAACACGATCGACAACAGGATCAGGCCGGTACGCCGGTTGTTCTTCCGCATGGCGTCGCGCGGATCCCGGGATGGGCTTTTTTGTGGATTCGTCATAAACGGTGTTGCGCATCGTTCCGGGCGGCTGCCAGTGGCGGCCGCCCGGAGCTGGATTACTTCACTTGTGGGGGCACTTCAAAGGTGTGGAACGGCGCCGGCGAGGGCACGGTCCACTCCAGGCCTTCCGCGCCATCCCACGGCTTGTCGGCCGCTTTCTGGCCACCGCGGTACGACGGCAGCACGACGAAGAAGAAGAAGTACACCTGCATCAGGCCGAAGCCCAGGCCACCAATCGAAGCAATCGCGTTGAAATCGGCGAATTGCGACGGATAGTCGGCATAGCGGCGGGGCATGCCGGCCAGACCCAGGAAGTGCATCGGGAAGAACGTGATGTTGAAGAAAATCATCGAACCCCAGAAGTGGATCTTGCCGCGGGCTTCGTTGTACATGAAACCGCTCCACTTCGGGCCCCAATAGTAGAAACCGGCGAACAGCGCGAACAGCGAACCGGCCACCAGCACGTAGTGGAAGTGCGCCACCACGTAGTAGGTGTCCTGCACCTGGATGTCGATCGGCGCCACGGCGAGAATCAGGCCAGTGAAGCCGCCCATCGTGAACACGAAGATGAAGCCGATGGAGAACAGCATCGGGGTTTCGAAGGTCATCGAACCGCGCCACATCGTGGCCACCCAGTTGAAGATCTTCACGCCGGTCGGCACTGCGATCAGCATCGTGGCGTACATGAAGAACAGCTGGCCGGTCACGGGCATGCCGGTCGTGAACATGTGGTGCGCCCACACGATGAACGACAGGATGGCGATCGAAGCGGTTGCGTACACCATCGAGCTGTAGCCGAACAGGCGCTTGCGGGCAAAGGTCGGCACGACGTGCGAGATGATGCCGAACGCCGGCAAGATCATGATGTACACCTCGGGGTGACCGAAGAACCAGAAGATGTGCTGGAACATCACCGGATCACCACCACCCACGGCCGAGAAGAAGCTCGTGCCAAAGTGACGGTCGGTCAGCGTCATGGTGATGGCGCCAGCCAGCACCGGCATCACAGCGATCAGCAGGTAGGCTGTGATCAGCCAGGTCCAGCAGAACATCGGCATCTTCATCAGCGTCATGCCGGGGGCACGCATGTTGAGGACGGTCACGATGATGTTGATCGAGCCCATGATCGACGACGCGCCCAGGATGTGCAGCGCGAAAATACCCATGTCCATGCCGATGCCCATCTGTACGGACAGCGGTGCGTACATCGTCCAGCCGCCGGCAGGTGCGCCGCCCGGAACGAAGAACGAGGCGATGAGGATCAGGGCAGCCGGCGGCATCAGCCAGAAGCTGAAGTTGTTCATCCGCGCGAAAGCCATGTCGGATGCGCCAATCTGCAGCGGGATCATCCAGTTCGCGAAACCGACGAACGACGGCATGATCGCGCCGAACACCATGATCAGGCCGTGCATCGTGGTGAACGAGTTGAAGCGCTCCGGCTGGAAGAACTGCAGGCCCGGCTGGAACAGTTCCAGACGAACGAGCAGCGCCAGCAGGCCGCCCACCATCAGCATGGTGAACGAGAACAGCAGGTACAGCGTACCGATGTCCTTGTGGTTGGTGGCGAACAGCCAACGGCGCCATCCGTGCGGATGATCATGCGCGTGATCGTGCGCATGGTCATGCGGATGTGCGATTGCGTCCGGGGTAGCGGTACTCATCACAAGACTCCTTGATTTCGATTCGTCACGTTGCAGCTGGCTCAGCCTGCTGCGCGGTTGCCCGCTACGCCGGCCTGCTTGTCAGCAGAGGGATTCTGGGCAGGTGCGTCGGCCGCCTTCTGCTCGCCTGCGGCGCCACCGCCTGCAGGGTACGTACCGGCACGGCCGGAAGTGAACTGGGCAGGCTGCACAACTTCGCCGGTCTTGTTACCCCAGTGGTTGCGGGTGTAGGTCATGACCGAGGCCAGCTCGACGTCGGAAAGCTGCTTCCAGGCCGGCATCGCGTTCTTGCCGTGCAGCATGATGTCCATCTGGTCCTTGAGCGGGCCGTTGACGATCTTCGAGCCATCGAGCGCCGGGAAGGTACCCGCGCCCTTGCCGTTCGGCTGGTGGCAGACCGCGCAGTTGGCGGCATACACTTTTTCGCCACGCTGCATCAGCTCGGCCATGGTGTAGGTCTTGGTCGGATCGTCCGCCTTGGCGGCCATTTCCTTCTGCTTGCCTTCCACCCACTTGCTGTAGTCTTCCTGGCTCACGACACGCACCACGATCGGCATGAAGGCGTGTTCCTTGCCGCACAGCTCAGCGCATTGACCACGGTAGACACCCACCTTCTCGGCGCGGAACCACGTGTCACGCACAAAACCGGGAATCGCGTCCTGCTTCACGCCGAAGGCCGGGATCATCCAGGCATGGATCACGTCGTTGGCGGTCAGCACCACGCGGATTTTCTTGTTGACCGGCACGACGACTTCGTTGTCGACTTCCATCAGGTACTCGTTACCCTTGGGCGCCTGGTTGTTGATCTGGTCGCGCGGCGTCGACAGCGTGGAGATGAAGGACACGCCCTCGCCTTCGCCCTTCAGATAGTCATAACCCCATTTCCACTGGTAACCGGTGGCCTTGATGGTGATATCGGAGTTGGTCGTGTCCTTCATGGCGACGACCGTCTTGGTGGCGGGCAGCGCCATGCCGATGACCAGGATGAACGGCACGACCGTCCAGATGATTTCCACGGTGGTGCTTTCGTGGAAGCTGGCGGACTTGGCGCCCTTGGATTTGCGGTGCTTGAAAATGGAGTAGAACATCACGCCGAACACGCCGACGAAGATCACCGTGCAGAGGATCAGCATCATCCAGTGCAGCCAGTGGATCTCGGCCGCAATCCGGGTGACAGGCTCGGTCAGATTGAGCTGACGCACAGCCGGTCCGCCCGGCATGTCCTGGACCGCCAGAGCAGCATTGCCGGCCAACAGGGACGCGCCCGCCAGCAAGCCTGCCAGTGCTTTGTTCAACATTTTCATTTTCATCTACCCAAATTACAGATTCAAATCTGCCTGCGGCGCCTGCCAGCAGTCACGCACTGCGCTGCAGCCACCACGAAAGTTCCTGCGCAAACCTGCGCCGCCTGCCCGGGTCCAGGTACCGGCCCACCGGCACGGTCAACCGCCCCGAATGCAACACCAGTTCCGCACGCGGAGACTCCTCGAGCTCCACGCGCACCCAGCGCGCATTGAATTCATGCCGGATGACGCGATTGGCGCTGACCGATTCCACGACCAGCGCGCCCTGTGCCAGCGTCACCCGCTCATAGTCGGCAGCATGCCTGGCATACACCAGCAACGCCGCCCCCAGCACCAGCATTTCCAGCACGGCGAAGGCGAGGATGATCCACGTCCCTTTCCACGCAAATACAAGCGCGATGGCGACAGATACCAGTAAGATCGAGAGATAAAAGCGTCCGACCTGGCGAGGGGAAAGCGAACAGTTCCGCTTCATCAGCCAGTCCTTTTGCGAGGACGTCATCTTCTCAAACTCTATGCCGCCTCGCGCACGACGCGCGACGCCTGGATCCTGCACGCGCCCCCTCACATGGATCAAGGGACTTGGCCAAACCGGCGCACAAGCTGCGCATCAGCCGATTCACAGCCCGCGGGCTGCGTGCCCCAACCTGGACACACCTGCGACAAACTGGCGCATTATAGAACCGAACGCCAGCAGGAACAAGCTTAACCCGCGCCACGACGGGGCTTGCAGCCTACCAGGGGGACTTGACACAGGCCTCAGCGCGGCCCGGCGCGCCGGATACTGTGGATCGGAATCGACACGCGGCCATCCGCATCGGCAACCTGCCGTGCTGCCGGCGCCAGTTTCCAGGCATGCCCGTACACGATTTCGAAGGTCAATGGAATCACGCCATCCTGGTTGCGTTGTGCCTCCAGCGCCGCATGAACCTGCCCCAGCCATTGGCGGCCATGCAGGGCGCCATCCCCGGCGGCAAACCCGCCCATCAGGTGCACGTCGCGCAACAAGGTATCGGGGCGCTCATAGGTGACGGTCAGGGTTTCCATGTCCATCACGGGCGTGGACCAGCCGCCATGCACCAGCATGTCGCCGATGTCATGCATGTCGACAAACCGCAGCGTGTGCGGCCGTCCATCGACCCCGGCCAGCGCCTGGCGCAGTTCGCGCAGCGTATCCGGACCGAACAGCGAGAACATCAGCAGGCCGCCATCGGCCGTGACCCGATGCCATTCGGGAAATATGCGGTGCGGCTCGGCATGCCAGTGCAGGGCCAGATTCGACCACAACATGTCGAAAGTGCCAGCGGCAAACGGCAGGCGCTCATAGTCGGCCTGCAGCAGGTCGAACACCGGCCGCCGGCCCAGCAGCCGGGCGACCCAGCCACCGCCCCGCTGCGGATCGAGCCGCGCCGCCTCGCGCAACATGCGTGCCGAGAGATCGAGCCCCGCGATCTGGGCATCCGGGTACTGGGCACGCAGCGCCGCCAGCCCATGCCCGCGCCCGCACCCGAGATCCAGTGCACGGGCCGGACTGAGGCGGATATAGCGCATGCGCTCCTGCATGCGCTGGCCGATCTCGCGCAGCAGGTAATCGACCTCGGCAAGATCGGCGGCACGCCGGTCGAAGCCGTGGCGCAAGGCGCGCAGCGACGGGGCGACAGGTGAGACACTCATGACGGCAACATCCGGAACATGTGAAAAGGTGAGACTACGTCTTGTGGGCGGTCAGTATACTGGCCGCCACGTCCTTGCGCGTCCGCCGGCGCAATGGCATACGCCAACACCGTCACCGCCGCATGGTCCCGCCAGTCACACCCGACGCCCTCGATATGCCGGACACCACAGCCCCCAGGGCAGCGCCGCTCGCCCGGCTGGGCGCGGCAGCGCGCGGCTGGCTGCGGGCAGTTGCCGGACGGGCGTTTCCGGACAGCTGCCGGCTGTGCGGCATGCTCGGCACGGAAACTGTCTGCACGCTCTGCCAGGACAGCATCCTGCAACCGGTCCACCGCTGCCTGCAGTGCGGCCTGCCGCTCGCGACCGCTACACTGCGCTGCGGTGCCTGCCTGCGCGATGCGCCGCCCTACGCGCGCACCATCACGCTCGGCGACTATGCTTTGCCGCAGGCCGCGCTTGTGACCGCGCTAAAGTACCGCGCCGAATTGCCGGTCGCCCGCTGGCTGGCGCAACAGCTCGCCAACGCCGTGCAGCGTGAACTCGTGCCGGCTGAACGACCAAGCTTGCTGTTGCCCGTTCCCTTGTCGCGCCGCCGCCTGCAGGCGCGCGGTTTCAATCAGGCCTGGGAGATCACGCGCCACTTGGCCAGGACGCTCGGCTGTGCCGCCAGCCCGGTCGCATTGCAGCGCCGCCGCGATACCACGCCCCAGCCCGGCCTTTCGGTGCGCGCCCGGCGCGCCAATCTGCGGAATGCCTTCACGCTGCCCGCGCCGGAAGCGATACGCGGCCGGCATGTCGGACTGGTGGACGATGTGATGACGAGTGGCGCAACATTGCATGCGGCCGCCCGCTTGCTGATGCGCCACGGTGCAGCGCGTGTCACCTTGCTGGTTGTGCTGCGCACGCCGCGCTGACGAAGCCCCCCGGTCCTCGCAAATAGATCTCCCCCAAAAAGGGGGCCCATTCAAGTATTCCGCCCTCTTCCCGGCACCCCGTTCGTTCGCCTACAGTAGCGAACGGGCATGAGGAAGGGATCGCAGGCTAACCCTGTCCGCCCGCCTTGCGCGTTCATTGCATGCCATCAACCGCCTGTACCGCGCGTCCCTTTCTGGAATTCTCCTCATGAAATCAGCTGCACTGCTGTTGCTCACCACCGTCCTCTCGGCCGTCCTGCAGATATCGCCTTCCCATGCCTGCAGCATGGTGGAGCCCAAACTGCGGCCGAATGTCCGCTACTACCCGATCGTTGGCGACAGTACCCGCCACTGGCCCGCCGAAACCACGGCGCAGATCGGCTCGATCACGTCACTCCTGGTGCCCGCGGACGCGCAGGTTGAAGTCAAGGCGATCAAGCAGGGCATGATGGCGCCGCTCACTATCTTCGGCGAAGCGAGCCACGAACAGATGCGCGCCTCGCGCGACCTGGCGCCGCGCTGGGTAGACCTGCCCTACGATCCGAAGAAATTCCGCTGGGTCCATATCTATGCCTCGAGCTTCGGCGAGAGCGAGATCCGCATGTCCAGCCCCAGCGGCTGGACCCAGAATATGAAGGTCACGCTGGTGTATCCGTCGCCCACCGAGCAGGTGACGCGTTCGCCGGTGACCCTGACGCTGGGTACGGAGACTGCAGCCACTCCTGAGACCGCGCATGTCGACGCCCGCGACAATATCGAAGTCATAGCGCCCGGCCTGGTGGGAGACGGCTGGACAGTTTCCCCCGAGGAGCCCGGCCGCTTCAAGCTGATCCGCGTACTGCAGGTCCAGAAGACCGACGGCGAACCGCAGGTTCGCCTGTTCTTTGCCGGCACCAGCAGCCCACGCTCGGAGACCGTGACGATTCGCCGCGGCGGCACCCTGACAGGTACGTCTTTCCGTTTCCGCATCGAAGCGCGCCCGACGCCCGCCTGCTGATCCGCCCATCTACGCTCCTCACCGGAAATCCACCGATGAAACTCCTTGCCCTGCTGCTGGCGGCCTGTTGTGCCGCTGTGTCCGTACCTGCCTTCGCCGACGTGCTGCCGCCCCAGGCAGCCGATGCAGCCACCCGACTGCGCAACAATCCTAACGCCTACGATCGCGTCGACAATTTCTGCAATGGCAAGAAAAAAGGCGATGCCTGTACGCTGCCGGGCAATCTGTTCGAGGGTGGGGGCGAAGGCACGTGCGTCAATGAAATCAATCGCTCCACCTATGTGCTGGAGATGAGCTGCCAGCGGCCGGGCAGCGTATACATCGACCGCAAGCTGCCGGACGACGGCTTCGTGCACGATGAAGGACTGTGTCGCCAGCAGGCGCAGGAACAAGCAGCCGCCGGCGGCGCGCCAACGGCAACGCGCTGGAATTGCAAGCCGCTCGATCCAACGCCCGCCGACCGGTTCTGCCAGGGCAAGGAGGTAGGCAACGCATGCACCGTCGAACTGCGCTACCAGGGACAGCTCAGCCAGGCCGAGGGGACTTGCCAGCAAATTACCGAGAGACAGGGCTTCTATTACCAGGGCCGCCGCACGATGACGCGCGACGTGATCCGCTGCGAGCCACAGCGCACAGTGACCCGCACCTTCACGCCAGCAACGTGGTGGCAGAAACTCACGCAATAACCTGACATGACCGCCGCGCAAGCCCTGGCCCTCACGCTGGCGTGCGAGGTGCCGTTGATACTGTGGCTGACGGCACGGCTGCCGCACCTGTCACGCACGCGCGTCGCACTGGTCGCGGCCACAGCATCGTGCGTCACGCATCCGCTGGCCTGGCGGTCCGCATTGGCGTTGACGCCTGACATGTACCGCACCGGCCTGTGGCTGATCGAGGCCATCGTGGTGGTGATCGAAGCGCTCTGGTATCTCCTCTGGCTGCGCCCGGGATGGCGGCGCGCGGCGACGTGGTCGCTGGCGGCAAACGCCTCGTCGGCAACGCTTGGAATGCTGGCATGGAAACTCATTTGAGCCCCCGCGACGCCCTTCCCCGCGTCATGCCGCATGCGCTCTTCCTGGCCGCCTTGACGCTTGGCGCACTGTACCTGCCCGTGCCGCTCTATCTCTTCTCGCTGGCGCTGTTCGGATTGCCCCATGTCATCTGGGAGATGGCCTTCCTGCGCAGCCGCTATGGCGCGCGCTGGCCTGCCACATGGTGGCGCGCGCTGTGGTTGGTGCTGCTGGCCCAGGCAGTCTTGCGGACAGCCGTCTGGTATGGCGTCTACCCGGCGGCGCTGAGCGCCATCACCGACCTGCTGGCGCTGCTATTGCTTGGCGCGATCGTCTTGCTCGCACCGCGCGGCACACGCTGGCGTGCACGCCTGGCGGGCGCCGCGCTGGCCGGCATGATGTTCTGGCTGCTGGAGCAAGGCGAAATCCTCGGCGCCCTGCTGATCCTCGCCCTGCTGCACAACCTCACGCCACTGGCCCTCGCCTGGGATCTGGCGCGCGACCATCGGCAGGCACGACGGCTTGCCTGGACCATCTCGGCCCTGTTCGTGCTGCCGCTGCTAATCGCGGTGAGCGGCTGGCAAGGCGGTACGGCGCTGCTGCTCGACAGCCATGGCAGCCTGCTCGATGGCCAGTTGCCCGCAGCATGGAGCGGCGCGTTCCGGCCGGCCCTGTTGTCGGCCGTCGTGCTCGCGCAGTGCCTGCATTACTACTGCGTCATCGTGCTCCTGCCGCAGGCCGAGCGGCAGCGCACCAGCGGCCCCATTCTGCCGGCGCCACTGCGCGGCATGGCGCTGGCGGCGGCAGGATTGCTGACGATCTACTTCGTTGTCGACTACCAGGGCGCCCGCGCACTGTATGCCGTTGCTGCCGGGGCACACGCCTGGCTGGAATGGCCGGTACTGCTGATGGCTCTGCTTGGCCCCGCAATGCATGCGCCGGCAAGCGGCCCGGGTGCGCGGTGGCGCGCCAGCTGAGTCTTGCGCGACTTGCGCAATTTGCGGGATGCCAGCTCACGGGCATTTACGCTATGATGCGTCAGACTTCACGCTCGCCCGTCATGCCCCCACCGCCCTCCGACGAATCGTTGATGCTCCGCTACCGCGACGGCGACCTGCGTGCCTTCGAGGAACTGTATCGGCGCCATCACCGCGGGCTATACCTGTTTATCGCATGGCGCTCGCCGCGGCAGGACTGGGTCGATGACATCGTGCAGGACAGCTGGGCCAACCTGCACCAGGCGCGCGCCCGCTATCAGCCGCAGGCGGGTTTTCGCACCTATCTGTTCCAGATCGCGCGCAACCGCCTCATCGACCAGTTGCGCCAGCAGCAGCGCGTCACACTGGCAAGCGACATGGGCGGCCCCGACAGCGGCAACGACGACAGCAGCGCCTTCGACGCATTGGTCGACGCTCACGCACAGCAGAATGGCCCGGATACACAACTGGAACAGGAACAGCAGATCGCCAGCCTGCAGGCCGCCATTCGCGCCTTGCCCGGTGAGCAGCGCGAGGCGCTGGTCCTGCAACAATTCAATGGCATGAGTCTCGAGGATATCGCCACCCTGGTCGAAGCACCGGTCGAAACCGTACGCAGCCGGCTACGCTACGCCATGAAAAAGCTGCGCCAGCGACTCGAACCTGCCGTAACGCCAGGAGAGATGGCATGACGCCGCCGATTGATGGCGACCGCAATGGCCACCCCAACGGCCCCGACGATCACGCGCTCGACGCTTTCGTGCGCGGCGACGATGCGCTGTCGCGCGCGCTGCGCGACGTGCCGCAACCTGAGCCGTCGGAAGACCTGACCCGGCGCATCATGGCGGACGCGGAACGCGCCCTCGGTACGCCGGCCGCCAACGATGTGCTGCCGCCTGACGCACGCAGCACGCCACGCGCTGGCTGGTTCCACCGCCTGCGCGTGCCGCTGGCGGTCGCGGCAAGCCTCACAGTCGCCGTACTGATCGGCCTGCAATGGCGTACTGCCCAACACGACGAAGCGCCGGTGCTCGCCAGCACGGCGCCCGATGCGGCCGCGCCGTTGCCCATGCCGCCACAGACCCTTCCGCCAGACGCTGCCGTATCGACTGCACCGCCGGCTGCGCCACCCGCCCCCGATGCCAATGCATCGGCGGCTCCCGGGAAGCGGGCACCAACGTCGACACCGGCAGATCGCACCGCGCCGCAAGACCGTCGCGCGCGCGAACGCACCATGCTCGCGCAACAGGCACCGCCGCCCGATCTGTCTTCAGGCGCGGTCATCATGCGCGGCATGCCGGCGCCGGAAGAAGCCTCCGCTGCGCCCGGCGTGCCGGACAACGCCTCGCCGCAAGCGTGGCTGGCGGCGATCGAGCGCCTGCTCGCTGACGAACGTCCGGCCGAGGCGCGGCGCGCGTGGCTGCAGTTCCGTGCCGCGTATCCGCAGTTCCCGGTTCCCGAACCGCTGGCGCGGCGGCTCGATGCGCTGCAACCGTAACGCTGCGCCGATCCATGCGCACCGGCAGGCATCATGCCGGGCCGGCAACCAGCATCGATGCAGGCTGCTGAGCTTCCGACCGTGACCCTCCCGCGCTGCTTGCGCCGTTCCATGCTTACCGATACGGACCTCCGTATCCGGCATGACATGCAACGCGACAGACGGCACGCAGCCAGGGAGACCACCATGACGACCACGATTTCTTTTGCCCGGCATCCAGCTATCCCGGCTACGGCGCGCGGACATGTGCGCCGGCGCCTGCGGCGCGCAGTATCGGCCTGTGCACTGGCCGGACTCGCTGGCTACGCCGCACCCCCAGCGCAAGCATCCGACATGGCCGTGACGATGGCTGTAGGCTCGGTGGTCGGCGCGGCACTGGGCGCGGCCATGGCCGGACAGGATGGCGCACTGGTCGGCGCCACGCTGGGCGCCGCCGTTGGCGCGGCGGCCGGCAGCACGGTCACGCCGGTGGTCTACAACCCCTACGTCAGCTATGCAGCGCCGATGCCGTACTACGCAGCGCCCGTCTACTATGCGCCACCGGTCATGGCGTATCCCCCGATGCGGCCCCATCCCGGGTATCGCCCATATCCGGGACACCGGCCACACCGGCATGGCTATCGCTGATTCCACACGCAAGGACGCTGCATGACTCGCTGGCAACGCATTGCCTCTTTCACCTGGTTAGGTTGCATCCTGGGGTTGGCCACCATGACGCACGCCAGCGAGACGGCCGCGCCGGCCAACGTACCAGCCAACGCACCGCAACTGCGGGTGCAGGCCGGACATGGCGAACACGTGGGAGCGGTGGCGTTTTCGCCAGACGGCAAGGTGCTGCTGTCCGGCAGCCAGGACAAGACGGCGCGGCTGTGGGATGTCGCCACAGGCCGCGAGCTGCGCAGTTTCGGCGGACATGCATCGCAGGTCCTGGCGGTTGCCTTTTCACCTAATGGCCATACCATCGCCACGGGTAGCTGGGATGAGACGGTCCGCCTGTGGGATGCGCGTACTGGTGCGCTCCTGCATACCCTCCAGCACGGCAGTTGGGTCACAGCGCTGGCGTTCGCGCCGGATGGCCGCACGCTTGCGGCAGGTACGCGCGGCGGCAGCGTGTTCCTGTGGGACACAGCGAGCGGCGAGCCACGTCACCGGGTCAAGGGACACAACCAGCATGTCACCGGCCTGGCGTTCTCTGGGGATGGCGCGGCCCTGGCCTCGGTCAGCCTCGACAACACGCTGCGCCTCTGGAACCCCGCCGACGGGCAAGCGCTGCGAAGCGATACGATCCCGCAAGCCGGACTGCTCTCGGTCGCCTACGTCCCCGGCACCACGTTGCTCGCGCTGGGCGGACTGGACCGCATGGTGCGCCTGCGCGACATGCGCGATGGCCGGGAAGTGGCCGTGCTGCAGGGCCATGAGGGCGGCGTGCACAGCGTGGTGGCGAACCGGGATGGAACACAGTTGATGTCCATCAGCGCGGACAAGACGGTACGCATCTGGGACCGTGCGACGGGACAGAGCACGGCACGGATCCGCGCCCCCGACTATCCGGCGAGCGATTTCTCCGTACGCGAACTGGCGGAGGTCTCCAACGTGCTGGCGATTTCGCCTGATGGCCGCACCCTGGCATGGGGTGAAGACAAACGCATCACCGTCCGCCAGGATGGCCGGCTGACGCATATGGGCGGCGAAGCCGAAGAGGTGCGGATGGTGCAGATGTTCGCCAACCGTCTCGAGGCCCATACCGCCAGCGACAAACTCGAAGTGTGGCGGCTCGACACAGGCAGCATGATCGGCCGGCTCGATCACGAGAACCTGCTGCAACGCGAGGAAGACACGCAGTTCAGCATCTTCGCCGACGGCAAGCTGGGTGCATCGTGGGGCATGGCCGCCACGTCCATCGACATCTGGCAGGCGGAAACGTGGGAGCGCATCGTCACGCTGCCGGTCCGCTGCCCGCACACCATCGCCATCTCCGCCGACGGCCGGCGCGCTGCGACCATCGGCGGCTACCAGCCGGTGTTCCGGGTCGTGGATGGACGACTGGCATCCACGGAACAACCCACGGACCCGATGCGCCACCAGGACATCGCGCTGTGGGAGCTGCCATCCGGCAAGCCGCTTGGCACACTGACCGGACATGAGATGCCGGTCGCCAGCCTGGCATTTGCACCTGACAACCGCACGCTGCTGTCGGGCAGCAGCGATCAGACGCTGCGCCTGTGGGATACCGCGACCTTGCAACCGGTACGCGTCATGCGCAACCATCTGCCGCCGGCCTCCGGCACATGGGTGGATGCCGTCGCCATTTCACCGAATGGCAAGACCATTGCTGCCGGTACGCGCGACGGTTTCGTGGAGCTGTGGGACCTGGCCGCTGGTACCCTGCAACGCAGGCTGTCACGGCACCTCAGTTCCGTGCAGGGCGTCGCCTTCTCCGAGGATGGCAAGTTCATCGTCTCGGCCGGGGCAGACAAGCAGACCGTGTTCTGGCGCGCGCAGGACGGCACCTACCTTGCCAGCCTATACACGTTTGCCGACGGCGCCTGGGTAACGACGGATGCGACCGGACGCTTCGACGCCTCGGATCTCGAGGACATCAGCGGCCTGCACTGGGTAATGCCGGACGACCCATTCACGCCGGTGCCGCTCGAAGCCTTCATGCGCGACTACTACGAACCACGCCTGCTAGCACGCCTGCTCAATGGCGAACAGTTGCCGCCCGTGCGGGCCGTGGCCGACCTCAACCGCGTGCAGCCCGAAGTGCGCATCGTCACCTTCCTGCCGGTGGCTGGCGCACCAGCCTGGGTCGATGTCGTCGTCGAAGCGCAAGGCATTGAACGGCCCGGTACCGACGCACGTGGGACAGTGCGTACGGCAGCACGCGACCTGCGGCTCTTCCGCCAGGGCCAGCTCGTCGGTTACCGCGACGGCATCGTGGCCGGCGCGGGCGGCGCCGTGCGCCAGACCTTCCGCGTGCGCTTGCCGGCCGGCGGCGGACCATTGCGGTTCACCGCGTACGCCTTCAATGATGACGGCATCAAGAGCGCAACCGCGCAAGCCACCTACACGCCAGCGCGGCCCGTGGCACAGGTCAAGCCCCGCGCGTGGATCGTCACCATCGGCGTCAACCGGCACGACAACAGCGCATGGGATCTCGAGTATGCAGCCAACGATGCGCGCCGCATCGAAGCGGCGCTCGCGACACGGTTGCGCGCACAGAACCGGTATGCGGCCGTGCACAGCATCGTGCTGGTCTCGGACACGCAAACACCCGCAGGCAACGCCGCGACCCGCGCCAACATTAAGGCAGTGCTCGACAGGCTCGCCGGGCGCGATGCGGATGTCCGGCACATCGCCAACGGCCACCTGCTAGAGCGCGCGACGCCCGACGACCTGGTGCTGATCAGTTTTGCCGGACACGGCATCAACACCGATGGGCGGTTCTACCTGATCCCCGCCGATACCGGCGTGGGCAAGGGCCGGCCCACCACTCCAGAGTTGCTGGCACGCGCCATTTCCAGCGATGAGCTGGCGGGCTGGCTGCGCGACGTGGATGGCGCGGAGCTCGCCATGATCATCGACGCGTGCCAGTCGGCGGCCAGTGTCGGGCATGCCTTCAAGCCCGGCCCGATGGGTGCGCGTGGCCTCGGCCAGCTGGCATACGAAAAGAACATGCGCATCCTCGCCGCCAGCCAGGCGGAGGAAAATGCCCAGGAAAGCCGCCTCACGCAGCAGGGGCTGCTGTCGTACGCGCTCGTCAACGACGGCCTCGAACAGACCCGTGCCGACCACCTGCCGACGGACGGCAAGATCACCTTGTCCGAGTGGCTGGCCTACGCGACGCGCCGCGTGCCGGACCTGGCGAGCGAGGTCGCGGCCGGCCGTCTCGACGAGACCGGCAGCACGGCGCGCGGCGCCAAGCGGCTGGGTACGCCGGTGCAGCGCAACCAGATCCTGCAGCAGCCTGCGCTATTCGACTTCACGCGTAGCCGACACGACGCGACCATCGCTATCGTCCCGCGCTGATCACGGCGCGAGACCGGCCGCGCGGACTGACATGTTGTTACGCGTGTTCGTCGGGGCGTAGTTTTTGGGACTTTCTTTGGCGCGCTAGCTGGCAGGTTGATCAGCGCGTTGAGCGACCCTACTTCATCCCCGGCAGGATGTAAGGCGTGCGCTGTGGAATCGGCGTCGGCACAAAGCGGCCATAAGGCCCGCCATACATGGGCAACGGCGCCTCGTCGTGTGCGGCGCGCCGCTCGATGCGGGTACAGTGGCGACGCTCCGCGTGGTAATCCTGCGTACAGGCGTACCGGTCTCCCGTCGTTTCACGACAGTCGCGCAAGGCATCGCGCGCCTCGGCCACGCATGCATCATGGTAAGAAGATGCCCCAGCCTCCAGCGTGACTGCCCACAGGAACAGCACCGCGTACCACGCCCGTGTATTCATTGCTGAGCCTCCTGCGCACGGCTGCGCGCCTCTGCGGCCCGTTTGCGCGCATCGTCCTCGGCCCGGCGCATGGCATCGATGCGCTTGCGGTCCGGGACATGCGCGGCCTTGACCGTGCGGTAACAGGCCTGCTGGTAGGCGCGCCCACGCTTCCAGCAATCGTCATGAAACCCGCCCGGGGCGGCATCCAGGCACATTTCCAGGGCACGTGCGGCCTGGCGATGACACGGCAGATACTCATCAGCTGTCGGCGAAGCAATGGCGGCGGGCAAGGCCGCCGCCATTGCCATGCTACCCGCCAGACGCAACAACGATGCACGCATGCGATGCTCCTCACAACGATGTATTGACACCAGCCACCTTGACGACCTGCAGCAAGTTGCTGAATGCCTGCGTCACCTGCATTGCCGTGCGTGGGCCGCCGCGTGGCGCTTCGACATGCTCGATCTCGCCCTGCGCGTCATAGCGGACATGGATCGTCCCCGTACCCACAAGCTGGATCTCCACCGGCTTGCCGGCAGGGTTGTAGCGGAATTTCAGTTCGCGCGGCGCCGTCTTGCCCTGTCGTTCGATCATACTGCCAATCTGCCGGGTGCCCGCGAGATACGTAAGCTCGATATGCCGGCCATCGCTGCTGTCCGCCTGGATCAGGCGTCCACAATCGTCATAACGGAACACGCGTTGCGTACTGGAGCCAAGCAGCATGATCAGCTTGCCGGTCTTCGGATGGTAGACATAGTCGGTACTACCACCTTGGCCATCCGCCCGATGCACCAGA
Organism: Imbroritus primus; assembly: GCF_964332355.1. Lineage (NCBI taxonomy): Bacteria > Pseudomonadati > Pseudomonadota > Betaproteobacteria > Burkholderiales > Burkholderiaceae > Imbroritus > Imbroritus primus. The sequence goes on along the minus strand of NZ_OZ201293.1, from coordinate 332,660 downwards.
CGCCCCTGCTGATCGTATCGCGTATCGAGCCGGCCGCGTCCGTGGTCGCCCATACTGGATACTGCTGCGACCTGCAGGCCGCCGCCGTCGGTACGCACACGATCGAACGTGACGTGGCGGACCTGGGCATGGCCATCGTTATCGATCGTCCGGATACTGGTGGCGGCGATTGCGCCGTTCACCGTGTCTTCCGTATACGTGTATTCGGTGCGCTCGCCAGTCCGCTCAGTCACGGATGCGACACGGCCGAGTCGCGGCACACTGTAGGCGATCTGCATGGTGGTGGTATCGATATAGCGGATCTCGGTCAGGTTATGGTCCGCGTCGTAGGTGTAGCGCAGCGGTGTGCCATGGACATCGGTGCTCTCCACCAGATCGCCCGCCGTGCTGTAACGATAGGCTGCCCGGCGGCCATCGTCGCTGCGTACGGTGCTGAGCAGGCCGTCGGCGTTCCATGTCAGGTGCAATGTACGGCCATGTGCATCAGTGATGCGTGTGGGGCGCGCGTCGTCATAGTGCAGCACGATGCGCTGGCCGTCGCCGGTGTCGCTTCGTACGAGCCGGCCCTGTGCATCGAAGTCGTCCACGGCGCGTGCGCAAGTGGTCCGCTGATATCCATCGGCAGTACGCTTGACAGTCGCCTCGCGGCAACGCGGATCACGCAGCACGGTGCCCACCGCCAGATCGCTGCGCACGTCGTACTCGCGCACCTTGCGCAGGCGTAGGGCTTCATCTCCGGCCAGCCGGTCGCGCAGTACCGGCACCGCCTCGGCCGCAAGCTTGTCGCGTGCCGCAATGACTTCGGCCAGCCGCGCGGCACCTGCGGCAGTATCCACAGGCGCTTCCGGACGATAGCGGCTGACACTGCCCGATCCATTCTCGACCACGTCAGCCGTGCCATCGGGCATGACGACCAGGCGTGTCTCGTACGGCGTGCCCCAGCCCACACCGAGCCAGCCGCGCTCAGGGCTCAACGAATTGTAGGTGCGGCGCAGGCTGAAGGCGGGGCCGCCCTGGGTATGGGCGACGTCTTCATAGGTGATGTAGAAATTGCCGTTCTGCGCACTGACGCCTGCCAGCGCCAGTGTGGGCACGGCCAGCGCGATGATCAGGAAAGACTGTCGTTTCATGACGAGGTCCGGAAGAAAATCAGGAAAGAAGACAACCTAAGGCGCATGCCCCTCAAGGCGCAGTGCGCGATTGCAGGATCGCATCGAGCCATTCCTGCCCCAGCGGAAAAGCCTGACCGTCATGACTCGCATTCAGACGCAACACCAGGCCGCCACGTCGTGCGTCAGCGAGCAGTGTCGGAAAGCGGATCAAGCGCGCGGATTGCGGTGCCAGGATGACGCCATGCACCCGGCGCCCATCGAGCGCCAGCACGAAGCAGTGGTCGACGGGCCGGCGCACGTGCACGTCGAGACGCGTCACATCGACCGCCCATGTCGCCGTGGCAGGCTGCCATGCAAGAACGTCATCCTCGGTCAGGTCCGGAGGGCCCTGGGGGATGGTGGCAGGCATATTGCAATGCGCGGCATTGCTGGCACCGATCGGCGAGGTGACCCAGAGCGCCAGGCGCGCCTGCTGCGCATCCCGCACATCCTGCGCGTGTGCCGGATCCTGAGCGACGGCGACAACCCCGGCCATCAATGTCAGCGCAACCCACCGGCGCATCGGCCCACCGGCCTGCGGCGCTCTTCGAATCGATGCATTACGCGCCATCATCAACGTCGCTCCAGGCGGTAGCCGGTGACCTTGCCCTGTTCAGCGGCAAGGGAAAACATCGGATTAACGTGCATCGGCGTCTCGAAATACCACTGGTAGCGCACGATGCCGGCATCGCCAGGCGTGCTGCGCGTCGGCTCGCCGAGTTGCGCCACCACATCGGAGAATGGGATGCCGGCCCGGATGATCTTCTGGTCAATCAAGCGACGTACGGCGTTCGCCCACGCCTCGCCCATCGCTGCATACTGTTCCGGATGCTGTGCACGCGCCCGCCAACGTGCCAGGCTGGCGGGCTGCGCCAGCACGGCATGCAGCGCATCGCGGTGTACCAGGCGGATATGACGGCCATGGTTACTGCTCGTGAGCTGCAACTCCACCGTGCCATTTCGCTCGGCCACGTTGAGCGTGGGATAACCGGTCAGCAACGGCGTATTCACGGACAGCGCCAATCCTGCCTCGACCGTTTTGCCGTCGATGGCCAGTGCGAAACAACGATCCATCAGCCCGGGCAGGCCCGAATCCGCAGGAAAGCGGGCTGGGTCGAGCGCCATGCGGCCGTGCTCGGCATGCCAGCCGATCACGTCGGCTTCGGTCAGGCGGCGTGTCACCGCGTCCGGCTGGGCCATCACCGCGGCGCAGGCCGAACCGTCGGGCGCGTCAGTGTGCGGGCCGAGCGACAGCGTCATCTGCGGCGCCTGCGCGAGCGCACTGCCAGCCGTCCAGAGCAAACCCGCGACGACAAGTTTCCGTAGGTGCATGCGGTGATTTCCTGTGGTTTCCTGAGAGAGAACGCAACCCGGTGGTCATGCGCTGCAACTGCCGTCGACGCCGCCAGTGCCGCCCTGTATGTGATGTAACGCAGCAACAGGGCTGTTCGGGTTAATCGCCAAAGGCGCCCGCGCCGCAGTCAATTTCTGATCAGCGTGAACCCGGTTGGCGATGCTGCTGCGTTCCATTATCAGCAGTGGCACCCGCGCAGACCGGTACCCCGGCAACCACCGTGCCCACCGTGTGCAGCGCACAGAAAACCGCAGCTTGGTTCGGGGCGCAAGCACTACATTGGGTTACTCCTTTAGCGGGGAATCCGGCCGCTGTGTTTTGCATTCGAATACACCGCGGAACGCATTCCCGGATTGGGAAAATCTCGCGATGACGCCACTGTGTCGCCACCGGGCAACTGGTTCAGATGCAGGCGCGAGCTGACTGCATGCAGGATTGCGCGACGGAGGAGTTTGTTTATTCAAAGGAGAAGAACATGAAGAAGTACCTGATGATGATGTTGGCAGTATTTGCATTGGGCACCGGCAGCCTCGCCGCCATCGGCGCGGACCTGTCGGCCAAGGAAACCCAGGCGCAAGATCTGCGTACTCAAGCCCTCAAGGCGCAGTTGCAGGCCGACAAGCTGACGGCCGAGGCGGTCAAGCTGGAAAAGGAGATCGTGGAGGCGGAAGCCAAGGCACAGGCCAAGCCGGGTGAAAAAATGCGCGGCTATGGCGTACACGCATGCGTCATGGATTGCATCAGCGGCTCGAACGGAGGCAACCTATATTCCTGCCGTCGGGCATGCGGCGCGTACTGATACCATGAGGCACGTCACGGCGGCGGCGAATCTCCACCGCCGTGACCGCCCTACACCGCAGCGGGCCGTACCCTCCGGACAGGATGCGGCGCTTTCCTTCGATTCCTTCAGTCCCTGGGGCGTGTCAGGCATCGTGCCGTACCTGCGTTGTCCCCATCGGCTCGCGATCACCATGCGCATACGACTGCATCGGCTCCTGCCATCTCTGATCCTCGCCCTTGCTGCAGTCTGGTCCGCCGGCACGAACGCCGCGACCATGCGCGCGCTGCTTGTCGGTGTGTCCGAATATCCCAGCCTCGACCAGAATTTCCAGCTTGAAGGTCCGCGCAACGATATCGCGCGCATGCGCGACATCCTGAGCCGCCGGGGCTTTCAGGCAACCAATATGACCGTGCTCGCGGATGGCGTGCCTAGCGCCGAACTGCCGACGCGCGCCAATATCCTTGACGCGCTCGATCGTCTGGCCAAAACCGCCACCAAGGAGGACACCGTCCTCCTCTACTTTGCCGGACACGGCAGCCAGCAGCCGGCCGACCGCACCACGGAAGAGGGCCGTGCCGAGACCGATGGCCTCTTCGAGATCTTCCTGCCGCGCGATATCGGTCATTGGTCCGGCGCACGCGGCAGCGTCGAGAATGCCCTGATCAAGACCGAACTGCGTGCCGCCGTCGACCGGATCCGCGCCACCGGCGCGTTCGTCTGGGGCGTATTCGACGCTTGCCATTCCGCTACGCTGGTGCGCGGCGCCAATCCGGACGTGCGCATGCGCTACGTCAACCCCATGCAGTTGGGCGTTCCGCAGACGGTTCTCGATCACGCCGCGCGCGAAGGCAGTCGCATGCGCGGCGGCCCCGCTCCCGCCAGCCTCAAGCCAGGCTCGCCGGCGCTGGCCGGCACGGGTGATGGCGGCTCCGTCTTTTTCTATGCAGCGCAAACGCGCGAGACAACGCCTGAAATGCGCCTGCCGGTGGGTCACGCCGAAGGCCGCCAGTACGGCCTGTTCGGCTACATGTTGATGGAAGCGCTCGAAACCGGCACGCCGATGACCTATCGGCAGATGGCGCAATATGTGCTGGCCCGCTACGGTGCGATGAATGAAACACGCGTGACACCGCTGTTCTCAGGTACAGCGCTCGACCAGCCGGTTCTTGGACAGCAGGTTCCGGTCGTGCGCCAATGGGCCCTTGAAGCCGGCGCACCGCTCACCGTTCGTGCCGGCGCACTGGCCGGCTTGATCAAGGGCGCGACGCTTGCCGTCATGGCGGATCCGCTGGCCCCGACCGACAAGGCGCTTGGTTATATTCGCCTGACCGATGTGTCGCTCGCCATGGCCCGTGCCGAACCGGTGACATATCGCGGCAAGCCCGCACTACAACTCGCCACGCTGCCGAAAGGCACGTATGCGCGAGCCGTGCAATCGCTGCCGGACTACGCATTGCGCGTCAGCGTGGATGGGCGCGACTGCCAGCAGACAGCGTGCGCAGGCAGCGCAACGGTGAAGCGCCTGCGCGGCATGCCTGACGCGGTCCCCGGGACCGTGCTCACCTGGGTGGATGCCCCGGCGCAAGGGGACGTCCTGCTCAAGCTGCGGCCGGACCGCATCGTACTGTTGCCGCCGTCGCTGCACGGGACATCGTGCGACACCGGTACCGATGGCAATGGCACATGCCCGCAGAGCGCGACACTGCTGGCCACAGCCGATACGAAAGCCAGCCTGGAGCGCAGGCTGGCAACTTCGCTGCACGCCGTGGCACGCGCGACCAACCTGCTGCGCCTCGCGGCCCGATTGTCCGAGACCGGAGACGCGACCTCGCGCCTTGAGGTCTCGCTGCGTCGGGCCAGCACGGAAGGTACGGTCGACGTCGCGCCGGAGCAGGTGCCGACGCTGCGACCAGGCGACCGGCTGGCGGTCGCCATGCGAAATACTGGCCTCACGCCAGTCGACGTGACCATGCTGTATCTGGATGCGCGCTATGGCATCAATACGCTGTTTCCCGATGGGGCGGGCGCGAGCAACCGCCTCGAACCGAACGCCAGCCATGCCTTCGAGATCGAGATCACCGACGATACGTTGGGCATGGAACGGCTGCTGACGATTGCCGTGGATGCCGGCCGCGGGCAGGAGCGCGCCGATTTTTCCTTTCTCGCGCAGCCATCCCTGGCGCAAACACGAGGGGCTACTCCCGGTAATGAAGCCGCCGCGAACGACGATGTGATGGCCTTCATGGACGCCGGCTTCGCCGCCTACCGCACGCGCGCGGCACGGCCGGCGCCGCAGGCACCCAGCGCGCGGACCAGCATGCGGGTGTACACCTTCCAGATCGCGCGCTAGAAGCACGCCGGACATAGCCGGGCACGCAGCCGGGCAAGGCACGATGGGCAGGGCTGCTACACTGCGGCCTCGCCCATCTGCTTCTCGCCATCACCATGTTTCATGTCGTGCTCGTCGCTCCCGAGATACCGCCCAATACCGGCAACGTCATCCGGCTGTGTGCCAACACCGGTGCACAACTGCATCTGGTCAAGCCCCTGGGGTTCGATATTGATGATGCACGCCTGCGCCGCGCCGGACTCGACTATCACGAGTACGCCACGATGAAGGTGCATGACGACTGGGAGGCGCTGCTGGCAGCCGAGCAGCCGGATACGGCACGCATGTTCGCCATGACGACGCGTGGCTCGATGCCGTTCGCGAACCTGGCTTTCCAGCCTGGCGACTGGTTTGTCTTCGGCTCCGAAACGAGCGGACTGCCGGCCACGCTGCGCGACAGCTTTCCGCCAGCGCAGCGCATACGCCTGCCGATGCGCCCGGGCAACCGTAGTCTGAACCTGTCGAATAGCGTTGCGGTGGTCGTCTATGAAGCGTGGCGGCAGGCGGGCTACGATGGCGGCGCCTGACCAGCGCAATGCTCAGGGTTCGGGATGCAGGTTGGCGGCGCGGATCCACACAGCCCAACGTTCGCGCTCGGTCTTCATGAAGTCACCGAGCAGGGAGACCGCGCCAGTGGCCGGCAAGAAATAATTGGCCTTGAATGCCGCCCGTGTGGCATCGTCATGCAACAGATCGGCAATGATCTTCTGCAGACGCTCGACAATGGGCGCGGGTGTATTGGCCGGCGCGAGCAGCGCCTGCCAGGTGGTCGACTCCAGCTGGCTGAACCCCGATTCGATCATGGTCGGCAGATCGGGCAACAGCATCGAACGCGCCGGCGCGGTCACGGCCAGGGCGCGCAGCTTTCCCGTCTGTACCTGGGGCATGGCCGAACCCGGCACCATGAAGGCCACCTGCACATGACCGCCCATCATCGCAGTGACGACCTGTGCATAGCTCGCGTAGGGCACATGCAGCAGATCAATCTCGGCGCGGCTCTTGAATTGCTCCATCGTCAGATGCGCCGAACTGCCCTTGCCAACAGAACCATATGCCAGCTTGCCCGGACGCGCTGCGGCATAGGCACGCAATTCAGCGACCGTGCGCACCGGCAGGCGGGCATCCACTACCAGGACCGACGGCGAGGTGGCGATCAGTGCCACCGGCACGAAGTCGCGCGCAGGATCGTAGCCAAGCCGTGAATACAGCAGCGGCGCGGTGACCAGCGGGCCGTTGATGGTGAACAACAGCGTATAGCCGTCGGGCTTGGCCCGTGCCACATATCCGGTGCCGATGTTGCCGCCGGCGCCAACACGGTTGTCGATGACGACTGGCTGGCCGATGACACCGCCTAGCTTTTCGCTGACGTAACGCGCGATCAGGTCCGGCGTGGACCCCGGCGGGTACGGCACAACCATGCGCACCGGGCGGCTCGGCCAGGCTGCCGTGGCCTCTGTTGAAGCGCTGTTGGTGGCGATACCGGAAGAGGGAACGGATGGCGTATTGCTGGCCAGGGCCTGCGAGGCCAAACAGGCGCCGGCCCACGCCACGAAGGTCCAGATTATTCGGCGCGCGCGTCCCGCTGGAGGAGCCGCTCGACGGCGGTCTGAACTGGCAGACCATTGAACAGCACTTCGCACACCGCCTCCGTAATGGGCATATCGACGCCCTGTTGTTTTGCGAGCGCCAAGACCGCGCGCGCGCACCGGACGCCTTCTGCGACATGACCAAGGTCGCGCAGAATGTCGTCCAGCTTTCCCCCTTGCGCCAGTCGCATGCCAACCGTGCGGTTGCGCGACAGGTCGCCCGTGGCCGTCAGGATGAGATCACCCACGCCTGTCAGCCCCATGAATGTTTCGGTGCGCCCCCCGAGGGCCATGCCCAGGCGCGTCATTTCCGCCAGGCCGCGCGTTACCAGCGCGGCCCGCGCATTCAGTCCCAGGCCGAGCCCATCGCTCGCCCCGGTGGCAATCGCCAGCACGTTCTTCACTGCCCCGCCGACCTCGACGCCGACGATGTCTTCGGAGGCGTAGATGCGCATGGCGTGATGATGGAAAACCTGCTGCACACGCTCGCACACGACCGGGTCATCGCTGGCCACGGTGAGTGCGCACGGCAAGCCCTGCGCGACCTCGCGCGCGAAGCTCGGGCCCGACAGGACGCCGTTGCCGGCGGCACTGCCGCCATGCGCGTCGATGACTTCCTGCACCATCTGGTGCGGCAGCCTGCCCGTATCGGGTTCGAAGCCCTTGCACAGCCAGACCATGCGCGCCGCGCTGGCGTGCGCGAGCCACGCTTGTGCCATGTCGCGCAGGCCGGCGACGGGCGTGGCGATGACCAGCAGTCCGCCGGGCTGCGCAGCATGGGCCAGTGCAGCCTGAAGATCAGGTTCGGTACGCAGGCCGGGATGCAACGGCACCCCCGGCAGGTAGCGGGCATTCTCGCGGGCCGCGCCGATCGCAGCAAGCTCGCCGGCATCGCGCCCCCACAGCCGCACGTCGTGCACCCGGGCGGCATGGCTGGCCAGCGCGGTACCCCACGCCCCCGCGCCGAGGACGGTCACGGGGATCATCGGGCATGACGGGGCGCGTTACCGCGCCCTGCTTCAGTGGCGAGGCAGCCCATGACAATGCGGCTCATTCCGCTCAGTGCGTGCTGGCCTGCGAACCGTCGGGCATCACGATGCCGCTGCCGCCGCTACCATTGGGCTGCGCATTGGCTTCTTCCATGGCGGCCGCGAGGCGCTGCTCGTAGAGTGCCTGGAAGTTGATTTCGCTCAGGTGGATGGCCTGGAAGCCGGCGCGCGTGATGGTGTCGGCAATGTTGGAGCGCAGGTACGGATAGAGGATGGTCGGGCAGGCGATGCCCAGCAGCGGATCGAGTTGCTCGACCGGCACATTGCGGATATCGAAGATGCCGGCCTGGTGAGCTTCCACGAGGAAGGCCACGCGGTCCTGGACCTTGGTGGTCACGGTGCCGGTGACAACGACTTCGAACACGTCTTCGCCGAGCTGGGCGGCCGACACGTCGACCTGGACTTCCACGCCCGGTGCTTCCTGCTCGAGGAAAATGGCCGGTGAATTCGGCTGCTCCAGCGACAGGTCCTTGAGGTAGATGCGCTGGATGTTGAAAAAGGGCTGATCGTCTTGTGCCTGATTGGCTTGCTGTTCGCTCATGGAAGTCTGTCGGTAATGTCGAGGGAAACTGTCGATGGAATGCGCGGCGGGCCGCATGCACACCGGCCACACGACGGTGGCCGCGCAGCATGCCGCGCGGGAAAACGTTATGTTACATGAGGATCAGCACGGTCCCCGCACGGCGGAGACCGAAAACATCACGCGGCCAGCAGCGGCTGCAGCCCACCTTGCTTGTCGAGCGCCGAGAGGTCGTCGAAACCGCCGACGTGGGTTTCGCCCACGTAGATCTGCGGAACCGTACGGCGGCCGGTGCGCTCCATCATTTCCTCGCGCTTGCCGGGCTCCCGGTCGATGAGAATCTTTTCGATTGCGTCGACGCCGCGCGAACGCAGCAGCCGTTCTGCCATCTGGCAGTAGGGACAGACGGTGGTGCTGTACATCACAACTTTGGCCATGCCTTGCTTCTCCTGTGGTCAACCGCTCACTTCACCAGCGGCAAGCCCGCCAGTCGCCAGGCGTTGATGCCGCCTTCGAGCGAATACACCTCACTGTACCCGGCTTCCTTGATGGCTGCATGGGCCTTGCCCGACAGCTTGCCGGTCTGGCATACCACGATGATGGGGTTGGACTTGTTCTTTGCAAGGGTCGCGACCTTGCCCGCAAGTTCCGCAAGCGGCGCCGACTTGGCTTGCGGCAAGTGGCCGGCGGCGTATTCGACGGCATCGCGGATATCCACGACAACTGCATTGTGCTTGTTGATCAGCCGGGTCGCTTCGGAGATATTCACGCTCGCGCCAGTGGTGCGCCGCGTCAGCGCCGGCCAGGCCAGCAGGCCGCCCGAGACGAGGGCAATGGCGAGCAAACCGAGATTGTTGTAGTCGGAAAAAAACGTCACGATGGGTTTCCAGGCGGGAGTTGGGTCGCCGCATTATAAAATAGCGGATTGGCCGCGTGGCGCGCACGCCGTGCAGTGGCCGTATTATGACCGATCATCAGTTCACTTCAGGACGCACCATGTATCAGCTCGTACTGATTCGCCACGGCGAATCCACCTGGAACAAGGAAAACCGCTTTACCGGCTGGGTCGACGTCGACCTGACCGACACCGGTATCGCGCAGGCCCGCGAGGGCGGCAAGCTGCTCAAGGAAGCCGGCTTTACCTTCGATGTGGCCTATACCTCGGTGCTCAAGCGCGCCATCCGCACGCTGTGGCATGTGCAGGAGGAAATGGACCTGCTGTGGATTCCGGTGGAACACGAGTGGCGGCTCAACGAGCGCCACTATGGCGCGCTGTCGGGCCTCAACAAGGCCGAGACGGCCGCCAAGTTCGGCGACGAGCAGGTGCTGGTCTGGCGCCGCAGCTACGATACGCCGCCGCCGGCGCTGGCCGCCGACGATGAACGCACTTCGTATGCCGACCCGCGCTACGCCGGCCTCGACCGGGAACAAATCCCCCTCACCGAGTGCCTGAAGGATACGGTAGCGCGCGTGCTGCCGCTGTGGAACGAGAAAATCGCCCCGGACATCGTGGCTGGCAAGCGTATCGTGATCGCGGCCCACGGCAACAGCATCCGCGCCCTGGTGAAATACCTCGACAATATCTCCGACAGTGAGATCGTCGGGCTGAACATCCCCAACGGCACGCCGCTGGTGTATGAACTGGATGCGATGCTCAAGCCGATCCGCCACTACTACCTCGGCGATGCTGCGGCGGTGGAGGCCTCGCTGGCCGCTGTCGCCAACCAGGGCAAGGCCAAATAAACCTGCGGGTGGTCCGGCAGCCGGGACTGGACCGCTTTATACTGTGGCACGCTCGGGATGAAACGCTATCAGAATGAAGCGAAGCGATTCTGGCTAGGCGCACGGCCGCAGACAGTACAAGTAGTACGGCAAGGCCGGGCGACGACGCCAGAAGCATTCTGATAGCGTTTTTGCCGGGCTCTGCCGCAACTTCGCGGCAATTTTCTGTTCAGGCATCGACACATGCGACCCTCGCTCAAGAACCTTACCCTGATCTCCGCCGGCCTGGTGACTGGCGTGCTGGCCACGCTGCAGTTCTCGGCCACGGCCCAGAACACACCCGGCCCGCTGCCGCTCGAGCAGCTCCGGCTGATGGCGGACATCTTCGGGCAGATCAAGCGCGAGTATGTGGAACCGGTCAACGACCAGAAACTGCTGACAGAGGCGATCAAGGGCATGGTGTCGAGCCTTGATCCGCATTCGGCGTATCTCGACAAGAAAGACTTCAACGAATTGCAGGAAGGCACGCGCGGCCGTTTCGCCGGGCTGGGCATCGAGATCTCGCAGGAAGAAGGCCTGGTCAAGGTCATCAACCCGATCGAGGACACGCCCGCCTTTCGCGCCGGCATCCAGCCGGGTGACCTGATCACGCGCATCGACGACAAGCCGGTACGCGGCATGCCGCTCGAGCAGGCCGTCAAGCGCATGCGCGGCGAGCCAGGCACCAAGGTCACGCTGACCATCTACCGCAAGTCCGACGAGCGTACCTTCCCGGTGACCATCACGCGTGCCGAGATCCGCGTGCAATCGGTCAAGTCGAAGGTCCTGGAACCGGGCTATGCCTGGGTACGCCTGACCTCCTTCCAGGAACGCACGGTGCCGGACCTGGCGCGCAAGCTGAAGGAAATCGCCGAAAAGGAACCGAATCTCAAGGGTCTGGTGCTCGACCTGCGCAACAACGGTGGCGGCGTGCTGCAGGGCGCCGTCGGCGTCTCGGCCGCCTTCCTGCCGGACGATGCGCTGGTGGTATCAACCAATGGTCAGGTGCCGGACGCCAAGCGCCAGTACCGCGCGAACTACGCAAACTACCGGCTGTCGTCGTTCGAGGACGATCCGCTGCGCAGCCTGCCGCCGATCTTCAAGACCGTGCCGATGGTCGTACTGACCAACGCCTACACCGCCTCGGCCTCGGAAATCGTGGCGGGCGCGCTGCAGGACCACAAGCGTGCCACCATCATGGGCAAGACCTCGTTCGGCAAGGGCTCGGTGCAGACCGTGCGACCGCTGTCGAACGACACCGGCATCAAGCTGACCATTGCCTACTACTACACGCCATCCGGCAAGTCGATCCAGGCCAAGGGCATTCGGCCCGACGTGCCGGTCGACCAGAGCGCCGAGGGCGATCCGGATGACGCACTGATCACGCGCGAGATCGACACCGAGCGCCACCTGCGCAACAAGCAGGAATCGGAAGAGCAGGAGATGACGGAGCGCGAACAGCGCCGCATCGAGGAACTGCGCCGGCTCGAGGAAGAAAACGCCAAGAAAACGCCGGAAGAACGCGAGCGCGATCGCAAGAAGCGCCCGCCGGAACTGGGCTCGGCTGATGACTTCATGCTGCAGCAGGCCATCGCGCAATTGAAGGGCCAGCCGGTGAAGCGCTCGAAATCGGCGCTCGAGGCCATGGCGACGAATGACGCCAACAAGGGCCGCCGCCTGCCCGCGGCGACAACGGCGCCAGCCAAGGCGACGCCCGCCAAGCCGGCAGCGCCTGCCGCCCCGGCCAGCGAACCGGGCATCAAGCCGCTCGGCACCCCGACTGGCCAGAACGCACCCTGACGGAAGCTGACGGCAGGCGGGGCCTGCTGTCGCATTGCCGTCCTATTGACGCCCTATTGCGTCCACACCGCATCATGCAAGACGATCAGCTGCTCCGCTACTCGCGTCACATCCTGCTCGACGAAATCGGCATCGAAGGACAGACGCGGCTGCTCGCCGCCCATGCGCTGGTGATCGGCGCGGGCGGCCTGGGCGCGGCGGCACTGCCATACCTCGCCGCAGCCGGCGTGGGTCGCCTGACGATCGTCGATGACGACACGGTCGATCTCACCAACCTGCAGCGCCAGATCATCCACACCACGGCCAATGTCGGCCGACTCAAGGTTGAATCGGCACGCGAGGCTATCGAACGTCTGAACCCCGGCGTGGCGGTCGAGCTAGTACAGGAACGTGTCGATCTGGCGCGCCTCGGTGCGCTGGTACGCACTGCGGATGTCGTGCTGGACTGCTGCGACAACTTCGCCACACGCCATGCGATCAATCGCGCCTGCGTCACCCACCGCATACCGCTGGTGTCGGGCGCGGCGATCCGCTTCGATGGACAGATCAGCGTGTACGACAAGCGTGTGCCCGAGAACCCGTGCTATGCCTGCCTGTTTCCGCCGTCGGCCGATGCGCCTGAAGTGGCCTGCGCCACCATGGGCGTATTTGCACCGGTAGTTGGCATGGTCGGCACGGTGCAGGCCGCCGAAGCGCTGAAGCTGCTGATCGGGACGGGAGAATCGCTGGCCGGCAGGCTGCTGATGCTCGATGCACGCAGCATGGAGTGGACCAGCCTGGCCTTGGCGCGCAATCCGGAGTGCGAGGTGTGCAGCCACGCGGAGCACGCGCCGGCACTTTAGACCATGCTCAGGCACGTCCGGAGAGTCGGCAAGGACTGAAAACACAGGGAAGATACGCTGCAACGCGGACGTGATCGGCAGCGAGCGGGGAACAAGGCACGGACCCCGGCCCGGAAACCGCAGGACATACCTCAACTCCCCGCAACGGCGCCCACACTGCGGGCGCGGCGGATTCGGGAATCAGGAAAACAACCGGCTCAGGCCTCGCCCGGCTCCATTTGCGACTGCAGGTAGTTCTGCAGGCCCACCTTGTCGATCAGCTCGAGCTGGGTTTCGAGCCAGTCGATATGCTCCTCGGTATCGTCGAGGATTTCCACGAACAGTTCGCGGCTGACGAAATCGCTCACGCTCTCGCAATAGGCGATCGCCTCCTTGACGAGCGCGTGCGCACTTTTCTCGAGCGTGAGATCGCACGACAGCATCTCCGGCGTGTTCTCGCCGACCATGACCTTGTGCAGGTCCTGCAGGTTCGGCAGGCCTTCGAGCATGAGGATGCGGTCGATGAGCTTGTCGGCATGCTTCATCTCGCCGATCGACTCGCGGTATTCGTGCTCGCCGATCTTCTTGAAGCCCCAGTGACGGTAGATCCTGGCGTGCAGGAAATACTGGTTGATTGCCGTCAGCTCGTTGGTGAGTTGCTGATTGAGATACTGAATGACGCGCTTATCACCTTTCATACCGGGCTCCTGTGAGGTTCTTCTGGCCCGCATGCGGTAATGCCCTGCTGTCCGCCCCACGGATAGTGTGGCGCAACCGGCAGGGCAACACGCGAAGGACGATGCTGTCCGACTGACGCTCAGGCGGTCAGTTCGCTGCTTTGGTCGTTGGCGACCAGCGGGCCTTCAGCCTGCATTATGGCATGCGACCCGGGACTGGCATAGGAAGGATGATCCGCAGTCTTGCGAATCAGGCTGACAGGCTGGAGAGCGGCGGCGGCCATGCCGTCCTGCAGGACGTTCTGGGCACACTCGCGGCAACGCCCGCAACAAGTGCCCACGCCCAGTGTCTCGGCGAGCTCGTCCAGGGTCGTCACGCCAAGACGGACGGCGCCGTGGATCTCACGATCGGAAACCTGGTTGCAGATACAGACGTACACGCGCACCTCCCGCAGGCAGGAGCCGGTGCGTCACCACGACGCATTTCGGCCTTGCGTGGAATCCAGCATAACAGAGAATCTGAATGATAACAATTCCCATTTGATGGGTGCGGATTATTTAGGCAGAAGCCGTCACTTGCGTGAGGATTTCATGCCACGCTGGCGGTGGGGAAACCGCCAGAAATATGGCCAGGGCTCTGCCTGGAATCTGCCCCCCCCCCGCAGTCAGTCGTGCTGCAGCCGCTCCAGCGCCGCCTCGAGCGCATCCGGCTCGTAGGCATCAAGCACCGGGCGCACGAGTTGTTCCAGCCGGCCGCAGTCAGACCGCAGGATCTCCTGCTTGACCTGCAGCAACTGCGAGGGGTGCATCGAGAATTCGCGCAGCCCCATACCGAGCAGCAGGCGCGTCATGGCCGGATCGCCGGCCATCTCGCCGCAGACCGAGATCGGCACGCCGGCCTCGCGGCTCTCGTGAATGGTGCGCGCAATCAACTGCAGCACCGCGGGATGCAGGGGATCATAGAGATGCGCCACGGCATTGTCGGCCCGATCGATGGCCAGCGTGTACTGGATCAGGTCATTGGTACCGATGGACAGGAAATCCAGCCGCCGCAGGAACATTGGCAGCATCAGCACCGCCGCGGGAATCTCGATCATCGCGCCGATCTTGATGGTCGGGTCGTATGGCACGCCAGCGTCGTCGAGCTGCCGCTTGGCCTGCTCGAGCAGTTCCAGTGTCTGGTCGATCTCGCGGGCGTGCGCCATCATCGGTACCAGGATCTTCACCTGCCCGTAGGCCGATGCCCGCAGCAGCGCGCGCAACTGTGTCAGGAACATCGACGGCTCGGACAGCGACCAGCGGATGGCGCGCAAGCCAAGCGCCGGATTGGGCGCCGTTTCGAATTCCGCCACGCGGCTGTCGAGTGGCTTGTCGGCGCCGATATCGACAGTACGGATGGTCACGGGCAGACCCTTCATTGACTCCACCGCCGTGCGGTAGGCCTCGAACTGGGTATTTTCGTCGGGCAGTCCTTCACGGCTGTTCATGAACAGGAATTCGGAACGGAACAGACCGACGCCAACCGCGCCCGCCGCCAGGGCGGAAGCCGCGTCCTCGGCCAGTTCGATGTTCGCGAGCAGGCCGACCTGCACCCCGTCAAGCGTGACGGTGGGCGTGCGCAGCAGGCGCTGCAGGCGTTTCTTGTGCAGCAGGCGCTCACGCTGCCGATGACGGTATTCCTCGAGAATGATTTCACTGGGATCGACGATCACGATGCCGGCGTCGCCGTCGATGATCACCCAGTCATCCTGGCGAATCACCTCGCTGGCGCTGGGCACGCCCACCGCTGCGGGAATATCGAGGCTGCGCGCGACGATCGCGGTATGCGAGGTGCGGCCGCCGAGATCGGTGACGAAGCCGTGGAAAGTACGGTCGCGAAACTGCAGCATGTCGGCCGGCGCGATGTCGTGCGCCACCACGATCACGCCCGGCGCCTCCTCGTCGTCCGCCGCCGCGTCGACCGGCGGGATCACCGCCGCACCTGCCAGCACCTTGAGTATTCGCTCGACCACCTGCTCGATGTCCGCCTTGCGCGCCCGCAGGTATTCATCCTCGATCTCGTCGAACTGGCGCATCAGCTCCTCGAGCTGGGTCGTCAGCGCCCACTCGGCGTTATAGCGGCGCACGCGGATGAGCGTTTCCGGCACGTCGGCCAGCATCTCGTCATCGAGAATCATGGCATGCACATCGAGGAAGGCGGCCATTTCCTCGGGCGCATCGCGGGGCAAGTCGCGCTTCAGGACCTGCAGTTCGCTGCGCACGGTGGCGCGGGCGCGACGCAGCCGCTCGATCTCTTCATCGATATGGTCTTCATCGACCAGGTAATGGGAAACATCCAGGGCTGCGCGCGCCAGCAGGTGGGCGCGCCCAATGGCAAAATCGCGGGAAACCGGAATACCGTGCAGCGTAAAAGACATCGATGACTCCAAGGAGGATCGGCCCCGCTGCGGGGCCGCCGCGCACATGGTCATTGCATACTGCCCCCCGGCGCGGCCGGGAGGCACGGCGACAGCACAGCAGTGCAGCATGTCCGGCCGGCCGCGCTACCGGCCGACGCCCTGGAACAAGCGCCATGGGCCGGCTCAGGGCCGTGGACACGCGCCACAAGCGGCGCGTACTGTGCTTATTACTCGCCTTCGCCGAAGCGATTGTTGATCAGCTCCGTCAACGCATCCATGGCGTCCTGCTCATCCGGTCCATCGATCTGCAAGGTCACCGTCGACCCCATGCCGGCTGCCAGCATCATGACGCCCATGATGCTCTTGGCATCGACCTGGCGTCCGTTGCGCGACATCTTCACGCTGCTTTTGTATCGGCCGGCCAGTTGCGTCAGCTTGGCCGACGCACGAGCGTGCAGGCCGAGTTTATTGATGATGGGAATGTCCTTCTGCAGCATGGTTGTCCGGGTGGTTGGTGGTTTGGTTTTGTACGGTGGTCGAGCCGATCTGCAGCACACCCTGCGCGCCGCCGGCGAGCGCCTTGGCAGCAAGCTGGTCAAGCTTCTCGGCACGATAGCAGATGGCACGCACCAGCATCGGCAGGTTGACACCCGCGAGGACCCGTACACGTCCGGGATCGGCAAGGCGTGCTGCGATGTTGGCCGGGGTGGCGCCAAAGATATCGGTGAGGATCAATACGCCATCATCGCCGCCGACGGCATCGAGGGCACGGCGGCCGGCTTCGAGGACGGCGGCCGGCTCGGCGTCCGGCAGGACATCGATGGCTTCGAGGCGCTGCGGGGCGCCGCAATAGACATGGGTGGCGCAATCGCGCAGGGCAGACGCCAGTGGAGCGTGGGCGATGATCAGGATGCCGGCCATGTCAGTGTTCCGAGGGAATGCAGCGATTGTAGCAGGCCGCATTTCCGCCACGCCAATCGCACGGCCCTGGCAGTCCGGTCTGCCCAGTGCGTCAGGCCACGGCATGCTCCAGCGCGTCGATAAACATGCCGGCGACATTGAAGCCGGTTTGCGCGGTGATCTCGCGAAAACATGTCGGACTGGTCACATTGACTTCGGTCAGGTAGTCGCCGATGACATCCAGGCCGACCAGCAGCAGGCCGCGCTGCCAGAGCACCGGCGCAAGTGCCTGGGCAATCTGCGCATCGCGCTCCGACAGCGGCTGGGCGCGCCCCGTGCCGCCCGCTGCCAGGTTGCCGCGCACTTCACCGGCTAGCGGCACGCGTGCCAGGGCGTACGGCACCGGCGCGCCGCCGATCAGGAGAATGCGCTTGTCGCCGTCGCGGATCGCGGGGATGTACTGCTGTGCCATCAGCGAACGCGCGCCATTATGGCCGAGCGTCTCGATCACGGAGCCGAGGTTCATGCCATCGGGGCCGATGCGGAACACGCCCATGCCGCCCATGCCATCGAGCGGCTTGATGATGATGTCGCCCTGCTCCGCATGGAAACGGCGGATGCGGCCGGCATCGCGGGTGACGAGGGTCGGCACCGTGAACTGGGAGAACTGGGCGATCGCCAGCTTCTCGGAATGATCGCGAATCGCCTGCGGCTTGTTGAAGACGCGGACACCCTGGCGCTCCGCCACCTCGAGCAGCCAGGTGCTGGTGACATACTCCATGTCGAAAGGCGGATCCTTGCGCATCAGCACCGCGTCAAAGCCCGTCAGCGGCTTGAGCGCAGCCTCGCCAGCGCGGTACCAGTCGTGGTCGTCACCCGTCAGCTCCAGCGGCTGCACCGTTGCCTCGACCGCGTGCCCGGTCATCGACAGATGCCACGGCTGGCAGACGAACAGCGTATGCCCGCGCCCTACTGCCTCGACCATCATCGCGTAGGTCGAATCCTTGTAGACGGTGAATGTCTCCAGCGGATCGGTAATGAAGAGGATGCGCATGAGGGTCTCCGGGCAGATGGAAGGGCGTCAGATCAGCGGGTTGGGATCGGTCTTCTCCAGTTCCAGCGACGCCGCCAGCAAGGCCAGCCGCGCTACCACGCCGTACATGTAGAAGCGGTTCGGCACCGCCGCGCCCGGCTTGGCATGGCTGTCCGGAATGCCGTTCGGCTCGAAGGCCAACGGCACGAAATGCATGCCCGGCGCGTTCAGGTTCTCGTCGTTGGCGCGCCCGGTATGCACGCGATAGAAACCGCCGACCACGTAGCGGTCGATCATGTAGACCACCGGCTCGGCCACGGCCTCGTTGATCTTCTCGAACGTATGCACGCCTTCCTGGATGATAACGTCGCTCACCTCCAGGCCTTCCTTGCCGACGCTCATCTTGTTCCGCTCCTTGCGGTTGAGCCCCTTCATCTCGGCCGGATCGCGCACCGTCATGATGCCCATGCCGTAGGTACCGGCGTCGGCCTTGACCACCACGTACGGCGTTTCCTTGATGCCGTACTCGCGGTACTTCTTGGCGATCTTCTTGAGCTGCGCCTCGACGGCATGCGCGAGCTCTTCTTCGCCGATGCGTTCGTGGAAATTGACGCCGGACACGCTCGTGAAATACGGATTGATCATCCACGGATCGATGTCGATCAGCTTGGCAAACTTCTTGGCAACCTCGTCATACGCGGCAAAGTGCTGGCTCTTGCGCCGCACCGACCAGCCGGCATGCAGTGGCGGCAGGAGATACTGCTCGTGCACATTCTCCAGAATCGGCGGCACGCCGGCGGAAAGATCGTTGTTGAGCAGGATCGAACAGGGGTCGAAATCCTTGAGGCCGAGGCGGCGCCCTTTGGCGCCGAGCCGTTCGAGCGGCTCCACCACCAGCACCTGGCCATCCGGCAATTCAATGGGGGTCGGCTCCTTGATATCCTCGGACAGCGAGCCGAGGCGCACATGGAGGCCCGCCTGCCGCATGATCAGCGCAAGCCGGGCGATATTCTGCAGATAGAAGGTGTTGCGGGTATGACGCTCGGGAATCAGCAGAAGGTTCTTGGCATCGGGACAGATCTTCTCGATGGCGGCCATGGCGGCCTGCACGGCCAGCGGCAGCATTTCCGGCGCAAGGTTGTTGAAACCGCCGGGAAACAGGTTGGTATCGACCGGCGCCAGCTTGAAGCCGGCATTGCGCAGATCGACCGAGCAATAGAACGGCGGCGTATGCTCCTGCCACTCCAGACGGAACCAGCGCTCGATGGCGGGGGTTGCGTCGAGGATTTTCTGTTCGAGCTCGAGCAGAGGGCCGTTGAGCGCGGTGATCAGGTGCGGAACCATAGCTTTCCTATTGATTGGATTTATCGCCTGCCACGATTGTAGAGGAACAGCCAATACCGTGCAGGCGGGCCGCTGAAGGCCTGGCTGGGCATATCGTGCTCCGGGCGGCGATCACAAGAGGCTTCCCGCAAAAAAAGCATAGGCACCCGCCGCACCGGGGAAAGTCGGCCGACCCGGGGCACCCGCTCGGCCGGCCACCTGAACATGCGCATGAATGGCGACGGCCCGGTCATGGCGACAAGAACGGGAATATCCCTCTTGAACAGAAGGTTATCGCGCCCCCAAGGGAGCCGTCATCTTTTTAGAGCGATGACAACAACCGGAAGGCTGGAAATCGGGGCGAGGAAGACGGGAAAAATGGCAGGAAGAAAGCGGACACTAGAAGCAGCAACGTCCGGGGGCCGCACAACATGTGGCGTTGTGCGCATCGCATGCGGGGGCAAAGGGACTGAGTACGCCCGGCAAACCGGGCAAAAAAAAAGCGCGGACAACGCCGCGCTTTGGAATGATCTGTCTGTGGCGCCCCAGTCGTCAAGGCGTACAGGAGGAGATCAACAAACTGCCCAGATGAAAGTTACTCAATCCCCACTTAAAAAGCCACTGAAGTTTTTTTAGATCAGATATCAAGCAAACTTGATCCCAAAAAAAAGCAGCGAACCCTGCGGTTCGCTGCCCAATGCTCCTGAACGCTTCAGTTGACTGACTGCAGTGACTTACATGTGGTACGCGGACTCGCCATGCGATGCGATATCGAGACCTTCGCGCTCGGCATCCTCGGGGACGCGCAGACCGACCAGCGTCTTGATCAGCATGAAGGCGATGAACGACACTACGCCCGACCAGATGATGGTGATGCCCACGCCAAGTGCCTGCGTCACGACCTGACTGGCGATCGAGAAATCGGCCGCGCCCGTGCCACCGAGCGATGGCGCGGTGAACACACCCGTCAGGATCGCCCCGACGATACCGCCGACACCGTGGACACCGAACACATCGAACGAATCATCGACATTGAGCATCTTCTTCAGGCCGGTGACACCCCACAGGCACACCGGCCCCGCGATGAGGCCCAGCGCGATAGAGCCCATCACACCTACCGTGCCAGCCGCCGGGGTAATCGCCACGAGGCCGGCCACGGCACCCGAAGCAGCGCCCAGCATCGAGGCCTTGCCTTTCAGCACGGCTTCCGCCGCGATCCACGACAGCACTGCGGTAGCGGTCGCCATGATGGTGTTGATGAAGGCCAGAGCTGCGGTCGCGTTGGCTTCAAGCGCCGAGCCGCCATTGAAGCCGAACCAGCCCACCCACAGCAGCGAGGCACCTACCATGGTCAGCGTGAGGCTGTGCGGCGCCATCGACTCGCGGCCATAGCCGATCCGCTTGCCGACCACATATGCACCCACCAGACCCGCGACACCTGCGTTGATGTGCACCACCGTGCCGCCGGCAAAGTCGAGCGCACCGTGGCCAAACAGATAGCCAGTGCTGCTCCACACCATATGCGCCACCGGCAGATAGGAGAAGGTGAACCACAGGACGACGAACAGCAGCACGGCCGAGAACTTGATGCGCTCCGCGAACGCGCCGACGATCAGCGCGCAGGTGATGCCCGCGAAGGTCGACTGGAAGGCGACGAATACGAGCTCCGGCAGCTTGGCATCGGGCGAGAAGGTATCGGCCAGCGTCTGCAGCGTAACGCCCGACAGGAATAGTTTGTCGAACGTCCCGATGAAGGCATTGCCGCCCGCGAACGCCAGACTGTAGCCATACACCGCCCACAGCACGACGATCAGCGAGAACACCACCATCACCTGCATGAGCACCGACAGCATGTTCTTTGAGCGCGCCAGGCCGCCGTAGAACAGTGCCAGGCCCGGCACGACCATCAGGATGACAAGCATCGTGGAAGTCAGCATCCACGCCACGTCGCCCTTGTTAACCGTGGCCGTTACCTCGGGAGCTGCAGCTGCAGGAGCGGTTGCGGCCGCCGATGCGGCGGCCTCGACCGCCACCGGAGCGGACGCCTCGGTCGGCGTCTGCGCGGCCGCGCTCAGTGACAGGCCGGCCATACCCACCGTCAGTGTCAGCATGCATGCCGTCAGCATGCGTTTGAACCAGAATTTCATATTGACCTCTCGTTGTCGCTGGTCGTGGGGATTACAGCGCGTCGCTGCCGGTCTCGCCGGTGCGGATGCGCATGACTTGTTCGAGCGCCATGACAAAGATCTTGCCGTCGCCGATCTTGCCGGTCCGGCCGGCGGTCTCGATGGCTTCGATGGCACGGTCCACGACGTCGTCCGGCACGGCCACTTCGATCTTCACCTTGGGCAGGAAATCGACCACATATTCCGCGCCGCGATACAGCTCGGTATGCCCCTTCTGGCGACCAAAGCCCTTGACTTCGGTGACAGTGATGCCGGATACCCCTACATCGGAGAGCGCTTCACGCACTTCATCCAGCTTGAACGGTTTGATCACCGCAATGATCAGTTTCATCTGATTTCTCCTCAACGCGGGCAGCACGCCGCCCGCTCATGCCTGCTCAATGTCAGAACGTTTTGGTCAAAGTGGCGACCACGGCCGCCTTGCCGGTGTAGCGGCCGAACGCATTGGTGTAGACCGCTTTCTTGGCATTCGTGTCGACATACGCCAGCGCGCCCGAGAAGCCGGCGCCAAGATCCTTGGTGAGGCCGATCTTCCAGTCGGTGTAGGACGCATCCGTGACATTCTTGATCTTCTGGTAACCAACATGCGTGTTCACGGTGAGTCCCCAGAAGCCGGTATCGAAGTTGCCGTTCAGCTCCACGTAGTAGCTGTTGCGGCTATCGTTGAAACCAAAGGTATCGGTCACCGCATGCGAATACTTCAGCGCCACCGGACCGTAGCCCACCGAGGCATACAGCTCGGTGGTATCCGCCTTGTTGAAGCCGGCCGGATAGCTGCCCGGGTAGTAGTACTGCAATACGCCCACGTCATAGCTCACGTTGTCGGCGATCTGCCCCTTGTAGCCCGCATAGAAATCCATTTCGAGCGCGCTCGAGATGTCCGAGTTGCCATCCGAGAGCCAGCTGATGGTCGAGTTCCAGTTACCGATATAGAAGCCGCTGGCATGCGCGTAATCGAAGCCGCCCTGCAGGGCGGGCTTGCGGTTGGTTTGCATGATCCCGCGGAAACGGTATTCAGAGGCCAGCGTGACATTGGCCGAGAAGGTATGCGGCGACTCCGGTGCCGGCGCGGATTGCGCAAAGGCAGGAAGACCCGTGGCGACGAGCGCCGTGAAACCAATCGTGGCGGCCAGCTTTTTCATTCGAGACTCCTTTATGGGGCAAATGCAGCGATGGGGGCAGGTTGTAACAAACGGTTGCTCAGGTATCGCAACAGTCATGCCAGCGTCCGCCAGAGGGATGACGGAGCGCAGCCGAACGTCCCCGACAGGCGCCAGCACAGGCGCATCGGCATTGGTTTTCCGGGAAATCGTGCCGAATGGCGTCAATTGTTGTTAAAGCCGGGCCAACGACTTACGCAGGAGCGGGAGAACGGAGATAATGGCAGGCAGACGGCAGGCCGATGCACCGGACCGCCGTCGCGCGCGCCACGCCCGTGCACCGTTCCGTGATCGCACCAAAATGCAGCACGAACATTCACCACAAGCCGCAGCCGCGCACTGCATGTGTGCAAACCAAGGAGTGTTGTATGAACCCGACCGATTTCATCACCGAGCTGCAGTCCAAAGTCAGTGAACTCATCAAGAACTCGCCAGCCAAGGATCTGGAAAAGAATATTCAGGCCGTGACCCAGCAGATGTTCCAGAAATCCGGCCTGGTCACGCGCGAGGAATTCGACGTGCAGCAGCAGCTCCTCGCCCGTGCGCGCCTTCGCCTCGATGAACTCGAAGCGCGTGTCGCCGCACTCGAGGGCCCGAACTCATACAGCACGCCCGGGTCACCGGGCAACGCGCCCTGATGCGGCCTATGCGCCCTGTGCCGGCCCGCCCTGCGGCGGCATTCCCGCTGCGCGTTCCGGCCAGCGCATGAGCCTCGCCCTGGTGCGCAGCCGGGGGCTGGCTGGCATCGATGCGCCGCCCGTCATGGTGGAGGTGCATCTCGCCAATGGCCTGCCCGCCTTTACCATCGTGGGTCTGCCCGATGCCGGCGTGCGCGAGAGCCGTGACCGGGTCCGCGCCGCCATCCTCAACAGCCGCTTTGAATTCCCTGCCCGCCGCATCACGGTCAATCTCGCGCCGGCCGACCTGCCCAAGGAGTCCGGCCGCTTCGACCTGCCTATTGCGCTTGGCATCCTCGCTGCCAGCGGCCAGTTGCCAGCGGATGCACTCGATGCCTATGAATTTGCGGGAGAACTCTCGCTGACCGGCGACCTGCGGCCAATCCGCGGTGCACTGGCCATGACCCTGGCGATGCGCCGCGCCGCCGAGGGACGCTCCTTCATCCTGCCCGCCGGCAATGCCGCGGAAGCGGCGCTGGTGACCGGTGTCGATGTGCGTCCTGCCACGACCCTGCTGGCCGTCTGCGCACATCTTTCCGCCACGGCGCGGGCCGCTCCCGAAGATCATCTGCCGGTTGCCGCGCCATGTCCGTCCGCCATCGCTGCCAGCCTGCCCGACATGGCCGATGTGCGCGGCCAGGCACCGGCGCGGCGCGCCATGGAGGTCGCCGCGGCGGGGCAGCATTCGGTGCTGCTGGTCGGCCCGCCTGGCAGCGGCAAGTCGATGCTCGCCCAGCGTTTTCCGGCATTGCTGCCCCCCATGGAAGAGCACGAAGCGCTGGAAGCCGCCGCCATCCGCAGCCTTGGCACAGGTGGCTTCGATCCGGCATGCTGGCGCGTGCGCCCGTTTCGTGCGCCACACCACACGGCATCGGGTGTGGCGCTGGTCGGTGGCGGCAATGTACCGCGTCCCGGCGAGATTTCGCTGGCCCACCATGGCGTGCTGTTCCTCGACGAGTTGCCGGAGTTCGACCGGCACGCCCTTGAAGTACTGCGCGAGCCAATCGAGTCGGGACGCATCACGATCTCACGCGCCGCGCGGCAAGCGGAATTCCCGGCACGCTTCCAGCTGGTGGCCGCGATGAATCCCTGTCCCTGCGGGTATCTTGGGCACGCGCTGCGGCCGTGCGCCTGTACGCCCGAGCAGGTACGCCGCTACCAGAGCAGGATCTCAGGCCCGCTGCTCGATCGCATCGACGTGCAGATCGAAGTGCCTGCACAACGTCATGATGACCTGCTCGACGGCCCGCCTGGCGAATCGACTGCGAGCATGGCTGCACGCATCGCCGCGGCACGACAGCTGCAGCAGACCCGCCAGGGTTGCGCCAACGCCGACCTGCAGGGCGCCGCGCTCACACGCCATTGCCCGCTCGAACCAGAAGCCGAGACCATGCTGCGCCAGGCGATGGCGCGCCTGGGCTGGTCAGCGCGCGCGTATTACCGCATCCTGAAGCTCGGGCGGACGATTGCCGACCTGGCCGCCAGTCCTACGATCCATGTGCAGCATGCCGCGGAAGCGATCCAGTACCGGCGTGCGCTCGGCAGCGTGTCGGGGTAGCCGGGCACGCGCCTGCACCATGCGGACGCGCGAGGACGCAAAGACACAAGGGCGCAGCTCCCCCTCCGACGCGAGCATGCGAGATCCCGCATGGCAGACGCACCCATGCCAACGGCAGAAACGACAACGCCGCCGGCAAAGCCGGCGGCGTCCACGCGCAGTTCGATGGACTGCGCCTTTTTTGATCACCGCTGCGGTGCGTGCGGACCAAGCTCCGCAGCACTGCAGCCTCAATCCACCTTGATGCCGCGCTCCTTGACCAGCTTGCCCCAGCGCTTGCTTTCGGCATTCAGGTACTGGCGGAATTCGGCGGGTGTGCCGCCGCCTGCGTTCGCGCCCATCGTGAGCAGCGCGGGCGCGGATTCCGGCGAGCGGATCGCCCAGGTGATATCGGCAGCGATCTTCTCGACCACCTCCTTCGGCGTCGCGGCCGGGGCGAACACGCCATACCACGCCACTGTCTCATAGCCGGCGAGTCCCTGCTCCGCCACGGTCGGAACGTCCGGCAGCCACGGCAAGCGCTTGCTGGAGGTCACGCCCAGGGGGATCAGCTTGCCAGCCTTGACATGCTGCAGCGCGCCGTTGTCGAACATGATGGCGATGCGGCCAGCCAGTAGATCCTGGTGTGCAGGAGCGCTGCCCTTGTATGGCACGTGGTTGAGCTGCGTACCCGTCATGCTGGCGAACAGCTCGCCCGACAGGTGAGTGGACGTGGCCGTCCCAGTCGAACCGAAGGCGATGGAGCCAGGTGCGGACTTGGCCTTGCGGATCAGTTCCTGGACGTTCTTCACGCCAACATCCGGATGCGCTACCAGGATATTGGGAATGGTCGTCAGGACGGTGACCGGCGTCAGGTCCTTATTGGTATCGTACGGCAGCTTTTCCATGATGAACGGATTGAGCACGTACGGCATGGCGGTCAGCAGCAGGGTATGGCCGTCGGCTGGCGCCTTGGCGACCGCATCGGTGGCGATGATGGTATTGCCGCCCGGCTTGTTGTCCACGATGACGGTCTGACCCCAACGCTCCGTGAGCTGCTTGGCAACCAGGCGCGCCTGGGTGTCGGTCGCGCCGCCAGGCGGATAGGCGACGACGATACGGACCGGCTTGGTGGGCCATTTGTCAGACTGGGCAAGCGCATTGCTGAGCGGCGCGGCCCCCAGCACGCAGGCGGCGAGGGTCGCCAGGAACAGTTTGCGGTTCATGTGTTTTCTACCTCTGTAGTGTTGATATCTGTATGGGGGCAGCGTTCTACCCAGCGCGCGACCGGTGCGATCCACGGCGCCGGGTCCAGAACCAGGGCCTGATGGCCGTAGCGTGTCTCGACGATACGGTCCGACGGCGTGCCCGCCGGCGGGGGAAAAAGAGTATCGGACGAAGCGTAGAGCATGGTGGTATCCGGCGGGCAGCCAGCGACGGCAAACGTCACCGCGGCGGCGCGCAGGCGCCACAGCGAGGCGGCCGAGTACTCCCCGGCCCAGCGCCGGACGGCCGCCAGCTGATCCTGTAGCGCAGCGTCGCCATGATCGTCTGCCCACTCCGCCAGCCCGGCCTTCATCAGCGTGGCGACGCGGAAGGCATAGCGCTTGTCCACGCTGTCGAGCCGGCGCATGGCATCCACATCGGCCGCATCACCACGCCCTTGCGTGGCCGTGCACAGCGCCAGGACGTGTCCGACCCGTGCCGGGTAGTCCGACTTCAGCTGAAGTGCCACGTAACCGCCAAAGGAATAGCCGATCACACCGCTGAGATGCGCGACACCAAGCTGCGCGAGCAGAGCGTCGATGGCACCGGCCATCGCTTTGACCGTCGCGTAGCTGGCTTCGCCACCCGACCATTCGGAACCGTACGACGACCCGGGCAGGTTAACGGTGATGATGCGGTCATGACGCGTATCCAGCGCCTTGCCATCTCCGGCCCAGGCGGCAGCCCACCCGGAATCGGCCGCACGCGGCGTGGCATCGAGGGCGAAATGGCTCCCCGTATAACCATGCAGCAACAGGAAGGTCCGGCCGGCCGCCGGCCCATGGCAGGTATACGCCAGGCGCAGCGGCACAGCCGTGCCGTCCGCCAGCCGGAAGTCGGGAACGGCGCAGGTGCCGGCCGTTTTGGTTGCCGCGTGCATGCTCAGATCGGGCGTTCGCCCTGCACCGTCGTGCGGTACAGCGTACGGTGCTGCCCGGCCGGCAGGTCGCGCGTGGTGGCGCTGTGCATGGTGGAACGGTTGTCCCACATCACCACATCGCCGGGCGACCAGCAGAAATCGTAGCGGAACTGCGGCTGGATCGTGTGGGCAAACAGGAATTCGAGGATCTCGTCACTCTCCGCCTTGTCCAGCCCCACGACCTCGACCGTCATGCCTGGATGCGCGAAGATGGCCTTGCGTCCGGTATCCGGATTGGTACGGATCAGGGGGTGGTCGACGTCCGGGGTCTTCTGCTTCTGCTCCTCGGTCATCTTGACTTGCGTGGTCTGCCCATCCGTTGTCGCGCGGGGGCGATACCGGTGGATGGCGCGCAAGCCCTCGAGGCGCGCCTTCCATTCATCCGACAGCGCGTTGTAGGCCGCTTCCATATCGATGAAAAGTGTATCGCCGCCTTCGGACGGAATTTCCAGGGCATTCAGGATCGTCGCCTTGGCCGGTTGCACCTGGAAGGCCAAGTCGGAGTGCCAGTATGAGCCGCCATCCGAGATTCCCATGGGCTTGCCATCCACGACCCGGTTCGACAGGCGGAAAATCTCCGGATAGTCTGGGTGGTTGTACTGCGTCAGCACATGCACCTCCAGCGGGCCGAAACGCCGACTGAAGGCGATCTGATCCGCCGCCGACAAGGATTGATCCTTGAAACAGACCAGCTTGTGATCGACGAACAGCCGGTGGATGACATCAAACTCAGCCTCCGTGAAATTGCGCGACAAATCGATATCGCGCACTTCGATCCCAAAGCTGCCAGACAACGGCAAAACCTGCATGACTGTCTCCAGTAGTAGAATGGCTAGCAATTAGCGAACAATTGTTCGCCAAAAAACTATAGGGGCGATATCGAAAGCTGTCAATGTCTAATCGCGGCTACCGATATCGACGTCATGTCTGGCGTGCGAACGCCGCAAAAGAAGTGATTGCTCCATCGCAAACATCAGCATGCGACTGGGCGACGCGAGGCCTTTCGCCCACGCTACAATGGGCGCTCGACACAGGATGAGAACGATGCAACCACGCCGAAGGGCGCTGTATTAATGGCAAAAGAACCACATGGCGGTGAAGGCAGCGAAGGAAAACGGGAATTCCTCGACGCCCTGGCGAACGGCCTGCGGCTGCTGAGCAGCTTCGACGCGCAGACCCGCTCGACCACCATCCAGTCGGCTGCGGAACTACTGGGGGTGACCCGGGCGGCCGCGCGCCGCATCCTCCTGACCCTGACCGAGCTGGGTTACCTGCAGCAGCAGGAACGGTATTTCGAGCTGACGCCAAAGGCGCTGGAGCTGGGTTACCGGTATTTCCGCTCGCTGGGACTGTCCGGCGCCGTCCGCCCGTATCTGCAAAAGCTCGCGCGCGAACTGCACGTGGCAGCCGCCATCGGCGTGCTGGCAGGCCCCGATGTCCTGTTCGTCGACCGCGTCGAAGCCGAGCGCCCCATTAAGCTCGACCTGCGCGCTGGCGACCGTTTGCCGGCCTATGCGCATTCGCTCGGGCGAGCGCTGCTCGCGCAGCTACCGGAAACCGAACTGGCGGACCACCTGCCTGCCGGGGCGCTCCCCAAGGCATCGCCGTATACCGTGGCCGACCGCCAGTCGCTGCGCGCGGAACTGGTCCTGATCCGCCAGCGCGGCTGGAGTTTTGCCAACAGCGAACTGGTAGCCGGGCTATTCGGCGTCGGCATTGCCTTGCCTTCTCGCGGCAGCGGACCGACAATTGGCCTGAATGTCAGCTCGATCGGCACACCGTGGACGGTGGCGCACATCGAGGAACACATCGTGCCCGCCCTGCAGGCCACCGCGCAAGAAATCAGCATCCTCACGGACTCGCTGGCCTGATTGCGGCCGATGGCCGCGCCGACACGCCGGGTACCCGGCCATGCACCCCGGCCTCACGCCGGCATCGCACTCCCTTCTGCCGCCGCCCCTCTTCAGGGTGGCAGGCAAAGCGGCGGCGCGTGATTAACATTCGCTAATATCAGATGTAAAAATAAATAACTGCTCGTGTCACACGCGCAGTCGTGAGGTGCGCCGCTGGCGTCCACGCGTTATACGGAGACCATGCTGCACCCCGTGCCATCTTGCGGACGGGATGCGCTCGGCCTCGGTGCCGGACGCCCCGCCGCAACAAGACGATCAGGTAGACAACGTTCCCGGATGTCCTATCCGGGGTGGATATTTGACAGTTGCCCCGTCACGAGGCCGGCGCGCGACATGCGCGTGCCGGCTCGTGCCCGGCATGTCAGAGGTGGCGAACTGCATGTTCTACATTTCACTTTGCGCGGCACCCGGCGACCGGCACGCGATCGAAATGCTGGCAGCCCGCCTCGACACCTTCGACGGCCTGGTCGAATGGCGGGTGGGTCGGGGCGCGACCGTGCCGTCGCTCGTCATTTACTTGTTCAACGACCCCAACACCCTGCGCGATGCCATGCGGCTGCGCATGCGCGGCCGTACCGGCGCCTTTGAATTGTTCATCAACATCGGTGAGCCGCTCATGCGTCGTCCGCCCGGCCTGCTGGTATGCCAGGCTTCGCCCGGCCAGTTGCGCCAGACGCTGGAAACTATCGCCTCCGTGTGTTTTCACGGCACGTTTGCGCGCGGCATCCTGCCGTTCTCGGTCAGCGCCATTCGCACCCTCTTCGAGTCTGAAGGCTGGCTCGAAACGCACCACTATCCAGGCAACAGCTTCTTCCAGACCGAGCCGGACGATCCCGACCGACCCGCTCCCCTCCACGATCTGGAACCCGTGCACGCCTACTGTGCAATGACCCATGCCCCGACGAAGCGCCGCAAGCCGAACTACGCGCAGGTCATCATGGCGTTCGGTGCGCAGGTTGGCCAATCGTGCACGCCGCATTTCGCTTTTACGTTCCGCAGCAGTGACACCTATGTCGATACGCTCGCTGTCTTTCCCGCCCCTACGGCACCTGTCATCCCGCCCCCGCTCGACCTCAGCTTCCGCGAATATGCGCGGGAATTGACGGAGGCGCAGTAGCGGCCCACAATGAGCACGGAGCATCACTACTGGGCAACTATGGCAGGCAGCACCGCGACACCGGGCAACGGTGTCGGGATCTTCGAACAGACCGTGAAAAACATGGTGCAGGCGCTGCGTGCCGACGCGGGCTATCTGGCCCGGCTCGTGCCGGGCTCCCCCGGGGCCGCCCATACGCTGGCGGCCATCGCCGACCGTACCTTCCTGGAAGAGCTGACCTTCGACGTCGACAGCACGCCATGCGCCGGACTGATGACGGCCAGCGAGGTGGTCACGCCTGAAAACGCTGCTGTCCATTACCCCAACGACCCTGTCATTGCCCGCATCGGGGCCGCATCGTGCCTCGGTCACGCGCTACTCGACTCGGCGGGCGCACCCATCGGTATGCTCGTCGCGCTGTACCGGGCGCCCCTGCGCCAGTCCCTGTTCAGCGCCGCCAAACTGGAATTCTTTGCCGGCCGCGCCTCCGCCGAACTCGAGCATGCGGGGCTGGCGGCGCGCGCCTCACGCGCCCGTACGCCCGCCAGCGTGCCGGACAGCCTCCCCGGCGCGCTGACGCCGCTGCCTGACAGGCAGCGCATGATCATGCGGCTCAAGCAATTGTTGCAGGACCACCGCAAGTCCACCATGCATGCGCTTCTGCTGGTCGACCTGGATCATTTCCGCACGCTCAATGACGTGCATGGGCTCGATGCCGGCGATTTCATGATCCAGCTCGTGGCGCTGCGCCTGTCCGGTTGCCTGCGCGAGCGCGACGTGGTGGCGCATCTCGACGGCGACCGGTTCGCCGTCGTCATCGACGACCTGAATACCTCGACGCACACAGCCGGCGCCCAGGCCAAGATCGTCGCCGAGAAGATCATGTCCACGCTGCGCCAGCCGTTCCAGTTGGGCGAGCATCGCTACCTCAGTACCGCCAGCATCGGCGTGACGCTGTTCGGCGGTCGCAAGGACTCGCCGCAGGAAGTCATCGGCCGGGCGGAAGCCGCCCTGTATGGCGCCAAGGCCGAAGGCCGCGACGGCGTACGTTTCCATGACCCGGAGCTGCATGCGCTGCTGACCGCGCGCGCCACCATGGAGAGCGAACTGCGCGATGCCCTCAATCGCGACGAGATGGTGCTGTACTACCAGCCCCAGATGAACGCGGAAGGTCGCATCATCGGTGCGGAAGCGCTGGTGCGCTGGCGTCATCCACGACTCGGGCTGCTCACGCCAGCGGACTTCATCACGCTGGCCGAAGACACCGGCCTGATCCTGCCACTCGGGCGCTGGGTGCTCGAGGCGGCCTGCGAACAGCTGGCGACCTGGAGTACGCACGAGGACAGCGCCCATCTTGCGGTATCGGTCAACGTCAGCGGCCGGCAGATCCGCCATCCGGAATTCGTGGGCCAGGTGCTTGCCATCCTGTGCCGCTGCGGCACCAACCTCAGCTCGCTCAAGCTGGAGCTGACCGAAAGCGTGCTCATGGACGAGACCGAGCACGTCATCCGCAATATGGATGCACTCAAGTCGATTGGCGTAAGCTTCTCGCTCGACGATTTCGGCACAGGCTACTCCTCGCTGTCGTATCTCAACCGCCTGCCGCTCGACGAGCTGAAGATCGACCGCTCGTTCGTGCGCGACATCCTGACCGATTCGCACAGCGCCATCATCGCCCGCACCATCGTCGGCCTCGCGCACAACCTGGGACTAAGCGTGATCGCCGAAGGCGTGGAGTCGGCCGAGCAACGCGACCTGCTAGCCGAGTATGGCTGCCATTCCTACCAGGGCTATTTCCTCAGCCCGCCGCTACCGGCCGAACAGTTCGAGCAGTTGCTGCTGAAATCCCTCAGCACCACCCGCCGCGCACCTCCGGACTGAATGCGCCAGCCAAACGCACCCATGGCCGGCAGGCGCGCCATGCCGTGTGAATCTTTCGTGACAAATTCAAGTTCCACGTCGCTTTCGTCGTAAGGCTGCAGGCACTGCAAGGTGCCTCCGCATTTTCGATGAAAGGACTTTCATGCATTGGCTCAAGCGCCTGCGAGTGGCGCATCGTCTCTGGCTCGCATTCGCCCTGATCTATATCTTTGGCGCCGTGGTCGCGATCACCGGCATCGTCAGCCTGATCGAAGTGCGACGCATGACCGATCGCTTGCACCACCACGACATGGCCGGCGCACTGGCTGCCGAACGCGCGCAATCCGCCATCGCCAGCCTGGGCCGCGCGCAGCTGCAGCTGGTGGCGGGCACCAGCGGCGAGGAGCGCGATGCCGCGAACAGCGCCATCGGTACGCATCTGGCGAAGCTCGACGCCGCCATCGAGACGCTGCGAACGGCAGCCGGTGAGGCAGCCGCGGCGCCATTGGCCAAGGCGCGTCAGGAAGCTGGCGATGTGCTGCAACGCTATGTCGCGCTGGTCAAGGCGCAGCCGTTCGATCCATTGCTGTTCGACAGCAGCGTCTCGGTGGAAGGCCACTTTGTCTCCGCTGCGCTCGATGCGCTGGCCACGATTGCGCACCAGCGCAAGGCGGCACAGGAAGCCGGCGCCAATCTGACGCTGGCCGCAGCGGCACGGCAACAGTCCATCGCCCAGGCCATCATGATCGGGCTGCTGGCCGCAAGCCTGTGCGCCGCCTCCATCCTGGCGTGGTTGTGTGCCCGGCACATGGCGCGCGCGCTCGGTGGCGAGCTGCATGAGGCTTCAGCCATCGCCAACCACATCGCGGCGGGCAACCTGACGCAGGGCGTCGCCCTGCACCCGCGCGACACGCACAGCGTGATGTACTTCCTCGCGCAGATGCGGCGCTGCCTGGCGGATATCGTGCGCCGCATCCGCCATTCGTCGGACGCCCTGCTGACCGCCTCGGAAGAGATCGCCAGCGGCAACCGCGACCTGGCATCGCGCACCGAACGGCAAGCCGCGGCATTGCATCAGGCATCGGCCAGCATGGCGGTGCTCGCCGACGGCGTGCGTGAACTGGCGTCCAATGCGGAAACCGTCGCCGACATCTCCGGCAATGCCCTGACCGTCGCGCACGATGGACATGCCGTGGTGCGCCAGATGGCGGATACGATGACACGCGTGCACGCGCAGTCGCGCGATATCGTGGAGATCGTCGCCAAAATCGAAGGTATTGCCTTCCAGACCAATCTGCTCGCGCTCAATGCAGCCGTCGAGGCCGCACGTGCGGGCGCACACGGCAACGGTTTCGCGGTGGTGGCCAATGAAGTGCGCGCGCTCTCGCAACGCAGCGCGACCGCTGCCAAGGATATCCAGCGGGTGATCCACGCCTCGACTGCACGCATCGCTGATGGCGCGCGCCTGGCCCACGAAGCGCATACCGCGATGGAGCGCATCACCTCGACCGTGCAATCGAGCCACGGACTGGCGCTGGAGATGCGCGCCACCTGCCAGGCGCAGGCCGACCGTGTCGGTACGCTCAGCACACTGGTCACCGACATGCACGGCACTACCCAACAGAATGCTGCGCTGGTTGAAACCGTGGCGCATGCCGCGGCGCTACTGCACCGTCAGGCCGGTGATCTGGCTGGTGATGTAGCGCGCTTCAGGCTCGCGGAACAGGCTGCGGTTGCGTGAAGCGACGCGAGGCGATCAGCCAGGCTGGCGCTTGATAAAGAACAGCGCCGCGCCGACCCCCATCAGCACGCTGCCAAACACGCGGTTCTGGATGCGCATGGCGCGGACGTTGCGGAAGAAGCGCTGCAGGCGCGAGGCCAGCAAGGCATAGCTGTGCATCACCACCAGGTCGACCGCGCACATCGTCACCGCGAGGATGAGCAGCTGCAGTGCCAGCGGGCGATTGGGATTGATGAACTGCGGCAGGACCGCCACCATGAAGATGATGCCCTTGGGATTGGTGGCATTGGTCAAGAGGCCAATCAGGAAACGCCGTCGCGCCGACATCGGCGCAACGCGCACCGTGGCTTCCGGCCCGGCATGGACCGGTGCACGCCATTGCTGGATTCCAAGATAGATGAGATAGAGCGCACCGACGATCTTGACGATCATGAAGGCGGTTTCGGAGGCCAGCAACAACGCGCCAAGTCCGCCGCCGGCGACCAGCAGGATGAACACCAGTCCGGCCTGCAGGCCAAGAATGGTAGCCGACGTCTGCCGCAAGCCGTACGACAGTCCGTGGCTCATCGACAGCACCGCGCCCGAGCCGGGCGAAATGGCGATCACCCAGCACGCTGCAAAATAGGCCAACCATACGCTCGCGCTCATGCATGTCTCCCTGATGGATCCGCACAGCTTAGCGGAAAACGGGCCCGGCAATCCACAGGCGCGTGGTAACGCTTGCGGCTCCCAGCCATGTCATGCTGCCCACGCCATCGCTGCGTTCAGGAGCCGCCTGTCAGTACGGATGGAAACCCTGCAGGAACTGGTCGATATGCTCCTCGAATGCCGGATCCTGCTGTGTCTTGCCGGCCTCCAGCACGACCGCCTGATAGGCGCGCGTGCCATGCGCGACCAGCCGTGCGGTCAGGCGTCGTGGCGTATTGTCCTGCGCCGACACGCCGCTCACGCGGATCTGCACGCCGGGCAGCGGGACAGGCGGCGTCGCCGCCGATTGCACCACGATTTCCTTCACCTCGGGTGCACTGGCCTCACGGCTGCCGAGATTGGCGAACAGACCGGCCTGCATGGCCTCGAGTGCCGCGCGCCGCGCTTCTGGCGTATCAGCATCCAGTTGCACCACGCCAACGGCGAACAGCGTGTCGTCGACACGCGCCGCTTCCATGGTCATGGGCATGCGCTTGCCGCCAATGTCGACTGGCCGGGATGCGGCGCTCGGCTTGCCGGGATACAGGGCCACGTAGCCGCCCTCATTGGAATGCAGGCTACGCCAGTCGAACTTGGGGGAACAGGCTGCCAGTGCGGCCAGCAGGGCAAGTCCCGCCACGGCGCGGCAGCGGGTCGATGCGAAGAAACGGTGAAAGGACATGACAGCACGGTACCGGCAAAAGGGCTATTATCCGCCAGGATCGCCATCGCGCCGTATCATGAGGAAACACGCCGGGTTTCCGCGATACCCACATTGGATGCGCGCCGATGATCGCCGGTTGCCGACTGACTCCTCATGCCATGACATCTCGCCCCATCCCCTTGGCCGGTCCCGCCCTGTCTATCCTGCTGGGCTGGTTGATCTTGCTCGCCGGTGCTGCCCACGCGTCAGCCGCCGGCCTGCCCATGGCCGACGACCTGGCGGCGGCCGGACGCGCCGCTGCCGCGCGGGGCCAGCCGCTGGTGGTGATGGTGTCGCTGCCCCGGTGTCCCTACTGTCACATTGTCCGGCAGCAGTATCTGCAACCCCTGCTGGAACGGAACGAAATCGAGGTCCGCGAGGTCGATATGATGTCTTCGCGCATGTTGCGCGATTTCGATGGCCGCCAGGTCTCGTCGCAGAGCTGGGCTCGCGCACGGGACGTACGCCTGGCGCCCACAGTGTTGTTCCTGGACGCTGCTGGCCAGCCGCTCGCCGGCAGCCTGGTCGGCGTCAGCGCCGAGTTCTATGGCGGCTACCTGGACCAGGCGCTTGCGGCGTCACGTCAGCGACTGGCCAGGGCCCACGGTACAATGCCCGCTTCCGATTGAGGTAAAGCAATGACACAGATGTCCCCGCGCGCCAGCCGCCGTCCCTGGCTCGTGCCCCTTGCCGTCCTGGTGGTGGCGCTGCTGGGCTGGTTCGGCTACCAGGCGTTCGCTCCCCGGAACGATGCACCTGCCGCGACCTTCACCCTGCTGTCGGGCCAGAAGCTGGCGACCAAGGACCTGCAAGGCAAGGTCTATATGGTCAACTTCTGGGCCACGAGCTGCGTGACCTGTGTGAAGGAAATGCCGCAGATGGTCGAGACGTACAAGAAGTACAAGGACCAGGGCCTGGAATTCATCGCCGTGGCAATGTCCTACGATCCGCCCATGTATGTCGCCAACTTCACCGAAACGCGCGCCCTGCCGTTCCATGTCGCACTGGACTCGGACGGCACGGCCGCCAAGGCCTTCGGCCAGGTGCAGCTGACGCCGACGACCTTCGTGGTCGACAAGCAGGGCCGCATCCTCAAGCGCTATATCGGCGAACCCGAGTGGGACGCCCTGCACAAGCTGCTGGAAACCGCGCTGACACGTGCCGCATGAGTGCGGCATGAGCGTGGCGTGAACACGGCGGAAGCGCGGTGCCGACACGGCAGAGGTCAGACGGACGTCATACCCGGCACCGTATAATGCCTTCTTTGCCACCCACCATCGGCACCGTCGGGCCCCGCAAGTCATCCGTACCTGCGGCCCCCCTGCGGCGCGCAGACTTTTCCTTATGAGCAATTACTACGCACATCACGTTTTTTTCTGCCTGAACGAGCGTGAAGACGGCGAGCAGTGCTGCGCCGATTTTCGTGCCAAGGAAATGCAGGAGTACGCCAAGCGGCGTTGCAAGCAGCTCGGCATCAATGGCGAAGGCCGCATCCGCATCAACAAGGCGGGCTGCCTCGATCGCTGTGAACTCGGGCCGGTGCTGGTGGTCTACCCCGAGGCCGTGTGGTACACCTATGTCGATCAGTCGGACATCGACGAGATCATCGACAGTCACCTGATCAACGGCAAGCCGGTCGAACGGCTGATGATCGACCGCTAGTTCGACCGCTGACCGCATGCCTGCAGGACGGCGCCCGCACGGGCCGTCAGCGCAACCCGCCATCCGGCGCTTTCGCACATGAACGTTCACACCCGAGAAATCATCATTCCCGGCCCGGCCGGCGATATCGACCTATCCATCGACCTCCCCCCGGGCGGTATCACCTCGCGCGGCCTGGCGCTGATCGGCCACCCGCATCCGCTGTTTGCCGGCACCAAGAACAACAAGGTCGCCCAGACGCTTGCGCGCACCTTCGTACAACTTGGCTATGCCACCGTGCGTCCGAATTTCCGTGGCGTGGGCAAGAGTGCGGGCGAGCATGACAAGGGCATTGGCGAGCAAGAGGACCTGCTCGCCGTGCTCGACTGGATGCGCCAGCAGACCGCCTGGTCGCCCGATGTCGCCACGCTGCCACTGGCGCTCGGCGGCTTTTCGTTCGGCACCTTCGTGGTCAGCCATGTGGCGCGCACGTTGGCGCAACGCGGCACGCCCGCCGAACGCCTGGCATTGGTGGGCACGGCTGCCTCGCGCTGGAATATCGCCGACGTCCCGGCCGACACCATTGTCATCCATGGGGAACTGGACGATACCGTTCCGCTGGCTAGCGTCCTCGACTGGGCCCGCCCGCAGGAGCTGCCTGTCACCGTGATTCCCGGTGCCGACCATTTCTTTCACCGCAAACTGCACCTGATCCGCAGCGTGATTGCCGGTGCGTGGCCCGCCACCGGCACGTCAGCCGCCGCCACCACGCAGGATGCGTGAGTTTGTTTGTCAACACCTTATTTTCATCGACGCCTGATTCCATGTTCAAACCCGTTGCCCGACTCGTTTCCCTCGTCACCGCCGCCGCCTTCCTGTCCGGCACCTCCGCCGCCATCGCCCAGGCCATTCCGGCCCCGCAGGTTGCCGCCAAGTCGTGGTTGCTGCTGGATGTCACCAGCGGCCAGACGCTGGGTTCGCAGAACCCGGACATGCGCATCGAGCCCGCCTCGCTGACCAAGCTGATGACCGCTTACCTGGTGTTCGCGGCGCTGAAGGAAAAGAAGCTCACGCTTGACCAGACCGTGACGCCGACTACGGCGATCCTCAAGGTGAAGAGCGAGGAATCGCGCATGTTCATCGAGCCGAACAAGCCGGTGACCATCGCCGACCTGATCCAGGGCATGATCGTGCAGTCCGGCAACGATGCCTGTATCGCGCTCGCCGAAGCCGTGGCCGGCTCGGAAGAGGTGTTCGTCTCGATGATGAACCGCGAGGCCGAACGCATGGGCATGAAGGGCACGCGCTTCATGAACACCACCGGCATGCCCGACCCGGACCACTACACCACGGCGAGCGACCTGGCGATCCTGGCCTCGCACCTGATCAAGGATTTCCCGGACCTGTACGCGTACTACTCGCAAAAGGAATTCACCTACAACGGCATCAAGCAGACCAACCGCAACCGCCTGCTATGGATCGACTCGACCGTCGACGGCATGAAGACCGGCCACACCAAGGCCGCCGGCTATTGCCTCGTGTCTTCGGCGCAGCGGCCACTGTCGAATGTGCCGGACGGCAAGCGCCGCCTGCTGTCGGTGATGCTCGGCACGGCCAGCGAACAGGCCCGCGCGCAAGAAAGCCTGAAGGTGCTGAACTACGGCTTCCAGTTCTTCGACACCCTGCGCCTGTACAACAAGGATGAAGTCATCGCCACGCCCGAGGTCTACAAGGGCAAGGCCGGCAGCGTGAAGATCGGCGTGCAGGAAGCCACCTACGTGTCGGTGCCGAAGGGCACCGGCGGCCGCCTGAAGCCGGTACTGGAGCGCGTCGAGACGATCATCGCGCCGGTCACGCCGGGCCAGAAGCTGGGGACGGTCAAGCTGATGGATGGCACCAATACCGTCGCCGAATTCCCCGTGGTCGCGCTCGAGGCCGTGCAGGAAGCCGGGTTCTTCGGCCGCCTGTGGGATACCATTCGTCTGTGGTTCAAACGCAGCTGATTTTCAGGAGGCGAGCATGGCCAATACCCCTGACAAGCCGGGCGGCGCCGATGATGCGAGCGGTCCGGCACGCGCGTCGCTGATCGATTTTCCGAGCCACTTCCCCATCAAGGTGATGGGGAAGATGCAGGACGACTTTGCGGAGACCATCGTCGCCCTGGTACAGACCTTCGATGCGTCGTTCGATGCCACGCGCGTGGAGATGCGTCCCTCGCGCAACGGCAATTACCTGGGCCTGACGATCACCGTCTGGACCACCAGCCAGGAACATCTGGACGACATCTATCGCGCGCTGTCGTCCCATCCGATGGTCAGCGTGGTGCTCTGAGCACGCCATTGTGCAGTGCCCACGCAGATCGGGCGGGCACTGCGCAAGATCACGCGCCGTCCGCCGGCGTGTGGTATCCACCCTCTCCCAATTGTTCCGCAAACGCCGCGAACGCCGGCAGCAGCCACGTGCGGAACGCCTGCATCTTCGGCGTCTCCAGCAAGGGCGGCGGACACACGAAGTAATATTCCCACGGGCACGGCACGGCAATATCGAATAGGCGCACGAGCTTGCCGCTGGCCAGCTCGTTGTACGCCAGCGAACTGCGCACCAGCGCCACACCCTGCCCCTGAGCAGCCGCCAACAACAGCAGCGATGAATCCTCGTACATGGCACCGCCGCGCGGTTCGGCCCAATCCAGTCCGGCCGCCTGGAACCAGGGCCGCCACGGTTCGTTGTCGGAACGCAGCAGCGTCATGCCACGCAGGTCGGCCGGCTTCTGCGGCAGGCGGCCACCGCGAAAGGTCGGGCTGCAGGCCGGAAAGAACACATCGTCGAGCAGTTTTTCCACATAGAGACCCGGGTACTGGCCGCTACCCATGCGGATGGCCACATCCACGTCCTCGCGCGTGAAGTCGACCAGCGTATGGCTCGACAGCAGTTCCAGCTCGAGTTCCGGATGCTGCTCGATAAATTCGCCGATGCGCGGCGTCAGCCAGCGGGCGGCGAATGACGGCATGGTGCTGATCGTCAGGCGATGGTCGCGATTGCCGGCACGCACGGCCCGTGTCGCCTCGGCCAGGCGGACCAGTGCCTCGTCGACGCGCTCGGCGTACTTGCGTCCAGCACTGGTGAGGCGCACGCGCTTGCCGTGGCGTTCGAACAACGCCACGCCAAGTTCATCCTCGAGCGCGCGGATCTGATGACTGACCGCGCCGTGGGTGACGAACAACGCCTTGGCTGCAGTCGAAAAACTCTCATAGCGCGCGGCCACGGCAAAGGCGCGCAGTGCAGACAATGGCGGCAGGCGATGCAGATCCATGGATATCTCCCAAGCCCCGGGAAACCGGTCTCTTGTGAGTATAACTAGCAAAAAGCGCGAATATATCTCGTTTTGATTCCGTCACATGGCCCCCTAGAATGCTTCCATAGCCAAGCGCCATCCGCCCTGCATCCAGACCTGCCCCCACCGGAGTGCGCCACCAGCCCCTGTTTCGCCCCTCGCTACGGAGCGCGCACCATGCAAGAATTGTTCACAAAGACGGTATTTACGATGCGGCCTGGAGAGGCGTGCTGGCTTCATGTTGCGCGCGCCCAACGACTGCACCTGGAATGCGCCGCTGGCATCGACGTCTGGATCACCATCGACGGCCGTGGCGGCGACCACTGGCTGCGTGCCGGCGACGACCTGGCGCTGCTCGCGGGTGACCGCCTGCTGGTGAGCGTCCAGCCGGATGCCGCCAAGCCGGTCAAGCTGGCCCTGATCGCCCCGAGCCGGGCGCACCAGACCGCCTTGCGCAAGCTGGGCCGCGCACTGCGCTGGCTGCGCCCGGGCAAGTCCGCACCGACCGCGCTGAACGCCTGAGCGCATCGGCCGCCTACCCCCATCCGCCCGTGCCGGCGGCGCGCTTCCCGGGTCAGTGTCCGATCCATTGCCCCGGCCAACGCGCCCGGCACGGCTGCGCTACACTGGCAGCTATGCCACCGATTACCGTTCGACCGCTGGGCCAGCAGGACTACCAAAGCTGCTTCGATGCCATGCGCGCCTTCACCGCCAGCCGCACCGCGGAGACGCCCGACACGCTCTGGCTGGTCGAACACCCCCCGGTGTACACCCTGGGACAGGCTGGTGACCCCTCCCACCTGTTCGATCCCGACCCTGCCATTCCGCTGGTGCGGATCGACCGTGGCGGACAGATCACCTATCACGGCCCGGGCCAGATCGTCGTCTACCTGCTGCTCGACCTGAAGCGCCGCAAGCTGATGGTGCGCGAGCTGGTACATGCCATCGAAGCGGCGGTGATCCGCACGCTGGCACGGTATAATCTGGCCTCCGAACGCAAGGCTGGCGCACCCGGCATCTACTTGTCCGACGGACCGCACCAGGGCGCCAAGATCGCCGCGCTGGGCTTGAAGATCCGCAACGGCTGCAGCTATCACGGCGTCAGCCTGAACGTCGACATGGATCTCGCCCCGTTCCTGCGCATCAACCCCTGTGGCTATGCCGGCCTGGAGACCATCGACATGGCACGCGCCGGCGCGGTCCTGCCTGACGGCAACGCCGTGCGGCAAATCCATCAGCCCCAGATCGCGCAGCAGTTCGCCGCCGACCTGGCCGACGAATTGGACCGGCGGCACGGTACCAGCCGTACCGCCGACTCTCCGGGCGAACGCACGCCAGCCGCGGCGTCCGCCTGACCCATGACCATGCATGCACCCCATGCGGAGAAGATGATGAGTGACCCGCTGACCACCCCGACGACAAGCCAGCCCGCCGCAGTGCCGAATGCTCCGGCACCCCAGGCGGCCGCGGGGTACGACGCCACCAAGAAGCAGAAATCTGCCGAGAAGACCGCGCGCATCCCCATCAAGATCGTGCCGGTCGAACGCCTGAAGAAACCGGAATGGATCCGCGTGAAGGCGGCCACCGGGACCTCGCGCTTCGGCGAAATCAAATCCATCCTGCGCGAGAACAATCTCGTGACAGTGTGCGAGGAAGCCAGCTGCCCGAACATCGGCGAGTGCTTCGGCAAGGGTACGGCCACGTTCATGATCATGGGCGACAAGTGCACGCGCCGTTGCCCGTTCTGCGACGTCGGCCATGGCCGCCCGGATCCGCTCGATGCCAAGGAACCGGAAAACCTCGCCAAGACCATCGCCCAGCTGCGCCTCAATTATGTGGTGGTGACCAGTGTGGACCGCGACGACCTGCGCGACGGTGGCGCCGGCCACTTTGCCGACTGCATCGGCCGCACGCGTACGCTGTCGCCGTCGACACGCATCGAGGTGCTGGTGCCGGACTTCCGTGGCCGCCTCGACAAGGCGCTCGACATCCTCCAGCAAACCCCGCCGGACGTGATGAACCACAATCTGGAAACGGTACCGCGCCTCTACAAGCAGGCCCGCCCCGGTGCCGACTACCAGCACTCGCTGACACTGCTCAAGGAATTCAAGGCACGCTGCCCCGACGTGGCCACCAAGTCCGGCCTGATGGTCGGCCTCGGTGAAACCGACGAGGAAATCCTCGAGGTGATGCGCGACATGCGCGCCCACGACGTCGACATGCTGACCATCGGCCAGTATCTCGCGCCGTCGGACCACCACCTGCCGGTGCTGCGCTATGTGCACCCGGACACGTTCAAGATGTTCGAGGAAGAAGCCTACAAGATGGGCTTCACGCACGCCGCCGTGGGTGCGATGGTGCGCAGCTCGTACCATGCGGACGAGCAGGCGCATCTGGCCGGGCTGGTCTGACCGGCTCCCTCAGTACTGCCTCCGCCTTCCAGCGTCCGGTCAGTGACCGGCGCTGGCGCTGCTCCCACATTCGCCACTCACCTCCGCTACACCCTGCCTCAAACGGGTGCCACGGCTTCCACTTGAGCGGCATTGCGCGCACTTGACCGCGATGCCGGCAAGGTAAAGCGCACCGGCAACTCCAGCAAGCCACGATAGACGCTGTTGCCGCTCCACGCGGGCTCGGTAGCCACGCACTGCAGTTGCGGCAGGCGCTCCATCACCCGGCGCAATGCGATCTCCGCCTCCAGATAGGTCAGCGATGCGCCGATGCACACGTGCGGTCCGAAGCCGAACGACAGGTGATGGCCCTCGTTGCGCGTCACGTCGAGACGCTCCGGCGCGGTGAATTTCGATGGATCGTGATTGGCCGCGCCGATCAGTGCGATCACCAGGTCGCCCTTCTTCATGGTCTGGCCGTGCAGGACCACGTCTTCGCGCAGGCGGCGGCCGGTGTACTGCACCGAGCTGTCGAAGCGCAACAGCTCGCGCACGGCCGAGCGCATGAGACCCGGTTCGCGGGTCAGCAGGGCCCATTGATCCGGGTGCGACAACAGGGCATGCAGGCCATTGCCGAGCAGGTTGCGCGTCGTTTCATGGCCGGCGAACAACAAGGTGCAGCACTGCGCCAAAAGCGATTTTTCCGTGACGATCTGTCCTTCGGCTTCGGCGGCGATCAGCTGGCTGACCAGATCGTCGCCGGGTTGTGCGCGTCGCTGCGGCACCAGTTCGCGAAAATACGCGTGCATCGCCAGCAGGCCGTGCTGGGCACGCCGCGCGATGTCGAGCGTGGGCGTGGGACTACCGATGAAGGCGGCGATATCGTCCGACCAGCCGACGAAATCGGTCTGCGCATTGGTCTGAACCGCCATCATGCCGGCGATCACGCGCGCCGGCAGCGGCCGCGCGAACTCGCGCATGAAATCAAAGGTGTGCTGGCCGCCGGGCCCGTGCAGATCGAGTCCTTCTTCGACGATGCGGTCGAGCAGCGCGTCGACAATCCCGGCGATGCGTGGCGCAAAGGCCTGGATCGCCCCCGGTTTGAAACCGCCGTTCATGCCGTGCCGCATGCGCGTGTGGCGCGGTGGGTTCATGAAGATCAGCGAACGTGCAAAGATGCGCTTGAATTCGCGCAACTCCTCGGCCGAGCCGGCACCGCTGCTGTTGACCCAACCGCCGGCGCGCTGCACCGAGTAGCGCGGATCGCGCAGGACCTCGGCCACATCGTCGTAGTTGACGACCACCCACGCGCCGCCGCAGAACTCCTCGCACCAGTGGAGCGGGCCGGCGGCGCGCAGGGCCTGGTAGGCGGGATACGGGTTGTGCAGGGCGTCAGGCGTAAAAATCGTCATGGCGGGATTCCGGGGATGGCTTGATCTTACCGAAATCGCCCGCCCAGCACAGCCGGGCAGCCTCAATGCACGATGTCCGCAGAACGCGATGAATTAGATGAAATTAGCACGATACTGACGGCAATTGTGCGCTTCAATGCGCCCGACTACGCCGCGCGGCGCGTATGCGGCGGCGCTGCAGCCCGTACTGCTCGAGCC
The DNA here is from genome assembly GCF_964332355.1 of Imbroritus primus. Lineage (NCBI taxonomy): Bacteria > Pseudomonadati > Pseudomonadota > Betaproteobacteria > Burkholderiales > Burkholderiaceae > Imbroritus > Imbroritus primus. The sequence goes on along the minus strand of NZ_OZ201293.1, from coordinate 288,396 downwards.
GCCATGCGAGGTAGCAGGCGGCCAGGAACGGCCAGATGAAGCCCAACCAGCGCGACAGGCCGTTGAAGTGGATATAGCGGCCCAGCCACCAGCTCTGCCCTGACGCCCACGAGTAGGGATTCGGCGGCAGCACGTTGGTCATGATGATCACGCCAATCAGCAGCACCATCGCCAGCAAGCCGCGCGCACCGCGATGCAGGCGCAGCGCCAGTACCAGCAGCAGCGAGCCGCACACCAGGCCGAGCCGCGCGCCGTCGGAGAACCAGCCCCACAGGGCTTCGTTCGGATACTGTAACTCGGACGCCCCGGCCTTGATCAGCAAGGTGGCCGCCAGGATCCCCATCAGGATGCGCAGCATCGGCGCGCCGCGCCGCATGGCGACCGAGGCCATGAGCGCCGTGCCCAGCCAGCTGCTGGCAGTCAGCAGGGCCTCGAGCAACTCCTGCTGATCGAGACCTTCGGGGCGCATCTGGATGCGTTCGTGCAGTGTCACGATGTCGGGATACACCCCGCGCAGCATGTCGACCAGCACCGGTTCGGGTGTCAGCAACCAGTCGCGCAGCGCTCCGCCCAGGCCGAACAGGTATTCCTGCGGCGCGACCTGCGTAAATGGCCACAGGAACAGCAAAGCAATGGCAAAGCTCGACTCCGGCTCGAACCAGGTATGCCGGAGCGTGCGCAAGGGTCCACGGTCGATCAGCCGCGAGGCAAAGGGCGCCATCAGCAGCGCGCCGACGAAGGTGCCGAGCACATTGGTGCCCAGGTCGACATTCGAGGGGATGCGGTTCGGCAGCCAGGTTTGCACTGCTTCCAGCGTGCCCGACAGCAGCGCGCCCGACAGCACCGCCAGCAGCACGGCGAAGACTCCGCGAATGCGGGGATGCAGGCTCAGGACCAACAGTGCGCCGAGCGGCGCATAGCCCAGCACATTGGTGATCAGGTCGAAATTGGTGATGTAGCGCGGCAGCGGCGCGCGCAGATAGGCCAGCGGCGAAACACCGGTATCGGTCCATCCGGAGAAGGGATACAGGCTCGCGTACACCACGAGCGCCACGAAGCACAGCAGGCCCACGCGCGAGAGCGGCGAGGCCTGGCGCACCAGGGGAGCGGTCGGTGCGACGGTGCGATGGGGATCCTGGCTCGGTCCGGTCACGCCCTGCTCACTGCGCTGGCTGCGCAGCCGCCCAATCGAGGATCTGCGCGATCAGCACGTCGGAGGCCTGCGCCAGCGCCGCGACACCGCCCGGCGCATCCGCCGTGGCCGCAGCCTGCTCATGGCGGAACGTGCGCTGCGCCAGCAAGCCGCGCGCCTGGTACAGGGAGGCCCGCACCTGCACGACGGCACGGCTGGCGGCAGGGCTGTCGAACACCTGCGAAAACTCGACGATATCAACCTTCAGGAGCGGCTGGGCGACCTCGCCGAAGGCCGCCACCTGGCCGCGATTGGCCGCCATCGTACGCAGACGTTCGTCGAACAGGCGCACCGGCGACATGACCCAACGGTTGGCGGCATACGGCTGCGCCTGTTGCTGCTGCGCGTACAGCAGGCGATAGTGCAAGGCAGGGCTGTCGAGCCATTCCGGCCCGCCGGTCTCGCCGATGCGCAGGGGCTTGGCGGCGGATGACGCGGCCGCCGCGGGTGCGGGCGGCAAGCCAAAATCGTATGACACGGTGGGCTGACGCGGCGTGCCGGCACATGCCGCCAGCAGCACGGCCACGGTGAGTCCGCCCAGCGGACGGGCCAGGGAGAGCAGGGAGAAAGTCTTCATGGTTCGAATCCGTGGAAGGTCCGCACTCACGGCGCGGCAAAACCGGCCTCGCCGGGACCAGGCGCAACAGCATCTGCACCGAACAGCAGGCTTTGCGGACGGCGGCCGAATTCGTTGACCGTGCGGTCGACGCTGCGCGCCGTCTGCCGGGCTTCGCGCGCGAAGCGGTTGATCTGCGGCAGGGTTTCCTGGCTGATGCCGCTGGCCGCGTCCTGCACGGCATCGGCCGCCACCTGCATGTCGCGGCCGACCGTGTCGATGGTCCGCTGCAGCGTGCCGTCGGGGCGCGCCAGCTGGTCGGCCAGCGTGCGCGTCGAGGCCAGGGTGCCGTTCAGGTTGTCGATGGCCTGCGGCAGTTTCTGCAGCGCCGGATCGACGGCCTGCACGGTCTTGCGATAGGCCGTCATGGTCTCTTCGAACGAGGTTACGGCACGCATCAGCTGTTGCCGATTGTCGGTTGCAAACATGGTGTTGATGGAGTCCATCAGCTTTTCCGCCTGGGCCAGCATACGGTCGCCACGGCGCTCCAGCTCCTCGAAGAAACCTGGACGCATGTAAATCCGGGCCACCTTTGCGGTAGAAGTCTGCAAGGGTTCGGATTTGGCTGGCACGGTGCCGTTGCCTTCGGCGAGCGTCTCGTCGTCGAGCTGGATGTATGACAATCCGGTCACGCCCTGGAAGCCGAGTGTCGCATAGGTCGTCTTGGTGATCGGTGCGTCCTTATCGACCGAGATGCGGACGATGATCTGCCCCGGCGTATCGGGATCGAACTTGATGGTCTCGACCTTGCCGACATCGAGGCCGCGATACTTCACCGCCGCCTGCGGGCTCAGGCCATTGATGGTCGAGCGCGTCACCAGGTCGTACGGCACGCGCACCGTCTGGTCCTGCCGAAACCACATCACGGCAATGATCACCAGGGCCAGCAGGCCCAGGGTGAACACACCGGCAAAGAAGGCATTGGATTTGTTTTCCATCAGGACTCCTGCTCGGATGCCGGCACGCGCAGTGCCAGCAACGCCCGGCGACCGCGTTCGCCGAGGAAGTATTCGTGAATGAAGGGATGGTCGATCTTGACCAGTTCCCAGATCGGCGCGGCCGCGAGCACTTTGCGGTCGGCCAGCACTGCCACGCGATTCGACAGGGCAATCAGCGTGTCGAGGTCGTGCGTCACCATGACCACCGTCAGCCCCAGCTCGGCGCGCAACTCGTCGATCAGCGCCACATAGTCGTCCGACGCACGCGGATCGAGTCCGGCGGTCGGCTCGTCGAGAAACACCAGCTCGGGCTCCAGCGACAGCGCGCGCGCGAGACCCACGCGCTTGATCATGCCGCCCGACAGGTCGGACGGCCGCTTGTCGGCATCCTTGGCAGAGAGCCCCACCATCTCCAGCTTGAGCAGTGCGGCCTTGCAGATCAGATCATCGGGCAAGGCGCGAAGTTCACGCATCGGCAACGCCACATTGTCGATGACCGACAAGGCGGAGAACAGTGCGCCGTGCTGGAACTGCATGCCCCAGCGATTACGCAGCGCCTGCAGCGCGGCGGCGGGCAAGGAAGCCGGATCCTGGCCGAAGATGCGGATCGAGCCCGAGGTCGGCCGTTCGAGTCCGACGATCTGGCGCAGCAAGGTGGTCTTGCCGCTGCCCGAACCACCGACGATCGACAGGACTTCACCGCGCATCACATCGAGGTCGAGATGATCATGGACGGTGAAGTCGCCGTAGCGCTTGACCAGGTCGCGCACCTCGATGATCGGCTCGGGCTGCGCCAGCGGCGCGCGCGGCTTGATGGGAACGCGTGCCTTCATATGCCGACATCCTTGAACAGGATCGCGAACACCGCATCGGCCAGGATCACCACGGTAATGGCCGTCACCACCGACGAGGTTGTGCCTTCGCCGAGGCTCTGGGTATTCGGCTGGATGCGCAGGCCGAAGTGGCACGCCACGAGCGCGATCAGCATACCGAAGACCACGCCCTTGCCAAGGCCAAGCCAGAGATTGGCCACTGGCACGGCATCCGGCAGTTCACGCAGGAAGAAGATCGGGCTGATATCAAGCTGCATCTTGGCTGCCATCATGCCGCCGGCCAGGGCCATGACATCGGTCCACGCCACCAGCAGCGGCATGGCGATGGCCAGCGCGATAACCTTGGGCATGATCAGGCGGAAGCCGTGCGAGATACCCATGACGCGCATCGCGTCGAGCTCCTCGGTCACGCGCATGACGCCAATCTGCGCCGTGATGGCAGAACCGGAACGGCCTGCCACGAGAATGGCGGCGAGCACCGGTCCGAGCTCGCGGATGATGCTCATGCCGAGAATGTTGACGATGAAGGTACTGGCGCCAAAGATCCGCAACTGGTTCGATGACAGGTAACTCAGCACGATGCCGATCAGGAAGCCGACCAGTGCGGTGATCGGCAGGGCGCGGTAGCCGATGCTGTAGATATTGGCGGAGATCTCGCGCCATGGCCCGAGATGCGGCACGCGCAGGAAGCGCAGCAGGTCGAACATCAGCTGGCCCAGCATCGCCACACCGCTGTGCATATGGCGCAGGAACGACAGCATTGCCATGCCCAGTAGCACGATCGGATTGGCGCGGTCGAACTGGCGCTTTTTCCAGTCGCCGACCTGCAGGCCGGCCGCGCGCTCGATGACGCGGCGCTGCGCCGGCGACACCGTGATCTGCGCCGGCCATTGTCCGTTCCATGCCGTCCACAGCAGCAGCGCGCCAAAGTGGTCGAGTCGTGCGACGTTCCGCAGATCCCAGCGCACATCGGCCCCAGCGCTGCGGATCTGGGCGCGCAGCTTCCCTGCCCGCTTGTCGTGAGCCAGGGCAAGGGCGGTCCAGTCGCCAGCCGGTGTGGCGACCGTACCGCCGTCCTGCGGGCCGGTGTCGAGTCGAGGCGGGTCGATATCAGTCAAATTGGACGTGGTTGTTCAACCGTGGTTATTCAACGTAAGGACGCCAGTACCAGGCACAGCCGCATATGCGCTGCGCACTCCGGTAGTTTGTACGCCCCGCGCTTGCGCGACCGCAGGCAGAGCCCGCCATGACGAGGGCATCCGTGCTGCAGTGTTCCAGAGCGCATTCTAAGCCACAACAAGCGGGCCGCTACAGCATGACAGGCAGTCACACAGGCACATCGTACAATAGCTGCGCTACGCCCCTGGCCGGCAGACCCTTTGTCCAGCGCTCCCAACCCATGCACCCGACCGCCAACACCCCGCCCGACACCTCAGCCCTGCCGCCGCACCGGCAGATCGACCCGGCCCGCCTGCATGCCGCGCTCGACGCTGTGCCGCGCACATGGGCCCTCGACATCGTTGCGGAAACCGGTTCGACCAACAGCGATCTCCTGCAGATGGCCCGCACACGCACCGACAGCACGCCGCTGTGCCGCCTGGCATACCTGCAGACCGCCGGCCGTGGCCGGCAGGGACGGCCGTGGGCCGGCAGTCCGAGCCTGACGTTTTCGCTGGCGTATCCGTTTCCGTTCGACCCGCAGGCCCTGAGCGGCCTGAGCCTGGTGTGCGGGCTGGCGCTAGCGAACGGCGTTGCCGACTACACGCCGGCAGCGCGCGGCCGCGTACGGGTGAAATGGCCGAATGACCTGGAAGTAGATGGCAGCAAGCTGTCCGGCATTCTGATCGAAACGGCACGCGCCGGCAGCACGCTGTGGGCCATCATCGGCATGGGTCTCAACCTGTCGCGCCCGCCAGGCATTGAGGCCGCGCTCGGCCGCCCCATCGCCTGCGTCGACGATCTGATGCCGTCCGGCGAACCCATCGACAGTACTGGCCTGTTCGCCGCCATCCTCAACCAGCTGGCCGGTACGCTTGCGGTGTTCGCGCGCGACGGCATGCCGTCGCAGCGCGCCGCATGGGAAGCGCTCGACGCCTATCGCGGCCGCGCTGTGCGGCTGCTGCGCGACCAGACGGTCGTGCTCGAAGGCATTGCACGCGGCATCGATGACAGCGGCCAGCTGCTGGTCGAGACCTCAGCCGGCGTGCAGGCCGTGATGAGTGGCGAAATATCCCTGCGGCCGGCGGCGGCATGAGGACCAGCGCATGAGTACCAGCATGAGCACTGGCATGGACACAGACCACACGGTCCACGCCGGGACCGGCACCGCCACCCTGCTGATCGACGCGGGCAATACCCGGGTCAAATGGGGCTGGCTGCAGCGCGACGGCAGCGTTGCCGCCGGCACACCCTACGCCCATGCAGACAGCGCTGCGGCCGCTCAGGCGTCAGCCTCGTGGCGCGCTGCGGCCCCGGTGGACAAACCCGTCGCGATCTGGCTGTGCAACGTCGCCGGCCCAGCCGTCGACATTGCCTTGCGGGCACAGGCAGCCGCAGCCTTTGCGCATGACGCCCAGTGGCACCCCGTTGCCTCGAGCGCCGCAGCAGCGGGCATGCGCAACGGCTATCGCAATCCCACGCAACTCGGCGCCGACCGCTGGGTGAGCGCCATCGGCGCGCGTGCGTTGTGGCCGGGCACGCCCCTGCTGGTAGTCACCGCAGGCACGGCCACCACGCTCGACGTGATCACGGCGGATGGCATGTTCCGTGGCGGCATGATCCTGCCGGGACTGTCGTTGATGACGCGTTCGCTGGCACGCGGTACGGCGCAGTTGCCGGACGTGCCGGCCATCACGCCCCCCCTGCCGGCATGGGCCGACAACACGCAGGATGCCATCGCCCTCGGCTGCCTGAGCGCCCAGTGCGGCGCGATCCAGCTGGCATGGGAACGCTTGCTTGCGGATCTGGCTTCCAGTACCACGCCCATCAGGCCGCGCTGCATCCTCAGCGGTGGAGCAAGCGATGCGCTGGCAGCCGCGCTCACGCTGCCATACACGCAGTATGACAATCTGGTGCTGGCCGGGCTTGCACATCTGGCCACCCATCCAGCCACCCCGTCGGCCACTTTCGTGGGAGACCCATCCGCATGAAACGCAAGATGCTCTGGCTGCTGTTGCTGCTGGCAATCAATGGGCTGCTGCTCGGCAGCATCCTGGGCATGCCGTGGCTGCCAGCGACATTTCAGGAAATGCGCGAGCCGGAGCGGCTGGCGGCGCAGCAGCATCGCGAGGCCATTGTTCTGTTGCCCGCCTCCGATGCGCCCGCTTCCGACGTGCCCGCAGCCGGAGCCTCCGCAACGGAGACAGTCGCCGAAGCCAGTAGCGCACCGGCAGACAGCACTGGAAACTGTCTCGAACTGGGCGGGTGGAGCAAGGCCCAATGGCAGGCCGCCAGCGACGAGCTCGGCGCCTTGCGCGCACAGTTTGCGGATGGACAGTGGCGTCAGGTCGAGCGGCATGACAGCGAGCGGCTATGGGTGAGGTTGCCGCCCTTTGCGGAACGCCCTGCGGCGGAACGGGCCGTGGCCGCGCTGCACGACAAATCCGTAGAGGATGTCTCCATCGTCAGCGACTCGCAGGCGGGCACCCATACCGTGTCGCTCGGCGTGTTCCGGGACCCGGTGCGTGCCCAACGGCGGCTGACAGAGCTGCGCGCCAAACAGGTCGAGGCCGAGATCACGCCCGACCCGCGCAGCCCGGCTCGCATCTGGGTGCAGGTGCACGACGCCAACGAGGACGTGGCGGCGCGTCTCGCAGCACTCGCCAAGCGCCACAAGCTGGCTGCGCCGGCGCCATGCCGGGCAGACGGATAATCCGGGAAAAAGCAAAAGATTCGGATGCCACAAACCACAGCCGCGCCCAGGCGCGTCTGCGGTCGCGGTCATCCTCAGCCCGCGTTGCGCACGCGCTTGAGCAGCGTGGTCGTGGACCGGTCGTGCAGGAACGGAATGGCAACCGCCGATCCACCCCACGTGCGTACGATGCGGGTTTCCTCGAGCGCGTCGATATCGTAGTCGCCGCCCTTGACGTAGATGTCGGGATGCACGCGTGATACCAGCGACACCGGCGTCTTGTCGGTGAACATCACCACCAGATCAACCGCCTCCAGCGCCGCGAGCACAGCCATGCGATCGGCTTCGGCGTTGACCGGACGGTCATCGCCCTTGCCCAGCATGCGTACCGACGCGTCGCTGTTGACGCCAACGACAAGCGCGCCGCCCAGCGCTCGCGCCTGCGCCAGATAGGTGACGTGGCCCCGGTGCAGGATGTCGAACACGCCGTTGGTGAATACCAGCGGGCGCGGCAATCCGGCAAGGCGACGCGTCAGGTCGGCCTCCGCCTCGGGGGTGTCGAGGCAAACGATCTTGCGTTCGAATAAGGGTGCGGCAAAGGTCATCGCAGACAGTGGGGTCAGCAAGTGGACGAAGGGTCAATCGACGCGCGCTGGCCGCGCCGGCCGGAACGTGCGGCGCGCGTCAGCGCCACAGCACGGCACGCCGCGCCAATCAGGCAGCCGCAACCTCGCCAGTGGCCAGCAACCGGGCGTTCAGTTCCTTGCGGTAGCGATTCAGGTCCTGCACGCTTTCGAACGTGCGCTCGAACAGCAGCGACATATTGTGCAGAATGCGCTCGATCACCTTCTTCTCCCAACCCTCGTCGAAGCGGATCTGCTCGTCGAGCCAGTGTTCAAGCCATTCCGGATCCGGCAGGCGCGACTGGATGGTGTCGTTCGGGAACAGCGCCTTGTTGACGTGCAGGTTGGTCGGGTGCAGCGGCTTGTCGGTACGACGCGCCGCGGCCATCAGCACGCCGATCTTGGCAAACGCGGCACGCGCGCTATCGCCGAACTGGGCCAGGTATTTTTTCATGTAGCGCAGGTAGGCGCCGCCATGACGTGCCTCATCCTGCGAGAGGTGCTTGTAGATCTGCTTGATGACCGGTTCCGTGTGCCACTCCGAGGCGCGGCGGTACCAGTGGTTCAGGCGGATCTCGCCACAGAAATGCAGCATCAGCGTTTCCAGCGGCGGCGCGGGGTCGAACTCGAAACGCACGGCGTGGAGTTCGGCTTCTGTCGGCACGAGATCGGGACGGAAACGGCGCAAGTACTCCATCAGTACCAGCGAATGCTTCTGTTCCTCGAAGAACCAGATGCTCATGAACGCGGAAAAGTCCGAATCATGGCGGTTGTCGCGCAAGAACATTTCAGTGGCCGGGAGCGCGGACCATTCGGTGATGGCATTCATCTTGATGGTACGGGCCTGGTCTTCGGACAACAGGCTGGAATCGAACTGATCCCAGGCGATGTCCTTCTCCATATTCCAACGGACTGCTTCCAACGATTTGAACAATTCAGGATAGAGCATGGTAAGCCTTTGAAAACATTTGATTATTTTACCAGACTGGCGCACTCCCCCCCGGAAATATCGCCGTCCTGCTGATTCTGTTGCGGAACCATCCCGTGCCAGGAAACGCCAACGGCACATGGATGCAGCGCCGCGCGGAGGCCGGGAGGCCGGCGTGGCCTGCCGGCATGGAGATTACAGAGGCCTCAGCCGGCCGTCGGTGGCGGCACGACGCCGTAGAGAAACGCCCGCAACTCATCCGCCCTTTGCAGTGCATCGTGCTCGCCCAGCGCCATCAGTTCGTTCGTGAACTCCGGCTCGAACAGCAGGTAGCTGGCGAATGCCGCGCCGCGCGCCTCCGTGCCACCGAGCGGCGCCAGCAGCGCTCGGACGGTGCGCGGCAGATACTTCAGATGGCGCGCGGCGATCACCTCCAGGCGCTCGCTGGGCTCCATCACCATCACTTCGATCGGCCGCCAGCCGGCCACGCTGTCCACAAGTTCGGGAGCGCGAGCCAATAGACCATTGATCTGCTGTAAACGTTCGATATCGACTGTCAATCCGTCGAGAAAAATACTCGCGAGGGCCTGCCCGCCGATCTGCGCGAGCGAGGGATAGCCGCCCGCCGGCACGGTGTCGTACCAGCCCGGGCGGTAGCGCGAGGCCGAGCCAATTGCCATGATGCGCGACGCCCCGAGATGGATCGCCGGACTCAGCGGAGAGATCTGCCGGATCGTGCCATCGCCGAAATGCTCTTCGCGGCCGCCACACTGGATCGGAATGGCGGGAAACAGGAACGGAATGCTACTCGATGCCAGCATGTGGGCAGGGGTGATCTCCGCCACCTCGGCCTCACGCTGCGAACGCCGCCAAGGCTGGATCGAGCGGTGGGCCTGATAGAACGTGACATGCCGCCCCGTAGAGTAGCTCAGCGCCGTAATCGCCAGCGCCTGCAGCGTACCGGCGCGCAACCCTTCGGCAATCGCATCGGGGCGATGCAGGCGCTCAAGCATCTCGCCGAGCGGCGCATTGTCGAACAGGGAGCGCGGCCCGCGCCGCAGCATCCAGCCGAGCGCCATGGCGCTCAGCCAGCGGGCGCCGCTGACACTGATGCTGCCCACGCCGGTGCGATAGATATCGGCCGCATGGATGTTGCTCCAGAGCGCCGCAAGGCCATCGACGGCGGCCCGGAAATCGCCCGATGATGCTGCCAGCGCGCCGGCGTTGATGGCACCCGCCGAGGTGCCGCACAGGATGCGGAATGGCGATGCCGGCCCGGTCTCTGGTGGCATCAGCGCCGCCAGCCCCCGCAGCACGCCGGCCTGATAGGCCGCGCGCGCACCGCCACCGGTCAGAACAAGCGCGGTGGTTGTCATGCGGGCGGCCGTTTGACGGCGCGCTTGGTGGAAGAGGTATCGGACGACGGCCGGGCAGCGGACTTCAGCGACGATTTTGCTGTCGGCTTTGTTGTCGACTTTTTGGCAGGCTTGGCCGTGGACGCTGGCGATGCTGGCGCCGCCCCGGCAAACTGCTGCGCTCCCTCTCGAGTTGTCGTCTTGCGGGGAGCAGCACCACGCCGGCCCGCCTCATACCCGGAGCCCGCCGCAACACCGCCGAACGGTGGCATCGTGGCCGCAGCCGCCGAACTGGCGATCTGGTTGAACTGCTGCTGCAGCAGATTCCACCAGAGCGCTGCGTTGTCAGCTACGTTGTCCGGCGTTTTCCCGGCAGCGGCAGCATCCGCCGTCTCTGCCGAGGCGGCATCTGCAGCCGGTTCGGATGCAGGCTCCGGCATTGGCTCCTGCGGCGCCTGCTTCGGCGCGGCAGGAGCCCCTTCGGGCGGTCTGGAGGGTTGGGACGGCTCGGTCGCACCACCCTGGCGCTCTGCCATGCGTGCCATCGTAGCCTGCATGGCCTCGGGCGAAAGTGTGGCGCCGAAGGTTTGCAACGCGACCAGCGTGGCCCGCTGCACTTCCAGGCCCTGGATGGTGGAGCGCAGCAGGTTGACGTTGAGCTGCAGCCAGCTTTCCACGGCCTTGAGATCCTGGATACGTTTTTCCAGCTCATCGAGGCTAACCGGCGGCGTACCAAAACCGCTCATGCCCGGCATCAGGCCGGCCGGCATGGCGGACTGTTCCCACATCTTGCGCAGCATATCGAAGCTGTTGCTGAAATCCGGCATCTGTCCAAACATTTGCACCCCTCCGCTCGACGACTCACAACAGCATAGCGGAACAGGCAGTCACGGGAAAACCCTTGGCAGGATCAAGGCATCGGGCGTACGCGCGCATCACGCGGCAGGGGGCGGCGCGATCTGCGCGTACACGTACCGGCCATGGTTCAGGTGTTTTCGGAAGCCTCGACCGTCTGCTCGATTGCCCCGAACACTGACGTGCCCTGCGCATCGAACATTTCGATGCGCACCGTGTCGCCAAAGCGCATGAACGGCGTGACGGGTGCGCCCGTGTCGATGATCTCCAGCATGCGCTGCTCGGCAATACAGCAGTAACCCTTGCTGCGGTCGACATTGGAGATCGTGCCCGAGCCGACGATGCTGCCGGCGCGCACATTGCGCGTCTTGGCGATATGCGCAATCAGCTGGCCAAAGTCGAACACCATGTCGGTACCGCAGTCCGGCGCGCCAACCTTGCGTCCGTTCCAGTGCACGGTGAGCGGCAGGTGCACCTTGCTGTCGCGCCACGCCGGGCCCAGTTCGTCAGGTGTCACGGCGACCGGCGAAAAGGCCGAGGCAGGTTTGCTCTGGAAAAAGCCAAATCCCTTGGCCAACTCGCCGGGAATCAGGTTGCGCAGCGACACATCATTGACCAGCATGAGCAAGCGGATCTGCTGCGCCGCCTGCCCGGCGGTACTCCCCATCGGTACGTCGCCGGTCACCACTGCTACCTCGCCTTCGAAGTCGATGCCATGCTCTTCGCTACGGCAGATGATGTCATCGCGCGGCCCGAGGAAATCATCGGACCCGCCCTGGTACATAAGCGGATCCACCCAGAACTCCGGCGGCATTTCTGCGCCACGCGCCTTGCGCACGAGTTCGACATGATTGACGTAGGCCGAGCCGTCGGCCCACTGGTAGGCACGCGGCAGCGGCGCCATGCACTGCGTCGGATCGAAGGGAAAAGGATGGCGGGCGCGTCCCTGGTTCAACGCCTGGTAGATATCCTCGAGCTGCGGCGCAAAGAAACTCCAGTCATCGAGTGCGCGCTGCAGCGTACCGGCGACTGCCGTGGCGAACTGCGCGGTCTTGAGATCGCGGGAGACGACCACGAGCTGTCCGTCGCGGGAACCGTCCTTGAGTGTGGCAAGTTTCATGATGCTTCCAGATCCAGAGTGATGCGCTGCGGCCTGAACCGGTGGCCGGCGGCCAGCCCCGGGGGCCGTCCCGGTGCGCGCAGAAAGTCTACACTATGGCGTATATGAGTCACCTGCCACTCTCCGTGTTGCGCGCCATCCGGCACAGCCATGTGGTGTGCGTGTTCGAGGCGCTAGCGCGGCGATACGCGCACCAGTCTATGCGGCAGCACCATCATGGCTAAGCGCTGGCGCACGGCTGGCCGCTGGGCGCTGGTCGCGGCGGCCGTCATCGCACTCCACCTGCTCGTGCTTGGATGGCTCGGACGCCTGCCCGCGCCCGCCCGGATCCTCGACGCCGCGCGCATCGTCGAAGCCCACCTGCTATCGCCGCCGGCCCCGCCCGCTCCGGTGAAGGTGACACCACCTCACAAGCCAGCCGCGCCACGCGAAGCTGCGAAACCCGCGCCGGCGCCCGAGCAACCGGCGGTTGCCACCGCGCCGTCCGGCACCGACACAGCGGCATCGGAGTCCGGCGAGCCGCCGGCTGCTTCCGTACCGCCCGCTCCGCCCGCACCGGCCGCCGTTCGCCCGGCTGGCGCCCCGGACGATGCGGCGCATTTCGCCCTGCCGCCCTCCACGGCCTTGCGCTACGACACGTACGTCAACGGCATCCGCAACCAGAACGGCACGTTGCGCTGGACTACCGACGGCAAGCAGTACGCGATGGAGGTCGAGACCAGCATTCCCTTTCTCGGCCGCTACGCCTTCCAGAGCACCGGTCATATCGACGCTTACGGACTGGCCCCGGACCGCTATACCGAGATTCGCGGCCGGCGCGACCCGGCCACCGCCACCTTCGAGCGCGGCACGCGACCCGGCGGCACTTCGGCCGTGACCTTCTCGCGCAACGGCGGCAGCGTCCCTTTGACACCCGGGATGCAGGACCGCTTCAGCGTTTTCATGCAGATGGTCGGGCTCCTGCGCGGGGCCGCGCAACGGTACGCCACGCCGGGGGACACGCTTCCCTTCCAGGTCGTCGATACACGCGACGCGGAAGCCATTCGCGTGCAATTCGTCGGCGAGGAAAGCGTGGCTGTGGCAGGCGGGCGCAACGTACAGGCGCGGCACTTCGTGCGACTGCCGCGTCACGCCGACGACCGGCGGGTGGTGGAGGTCTGGCTGGCGGAAAGCCTGGGCTGGATGCCTGCGCGGCTGCGCCAGACCGAACCGAACGGCCTGCAGTTCGAACTCGTCTGGCAGGGCAGGGAGTGATAAATCGTTGTGACAAAACGTCAAGACTGCAAGCAAGTGTCGCAGAACGCCCCTTTTTTGCGCGCTGTGGCGTACAACGGAAGTGCGCACGCAGCAATCGCGATCCGCGGCAGGCGCGGCAGTGCAGACGCCCTTGAAGAACGTCCCGGCGTCCCCAGATAGGCAGCAATAGCGCGGAATGCCTCCGGCAATGCCGCGAATCCGTATCCGAGGAGTGTGCCATGCAGATGATCTACAACAGCGACAACTACTACGTCGTCGAATTCGGGGCAGACATGCAGGACGGTGCGCAATCCACAGCAGGCTATGAAATCGTCGGCAAGCACCTGAACCGCGAGATCTATCTCGGCGGCAAGCTCGCCGAGCATTTCCGCGAAGATGTGCGCAAGCTGATCGCCAGCGAACCGACCGAGGAGGAGGTAGACGACTTCCTTGCCCGCTTCGATACCGTCATGCTGCAGCCGGTGGTCGTGCACTGACCCGTCACCCGCGCGGATGAACGCCGGCCTGCTGGCTGGCGCGCATCCGCCGCAACTGCGCGCGGCGCGCCGGCAAGCCTGGCGCATCACAACCTCAGGCGCGTATCCCGATCAATACTGTTCCCAGGGCAGCCCGTCGAAGCGCCAGCCATTGACCGAATTGCGGTGGCGGTGTGCGTCCAGGTCGCCCTCGAAGCCATGCGTGACATTCGTGATGGCCGTGAAGCCCGCTTCCTCCAGCGCCGCGCCAGCAGCCAGCGAGCGGTTGCCGCTGCGGCAGATCAGTACGATCGGCCGCGCATCGCCGTGGCCCGCCAGTTTGCGCACCATCTGGACGAAGTGCGGATTGACCTCCCAGTCGGGGCCGTCATTCCATGACACATGGTGCGCCCCCGCCGGGTGTCCCACGAAAAGATGCTCCATTTCGCTACGCACGTCGATGAACAGGGCTTGAGGGGTGGCTTGCAGGAATGCGAACGCTTCCTTGGGGGTCATGTGCTTCATGGCGTCTCCGGCGCATCATACTGTTGAGACGGAAGTGTACCCTGCACCGCCCGGCTACAGGCGCAGCGGGGTCCGGACTGGTAAAATCACGGCTTTCCTGGAGTTCCCGCATGTCGCCTGCCAATCGCCCCTATACCCGTGCTGCCCAGCTGCCCGCGCTGCTGCGTGACCGCATCCTGATCCTTGATGGGGCGATGGGCACGATGATCCAGCGCTACAAGCTGTCCGAAGCCCAATATCGCGGCGAGCGTTTCGCCGATTTCGCGCACGACGTGAAAGGCAACAATGAGTTGCTCAGTCTGACGCAGCCGCAGATCATCCGTGAGATCCACGACCAGTACCTGGCGGCCGGTGCAGATCTGATCGAGACCAATACCTTCGGCGCCACCACCGTCGCCCAGGCCGACTACGAGATGGCCGACCTGGCCTACGAGATGAACCGCGTGTCGGCCGAACTGGCGCGCGCGGCGTGCGATGCCTTCACCACGCCGGACAAGCCGCGGTTCGTGGCTGGCGCGTTCGGCCCAACGCCCAAGACCGCCAGCATTTCGCCCGACGTGAACGACCCCGGCGCGCGCAACGTCAACTTCGATACGCTGCGTGACGCCTATTACGAACAGGGCAAGGGCCTGCTCGACGGCGGCGCGGATGTATTCCTGGTGGAAACCATCTTCGACACGCTCAATGCCAAGGCCGCGCTGTTCGCCATCGACCAGTTGTTCGAGGACACAGGCGAGCGCCTGCCGGTAATGATTTCCGGTACCGTCACCGACGCCTCCGGCCGCATCCTGTCTGGCCAGACCGTGGAAGCCTTCTGGAACAGCCTGCGCCATGCGCGACCCATCACCTTCGGCCTCAACTGCGCCCTGGGTGCAGCGCTGATGCGCCCCTACATCGCGGAACTGTCCAAGATCTGCGACGTGGCGGTCTCGTGCTATCCAAACGCCGGCCTGCCGAATCCGATGAGCGACACAGGCTTCGACGAAACGCCGGAGACGACCTCTTCGCTGGTCGACGAATTCGCCTCTGCCGGACTCGTCAACCTGGTAGGCGGCTGCTGCGGCACCACCCCCGAACACATCGCGGCCATCGCGGCACGCGTCGCCAACCGCAAGCCGCGCGCCTGGCCCAGCCAATACCGCGACGCCGCCTGATGGCGCGAGCGCCCGCGCCAGCCTGGCGCGGCCCGACAGAATCACAGAGCCCCACACCATGACCACCGCCCAGCACCCGTCCGACCCGATCCGCCTGATGCGCCTGTCAGGCCTCGAGCCCTTCAACGTCGGTCCCGACACGTTGTTCGTAAACGTTGGTGAACGGACCAACGTCACCGGCTCCAAGGCCTTCGCCCGCATGATCCTGAACGGCCAGTTCGACGAAGCGCTGGCCGTGGCACGGCAGCAGGTCGAAAACGGCGCGCAGGTCATCGATGTAAACATGGACGAAGCCATGCTTGACTCGAAGGCGGCCATGGTGCGCTTCCTCAACCTCATCGCCTCCGAGCCGGATATCGCACGCGTGCCGATCATGATCGACTCGTCCAAATGGGAGGTGATCGAAGCCGGTTTGAAATGCGTGCAGGGCAAGGCCATCGTCAACTCGATCTCGCTCAAGGAAGGCGAGGAGCCGTTCCGCCATTACGCCACGCTGCTGCGCCGTTATGGCGCCGCCACGGTAGTGATGGCCTTCGACGAGAAAGGCCAGGCTGACACCTTCGAGCGCAAGACCGAAATCTGCAAACGCAGCTACGACATCCTTGTGAACGAAGTCGGCTTCCCGCCGGAAGACATCATCTTCGACCCGAACATCTTCGCCATCGCCACGGGCATCGAGGAGCACAACAACTACGCGGTCGATTTCATCAATGCCACGCGCTGGATTCGCGAGCACCTGCCGCATGCGCACGTGAGCGGGGGCGTCTCGAACGTCAGTTTCTCGTTCCGTGGCAACGATGCGGTACGCGAGGCGATCCACACCGTGTTCCTGTACCACGCGATCCAGGCCGGCATGGACATGGGCATCGTCAATGCCGGCATGGTCGGCGTGTATGACGATCTCGATGCCGAGCTGCGCGAACGCGTCGAGGACGTGGTGCTCAACCGCCGCCCCGACAGCACTGACCGCCTGCTCGAGATCGCCGACCGCTACAAGGCCGGCGCGGCAAAGAAAGAAGAGAACCTCGAGTGGCGCAATGCGCCGGTCGAGAAGCGCCTCGCGCATGCGCTGGTGCATGGCATCACCAACTACATCGTCGACGACACCGAAGAAGCGCGCCAGAAAATCGCCGCCACCGGCGGCCGCCCGATCCACGTCATCGAAGGGCCGCTGATGGATGGCATGAACATCGTCGGCGACCTGTTCGGCCAGGGCAAGATGTTCCTGCCGCAAGTGGTGAAATCCGCGCGCGTGATGAAGCAGGCCGTGGCCCACCTGGTGCCTTTCATCGAGGAAGAGAAGCGCCTGCTCGCCGAAGCCGGCGGCGACGTCAAGCCGCGCGGCAAGATCGTCATGGCGACGGTCAAGGGCGACGTGCACGATATCGGCAAGAACATCGTGACCGTAGTGCTCCAGTGCAACAACTTCGAAGTCATCAACATGGGCGTGATGGTTCCGTGCAACGAGATCCTCGCCAAGGCCAAGGAAGAAGGCGCGGACATCGTCGGCCTGTCGGGCCTGATCACGCCATCGCTGGAGGAAATGGCCTATGTCGCCTCCGAAATGCAGCGCGACGCCTATTTCCGCGACCAGCAGTTGCCGCTGCTGATCGGCGGCGCCACGACGTCGCGCGTGCACACCGCCGTGAAGATCGCCCCGAACTACGACGGCCCGGTCATCTACGTGCCGGACGCCTCGCGCTCCGTGAGCGTGGCATCGAGCCTGCTGTCGGACGAAGGCGCCGCGCAGTATATCGACGAGATCCGCACCGAATACGAACGCGTGCGCAAGCAGCACGCCAACCGCAAGGAAACACCACTGGTGTCGCTGGCCGACGCACGCGCCAACAAGTACCGCATCGACTGGTCCGCCTACACGCCGCCGCGTCCGAAATTCATTGGCCGCCGCGTATTCCGCAACTACGACCTGGCCGAATTGGCAAACTACATCGACTGGACGCCGTTCTTCCAAACCTGGGACCTGGCCGGCAAATTTCCGGCCATCCTCAAGGACGAGGTGGTCGGCGAATCCGCGCGGCGCGTGTACGACGATGCCCGTAACATGCTGGAGCGCCTGATCCAGGGCCGCTGGCTGACGGCCAACGGCGTGCTGATGATGCTGCCGGCCAATACCGTCAACGATGACGACATCGAAATCTACACTGACGACTCACGCAGCGAAGTTGCACTGACCTGGCACAACATCCGCCAGCAGACGGAGCGTCCGGTCGTCGACGGCATACGCCGGCCGAACCGCTGCCTCGCCGACTTCATCGCGCCCAAGGACAGCGGCGTGGCGGACTACATCGGCATGTTCGCCGTCACCGCCGGCATCGGCATCGAAAAGAAGGAAGCCGAGTTCGAGAAGAACCTCGACGACTACAGCTCGATCATGCTCAAGGCGCTGGCCGACCGTCTCGCCGAGGCATTTGCGGAAGCCCTGCACGCACGCGTGCGCAAGGACCTGTGGGGCTACGCACCCGACGAACAGCTCGACAACGAGGCGCTGATCGGCGAACAGTATCGCGGCATCCGTCCGGCGCCAGGTTATCCGGCCTGCCCGGAGCATACAGTGAAGCTGCCGATGTTCGAGGTGCTGAACGCGGCCGAGATCGGCATGAGCGTCACCGACTCGCTGGCCATGATGCCCGCATCATCCGTTAGCGGCTTCTATCTCTCGCACCCCGACGCGGTGTACTACACCACCGGCAAGATCGGGCCGGACCAGGTGGATGACATCGTGGCCCGCCGCCACGCGAACCGCGACGACATCCTGCGCGCACTCGCACCGAATCTGTAACGGAATCTCTTTCGCCTGCCGCCGCCGGGGTCTGTCTGGCGTTGCGGCATGGCCGAATGACAGGCCAGCGCGGACACCCTCGTGCACGCGTTCTTTTACACTCCATTACAAGCCATTACATCCCTCAACGCCGCCCTTTCATAGACTCAACCTCACATCGAAACCATCGGTGTCAGGTCCTCGCCTCCCGCGAGGGTCTCTCTCTTGAAAGGAGCTTGTATGAAGAAGATTCTGCTGTCGATTTCCGCGCTGGCCTTTGTGACCGCATCTTCCCTGGCTGCAGCTCAAGGCGTCGGTGCCGCCCTCAAGGCCGACGGCCAAATCGCCGCGCCGATCCCGGCTGCCGCGCCGACCGTGGGCAGCGCTGCCGAAGGTGTCGGCAAAACCGTGAGCGGCACCACCAGTACACTCTCGCAGCAAGCCAGCGAAACCGCGCGCGCCGCGAATGGCATGGCACACTCGACGCTAGGCAAGACCGCCTCCGCGGCACACAATGCAGCCCCGGCAGCCGATGCACAACTGAGCGCAGGCGCAACCGCCGAAACCAAGGGCGGTACCAAGGCCGACCTGAACGCCGACGCACATCAAGGCGCGCATGCCGACACGAAAGGCACGATCAAGGATGCCAGCAAGACCGGCAAGAAGCTGCACAAGAAAGGCGCGACCGAGACTAGCAAGCTCAGTGGTTCCGCCAAGGCAGGCACCGAAGCCGGCGTGACGCAGTAAGCGAACCCGCCCCCTCCCTCCGAGCGCCGGTACGTCCGGCGCTTTTCATTTTTGGCGGATGACTGCGCAGATCGGTTGGCGAACGCTACAATGTATCCGCAGCAGTCACTCCATATAGTAGAGCTCGCCTATGTGTACCAAGGCGGCCGATGCAGTCAGGAAGGAGCAGCATGATTCGTGTTTTGATTGCCGACGATCACGAGATCGTCCGCGCGGGACTCAGGCAATTTCTGTCCGATGAACCCGATATCGAAGTCGCCGGCGAAGCAGGCAGCGGAGATGAGGTGATGGAGAGCCTCCAGGAGCCTGGTGCGTTCGATGTGGTGGTGCTCGACATCTCGATGCCGGATCGCAACGGTATCGACACGCTCAAGCTGATCCGGCAGCGCCATCCCGATCTCCCGGTGCTGATCCTTTCGACGTTCCCCGAGGATCAGTACGCCATCAACCTGATTCGCGCCGGCGCCAGCGGCTACCTGACGAAAGAGAGCGCGCCGGATGAACTGGTCAAGGCGATCCGCACGGTCTCGCAGGGACGCCGCTACGTGAGCCCGGCGGTGGCAGACCTGCTGATCGGCGGCCTTGAAAAGCCGACCAATCAACCTCTGCACCAGAATCTCTCAAAACGGGAATTCCAGATTTTCTGCAAGCTCTCGCGTGGCCAGTCAGTTTCCGTCATCGCCGACGAACTATTCCTGAGTGTCAAGACAGTCAGCACCTATCGCACCCGTATCCTTGAAAAGATGGGCATGAAATCGAACGCCGATCTGACGTATTACGCAATCAAGAACGGGCTGGTGGAGTAACCTCGGCGCGCCCCACACCAAAGTCTGGCATCCGAACGCAAAGCAAGGCTCCATGCGGGCTGTAGGACAAAAACCGATACCGCTGCAGTTTCCCGGGCGCTAAGCTTTGACCATGCTGGAACAAGCTGTGACAAACTCCCCGCGCGGCGTACGCGTGCTGCTGATCGAAGATTCTCCAGTGTTGCGAGACATGCTGATGGAGTATCTCGAGGCGCTGTCGTTCGTCGAACAGATCGAGTGGGCTGACACCGAGCAGCTCGCTCTGCGCAAGTTCGCGCAGACGCACCCGGAGATTGTCATCGTCGACCTCCAGCTGCGTCAGGGAAATGGTGTCAACGTTCTGAAGATGCTGCAGAACCAGAGCGCCCCTGGCATCCGCATCGTCTATACCAACCATGCGCATGTGGCGACGTACCGCAAGCAGTGCGTCGATGCCGGAGCGAACTATTTCTTCGACAAATCGCTCGAAATGGAACAGATCTTTCGCGTCATCGAGGAGTATGCGCAAAGCACCACGCAACCGCATTAACCGGTGGCTGACGGATGGGCCTGCAGAGCAGGCTTATGGTTTTCCCGATGCTGCAAGCGCGGCATCACAACAACAGCAAGGAGAAATCTGATGAAGAAACTGATCGCTGTATTCGCGCTGGCTGGTATTTTCCTGGGTGGCTGCAACACAATCGCTGGAGCAGGGAAAGACATCGAACGTGGCGGTGAGAAGCTGCAGGGCACCGCACAGGAAACGAAGCAGAAGATGTAATACGCACCCAGGCAGGCGATCGTCATCGCCTGTCACATGCATGACGCAAGGGACCCTTCGGGGTCCCTTGTCGTATCAGTCTTCCTGCCGTTGTTCCCCGTTGCCTCGTCGTTGCGACCACAGCGGTCCCGCAGGCCGTTTCACGCCGGGTTATCGCGCGAGGAGTTGTCGCCCACCGGCAGCCCTGCCTCGGCACCGTCGGGTACAACTGGCTGCACGCATGACGCCCGCGGCAGTTCGACCACGACCACGACACCCTGCGCCGGCCGGGAATCGGCCTGCAGCCAGCCACCCAGGGCGATTGCCCGCTGTTCCATGCCGAGCAGGCCGTGGTGGCCGGCCTGGCGGTCGGCCTCGCGGTCAGGCATGAATCCCTTGCCGTTGTCGCGCACCGTCAGCCGGATCACCTCGTCCGTGCAGCGAAGTTCGATCTCCACGCGCGTCGCGCCGGCGTACTTCGACGCGTTGGTCATGGACTCCTGCACGATCCGGTAGAGCGCAATGGCGGCGTCGGTCGTCAGCGGCGGCATGTCTTCCGGCAGCTTGACCGCGGTTTCCCAGCCATTGCGCGCCCCGACTTCTTCCACCAGTTGCTGCACGGCCTCGCATATGCCGAAGTTCAGCAACACCGTCGGCCGCAGGTCTTCGATCAGCCTCCGCTTGATCTGGATACCTTGGTCGACATGCGATACAACCCGCTTGAGTTTGTCGAGCACCTCCGCCGGCGCGGGGTCCAGCTTGGCGATCTTGCCGCGCACCCAGTGCAGGTCGAGTTTGGTGGCAGTCAGCAAGGCCCCAAGTTCATCATGCAGCTCCCGCGACAGGCGTGTCTTTTCTTCTTCGGTAACGCGCTGCAGGTGAGCGGCCAGATCCGATAGCTGGCTGGTGCGCTGGCGTACCAGCCGATCGAGAAACTGGCTTTCCTGCGAAAGCCGCTCATGCTCTTCTTCGGCCTGGGCGAGCCGACGCGCGTATTGCATGCCAAGCACCACCAGCAACACGATGTTCAGCGCCGTGATAAGCGCGATGCCCCAGCGCGCCAGCATCAGATCGCGATCGGCAAAGGCCAGGCTGCGCGACACCTTCACGGCCTCATGCCCATAGAGTTCGGCCAGTCCGCGCCGAATGCCGTCGAGTGACTGCTTGCCAAAATCAGTCCGTACCAGATCGAGCGCCACCTGCAGATCGCGCTTACCGTAGATCAACGTCAACTCCATCTCGGTCAGCTTGCGGTCAATCAGGCCGGCGATGGCATTGAACTGCGTCAGTTCGGCCGGACTGGTACGGTAGTGGTTGCCAACATCCGCCACCAGTGTGCGGATCTTGGGAATGGCGAGATTGTAGGGTTCGAGATACTCCTCGTTGCCGGTCAGGAGGTAGCCGCGCTGCCCGGCCTCGGCATTCACGAGTTCCGCCAGTAGCGCATTGATCGCCGTTTGTGCCTGTTGTGACTGGATGACCTGCCGATACCCTTCGGTCAGCCGGCTGTTCCCGGTTTCGGAGGCGATCAGTACGCCAAGGGTCAGCAGAATACCGCCGACCAGCAGCAATGTGGTCCGTAAGGAACTGCGCATAGAAAAACTGGAGATATTGTCCGGCAACGCCGGACCGGCTTTGCATGGAAACATAGAAAGCGGAGGGGGTCAACGTCCGCGCGGCTCCGGCCGCTGTAGGAAAACGCTGACAAGCGAATCGGAACGCCAAGTGTGGAGGCAAATAGGCCTGCGCTCTACGATAGACCCATACCTGCATAAGCGGGGTCGACCATCGGAGGGAATCATCATGCTGAAGTGGGCAATCGTATTTGCCATCATTTCCGTGATCGCCGGCGTGCTGGGGTTCACCGGAATCGCTGCCGGCGCCGCAGGCATCGCGAAGATCCTGTTCTTCATCTTCCTGATCCTGTTCGTGCTGTTCCTGGTCCTCGGCGCCACGGTGTTCAAGGCTGTCAAGGATTAGCGCGCCATTTGTTCTCGTTCCCGCTGCGGCGGGCGCGAGAACAGCCCAGCGCATCGCCGCCGGGAAGTCTTCCTGGCAAGCCAGAGCGCCCAAAACCATAACAAAGCCACATCTACCGGAGCCTGCCCCATGCTGAGATATGCCGTCATCTTCTTTGTTATCGCCATCATTGCCGCTGTGCTGGGCTTTGGCGGGATTGCTGCCGGTGCAGCCGAGATCGCGAAGATCCTGTTCTTCATCTTCATCGTGATCGCGGTGATCGCCTTCTTCATGGGACTCATGAAGCGATAACGCATTCGCCCCGTCGGCCAAAGCCGGCGGCCTCGAGGCTTCTCGCCGCAGACCACCCCGGAATGCCACGGGATCGCCTTCACTTCATTTTCGGGAAGACATCATGACACTACTCAAGAACACGCGTGTACGCGAAGAGATGGATCAGGTTTCCCAGACCGCCCAGGATGCCGTACGCCATGCGCGCGGTGCCGCGCGCAACAGTACCTCGGCCATCCGCGAAGCCGCGCAGCCAGTCCGCGAGGACATCCAGCAACTGCTGCGCGATGTCGAGCATGCCGCCGGCACGCTGAAGCAGGAGACAAGCGCCGAAGCCCGCGCGCTGCGCGATTCGCTGCAGGCCCGCGCACACGACCTGCGCGAAGCTGCCTCCGATAAAGCCAAGCAGGCACGTGCCAAGGCCGCATGGTGTGCCGATGAAACGGCGCGCCAGGTCCGCGCCTCCCCGCTCAAGGCGATTGGTATTGCCGCTGGCGTGGGCGCCCTGCTTGGGCTGATCTTCGCCGGCTCGCGCCAGACGAAAGCGGGGACGCACCATGACGAATAAGACGAGCCCAACCGACACCGGCTTTCTCAGCGACGTGCAAACGCTGCGCGCCCGCGCCCGTAAGCACATCGAGGAAGGTGCCGTGACCGGCAACTATGGCGCCGACCGTGATACCGTGCTGAAGCTGCTCAACGAAGCGCTCGCGACCGAACTGGTCTGCGTGCTGCGTTACCGCCGTCACCATTTCATGGCCAAGGGCATCCATGCCGAGCCGATTGCGGCGGAGTTCAAGGTTCACGCGGATGAAGAACAGGCCCATGCCGACCAGATCGCGGCCCGTATCGTGCAACTCGGCGGCGAGCCGGACTTCTCGCCGGACGGCCTGGCGGCGCGCAGCCACTCGGAGTATGTGGAAGGGGATTCGCTGAAGGACATGATCCGCGAAAACCTCGTGGCGGAACGCGTTGCCATCGAAAGCTACCTGGAGATGATCCAGTATCTCGGCGATCGCGACCCGACGACACGGCGGATGCTGGAAGGCATTCTGGCGGTGGAAGAGGAGCACGCCGACGAACTGGCGGACATGCTCTCCAGCGAATAACGGGACATACCAGGCCAGCTGGCCTGGCTTGTCGGGACAATGGACGCCCTTGCGGGCGTCCGTTTTTTCATGAGAGCTCGGAAACCGAGTCAGACACCCCACATCACATTGGTATCGGCACGCAGCGATTCCCGCAGCATGTCCAGGAAGGGGAAGGCACGCTGGCCGAGGTGCAGCGGCTCCTCGACGGGATCATCATCCTCATGGCCATCCGTCGCCTCGGCCGCGGCCGCGCCCTGGCGCTCCCGGTCCTCGCGCACGGCACGTTCGAGCTTGTGGATGGCCGCCGGCATTTCCGCCGGGGTGATGACTCCACGCTCTCCGACATGCTTGCCGACAATACCCAGCAACACCGTCGCCAGGTCGTTCATCATGGTCAGATCCTGCGTTGCACGCGATTTGAAAGTAATCAACATGGCGTATTTCCTCTTCTTGTCAGTACGGTGACCAATGGCTGCGGAGATGCCGCCACGCGGTCCGTCCATGTTAGGCAGCATAGCACCTGATAAAATCCGCAGTCTTGTCATTTCATCACGTTGCGCCGCTCGCGGCGCGTCGGGAATTCCCTCATGCTGCCTGTTCATTACCAGACCATCGCCACCCTGTTCGCCAACGCCGTGGCGAACGTCGCGCCGGACGCGCCAGCCCCTGCAATCACGCTGGAGCGCCCCAAGGCCGCCGCACATGGCGATGTGGCCTGCAATATCGCCCTGCAGCTGGCCAAACCCCTCAAGACCAATCCGCGCGAGCTTGCTCAGCGCATCGCCGACGCCCTGCAGGCCGATCCGGCCGCCAGCGGCCTGATCGGTGGTGTCGAGATTGCCGGCCCGGGTTTCATCAACCTGCGCCTCGCGCCCGCAGCGCGCGCCGCCATCGTGCGTGCCGTGCAGACCGAAGGCGACCGCTTCGGCGCGGCGGCAACGCCACGCGACACGGTGCTGGTGGAATTCGTCTCCGCCAACCCGACTGGCCCCCTGCACGTCGGCCACGGCCGCCAGGCCGCGCTGGGCGATGCACTGTCCACCCTGCTGGCCTGGCAGGGCTGGCGCGTGCACCGCGAGTTCTACTACAACGATGCCGGGGTGCAGATCCAGAACCTGGCGATTTCCGTGCAGGCACGCGCCCGCGGCCTGGCGCCGGGCATGGCCGACTGGCCTGAAGCCGCTTACAACGGCGACTATATCGCCGACATCGCCCAGGATTTCCTCGCCGGCAAGACGGTCAGTGCGTCGGACGGCGCGCCGGTGACGGCTTCCGGCAACGTCGACGATCTCGAATCGATCCGCCGCTTTGCCGTGACCTACCTGCGCAACGAGCAGGACATCGACCTGCGCGCCTTTGGCGTGCGTTTCGACCACTATTACCTCGAATCGTCGCTGTACACCGATGGCAAGGTCGAAGCCGCGGTGCAAAAGCTGATCACCCAGGGCAAGACCTACGAGCAGGACGGCGCGCTGTGGCTGCGCACCACCGACGATGGCGACGACAAGGACCGCGTGATGCGCAAGTCCGACGGCGGCTACACCTATTTCGTGCCGGACGTGGCGTACCACACGACCAAGTGGGAACGCGGTTTCCACAAGGTCATCAATATCCAGGGCAGCGACCACCACGGCACCATCGCACGCGTGCGCGCCGGCCTGCAGGGCCTGGATATCGGCATTCCGGCCGGCTATCCCGACTATGTGCTGCACAAGATGGTCACCGTCATGAAGAACGGCGAGGAGGTGAAGATATCCAAGCGCGCCGGCTCGTACGTCACGGTGCGCGACCTGATCGAATGGAGCAATGGCGGCGACGAGACCATCCAGGCGGCCATGGCGGCCGATCCGCAGCACTGGCCCGCCCACTTTACGCGCGGCCGCGATGCCGTGCGCTTCTTCCTGCTGTCGCGCAAGGCCGATACCGAATTCGTGTTCGATATCGACCTGGCTCTGAAGCAGAACGACGAGAACCCTGTGTACTACGTCCAGTATGCGCACGCCCGCATCTGCTCGGTGTTCGAGCAGTGGGGCGGCGACGCCGCCAGCCTGGGCAGTGCCGACCTCGACGCGGTGACCGGCGCCGATGCCAGCCCGCAGGCGCTCGCCCTGATCCAGCGCCTGGCCGATTTTCCGTCGATGCTGGCCGATGCCGCCAACGAACTCGCGCCGCACGCCGTCGCGTTCTACCTGCGCGACCTGGCGGGCGACTTCCACGCCTTCTACAATGCCGACCGCGTCCTGGTGGACGACGAGGGCGTGCGCCACGCCCGGCTGGCCTTGCTGGCCGCAACCCGGCAAGTGTTGCGTAATGGCCTGGCGGTGATCGGCGTTTCCGCGCCGCTGCGCATGTAAGCGCGTAGCGCCCGCGTCCACGGCCGGACAGCCGCTCTATAATCGAGTGACACGAACATGAGGGATTTCATGCACGCAACACGCACACGACCGATCCACCGGAACCGGCCAGGCCGGCGCGCCCTGCAGCGCGGCGGCACTTTCCTCGGGCTGGTGCTCGGCCTGATCGTCGGCCTGGCCATCGCCGTCATCGTCGCCCTGTATATCACCCGCGCACCGTCGCCCTTCCGCTCCGCCGCCCCGGCCAAATCCACGCCGGGCAATGTGGCGACCCCGCTACCCCAGCCGCAGGCCCAGCAGGAACAGGAGCCGGTCGATCCCAACCAGCCGCTGTGGAGCCGCGTGCCCGCCACGCCGAGCACTCGCACGCCGGACGCCACGCATCCCGCCGAAGGCACACGTCCGGTGCCGCCTGTGGCCGGCACGGCGCCGGCCTCGCAGCCGCCCGCCAAGCCGGCGGAAAAACCGGCCGACAAGCCGGTCGCCGAAAAACCGGCGGAAAAACCGGTGTTCGACCCGATCGCCGAGATCGCCCGGGAAGACAACGCCAAGATCGGCTATCTGCTGCAGATCGGCGCTTACCGCTCGAAGGACGATGCCGCCCGCCAGAAAGCCAACCTGGCCATGCAGGGCTATGAATCGACCATTACCGAGCGCGAGGTCAATGGCGTCATGCTGTACCGTGTCCGCGTGGGTCCGTACAAGAAGCTCGAAGACATGAACAAGGCGCGCGACCGCCTGCAAAGTTCCGGTTTCGAGGCCTCGGTCATCCGCTTTACAAAATGATGCACTTTGCCTGATGCCGGCCCGGGTGGCATGGAACCCTTGTCATGCTGCCCGGGTCTGATTCGTGACCGTCCTCTCTCTGCTCACCCCGCCATGAAAAAATTCCTCGCCGCCCTGCTCGCCACCCTCGCCGCCTCGGCCCTGCTCCTGCCACACAGCGCCAGCGCCCAGGGCGCCGCACCGGTCGAAGGCAAGCAATACAAGCTGCTGGCCAAGCCGCAGCCGACGCCGCCAGGCAAGATCGAAGTGATCGAATTCTTCTGGTACGGTTGCGTGCACTGCAATGCCTTTGCGCCGACGATGAAGGCCTGGGCCGCGCGCCAGAAAGCCGACGTGGTAGTCAAGCGCGTCCCGGTCGCCTTTGGCCCGGAGTACATGCCGCACAACAAGATCTACTACACGCTCGACGTCATGAAGAAACTCGACGTCATGCATGAGAAGGTGTTCCACGCCATCTTCGTGGATCGCAAGGAAATGCTCGACCCGAATGAAATCGCCGATGTCATGGCCAAGAACGGCCTGGATCGCAAGCAGTTCCTCGATACCTTCAACTCCTTCCCGGTCGTCACCAGCGCCCAGCGCGCGCCGGGGCTGGTCGATGCCTACGGCATCCAGGGCACGCCGTCGGTGGTGATCCAGGGCAAGTACCTGACGTCGCCATCGATCGCCGGCGGCGCGGCTCAGGCGACGCAGACCATGGACTGGCTGATCGACCAGATCCGCAAGGGCAAGAAGTAAGCACGAACCATCGGGGCTGCGCCGGCACATTGGCCGGGCAGCGCCCTACCGGCGGCGGGGTCGGTCGGACCTGAAACGGACCTGAAGCGAGGCCCGAAGCGGGACCCAAGACGCTCCCCCGACCGTCCATCGGGTCTCCCGGCCCGACATACCAATCACATGCCGCGGCCCGGCGCGCATCGCGCATTTTTGACATGGCAGGACGGCATGCAGGCACTCAAGGTTTTCATCACGGGCGCATCGAGCGGCATCGGCCAGGCGCTGGCGCAGGAGTATGCGCGCCAGGGTGCGGTGCTCGGCCTCGTTGCCCGGCGTGAAGAGGCCCTGCGGGGCCTTGCCGCCAGCCTGCCAAACCCGCGTGCCGCCCATCTCTATCCCGCCGATGTCTGTGATGCCGACGCCATGCAGGCGGCGGCGCAGCGCTTCATCGCCGAAGTCGGCGTTCCCGATATCGTCATTGCCAATGCCGGCATCTCGGTCGGTACCCTGGCCAGCGAGCGGGAAGATATCCACGCGTTCCGGCAGGTGATGGAGACCAACTGGTACGGTGTGCTGACCACCTTCAATCCGTTCATCGCCCCGATGTCCGAGGCCGCGCACGGGCCCGTCCGACCGACACTGGTGGGCATCGCCAGTGTGGCCGGCGTGCGCGGGCTGCCCGGTGCCGGCGCCTACAGCGCTTCCAAATCAGCCGTGATCAAGTTGCTCGAAAGCCTGCGGCTCGAACTGCACGGCAAGGGCATCCGCGTGGTGACCATTGCACCGGGCTACATCCGCACGCCCATGACGGAGCACAACCCGTATCCGATGCCCTTCCTCATGGATGCCGACCGTTTCGCGCGGCGTGCGGCCAGGGTGATCGCACGCGGGCAGCGCTTCCGCGTCATTCCATGGCAGATGGGTGTGGTCGCCGCCCTGCTGCATTGCATGCCGCGCTGGCTGTATGACCGCCTGTTCCGCAATGCGCCGCGCAAACCCCGAGCCTCCGGCACCCCCGACACACCGGGCTCACCGGATTCCCCGGCATGAAGCACACCCTGCGCGATGCCAGCGGCATCGATCATGTGCCGGCGGATGGCACGGTGCGGATCGTCTCGCTGGTGCCATCCCTCACCGAATTGCTGTTTGCCCTCGGCCTGGGCCCGCAGATCGTCGGCCGTACCGGCTTCTGCACGGCGCCCGCCGAAGCGGTACGCGACCTGCCCAAGGTTGGCGGCACCAAGGATGTGAACCTCGACCGGCTGCGCGCCCTCGCGCCCACGCACGTGGTCGTCAACATCGACGAGAACACGCGCGAGACAGTCGAGGCCATGCGTGCCTTTGTCCCGCACATCATCGTCACCCACCCGTGCGCCCCGGAGGACAACTTCGCGCTGTATGCGCTGCTGGGCGGCATCTTCGGTCGGCAGTCCCAAGCGGCGGCGCTGGGCGAGGCCTTGCGTGCCGCTCTCGATGAAGTGGCACGTACCGCCTGGCCGGCGCGCCAGGTGATCTACTGCATCTGGCAGGACCCCTGGATGACAGTGTCGCGCAACACCTATATCTCGCGCATGCTGGCACTCGTCAACTGGCAGACCTGGCCTGCCAGCGACGCGGATCTGGCGGCCTGCGACGGCGGCAATTGCGTGCGCCCGCCCGCGCCAGGCACACGTTATCCGGCGTTCCGCTGGCAGGGCGATGTCGTCCAGGCAACCGATTTGATCCTGCTGTCGACCGAGCCCTACCGCTTCACGGAGCAGCACTGCGATGCGCTGGAACGCCAGACCGGCACGCCGGTCGCGCTGATCGACGGCGCGATGGTGTCGTGGTACGGCAGCCGGGCGATCGAGGGGGTACGCGCACTGGCCGCCTTCGCGCGCGCATGGTCATGAGCTGCGTCACATGGCGAGAGAATGTCGAAGGATGTCGGGCAGGACCAGCACACCGCCCGAGAGCAGCAGATTTCAGGTGCGCACCGGCAACCGGTGGTTGGGCCGGTTCACCAGCAGGATGCCTAGCAGGGTCACGGCGCCGCCGGCCAGCATGCTCCAGTGCACCGTCTCCCGCAGGAACAGCACGCCCGACAGCACGCCGAACACCGGCACGAGATTGCTGAACACCGCGGTGCGCGTCGCGCCGATCCTCAGGACACCCTGGTAGTACGAGACGAAGGCGAAGGCCGTGCCAAGCATGCCGAGATACGCCATGGCAGCGACATGCGCCGGTGTGATCCGCGCCAGATCGAGCACGCCCGGCTCGAACCAGGCACCGACGGCCAGCATCGCGGTACCCCACAGCGCGGCGTAGGTGGTGGCGACCAGCGGTGTGAGCGTCCGCAGCACCCCGCGTCCGATCAGGGTATAGGCGGTCCACGCCGCCGCGCCGCCCATCATCAGCCATTCGCCGCGCCCCAGCGCTTCATGGCGAAACGTCGCCAGGTCGCCGTGTGACAGCACCAGCGCCGCGCCACAGAAGGCAATCACCATGCCGGCCCAGCGGAACCAGGCCAGACGCTCGCCCAGCAGCACGACCGCCGCCAGCACCGTCATGCCCGGATTGAGGGCGATAATCAGTGCGGTCCGGCTGGCCGGCAGTGTTTCCAGGGCACCAAAGAAACACACATTGAAGAGGAACACGCCGGTCAGTCCCAGCGCAGCGGTCTCCAGCCACTGGCGCGGCGACAGGCGCGGCAATCCGCCTTCGCGCCACCACACCAGGCACAGCAGGCAAACGGTGGCGATCAGGTAGCGCCCGGTCGCGGCCGCCAGGTGCGGCACGCTTTGCGCGAGCACGCGGCCCGCCACGAACGTGCCGCCGGCCGCCATGGTCATGGCGATAAGGCGCAGGTAGAGTCCGGCCAGAGGAGCTCCCGAGGGCATGGCCGCCCCGGCCTGCTCCCCGGAGGCGCTACGCGCCGTCATCAGGCGGCCGGGGCGAAGCGGTAGACGCCGTCGGCGTCGCAGGTCCGCACCAGTTCACCCGCCAGCCAGAGCATATGGAGGTGCGCCAGCGCCTCGCCCATGGCAAAGGTCAGCTGATGGATATCGAACTCGCGCCGGAAGATCACCTGCACGATATCGCGTGCGGTCTGCGGCGCCTTGCGGCAAGCCTCACGCGTTTCCTCCAGGCGCTCCGCATGATGGTCGCGCAACTGATGGATGCGCGTATGCAGGCCGCGGAATGGCTTGCCATGCGCCGGCAGCACAAGCGTGTTTTCGGGCAGCGGCAGATACGCCTCGAGCGAATCGAGATACAGCTGCAGCGGATTGCCTTCAGGCTCGACGTCGAACACGCTCACATTGGTGGAAATGCGCGGCAGCACCATGTCACCGGAAATCAGCACACCCGATTCGGCGCAGTACAGCGCCATATGCTCGGGCGCATGGCCAAATCCGGCGATGGTCCGCCAGGTGCGGCCGCCCATGCGGATCGCGTCGCCATCGCGCATGCGGCGGTAGCGGACCGGCAGCGACGGCACCAGCGAGGAAAAATAGGTCTTGCGTGCGCGGATCTGTTCGATGGTATCGGGGTCGGTGAGGCCGTGCCGGGCAAAATGCGCTGCAGCCGCATCACCGCCCGCATTGGACGGGCCCGTACCCTGCAGCATGTTGTGTGCGAACGAGAAATCGCCGAGACTCATCCACACGCGCGCCGACCAACGTGCCTTGTCGCCACCACTGGAAATCCAGTCGGCCAGGCCCACATGGTCCGGATGCATGTGCGTGACGATGACACGCAGCACGGGCAGGCCATCGAGTTCCCGCTCGAAGATCCGTTCCCAGTGCGCGCGGATCTCGTCACTGCTGACGCCGCAATCGATCACCGTCCAGCCCTGCACACCCTCCACTTCATCGCGCACCAGCCACAGGTTGATGTGATTCAGCACGAACGGTAGCGGCATGCGGATCCAGAAGATGCCGGGGGCGACTTCGTGCTTCTCGGCCGGCTCCGGCAGATGTTCGCCGAAGGGGTAGTCGAGCTGGTGTTCAAGTGCATTCATGTGGGGGTCTCCGCGCCCGGCGCATCGTGGCGCGGGAGCAATATGCAGGCACCTGCGCGGTGCCAACGCCAGGCGCACCACGCCGGTGGTCTGATGGGTCCTTGAATCATGCAATGGTAAGCGAAAATGCGGCAGCGCATCGCACGACCGTGCTAATTTCAGCAAGTTTGCGCAACTCACCGCGATTGCCCTCTCATCTGCAATCATGTCCGCACAAACGTTCCTTGTGAAAATTGTGCGGAAGCAGCGCAAACTGGCGGGATCGACACCCCGACGCGTTCCTTCGCCTGCCAAACCCAACTACAATCGGACACCTGCAGCCTGATTGCCGCCCCCATGTCGCACTTCCCCAAGCTACTCTCCTCGCAGATTGCCTACGACGTTGCGCGCACCATGCTGGACGGTTTCGACCGGCATTACCGGATCTTCCGGGAGGTCAGCCACAGCGCCAAGACCATGTTCGAAGCCGGTGACTGGCATGGCCTGCAGCGCTTGCAGCGCGACCGTATCGCTTACTACGACGAGCGCGTCAAGGAAACCACGATCCTGCTCGAGGATGAATACGACGCCGAGAACATCGACGACGAGATCTGGCAGCAGATCAAGCTGCACTACATCGGCCTGCTGACCAATCATCACCAGCCGGAGCTGGCCGAGACCTTCTTCAATTCGGTCACGACGCGCATCCTGCACCGCTCGTACTTCAACAACGATTTCATCTTCGTGCGGCCCGCGATCTCCACGGAGTACATCGACACGCACGAACGCGGCACGCGCCCCACCTACCGCGTGTACTACCCCGGCGCACTGGCCGGCATGGCGGCGACCTTCGAGCGCATCATCCACAACTTCCAGCTGGAACGGCCGTTCGAAAACCTGCAGCGCGATATCGACTACGTGTTGCGTGCCTTCATGGAACGTTTCGGCGATTTCAAGGTGCGCCCGAATTTCCAGATCCACGTGCTGTCGTCGCTGTTCTTCCGCAACAAGAGCGCGTACATCATCGGCCGCGTGCTGAACGGCGATGTCACCATCCCGCTGGCAATCCCGATCCTGTTCGGCCCCAGCGGCAGGCTGACGCTGGACACCGTGCTGCTCCACAAGGAGCAGTTGATGATCCTGTTCAGCTTCACGCATTCGTACTTCATGGTTGACATGGAAAACCCGTCGGCCTTCGTCACCTTCCTGCGCGACATCATGCCGCGCAAGCCCCGCGCCGAAATCTATACCTCGCTGGGCCTGCAGAAGCACGGCAAGAACCTGTTCTACCGCGATTTCCTGCACCACCTGCAATACTCGTCCGACCGCTTCATCTCGGCGCCTGGCATCAAGGGCCTGGTGATGCTGGTGTTCACGCTGCCGTCGTTCCCGTATGTCTTCAAGGTCATCAAGGATTTTTTCCCGGCGCCCAAGGAAACCACGCGCGCACTGATCCAGTCGAAGTACCTGCTGGTCAAGCAGCACGACCGCGTCGGCCGCATGGCGGATACGCTGGAATATTCGAACGTCGCCTTCCCGCTCTCGCGCTTCGACCCGGCGCTGGTGCGCGAGCTCGAGCAGCATGCGCCGTCGATGGTCGAGTACCAGCGCAGCCAGAGTGGCGAGGACGAGATCGTCGTGCGCCACCTGTACATCGAACGCCGCATGACGCCGCTCAATATCTGGCTGCAGGAAGGCACGGACGAGCAGGTGGACCAGGGCATCATCGAATATGGCAACGCCATCAAGGAGCTGATCGCCGCGAACATCTTCCCCGGCGACATGCTCTACAAGAACTTTGGCGTCACACGTCACGGACGCGTGGTGTTCTATGACTACGACGAGATCGAGTACCTCACGGACATCAACGTCCGCAAGGTGCCCGAACCGCGCAACGAGGAGGAGGAAATGTCCAGCGAGCCGTGGTACAGCGTCGGCCCGCACGACATTTTCCCGGAGACCTACCGCACCTTCCTGCTGGGCGACCCGCGCGTCCGCCAGGCTTTCCTGAAGCACCACGCCGACATCTTCGAGCCGGAGATGTGGCAGGCCTTCAAGACACGGCTGCAAGCCGGACAGGTGCATGATTTCTACGCATATGACGCGAGCGAGCGCTTCATCAACCGCTACGGCGTCGCCACACAGGAGCAGTCGAAATGACCGATGACATCAAGGTACTTTTCCAGAACAACCGCGACTGGGTCGACCAGGTCAATGCGGAAGACCCTGAGTTTTTTAACAGCCTGGCCAACCAGCAATCGCCCGAATACATGTGGATCGGCTGCTCCGATTCGCGCGTACCCGCCAACCAGATTCTTGGCCTAGCGCCGGGCGAGGTATTCGTCCACCGCAACATCGCCAATGTGGTGGTGTATAGCGATCTCAACTGCCTCTCGGTCGTGCAGTTCGCCGTCGACGTACTCAAGGTCAAGCACATCACCATCGTCGGCCACTACGGCTGCGGCGGCGTGCGCGCGGCGCTCCTCAAGCTGCGCGTCGGCCTGGCAGACAACTGGATCCGCCATGTGCAGGACGTCGCCTCCAAGCACGAGCGCTACCTCGGTTCGATCCTGCGCGAGGAAGAAGCGCACGACAAGCTGTGCGAGTTGAACGTCATCGAGCAGGTCAAGCACCTGTGCGAGACCACAGTCATCCAAGACGCCTGGGACCGTGGCCAATCGATCACGATCCACGGATGGGTGTATGGTGTATCCGATGGCTTGATACGCGAACTCGGCATGGCCGTCGCCAGCAACGAACAGTTGCATGAACAGCTGGAACGCGCCTACCAGCAATACAGCGTCGACGCTTACGGCCGGCGCTGAATGCAGCTCCGCAGGGCGGGGCGCGAAGGCTTGCGTGCCGGGAAGGAGAACGTCATGCACGATCCGATCGTCATTGTGTCCGCCACACGCACCCCGATGGGGGCATTCCAGGGTGAACTGTCCAGCCTGACCGCCCCCCAGCTCGGAGCCGTGGCAATTCGCGCAGCGCTCGAACGGGCCGGCGTGCAGGCCGAGCAGGTCGACGAAGTGGTCATGGGCTGCGTGCTGCCCGCTGGCCAAGGGCAGGCGCCAGCCCGACAGGCGGCGCTCGCGGCCGGACTGACAGAAGCGACTGCCTGCACGACCGTCAACAAGATGTGTGGCAGCGGCATGCGCGCCGCCATGCAGGTGTATGACGCGCTCGTGGCCGACGCCTTCCGGATCGGCATCGCCGGCGGCATGGAAAGCATGAGCAATGCGCCGTACCTGCTGCCCAAGGCGCGCGGCGGCTACCGCATCGGCCACGGCATGGTATTCGATCACATGATGCTCGATGGCCTCGAGGATGCCTACGACCGGATGCCGGACGGCAGCCGCCGTGCCATGGGCACCTACGGCGAGGCGTGTGCCGCGCACTACGGCTTTACCCGCACGGCGCAGGACGACTTCGCGCTAGCCTCGGTACAACGCGCCCAGCTGGCCGCACACAGCGGCGCCTTCGATTGGGAGATTGCCCCAGTCACCGTCACGACACGCCATGGCGAGACCCGCGTCGACAGCGACGAAAGCCCGCGCCGCATCCAGCCCGACCGGATCCGCACGCTCAAGCCGGCCTTTGCGCCAGACGGTACCGTGACGGCCGCCTCGTCTTCTTCGATTAGCGATGGTGCTGCCGCACTGACCATGATGCGCGCCTCCACAGCGCAGCAGCTCGGCCTCGCGCCGCTGGCGACGATGGTGGGCCACGCTACGCATGCACAAGCCCCAGCCTGGTTCACCACCGCGCCGGTGCACGCCATCCGCAAGCTATGTATGCGTCTCGGCTGGGACATCGACAGCGTCGACCTGTTCGAAATCAACGAGGCCTTTGCCGTCGTGCCCATGGCCGCCATGCACGACCTCGGCATTGCGCATGCGCGCCTGAACATCCACGGCGGGGCGTGCGCGCTCGGTCACCCGATCGGCGCATCAGGAGCGCGTATCATGACCACGTTGCTGGGCGCGCTGCGCGCCAGCGGCGGGCGGCGCGGCATTGCCAGCCTGTGCATCGGCGGCGGCGAAGCCACGGCGGTCGGCATCGAACGGCTGTAGGCAATAGCTGGCCGAAAGCCAGCCGGTTCATGCGGATGTCAATCGCAGCTGCCAGCATCGCGGGTAGCCACGGTAAGATGAGCGGGAGCGGCGCGTGACATCGCATCGCCAGACCGGACAGGGCGGCAGCAGGATGCCTGCGTTCTGCCGGGGGTTTTTCAAGAACAGCATCCAGGGGGAAATGGCATGCCTGTGGCTTTGATTCTCGGCGCGTCGCGCGGCATCGGACTGGAGTTCGCGCGGCAGTATCGCGCCGATGGCTGGCGCGTTGTGGCCACCACGCGCAGCGACGACGGCCAGCGCGCGCTCGAGGCGCTCGGCGCGGAAGTCCACCGGCTCGACCTGACCGACCCGACCGCTGTCGCTGCGCTGGGCTGGAAGATCGACGGCGAAGCGTTCGATGCCGCCATCTACTGCGCGGGTGTGATGGGCATGCGCACCCATGGCATCCAGCCGGTGCACCAGGACAATTTCGATACGGTGATGCGCACCAACGTGCTGGGCCCGATGATGGCCCTGCCGATCATCCTCCCCGCTGTGGAAGCCGCCACGCAGGCGCGCGGCGGCAAGGGCGGTGCGCTGGCCGTGCTGTCGAGCCGCATGGCGAGCCTCGGCGAAATGGAGAGCAATAGCAACTGGCTGTATCGTGCCAGCAAGGCTGCGCTCAATGTGGTCGTCAAGGCCACCGCGCTCGAGGCACAGCAGGCCACGGTGGTCGCCCTGCATCCGGGCTGGGTGCGCACCGACATGGGCGGCCCGCTGGCGGAAATCTCGCCCAAGCGCAGCGTCACGGAAATGCGCATCGTGCTCGCCGAAATCAGCCGCGCCCACAACGGCGCCTTCCTGAACCACGACGGCAACGCCATTCCCTGGTGAACCCCCGCTCATGAGGATGCTGCGACGTCCACGCGCCCATGCCTCGACCTGGACCGCAGGCGCAGCTTGGGACGATCACTGCAGCATCAGACCAATATGCCGGGTATTGCCGGGCATTCACTGCTCGCCCTGCCTTCGCAGACAACGTATTTCCACCTATATGCGGGCAGCCGGCGTTGCCTGCGGTCTGGCACCCCTTCCCGCGGGTTGACGTGCCACAATCGCGAGCATTGCAATCAAGGATTGCCGTTCCGACTGCAAGGAGCTGACTGATATGAAAAAAGGCTTGCGCTTCAGTGAAGCGTGGTTCCAGCGTGGCCTCTGGCTGATCGCCATTGTCTTCGCCAACTTTCTGATCGGCCTGGGCAGCCTGGTGGTCAGCGACCTGCCACGCGTCGACAATACGCCCCGCCTCGAGGATTTCGTCGACCAGGCGAGCGCCGGGCCGCTGCGCCAGCGCATCGATGCCGCGGATGTCACGCTCAAGCAAAACAATGATGAAACCGCGCGTGCGCAGTTGCTGCTCGATGCCGCGCGCAACGACACGCGTCAGGCCCGCGCAGCCTTCCAGAACTGGATCGCGTCGCGCACGGCTACAACCGAAGCCGCGCAGAATCCGGAAATCGCCCGGCGCACGCAGGAGCTCGATGCGCTGGTCGCGCGCGAGCGCACCGCCGAACGCACGGTCGAAGGGCTGCGGCAGCGCGCACTGGCCGTGCGCACCGAGCAACAACAGGCGCGCGACCAGTTGAACACTCTAGAAGAGAGCGGCCGCAAGGAACTGGAGCGCGCAATGCGCGCCAGCGAGCTGCGCGTATTCGGTCTGCGGCTGGCGCTGACTCTGCCGCTGCTGGCGATCGCCGGCTGGCTGTTCGTCAAGCACCGCAAGAGCCGCTACTGGCCGTTCGTGTGGGGCTTTATCTTCTTCGCCGGTTTTGCGTTCTTCGTCGAACTGGTCCCGTACCTGCCGAGCTACGGCGGCTATGTGCGCTACCTCGTCGGCATTGTGCTGACTGGCGTGATCGGCCACTACGCCATCCGCGCGCTGCAACGCTACCTCGAACGCCAGCGCGAGGCCGAGCGCCAGCCCGACAGCGCACGCCGGCAGATGCTCGACTACGACGTGGCGCAAAGCCGCCTCGCCAAGAAAATCTGTCCCGGCTGCGAGCGGCCTATTGCCACCGACGACCCGCAACGCAACTTCTGCATGCACTGCGGGATCTGCCTGTTCAACAAGTGCACCCAGTGCGATGCCCGCAAGAATGCCTTCGCGCATTACTGCCATGCCTGCGGCACCGGCGCGACAGAGCGCGCGGCCCCGGTAGAAGCAGGAGCGGCATGAGCAAGGGCGCCCGTCACAAGCCCGCACCCGGGAGCGATGCCTGCCCTTGTGGCGGGCCCACGCTCGCCGCCTGCTGCGGCCCCTACCTCGCCGGCACGGAGGCACCGGCCCGCGCAGACCTGCTGATGCGCTCGCGCTACACCGCGTACGTGCTCGGCGACACAGCCTATCTGCGCGCCACCTGGGATCCGGCCACTTGCCCGGCCTCGCTTGATGATGGCACGCCGACGCAATGGCTGGGCCTGAAGGTCTTGACATATACGCCGCGCGACGAGAGCCATGCCGAAGTGGAGTTCGTAGCACGCTACAAGATCAATGGGCGCGCCTACCGGCTGCACGAGCGCAGCCGTTTTGTCCGCACGGACGGCCGCTGGCGTTACGTGGATGGCGACATGCTGGCGTGAAGGCGCGGCAAAAGACGCGGAAATCCAGGTGCCGGGCGAAACGCATGGCACCCCCGTAGCCGGCCAGCACAAGCGCCCTCGCCAGCACAACGCCTTCTTCTTCACGCAATCCATAGCGAATTTCCGCCAAACCGCACTCAACTTCCATTTTTGACGTGCATTGCCGCATTCCGGCGCCTTCCCTAAGATAGACCGGTCCCGACCGATATCGCCAGCATCCGCTGGTCGAGGAGTGCGCTGTGTCCCGTGTTGCCCCCGCTGCCCTTGCCACCCCCATGCCCGATCCGGCTGTTGCACCCGGCAGGGAGCAGGCCTGCCATGCTGCGGACAACGCTACGTGGCAGGCCCGCTCGCGCACGGCGGTATGGCATCCGTGCACGCAGACGATCCGCCTCGAGGCCGCGCCGCCGCTGCCGGTGGCCCATGGCAAGGGCGTCTGGCTGCATGACTACGCTGGCCGGCGCTATCTCGACGCCACCAGTTCGTGGTGGGTCAATCTGTTCGGGCATGCGCATCCGGCGCTCAATGCCGCGCTCAAGGACCAGCTCGACCGCATGGCCCATGTCATGCTCGCGGGGTGCACCCACGGGCCGGCGGTGGAACTTTCGGAACGCCTGTCGGCCCTGACGGGCGGCGTGCTGGGGCATTGCTTCTACGCCTCGGATGGCGCCTCGGCGGTCGAGATCGCCCTGAAGATGAGTTTCCATTTCTGGCGCAATGCGGGCCAACCGGAAAAACGCGAGTTCGTCTGCGTGCAGCATGGCTACCATGGCGAGACGCTCGGAGCGCTGGGCGTCACCGACGTGGCGATCTTCCGCGATGCCTATGCGCCGCTGATCACGCCCGCGCATATCGTGCCCTCGCCCGACATGCGCGAGGCCGCCGTCGGTGAAAGCGCGGCCGATGTCGCGCACCGCGCCGCCGATGCGCTCGAAGCGCTGCTCGCGGCACGTGCCGGGCAGATCGCCGCCGTGGTGATCGAACCGCTCGTCCAATGCGCCACCGGCATGGCAATGCACGACCCTGTCTATCTGGAACGCGTACGCGCGCTGTGCGACCGTTACGCGGTACACATGGTGGCCGATGAGATTGCCGTCGGCTGCGGCCGCACCGGTACTTTTTTCGCGTGCCAGCAGGCCGGTACCGCGGCACAACCGGTGTGGCCGGATTTCCTGTGCCTGTCAAAAGGCATCAGCGGTGGTTATCTGCCGCTCGCGCTGGTGATGACGCGAGACGCCATCTATGCGCGTTTTCAGGACGAGGACATCAACCGCAGCTTCCTGCATTCGCACTCGTACACTGGAAATCCCATGGCTTGCCGCGCCGCGCTTGCCACGCTCGACCTGTTCGACAGCGAAGACGTACTGGTACGCAACCGCGCTCGCGGCGCGCGGCTCGCCGCCGCACTGCAGTCTGAACTCGCGGGTGCGCTGGCCGATGGCGTAATCACCCATCTGCGCCGGCAGGGCATGATCTTTGCCTTCGATGTCGCTCCGGAATGGATCGGCGAACGCTTCAGCGAACGCTTCCATCTCGCCGCACGCGCGCATGGCGTGCTGATGCGCCCCATCGGGCGTACCGTGTACCTGATGCCACCATATGTGATCAGCGATGACGAGATCGACTGGCTGGCCGAACAGACCGCGACGATCCTGCGGGCTACGCTGAACGGAACCATGGCATGAACCTGCTCGTCCATCTCGACCAACAGCTCGCCCTGCTCGATGCGCTGGCCCTGCGCCGCCGCCGCCATGTCGCCACGACTGCCTGCACCCCGCACCAGACCCTTGCGGCGCCGGGCGCGGAGACGGTCAGCACGCCGCTTGCCTTTTGCAGCAACGACTACCTGGGACTGGCCGCCCACCCGGCGCTCGCGGCAGCACTGGCCGAAGGCGCAGCACGCTATGGCGCCGGCAGCGGCGGCTCGCACCTGATCGGCGGTCACAGCGCAGCGCATGCCGCGCTCGAACAGCGGCTGGCGCAGTGGTACGCGCCCTATATCCCGGAAGTCGCCACGCTGTTCTTCAGCACTGGCTACATGGCCAACCTGGGCGTGCTGACGGCGCTTGGTTCGAGCGATGCCGTGCTGTTCACCGACAAGCTCAACCATGCCTCGCTGATCGACGGCGCGCGTCTCGCCGACGCGCAGGTCGAGCGGTACCCGCACGGCAACATGGACAATCTGGCGATGCGGCTGGCGCGCAGCACGGTCGCGCTCAAGTTCATCGTGACCGACAGCGTGTTCAGCATGGATGGCGATATCGCGCCCATGCAAGAGCTGCTGGCCCTTGCGCAACAGCACGATGCCTGGCTCGTGGTGGACGATGCGCATGGCTTCGGCGTGCTCGGCCGGCACGGGCGCGGCATTGCCGAGTATGCCGACCTGCATTCCGAACGGCTGATCTATATCGGCACCTTCGGCAAGGGCGCGGGGCTCTCGGGCGCCTTCGTCGCAGCCCATCGCACCATCGTCGAATGGCTGCTGCAGCGCGCACGCACGTATATCTTCACCACCGCGACACCGCCAGCCGTCGCGCACGCGCTGCTCGCCAGCCTCGATCTGCTGGAGGGCGCAGAGGGTGATGCGCGGCGCGCCGCGCTGCAGGGGCATGTTGCCTGGTTGCAAGAGACGTTGCCCGCCGCGCTTGCCAGCCTACCGGGCTGCCCGCTGCGACTCGGCGCCTCGCAGACCGCGATACAGCCCGTGATCGTCGGCGACAACGCCACCACACTGGCGCTGTCCGCCCGGCTCGACGCCGCCGGCCTGCGCGTGCCAGCGATCCGCCCGCCCACCGTGCCGGCCGGCACGGCGCGGCTGCGCGTGTCACTGTCGGCGGCGCACACCCGGGCCGATCTCGAACGGCTCGTCGCCGCCCTCGTCGAGCATGCGCCGCAGGTTTCAGCGGCAACACTCCCGGCCTGACCCCATACCCACAGAGAAACCCACATCATGATCGCTTCCCCTCGCGGATGGTTCATTACCGGCACCGATACCGGCGTCGGCAAGACGCTGTCGAGCAGCGCGCTGCTGGAAGCGCTGGGCCAGGCCGGTGTCCGCGCGATCGGCATGAAGCCGGTGGCATCCGGTGCAGAACCCGATGCGCACGGCATGCTGGTCAACGACGATGTCGCCCGCCTGCAGGCGGCCAGCTCCATCGACGCGCCGGCCAGTGCAATCTGCCCCTACCTGTTCCGCCTCGCCATTGCCCCGCATCTCGCGGCCGTGGCGGAGGGGCGCGAGATTGCCCTCGAACCGATCCTCGCCACATACGCCGCGTTGCGACAGCGCGCCGATATCGTGGTGGTCGAAGGCGTGGGTGGTTTCCGCGTGCCGCTCGGCCCCGATTTCGACACAGCAGATCTGGCGCAGGCACTCGATCTGCCGGTGATCCTTGTCGTCGGCATGCGGCTTGGCTGCCTGAACCACGCGCTGCTGACCATCGAAGCCATCCAGGCGCGCGGGCTGACCCTGGCCGGCTGGATCGCCAGCAGCATCGACCCCGACATGCTTGCCGCCGCCGCCAACCTGGACACCCTGCATCGCTACATCGACGCACCGCTGCTCGGCCATGTGCCCTACCTGCCGGAGCCGGATGCGAACCGGCAGCGTGTGGCCGCAGCGCGCCATCTCGACCTGGGACGCCTGCTGGGCAACCCGCACCATCCACCCGGAACGGCTTATGTGACGGAACACAACGCCGTCGCCGCCAGCCCCGACTGAATACTGAACCGATACTGACCGAGAGCACTCACCATGGAACACACCATCACTTTTCATGAGCGCGCTACGCCCGTGACGCGCCCCGGCGATTCGAGCCAGGCATGGAGCGTCGACGCCGTCGCCCAGCTCTTCGAACTGCCGTTCAACGATCTGCTGTTCCGCGCGCAGCAGGTGCACCGCCAGCACTTCGACGCCAATGCAGTGCAACTCTCCACGCTGTTGTCGATCAAGACCGGCGGGTGCGAGGAGGATTGCGGCTATTGCTCGCAGAGCGCGCACCACGACTCGGGCGTGAAGGCCGAGAAACTGATGGCGCTCGACGAGGTGCTCGAAGCGGCGCGCGCTGCCAAGGCCAACGGCGCGACACGCTTCTGCATGGGCGCAGCGTGGCGCAGCCCGAAGGAACGCCACATGGAACCGATCACGGCCATGGTGCGCGAGGTCAAAGCCATGGGGCTCGAGACCTGCATGACGCTCGGCATGCTGCAGCCCGAACAGGCTCAGCAGTTGAAGGAAGCCGGCCTCGACTACTACAACCACAACCTCGATACCTCGCCCGATTTCTACGGCAAGATCATCACCACACGCACCTACCAGGATCGTCTCGACACGCTCGGCC
Organism: Imbroritus primus; assembly: GCF_964332355.1. Taxonomy (NCBI): domain Bacteria; kingdom Pseudomonadati; phylum Pseudomonadota; class Betaproteobacteria; order Burkholderiales; family Burkholderiaceae; genus Imbroritus; species Imbroritus primus. Next base: position 245,409 of record NZ_OZ201293.1, on the reverse strand, counting down.
ATGTGCGCAGCGCCGGTATCCATGTGTGCTCGGGCGGCATTATCGGCATGGGCGAATCGCGCGTGCAACGCGCCGGACTGATTGCCGAACTGGCCAACCTCGATCCGGCGCCCGAATCGGTACCGATCAACAACCTGGTGGCAATCGAAGGCACGCCGCTTGCCGACGTGCAGGCGCTCGACCCGTTCGAGTTCGTGCGCACCATCGCCGTGGCCCGCATCACCATGCCGGCTTCCATGGTGCGCTTGTCGGCAGGACGCGAACAGATGGACGAAGCCCTGCAGGCACTGGCCTTCATGGCGGGGGCGAATTCGATCTTCTACGGCGACCGCCTGCTGACCACATCCAATCCTCAGGCGGAGAAAGATCGCGCCCTGCTGGCGCGCCTTGGCATCCGCACCGATGTGCAGGAGGCCCTTGCGTCAGATGCTGTCCCGACGGAACCTGCTGGCTGCCAGCATCACGCCTGAACGCCCGGCGCAACGCCAGCGCCGGGAACCACGCCGCACGCGCGCTCCACTGCGCGGACGGGCCGGCTGATCTGCGTTAAAGTCAAGGCTTTACCGCATACGCTGGCGGGCATGGACCTGCCAGCGTGACCGATCTGCTGGAGTCCGCATGAAGTTGCAGTTGTATGTTCCCGATGGCCGCTACGATCCGTGGCTGGCCGCCTTCCGTACCGCGCTGCCGGAGGCCGCGCTGAGCACCTGGTCCGACACGGCGCAGGAGGAAGCGGACTACGCCGTGGTATGGAAACCGCCGATCGACATGCTGCGCGGCCGTCGCGACCTGAAGGCCATCTTCAACATGGGCGCAGGCGTCGACGGCATCCTGCGCTGGCACGCGGAGGCGCCGGGCGCATTGCCGGCAAACGTGCCGATCATCCGCCTCGACGATGCCGGCATGTCCATCCAGATGGTCGAGTATGTCACGCACGCCGTGCTGCGCCACTTCCGCCGCTTCGATGCCTACGACGTGCAACAGCGCGAAGGCCGCTGGAAATTTGCGCGGCCCTATGTGCGCGAAGATTTTCATATCGGCGTGATGGGCCTGGGCGTCCTCGGCACGCGCATCGCATCGGCCCTCGTCCCGTTTGGTTTTCCGGTACGCGGCTGGAGCCGCACGCCCAAGCAGATCGACGGCGTCACCTGCCATGCAGGCGCGGCGCAGCAGGATACCTTTCTCGACGGCCTGCAGGTGCTCGTCAACATTCTGCCGCTGACGCCGGAGACGGACGGCATCCTCAATGCCGGCCTGATGCGCAAGCTGCGTCCCGGCGCACATCTCATCAATATCGGCCGCGGCGATCACCTGGTCGAAGAGGATCTGCTGGACATGCTGCACGCCGAACAGCTCTCCGGCGCGACGCTCGATGTGTTCCGCACCGAGCCCTTGCCCGCCGGGCATCCGTTCTGGCAGGAACCGCGCATCACCATCACGCCGCATATTTCCGCGATGACGCTGCGCGACGACACGGTCGCGCAGATTGCGCGCAAGATCCGCGCGCTGGAAGCAGGCAAGCCAGTGGCCGGGGTGGTCGACCTCGCACGGGGATACTGACATGGGCTATCCATCCACCGTCAAGGTGATTGAAGTCGGGCCGCGCGACGGCCTGCAGAATGAAGCGCAACCGGTGCCGACTGAGGTCAAGATCGCACTGGTCGACCGCCTCTCGGCAGCCGGCTTTGCCAATATCGAAGCCACTTCCTTCGTCTCGCCGAAGTGGGTACCGCAGATGGCGGACGGCACAGATGTCATGGCCGGCATCGCGCGTCGCCCTGGTACGCTCTACTCCGCACTCACGCCGAACATGAAAGGCTTCGAGGCCGCACTCGCGGCGGGCGTGGACGAGATCGTGATCTTCGGCGCCGCCAGCGAGGCGTTCTCCCAACGCAATATCAATTGCTCGATCGCCGAGTCGATCGACCGCTTCGCGCCCGTGGCGGAAGCCGCCCAGCAAGCCGGCCTGCGGGTTCGCGGGAGCATCTCGTGCGCGCTCGGATGCCCGTACCAGGGCGCGGTGCCGGTCGCTTCAGTGGTCGACGTGGTACAGCGCTTGCAGACGCTCGGCTGCGACGAGATCGACATCGCCGATACGATCGGCGTGGGCACTGCCGGGCAGGTGCGCGCCGTATTCGATGCAGCAGCCCGCGTATTTCCAATGGAACGGTTGTCGGGCCACTTCCACGATACCTATGGACAAGCACTCGCGAATATTCTCGCCAGCCTCGACGTGGGCGTGACGATCTTCCATGCATCCGTCGCCGGCCTCGGCGGCTGTCCATATGCCAAGGGCGCGACCGGCAATGTCGCCACGGAAGACGTGCTGTATCTGCTGCATGGCCTGGGGATCGCCACCGGTATCGACCTCGATGCCGTCGCGCGCACAGGCGACTGGATCTCACAGCAACTCGGCCGCGCTAATGGATCGCGCGCCGGCCGCGCGCTGCTGGCCCGCCAGTCGGCCGGAGCCGCCAACGCATGACCAGCGCAGCCTACCTGCGCGCCGCGCGGCGGATCAGGCGGCTGGCGCCACCGATTCTCGCCGGCAACGATGGAGCCGGGGGAAGCACTCCGTCGCCCTGCAACAGCGTCTGCCGCATGGACCGCGTGCCGGGCAGCAGCGATGACTGGTGCCTCGGTTGCCTGCGTACGCTCGACGAAATCGCCAGTTGGTCGACACTCGAGCCAGCACGCCAGCGGGCGATCTGGCTGGCATTGCTGGCACGCGCCGAGCAGCTCGTGCAGGAAGATTGAAGGGAGGCTGCAAGCGATGTATCACTCGCGACATTGCGCAATACGCAGTACGAACGCAACGCCACGTCGAGCGCGGCATCGCACGGCATGTGGCACGATCTCACCCGCTGACTGGCCCGCCTTGCAATGAAGCCGGACATTGCTCGAGACCCATCCGTGATGCGCTCGCCGGACACGGAGCATGCGCTCGTGGCCGTACCGACCAGCGGACCGGCCTACAGTACCTACTTCAAATGCCTGGCAAGTGGCGTGGTCTGGCTGCTGGCCTGGTATGGCTGGCGCACGGTCGTCATGATGTCTGACGTGCATGTGCCGCTGGTCCGTGAGCACCTGGGCATGTTGCTGCTGGCAGGCGGTGCGGGCTGCCTGCTATTGCTGAGCTGGTGGCACTTCCTGACATCAACCACCACGGTCGACGTCCATGGCATCCGCCAGACCGGGATCGTCAACCGATCCGTGGAATGGGAGGCATTGCGCCATGCGCGGCTGATCGGCCTGCCATTCCTGGAGCGCCTGTTTCCTCCTCGACTGGTCCTGCAGACGCGGCAGGGACATTTCGTGACCTTCCATGGGGGGACGCCGGCGCTGCTCGAGGCGTTCGCCCATATCGCCGCGGCGGGTCACACAGGCCGCACACACCATACCGGCCGCGCCACCGACGCCAGATGACGGGAACCTTGCCATGACCATCGCCCTGCCGCCCAGCCTGCGCGTCTTCGAACGTGGCTGGCTGTCCGCCAACGGTCTGCTGTGCCGCGATCCTGAAAGCGATGCAGACCGCGACGCAGACAATGCCAGACCCACCCCGGCAACACGCTATCGCTATACGCTGATCGATACCGGTTACGTCAGCCACGCCGCGCAGACCGTCGCATTACTGCGCCATGCACTGGCCGGCGCGCCGCTCGTGCGCATCGTCAATACACATCTGCACTCAGACCATTGTGGTGGCAACGCGGCCCTGCATGCCGAATGGGGGTGCCGCATCACGATTCCCGCCATGGAGGCCGCTGCCGTCGCTGCATGGGACGAGGACCAGCTGAGCTTTCGCGCCACCGGGCAGGAATGTGCCCGCTTTGTACACGACGACGTGATCGCCCCTGGCGATACGCTGCAGCTTGGCGGTTATGCATGGCAGGTGCTTGCCGCGCCGGGACACGATCCACATGCATTGCTGCTGTTCGCCCCGGAGCCGCGTATCCTGGTGTCCGGCGATGCCTTGTGGCAAAACGGTTTTGGCGTACTGTTTCCCGAGCTGGACGGCGGTGGCGGGTTTGCGGAGCAACGCGCCGTGCTGGATCTCATCGCCAGTCTCGATGCCGCCGTGGTCATCCCTGGCCATGGCCCGGTCTTCGACGACGTCGGCGCCGCAGTGGAACGCGCGCGCAGCCGTCTCGCGTACCTGGAGGCCGAACCACGCCGTAATGCCGCACAAGCGTTGCGCGTGCTGATCAAGTTCCACCTGCTGCAACGCCAGCACATGCCCGACTCCGAGTTGCTGGCGTGGATGGATGATGCCAGTTACCTGCACCGCATCCGTGCACGGTTCTTCGACGATGCGCCAATGACCGCATTAATGGCCGAGGGCATCGCCGGACTGGTGAAAGCCGGCGCGGCACGTCATGTGGATGGCGTACTGTACGACCACGGTTGAACGAGAAGCGATCCTGGGCGCCACACCCTGCGGTTCTACCGCGTTTGCGTACCTGATCCCGTTTTCTTGCCAGCCCTTCGTCAGGGCGCCTTCGCCCATGTGATTGATGGCGGCAAGGTGAGCGGCGCCGGACAGGATGAAAATTGGAGTGATTCCTCCAGACAATCGCCCACGAATCCCGTGCGCAGTGTTGCATTCATACCAATAAAAAACCGCCCCGAGGGGCGGTCTTCATCTTGATGCACCGCTGCGTGGCGGACATCGCCGAACGATATCCGAGGGCAGACAGCATGCCCGGCAGTCAGTCGGCGTAGACGCCAGCCTTCTTGATCACCGGGGACCACTTGGCAATTTCCGAGGCCAGGTGGGCGCGCAGTGATTCCGGCTTGGCCTTGGCAGGCGGCACGGCTTCCGCACCAAGCTCGGCCATCTGTGCCTTGAACTTCGGATCCTGCACCGCCTTCTGGAGCGCTTCGGACAGCTTGTCGATCACGGCCTTGGGCGTGCCCTTGGGCGCGTACATGGCGTGCCAGATCTTCACTTCCAGGCCCGGCAAGCCTTGTTCGGCGGCGGTCGGCACGTCCTTGAAGGCTTCCACGCGACGCGGCTGCATGGCGGCGTAAGGCTTGAGTGCATTGGCCCGCAACTGGCCAGCGATGTTGGTGGTCTGATCGCACATCAGGTTCACCTGTCCGCCCAGCAGGTCGGTCAGGGCCGGCGCGGTGCCTTTGTACGGCACGGTCACGAGTTCGGTCTCGATCTTGCTCATGAACATCAGGCCGCACAGGTGCGAGGCGGACCCCACCCCGGCGTTGGCCAGCGATAGCTTGGCGGCATTGGCCTTGATGTACGGGAGCAGTTCCTTGAGGGTGTTCGGCGGCAGCGACTTGTTGCCGACCAGCAACATCGGCACGTCGGCGATCTCGCCGATCATCTCGAAATCCTTCAGCGGATCAAAGCCAAGGTTGCGGTACAGTGTGGGCGCGGTGGACATGCCGATGTGGTGGATCAGCACCGTGTAGCCGTCGTTCTTGGCCTGTGCCACGCGCTTGGCGCCAATGGTACCGCCGGCACCGCCGGTGTTCTCGATAATGATCTGGCCGCCGAGAGCCTTGCTCATCGCCAGGGCGAGTTCGCGTGCCACCTTGTCGGTCGGGCCGCCGGCCGCGAACGGAACCACCGCCGAGATCGGGCGCGAGCCGGGATATTCCTGGGCGGTGGCACCAAATGCCGAAAGCATCAGGGCCACTGCGGCGAGTTTCGACAGCACTTTCATCCTAGCTCTCCTTGCGTTCATTTGATTCTCTAATCGTCTGCCGCACCGCGCCTCCCCTCGAACGGGTGGCGCCGTCTGCGCAGCAAGCTAGCGGGGATGCTATCAACCGGCTGGCGCGGATGGCATCGGGATTTACCCCTTTTCGCGCCCCGCACCTGCACTCTGTTCGCGAATCCAGCGGACTCTACGGCGCTCTTGCGAAGAACGTCATCATCTCGGCCAGGATCGTCTCCGGGAGTTCCTCGGGCAGATAGTGCCCGCACGGCAATGCGGTACCGCTGACGGTTGCGGCCACCTCGCGCCACAGCGCCAGCGGGTCGAAGCACTGGCCTACGACACCGTGCTGGCCCCACAATACGCGTACGGGGCAGGCGATCATCCGCGCTGCCGCACGGTCGGCGCGGTCATGCTGCAGATCGACCGTGGCCGCGGCGCGGTAGTCTTCGCACATGGCATGCACCGCATCGGGTTGGCGCATGGTCGCGGCATAGGCTGCCATGGCGTCGGGATGGAACGGTGCCAGCCCGGCATGCCGCAACCCCATGAGCTTGTTGATGTAAAAATCGGGCGCGGCATTGACGAGCGTTTCCGGGAACGGCGCCGGCTGGATCAGGAAGAACCAGTGCCAGTAGGCACTGGCGAATGCCATGTCGGTGCGTTCGTACATGGCCAGCGTCGGGGCGATATCGAGCAGCATCAGTCGGCGCACGCATTGCGGATGATCGAGTGCCAGGCGATGCGCGACGCGTGCCCCGCGATCGTGCCCGCAAACATCGAAGCGCGGGTAGCCGAGCGCTGCCATGACATCGACCTGATCCTGCGCCATGGTGCGCTTGCTGTAAAGCAGGTGCGCCGGATCGCCGGCCGGCTTGGACGAAGCGCCATAACCACGCAGATCGGTGGCGATCACCGTGAAGTGGGCTGCCAGGGCAGGGGCAACTGCATGCCACACTACATGACTCTGGGGATGCCCATGCAACAGCAGCAAAGGCGAACCCGATCCCCCCTGGACACCGGCAATCTCGACACCATTCACGGTTTTCCTGAAAGGCGTAAACCCCGGAAAGAATGCCGCATCCGTCATGTTCGCTCCCTGGCACATCCAACGCGCCGCAAGATGGTCCCCTGACGTGAGCCGTCGTGACCATCGCGTCATTGCAGCTTCATTACAGCACGAAAGTCACCAGACACGCGACAAGTTCGCGGCGTTCGCGCTATGCTTGAACCATGCCTGCTCCAGCCGAACCCGATCACGCCGTGCTCGCGCCCGCCTATCCACCGCGGCTACTCGCGCGCTCGCGCGGTGCGCGCATCGCGTGGATGGCGCTGGGCTGGCTCGCCCTGCTGGCCGGTGCAATCGGCATCTTCCTGCCGGTCCTGCCAACCACGCCATTCGTCCTGCTCGCTGCGGCCTGTTTTGCCCGCGGCTCGGCGCGCTTCTATTTCTGGCTGTGCTCGCACCGCATCTTCGGCCCGCTGGTGCGCGACTGGCAGACCCATCGCAGCATTCCCCGGCGCGCCAAGCGGCTGGCCATCGGCATGATGTGGACGTCGATGGCAATCTCCACGTGGCTGTTCCGGGAACGCACCAGCGTCGTGCTTGCCCTGCTGGCTACCGGGCTGCTCCTGACGGTGATGCTGGCACGCATCCCGACACGACGCTGAAGCGATCTACCGAGGCGCGCTACATCGTACGCCGATACTGTCCGCCGACCTCGAACAGGGCATGCGTGATCTGCCCGAGCGAACATACCTGTACCGCGTCCATCAGCACTGCAAAGACATTCGCATCCTCGAGCACCGCTTGCTGCAGGCGCGTTAGCATGGCTGGCGCAGCGCCGGCATGCCGCGCATGGAAAGCCGCAAGGCGGGCCAGCTGCGAGTGTTTTTCCGCCTCCGTTGAACGCGCGAGCTCGGGCGTTGGCGCGGCCTCGGCGGCAGGCGCGAGAAAAGTATTCACGCCGACGATGGGTAGCGTACCGTCATGCTTGCGCTGCTCATACAGCATCGACTCGTCCTGGATTCGGCCCCGCTGGTAGCCGGTTTCCATCGCCCCCAGCACACCGCCGCGTTCGGTGAGGCGATCGAATTCGCGCAACACGGCTTCTTCTACGAGGTCAGTCAGGCTTTCGATCAGGAAGCTGCCTTGATTGGGATTTTCACAGCGCGACGGTCCCCACTCGCGGTTGATGATCAACTGGATGGCAAGTGCGCGCCGCACGGATTCGGCGCTCGGCGTGGTCACGGCTTCATCGTAGGCGTTGGTGTGCAGGGAATTGCAGTTGTCATAGAGCGCGATCAGCGCCTGCAACGTGGTACGGATGTCGTTGAAAGCAATTTCCTGCGCGTGCAGCGAGCGCCCTGAGGTTTGCACGTGGTACTTCAGCTTCTGGCTGCGCGCATTGGCGCCGTAGCGGTCGCGCATGGCAATGGCCCAGATGCGCCGCGCCACGCGGCCAAGCACGCTGTATTCCGGATCCATGCCATTCGAGAAGAAGAATGACAGGTTCGGTGCGAACGCGTCGATGTGCATGCCGCGCGCCAGATAGGCCTCGACATAGGTAAGGCCGTTGGCCAGCGTGAAGGCCAGTTGCGAGATCGGGTTCGCGCCGGCTTCGGCGATGTGATAGCCGGAGATCGACACCGAATAGAAATTGCGCACCTCGTGTTCGATGAAGTACGCCTGGATATCGCCCATCATCTTGAGCGAGAAATCAGTCGAGAAGATGCAGGTGTTCTGACCCTGGTCCTCCTTGAGGATATCGGCCTGCACCGTGCCGCGCACGATGCGCAACGTCTCAGCCTCGATCTGTGCGCGCTCGGCGACGTCAGGTACGCGGCCCTGCTCCGCTGTGAAGCGTTCGACGCGCTGGCGGATCGCGGTTTGCAGGAACATGGCCAGCACCGTCGGCGCAGGCCCGTTGATGGTCATGGACACGGACGTATCCGGATCGCACAAGTCGAAGCCGGCGTACAGCGCTTGCATGTCGTCGAGCGTGGCGATGGAAACGCCGGCGTTGCCAATCTTGCCGTAGATGTCCGGGCGCTCGGCCGGATCCTCGCCATACAGTGTGACGGAATCGAAGGCAGTCGACAGGCGTTTGGCCGGCATGCCCGAAGACAGGAGGTGAAAGCGACGGTTGGTGCGGAAGGCATCGCCCTCGCCCGCGAACATGCGGGTCGGCTCTTCCTTGTCGCGCCGCAAGGGAAACACGCCGGCGGTGTAGGGGAATGCGCCCGGTACGTTCTCGCGCATCAGCCAGCACAGGATATCGCCAGTATCGTGGTAGGCGGGCAACAGCACCTTGCGGATGGGCATGCCGGACAGCGTGTGCGTCACCAGTGGACTGCTGCGCTCGTGCCCGCGTACCTGCGTGACCAGCTGGTCGGCAGCGTAGCGTGCCTGCAGGTCTGGCCAGGCGGTAAGCAAAGCTTGCGCGTCTTCGTCGAGTTGCGCCGAACGCTTGGCAGCCAATTCTGCCAGCCGCTGCAGCGCGGGATCATCAGGCGCACCGCCCTCGGCCGCCAGCAGCCGCTGCGCCGCATTCAGTTGCTGACACTCGCGGGCCACGGCGCTCTGCCGCGCGACACGCGCATGATAGCGACGCACCATGTCCGCCACCTCGCTCAGGTAACGGCTGCGCGCCGGCGGCACGATGGCCTGGCCGAGGGCGGTGGTCTTGCCTGCGGGGTGGGCCAGGCGCGCACCGCTGGGTGGCAGACCATGCGGCACCAGCGCCGTGCGGAGCGCATGATAGAGCGCGGTAACGCCACTATCGTTGAAGCGCGAAGCCTGGGTGCCATAGACCGGCATGTCTTCCGGCGCGACATTCCAGCACTCGCGGTTGCGCTGCACCTGCTTGGCCACATCACGCCAGGCATCGGCGGCGCCGCGCCGGTCGAATTTGTTGATGACGACGAAATCGGCGAAGTCGAGCATGTCGATCTTCTCGAGCTGCGAGGCAGCGCCGAACTCCGGCGTCATGACGTACAGGCTGACATCGGCCAGCGGGACAATCGCGGCGTCGCCCTGTCCGATGCCGGAAGTCTCGACCACGATCAAGTCGAAACCGCTGACCTTGCAGGCGTCGATGGCGTCGGGCAGATGGGCCGGCACCTCGGCCACACTGTCGCGCGTGGCCAGCGAGTGCATGAAGATGCGTGGATGGTGGATCGCATTCATGCGGATGCGGTCGCCAAGCAGCGCGCCGCCAGACTTGCGGCGCGAGGGATCGACGCAGAGGATGGCGATGCGCAGGGTCTCGGCATCATCGAGCCGAAAACGGCGGATCAGCTCGTCAGTGAGCGATGACTTGCCGGCGCCGCCGGTGCCGGTGATGCCGAGCACCGGCACGCGCCTGATCATGGCGGCCGCCTGCACTGCGGCGCGTGTTTCAGCCAACACCCTTCCTCCCGCGCACTGCGAGAGATAACGGGCCAAGGCCATATCGCGGCCTGCCAGCACATCGCCCACCTCGACCGGCGCGGGTCTCGGGGCGGCGTAGCAACGCGCGATCATGTCATCGACCATGCCACGCAAACCCAGCGCCTGGCCATCCTGCGCGCTGTAGAGCCGCGTCACGCCAGCCGCATGCAGCAAGGCAATCTCGTCTGGCACGATCACCCCGCCTCCGCCGCCGAACACCCGAATATGCGCCCCGCCCCGCGCGTGCAGCTGCTCGACCATGTAGCGGAAATACTCGACATGCCCACCCTGGTAGCTGGACACGGCGATCGCGTCGGCATCTTCCTGCAACGCGGCCGTGACCACCACCTCAACGGAGCGGTCATGCCCGAGGTGGATCACTTCGCAGCCGGCAGCTTGCAAAACCCTGCGGATGATATTGATGGACGCGTCGTGCCCGTCGAACAATGCAGCTGCGGTGACGAACCGCAGCGGCCCACGCGCGGCGCGATCGCGATTGCTATCGCCATCGGCATAGCCGCCGCGCAGACGCGCATCGGAAAGATCAGTCATGTCACCCCCTGGAGAGCCATGCCGTCATGTAGCCGGGCGCAGCGTGCTGCCGCACCGGCAGCTCACGCGCCGGCCTTGGCAAAACCCGGTCAAGTGCCTGAATCAAGCATACGCCGGCCGATCGCCTGGGGCAAACATGCGGGAGGCGCTGGGGGGAAGGACGTCCGCAGGAACGGCGTATCGCCAGTGCAGAGAAAGCGCGACGCGCGCACGCCATGGCACGAACGCGTCGCGGGAGCAAGTCATGCCGGGCCGGCAGGTCGTGGCGGCCGGTGTACGGTCGGCCGTGGCCTCAATAACGCGGCGATCTCAATGCCTGCTGGCAGACGTCGGAGTTGATATAGACATCGCCGATGCGGCGGTTGTCATTGGTCAGGTAACGGTAGCGCAGATCGACACCCATGCGCGCGAGGATCTGTACATCGGCGTTGGTGCAGATATTGCGCTGCAAGGATGGTGCGAAGCGGACTTCGAAGCTGGCGAGGTCGGGGGTGGGTCCGGCGAAATTGCTGAGCTTGATCTGCAGCATGATGCGCTTGGACGGCAGCGGACGGCAGCGCACCAGAATACTTTCCTTGTCGATGACCAAAGGCAACACGCCATTGACCTCGGCGCAGGCGCGCTCCAGCGCGGCATCCACATTACGGCCGGAAAGCAGGGAAGGCACCCCCGCAGCCCCGGTATTCCTGCCCGTGGCGGCACCCAGCACCATGCGGGCCAGCCCACCGAGCCCATCGTCGGCGGCAGGCGCGGCAAGCACCATCGCCGAGTAAAGCGTGGCGCAGGACGCAACGGTGAACGCTATCGATGTGATGAAACTCGATCTCATGGGCTCGATTATCGCACGCGATACGTGACTCACGACAGGTTACCCGGTAATCGCGCCGCCAGAATCCGCTCAATCCAACTGCACGTCCTTCGCACAACGCGGCAGCTGGAGCTGCATGGTAGTCCCGGAAGCGCCGGTTTCGAGCACGGCGACATCACCGCCGTGCCGCTCGGCGACGACTTGCACAAAGGCCAGTCCCAGGCCGACGCCGCTGAGTTTACCCGGCTGGTGGCGGGCCCGTCGGAAGGCATCGAAAATCGTCGGCACTTCCGCCGGGGGGATACCAGGCCCATGATCCACAATCTGGATGGTCACGGTACTTTCGCCGGTCAGCAGGCGGATGCAGACGATGGTTGCACGCGGCGAATACTTGATCGCATTGTTCAGCAGGTTAACAACCGCGCGCGTCATCAGAGAGCGGTCCGCATGAATCAGTACTTCGTCGTCCCGGCTTTGCACCTCGATGTTGACGTCACCCGCCGAGGCCAGCGCCCAGACATCATCCGCGGCGTCGATCAGGAGCGAACGCAGGTCGAACCACTCCAGCTGCAGGTCGATCGACTTGGCGCGCGCCAGCTGCACAAAGCCATCGGCCAGCGCCATGGTTTCCTGCGCGTGCCGCTCGATGCGGTCGAGCAGTTCGGTTTCATTGAGGGCCAGATGCCGCTGTCGGCGTAACTCCACCAGCGCCATGATGGAGGCCTGCGGCGAACGGATATCGTGGGTCAGGAAGCGCACTGCCTCTTCGCGCTCCTCTTCGGCACGCCGGATCGAAGTGATGTCGGTGAGGCTGACGATCCAGCCGAGTACAGACTGGTCGGTCGCACGAAACGGCGTGGCGCGCAGCAGCTGTACCATCCCCTCGCGGTCCATGCGCTCCTGCCGGTCAACGCGCAAGCGCTGCGCACCCAGATCGAGCGGTTCGCCGTCGCCCAGCACGCCAGCCAGGCGCAGCAGGTTGCCGAGAACGAAGATATTCAACTTGGCACGTACACCAAAGCGCGCGAAGTAGCGCTGCGCCGCATCGTTGTTCATCAGCACGCGCCCATGCAGATCGACCACCATGGTGGCATCCGGCAGGCTGTTCAAGCCATCCGAGACAAACCGGCTCACACTCTGCAACTGCCGGATCGCTGCTGCCAGTTGATAGCCGCGATGGTCGAACAGATCAGCATCCGCCGATGCGGGAAAGAGGCGCAACACCGGCAGCGGTATGGTGCTTTGCGAAAGATTGCGCAGCTGGTGGTCAAGGTAGCGCAGCGCGGCCTCCTGACGCCGCCAGCTCCACAAGGGATAAGCGACCAGCACGCCGAGGACGGCTGAGGCCGGCGGCATCCAGATCCCGACGCGTAACAACAGGAAGGCACTCAGGCCAAGGATGCCGGCGGCAATCGCACACGTCACCATCAGCCCGTGCCGAGGCGTGAGGAAACGCAAGGCGATCAGTGCACCGGCGACAAACAGCAAGGTCAGCACCACATGTTGCGCCATCGATATCGGAGTGATGTGCATGCCGGCCTTGAGCGCCGCGACGATACTGGCAATCAGCTCGACGCCGGCCATCGGCTTGTGGTCGCGGGTCATCGGTGTGTTGACGGCATCCGCCATGCCAGATGCCATGGCGCCAATGAGGACGATGCGTCCCTCCAGATGCTCCGGCGCAACCCGGCCCTGCAGGACATCGACATAGGAAAATGCCGGGATATGGCCGGGCGGGCCAAAGAACGGAATCAGGTAGCGGCTGCCGCGCGGGACATTCTGCAGCGCCGGCAGCCAGGCCGGATCGACAAGACGCAGGGCGGCCACGGCGATGTGATCCCATCCGCCGTTTTCGATGGCTTGCTGGAGCACAGCCTCGCGCACCACGCCGCCATCGCCAATGACCGCTTCAATATGGCCAAACGAGCGTGCCGCGTCTCGCAGGCGTGCAGACGGGTAGTAGGTTACCGGCGCGCCACTGCCGCCCTCGACCAGCACAGGCAGCACCGTTGCACCATTGCGCCGCATGGCATCTGCCAGCAGGGTATCGTCATCGGGAAAGGCGGAGCTTTCTTCTGCCAGCACAAGGTCGAACACCACCGCGCGGGCGCCGGCGTCGGTCAACCGATCCAGCAGCGCCGCATGCAATGCGCGGCGCCATGGCCACTGGCCGAGCGCACGGATACTGGCATCGTCGATACCGATAAGCACGACATCGTAGGGAACGGGTTCGAGCCGGGTCGAGAGGATCTGGTCATAGAGCAGCGTGTCGGCCCGCCGCAGGCTGCCGGTGAGCACCAGCACCACCACGCAGGTCAGTACTGCCAACGACAGTGCCAGCCACTCAGCGGTGGTGCGGTGCGTCTGCCCAAGCGCACGCCATAATCCGGTCAGCCGCTTCACTGATTACATGGGTCCGATACGCAGTCTCTGGGGAGGCGTGTATGCCCGCGGTACATCATGACGATCAATATAACGTTGCCGCACCGCATAGTCACCTGCCGGCAACGGTGGCAAGGCTACGCCGTCAGCCGCGCCTGCAAGGAGGCGGGGAGCACCCTCGCTTCCGGATGCCGCACTGATTTCCAGCTGGCCTGCCATGCCGGCACGCGGCCGCCAATGCAACGAGACAGGTACGGCATCGCGAACGGCGCCAGCCCCTTTTCCTACCGTACTCCACGGGCCAGCGATGCGTTGACCGTCTCGCTCGACCACGGTGCGGATGCGCCACATCGCTCCCTCGCCAGGCAGCGTGAAGCTCGTGACGTCGGGCGCCAGCGGTACCTGCATGTGCGGCGTTCCCGGCGGTGCCGGCGGCCACCATTCCAGCTCATAGCCGGCGCTCCCGGGTACGGCAGCCCAGGCGACCGTGTTCTGGCGCAGCTCACTGCCAGCCACCCGGCCACCGCCAATGGTCAGCGGCGGTGCCGGACGCGCTGCCACCTGGATATGCTCGACCGTGTCGTTTCCTTCGATGCCGGCAGCCGAAATCGCCCGCACCTTGATGTAGTAGTCACCGTCATCGAGATCCGCAAACGTATGCTCGAGCTGCGCCGTGGCGCGGGACTCGAGCACCTGCGTGAAGCCCTTGTCGCGTGCCAGTTGCACGCGGTAAGCCACCGCCTCCGGAATCGCGGCATAACGCAGCACGACGTCGCCAAAACCTGGCTCCACCTCTGCCTGTGCACGTGGCGCGGGCAGCAGGGCTTCGTTGACCACACCACGGTCCGTGGCGCCCAGGCCCTGGCCCTCGCGGATCGTAATCCGGTCGCGCGCGCCGCGTGCCAGCACCTCGACCTCGCCCTTGAGCACCTCACCGGTGACACTGTCATCAGTGACGCCGACGCGGAAGCGCGTGCCGCGTACACCCGTCACCGCGCGCGGGGTGCGTATCTCGAAACGGCCGACACCTTTGCCGGATGGGTCAACGTTGGGTTCGACCTGGCCGCGCTCCAGCAGGATCACGAAATCCTGCAACCCAGCACGGCGGAATTCCGTGACCTGCTCGATCCGCATACGGGCATTGGGCAAGACCAGTACGGTCGAACCATCGAGCAGCTCCAGCGAGAGATAGCCGTCCGGTCCGGTATGAATCTCCGTGCCCCGCTCGAGCAAGGCGCCAGACACCGGCATATCACGTTTGACGATCTGCACCTCACCCTTCTGGTAGAGGACACGTGCCGCCGTCGGATCCTTCTCGATCAGTCTGAGCGGTACGCGTACGGTCGTCCCGGGCACCAGCCGGCGCGGATCGTCGATCTTGTTCAGGCGCACCAGCTGCGCCCAGTCCTTGGCAGTTGCGTAGCGGGAAGCGATATCGAAGATGGTGTCGCCATCCTGCACCTGATACAGGAAGTCCTGGTGGCGGGAGCCAGCCGGCTGGGCAAGTACCGGACTGCACAGCAGGCTGCCTGCGGCGCACCCCAACCCAAGCAGCGCGCGTAATCGTTTCATCCGCTGACCCTCCAGTCGGGATCGGTGTTGCCTCGCTCCTCTCCGGACGCTTCACCATCGTCGCCGTTTTCCATATCGCCAGTCGTCTGCAGGCGATAGCCGAGTCCATAGACGGTCGAAAGCTTGAAGCCGAGTTCAGGACGCAAACCGAGCTTGATGCGCACGCGCGACAGGTGCGTGTCGACCGTGCGCGATTGCGGCGAGATATCGCGACCCCAGATACGGTGAGACAGCTCGCTTTTTGAAACAAGGCGGCCAAGACTCGACAGCAGCAGCGACGCCAGCTCGAATTCCATTTTCGTGAGTTCGGCGGGCACGCCATTGCGCGTGATGATCTGGCGGGCCGGATCGATCACCAGGGGGCCGATCGTAAACGTCTCGGATACAGGCCGCTCCGGATAAACACGCCGCAGCAGGGAGCGAATACGGGCAATCAGCTCGGCCGGGCGAAAAGGCTTCACGAGATAATCATCCGCGCCAGCCTGCAATCCGGTGATGACATCTTCCTCAAGGGTACGGCTGGTCACGAAGATCACCGGCACGCCAAATCCCAGATTGGAGCGAATCCATTGCAGGACTTCGAATCCGCTCATTCCCGGCACTTCCCAGTCGAGAATGAACAGGTCGTAGGCTTCTTTGCGCAAGGTGTAGATGAGCTTCGAGCCTTCGTAGAATATGTCGGTCGCAAAGCCTTCTTCCGCAAGAACCTTCTGGATCAGCTGCGCCTGGCTCAGATCGTCTTCCAACGCTACGATTCTCATGTTTCCCCCCTCGATTGGCCGGGACAACGAATTCGGAATAGTGGCTGTCAAACTCAGCCCGCCGTCGTGCATCCGCAGATTGAACAGGCATGCGAGAAATGTCCGTTGGCCTGGTCGGGTGATAACTTAATACACGTTTTAAGCGTGTTTTAAGTCTAGTGGCATGGTGATTACCAAGGAATAAGACACTTCTTATAAACTGCAAATTTTTATAAATTTTTGCTTTTCACTTTACTTTCTCAAATCAACACGATGCCCAGTAAGCCAGTATTGGTGCGGGGATTAAACGATGCGAAAATGAGTAATCAATCATTTAACCCCCTCTTATTGGGGGCACCGTTTCACATTGGTTCGCAATCTATTTTTCATTGTCGCAGTAGCATTGGCATATACGTTGAACAACCGCATTGCATGCCAGCCCGTCGGTGCCGCTGGCAAGCCTGCCCACAGCGGCGCGCCAATCCGCCGCGCAGTCGTGCGAACTTACTGGAATATGTGTTTCATGGCGATACCAATGACCGGGCCTTCACGCGTTTCTGCCGTGCCAATCACACGGCCGTCGGCGGACGCATCGCCTTCGCAGCCCGATAACGCTGCATCGGCACCCTCGAATGCTGCCGCAGCCCATAGCAAGGCTACGCGCCACGACAACGTACATGGTGACAAACCGACGGCCGGCGCGCCGCGCGATTCGTTCGCGCCATCTGCAACCGACATGGCCAGCGACCCACAACAGGGTGGGTCCGCGAAACTCTACGCCGCCAAGCAGTTGCTCGATCAGATCGGACTCTCCGGCCTGGCCGCACGGACCTTTTTCGACAAGCAGGTGGAACGGATACTGGCCGACGATCCCGCAAAGCTCGAATCATGGCTCACGGGGTGGATACTTGCCGCCCGGCAGAATGCATCTGCCGCAAGCGCACCCGTCAACACGCTTGATCCGTTGACGCCGGAAAGCCCTCTCGCGTTGCTGGCACAGCAGCCCTGCAATAGCAATGAGGAGCGCGTGACACTCGCGACCTGGGTCGCCCTCCCAGAGGCAGAATTGCGGCACCGTCTCGCCGAGGCTACCGGAACCCCCGCGCGTCCAGCCGCCTGACAGAGACAGGCGCGCCCCGCAACGAAGCCCTCCGCCACGGTCGTCATACCGTGCCCGACCTGGACATTCGGATTGAATACCGCGGCGCCAGAACCGGCCACCCTCAATGGCGCTGCCCTTCCGGCCCGCGAGGGTACAAACGGGATGCGAAACCCAGTGACCAGCCATCGGTGACAGTAGCCTGATTGGCATTTCCACAGCAGACGTTGCTGCATCAGTCGCGGCCCATGCCTCATCGTAGCCTGCGCCTTCACTACGGCTTGAGCAACGGCCCAGCCATGGCCCCGACTGCGATCCCGACTACAGGGTTCCACAACACATTCCAACTACAATCCCACCCGCTGCTCCAGCTGTGTCAACATTTCGCGCCACACCTGACAGGTCCGCGCGAACTGCACGACGCTCTCATCGAATTCCGGCTCGCCGCATCCAGCTGCCAGCCGCTGCCACAGATGCAGGACATACCCTTCGGCATCAATCGTGCAACTGGCGGGGGACACCCTCATCAATCCCGCAGCGAATGCGCCGACGCGGCATACCATCCGCGCACGTGCCTCCGGCTCCCGCGGCAGGGCGCCGACACGCGCACGCAGTACGATGGTGGCATTGGGGGCTTCCTGCAGGCTCATGCGGATACCGTCACCTGCCAGAACCCGCAAACCGCCGTCTGGCGTACACGCGCTCTCCGGCAAGCCTCGCCGGAGACGATAGCGATGCAATGCCTGCGCACTGCTGATAGCCATTGCCGCTTTCATCGCGCTCCCTGCCAAATGATGCTGATTTGGTCGAACAATCCACCCAGCCCGCGAATTTCGTCGCCGACGTACTCCATCAATGTGCCGGCATAGAGCACCAGGATGAAAAACGCCAGGGCGCTCTTGATCGGCATGGCCAGGAAGAACACCTGCAACTGCGGCGCGAAGCGATTGACGAGCGCCAGGCCGACTTCCGCCATGAACATCAGGATCAGCACCGGCGCCGCCAGGACCACCGACAACTGCACGAGCCGATCGAGTTGCCCGAGGAAAAACGTTGCATAGTCCATATGCAGGCCGGGCGTCCATGTCATGACGCTCCAGAAACGGAAGCTGTCATAGAGAATGCCCAGCATCAGGTTCATGCCGCCGCTCAGCAGAAAATAGATGATGAACACCTGGTTGAACAGCAGGCCCAGGGGTGAGGTGTCGCTGCCGGTCAGCGGATTGAGCGTATCGGAGATACTGGCGCCGCGCTGGTTGTCGATCAGGAAGCCGACCGCCTCCAGTGCCCAGAACGGAATCGCCACCAGGAAACCCAGCACGAACCCCACCATCACCTCCTTCAGGATCAGCGCCGTGTGTTGCATGCCCGATAACGTACCAGCCATGGCGATCTGCGGCTGTACGAGGGGCAGCGCGACCAGTGACACCGCGAGCACGATCGCGGGCAATACCGCGCCAGGGATCAGTTCACGGTTGAACATCGGAATCAGCAGGAACATGGCCATGATGCGCGGCTGCAGATAGGCCAGTGCCGTGAGCCACTCCTTCACTTCGGCGACGCTCACGGATCCCATGTAATACCTCAGCGTGCGACGAGCGGCAATGCGTCGAAGATCGACAGCGTGAAGTGGTACATCTCCCCCCCCAGCCACCGTCCGGTCAGGAAGAGGGTGATGGCGACCGCGATGAGCTTGACACCGAAGGCCAGGGTCTGCTCCTGGATCTGCGTCAGCGCCTGCAGCAGCGAGAACACCGTACCGATAACCGAGGCGACGATGATCGGCGGCAGCGAAAGCCACAGCACCAGGTACAGCGCCTTGGTCAGGTAGGAAACGACTTCGACGGTTTCCATGATCAGACGTAGGACAGTACAAGGCCGCCGATCAGGCGGGTCCACCCGTCCACCGCAACGAACAGGAACAGCTTCAGCGGCAGCGAGATCGTGACAGGCGACACCATCATCATCCCCATTGCCAGCAGCACATTAGAGATGATCAGGTCGATCACGATGAACGGCAGGTACAGCAGAAAGCCGATCTGGAAGGCCGCCGCCAGTTCGGATACCACGAACGCCGGCATCAGGATCAGGAAATCGGACTGCGCGACATTGGCTGAGGCCTCGGCACCCCACATGCGCTTGGCCGTGGTGAGGAAAAAATCACGGTGTTCGGGCTGGCTGAACCGCATCATGAACTTGCGCAGCGGTTCGGCGCTCTCCTGGAGGCCGCTCATCACCGTACTGGCATTCGCCATTGTGCCGGGCGATGTCAGGCGCTCGAACAACGGCGAAAACACCGGCGCCATGATGTAGGCCGTAAGGATCAGCGCGAGCCCGTAGAGCGCCAGGTTGGACGGCACCTGCTGCACGCCGAGTGCATTACGCAACAGCGACATCACGATGGAGATCTTCAGGAAGGCGGTCGAGGCGACAATCAGCAGCGGGAGCAGCGAAACCGCCCCGACCAGAATAATCAGCGAAAACGGATCACCCATGATGCGCTTCCTCGGTCAGGGCAGTCAGCATGATGCCAAAACGGCCTTCCAGGTCGACTAGCATGCCGCGGGCGATTTCACGCCCATCGAGCATTAGGCTGACCCCTTCGAGCAGCGGCCGGCCGAGGTCGATCACCTGTCCGGCCTGCAGCGCGCGGATCTCGCGCACCGACACGGTCAACCGGCCCGCCTCGCAGGCCAGCACCGCCGGCAGCTCACCGATTCCGTCATCGAGATCCTCATCACCCATGGCTGCGGCAGCGGTAAATGGTGCAGCGTCATGCACGGGATGCATCAGACGCCGTTCTGTCCGCCGGGCCTCGTTTGGCCCGGCGTCATCATCGTCCTCTCCGCCCCTATTGCCCTCGTTGCCTTCGAGCCAGTCCGCGTCATCATTATCATCTGCCTCGCGCGCACCCTCGGGATGGCCAGCATCCCGCAGCTCGTGCCGGCGAGCTGCATGGCGGACATCGTCGATGTCGCCGAAGTCATCCGCATAGTCCGCATAACTGGCGTGCGGCTCGCTGTGCTCGCCCCCGATGCCATCGCCAACTCGCAATGCCTGGCGGCCACGCGCCCCGGCTATCGGCAGGGCATTGCCAAGCTCCAGGTCATCTTCGTCATCATCGAAAAAATCATCGTCCTCTTCCGGACGCTGGTCGGGGGGCGTCATCATGATGGCAGCTCAAAGGAGTGGTGCCACGATCCGCTTTGACGGGCGGACTGACCGAACATGTGATCGGTTGTGACACGTCAGACACCCATGGGGATGCCTTACTGAGACTTGAGTAACGACGTTTCGGGAATTGTTCCAGCCGCGCCCGTGGCAGCAGGCACGGCCGTTATGTGCCTACGGCAATCCTTAATCCGCTGACGCCGCAGCCGCGCGGGACAAGACCACGGCCAGGCGACCGTCGATGTCCGCCAGCACGCCCTGTCCGACCGGACGGCCGTCGAAGAACACACGCAGCATCGCGTCGCCAGGCAATACCGCCACCGCGACGTGGGCATGGATGGCCGTCAGCAACTGGCGCAGCGACAGCCTGACGAGCCCCAGCTCGAAGGTCATCCGACCCTCGCCCGGCGCGGCATCGAGCAGATCGTCGCAAAGGCGGTCGGCCTGCCAGAGCGACGCACTGCTCAGTGCGTGGTCATCGCAGACTGCCATCAGACTCCAGCCGCTGGCGGCGCGCAATGGCAGCATCTGCCGGGCGGCAGGATGATAGCGATCGATCAGGATCGCATCGCCATGCTGCAGCGTGGCTACCTGCTCGGCGGACAGGTTGGTTTCACCCACGATGGCGCGCAATGTCACCGGCACCGCGCCGATGTCGACATGATTACCGACGCAGGGACGCAGGAAGGCATGGCGGGCCAGCGCGGCCACGCCGTCCGCATCGGCCTGTATCGGCAAGGTCATGGCGCCCTCGAGCCCGGCGCCCTGCAGTTCCAGGAGGAAGCCGGGCACGGCCGGATCCCGCTCCGGAAACGCCTCGACCATCGCCAGCGACGCACCAGACAACCCGAGCGCCTGTTGCGCACTCAGCAGCGCGCCCTCCAGAATAGTATTGGCAAAGGCAGCCGGCATGCCAGGCAGGGGAATGTCCGGCACCAGGGCCTGCGCGCATGCCGCTAGCAGGGCATCCGGCACACGCATGTAGAACACGCCGCCCTCCCAGCGCAGGCGGATGATCCGCCCTTCGACCTGCCGTGCGACGCGCGGATCGGTCGCTGGCACCGGCCAGAGCCGGGCCTCCCATTGCACCCCGATGTCGATCGGCACATGCCAGGCGCGCTGCGCAACCGCCGTACATGCCTGTGCCTGCAGGCCGGTCAGGCGCGGTAGCTGCAACGGCTGCCACGGCGTGGCGCTGGCCAGCGACGCAGGTTTGCCAGGCAGCGTCAGGTTCATGGGAGGGTTCACGAATGCCTCACGACAGCGCACGTGACGCGGCAACCACGCGTCGCACGTCTGGGGCGGAAACGGTCCGGGCCGCCACGGCTTCGGCCTCCGGCGTTTCTTCGCCATCGGCATGGATCCGTGTCAGGACAGGGCGCCGCAACCGCGCACTCAGCTCATCGGACATGGTACGGACCTGGCTGCCGAGCCACTTGGCCGCGGCGCCTGATGCCGCAAACTCCACCACGAGACGGCCATTCTCGAGGAATAGCGCCACCGTGGTGCCTTCCAGATGCGGCGTCGATAGCATCACGTCGACCCGGTCGTGGCGTGCCCCATCTTCCGGCGCCAACAGTGTTGCCGCCGAAGATTCGAGCACCTGTACCAGTTCAGCCACGGCCGTGTGGCGCTCGACACGGACCGAGCGTGCGGTGGCAGCAGCCTCCGCCTGGGCATGCGCATCCTGATGGACGTAGTGCGCGAATACCATGGCATCCGGCGCGGAACTGTTATCGGTGCCAGCCACCGTGTCGCTGCTGTCCTTGTCTTTCTTGTCGCCCTCCTCACCGGCACGCTCATATCGCCTGGTCTCGGCGAACGATTCCTGGGCGTTCATGGCTGCCCCCTGGAACGCGGCCGGGTGAGACGGCGCGGGCGGCGGTGTTTCCGACACAGGTGCGGCATCGGGCGTGAAATCGACCAGACTCATCGGATCCTGGCTGGCCGCCGCATCCTCGTCGGACTCATGGCGATCATGCTTGTCATCGTCGTCCTGCCGTTCCGCCAGACGCCGGAATGCCTCGATCTGCTCGGGTGGCGCCATCAGTTCGGACGCGGCTGACGGGAGCCCGGAACGACTTTCCCGCGCCGTGGCATCGCACTGCATTGCAGTTGCTTTCATTTGCTCTCCATCAGCCCCGCACCACGGGCGCGGGCATGCGCATGGCCGAGCGTGCCGGCCTCATCGAGTTCGTGTTCTTCCCGCATGACGCGGTCGCGGGCCTGTTCCTGCGCGCTTTGCTGCACCAGCTCCGCAAATTTCTGCGTCATGCGCACGGCCTCCAGATGGGCTGCCCGTGCCTGTGCGAGCGCATCGCATGCAGCAGCCTCCTCGTTTCGCGCCTGGGTGGCGGCCTCGGCGTGTGCCGCCTCTTCCTCGCGTAGACGGGTGACGGCATGCTGCACGTCTTCGATTTCACTCAGTTCCACGGTGCGGGTACACAGATCGGCATACATAGCGAGTTCTGTCTCGCGGGCATATGTCCGAAACGCATCCAAGGCCTGCTCACATTGGTGGCGCGCCGCCTCGCAACGTTCCAGCGCGTTGACACTTCGCATCACTTCGCGCTCAGCCTCGCGCTCGCGGAACTGCTTCAGCGAGAGGAGTTCGTCGAGCGTGTTCATGCCCTACCTACCAGGGCCTCAAGCCGCTGCAGCGTCTCTTGCATGCCGCAGCGTTCAGTGGTCTGCTGGCGCAGAAACTGGCGAATCCCTTCGATCTTGGCAATCGCCTCGTCCGCCAGAGCGTCGGTGCCGGGCTTGTACTCGCCGACCTTGACCAGCAGCTCGATCTCTTCATGTTTGGCAAGCAGGCTACGCAGGCGGCCGGCGAGCATGCGGTGGCGCTCGGGAACCACGGCATGCATGACACGGCTGATCGACGCCAGCACGTCGATGGCAGGATAGTGATTGGCAGCCCCCAGCTTGCGCGAGAGCACGATATGTCCGTCGATGATCGAACGCGTTTCATCGGCAATCGGCTCGGTCATGTCGTCGCCCTCGACCAGCACGGTATACAGCGCGGTGATCGAGCCGCGATCGCTCATGCCGGTGCGTTCCAGCAGCTTGGGCAGCATGGCGAACACCGATGGCGGAAAACCGCGCCGTGTCGGCGGCTCGCCTGCAGCCAGGCCGATCTCGCGCAGCGCCCGGGCAAAACGCGTCACCGAATCCATGAGGAACAGGACCTTCTTGCCCTGATCCCGAAAATACTCCGCTACGGCAGTCGCCACATACGCGGCCTTGGCGCGTTCCATCGACGAGCGGTCGCTGGTGGCGCACACGACCACGCTCTTGCGACGGCCCTCCTCGCCCAGCTCGTGCTCAAGGAACTCGCGCACTTCGCGGCCCCGCTCGCCGATCAGTGCAATCACGGTGACATCGACGTCGGCGCCGTTGACCAACATGCCCATCAGGGTCGACTTGCCGCCCCCTGCTGCGGCGAAGACGCCCATCCGCTGACCTTCACCGCAGGTGAGCACCGAATCCAGCGCGCGGATGCCAAGCTCCAGCGGCTGTGCGATGATGCGCCGCGCGAGAGGGTCGGGCGCTTCCGCATAGACGGGATACAGGCGATCCCACGCCAGCGGCCCATGTTCCTCGACATCCAGCGGCCGGCCCAGGCCATCGAGCACGCGGCCCAGCAGGCCGGGGCCGACGGCAACCTGATGCGACCGCCCGGTGGGAATCACCTGGGTGCTCGAGGAAATGCCGTGCATGTCGCCAATCGGCGTCAGCAGCGCGGCTTCGTTGGAGAAGCCGACCACCTCGGCTTCCACCTCGGTGGCATCGCCAGCGTTGCGCAGCAGGCACACCTCGCCCATCTTCACATGCGGCACCACAGCCTTGACGATGGTACCGACGACCTGAACGACCCGGCCCTTCACCCGCGGCTCGGACACCGTGGACAATGCTTGCGTGAGCGCCGGCAGAATCGCATCGAGGGGGCTTGGCGCAGGGGCGCGCAGCATGGCCGAGCGACGGACCGGCCGGGTGGCTGCCGCAGGGCCGGCAGCCGGTGCAGAGCCGAGATCGGATTCAAAGCCGGGTTCGTGCAGGGATGCAGGTTTCGACTCCGGTCTGGCACCAGATGCGCGCGTGGCTGCGCGCCGCCGACGGACCGGCTGCTCGGCAGTGCTCACGGCCGCCCCCCCAGCGCCCGCCGGAAGGCCTGGGCGATCGCCTCGATTTGGCCTGCGACACTGCCTTCGACCACGCCAATGCCGCTTTCGAGCGTACAGGTATCGCAGGGAATGGACTTGTCCTCGATTACATCAAGCGTATCGATGCCGGGAAATTCCTTCATCAGGCTGCGCACCTGCTCGCGGACCAGGGCAGCCTGGCCATCGTTCACGCGGAGGGTCAACAGCTTCTGCCCGCGCACCGAAGCCAGGCATTGCCGCACCGCAGCCGTCACGCGTCGCTTTTCGCCCAGCTCGCCGATGACCTGGCGGACAGCTGTCATGACCAACTCAGCAATCTGCGGTGCAGCACCGGCGTAGTAGCTGGCGGTTCGCGCCGCCATGTCGGCGAGTTGCGCGCTCAACTCGCGGCTCGCCTGCTCGCGCCCCTCGCGGTAGCCGCGCAAGGCTTCTTCTTCATAGACCCGGCGTGCGTCGGCCACGATACCGTCCGCCTGGGCGCGGGCCGCTTCGAGCATGGCATGGGCGTCGTGCCATGCCGCGAGCTCGGCGGCACGCACGACCTTGGCGCCGGGGTCAATCCGCGCCGCCAGCGTCGTCGCAGGTGTCAGTGGATGCTTGGGAACAAGGAACGCCATTGCGGATCACGCTCCGTCAGTAATTGCAGCGCCAGATCGAGTGCTTCATCCGCCGCCAGCGGCATGAGCTGCGGCACGGCTTCGGCCAGTACAGGGAGACGCAACAACGCGCGTGCCCGGATCGCCAGCGGCGCAGCCTGCAGCGCACGGCCAAGCAGGCCATAGCCAAGAACAGGAATGGCGGCATCGAGCTGGCTGACGTCCCAATCGGTGGTGTCGGGCACGAAGACCGGGTTCACCGCATGCGCCCTGGCGTAGCGAACCGTCTCCTCGCCGAGCACGCGACTGGCTTCGGCAAGGTCGGCGCGCGCCACCATGCGGCGCAGACGCACAGCCAGCAGCGCCAGCCCGGCCGACCGGGCAAGCGCCTCAAGTAGTTCGCCATGCAACATGGCGATCGGCAAGGCCGGCGCATCGAGATCGCACACCGGATCCGCTTCCAGCGACAGTGTCTGGAGAATGCTGGTAGACCAATGGCGGTGCGCAAGTGCGGCCGTTTCGGGGCAGGCCAGCAGTTCATCGAAGCCTGCCGGTAAGGCATGCTGCGTCACATGCTCCGGATGCAACGTGAGACTGGGCAGCAGATTGAATGCCACGAGATGCGGCATCAACGTGTGCCCAAGCGGCAGCCCGCCGCCGGGCCCGTTTTGCCGCTGCCTGGCCGGACCGTGCGCGGCGTGTTCCATCACGCGCCTCCGCCTTGCGCGGCATCACGCCGGCGCCGGACCCGCTCCATGATCGACAATCCGGCCTCCGCGGCTTGCGGTGCTGCGGCGGATTCTTCTGTCACAGGCGCGAGCGCCGGCGCTGCTCGCTTCGGCGCCAGCACATAGCGCCACAGCAGATAGCCGGCACCGCCTGCCGCAACCATGAAGAGCCCTGCCAGCACCATCAGGAGGATGCGCAGCCCGCTCGCTGCAGCGGGCGATACGTCATAACCCAGCACATCATCGAACACCACGCGGCCGCCCGGTGCGCGCGGCTGGGCGGCCACCAGCACGATCGACACGCGATCCGCGGCAAGATTGGGAATGGCATTCGTCACCAGGCGGCGGATCTGCGGCTGGACTGCGTCAAGGTTGTAGCCTTCCATATACTTCACGAACACGGATGCAGTGGACGGCGTGCCCGGCTCACCAGCAATGCCACGCTCCGGCAACACCACATGGACGCGCGCGGCGATCACGCCATCAATCTTGGCGAGCGTGTTCTCCAACTCCTGCGACAGCGCGTACAGATAGCGGGCGCGTTCTTCAATGGGCGATGAGATCATGCCCTCTTTCTTGAAGATCTTGCCGATCCCGGAGAATGGATCGCGCGGCAGGCCGCGTTCGCGCATCACCGAGAGCGCATGCGCGACCTGACCGGAGCCGACGCGCAGCGACACCATGCCGTCCTTGCCTGGCACTTTCTCGACATTGATGCCAGCCGCCAGCAGCGTGGTCAGCACCTCGTTGGCCTCGGCCTCCGGCACCGACGCCATCAGGTCGACCCGGTTGCCGCAGGCTGCGAGCAGCAGCATGGCGGAGCACACAAGCGCGGCGCGCAAGCGGCGCAGAGCAAAAGGCTGCGACATCGTCATGCCCCTTTTACTTGGTCAGGTCGGACACGGTTTGTGTGCCTTTGCCGACCACCTTGCTGAGCAGGCCAGTGTCGTTGGATAGTTGCATCATGTCCGCCAGGTTCCGCAGCAGCTGCACGGTCTCCATTTCACGGCCGGCGGTACCGGACACGCGCTTCATCACCGCCGCATAGTTGTTACTCATGCCGGTGAAGCCCTCGAGAATGCGGGCCCCCATGCTCGGAAGGGAACCGCCCGTCTGCTCCAATGGCTGCAGCTCGGACTTGTTGCTGTCTGCCGTCATGGCCTGGTCGAAACGCGCCACGTCGCCAGCTGGCGCCGCTCCGGCGCCGTTCAGGTCGAATGTCGCGGTGCCGCCTGCGCCTGCAGCAATACCACCGGCCGGACCCAATGAAAAATTCTGTATCGTCATGACATTCTCCTGAGGCGCTATCTACCCATGCTTCGTGGCGCGCCGCCCCTGGACGGTTCCCCGGCCAGGGCATCTTCAGCTTCGTTTTCAAGCAGGCTGCGCGCCAGCGCCACGCCGTCGTTCTGCCGTCCGCTCTCGACGACCGGCTGCAGCACGCGGACCGCTTCGCGTGCCCGGCCGGCGAGCAGCAGCATGCTGCCCAGAAAAGCCTGACCGAGGTCGCGATGCTTGCCTTCCAGCGCGGCGGTGGCCTGCAGCAGCTGCAGCGCCTCTTCGACACGCCCCTGATCCATGTAGACCCTGGACAGGCCCATGTATCCGCCAGCCACATCGCTGCGCACCGCGAGGATGCCGCGGAAGATCGCCTCCGCCTGACGCAGCTTGCCCTGCTCGCGCGCCAGGTTGCCCAGTTCGAACAGCATCACCAGATCATCCTCGGTCGCCACGTGATAGACGGGATCCTTCGCGGTGATCTGTGCTGCGCCAGTTGCCGGTCCTTGTGTTGTCATGATGCGTCCTCCTGTGGGGCTGAATCAGATTGCGCAGTCCGGCGGCACGGGTTGCCAGCGCCCGCCGTTCTGTGTGCGATGAAGGCGAATCAACCGCATCCGCAGCGCCACATGCCACCACCGCATCGAGCCATGTCACGGCTTCAGCGGGACGGCGCAGCGCCAGCAGGCACTCGGCCTGACGCAGCATGGCGGCCGGATCGCCCGGGTGCCAGAGCAACGCAGCGGTATTGATCCGGATGGCCTCGGCATGACGCTGCAATCCTGCGAGCGCCAGTGCGAGGCCAGCGAGATAACTGCGGTCCATCGGATCGTTGATAAGCAACGTGCGGAAATAGTCGTGCGCCTGCTGATAACGTTTTTCCTGCAGGTGCGCGTAACCCAGCGCGTACAGCGCTGCGGCTACGCGCGGCTCGAAGCATGGCGGCAATTGGCGGAGGGCAGCCACCAATGGGTTGTCGCTCGAGGCGGCGGCAGTCGATTGAAGGGTATTCGACATTTTCTACGCTCGCTCAGGCGGACAGCTTCATATTCTCGGCGTTGTTTTGCCCGAACGTGCGCATCATCTCGAGCGTGCGCTCGAAGACCTGGACTTGCGCCCCTTCCGACTGACTCAGTGTGTCGATCAATGCCTGGACATGCTGCGCCAACGCCTCCAGCTTCTGGCTTTCGGCCTGCTTTTTTTCCGCTTCGGCAGTCAGCGGCGCTCCGATAACGTTACCTGCGCCGTTAGTCCCTGCCGAGAATGCCATCGAGTAGTTCCCATATTTGGTTGACTCGGCACGCAACTCTTTGACCTTTTTTTGGATACCGTCAGCCTTTTCGTGTTGCGCTGGAGTCCATCCGTTCTCGTCGTAGCCATGCGTCTCGAAACGAGGTTTTGGTTTCCTGAATACACGGGCGGTGTCCTCTTTCTGACTCCTCTTGTCGGTATGATGGCTATCCGGCGCCTCCTGATCTGCCGCGCGCTTCCGCGCACCATTCCCGGATGAACTTTCGGATGTGCTTCCCTCACCAGGCTCTGTCGAGCTCGTGGATGACACGCGTGTATTCACATCGCGATCGGTAGCGGAAGTACGCGGGGTCGTGTCATCACTGGTTGCGGTATATGACTCTTTACTTGAGCTCCTCATCACTCGCATTCTTGATCAAGCCAAGCAAATCGCGAATCCTGAAAGGCTGGGGCGCCGACATGCCAGGCAAGGGCGCGTTCTGTGCCGGCGACGGAACCTGCGTAATATCGGCATCGCGATGCTGGACAGACGTGCTGCCTGCCGCCCCGGCGGCCGTCTCAACGGGGGTTGCGGAAAGAGCGAGGGGGTGCGTACCCGGTGAACCGATGGAAGGAGAAGAGATGCCTGACACGATATCTTCCTTGTGAATACGTAGATGACGCTTACGATGACTCAGACTTCCGCCATGGACGGCGCGAGACTACGGACCAAACGTGTTTGGCTGGCTTGCATGTCTTCTTTAGAGTCCTTGATCTTCTCGAGGATCTCCTGCAGGACCTCTTCCATGCTCTTCTGGTGATCGGCGGTCATGGAGAAGGCGGCATTCAGGTAGTCGGTAAAACCACGCAAGGCGGTTTCCTCGGCCTGGGTCATATCGACATCGTGCTGGCGCTGGGCCTGTTCGACCCCGTCCTTGCCGCGCTGGATGCCCAGCCCGCCCTGCACGGCGCCGCTGACAATCTGGCCGTTCTGGATGGTGAATATTTTTTGGAAGGCATTACCACCGGTGACGATCCTCCCCGCTTCCTCCGCCGCCTTGACGGCGCTGTTCATGGCCTTGCCGCTGACGATGGCGTTTGCGATGCCGTTCGCCAGCGTGCCGACCATCTTGAGGATGGCGACTACCTTGTCGCTCGCGCCGCCCATGGCGGCCGCACCAGAGAGCAGCGATCCGCCGATCTGGGCGTCCATCAGCGCGGGCGCGATGGTCACCGTGCCGACAATGCCGGCCAACAGAGTGCCTAGCTTGGCGGCGTCCTCCTTCGACATCCACTGCTCTGCCAACTGCTGAAACCCTTCTGTGAGGCCTTTGTTCACCGAAAAATCCGGACCGCCCTTCTGAGTGCTGATAGCACTGGCCATCTGGATCACGCTACCAACCAGTACCGTCATCGTCACCGCAACCGGCGCGGTCAGCGCACCGCCGGATGCGGCAATCGCCACACCGGCGAATATGGCACTGAACACGGTACCGATCACCGCACCGACCAGGTCCCAGATGTCGCGCGAGGCCAGCTTGTCCATCTGTTCCATCAGGCGCTTCAGGGCATCGAAGGTCTCCTTGGTGGCATCTTCGATCTGGTTCGACTGGTTATGCGCTGCCTGGGCGCTGGCATAAGACTGCACGCGCTTGAGGTCGGCGAACATCAGCTGCAGCTGGTAGGCCAGTTCGGTGGGATCGAACGAGGCATCGAGCGCGATCTTCGATTGATTGGTGAGCGGAATGGCGACGACGCCATCGCCGCCGGGCGGGTTACTGCCCGTCCGGTTGACCACCTGGGCTGCGGCAATGCTGGTAGGTGACGGCGATAAAACCGGGGCGCTATTTGCAACTGTGTCCGAATGCGAAACTGCAGTGGTCATGACGTCACCCCAGGAAGATATTGGCGAGCCAGGAGAACATCGAGGCTCCATTCCCTTGCTGAGTAACAGCACGCTTGAAAACGTTCGCTTCAACTCACGTTTTCAGCGGCTGCCATCTCCTGGGCCGGGGTGACGCTCGACATGACGCATCTGGCTGAAGCGGCGCTTAAGAAAAAGCTGAGGAGATCACCGAAATCATCCATCGTGCCTGGACGCATGGTTGCGCCGATAGGGCCGACGGGCCGGTACGATGGCGCGTCGCGCCACATCGGGATATGCGTATCAGGTCCCCATGCCGTTCCGCATGAGTGCGATCCGGGCGAGCGCCATGGCATTCTCTGACCTGACTGCATACTCTTCGGCAAGATCGAGAGCAATCCGCGCAGCCGGCGCGTAGCCCAAAGCAAGCTGGCATTCGGCCAGCCGCAGAGGAATATCCGGCTCCCTGCCGCCGAGCAGCAGGCAGACCTGCAGCAGGCTGGCCGCCTGCGCCGGCTTGCCTTCGGCCTGGAAGGCCTCCGCTGCCGCTGCAAGGTCAGCGAGATGGGTGGGATCGAGATGGAGCAATGCCGCGAACACGGCGCGCGCCTGCGCATACTGGCCCGCGGTCAGCAGACTGCGGCCAATGGCGCGCAAGGCAGCGCGCTGACGCCGATCGAAATTCGGCAGGCCGCCAGGCAGCGGCGCTTGAGCGGAATCCTCCGCCACAGCGCGCGGCAGATCGCCCGATTCGGCTAAAGACGGTTCGGCAGGCATCGCGCCATCCTGATCGAGTACGGGCCCACTGCGCACGACGCCTTGACTACCGCTACATGCGCTGCAAGATGTTTTCCATGATCTTCGTCAGCATGTCGATCATGGCAGCGCTCAGTCCTACGAGGTTCTTGTAGCTATTGCCGACCTTGTTGAGTTCGATCGTGTCTTTTTCGATGAGACCCAGCTTGGCGGTAATCTGGTTGTCCAGGGAGCCGAGGGCAGCCGTGGCGGTTTCCTTGGCAAACAGGGAGATGTTGTTGATCTTCAGATCGAACTGATTCAGCTGTGCCACGGTGACGCTGCCGGCATCCGCCTTGCCGCCATCAAACGCGGAGATCTGGTTGCTCGGATCGTCCTTGTAAAGCTGGTTGTTCGCCTGGATGAAGTCCAGCAGGTACTGGACCTTTTCCGTATCGACGATTTCGTTACCGTCTTTGTCGGTCTTGGTCAGCTTGATTACGCCATTACTGCGGAAACCGTCGAGCGCGGTTGCCAGGTTTTTCATGTTACGCAGCGTATTCGCATCTTCGTTTTTCTGTGCAAGCTTGGCACCCAAGGCATCGAGCGTTGCCATCATCTGCGAGGCCGCGATCAGACTTTGATTCGATATTCCCGAGAAACCCTGCGGGGCGGAAACGCTACTGGCTGCGCTCACAGTAGAAGTAGAAACAGGCATGCTTGACTCCCTGGCTGATTCTGGCGGCGCGGTAGCAGCCGCCGTTGCATGTACGGTTAAACCATCAGACGCGGACGGCGTCTTTTCAGCGGCGACGCGGTATTGCCAGAGGCGAACATCGGGTGGCTGCTGTCGGCGATCAGGCTCTGGATATCGGCCTTGACGCGATCCGCAAAACGCTGCTCCTCCAGAGTCGGGCTCGACATGACGCGGCGTGCTTCGGCGTTGTGCGCGCAGATCGATTCCAGTTCGGACTGGAACTCGCTCTTGGCCTGCTTGATGGCTTCGACGAGTGCGCGCGAGCGCGCCAGCACATCATCAAAATGTTGATCTTCCGTCATGGCTGCTCCCGAAAACGTCTCGCCAGATCATTTGGCATTCCTGCTCACTGAGTAACTTCAGCAACAGCATGGTTCCGCTTACCGCACGCCTCAACTACGTGGACGATGAACCTGCGCACCTCACCGCATGCCGACGATGATGCTGTCGATCCAGTCACTCATGTCCTTCACGATCTTGCGCACGGCATCGAGCGAGGCGCTCATCATGTTGGAGGCATTGGTCACGCCGGTGGCGGCAATCGATTGTTCGCGGCCCATCTGGTCCACCTTCGAGGTGAAGACCTGCATGGTGTTGGTGGCCTTTTCACGCGTGAAGGCCTGGTAGTGGCCGACGCTGACCGGGAAGTTGAGACCAAGCACTTCGTGGCCATCGCGGCTCTTGTCGTCCTGCATGGTGCGCGGATCGTTCAGTACCTGCTCGTACAGTGCGCGGTCCTGAATAAAGACATATCCTTGCGCGATGCCCGTCTTGACGCCGTCAAGCGTGGCATAGCCGCCACCATTCATGATGGACAGCGGAAATGCGCCAAGAGTCACGCCGCTCCCGACGAACAACGCTGCATGCACAAGCCGCTCCTGCTCCGGCGTGGACGCACGCATCTTGTCGAGCAGCAGGTCGTTCAGGATGACTGTTCCGGCCTCCTTGACCCGCGGATCGTCGGCACGCACCATGGCCACCGGGATGGTGTTCTGTTCGTTCCAGTAGGCAGTGTGTCCGTCGAGCGCAGGACCTTCACCGATCTGGTTATAGGACGTCCACATATCCACCAGGATTTCCCGCGCGCGCTTGTAGTAGTTGCGTGGATTGTCCTTGCTGTCGGTCTTGTCGCCGTATGGAATTTCCGCATCGGACGTGGCATCTTCGGCGGTAAAGCTGATCAGCTCGTTCAGCCCTTCGATGATGCGCTGGTGCAGACCCATTTTTTGCGTGGTGGCCTGCATGTCGGTTGTGAGACCCTGGTACTGGCGCGCCATGATGTCACGCGCATCCATCAGCAGCGACTGTATCCAGTAGAAAACATCTTCGCGGGAATGGCTGGCGAGTGCATTGGCAGCGGCACTGGCCCGGACATCTTTCCGGACCGCGTTGAGCGCTTCCTGCGCACCGCCGGCCAGCGCGTTGCTCAGCCGGTCGCGCTCATCCGGTGCAATGGGGCGGCTCGCATTCACATACGTCAGCACCATGTCGAGCAATCCGGGTATCTGGCTTTCGACCTCCTTGAGAATGCCGGGAACCAGGTCGTCACGATAGTTCTTGAAGCCGGTCAGCCCTTGTGCAACTTGCTGCTTGAGGGCGGCGAGACCCTCCTCTCCAAGCGTCCACTGCCCGCTGGCATCACGCACGAGGCCGGCGCGCAGGGCGTCCACCAGCTGCGGCGCGAGGGTCTTGATGAACTGACCCGCGGTCGTGTCCGGCAAGGCCTGCCACGCTGGCGCGATCCGGCGCTCAGCCTGCAGGGTCTGCATGAGCGCGGTGCGCGTGTCCTCGGGGACCGGCAGATGCGCCAGCATGGCGCGCAGGGGACCTTCGATCTCGGACATGCCGCTGTGAACGCCCTTCAGCACAGGCTGGAGGCTGCCCATGCGCATCAACTCCTGCAGCTGGGCAGCATCACCGCTGCGGACGGCATCCTGCATGAGCGCCCACACGTTTGCGGCAATCCTGAACTGATCGGGATTCTTCTGCGTGGCCGACTCGGCGGCATACCCCAGCGTCACGGCGAGCGACTGGCGCACTTCGGCGGCATATTTCGGGTTCAGCTTCTGCTGGTCGGTCACGGTAAGGGCAATGTAGTCGGCAACGGCCTCGTAGTTGCTGAGCAGCACTGCCTTGGGATCGTTGCTGGCCCGCCATTCCGGACCCGCGAACTGGTCGCCGCGCAACTGAATCTGCTGGCGCACGAAGGCATCCAGAGACGGCCCGGCCATGCCATATGCGACCCCTTTGCCATACAGGTCGACCAGCTGTTCGATCGTCTGGCGCGTCGATGCATTGAGCAGGAAAGGTGGAATCTGCGGAGTCACGGCGGCCACCGCGGCTCGCGTGGCGTTCTCGATGCCCTGCGAGAGCACCGCAGATACGATGGCTGGCCCGAGGCCGGCCGCTGGCCCCACTCCAGTGGCCTGGGTGGCCGGCATATCCAGCATGAGCCGGCTGGCCAGCTGCTTCGCCATGGCGCCCAGCTGCGACGATACGGCCTGGAGCAGTTGCGCCCGCGCCATCTGGTCATCCGTCGTCGTGGCCGGTGACAACTTGGCGAGCAATGCGGCGAGGACCGGCTGCAGGGTCTGCGCGACCTTGTCCGGGGTCAGCGTCTCGGGCGACTGCATCAGCGGCTGCAGCGCCTTGCCGGCGGCCAGCTGCAGGTCCTGCAGCAGCGCCTGGGCGGGATCGCTGGATGGCGTGAAGGTAGCGGGCAGCAGGCTGATCTCGGCGGCAAGGGTGTTCTGCAGCCGCGCGCGTTGCGTGGGCGTGAGCAGGCTGTCCGGCAGTTGCGCCATGACGTTGTCCACCAGCGTCGTACTATCGGCTCGCAGGCCGGCCAGTAGCTGGGCGCGACCCGCAGCATCGTCGGGGGCGACCTGCGCGGCGGCCGTGGCAGCCGCGCCTTTGAGGCGTTCTGCCAGGTGGCCGACGGCGAACAGGGCGCGCAGGCCAGTTTCGCCGCTGCGCGTCACGATGCCGCGGATCTGCTGCGCCAGATCGGTGACGGCCAGCAGGCCGGTCCACTGCTGGGGGGGCGTGGGCAGCGCCCCGGCCAGTTGCAACGCCATGTTCGTACGCGCGGTGACGGCTTCCTGCACGCGGGCGCGCTCGTCGGCCGGCATGTTTCCGGAACCACCGGTCATGGCTTCAACCAGGCCATCGACAATCCCGGGAAGCCGGGCGGTCAGCGCTTCACCGAGCTTCTGCATCGCCGCCGCATCGAGCGGCGGCGGGCCGTTGCGCGCCGCGAGCAGGGGGGCAAGAAGCGTCTGCGCGTCCGGCAGCTTGCCGCCGGCGGCGGTAAAGCTGTTGTTCCAGCTGGCGGTGATCGGCATGACAGCTTGCGCGATATCGAACACATCGTTGAAGACGTCCGTTTCCTGCGCCATGCGCTGCACTTCAACCCGAGCGGTGTCAGCCGCACCGCGCTGGGCGGTGCCGGTATTCGCGGAAGCGGCGAACAGCGCACTGCTGCGCACCGCGTCGGCCAGCACCTGGCCGGCAACGCCCTGCGACAGGGCCGCCACACCGCTGTTTGCGGCGACGGTGTCGAGCTGTTCGGCCAGCATCGGTAACAGATCCTGGATCGCCTGGGCGGCGGCGGTGCGCTCCTGCGCGCTCACGTCGTGTTCGCCCACGGACTGATCGATTGCGGTACCGATAAGCTCGCGCAGTGTCGCGGCCAGCACATGCCGCGCCTCCTCGGGCGAAGCTGCGTCGGCGGCGATACGCAGTCCGGCCGCCATACCGGTCCATGCGGCATGCACAGTGCGGCCAGTGAGCGTGGCGACCACATCCCAGCGTGCCGCCGGCGCACCGTCGGCGGTCGTACTCGCGGGCGGCGGTGTGTAGACGCCTTGCGGAAAGAAGCTGCTGCGCGCCGTGTTCACAGCCACCTGGACCAGCGCCGTCAGGGTGCGCGTATCGAGCGGCGCAGCGTCTTGTGGTGTCCCCGGCGCGCCCACGGCGCCCTGCGCCATTGCATGGACAACAGTGGTCGCGAATTCTGCAGCGCCGTCGGAGAGGATCTGCAACGTGACGGCGATTTCAGCCGGCGTGGCGCCGTTTTCCTTGGCCAGCGCCTGGAGCCGCTCGGCGAGCGGATAGGGTTGGCGGATGCTGTCAGCAGCGCTTGCGCCGGCGCGCGTCTGGGCATCGGCCCACAACTCGGCGAACAATCGCGCGCTCAATGCAGCGGTGCGCTCGGGGCGGACCTGCGTGTCGCTCGTGCCGGCCGGCTGGCCGTAGCTGCGCGGCAGCTCCTTGGGTACGGATGCATTGCCAGCATCCAACGCCCTGCCCTGCCCGGCCTCCGCGGAAGCGGACGGCACGAGCGCGGGCGCAACGTAATTCGTGCTCGAAGTACCAAGGTTGGAACCGGTGGAGAGCATAGGGCACCTGAAATAGCTGGATTGCTGCGCATGACCGCCATGCCGCAACATCCTCGAACGGATGCCAGATCAGTAACCTGCCGCCAGCGCCGGTTCCGCGCCAACAGACCATCCCCGGCCCTACGGCCAGCCGGATACCTGCCCGCTTCGCATGATTGGCAACCTCAGCGGAAGACTGACGCCCACCATGGAACCGTCCAGCACGCGCGGCCACACACACGGAACGCTGCGCGGGAGATCTGTGTGCACCCCGCTCCGCTTTCACCCGTGCCTGCACCGCCGCGATCGCTCATGAGCACCATCCGCGCCACGCCGTCCCATCTTCCCGCCCAGACGCAGTCGGCCAACGCAGCTGCCACTGCAGGCATGACCGCCAGCGGCAGCTGGAAAGGCCGGGAGATCGTTCTCAAACAGAAGCCTCCGGGCGAGGCCCAGGCCAACGCGGTGGAAGAGTTGTGCCGCGACGCCGCCATCCGCCTGCGCGAGCGCGACAAGAAGGAAGAAGTCAAGGAACTGCCGGATCTGCAGATCGTCGCCCACGAAAGCGCCGACGGTTATCTCGACATGACCGGCCAGCACGATCAGGCGGAAGAGCTGATGCGGCGCATGCGCCGTACACCGGAGCAGGCGGCGACGCTGGCACGGCAGCAGCGCGACGATCCCGCGCTCGGCTACCTGGCGCTGCAGCGTGCCTACGCGGCAGCGCTTGAGGACGGCGAGCGCGCCGACATCATCAGCCTGTTCGAAGATGCGCTGACCGAATGCGAGACCCAGCAGGGTCCCGCGCTACGGGCTGCGCTCAATACCATCGCCGCTGCGGTGGAACAGCAACCGACCTCGGCCCAGCTCAAATCATTCCAGGCAACCTACCGCGATATCGTGCTCGGTACGCCGACGGTTGGTGAAACGCTGACGGCGGTGCTGCGGGAATTCGGCGAGGCCCGCTTCGGCGAAGGTCTGCAGCAGATGATCCGCGCACTTGGACAGGACTTGAACGCTGCGCGCCCATCCGCCTCGCCCGTGCGGCTCAATCAGCTGGTACAGGATCTTTACCATCTGCAGGTGGTCGGCACGGTGCTGGAAGACTGCGGCAACCTGTGCATGGAACTGACGGGACGTGCCCAGCCGCTGGCGCTGTCGTCGCAACAACTCATGGAACGCATCATCAATCTGGCCGGGGAACGCTGGATCACCGGCCAGCGCGTGCTGAGCCTGACCGAGACGTGCGATGTGCGCATTCTGGCCACGCAGATCTATTTCGTCAGCTGGGTGCGCCGCATGCTCAAGCGCCTGCCGCTCAAGATTTTCTACGACGAGGATTGCCGCGGCTCAGTGCTGAACGCCAGTCAGGAAGCCCTCGACACGCTGATTGCCCGCGAAGAGGAAGGCGAGGACGAAGACGACGGGAATAGTGACGGCGAAGGCAGCAACCCCGAGGGCGACGGCGTCACTCATGGTGACAGCCGCAACGAGCGTCTCAACGGCAGGGGTACGCCTGCCGACACGGATGCCGCCAAGGCAGCGAACGGCAGCGCTGCCTCGTTCGCGCTCCCGAAACTCCCCGCCGGGCCCAAAGGACGCTGACATGCTGATCGAGCAGACGCTGGCGGCGTTCGGCCAGGAAACCGGACTGGGCGCCCTGGTGCTAACGGAGGACGCGCCCCTGCACCTGGCGCTGTCGGACCATGAGGAACTGATATTCGAGCGCTGCCCGGACGGCATCCTGCTGCATCTCGACACGCGCGTGCGCTATGACATGCCGCTGGTACTGGCCAGCGCGATGCAGCGCATTACTGCCGATGGCGCCACGCCGTATCCGGTGCAGGTGGGCATGCGCGAAACACCGGAAGGATCCTGGCTGATCGTCGGTACACGTGCCGACGAGCGCACCTTCACGCTGCAGTGGATCGAGCTGGCCACGGCCCATCTGGAACGCTGGATCGGGGCCTTGCGCAGGGACTATCCGGAGAGCTTCGACGGACCGTTCCGCTAGCGGCATCGGCAAAACGGCACGCCATCGCGCCATACGGACACGCGCACCCTCCCCGGGATAACCCGCCATGCCGATGGCGGAACCGTCACAGCCGGCCGGTTACTCATTCCGAAATCGTCATGGCAGCCATACCGGCATGTCATTGACTCGACCGTTGCAAGGTGCCCCCATGACCGAACTGAGCCTGGTACGACTCACCCTGGATTACGGGCTTGAGGGAATTTCTTATACGCGCGGCAATACCCGCCCCACCCTGCCGCGCGACCGCGACCTGCGTCCATCCGGCGTTGGCCGCCGGCCGCAGCTCGAGGCCCTGCTGGCAATGCCGAATCTCGACAGCTACCTGCGTGATGCGCTGATGCCGTCACTCAATCACCCTGAACTGCTGAACCGCGTGCAGTTCGAGCGCACGCTCGACCGCTTGTACGAGGGACTGCGCCGGCTGATCGAACATGCGGCGGAGCGCGACGAGGACTCGCGAGGCGGCAAGGACGGTACCAACGGCAGCGATCAGGAAGATGGTACCGGCGACGGTCGCGACAGTGGCAGCGATGACCGCGGCGGCGATGGAGAAGACCCAGGGATTCGTGGTCCGGAGCGACGGGACCTGCGGCAGGCGTGCGAAGCCCTGCAGCGGGAGCGCGCGCTGCGCGCCGATGTCTGGAACTATCTCAACGCCCTGCATCAGGGATGACCGCCATGACTGCCGTTCCTCTCCAGCTCACGTCAATTGAAGTTGAACTGCTCGATTTTCTCAGCTACGTGTACCTACAGATCGACGAGCCCGCCAAGGCAGCCGCGCTGCTCGCCGTGCGGCAGGCCCACGCGGAGATGCAGCACGGCCAGCCGCCCGACACCCGTGCCGCCATCGCACTGGCGGTGGCGCGCACCCGCAACGCGCAGCCCCGCAAGGCGCTGCGCGTGCTGCAGGATCTGGCGCAACGCTGCCCGGCCGTGCTGCACGACGCGAGCTATCACCTCACGCGCGCACAGGCCCTGTCGGCCGCCGGCGAACATGACGCCGCCGTCGTCGCCATGCGCACCTATGTCGAACGCCGCCCGGCCAGCCTGGCCGCCATGGGCGACCAGACCCAGGCTACCTCATGAAAGACCGCATCCTCAGCCAGGCGCAGCGCCTGGTCATGCTTGCCACCAGCCGCAACGATATCGTCCTGGCGGTGATCATCGTCGCCATCATCTTCATGATGATCCTGCCGCTGCCGACCTGGCTGATCGACGTGCTGATCGGCCTCAACATGACTGCGTCGGCCGTGCTGCTGATGGTGGCAATGTACCTGCCCTCACCGCTGGCGTTCTCATCGTTTCCGTCGGTGCTGCTGATCACCACGCTGTTCCGCCTCGGCATCTCGATTGCCACCACGCGGCTCATCCTGCTGCAGGCGGATGCGGGCCACATCATCTTCACCTTCGGCAACTTCGTGGTCGGCGGCAATCTGGTGGTTGGCCTGGTGGTCTTCCTGATCCTGACGATCGTGCAGTTCGTGGTGATTACCAAAGGCGCGGAACGCGTGGCCGAAGTGGCGGCACGCTTCTCGCTCGATGCGATGCCCGGCAAGCAGATGTCCATCGATGGCGACATGCGCGCTGGCTCGATCAACATGGAAGAAGCCAAGGCGCGGCGGTCCCTGGTCGAAAAGGAAAGCCAGTTGTATGGCGCAATGGACGGCGCCATGAAGTTCGTCAAGGGCGATGCCATCGCTGGCCTGATTATCGTCGCGGTCAACCTGCTCGGCGGCCTGATCATCGGCACCATGCAGCGCGACCTGAGCGCCAGCGACGCCATGCGCGTGTATTCGGTGCTGACCATCGGCGACGGCCTGATCGCGCAGATTCCGGCCTTGTTCATCTCCATCTGCGCGGGCATCATCGTGACCCGCGTGCAGAACGGCGACAAACCGAGCAACGTCGGTACCGACATCGGCGAGCAGGTGCTGGGGCAACCCCGGGCACTGCTGATCGCCTCTGCCATCGCGCTGGGCATGGCTGCCATCCCCGGTATGCCGGTCCCGGTTTTTCTGATGCTCGCGCTGCTCACCGGTGGCCTCGGCGTGATCCTGCTGCGCAATGCCCGTGTGGCGGATGGCAAGGGCAAGAAGCTGAAGGACATGCCTGCCATGAGCCCATCCGGCGACAAGACGGCGCACCAAGGGCAGGTCGATAGCAACGAGGAATTCACGCCGACGGTACCGCTGCTGATCGATGTCTCATCGAGCGTGCAGGAGCATTTTGATGCCGAGGTGCTGAATGCCGAGCTGATCAAGATCCGGCGTGCGTTGTACTTCGATTTCGGCGTACCGTTCCCCGGCATCCATTTGCGCTTCAACGAACTGCTGCCGGCCGAGACATACAACATCCTGCTGTCCGAGGTGCCGGTCTCGCAGGGTCGGCTGCGCGCCCATCACCTGATCGTGCGCGAAGCCCCGGCCAACCTCGACGCCCTGCAGATCGCTTACGAGGAAGACAAGCGTTTCCTGCCGGACATTCCCACGCTGTGGGTGCCGGCGACCCTGCGCGAACCGCTGTCGAAAGCCGGTATCCGCTTTCTCGACACCAACCAGATCCTGACGCACCACCTGGCCTTCGTGCTGAAGAAATACGCGCCTGATTTCATGGGCATCCAGGAAGCCAAGGTGCTGCTGACCTCCATGGAGGCGAAGTTCCCTGATCTGGTGAAGGAAGTCACGCGCGTCATGCCAATCCAGAAGATCGCCGAGATCCTGCAGCGACTGGTGTCTGAGGAAGTATCGATCCGCAATCTGCGCGCGATTCTCGAATCGTTGATCGAGTGGGGCCAGAAGGAAAAGGATTCGGTACTGCTGACCGAGTATGTCCGGTTCGCGCTCAAGCGCCACATCAGCTACAAGCACGCCAGCGCAATGAACATCCTGCCAGCCTACCTGCTGGCGCCAGATGTCGAGGACACGCTGCGCGAATCGATCCGCCAGACGTCCTCAGGCAGTTACCTGGCGCTCGCGCCGGAAGTGTCGAAGCGGCTGGTGGAGAACATCAAGAAGGTAGTCGGCAGCATGGCCGCCTCGGCGCATCCACCTGTGCTGCTGACGTCGATGGACGTGCGCCGCTACGTGCGCAAGATGATCGAGCCGGAGCTGTATGAGCTGCCGGTACTGTCCTATCAGGAGCTGACGCCGGATATCAACATCCAGCCGCTGGCCCGCGTCGAGCTTTGAGAGACGCCAGAATCGTCTGGATGGCGTCTCTAACAGGGGGAACCGATGATGAAGCAAACAGTCAGGGAACTGCGCATTCTCTCCGGACTGCATGCCGGCGCGGTGGTGCCGGTCGAATCGGAACTGGTCATCGGCTCGGATCCGGCCTGCGACATCATCCTCGACGATGACGGCATCGCGCCGCGCCATGCGCGCCTGATCATCGAAGACGATCACTGGGCGCTGTTCGAGCCGGAAGCCGATCTGCATGCCACCGGCACGACGCTGCCTGAGCCGATTGCATCCGGCACGCTGGGGGAACCGTGTACCCATGGCCCGCTGTGCTTTGCCATCGAACCTGCCGATACACCATGGAAGAGCCAGCAAGATTATGAAGATGCCGCGGCAGCACGGGCGGCAACGCTCGCCGCCACCGAGGTCGCTGCCGCGGAAGCGCCACCGATTCCGGCATCGCCATCCACTTCGCAGCCCACTGCGGCTGGCGGCACCTGGCAGACCAGGCATGCCGCCATGCGCGCGCGGCTTGCCGGCGCGCTGCGCGGCCTGCGCCTGCCACAGCTGCAGCGCATGCCGCGCTTTGCCATGATCATCGTTTGGCTGGTGCTGCTCAGTGGCGCGGGTGTTGCCGCATTCATGCAATACCAGTCGCTCAGCGCCTCACGGGCGCTCGAAGCCGCCAACCGCGAAGCCATCGCCCGCCAGAAGCGGCTGGACACCGTGCACGCCGCCATCAAGTCACTCGGTGTCGAAACCAACGTTCGTGTCGCGGCGCGCAAGGATGGCACCGTGACGGTCACCGGCTGGGTCGGCGACGAGGCCGCCCTGAAGCAGGTACAGACCGCACTGGCGGCGCTGCAACCCGCGCCGGAACTTCATCTGACAACCACAGCGCTGCTGCAGCAGAGCCTCAAGGAAGCACTGCAACCCTATGGCGCGCGGCTCAGCTTCGAGTTGCAGAAAGCGGGCAATGTGCGACTCAGCGGCGGCGTGAAAGACAGTGCACAGAAAGAAGAAATCTTGCGCAGCATCAAGGCACAGGTGCCGCAGATTGGCGATATCGAGGATTACCTCATGCTGCCGCCCCAACTCGTGCAGATGTTCCGCACCCAGCTGCGCACGACAGAGTTTCCCGATGCCGAAGCCACGTGGGACGGCAGCCGCATGGTGCTGAACGTGAAGCTCTCGGACGATGATCGCGCGGCATTCGAACGCCTGCTGATGGACTTCAGCAGCAAGTATGGCGACGTCGTTCCCTTCGTCGCCCAGACCCCCGGCGACACGCGCAACGCCCCCAAGGTAATGAGCGGCAGCGCGGAGAGCCTGCCATTCCGCGTGGTCAGCGTCATTGGCGGCCCCATGCCCTTCGTGGTACTCGACGGCGGCGTGAAGGTCATGCAGGGCGGCATCT
This sequence comes from Imbroritus primus, assembly GCF_964332355.1. Lineage (NCBI taxonomy): Bacteria > Pseudomonadati > Pseudomonadota > Betaproteobacteria > Burkholderiales > Burkholderiaceae > Imbroritus > Imbroritus primus. Next base: position 202,608 of record NZ_OZ201293.1, on the reverse strand, counting down.
ACAAGGAATATCGGCTCGCCAGCATCGGCGACAAGGAGCTGGTGTTCGAGGGGCCGCAGCGGATCGTATTGCGGCGCTGAGGCGCGGTATCGCGCTCGCAAGATCGCGCTAGAGAGATATTCGCAAAGTAATGTGACATACCGGAACAGCGCCTTGGCGAAAGCCACTTACTCAACAACAACGTTACGCCAATCCGGCAATGCAGGGAGAACCAGGATGCTCACACCGCCCCGCAACAACGCTCCAACGGAAAAACGTCTTGAGCGCAATCCGCTTCTCGATCAACTGAGCGGCGATGCAGGTGCGAAGGCGCGTGCGCAGAAGCTGGCGCAGCTCGATGAGATCAGTGCACGGATTCAGGGTCGCCGCAATGCAGGCGCTTCCCGGCAAGGTTTTCTTGCACTGGAGCAATTGACGGAAGCCGTCGTCCTCGCGCGGGAAACCGTCGAGGCGCTCGCGAAGGCATAAGGCAAGGCGGCATCCGCTACCGCATCTCTCCGGCATTTGGAAGATACGGTGGCCAGCACGGAACAGTTTTGAATTGTCAGCATCAGCCCAGGGCTGACATCTTGGATAAACCTGGGCTCATTTGACGAAATGAGGTAATGATCATGGCTGAAGTCAATAATGGTGGTGCTGGCGGTGCTGGCGGTGCGGGTGGTACTGGTACCGCCAGCGGTACCGGCTTTATCACGGATCTCATCAAAAATTACGGAGCATTCGCGGATAAGTCTCACGGCGCTCGCGACACGTTTCTGAAAGCGGCGGCAGAGAATGGCGACGACACCAAGTCCACGCTGGAACTGCTGAACAACCAACAGACGGAAAGCCGCGTCACCGGCATCTATGTCAACGTGGTCAGCAAGCAAGACGAAATGATGCGCAAGTCCATCGACGCAATGCGCGGCTGATCTCCTGTCGCACTAACAGGATTCAGCAGGGCGGCATACCTCCGGGTATGCCGCTTTTTTTGGGCATGCTTGAGCGCCGAGGAGAACGTAGAACCACCTCATGAGGTCAGGGCACGTCCATCCGGCGACGTAACGCCAGACGACTATGACCCACGCCACGCGGTTGATGCGCACGAACGGCCTGCGGCCGTCACGGCGAGGCCGCGAGCATTGCGCAGGGCGTGCCGTTGGTGGCAATACGCTGGATACCGAGGGCGATCTCCAGTGTATTACCTTGCGCCGTCATGCCAGCCGAGTATGCCTGCTGGCTAAAAACAGGTCGAGCACGACGCAAGGTAAATCAGAAAGGAGGATGGGACATTCTGGAGGGTCGCGATGCACAAAGCGCTGAGGCCGCTCCTGGCCGACCTCGCCCTACCAAACTCAACCGGGAAGCGATGCAGGCGGCTCGACCGCGATACGGGACGTGGAAGAAACCGGTGACATGCCGGGCCCGGCTGGCGTGCCGGAAGATGCCGAAAGATGGCGGCGTGAAGTCGACTCGAGATCGAAGGAAATTCAGGCGCGCAGACCCATGCTCATGCGCTGCAGATCCGTCAGGGCCTCCGGCGCAACCGCGCCGCTGCTTGCCGGCGCGGCCGCAGAGTCAGGCTGCCCCTTGACGACGCTTTCCCACTGCGCGGCCGTATCGAGGAACCCGCCGATCACGCCCGCCAGGCTTTCGCCGGTCAGGCCATGCGCATTGATGGAGGACGAGATCACGACTTCGCCGCTGTCATGATGCACGCCAATAGTGCTGCCGCCCACACCCGCCGCGAGGTAATTGGCCTCGAGCAGTTGGAGGGCGATTTCCTGCAACCGGGCCGCGCCCGGCGCCCCCAGACGGATGAAAAAGATCACGTCGCCATTTTCTTCGTCCCCTTCCCAAAGGAAGCCGACCACGGTGCGTTCGATCATCAACTCCTGTTCTTCGAGGAATTCCTTTTTGGAATCCACACCGACATGGGTTGCGAACTCTTCCAGTACCTCGAAATAGCGTTTCGACATGGCGATATCCGGTGAAAAAGTGATAAGCCAGCGCACTGGCTGGCGCAAGCCAGCAAGGCCCGCATCGCTATGGTCAGTAACCGCAGGCGACAGACAGTTCACACCTCATGAGAAATATCCGGTTATTGAATTCAGTCCGGGGGCCCACCTCCCGAATGGCGGTGACACACATCCTCTGCCCGGCGCGCCACGACGCACTTCCCTACTCCGTGAATTCACCTATGCATGCAACCTTGCAGGTTTCCAGGCACGACCTGGCCTCACGTTTGGCACCGGCGACACAATTGCTCACACAAACAGTAGAAACATTTTGAGAGTTTCCGGCATTCCTGGACCGTAAAGTAGGCCCGCAAACACGCTTCTTTCCGCAGCGCGCCCATGCGTTTGACGCGTCGCTGGAAGGCCGGCGTACCTCAGCAGACATGCGACTCGGAGCAGGCCGATGTTCTCTTCCCTTTATCTCCCACTGTTGTCCGTCCACGCAACCACGGCCAGCATGCCGGAGTTGCAGCACAAGATCCGTCATGCACAGTTTCTGGAAGCCGCAGCCACCGGCGAGCGGCGGCGCTTTGGTCCGGAAACCAGCCTGGCGCTGCCGCAGACCGAAGCGGACGCGCTATGCGTCTATGCTGATATCCACACGGCGTTGGCCAATCATGAGGACGCCGAGGAGCTGTACCGCCGGCACCAGCGTGCCCTGGGCTTCGACAAGAAGGCCGTGCGCTTCGCCTCGTTCCGCAACAATGCGTGGAAAAGCCTGTTCCAGTCGCGGCTGGCATCGGCCTTCGCAGGTTTCCGTCGCATGCTCGACGACAAGACGCTGACCTCGGCGCAACGCATCGAAATGACAGTGGGGGCTGCCGTGACACTGCTCGCTGCCGGCGACGCTGGCAGCGCGGAGCAGCTGCTAGCCACCCTCGATCCCGAGGACATCGCGCCCAACACCGAGCTGATCCTGGAAGCCTTGCAGGCGGATGTCAGCGTGCAGCACTACCTGCGCTATTCGCAGCGCATCACGAACCATACGTACTGGCATCCGGCCGCCCATGACAGCTGGCGCACCATGGGGCAACTGGACACGCTGATGCGCAAGCTCGACCGCGACAGCGACTTCGAGGCGATCCCGGTTCTGCGCGACCGCCTCGCCTATCTGCGTGCCCTGCTCATGCTGTCCGAAGGCGATGACTACGCCGTGCCGAGCGTGCTGCGCCACCTCGGCTGGGCCGAGCGCGAGGGGATGTCGGACTACGAGGTGGCTGTTCGCCTGGAGATCGCGCTGGCCGCCATCGCCGGCAATCTCACCGATATCGCGGACATGATGCTGACCGCCTGCCGACACCGCTACCAGTCTGAACCGACCCACGGCCGGTGGATTCTCGATTACTTCTTCTGCAGCGCGCGGCTGGCGGAACAGCACGGCAAGCTGGAGCTGACGGTTCGCATGCTGCGCGACTATGCCGGCACCGCCCTGGAGTTCGCGCGGCGCGACAGCACCATTGCAGCGCTCGCCTCGACCATCGTACCGCGCCCGGCCGAAGGGGCTGGCGACGATATTTCGGTCTGCCTGCCGGCCAAGTACCGCCGCGCCTATCGCTACCTGATCGTGCAGCTGCGTGACCCGGGCCTGTCAGTCCGGCGCGTCGCCGAGCACATCGGCGTGACTGAGCGCGCCCTGCAGGCGGCCTTCAAGGCCCACTTGGGAATGTCGCCATCCGAGGTGATCCGCGTGCGACGCATGGAGCGCATTCGCGAGGAATTGACGGATACCCACCACAGCGCCTCCGCCAATATTCTCGAGACCGCAGCCAAATGGGGCGTGCGCAACCGCTCAACGCTGCTGAACAGCTACCGCAAGCGCTTTGACGAAGCGCCGTCGGAAACGGTCGAGCGTGCAGCCTGATGCGAGGAAGGCATTGCCCGCCAAACAGGCGGGCAATGCCGCGGATATGACATTTCTTTGCAGTATGGAATTCGACGGCCGCATACACTGACACGGTCTGGGCGGCCGCTTTCCGCAGAATCACAGTGACCTAAACAGTCTCGCAAAGGCTCGGCCCCGACACAGCCTGATGGCTGTGTCCGCATCCAGTCACCCGATTTCGCCATCTGCCATCGCTAAATTCGGAGAACGACGTGTTGTGTGCCGTTTATGGGAATGAAAACCGGTTGGTTGCACTGCTCCATCAGTGCTTCGGCTTGTTGCACCTGGAAGTCGAGGTATTTCATGAGGAGCTGCGGCTACTGCGTGCCGTGCAGCGGCGCTCGTACGATTTCATCCTGGTCACGGGAACCAAGCCGGCATCACTGTTCTCGTGGCACGCATCGACACATGGTCCGCGCGCACCGATCATCGTGCTGGTGAATGCGCCCAACCACGATGCCATGATCCCGTACTTCGAGGCCGGCGCGGACGATGTGATGATCGAGCCGGTTTCGCCACGCGAACTCGAAATCCGCATCAACATGGCCATGCGGCGCAGTGCGCTGGACCGCAGCACCGCCGCACGCATCAATATCGGCCCGTACTGCCTCGATCGCGTTTCAGGCCATGCCACGGTCAATGATCATCACATTCATCTGACCCCACGCGAGTTCGCCACGGCCTGGCTGCTGTTTTCCAATGTCGGAAAATGCGTGGCGCGCGACAAGCTGGCGCATGCCATTTGGGGCGCCGAAATCGACGTGGCGACCCGCACGATCGAGCAGCACATCTACAAACTGCGCAAGAAACTCCACATGTCCGGACAGATGGGCGTGACGCTGCGGACGGTGTACTCGCGCGGCTACAAGCTGGAGGTCAACGCGGATTACGAATTGCCGAAGCCACAGCCCAGCATGCCAGTCCGCATGCCGGCACAGCCGTATCTCGTCGTGCCCGCTGCGTGAAACGGCCATCATGGAAATGAGAATCAATCAGGCGCAACGCATCGCCGCCTCATGCTTTGTGAAGTGTAGTTTTCAATTGTTTGCAATTGACTTGTGTTTGTTTCTAAGAAACCCCCTAGGGTAGAGTTTGCTCATGAGCTGCATGCCCGCCGGGGGACAAAAAACGCAGCCAGTAGTTTTTCCCTGAAGGCTGTCGAGGGATTGCGCGGATTGCGCTCGGGACGTTGCGCTGTTGACGGCTAATCAGTCTGGAGATCGCCCGAGATGAATCCGGAACATTCCTTATTACACGTTGTTATTGCTACTGATCTGCCAGTGGTGTCGCATGGCATCACCTCTGCCATCGGCACAACCACCTGGGCAACCACCCACGCGGTCTGCCGGACGCCTAGCGATATCCTGGCGTCGATTCCCGCCCAGCTTCCCACCGCGCTGATTATCTTCCTGAGCGGCAAGCTGTTTTTGCGCTGCAATATTTCCACCTGGCTGAACAATCTGCGCCGTCAGCATCCCAGCTTGCCCGTGCTGCTTGCGGTGGATCAGACCGAAGCCCCATTTTTCCTGCGCAACGGCATGCTTCTGGGCATCCGCGCCCTGCTCAGCCTGAATTTCGAGCCGGACGAGATGTTGCGCGCACTCGGGGCGATCCGCTACGGGCAGGTATTTACTTCCCAAGAACTGCTGACCAGCGATTTCCGCTATCAGACCACGGGCATCCACGGGCTGACACCGCGCGAGCGCGACGTACTCGAAAAATTCGCCCGCGGGCTGTCGCTGTCGGAGATTGCGCACATGGCCAACCGGAGCGTGAAGACTATCAGCCTGCAGAAGCAATCAGCGTTCCGCAAACTGGGCTTCCGGGGGAGTGCAGACCTGCACCGCTTCTACTCGTCGCAACTGATGTCTTCGCCGGATAACTCGATGCCGGAGACGGGCAGCATGGCCCCGGCCAGCCTACCGGCAGCCGGCGTGCCGTCGGCTCCGCGGGGCCGCGCCAACGTGATCGCAGACCAGCCGCAACGGGTTCCGGCGGCGCATGTGCGCCAACGGGAACCTGCCTGACGGAAACGGCTGGGCCATCCTTGGCGGGGTGCAGCACGGCGAGTGTGGGATACTGACGATTCCCTGTCGTGCGTGCGCCCCGAGCCCATGCGTCAATGACTGGCAGGAAGCGACCCATGCCCACCCACCCGGCGCGTTGGGATAGACTTCCACCGGTCACTCCGGGCGCGCACATGCCGAAGAACCCAGGCTCGCCTCGTGTTGCATGCAGATTTCGCTGAAGACCCGTCTGGCCCTTTTTTCGTCGCTGATCGCCATCGCCCTGACGATCCTTGCCTCGTTGGGCAGCCAGTTCCTGGCATTTCGTGATCTGCAGGCCCTGCTCGAGCAGCAGCAGTCGTCCCAGGTCAAGCTGGTGGCCGAACAACTGGACACCAAGTTCGAGGATCGCAGCGAAATGCTGCGCCATCTGGTGGCGGAACTGCAGGGCAAATTCCCGTCATCGCCGTCACACGCCAATGCCATCCTGCACAGCCTGCCGCTTCCCTTGGCCTTCGATAATCTGTTCTTTATCGACCCGAAAGGAAACGTAGACTACTCCACTGCGCCACTGGGCGCACAACGGCTGAATGTCAGCGATCGCGCCTACTTCCAGGAAGCCTTGCGGACCCGGGATGTAGTGATCTCCGATCCGGTGTATTCGCGTTCCTCGCACACGCCCATGGTGTACATGGTGGCGCCGGTCATTGCGGCGGATGGCCGCGTGGTGGGTATGCTGGGCGGTGCGCTAAACCTGCTCAAGCCGAACTTTCTCGGCCGCATCGCCCATCACCGTATCGGCGTCACTGGCTACTATTGCCTGGTCTCCGGTGGCCCGCGCGCGCTGTATGTGATGCACCGTGATACTGCCCAGCTCGGCAAGGCCGCGCACCTCACCGGAGAGAACTGCGGCGAGCAGATGCAGCCCAGCCGTTACGAGTTCCTTGCGCCCAATGCGGCCCTGGTCTCACGCTACATTCTGCAAAGCACGGGTTGGGAACTGGTGGCGGTCGTTCCGGCGAATGAGGCTTATGCTCCGCTCCGGGCGATGCATACCCGCATGAAAACAATCGCCATCGTGGTGGCGGCAATCGCTGGCGTCGCGGCATGGCTGGCGACCTGGTACCTGCTGGCGCCGCTCAGCCGCCTGCGTGACGTCGTGCAGCGCAGCCATGAGGATGACGCAGCCTATGAGTCGCTGGTCCTGCAGCGCAATGATGAAATTGGCGAAGTCGGGCGCGAGTTCGCATCCTTGATGTCGCAATTGAATCTGCAGAACGATGCGCTGCGCCGTTCGGAGGCGGAGCTGCGGGCTGGCGAACTGCGCATGCGCAACATTGCCGACCATTTACCGTCGCTGGTGGCGTATCTGGACCGGAACGAGCGGTACGTATTCAACAATCACGCGTACGAGCGGGAGTTTGGGCGACCGGCCGCCGAACTGCGCGGCATGCATATTCGCGATCTGCTGGGCGAGGAGGCTTACCAGCGCCTACAACCCTATCTGCGCCGCGCCTTCGCCGGCGAAGAAATTTCCTTCGAGACCTCGGAACTGGTCCAGGGCGGCGGCATGCTCTGGACCGAAGCCTTGTACCAGCCTGAATGGAATGCCGATCACACCGAGGTCGTCGGCATTCATATCCTGGTGCGCGACATCACGGCCGAGAAAGCGGAAGTGGAACGCCTGGACGCGCTCACCCAGCTCGACCACCTGACCGGCATCGCCAATCGCAAGGGATTCGATCGCCGGCTGGCGGTCGCCGTCGATGATGCCAATCTGGCACGTATCCCGTTCGCGCTGCTGTATCTTGATCTCGATCACTTCAAGACCGTCAACGACACCTATGGCCACGCTTGCGGCGACGCGCTGCTGCAGACGTTCTCGATGCAGATCCTCGGTTGTATCCGCAAGACCGACACGGTGGCGCGCCTGGGCGGAGACGAGTTTGCCATTGTGATCGACGGGATCAATCATCCGGAACAGGTCACACGCGTGGCCCGCGATATTCTGGAGGCCACGCGCATGCCGTTCGTGTTCGGCACGCAAATTATCCCGATGGGGGTGAGCATCGGCATCGCGCTGAGCCAGCCAGAACACAATACGGTCGACGACATCAAGGCGCGGGCCGACGCCGCGCTGTATCGCGCCAAGCAGAATGGCCGCCACCAGTTTGCCGTGGATGGCGATGCGTCCACGGCCGCCTGATCCTTATTCAGCAGCGCCTTACAAATGGTTACGGCCGTAGCGATCTGGTAGCCGGTGGGCGGCAGCGCACCCCATACACTTCAGGTACGCGCACGCTGCGCGTTTTTTACGAAAATGGGGTGTGAGATGAACAAGTCCGTGCTCGCCGCCGTCTGTACCGGCGCCTTGCTGCTGTCGACGCAAGCCATGGCGCGTGTCGATGTCTTCCTGGGCCTGCCCGGCGTGGTGGTCGCTCCGCCTTCCCCGGTCTACTATCCGCCGCCGGTCGTATACGAACCGGCGCCCCGCTATGTGCCGCCGCCGAGCGCCTGGTATGACGACCGTTGGGAACGGCGCCAGTACCGCCGCTGGTTGCGCGACCAGCGCGAACGGGAGCGCTGGGAGCGGCGCCAATGGGAACGCGCCCATGGCTGGCGCGACCGGGACGACGATTGACCCTGTTGCCCGGCGCCTTCGCGACATCCGGTCGGGCAGATCAGGACGCGCGGCGCCGCCAGCGCCGTGTCCAGGCCGGGTGCGGCAACGTGCGATCACGGCAGGGCCGGCATCGCCTCCCGATCGCCGTTCATCTGGAAACCATCTCCGGAAATGCCTCATCCAGCGTCAGAATCTGGCCGGACAGCGCCCCGTCATACCCGGGCAAGGCATTGATCACCTGACGAAAATCGGCGCTGCCCAATAGCGCCAGCACATCTCTCATCAGCCCCGTATCGAGGGCCTGCCGCTCCACGGCGAAGAAATACCGCTCACGGGCCAGCGGCACAAATTCCAGTCCGAATTTCTGCGCAGCCGTCTGCACGCCGAAGCCGGCATCCGCCATGCCGCTGGCGATATATGCCGCAACTGCAGCGTGGGTAAACTCAGTGGTATCGAATCCATTCACGCGCTGGGGTGTGAGGCCGGCCGCGCCGAGCATCAATTCAAGCAGCATACGCGTGCCGGAGCCCGCCTGACGGTTGACGAACCGCACATCGCTGCGCGCCAGATCGGCCAGCGCCAGGATGTACTTGGGATTGCCCGGCGCCACGAACAACCCCTGGTTGCGCGTGGCCAGATGCACGAGCCGATGGCGGCGGGGATCGAGCCATTGACGGTAATACCGCAGCGCCTCGTTCTCGAACGGGCCAAGTGGAATATGAAAACCCGCCAGATCGCATTCGCGGTGGGCCAGGGCGGCCACCGCCTCGGCACTGTTGCGAAACCGCAGTTCCAGTGGAAATTGGCCGGCCTTCAGCCGCTCCACCAGGGCTTCTACGGCAAACCCGTGGCTGGCATACAGGCGCAGGGCATCCCCGTCAGTCGCGACCACGCGCGCCAGCTCCGTTTCGAGTTCCGAAGCCAGGCTGCTCAGCATCGGCGCCAGGCGTGCATCAATCCGCTGCTGGGCGCGCAGCAAGGTTTCCGCTAATGGCGTAAGGCGCGTGCCGGTACCGCGCTGCTTGACCAGCAGCGCACCGCCAAAGACCTCTTCAGCTGAGCGCAACAGACCCCACACATGCCGATACGAAAGCGCAGTCACCCGGCATGCCGATGCGATCGAGCCGCCGGCCTGGATATGCTCCAGCAACTGCATCAGCACGCCCGTATCGAGCGACGGCGGTGTCTGGTCGTCAGGTGACTGGCGGGCAACCTGCAGGCGCGGACGAATGGCAATCCGGTAGTTCATGCAAATTCTTTCATATTGTCGGCAGGCACTCCGCCTGCTAGATTGATCATATTACGATGATTATTATGCAAATTTTTGCATAAATACACCCCCATACACCCTTCACCGGCACCCTCCCCGCAGTGATGCAGCTCCACATGGCGGCATCCTGCGCAGTGGTCAGAGAGGGTGCGGAGACATGTCATGAACAAGCGAGTCATTCCCATCGCGCCCGAAGGGGCGAGCCGGCTGCGCAAGCGCCAGCAGCCCAAGGGCCGGCAGGTCGATCCGGCCGCGCTCGAAGAAGTGCGTCACGCGCTGGGCGATGCGCCACGCCGTGCCGACCTCCTGATCGAGCACCTGCACGCCATCAACGACCGCTATGGCCAGCTTGCCACGCCTCACCTTGCCGCCCTGGCCCACGAGATGCGCATGGCACAAACCGAGGTGTTCGAGGTGGCCAGTTTCTACCACCATTTCGATGTTGTGCGGGAGGATGCGGACGGCACGATCCATCCGCCCGCCGCGCTGACGGTACGCGTGTGCGAAGGCATCGGCTGCGAACTGGCCGGCGCGCATGGCTTGCTGGAACGCCTGCCTGCCGTGCTCGGCACTGACGTACGCGTCCAGCCCGTGCCGTGTGTAGGCCGTTGCGAGCAGGCGCCGGTCGCCGTGGTCGGCCAGAACCCGGTGCCGCACGCTACCTGCGAAAGCGTGCAGGCCACGGTACAGGCCGATGCGCGCACCGAGGTGCCGGCTCCGTACACTGACCTCGCCGCCTACCAGGCAGAAGGCGGCTACCAGTTGCTCAAGCGCGTGGCGTCGGGCGAACTCACACCCGAGGCAATGATCAAGACGCTCGAGCATTCGGGCCTGCGCGGCCTCGGCGGCGCAGGCTTTCCGGCCGGACGCAAGTGGCGCATCGTGCGTGGGGAAGCCGCGCCGCGCCTGATGGCCGTGAACATCGACGAAGGCGAGCCAGGCACCTTCAAGGACCGCTATTACCTTGAGCGCGATCCGCACCGCTTCCTCGAAGGCATGCTGATCGCCGCCACCGTGGTCGGCGTCTCGGCCATCTATATCTACCTGCGTGATGAATACGCCGGCTGCCGCGCGCTGCTCACCGCCGAACTCGACAAGCTGCGTGCTGCCGCGCCTGTCCCCCTGCCGACCATCGAGTTGCGGCGCGGCGCGGGCGCCTATATCTGCGGCGAAGAGTCGGCCATGATCGAATCGATCGAAGGCAAGCGCGGCATGCCGCGCCTGCGCCCGCCGTATGTGGCGCAGGTCGGCCTGTTCGGCCGGCCCACGCTCGAGCATAACTTCGAAACGCTGTACTGGATCCGCGACATTGTCGAAAAAGGCGCGGACTGGTTTGCCGGCCACGGCCGCCATGGCCGCAAGGGCCTGCGCTCCTACTCGGTCTCGGGCCGCGTGAAGAAACCGGGCGTGCACCTCGCGCCGGCCGGCATCACCATCGCCGAACTGATCGACGAATACTGCGGCGGCATGCTCGATGGCCACAACTTCTACGCGTACCTGCCGGGCGGCGCATCAGGCGGCATCCTGCCCGCCACGATGAACGATATCCCGCTCGACTTCGATACGCTGCAGCCCTACGGCTGCTTCATCGGCTCCGCTGCCGTGGTCGTGCTGTCCGATCACGACTCGGCCGTAGGCGCGGCACGCAACCTGATGTCGTTCTTCAAGCACGAGTCGTGTGGCCAGTGCACGCCCTGCCGTACCGGTACGGCCAAGGCGCTCGACCTGATCCACCAGCCCGAATGGGATGTCGACACGCTCAACGATCTCTCCTTCGTGATGCGCGATGCATCGATCTGCGGCCTGGGACAGGCTGCGCCGAACCCGGTCGATTGCGTCATCAAGTATTTCCCGCACGAGCTCGCCGCCCCTGGCGCGGCCTCGAAGCGCTGAACCGGAGCCGATCCGACATGAATGCCCTGACCCGCAACGAACGCGCCCTGCTGGATACCGCCACGCGCGTGAACTTCACCCTCAACGGCCAGGCCGTGACCGCGCAGAACGGCGAAACGCTGCTGCAGGCAGCCCAGCGCGAAGGCGTAGAAATTCCCCACCTCTGCTACAAGGATGGCCTCGAGCCGGCCGGCAACTGCCGCGCCTGTGTCGTCGAAGTGGCCGGCGAACGCGTGCTCGCGCCGTCGTGCTGCCGTCATCCGGTGGAAGGCATGGTCGTCACCACCAACAGCGAACGCGCCGAAAAGGCCCAGCGCCTGGTGCTCGAACTGCTGCAGTCCGACATGCCCGAGGCCGCGCACACGCGGCACAATGAGCTCGACCAGTGGTCGGCCAAGCTGAACGTCGGCAAGCCGCGTTTCGCGCCGCGCGCCGCCGTGGCACCCGATCTCTCGCACCCGGCCATCGCCGTCAATCTCGACGCCTGTATCCAGTGCACGCGCTGCCTGCGCGCCTGCCGCGACGAGCAAGTCAACGACGTCATCGGTCTCGCGTTTCGCGGCAGCGAAGCCGCCATCGTGTTCGACATGCAGGATCCGATGGGCGCCTCCACCTGCGTGGCCTGCGGCGAATGCGTGCAGGCCTGCCCGACCGGCGCACTGATGCCGGCGCGCGATGTCGCCATGAACGTGCCCGACAAGCAAGTCGAATCGGTCTGTCCGTATTGCGGCGTCGGCTGCCAGCTCACCTACAACGTCAAGGACAACAAGATCCTCTACGTGGAAGGCCGAGACGGCCCCGCCAACCACGCACGCCTGTGCGTGAAGGGCCGCTACGGCTTCGACTACGCGCAGCATCCGCAGCGCCTGACCAAACCGCTGATCCGCCGCGAAGGCGTGCCCAAGCACGGCGACTTCGTGATGGATCCGGACCACGTCATGGACGTATTCCGTGAAGCCACCTGGGACGAAGCTCTGGCGCTCGCCGCTGGCAAGCTGCGCGATATCCGCGACACGCATGGCAAGAAGGCGCTGGCCGGTTTCGGCTCGGCCAAGGGCAGCAACGAGGAAGCCTATCTGTTCCAGAAACTCGTGCGCACGGGCTTTGGCAGCAACAACGTCGACCACTGCACGCGCCTGTGCCACGCTTCCTCGGTCGCGGCACTGCTCGAAGGCATCGGCTCGGGCGCGGTCTCGAATCCGGTCATGGACGTCGGCCAGGCCGAGGTCGCCATCATCATCGGCGCGAATCCGAGCGTGAACCACCCAGTCGCCGCCAGCTGGATCAAGAACGCTGTCAAGAACGGCACCAAGCTGATCGTCGCCGATCCGCGCCGCTCCGATCTGGCACGCCACGCGCACCGTTTCCTGCAGTTCAAGCCCGATACCGACGTGGCCATGCTGAATGCGATGATGAATGTCATCGTCACCGAAGGCCTGGTAGACGAGAGCTTCATCGCCGACCGCACCACCGGCTACGAGGAACTGAAGCGCAACGTCGAGCAGTTCACGCCTGAAGCCATGGCGCCGATCTGCGGCATCGATGCCGAGACGCTGCGCTATGTCGCGCGCCTGTATGCGACCTCCAAGGCCTCCATCATCCTGTGGGGCATGGGCGTATCGCAGCACATCCACGGCACTGACAACGTGCGCTGCCTGATCGCCCTGTCGCTGATGACCGGCCAGATCGGCCGCCCCGGTACCGGCCTGCATCCGCTGCGTGGCCAGAACAACGTGCAGGGTGCGTCCGACGCGGGCCTGATCCCGATGATGTACCCGGACTATGGCCGCGTCGACGATCCCGCCAACCAGGCGCGCTTCGAGGCGCTGTGGAATACCAAGCTGGATAGCACGCCCGGCCTGACCGTGGTGGAAATCATCCACGCCATCGACCGTGGCGAGATCCGCGGCATGTACATCATGGGCGAGAACCCGGCCATGTCCGACCCGGATGCCGAACACGCCCGCGACGCGCTGGCCGCCCTCGACCATCTGGTGGTGCAGGACATCTTCCTGACCGAAACCGCCTACCTCGCTGACGTGATCCTGCCGGCATCGGCCTTCCCCGAGAAGACCGGCACCTTCACCAATACCGACCGCGCCGTGCAGCTCGGCCGCCAGGCCATCGACCCGCCGGGCGACGCACGCCAGGATCTCTGGATCATCCAGCAGATGGCGCGCGGCATGGGCCTCGACTGGAATTACGGTGACGTGAGCGAAGTGTTCGACGAAATGCGCCGCGCCATGCCGAGCATTGCCGGCATCACGTGGGAGCGGCTGCAACGCGAGCATGCGGTGGTGTATCCGTGCCGTGAGGAAGGCGACGCGGGCGAGCCGGTGATCTTCGTCGATGACTTCCCGACCAAGACCGGCAAAGCGCGCTTCGTGCCCGCCGACATCATCCCGGCCGCCGAACAGCCGGACGCCGAGTATCCCGTGATCCTAATCACCGGCCGCCAGCTCGAGCACTGGCACACCGGCAGCATGACGCGCCGGGCCGGCGTGCTCGATGCCATCGAACCGGATCCGACCGTGCTGGTGCATCCGCTTGACCTCGCTGCACTCGGCGTCGAACCGGGCGGCCTGGTCACGCTGGAGTCACGGCGTGGCACCGTCACGCTGTATGCGCGCGCCGATGCCGGCACGCCGCGCGGCGCAGTGTTCGTCCCGTTCTGCTATTACGAAGCGGCGATCAACAAGCTGACCAATGCGGCACTCGATCCGTTCGGCAAGATTCCCGAGTTCAAGTTCTGCGCGATCCGTATGAGCGCGGGCGGTGAGGCTCCTGAGCAGTCGAGCTACGGCGGCGGGCAAATTCTCGGGCTCCCGGCAGCCATCGCACGCTGAGCATCGGTAGGGCATGCGCTGCGGCGTGACCCGCAGCGAAAAAAAAGGGCGCCACGATGTGGCGCCCTTTTTCGATTATGCGACCTGACAAGCTCAGTTCAGCTTGCCACCGGCCCCTCCCATGCTGTAGCGGCCCGCACCGAGCAGCATGATCGCCAGTGCGCTGAACAGGAACATGCCCTGCAGCTCCAGATCCCAGCCGCCCGTCTGGTTCAATTTGGCCAGTTGGCCCATATGCACCAGGCCGATGGCGAACAGCATGTTGACGACCACAACCAGGGCCGCAAGACGCGTGTACAGGCCGACGATCAGCAGCAGCGGGGCCAGGACCTCGCCAATATACACCCCGTAGGCGAGGAAGGCCGGCAGGCCAGCGTTGCCGAGCATGCCAGCAATGCCGCCGACACCGCCCTTCAGCTTGGCGATACCATGCAACAGGATGAGAATCCCCAGCGCGAGCCGTAGGACCAGCTTTCCAGTATCTTGTCCGTTCTGCATCTTCGTGTGCCTCCCAGGTTTGAACTGCTCAGGATCGAGGCAGGCCGCATGCGCAAGGTCAAACGTCCCTGCAAAGGGCTGCCAAGCAGGAGCATCGCACGTCTCTCTGCAGAAATCGAGACCTACCATGTAACGGCCCTAGAAAAGGCTGAGCGGCCGGGCATGACTCCCCACTGGCAGCAGGGGGATGCGCCAAACCCGTCCGCGCCTTAGAATCGCTGCTCACGGTTACAGGGAATCCGCCATGCCGCACCCGCCCGATCCAGGCACCATCATTGCCATTTCCGGTATCAGCAAGACCTACGCTTCCGGCTTCCAGGCACTCAAGCGGATCGATCTCGAGATCCGCCGCGGCGAGATCTTCGCCCTGCTCGGCCCCAACGGCGCCGGCAAGACGACGCTGATCAGCATCATCTGCGGCATCGTCCGTGCCAGCGGTGGCACGGTACTGGCCGACGGTGCGGATATCGAGCGTGACTTCCGCGCGGCGCGCACCAAGATCGGCCTGGTGCCGCAGGAACTGACCACCGATGCCTTCGAGAGCGTGTGGGACACGGTGCGCTATAGCCGCGGACTGTTCGGCAAGCCGCCGGCGCCCGACTACCTCGAAAAGATCCTCAAGGACCTGTCACTGTGGGATAAACGGGACACCCGCATCCGTGCGCTGTCGGGCGGCATGAAGCGTCGCGTGATGATCGCCAAGGCGCTCAGCCACGAGCCGGAGATCCTGTTCCTCGACGAGCCCACCGCCGGCGTCGATGTCGAATTGCGGCGCGATATGTGGAACATGGTACGCGGCCTACGCGCGCGGGGCGTCACCATCATCCTGACCACGCACTACATCGAAGAGGCCGAAGAAATGGCCGACCGCATCGGCGTAATCCGCAAAGGCGAGATTATCCTGGTGGAAGACAAGCGCACGCTGATGCGCAAGCTCGGCCAGCGCCAGCTGACCGTGCACCTGCAGCATCCGCTCACGGCAGTTCCCGCGGCGCTGGCGAGGTTCCCGCTGACGCTCACCGATGACGGCAGCACCCTCGTGTACACCTTCGATGCCCAGCAAGACACACCGCCGGAAGGTGGCGGCATTGCCGACCTGCTGCGTGCACTCGACAATGCTGGCATTGCCTATCGCGACCTGCAGACGGCCGAAAGCTCGCTGGAGGATATCTTCGTGCAACTCGTCAAGGAGCCGGCATGAACTGGCACGCCATCCACGCGATCTACCACTTCGAAATGGCCCGCACCTGGCGCACCCTCGCACAGAGCATCGCCTCGCCGGTCATTTCCACCTCGCTGTACTTCATTGTCTTCGGCTCGGCCATCGGCTCGCGCATGCAGACCATCGATGGCGTCAGCTACGGCGCGTATATCGTACCCGGACTGGTGATGCTCTCGATCCTCACACAGAGCATCTCCAACGCCTCGTTCGGCATCTACATGCCACGCTTCTCGGGTACCATTTACGAGATCCTGTCCGCGCCCATCTCCGCGATGGAAATCGTCATCGGCTTCGTTGGCGCGGCAGCCAGCAAATCGATCATCCTCGGCGTACTGATCCTTGCCACCGCGCGGCTGTTCGTCGACTACAGCATCGCCCAGCCGCTGTGGATGATCGCCTTCCTCGTGCTCACCTCGGTCACCTTCAGCCTGCTCGGCTTCATCATCGGCGTGTGGGCGGACGGCTTTGAAAAGCTGCAAGTCGTGCCGCTGCTGATCATCACACCGCTGACCTTCCTCGGCGGCAGCTTCTACTCCATCAATATGCTGCCGCCGCTGTGGCAGACGGTATCGCTGTTCAATCCGGTGCTGTACCTCGTGAGTGGTTTCCGCTGGAGCTTCTATGAAGCCTCGGACATCGGCGTAGGCATCAGCCTGGGCGTGACCTTTGGCTTCATGATCGCCTGCCTGCTGGTGATCGGCTGGATCTTCCGCACGGGATACCGCATCAAGAGCTGATACACGATCCGGTGGAGCAGCGCATGTCACAACGTGACGAGCTGCGTCGTCATATGCCGCAGGAAGATCCCTTTTCTTGGATGCGCGATGACTGACTTTAACGCCAACCCTGATGTCACCAAGGCACAGCGTGCCCAGCAGTTCGACCGCGAGCACGCCAGAAGCCTCCGTGCCCTGGCCTACCGCATGCTTGGCTCGCGCGCGGATGCGGAGGACATCGTGCAGGAAGCCTGGCTGCGCTGGGCGGAGGTCGACGCACACGGCATCACGCATGCCGGCGCCTACCTGTCGCGCATCGTTACGCATCTGTGCCTGGACCGCCTCGGCTCCGCCCAGGCGCGGCGTGAGCAGTATGTCGGGGTATGGCTGCCAGAGCCCCTGCTGGACGACGAACCGATGACCGGCTGGTCCCCCGACCCGGCGGCGCAGGCAGAGTTCGCGCAAGACGTATCCGTCGCCTTCATGCTGGCACTGGAGCGCCTGAGTCCGCTTGAGCGCGCGGCCTTTCTGCTGCATGAGGTGTTCGACCTCGATTTCGAGGAGATCGCACAGCGCCTGGCACGCTCGCCGGCCGCCTGCCGTCAGTTGACCAGCCGGGCACGCAAGCATGTGAAGGCCGACTACGCGCGCCGTGAAGTGGCGGAGGAAGAGCGGCAGCGGCTCTTTGAGGCCTTCAATGCGGCTGTGCTCAGCCGCGATATGGAGGCGTTGACCCGGGTACTGACGGAGGACGCGGTCATGCTGACCGACGGTGGCGGCAAGGTCCACGCGGTGCCCCGCCCCTTGCATGGCGGACCACTCATCGCCAAGGTGTTCATCGGCTTCGCCGAGCTGCGCGCCAACCAGGGTTGGCGGCTGGTGCCGGCCCGCGTCAACGGCCTGCCGGGATGCCTGGTGTTCGATGATGCCGTCGGCGGGCGGCTGGTGCAGACCGTGGCACTGGCACCCGCCGCCAACCAGTCCGGGCGCATTGGCGCGATCTATATTCAGCGGAACCCGGACAAACTGCAGGCCATTCTCGCGCGCCTGCGCGCCTCCGCCTGAGGCGGGAGCCAAACTGCCGGTCCGCTGGACTGCCGATGAGCAGGACGATGTCACACTGTCCGACGCTGCGTCGTCTTAGGGGTGTTACTCACTCTTTTTGGATCGACACCATGCATTCCACAACCGCTCCCGCCCGCCAAGATTATCTGAAGCACACCCCCGAGCTGTTCAAGAAGTTCCTCGACTTCAGCATGGCCATTCCGCTCGACCCCAAGCTGCGCGGGCTCGTCGACATTCGCGCGTCGCAGCTGAACGGCTGCGCCTTCTGCCTGGACATGCACGTCAAGCAAGCCAAGCTGCACGACGAGCGTGAGCTGCGCGTACACCATATCGCCATCTGGCGCGAATCGCCGCTGTTCAGCGAAAAGGAGCGTGCCGCACTGGCCTGGACTGAAGCGCTGACGCAGCTCGATGCACACGGCGTGTCTGACACGCTATATGCAGAAGTCAGCGAACACTTCGCACCAGCCGAACTGAATGCGCTGACGTATCTGGTGATGGGCATCAACGGCTGGAACCGCCTCAACATTGCCTTCCGCCAGCCGCCCGGTAGCAAGGACAAAGCCTACGGCCTGGACAAAGCCGGATTGGCCTGATCCGTGGCAAGCATCACGCGCCGGCGAGGGCGCAGCGCTCCTGGCGCCTCAGAAAATATCCTGCATCATGAGATATTGGCGTTCCCTATGGCCGCGCTCGCTGGAGATGGCGGCGCTTTCTCCCTATGATGAAGCGGCACTGGCCGGTTACTCTGAACCGACGGGCTGACAACAACAATATGGAGGCCGCATGTCCCACGAGATTCGTGAACGCTCTGCCGAAATTCCACTCGCTCCACCCGAACAGCACGCGTTGATATCGCCAAGTCGGCGCGGGTTTCTGAGACGCGGCAGTGCCGGAGCGGTGGCCACCGCCGTGGCAGCCCTCGGCACCTCGGAACTGGCATCGGCCCAGGCCAGCGCCCCGGCACCCGCCGCGGCCGCCGGCAACCTGCCGCCCAACGTGCCGGAGTGGACCCGCTCCCTAGGCGGGCCGACCGCCGTTCCCTATGGCACCCCGTCGAAGTTCGAGACCAAGGCCGTCCGCTCGATGTATCCGGGTCTCAAGGAGCCGATGTCGGCCTACAGCACGACGCCGCTGCAGGAGCTGGACGGCATCATCACACCCAACGGCCTGCACTATGAGCGGCACCACGCCGGCGTGCCGACCATCGATCCAGCGCAGCACCGGCTGATGATCCACGGCCTGACCGACAAGGCGATGATCTTCACCATGGAGGAGATCCGCCAGTTCCCCAGCATCTCACGCATCTATTTCATGGAGTGTTCCGGCAACCCGTCTTTCCTGCCGCCCTACGGCAAGACGGCAGCCGAAGTTGCCGGCCTGGTGAGCGGCGCATCGTGGACCGGTGTGCCGCTGCGTACGGTGCTCGAGCACGTGGGGCTAAAGCGCAGCGCCAAGTGGATCGTGGCTGAAGGCGCCGACGGTGCTGCCATGACACGCAGCATCCCGATCGAGAAATGCCTCGACGACGTGCTGCTGGCCTACAGCCAGAACGGCGAGCGCCTGCGCCCCGAGCAGGGCTACCCGCTGCGCCTGTTCGTGCCAGGCTTTGAAGGCAACATGAGCATCAAGTGGTTGCGGCGGTTGCACGTGACCGACAAGCCGGGCCACACGCGCGAGGAAACGGCAAAGTACACCGACCTGATGGCGGATGGGCGCGCACGCCAGTTCTCATTCGTGATGGAGTGCAAGTCGCTGATCACCTCGCCGTCTGGTACGCACAAGCTGACGCGTCAGGGCATCCACGAGATTCGCGGCATTGCCTGGAGCGGGCGGGGCAAGATCACCGGGGTCGATGTATCGATCGATGGCGGCAGAACGTGGAAAGCTGCCGTCCTCGATGCGCCGGTCCTGAGCAAGGCGCTGACGTCGTTCCGCGCGCCGTTCGAATGGCGCGGGCAGGAACTGATGCTGATGAGCCGGGCCATGGATGAAACGGGCTATGTGCAGCCCACGATCGAGCAACTGATCCAGGCGCGCGGCAAGTTCTCCTTCTATCACAACAACGCCATCCAGCCATGGAAGGTCGCTGCCAGCGGGGAGGTGACCAATGGACGCGTGTAACCCGACACGATGGATCGCCGCTGCGATCCTGGCATGCAGCGCCATCCCCCTCGCCGCCGGTGCGGCCGACCCAAGCCTGGGACGTATCGTGACCGACAAGGAGCTCGCCGGCTGGAATATCGACGTGTTTCCCGATGGCACTGGGCTGCCGCCCGGCAAAGGCACAGTTGCGCTGGGCGAAAAGGTTTACCAGACGCAATGCGTGGCGTGCCACGGGGCAAAGCTCGAAGGTGGCCTGGGTCCAGCGCTGGTTGGCGGCGCAGGCACGCTGAAGAGCGACAAGCCGATCAAGACGGTGGGAAGCTACTGGCCATATGCGACCACGCTGTTCGACTACATCCGGCGCTCCATGCCCTTCCAGGCGCCGCAGTCGCTCAGCAACGAGGACGTGTACAGCGTCACCGCCTATGTACTGCACGCCAACGGAGTGTTGCCCGCCGACGCCACCATCGACGCCAAGTCGTTGGCCGCGGTGAAGATGCCAAACCGCAACGGCTTCTATGTCGACGACCGGCCGGATGCGAAAAATCCGCGTTGTATGAAGGATTGCCCGACCGCGTCTGCCGCGAAGCGTTAGCGTCTCGCTAACTGGCACCAAAAAAAGAACCGCCCCGATATGCCGGGGCGGTTCTTTTTTTGCGGCGGGACGGCACACGCGAGAAGCGCCGCCCTACAACGGCAGATAGCAGATTACTCGACCGTCACCGACTTCGCCAGGTTGCGCGGCTTGTCCACGTCGGTACCACGTGCGCAGGCCGTGTGATAGGCCAGCAGCTGCAGCGGCACCACATGCAGCAGCGGCGACAGCGGGCCGTAGTGCTCGGGCATGCGGATCACGTGGATGCCGTCGGACGACTGGATCTCCGTATCGGCATCGGCGAACACATAAAGCTGGCCGCCGCGTGCACGCACTTCCTGGATGTTCGACTTGAGCTTTTCCAGTAGCACGTCGTTCGGCGCGACAGTGACCACCGGCATCTGGTCGGTAACCAGTGCGAGCGGGCCATGCTTGAGCTCACCGGCCGGATACGCTTCGGCGTGGATATAGGAGATTTCCTTGAGCTTGAGCGCGCCTTCCAGGGCAATCGGGTAATGCATGCCGCGCCCGAGGAACAGGGCGTTTTCCTTGCGGGCGAACTCCTCCGACCACGCGATGATCTGCGGCTCGAGCGCCAGCACGGCGTGCAGGGCCGACGGCACATGGCGCAATTGGGCGATGCCCTTGGCTTCGTCGTCGGCGCTCAGCAAACCGCGCTGCTTGGCCAGCGTCATGGTGAGGATATACAGGGCGGCCAGCTGCGTGGTGAAGGCCTTGGTCGAGGCCACGCCGATTTCCGTGCCAGCGCGCGTCAGCATGCACAGCTCGGTCTCGCGCACCATGGCGCTGGTACCGACGTTGCACACCGCCAGCGTATGTTTGTGGCCGAGGCTCTGCGCATGACGCAGCGCGGCCAGCGTATCGGCGGTTTCGCCCGATTGCGAGATCACCACGACGAGCGCGCGCGGATTCGGTACGGTAGTGCGGTAGCGGTATTCGCTGGCCACCTCCACCTGCGTGGGGATGCGCGCAATGGCCTCGAGCCAGTACTTGGCCGTGCAGCCGGAGTAGTAACTGGTACCGCAGGCGAGGATCAGGATGCTATCGATCTCGCCAAACACCGACGCGGCGCGCTCGCCGAACAGGGCCGGCTCGAAGCTGTCGATGCCGTCGACGGTATCACCCAGGGCGCGCGGCTGTTCGAAGATTTCCTTCTGCATGAAATGGCGGAACGGACCGAGTTCAACCGCCGCAGCATGCGACTCGACCTCGCGCACTTCGCGCTCCACGGGCGCGTCATTGACGTCGACGATGGTGCAGCCCTCGCGCGTGATTTCCACCACATCACCTTCTTCGAGATAGATGATGCGGTTGGTGGTGCCGGCGACCGCCAGCGCATCGGAGGCGAGGAAGGCTTCGTCCTGGCCGAGCGCCACCACCAGCGGCGAACCTGCGCGCGCGCCGACCACACGCTCGGGCTGGTCCTTGGCGAATACGGCAATGGCGTAGGCGCCGTGCAGGCGCTTGACCACGGCACGCACCGAGGCAAACAGGTTACCGCGCGTCTTGCTGCTCGGATAGGTGTAGGCCTGGTGCACGAGATGGGCGACGACCTCGGTGTCGGTCTGCGACTCAAATCCGTAGCCGACGGCGCGCAACTCCTCGCGCAGCGCTTCGTAGTTTTCGATGATGCCGTTGTGCACCAGGGCAATGGTCTCGCCGGAGAAATGCGGGTGGGCATTCACCGTATCCGGCTTGCCATGCGTGGCCCAGCGCGTGTGAGCAATGCCGGTAAGGCCGGACAGGCCGCTGCTCTGGATCTGCGTGTCGAGATCGGCCACGCGCGCCACGGTACGGGCGCGCACGAGCTCGCCTTCGTGGGCTACGGCCACGCCACAGGAATCGTAACCGCGGTACTCGAGCCGGCGCAGCCCCTCGACCAGGACGGGAACAATATTACGGTGGGAAACTGCACCAACGATGCCGCACATAATCGCTACTCCATGGAGCGCTCCGGGTACCGGAACGCAAACCTGCGTTGCGCGGCGCGCATGGCGCCGCGGTTCTTGTGATTCTGTTTACTTGGGCTTCTTGACCGGCCGGGTCCAGCTCTCGATGGTCACCTGGCGGGCGCGCGACACGGTCAGCCGGTCGGGCGGCGCATTCTTGGTCAGCGTGGTGCCGGCGCCGAGCGTGGCGCCGCGTCCCACCGTCACCGGGGCCACCAGCTGCGTATCGGAACCAATGAAGGCATCGTCCTCGATAATGGTGCGGAACTTGTTCGCGCCATCGTAGTTGCAGGTGATGGTGCCCGCACCGATATTGACGCGCTCGCCCACCGTGGCGTCGCCGACATAGGCCAGATGGTTGGCCTTGGAATGCGCGGCGATCTGGCTGTTCTTGACCTCGACGAAGTTGCCGATGTGTACGTCTTCGCCGAGCGTAGTGCCCGGACGCAGGCGTGCATACGGACCGATGCGGCTGTCCGGGCCCACCGTGGCCTGGTCGATGTGGCAGAACGGCAGGACATGCGCGCCCGCACCGATGACGGCATCGCGGATCACGCAGTTGGCGCCAATGCGCGCGCCGTCGCCGATGGCCACATGGCCTTCGAAGATGCAGTTGACGTCGATGATCACGTCGCGCCCGCAAGCCAGGTGGCCACGCACATCGAGACGCGCCGGATCGAGCAGCGTCACGCCGTTTTCCAGCAGACGGGCCGCCAGATCACGCTGATGAATCCGTTCGAGCTCTGCAAGTTGGGTTTTACTATTGACGCCAAGCGTCTCGCACAATTGGTCGGGATGCGCGGATACGATCTCGACGTGTTCGGCAGCGGCCTGTTCCACGATATCGGTCAGGTAGTACTCGCCCTGCGCGTTGTCATTGCGCAGCGCCTGCAACCATTTCCGCAACAGCGCGGTCGGACATACCATGATGCCGGTATTGATTTCGCGGATCTGCCGCTGGGTCTCGGTGGCATCCTTCTGTTCGACGATGCGGGCAATGCGTCCGGCGGCGTCGCGCACGATGCGGCCGTAACCGGTAGGATCGTCCATCTCGACGGTAAGGATGCCCAGGCGCGCCGGACCGGCGCTGGCCACCAGGCGCTGCAGCGTCGCAGGAGTAGTGAGCGGGACATCGCCATACAGCACGAGCGTCGGCACGGCGTCGTCGAGCAGGGGCAGAGCCTGCATCACGGCGTGTCCGGTGCCCAGCTGCTGAGCCTGCTCGGCAAAGGCAATGTCGGCGCCGCCGACGGTCGCCCGCACCTGTTCGGCGCCGTGGCCGACCACCACGACGAGGGCAGCGGGCTCAAGCGTGCGCGCCGTGTCGATGACATGCGCCAGCAGCGGCTTGCCAGCCAGCGGATGCAGCACCTTGGGCAGGGCGGAGTGCATGCGTTTGCCCATGCCCGCGGCAAGAATGACAATGTTCACGAAGGAGGTTCCTCAAGTGCGCCAGACCGAATGGACAGGAAACACACGACGCAATGGCTGGAAAGCGCGCTACGTCGCCGGCTTGGGGCTGGCAAGCAGGACAAGCAATGGGGAAAATTCTAGCATGGCTACCCCCGCCAGCCGGCCTGCGGACGGGCTCGCCCGGCGGTTTTCGCGGCGTTTACGCCACGTTTTCCGCCGCCTGGCCGTCCGACTGGCCCTCGTGATGATGGTGGCGGGGCTCGGGGCATGCAGCGCGCTCAAGAGCACCTACGAGCAGGGCGATCATCTTGCCTACTGGTGGCTGGACCGCTATGTCGATATCAGCAGCGATCAGGCGCCGCAGGTCCGCAGCGCAATTGCCACCTTCTTCCGCTGGCACCGCCGCGAGCAATTGCCGGCGATCGCCGCCTTGCTGGAACAGGCAAAGGGGCACATCCAGCAACCCATGGCGGCACAGACCGTGCGCCATTACCAGCAGGAGGCACAGCGCCTCGGCCATCTGGCCTTCCGGCAGGCGCTGCCGGACACGGCGGCGCTGCTGGTAACACTGACACCGGCGCAGATCCGCCACATGCAGGAGCGAATGGCAAGCGACAACGCCAAGTATCGCCGCACCTTCCTGGCAGCGGACGAAGCAGAGCGCATCGATGCCCGCATGAAAAAAGTCATGCGCTATGCCGAACTGATGTATGGCGATTTCACCGCGGAGCAGGAACGGCAGATCCGCATAGCCGTCGCCGCGGTGGTACGGACCACGGCGGAGCGGCTGGCGCTGCGCGAGCGGCGGCAACAGGCATGGCTGGCACTGGCGCGTGAAGTGGTCACGGAGCGGCCCGAGCGCAGTGAAGTGGTCCGGCGGCTGGAGCGTTTCGACGCGACCTGGCGCGAACAGGCCAACCAGTCGGACAGCGATGCCGGCATCCAGCTGGCGGTGCAGATCGCCAACCTGACCACGCCCGCCCAGCGCCAGCATGCGGTTAAGCGGCTGCAGGGCTGGCTCGATGATACGCAGGCGCTGATGCGCCGCAGCTAGCGCTTAGGCAGGCCCGACAATGCCGCTGTGCAACGCGGAGCCGCCAGCGGCCATCAGGCTCAGTCGTCGTCGAGCCCGGCAAAGCGGATGGTCTGGACGCCTGGCTGGAAACCTGCCGTCGCCGTGTCGTCGCACGGCGCCTCGTCGAAGGCAATATCGCCATCGGCCAGCGGCTTGCCCTCGGCGCGCAGCGTGGCGAAGGGGTGAAGGTTGCGATCCATCAGATGCGACGGCACGACATTGGAGAGCGCATTGAACATCGACTCGATGCGGCCCGGGAATTTCTTCTCCCACTCGCGGATCAGCGCCTTCATTTCCGCACGCTTGAGGTTCGGCTGGCTGCCGCACAGGTTGCACGGAATGATCGGAAAGCCCTTGACCTCGGCATAACGCTCCAGATCGCGCTCGCGCACATAGGCCAGCGGCCGGATGACGACGTTGCGGCCATCATCCGACTGCAGCTTGGGCGGCATGCCCTTGAGCTTGCCGCCGTAGAACATGTTGAGGAACAGCGTCTCGAGGATATCGTCGCGGTGGTGGCCGAGCGCGATCTTGGTCGCACCGAGCTCGCCCGCCACGCGATAGAGAATGCCGCGGCGCAGTCGCGAGCACAGGGAACACGTGGTCTTGCCCTCGGGCACCACGCGCTGCACGATGGAATAGGTATCCTGGTTCTCGATATGGAACGGCACGCCAAGCGACGTGAGATAGTCGGGCAGGACATGCTCGGGAAAACCGGGCTGCTTCTGGTCAAGGTTGACGGCAATGATGTCGAAGGCCACTGGCGCCCGCGCGCGCAGCTTGAGCAGGATGTCGAGCATGGCATAGGAATCCTTGCCGCCCGACATGCACACCATGACCCGGTCGCCAGGCTCGATCATGTTGTAGTCGCCGATCGCCTGGCCAGTCAGGCGGCACAGCCGCTT
The DNA here is from genome assembly GCF_964332355.1 of Imbroritus primus. NCBI lineage: Bacteria > Pseudomonadati > Pseudomonadota > Betaproteobacteria > Burkholderiales > Burkholderiaceae > Imbroritus > Imbroritus primus. The sequence continues at coordinate 176,526 of NZ_OZ201293.1, read as the reverse complement.
TTCCAGCTTGCGGGCTTCGAATGCCGCCTTGTCTTCGCGGCTCGGCCGGGTGCGGCGCGCCGTGGCTTGCCCGGCAGCGTGATCCCCGGCCATGTCCGCCGACGGGAGAATGACAGCGTTCATGTCAGGCTTCCTTGATATGAAAGACTTCGACGCCAACAGACTCGCAGTCCGGGTAGACATCGGGCTTTTCGGTCGACACGCGCACGGCCAGTACCCGCGGATGGGCCAGCAGTGTCCGCGCTACGTCGTCACACAGGGTTTCCTGCAGATGCACGTGCCCCTGCGACATACGCTGCACCACGGTCTCGCGCATGAAATCGTAGTCAACGACTTCTTCGAGGCGATCATGCTGGGGCGTGGTCTGCGCCAGGGGCACGAACAGGTCGATATTCACCAGCACGCGCTGTTCGCCCTTTTTCTCGAACTCATGCACGCCAATATTGATCATGACTTCGAAGTTGCGCAGGAACAGGCGGCGGCACTGCGCCAGCGGCGCGTGGGACAAGGCTGGAAACATTTCACTTCCTAGGGCGTTAGGCACGTCGACGTGCCGGCAAATCGTTCATTCGGTGAGGAACATTACATCGCGATCGAGCGGCATCAGGTGTTGCCCGCCATCCACATACAGCGTCGTGCCCGTGATCGCATCAGCCTCGGCCAGATAGCACACCGCACCGGCAATGTCTTCCGGCGTCGAGGAGCGGCCCAGCGGCGTCATGCGGTGCGCAGCGGCAAAGCTGGCGTCGCTCTGCGTGCCCGAGACCAGCGTGATGCCGGGTGCGAGGCCCACCACGCGCAGGCGCGGCGCCAGCGCCTGGGCCAGCAGCACCGTCGCTGTCTGCAGCGCGGCTTTCGACAGCGTGTACGACAGAAAATCCGGATTCAGGTTGCTGAGCTTCTGGTCGAGCAGATTGATGACCACGCCGCGCTGCGCAGCGTTTGCGCCATCCACGGCTTCGCTTTCCAGCGCACGATACAGCGCGCGCGACAGGGTGAGCGGTGCCGCTACATTGGTGCGCATGTGCGTATCGAGCGAAGCATAGCCAAAGCTTTGCGCCACGTCGTACTGGAACAGAGAGGCGTTGTTGACGAGGCAGGCCGGGGTCCCAAGCGCCGCGCGGCAACGTTCGATCAACTGCGCGGTCGCCGCCTCGTCGGCCAGGTCAGCCTGCAGCACCACGCTGCGGCGGCCCAGCGCGGCAATCTCGGCGGCCACGGCCTCGGCTTCGGCCAGCGAGCGATGGCAATGTACCGCGACATCCCAGCCGCGCTGCGCCAGCGACAGGGCGATGACGCGGCCCAGCCGCCGGGCAGCGCCGGTGACCAGCGCCACGCCACGAGGCAATGCGGGGGCAGAAGAAGACGGGGTCGGCATTGTTACAATCGCAGGATGCAGAAAACAGCTAGTTTACCGCTTCCCTCCCCCGACGCGCTGGCGCAGTCCGTCGCCCTGACATCACATATTGGCGCAGCGCTCGACGCCGCCGGCGGCTGGCTGCCGTTCTCGCGCTTCATGGAGCTGGCGCTGTACGCGCCCGGCCTCGGCTATTACAGCGGTGGTGCGTCCAAGTTTGGGCGCAGCGTGGCGGATGGCGGCGACTTCATCACCGCCCCGGAACTGTCGCCGCTGTTCGGTCGCACGGTGGCCCGCCAGCTGGCGGAAGTCATGGAAGAGCACGGCCTCGACCGTATCATCGAATTCGGGGCGGGTACTGGCCGGCTGGCGGCGCAGATCCTCGGCGAGCTGGCCGCGCTCGGCGTGCCGTGCCGGGAATATGCCATCGTCGAGCTGTCGGGCGAGCTGCGTGCGCGCCAGCAGGTCGCGCTGGCAGCACATGCCGGACAGGTCGTGTGGCTCGATGCCCTACCGGAACGCATCGAAGGGATCGTGCTCGGCAATGAGGTGCTGGATGCCATGCCGGTACGCGTCTGGGCGCGCCGTCATGGGCTCTGGCGCGAGCAGGGCGTGCGCCGCGCCGGTGACGGTTTTGCCTGGCAGCCCGCGCCCGATGCCTTCAGCGCGCCGCTGGATGTTCCGGCGGTGCTGGCCCAGGTGCCGGGCGGGCACGACATCCAGACCGAAACGCACGAGGCCGGCGAAGCCTTTATCGCCAGCGTGGCGGAACGGCTCGAACGCGGCCTGGTGCTGCTGTTCGACTACGGTTTTCCGGCAGCGGAGTACTACCACGCGCAGCGCGAGCACGGCACGCTGATGTGCCACTACCGCCAGCATGCGCACGACGACCCGTTCTTCCTGCCGGGCCTGCAGGACATCACCGCGCACGTCAATTTCACAGGCATTGCGCAGCAGGCCATGGCGCACGGCCTGACGCTGGCCGGCTACACGAGCCAGGCGCGCTTCCTGATGAACGCGGGCCTGATGGAAATGCTGATGGAGCTCGACCCGCGCGATGCCACGACGTTCCTGCCGGCCTCCAACGCTGCGCAGCGGCTCCTGTCGGAAGCGGAGATGGGCGAGCTGTTCAAGGCCATCGCGCTGACACGTGATATCGATACCGGCACGCTGAGCGGTTTTGCACGCGGCGACCGTGCGCACCGTCTTCTGACGGACGCGTGATGCGTCATGTGTCACGCGACGCGGGTATCATGCGCTCAACCGACAATACGCTTTGCCCGCGACCTGCATCGCGACGCATGTGGCTGACCGGCCGTCCCCCATGCCCTCCGGCGCCTGCCGGAGTCCACCATCCCCACCATCGACACTGAGCATGCTGCGCTGGGTCCTGACCATCTTCCTGACCGTGATGATCCTGTCATCGGCGCTGCCGTGGCTGAAGAAACTCGGGCTCGGACGCCTGCCGGGCGATCTCAATTTCCGTCTGTTCGGGCGCGAGTTCATGCTGCCGTTCGCCTCCACCATCCTGCTGTCGCTGGTGGCGGTACTCATCGGCAAGCTGCTCTGAGCGCTGCCTACACGCGTGCAGCAGCGCGTCCGTACTGGTTGTTGCATTCCACCAGCGTAGTCAGCAGCGCCATGAAGCGTGCGCGGTCCTCGGCTGACAGCGGCGCGAGAAAGCGATCCTGCGAGCGCTGCATGCCGGCGTGCAGCGCGTCCTTGAGGCGCTGCCCCTCGGCCGTGATGTAGGCCTGCCGCGAGCGGCGATCGGCCGGATTCACGCGGCGCTCGAGATAACCCTTCTCTTCGAGCCGGCGCAGCACGTCGGCCGTGGTGGTGCGGTCCAGCCCAAGCTCAAAGCCGATGGCCGTCTGGTCCAGGCCAGGCTGGGTAGCGAGCACGGTGAGGATGCCGTACTGCACGGGCGTGATGCCTTCGGCCGTGCATTCCTCGATGAACATCGCGTAGTGAATCTGATTGAGACGCCGGATCAGGTAGCCGGGCCGAGAACGCAGGGCCTCCCAGCTCGGATCGTAGGGCGCCGCCGGCGCAGCCGCCGCGGACTTGTGCCCGGCCATGCCAGCCTCGGGCGCGGCACCCTCCGTCGGCGGATCGGACATGTCGGACGGGCGGTCAGTCGGCATCTGCTGGGATTCCTTCAATGCCGGCACAGGGCCGGCCTCATTCAAGCGCCCCGGCACGCAGGGCTTCTTCAAGTGCGGCAGCGCGTGCATCATGCACGCGTGCGCGGATGGCGGACGGATCCGCCGCGCACTGGCGCGCAACCGCGCCGGCATCGACTGTGTTGACCACGGCAAGCGCGCGCAGCAAGCGCTGCCCCTGCGGATACTGCGCCTCCTCATGCCCCAGCCGCCCGCGCGCATCGGCCTCGCAGGCCTGGATCACCTGGGCGAAACGCTCGGGCTTGCGCAAGGCATCGCAGCGCTCGAGCAGCCGCAGCAACGCGGCCGCGCCGAACTCGCCACTGCGGTGGATATTGCCATGCTCCTGCGCGACCACGCGCGCCAGATCGCGGCAGTCGTTGGGCACGCGCAGGCGCTTGCAGACAGCTTCCAGCAGATGCACGCTACGGCCCTCGTGGCCAATATGACGCGGCAGGACGTCGGGCGGCGTGGTGCCCTTGCCAAGGTCGTGCATCAGCGCGGCGAAACGCACGGGCAACGGCGCCTGCAGCCGCGCAGTCATCGCCAGCACCATCATGACGTGCACGCCGGTGTCGATTTCCGGATGGTAATCGGCACGCTGCGGCACGCCCCACAAGCGATCGAGCTCGGGCAACAGGCGCGCCAGCGCCCCGCAGTCGCGCAACACGTCGAACATGCGCACGGGCGCGGCCTCCATCAGCCCGCGTGCCAGCTCCTGCCAGACGCGCTCGGGCACCAGCGCATCGACCTCGCCTGCCGCCACGATGTCGCGCATGCGGGCGAGCGTTTCGGGCGCCACGGTAAAGTCGGCAAAGCGCGCAGCGAAACGCGCAATGCGCAGGATGCGCACGGGATCCTCCGCGAACGCGTCGGACACATGCCGGAACACGCGCGCCGCGAGATCACGCTGCCCGCCGAACGGATCGATCACCGGACCGGACAACACACCATCCGCATCCACGGCCTGGGCCATGGCATTGATGGTGAGGTCACGGCGCTGCAGATCTTCCTCGAGCGTCACATCGGGCGCGAAGTAGAAGGCAAAGCCCTTGTAGCCCGCCGCGGTCTTGCGCTCGGTGCGGGCCAGCGCGTATTCCTCCTGCGTCTGCGGATGCAGGAACACGGGAAAATCCTTGCCGACCGGCCGGTAGCCGAGCGCGGCCATCTGTTCCGGCGTGCCGCCGACCACGACGTAATCGCGGTCCTTGCCCGGCAAACCCAGCAAACGGTCGCGGATGGCGCCGCCGACGGCATAAACCTGCATGGGCTCAGTGGCCTCCAGTCACCATGATCGGATCGGCAAAATCCGGCACGTGGCGGTACGGCTCCTGCGAGACGAGGAAGTCGCGTTCGGTGTTCGCGCCGGCAATCCATTTCTGCATGGCAGGCAGGCTGCGGATGTGGTCAGCGTAGGCCTGCGCGAGTGCCGGCAGCTTGACCTGGTAGGTGTGGAAGCGCGTTACCACGGGCGCATAGAATGCATCGGCAATGCTGAACTCGCCGAACAGGAAGGGACCATCCGCCGCATGGCGCTCGCGCAGGCCGGTCCAGATTTCGATGACGCGGTCGATGTCGCGCTGCACCACATGCGTCCAGCGCGTCGTCGGCAGCGAAGCGCGAATGTTCATCGGCAGGTTGACACGCAGCGGGCTGAAACCGGAATGCATTTCGGCGGCGACCGAACGCGCTTCGGCGCGCTTGGCGGCGTCTTTCGGCCAGAGATTCTTTTCCGGAAATTTTTCGGCCAGGTATTCGCAGATCGCCAGCGAGTCCCAGATCTTCAGTTCACCGTCGACCAGGATCGGCACATGGCGCGCCTTCGAGTATTTCGCCACATGCGGCGCAAACTCCGGGGTAAAAAGGCGCACCGGCTCCTCTTCAAATGCAATGCCCGCATGGCTCATGGCCAGCCACGGACGCAGCGACCACGAGGAATAATTCTTGTTACCCATCACCAGTTTCATCGACGATTCCCAAAGATCCGGGCCACCCCGGAGGAAATTCATTCTATCAGCCATCACTTAGAACGACAAACCATAGCGTTCACGCGCGCATGCGCCAACGGTCCAGGCGGGCGCTGCGATCCTGGCGGCCGAGGACCTCGGCCAGGCTGGATTCGAGGTGGCGGGGCGTGATACCCAGGACCGGCGAGACTGGTCCGTGCAGCACATTGTCGACGCGCATCGAGTCGAGATTGTCGCGCGACATGAGCGGACCGCCCGGCGCGTGTTCAAGCATCATGGCCTGCAAGCGGCCCAGCGCAGCGGGCAGGCGCATGACCGGACGCGGGTGGCCGGCAGCCTGCCCGGCCAGGCGCACGAGTTCCTCGAGCGTATAAACCTGCGGCCCGCCAAGGTCGTAGCACTGGTGGATGGTCTCGGCATTGCCGAAGGCATTGACGATCGCCTGCGCCACATCCTCCACGGCAATCGGCTGGAAGCGCGCGTCAGCACACGCCAGCGGCACGAACGGCGCGAACCGCTGCATGCGCGCGAACAGGTTGAGAAAACTGTCGCCCGGGCCGAACACCACGGACGGACGGAACACCGTCCAGTCGAGCATGCTCATGGTCACGGCCGCCTCGCCGTCGCCCTTGCTGCGCAGGTACATCGAGGGCCCGGCGCTTTCCGCCCCCAGCGCGCTCATATGCAGCAGCCGGCGCACGCCATGCCGCGCGCACATAGCGACGAGGCGACGCGGCAGGGCCACGTGAGCCTTGGCGAAACCAGGACCATACGGCGTGCCGCGACGATCGTGCAGGATACCGACCAGGTTGATGACCGTGCCGTCCTCACCCAGCGCGGCAAGCAAGCGGTCAAGCGTGGCGTCGTCATGGACATCGGCCTCGACCAGCTCCACCGGGAGGGGCAGCAGATGGCGCACACCGCGCAGATCCCGCGTGGGTGCCAGGATACGCCCGGGTACGCGGTCCGGCAGCGCGCCCGGCACCCATGCGGCACGCGTGACCGGCTCGGGCAGGCGTTCGCCCGGGGTCGCCGCGAGTGCGGCCAGGCGGGCCAGGACATGGCTTCCGATAAAACCGGAACCGCCGATCACGAGAATGTTCGATACCAGCATGGCAACCTCCGTCGATTTTGTCACGCTGCCCCACCCGGTGTGGCGGATACCACTCGAGCGTGGCGAAGACACCATTCAAGTGTAGACGCGCCGCCACCGACCGCGAAGCGGGCACGGCGCCGGCATGACGTCAGGCAACTGCATGCAGGCGCTCCGCGCAATCGCGGTGCGCCTGCCGCGCATGAGGCTCAGGGCAGGTTTGTTGCGACTGCCTGGCTCGGTGCGACCTGTCCGAGGCGGGTCCGCAACGATTGCGGCTGGCCGCTGATGATGGCCGCATAGTACGTGGCGTTCGACAGCACGTTCTTCACATAGCCGCGCGTTTCCGCGAACGGAATGGTCTCGGCGAAGATCGCGCCTTCCACGGTGCGGTTCAGCGAACTGCGCCAGTTCTTGGGCCGGCCCGGACCGGCGTTGTAGGCGGCCGAGGCCATGGTCCACGAGCCGTCGAGGTCGTTCAGCACCATGTTCAGGTAGTTGGTGCCCAGCTGGATATTGACCGTCGGGTCATCCATCTGGCGCGGGTGGAAATCGCTCAGGCCGATGCGGCGCGCGACGTAGCGCGCGGTCGCGGGCATCACCTGCATCAGGCCGGACGCGCCGACGTGCGAGCGTGCATTCATGATGAAGCGCGACTCCTGGCGGATAAGACCGTAGGTCCACGCCATGTCGAGACCCAGCTGGTCCGTGGCGCGGCGCATGATGTCGCGGTACGGCATGATGAAGCGCAGCGTGAAGTCATGCTCGTCGCGCGTGCGGTCGGCGGAGTTGACGGTACGGTCGAGAAGCTGGATGCGGCGCGCATACTCGGCGGCGGCCAGCAGTTGCCGATCCGTCATGCCGCGCAGTTCCCAGTTCCATTCGCGGTTGCCCTCGAAGCGCATGTCCATCGCATAGAACCTGGCCGCACGGGCAAAGCCTTTGCGACCGCGCATCTGCTCGACCTCGGCATCGCTGACGGTGGTGCGCGGCGGCAGCGTGATGCGCTGGCCCAGCTCCTCGAGCGCCAGCTGGCCATAGAAGTTGTACTGCTGCGCAATCGAGGCGAACTGCTCGCGCGCCTCGGCATCGCGCTTCTCGGCCTTGAGCGCGCGGCCATACCAGTAGATCCAGGCCGGATCATCGCGCAGGCCCATGCGCATGGCTTCGACCGACTGGCGCACCAGCTTCCAGTCGCCGGCACGCAACGCCGCGCGCACGCGCCATTCCTGAGTCTCGTCCGAGAGCCAGCGGTCGCCGCCCAGTTCGAGCTGGCGGCGATACCACTGCGCCGCCTCGGGCATTAGCTTCTTGGCGGCGAACTGCGCGACCACACCCCAGCCCGCACCCTGCTCCTCGCGCGGCAGCGACGCGCCGGACGCCTGCAGGTAGGCGGCAGCCTGCGACGGATCGTTGCGCGCCATCTTGACCACGGTCGCCAGCGTATCGCCATCCACGCGCTCACCACCGTTGGTAGTCGCGGCGATACGGCCCGCCAGCGTCGTGAAATTCTGTTCCAGCGCCTGGCGCGCCTGGAAGGCGACATCGGCCCGGCTGAACTGCCCGCCCTGCGCAAGATAGCCAATCAGATCGACACAGCCTTCGCCATAGCTTTTCGGCACGACCAGCACGCGGCGCGCCGCATCGGCCACTTTCTGGCCCTTTTGCGCCGCGGAGAGCAGGGCATAGCACTCGACCTGCGGATCGTCCTTCAGCGCAAACTGCGGATACTCCGCATCGAAGTTAGTCCAGTCGCGTTGCTTGCCGAGCACCAGCAGCCAGTCGTTGCGCAGGCGGTCGGCAATCGCGTCGCCGCGATAGCGCTCGAGGAAGCTGCGGATCTGGTCGACCGGCGCATCGAGGCGCGCCAGGCCACTGCTGTCGAACATCTGCGGCTTGATGCGGTAATACTCGATATAGGAGGGAATCTCGTACCCGCCGAGCTGCGCCGCCAGGCTCCAGGCGCGCGTCACATCGTTCTTGCGGGCGGCGTCGCGCAACTGGGCAAACTGGTCATCCGGCGAGACCGCGGACTGGGCCGAAGCCACGCCAGCGACGCAGGCCAATCCGAGCAAAGTGGTCGCGGCGACACGATATACTGCCTGGCGCATGTTGATTCCTGTCATGGTGTCCGAGTTGAGTTCATTATCACACGATAGCGGCGCCGTGCCGGCGCGGGCCGAGTTGCGGCGCACGCTGCTGGCGCGCCGTCCGGCGGGCGACCGCCGTGCCGCGCACGACGCGGCCCTGACACAGTCGCTGGCCGGCCTGCTGGCGACGCTCGACGATTGCTGCATCGGATTCTACTGGCCGATCCGCGGCGAATTCGACATGGTTGCGGAAGTCGTCCGCTGGCTGCGCGCCAGTCCGCACGCCAATCCGAACGCAGCCCCCCAGGCTCGTTCCAGCAGTACGCGCCGCGCAGCCCTGCCGGTGATCCACACGCGGGCCGCGCCGCTCGATTTTCATCTATGGACGCCAGAGACGCCGATGCGTTCCGGCCAGTACAACATTCCCGAACCGCAAGGCACCGCCGCCGTCATACCGGACATCCTGCTGATCCCGTGTGTCGGCGTGGATCGCCAGCGTTACCGCATGGGCTATGGCGGCGGGTATTACGACCGGACCCTGGCAGCGTTGTTCCCGCGCCCGCAGGCCATCGGCATTGCCTACGCCGATACCGTAGTCGAGTCCATTGCACCGGAAGCGCACGACATCGCACTCGATCGCGTGGTGACGGAAGACGGTATCTGGTAGAGCGGCCTCAACCGCCTGTCCGCGATACTCGCCGACGTACCGGGACTTTCGCGTTGGCGAGCCGCAGTGCCGCCTCCACCGTACGCTGTGCCCATGCCGTAATCTGCGCGGCATCAGTTCCAGCAGGTGCTGGATGAGCCCATCCGACGTGCGCGTGGTCGGATCCGCCATGACGACCACGCTGCCAGCCGCAGCGACTAGAGGCCCAGGCGCTGCCAGAGCGACTTGGTCGGGCCAGCGGCGTTGAGGGTGTAGAAATGCAGGCCCGGCACATCCGAGGCCAGCAGCCGTTCACACAGGGCCGTGACCACATCGAGGCCGAACGCGCGGATCGACTCGCGGTCGTCGCCGAAGCTCTCGAGCCGCTTGGCGACCCAGCGCGGCACCTCGGCGCCGCACATGTCGGAGAAGCGCATGAGCTGCGAGTAGTTGGTGATCGGCATGATGCCGGGCACGATGGGAATTTCCACGCCCAGGCGACGCACATCGTCCACAAAGCGGAAATAGGCATCCGCGTTATAGAAGTACTGCGTGATGGCCGAGTCGGCCCCGGCCTTCACCTTGCGCGCGAAATTCTCCATGTCGTGCCGCGGCGAGCGCGACTGCGGATGGTATTCCGGATAGGCTGCGACCTCGATATGGAACCAGTCGCCGGTTTCGGCGCGGATGAATTCCACCAGCTCGTTGGCAAAGCGGAATTCCCCAATCTCGCCCATGCCCGAGGGCAGGTCGCCGCGCAACGCGACGATGTGGCGGATGCCCGCCTCGCGATAGGTCTGGAGGATCTGCCGGATGCTGTCGCGCGACGAGCCGACGCACGACAGGTGCGGCGCGGCCTCCGTGCCCTCGCGCTGGATCTCCAGCACGGCATCGAGCGTGCCCTGTTGCGTGGTACCGCCCGCGCCGAAGGTCACCGAGATGAACTTCGGCTGCAGCGTCGCCAGCTGCGCGCGCGTGACGCGCAGCTTCTCGGCGCCCTCGGGCGTCTTGGGCGGGAAAAATTCAAAACTGAAATGTCGTTCTTGCATAGTGTTGTTGCGGGCCAAAGCGCCGCCTCATGTCACGCGACGCGGTCGCGCAGCAGCAGGCTGGCCAGCAGCCACGAGATGATGCTGTACAGGATCGAGCCCAGCAGCGCCGTGCCGAAACTGTCGACCATGAAGCCGGACAGCAGCTTGCCGACAAACAGGAACAGCAGCGCGTTGATGACGAAGATGAACAGGCCGAGCGTCAGCACCGTCACCGGTAGTGTCAGGATGACGAGGATCGGCCGGATCAGCGCATTGACCAGGCCCAGCACGAGGGCTGCGATCATCGCCGAGCCGAAGCCCTTGATCTGGATTCCGGACAGCACATAGGGCAGCACGAACAGCGCGACGGCATTGATCAGCCAGACAATCAGCAAACGCATGGCACTTCCTCCCGGGTTGCAATGACCCGGCCGGGCGGAATGCCTGGCCGGGCGGTCAGCATAAAACGGTACAGCAACGCAATGGCCCTCGGATGCGGCTTCAGACCCCAAGCGAATCTGGCCGGACGCGCGGCGGGCAGTACACAAGTACGGCCCAGCCACGCGACGATGCCAGACTCCGGCTGAAACCGCCGCCCAAGCTTAGTAGCGGTAGTGGTCGGCCTTGTACGGACCTTCCTTCGAGACGCCGATATAGGCGGCCTGCTGGTCGGTCAGTTCGGTCAGCTGCGCGTTCAGCTTCTTCAGCTGCAGGCGCGCCACCTTTTCATCGAGATGCTTCGGCAGCACGTACACGCCGACCGGGTACTTGCCGGAATCGCGTTCCTGCCACAGTTCGATCTGTGCAATGGTCTGGTTGGCGAACGAGCTACTCATCACGTAGGACGGATGGCCCGTGGCGCAGCCGAGGTTCACCAGGCGGCCCTTGGCCAGGATGATGATGCGCTTGCCGTCGGGGAAAATCACGTGATCGACCTGCGGCTTGATCTCTTCCCACTGGTATTTTTCCAGCGCGGCGATCTCGATCTCGTTGTCGAAGTGACCAATGTTGCAGACGATGGCCTGGTCCTTCATCTTGGCCATGTGGTCATGCGTGATCACATGGTAGTTGCCGGTACAGGTCACGAAGATGTCGGCCTTGTCGGCGGCGTAGTCCATGGTCACCACGCGGTAGCCTTCCATCGCGGCCTGCAGCGCGCAGATGGGATCCACTTCGGTCACCCACACCTGCGCCGACAGGGCGCGCATGGCCTGCGCGCTGCCCTTGCCCACATCGCCGTAACCGCAGATCACCGCGACCTTGCCGGCGATCATCACGTCGGTGGCGCGCTTGATGCCGTCGACCAGCGATTCGCGGCAACCGTACAGGTTGTCGAACTTGCTCTTGGTCACCGAGTCGTTCACGTTGATGGCGGGGAAGCGCAGTTCGCCCTTCTGGGCCATCTGGTAGAGGCGGTGCACGCCCGTGGTGGTTTCTTCCGTCACGCCGCGGATTGCGTCGAGGTTGCGGCTGTACCAGGTCGGATCCTGCGCCAGCTTTTCCTTGATGGCGGCGAACAGGAAGGTTTCTTCCTCGCTGCCCGGCTTGGCGATCACCGAGGCATCCTTCTCGGCGCGCGCGCCGAGGTGCAGCAGCAGCGTGGCATCACCGCCGTCGTCGAGGATCATGTTCGGCGTGCCACCGTCCGCCCAGTCAAAGATACGGTGCGTGAAATCCCAGTACTCCTTCAGCGACTCGCCCTTGAAGGCGAACACCGGCGTGCCGGCGGCGGCAATCGCAGCGGCGGCGTGGTCCTGGGTCGAGAAGATATTGCACGAGGCCCAGCGCACATCCGCGCCGAGCGCCTTGAGCGTCTCGATCAGCACGGCGGTCTGGATCGTCATGTGCAGCGAACCGGCGATCCGCGCGCCCTTCAGCGGCTGGCTGGCGGCGTATTCGTCACGGATGGCCATCAGGCCCGGCATTTCGGTCTCGGCGATGGCGATTTCCTTGCGGCCCCAGTCCGCAAGCTTGATATCGGCAACGAGGTAATCGGTCTTCAGGTCGGCAGGTGCGTTCATTTTCACTCCGGAGAAAAGTGATCGCCACAGGGGGTGAACGCAGGAATAAACGCTTGAGACGCGCACTCTCGCCACCATGACAATCACGGATCAGCGAGCGCGGTTGAGAGACTTCCGAGCCTGGCGGGAAGGTGCGACCTTGCGGAAAAGGCACCACTCCGTTGCAACGCTCCTCGGAATGCCGGTATTGTAGCGTGAGCGGGACGAAGTTGCACCCGCCACGCGCCACCCAAACACGCCGCCAGGCCACCTGCCCCGCACTTTTCGGGGAAAGCCCCGGCCAGCCCTGATGTTCCTGGTCCGCGACCGCCCGACGATTCACATGACACACGCCACACCGGTTTCTGCTCCTGCCGCCTCGCCTACCTCGGTTTCCATGCCAGCCCCATCCACCCCGACCGCGCATATTCCACCGCGCACCCTGACCATCGCCGGCTCCGACAGCAGCGGCGGCGCCGGCATCCAGGCCGACCTCAAGACCTTCGCCGCCCTCGGCTGCTTCGGCATGACGGCCATCACCGCCATCACTGTGCAGAACACCCTCGGGGTCAGCGGCGTCCATGCCATTCCGCCCGAGATCGTCGGCGCCCAGATCGACGCCGTCGCCAGCGACCTCGGCGTGGATGCCGCCAAGACCGGCATGCTCGGCAGCCCCGAGATCGTCCACGCCGTCGCCGCCGCGCTCGACCGCTGCAGCCTGACGCAGCTGGTGGTCGACCCCGTGATGATCGCCACCTCGGGCGCCACGCTCTCCAGCCACGACACCGCCCGCGCCATGGTGCGCGAACTGTTCCCGCGCGCCCGGCTGGTCACGCCCAACCTGATCGAAGCCGCCTGGCTGCTGGGCCGCGAGATCCACACCGAAGACCAGATGGACGCCGCCGCCGAAGCCCTGCTCCAGCTCGGCTGCCACGCCGTGCTGCTCAAGGGCGGCCACCTCGACCAGCCCATCCTCAGCGACCTGCTGCTGTGCGCCGACGGCACCCGCGAAGTCATCCGCCACCCACGCATCGCCACGCGCAACCTGCACGGTACCGGGTGCACGCTGGCGGCTGCGGTGACGGCGCATCTGGCGCGTGGCCTCGGCTTGACGGAGGCGGTGCGTGGGGGCATCGAGTATGTGACACAGGCGATTGCGGCTGGGGCCAGATGGTCGTTGGGGCGGGGGAATGGGCCGTTGGATCATGGGGCAGGAAACGCTTGTTCACTGTCGCGATGAAGCGCAATTCATAGAATGGCATGGCTCACCTTGGATAAAGGAAACCAACCATGCCAGTGAATCCTCTCCGGCGATTAGCGCGCGGATTCTCAAATATGATCGCGTCCGTCAAGGACGCCTATATGCAGGAGAAAAGTGTCGCGGCAAATAATCGCGCAACCTTCCTGCGAGAGACCCTGATCAAAAATCTCCGGGACGAAACATCGACACCAGTCCGCGTACGGTATGAATCACTGCTGCCGCGCTACGCGGACGACGGCCGGATCGAAAAACGATATCGGGGACTCTATCCGCGCCCCATGCTCACGCGCGTCGAACCGGTTCACCTGGAGAAAAAACAATGGCTGCGCGTGGCGGAGACCGAGCTGGCTAAACTGGAGGATTTTCTGGCAAAGCATCCAGTCAGGACGCCGGAGGGCGCTGCTGCGGCAGTGACGCCAGGCACGACACCACCCAACCACCATCCCGGCCCTGCCCAAACGCCTAACACCAAACGCAAGCCCGCAGTGGAACCCGCTCGGGTGATCCATCCTCCCCCCGCGCACAGCGCTCGCAAGAAATTAGCATCGGACGCAGGTCTTCGAACTGCGCGTGAGGCCGGCGGTGCAGCGCAGCCCCAACCAGCACGACAACCCAGACCGTCGAAACATCCAGAAACCCGCCCCACCGGTCAACCGCGGCAGCGCGGTGAAAAAGATCCGGCGACCGTCGAAAAGGCCTCTGCAACGACATCGCGTGCGCAGCGGTCACGCCTGGCGTCATCGCCATCCAGCGGCACGCACAAGACATCAAAAGAAGACCGACAGCGCGCCACCGAGCCATCGCCGAGCGCCCATGCCTCTCTCGCGCTTCACGCCACGGGGACAGCCGAGCCGGTCGGCACCACATCAACCCCTAGGGATCAAAGATCGCACAGACAGGCACCGAAGGGCCCGCTGCACGCACCCCGAACCTCCCGCTCCCGGCGATCGGATGCTCATTCCGGTGCGGGCTCCTCTTCTTCGTCATCCTCGCCGCGCCCCACAGCAACGAGGCCGGGAGCAGCGATCGACGCCGGCCACCCAGGCGCACCGCCGCCGAACCAGCCAATATCACCGGGACACCGTCTACCCTGGGAAGCCGACCCGAACGACGCAGACATCGCCAGGGAAATTCTCGACTGCTTCAGGCATGCTCCGGCAAGCACGCCAGCTACACCCGCTACCGCCGCAGATCCCCTGCAAATACGGGCCATCGAGACGTTCAACAGCGAGCGAGAGAAAATCATGCGGGCAGATGGCCAAAAACGTACCTCGCCCGAAAACGAGCAAAAGCTGCTCGATCTGTCCGATCAGTTGATCCCGCATCCATCCGATCCGCTCACCCTGACATTGTGGAATGGCACAACGACCAGCCTCGACAGGATCAGGCTGCCCGAGCAAGCCGACCCGTCACATCCCGCCGATGCCTCCCTCGAATTCTGCAGCCGGATCGTGTGCGCTTACGCCAACAGCGTGCTCGAAAACCTGGCGCTTGCTTACGTGAAACTGCTCACCGCGGGAACGGTTCCGGACCACCGCTTCAATCATGGCGCGGTGACTGGCATGCTCTATACGAGCAAAAATGCGATGCTTGACGCCATGTTCGAGATGGAGACCCGGATTGCCCGAGCCGCTCGGGAAGAGGGTGTGACACTTCCGGGGATTCCCCCGCTGTCGGTTCAATGGGACGAACTGTTCGAGCCCCAGATAGACGATCCCCATCATGCCGGCAGAACGGTCAACAAATTCGCGAACCTGATGCCGACCCAGGGCCTTGAACGCCCGGAAAGCGAGGTACGGCATCAGCTCCTGGCGCTGCTGGAGAGCGACAGCAGGTTAATCCAGGCAAAGGCGGACACGCTATTGCGGAAGATGCTTGTATCACTACAGCAGGGCTAACCAGCCAACGCGCGCAGCCGACGGACAGCGGCAGATAAATCCCCCGCCTCCGTCACCGCCCTCACGACCGCCACATTTCCCACCCCCGTCCGCAAGACCTCCTCCGCATTGCCCGCATCGATGCCGCCAATGGCGACGAGCGGCAATGACGGATAACTGCTGCGCACGGTCTCGACGTAGGCCTGCAGGCGCGCGAGTCCTTGCGGTGCGGTCTTGAGGGTTTTGGTAGTGGTCGGAAACACCGCACCCAGCGCCAGATAGCTCGGCTGCAGCGGTAGCACGCGCAGCATTTCGGCGAAGCCATGCGTGCTCACGCCGAGCCGCAGCCGTGCGGTGCAGATGGCGGGCAGGTCGGTGTCGGTGAGGTCTTCCTGTCCGAGGTGAATACCGTAGATGCCGCTGGCGCCATGCATGTCGAGCGCGGCGCGGTGCTGGCGGATGGCTTCCTGCCAGTGGTCGTTGATGAACAGGCGGCAAGCGCTGCCGCGTGCGGCCTGTTCGGCGCGGGCGATTTCGTCGGCCACGCGCGCCGGGTCGCCGGATTTGAAGCGCAACTGCAAGGTCGGCACGCCTAGCGGCACGAGACGTTCGATCCATACGGCGTCGGGCACGACGGCGTACAGGCCGAGTTGCTCGGGGCAGGGCGGGAAAAGGCCGGGTGCTTGCAGCGGCGCGGCGCGCAGCATCACGGCCGGAAAACGCGGCAGGTGCGTGGGCCAGGTGGTGTCGCCGACATGCCAGGCGCGTGCGAGGCATACGGCATCGTGCGGCTCGAAATCCATGTCGAGCAGGGCGCGCACCGTGTCGAGCCAAGGTTCCGACAACACCGGGTCATGCTCCGCCGAGGAAACGAACTGCCATGCGCCGAAGGGGCCATCGACATGATCGACGATCTGCCGTCGTGATCCAGCGGAGTTAAGCGTGGTCACCAGTACGGCTTCACGCGTTGTTTCGCCCGGTGTCTCGGCCGTTGTATCCGTGTCGCCATCCGCCGCCGTATGCGCCGGCGCGGATAAACGGAAGCGGACTTCCCCGGCCGGCAGGTCGACTGCCGTGATCTGCCAGCCTTGGGCACCGCGCCCGAACGATGCACCATGCCGCTCGAGCAGCGCGTGACGCAAATCCATATGCCGACTCTCCGTCAAACGTTGCTGTCCTGATGCCAAAACGGCATCCCGACCACCGGCGTGCTGGCCTGCGCCAGTTCGCGCTCCGGCATGGGCTGCGCGAGCCACGCGGCGCGGCCGGCGGCGACGGCCATGGAGAAGGCCTGCGCCATCGCGACCGGGTGCGTGGCCTGTGCCACAGCGGTGTTGAGCAGCACGCCGTCGTAGCCCCATTCCATGACTTGCGTGGCGTGCGAAGGCAGTCCGAGACCGGCATCGACGAGCAACGGCGTATCGGGCAGGCGCTCGCGCAGCAGGCGCAGCGCATATGGATTGATCGGCCCCTTGCCGGTACCGATGGGCGCGGCCCATGGCATGAGCGCCTCGCAGCCGGCATCGAGCAGGCGGCGGCAGAGCACGAGGTCCTCGGTGCAGTATGGCAACACCTTGAACCCTTCGCGGATCAACCGCTCGGCCGCGGCCGGCAGCGCCAGCGTGTCGGGCTGCAGCGTGTAGTCGTCGCCGATCAGTTCGAGCTTGATCCACGGCGTGTCGAACACTTCGCGCGCCATCATGGCGGTGGTGATCACTTCCTCGATCGAATGGCAGCCTGCGGTGTTCGGCAACACGGGCACGTTGAGTTCGCGCAGCATCTGCCAGAAGCGCTGTCCGCCTTCGCCCTCGCCAACCGCGCCTTCACGGCGCAGCGCGACGGTCAGCATGCCTGGCCGCGCGGCGCGTACTGCCTGCTCGAGCACGGCGGGCGACGGGTAGCGCGCCGTGCCGAGCAGCAGGCGCGACGCAAAGGTTTCGCCGTACAGGCGCAAGGCATCGTCGGCCAGCACGGAAGCGAGGGAGGTGTCTGAATTCATGGCAGTTCCTGCAATCAGCCGCCCGTGACGGGCTGCACGAGATCGATACGGTCACCAGCCGCGAGCACGGTGACGGCATGCGCGGCACGCGGCACGAAGGCACCGTTCACGGCGGTGGCGAAGGGCGGCTGCGCGCCGCTGTGCGCGACGGCATCGGCAAGTGTCGCGTTGTCAGGCAAAGCAAGCGCCTGACCGTTGAGTAGAACATCCATCATGCGTTTTCCAACTGTGAATCGAACGCGGTGCCGCCATACATTTCAGGCCAACGCGCCGACGCGCGCACCGCAGGTAGCGCGCCAGCGCCATCATCGAGCCAGGCTTGCGCCACAGTGCATGCCGCCTGCGTGACCGCCGGGGCGATCATGAAGCCATGCCGGTACAAGCCATTCACGCGCATGACCGGTACATCCTGCACGTGTTCGGCAATAATCTCCGGCAGATTGTGCGGCAAGGTGGGGCGGCACTGCACATTCAGTTCGAGAATACGCGCCTCGCCGAACGCGGGGTGCAGCGAATGCGCGGCCGAGAGCAGTTCGAGCGCGGAGCGCACGCTCATCGGCGACATGTCGTCGCTCTCGAGTTCGGTCGCGCCAATCACATATACGTCGCCTGGCTTGGGCGCGATGTAGATCGGGTAACGCGGATGCAGCATGCGTACCGGACGGTGCAAGCGTACGCCGGGCGCGTGGATACGCACCACCTCGCCGCGCAGACCACGCAGCGCAGGCCAGTCGCGGCGCGCGCCGAGGCCGCGGCAATCGAGCACCAGCCCGGCTTCCAGGCCGAGCCCGGGCAGCGATGACACATCGACCTCGCCGGCATGCCAGACGCAATGCACACCTTCCGCCTCCAGCGCCACACGCAGCGCATCGAGCACCATGCGGTTGTCGAGCTGGCCTTCGCCGCCGATAAACAGGCCTTGACGGAAACGGCCGGCCAGCGCCGGTTCCAGTTCGGCAATCGTGTCGCCATCGACAGCGCGCAATTGCGCCTGCACGGCATCGGCCGGCGCAACGGCGCGCACACGGCTGGCGAACATGGTGGCTTCGTTGCGGTCGCCGGCATGCCAGACGACCAGCGTACCGTCCTGCTGGAAGAACACCGGGGTGGGCAGCGTATCGATCAGCGCGCGCCACAACGGCACGCTAGCCATGCCCATCTCCACCACGCTGCGTTCGCTGATGGCGGACTCGGCCAGCGGCGCAAGCATGGCTGCGGCGATATGCGCCGCCGCGCCGCGCCCATCGGGCCCATCGCGCTCAATCAACGCCACGGTACGCCCCGCGCGCGCCAGCTGCAGCGCGCACAGGCGTCCGGCCAGGCCGGCGCCGAAGATGGCGACGTCGATGTCGGGAAGAGTCACGGAATCACCTCGCGCCCCGAGATGCACAGTACGCACGCCCCGGGCAGCACACCATATCGCATACAGTGCACGAAACGATCGGTACAAAAGGGAACAGGCAACCCTGGGGGGCGCCGGCTGTCCGGCTGGGGGGCAATCGCTGACAATCTGGTAGATCTGCGGTCATCATTCGCTCCGGCATGCGTGACATCAACAGCAATGCGCAGAGAAAGACCTTGCAGACTCGTCGGCGCCAGTACCGGCACCGTTCGAAACTTCCCACGCCGGTATGAACCGGATCGGGTGCAAAGGGTCTCTCTCAGCCATGCAGCGTGGGCACGGCACCCCTGTTTCTTCGATAGCTGTAAGGATAGCACACGCATTCGACATCGCGCGGATCACGAACCCGTTTTCGGACAAACGCAGAGTTGCGAAGATTCACATTCCCCGGACGGATGACATCATGTATTCGGCACTATGCTTGTTTTTAGTCACACCCTCATGCCGGCATCCACGCTAGCGGTTCCCTGCGGCACGCCACTCCTTGCGCTGTATGCGCACGTGACAACACGCCGGATTTCGAGGCAATGATCGAGGCCCGGTCACCCGAAGGGTCGGGCGTGAGCGAGCGAAAACCGATCGGGCGCCGCCATGCATCGCCGCTTCTCACAAGTACGCCATCATGCCCTTATCCGTATTTCACACCCCCGTCTTTTCCGCTGCCGCGCGGCAAGTCCCGCCCTCTATCCAACAATCGCGTCTTCTGGACGTTCCCGCTGAAGCGCATGCGCGCCGCCCACTGTTCATCAGCAAGGAAGCTGTCATGAACGGGAATGCGCCGCTCAATGCCTTTCCGGGCGACTATCGTCAATTGCTGAACGAACTCACCACCGTGATGCAGGACCTGGCGATGACAACCGCGCGTCAGGCAGCAATCGCCGTCAAATGGAACGCGCTTCACCAGATGCTTTTTCCCTACGGCGGCGTCATGCCGCAAGCCCTGCACGAAGAAAACGACGCCTACCGCTTTTACACCAGCGTGAAGCGCGATCTGGAGCTGATCAACAAGATTCTTAACGACGATAACGTTCATCTGGAGACGCGCCGACGCGCCGCGATCAACCTGGCGGATGAAATCGAACACTCCTGCTGGGCTGGCATGATCGGATATATCCGCGTGATTGCAGCCAGCCTGGAAGCGTGTGCCGGCGGGTTGATCGGCCGCCTCTACGCGGCGCGCGTCGATGTGATGAACCAGGTTTTTGCCGAAGCCCAGGCGGAGCAAGCGCGCCGCCAGCGGATGGGACCGGCGATGAACGTACACGTCAATTCAGCGCTGTTCAATCACTTCGCTGACCGCTATCACGTCGCCCGCATTGAAGAGAGCTATGGTAACAATCAGATGCTGCAGAGCCGGGGGCTCGATCTACCAGCACTCCAGCGGCGGCTCGATACGCTCCTCGCGCCGTCAAACCTGATTCGGTTCATCGCCGAAGATTGCCTCAATGCGGTCAAACGATGCCTGATGGAAACCTTTCCAAAAACCTCCCCGGAGACCTGGCACGACCTCGGAACCTTTAAGAAAATCGAATCCCCGCTGGAGCAGATTGCACTGGCATATGCCGGGCTGGGGACCAACGGCAGCGGGGCAATTCCAATCACCGCCCTGCTGGATTACCGCGAGGACGACTGCTTTAGGGCAGGCACCAATGTCCCGCTGGTACAGCATTACATCAGCCTGGGGCTGGAACGCCAGTCATTGCTTGATCCGCTGCGTCAACTAGTGGACAGCCCGCTCGACCCACCCGCTGTGCTCACCGCGCACATCGAACATCGTGACACCGGCCTCTGGTGTGTGCACGAAGGCTATCGCGAGATACTCGACACTGCACATCTGCGCGAGGCGCATCCGCACATCAACCCCGACATGGCAGGTGTGCGGGCGCTGCAGATCACCGACCCGGTCAGCATGCAGGCGCTTCCACCATCACAGCTAAATCACAGCCATCTGCTCGCACACTTTCTCAAAGTCATGGGGCCCGCGCGCGCGGCGGCGTATCTCAACCAGCATCGCCATGCGCTGCCAAGCGCTTTCAATACGACGCGGCATACGTGGCTTTTGGCCGCGTGGTTGATGCCGGGAACGTCCACGACTGAGCGTGTGGCGATGGTGTCTACGCTTTTGGAGGCAGGCGTCGCTCCGGCATTCAGAGCCCTGGGCCGTCGCCGCTTTCTCCCGCGCCTGGTGATTGGCGCTATCCAGCAGGGCACGGCGCACATCCTCGACCGCATCGCGGCATCCGGCATCACGCTCGCCCAGATGCGCTTTAGCCGAGGCTTGCTCCCGCTACAGGAAGCCGCGCGAGGCCGGCACGCCGGGATATTTGCCTCCATCCTGTCGGCCAGCCCGGCGCATGCGCTACTGGCAACCGATGCGTACGGAAAGACGCCAATGCATTACGCCACGTCCGGCGGAAATGCCGAATATGTGAACCAGATGCTGGACAAGCTGCACGCCGAACCGGACATCGCACGGCAGGCACGCCCGCTCGTCGCGGCGTGTTTACTGTCAGCCTTGCGCCATCGTCATGCGGACGTGGCGCGTCTGCTCGCCGAGCAGTGCCCTTCGCCGGAAACACTCTCGCGCATTCCGCCCACAGAATCCAGTCATCTGCTCAAGCGGTTGCCACAGGGCTGGCAGAACGCCTTCGCGCCGCATGGAATCGGTCCCGCTCAGCGCAGCAATAGTGGCATCCGTGCATTGCGCGCCATGCTGACTCCTGAGGAATTTCGCGCTTATGTCCGCACGCATCGGCGCGAATTCCGCAAGCTCATGGATCCGGAACATACGGACGCGGTATCTCGTCGCCTGAACTCGATGCGCTGGGTGACCGCGATACGCGACGCCGCGTCCGAATCCAACGTACCTTACTGGGCCAGTCTGCAGCGGGTGGGCGCCACGCTTGGCACCCTGAATCCGCATGAACTTGCGCTGGTGCAGGCTCAGGTGGCAGCAGACAGGGGAATCTCATCCAGATCCCGACGCGGCGCCACGTAACTGCGCGACGGTACCGCCGGACGACCGATCCGGCGGCAGGATCGCCGCAAACATACAGCGTTCGTGGGTCAGGAGTAGATCTTGCCGCCCTGGCGGACGAACTCGATCGATTTTTCCTGCATGGCCTGCTCGGCGCTGCCATCCTTCAGCGAGGCGGCGTAGTCACGCACCTCCTGCGTGATCTTCATCGAACAGAACTTGGGACCGCACATTGAGCAGAAGTGCGCGATCTTCGCGCCTTCGGCAGGCAGCGTGGCGTCGTGGAAGGCGCGCGCTTTTTCCGGATCGAGACCGAGGTTGAACTGGTCTTCCCAGCGGAACTCGAAACGCGCCTTGGACAGGGCGTTGTCGCGCAGCTGCGCGCCAGGCCAGCCCTTGGCCAGATCGGCGGCGTGCGCGGCGATGCGGTAGGTGATGATGCCTTCGCGCACGTCTTCCTTGTCAGGCAGGCCGAGGTGTTCCTTGGGCGTGACGTAGCACAGCATGGCCGTGCCCATCCAGCCGATGTTGGCCGCACCGATGCCGCTGGTGATGTGATCGTAGCCGGGTGCAATATCGGTGACGAGCGGGCCGAGCGTGTAGAACGGCGCTTCGAAGCAGTGCTTCAGCTCCTCGTCCATGTTCGCCTGGATGCGCTGCAGCGGCACGTGGCCCGGGCCTTCGATCATGACCTGCACGTCATGCTCCCACGCCTTTTTGGTGAGCTCGCCGAGCGTATGCAGTTCGCCGAACTGCGCCGCATCGTTGGAATCAGCGATGCAACCCGGACGCAGGCCGTCGCCGAGGCTAAACGACACGTCATAGGCCTTCATGATTTCGCAGATCTCGTCGAAGTGCGTGTACAGGAAGTTTTCCTTGTGATGCGCCAGGCACCACTTGGCCATGATCGAACCGCCGCGCGACACGATGCCGGTCACGCGGTCCGCGGTCAACGGCACGTAGCGCAGCAGCACGCCAGCGTGGATGGTGAAGTAGTCGACGCCCTGCTCGGCCTGTTCAATGAGCGTGTCGCGGAACATTTCCCACGTCAGGTCCTCGGCCTTGCCGCCGACCTTGTCGAGCGCCTGGTAGATCGGCACCGTGCCGATCGGCACCGGCGAATTACGCAGGATCCACTCGCGCGTTTCATGGATGTGTTTGCCGGTGGACAGGTCCATGATGGTGTCCGCGCCCCAGCGGATGGCCCAGACCATCTTCTCGACTTCCTCGGCGAGCGACGAAGTCACGGCGGAGTTGCCGAGGTTGCCGTTGATCTTCACGCTGAAGTTGCGGCCGATGATCATCGGCTCGAGTTCAGTGTGATTGATGTTGGCGGGAATGATGGCGCGGCCAGCGGCGATTTCCTGGCGCACGAATTCCGGCGTGATGTCTTCCGGGCGGCGCGGAATGTTGGCGCCCAGGCCATCGCCGGGATGCTGGCGCAGCAGCGCCTTGTATTCGGGCTTGTCGTACAGCGCCTGCAGGTTCAGCGACTCGCGCAGGGCGACGAATTCCATTTCCGGTGTGATGATGCCGCGGCGCGCGTAGTGCATCTGGCTGACATTGGCGCCAGCCTTGGCGCGGCGCGGATTCGTCAGGTGTGCAAAACGCAGATGCGCCGTAGCCGGATCGGCAGCGCGGGCGCGGCCATATTCGGAACTCAGGCCCGGCAGCACCTCGGTGTCACCGCGGGCATCGATCCACGGCGCACGCAGCGCCGCGAGGCCGGCCTGCAGGTCGATCTGCACGTCCGGATCACTGTAAGGGCCCGAGGTATCGTAGACCGGGATCGGCGGATTGGGCGACTCGCCCTGCTCGGTACGCGTGTTGGTCTGCACGATGGTGCGCAGCGGCACGCGGATGTCCGGACGGCTGCCGACGAGATAGGTCTTCGACGAAGCAGGATAGGCGAATTTCTGGTCGAGCTCGCTGGCGAGCGATTCGAAGGAAGTTGCAGCAGAAGTGGCGGCTGTGGAAGCGGATTGCGTCATGTCTCGTCCTTGGTTATGCAGTGGCGGACGAAACCGGAGGCCCTGAACCGATGACCAGCCTGTAGGCTGAAGTGGCATCCTGCGCGGGCTCGCGGGCGGCTCGTATGGAGCACAAGTGACGCAAGCGGCAGGTGGAGGGACGGTTATGCTTGAAACTTCCCACGCCGGTACTAACCGGATCGGGTTCGAAGGGACTCTCTCAGCTACACGCCCCATGCGTGCAGCACCCCTGTTTCATCCAACAGGGATGATTAAAGCATATTGCGCGGGAAACCGCCAGTTTCACGGGCGCAGGCAAACACGGCCGGCACTGACCTTTGTGGCTGGGCATGTGCCTCGACAACACAAGGCCTGTCAGGCGCCGCAGCGGATGTATCGCCGATGAAAACCGGCGGGCTCACGAATGTTTGCAAATACGGCCAACGCAGTACGGCAGCATGGCTCTACGATAGGCTCACATATCGACAGAGAGGAATTGCATGTTGTCACGTCTGGGTTTTGGAGCGAGTCATGCTTCACGACAATCCGCCAACACCAACCCGCAAGCGCCCAAACCTGGCGATGCATCCGACCCGGCGCCCTCTGGAAACGAAGCTGGCAGAGGCACAGGAGCAGCGGCAAGCCGGGACAGCCATACCGCGACCACATCTGGATTGAAATCGAGATTGCGGGAGATCGCTCGTGCCGTAGGCTTCGACCGTCGCCATGCGCAGAAAGCGAGACCGGATCCGCTCGAAGGCATGACCGAAGCACAGCGCACGCAGCTACGCAAGGCCGCCACGGCGGCGCTGTGCGACAAGGTGGTACTGGAAAAGATCCTCGACCAGTGGCCCAGTCGGTCAAGGTATGGTTCCTACGAGCAGGACTACCTGCGTGACCTGGCAGGAAACCTGAGCAGAACCTCGAAGTCGATCCGCAAGGCAATGCTGCCGGTACTGGCAGCCGCACTTTTGTATTGCCACTACAACCGCGTGTTCGTCTACACCAGCAGCATTCCCAATGGCTGGCTCAAGTTCAAAGGCACCGATCGACTGGCATTCGGTCGCTGGGTCACGGAACAGGTACTCCCGCGCCGGATACCCGGCTACGCATCGGTACTGACCGCCGAATTAAGGGCCGGATTCATGAAAGACGTCATCATTCCGGCAACACAGGCAGCTTTTCAACACTACGTCCACCAAGGTGACCTGGGCACGGCCAAGCGCATGCTGACCAGTGGCCTGGTGTCGCCATTCAATTCCTTCGACGAGGTGAAGCCGCTCTTCCTGCTCGTCTCAAAGAAGGTTAAAGCAGACTATCTCGACGAAATCTGCGAAGAACTTCACAAGCTCGATGAGTTCAAGGGCTACATCAATCATTCCGACGGACATAAGCCCCCCCTGCGTCTGCTCGACTACGCTCTGGAATGCGGTAACCAGGCCGTGATCGACGTGCTCAGGAAACACGGGGCGGTGACACATGACATCGACATCCCGGCGCCGCCACCCACCCAGACGATCACATGGAGTGACCCGCCCTGGTTCGATTAGTCGTCGCAGCCAAGTCGGCAGTCGGCATCGCCATTAACATGGTGCGCGATAAAAGCGCCCGATCACTTGACCACTGCGCCGGATAAGTGCCTGACTACCAGTCAAGCTGAATCGACCACTTGACGCACATGAAATGCCATAGGCACATTCTTAGATACGCACGCCCCGATTGTTTCGACACTCGCGTTTCCCGCCGTGTGCGCTAAGATGCAAAACAGGCTCCGGGAGAAACGCGCGTGTCCTCACCCACACACCGCATTTTCAATCAGGTGCCGGACCTGTCCGGCTACAACCTGTACACCTGCGACAACGTACTGCAAAGTGCGGTGACGCACTACGGTGCAGCCTGGTATGAAGCGAGGCTCTGTGCATTGGGCACGCGCCTGGGCGAGGCGGAGACGCTGGCGCAGGGCACGCTTGCCAACCGTTACCCTCCCGAACTCCACACGCACAACCGCATTGGCGAACGCATCGATTGCGTGAGCTTCCATCCGAGCTGGCACGCCCTGCTGCGCATCCTGCGCGGCAACCTACTGCATGCACTGCCCTTTGCCGAACCGCGTCCCGGCGCGTGGGCCGCGCGCAGCGCCGGCTATTACCTGCAGGGGCAGGTCGAAGCAGGCTCGCTGTGCCCCGCGACCATGACGTTTGCCAGCATCCCGGTGTTGCAGAAAGAGCCCGCACTGTTCGCCGAACTGGCGCCCCGCCTGCTGTCGGCTTCGCACGATGCGCGCGATGTGCCATGGCGCCAGAAATCGGCGGTGATGATCGGCATGGGCATGACCGAGAAGCAGGGCGGCTCCGATGTACGTAGCAATACCACCGTCGCGCGTGCGGCGGGCAGCCAGCGGGGCCGTGGTGCCGAGTATCGGCTGACCGGGCATAAATGGTTCTTCTCTGCACCGATGTGCGATGCCCATCTGGTCGTCGCCCGGCTGGAATACGAAGATGGCCCGCTGTCATGTTTTTTCGTGCCGCGCTTTCGTGACGACGGCAGCAAGAACGCGGTCTTCGTGCAGCGTCTGAAAGACAAGCTCGGCAACCGCTCGAACGCGAGCGCCGAAGTCGAGTTCGAAGACGCCAGCGGCATCCTCATCGGCGAGGAAGGCCGGGGCATTCCAACAATTCTCGACATGGCGACCCACACGCGCCTGGACTGTGTCATTGGCAGTACGGCCATCCTGCGGCAGACCGTGGTGCAGACCCTGCACCATGCGAACCATCGCGTGGCATTCGGCAAGCGTTTGGCGGAGCAGCCGCTGATGCGCAATGTCCTCCTCGACCTGGCGCTCGAAAGCGAAGCGGCCACGCGCCTGATGATGCATCTCGCCGATACCTTCGAACGGGCCGCGCACGATCCGGAAGCCGAAGCGTGGAAACGCATCATGACGCCGGCCGCGAAGTTCTGGATCTGCAAGCGCGCCGTGGAGGCCACCGGCGAAGCCATGGAAGTATGGGGCGGCAACGGTTATGTCGAAGAGGGCCCGTTGGCGCGGCTGTATCGCGAAGCGCCGGTCAATTCGATCTGGGAAGGCTCGGGCAACATCATGTGCCTCGACGTGCTCCGCGCCATTCAGAAATCACCGGAGAGCGCAGGACGCCTGCTGCAGGGCATCGCGGCACTGGCCGATGGGGATGCGCGTATCCGCGGACGCCTTGGGGAATTGCAGACGCTGCTGCAACAGCCGCCCGACACGCTCGAAGCCGAGGCCCGCCGCGTGGCGCAACTGCTCGTGCTGACCGCCCAGGCCGCGCTGATGGTGCGCTATAGCGTACGCTCCACTGCGGACCTGTTCGTACGCAGCCGCTTCAAGCCGCTGCACGGACGTGTCTTCGGCACGCTCGCCAATGTGCCGGCAAAGCTTGCGCAACGGCTGCTTGAGGACAGCTTTCCTGTGTAGCGGACACACCCGCGCAATCCTACAAAAAACGGCAACCCGCAGGTTGCCGTTTCGATGCGATCCGCAGAGGCTGCGAACCAGATGCCAGGGAACACTCAACGCTTGGCTGCGGCACGCAGGGCGTCGGCCTTGTCGGTGGCTTCCCACGTGAATTCCGGCTCCTCGCGGCCGAAGTGGCCATAGGCGGCGGTCTTCTGGTAGATCGGACGCAGCAGGTCAAGCATCTGGATAATGCCCTTCGGACGCAGGTCGAAATGCTCGCGCACCAGCGCGGCGATCTGGTCGTCCGGGATCACGCCCGTGCCTTCGGTGTACACGGTGATGTTCATCGGCTGTGCCACACCAATGGCATACGCCACCTGCACCTGGCACTGGCGCGCCAGGCCGGCGGCGACAATGTTCTTGGCCACGTAGCGCGCCGCGTAGGCTGCCGAACGGTCCACCTTGGTCGGATCCTTGCCCGAGAATGCACCGCCGCCGTGCGGGCACGCGCCGCCGTAGGTATCGACGATGATCTTGCGACCGGTCAGGCCGCAGTCACCCTGCGGGCCGCCGATGACGAAGCGGCCGGTCGGGTTGATCAGGTACTTGGTTTCCTTGAGCCACTCCTTCGGCAGGACCGGCTTGATGATTTCTTCAATCACCGCCTCGATGAAGCTGGCCTTCATCTTGGTCGCCGTTTCGCTCTGGTCGGGGTGGTGCTGGGTGGACAGCACCACGGTGTCGATGCTGTGCGGCTTGCCATCGACATAGCGCATCGTCACCTGGCTCTTGGCGTCCGGGCGCAGGAACGGCAGGCGGCCATCCTTGCGCAGCTGTGCCTGACGCTCCACCAGACGGTGCGCGTAATAGATAGGCGCAGGCATCAGCTCCGGCGTTTCGTCGCAGGCGTAGCCGAACATCAGGCCCTGGTCGCCGGCACCGGTGTTCAGGTGGTCGTCGCTGGCGTGGTCCACGCCCTGGGCGATGTCGTTGGACTGCTTGTCATAGCAGACCATGACCGCGCAACCCTTGTGGTCGATGCCGTACTCGGTATTGTCGTAGCCGATGCGCTTGATGGTATCGCGCGCGACTTCGATATAGTCGACATGCGCGTTCGTGGTAATTTCGCCGGCCAGCACCACCAGGCCGGTGTTGCACAGCGTCTCCGCGGCCACGCGGCTGCGCGGGTCCTGTTCAAAGATGGCGTCGAGGATGGCATCGGAAATCTGGTCGGCCACCTTGTCCGGGTGTCCTTCGGAGACCGATTCCGACGTAAAGAGAAAATCGTTTGCCACAGTTGCTCTCCAGGTTGGCATCTGCGTGCCCGTTACTGGAACGTGGCGACGCTTTAGCGGAATTGTTGTCGGGCCATGCACATGCCATGTGCCCGAATCGCCCCGCAAGTTGTCATTTAACTCGGCGATCGCGTTATTATACGGCACTTACCGATGACGCTGCATGGCGTCCCGCCCCAGGCGGGAGACCCTCTCCCGAGGGCCATCGCACGGTTCGCTCCCGGTTCGCCCCATGCTGCCCACCGCATTCCCGCCGCTCCCGACATGACCGTTCTCTTCTGGCTGCTCTCCCGACTTCCGCTACGCGTCCTCCAGGCGCTCGGCGGCATGTTCGGCTGGCTCGGCGCACAGGTGCCCGGACGTTACAGCCGCCTGCTGCGCGACAACCTGCAGCGCGCCCTGCCGCAGGCCACGCCCGCCATCCGCAACGCAGCAGCGCGTTCAGCCGGCCGCATGATGTTCGAGATGCCGTATTTCTGGATGCGCAGTGATCCGCTCGCCGGCCTGCGGATCGACAGCGGCAACCTGTTCACGACCATGGACGCATCGCTCGCGCAGGGCCGAGGCCTGATCCTGCTGACGCCGCACCTTGGCTGCTTCGAGGTGCTGCCGCCGATCATCGCCACGCGCCATCCGCTCGTCGCCATGTACAAGCCACCGCACAAGCCGGCATTGCGCGACTGGATCGAGCGCATGCGCACGCGCCCCAACGTCACCATGGCGCCGGCCGAAGCGCGCGGTGTGCGCATGGTGGTCAAGCAGCTCAAGCGCGGCGGCGTGGCCGGCATCCTGCCCGACCAGACGCCCACCGGCGGCGAAGGTGCATGGGCGCCGTTCTTCGGCCGCCCGGCCTATACAATGACGCTGGTACACAAGCTGCATCAGCTGACCGGCGCGCCGATCGTGCTGATCTGCGCCGAACGCCTGGCGCACGGCGAGGGCTACCGCGTGCATACCATGCCCGTGCCGACGCCACTGCCGGACGACCCTTCCGCTGCCAATACGGTGCTGAACGCCACGCTCGAACAGATGGTGCGGCAATTGCCAACGCAATACCTGTGGGGCTACAACCGCTACAAGCATCCGGATGGCGCGCCGCCCCCGCCCGCTACAGAATCCACTGCCGGAACGGCCGCATGATCGGGCGCGTGTTCACCTGGCTCGGCATTGGCTTGCTGCATGTGCTGAGCTATTTGCCATATGGAATCGTGGCGCGCTTTGGCGAGGCACTGGGCAGCCTGCTGTACCGCATCCCGAGCCGCCGCAAGCGCATCGTGCAGACCAATCTGCGCCTGTGCTTTCCAGAAAAATCCGAGGCCGAACGGGAAGCGCTGGCGCGCGAGACCTTCCGCATGGTGCTGCGCAGCTTTGCCGAACGCGGCATCTTCTGGTGCGGCAGTGACGCCCAGGTGCGCCGCTGGGTACAGATCGACGACCAGGCCAACCTGCCGGCGCTGCATGGCACGCCGCATATCGTGGTAGCGCTGCATCTGGCCGGCGTGGAAGCGGGGGCGATCCGCGTGACCCAATACCTGGGCGACCACGCCATCCCTGGCCACTCCCTGTACACCACGCAATCGAACCGGCTCTTCGACGCACACATGAAACGCTGGCGCGGCCGCTTCGGTGGCAACATGATCGCGCGTACGCAGAATACGCGCGACGTGGTGCGGCTGATCCGCAAGGGCGAGGTGATGCAGCTGATTGCCGACATGGATTTCGGTGCGCGCGAATCGGTGTTCGTGCCGTTCTTCGGCGTGCCGGCCGCCTCGCTCGCGGCAGTCTCGCGCCTGGCGCGGCTGACCGGCGCCAAGGTGATTTTTTCTTATACCGAGATGCTGCCGGACTACCAGGGCTACTGCGTCCACCTGCTCCCGCCCGAGGCGGATGTCCCGACGGACGATGTGGTCTCTGACACCCGCCGCATGAACGCCTTCTTCGAATCGGTGATCGCCCCGCGCATTACGGAGTACTACTGGGTGCACAAGCGCTTCAAGACACGCCCGGAAGGCGAGCCTGGCGTCTACTGAGCTGGCCAGGCGCAAACCCGCCCAAGCCGCTACAATCGCAGGATGAAACTCCACTTCACCAAAATGCATGGCGCCGGCAACGATTTCATCGTGCTCGACGCCACCGCCGCGCCGCTCGAGCTGAGCGCCGCGCAATGGCAGGCGCTCGCCGACCGCCACTTCGGCATCGGCGCGGACCAGATCCTGATCGTGGAACGCAGCACGCGCCCGGACGCCGATTTCCGCTACCGTATCTTCAACAACGACGGCGGCGAAGTCGAGCATTGCGGCAACGGCGCGCGCTGCTTCGTGCGCTTCGTCAGCGAGCGCGGCCTGACCAGCAAACGCTCGATCCGCGTGGAAGTGCAACACGGCATCATCACGCTGACCCTGCAGGACAACGGCGAAGTCACCGTGGACATGGGCGCGCCGATCCTCGATCCGGCACAAGTGCCGTTCGTGCCAGGCGCGCTGCCGACACGCGCGGAAAGCGAGGACACGCTGTACGGCCTCGACATCAATGGCCAGACGCGCTGGATCTCCGCGGTGTCAATGGGCAATCCGCATGCCGTCCAGGTCGTGGACGATGTCGAAGCGTTTCCGGTGCGCGAGGAAGGCCCGCTGGTCGAGCATCACCCGGCGTTTCCCAAGCGCGTCAACGCCGGCTATATGCAGATCATCGACCGCAACACCATCCACCTGCGGGTCTTCGAGCGCGGCGCCGGCGAAACGCTGGCCTGCGGCACGGGCGCCTGCGCGGCCGTGGTCGCGGGCATTCGCCGCAACCTGCTGGATACGCCAGTGCGCGTCAAGACGCACGGCGGCTGGCTGACCATCGCCTGGGGCAGCGCCACCGACTCGGTACGCATGACCGGCCCGGCCGTGACGGTATTTGAAGGCACCATCGACCTCGACCGCCTGAACCCGCCGGCCTGATACGGCTGGCACCATCCCGGGAGCCGCCATGTCCATCGATTCGCTGCGCATCACCGCTGGCAAGCATTTCCAGCTGAAGGACTTCGACCCGGCGGCCAAGCCATGCACGACCGGCAGCAAGGCGGGCGACAAGGAACGCGTCGACGCTCTGTCGATCGAGCTCGACCTGCTGCAGGACAAGCTCTACGCCATGCGCAGCAAGCGCCTGCTGATCGTGCTGCAGGGCATGGACACGAGCGGCAAGGACGGCACGGTGCGTGGCGTGTTCCGCGCCTTCGATCCGCTGGGTGTGCGCGCCGTCAGCTTCAAGGCGCCTACCGCCAACGAACTGGCGCGCGACTACCTGTGGCGCGTGCACCTGCAGGTGCCGGCGGCCGGCGAGATCGTGATCTTCAACCGCAGCCACTACGAAGACGTGCTGATCACGCGTGTGCACGGCTGGATCGATGCCGACGAATGCGCACGGCGCTACCGCCAGATCCGCGCCTTCGAGGAACACCTGGTGGAGAATGGCACGACCCTTGTGAAGTGCTTCCTGCACATCTCGAAGGACGAACAGAAGAAACGGCTCGAGGAGCGCCTGGCGGATCCGCTCAAGCACTGGAAGTTCGACCCCAAGGACCTTGAGGAACGCCAGTACTGGGATGCCTACGCCGAGGCCTACGAACAGGCCATCGCCGCCACGGCCACGCCTGAGGCGCCGTGGTATGTCATCCCCGCCGATTCGAAATCACACCGCAATGTGGCAATTGCCGACATCCTGCTGCATACGATGACGGCCATGAAGCTCGCCTATCCCGATCCGCTTGCCGGACTCGCGGACATCAAGGTCACGTGACCGGCAGCGTCAATCAGGCATCGACGCCGTAGCGCGCGCGATACGCGCCAACGGCCGCGCGATGCTGGGCCAGCGCCGGATTCTGCGACGCGTCGAGATACTGCAACAGGTCCGCCAGGCTGGCGATCGACACCACCGGCATGCCGAACTCGCGCTGCACGTCCTGCACGGCCGAATGCTCGCCGACCTGTTCGGCGTTGCCGCTGCGCTCCATGCGGTCCAGCGCGATCAGCACTGCCGCCGGCGTCGCGCCTGCGGCACGGATCATCTGCACTGATTCGCGCACCGAGGTGCCGGCCGAGATCACGTCATCGATGATCACCACGCGGCCTTGGAGCTTGGCGCCGACGATGGTGCCGCCTTCGCCGTGGTCCTTGGCTTCCTTGCGGTTATAGGCGAACGGTACGTCACGTCCCATGCCCGCCAGCGCCACCGCCGTAGCCGAAGCCAGCGTGATGCCCTTGTAGGCCGGCCCGAACAGCATGTCGAACTCCACGCCCGAGGCCAGCAGCGTTTTCGCATAGAATTGGGCGACCTGCCCGAGCATCGCGCCCTGGTTGAACAGGCCCGCATTGAAAAAGTACGGGGAGGTGCGTCCAGCCTTGGTGACGAACTCGCCGAACGACAGGACGCCCGCGTCCAGCGCGAACTGAATAAAAGCGTGGCGCAGATTGTCTTGCGTCATTTCGATTCCCTTTTGCAGAATTCCCGAGATGTTACGGATTATCAGCGCCAACCTCAACGGCATCCGCTCCGCCAGCCGCAAAGGCTTCTTCGACTGGATGGGCCAGCAGAACGCCGACATCGTCTGCGTGCAGGAACTGAAAGCACAGGCTGCCGACATGACACCCGAGTTTCTCGCGCCGCACGGCTATCACGGCTTTTTCAGCTACGCTACCAAGAAGGGCTACAGCGGCGCGGGTTTATACAGCCGGCGTGAACCCGATGATGTGATCATCGGGTTCGGCAACAGCGAGTTCGATGACGAGGGCCGCTATGTCGAGGCCCGCTACGGCAATCTCGCGGTGATCTCCGTCTACGTGCCGTCCGGCTCCAGCTCCGAGGAACGCCAGCAAGCCAAGTTCCGCTTCATGGACGTGTTCCTGCCGCATCTCGCGCAACTCAAGGCGGCCGGGCGGGAGATCGTGCTGTGCGGCGACGTCAACATCGCCCACCGCGAGATCGATATCAAGAACTGGAAGGGCAACCTCAAGAACTCCGGCTTCCTGCCCGAGGAACGCGCGTGGCTCACCAACCTGTTCGACAACCATGGCTATGTGGATGTGTTCCGCGTACTCGACCCACGCCCGGAACAGTACACCTGGTGGAGCAACCGCGGCCAGGCCTACGCCAAGAACGTCGGCTGGCGCATCGACTACCACCTGACCACGCCG
This sequence comes from Imbroritus primus, assembly GCF_964332355.1. Lineage (NCBI taxonomy): Bacteria > Pseudomonadati > Pseudomonadota > Betaproteobacteria > Burkholderiales > Burkholderiaceae > Imbroritus > Imbroritus primus. The sequence continues at coordinate 142,786 of NZ_OZ201293.1, read as the reverse complement.
GGTATCGCGCAGACCGCCAAGGCCTGTTCGATCTACAAGGATGTGAAGTTCAGCGATCACGCGCCGCTGACCATCGACTACGCATTCAAACCCTGAATGCCTGCCGGTCCCCTGACTATACTGTGAGCGTGCCCGCTGGTGGCACGTCTCTCCAACCTCCGGAGCACACATCATGCAGATCACCGACTTGCTGGGCCAGATCGGCGGCCTCCAGTCCATGGCCAACGAACTCGGCGTTGACGAAAGCGAGGTCGCGCGCGGGGCCGACGCCTTGCTGCCCGCCATTCTCGGCGGTGTGAAGAAACAGGCGCAAGCCCAGCCCGGTGGGCTCGAGGATGTGCTCGGCATGCTCGGCCAGGCCGGCGGCGGCGGTTTGCTCGAACAGGTCCTTGGCGCGCAACCGACCGATGTGTCGTCCGGCAATGACATCCTCGGCCAGATCTTCGGCTCGAAGGACGTGAGCCGCACCGTGGCCGAAAGCGCGGCCGCGCAATCCGGCCTGGACTCGTCCCTGCTGAAGAAAATGCTGCCCATGCTCGCCATGTTGGTGATGGGCTATATGTCGCGCCAGCGCGGCGGTACGGCGGATGAAACTGCTGCTCAGGGCGGCGGCCTGGGCGACCTGCTCGGCGGCGTACTCGGCGGCGGCGCTGGCGGCCTGGGTGGCGGACTCGGCAGTGTGCTGGGCGGTATGCTCGGCGGTGGAGCAGGGCAGGCTCAGGCGGGCGGTGCAGGTGCACTGGGCGGCCTCGGCAGCATGCTCGACCTGAACGGCGACGGCAACGCCCTCGACGACATCCTGCGCATGGCGGGCAAGGCCATGCGCTGAGGCGCCGCCTCGCACCTGCCACAGTGCTGCGGTAAAATCGCGGCACAGGGCCGGCATCCCCGACCGGCACCGGAGACGCGATCAGAATGAGACCGGCCGTACCGCCAAGTGCGGCGCGGCTGCCAGCCAGGGACGGGCTGCATTCTGATCGCGTCTTTTCTTCACAGCGAGAAGTTCATGACGACCAAGGTTTTTGTCGATGGGCAGGAAGGCACGACCGGCCTGCGCCTGCTCGACTATCTGTCCGCCCGCTCCGATGTGGAGCTGCTGCGTATCGACGACGACAAACGCAAGGACCCGGCCGAGCGCGGCCGCTTCCTGAATGCCGCCGATGTCGCCTTCTTGTGCCTGCCGGATGCGGCATCGCGCGAGGCGGTATCGTTGGTGAACAACCCCAATACCTGCATCATCGACGCCAGCACGGCATTCCGTACCGACGACGGCTGGGCCTACGGCCTGCCGGAACTGGTGCGCGGCCAGCGCGAACGCATCCGCGCCAGCAAGCGCATCGCCGTGCCCGGTTGCCACGCCAGCGCCTTCATCCTCGCCGTGCGCCCGCTGGTGGATGCCGGCGTGCTGCCGCCCGACTATCCGCTCTCGGCCTTCTCGCTGACCGGTTACAGCGGCGGCGGCAAGAAAATGATCGCGGAGTTCGAGGCCGGCGGCAATCCGCGCCTGGAAAGCCCGCGCCCGTATGCCATGGGCCTCGAGCACAAGCACCTGCCGGAGATGCGCGTGCAGTCGCGGCTGGCCCAGGCGCCGGTGTTCTCGCCGGTGGTCGGCAACTTCTTCAAGGGCCTGGCCGTGACCGTGCCGCTGCATGTCAACCAGCTCGCCAAGCGCGTGACCCTGGCCGACATCCGTGCCATCTACGCCAGCCACTACGCGGGCGAGCAGTTCATCCGGGTGGCGCCGGACGATGGTCCGGAGCAGCTCGACAACGGTTTCTTCGACGTGCAGGCCAATAACGACACGAATCGTGCCGACCTGTTTGCCTTCGGCAACGGCGAGCGCATCGTGCTGATGGCGCGCCTCGACAACCTCGGCAAGGGCGCGGCCGGCGCCGCCGTGCAGTGCATGAACGTGCACATCGGCGCGGACGAAGCTACCAGCCTCGCAGCCTGACCGCGGGACGCCGGCAGCAGCGCCCCGCAGGGCGCGGTCTTCCGCGCCGGCTGTCCGTCAGCCATCTGGCAGCCTTCTCCCCAGCCAACCGCCGCTCGGCCCGCTCTGCCACGCGCACGGCGGGCCGCGTTCTTTTTGGGGACGACCCGGCGCCGTCGGCCGCTCCACTATCATAGGGAAGCCGGCCGGCGCTTTGGCGGCCCAGGTGCAAGCAGCCTCTTGAAATCCCGGCTGGCGCCGTCACCTAGTCATTTCAGAACAGGAAAAACACGATGGAACAATTTCACGGCACCACCATCGTCAGCGTGCGGCGCGGCAACCAGGTTGCGCTCGGCGGTGACGGCCAGGTCACGCTCGGCAACACGGTCATGAAAGGCACCGCGCGCAAGGTGCGGCGCATCTACAACAACCAGGTGCTGGTCGGCTTTGCCGGCAGCACCTCGGATGCGTTTGCGCTGCTCGACCGCTTCGAGACCAAGCTGGAGCAGTACCACGGCAACCTGACGCGCGCCGCCGTCGATCTCGCCAAGGACTGGCGCACCGACCGCGCCCTGCGTCGGCTCGAAGCCATGCTGATCGTGGCCGACCGCGAGACGACGCTGGTCATCACCGGCAACGGCGACGTGCTCGATCCGGAAGGCGGCGTGGCTGCCATCGGCTCCGGCGGTTCCTTCGCGCAGGCTGCGGCCCGTGCACTGGTGGACAACACCGAGCTGGCGCCACGCGATATCGTCGAGAAAGCGTTGACCATCGCCGGCGAGATCTGCATCTATACCAACACCAATTTCACCATCGAGTCCCTCGAATAAACGTTGCGCCGCGACGGCCGATGGAGTCCATCCGGCCGCCCATACCGACTGCCCCAGGATACGCACGATGTCACACACCATGACTCCGTCGGAGATCGTCTCCGAACTCGACAAGCACATCATCGGCCAGACCAAGGCCAAGAAGGCCGTGGCCGTGGCGCTGCGCAACCGCTGGCGCCGCCAGCAGGTCGCCGAGCCGCTGCGCCACGAGATCACGCCCAAGAACATCCTCATGATCGGCCCGACCGGCGTCGGCAAGACAGAGATCGCGCGCCGCCTGGCGCGGCTGGCCGATGCGCCGTTCATCAAGATCGAGGCGACCAAGTTCACCGAGGTCGGCTACGTGGGTCGCGACGTCGATACCATCATCCGCGACCTCGCGGAAATGGCCGTGAAGATGACACGTGAAAGCGAGATGCGCAAGGTGCGCACGCGTGCCGAGGACGCGGCGGAAGATCGCCTGCTCGACGTGCTGCTACCGCCGCCGCGCGATGCCGCCGCACACCTGTCGGAAGACAAGGATTCGAACACGCGCCAGGTGTTCCGCAAGCGCCTGCGCGAGGGTCAGCTCGACGACAAGGACATCGAGCTCGAAGTCGACTTGGGTGCGCCGTCGATGGACATCATGGGTCCTCCGGGCATGGAAGACATGACCGAGCAGATCAAGTCGATGTTCGCGGGCCTGGGCCAGGGCCGCAAGAAGCGCCGCAAGCTGAAGGTCAAGGAAGCCTTCCGCCTGCTGGTCGATGAAGAGGCCGCCAAGCTGGTCAACGAGGAAGAACTGAAGACCAAGGCGATTGCCAACGTCGAGCAGAACGGGATCGTGTTCCTCGACGAGATCGACAAGATCGCCACGCGCGGCGACCGGGGCAATGGCGGCGAAGTGTCCCGCCAGGGTGTGCAGCGCGACCTGCTGCCGCTGGTGGAAGGCACGACCGTGAGTACCAAGTACGGCATGATCCGTACCGACCATATCCTCTTCATCGCCTCGGGCGCATTCCATGTGTCCAAGCCGAGCGACCTGATTCCGGAACTGCAAGGCCGCTTCCCGATCCGCGTGGAGCTTGATTCGCTGTCGGAAGCCGACTTCGAAGCGATCCTGACGCAGACCGACGCGAGCCTGACCAAGCAGTACCAGGCGCTGCTGGCGACCGAGGACGTCGCCATCGAGTTCGCGCCGGACGGTATCCGCCGCCTCGCCGAAATCGCCTGTTCGGTCAACGAGAAGGTCGAGAATATCGGCGCACGCCGTCTGCACACGGTGATGGAGCGCCTGCTCGAAGACCTGTCATTCCACGCCACCAAGGCGTCCGGCACGACGGTCACCATCGACGCCGCCTACGTCAACGAACGCCTGCAGGAACTGGCCGGCAACGAAGACCTGTCGCGCTACGTGCTGTAATCCCCCAGCGGGCGGCTTGTGCGCAAGCCGCCCCGCCTCTCCCTGCATCTCCCAGAATCGGCTGTCGTTCCCCCGCTGCCCGCCAGGGCAGCGCGCCTGTCTCCGTCCATGGCCGGCGCCGCTTGCCGGTCGATTTCTACGTCAACGTCTGCGTCACCCGCGAGCGCCGCAGAGTCCGTTCATGTGGGAATTGTCCGACGCGCGGTTCAGTCGCCACCGTCTGCTGCGTCAACCGCCTCGTCCGTATGATGGGTTCATGGCAGGACGCTTTGTCACCCTGCACGGTCATTGCGCTGTCATTGTTAACTGACCTGAGGAGAACACCATGAATTGGGATCAAGTAGAAGGCAAATGGGATCAGCTCAAAGGCAAGGTCAAGGAAAAGTGGGGTGAGCTCACGGATGACGACCTCACGCAGATCAAAGGCAAGCGTGACCAGCTTGCCGGCAAGATCCAGGAGCGCTACGGCTACACCAAGGAGCGCGCCGAGGACGAACTGAAGGCTTGGGAATCCAACAACCGCTGGTAATCCCGCCAACCTGACCGATCGCTTGCATACGGATCTTCAGCCCGCTCCGGCGGGCTTTCCCGCGAGGGCCGTCACTGTGCGCAAACTGCCTTTTCTGACGCTGGCGCTGCTGGTACTGCTGGTCACCATGACCGCGTATCTCTGCATGCTCGATGAACGTGTTCCCGCGCCGGGCGGCGGCCTGGCGGCGCCGGAACGGCCGGTCGGATGGAGCCATGTCTATTTGCGTGTCTTGTGAGTGGCGGGGCGGGATGCTTCTCGGGTGATGGTTGCGCGGCCGCTTTCGCCCCGCGGCTTCGATCCTGTGTCCTCGCGTTTGACTGATCGACCTGTTACCCGACGTTGACGGCGTTCCGCTCAGCGCGCCACCGGTTTCTTGCCCAGCTTGCGCTGCAGGGTGCGGCGATGCATGTTGAGTGCCCGCGCGGTGGCCGAGATATTTCCCTTGTGTTCCGCCAGCACACGCTGGATGTGCTCCCATTCGAGCCGCGGCACCGACAGTGGCGTCGGCTCGATATCGGGCGACGGCGCCACCGCCTCGCCCTGCAGCGTGCGCAGGATGGTATCGACATCGGCCGGCTTGGCCAGATAATCGTCCGCCCCCGCTTTGACCGCCTGCACTGCCGTGGCGATGCTCGCATAACCGGTCAGCACCAGCATGCGCGCCTCGGGCAGCAGGGCGCGCAGCGGCTCGATCAGGTGCAGGCCCGAGGTCGTGCCGGTCGGATGGGCCAGATGCAAATCGACTGTGACCCAACCGTAGTCCGTGGCGCGCGCCAGCGCCAAAGCTGCCTCGGCCGTCGGTGCGACGGTCGGCGCATAGCCGCGGCGCATCAGGGCCCGCGCCAGCGCACCGGCGAACACATCGTCGTCATCGACGATCAGGAACCTGGGCGAGACCATAGGCACGGTGTTCACGGATGAGCCTCCGGCAGGTCGGAGGCGAATTCGGGGGCGAACGGCAGGCGCAGTTCAGCGCGCGTCCCCTGCTCCAGTGCGCTGCGCCACGTGAGCGCGCCGCCGAGGCGCTGCGCCGCCGACTGCGCCAGAAACAGTCCCACGCCCTGGCCGCCGGACGCGCTCGGCACAGGTTTGCGGCCGAGCTGGGCCAGCAGTCCGGCCGACATGCCCCGACCACGGTCGACCACGCTTAGCTGCAGCATCGCGGCATCGGCCTGTGCATCCAGCCGGATCCACGGCGTGACGGTCCCCCCGTCGTCGCGGCGCGCATAGCTCTGCGCGGCATTGTCGAGCAGGATCGTCAGAATCTGGCCCACCGCTACTGCATCGACCATCGCCTTGCCAGCCGCATCCGCGGCCGGCAAGGCCAGTTCGAGTTCGGCCTGCGGATGGCGCAAGCGCCAGTTGCGTGCAAACTCGGGCAGCCAGTCCGCCAGTTTTACCGGCGCCTGCGATGCACCGCTCACCTGCAGACGACCCAGTGCGGCCTTGCACAGCGCTAGCTGTTGCTCGACCATGACCAGATCTTCCGCATACGCGCCGATCGCCGTGCCGGATTGCGCAGCGTCCATGGCGTCGCGGCGCAATTCTCCGGTCACCACGGCGATGGTCGCCAGCGGCGTGCCGATCTCGTGCGCGGCGCTTGCCGCCTGCGCACCGAGTGCCTCCATGCGCTCGTCACGCAGCAGTTGCTCGCGCGCGGCTGCCAGTTCGGCATCGCGCTGCCGCAGCGTGCCCGACAGGCGCGCCACGAAGCCGGCCAGCAGTGCGGCGCTCGCGATAAAGTTCAGCCACATGCCACCAAGGTGGGCGGATACCGCGCTGTCCGGATCGTGCAGATGCAGCGGCTGGTAGTGGAACAGCATCACCGAATAGGCAGCGAAGGCCGCCAGCGCCAGTCCCGCGACCTGCCACCACGGCAGCAGCGCGGCGGCGATGGCCAGGCTGGGCAGATAGAACGACACGAACGGATTGGTCGCGCCGCCAGTGAAGTAGAGCAGGGCGGACAGCGCGCCGACATCGAACAGCAGTTGCGCCGCCAGTTCGCCATCCGCAACCTGCCAGCCGTTCTTCTGCAGCACATGCAGGCGGAACATGCTGGCGAGATTGACGGCCCCCTCCACCGCCATGATGGCGAGCAGGGTGTTGACCGGCAGATGCATGCCCAGCGCATGGCCCAGCCACAGGATCACGCCCTGTCCGGCCAGCACGCCCCAGCGCAGCCAGAGCAGGCGGCGCAGCGTCAATGGATCGTGACGGTGCGGGGAACGGTGTGGCGATGAAGATGTGTGTCGAGCGGAGGGCGGCATGCCGTGAGTGTAACCAAGGTGCGCCACGGCGGTGCGCCGGCGGCGGGCTGTGCGACACCATGCCGCATGGTCGCCGGCCGGTGTGCTCTCTAGAATGCGCAGCACACTCCGCAAACTGTCCCCCGCCATGTCCGCCTTACCCGCCTTCTTCCGACCGGCGCTGTCCGTCCGCCCCGCCCGCCTGAATCCCCGTCCGCGCGCGGCTCTGACACCGCTGGTGCTCGCCATGCTGGGCGGCACGGCGCTCGCCCAGCCGGCCCAGCCAGTCGATTCCGCGATCACCGCCGCCCTGCCCGAAGTGACCGTGCAGGGCAGCCGCGAAGGCGCGCCGACCCAGCCGGGCATCGGCGCGGCGCGGGCCACCGCAGCCCGCGTGCCGGGCGGCGCGACAGTCGTCGATACCGAAACCGCGCGCGAAGGCCGTGTCTCGACGCTCACCGACACCCTCGGCTATGCGCCCGGCGTGCTGGTGCAGAGCCGCTTCGGCGCCGAAGAGGCGCGCATCTCGATCCGCGGCTCGGGCCTGCAGCGCACTTTCCATGGTCGCGGCCTGCTGGTACTGCAAGATGGCATTCCGATCAACCTGGCCGACGGCAGCTTCGACATGCAGGCCATCGAGCCCCTGGCGGCGCGCTATATCAATGTCTATCGCGGCGCGAATGCGTTGCAGTACGGCGCGGCCACGCTTGGCGGGGCGATCGACTACGTTTCCGCCACCGGAGCGGACCAGGCGCCGCTGGAAGTCCGCGTGGAAGGGGGGAGCGACGCGTACCGCCGCGTCCATGTCGGCGCGGCCGGCGCCAGCGACACCGCGCACGGCCCGATCGACTACGCGCTCTCGGTCTCGACCTTTGACCAGGATGGCTTTCGCCGCCATGCGCGCCAGTCCACGCAGCGCGCCATCGGCCAGTTCGGCTGGCAGATCACGCCGGATCTCGACACGCGCTTCTATCTCGGCGCCGTGCACAGCCGCTCGGAACTGCCGGGCAACCTCACGCTTGCCCAGGTCATGGACGATCCGCGCCAGGCCAATGCGCAGAACGTGGCGCAGAACCAGAAGCGCGACCTCGACCTGTTCCGCCTCGCCAACCGCACCAGTTTCCGCATCGACGATGTGCAGCGCGTGGATGTCGGCGGCTACTGGGTGCACAAGGAACTGTTCCACCCGATCTTCCAGGTGCTCGACCAGAACAGTGACGACGTCGGCCTGTCGCTGCGCTACCAGCTGACCGCGCCGCTGTTCGGCCGGCCCAACCGGCTAGCGGCCGGCGTGCAGTTCAGCCGTGGCGTGCTCGACGAGGACCGCTGGGTCAACGTCAGCGGCCGGCGCGGTGCGCGCACCAACCAGAACCGGCAGACCGCGCTCACTGCCAGCGCGTACCTCGATAACCAGTGGTCGGTCACCGATGCGGTGGCGCTGACCGGCGGCGTGCAGTTCACGCGCGCCACGCGCCGCCTCGACGACCGCTTCATCGCGCCGGGCGAGGCCTCCGACAGCTTCGACATGCGCTACACCGCGTGGAGTCCGCGCATCGGCGTGCTGGTGGATGTTGCGCCGCGCGTGCAGGTGTACGGCAATCTGTCGCGCAGTGTCGAACCACCAACCTTCAGCGAACTGGCCGGCGGCCTCAACCCGATCCGCAATGCCGCGCAGCGCGCCTGGACCGCCGAGATCGGCACGCGCGGCGAACTGCCGCTCGACAATGCCAAGCTCGGCTGGGATGTCTCGGCCTATCACGCCGAACTGCGCGGCGAGCTGCTTGCCACCGTAGTGAACGGCATCACGCAGACGCGCAATGCGGGCCGCACCCTGCACCAGGGCGTAGAAGCCGGGCTATGGGGCGAGACCGGGCCATGGCGCACGCGCATCGCCGCGCTCGTCAACCGCTTCCGCTTCGATGGCGATCGCGTGTACGGCAACAATGCGCTGCCGGGCGTGCCGCGCGCGCTGCTGCGCGCCGAGCTGACCTACCGCTTTCGCGAAGGACTGCTGCAGGGCGTGTATGCCGGGCTGACGGGCGAATGGCAGCCCGGCAGCTATGCCATGGACATGGCCAACACGTTCTCCGCGCCGTCATATGCCATCTGGGGCGTCAAGCTCGGCCAGCAGGTGAACCGCCAGTGGTCGTGGTTTGTCGAAGGACGGAACCTGTCGGACCGGCGCTACGTGGCCACCACCGGCATCGTGCCGAGCATGGCCGGCCGCGACGGCGCGCAGTTCCTGCCCGGCGACGGACGCTCGGTGTATGCGGGGGTGCAGTACCGCTACTGATACGCCCCCAAGCGGGCAGGCAACGGGCCGGACGGCCATGCACTACACTATCGGGCCTGAACGTACTTGAATGCTTTTGATACAGGATTGGATATGAAACGCTCATTCCGCCTGGCGGCCTGCCTGGCAGCCGGGATCATGCTCTCCGGCCATGCCTTCGCGCAGGTGGATGTCTCCGGCGCCTGGGTGCGCGGCACGGTACCCGCCCAGACCGCCTCGGGCGCCTTCATGACGCTGCATGCCCATGAAGCCGCGACACTGGTGAACGCAACGTCGCCCGTCGCCAGGAAGGTGGAGGTGCACGAGATGAAGATGGACGGCAACGTGATGCGCATGCGCGCCGTGCAAACGCTCGACCTGCCGGCCATGCAGGCGGTCGAACTCAAGCCCGGTGGCTACCACATCATGCTGATGGGCCTGACGCAGCCGCTCAAGGCCGGCGACAAGGTGCCGCTCACACTGACCTTCCGCATCGGCCAGAAGACCATGGAAAAACGCGTGGACGCGGAAGTCCGTGCGCTGAACGCCACCGCCGGGGGTGCGGACAAGCCCGCCGGGCATCACCACCACTGAGGGCCCGGCGGCGCCCTCAATCCGGGTCAGGCTGGGCCGCCGATGCCGGATCCGCGGGTGCGCCGGGCACACAGCCAGCCTCGGCCAGCCCGGCCCGCAGACACGCCGGGCACAGGCAACTGGCCGCCCCGGTGCGCCACGCCGCCGGCAGGACCGGCATCGACATGCACCAGCAGGGCGTATTTGCCACGCTGCCCGCCGCGCTGCTCGTCACGCTGCCCACCACTGTTCCCCCAAACGCACCCGCCTCCATGGCGCAGGCGCGCGCCGCGCCACACCGGCTGCACGGCGTGATGCCGACGGTGGGAGCCATTGGGGATGCTGGGGAAGTGTCGGACATATTCACCGGCATGGGCCATCCTGTTGCGGACACGGCACGTTTCGCTGCCTTCCGGGCCATTGTCACGGCCCGCTGCCTGCTTTCTTGATAAAATCGGCGCCTTGTTGCGGTCCGCCCTGCCGGTCGTCCTGCGAACGTCCTGCCGCGGACCGCGCACCGCTTGCCTGACAGCATGATAGCGTGCTGCCGCCCCGTTTTCCTCCACCGGATACTACTGCCATGACCGACGCCGCCCCCACCAACCCACTCTCGCTGGACACGATTCCGTCCTCGCTGAAAGCCGAGATCCTGGCGGAGGCGCTGCCGTACATCCGCAAGTTCCATGGCAAAACCATCGTCATCAAGTACGGCGGCAACGCCATGACCGAGGAGCGCCTCAAACAGGGCTTCGCGCGCGACGTGATCCTGCTCAAGCTGGTCGGCATGAACCCGGTGGTGGTGCACGGCGGCGGCCCGCAGATCGACGAGGCGCTGAAAAAGATCGGCAAGTCCGGCACCTTCGTGCAGGGCATGCGCATTACCGATGAAGAAACCATGGAAGTGGTGGAGTGGGTGCTCGGCGGCGAAGTCCAGCAGGACATCGTCATGCTGATCAACCACTACGGCGGCCAGGCCGTGGGCCTGACCGGCAAGGACGGCGGCATGATCCGCGCGCGCCGCATGCAGATGCCGGACCGCGAGAACCCCGGCCAGTTCCTCGACATCGGCTTCGTGGGCGAGATCGATGCGATCAACCCGGCCGTGGTCAAGGCGCTGCAGGACGATGCCTTCATCCCGGTGATTTCACCGATCGGCTTCTCCGACGACGGCCAGGCCTACAACATCAACGCCGACCTGGTGGCCGGCAAGATGGCCGAGATCCTCAAGGCCGAAAAGCTGGTGATGATGACCAACATCCCCGGCGTGCTCGACAAGCAGGGCAACCTGCTCACCGACCTGTCGGCCCGCGAGATCGACGAGCTGTTCGCCGACGGCACCATCTCCGGCGGCATGCTGCCGAAGATCTCCTCGGCGCTCGACGCGGCCAAGAGTGGCGTCAACTCGGTACATATCATCGATGGCCGCATCGAGCACTCGCTGCTGCTGGAAATCCTCTCGGATCAGGCCTTCGGCACGATGATCCGCTCGCACTGATGTCCACCGGCCCGGCGGACCGCCGCGCGCCGCCGGTGTGGCTGTTCGATCTCGACAACACGCTGCACGACGCCAGCTTTGCCATCATGCCGCAGATCAACCGCGGCATGACGGCGTATGTGGCCCAGTTGCTGGACACAGACCTCGCCACCGCCAGCCGTATCCGCACCGAATACTGGAAGCGCTACGGCGCCACGCTACTGGGCCTGCTGCGCCACCACGATGCGGATCCCGCCGAGTTCCTGCGCGCCGCGCATACCTTCGACGACCTGCCATCGCTGATCCGCGCCCGGCGCGGGCTGCGCACGCTGCTGGCCAGCCTGCCCGGCCGCAAGATCCTGCTGACCAACGCCCCGCGTGCGTATGCACGCGACGTCATGCGCCATCTCGGCATCGTCCGGCAGTTCGCGCATGAGGTCGCCATCGAGGACATGTGGGTGCACCGCCGGCTGCGGCCCAAGCCCGACCGGCTCATGCTGCGCCGGCTGCTGGCGCGCCAGCGCGTGGCGACGCACCGCGCGGTGCTGGTGGAAGATACGCTCTCGCACCTCAAGCGCTATCGCGGCATGGGCTTGCGCACTGTGTGGGTCACGGGGTACCTGCGCGAACTGGCGCCCAGCCAGCCGGTGCTCGAGCAGGGCCAGCACACCGATGCTGCAACGATGGCCGTCCTGGCCGAAGAAGCGGCACGCCACGTGCCGGCGGCTGTCGCGACCGGATCCGTGCAGGATGTCCAGGCCGAGCACGACCAGATGGCACAGCAGCTGCCGGTGCGCACCCGCCGCCCGGTGGGGCGCAATCGGCCCGGCTATGTCAGCATCAAAGTAAAATCGGTTCACGAACTCAAACGACGGATTTCGAGGGGCCACTCATGACGCAGGATGGAATCGGCGCACCCGCGCGCCAGGAGCCGGAACCATTGCCCGGCACGCCCGCAGGCGAAGCGGCATCCGCGCCGGCCCGCAAGCGGCCCCGCCCGGGAGAGCGCCGCGTGCAGATCCTGCAGACCCTGGCGGCCATGCTGCAGCATCCGCGCGGGGAGAAGATCACCACCGCCGCGCTGGCTGCCCGGCTCGAGGTGTCCGAGGCGGCCCTGTACCGCCACTTCGCCAGTAAAGCGCAGATGTTCGAAGGGCTGATCGAGTTCATCGAGCAGACCATCTTCGGCCTCATCAACCAGATCACCGCCAAGGAAGAACAGGGCGCGCGCCAACTGCAGGACATCATCCGCATGCTGCTGTCGTTTGCCGACAAGAACCCGGGCATGACCCGCGTACTGATCGGCGAGGCACTGGTGAACGAAGACGAGCGCCTGCAGGAGCGCATCAACCAGTTGTTCGACCGCATTGAAAGCTCGCTCAAGCAGTCCCTGCGCATCGGCATGACGCAGGCTGCCTGGCCCGCCGACACCGACGCGGCGGCACGCGCCGGCCTCATCCTCAGCGCCATTGTCGGCCGCTGGCACCGCTACGCCAAGAGCGGCTTTCGCAAATCTCCCAGCACCGACCTCGAGGTGATGATGCGCACACTGCTCGCCTGACTGGTCTATAATCCTCAGGTCGCGCCGATTTGACGACTGGATTGCGGGCGCGCGGCATGCAGGAACGGGCACATTCCGTTTCGGCCTGCCACTACAAATGCGGCTAAAGAGGTAACCGGGCAGGCATCCGCCACAGGGGCCCGGAATGAACCCGACCTGACCGCATTGGCGTACGCAGTCGGGTTTTTTTTCGTCCATCTTTTTTGAGATCCGCCTGGCCGGTCCGGCCGCGGGCCGTATGGTCATGACAGAAACGCTGGCACCTTCCGAAATCGCTCCGCCCCATCCCGTCCCGGCACCGGCCGGCTCGGTCGGGCACGTCACTCCGCAGCGGCTGCACTTCAGCGAACCGCTGGCGCTGCGCAGCGGCGCCACGCTCTCGGACTACGACCTGGTGATCGAGACCTATGGCACGCTCAACGCTGCGCGCAGCAATGCCGTACTGGTGTGCCACGCGCTCAATGCTTCGCACCATGTGGCCGGCATCGACGCCAACGGCGAAGTGGGCTGGTGGGACAATATGGTTGGCCCGGGCAAGCCGGTCGACACCAACCGCTTCTTCGTCATCGGCATCAACAACCTCGGCTCCTGCTTCGGCTCGACCGGCCCGATGAGCCCCAACCCTGCCACCGGCCAGCCGTATGGCGCAAGCTTTCCGGTCATTACCGTGGAAGATTGGGTCAATGCGCAGGCCCGCGTGGCTGATCACTTCGGCATCGCGCAGTTTGCCGCCGTCATGGGCGGCAGCCTCGGCGGCATGCAGGCGGTCGCCTGGAGCACGATGTATCCCGAGCGCGTGCGCCACTGCGTGGTGGTCGCCTCGACACCCAAGCTGTCGGCACAGAACATCGCCTTCAACGAGGTGGCGCGCACCGCAATCCTGTCCGATCCCGACTTCCACGGCGGCAATTACTACGCGCACGGCGTGAAGCCCAAGCGCGGCCTGCGCGTGGCGCGCATGATCGGACACATCACGTACCTGTCGGACGAAGACATGGCCAACAAGTTTGGCCGTGAACTGAAAGCCGACGACATCCGCTTTTCGTTCGACGTGGAATTCCAGGTCGAGAGCTATCTGCGCTATCAAGGCGACAAGTTTGCCGAGTACTTCGATGCCAACACGTACCTGCTGATCACGCGTGCGCTCGACTACTTCGATCCCGCGCTGGCACATGGCGGCGATCTGACCAAGGCCCTGGCCGGCACCACCGCGCAGTTCCTGGTGATCAGCTTCAGCACGGACTGGCGCTTTTCGCCGGCGCGCAGCCACGAGTTCGCCAAGGCGCTGCTCGATACCAAACATGCCGTCACCTATGCCGAGATCGACGCGCCGCATGGCCACGATGCCTTTCTGCTCGACGACGCGCGCTACCACGACCTGATGCGCGCCTACTACGATCGCATTGCCGCCGAATTGTCCATGGAATCCACTGCGGAACCGACTGTGGGGCCGACTGCAAGCCCAGGCAACGCAGCGACCACGCAGGTTCCTGCCGCACACCACGCCGAGACTGCCGCATGACTGCCGCCACCTCCACTACGCCCCCCGCCGCGCGCGCTGCGCACGAGCACCCGCACGCCTACGCCACCGGCCCGGCCACGGCCTCGTCGGACATCCTTGCGCAGCGCCCCGACTTCCGCGCCATTGCGCGCTGGATCGAACCGCGCGCCTCGGTGCTCGATCTCGGTTGCGGCGACGGCAGTCTGCTGCGCGTGCTGCAAGATGAACTGGACGTGCAGGCCTATGGCGTGGAAATCCGCGACGAAGGCGTGCTGGCCTGCGCGCGCAAGGGCGTGCACGTGATCCAGCAAGACCTGGAGGGCGGCCTCGCACTCTTCGAAGACAAGAGTTTCGATACCGTGATCCTGTCGCAAACCCTGCAGACCGTGCACAACACCGCGCACGTCCTGCGCGAAACGCTGCGCGTCGGCCGCGAGTGCGTCGTGTCGTTCCCGAACTTCGGCTACTGGCCGCACCGCCTCGCCGTTTTCAAGGGACGCATGCCGGTGTCCGAATCGCTGCCGTACGAGTGGTACGACACGCCCAACGTACGTGTGCTGACCATCCGCGATTTCGAAGCGCTCGCGCCAAAGGTGGGGCTGCGCATTCTCGACCGCGTGGTGCTGCACGAAGGCCAGCCGGTCACGTGGGGCGCAAACTGGCGCGGCAGCCTGGCCGTGTATCGGGTGTGCGGGGTCTGATACGGGACAGGCGGCCCTCGCTGCCGCCCGCATGTCACACTTGTTTTCACGCCGCTGAAATGGCGGTCCGCAGCCCTGCGGCATCTTCCTGTGCACACACCTTGCGCACATCCATCGCCCACCACGCCTGACAGCACAAGCATTCCGCAACACATGACCTGATGTTGTGCCACACACGGCCGCGCGCATGACATAAGCACAGGCGGAAAACTTCGTTCACCCGCCGCTCATCGCACCGGACACTGTCACAAAAGCGCCTTATTGGCATGCCAGCATTCCGCCACGTGTGCTCCGCCGCCCAGCCCGGCACGGCACGCCTGCGCAGCGCCGGGAACTCTTGTGATGAACGCCACCGTATCGCCATACACTACCGCCACCCTGCAGACCCGCACTGCAGCCGACCCACCCGGGGCAGCGCAAGTCGCGGCAGCCACGCGCAAAGCCCGCTCGCGCCGGACCTTGCGCCCCATGCAGCAACAGATCAGCTTCGGCGGCGTCCTTGCGGTGACGCGCAGTCCGGTCGCCCACGCCGATCTGCAGCGTGCGGCCGCCACGCTGCCATACAACGCACCGGCAATCCCGCGCGTGCAGCCACCGCTCAAGGCGGCGCGATGGCAAGTGACGCATGCACGCGCTGCCGCGCGAACCGTATTGCCGGAGACCGCGCCGCGACGACGTGCCACGGCAGCACATCACACAGCCTCGCGTCCCACGTCCGATGATCCCGCTGCACAGCCCTTCCAGGCAATGGCGGAGGCGTGCGCATTGACTGGGCGCGAGCCGGCAGCCGTCGAGGCCCTGCTGAATACCCTGACGCCACAGGTCTTCATCCATGCCAGCCATGCACTCGTGGCAGGCATGCCCCACCCGCACAACGACGCCATGGCAGTTGCCGGACTGCTGGCCCGCAGCGGTGCCGGCTTCGATGCATTGCTCATGCGCCTGCCGCGCGATGCATGGCCCCCACTGCAGCGAGAAGCATTGCGCATCTGGCTGCACGCCCGCGAGGCCGCACAGGCGCCGGATGCCAGCGAAGCGCTACGTCAATCGTGCGCGCAGGAAATCGACGCGGCCTGGCATACCCTGCAACACCTGCAGGATCATCCCGCCGCCTCTGCCCGCGAGGTCGCTGCTTCGCTGCGCAAGGTCGGACTGCTCGTGCCCTACTTCAATCGCAAGCACGGTTTTGACCACCCGGAGGATGTCGCGCTGGCGCAGCGGATGCTGCTGGTATGGGGCATCGACCTGCGCCGCGCCCACAAGCTGCACACGTCGTGGCGTGCCCGCTATCATCCGCGCCGGCTGGCCGGTCGCAAGAAGAGTGCACTGGCCGCGATGCACAAGCGCATGACGGGCTTGCGCCGCGATCTGGCCCAGCGCGAGCGCGCGCGCCTCGATCGTGCGCTCCAGCAAGCCGCCAGCACCCTGTTTGCCGATCCTCACCGCGAAATGATCCTGCGCGCGCTTTTTGATAGCGCCGCACCGGAACACAAGCTCGAAGTGGTGCGGCAGATCGTGATCCTGCGTCATCTGCACCGGCATGCCCAGGCCGACCAGCAGCACGGCGTGGCACAGCAGCGGCCGTTCTTCGCGCCGCTCGACCTGACTCCACAGCAGATGGCACGCGAGACACTGCAGGAGATGCAGCGGCTCGCACCGGAGCTGGCCCGCAACGATCCGGCCCTGCTGCGCGTCTTGCAGGAAGAAGCGCGCGTGATGCTGATGCCGGCTAGCCAGTTGAAACATGGGCACTGGCGTCCGCCCACTGTGCAGCATCTGCTGGCTTGGCACGCGCAATGGCGGGCGGCCCTCGACCGGGCCCGGCTGGATGGCGCACAGGGACCAGCCCTGCATCAGGCGCTGGAAAAACTGCACGCGCATCTGCAGGATGCAGCGGAAACAGTGGCAGACGATCCGCAGATGCACGAGATGACGCCCGATGGCGTGCAGCGCGAATTCGACGACATGTATGGCCGCATGCACAACCACAGCGCGGTATTCCACAGTGGCGGCAATCTGGGCATCGCCGCACGCGTGGTGCTCGCCATCCTCCCTGGCATTGGCGTGGCCCCGCGGCTGAAGCGCACGGCCGGCAGGGATGCCGTGATCGCCGTCGGCCAGTCGCTGAGCGGCAGCTACCTGGCCATCGGCCGGCAGTCGCGCAGCGACGGCGAGATGGGCGTGGATGCGGTGCTGGGGACCGAGGCGCTGGCCGGCACGGGTGCGATCCCGCTGCAGGCCACTATCGCTGCAGGCATCGACGCCGGGTACCGGCAACTGCGCGGCAAGGGCCTGATGATCCGCGCCAACAAGCTGCTCGATGCAAACGGCAAGGTCATCACGTGGAACCGCGACGGCCAGCCCGCGCCCGATGGCATCGACAGCAACCGCTGGACCATGCAGCAGGTCAACGCCTTTCTGCGCCGTCATTGCACGCTGCAGCACGGCAAGATGACGGTGCCTGCCGATGCCGCTGCCTTATGGGAAGACTTTGCCGCCGCGTTCTTCGACAGCCCCAACCTGCAACTGGCGGTTTATCGCGAAAGCCGGACCACGCACACCGCCGGGGTCCGTGTCCAGGCCACCGCGAAACTCGGTAGCCGTGACATCGGCCTGCAAGCCAGCGCCGGCGTGCGCGCCGAACTGGGCCGCGAGCGTCAGCGCATGCAGGAGCGCAGCACCCAGAACGCCGCCATGCACGGCGGTCACCAGACCCGTCGCGGCGTGCTGGCCAGCGCGCGCCTGGGCGTGGCGCTGCCTGGCATCGCCCCGACTCATGGCCCACGCAAGGTCAGCGTGCCACCGGCACAGATCGCCGACATCCAGGCACGCTTCGCGGACCGGCGGCGCAATGTGCAATACCGCCTGCAGCAAGTCGACGGCAAGCTCGATGCCAGCTGCTTTCGCTACGAGATCGTCAGCACGCTCCCGGCCGTGCGCGCCATCCTCGCGCGCGACGCCGACATCTGGCACGATATGGCCGACGGTAAGGCGCGCCTCGAGCATTTCTACACGGAGTACGCACGCAGCTACGCCGATCTGCCCAACGTGGTGTTCTACGTGATTTGCGATTTGCGCCGCCCGGCCGCGCGGAAGATCGACGACATCAACTGTCAGCTGGCCCTGCTCGAAGCGCGATTGGCACGGCAGGCAGGGCTGGCACCGGCCGATGCGACAGAACGGGCTGCCCTGTCTGCGCGCATCGCCGTCTTGCAGCAGCAACGCCAGCAGATCCTCGAAACGCGCAGCAACTGGACACCCTACGCCCTCGACGTACGCCAGACGGTGACCAGCGGACAACGCACTGGCCCCGGCGTGGGCCTTGTGCTCCAGCACACCGAAGGCGTCGACGCCACGCATGTGCTGATGCGCCTGACCGCCAAACCGGAAGACCGCCACGCCGCGCGGGTCCGATTCGAGGCCGCCCTCGGACACGGCGGATAATCCGCCCCGACAGGCCGCCCGGTGATAGACTAACGCCGCTCGGCACCGGCGGCCCCCATTGTTTTCTGAGACACCGCAGCCGGACCGTCAACGAATCGACTCGGAGAATCAGAAGCATGTTCAAGATGCACAAGCATTCGATCGGCGCACTGTGCGCCGCAGCCGCTGCCGCCACGCTGTTTGCCGCCCCCGCCATGGCTGCGGACAAGGCCGTCGCCATCACTGCCATTGTGGAGCATCCGGCACTTGACGCGGTCCGTGATGGTGTCAAGGAAGAACTCAAGGCGCAAGGCTTCGAGGCCGGCAAGAACCTCAAATGGGAATACCAGAGCGCCCAGGGCAATCCTGGCACCGCCGCCCAGATCGCCCGCAAGTTCGTCGGCGACAAGCCGGATGCCATCGTCGCCATCGCCACGCCCTCGGCCCAGGCCGTGGTTGCCGCAACCAAATCGATCCCGACCGTTTACTCGGCCGTGACCGACCCGATCGCCGCACAGCTCGTCAAAGACTGGAAGCCGTCGGGCACCAACGTCACCGGCGTGTCCGACATGCTGGCAATCGACAAGCAGATCGACCTGATCAAGAAAGTCGTGCCGAAAGCCAAGCGCGTTGGCATGGTCTACAACCCGGGTGAAGCCAACTCGGTGGTCGTCGTCAATGAACTCAAGAAGCTGCTGCCGAAGCAGGGCATGACCCTGGTCGAGGCTTCCGCGCCGCGCACCGTGGACATCAGCGCCGCCGCCAAGAGCCTGATCGGCAAGGTCGACGTGATCTACACCAACACCGACAACAACGTGGTCTCGGCTTACGAGGCGCTCGTCAAGGTCGCCAACGACGCCAAGATCCCGCTGATCGCCTCCGACACCGACAGCGTGAAGCGCGGCGCCATCGCCGCCCTCGGCATGGACTATTTCGACCTGGGCCGCCAGACCGGCAAGATCGTCGCCCGCATCCTCAAGGGCGAGAAACCGGGCGCGATCGCTTCCCAGACCAGCGACAAGATGCAGCTCTTCGTGAATACCGGCGCCGCAGAAAAGCAGGGCGTCAAGCTCTCGCCGGAATTCGTGAAGTCCGCGACCACCGTCATCAAGTAAGATCTGCCCATGCGCTGCCGCCATTTTCTGGGCGGCAACGCGCAGGCGCAAGCAAACGGGCCGGCTGACCAGCGGCCCGTTTGCCTTCCATGCGGCGCATGCCAGGCGCATCAGGCGCGCCCCGCAGACCCACACAGAACAGGTCAGATGTCATGACAATGTATTCCATGCTTGGCGCGGTGGAGATCGGCCTGATCTTCGCGCTCGTTGCGCTCGGGGTGCTGATTTCCTTTCGCATCCTCAACTTCCCCGATCTCACCGTCGACGGCAGCTTCCCGCTCGGCGGCGCCGTGGCCGCCACCATGATCGCCCACGGCATCGACCCGTTCATTTCCACCGCCGCCGCCATCGCCGCAGGCGCGGTGGCCGGCGCGCTCACCGGCTGGTTCAACGTGCGCCTCAAGATCATGGACCTGCTCGCCGGCATCCTGCTCATGACCGCGCTGTACTCCATCAATCTGCGCATCATGGACAAACCCAACGTCCCGCTCATCACCGAGCCGACCATCTTCACCATGCTGCTACCGGAGATGATGCCCGACTACATCGAGCGCCCGCTGGTGCTGCTCGTCATCGTCATCATCGTCAAGCTGCTGCTCGACCGCTACTTCGCCTCCGAATCCGGCCTCGCCATGCGCGCCACCGGCGCCAACGCCCGCATGGCCCGCGCCCAGGGCGTGCCCACCGGCCGCGCCACGCTCGTCGGCCTGGCGCTCTCCAACGCGCTCGTCGCACTGGCCGGCGCGCTGTTCGCGCAGAGCCAGGGCGGCGCCGACATCTCCATGGGCATCGGCACCATCGTCATCGGGCTCGCCGCCGTGATCATCGGCGAAACCATCATCCCGGCGCGCCGCCTCGTATGGGTCACGCTCGCCGTCATCATCGGCGCCATCCTCTACCGCTTCTTCATCGCCCTCGCCCTCAACAGCGACCTGATCGGCCTGAAGTCGCAAGACCTGAACCTCGTCGCCGCCTCGCTGGTGACCATCGCCCTGGTGCTGCCGATGCTGCGCCGCAAGCTGCGCGGCGGGTCACGCGGCAACGCCAAGAAGGGAGCCTGACATGCTGCGCGCCCAGAACCTGCACATTACCTTCAACGCCGGCACGCCCATCGAGAACCGCGCCCTGCGCGGCTTGAGCCTCGACATTCCCACCGGCCAGTTCGTCAGCGTTATCGGCTCCAATGGCGCCGGTAAATCGACCTTCCTGAATGCCGTCTCCGGCGATCTGCTGGTTGATTCCGGCACCATCGAGATCAATGGTACCGACGTCTCCGCCAAGCACGCCTGGCAACGCGCCGACCTCGTCGCCCGCGTCTTCCAGGACCCGATGGCCGGCACCTGCGAAGCCCTCACCATCGAAGAAAACATGGCCCTCGCCATGGCCCGCGGCCGCAAGCGCGGCTTCCGCATGGCGCTCAACCGCAGCAACCGCGAGCTGTTCCGCGAAAAACTCGCCATCCTCAACCTCGGCCTCGAAAACCGCCTCACCGACCGCATCGGCCTCCTTTCCGGCGGCCAGCGCCAGGCCGTGAGCCTGCTCATGGCGTCCCTGCAACCGTCCAACATCCTCCTGCTCGACGAACACACCGCCGCCCTCGACCCCAAGACCGCCGCCTTCGTCCTTGAACTCACGGCCAAGATCGTCGAGGAGAACAAGCTCACCACCATGATGGTCACCCACAGCATGCGCCAGGCCCTCGACTACGGCTCGCGCACGGTGATGCTGCATCAGGGACAGGTGGTGCTGGATGTATCCGGCGAAGAGCGCGCCGGGCTGGATGTGCCGGACCTGCTGATGATGTTCGAGAAGACGCGCGGGGAGAAGGTGGCGGATGATGCGTTGTTGTTGGGCTGAGGGATAACTTGCACCGAAAATCATGCTATGAAGCTAAAGCGCGATGCTCGCACACTAAAACTGAAAGCAATCGCCTCACTTCGCCGTGGCTTGGAAGTTTTTAATGGCTATGACGAGCAAGGACGCACCGAGTCTGTTCTTTTACATCTACAACACTGCAGTGAGCTACTCACGAAGGCACTTCTGGTTCAAAAATCAAAGCCAGTATTCGACAAAGAACGCGGCACATCGATCAGCCTAGACAAGGCGCTCAACATTGCTACAGCTTCTGGATACATTACAGCAACGCAAGCTGGTTCAGTGCGTTCGATCAATGCTATGCGTGATGCCGCACAACATTGGATGATCGTCGTTGCTGAAGATGCTCTTTATTTGAATGCACGTGCCTTGATCACGGTAGTCGACGAAATCTTGCAACTGCATTTTGATGATTCCTTAGCTGACAATCTTCCGACGAGGGTAATGCCATTATCCTCACAGCCAATTACCGATTTCGATCTATTGATAGACCGTGAGTACAAACAGATTTCAGAATTATTAGCTCCGAAGAAGCGTGCACGGGATGAGGCGCGAGCGCGAATACGCACGCTCCTTGCAATGGAAGCACACGCTAGCGAAACTGTTTCTATATCAGAACGTGACATTGATCGCATCGAACGCGCAATAAAATCTGCGACCGCCATTGAAAACGTATTCCCTCGCCTCATGACACTTGCGAGTGACGTCGCCGGTGAGGGGCCAACAATGAAGGTCCGATTTACGAAAAAAGAAGGCCCGCCTGTGCGGTATGTTGCAGGTGACGATCCAGAAGCGGCTGCAGCAATTCGTGAGGTTGATTTGCGCAAGAAATATTACATTAGCCCGCAGGACCTTGCCGGCAAGCTCAATTTGAGTACAAGCCGCTGTAAAGCACTAAGAGACTTTCTTGGCATCGATAATGCTCCCGAGAACGTTATGGTGTTCGAGTTTGGTAGCCAAAAGCATCCGAGATATTCAGATAACGCTTTGCGAGTGCTAAGAGAAAATAACACTCCCGAGACTTTGGCCCAGGCTTGGTTGGAGCGCCCTAACGGAAAAAAGCAATAAATCGCCAGATTACACACCAGAGATTGGGCAGACTCCATTCAATGCCAGTTCTTCATGCGACGTATGGCAAAACGTCACTCTTCCCGCGCCTCCTTCTCATACCGCCCCACCGTCCCCCGCATCCCCCACAGCAACACCACCCCCGGCAACGCAAACACCACTGTCGCCAGATAGAACGGCGCCCAGCCGAACGCTTCGACCATATACCCCGCCGTCGGTCCCACGTACACGCGCCCGATGGCGGCCAGCGCGGAGAGCAGCGCGTACTGCGTGGCGGAGAACGAGCGGTTGCACAGCGCCATGAGCAGCGCGACGAAGGCGGCGGTGCCCATGCCACCGCAGAGGTTTTCGATGCCGATGGCGGTGGCCATGGTCCACAGGGCCTTGGGGGTGACGGCGAGGACCCAGTAGCCGAGGTTGGACACGGCCTGGAGGATGCCGAACAGCATGAGCGAGCGGTACAGGCCGAGCCGGATCATGAGCATGCCGCCGAACAGTGCGCCGATGATGGTGGCGATGAGGCCGAGGGTCTTGTTGACGATGCCGACTTCTCCGGCGGAAAAGCCGACGCCACGGATGAGGAAGGTGGTGGAGAGGCTGCCGGCGAAGGCGTCGCCGAGTTTGTAGAGCACGATCAGCAGCAGCAGGAGCCATGCGCCGTGGCGCGAGAAGAAGTCGCGCAGCGGGCCGACCACGGCTTCCTGCAGGCTACGGGGCGGGCGGGCGGCAGTCTCGGGCTCTGGCGCGAAGAGAGCCATGACAATGCCGACGCCCATCAACCCGGCCATCAGCAGGTACATGTTCTGCCAGCCGAGCACGCGGTCGGCGAGCCACAGGGCCAGGCCGCCGGAGACCAGCATGGCGAGCCGGTAGCCGAGCACGGAGATGGCCGCGCCTGCGCCGCGTTCTTCCTGGCGCAGTACGTCGGTGCGGTAGGCGTCGAAGACGATGTCCTGCGAGGCGGAGGCGAAGGCCACGAGCACGGCCATGGCGGCGAGCAGCCAGAGGGCTTCGCGCGGCGGGCTGAAGGCCATGCCGATAATGCCGGCGACGAGGGCGATCTGCGTGAGCACCAGCCAGCCGCGCCGCCGGCCGAGCAGCGGCGGGGTGTAGCGGTCCATCAGCGGAGCCCAGAGGAATTTGAAGATGTACGCCTGCCCCACCAGCGAGAAGAAGCCGATGGTTTTGATGTCGAGCCCTTCTACGGTCATCCACGCCTGCAGGGTGCCGGAGGTGAGCGCAAGCGGCAGGCCGGAGGCGAAGCCAAGCGCCAGCATGGCGCCGATGCGGCGATTGCGGAAGATGTCGAGATAGTCGTTGAAGGTCATGGCGGCGGGCGACAGGAAAGATGCGGCAATGCGCGCGGAAGGCGCGGCATTCTGCGCATGGATTCCGCGCATTATGGCATCCCGGTTGTAGTGTCATGGTGCGGCGGCGATAATACGCGGGCGCCGCCATACAACCACGGACCGCCGCATGCGGCGAGATCCGGCGGCATTGCCCATGGGATGTCATCAGCGCCACAGTCAGCGCGCCATAATCAGGCGGATGAATCCGCCACGGGAGAAGCGGATGCCGCGTGCAGCCAACACGAGCCGTTCCAGCCTTTCGACGTTTTCTGCAGTTCCTGTTCAGTTGTTCCGATCTTTCGTGCGCGGGCATGCCGCGCCTGCCTTGCTGGCATTGCTGTCCGTGCTGCCGGCCGGCCCGGCGCAGGCAGCGCGCGTGCAGACGCTGTCGCCACAGGGCGAGGTCGCGCGTGTGCGGCAGGTGGCCGTCACCTTCGACAGTGCGATGCTGCGCTTTGGCGATGCGCGCGCGGCCGCGCCGGCCGACGTGGCGTGCCGGGGGGCGAACGTGGAAGGCCAGGGCCGCTGGATCAACGACAAGCGCTGGGTGTACGACTTTGCGCGCGACCTGCCGCCGGGTGTGCAATGCGCGGTAACACTGACACCAGGGCTGAAGGATCTGGCCGGCACGGCGGTGAGCGGGCAAACGCGCTACACCTTCCAGACTGGCGGCCCGATCGTGGTCAGCGCCCGCCCTGGCGGCGGCGAGGTGGAAGAACAACCGTACTTCGCCATCCGCTTCAACGGCGCGGCCACACCCGCCTCGGTGCGTGCCAGTAGCTGGTGCCAGGCCGAGGGCCTGGGCGAGCGCGTGCCGGTGAAGCTGATCGAAGGCAAGGAGCGCGAGGCGATCATCGCGGCCACGCACTGGACGCGCGAGGCGCAGGCCGCGAACACAGTGTTCGTGCTGGCGTGCCAGCAGCGCCTGCCGGCAGGCGCGAAGATGGAGCTGGTGATCGGGCATGGCGTGGCGACCCCCTCAGGTCTCGCCAGCCGTGACGAGCGCCGTCTGAGCTATACGGTGCGCGAGCCGTTCACGGCGAGCTTCTCGTGCGAGCGCGAGAATGCGCAGGCACCCTGCACGCCGCTGCGGCCGATGCGCCTGTCGTTCTCCGCGCCCATCGCCACCGACGTGGCGCGCAAGCTCGAGGTGCGCGGATCGTCGGGCAAGGTCGCGGCCAACATCGAGCGCGATGCTGGCGATACCGTGCAGGAAATAACCTTCCCGGCGCCATTCGCGGAACGTGCCGAATACACGCTTGAGTTGCCGCGCAGCCTGACGGACGACAGCGGCCGCCCACTAGCCAATGCCGACCTGTTCCCGCTCAAGACCACCACGGCGGCGCTGCCACCGCTGGCCAAGTTTGCGGCGGCACCGTTCGGCGTGGTCGAGCGCTTTGCCGACGTGCCACGCAAGTCGGCGCGGCGCATCGACGCCGCCACACGCGATGCCTATCCGCCGCTGTTGCCGCTGACGGTGCGCAATGTCGAGGCGGATCTGGCGGTACGCGGCGTGCGCGCGGAAGGCGGCACGGTGGCGCGCCTGCAGGTCGATGACGATGCGGCGATGCTGCGCTGGTATGCGCTGGTCAAGCGCCTGCACGAGAGCAGCATGACGCGGCCCGAACTGGAGCGCGTGCTGGCCGGGCTCGATCCGTCCGACGCGCACAACCGTCGCAATGAACCGCAACTGCAGTCGCGCGCCCTCTCGCTGCTCGATCGCGTGCAGGGCGTGAAGAAACTCGCCTTGCCGAAGGGCGACGGCAAGGATCCGCGCCCCTTCGAGGTGGTCGGCATTCCGCTGCCGGAGCCGGGCTTCCATGTGGTGGAAGTCGCTTCGCCACGGCTCGGCGGCGCGCTGCTTGGCAAGGCCGCCCCGATGTATGTGCGCACCGCCGTGCTGGTGACTAACCTCGGCGTGCACTTCAAGGTGGGTCGCGACAATGCAGTGGCGTGGGTGACCACGCTCGACGATGGCAAGCCGGTGGCGAATGCGCGCGTGCATGTGCTTGACTGCAACGGCCGCTCGCTGGCCGTGGCGACGACTGATCAGAACGGCATCGCGCGCATCGACAAGGCGCTCGGTGAAGGCGGGTGGTGCCGCGAAAGCGGACTCGACGGCTACTTCGTGACGGCGCGCATCGGCGCGGAACATCCGCAGGCTGCCGGCAAAGCCGATGTGGCCTTTGTCATGTCGAACTGGACCGACGGCATCGAGGCGTGGCGCTTCAATGTGCCGACCGATCACGACCCCAAGCCGACGCAGCGCGTGCATACGGTGTTCGACCGCATGCTGTTCCGGGCCGGCGAAACGGTCTCGATGAAGCACCTGATCCGTCAGGAAACCCGCAACGGACTCGCCTTGCCGACGGATCCGACCACGCTGCCGGACAAGCTGGTGGTGCGCCACATGGGCAGCAACCAGAAGTTCGAGCAGCCGGTGGTGTGGCGCAGCACGCCGACGGGCGGACGCAGCGCGGACAACACGCTGCAACTGCCGGCGGCCGCCAAGCTGGGCGTGTACGAGGTCACGCTGTCGAATGGGGAGCAGACCTATGAGGGCGGCACCTTCCGCGTGGAAGCATTCCGCCTGCCGGTGCTCGGCGGTACGCTCACGACCGCCGGAAACACGGCCGGCAGGAGTGCTGCCTTGATTGCGCCGAAGCAGGCGCCAGTCGATGTGCAGATTAACTATCTGTCGGGCGGCGGCGCGTCGCAGTTGCCGGTGCAGGTGTCGGCGGTGCTGCGCGACCGCTCGGCCAGTTTCGATGGCTATGATGGCTTTGCCTTCGGCGCACCGCAGGAAGCGCGCCGCGCGGACCAGGGCTATGGCGACGAGGACGAGGAAGACAGCAGCCCCGCGCAGGACCCGACGCAGCAGCTCGTGGCCGACAAGCTCAAGCTCGTGCTCGACCGCAACGGCGCAGGCCAGGTCACGCTCAAGGATCTGCCCGCCGTGAAGGCGCCGCGCACGCTGATGCTGGAAGCCAGCTTCAGCGATCCCAATGGCGAAATCCAGACGCTGCGCCAGAACGTGCCGGTGTGGCCGGCAGCGATCGTTCCGGGCATCCGCGCGAGCCGCTGGGTGTCGGTGCAGCAGGATCTGGCAGTACAGGCGCTGGCGCTCGATACCAGTGGCAAGCCGCGCAAGGATGCCGCGCTGGAAGTCCGCGCGGTGTCGCACATCACCACGTCGAACCGCAAGCGGCTGGTAGGCGGCTTCTACAGCTACGACAACCGCACGGAGACGCGCGACCTCGGCAAGGTGTGCGAGGGCAAGACCGATGCACAGGGCCTGCTGAACTGCAGCGTGACGCTCAAGGAGCCGGGCGAGATCGAATTGATCGTGGTCGCGCAGGATGACAAGGGCAACACGGCCCGTGCCGCAACCTCGGTGTGGGTCACACGCCAGGGCGACGTATGGTTCGGCGGCGGCAACAACGACCGCATCGACCTGCTGCCCGAGAAAAAGACCTACGCGCCGGGCGAGACCGCGACCTTCCAGGTGCGCATGCCGTTCCGCTATGCCACTGCGCTGGTGGCCGTGGAGCGCGAGGGCATCATCGAGACCCAGGTGGTCGAGCTGAATGGCAAGGATCCGACCATCCGCCTGAAGGTGCAGCCGCAGTGGGGGCCGAACGTCTACGTCTCGGTGCTGGCGCTGCGCGGCCGGCTGCGCGAGGTGCCGTGGTATTCGTTCTTCACGTGGGGCTGGCGCCAGCCGGGTGAATGGTTCCGCGCCTTCCGCAGCGAGGGGCGCGAGTATGTCGCGCCCACGGCGTTGGTCGACCTGTCCAAGCCGGCGTTCCGCCTCGGTCTCGCGGAGATTCGCGTAGGCACCGATGCGCACCGCATCGATGTGAAGGTCGCCACGGACAAGACCACCTATCCGGTGCGCGGCACGGCGCGCGTGACCATCACGGGCACGCTGCCCGACGGCAAGCCCGCGGCAAACGCGGAAGTGGCCGTCGCCGCCGTCGACCAGGCGCTGCTCGAGCTCATGCCGAACAGCAGCTGGAACCTCCTCGACGCGATGTTCCAGCGCCGCAGCTACGGTGTGGACACTGCCACCGCGCAGATGGAAATCATCGGCCGCCGCCACTATGGCCGCAAGGCCGTGCCGGCCGGCGGCGGAGGCGGCAAGAACCCGACACGCGAGTTGTTCGATACCTTGCTGCTGTGGCAACCGAACGTGCGGCTCGATGCGCAGGGGCGCGCCACGCTCGATGTGCCGCTCAACGATTCGCTCACGCGCTTCACCATCGTGGCGGTGGCCGATGCGGGTGTGGACCGCTTCGGCACCGGCACCGCCAGCATCGCCGCCACGCAGGACCTGCAGCTGATCTCCGGCCTGCCGCCGCTGGTGCGCGAGAACGACCGCTACCGCGCCATGTTCACGCTGCGCAATACCACGCAGCAGGCGATGAATGTCGAAGTCACGGCGCGTGGCACGCTGCTCGGCGTGGACAATGCACTGCCGGCGCAGAGCGTGGCCGTGCCGGCCGGCGAAGCGCGCGAGATCGCCTGGGAGGTGAGCGCGCCAGCGGCGCTCGCTTTCACGCGCAGCGGCACGATCCACTGGGAGATCGCCGCCACCGACAAGACACGCGGCGCGACGGACCGGCTCAAGGTGACGCAGACCATCGTGCCCGCCGTGCCAGTGACGGTGCAGCAGGCCACGCTCGAACGGCTCGCGCCGGGGCTGGAACTGCCGGTCGCCATGCCGCCGCACGCGCTGGCCGACACCAATGGCGGGCCGCGCGGCGGACTGCAGCTCGATTTCCAGTCGAAGCTCGCGGATGGCCTGCCGGGCGTGACCACATGGTTTCGCCACTATCCGTTCACCTGCCTCGAACAGAAGGCCTCGCGCGCCATCGGCCTGCGCGATGCGACGCTGTGGAACGCGGTGGCCGGACAGTTGCCGGCGTATCTCGACAGCGATGGACTGGCCAGTTACTTCCCGCCGTCGAATGGCGGGCCGGCACAGGGCAGCGAAGTGCTGACGGCCTACCTGCTGGCCGCCGCACATGAAGCCGCGCGCGCCGGCATGCCGTTCAAGCTGCCTGAGGAAGCGCGCCGCCAGATGGAGCAGGCGCTTGCCGCCTTCGTGGAAGGCCGCATCCGCCGCGATGGCTGGTCGCCGCGCGCCGACAACGCGCTCGACCGCGACGTACGCAAGCTCGCCGCGCTCGAAGCCCTGTCGCGCAGCGGCGCAGCGCAGGCGCGCATGCTCGGTTCGATCGCCATCGCGCCGAACACCTGGCCGACCAGCGCGGTGCTCGACTGGTACGCGCTGCTGCTGCGCCTGCCCGACATTCCGCAGCATGCCAAGCGCCAGCAGGAAGCCGAGCAGATCCTGCGCGCCCGCCTGACGATGCAGGGCACGCGTCTCGCGTTCTCGACCGAGCGCGACGACAACTGGTGGTGGTTGATGCAGAACGCCGACACCAATGCGGCGCGCCTGCTGGCGCTGGTGCTCGACCAGTCGGCCTGGCGCGACGACGTGCCGCGCCTTGCCACCGGCCTGCTGGCGCGGCAGGTGCGCGGCGCTTGGTCAACCACCACGGCCAACCTGTGGGGCAGCCTGGCGATTGCACGCTACTCGCAGACCTACGAGCGCACGCCGGTTGGCGGCAGCACGCAGGCGCAGTTTGCCGGCGCGGAAAAGACGTGGAGCTGGCCGACCGCCAACGGCGAGGCGATCCAGCGCGGTGCCTTGACGCTGCCGTGGCCGGCGAAGGGCGCACCCAGCGCATCCGGCCCGCTGCGCATCACGCACCAGGGCAGCGGACAGCCGTGGGTTACGGTCAGCAGCCTGGCAGCAGTGCCGCTCACGCAGCCGTTCGCGGCGGGCTATCGCATCCGCCGCACGGTCGCGCCGGTCGAGCAGGCGGTGAAGGGCAAATGGACGCGCGGCGATATCGCACGCGTGACGCTGGAGATCGAGGCACAGACCGACATGAACTGGGTGGCGGTGAGCGATCCGATCCCGGCCGGTGCCACCATCCTCGGCAGCGGGCTGGGCCGCGACTCGGCCATCGCCAGCAGCGGCGAGCGGCGCAGCGGTGCGGCATGGCTGGCCTACACCGAGCGCGCGCAGGATGCCTACCGCGAGTACTACGAGGTCTTGCCGAAGGGCAGCAGCAGCGTGGAGTACACCGTGCGCCTCAACAACGCGGGCGACTTTGCGCTGCCGCCGACGCGCGTGGAAGCGCTGTATGCGCCGGACGTGTACGGCGAGATTCCGAATGCGCGCATGACGGTGGCGCCGAAGGCGCCGTGAGCATGGTGCGAACGATGCGGAGCCCGGCGTAGGCGATGGAGGATCGGGGACGAATGCTGATGAAGAGGCAGGCGGCCACGTGGGTGACTGCGTCGGTGTGCAGACTGGCTTGTGCGACGGCAGGTGCAACGGTACGCGCACCGGTCAGCGCGTCAGTCGCCGCGCTGGTCATCGGCCTCGCGCTGGGCACGCTACCCGGTTCCGCCCACGCCGCCGTGCCACGCTACGAGCACGTGCGCACAGCCTGGCTGTCCTCCGATGTGACGATCCTCGATCGGCATGGCGAGCCAGTGCAGCGCGTGCGGCGCGACTATGCGGCACGGCGCGGCGAGTGGGTGGCGCTGGCGGATGTGTCGCCAGCGCTGCGCGAGGCCATCGTGCTATCGGAGGACAAGCGGTTCTACGCGCACAGCGGCATCGACTGGCGCGGCGTGGCAGCGGCGGCCTGGGGCAATCTCTGGCACACGCGCACGCGCGGCGCATCGACGCTGACGATGCAGCTCGCGGGTCTGCTCGACAGCGACCTGCAGGCCATCGCCGGCGGCCGCAGCCTGCGCCAGAAGATCGGCCAGGCCATCGACGCCACGGCGCTGGAGCGCCACTGGCGCAAGGACCAGATCCTCGAGGCGTATCTGAACCTCGTGCCCTTCCGGGGCGAGATGGTGGGCATCTCGGCGTTGTCGCATACGCTGTTCGGCAAGTATCCGAGCGGTCTCGATGCTCGCGAGGCCGCCGTGGCGGCGGCGCTGCTGCGCGGCCCGAATGCCGGCGCAGCGCGGGTTGCCCAGCGCGCCTGCGCGATCCTCAAGATCATGCAGGAAGCGCAGGCCTGCGGGGGCCTCGACGGCTTCGTGCAACTGGCGTTCGCGCGTCCGGCGAGCACGCCGGCACTGGGTACGCAACTCAATCTTGCTCCGCACCTTGGCCGCCGGCTTGCGCAGGAGGCGCCGCCATTGACGGCCACCGTGCGGTCGACGCTCGACGCGCGTCTCCAGCGCATCGCACAGGAAAGTCTCGCGCGCCATCTGCAGGCACTGACGAAGCGCAACGTGCAGGATGGCGCGGTGGTGGTGCTCGACAATGCCAGCGGCGAGGTCCTGGCGTGGGTCGGCTCGTCGGGCACGCTGTCGGGCGCGGCGCAGGTCGATCACGCGCTGGCGCTGCGGCAGGCCGGTTCGACGCTCAAGCCGTTCCTGTATGCGCAGGCAATCGAGGAACGGCGGCTGACCGCCGCGTCGCTGCTCGACGACACGCCGGTCAACCTGCCCACGGGCGGCGGGCTGTATGTGCCGCAAAACTACGACCGCCGCTACAGCGGCTGGGTCAGCACACGCACGGCGCTCGGTTCGTCGCTGAACATTCCGGCGGTGCGCACGCTCGTCATGGTGACGCCGCACCGCTTTCATCAACGCCTGCGCCAGCTCGGCCTGCCGCTGCCGGAGTCGGGCGACTACTACGGCTACAGCCTCGCGCTCGGCAGTGCTGATGTGCCACTAGGCGCGCTCACCAACGCCTACCGCGCGCTGGCGAACGGCGGACGTTACGGGCCGATGCACACGATGGCCAGCACATCCGTTGCATCCCCCGCCCGGCCGGCAGGCCGCACGCGCCCAGCCAGCGCCGGCGCAGGTAGCGTAGCGTCCGGCAACCAAGTGCTCGACGCACGCGCGGCCTGGATCGTCGCCGACATCCTCGCCGACCGCCACGCGCGCACGCGCACCTTCGGACTCGACAGCCCGCTCACCACGCGTTTCTGGAGCGCGGTGAAAACCGGCACCAGCAAGGACATGCGCGACAACTGGGCCCTCGGCTGGTCGCAGCGCTACACCGTCGGCGTGTGGATCGGCAACACCAGCGGCGCGAGCATGTGGGATGTGTCGGGCATCGATGGTGCGGCGCCGATCTGGCACGAGGTGATGAGCGCCTTGCATGCGCAAACGCCGAGCCACGCCCCCGCCATGCCAGCCGGGACCGTGCGCACGGCGATTCATTTCGGGGCAGCTGCGCCGGGTGCAGGACCGCTCGAACCGGCGCGCGATGAGGTCTTCCTGGCGGGCACGGAACAGCAGGCCATCCTGCCCGGTACGCCGGCGCCGCCCACGGCGCGCGCCGCGCCCTCGATCCTTGCGCCGGCCGATGGCACCATCGTGGCGCTCGACCCGGACATTCCGCCACGCAACCAGCGCGTGTGGCTGCGCGCCACGGCGGTGGGCGGCCTGAGCGCGCAACAGGGCCATGCACTGCGCTGGGCCATCGGCGGCAAGCCCGTGGGCCGTGGCGCGGAAGTCGGCTGGCTGCCATGGCCGGGCCGCCATGAAATCACGCTCAGCGATGCCCAGGGCCGGGTACTCGCGCGCCGCCAGATCGAGGTGCGCGGGGCGACGTTGCGTGCGCCGTGAGGGCGCTGAGGATGAGGCCCATATCATGGTGGACCATCCCATGTGTGATGAATTCGATACTCGTCCGTTTCCTTGACCCACAGCACCCAAACAGGGGACTACCGGACGCGGCAATAAAGGATGAAGATACCGGCATCGCCATTCCGACCGCACCCTCCGCCATGCCGCTGCCGGGCCGGTTCATTCCTGCCAGCAGCGACGTGGCTGGTGCGTGCGCGG
The DNA here is from genome assembly GCF_964332355.1 of Imbroritus primus. Lineage (NCBI taxonomy): Bacteria > Pseudomonadati > Pseudomonadota > Betaproteobacteria > Burkholderiales > Burkholderiaceae > Imbroritus > Imbroritus primus. The sequence goes on along the minus strand of NZ_OZ201293.1, from coordinate 110,030 downwards.
GAGACGATGTCAGTCACGCTTTTGCATCCTGATCCAAACCCGACCTGGCAGGCCGACCGGCCCGACGGTCCATCCCTGGGAGACATGCAATGAGAACCTGTTCTGAAACGGGCGGCCTGATGCGATCCGCCCTTTTGGCTGCTGCCGCTGCAGCGCTATGCGTCTCGACGCTGGTACAGGCTGCGCCTGCCACGCAGCAGTCCGCCGCCAAGCAGATCGAACGCGGCCGCTATCTGGTGCGAATTGCCGGGTGCAATGATTGCCATACGCCCGGCTACGCCGCTTCGGGTGGCAAGGTGGCGGAGAAAGACTGGCTGGTCGGCGACCGGCTCGGCTTCAGCGGCCCTTGGGGCACCACGTATGCCGGCAACCTGCGCCTGCTGGTGTCGCAGATGACGCAGCAGCAGTGGCTGGCCCGGGCGCGCTCGGAGATGCGTCCGCCGATGCCCACGCCCAGCCTGCACCACATGCGCCAGGACGACCTGAAGGCGATCTACCGCTACATCGCCTCGCTCGGCCCCAAGGGCGAGCCGGCGCCGGCCTATCTGCCGCCGGGCAGCGCACCGGCCGGGCCCGCGGTGGTGTTTCCGAGCCCGTGAGTTTCCCGGCCAGCAATGGTGCCGGCGCGTACACTGCGGCGGACCCACGGCCAGATGAGGCGGCAAGGCAGACGCGACGCGTCAGACAGACCGTCGCCGTCTCCTGCCAAGCGCAGGAAGACGCCGCCTGATCCGCTGTCTGCAGCATGGGTCGTGTATCCTGATTCCCTGCATTTGTCTGGAGCATGGAGTCATCCCTATGACACACCGTTTGCACAACACGCTGGCTGCCGTGGCGATAGCTGCGGGAATGCTGTTCGCCGGCAGTCCGGCACTGGCACAGGAAGGCGTGAATGTCCGTCCTGGCGGCTCGGCGGTGAGCCGGCTGATTCCGGCGGAGGCGCTGGAAAAACAGGCCGTGCAGGAGTACGCGCAGCTCAAGCAGGAGGCTGCGGCAAAAGGCCTGCTGGCCGGCACCAACGATACTCAGCTGGTGCGCCTGCGGCGCATCGCCAACCGCATCCTGCCGCACACCGCCAAATGGAACGCGCGCGCCAGCGAATGGCCGTGGGAAGTGAACCTGATCAAGTCGGACGAGATCAACGCGTTCTGCATGCCCGGCGGCAAGATTGCCTTCTTCACCGGCATCATCAACAAGCTCAAGCTGACCGACGATGAAATCGCCATGGTAATGGGCCACGAGATCGCCCACGCGCTGCAGGAGCATGCGCGTGAACGCGCCGCAAAGTCGGAACTGACCAACGCTGGCGCCAGCCTGCTCTCGCAGTTTTTTGGCCTCGGCGACCTCGGCAACATGGCGCTGGGCGTGGGTGCGCAGCTGATGTCGCTGAAGTTCTCGCGCGGCGACGAAAGCGAGGCCGATCTGGTCGGACTCGATATTGCGGCGCGCGCCGGCTACGACCCGCGCGCCTCGATCACGCTGTGGCAGAAGATGGGGTCGGTCGGCGGCAATGGGCCGATCGAATTCCTGTCCACGCACCCCTCGGGCACCTCGCGCATTGCCGAACTGGAAAGGCAGATTCCCAATGTGCTGCCGCTGTATGCGCGTACCAAGGGCATGTCGGTCGCGCAGCTGCCGCCGTATCGCAGCAATGTGAGCAATCTCGGCCCGGCGCCCCAGGACGCGGGCGACCAGAATCGCAGCGCGCCGCTGCGGCGCTGAATGGTCTGAATGGCGCAGATGGCGCTGACGGCGCTGACGGCGCCGCTTGGTCAGGATCGATACCGATCGACGCTCATTGGCGCCGACGGCATCCGATGGCGTACCGCGACTGAAGATATCGGTCCGGTACCACGGTGGGTCGGCCAGGTCGGCGCCCTGTCAGGAATTTTTTTGGACAGCCTCGGCCGACGTGCGCGGCACGCTCAATGGGCATGGCCGCAGTCGTCGCCGCAGACGTGGTCATCGCCGTGGTCGTGGCTGTGATCATGGTCGTCGGCTTCCCACTCCGGAAACGGATCAGGTAGCGCAGCCCACGCGTCGGGGCCGGCGGCCATCTCCGCATCGCTCAGCAGGCAGGCATCCAGTTGCTCCCCCAGCGCGGCTTCGTCCAGCTGATGGCCGATGAAAGCCAGTTCCTGCATCCGGTCGCCATAGGGCGCCGGCGCATCGCCATCCTGCAGGCGCAGGGCAATCTCGGCGCGCAGGGCATGATCCTCGGGCCAGTCAGCCTCCTCGGCCGCACTCCACCACACCCCCGCCGCGCCGTGGCGGCACGCCCCGCCGGCCTGCTCCCAACTGCCGGAAAGCGCCATGCGGCTGGCCAGCCAGAAATAGCCGCGCGAGCGCAGCACGGTGCCGTGCGTGCGCAGCCAGTCGGTATGCATCAGGTCGAAGAACCGTTGTGGATGGAAGGGCCGGCGGCGGCAATAGGCGAATCCGGAGACCTGCGCTTGCGCCGGGACGCTGCCGCCGCGCAGCAGCGCGGCCCAGCCGGTGCCGGCCTCGGTGGCGTCAACATCATAGGGCGCAGCGGCCTGGAGCATCCGGGCATCGAGGTGATCGACAGCGTCCACCACCGTGGCGCGCGGATTCAACGCATGCAGCAATGCCACGAGCGTCTGGCGGGTGGCGGTGTCGACGCGATCGGTCCGGTGGAGGACCAGGATCGTTGCCGCTTCGATCTGTTCGATCAGGACATCGGCGACCGTGCGGTCATCGTCGGCCCACGCGGCGGGATCACGTTCGGCGAGGAAGTCGGCCGCGTGGAATTCCTGCAGCAGCGTGGCGGCATCGAGTACGGTCAGCACGACACCGAGCTGCAACGGTGTGCCGGTCGCTCCTGTGGCCCGACCCGTGTCGGCCAGCAGATCGACCAGACCGATCACGCTCTCCGCGCGGGCGCGTACCACGAGTTGTTCGCCGTGCGCCTGTGCCTGCCCGGCCGCCGCGCTGAGTGCTGCCAACACGGCGGCATCTGCGGCCTGTTCGTCGCCGGCGGGCTGGCCAGCCGTACGCTCCATCAACTGCGTGGCATCGAGCACGCGCAGCGGAAGCGAGGCGTTCAACTGCGTGAGCAGCGCGGAGACGCCCGTACCGGGCAGGCCGGCGACGAGACTGACAGGAAATGAGGAAGCCATGGCTGCAGATCGTTCAGTACAACAAGGGTGCCACCTTAGCAGAGTGCGGCGTCAATAGAAACGGCGGAAAGAGCGGATACGGCACGCACTCAAGCGAGCCGAGCAATAACGAAAAGGCGGATGGCGACGCATGCATCCGCAGGCGGCGGATGGGGAAAGCGGAGGCGGGACGTGGGAAGGCGAGGGCGCGCCAGTGTGATGGCGCACCCCGTGCCGGATGGAGATCAGTCGCCGAACAACTTCTGGCGTAGTTCGCGGCGTTCCTGTGCTTCGAGCGACAGCGTGGCTGTCGGGCGGGCCAGCAGGCGCGGCACGCCGATCGGCTCGCCGGTTTCCTCGCACCAGCCGTAGTCGCCAGACTCGATGCGGGCGATGGACTGCTCGACCTTCTTCAATAGCTTGCGTTCGCGGTCGCGCGTGCGCAACTCGAGCGCATGCTCTTCCTCGATCGTCGCGCGGTCGGCCGGATCGGGCACGACCACGGTTTCGCGCAGGTGCTCGGTGGTCTGGTCGGCATTCTTCAGGATCTCATCGCGCAGTTGCTCGAGCCGCTGCTTGAAAAACGCCAGCTGGGCGTCATTCATGTAGTCTTTTTCGCCCATCGCGAGGATTTCGGCTTCCGTCAGGATTTTCTTGCTCGTCATGTTTGCTGCTGCTTCTCTGGTGAGATGCGGACCGCCTGCGGCGCGAATCGAATCTTCGCGCCCGGCGGCCGCGCTGGCCGTCGATTGAACTCCGGCCGTTGCACATGGCTGGCTGCAGTCTCGCTGCGTCGCATGCCTCCCATCGCTTGCCCGGGTGCTGCCTCAGCAGCACCGGGAAGCCAGCACCGGCACTGGCCGGCACAGTATTCCTGGCGGTGGGACCGGTCTGTCCGGCCCACGCCCATCATCGCCTTCCTGTTTGTGTGACACTTCCGTGTTACGCATAAGCCGCGCGCTGCCGTGCCTGCAGTGAGGCCTGCCGCGACACGCGCTGCCCGCAGGCTTATCTATACCACTGACAGGACCGGCCGGCAATTGGAGCGTGTTGATGTCGTGTCACGTACCCGCAAAAGCCGGGGTATTGTACTTGAGTACGCGGACAGTGCCACAGGAGATGTCGTCCGCAATACCTGTGGCCGGCCAGGAGGCCCCGGCAAGACATTGCCGGGGCCGGACCCACACAGGATTCATGCGGCGGGACTCATGCCGCAAGGCAGCCTTCGAGCCCCTTCAGGATGGCGTCGCGCGGCAGGTCCACGCCGATGAACACCATGCGGTTGCCCGGCGTTTCGTCGCCCCACGGCGCGCCGATGTCGCTGCCCATCAGCTGGTGTACGCCCTGGAAGACCACCTTGCGGTCCACGCCCTGCATGTAGAGCACGCCCTTGTAGCGCAGCAGCGTTTCGCCGTAGACGGTGAGGATGCCGCCCAGGAATTCCTCGAGTTTCGCGTAGTCGAATGGCCGCTCGCTGCGGAAGACGAACGAGGCAATGCGGTCGTTGTGATGATGATGAGCGTGGCCGTGATCATGCCCGTGAGCGTGGTCATGGTCGTGATCGCACTCGGCGCTGCAGGTGTGATCGTGCTCATGATCATGGTGGTGCCCGTGCTCATGGTCGTGGGCATGCTCCTCGGCCTTGAGGAAGTCGGGATCGAGCTCGAGCTTGGCGTTGAGGTTGAAACCGCGCAGGTCGAAGATCGTGTCCAGCGGCGTTTCGCCAAAATTGACGGTGCGGATCGGCGCGCGCGGGTTCATGTGCACCAGACGGTGGCGCAGCGCGGCCACGTCATCGGCACTGACGAGATCGCTCTTGGTGATGAAGATCGCGTCGGCAAACCCGACCTGGCGCTGGGCGGCTTCGTGCTGGTCGAGCTGCTGGTTGCCGTGGCGGGCATCCACCAGCGTGATGACGGCATCGAGCAGATAGCGCGTGGCGATCTCGTCATCCATGAAGAAGGTCTGCGCCACCGGGCCGGGGTTGGCGATGCCGGTGGTTTCGATGACCACGCGGTCGAACTCGATCTCGCCGGCGTCGCGGCGCGTCATCAGGTCCGACAGCGCGGCGACCAGATCGCCGCGGATGGTGCAGCAGATGCAGCCGTTGCTCATCTGCACGATCTGCTCGCGTCCGTCCTGGACGAGGATTTCGTTGTCGATGTTTTCTTCGCCGAATTCGTTTTCGATCACGGCGATCTTCATGCCGTGCGCTTCGGTGAGGATGCGCTTGAGCAGCGTGGTTTTGCCGCTACCGAGAAAGCCGGTCAGGATCGTGGCCGGGACCAGTTTGGACATGGAGTGACTCCAGCAGAAAAGTGGGGGATGAAAGAGGGCGATGCACAGGCCATGCGAAGATGCCGGCTGGCGTCAGTGGCATTGCGGGCAACGACCCTTCAGGGTGAGTTCGACATGCTCGACGGCAAAGCCGGCCGGTACGCTGGTCTCCGGGACCATGTCGGCAACCGGTGCGGCCGGGCCGTCCAGGCAGTAGGTGCGGTGACAGCACACGCATTCGAAATGTCCATGCTGCCGATGCGCCTGTGCCTCGGCTTCCACGTGCTCGGTCAGGCTGAAGCGGAAGACACGGTCGTCACCGGCGTGCTTGTAGGCCAGATGCTGCTCGACCAGCCAGTCGAGAATCCGGTAGACCGTCACCCGATCGACCGGCTCGCTGGCCACGGCCATGTGTTCCAGCACGGCCTGGTGCGTGAGCGGGTGCTCGCTGCCCATCAGGCAGGCCAGCACCTGTACACGCGGTTGCGTGACGCGCGCACCGAGGCTGCGCAGGCGTTCCCGCGCGGCATCGGACAGGCTGACAGGAGGAGCATGAAACGAATCGGACTGCATGCAGCCATTTAACCATAGGGGCCAAACACCTGCAACTCAGTTGCGATAAGACCGTCCATCAGGGTTTCCCTGTAGAATCGCGACAACCTGTCATCAAACTGTCATGTCGCTTTACGCCCTCGCACTGGTTGTCACGGCCGCCTTCCTCCACGCTGGATGGAACCTGTTGGCGAAACGCATCAGTGCCCGCACCGGCGGCGGCTCGCCACTGGTCTTCCTGACCTCGCTGGGCGTCACACTTCTCTACCTCCCGGCCGCCATCTGGGTCCTGGCCACCGAAGCCCATACACTCGACCTGAAAGCCTGGCTGTGGATCTGCCTGAGTGCCGTGCTCCACTATGGCTATTCGCTGGTCCTGCAGCGCGGCTATGAAACCGGCGACCTGTCGGTGGTCTACCCCCTGGCGCGCGGCACGGGGCCGCTGCTGTCGTCGATCGGCGCGATCTTCGTGCTTGGCGAGCGGCCCGGCTGGCTGGCGGCCTGCGGCATCCTGCTGGTGATCAGCGGCGTGCTGCTGCTGGCCGGCGGACGGCGCCTGTTCCGCGTCAGCGCGTTCCGCAGCAACCTGGAATCGGGGGTCGGCTGGGGCTTGCTCACAGGCCTGTTCATCGCCACCTATACGCTGGTCGATGGCTACGGCGTGAAGGTGCTGCTGCTCTCGCCCCTGCTGCTCGATTACTTCAGCGGCGTGGTGCGCGGCGCGATGAGCGCGCCGCGCGCATTCACGCAATGGCCACATGTGACGCTGCTGTGGCAGCGCCATAAGAAGGAGATCCTCGGCATCGCGCTGCTCTCGCCGCTCAGCTACATCCTGGTGCTCACCGCACTGCAGGAAGCGCCCGTCTCGCACGTCGCCCCGGCACGCGAGCTGTCGATGATGGTCGCCGCCTTCCTCGGTGTGCGCCTGCTCAACGAAGGCGACATGCTGCAGCGCATGGCCGCCGCGGGGCTGATCGTGGTAGGTGTGATCGCGCTGACGCTGGGTTAAGGCGGCACGGGCATCCAGCTCCTTCCGGGCCGCTGGCATGTGCCATTGCAGACTGCGGCCCTATGGGCGGCTGACTCAGGCCGGTACGCCGCCTGGCTGCATGAACTGGTCCAGCGCGTCGGCCCGCATCGGTTTGCCGAGCAGATATCCCTGTAAAGAGTGGCAACCAAGCGCCGTCAGGAATGACTTCTGCTCGGTCGTCTCCACACCCTCTGCAACAACCGAGAGATTCAGCGAGCGCCCGAGCGCCACGATGGCCGAGACGATGGCCGCGTCCTCGGTATCGTGTGCCAGATCACGGACGAAACCACGGTCGATCTTCAGTTCCGTGGCAGGCAGGCGCTTCAGGTAGAGCAGGCTCGAATAGCCGGTGCCAAAATCGTCGATGGAAATACACACCCCCATTTCATGCAACTGCTGCAGGATATGCAGGCTGGCATCCGCGTCCCGCATGGCAGTCGACTCCGTGATCTCCAGCGTCAGCCAGCCTGGATCGAGCGCGTGGCGGTGTAGCGCCCCGCGCACCGTATCGACCAGTGAGGCATGCCGGAACTGAACAGCCGACAGGTTGACGGACAGCGTCCATTCGACATGCCGTTCGCGCCGCCACTCGGCAAGCTGGCGGCAAGCCTCGTCCAGTACCCAGGCGCCGAGCGGCATGATCATATTGGTTTTCTCGGCGAGCGGAATGAACTCGTCCGGCGGAATCATGCCGCGTTCGGGATGCTCCCAGCGCACCAGGGCTTCGATACCGACCACACTGCCCTCGTGTGCGGTGAATTTGGCTGATAGTACAAGACAAGTTCACGGCGCTGGATAGCCACGCGCAGATCCTGCATCAGGAGCAGTTGCTGATGGATACTGGCGTTCATCGAAGCTTCGAAGAAGCAGTACGTATCACGTCCCACACTCTTGGCGTGGTACATGGCGGCATCCGCATTGGTCAGCAACTCGTGCTGGCTTGCGCCGTCGGCCGGATACAGCGCAATGCCGACGCTCGTCGACACGCTCAGTTCATGAGCGTCGACGATGAAGCGTTCATGCAGGGCCCCGACCAGCGACTCCGCCAGCCGGCCGGCATCGGCTGCTTCCTGCACGTTGGCAAGGATGACAAACTCGTCGCCACCGAGGCGCGCGACCGTGTCGCGACTCTGTACGCGCGCCGTGATCCGCTGCGCCACCTGAATGAGCAGCCGATCGCCGATCTGGTGGCCATAGGCGTCATTAATTGCCTTGAAACCGTCGAGGTCCAGGAAGATCAATGCAAAACGGCCACCATCAGCTTCCGCAGCCTGGATCGCATGCGCCAGGCGATCTTCGAGCAGCACACGGTTGGCCAGTTTCGTCAGGCTGTCATGCAGCGCCAGATAGGCCAGTTCCTGGTTAGCCTCCTCCAGTGAGTTTGCCAGCATGGAGGTGCGGACTTCCATGCGGAAATCGAGCAGGGACGTGAGCAGTGCGATGCCCAGCACCGCCATCGTCGCCAGCACGATCACGACCGCAAGCCATTCCGCACTGACGCCGCTGGATGCCGCGCTACAGACGCTGCCCACCGGGAAGTTCGCAGCGCTCATACCGACATAATGCATGCCCACGATCGCCAGTCCCATCACCAGCGACGCAGCCGCGCGCAGCATGCGCACATGACGCGAGTGCTGCCGCAGGCGGAAAGCCATCCACAGTGCCGCGCCGGACGCCAGGATGGCGACGACGATGGACAGGGTAAACAGTCCCAGATCGTAGTGGATACCGGGCGACATGCGCATCGCCGCCATACCGGTGTAGTGCATGCTGGCGACGCCGAGCCCCATCAGCACAGCGCCACCGCCAAGACGCGGCAACGGCAAGCGGCTCTGCCCGACCAGCCACAGGGCAAAGGCAGACAGCGCGATGGCCAGCATGAGGGAGGCCAGGGTAATCGGCAAATCGTAGCCGAGCGGAATGGGCAAGCGGAACGCCAGCATGCCGACGAAGTGCATCGACCAGATGCCGAGCCCCATGGCGGTCGCACCGCCGGCGAGCCACCAGTACACTGTGCGCCCGCGCGCCGTCGCAATCCGTCCGGCCATGTCGAGCGCCGTGTAAGAAGCCAGAACGGCCACAAACCACGACACGGCCACAAGCAGTACGTTATAACTGCCGACTAACATTGAACCCCCTCTTTTCCGCTCGGCGCGACAGGCCCACGGCAATTTGTTGCGGCATTATGTCTGGAAGCGACCTCCGCCGCTTGGTACCGTCGGCTTTTTGATACAGGGCGCGGGCGCATTGCCCCGCAAGGGACATGGAAGTGAGGGTGGGCCACTCTGGAAGGGGAATGCCCGCGGATCAGCGCGAGGGCTTTTTCTTGGCGCGCGGATGCGCCTGGTCGTAGACCTTGGCGAGATGCTGGAAGTCGAGCGCGGTGTAAACCTGTGTGGTGGAAATACTGGCATGGCCCAGCATTTCCTGCACGGCGCGCAGATCGCCGGAGGACTGCAGCACATGCGTGGCGAAGGAATGGCGCAGCACGTGCGGATGCACATTGGCCGGCACGCCGGCACGCAGCGCGTGCGCCTTCAACCGCTGCTGGATGGTGCGATGGCTGATGCGGGCGCCGCGCGCGCCGAGGAACAGCGCATGGGCATCGGCTGGCGCCACCCCAGGGCGTACGAATGCATCGCGCACCGCGAGCCATGCCCGCAGGGCGGCGCAGGCCTTGCTGCCGACCGGCACGGTGCGGCGCTTGCCGCCTTTGCCGAGCACCGTGACTTCGGCGGCATCAAGCGTCAGCCAGCCGCCGGACTGGTAACCGCCTTCGTCCACGTAACGCCAGTCGAGCTGCACAACTTCCGACAGGCGCAGGCCCGAAGAATAGAACAGCTCGTAGATGGCCAGGTCGCGCAGGGTTTCGGGTGCGTTGGGATCTTCGCCCGCCGGCGCCATCAGCGCCACCGCATATTCCACCGAGAGCGCCTTGGGCAGGCGCTTGGGACTTTTCGGCGCGCGCACATCATCGACCGGATTCGCGGCGACCGGATAGCCCTGCAGCGCAGCCCAGCGATAGAAGCCGCGCCACGCCGACAGCTGCCGCGCGATGCTGCGCCCTGACAGGCCCCGCGCATGCTGCTGGGCCGCGAGGCGGCGAATCACGGAAGTATCGATGGCAAGCAGGTCGCGGCCGGGCCAACCCTTGGCCAGCAGCGCCTCGAGTTGCCGCAGATCGCGGCTGTAGCTGCTCAGGGTGTGGGCAGACAGGCGGCGGCCGGTCTGCAGCATGGCGAGATAGGCCGCGATGCGCGGATCATGCGGCGGATCGTGCGGATCCTCGGGAGGGGAGCCGGGCGCGGCAGGCAGGTCCATGGGCGCGCCCCGGTGTCTCAGGTACGCAGGCGGTTGAGGGCGGCGCTGGCCAGATCGCCGAGCTGCGCGAGATACACGGTGCCCATGCCTTCGTGGAAGCGGCGCGGATCCGGCGACCCCATGATCAGCAGGCCAAAGGTGGCCCCGGGTTCGGCACCGACGCTTTGCGGAGTCCGCAGCGCCACCATGGCGACCGACTGGATATCGTCCTGCTCGAGCCACTGCACCGCCTCGAAACCGGCATTGGCGCCGCAGTATGGCGTACGTAGCCCGCCGGCAAAGACACGCACATCCTCGGAGACTTCGCGCGCCACCTCGAGGTGGTGATATGCCTCGGCGGCACTCCATAGCCGCAGGCTGACGGCCGGCACCTCGAAGATATCGCGCAGGCCGTCGATGACGGCGTACGGCAGCGCATGCGGATCGGTTTCGCCGAGCAGGCGCACCAGCCAGGTATGCAGCCGCTGCTGCGTGCGGTCATTCTCATGGCCGAAACGCATCAGGTCAGCGAGACGCAGCTCCAGGCCCTTGTTCTTTTCGCGCAGGATCTCCATCTGGCGCTCCTGCAGCGACACGGCGCGGTGGCTGTGCGGGCTGGTGAGCTGGATGCCGGCGAGCAGCTCGGCATGCGCTTCGAAGAAGTCGGGATTCGACTGCAGGTAGTGAGCGACGTCTTGTGCGTTCATGGTGTCAACCGGAATGGAATAGCGAAGAGTTTAGCAAACCCGCGGCGCCAGCCGTTCGCCGGCGCCGCGGCATGTCCACGCAATGTGCTCAGCCCAGCTTCTGCTTCAGCAGTTCGTTGACCTGCTGCGGATTGCCCTTGCCTCGTGTGGCCTTCATCACCTGGCCGACAAGCGCGTTGAAGGCCTTGTCCTTGCCGGCGCGGAACTCCTCCACCGACTTCTGGTTGGCGGCCAGCACTTCGTCGATGATCTTCTCGAGTTCGCCGCTGTCCGACATCTGCTTGAGGCCCTTGGCAGCAATGATGGCATCGGCGTCGCCACCGGACTCGCCGGCCCACATGGCCGGGAACACATCCTTCTTGGCGATGTTGTTCGAGATGGTGCCGTCGGCGATGCGCGCCAGCAGCGTCGCCAGCTGGGCGGGCGCAACCGGCACGGCATCGATGGCGATGCCTTCGCTGTTCAGTCGCGAGGCGATATCGCCCATGATCCAGTTGGCCGCGCCCTTGGCCTGGGCCGGACCGGCAGCGGCGATCACCGCCTCGAAATACGCGGCAACATCCTTCGATGTGGTCAGCTGGCTGGCATCGTAGGCCGGCAGGCCGTATTCCGACATGAAGCGCGCCTGCATGGCGGCGGGCAGTTCCGGCAGCGCCTCGCGCACACGTTCGATCCACTCGGGTGCGATCACCAGCGGCAGCAGGTCGGGGTCCGGGAAGTAGCGGTAGTCCTGCGAGTCTTCCTTGCTGCGCATCGAGCGCGTTTCCTTGCGGTCCGGATCGTACAGGCGCGTTTCCTGCACCACGGTGCCGCCATCCTCGATCAGTTCGATCTGGCGCTGCACCTCGTAGTTGATGGCCTCTTCGAGGAAACGGAAAGAGTTCAGGTTCTTGATCTCGCAACGCGTGCCGTAGGGCGCATCGGGACCGCGACGCACGGACACGTTGGCATCGCAGCGGAAGCTGCCTTCCTGCATGTTGCCATCGCAGATGCCAAGCCACGTCACCAGCGCATGCAACGCCTTGGCATAGGCCACGGCCTCGGCGGCGCTGCGCATGTCGGGCTCGGTGACGATTTCGAGCAGCGGCGTGCCGGCGCGGTTCAGGTCGATGCCGCTCATGCCGTGGTAGTCCTCGTGCAGCGACTTGCCGGCGTCTTCCTCGAGATGCGCGCGCGTCAGGCGCACGGTCTTTTCATACGGCTCGGCGCCCTTGCGCTCCACCTGCACGGTCAGCGTGCCACCGACTACCACGGGCAGTTCGAACTGGCTGATCTGGTAACCCTTGGGCAGGTCCGGATAGAAGTAATTCTTGCGTGCGAACACGCTGCGCGGCGCGATGTTCGCGTCGATGGCGAGACCGAAGCGGATGGCGCACTCCACGGCGGCGCGATTCAGCACCGGCAGCACGCCCGGCAGGGCCAGGTCCACCGGCGAAGCCTGGGTGTTGGGTTCCGCCCCAAAGGCGGTGGAAGCGCCGGAAAAAATCTTCGAGACCGTCGAAAGCTGGGCATGCGTTTCGAGGCCGATCACCACTTCCCATTGCATTGCATTCACCTTGTCACGTGTTGCAGGAAGACTGCATGGCAGTCTTCCGGTTGTATTGGTGGCACGTCGTGCCGTCGTGCGCCACTCAGCGGCGCACGCAGGCGCCGGTGTTCGGCTCGAACATCACCGGCCACGCTTCTTCGTAGATGCCCGGCGTGCAGCGCCGCTCGCAGCCCACATGGGCCAGCGTGACGCGGCGCGGTTCCTGCCACATCAGCAGCTTGCAGCTGCTGCCGTCGCGCGCCCGCATTTCGATGTGCGGCTTGCGCTGCGTCTGGCGGAATTCGGCGTAGTCGAAGCTGCAGGTGCCGCGCTTCCCGACGGCGATGCGCCACGACAGCGACTGCACGGTATTGTTGTTGACGACCACCTGTGCGTTCTCGTGGAAACCGTCTTCCTCGGTCTGCACGCAGTTGCCGCGCATATTGATGTCGCGATCGGCGATCGGCGCGGGTGGCGCGCCACCGATGCGTGGCAATGGAATACACGAGGTCAGCACCAGCACGGCTGCCGCCACCAGGCCTGCCCGCATCCATCGCATCGTCATCATGGTCACACTCCCGCCGGGCGGCGCAGGTGCCAGTCGGTCGCCTGCTGGAACGCATGCGCGACCTGCAGCATGCGCGCTTCGTCGAAATAGTTGCCGATGATCTGCAGGCCCACCGGCATGCCGCCTTCACCAAAGCCGCATGGCACGCTCATGCCGGGCAGGCCGGCGAGGCTGGTCGACAGCGTGAAGATGTCGGCCAGGTACATCTGTACCGGATCGGCGGTCTTCTGGCCAAGCTTCCATGCCACGCTGGGCGACACCGGACCCATGATGAGGTCGCACTGGCCGAAGGCGTTCTGGAAGTCGTTGGCGATGATGCGGCGGATCTTCTGCGCCTGCAGGTAGTAGGCGTCGTAGTAGCCGTGCGACAGCACATAGGCGCCGACCAGGATGCGGCGCTTGACCTCCCAGCCGAAACCTTCGGCCCGGGTCTTCTGGTACATGTCGCGCAGATCCTTGTACTCGGCCGCGCGATGACCATAGCGCACACCGTCGAAGCGCGACAGGTTGGACGACGCCTCCGCCGGGGCGATCAGGTAGTACACCGGGATCGACAGCTCGGTCTTGGGCAGCGTGACATCGACAAGCGTCGCGCCGAGCGTCTCGAGCTGGGCCAGCGCGGCGCGCACGGCATCCGCCACGTCGGCATCGAGGCCGGGGCCAAAGTATTCCTTGGGCAGGCCGATACGCAGGCCCTGCAGCGGCTTTGCGGCAGTCGCGCCGTCGAGCGGCTGGCCGAGATGGCGCGTGAAGTCTTCGTCATCGCGCGACAGGCTGGTGGAGTCGCGCGCATCGTGGCCCGCCATGGCGTTCAGCATGAGCGCGCAGTCGTCGGCGGAGTGCGCCATCGGGCCGGCCTGGTCGAGCGACGAGGCAAAGGCGATCATGCCGTAGCGCGACACACGGCCATAGGTGGGCTTGATGCCGGTGATGCCGGTCAGCGCGGCCGGCTGGCGGATCGAGCCGCCGGTGTCGGTACCGGTTGCCACGGGCGCAAGCCGCGCCGCCACAGCCGCCGCAGAGCCGCCGGAGGAGCCGCCGGGGATGCGCGCCACGTCCCACGGGTTCTGCACCGGACCGAAATGCGAGTTTTCGTTGGAGGAGCCCATGGCGAACTCATCCATATTGGTCTTGCCGAGCGTGACCATGCCTGCAGCCGCGAGGCGCGCCACCACGGCGGCATCGAAGGGGCTGACATAGTCGGCGAGCATGCGCGAACCGGCGGTGGAGCGCCAGCCGCGCGTCACGAACACGTCCTTGTGGGCGACCGGAATGCCGGTCAGGGCGGTCGCGTTGCCGCTCGCCAGCAGGGTATCGGCATCGCGCGCCTGTGCCAGCGTGCGTTCGGCATCGACGTGCACGTAGGCGTTGAGCCCCGCATGCGTCTCGATGCGCTGCAGGTAGTGGCGCGCCAGTTCTTCGCTGGACACGGTGCGCGCCTTGAGCGCGTCTGACAGTTGTCGGAGTGAATCGAAATCCATGACAGTCTCGGTGAAACCACGGCTGGCACACGCCGGCCATGGCTACTGAATCGGTAATACGGGCGACCTGCATGCAAGCCGCATGCGGACAAACAGCGGTGCGGCGCACCCTGCGCCGCACCGCTCACTCCACGACGCGTGGCACCAGATAGAGGCCGTCTTCCACGGCCGGAGCCGCAGCCTGGCAGGCCTCGCGGCGATTCGGCTCGGTCACCGTGTCATCGCGAAGGGGCTGTGCGAGTTCCGCAATCGTGGCGATCGGATGCGCAAGCGGCTCGATGCCTTGCGTATCGACAGCCTGGATCTGCTCGACCAGCGCAAAGAACTGGTTGAGCTGCTGCTGGACCTGGGCCGCCTCGGCCTCGGAAATCTCGATCCGGGCCAGACTGGCCAGCCGGTTCACATCTGAAAGTTCTAGGGACATTGTCGAAAGCCCCGTCGGGCAGGTTGATCGGGCAGGATATGAAGGACATCGCCTGGACGGCCGCGCCCCGACGCCAGAAACCCCGGGACGGCCGCCGGCAGGCCGTCTCGAAACGATCGGGCCGAAGCCGGACTTTTGACAGCGTTTTCAGCGGCTTTTGCCTTCAAAACTGCAAGAATTATAAGGTATCATTGCGCATCGCTTTTCGGGACGGCAGGCTTTTTCCTCCAAGCCGTGGGCTCTCCGATCAGGTTTCCGGCGCGCCCTGTGTCCTGATCAAAGATTCCAGACACCCGTGCGGTCCCCGGCACCACCGGGCTGCCGCACCTTCGCCAACTCCTCCGGAGGCGAACTGGTGAGACCGACCCGCGCTGCGCCAGCCATTCCACGCATGCCGCCCTGCTCGGCCTCCATCAGACGTTTTCGACACATGTAACAGGAACATTTGATGTTCGGCTTCCTCCGTAGCTATTTCTCCAACGACCTCGCCATCGACCTCGGCACCGCCAACACCCTCATCTACGTGCGCGACAAGGGCATCGTCCTCGACGAGCCGTCGGTCGTGGCCATCCGCCAGGAAGGCGGCCCGAACGGCAAGCGCACGCTGCAGGCCGTCGGCAAGGAAGCCAAGCAGATGCTGGGCAAGGTACCGGGCAACATCGACGCCATCCGCCCGATGAAAGACGGCGTGATCGCCGATTTCACGGTCACCGAGCAGATGCTCAAGCAGTTCATCAAGATGGTGCACGACTCGAAGCTGCTGCGCCCGAGCCCGCGCATCATCATCTGCGTGCCATGCGGCTCGACCCAGGTGGAGCGCCGCGCGATCCGCGAATCGGCACTCGGCGCGGGCGCCTCGCAGGTCTACCTGATCGAGGAACCCATGTCGGCCGCCATCGGCGCCGGCCTGCCGGTGTCGGAACCCTCGGGCTCGATGGTGGTCGATATCGGTGGTGGCACGACCGAGGTGGGCATCATCTCGCTCGGCGGCATGGTCTACAAGGGTTCGGTACGCGTGGGCGGCGACAAGTTCGACGAAGCGATCGTCAACTACATCCGCCGCAACTACGGCATGCTGATCGGCGAGCAGACCGCCGAAGCCATCAAGAAGGAAATCGGCTCGGCCTTCCCCGGCTCCGAGGTCAAGGAGATGGAAGTCAAGGGCCGCAACCTGTCGGAAGGGATTCCGCGCGCCTTCACGGTGTCGTCCAACGAAATCCTCGAAGCGCTGACCGAGCCGCTCAACCAGATCGTCTCGGCCATCAAGATCGCGCTCGAGCAGACCCCGCCGGAACTCGGTGCGGACATCGCCGAACGGGGCATGACACTGACCGGCGGCGGTGCGCTGCTGCGCGACCTGGACCGGCTGATCGCCGAGGAAACCGGCCTGCCGGTGCTGGTGGCGGAAGATCCGCTGACCTGCGTGGTACGCGGCTCGGGCATGGCGCTGGAGCGCATGGACAAGCTCGGTAGCATCTTTTCCTACGAATGAGCCCACGGGTGACCGGCTCCCCGCCGCGCGCCCGTACCAACTGCCGCTGCGCGTGAAGGCGCGGCCGCATCGCAATCGAGATCGAGGCCCGTGCACAGCATGGGCCGGTTTTTTTGTCCGGCCAGATGGAATACTCGCCACCACCCCTCTTCAAGCAAGGCATCTCGGCCATCCTGCGGCTGATCATCTTTCTGATGATCGCCCTGGCGCTGCTGGTGGTGGACGCGCGCATGCATACGCTGGGCGTGGTGCGGCAGGCCGTCTCGGTAGTGCTCTATCCGCTCGAGCGCATGGTACTGATTCCGCGCGATGCCTGGCGGACGTCCGCCGAGTACCTGAAATCGTCGGCTACGCTGGTGGCCGATAACCAGGCGCTGCGCGAGCACGCTGCCGAGCAGTCGCAGCAGGCGCTGCACGCCCGCCAGATGGAAGCCGAGAACAAGCGTCTGCGCGCACTATTGGATTTGCAGCAGCAGGCCGCCGTGCCGATGCTGGCCGCGGAAGTCCTGTCGGACGCGCGCGACCCATATTCCGAAAGCCTGATCATCAATCGCGGCAGCCGTGCCGGCGTGGTCGCCGGCTCGCCGGTGGTCGACGATGCGGGCGTAGTCGGGCAGGTCACGCGCGTGATGCCGTTTGAATCGCAGGTGACCCTGGTGACCGACAAGGACCAGGCGATTCCGGTCCAGGTGGTGCGCAACGGTATCCGCAGCATCGCCGTGGGCAGCAGCCGGCGCGGTGCGCTCGAACTGCGCTTCATGCCGGCTGCGGCCGATCTGCAGGAGGGCGACCTGCTGGTGACCTCGGGGCTCGACGGCGTCTATCCGCCCGGCCTGCCGGTGGCGCGCATCAGCCGCATCGAGCGGCGCGCCGACACGGCATTCTCGCGCGTCATCTGCACGCCGGTCGCTGGCGTCAAGGCGCACCGCCATCTACTGATTGTGCAAAAACCGGCGGCGCCGGCCGGAGCCGCGGCCAGCGCGCCCACCGCCGCTGCTGCGTCGGCACCTGCGGTTGCGCCGGCATCGACCCCTGCTGCCCGGGAGAAACGGCGATGAACAATCCCCATTACCTGCTGCGTCCCGTGAATCCGGCGTTCATCGCGCTGAGCTTCCTGCTGGCCTTTCTGTTCAACATGATGCCGTGGGGCCGCCTGCTGTGGATTCCCGACCTGGTGGCACTGACGCTGGTGTTCTGGAACATCCATCAGCCGCGCAAGGTGGGCATGGGCATCGCGTTCGTCCTCGGCCTGCTGATGGACGTGCACGATGCACGCCTGTTGGGCGAGCACGCCATGGCTTATACCCTGCTGGCCTACTTCGCCATTACCATCCACCGCCGCGTGCTGTGGTTTCCGGTCTTCTCGCAGGCGCTGCACATCCTGCCGCTGCTGTTCCTCGCGCACGCGGTCCCGGTGGTGATCCGCCTGGTGATGGGCGCATCGCTGCCCGACTGGACCATCGCCCTCGCGCCGGTCATCGAGACCATGCTCTGGCCGCTCGCTACCGCGCTGCTGCTGGCGCCGCAACGCCGTCCGCAACATGTCGACAAGACCCGCCCGATCTGACCGGCGCCATGCCGTCCGCCCGCAGGGGGACGCATGACCGAGTTCCGCAACGTCGAGCAGGAGCTGAGACGTTTCCGTCTGCGACTGGTGATGGCCTTCCTGTTCGTGCTGTTCTGTTTCGGCCTGCTGCTGGCGCGCTTCATCTGGCTGCAGGTAATCAAGCATGACCAGTATTCGGCACGCGCGGAGAACAACCGCATCTCGGTGCAACCGATCGAGCCGAACCGCGGCATCATCACGGACCGCAACGGCGTGGTGCTCGCACGCAACTATTCGGCCTACACGCTCGAGATCACGCCGTCCAAGCTCGATGCGCCGCTCGATGCCACGCTGGACGCGATCGGCAAGATCATCGAGATCCAGCCGCGCGACCGGCGCCGCTTCCGCCGGCTGATGGAAGAGTCGCGCAGCTTCGAGAGCCTGCCGATCCGCAGCCAGCTGAGCGACATCGAAGTGGCGCGCTTCTCGGCGCAGCAGTACCGCTTCCCCGGCGTGGAAATCCGCGCGCGCCTGTTCCGCCAGTATCCAATGGGCGAGGTGGCTTCGCATGTAATCGGCTACATCGGCCGCATCTCGCAACGCGACAATGAACGCATCGAGGAGATGAGCGAGAAAAACGCGGCGGCTGAAAGCAACTACGATCCGCGCCGCGACGCCAACAACTACCGGGGCACCGAATACATCGGCAAGGTCGGCATCGAGCAGAGCTACGAGACCGAACTGCACGGCCTCACCGGCGTGGAAGAGGTCGAGGTCAGCGCGGGCGGCCGGGCCATCCGTACGCTGTCGACCTCGCAGTCCACGCCCGGCAACAATCTCGTCCTCTCGCTCGACATCAACCTGCAACGCCTCGGCGAACTGCTGTACGGCGAGCGTCGGGGCGCAATGGTGGCGATCGAGCCGGATACCGGCGACATCCTGGCCTTCGTGTCGATGCCCACCTACGATCCGAATATGTTCGTCGAGGGCATCGATACCGCCACCTGGAACGAACTCAACAATTCGACCGACAAGCCTTTGCTGAACCGCCCGCTGCGCGGGGCGTATCCGCCGGGCTCGACGTACAAGCCATTCATGGCGCTGGCCGCGCTCGAGACTGGCCTGCGCACGGCGCAATGGGGCATGCACGATCCCGGCAGCTTCACGCTTGGCAACCATACGTTCCGCGACGACAAACCCGGCGGGCACGGCTGGGTGGACATGCACAAGTCCATCGTCGAGTCGTGCGACACCTACTACTACGTACTGGCGCGCGACATGGGCGTGGACCGCATGGCGGAGTTCATGAAACCACTCGGGTTCGGCCAGATCACCGGCATCGACATCGAAGGCGAACGCAGCGGCATCCTGCCGTCCACGGAATGGAAGCGCAAGGCGTACCGCAAGCCAGCACAGCAGCGCTGGTACGAAGGCGAGACGATATCGCTGGGCATCGGACAGGGCTACAACAGCTTCACGATCCTCCAGCTGGCGCATGCCACTGGCATCCTGGCGAATGGCGGCATCGTCATGAAGCCGCACCTGGTCAAGGCCATCGAGGATGCCGTGACCAAGCAGCGCCGCCTGACGGTCCCTAAGGAAAGCTACCGCATTCCCTACAAGCCGGAGCATATCGAGGTGATCAAGCGCGCCATGGTTGCAGTCAACCAGAGCGGTACCTCGGCGCGGGCGTTTGCTGGCGCCCCGTACGTGGCGGCGGGCAAGACCGGCACGGCGCAGACCTATTCGCTCTCCAAGGGCGAGGTCTATCGCCACCATGCGCTCGACGAGCACAAGCGCGACCACGCGCTGTACATGGCATTCGCCCCGGCCGACAAACCGCGCATCGCACTGGCCCTGATCGTCGAGAATGCCGGTTTCGGCGGGCAGCACGCCGCACCGATTGCGCGCAAGATGTTCGACTACTACCTGACAGGCAAGTGGCCGCAGGAGCTCGCGCAGAGCGCGCCGCCCGCGGCCCCGCTGGCGCCGGTGGATACGCCAAGCGTGTTCGTGACCGGCAAGACCGCGACCATCGCCAGCTCGACGACGCTGCCCCCCGCCGAAGGCGATGCTGCCTCGACGCCGCCTGCCATCGCGGATGCACCAGCCAGCGCCCCGCAGGCGCTGAGCGATTACGTCAGGCAGGCGCTGTCGGCCAAGCCGCCGCACGCCGTGCCGCCCGCCGCGGCGCCGGCTACGTCATCCGCCCGCGCGCCGCGCAGCAGTACGTCACGATAATAAGCCGGGATTCCCCATGGACAAACACCGTCTCGCCACGCTCGTCAAATCCTGGTTCACCGGTTTCGACAAACCGCTGGCGCTGGTCGTGTTCCTGCTGTTCGGCATGGGCATCGTTGCGCTGTATTCGGCAAGCATCGACATGCCGGGCCGGCTCGAGGACCAGTTGCGCAACATCCTGTTGTCATTCGCCGTGATGTGGCTCATCGCCAACCTGCCGACGCAGACGCTGATGCGCGTGGCTGTCCCGCTCTATACGGTGGGTGTGGCACTGCTGATCGCGGTCGCCATGTTCGGCCTGATCCGCAAGGGCGCGCGGCGCTGGCTCAATGTGGGCATCGTGGTGCAGCCGTCGGAGATCCTGAAGATCGCCGTGCCCCTGACACTGGCCTGGTACTTCCAGATGCGCGAAGGCGTGATCCGCTGGTTCGACTACCTGGTCGCCGCGGTACTGCTGGCCGTTCCGGTCGGACTGATCGCCAAGCAGCCGGATCTCGGCACGGCGCTGCTGGTGCTGGCCGCCGGACTGTACATCATCTACTTCGCCGGCCTGTCGTGGCGCCTCATCATCCCGGTGATCAGTCTCGTGGGCGTGGCCGCCATCCTGCTGATCTCGTTCCAGACGCAGCTATGCGCCCCTGGGGTGGACTGGCCCGTCCTGCACGGTTACCAGCAGCATCGCGTGTGCACGCTCCTTGATCCGACCAGCGACCCCCTCGGCAAGGGCTTCCACACGATCCAGTCGATCATTGCCATCGGCTCGGGCGGGCTGACGGGCAAGGGCTGGCTGCAGGGCACGCAGACGCACCTCGAGTTCATTCCCGAAAAACACACCGACTTCATCTTCGCCGTATTTTCGGAAGAGTTCGGGCTGCTGGGCAACTGCGTGCTGCTTCTGCTCTACGCACTGCTGGTACTGCGCGGCTTCTATATCGCCGCGCAGGCGCCGTCACTGTTTTCGCGCCTGCTGGCGGGTTCGATCACCATGATTTTCTTTACCTATGCCTTCGTCAACATGGGCATGGTGAGCGGCATCCTGCCAGTGGTGGGCGTGCCGTTGCCGCTGCTCAGCTATGGCGGTACGGCCCTGGTCACGCTCGGCATGGGAATCGGCATCCTCATGAATATTTCGCGGCAGAAACGGTTCGTGCAATCCTAGCCGGCCGGGCTGCCCGGGCTTGGGGCGCATCAGCAGCCGGCCTGCTCCGGACGGCTGCCGCGCAGCACGCGGCGCGGTGCAACGGGCCGACCCATGACATCGAGCACGATGGCAACCCAACGCTCCATCGCCGGCAGCAGGACCTGCATCAGCCAGTGGCGCACCACCGGAGGGCATGCCTCGCCCGAGAACATCAGGCGCAGCTCGCAGCGCTCGTGCTCGTCTTCGGGCATCAGGTAGGCCTCGAGGCCATGCTCCGAGACCAGATAGTGCGCGGCGATGTCCGAACAGAAACACACCTGGTCGGAATCCTGCAGCAGCTGCCCGAGACTGGACCATGACTCCAGTGACAGACGCCCCTCACCGGTACCGCGCGGCGCTGTGCCTTCGATGCCGATCCAGCGGCAGTCGTATGCAGCCGCCAGCGTCGGGGTCTCGCCGAGCACCGGATGCCCCCGCCGCGCCACCAGCCAGCGCCGGGTGAAGCGCGCGATGACGTGCTGCTCGCTGTCCCACGGCACAGTCTCGCGGTGATCGACGATCATCAACGCGGCCGCGCCCTGGGTGTCGTAGAGCCGCTGCATCTCTTCCCAGGTCGGCAGGACATGGCGCACCACCAGGTCCATCGGCAGGGTTTCACCCTGCAGTCGCGTCAACATCGTCAGCAGGTACTCGGGACAGGCGATCTCCAGGTCCGGCATGGCGACACCCGGCGCGGTCGCGCGCATGTCGCCGAGCACGCCATCCCATAGCCGCAGGATCTCGCGCACGCGCGGCGCAAGCTGGTGGGCAGACTCCGTCGGCACAAGCCCCCGCCCGGTCGAACGGAATAGTTCGCAATCGAACATCTGCGCAAGGCGTGCAATGCTGGTGGAAACCGTGGAGGTCGTGACCTTGAGCTCGGCAGCTACGCGCGACATCTTGCCACTGGCATAGACTGCCATGAAGAAACGCAGCACCGACAATGAGATGCGGTCGGACCGCAGCGCATCCGGCGTGCCCCTGCGGCCGTTGGAAGCACCGGCCGCAGCGCCATACAGATAGGCGCGGTCGCGCGACTGGCGAACACCGCGCACCGGCTGTCCGGTACCGCGCCTGCTGTGCAGGCCCGGGAAGATCGGTACGACATTCTCGGCGGATACGACGGTGAAGCTGCGATGCGAATCCTGCGTGCGCGGGGCATGCGGTTCGGGCGACAGCGGTAGGTACGCTTGCGCTTGTTTCAACACGATCTCCTTGGATCTGGGCAAGGATCGCGCCCTGTCGCCACGCACGAATACGGAAGGCACGCCGTTCAGAGACAAGCAACATGCGGCGTGGCAGGCCCGGGAGCGCCCTGTGGCCCCTGCGGGACGGTCTGCTGACACAGCAGCGGGATCGCAATCACTTAAACAGCATTGAAATCGGTATGAGACACTTTTTTACCGCAAGCAGGCCCGGAATATCCGAAGTTATGCTGCCATGGCCGATGGCGTCAGCAGGCAGCATCGCAATCCCGATCCCCTCACGGCAATTGACAATTGTTTAGTTGCCCCCCGCTGCACATCCCCCTACGATGAACCGGCGTTACCGGCCTGCGCCGGTAGCGCGCACCGGTCCGGACGCCACGTATCGAGCCCCGACTCATGTCTCGATTCCCGTCTCGATTCACGTCCCGGCTCGAGCCCCGATACCGGTCCCTTCGCTCCCGATCGGAGCCTGGAGCGCGCGGGGCGTCCGGCGCCTGGCACGTCCGGATCCGCTCTGGTCATCTCCATCCCAGGTGCGCCCGCTGATGAGTTCGTCACATGTGCCGTCCGGGCTGCCGCCGGGCCGCTCTCCACCGCCGGTCCGCCTCTGCCTCCAAGGTCAGCTCACGCTACTGCGCGGCGATACGGCACTGCAACTGCCATATGCGCGCGCCTATGGTCTGCTGATCATGTTGACGCTCAGTCTCACGCCGCTGAGCCGAGGCGTACTCGTGCAGACACTGTGGCCTGGCGTCCCCGAGCCCGAGGGACGCGCCCGCCTGCGGCACGCGCTCTTCACGCTCGACCGCCTGCTGCGGCCAACACGGGTCGAGCGCATCCATCAGCAACTGCAGTTGCCGCGTCGCGCGCTGCGATGCGATCTGTGGGAGACCGCGCAGCATTGCGAGCGCATCGAGACGGCTGACCCGCACAGCCTGAAGATCGCCGATGCGGAGGCGCTGGCCGGAGTGTGGCGCGCACCGCTGGCTGGCACGTTTGCGCTTGCCGATGCTCCGGCATTCCAGCAATGGCTCACTGAACAACGCGAGTTCTGGGCGCGGCGCATTCGTCAGGCATACCAGCGCGTGACGGCCGAGCTGGCGCTGCGGGGCCACGCGGTCGACGGCGGCAAGACGCACGCACGCACACCCGCGACGTCTCACTCGGGCGGCGGCATGTTCGCGGAGCGACGCTGGATCGCCTGCATCATGGCCCTGGCCCGCGAACCGGATACCGAATCCAGCCATCGTACGCGTGCAGTCACCACGCTTGGGGAAGCGCTGCTCAAGAACACACCGGCCGTGCTGCAGCATCCGCATCCCGGATCGTTGCTGGCCATCTTCGGCCTGCTGCCCGACCCCGTCGATCCTTGTACCCAGGCACGCCTGTGGGCGAACCTGCTCGCCAAGCGCTATCACGCCGCACATGTCCCGGCGGCGATCGGCGTACATAGCGGATGGCATCTGAGCGGCTGGCCGGAACACCCGATCGATCCGACCGGCGCGATCACGCGCCGCGCCTTCGAGACCGCCGCAGGCGCCGCGACGGCTGGCGTCGTTGTCGCCCCGTCTGCCGGACTGCCGCCGCGTCACGACGAAGCTGGCGATCATGTCCGGCAGATCGATGCACTCGAACCGCCAATGCGGCGTGCCGTCGCCTGCCTGGCCATCTATCGCGGCAGTTTTTCGCGGAGCGATGCACTGGCGGTATGCCATGGGCTCATGAAGGACGCCGGCCGCGTTCCGCTGCCGCTGGCGGCCGCCGGCATCCTGGTCTCGGCAGGGCGCGGCCGCTGGAATTTCGCCGGGCCCATGCTGCGTTATCTGGCCGGCTTGCGGCTACCGCTGCCACAAGCCGTTCGCCTGCACCGCATCGTCGCCTTGCGCTGCCGTGAGCAGGACCGCCATGTGGAGGCTGCATGGCATTTCGCACGCGGCGCACAGCCCGGGCACGCGGCTGCAGCCTGGCATGCCGCAGCGGAACAGGCGCTGATGGCGGGCCGTGTGGTGCGCGCGCATTATTGCTACCAGCGTGCCGCACGCGCCATGATGCAGGCCGAACGTCTTGCCGCCGGCCTGCGCTCGCAGATCCCCCTCGGCCTCGCAGCGGCGGCACGCCTATTGCGGGGCCAGCGCGACGATCATCAGGGCGGCCCAGCCGTGCAACTGCTCGGCCAGCTCAAGCACTCCGGCACACCGGTCCCCATGCAGGTGCGCCACATGTTGTGGACCCTGCGTCTCCTCGCACGTGGACCGCTCGCAGCACGCGCCCTGGGTACGCACCTCATGCGCAACGCCAGCGTCGCACCGTGGCGTGCGGTTGCACACGCGTGCCGTGCGGTCGAATCGCTGCTGCGCGGCCGCTATCGCCAGTGCATCTCGGCGGCCAACGAAACCGAGAAGTGGGCGCGCCTGGCGATCGGGCGCGACGCGGCGCCCACCCCGGGCGTCGACATGGTTTCCATCGCCCGTGCGGCGCAGGCGTGGGCGCAGGACATGAGCGACACGGCGTATCCCACAGCGGCCGGCATCGCGCCGCTTTATCCGCCCCCAGAGCACACAGCGGGCATGGTGTGGTACTGCCGTGCCATGTGCGCGCAGTATCGCGGCGAAGCAGCCGAGGCGCGGCGATGCGCCGCGCAACTGCTGGCCCACGCCGAACGCACGGGGCTGCAGGGATTTGCGGTGATTGCACGGGTGGTCGTCCACACCCTGAGCGGGCCGCTCAGGCCAGGCGCGACGGCGGCCAGCCAGCTGGCGGATGCACTCGAAGCCGTCCGCCAGGCTAGCACGCTGGCGTTGAGCCAGGTGCCGCTGATCGCCGGGTTGGCTGGCGAGGTTTGTCTGCATCTCGGCGCGCTCGCGCCGCTGCAGAGTTGTGTGCAACGCGGCCTGCGCGCCGCGCGCCGCACCCATGTCAGGCTGGGCCTGACTCGACTGCTCTGGCTGCAGGCGCGGATCTGCGAATTACGCGGCGAACCCGGCCGCGCCGCGCAATGGCAGGAACGCGCCTGTCACGCCACGCGCTTCCTGCGCGAGGCGCCATATCACCGTGCCGTCATGCCGCATCACCACCGGATGACAACCGGGAAAGGACCGGAATCATCATCGGAATAACAGCCTGTTACCCATTTTTCATGACAGACGGCGGAACCCCGTTAGAATTGAGTCTTTCCAGACTGGTTGTCTTATGTCACAGAAGAAAACGGCACGCTTTGAACTGAAAAGCGGAACCGTGGATGCCTTGTTGTTCTCGGTGCGCACCACGGACATGGCGGCCATGCGCGAAGAGCTGACGCAGCGCTTTGCGGCGACGCCCGAATTCTTTTCCAACGACATCGTCGCCATCGACGTGCGTCCCCTCGAGGACGGCGAAACCGTGGCGCTGGATGAGGTCGCTGACCTGTTGCGCAGCCTGCAGGCCCACCCGGTCGGCGTCGTGGCCCGGCCGGAGCAGCAGGCCTGGGCAGGCCAGGGCGGGCTGCCGGTGGTCGAGAGCCAGTCGCGCCGCCCGGCCCGCAAGGAGACGTCCGCCTCCGCGGCTCCCGCTGCTGCCGCGCCCGCGGCATCCGCACCGCCACCGCCCGCGCCGCTCATCTCGGCCGGCACCATGCTGATCGACAAGCCGCTACGCTCGGGCCAGCAGATCTATGCCAAGGGCGATCTGGTGATTCTCGACCTGGTGAGCTATGGCGCCGAAGTCATGGCCGAAGGTAACATCTACGTCTATGCACCGCTGCGCGGCCGCGCCCTGGCCGGCGTGCGCGGCAATACCGAGGCGCGCATCTTCTGCACCTGCCTCGAACCCGAGCTGATTTCGATCGCCGGGATCTACCGCACGTCCGAACAGCCTTTTCCGGACACACTGCTCGGCAAGCCCGTGCAGATCCGGCTGGCGGACGACAAGCTGATTCTCGAACCACTTCGCATGAAGTAATCTGAAACCCATTTTTCTGGAACGCGCAGATGGCAAAAGTTATCGTTGTGACATCGGGTAAAGGTGGCGTCGGCAAGACGACCACCAGTGCAAGTTTCGCGGCCGGCCTCGCATTGCGTGGCCACAAGACCGCAGTGATCGACTTTGACGTCGGCCTGCGCAATCTCGACCTGATCATGGGATGCGAGCGCCGCGTGGTGTATGACCTGATCAACGTGATCCAGGGCGAGGCGAACCTGCACCAGGCCCTGATCAAGGACAAGAAGTGCGAGAACCTGTTCATCCTGCCGGCCTCACAGACGCGCGACAAGGAAGCGCTGACGCAGGAAGGCGTGGAAAAGGTCATCAATGACCTGATGGCCATGGACTTCGAGTACATCATCTGCGACTCCCCCGCCGGTATCGAATCGGGGGCGCTGATGGCCATGCACTTCGCCGACGAGGCGCTGATCGTCACCAATCCGGAGGTCTCGTCGGTACGTGACTCGGACCGCATCCTCGGCATGCTGTCGTCCAAGACCAAGCGCGCCATCGAAGGCAAGGAGCCGATCCGCGAGCACCTGCTGATTACCCGCTACAACCCCAAGCGCGTGCAGGAAGGCGAGATGCTCTCGCTGGAAGACATCCAGGAAATCCTGCGCATCAAGCTCATCGGCGTGGTGCCCGAATCGGAGTCGGTGCTGCACGCCTCCAACCAGGGCATTCCCGCCATCCACATGGACGGCTCCGACGTGGCGAATGCCTACCGCGACATCATCGACCGCTTCATGGGCGAAGACCGCCCGATGCGCTTCATCGACTACCAGAAGCCCGGCCTGCTCCAGCGGCTGTTCGGCGCCAAATAAGGGAGGACATCATGTCGATTCTGTCTTTCCTGCTCGGCGAAAAGAAGAAGTCCGCCAGCGTCGCCAAGGAGCGCCTGCAGATCATCCTGGCGCATGAGCGCACGGGCGGCGCCTCGCCGGCCGACTACCTGCCGGCGCTGCAGCGCGAGCTGGTGGCGGTGATTTCGAAGTACGTGCATATTGGCGACGATGACATCAAGGTCAGTCTCGAACGCCAGGACAACCTCGAAGTGCTCGAGGTGAAGATCGAGATCCCGCAGGGCTGACGGCAACAGCGGACAACAGTGCGTCGCCGCCCGGTATCCGGCGCGCGACGCATGTCGGCGCGGTCTAGCGACCGCGATACTGCGGCGGCGTTTTCTCGCGCGCGCTGCGCATGCCTTCCTGCCGGTCCTCGCTGGCCATGATTGCCTCCACCACGCGCAACGCATGGCTGGCATGGCCCATCGGCCCCTTCGGCAGGACCTCACCCGCGAACTGCTTGAGCATGTCCAGCACCAGCGGGGCGTTTTGCGCCAGCCGGCGGGCATACACCATGGCCGCTTCCACATGCTCCCCCTGCGGCACGACCTTGTTGACCAGCCCGACCTGGTAGGCGCGCTGGACGTCGATATCCTCACCGAGCAGCATCAACTCCATGGCAACCTTGTGCGGAATGCGCGCCGCCAGCGGTGCGATCATGCCGCCGGCAAAGCCGAGCTTGGCCTCGGGATAGCCAAAACGCGCATTCTCCGACGCCACGCACAGATCGCACATCTGCAGCAACGTGAGTCCGCCGCCCAGGCACCAGCCACCCACCGCCGCAACGATCGGCTTGCGGACCTCGATATCGAAGCCAGGCGTGAAACGGCGGTAATCGGGCGCTGCATCGTAGTTCAGATCCTTGCCCACCGAGAAGGCTCGGTTGCCGGCACCCGTGAACACCGCCACCAGATCGTCGCTCTCGTTCAGGCGTCGCCACGCCGCGGCCAGTCCCAGCTCGACCGCCTCGTTGATAGCGTTCAGCCGGTCCGGCCGGTTGATGGTGATGAGGGCAATCCGGTCCTGCGATTCATAGGTCACCGCGTCGCTCATGTTCTGTCTCCTGTTTGCTGGGTTGCATGGTCCGGCCTGCCGCACACCTGTGCGAGCTGGCTCTTGAGTACCTTGCCGTTCGCCGCAAGCGGCAACGCGGGCACGATCACGATTTCGGCCGGGCGCTTGTAGGGCGACAGCAGGCCCGCCACGTGCGCGGCCAGCGCGGGCGCATCGGCGCTGCCGGCCGCCGCCAGTTCGACATAGGCCACCACCTCTTCATTACCGGGCACGCTGCGGCCCACCACTGCGCTGTGCAACACGGCGGGATGCGTATTGAGAGCGGCCTCGACTTCGAGCGGATACACATTGAAGCCGGAACGCACGATCACGTCCTTGGTACGGCCCACGATCAACATGCGGCCGTCGGGCAGGCTGCGCGCAAGGTCCTGCGTGTTGAACCAGCCCTCGGCATCGACCACGCGGCGTGTCTGCTCGGGATTGCGGAAGTAGCCAGCCATCAGGTTGGGACCGCGCATCCATAGCTCGCCTACCTCGCCGTCGCCCACCGTCTGGCCGGCACTGTCGCGCAGGCAGGTCTCCACGCCGGGCAAGGGCGGTCCGACATTGTCATCAGTATTGGCGTCATCGAAACGCGTCCAGCAGATCGACGCTGCCTCGGTCAATCCGTAGCCGTTCTGGAGCTCGCAACCGAACAGCGCCTCGGCATCGGCCTTGATCGTGGCATCAATGGGCGCGCCACCCGAGCCGACGAAACGGACGTCCGGAAAGCAACGCATGCCGGCACTCCTCCCGCTCGCGCTTCCGCCAGCCTCCGTCGCAGCCTGCTGCCGGCAATACGCCGCGATGCTGGCGAACATCGCGGGCGCGCCCTGGATGCAGGTGATGCGCTGCGCGGTCAGCGTCGCTACGCAGCGCGCCGCGTCGAACCGCGCTACCAGATGCAGCGCCGCACCGTTGTGCAGGGCGCCGAGCATGACCGAGGCATGCCCCATCACATGCGTTGCCGGCAGCACCCCATAGACGCGGTCGCGCGGCGACAGGTGACGCAGCGCGCGCATCATGGCAGCGATGAAGATCAGATTGCTGTGCGTGAGCATTACGCCCTTGGGCTGGCCGGTGGTGCCCGTGGTGTAGATGATGATGGCGATGTCATCCGGCATGGGGCCAGTATCATCAGATGTCGCTGCCGATACGGCGTTTGATGGTACCGCCACGCTAAAGTCGCCCAGCGCCGTATTGTGCTGCGGGTCCGCCCCGAGGACCTCGGCATGGCGGCGCGCTTCCGCCGATGCACCGATCACGAAGACCTTGCGCGGCAGGCTGTGTGCGAGGATACCGGCAATCTCGGCCGGCATGCGCCGCACGTTCTCGACCACGGCGCATACGCCGCACTGGCTTGCCGCCAGCAGCATCACCGTCAGCGCCACGCTGTTTTCACCGATCACCATGATGCGTTCGCCCGGGGCGAGGCCTTCCGCCCTCAGCTGACCGGCCACGGCGTAGATGGCGTCGGCCAACGCGCCGTAGCTCAGCGCGCGCGTGTCGTCGCTCACCGCCGGTGCATGCGGCTGCCACTGGGCCCACTGCAGCACGCGGTCAGCCGTGCGCTCGCCCGGTGTGCTCACGGGCAGGAACGGCCTGTGCGCCGCCACGCGCTCAAGCATTGACATCGACCACCACGCGGCCCTTGATCTCACCGCGTAGCAGCGCGCCGGCCGTGTCGATGGCGGCCTCGAGCGGAATCAACTCGGCCACCTGGCCGATCAGTTCGCGCATGTCGCGCGCCAGGATGGCCCACGCCTGCTCGCGCAAAGCCCGGGGCGCATAGACGCTGTCCACGCCGAGCAGGCTCACGCCGCGCAGGATGAAGGGCGCGACGGTCGCCGGAAAATCGAGGCCCTGCGCCAGGCCGCACGCCGCCACGGCACCACCGTAGCGCGTGCTGGCGCAGGCATTGACGAGCGTGTGGCTGCCCACACTGTCGACCACGCCGGCCCAACGCTCCCTGGCGAGCGGCTTGCCGGGCTCGGACAGCGTTGCGCGGTCGATTACCTCGCTCGCGCCGAGGCGCTTGAGGCGTTCGGCTTCGGCCATGCGGCCGGTCGATGCCACGACGGTATAGCCGCGCTGCTTGAGAATGCCGATGGCGAAACTACCGACACCGCCATTGGCGCCCGTCACGAGAATCTCGCCCTGCTGCGGCGTGAGGCCATGCCGTTCCAGCGCCATCACGCACAGCATGGCGGTATAGCCAGCAGTACCGACCGACATGGCCTGCAGGGAAGTCAGCGGCTCCGGCAAGGGCAACAGCCAGTCGCCGGAGACGCGGGCGCGCTGGGCCAATCCGCCCCAATGCGTCTCACCCACGCCAAAGCCGTTCAGCAGCACCCGGTCTCCCGGACGGAAAGACACATGCGTGCTTTGTTCCACCGTGCCCGCCAGATCGATGCCGGGCACCATTGGAAACTTGCGCACCACCGGCGCCTTGCCGGTGATGGCCAGCGCGTCCTTGTAATTGAGCGTGGAATGCTCCACGCGTACCGTCACATCGCCTTCCGGCAGTTGCGCTTCATCCAGTGTCTGGATGGACGCACGGCTTTTGCCGTCGACCTGCTCGACAACCAGGGCCCTGAACATGCTGTCTCCGTCCTGTGGTGAAAAATGTGGGAAAGCGCCGGCTTACTCCAGCGCCTCGAGCGCGGCCAGCACCCGCGCGGTGACGAGATCGCTGACCCGCACTTCGGAATCGGCGGTCACGCCGCCGATATGCGGCGTGAGCAGAAGATTGGGCACATCCGCGAGCACCGACCCGGGACCGAGCGGCTCGGTCTCGAACACGTCGAGCGCGGCGCCATGCAGGCGGCCGGCACGCAAGGCTGCTGCCAAAGCGGCTTCGTCAACCGTGCCGCCCCGTGCGGCATTGATGAGCACGGCATCGGCCCTCATGCAGGCGAGACGCTGCGCATCGAGCAGGTGGTGCGTCTGCGGCAGCAGCGGCATATGCAGCGTGACCACGTCGCTGACCGCCAGCAGTTCCTCAAGCGGCAGCAACGCACAATCATGTTCGCGCAAGGCGGGGGCATCAGCTGCGAGCATAGGATCGTAGGCCACCACGCGCATATCCATGCGGCGCGCCAGCGCGGCGGTAACCTGACCGATGGAGCCGAAGCCGACCACGCCGAGCGTACGGCCGAAGATCTCGCGCCCACCGCCCAGCGCCGCACGCGGCCAGGTACCGGCGGCCACCTCGGCGCTGGCGCCGTAGGCGCCGCGCAGCAGCATCATGGCGGTGGTCATCACATACTCCGCCACCGAGCGCGCGTTCGCCCCGATCGCGGGAATCACTTCGATGCCCCGTGCGCGGCAGACATCCATGTCGATGTTGTCGAGGCCCACGCCCTGGCGGCCTACCACGCGGCAGCGCGTCATGGCGTCGAGCAACGCACCGCGCAGCTGGGTGCGGTTGCGGATGATGATGCAATCGGCATCGCGTGCCGCCGCGATGAGCGGCTCGGGCTGGTTAACCAGCGCCGGATCGTAGTGCACCGTGTGCCGCGCCTGCAGCTGCGCCAGGGGGCCGGGCAGCAGCGCTTCCGGGATCACGATCTTCACGGGGACATTCCTCCTGAATCAGACTGACGTCGGCACCACATGGTGTCGATTATAAGAATCCCGGCATCAGGGAATATTGCAAATTTCTATAACTGAGTATCATCTCTGCTAATACTCAATGTTCTGCGAGGCCCGGCATGATGATCCGTTCGTTGCGCGCGTTTCTTGCCCTCTACCGTTACGGCACCGTAGTGGCGGCCGCGGAACAGGTCCATCTGTCGCAGGCCGCGGTCAGCGTGCAAATGAAATCGCTGGAGCGCGAGCTCGGCGTCGACCTGTTCATCCGTACCAAGCGCTCCATCAAACTCACGCCTGCTGGGCATCGCCTCGTGCCGTTGGCCGAGCACATGGTGGCCACCTATCAGGAGATGTGTGCGCTCGATGGCAGCCGCACGGTCTCGGGCGTGCTCTCGCTCGGTGTCATCAATAGCGCCTTGAGCGGTGTCCTGCCATGCCTGCTGCGGCGCATCTCGCTCGAACATCCGCAGCTCGAAGTGAAGATCATCGCCGGCATCTCGGGCGACCTGGTGGCCCAGGTCGATGCCGGCGTGCTGGATGCGGCAATCGTCACGCAGCCGCCGGAAAATTTCTCCACCGGCCTGATCGCCCGCCATCTCTACACCGAGCCTTTCGTTGTCATCGGCCATAGCAGCATGCGGCAGATGGATGTGCCGACGATCCTGCAAGCCGCGCCCTATGTGCGTTTCGACCGCAGCACCTGGGCCGGCATGCGGATCGAGCAGTACATTCTCGAGCAAGGCCTGCAGGTCCGGCCCGGCGTGGAACTGAATTCGCTCGACGCCATCACCGTGATGGTCAGCGAGGGCCTGGGCGTATCGATCGTGCCGCTGATCCGGCGCGCTTCGTGGCACCGCAAGCCCACGCTGCACATCGCGCCGCTGCCGAACTTCAACCGCCCGGTGTCGCTCATCGAGCGGCCGGCGCATGCCCGCAGCGCCTTGACCGCCACGCTGCTGACCTCGTTCGAACAGCTGGCGCCCGAACCCGGCATCTTCTAGCACCAGTTGCCCGGCACTCACTTGCCCATCTGGCCAAATGCCTCCATGGCGCGCAACGAGTACACATAGGCCGCACCCGCATTGAGCGCGATGGCAGTGCCGAGCGCATCGCTGACTTCCGCTTCCGTTGCGCCAGCCTGCCGTGCGGCACTGGCATGCGAGGCAATACAGCCATCGCAGCGTGTGGTGACGGCCACCGCGATCGCGATCAGTTCGCGCGTCTTGGCATCGAGCGCACCGTTACTGCCCTGTGCGGCATTGAGGCCGCGAAAGGCCGTCAGCATCTTGGGATTGGCTTCGCCAAACGGCGCAGCAGCCGCACGCGTGTTGTTGAGTTGATCCACCCAGTTGTTCAGCATGTCGTTTTCCTTTTCTCTTGGTCAGTGTCAGTCTCAGGCCGCAGGCCGCTTGTACTGCAGCAGGCCGCCGGTGCCGCGCGGCGGACGCGCGCGGATGGCTTCTTCCACCGGATCGCATCCCCAGCCCGGCCGGTCCGGAATGATCAGATGGCCGTCGCGGTACTCCGGCGCATGGGTGAACAGTTCGTCCTCCCACGCCAGGTGGTCGATGTCGGTTTCCATGATGCGCAGGTTGGGCACGGCGGCAGCGAAGTGCGCGTTCATGAAGGTGCACAGGTGGCCGTAGAAATTGTGCGGCGCGATGTTCACCTCGAAGGCATCGGCCATGGCGGCGATCTTCATCGACTGCCACACGCCATTCCACACCGTATCGACGATCGCCACATCCATCGCGCTCTGCTGGAAGTACGGCAGAAAGCTGCCCAGGCCGATGAGCGTTTCGCACGAGCTGATCGGATGACGGCTGTGGTTGCG
Organism: Imbroritus primus; assembly: GCF_964332355.1. Lineage (NCBI taxonomy): Bacteria > Pseudomonadati > Pseudomonadota > Betaproteobacteria > Burkholderiales > Burkholderiaceae > Imbroritus > Imbroritus primus. The sequence goes on along the minus strand of NZ_OZ201293.1, from coordinate 76,094 downwards.
CACGTAGGCCAACCCCTGGGCGCTCGGCGTGTCGATCTCGACCCAGAACAGGTCGTGATCCTCGAGTGCACGCAGCAATTTCAGATAGCCTTCGGGCCGCGCGTTGAAGTTGAAGTCGATGAGGATGTCCATGTCCGGACCGGCGCCATCGCGCAGCGCCTCGAGATGATCGCGGATGTTGCGGATCAGGCGCCGGTCGATGTTGCGCTCTGGCTGGAACGGCACGGCAAAGCCCGAGCGCCAGGCGTAGGCATCGCCTTCGTCATGGATGAACATATTGGTCTTGAGCGCGGTGAAGCCACGTTCGCGCGCCTCGGCCGCCGTGGCTGCCACGCCCTGCAGATCAGTCACTGCCGGCGGATAGAACTTGGGATGGTTGATCCGCCAGGTGGGACAGTGCGACCAGTACACGCGCACGGAATCGCGCATCTTGCCGCCGAGGAGGTCATAGCACGGCACATTGCGTGCCTTGGCCTTGGCATCGAGCAGCGCGTTCTCGATGGCGCCGATGCTTTCGCCGATCACACTGCCCGGCGCGGGCCGCGTCAGGCAACTCAGTTCGGTGAAGATGCGCTCATGATCGTTGATCGACTGGCCGACCACGCGCTTACCCATCTGTTCGATGATGGCGGTTACGCCGGGCGAACCAAAGCCTTCATCGTATTCGCTCCAGCCCACCACGCCACCGTCGGTACTGATCTTGACGAAGTAGTAGTTGCGCCATCCGGCATCGCATGCCAGGGTTTCGACTGCGGTAACTTTCACAATGTCTCCGGAAAAGAATGGATGCTCAGTCGAGGCTGATGTTCAGCGGCTTGATGACGGCTTCCCAGCGCTTCATCTCGGCGTTCACATACGTGCCGAACTCCTTCGGCGTGCTGCCGACCGGCGTGGCGCCAAGCGTGTCGAGACGCTTGCGCACCTCGGGCGACTGCAGCATCTTGGCAACCTCGGCGCTGAGTTTTTCCACGATCTGCGGCGGCGTGCCGGTTGGCGCAAAAATGCCGTACCACGAGGTCACGTCAAAACCCGGGACCGTTTCGGAGATGGCCGGCAGATCCGGCGCCAGCGAGGAGCGCTTGGCCGTGGTGACCGCCACGCCGGTGAGGCGCTTGTCCTGGATGAACGGCAAGGCCTCGTTGGCGATGACCATCTGCGCCTGCCCGCCCATCACGTCCTGCATGGCGGCGGCGCCACCCTTGTAGGGCACGTTGACGATCTTCGCGCCTGTCATGCTCTTGAGCATTTCGCACGACATGTAGGTGCTGGTACCGACGCCCGTGGTCGCACAGCTCACCTTCTCCGGATTGGCTTTGGCGTAGGCGATGATGTCCGCCATCGTGCGCGCCTGGAAGTTGTTGTTGATGGCCAGGTAGTTGGGCACCGCCACGAGCTGGGAAACCGGAATCAGCTCCTTGGTGATGTCGTACATCGGCTTCTTGTAGAAGTAATGGTTCAGCGCATTGGCGATGCTGCCCACCAGGAAGGTGTAGCCGTCTGGCGCGGCGCGCGCCACCATCTGCGAACCGATCATGCTGCCCGCGCCCGGCTTGTTCTCGACGATCACGGTCTGGCCCAGCGAGGTGGTCAGGTGCTGCGCCACCAGGCGCCCTAGCGCATCCGTATTGCCGCCCGGCGGGAACGGCACCACCAGCTTGATCGGCTTGTCCGGCCAGGCCGCCATGGCACCCAGCGACGCCCCGGCAAGCACAGTCGCCAATCCGGTAGCCAACATTACGCGCGCAATTTTCCTGAACGTCTTCATGCATGTCTCCTCTGTGTTATATGGGCAGTCGATACGGGAGTTGCTCCCCCGGGCGCGGGCGTGTTTTTTCAGGACGCGCTGCCGGAGCCGATGGGATGTTTCAGATAACCATCGCGCGTCTGCGGCAGCTTGTGGCCGAGCAGCTTGCTGGCAATCTGGTTGCGCAGCACCTGCCCGGTGCCGCCAGAAATCGTGAACATGCGGGCGTCGCGCAGCATCCGCTCGAGCGGCAACGCGCGGCCGTAACCGACTGCACCGTGGATCTGCAGTGCATCGCTGGTGACCTTGAGGGCCATGTCGGACGCCAGCACCTTGGCCTGCGCGGCCGCGAGAATGTCGGGAAACTCCGTGCCGCTGAGCGCCGCCTTGTAGATCAGGGCCCGCGCCGCTTCCAGCTGCACCGACATGTCGGCCAGCATCCACTGGATGCCCTGGAACTCGGCGATCGGCCGGCCGAACTGTTCGCGCTTCAGGGCATAGTCGCGCGCCAGTTCATAAGCGCCCTGCGCCACGCCAAGCGCCACGGTCGCCGCGCCGACGCGCTGCGCGTTGTAGGCATTCATCAGCCCCGCAAAACCGCGCTCCGGGCCACCGGGCGGCGACACCATCATCGAGCTGTGCACTTCGACGTTGTCGAAGGTGATGTGTCCTTCTGGCACGCCGCGGATGCCCATGGCATACAGGCGCTTGATGGTCATGCCCGGCACGTCCGGCCCGACCACGATGAAGCCGGCGATGCCGCGGTCCACACCGTCATCCATCACGCGGGCGAACACCAGATGCAGGCGCGATACGCCACCCCCGGTGATCCAGTGCTTTTCGCCATTCAAGCGCCAATGGTCGCCATGACGCGTCGCGGTGGTGCGCAGGTCGGTGGCCGAACTGCCGGCGCCCGGCTCGGTGATGCAGATCGCGGGCTTGTCGCCATCCAGCACCAGGCGCGCGCCCAGCTGCTTTTGCTCTTCCGTGCCGTATTTCATGATGGCGCCGATGGCGCCCATGTTGGATTCGACCGCGATGCGGCCCGATGCGGCGCAGACCTGCGAGAACGCCTCGATGACCAGCACGGCCTCCAGGCAGCTCGCACCCTTGCCGCCGTAGGCCTGGGGAATCGTCATGCCCATGAAGCCGGCGTCGCGCATCGCGCCAACCACTTCCCATGGATACTGTTCGGTGCGATCCGTTTCTGCCGCGCGCGGGGCCATCACGGCCGCAGCCATCTCGCGCGCCTTGCGCTGCCATTCGAGTTGCGTAGAGGTGAACTGGAACATATGCGTACCTTGTCTAGTGATCTAGTGAGCGTGAAATCCGTTGCCGGCCGCGAGCGCGTTCAGGATGTCCTCGGTGTGCTCGCCCAGGCGTGGTGGCGGGCGGCGATAGGAGGGCGCGGTGCGGCTCATGTGGATGGGGTTGCCGATCAGTTCGACCTTGCCGTCGGCGTAGCCCGGCGCAGGCATGGCCACGCGCATGCCGCGGGCGAGTACCTGCGGGTCGTTAAACACATCGGCAATGGTGTTGATCGGACCACCCGGAATACCGAGGCGCTCGAGCTGTTCGGTCCAGTAGGCGCGCGGCTGGCGCACGGTCAGCGCCTTGAGCTGCGGCACGAGTTCGGTGCGGTTCTGCACGCGCATGCGGTTGGTGGCGTAGCGCGCATCCTCGGCCAGTTCTGGCACGCCGGCCAGGCTGCAGAAGCGCGCGAACTGCGCATCGTTGCCGACCGCCAGGATGAAGTAGCCGTCGCTGGCCGGAAAGACTTCGTACGGCACGATGTTGGGATGGCCGTTGCCAAGGCGTGGCGGGGCTTCGCCGGCGGTCAGGTAGTGCGTGCCGGCATTCGCCAGCCACGCGACCTGCGCATCGAGCAGCGCCACGTCGATGTGCTGGCCTTCGCCATGCTGATCGCGATGGCGCAGCGCCGCCAGGATGCCAACCGTGGCATACATGCCGGTCATGAGGTCAGTGATGCCGACCGCAACCTTCTGCGGTTCGCCGTCGGGCGTGCCGGTCAGGCTCATGATGCCGCCCATGCCCTGCGCGAGAAAATCGTAGCCGGGCCGCGAGGCGTACGGGCCAGTCTGGCCAAAACCAGTAATCGAGCAATATACGAGGCGCGGATAGCGTTCGTGCAGTTGCGCGTAGGACAAACCATGGCGCGCGAGGTCGCCGACCTTGAAGTTCTCCACCAGCACATCGGCATCGGCCAGCAGCGCGTGGATCACGGCCTGCCCCTCGGGACTGGTCAGGTCAACGGCAATCGAACGCTTGTTGCGGTTGGCACAGGCATAGTAGGCGCTCTCGGCGAGTTCGCGGCCTTCATCGTCGCGCAGATAGGGCGGCCCCCATTTGCGGGTGTCGTCACCGGCACCGGGCCGCTCGACCTTGATGACATCGGCGCCGAGATCCGCCAGCAATTGCGTGCAGCTCGGGCCCGCCAGGATGCGCGAGAGATCGAGCACGCGGATGCCATCGAGACTGCCGGGCGATAGATGATGAGCCGTTGACACTGTCGACCTCCTCGCTGGTGATGACCTGCGTCATCAGAAGTGTGGAGGTCATTATGGAGGCGGCCTTGCTTAAGCTAAATCGAAAAGTTCTTGATCTGAGTATCGGTTTTCGTAATACGTGGCGCACGAGCCGGCGCGGGTGATACCGTGCTTCACCCCGTATTGCGCGGGGCTTGCGGGATGATGCACTGCACATCGGCACGCTTGCGCGCCCGTGTGCGGTGCGGGTCATGTCAGCCCAGCATCTGGCTGATGAACTGGCGTGTGCGCTCGTGCTGCGGCGTGTGGAAAATGGCATCCGGCGTGCCGACTTCGACGATCTCGCCCTGGTCCATGAACACCACGCGGTCGGCGACCTGCTTGGCGAAGTTCATCTCGTGCGTGACGCAGATCATGGTCATGCCGTCGCTCGCCAGTTCGACCATGGTATCGAGCACTTCCTTGACCATCTCCGGATCGAGCGCTGACGTCGGCTCGTCGAACAGCATCACCTGCGGCTTCATGCAGAGCGCGCGCGCGATGGCCACGCGCTGCTGCTGCCCGCCCGACAGCTGGCCCGGATACTTGGCCGACTGGTTGCCGATATGCACGCGGTTGAGGTAATACTCGGCCAGCTCGCGCGCGTCGCGCTTGGGGACTTTCTTGCTGTGCACCGGCGCGAGCATGCAGTTTTCCAGCACCGTCAGATGCGGAAACAGGTTGAAGTTCTGGAACACCATGCCGATGTCGTCGCGCAGCCGTGCCAGTGTCTTGCCGGGACTGCCGACGTCCGTGCCGTAGACCTGCAGAGCGCCATCGTCAAAGCTTTCCAGCCCGTTGACGCAGCGGATCATGGTCGACTTGCCGGAGCCCGAGGGCCCGCACACGATGACACGCTCGCCCGGATCCACCTGCAGGCTGATGTTGCGCAATACATGGAACTGATCGTAGTACTTGTTGAGACGCGTCAGTTGAACCGCAGCGACACCCATGACAACCTTGCTCCTGAAAAACGTTTTGCAGTGGAATCAAGCCAGCGCCGCCTGGGCGTTGCGCTTGCGGATATATGCGACCAGCTGCGAGGCCGCGACACAGATCACCAGATAGATCACGGCCACCGCCAGATACATCTCGACCAGACGCGAATCGCGCTGTGCCAGCTTGGAAGCCGCGCCGAGCAGGTCGGTGATCGACAGCACGTAGACCAGGGCCGTGTCCTGGAACAGGATGATGGTCTGCGTCAGCAGGATCGGGCTGATGGCGCGCAGCGCCTGCGGCAGGATGACGAGGCCGTAGGTGCGGCTCATCGGCAGCGCCAGTGCACGGCACGCCTCATACTGGCCTTTCGGGATCGAGTTGAGGCCGGCGCGGATGATCTCTGCGTAATACGCGGCCTCGAACATCGCGAAGGTGATAAAAGCGGTGTAGACCGGGCCGATCGGCGTCGGCCGTGCCGCACCCGTGACCCACTGCAGCAGCAGCGGAATCAGGAAGAAAAACCAGAACAGCACCATGATGAGCGGAATCGAGCGCATCAGGGCGATGTAGCCGGCGGCCAGCGGTGCCAGCACCGGCACGTCGAGATGGCGCACGAGTGCCAGCCCGGTGCCGAGGACGATGCCGGCGACAAAGCTGAAGGCTGTCAGCTTCAGCGAGAACATCAGGCCCTGCATCAGGTACGGAAAAGCCTGGACCACGGCCGCGAAATCGAAGGCTTCCATGGCTCAGGCTCCTCTCAGGGCACGGTCGGCGCGCGCCCGGGCGCGCGAGCGGCGGCTGCGTGGCCGCGTGGGGTGCGTGCCGGGAATGGTGAGCTTGCGTTCGACATAGCGCATCACGGCATACACCAGCATGGCGAGGATCAGGTAGAGCAGCGTCGCGATGCCGAATGCCTGGAACGTCTGGAAGGTGAACTCGCTGACCTGGCGCGCCTGCGCCGTCAGCTCGAGCACACCGATGGTCAGCGCCACCGAGGTGTTCTTGAAGATACCCATGAGTTCGCTGGTCAGCGTCGGCACCACGATCCGCAGCGCCTGCGGCAGGATCACCAGGCGGTAGGTGGCAAACGGCGTCATGCCGAGCGAGGCGGCCGCCATGCGCTGGCCGCGCGGCACCGATTCGATACCGGCCTTGATGTGCTCGGCGACGCGCGCCGCCGTGTACAGCGTGAGCCCGAACAGGGCCGGAACGAAGTTGCCCCAGGGCGGGGCCATCTGCTTCATGGCCTCGCCCCAGGCACGCGGCAGCAGTTCGGGGACGACGAAGTACCAGAGGAACATCTGCACGATGACGGGGATATTGCGGAAAATCTCCACATACAGCCGGGCAAGCACGGCGACCCAGCGGTTGCGGGATGTGCGCCCGCAACCCACCAGCACGCCGATCACGAACGCGAGGCACCAGCCCGCGGCGGCCAGAAAGAGCGTCCATCCGACTCCGGAAAGAATCCAGTCGAGATAGATTTCATCCCCATCCGGCACCTGCTCGAACAACACTGAGAACATCGTCATCCCCGTCCTGTCTCAGAACTCGGCCCTGTCGCTCGGCGACTCGATCCGGGCGCGCAGCTTGTCCGAGATCGGGAAGCTCAGGTTGACGTTGCGCGGCGGGATCGGCGATTCGAACCACTTCTTGTAGGCGCGCTCGAACGAGCCATCCTTCATCATCGCCACCAGCACGCCATCGACGAGCGCCTTGAAGCCGGCATCGCCCTTGTGCATCATCAGACCATAGTAGCTGACCTCGTAACCGCCCGGCAGGAAGGTAAACGCGGAAGGATCACGGGCGTTGGCGCGCTCGCCGGACAGCAGGATGTCGTCCTCGAGGAAACCGACGGCGCGGCCGCTGGCCAGCGTCAACATCGACTCGCTGTGGTCCTTGGCCTGGATCACCTGCAGGCCGAGCTTCTGCTCGTCATTGACCTTGCGCAGGAAGCCGACGGCGTTCGAGCCCTGCGTGACCACCACGGTCTTGCCCTTGAGATCGGCTTCCTGATTGAGCCCGGAATTGGTACGCACCAGCCAGCGCGGCTGGCCGGCAAACGTGGCCACCGAGAAGTTCACCTGCTTCTGGCGCGCGAGGTTGTTGGCCGTGCCGCCGCATTCGATGTCGATGGTGCCGTTGACCACCAGCGGAATGCGGTTCGACGAGTTCACCGGCACCTGCTTGATGTTCAGCTGCGACATGCCGAGCTGTTGCTTGATCTTGTCGGCGATAGCCTGGCACAGGTCGATCGAGAAGCCGACCGGTTTCTGCTGGCCGTCGAGGAACGAGAACGGTACCGACGATTCGCGGTATCCGATCGTAAACGTGCCGATTTCCTTGATGCGCTTGAGGGTTTCGCTTTGCGTCTGGGCGATTGCGCCAGCCGCGCAGAATGCGAGCATGGCGGTGACGCCAAGCTTGACCAGGACCAGTGGGCGTTTCATGGCTAACTCCTTCTTGTAACGATGGGCAGGATGGCGGCGTCAGGCCGTCAGGCGGAAATCCGCGGGCGACAGGTCGGCCCAGCGGTCAGGACTGTGGGAGTAGATCAGGCCGGCAAGCCGGTCAACGTCCTCCCGGGTATTGAAGATGCCGAACGAAATGCGGATGCCGTCGCGCTCCGGCGAGACCCGCACATTGTGTTGGGCGAAGTACGCCAGCCATGGCTCGGCCGGCAGGTCGAGCACGTAGATGTGCGCGCGGTGCGCGCGCGTGCGCGGCCCCACCAGTCCGATGCCGAACCGGTCGAGATGTTCGATCAGCCGGTCGCCCAGCATCTGCATGTGCGCGTGCACGTTCGTGATGCCGATGCCTTCGATCAGGTCCAGCGCCTTGTCGAGCGCGTGGATGTCCGGCAGGTTGAAGTTGCCAAGCTCAAAGCGCGCCGCTCCCGGTGCGGGGGCAAGGTCGGCCGGGTTGGCGATCAGGTCGGCCGGCGGGCGAGCCAGCGAGGCCCAGGCCAGGTAGGCCGGCTGCAGGTCGGTCAGACGCGCATCGGCATACAGCAGCCCCAGGCCCTGCGGCACCAGCAACCCCTTGTGACACCCGGCGGCGAGCAGCGAAATGCCCAGCGCCTTCACGTCGATGGGCACGACGCCGACCGACTGCATGGCATCGACGACGAAATACAGGCCGCGTTCGCGGCACAGCGCACCGATGCTGGCGAGGTCATGGACATGGCCGGCGTGGAACGTGACATGCGACATCGAAATGACACGCGTGCGTGCATCGATATGCGGCGCGAACAGCGTGGCGTCGGCCACGCCGTCGTGCAGCCTGATGAAGCGCACCTCGACGCCCTTGCGCGCCAGATTGAGCCATGCATAGGCATTGTTCGGATGATCGCCTTCGATCATCAGCACATTGTCGCCAGCCGCCAGCGGCAGCGCATTGGCGGCAATGTTCAGGCCTTCCGACGTGTTCTTGGTAAACGCCAGCTCCTGCGGCGCCGCGCCGAGGAAGGCCGCGGCGCGGGCACGCACGGCCTCGACACGGCCGAGCCACACCGGCTTGGGGCCGGCGTTTTCGTTGGACTCTTCCAGGAATGCCTCGATCCCGCGACGGATGCTGGTGGCCAGCGGCGTCTGGTGTGCGGCGTCGAGGTACAGCATGCGACGGGTGACGGGAAAATCGTCGCGGACGTGTTGCAGGTCGATGGCATCCATGGTGAGGCCTTCACTCCGGTGATCAGGGACGGACTGGCGCAGCGCGCTCAGGTCAGCTGGAACGCAGCAATTTTCTGGCCAGGTCCGTGCGGCACGAACACGGCCCGCACGGACCGGCCGATGAGCGACTCGCCTTCCACCGGCGCGCCCGGCAGCTGGGCGTACAGGCACGGCCCTTCGGCCAGTTCGACGGCGGCAAACACATACGGCGCTTCTTCGTTGAAGCCATCGTGGTGCGTGCGGCGCACGGTGGTATGCGAGATGACGGTGCCCTGGCCGCTGGCCTGGGTCCACGACAGTGCATCGGCCTGGCAGAACGGGCAGCAGGCGCGCGGATAGAACACATGCTTGCCGCACTCGTCGCAGTGCTGCACCATCAGCTTGCCGTCGTTGCAGCCGTCCCAGAACGGGCGGTTCAGCGGGGTCACCCGCGGTTGGGGTTTCAACACGGCGGTCTCCTTATTCAACACGTTCGAGGATGGCGGCGCTGGAGCACAGGCCGCGCCCGTAGGCGATCATGCCGTAGCCCGACACCACGCCACGGCGGCATTTGACCTGCCGCTCGCCGGCCTGGCCGAGCAGCTGCGCAACAGCTTCGTAGACACCGATCATGCCGCCGCTCGCACCGGCCTGCCCGGCCGAGAGCTGGCCGCCGCCGGTGTTGACGGGAAAGTCGCCGCGCGTGGTGAGATCGTGCTGGCGCACGAACTCGTGCGCCGTGCCGGGCTTGCAGAAGCCGAGCCCTTCGAGCTGGATGAAGGACATCACGGGATAGTCGTCGTACACCTGCGCAAAGTCGATCTGCTGCGGCGTGACGCCGGCACGGCTGTACAGGCGCTCCTGCAGGCCGAGCCAGCCGCCCGGTACCTGGTACGGATCGTTGGCGGGATAGTTGTGGATCTCTTCGGCTGCGAGGATGCGGACCGACGGACCTTTCAGACCTGCGGCGATCTTTTCCGAAGCCAGCACGATGGCATCGCCGCCGATGCACGGCATCACGCAGTCGTAGAGCCGCAGCGGATCGGCGATCGGCTTGGCGTTCAGGTAGGCTTCCATGGTGAGCGGCTGCTTGAACAGCGAGTTCGGATTGCGCAGGCCGTTCTCGCGCAGGGCGATGCAGAAGCGCCCGAAATCCTCGCTGGTGGCACCATGGCGTTCCATGTACAGGCGCGTGTGCAGCGCGAACATGCCATTCGCGCCGCCGAAGCCCTGCGGCGACATGAACTCCTTGATGGAGCCATTGAAGTGATCGAGCGTTTCATTGTGCGCGGCGACGTCGAACGAATCCGCCGCGACGATCAGCGCCACGTCGCAGACACCATCGCGGATCGCACGCGCGGCGTGCGCCATGCCGATGATGCCGCTGGCGCCACCGTACAGGCCCTGGAACATGAAGCGCGTTTCCAGGCCGAGATGCTCGGCCACCGTCGGCGCATTGTCGGGCGGCAGCAGGAAGCAGGTGACGGCGAGGCCGTCGACCGATTTCCATGACAGCCCGGCGCTGTTGAGTGCCGCCGAACCGGCCTCGTACATCAGGCGCTGCAGGCTGCGGTCTGACTTCTTCGCGTACGTGGCCTGCCCGGCGCCGACGATGCGTACCCCGTCAAACATGTGGCTCATGTCAAATGACTCCTTCGGACTTGAGGGCGTCGAATTCCTGTTCGCTCAGGCCCAGCATGTCGATATAGATGGCGCGGTTGTCGGCGCCGAGGTGGCGGCCCGAGTGGCGCACCTCGCCCGGGGTCTCGATAAAGCGCGGCACCACGCCCTGCATGCGCACCGAGCCGAAGTCGTCGTCCTTGACGGCCACGATGTTCTGGCGCGCCTGGTAGTGCGGATCCTTGACGATGTCGCTGATGTCATACACCGGCCCGGCCACGACCTCGGCTTCGTCGAACAGCGCCATCACGTCGGCGCAGTCGCGCTCGCGGAACCAGTCGGCGATGATCGCGTCGAGCGCCGCGTCGTGCTCGCAGCGCAGCGCGTTGTCGAGGAAGCGCGGATCGGTGATCAGCTCGGGCATGCCCAGCGCCTGCGCGAGCCGCTCATAGGTGCGCTGCGAGCTGGCGGAAATGCCGATCCAGCGGCCATCGCGTGTCTGGTAGGTGTTGCGCGGCGAATCTTCGGCAAGGCGGTTGCCCAGGCGCTCCTTGATGATGCCGAGCTGGTCGAAGCCGATGACCTGCGACTCGACCAGGCGGAACAGCGGCTCGTACAGGCTGACGTCGATTTCCTGGCCCCGGCCCGTGCCGTGGTCGCGGTTGTACAGCGCGAACATCGCCGACATGGCGGCAAAGGTGGACGCCACGGAATCCGCCATCGGGAAGCCCGGCAAGGTCGGCGGACGGTCCGGCGCGCCGGTGAACGAAGGGATACCGGAGAACGCCTCGGCAATCGTGCCGTAGCCGCCGCGCTTGGCATACGGGCCGGTCTGGCCGAAGCCGGAGACGCGCACCATCACCAGCTTCGGATTGATCTTCGACAGCGTGTCGTAGCCCAGCCCCCAGCGCTCGAACGTGCCCGGCCGGTAGTTCTCGATCAGCACATCGGCCTCGCGCACCAGCTCCAGGAACAGCTCGCGGCCGCGCGGCTTGGACAGCGTCAGGGTGATCAGCCGCTTGTTGCGGGCGATCACCTTCCACCACAGCGACAGGCCGTCCTTCATCGGCGTCCAGTGGCGCATCGAATCGCCGCCGACCGGCAGTTCGAGCTTGATCACGTCGGCGCCGAAGTCGGCCAGCTGGGTGGCCGCGAGCGGACCGGCAATCATGTTGCCCGCATCGATGACGCGCAGCCCGGCCAGCGGCCCGGCGTTCTGTTGAGCAGGGGCGGCAGGCGCCGTGGAGGGGGAAGAAGTCGAAGTTGGCATGGCAATATAAAGGCGCTGAGAAATATTGGTTGTGCTACAATTCCGAAAAATGGAAGTTTTTCTTTCGATTTATGAACATCGTAATGAGCACCCATACCGAGAACAATCAGGGTAAACCCGTGGACGACAAGCCCCTCGACCGTCTGCTCAGCGTGATGGAAGTGGTGGCGCGCGCCGCCCATCCCATCTCCATGACCGACATTGCGACGGCCTGCGACCTGCCGGTACCGACCGTGCATCGCCTGGTTGCACAACTGGAAGAACGGCGCCTGCTGAAGCGCTTGCCGGGCTCAAAGAAACTGCTGGTGGGTTTTGCACTGGTGCAGCTGGGCACGGCTGCCGTGCACTCCGCACTGCGCACCGACCTGCCGCACCAGATCCTGGTGGCGCTGTCGGCGCGTATCGGCGAGCACTGCCAGATCGGTCAGCGCATCGACAATGAAGTGGTCTATCTCGACGCAGCCTCGTCGATCCGCTCGCAGGGCCTGCGCTTCGAACAGGGCAAGCGGTCGCCGATGCATTGCTCGTCGATCGGCAAGCTGTTTCTCGCCGACATGAACGACGAACAGCTCGACTGGTGGCTATCGCATGTCGAGCTGACGCAGGAAACGGCCAATACGATCACTGCGCCCAAACAGCTACGGCAGGCTGTCGAACGCGTGCGCGCGGAACAGTGGGCAACCAGTAACGAAGAGGTGATCGCGGGTGTCGTGGGATGCGCCGTACCGATCCGCGACGAACAGGGCCGGCTGATTGCCGGACTGGGTATCGCGGTGCCCAGCGCACGCGTGCCGTATGAGGGACTGGGTCAGTTCCGCGAGGCCATGGAGCAGGCCGCACGGGAGATTGCCGTCGCGCTGTATGAGGCGGCGCAGCAGGAACAGTAGAAGCGGAAGCGACAGCCACCGCCGGTACGATCATCAGCATGGAGGCGGCCGCTCCGCCGATGTGCCCGGGCGTGGCCAGCGCCAGGCGAGACACCGGCACGTCCGGCACCCATGTCATAGCCACGCACAGCATGCAGGCAATGCATGTCGCGGACAAAAAAAACCCAGCGCCAGGCTGGGTTATGAAAACCTGGGGGCCCGTCCAAACGGGCCCCCAGGATCAGGATGCATTGACTGGTACGCGGCCTGCCATCGCCACGGCAGGCCATGGCAGCCTATTTCCGGGCATTGGCTCACGCTGCGCGCAGGGGAGATCAGTCATGTGGATGTTTAAGGCATGGCACCGCTCGAAGGACTTGTGTCCAGCATTTCAGCGCAGTGAAAATTCGGAGACGGGGCATGCCAACAACGCACGGCAGTGTCGTCGGCATGCCCGGCCTTTGATGCAGTACTGCTATGACCCTTGTTTTTATGAGTGGAGTGACGGATTCCGGATCACCCATTCCCGCCCCGTCTTGCATTGCAAGACGCCCGGCATGCGCCGCACGTTTCCCCCGGCGAAGAAGTATAAGGATTTGGCTAGAATGCAGACTGAGCAAATATGAGCATTTGCACTTCAGCAAGCACTGGCCGCCCCCGATCCTCAGCCCCCCCTCAAACATGACGTACGCCGCCCCAGAGACAGACCTGCTGAATTTTCTGCTGGACGCCGTCTGCGTGGTCAATGAAGAAGGTGTATTCCTGTCGGTGACGGGTGCCTGCGAGCAGATCTTCGGGTATGCCCCGGAGGAACTCGTCGGCCGCCAGATGCTCGAGCTCGTTTACGAGCCCGACCGGAAGAAGACGCTAGGCGCCGTCGCCCGTCTGATGGGCGGGCACCTGCAATACGATTTCGAGAATCGCTACATACGCAAGGATGGCCGCATCGTGTATCTGATGTGGTCGGCCCGCTGGTACAAGGAAAAGAAGATCCGCGTGGCCGTCGCACGCGACATTACGGATCGCAAGCGCAGGAGTGGCGGCACGGAAGCGGCGATAGCCCCGGCGGCAACAAGTTGGCAACTGTCCGATGCGCCGCGCTGCCTGATTCCCCCCGACTCCGCGCCGATCCTGCTGTCCAACCAGGACTACGTGGTGCTCGCCGCGCTCGCGGCCAACAGCGACGTGGTCACGCGCAGGCAGATTATCGAAGCACTTGGCCAGGACTACCTGTCATACGACCGGCGCCGGCTCGATACGCAGATCCGCCGCCTGCGCCGGAAGGTAGAGGAAGCCTCCGGATTGCCCCTGCCGATCACCACGGTGCGCGGCGTGGGCTTCCGCTTCTATGAACCGGTCAAGCTGAAATAGCACGGGGCGCATGCCCATGCGCGAACGGGTGCGAGCGCGAGGTTTCGCGGGTTGTCGTATCACGTGATACATGCAGGCGTTGCCGCAGCCTGCTGCGGCAGGACGCACGCCATCAGCCAGCCCACAGGACTACCGCTGGCGACCGCGCGCACTGCGGCGCCCAGCAGTCAATGGCCTGACGCCCGCATGCCACGCAGTGGCGGGAACATGACGCGATGCACACGTGACGGACTGTCGACGACGCAAACCATAGCGACGCACGGGCACGGGAAGGGCCAGACGGACAGTCCAAAGCAAAAAGCCCCGCATATGCGGGGCTTTTTGACGGAATTTGTGGTGGCCCGGGGCGGAATCGAACCACCGACACAAGGATTTTCAATCCTCTGCTCTACCAACTGAGCTACCAGGCCAAAGAAGCGCAATTATAGCAGCACTCCGCCCCATGCCGTCAAGCCTTGCTTTCGATATCGTTGGCGGCATGCTCACCCTTGGCGCGGCCGAGATCGACGCCAAGCTGCTTGAGCTTGCGGTAGAGGTGCGTGCGCTCCAGGCCGGTGCGCTCGGCAACGCGGGTCATGCTGCCACTTTCGCGCATCAGGTGGTATTCGAAATAGGCGCGCTCGAACAGGTCGCGCGCTTCGCGCAGCGGCATGTCGAAGGAAAACTGCGCGACGCCGGCCGTGGCCGCGGGCGCATGCTCATCGGGCCGCGCGAGGGTGGCGTGCTCGAGACCTGCGGCGACCCCATTGGGGCCAGGGATGGGCGCAACGCCATCGAACGTCGTGCGCAGGGGCGCGACCGGTGCGGCCGGCAGGGTGCGCGGTTTTTCCTGTCCGCGCGCGAGCCCCTGTTCGACGGCACTCAGCAGCTTCTGTAGCGCGATCGGTTTTTCCAGGAAATTCAGCGCGCCGATCTTGGTCGCCTCGACTGCGGTGTCGATGGTGGCATGCCCGGACATCATGATGACCGGCATGGTGAGCGCGCCCTGGGCGGCCCACTCCTTGAGCAGCGTCACGCCATCGGTATCGGGCATCCAGATGTCGAGCAGCACCAGGTCGGGCGTGCTGCGCAGCCGATACTCACGCGCCTGCTGCGCGTTCTCCGCCAGTTCAACGACATGGCCTTCGTCACCGAGGATTTCCGAGAGCAACTCCCGGATGCCCATTTCGTCGTCTACTACGAGGATGGTCGCCATACATCTCCTCTTGATGCGCTCACCGCTCAGGCGGTGGGTGAGTGCGATGCCAGTTTCACGAACAGGATCGAGATCAGCGCACCTTCGATCTCTGTATCCGTCATACGATTGCGCAGCTCGATGCGCGCGCCGTGCTCGTCGATGATCTTCTTGACCATCGCCAACCCCAGACCGGTTCCTTTCGCCTTGGTCGTAACATACGGCTCGAAGGCACGGCTCAGGATGCGCGGCGCGAATCCCGGACCGTTGTCCGAGATCGTCAGCTTCGCTGCTTGATGGCTTGCGCCATCCGCACCCCGGTATTCTACCGTCTCGGTCTGCAAAGTCACGCGTGGCGCGGGCCGGCCCGCTGCCTGATTTTCGGCGACAGCATCCTGCGCGTTCTGCACGAGATTGTGGATCACCTGCCGCAGCTGGGTGGCATCGCCAAGGATATCAGGCAATGACGACGCAAGCGATGCATGGATGACGGGATGATCACTGTGCTGCGGATCATCGATGCCATAGAGGTGAAGCACCTCCCCGATCAGGTCATTCAGGTGCAGCGTCTGCAGCACGGCAGGTGGCGTGCGCGCATAGTCGCGGAAGTCGTCGACCATACGTTTCATCGCGGCCACCTGGTTAACGATGGTCGACGCGCCGCGCCGCAGGATGGCGGCATCGGGCTCGTCGAGCTTGCTTTCGAGTTTCATCTGCAGACGTTCGGCAGACAGCTGGATGGGGGTCAGCGGGTTCTTGATCTCGTGAGCCAGGCGCCGTGCGACTTCGCCCCAGGCGACGGAACGCTGGGCGGAGATGACATCGGAGATATCGTCGAACACCACCACGTAGCCACGTTCATCCACTTCGCTGTCAGTCTGCCCCGCCGACAGGCGCGCGCCGCGCACGAGCAGCGTGATGGGCTGGTCCTCGCCTTCGAGGTCGAGTTCCATCTGTTTTTGCCAGTGCTCACTGCCGCCCAGCATCTCGCGCGTATTCTGGTCGGAGAATGCCTTGCGCGCCGCGTCGACGAATTGCTGCAAGGCCGGATTGTCATCGGCCGACTGGTCGATGGTGCTGGCGAACGGCTGCTTGAAGATGCGCTCCGCGCCAGGATTGGCCGTGATCATGACGAAGCGGTGGTCGAACACGAACACGCCAGCGGTCAGGTTCTGCAGCACGCTTTCGAGATAGGCCTTCGATTGCTCCAGCGCCGTGCGATTGAGTTCGACCGCCAGCCGCGCCTCCGCCAGCTGGCGCGTCATCTGGTTGAACTGCTGGGTCAGGACGCCAAGTTCGTCGCGGCTTTTCAGTTCGCGCTTGGGCGACAGGTCGCCCTCCGCCACCTCACGCGTGCCCTGCAGCAGCATCAGCAGCGGGCGCGCCAGCTGCGCACCCAGCAGCAGGGCCAGCATCACGGCAATGAACACTGCGAGGAACAGCGTGAGCGTGAGCGTGCCGATATACATCTTGCGCAGGCCGGTCCGGCCAAGCGATTTTTCCTGGTACTCCTGATAGGCGGTCTGCACCGCGTCGGCGTTGCGACCCAGGATCGGCGGCACGGGATCGACGAGTTGCAGATAGCGGGTTTCGCGCGGATCCGCACCCAGCAGGCCAAAGCCGCGCCCGCTCGCTTCCTCGGGCGAGCGCTCGGCCAGCAGGCCCGTGCCCGCCCACTTCGCCGGCTTGCCGACGCCGTTGACGGCGCTGCCGGGTGGCAGCGCGGGCAGGGCGGCTTCCGACAGCGCCACGATCACGCGCAGGCGGTACAGGTGGGCATCGTTAGCCGTCGGGGCCAGTGACGCAGGTCCCGTCCGGCTCTCGTCGTCGAGTGTCGCATCCTCGATGGCAGCGTACTGGCCTGCCGCGCGCAGTTGCTGCTGCATGGCCGCTGACGGCAGGCGCGGCACGAGACGTTCATAGCTGCTGGAGGCGGCGGCGATGACACGGCCGCTGCTGGAAAACAGTACGACTTCCTGCACGCCAAACTGTTCGCGCAGGCGGCTCAACGCCAGCGAGGTGGTGGCGCTATCGTGTTCCTCGAGGCGATCGGCCATCTGCCGGGCCTTGCCTTCGAGTTCGAGCAGGGCGGTGTCGAGCGTCGAGCGCCCCAGGTTGAGGCCGGCTTCAAGCGCACTCTCGACCTTTACATCGAACCACGATTCGATGCTGCGCGACACGAACTGCAGCGAGACCAGATAGATCAGTACTCCCGGCAGCACGCCCACTACGCCAAAGAACACCGCCAGCTTGGTCATCAGGCGCGTACCGAACTTGCCGCGCCGGTGGCGCAGCCAGAGAGTCGCGGCCAGCGCGCCGACAGTCAGCACCAGCAGCACGCCGACCACCAGATTGACCTTGTACAGCAGGGTGAAGTAGCGGTCGAAGAACTCGGTATTGGCGGAGGCCGAAGCCAGCAGCACCAGCAACACGAGCGCGACGAAAACAATAACGCTGCCCACCACCTGGTACATCACGCGGCGGAAGCGGTGGTCGAACTGGATCATTCCGCGCGTCCGCTGTCGTGCAAGGGCGCGGTGCCCAGGAATAGTGTGCCCGGCACCGCCGCGCCCGGGACCTCAGGAATGGTCACGGGAAACCGCAACCAGTCGGACGAGAGGTTCCAGTCACTGGTGTTGACCGCATTGATCTGGAACGGTTTGGGCAGTTGTGAGACATCGAGCCGGATCCGCACTTCGGCGAGGTATGGAATGCCCGGCTTGACGGCACTACGTTCGATCACACGCCAGCCGCGCACGCGCTTGACGAAGCCAAGCGCGTCAGACAGCTTGGCAAATGGCAACTGCAAGCCGCCGGTGGAAACGCGGTATTGCCGCGTGAGCGGATGGTACGCCACGCGCACCGTGCGCCGGACCGACACCGGTTTTTCGTCGAACCAGTACCAGCGCGGACGGTTGAGGTCGAACTCGGTGACGAAATACAGCGGGATGCCCTTGTTGATGGCGTCCTCGAGCGCGGGCGGCAGTTCGAACTCGAAATTGACCGAGAGATTCCAGCCGCCATCGCCATATTCGAGACGCGGCTCGCTGACCTCGACGGCGTGTGCCGCCCCGGCCAACATGCCCAGCCATGCCATGCCGCACGCCAGCAGCCAATGCCGCAACGAGTGCCACGCGAGGCCGCGCAGGCGTGAGAGCGCATGGAGCATTGGAGTCACTGTGGCATCAGCACCGTTTTTGGAAAAGCGCGTAATAGAAACCGTCATGGTCACCCATGGCATCTTGGGTGGCCCCGGCCGGAACACCGGCAACAGGCTCAGCCGGCGTTCCGGATTGCGGAAGCAATTGTCCGGGCGCCTGCAATCGTATCGCATCTTGCAAATGCGTTTCAAACCATCGGGCCTGCTGCTCCCCTTCCGCGGGGAAAATCGAACATGTCACGTACAGCAACTTGCCGCCCGGTGCGAGCGTGGTCCACAAGGCGGAGACAATCCGCCGCTGCACCGCCTGCAACTGCGGCAAGTCCTCGGGACGGCGCAGCCAGCGGATATCGGGATGGCGGCGCACGATACCGGAGGCTGAGCACGGCACATCCGCCAGAATGCGATCGAACGGCTGGCCGTCCCACCAGGTTTCCGGCCGGCCGGCATCGCCCGCCATGACGTTGGCGGACCGACCAAGGCGCGCGAGATTTTCATCGATGCGGCGCAGGCGCACGGCATCACTGTCGAGGGCCGTCAGCTGGACCGGCGCCAGCTCCAGGATATGCCCGCTCTTGCCGCCCGGTGCGGCACAGGCGTCGAGCACCCGCTGGCCCGGCTGCAGGTCGAGCAGCGCGGCGGCATGCTGGGCGCCCGCATCCTGCACGGACACCAGCCCCTCGGCGAACCCGGGGATGCGCGTCACCGGTACGGGGGTATCGAGCCGCACGGCCCGTTCACCGACCTGTCGGCCACCCAGCGCGTGCGACGCCAGTTGCTGCAGGTAATCCGGCACCGTCACGCGCGCTGCGTCCACGCGCAAGGTCAGCGGCGGACGCACATTGCCGGCTTGCAGGATGTGCTGCCAGTCGTCGGGCCAGGCATCGCGCACGGCCTCGATCCACCACGAAGGATAGTTCCATTGCGCGACGACATCGTCAGCCAGCGCCATGTCGAGCGACGCGCGCTCGCGCTGCAGGCGGCGCAGGATGGCGTTGACCATGCCGCGCGCCTGGGAGGTCTTGGGGTCGGCCGCTGCAGCCCGCACCGCCTGATCGACAATGGTGAACTCGGTGTAGGCCGGCGAGTCCTCCAGCAGCAGCGCCAGCGCCACCGTCAATAGCGCTTCGATGCGTGGCGCGGGCGGGCGCGCTGCGAGTTCATGCAGAACGGCCTGTGCCTTGCCGAGGCCGCGCAGGGTACGGTAGGCAATATCCTGCACGGCACCGCGCGTGCCAGCATGGCTGGCGCCCGTCAACTGCACCTGGTTGAAGACGGCATCGAGCGCCTGCGGCAATGCCTGTCCCGCGCGCACGCGCTCGACGGCCTGCGCGGCGGTGCTCATGGCAAATGCCAGGGACTCTCTGGGTAAACGCATGTGGAATTACAGGACAAGGGCATGCCGGCCGCTGGAGCCATGACATGCATGAAGGAAAGGACAGGAGCCAGCAGATGTGGGGCGGATGCACACAGGCCCAGCCGTGGAGGCGGCCGGGCCTGCGGGCGGGAGTGCCGGTACGGTGGTCAAACCGGGTAGGTACCGGTACGCGCCATTTCCATCAGGCGCGCGACCCGCTCCTCGGTCGCCGGGTGGGTGCTGAACAGGCTGGCGATGCCGCCGCCCGACAGCGGGTTCATGATCATCATCTGTGCCGTGGCGGGATGCTCCTCGGCTGCCTGGAACGGAATGCCCTGGGCATAGCGGTGAATCTTGTCGAGTGCCATGGCGAGCGCCTGCGGATCGCCACTGATTTCCGCGCCGCCGCGATCGGCCTCGAACTCGCGGGCGCGCGAGATGGCCATCTGGATCAGCGACGCTGCCAGCGGTGCGAGCAGGGCAACCAGGATACCGGCAATCGGATTAGCCGGACGCCCGTCCTCGCTGCGGCCGCCAAAGAACATGGCAAAGTTGGCGAGTGCCGAGATGGCACCGGCCATGGTGGCCGAAATGGTCGAAATCAGGATGTCGCGGTGCTTGACGTGCGCCAGCTCGTGCGCCATCACACCGCGCAGTTCGCGCTCGGACAGCACGCGCAGGATGCCGGTGGTGGCTGCCACGGCAGCGTTGTCGGGATTGCGGCCGGTGGCAAAGGCATTCGGCGCATCTTCATTGATCAGGTAGACGCGCGGCATCGGCAGCTGGGCGCGCTGCGCCAGTTCGCGCACCATGTTGTAGAACTGGGGCGCGGTGGTTTCGTCGACTTCCTGCGCGTTATACATGCGCAGGACCATCTTGTCCGAGAACCAGTAGGAAAAGAAGTTCATGCCCAGGGCGATGGCCAGCGCCAGCATCATGCCCGAGCGGCCGCCGATCATGCCGCCGATCACGATGAACAGCGCGGTGATCCCGGCCATCAGCATGAAGGTTTTGACCCAATTGAACATCGTTTCTCCGTCAGTCGTGTAGGGGAGCGCACAGGGGCGCCGCACACCGGTTAGATGCCCCCCGGAGTTGAAAATTCAACCGCAGAGCGCGCTTTTTCACTGCATTTTCAACGCTTTTTTTGACACTGTACGACAGCCTGCCCGGACGGATGCACGACCGGAACGGCACGGCACACGCAGGTGAACCAGGCTGCCCTCATGTGCCCCCGTCATCACGGTCGACAGTCCGCCCCGGGGCTGAACTCAGGCGGCGGGGGCGGGCGGCATCAGCCCGGCCATGCGTCCCGGCTGCAACGGCATACCCTGCAGGAACGCCTGCGCCGGCAAGCGCTTGCCGCCAGGTTTCTGCAATTCGGTCACGCGCAGGGCGCCTTCGCCGCACGCGATCACCAAACCCTGGGCGTCGGCCTGCAACACCGTGCCGGGCGCGCCTTTGCCTGCCACCGCTTCGCCTTGCCAGAGCTTGACCGCCACACCGTCGAATTCGACCACAGCCCCGGGAAAGGGATTGAAGGCCCAGATCTGGCGGGCGAGGATGGCAGCCGGACGGCGCAGGTCGAGACGCGCCTCGTCCTTGCCGATCTTGGCGGCATAGGTCACGCCGTCATCCGGCTGGGGCATGCCGGTGAGTGCACCTTCACTTTCCAGTTTTTGCAGCGCGGCGACGATCATCTCTGCTCCAAGCGCGGCAAGCGTATCGTGCAACACGGCCGTCGTGACGCCAGGGGCAATCGGCACGGCACCGCGCGCCAACATGGCACCGGTATCCAAACCCTCGTCCATCTGCATCAGCGTAATGCCGCTCTCGGCATCGCCGGCTTCGATGGCGCGGTGGACCGGCGCCGCGCCGCGCCAGCGCGGCAGGAGCGAGGCGTGGATATTGAGGCAGCCGTGACGCGGCAGTTGCAGGGTGTCGAGCGGCAGCAGCAAACCATAGGCCGCGACCACCATGACATCGGGGGCCGCCGCGCGCAGGGCGTCCATAGCCGTCGCGGCATCCTCGGGGTACTTGCCCTGCAGGCGTAGCGACCGTGGCTGCAGGATCGGCCCGAGGCCATGCTGTGCGGCGTATTGCTTGACGGGGCCGGCCTGCAACTGCATGCCGCGGCCGGCAGGGCGGTCCGGCTGCGTCAGCACGGCCACGATGGGGAAACCGGCCGCATGGATGGCGGCCAGGGCGGCACGGGCGAATTCGGGAGTGCCGGCGAAGGCGACGCGCAGGGTCATCGGCTCAGGCGGCGCGCTGGCGCTTTTTCAGTTTGCTGCGCACGCGGTTCTGCTTGAGCGGCGACAGGTACTGGACGAAGACGCGCCCGGCCAGATGATCCATCTCGTGCTGGATGCATACCGCCAGCAGTTCGTCGGCCTCGAGCTCGAACGGCTCGCCGTGTTCGTTGAGCGCCTTCACCTTGACGCGGGCCGCCCGCTCGACCTTGTCGTAATAGTCCGGTACCGACAGGCAGCCTTCTTCGCCCAGCAGGTGTTCCTCGCTGCTCCAGACCAGTTCGGGGTTGATGAACACGCGAAGCTGGTCTTTGCTTTCCGACAGGTCCATGACGATGACCTGCTCGTGGACGTCGACCTGCGTGGCCGCCAGGCCAATGCCAGGCGCGGCGTACATGGTCTCGGCCATGTCGGCGATAAGCGTGCGGATGCGGTCGTCCACCACTTTGACCGGTTTGGCCACGGTGTACAAGCGGGGATCGGGGTATTCAAGAATATCGAGTTTAGCCATGATGCTTGCCTGCAACGTTACCCGGCCGAGCACCTACCCGGAACGGCTGCTTCATTGCGATTGCCCTAGTTTACATGCAGAATCGGTGCGCACTGCCTTTCACTAATAAGAGATGCGATCAAAAAGCAGTGCGGGTCCGGCCAGAGGGGCAGTTCTCGTTCCACTGCTGTTCATTTTGGCCGCGTATCCAGAACGGGTCGCCAGGGCACCGCTTCGGCGCCCGGCATGATTTCGGGGCTGCGGGGACGCTGGGTTCAGGAAATGCGCGATATTACCAAACATAAGATGGGGGCGAGCCGCCCGGTTTTCCAGTGCCGGCCAATGCGCATAGCGCTGGCGTGTGCGGCGTGTCTGACCGGCTTCGCCAGCGGGCCTGCCACGGCGGCCGATCTGCGCGTCACGCCGGCCCAGCAGGCCGAGGCGGCGCGCACGGCGCGCGAGGGCATCCCGGTGGCGGATCTGGCGCCGGATGCGCCGCAGCAGTACACCGTGCGGCGCGGCGACACGCTGTGGGACATTTCCGCGCGCTACCTGCGCCAGCCCTGGCGCTGGCCCGAGCTATGGGGCATGAACCGCACGCAGGTGCGCAATCCCCACCTGATCTATCCCGGCCAAATCCTCTACCTGATCACGCGCGACGGCCGCGCCTACCTGTCGACCACCGCGCCGCAGGATGGCGGCACGGTGCACCTGTCGCCGCACACGCGGCAGGGCGACATCGACAGCGGCGCCATCCCGAGCATCGCTCCGCAGGACATCGAACCGTTCCTGACCCAGCCGCTGGTCGTCGCCCAGTCGCAGCTCGACACCTCGGCGCGCATCGTGGCCCTGCCGGAATCGCGCGTCTATCTCGGCCATGGCGAGCAGGCCTACGTGCGCGGCATCGCCGACAGTCCAACCCTGGTCGGCAGCGAATGGCAGATCTACCGTCCGCTCAAGCCGTTGCGCGACCCGGCCACGCGCGAGGTCCTCGGCTACGAGGCAGAATACCTTGGCAACGGCCGCATGGTGCGCGGACCGCAGGGGCCGGATGCGGTCTCCACCGTGCAGGTCGTGTCGTCGCGGCAGGAAATGGGCGTCGGCAACCTCATGATGCCGCAGCCGCCACGCAGCGCCTCGAGCTATATGCCGCACGCGCCGGAAGCCACGATCACCGGCCTGGTGGCCGGCGTGTATGGCGGCGTGCGCTATGGCGGCGCGCGCCAGGTCGTGGTGCTGAATGTCGGCAGCCAGGCCGGCGTCGAAAACGGCCACGTCCTGCAGCTGTCGCGCGCCAGCGCCCGCGTCAAGGACCGCACCGAAGGCAACCGTGTCATCACGCTGCCGGAAGAACGCTACGGCCTGGTGTTCGTGTTCCGCGTATTTGACCGGGTGTCGTACGCGCTGGTGACCGATGCCTCCAATATCGTTAACGTAGGTGATGCAGTCAGCACACCCAATTGAGTGACGCGCCAGCGCTCACGACCGCGCCCGGCGATGTGCCGGGCTGGCTGCGCCTGACGCTGGCGCCCCGGCTCGGACCGGTGGCGCTGCGTGGCCTGCTCCGCGCATTCGGCCTGCCGGCGGCCATTCTTGCCGCGTCGCCCGCAGAACTGCGTCGCCACCTCCCGGAGGCCACCCTCCGCGCCCTGCTGACCGCGCCCGATGCCGGCCTGCAGGCGCAGATCGACCGGACCATCGCCTGGATGGCCGAACCCGGCCACCATATCGTCACCCTCGCCGACCAGGCCTACCCGGCCAATCTGCTGGCGCTCCCCGATCCGCCGCCACTGCTCTACGTACGCGGCCGCCTCGACCTGCTGGCCCAACCAGCGCTCGGCATCGTCGGCGCACGCCATGCCACGCTGCAGGGCACGCAAAATGCCGAAGCGTTTGCCGAGGCGCTGTCGCACGCCGGTCAGACGGTCATCTCGGGCCTCGCGCTAGGCATCGACGCCGCCGCCCATACGGGCGCGCTGCGTGGACGGGGATCCACCGTCGCGGTGATCGGCACCGGCCCCGACATCGTCTACCCGGCCCGCAACCGTGCGCTCACCGAGCACATTGCTGCTGCAGGCGCCATCCTCAGCGAGTTCCCCCTGGGCGCGCCCGCCTCGCGCTTTCACTTCCCGCGTCGCAACCGGCTGATTGCCGCACTGGGCCAGGGTGTGCTGGTGGTGGAAGCGGCGCTGCAATCCGGCTCGCTGATCACCGCCCGGCTGGCCGCCGAACTCGGGCGGGAAGTGTTTGCTATTCCCGGCTCGATCCATTCGCCGCTGTCCAAGGGGTGTCATCGGCTGCTGCGCGATGGCGCAAAGCTGGTCGAATCGGCCCAGGACATTTTCGAGGAACTGCAGGGTTGCGCAGTCCCGGCGGAAATACGAAGGCAAACCCGAGCCGCCAATCCAGCCGTGACACAATCCCTGACGCCGGATCCGGGCCATGCGCGGATCCCGCCGCCGGACGGGCGTCCGGACGCGCCCGCTGACCCGCTGCTGGCCGCGCTTGGCTACGACCCGATCCCGCTCGACGCATTGTGCGAACGCCTAGACCAGGCGGCCAGTGAACTCACTGCCCAGCTGTTCGCACTGGAACTGGCCGGACATATCGAACGGCTGCCGGGCAACGTATTCCGGCGTCTGCGTTGATGCCTCGGCTGCAGCGCTGAGCGGTCAGCGTTGCGCCCCCCTGGTGCCTCACATTTCCGGCGGGCCCTCACGTTTTCGACCTCGTCTTTCAATCGTCGTCATCCATCGCCATGATAAATAGCACCCTGCCATTGGTCGCCTCAGGCCATCACCACGCCAACCCCGGGTGCAGCGTGCCCAACCGGGGCCACCCCATCGTATCAGCGCACCCCGTCGACAGCCTGCGTACCGGCAAGCAAAGAAGGCGCGAGCAACGCGCGGCGGAACGCCGTGCCCGCACACGCGGCAGCGACCGCCTCGGGCGGGCCGTTACCACCCTCGGGCGCACAAGCGTGCTGACCGTACGCCACGCCATGACGGCCTGGGAAGCCGCTTGGCATGCAGTGAAGCATTTCCTGCCGACCACGCTTCCGGACCTGACACTGCCACAAAGCATCTGGGGTATGGCTGAAGCGCTCTCGCAGGCTATCCATGCCCAACCGCAGGCCCCTTTCGGGGGCGTGCCCGGACGAGACGGGAAGGCCAAGCCAGCCGAGCCGGCGATGGTCCTGGCTATACGTCCTGCCGGCACCATGGGTGACAAGGTCTGGCACTGGATGAACAGCATCCTGCCGCTTCAACCTATGGAGCGCGCCATGACCCGCAAGCTGTGGAGCACAATCGAAACATTCTCGAGCGCTATCCGGAACCTGTCGGACAACGACTCCTGCAGGAAGACGAGGCTTGCCGAGCTACGGGGCATGGCATCGGCCCAGCGCTGGGTTTCGCTGCGCACGCTGCACGCATTCAGTGCGGAGCTCGGTTACACCCTCGAGACGAATGTGCCGGAGTCGCAATGGGATGAACCGGGACGCCCGCTCGCGTACGCCATAGGCGAGTTCCATTACGTTGATACCGTGCAGGAAAAGATCCGGGACATCGTAAAGGTCATTCGCCGACCCGGCGACTATGTGCTATCGGAAAGCGACGAGACACAGCCTGCGCCGGCAGAACGCTGCTTCGACGCACCACCCAGCCGCTGCATCAGCGTCGATCCTCCTGCCTTGCGCGCAGACGCAGAAAAAAAAGGCCTGGCCGGCTGGGACCTGAGGCTCACGGCACTGGAATTCCTGCACAACATCGCACCAGACCACGTCCCGGCCATCGACCACCAACTTCCGTTCGGAGAGATCCTCGCGCGGTATCAGGCCACCCTGGCACAGGTGGAAGACGGCACGATTCCAATTCCGGATAAAGACATGCCAGACCTGCAGCACCTCTGCGCACAGATCAGTGCTGCCACTGTGGTATTCAATCAGGCCGTTGACGAAACCCGCCCCGCGCGCGACCGCTATTTCGCCCGATGCATGCAAGACTACGATCTTGGCGCAAATGTCATCGGGGTATTCGGGCAATCGCATCTGGACGGAATCCGCGACGCGCTGCACCAAAGCGGGAACAGCCATTACGTCATCCTGCGCGCGCCCGAGCGCGATGCGATTCTCTATAGATGAGTCTGTCTGGCAGCGTATCGCGCGTCGGCTTGCGTCAGCCGCGACACAGCCGACCGTAGCGGCATGCCTGCGCAAACGTGGCAATTGTTTGTCTGCGTAAAGCTACGGCTTGCTGGCGGACGCGGAGCAAGATTACGTCATCACGTTCCCGCGCCCGCGGGCCACGGCCTGATGCGGCCACGATATGGCAAGAATATGTCGCCACGCCCCCCACGCCGGCGCAATTGCGATGCGGGCCAGGCAAAACTGCTATTCTGCGCGCATGAATGCCCCCAACCTACTTTCTCCGGACAATCTGCCGCCGCTGGCCGAGCGCCTGCAAGCTGCCACGCAAGCCAACAGCTGGCTGGTCGCCTGCCTGTGCGCGGCGTGGTGCGGGACCTGCAAAGCGTACCGTGAGCCGTTCGCAGCCCTCGCGCAACGCTATCCGGATGCCTGCTTTGTGTGGATCGATATCGAGGACCATCCGGACGCTCTTGGCGATCTCGATGTCGAGAACTTCCCAACGCTGCTGGTCCAGCGCGCCCAATCGGACGGACAGGCCGCGCCAGCCGGCTTCTTCGGCACGGTGCTGCCGCATGCGGACGTGCTGTCCCGGCTGCTGGAGCAGCTCACGACCGCGACCGCACATGCACCCCGCTTGCCCGACGATACCCCACCAACGCTGGAGTGGCTGCGTCAGGAAGTCGAACGCGCCGGGCTTGCACCGGCTGATTAACCGCGCTTATGATTGGCGCTCATCCGTCCGGGACGGATGAAAATGTGACGAATAACCCGTATCCCCACCTGCAGCCATGGGCCGGATGGGTCAGGGATGCACCGCAGCGCGCCCGGCTGGCGCGCAGATGGCGGACACACCCGCCGCAAGGACACGCATGTCGAAAGCCCTGATCATTGCCGAAAAACCATCGGTTGCCGCGGATATCGCGCGTGCCCTCGGGGGCTTCACCAAGCACGATGAATATTTCGAGAATGACGAATACGTCATCTCGTCGGCGGTCGGCCACCTCGTGGAGATCGCCGCACCCGACGAATATGAGGTCAAGCGTGGCAAGTGGAGCTTTGCCCATCTGCCGGTAATTCCGCCGCATTTCGACCTGCGCCCCATCGCCAAGAGCGAATCGCGCCTCAAGGTGCTCACCCGCCTGATCAAGCGCAAGGACATCACCTCGCTGATCAACGCCTGCGACGCGGGCCGCGAGGGTGAACTGATCTTCCGCCTGATTGCGCAGCACGCCAAATCCAAGTTGCCCGTGCAGCGGCTGTGGCTACAGTCCATGACCCCGCAGGCGATCCGCGATGGTTTCGCGCGCCTGCGCAGCGACGAGGAAATGCAGCCGCTGGCCGATGCCGCACGCTGCCGCTCCGAGGCCGACTGGCTGGTCGGCATCAACGGCACGCGTGCCATGACGGCGTTCAACAGCAAGGGCGGCGGCTTCTTCCTGACCACCGTGGGGCGTGTGCAGACGCCAACGCTGTCCATCGTGGTGGAGCGCGAGGAAAAGATCCGCCGCTTCGTGCCCCGCGATTACTGGGAAGTGCGCGCCGAGTTCATCGCCGCAGCCGGCGGCTACGAAGGCCGCTGGTTCGACCCCAAGTTCAAGAAGAACGAATTCGATCCCGAGCAGCGCGACAGCCGCCTCTGGAGCGAGGCCGAGGCCAAGAGCATCGTCGCCGCCTGCCGCGACAAGCCGGGCACGGTCACCGAGGAATCCAAGCCGTCCACGCAACTGTCGCCGCTGCTGTTCGAC
Organism: Imbroritus primus; assembly: GCF_964332355.1. Classification (NCBI taxonomy): domain Bacteria; kingdom Pseudomonadati; phylum Pseudomonadota; class Betaproteobacteria; order Burkholderiales; family Burkholderiaceae; genus Imbroritus; species Imbroritus primus. The sequence continues at coordinate 47,763 of NZ_OZ201293.1, read as the reverse complement.
CTGACCAGCCTGCAGCGCGAGGCCAACTCGCGTTTTGGCTTCTCGGCCAAGAACACGCTCGGTCTGGCGCAGGCGCTGTATGAAAAGCACAAGGTCCTGACCTACCCGCGTACCGATGCGCGCGCGCTGCCAGAAGACTATCTCGACACGGTCAAGAGCACGCTCGAAATGCTCAAGGAGTCGGACAACTACCTCACGCACAGCAAGAAGATCCTGACCGAAGGCTGGGTCAAGCCAAACAAGCGCATCTTCGACAACAGCAAGATCAGCGACCACTTCGCCATCATCCCCACGCTGCAGGCGCCGAAGAACCTGTCGGAGCCGGAGCAGAAGCTGTACGACCTCGTTGTGCGCCGCTTCCTCTCAGTGTTCTTCCCGGCCGCAGAATACCTGAACACCACGCGCATCACCGAAGTCGCCGGCCACCACTTCAAGACCGAAGGCAAGGTGCTGGTCAATCCGGGCTGGCTGGTGGTGTACGGGCGCGAGGCACAGGGTGACGACGCCAACCTGGTGCCGGTGGGCAAGGACGAGCGGGTCAAGACCGACAAGGTGGAACCGGTCGGCCTCGTCACCAAGCCGCCGGCCCGCTATTCGGAAGCCACGCTGCTGTCGGCCATGGAAGGCGCGGGCAAGCTGGTGGGCGACGAGGAACTGCGCGAAGCCATGGCCGGCAAGGGCCTGGGCACGCCGGCCACGCGCGCGGCCATCATCGAAGGACTGCTGACCGAGAAGTACCTCGTGCGCGAAGGACGTGAACTGATCCCGACCGCCAAGGCTTTCCAGCTGATGACGCTGCTGCGTGGCCTGGGCGTGCAGGAACTGACACAGGCCGAGCTGACCGGCGAGTGGGAACACAAGCTGGCGCAGATCGAGCGCGGCCGCCTCAAGCGCGACACCTTCATGACCGAGATCGCGCAGATGACGCAGCAGATCGTCAAGCGCGCCAAGGAATACGACAACGACACCATCCCCGGCGACTACGCCACGCTGCAGACGCCATGTCCGCAATGCGGCGGCGTGGTCAAGGAGAACTACCGGCGCTTCGCCTGCACCAACTGCGAGTTTTCCATCAGCAAGATCCCGGGCAGCCGCCAGTTCGAGATCGACGAGGTCGAGGAACTGCTGCGCAACAAGGAAATCGGTCCGCTGCAAGGCTTCCGCAGCAAGATGGGCCGGCCGTTTGCCGCCATCCTCAAGCTGAAGCAGGAAGACGGCATGTACAAGATGGAGTTCGATTTCGGCCAGGGCCAGGACGACGACAATGGCGAACCGGTCGATTTCAGTGGCCAGGAAACCGTCGGGCCGTGTCCGAAATGCAGCGGCAAGGTGTACGAGCACGGCATGAAGTATGTCTGCGAGAACAGTGTCGCCCAGCCCAAGACTTGCGACTTCAGCACCGGCAAGATCATCCTGCAGCAGGAGGTCAACCGCGAACAGGTCGGCAAGCTGCTGCTCGAAGGCAAGACCGATCTGCTGACCGGCTTCAAGTCGGCGCGCACCGGACGCCTCTTCAAGGCCCGCCTGGCCAAGCAGCCGGACGGAAAGATCGGTTTCGAGTTCGAGCCGCGCCCGGAAAAACCGGGCAAACCAGCCGGCAAGACCGCGGCAAAGACGACTGCGGCGAAAACGGCGGCACCGGCCAAAACAGCGGCCAAAACAGCGACCAAAGCCGCTTCCAAGACTGCCGCGAAATCGACCGCGGCCAAGACCGGCGCACGCAAGACGGCAGCCAAGAAGGCCAACCCGTCGACGGCCGAACAGGACTGAACGCACTGCCTTGGCGCGGCTAGCCCGCGCCAAGGCGTCAGGCCTACTTCAGCAAACCGGCTGCACCACGCGTCCTTTCGCGCCAGACGACGCTCGCGCGACACGGCACATACCCCGGATCACGACGCCACTCGATTTGCCATTGTCATGCATGCATGAGCGATCCGGCATCGTCCATCGCCACGATAGACACACAGCCAAGAGCACGTTTCGCCACGTGTGGCGTGTATCAAACATCCCTTTGCGCAGCGTCGCATCCTCTATTTACAGTTGTTTAATCGCTTGACAGTTGTTTCGTCGATTGGGGCATCGTGCCTCTCTAATCTGCTGGCTTCGTCGTTCCTTGATTGCATCCAGAAGCCATGCCCAACCTGCTCCCTGTCTCGGCACTGTCGTTGCCGTTAACCCATTCCACCTTCACTGCACCCCACGATACCTCGCCTCCGTGCAGCCCGCGAACCGCTGTGTTGCATGATCGGAATCTTGTCCGCCGCATCAGCGACTACGTGGCGACTCCCAGCGCTCGCGCCTTGTGTGCCGATATGGACGAGCGGCGTACGCGCGCGAAACTGCAGCGGGTCAGCAAATGTTTTGCCCAGGTCAATGCAGAGCATGCAAATCGACAAGTGGAAGAACTCTACGAGAACACACTGCAAGGCCATCCGCGACAGCAAGGTTGTCGAATGGCCGCCTGACGAAAAACACGCGCCCAAAACAAAGCGCCCGGCATGATGCCGGGCGCTTTGTGCATTGAAGGTCAGGCCTTCGCGGTCCTGGATGGCGACCGCGGCCGATCAATCGTCATGACGATGGCGATGCTTGTGCTTCTTGTGCTTCTTGCCATCCTTGTAATAACCACGGTGATATCCGCGATCATCGTTGTAGCTGTTGCGCGACACGTTGCCGCCCAGCGCCGCACCCGCGCCACCGCCCAGCGCCGCACCGACAAGCCCGCCAGTACGACCGCCCATGCTGTTACCAACCGCGGTCCCCGCGCCACCACCAATGGCGCCACCCACAATCGCACCCGTGCGTTCGCGCCGGTTAGAAGTCAGCGCGCCACCTGCGCCGCCGCCGACTGCCCCGCCAATCACGGCGCCCGTACTGCCACCAAGGCTGCCGCCAACGAGCGCCCCTGCCGCCCCGCCCAGCGCACCGCCAGCGGCATTGCGCAAGTCATCGGCCAGCGCGGGCAGCGCAGCAGCCGTAGCCAGCGCGACGAGCATGTTGCACAGCATCTTGTTGTTCATGTCCTTCTCCTTGTTACATCGGTTTCGCAGAGTGTACGGAAAGGCCGCACAACAGGCTGTAACGACGTGTAAGGAAATCTAACGGCAAGGTCGGCACCTATCTTTTTGTCATTGAATTGTCACCCGTTTACTCAATTGCAGCGAAACAGTACACTTTACCCAACCAAAGTTGGGGGGAAATGACACCTGTAAAACAGGAGCATTCCTCAGGCAAAGCATGGCAAGCGTGCACATCAATGCAAACAGCGCCAAACCCTCGGGAGATACCGCCCAAGCAACGAGAATGCCTTGATTGGCCCGGCCACAGGGGTCGCCGGGCAGAGGCAGGGGTCGAGTCAATGCATCAATAACCGCTGTTCGCCTGAACACGGAATCGTAGGAAAAGAGCCTGGGGGTGGGTCATGACAATAATGCGAGGGTGCGCAACGGCACTGGGAGTGGTACTGTTTGTTTCCGCCTGCGGAGGGGGTGGCGGAGATGGCGATGCGGCGACACCTGGCAATCCGGGGACACCAACACCCGCCGGCCCGATATTTGCGCCTGCCGCGGATGACCTGGCAACGGCCATCAACGCTGACTATCCCAATCAGACCACGGCGTTGTTGGTCAACGCGACATATCAGTCCACCAGCATCCCGGGCAGCGGTCCGTACATCCACTATTCGGATGGCAGATGTACCGATGTGGTGGCCGATCCACTCGCGTATCCCAATGACCGGACCACGCTGGTCACGCTCAATCGCACCACGCTGGCGACAAAAACCGACTCGCAGGACGCCTGCCTGCCGGAGATCAAGATCAGCGTGGCGTCCCTGGTCGCTGACTTTATCGCCGGCAATGCCGACATGCGCGTGCGTGGATCGAGTACCCGCGATACCGTACAGAAATCGTTCCGCATCCGCACCAAGAAGGATTCAGGCACAGGTCTGCGGCCAGCGATGTGGTTTGGCGAGGATACGCTGCAGTTGAACAAGCACCCGTACGACCTGACCCGCGTACGTAACAAGCTGGCACTCGACCTGATGAAGCAGATCCCGCACCACCAGACGCTGCGGACCCAATTCGTCGAGATCAATTACAGCGACAGCATTAACACGCCTCCCGCTACCGGCCCGCTCGGCAGCCTGGGGTTGTTTACGCACGTCGAGAAATTCAGCGAGAGCTATATGACGCGCCGTGGCTGGAAAGTGGCAGGCGCCAACATCTACAAGGCCGGCGCATTCGACTTCAACAAACACGCCGCCTTCGGCTGCAATCCCGACGGAACGTCCAATGCCGCGCTTGAAGCCGCGCTCGAACTGGAAGCAGGCGATGGCAAGGCATGCACGTCCATCATGAAGATGCTGGATGATCTCGACGACGAGAACATTCCCTTCACCACGACGTTCAACCAGTACTTCAACCGCAACAACTATCTGACCTGGCTGGCCAGCGTCATCCTGCTCGGCAACTACGACACGACCACCCAGAACTTCGCGCTCTACCGGAGTCCGGATAACGGCAAGTTCTACTTCCTGCCCTGGGACTATGACGGCGCACTGGATTACTCGCACCAGATGGCGGCAGAGGCCTATGCGAACTGGGCCTACGGCGCGGGCAACTGGTGGGACAGCGCACTGCATCGCCGCTTTATGGCCGAGCCCGGCAATATCGCGTTGCTGCAGGCCGCAGTCAACGAGATCCGTGACAAGTACCTGACCAGAACGGCCATCAAGACGCTGCTGGATTCGTACAAGCCAACTGTGCGGGGCTTCATCCAGAGCGCGCCGGACAAGGACTACCTGCCAGGAAGCGCAACGGAAGCCCAGTGGGAAGCTGAGTTCGACCGGCTGGTCGACGTGATCGACAAGAACTACAACAGCTTCGTGAAGAGCCTGAAGGACCCGATGCCGTTCTGGTTCTCGTTGTTCACCGACCCGGGCAACAACATCACCAAGCTGGGCTGGGAATGGCCGACGCCGTTCCATCCGCAAGGGCACCAGATCACCTATCAGGTCGACTTCCTGCCCTTCCTTGCTGGCGACACGACCCTGCCGCGAGGCCAGACAGCGTTTGATGCGCCGGGTGGCCGGACTATCATCAGCCATTCCACGGGAACATCGGTCGAGCTGCCGGGCGCGAGCTTACCGAGCGGCGCCCACTGGATCCGCGTGTTGGCCAAGGACGCCACGAACGGCACAAGCACGTATGCCTTTGACAGCGTCTATGACACGCAAACGCGTCATGGCGTGATATGCAAGGTACTGCCAGCCAATACGAATTGCGCAGGCGTGCAATAAGACGAAACCGGCCGGACCAGCGCCAGAAAATGGCGCTGTGACCTGATGCAGCTGCAGTGCTTGTCGATAGCGACGACAGCACTGCCCTGCCTCGGGTCGGCGCATACCTCATCGCCTGCCTCGTGGTCGCGAGGCGTACCACCAATACTCTTGAAGGCATACGCGAAGAAGCTGACCCTCACATTGCGGCGAGCACCAGCGAACATGACCCGGCACAGTACCCACCCCGACGAGGCCAGCGCCATCGGTCCAGTCATGCAGCGGTCAAAGGTACAATGCGCACCGCAAAGTAACGACATAACAATATTCGGGGGAAGGTGTCATGCACGAGCTATGGGATTGGCTAATGCATAACCCGGCGCGGCTGATGGTATTGATCTCGGTGTCCGTGACCTGGTGCGTCGGCGCAGCGGAGCACCAGGGGCGCCGCAGCGGCGGCTCTGGCTGGCTAACGCTCGCGCGGATGGCCGCCGGCGGGCTGTTTACGTTGGTCACCGCCATCGTGGCTGGTATTTTTGGGGGTGTTGGCGCTTTTTTTGGATATCTCTTGTTGCAGCTTGTCGTTTGCGTCCTGATCCCCTTCGTCTGGGTCGAGAAGATGTAAGGCGAGGCGTGCCCCCTCCCAAAAAATCATCCGCTCTCTGTCTCACGAGAGGCGCATGCCAATGCATCATAAAAAAATCCCGCTCGGCGAGCGGGATTTTTTTGACCAGGTCGAACCGACCATTCAGCAACAACGTCCAACCTTGCCGCCATAGCGAGCTTCCTGACGTTCGCGGAAGAATTCCTCGTACGTCATCGCCGGGCGATCCGGATGCTGCTCCGCCATGTGTGCAACGTAGGCCTGGTAATCCGGCAGCCCAACCATCAGGCGCAGGCTCTGGCCGAGGTAACGGCCCAGGGTTTCGATCTGTTCACGCATGGCGGACTCCTGGTCAGTTGACGCGCGCGTTGGCGGGCATCGGTTCGAACGGCACTTCACGATCGGTCGGACGGGTAATGCCACGCGCCTGCAGGGCCGTCTTGAAGCCGTAGAACACGATGCTCAGCACCACGAACATGAACAGCACGCACAGGCTGGCGTTCAGGTAGTCGTTGAACACCACGCGCTGCATTTCGGCGAGCGAGTGTGCCGGCGCCAGGACCTTGCCCTGGGCGATCGCTTCGTTGAACTTGGCGGCGTGCGCCAGGAAGCTGATCTTGGGATCGGCATGGAACAGCTTTTGCCAGCTGGCAGTCAGCGTGCAGATCAGCAGCCACACGGTCGGCACGAGGGTCACCCACGCGTACTGGCCGCGCTTCATCTTGACCAGAACGCAAGTGCCCAGCACCAGCGCCACGGCAGCCAGCATCTGGTTGGAGATACCGAACAGCGGCCACAACGTATTGATGCCGCCGAGCGGATCGACCACGCCTTGGTACAGGAAGTAACCCCAGGCCGCCACGCACAGCGCCGTGGCGATCAGGTTGGCAGGCAGCGAATCGGTGCGCTTGAAGGCGGGGATGAAGCTGCCCAGCAGGTCCTGCAGCATGAAGCGGCCGGCACGCGTACCCGCATCGACTGCGGTGAGGATGAAGAGTGCTTCGAAGAGAATCGCGAAGTGGTACCAGAAGGCCATCATGCCCTCGCCGCCCACCACCTGATGCAGGATCTGCGCGATGCCGACTGCCAGCGTCGGCGCGCCGCCGGCACGCGAGATGATGGTGTGCTCGCCCACTTCCTTGGCGGTCTGCACCAGCACGTCCGGCGTGATCACGAAGCCCCAGGTCGAGACCGTGGCGGCCACGGCTTCCGGCGAGGTGCCGATGACGGCGGCCGGGCTGTTCATGGCGAAGTACACGCCCGGCTCGATCACCGCCGCGGCCACGAGGGCCATGATGGCGACGAACGACTCGGCCAGCATGGCACCGTAGCCGATGAAGCGTGCGTGGGTTTCGTTCTCGATCAGCTTCGGCGTGGTGCCCGAGGAGATCAGCGCGTGGAAGCCGGACACGGCGCCGCAGGCGATGGTGATGAAGAGGAACGGGAACAGGTTGCCCGACCACACCGGACCGCCGCCTTCGGCGAACTGCGTGAAGGCCGGCATCTTCAGCTCCGGCGCGACGATGATGATGCCGATAGCCAGCGCGATGATGGTGCCGATCTTGAGGAAGGTCGACAGATAGTCGCGCGGGGCCAGCAGCAGCCACACCGGCAGCACGGCCGCGATGAAGCCGTAGACGATCAGCATCCAGGTCAGCGCCTTGCCGTCGAATGTAAACAGCGGGCCGAGCACGGCGCTGTCATGCACATACTGGCCGCCGATGATGGCTGCCAGCAGCAGCACGAAGCCAATCACCGACACCTCGCCGATACGGCCCGGACGGATATAGCGCGTGTACAGGCCCATGAACACGGCGATGGGGATGGTCACCGCCACCGTGAACGTGCCCCACGGCGAACCGGCCAGCGCCTTCACCACGATCAGCGCCAGCACCGCCAGGATGATGATCATGATCATGAAGCAGCCGAACAGGGCAATCATGCCCGGCACGGTACCCATTTCCTCGCGCACCAGCTCGCCCAGCGAACGACCGTCGCGGCGCATCGAAATGAATAGCACCATGAAGTCCTGCACTGCGCCCGCGAACACCACGCCGGCCAGCAGCCACAGCATGCCAGGCATGTAGCCCATCTGCGCGGCCAGCACCGGACCAACCAGCGGACCCGCGCCGGCGATGGCAGCAAAATGGTGGCCAAACAGCACGGCCTTGTTGGTGGGAACGTAGTCGAGCCCGTCGTTATGGCGCCAGGCCGGCGTCATGCGCGTGGGATCGAGCTGCATCACCTTCTCGGCGATGTAGCGGCTGTAGTAGCGGTAGGCAACAAGGTAAATGCACAGTGCGGCGACGACGATCCACAAGGCACTGACAGCTTCGCCGCGGGATAGCGCGACGGTGGCAAAGGCAAACGCGCCGAGTACGGCAACGGCCAGCCACATCAGGTGTTCCCCGATGCGTTTCATGGGTGGTCTCCTTGACCTGTATGAGTCGCCATCAAAATGAAGCGCAGCGGTTCTGGTCAGGCGCGCGGCCACAACAGTACACTTGGTACGGTAGCGCCACCGAGTGACGCCAGACCGGATGCGAGAATCATTTTGATTGCGTCCCTAAGATAAAAGGGGCCTGTCATGGTGTCCAGCAAGGTGGACAGCAGCGTGGCGTACCGGATAGGCAAGCGGGCTGCGGCAGATCGTGGCGCTGTCTCGTGCGCCGGCCGGCCGTGGTACGGCGGCTCGTTCTCATGCATGGCAGGATGGCGTGCCCCGGGCACGCCAGGGTCCACGGCCAGCAGCCACGCGGAACGTGGCGGGCGGATCCAGTGGATGGCGACGTGTAGTATTGACTTCCCCACCAAGGTGCACAAGCGCGAAACTACGCAGACAAGCTGCGTGATACTACGTAGAACGAACCATGAAACTGCGCCATAAATTCCTGCTGCTGGCCGTCGCGCCCCTGGCGCTGGCAATGCTGGCCATCGCGCTGGCCGTGCGCAGCCAGGCCATCACGCTGGCCCAGCACCAGCGCGCGCTGGTCGAGGCGGCATACCTGCAAGCCAAGGAAGTGGAGTTGCGCCATTACGTGCAGCTCGCGGAGAGCGCCATCAGCCCGTTGGTCGCCTCGGGCCGTAACGACGACGAGACCCGCCAGGCCGCCATTGCAATCCTGGCGCAGCTCGACTATGGCCCCGACGGCTACTTCTTTCTGTATGACCTGCAGGGCCGCAGCCTGATGCATCCGCGCCAGCCGGAACTGGTCGGGCAGGATCTCTGGGCGCTGCGCGACGCACACGGACGGCCGACCATCCAGAACCTCATCGCCGCAGCGCAGGCTGGCGGCGGCGCAGTCCGCTACCAATGGCGCAAGCCCTCCAGCGAACAGCAACTGGTCGACAAGCTGGGCTACGTGGTAGCGATCCCACAGTGGAACTGGATGATGGGCACCGGCATCTACCTCGACGATGTCGATGCCGCCCTGCAGCGCATCGACGCGCGGGCCCGCGACGACATCCGCCAGACCTTGCTGTGGATCGGCGCCATCGCCGCGATCAGCATCTTCGTCGTGGCCGTCGCCGGCATGGCCCTGAATGTCAGCGAGCACCGCGCAAGCGACGCCAAGCTGCAGCAGCTGGCGCAGCGCGTGGTGCAATCGCAGGAAGACGAGCGCGTGCGGCTGTCGCGCGAGTTGCACGATGGCGTGAGCCAGCTGCTGGTCTCGGTCAAGCTGCTGATCGAGACGGCCATCGAGCGGCTGCCCGCCGGCGGGGCGCGTCCGGATGGCGCAACACCGCTCTTGGCGACCGCGCTGGAACGCATCAACCATGTGTTTGTCGAGGTACGGCGCATGTCGCATGCGCTGCGGCCGGCCTTGCTCGACGATCTCGGCCTGCAGGCGGCGCTCGAGCATCTGGCGCGGCAGATGCATGACAATGGCGGCCTGCAGGTCGCACTCACGGTCAACGGAACACCGCATGCACTGAGCGGCGATCAGTCCACGGCGCTCTACCGTATTGCCCAGGAAGCCCTGACCAATGTCCTGCGCCATGCCCGCGCACGCTCAGCCGGTATCGAATTGCGGTACGATGCCGGCCAGACCGTCCTGGCGATCCATGACAACGGCATCGGCTTTGATGTCGCCGACGTGCAGCAAGACCCCGACCGTGGCATCGGCCTGCGCAACATGAACGAGCGCATGGCCGCGCTGCAGGGCACGTTGACCGTGACCTCGGGCCCGCTGGGCACGCACGTGATCGCCCGCCTGCCGGCCACAGGAGCCGTTTCATGACAACGTTCGACCGTCCCGTCCGCGTGCTGCTCATCGACGACCATCCGTTGGTGCGGGATGGCATCCGCATGCGGCTGGAAACACAGCCGCACATCCAGGTGATCGGCGAAGCCGGAGATGGCGAAAGCGCGCTGGCATGGCTGGCGCGCCAGCCGGATACGCGGCTGCCGGACCTGGTCGTGACTGACGTGGCCATGCGCGGCATGAGCGGCATTGCCCTCGCCGAGGCGCTGCACGAACGCTATCCGGAAATCGCGGTGATGGTGGTGACGATGCACGACAACCTGGAGTTCGTGCGCCAGGCCTTGCGTGTTGGCGCGGGCGGCTACGTGCTCAAGGACGCGCCGGCCGATGAGCTGGTAGCAGCCATCCAGGCCGTGCTGGCAGGCCGCATTTTTTGCAGCGGCAGCATCGCGCGCCGCATGGCCGAGGACGATGGTCCAGTCGATGCACTGACCCGCCGCGAACGCGACATCCTCGCACGCATCGCGCGCGGCATGGCCAACAAGATGATCGCCGGGGAATTGGGCCTATCCGTGCGCACCGTCGAAACGCATCGCCTCAACATCAAGCGCAAGCTCGGCATCGAAGGCCAGGCGGAACTGGTGAAGTACGCCGTCGAGCATTTCGGCGACGCGCGCTGAAGCGTTGAAACTGTGGCGCTACAGCTCCCGTACTGAGGCTAGGCGCCGCGCCAGACCGGCACGGCGCCACGGAGACCTCCCGCGCGTCAGGCCCGCAAGCGTGCCGCGATCAGCACGCGCGTTTCGTGCAGCTCGCGAGGCAGGCGCGCGCCAAGCTGCTCGAACAGTTCGGCATGCAGCGCCAGTTCGTCTTCCCAGGCCTGCCGGTCGAGCGCGGTCACGGTCATGAACTGCGCCGGCGAGAACGTCAGCCCGTTCCAGGACAGGTCGCCATAGCGCGGCGATACGCCGAGCGCGTGCTCCTCGCCCTGCGCCTCGCCCTCGATGCGGCCCAGCATCCACGCCAATACCCGCATGTTCTCGCCAAACCCGGGCCACACGAAGCGCCCCTGTTCATCCTTGCGGAACCAGTTGACGCAGAAGATGCGAGGCAGGCGCGCGCCGCCATCGGCAAGCTTGTCGCCAAGCGCGAGCCAGTGGCCGAAGTAGTCGCTCATGTTGTAGCCGCAGAACGGCAGCATGGCGAACGGATCGCGCCGTACCACGCCCTGCTGGCCAGCGGCGGCCGCGGTGGTTTCGGAGCCCATGGTGGCCGCCATGTATACCCCCTCGACCCAGTTGTGCGCCTCGGTCACGAGCGGCACCGTACTCGAACGCCGGCCGCCGAAGATGAAGGCGTCGATCGGCACGCCGCGCGGATCGTCCCAGGCTGGATCGATGGACGGGCACTGCGCGGCCGGTGCGGTAAAACGCGCGTTGGGATGCGCTGCCTTGGCACCGGTCGTGCGCGCCAGCTCGGGCGTCCAGTCGCGCCCCTGCCAGTCGATCAGGTGGGCCGGCGGGGTGTCGGTCATGCCCTCCCACCACACGTCGCCGTCATCGGTCAGCGCCACGTTGGTGAAGATCACGTTCTCGCGCAATGTGGCCATGGCGTTGGGATTGGTCTTGTCGCCCGTGCCCGGTGCAACGCCGAAGTAGCCGGCCTCCGGATTGATGGCGTACAGGCGCCCGTCGGCACCCGGCTTGATCCAGGCGATGTCGTCGCCGATGGTGGTCACGCGCCAGCCCTCGAACCCCTTGGGCGGAATCAGCATGGCAAAGTTGGTCTTGCCGCAGGCGGAGGGGAAGGCCGCGCCGATGTGGTACTTGCGGCCATCCCGCGCGGTCACGCCGAGGATCAGCATATGCTCGGCCAGCCAGCCCTGGTCGCGGCCCATGGTCGAGGCAATACGCAGGGCGAAGCATTTCTTGCCGAGCAGGGCATTGCCGCCGTAGCCGGAGCCGAACGACCAGATCTCGCGGCTTTCCGGAAAATGCACGATGTACTTGATCGGATTGCACGGCCACGGCACATCGGCCTGTCCCGCACGCAGCGGCTTGCCCACGCTGTGCACGCACGGCACGAAGGTACCGTTGTCGCCCAGCACGTCGTACACGGCGCGCCCCATGCGCGTCATGATGCGCATGTTGACCACGACGTACGGTGAGTCCGACAGCTCGACGCCGATATGCGCGATCGGCGATCCGAGCGGCCCCATCGAGAACGGAATCACGTACAGCGTGCGGCCTTCCATGCAGCCTTCGAACAGGCCATGCAGCGTCGCCCGCATCTGCGCGGGCGCCATCCAGTTGTTGGTGGGCCCGGCATCGGCCTCGGTTTCGGAACAGATGAAGGTCCGGTCCTCGACGCGCGCCACATCAGACGGATCCGACAGCGCCAGATACGAGTTCGGCCGCAGGGCCGGGTTGAGCCGGCGCAGCGTGCCGGCCTCCACCATCTGCGCGCACAGGCGGTCGTACTCGGCCTGCGAACCGTCGCACCACACCACCTCGGCCGGGCGTGTCAGCGCGGCAATGCCGGCGACCCACTCAATCAGGCCGCGGTGGCGGACATAGTCAGGTACATTCAGAGCAGGTACATTCACGGCAACGGAAGAGCCGGCTACGCCGGTGGCGGACTGCGTCATCAAGACCCCCTGGAAGCGATGCGACGGGGCTGCGCTTCCCCGCATCGACACATTCGGTTACAACTACCGGGATGGCGACATCGCAGCAATCCACACCGGTGCGCTACAGTCTCGTGTTGAAATGGCGTGGGCATTGTATGCCGCACCTCTCCGGCCAGTCCGGAGCGACAGGAAGTCGTGTGGCATATGCCGCACCTCCTGTCAGTCGCAGCCGCCAACGATCGGTTGGCGCTTGTGTCAAGCATAGCACCGGGGTGCCGCGCCGATTTTTGCTCCGCATCAAATCTCATGTTGGGTTGTGAATGAAAATCGCTGTTCTCGATGATTACCAGGACGCCGTGCGCAAGCTGGACGCCTATGCGCTGCTGAACGGGCACGACGTCAAGGTCTATAACAACACCGTCAAAGGCATCGGCCAGTTGGCCGCGCGCGTGGGCGACGCCGAGGCGCTGGTCCTGATCCGCGAACGCACACGCATCACGCGCCAGTTGCTGGAAAAACTGCCCAAGCTCAAGATCATCAGCCAGACCGGCCGGGCCGGCGGGCATATCGATATCGACGCCTGTACCGAGCGCGGCATCGTGGTGCTGGAAGGCTCCAGCTCCCCGGTGGCCCCGGCAGAACTGACCTGGGCGCTGATCATGGCGGCGCAGCGCCGCATCCCGCAGTACGTCGCAAGCCTCAAGCACGGCGCATGGCAGCAATCCGGTCTCAAATCGACCAACATGCCGCCGAACTTCGGCATCGGCCAGCTGCTGCGCGGCCGCACGCTCGGCATCTGGAGCTATGGGCGCATCGGGCAGCTGGTGGCGGGGTATGGCAAGGCCTTCGGCATGGAGGTACAGGTGTGGGGCAGCGACGCAGCACGCGCCCGTGCGCAGGCCGATGGATTCGGCACGGCCGCATCGCGCGAGGCACTGTTCGAGAGCGCCGACGTGCTGTCTCTGCATATGCGCCTGTCGGACCAGACGCGCGGCATCATCAAGACTGCCGACCTGCTACGCATGAAGCCGACCGCGCTGCTGGTCAACACCAGCCGAGCCGAACTGCTCGAAGAAAACGCACTGGTCAGCGGACTCAACCGTGGGCGGCCCGGCATGGCGGCCGTCGACGTATTCGAGTCCGAGCCCATCCTGCAAGGCCATGCCTTGCTGCGCATGGAGAATTGCATCTGCACGCCGCATCTCGGCTACGTGGAGCGCGACAACTACGAGCAGTATTTCGGGCAGGCCTTCCAGAACATCCTCGACGTGCTCGCCGGCAAGCACGACGCCATCGTCAACGTCGCGGCGCTCACCCCCTCGCTGATGCGCTGATGCCTTGATGCGCGCCCTGGTGGCCCGCCGGCGGCTGACAGCGGCCGGCGGCCATCCACAAATACGAGTACACTTACGCCGGCGCGGCACCCGGCCGCGCTCGCCATCACTGCCACGCCGTCCGGCGTGGTCTTTGCCTTGCTGTCATGCCGTCCAGACTTGTCATCCTCTGCCTCGGAAATTTCGTGATCGGAACCGGGGCGATGATCGTCACCGGCATGCTCAATGAAATTGCCGCCACGTTCCAGATTCCCGCCACCACGGCCGGGCAGCTGATCACCGTTTTCGCGTTCTCCGTCTGCCTGGGCGCACCGCTCTTCGGCACGCTCGGCTCGCGCATCGACCGGCGCCTGCTGCTGAGCGGCGCGCTTGCCGTCTATGCGGTGATGCATGTGCTGGCCGCGCTCGCGCCCAGTTTTGGCACCCTGATGGCAGCACGCCTGTTCACCGCGTTCGGCGCAGCCATCTATACCCCGCAGGCGGCGGCGACACTCTCGCTGCTGGTCCCGCCGCTGCAGCGTGGCCGCGCCATCAGCTTTGTCTTTCTCGGCTGGAGCATCGCCAGCGTGCTCGGCATGCCGATCGGTACGTGGATTGCCACGACCCTGGGTTGGCGCGTCAGCATGGCGGTAGTCGCCACCGGCGCGGCCCTGGCTGCCTGGGGTGTCTGGCGCCAACTGCCGCGCGGGCTGTTCGTCGAACCAGTCGGCACGCAGGCGTGGGGCGCGGTGCTGCGCCACAAGCCGATCATGCTGGTGGTCGCCACGACGGCCATCCAGGCAGCTGGCCTGTTCACGATGTTTACTTATATTGCGCCGATGATGCGCGATGTCTATGGCGTCACCGGCGGCATGCTGAGCCTGATGTTCTTCGGGTTCGGCCTGTGCGGCGTGATCGGCAACGCGCTGGCGGCCAACTTCATGGACCGCATCACCCCGGCCCGCGTCGTGCGCATTGCCTTGCTGTGCTCGCTGACCGCGCTGATCCTCTGGCCGCTCGGCGAATGGAGCCGCATCGCCATGGTGGCGCTGTTCATGCTCTGGGGCCTGGGCGGCTTTGCCACCAACAGCGCGCAGCAGGCTCGCCTGATTACGATTTCGCCGGCCGCTGCGCCGATTTCGGTGTCACTCAATTCGTCGTGTATCTATCTGGGACAGGCGCTGGGAGCCGTGTCCGGCGCGGGGATTTTTGCTGCAGCAGGGCCCGGCGCGTTACACTGGGGGGCTGCGTGCTTCGTCCTGGCCGCGATCCTGATTTCGCACCGCGCCCGCCTGGCCGATACCAGCACACCGCCGCCCAAACTGCCGTGATGCCCGGAGAGGCACAATGTCAACTGCGCCGACCATGCGCGTCCTGTCCGTTGCCCGTGGACAATGCGCACCGCTTGCCCATGCCGGCGTCCGCCCAGGAACGGACGCACCGGTGCTGTCGGCTATCCGCAAGCTACCCTGCAGCACCCTCGCGCAGCCGCTGGCCATCGCCATTACGCCGCTGGGCGTCAGTGGCGACGAGCAGGCTGACCTCGAGAAGCACGGTGGTCCGCTCAAGGCGGTCTATGCCTATCCCGCCGAGCATTATGGCTGGTGGGAAACGACCCGCGCAGATGCCGGCGTTTCGGCAGGTGCCCCGCTGGCATACGGCGAGCTTGGCGAAAACCTGACGCTCGAAGGCCTGCTGGAAGGTGCGCTGTGGGTTGGTGACACCCTCTTGATCGGCAACTGCATCCTGCGCGTGGAGTCGCCCCGGCGACCGTGTTACAAATTCAATGCCGTGCTGGGCTACCGCCAAGCGGCCCGCGACCTGCTGGTCAGCGGCCGTTCCGGTGTCTACCTGAGCGTGCAGCAGCCGGGCGAGATTCGTGCCGGCGACACCGTGTGCCTGACGCCTGGTCCGCGCCAGACACCACTCGGTGAGATCAACCGCCAGCGTTTTGCGGAGCGCCGGCACGAACTTTTCTGATGTCCTCCGGCTCTCATTCGAGGCGCGTCCGCCGGGGCGCGCATGGCATGACAGCTGGACGGCTGCGTTAACAACAAGTGTTGGGGTATTGAGCATGGTTGAGGGGAAGGGCCGACGTCGCGTGTGGACTGCCATCGGAGCGTTGCTGCTGGCCGGTGCCGGTTGGTGGCTCTACCAGACCTTTTTCGCAGGCGGCAAGAGTGCCCGCGAGCCAGCCGCTGTCGCGGTCACCATCGCCGAGGCGCAGCGCAAGGATGTGCGCATCGAACTTACCGCCAACGGCACCGTCACCGCGCTCTCCACCGTCGAGGTCCGGCCTCAGATCTCCAGTGTGGTGCGTGAGGTGCATGTCCGTGAAGGACAAATGGTCAAGCCCGGCGACCTGCTGTTCACGCTCGACACACGCATGGACGAAGCCAATCTGGCGCAGGCCCGCGCCACGCTGGCACAGAACCAGGCCGACCTGGCAGATGCACGCCGCCAGCTGGCGCGCAGCGAAGACCTGCTCAAGCGCAATTTCATCTCCGCTAGCGCAGTCGACACGGCCCGCGCCAAGGTCGCCAACCTCGAAGGCCTGATCAGCGCCAACCGCGCCTCCATCGAAGCCAATCGCGTAAGCGTGAGCTACGGCACCCTGCGCGCCACCATCGCCGGCCGCACCGGCGCGGTCACCGCTTTCCCCGGCTCGCTGGTGCAGCCCGGCGGGGCGGCCCTGCTGACCATCGCCCAGATCGACCCCGTCGCCGTCAGTTTCACCCTGCCGGAACGCGAACTCGCCGCCCTGCAGCAAGCCCTGCGCAGCGGCCCGGTCGACGTCTCGGCCGCACCCAACGACGGCCTGCCGGACACCATCCAGGGCAAGGTCACCTTCGTCGACAACACTGTCAACCCGCAGCTCGGCACCCTGCTGCTGAAAGCCCAGTTCGACAATGCGCAGCAGCGGCTCTGGCCCGGCACCTACGTCAATATCCACATCTCCGTGCGGACGCTGCGCGATGTCATCGTCGTGCCGCCCCATGCCGTGCTGACCGGGCCGGACAACCGGCTGGTCTACAGCGTCGATAATGACCACAAGGTGCACGCCAACAAGGTCAAGCTCGTTGCGGTCACGCCGGAGGCTGCCGTGGTCGAAGGTATCCAGCCCGGCACACGCGTGGTCGTAGAGGGCGCGCAGAACCTGCGGCCCGGCATGACGGTGCGTGAATCGCCCATGCAGCCGGCATCCACCCCCGCCACCAACGGCGCCCAGGGTGAGGGCGGCGCATGAATCTGTCCGAACTGTGTATCCGCCGTCCGGTGATGACGGTGCTTCTGAGCATCGCCATTGTCGTTACCGGCATCCTGCTCTATCCGACCATCCCCATCGCCGCGCTACCGAGCTACAACTCGCCGGTGATCAACGTCTCCGCCTCGCTGCCGGGCGCCAGTCCGGAAACCATGGCGGCTTCCGTCGCCACGCCGCTGGAGAAACAGTTCTCCACCATCCCCGGGGTGAGCATGATCACCTCGAGCAGCACCCTCGGCAGCACCAGCATCACCATCGAATTCTCCAACGACCGCGACATCGACGCCGCTGCCGTGGACGTGCAAGCCGCTCTGTTCCGAGCGCAGCGCAGCCTGCCGACGGAGATGACCAATCCGCCTTCGTACCGCAAGGTCAACCCGGCTGATCAGGCCGTACTGCTGCTGGCGATCAACTCACCATCGATGAGCCTGTCCGATCTCAGCGCGTATGCCGACAACCTCATCTCGCCAAGCCTCTCCACCCTGCCGGGCGTGGCCCAGGTCTCGGTGTTCGGACAGAAAAAATACGCGGTTCGGGTACGCGTCAAACCCGATGCGCTCGCCGCGCGCGGCATGACGCTCGACGAACTGGCGACCGCATTGCGCGACGCCAACACCAACACCCCGGTCGGCACGCTCGATGGCGATCGCCAGACCATGACCATCCAGGCCAACCGCCAGCTGCCCAATGCCGAGGCATTCGCCCACATCATCGTCAGCAGCCGCAATGGCCAGCCCGTGCGCCTGAGCGACGTGGCCGAGGTGCAGGACAGCGTAGAAGTCATCAAGACCGGCAGCTGGGTCAATGGCGAACGCTCCATCGTGCTCGGCGTGCAGCGGCAGACCGACGCCAACACCGTCGCCGTGGTCGATGCCGTGCTCGCGGAACTGCCGCGCCTGCGCGCGCAGCTTCCCGGCTCGGTTGACCTGCGCGTGCGCAACGACCGCTCGCAGTCGATCCGCGACTCCATCCACGAAGTACAGTTCACCCTGGGCCTCACCGTGGTGCTGGTGGTGATGGTGATTTTTCTGTTCCTGCGGCGCGCCGCGGCTACGCTCATCCCCACGCTCTCGCTACCAATTTCCATCATTGGCACCATCGCGCTGATGAAATGGTTCGGCTACAGCCTGAACAACGTCTCCCTGCTCGGCATCACGCTCGCCGTCGGCCTGGTGGTGGACGACGCCATCGTCATGCTGGAAAACATCGTGCGGCACATCGAGAACGGCATGTCACCGCTGCGCGCCGCACTGGTCGGCTCGCGCGAAGTCGGGTTCACCATCGTCTCGATCTCGCTGTCGCTGGTGGCCGTATTCATTCCAGTGTTCTTCATGCCCGGCGTAATCGGCCTGCTGTTCCACGAATTTGCCGCCGTCGTATCGCTGGCGATTCTCGTCTCCGCCGTCGCCTCGCTGACCGTGGTACCTATGCTGTGCAGCCGCTATCTGCGCGCCGACAACGTACCGGTCGACGACTCGCACCACCACGACGGCACGGCGCCGGCCGCGCATGCCACCCCGGCAGCCGCGCAGAAGCCTTCCCTCGCGCTACGCTCGACCCAATGGTTCGAAGATGGCTTCAAGGCCACGCTGCGCCTCTACACGCGCGGACTCGACTGGTGTCTCGCGCATCGGCGCACGGTACTGGTCGGCGCGCTCGGCACGTTCATCGTCACCGGCCTGCTGTTCGCCGCGATCCCCAAGGGTTTCTTCCCGCAAGAAGACATCGGCCAGATCCGCGCCACCATTGAAGGGCCGCAGGATATCGCCTATCCCGCCATGGTCACCCGCGCCCATGAAGCCGCCGACATCATCCGCAAGCATCCCGCCGTGCGCAGTGTCGTCGTCGCCATTGGCGGCGGCGGCTCCACGGGCAACAACACGGCGCGCATGTTCATCGACCTGAAACCGCATGGCGAACGACCCAAGATGCCGGCCGTGCTCGAATCGATGCGCAAGGAAATGCGCAAGCTCGCCGGGCTGAACGTGTACTTCTCGCCGATCCAGAACCTGCAGCTCGGCGGCCGCCCCAGCAAGAGCCAGTACCAGTACACGCTGCAGAGCGTGCAGGCCGACGCCCTGCAAGGCTGGGCCGACCAGCTCATGAACAAGATGCGCGCCGATCCGGTGTTCCGCGATGTCACCAGCGACGCCCAGCTCTCCGGACTCGAAGCGCAACTGATCATCGACCGCGACAAGGCCAACACGCTCGGTGTCAGCATGGCTGAAGTGCGCACCGCGCTTTACAGCGCGTTTGGTGAACGCCAGGTCTCCACCATCTACGGCCCGAGCGACAGCTACCAGGTCATCCTGCAGGCCAGCGACCCCGATCGCCGCGACGAAAGCGCCTTCGCCAAGATCTACGTCCGCAGCGACGCCGGCGGACTCGTTCCGCTCACCGCCTTCGCCACCTCCGAGCGGCGCGCCGGCCCGGCAGCCGTCAATCACCAGGGACAACTGCAGGCCATTACCGTCGCCTTCAACCTTGCCCCCGGCGCGGCCCTTGGCGATGCCTCCGCCAAGATCGACGCCTTCAAGGCCCAGCTCAGCATGCCCGCCTCCATCATCACCAGCTATGGTGGCGATGCGGCAGTCTTCCAGTCATCGCAAGCCACCCAGATCGTGCTGCTGATCGGCGCCATTGCTGTCATCTATGTGCTGCTTGGCGTCCTGTATGAAAGCTACATCCACCCCATCACGATTCTGGCCGGCCTGCCCTCCGCCGCCATCGGCGCATTGCTCACGCTATTTGCCTTCCGCGTCGAACTGTCGCTCATCGCCGTGATCGGCATCCTCATGCTCATCGGCATCGTCAAGAAGAACGCCATCATGATGATCGACTTCGCACTCGACGCGCAGCGCACCCGGCAAATGCCGCCGGCCGAAGCCATCCGCACCGCCTGCATCCTGCGCTTCCGGCCGATCATGATGACCACGCTCGCCGCCGTCATGGGCGCACTGCCGCTCGCCATCGGCCTCGGCCCCGGCGCCGAACTGCGCCAGCCGCTCGGCCTCGCCGTGGTCGGCGGCCTGATCTTCTCGCAACTGGTCACGCTGTTCATCACACCGATCATCTACCTCGCGCTTGATCGCTTCTCGGGAAATGGTCCGGTGCAGCTGTCGCAGGCGGATCTGGCGGCCGCGCAGACGTCGGCGCATGGGCATTAAGCCTGTCGCCATGAAACAAAAATGCCCGGACATATCCGGGCATTTTTTATGAGGCACGATATTCGGACTCCGAGTGGCTCGCTATCTATCATGTGGCGGCACATCAGAGTGCAGCTGAACAACCGATATGGGCAATCGCCTCAATCTCCAGCAGAATCTCGGGCTTGGCCAGCGATGAGACCTCGACAAGCGTGCAGGCCGGAAAGTCTCCACTGAAGAACTCTTTGCGGGCGCGCCATACTTCGGTGTTGCGGGCAATCCGTGTCACGTAGATGGTCATCTTGACGACATCGTTCATCCGCCCACCGGCTGCCTCGATCAAATCCTCGATTTTCTGGAATATCACCTTCGCCTGCGTATACTCGTCACTGCCCAGAATGACCTCGGGATCGGGTCCGCGCGCCGTCATGCCTGACACATACACGACCTCGCCGACGACCACACAGTTGGACCACAAACCCGGTGGCGGCTCTTTGACCGATGACGCTATGACACGATGTTTGGTATGCACAGAAACTCCTGTTAGGAACGTTGCACCTCATGAAGAAACGCTTCAGTGTGTGAGTACTCTAGTGAGTGCCTGAATACAGCAGTCTGAAACCTTGCTGGAGCACTTTCTCACTCAGTTGATCGACGGCCGATACCTCCCCACTCACATATAACAGAACAGCAACCTCGGGAAAATCTGCAGCTGTCGGCTTGCCATCGTCTTCAATGAAGTTTTCATGCAACAGCACACTTAATTTTTCGTCGGAATATCTAAAGTACTCGCCACCGAAATAGAGACTATCACGCGCCGTGAGAGAAATTTTTGTTGCCCTCTCCAATCTCGCGCGCACTTCAGCTAATACGCCCGCATTCAGTCCAAACACGTTTTCTTTTTCTTTCATTTTTTATCTCGCAATGACATCACGTTGATGGCTTAGGAGACCCGTCTCGACTCGCAAGAACAACTCCCTCGCTTTGACTTGAGAGATGGAAGAGTCGAACAGGGCTACCAACTCCGAAACTACGGAACATCCAAGCGAGATCGATGGTGCCCAGCACATTGGATAGCGTCAACGCTCGCAGCCAACGCATTTACAGTGCTTAACCGAAAGAAATAGTGTTTATGGATTACTTCAAAAGATCGTGCGAGTATTGCTTTCCAAATTCAACCCACCTGTTAGATAACGTTAAAAAAATGCCTGGCCAGCCAATATGAAGCCATCGTGTGGATGATCAGGTGAGATATACGCGCCTCCGGTAGCGATCGGTAGGACGCTGTTACTGACGAGCACCTCGCGGGCGAGACACTTCGCCCGCTTAACCACGGTGCTACAGCGGCGGTCTAGGTGGAGGCAGCGCGCTCTTATGGGGGAAGCCTGCGCCAATCAACCAAACAGCTCTTCCGCCACCGTCGGATGCACCCGCAGCGTGGTACGCAGGTCTGACATGCGCACGCGCAAGCGCATGGCCACGGCAAAGGTCTGGATGATTTCTGGCGCGGCGGCGTCCATGATGTGCACGCCGAGCACGCGGCCGCTGGCGGCGTGCGTGACGAGCTTGATCAGCGATTGCTGGGCGTTGCCTTTGAAACGGTTTTCGAGCGAGACGAAGCGGCGGGCAATCACTTCGATGCGGTCGCGGGAGCCGTATTTTTCGGCGGCAGCCGCTTCGGTGAGGCCAACGGTGCCGAGCGCAGGTTCGCTGAAGACGGCAGTGGGTATCAGGTCGAAATCGACGTCGTTGACGATGTCGTACTTGCCGAACAGGTGCTGGGCCAGGGCGCGGCCCTGCGCGACCGCAATCGGCGTGAGTTGCGGATGCTGGGTGACGTCGCCCACGGCATGGATATGACGGGCGGTGGTGCGGAAATGGCGGCCGACGACGATGGCGCCTTTGTCGTTGACCTGTACGCCGGCCGCTTCCAGACCGAGGCCTTCGGTGGCTGCCTGACGTCCGACGGCGGCGAGTACAGCTTGCGCACGCACGCGATCGGCACGTCCTTCGCAACGGAAGTGGGCTTCGATTGCACCGTTGCCTTGCGAGATTGAATCGACCGTGGCCCCGAAATGAATGCGTACTCCCTGGCTGATGAGCGCGTCGCCAATACCTTGTGCCAGATCGTGATCGAAATTGGCGAGCAGCGCGGCGGAACGCACGAGCATTTCCACTTTGACGCCGAAGCGCGCGAGGATGGATGCCTGCTCGACAGCGATGTAGCCACCGCCGATGATGATGATGGACTTGGGCAGCGTCTGCCATGTGAAGATGTCGTCGGAGGTACTGGCGAGCTGTGCCCCTGGGATGGTCAGCGTGCGCGGCCGGGCACCGGTGGCGATGACGATGTTGCGGGCCTGGAGCCGGACGTCGGCCAATTGCACCATTCCGCCCTCGCCCAGCACGGCGCTTCCTTCGGCAAGCAGGACGCCGGCGCCTTCGAGGTTTTCGTCGTAGCGTACATGTAGGCGGCCAAGTTCGGCCTGCACGCGCGTCATGGCATCGGACCAGTCTTCGCGCCCGCCCGTGGCGGCGAGGCAGGTGCCAAGCACCTGGGCCCAGCCAGCGCCGTAGGAAAGCAGCTTCTTGGGGACGCAACCGCGATTGACGCAGGTGCCGCCAAGGGCATCGCGTTCGATCAGCAGGGTGCGTGCACCGAGCCGCGCGGCACGCGTGGCTGCCGACAGGCCGCCAGAACCCGCGCCGATGACGATCAGGTCGAATCGCTCGCCGTCGTGCAGCTCAGGCCGGTGAGCCCGGGCCGACAGGCGCGTGGTGGACTGGGCGCGTGTGGCGCGCTTGCGTTCTGCCATCGGAATCCTCCTTGCCGCTTCGCGAACCCTCATGATGCCCTGCCCGGGAAGAAGGGGCAACTTTGCACTGCGAAACACTTATAAGAATTCGCCGCATAGGCATCGGACTCTTCCTCACGTAGCCTTGGTGGGCTCGTCTTTTCCCTGTTTTCGCCCTGTCGAGGTGCCTATGAACGCCCAGCTTCAGGAAGCGGCTGCCCACTACGACGCCGTTCCATATGATTCGCATCCTTACTGGCAATCGAGCCCTGACCTGCTGGGTGCGATTGCCGTGCTGTTTGGCCTGCGTTGCGCCCCGCCCGCCACGGCGCGCGTGCTGGAACTGGGCTGCGCGGCGGGCGGCAACCTGATTCCGCATGCGGCGCGCAATCGGCAAGCGGAGTATGTCGGCATCGACTACTCGCGCGTGCAGATCGAAGAAGGCCGCCAGCGTATCGCGGGGCTCGGTCTCAACAATATTGTCTTGCACCATGCAAGCATCGCCGACCTGCCGGAGGGGCTGGGCACTTTCGATTACATCATCGTGCACGGTGTCTACAGCTGGGTGGCGCCGGACATCCAGGATGCCATCCTGCGCGCGTGCAAGGACTACCTCCGGCCGGACGGCGTGGCCTATGTGAGCTACAACGTGTACCCCGGCTGGAAGACGCGTGAGGTAATGCGCGAGGCGATGCTGTTCCACACGCGCCAGATCGCCGACCCCAGCCAGCGCCTCGGCCATGCCAAGGGCATGGTGGAATACATGCAGCAGATCGCGCGCCCCGGCTCCATGTTCAAGCATGTGGTGGATGCGGAAGCCGAGGCGGTGGCCAATGGCAGCGACTCCTACCTGCTGCACGAGTATCTCGAGGAACACAACCGTCCCTGCTATTTCCGCGAGTTCGCTGGCCGGGCGCTCAATCATGGGCTCGGCTATCTCGGCGACGGCATGCTGGCCTCGATGTTTCCTGCCAACCTCGGGGACGACGCGGCGCAGCGGTTGAACAATGTGGCGCATAACCAGGTCGATCTCGAGCAGTACATGGATTTCCTGAACAACCGCGTATTCCGCCAGACCTTACTGGTACACGCCGATGCGCAGGAGCGCATGCGCCGCGACCTGGGGCGCGAGCAACTGCAGCAACTCGCGTTCTACGCTGGCTTCCACCAGCAGCTGGACGAGCGGGGCGAGCCGGTGACGCCGGCAACATGGCTGGGGCTGTGGGGCGGGACGATCCAGCCAGGGACCGTGCTTCAGCACCGGCTCGTCGAACTGTTCAATGCGGCCTGCCCCGGCAGCCTTTCCGCAGCCACGCTGGAAGCCGAGATGCGCGCCGTGGCGGAACGCGAGGGCCAGTCGCCAGACGCGGCCGAGCAGGAACTCTATATGGTGCTGCGCGCGCTGATCGCGCGTGGCATGGTACGTATCCGCACGCGAGCGCAACAGGTGGCGCGCACGCCGGGTGCGCAGCCGGTGGCGGACTGGCTGGTCCGGCAGGATGCTTCGATGGGGCGTGCGGTCACGACCGGCCCACTGCATGAGCCGACGCCGCTGAATATCGTGGAGTTGCTGGTGTTGCCGCTGCTTGATGGTACGCATGCACGCGCCGCGCTGGTCGATCATCTGGTGACGGCGGAGCGGGAAGAGCGCATCCGTTTCCATGACAACGACCAGAAGCGGCTGACCACGCCGGAGGCCATACGGGCCTGCGCCGAGGAGCATCTCGAGCTGGCGCTGCGGACACTCGCAGGGCGTGGGCTGCTGACAGACTGATCGACGACGAGGCGGCGCTCATGCGGTCGCGGATCGGGGCGGCGAGTTACGCGGTGGCGGGTTGCCTGCGCAAGGCCTGAGACGTGGCGAGGGAATCAACCAGGGTCGCGACGAACCGCGCGCCGTTACCGCGCAAGACGGAGCAGTCAGGATAGAACAGGTGGTCGCCGATGATGCCGCTGAGCGTGGCGTGATAATAGGCGACTGCCACCGGCACATCGAGATCGGCCGGCAGCTGGCCGCGTTCGATGGCGTTGCGGATGGTGCGCTCGGTGCGCGTCATGCTTTCGCGGCACGACTGCTGGAGGCGCGTGAGCATCGGCTCGGTGTCTTCCACAAATTCGCACTTGTGGAACAGGATCTCGAAAATCTTGCGCCATTGCGGGTTGTCGAGCATCTGCTGCAAGAGGTATTCGCCAATGCGGCGCAACTGGGCGACGTAATCGCCATCTTCGACGCGGTCCGGATCGAACATGGCGTCCATGGGCATCTTGATCCGGTCGCACATGGCGGCAAAGAGGTCGGCTTTGTTGCGAAAATGCCAATAGATCGCGCCACGCGTCACCGTCGCCGCATGCGCGATATCGGAGAGCGAGGTGCGTGCAACGCCTCGCTCGTGAAAAACATTTTCGGCGGCATCCAGGATGCGGTTACGCGTTTCCTGGGCCTCTTCCTTGGTTCGCCTGACCATGACTTCTGCAATCCTCCAGGCTTTGCCTGCTTTCCTCGGCCCCTGTCGGTCTCGACGGGGCATTGACAAAATGCGACGGCGACCTCATTTATAAAGCCCCCTTTCGCCGTGATGTCATACATACATCCACGAATGTATATATAATACGCGACACTCGGCGTGCTGTCAGGCCCCGTTCGTTTTTCTGCGCGGTGCGGCGATTTGCGCATACCATGCAGGATTGCCGCGATCCGCCCGCCGCCTTCGTAGCGCACATGCTTCGACTGTCTGAAGCAAATCAGAACCATGCATTCGCCCTCGCAGCGCAGCAATTGCTGCGGGGCGCATCGACTCATCTCGTTATCAGGGGTTATCTATGAGGAAGTCCCGCCGCATCAGCCAGATATCCGCTTCCTTGCTCGTCGTCGCCACGCTCGTGGCCTGCGGTGACAAGAAAGCCGCCGCACCCGCTGGCGGCATGCCGCCGCCGGAAGTGGGCGTCGTCACCGTAACGCCGGGACCGCTTACCGTCTCCACCGAACTGCCCGGCCGCCTGGAAGGCACCCGTACCGCGGAAGTCCGCGCGCGCGTGGAGGGTATCGTCAAGGAGCGCGTCTACCGCGAAGGTTCGGACGTCAAGGCTGGCGCAGTACTGTTCCGCATCGACCCGGCGCCGTTCCAGGCGCAACTGGCCTCGGCCCAGGCCGCGCTGGCACGCGCCCAGGCGACGGCCGCCGCCAGCCGGCAGAAGGCCGAGCGCTATGGCCCGCTGGTAGGCGTGAACGCCATCAGCAAGCAGGAATACGACGAAGCCGTGGCAGCGGCTCGCCAGGCCGATGCGGAAGTCGCAGCGGCCCGCGCCGGCGTGACCACCGCGCAGCTGAACCTCGGCTACGCCACCGTCACCGCGCCGATCTCCGGCCGCGTGGGCCGTGCGCTGGTGACCGAAGGCGCACTGGTCGGCCGTGGCGAAGCCACGCCGCTGGCGACGGTGGAACAGGTCGACCCGATGCGGGTCACCTTCACCCAGCCGGCAGATGAGGTGTTCAAGCTCAAGGCGGCTGTAGAAGCCGGCCGGCTCAAGGGCGTAAGCGGCAAGGAAGCCGCCGTGACGCTGCTGCGCGGCGATGGCAGCGAATATCCACACCAAGGCAAGTTGCTGTTCTCCGACATGGCGGTCGACCCGACCAGCGGCGCCATCACGCTGCGGGCCGAGTTTCCCAATCCCAAGCGTGAGCTGCTGTCAGGGGTGTTCGTGCGTGTCCGCGTGAACCAGGCGGTCAACGAGCATGGCATCACGGTTCCCCAACGCGCGCTGATGCGCAGCGGCCAGGGCGCGTCGGTGATGGTCGTCGGTGCCGATGGCAACGTCGCTTCGGTCCCCGTGCAGGTCGGTGTCGCACGGGGCGACCAGTGGGTCATCAACAGTGGGCTGAAGGGTGGTGAACAGGTGATCGTGGAAGGCCTGCAGAAGGTCAAGCCGGGCGCACCGGCCAAGGCGGTGCCGTTTGCCCCGAAGGCCCCGGCCGGCGCGCAGCCCGCCTCGGCGCCCGCGGCAGCCCCCGCCAGCGCGGCGGCTCCGGCCTCCGCACCGGCCGCAGAACCGGCCTCCCAGGCCGCCAGCCAGGCACAAGGCTAATCATAAGGAGCCAGTCAGATGGCAAAGTTTTTTATCGACCGCCCGGTGTTCGCCTGGGTGCTCGCGCTGATCATCATGCTGGGGGGTCTGTTGTCGATCCGCAGCTTGCCGATCGCGCAGTACCCGAACATCGCGCCGCCCACGGTGTCGATCACCAGCACCTATCCGGGCGCGTCCGCCAAGACGGTGGAAGACTCGATCACCTCGGTGATCGAACAGGAGCTGAATGGCGTACCCGGCCTGCTGTACTACAACTCCACGAGTGAATCGAACGGCGTCTCGTCGATTACCGTGGCGTTCCAGCCGGGCACCAACGTCGACCTCGCCGCAGTGGAGGTGCAAAACCGCGTCAAGCGCGTGGAGGCGCGCCTGCCGGAAGAAGTCCGCCAGCAGGGCGTGCGCGTGGACAAGGCCGGCAACAACTACATGATGTTCATCACGCTGTCCTCGAAGTCAGGGAACAGCAGCGCGATCGACCTCGGCAACTATATTTCGTCGAGCGTCATCGACAGCATCCGCCGTGTGCCGGGTGTCGGCCAGGCTGACATGTTCGGCACCGAGTACGCCATGCGGATCTGGCTTGATCCGGCCAAGCTGACCGGTTTCAACCTGACGCCGGTGGACGTGACCAATGCCATCTCCGAGCAGAACGTGCAGGTGGCCGTGGGTGAACTGGGCGGCACGCCGTCGCCGAAGGGCACGGCGCTCAACGCCTCGGTGACCACCGAAAGCCGCCTGTCGACGCCGGAGCAGTTCGGCAATGTGCTGCTGCGCGTGAACCCGGATGGCTCGTCGGTCCGCGTGCGCGATGTGGCGCGCGTGGAGCTGGGCGGGCAGGACTACTCGACGCTGGCCTACACCAATGGCAAGCCGTCGGCGGCGATCGCCATCAAGCTGTCGCCGACCGGCAACGCGCTGGCCACCGCCAAGGCGGTGCGCGCCAAGATCGAGGAACTGTCCAAGTCCTTCCCCGAGGACTTCCAGTACAACGTGCCGTACGACACCTCGGCCTTCGTGCAGATCTCCATCGAGGAAGTGGTCAAGACCCTGGTCGAGGCCATCATCCTGGTGTTCCTGGTGATGTACCTGTTCCTGCAGAACTTGCGGTCCACGCTGATTCCGACCATCGTGGTGCCGGTCGCGCTGCTGGGGACGCTGGGCACGATGCTGGCGTTCGGCTTCTCGATCAACGTGCTGACCATGTTCGGCATGGTGCTCGCCATCGGTATTCTGGTGGACGATGCCATCGTGGTGGTGGAGAACGTCGAGCGGATCATGAGCGAGGAGGGCCTGTCGCCACGCGACGCGACCCGCAAGGCCATGGGCCAGATTACCGGCGCCATCGTTGGTATCACGCTGGTGCTGACCGCGGTGTTCATCCCGATGGCGTTCTTCTCCGGCTCGGTGGGCAACATTTATCGCCAGTTCTCGCTGTCGCTGATCGCCTCGATGGGCTTCTCCGCACTGCTGGCACTCACGCTCACGCCGGCCCTGTGCGCCACCATGCTCAAGCCGGTGGAGAAGGGCCATACGCATGAGAAGAAGGGCTTCTTCGGCTGGTTTAACCGTACCTTCCACACGGGCTCGGTGCGCTACCAGAATACGGTGGCGCGCATCCTGCCGAAGTCCGGCCGCTTCCTGGCGGCATTCGCCGTGATCATCGGCCTGGTGGTGGTGCTGTTCATGCGCCTGCCGTCGAGCTTCCTGCCCGAGGAAGATCAGGGCTACCTGATCACCGTGATCCAGCTACCGCAGAATGCGCCGCAGGAACGGACGCTGGAAGTTCTGCGCCAGGTCGAGAAACACTTCCTGGAAGATGAGAAGGACGCCGTGTCGCAGATGGTGACAGTGGCCGGCTTCAGCTTCTTCGGTCGCGGCCAGAACGGCGGTATCGCCTTCGTGCTGCTGAAGGACTGGAAAGAACGCAAGGCGGAGAACCTGAAGGTGCAGGCCGTGGTCGGACGCGCCTTCGGTGCACTGTCGCAGATCAAGGACGCCGTGATCTTCCCGCTGAACCCGCCGCCGATTCCGGAACTGGGCAACTCGTCCGGCTTCGACTTCCGCCTGCAGGACCGTGCCGGCCTGGGTCATGAAAAGCTGACCGAGGCACGCAACATGGTGCTCGGCATGGCCGCCAAGTACCCGGTGCTGAGTGGTGTACGTCCGGAAGGCCAGGAAGACGTGCCGCAGCTGCAGATCGATATCGACCGTGAGAAGGCCCGCACGCTGGGTATTTCGCTGGCCGACATCAACCGCACCATCTCGATCGCGTTCGGTTCTTCGTATGTGAACGACTTCCTCCACGACGGCCGCGTGCGCCGCGTGATCGTGCAGGCTGACGGCAGCGACCGTCAGATCCCGAGCGATCTCGACCAGCTACGCGTGCGCAATGCCAATGGGCAGATGGTGGCGCTCTCGGCGTTCTCCACGTCCAAGTGGATCATCGGTTCGCCCCGTCTGGAACGCTACAACGGCGTACCGTCGGTGAAGATCGCCGGCGCGGCCGCACCCGGACGCAGTACCGGCGAAGCCATGGAAGCGATGGAAGAAATCGCCTCCAAGCTGCCACCGGGCTTCGGCTTCGAGTGGTCGGGACAGTCGTATGAAGAACGCCTGTCGGGCGCCCAGGCGCCGGCGCTGTACGCGCTGTCGATCCTGATCGTGTTCCTGTGTCTCGCAGCCCTGTACGAAAGCTGGTCGATCCCGGTGGCAGTGCTGCTGGTGGTGCCGCTCGGCGTACTTGGCGCGGTGCTCGGTGCAACGCTGCGCGGCATGCCCAACGACGTGTACTTCAAGGTGGGGCTGATCGCCACCATCGGCTTGTCCGCGAAGAACGCGATTCTGATCATCGAGTTCGCCAAGGATCTGCAGGCGGAGGGCATGAGTCTGATCGACGCCACGCTGGAAGCGGTAAAGCTGCGGTTCCGGCCGATCCTGATGACCTCGATCGCATTTATCCTCGGTGTGCTGCCGCTGGTCATTGCCTCCGGTGCGGGTTCGGCGGCGCAGCGCGCCATCGGTACCGGCGTGATGGGCGGCATGATCACGGCCACCGTGCTGGCGATCTTCTTCGTCCCGGTCTTCTTCTATGTCGTGCGCCGCATCTTCAAGGGCAGCGAACGGCAGCGCAAGTTCTACCAGGAGCATGGCGTCCATGCCCATGAACATGCGCAACCCAAGGAGGGCAATTGATATGACCAAGCTCCTCACTTCGGTGTTGCTGGCCGCCGGCATCCTTTCCGGATGTACGCTGGCGCCCCGCTACGAGCGCCCGGCGGCGCCGGTGGCATCGGCCTTCCCCGATGCGCCAGCCGGCTATATCGCGACCACGTCCGGACAGGAAACACGCCGCGCCATGGACATTGGCTGGCGCGAGTTCTTCCGCGACGCGCGCCTGCAGGCGCTGATCGCCGCCGCACTGGAAAACAACCGTGACCTGCGCACTGCCGCGTTGCGCATCGAGGAGGCCCGTGCGCTGTACAACGTGCAGTCCGCCGACCTGCTGCCAACCATCAACGGCACGGCGGGCTATACGCGCAGCCGCACGCCGGGCTCGGTCTCGCCGTTCGGCGTCACCACGACCACCAGCCAGTACCAGGTCGGCCTGTCGCTGGCGTCCTTCGAACTGGACTTCTTCGGCCGTGTGCGCAGCCTGAACAACGCGGCGCTAGCACAATACCTCGCCACGGAAGAAGCCCAGCGCGCCGCGCACCTCAGCCTGGTAGCGGAAGTTGCCAAGGCCTACCTGGCGGAACGTGCCTATGCCGAGCAGCTGACGCTCGCGCAGGAAACGCTGACGAGCCGCGAGTCGTCCTACGATCTGGCCAAGAAGCGCTTCGACGTGGGCGCGTCCTCGGCCCTCGATCTGCGCCAGGCGGAAACGCTGGTTGAATCGGCACGCGTCTCGGCCGCCACGCTCACGCGCCAGCAAGCCCAGGCGAACAACGCGCTGGCGGTGCTGGTCGGCAAGCCGCTCAGCGAGCTCGGCACGCTACCGGAACCAACGGCATTGTCGAGCCAGGCCCTGCTCACCGACATTCCAGCCGGTGCGCCGTCCGACCTGCTCACGCAGCGCCCGGACATCCGCCAGGCCGAACAGCAGTTGCTGTCGGCCAACGCGAATATCGGCGCGGCGCGCGCGGCGTTCTTCCCGCGCATTACGCTGACTTCTAGCATCGGCACAGCAAGCAACGAACTGTCGGGCCTGTTCGATGGCGGTACGCGCGCGTGGACCTTCGCGCCGTCGCTAGTCCTGCCGATCTTCGACTGGGGCCGCAACATGGCGAACCTGACCTTGAGCGAAGTGCGCAAGGACATCGCCGTGGCCAACTACGAGAAGACCATCCAGACCAGTTTCCGCGAAGTGGCGGATGCGCTGGTCGCACGCGGCACGTTCGACGCGCAGGTCGATTCGCAACAGAAAGTGCGCGATGCCCAGGCAGAGCGTCTGAAGCTGGCCGACCTGCGCTATCGCAACGGCGTGGCCAGTTATCTGGAACTGCTCGATGCGCAGCGGGAGCTGTTCAGCGCAGACCAGGCGCTGGTGCAAGCGCGCCAGGCACGTCTGGTGAATGCCATCGACCTGTACAAGGCGCTGGGTGGCGGCCTGAGCGAAACTGGCCCGCTGGCGGCAGCCTCGGCGCCAGCGGCGACACCACAGTAATTCACGCGCTGCAATTCTGCGCTGCCGACACGGTGCCTGCCTTCCGGGGTAGGCGCCGTTTTTTTTTTGGGTCAGGCGATCGGCTCGCTGACAGGACACCGACATAACGCTGGCACAGCGCCGACATGGCGCCAAGGCAGTGAGCTGCGCTACAGCTCTACAGATACCGCTCGCGATACGACAGCGGCGTCATGCCGCAATAGCGCGCAAACGTATCGCGGAAAGCCTTGGTGTCGTTGTAGCCGACTTCGTACATCACTTCCGCCACGCTCTTGCGGCTGCTTTCGAGATAGCGCTTGGCGGCTTCCACGCGGATGCGCTGCAGGTACTCGACGATGCTGTTGCCGGTCGCGTGCCGGAAGCGGCGCTCAAGCGTACGCCGCCCCAGGATGAAACGCTCCGCCAACGTCTCGATGGTGAGGCGCTCGGCATAGTGCGCTTCGATGTATTCCTGCACCGCGCGCACCACATCGTCGGCGTGCGCCTTGTGTCCGCTGAAGATGGCAAAGGGCTGCTGGCTGCGCCGGCTCCAGTCGAGCTGGAAATACTTGGCGCACCAGATGGCCGTATCGCGGCCCGCGTACTTTTCGATGAGATGCAGCACCAAATGCGCGGCCGAGAATGCGCCACCGCTGGTGTAGATGCCGTTCTCGTAATGCACCACGCCATCGCACGCCCACTGCACCTGCGGAAAGCGCTGCGCGTAGGCTTGCTGCACGGCCCAGTGCACCACGGCGCGACGCCCATCGAGCACGCCTGCCGCGGCCAGCACCGCAGCGCCCATGCACAGGCTCGCCACCTCGCCGCCCGCACGATAGTGCGCGCCGACCCAGTCGATCAGGCGCTGGTTACCCGGCGACAGCAGCAGGCTGCCGTCCTCCCGCAGCGGCGGCGGCACCAGGCACAGATCCACCGCCCCTACCGACTCGAGCGTGGCATCGGCCTGCAACTGCACGCGTCCGCCATCAAGCTGCACGCACGGCGTCGCCGCGACCAACTGCAGCGCGAAGCAGGGCTGCGCGCCGGTCTGGGCCAGATAGGCGTTGGCTGCAAGAAAGCCATGACGCGCATTCTCCAGCGGCGCGATGTTGGCATCTTCGGGAACCAGAAGAGCGACTCTTTTCATACGTGGCAGCATACACCGCACGACTGTCGCAATCCACCCGCAAGAATGTCGCAATTCCCCGTCTGCAATTCCGCGTTTTCTCTCTACAGTAGCAGTACGACATCAGGAGGCCATCATGCCGACACCGATCAACATCTGCCTGTGGTTCGATCATCAGGCCGAAGAAGCCGCACAGTACTACACCACCATCTTCAAGGACAGCCGCATCGGCCGTGTCAGCCGCTACGGCGAGGCCGGGCAGGAGATCCACGGTAAACCGCCGGGCTCGGTGATGACCGTCGAATTCGAGCTCAACGGCATGCATTTCACCGCGCTCAACGGCGGCCCGCTGTTCCAGTTCAACGAAGCCATCTCACTGCAGGTCATGTGCGACACGCAGGCGGAGGTCGATCACTACTGGGCACATCTGTCGGCTGGCGGCGCGCCCGAGGCGCAGCAATGCGGCTGGCTGAAGGACCGCTACGGCCTGTCGTGGCAGATCGTGCCGAAAGTGCTCACCGAGATGCTGCATGACGCCGATCATGCACGCAGTGAGCGCGTCATGGCCGCCCTGATGCACATGCAGAAGCTCGACATTGCCACGCTGCAGCGCGCCTTCGATCAAGCGTGAAGACCACCGACCCAAAAGGAAAGCCTATGAACGCCCCGACTTCATCCCGCGAACTGCGGATCACGCGCATCATCGCCGCGCCGCCCGAGCGCCTGTACAAGGTCTGGATCGAGCAGCTGCCGCAGTGGTTCGGCCCGCACGGCATGACCACGCCTGTATGCGAAATGGACCTACGACCCGGCGGCGTCATGCATACCGTAATGCGCGACCCGCAAGGCCAGGAGTACGACAACACCGGTGTGTTCCTTGAAGTCGTGCCAAACGCACGGCTGGTGTTTACCGATGCCTACACCGCCGGCTGGCAGCCCGCCGAAAAACCGTTCTTCACCTGCATCACCACATTCGAACCGCTGCCCGACGGCACCACACGCTATACCGCGCGGGCCCTGCACTGGACCGAGGAAGCCTGCCGCCAGCACGAGGCCATGGGCTTTTATGACGGCTGGGGCCAGAGCATGGATCGTTTCGAACAATGCGTGCTCGGCCAGCGCTGAGCACGCATGACCGATTACGATGGTACGACGGACATGACCGTGTGCACGAGCATGTTCGCCCCGGCCATCACCACGTCGCTTGCAACCACTGAAGGAGATTCCGATGGAAAAGTATGTCGATGGCTTTCTGCTGCCCGTGGCACGCGCCAACCTCGATGCATACCGCGCCATGGCTAGCGCAGCCAGCAGGGTGTTCCGCGAATACGGCGCACTCGAGTATTACGAATGCGTCGGCGACGACATGCACCCGCCGGGCATGCGGTCGCTGGTCCAGTCCGCCGATGCGAAGGATGACGACGTGGTGATCTTCGCGTGGATCGTGTATCCGAGCAAAGCCGTCCGCGATGACGTCATGGGCAAGGTTTGCAACGATCCGCGCATGAAGGCCTTCGAAGGCCAGCCGATGCCGTTCGACATGGAACGTATGGGCTGCGGCGGCTTCAAGGTGCTGGTCGAGGGCTAGACGAAGCAAGCGTACAGCTGCCGGCCGCGCGCCGACACATTACTTGCCGATGCAGAAGCGCGTAAAAATCACCCCGAGCAAATCATCACTCGTGAACTCCCCGGTGATGCTGTTCAACTGCTCCTGCGCGAGCCGCAGCTCTTCTGCAAACAGATCGAGCGACTGCGCCTGTTCGTTGGCGCGGTCTTCGGCTTCGCGCAGGTAGCGTTGGGCGGCGCGCAGGGCGACGAGGTGGCGTTCGCGCGCCAGGTACACACCGCCACCGCCGGCCTGCCAGCCGGCGACGCGCAGCAGGGTGGAGCGCAGCAGGTCGATGCCTTTGTTCTGCTTGGCGGAGACCCAGATCTCGGTGGGATTGGGGCCATTGGCGGCGACCACGTGCGGACGGTTGCCGCCGAAGGTCATGTCGCCGGCCGCCGGGGCGAGGTCGATCTTGTTGACTACGCGCAGGATCGGGGTACCGGCGGGAATCATGCCGGCGATGCGGTCGTTGATCTCGTCGTCAGCCGCGCTGAGACCATGTTGCGCGTAGCTCGGTGCGTCGATCAGATGCAGCACGACATCGGCTTTGCCGATGGCGTCCCAGGTGTGCTGGATGCCGATGCGTTCGACCTCATCCTGCGTGTCACGCAGGCCAGCGGTGTCGACGATATTGAGCGGGATGCCTTCGATCTGGATGGTCTGCTGCACCTTATCGCGCGTGGTGCCGGGAATCGGCGTGACAATGGCGAGTTCGGCCCCGGCCAGAGCATTCAGCAATGACGATTTGCCGACGTTGGGCTGGCCGGCGAGCACAACGTTCAAACCCTCGCGCAGCAGCGCCCCCTGGGTCGACTGGCGCAGCACATCGGCAAGCTGGGTCTGGATCTCGGCAAGCTGGCCGCGCGCGTTGGCGGCTTCGAGAAAGTCGATTTCCTCTTCCGGAAAATCCAGCGTGGCCTCGACCAGCATGCGCAGGTGGATGACCTTGTCGACCAGCGCATGCACGGCATCGGAGAAGGCGCCATCCATCGAGCGCGCGGCCGAACGCGCGGCGGCTTCGGTGCTGGCTTCGATGAGGTCGGCCACGGCCTCGGCCTGGGCCAGGTCGAGCTTGTCGTTGAGGAAGGCGCGGCGCGTGAATTCGCCGGGTTCGGCAAGACGCAGGCCGATGCTGTCGCCAAGGCGCAGGCAGCGCGCCAACAGCAATTGCATCACGACGGGGCCGCCGTGGCCTTGTAGTTCGAGCACGGTCTCGCCGGTATAGGAATGCGGTGCTGGAAAGTACAGCGCGAGGCCGCGGTCGATGACGCTGCCGTCGTCATCGCGAAAGCCGAGGTAGTGCGCG
This sequence comes from Imbroritus primus, assembly GCF_964332355.1. Lineage (NCBI taxonomy): Bacteria > Pseudomonadati > Pseudomonadota > Betaproteobacteria > Burkholderiales > Burkholderiaceae > Imbroritus > Imbroritus primus. Next base: position 11,762 of record NZ_OZ201293.1, on the reverse strand, counting down.
TGGCGCGGTTCGAGCGCCTGGCCGCACACGCCTTCGATCAGCGGCGCAATCGCCGCCGCATCGAGCGAGCCGAAGGACAGGCGCACCACGCCGATGCCGCCGCGGCCCGGTGCGGTGGCGATGGCGACGATGGGAGGAGCGGAAACGGTCATGCCTCATTGTCCGATAAAACACGCGAAAACAAAAACGCCCGGCGAGCCGGGCGTTTGAAGGGGTCGGGCAGGGGCCACGCGTGACGTCTTATTTCGCGAGGGCCTTTTTCTTGTTGCCCATCATGCGGTTGATCTGCCACTGCTGGGCGATCGACAGGATGTTGTTCACCACCCAGTACAGCACGAGGCCGGCCGGGAAGAAGAAGAACATCACCGAGAACACCAGCGGCATGAACAGCATGACCTTGGCCTGGATCGGATCCGGCGGCGTCGGGTTCAGCTTGGTCTGGATGAACATCGACACGGCCATGACGATCGGCAGGATGTACCACGGGTCCGGTGCCGAGAGGTCGTGAATCCAGCCAATCCACGGAGCATGGCGCATTTCCACGGAAGACAGCAGCACCCAGTACAGCGCGATGAACACCGGGATCTGGATGACGATCGGCAAACAGCCGCCGAGCGGGTTGACCTTCTCCGCGCGGTACAACTCCATCATGGCCTTGTTCATGGCCTGCGGATCGCCCTTGTGGCGCTCGCGGATGGCGGTCATGCGCGGCTGTACGTCCTTCATCTTGGCCATCGACTTGTAGCTGGCGGCCGAAAGCGGGAAGAAAGCGAGCTTGATGAGCACGGTCAGGGCGATGATCGACCAGCCCCAGTTGCCGATGAAGCCATGCAGCTTCTCGAGCAGCCAGAACAGCGGCTTGGCGAGGATGGTCAGCCAGCCATAGTCCTTCACCAGTTCCAGGCCGGGGGCGATCTTCTCGAGCATGCGCTCTTCCTGCGGGCCGGTGAACAGGCGCGCCTCGCTCGAGGCGGTGGCGCCGGGCGCGACCGTGCCGAGCGGCTGCTGCACGCCGATGCGGTACAGGTTGGCGTCGATCTTCTGCACGTAGAAGCTGTGCTGCTTGTCCTGCTGCGGGATCCAGGCGCTGGCGAAATAGTGCTGCACCATGGCGATCCAGCCGTCCTGCGACACCGGCGGCACCTTGGCCTTGCCCTTGTCGATATCGGAGAAGGTGATCTTGCTGAACTTGTCGGCGTCGGTGTACACGGCCGGGCCGGTAAAGGTGCTGTAGAACTTGGAGGCTTCCACCTGGCTGCTATCGCGCACCAGTTCCATGTACAGCATCGGGTTGATCGGCGCGGCGCCGGCGTTGGTCACATCAAAGCGCGTATTGATGACGTAGCTGCCGCGCTGCAGCACATACGTCTTCACCAGCTTCACACCGTTCTGCTCGGCCGTGAGGCGCACCGTCAACTCGTTGGCGCTGCCCAGCTCACGCGGCCCCGGCTCGACCTTGAACTGCGCGGTATGGTTCGGGAAATCGCCGCCGATCAGGCCCGAGCGGGCAAGGTAGCTGCGGATCGCGTCGTGTTCGAACAGCACCATCGGCTGGCCGTCATTGCCCAGGTGCTTGAGCAGCTCGAGGCGCGAGACGATGCCGCCAGCGCTGTCGAACTCGACCTTCATCAGGTCGGTGGTCACCACCACTTTCTCGCCGCTCGGCTGGGCGGCCGGGGCAGGCGTCTGCGTACCGGCCGGAGCGGCAATGCCAGCTGCGGGCGCGGGCGCGCCGCCTGCGGCGGGGCTGGAGGCCGGCGCCGATGCGGCAGAGCTCGCCGGCGTGGGGAAAAACATCGAGGGATTCCCGCTGGCGCGCTGCCAGTTGTCATAGAGCATGACAACCGCCAGCGAAAAAATGACCCACAGGATGGTGCGTTTGATGTCCATGTCGGCTTATGGTCGAGGAAGTTTGACGGAGCAACGGCGGGCAGCGGCCGTTGCGCGTGATACGGTGAGATCCGGGACCGGATCATACCCGCCCCGTGTGAACGGATGGCAGCGGCACAACCGGCCCAGGGCCAGCCTGCCGCCACGGCCCGCGCCGTAGCGGGCGATCGCCTCCTGCGCATAGTGCGAGCAGGTCGGGTGAAAGCGGCATTGTGCACCGAAGAAGGGGCTCAGGGCGATCTGGTAGCCCCGGATCAGCAGGAGCAGAAGCTTCTTCATGCGCCGGTCTCCGGAGGGTTGCAGCCGGAACCCGCGGGGCCCGCAACAGGCGGAACGCACGCCGGTGCACTGCGCATGGCCGAGACCAGCAACTGCGTCAGTTCGGCACGGCACGCGGCGCGCATGGCGGTACGGCTCGCGGTTTCGCTGCGCGGAAAGCGGGCCTGCATGCGGAACAGGATATCGCTGTGGCCCAGCGCATCCTGCCGGTGGCGAAACAGTTCCCGCGCCACCCGTTTGACGAGGTTGCGTTCCACAGCCCGTGGCGCGAACTTCTTGCCAATGACCAGGCCGAGGCGGGCGCGTGGCCCGCCATTTTCCCTGACATACAACACGAAATGCCGGCTGCGCTTGCGGGGCCGCAAAGCAAAAACGGATGAAAACTCATCCGTTTCTGTGAGCCGTGCAGCCCGGGGGAAAGACGCGCTTTCCATGGCCAAGCCTGCGCAGGAAGGCGCAGGCCGGTACGTCATCAGACGGCGAGACGCTTGCGGCCCTTGGCACGGCGCGCGTTGATCACGGCACGGCCACCGGCGGTCTTCATGCGGACACGGAAACCGTGGGTGCGCTTGCGGCGGGTAACGGAAGGCTGGTAAGTACGTTTCATGATGCACTCTCTGGTTGATCGGGCCGCCCAGGTGGGTCGCGCGGCTGCCGGCGGTTCGTTCAGACCGGCACGCAAGCCGGCTTGGAATTCTGCAATCCGCTTGCGCGGACGGGTTGCGAAGCGCCCGCGCAGCATGCCTGATAAAGGCAAACACATGCGACAGGGCTGGCGGCGGACCGCCAAACGCGATGCGCAGGCAACCCCCCGCGACACCGCAGAACCCGCCATTTAACCGATTTTTATCGCGACTGTCAAGCCACGCAGCATCGCTACCGCACATGGGCAGCGCCTGCCGCCCGGCTGCGGACAACCCGGCCCCCGATGACCGCAAACGCCCCGGCCACACCGATCCGCATCCGCTATCCACACCCCGTACCCGGAAGGCCTGATACCGCAAGACCCGCAAACGCGCGCCAGTCCTGGCTTTGCCGCGCTTATCCATACCTCTCCACAGACTGCCCACATGTTATCCACAGAGTTATCCTTTGTGGATAACTTTGCATGAAGAGTACAATCCCGCTTCATCCGATTGACGCGAAGCCAACCCAACGGCGCTCCGCGCGTGATCGGTGCGGAACACTGACTATAAGAGCATATGCAAGAATTCTGGCAGGCGGCGTCCGCCCAACTCGAACAGGAACTGACGCCGCAGCAGTACAAAACCTGGATCAAGCCGCTCGCGCCCGTGGCCTTCGATGAAGCTGACGGCACGCTACGCATTGCTGCGCCCAACCGCTTCAAGCTCGACTGGGTCAAAAGCCAGTTTTCCCAGCGCATCCGGTCACTCGCCTGCGACTACTGGGATGCCGAGATCAACGTCCATTTCGTTCTCGACCCGACCCTGAGCCAGCGCCAGTCGGGCGCGCCAGCACCGGTGCCTGCCGCAGCCGCGGCGGCGGCCGCACGCACGGCGGCCGCCCCGGTGGCCATGGCAGACATGGGCGGCCAGGCCAGCCTGGGCCTCGCGCCTGCCTATGGGCGCGCCCAGGTCAACGGCACGCATGCGGACGGCGCGGGCGACGACATCGACCTGCCCGTGATGGATTCGCACGAAGCGAGTGCTCGCTCCTATCGTGTGCAACCGCCCGCGCCGATGGGTGCGGAGCCGCGCGGTGCGCAGGCGGACGATTCGATCCACGAGCGTTCGCGCCTCAACCCGATCCTGACCTTCGACAATTTCGTCACCGGCAAGGCCAACCAGCTGGCCCGCGCCGCGGCCATCCAGGTGGCCAACAATCCCGGCAAGTCGTACAACCCGCTGTACCTGTACGGCGGCGTGGGCCTGGGCAAGACCCACCTGATCCACGCCATCGGCAACTTCATGCTGACCGAGAATCCGCGTGCGCGCATCCGCTACATCCACGCGGAGCAGTACGTATCGGACGTGGTCAAGGCTTACCAGCGCAAGGCCTTCGACGATTTCAAGCGCTACTACCACTCGCTCGACCTGCTGCTGATCGACGACATCCAGTTCTTTTCGGGCAAGAACCGCACGCAGGAAGAATTCTTCTATGCCTTCGAGGCGCTGATCGCCAACAAGGCGCAGGTGATCATCACCAGCGATACCTATCCGAAGGAAATCACCGGCATCGACGACCGCCTGATTTCGCGCTTCGACTCCGGCCTGACGGTGGCCATCGAGCCGCCCGAGCTGGAAATGCGTGTCGCCATCCTGATGAAGAAGGCCGCCGCGGAAAACGTCTCGGTGCCCGAGGAAGTGGCCTTCTTCGTGGCCAAGCACCTGCGCTCCAACGTGCGCGAGCTCGAAGGCGCGCTGCGCAAGATCCTCGCGTACTCGAACTTCCACGGCAAGGACGTGACCATCGACGTCACGCGCGAGGCGCTCAAGGACCTGCTGACCGTGCAGAACCGCCAGATCTCGGTGGAGAACATCCAGAAGACCTGCGCGGACTTCTACAACATCAAGGTCGCGGACATGTACTCCAAGAAGCGGCCCGCCAACATCGCCCGGCCGCGCCAGATCGCCATGTACCTGGCCAAGGAACTGACGCAGAAAAGCCTGCCGGAGATCGGCGAGCTGTTCGGCGGACGCGATCACACCACCGTGCTGCACGCGGTGCGCAAGATTGGCGACGAACGCGGCAAAGATGCGCAACTGAACCACGAACTGCATGTGCTCGAACAGACGCTGAAAGGCTGACCGGCGGCACGCCGCCAACTGCCTTTGCAGGTCCGGCCGCACACCGGCACGACGGCGTGCCATACCGGCTCCCGACCCGCACGCCGGGCCGCATCAGGCCACGGTTTGCGGCGTGATCGGCAAAATTGAGAGCAGCATGGCTTTTGGGGCACAATATGGTGTTGCCGCTCAGGCCGTCAGGCAGCCGCCAACCCTCGACCAGCATCGTCCGGCAGGGTACAATAGCGTATTAAATCTTTGATTTTTAAGCGCTTTGGCGCGCCCTGGTGTATTTTCGGCTTCACTTGGCGGTGGCGGTTCCGGGCAGACTCCATTAAGACGAGAAGGGAAATCTACATGCAATTGGTCAAAACCTCGCGTGACAATCTACTGCGCCCGCTCCAGATTGTCAGCGGCATCGTTGAGCGCCGACACACCCTGCCAATCCTGGCCAACCTGCTGATCCGCAAGACCGGTCCCACGGTTTCCTTCCTCTCCACCGACATCGAAATCCAGATCACCACGCACGCCGACTGCGGCGTGGGCGGCGAGAACGTGGCGACCACGGTGGCGGCCCGCAAGCTGCTCGACATCCTGCGCGCCATGCCGGACGGCGAAGTCGCCCTGTCGCTCAACGACAAGCGCATGACCGTGCAATCGGGCAAGAGCCGCTTCGCGCTGCAAACGCTGGCCCCGGACGAATTCCCCACGGTGACGGAAGCCACCGACTACGGCGCGCAGATCGCGCTGCCGCAAAAGACCCTCAAGCACCTCCTGGCGATGGTCCATTTCGCCATGGCCCAGCAAGACATCCGCTACTACCTGAACGGCATGCTGCTGGTGGTCGATGGCAAGAAAGTCATGGCCGTGGCCACCGACGGCCACCGCCTGGCCTACTGCGCCGTGGAAACCGAAACCGCCACGGGTGGCGCGCGCCAGGAAGTGATCATCCCGCGCAAGACCATCCTCGAGCTGCAACGCCTGCTCGACGAATCGGACGACCCCGTGCAACTGCAGCTGGCAGCCAACCAGGTGAAGTTTTCCTTCGCAAACGTCGAGCTCATCTCGAAGCTTGTCGAAGGCAAATTCCCCGACTTCCAGCGGGTCATCCCCAAGGGCTACAAGAATACGTTCCTGGTGGAGCGCGTGGCCTTGCAGCAGGCGCTGCAGCGCACCGCCATCCTGACCAGCGACAAATTCAAGGGCGTGCGCTGCATGCTCGACACCAACATCCTGAAAGTCAGCTCGACCAATGCCGACCAGGAAGAAGCGCAGGAAGAACTCGAAATCGACTACCAGGGTGATGCCCTCGACATCGGTTTCAACGTCACCTACCTGCTCGACGTGCTGGCCAACCTGAAGACGGACAACATCCGTGTCAGCCTTGGCGATTCCAACGCCAGCGCGTTGATTACCGTGCCCGACGACGACAACTTCCAGTATGTCGTGATGCCCATGCGCATCTGAGTCGCGCTGAACCGACCTGTCGCTGCGGCCATTCCACTGGTGGCCCGGCCGCCTTCCGAGAGGCGCCGGGTTTCCCGCCATGGCGGGCGCAACGGCCGGAAGCGGACAGGCAACCTGCCGATCTGCTTCCAGATACTCCGACAAGCAGAGACCATGACCGAACAGCAGAAACCGCAGCAAGAACAGTCGTATGGCGAATCCTCCATCCAGATCCTCGAAGGACTGGAGGCCGTACGCAAGCGACCGGGCATGTATATCGGCGACACCTCCGATGGCACCGGCCTGCACCACCTGGTGTTCGAGGTGCTCGACAACTCCATCGACGAGGCGCTTGCCGGCCACTGCACCGAGATCCAGGTCACCATCCACACCGACAACTCGATCTCGATCACCGATAATGGCCGCGGCATTCCCACCGGTATCAAGTTCGACGACAAGCACGAGCCCAAGCGCAGCGCCGCCGAGATCGTGATGACCGAACTGCACGCCGGCGGCAAGTTCGACCAGAACAGCTACAAGGTGTCGGGCGGCCTGCACGGCGTGGGCGTATCGTGCGTCAACGCACTTTCCAAATGGCTGCGTCTCACCGTGCGCCGCGATGGCAAGGTGCACCAGACCGAGTTCGCGCGCGGCATTCCGCAGAACCGCCTGATCGAGCAGCAGACCGGCCCGGATGGCAAGTCCGTGGAAGTCTCGCCGCTCAAGGTCACCGGCACCACCGACAAGCGCGGCACCGAGGTGCACTTCCTCGCCGACGAAACCATCTTCACCAACGTCGAGTATCACTACGAGATCCTCAGCAAGCGCATCCGCGAACTCTCGTTCCTCAACAACGGCGTACACATCAAGCTCTCCGACCAGCGCACCGGCAAGGAAGAAGACTTCGCCTTCTCCGGCGGCGTGAAGGGCTTCGTCGAATACATCAACCGCGCCAAGTCGGTGCTGCACCCGAATATCTTCCACGCCAGCGGCGAAAAAGACGGCATCGGCGTGGAAGTCGCCATGCAATGGAACGACGGCTACAACGAACAGGTGCTGTGCTTCACCAACAACATTCCGCAGCGTGACGGCGGCACCCACCTGACCGGCCTGCGCGCTGCCATGACGCGCGTACTGAACAAGTACATCGAAGAAAACGACTTCGCCAAGAAAGCCAAGGTCGACACCAGCGGCGACGACATGCGCGAAGGCCTCACCTGCGTGCTCTCCGTGAAGGTGCCCGAGCCCAAGTTCAGCTCGCAGACCAAGGACAAGCTCGTCTCCTCCGAAGTGCGCCTGCCGGTTGAAGAGCAGGTCGCCAAGGCGCTCACCGACTTCCTGCTGGAAACGCCCAACGACGCCAAGATCATCTGCAGCAAGATCGTCGAAGCCGCGCGCGCCCGCGAAGCCGCCCGCAAGGCCCGCGAGATGACGCGCCGCAAGGGCGTGCTCGACGGCATGGGCCTGCCCGGCAAGCTCGCCGACTGCCAGGAGAAAGATCCCGCGCAGTCTGAACTGTTCATCGTCGAGGGCGACTCCGCTGGCGGCTCCGCCAAGCAGGGCCGCGACCGCAAGTTCCAGGCGATCCTGCCGCTCAAGGGCAAGATCCTCAACGTCGAACGCGCCCGCTTCGACAAGATGCTCAGCAGCCAGGAAGTGCTCACGCTCATCACCGCGCTCGGCACCGGCATCGGCAAGGACGACTACAACCTCGACAAGCTGCGCTACCACCGCATCATCATCATGACCGACGCGGACGTGGACGGCTCGCACATCCGCACGCTGCTGCTCACCTTCTTCTACCGGCAGATGCCCGACATCATTGAGCGCGGCCACGTCTACATCGCCCAGCCGCCGCTCTACAAGGTCAAGGCCGGCAAGGACGAGCGCTATATCAAGGATGACGTCGAACTCGGCGCCTACCTCCTGCGCATCGCCCTCGACAAGGCCGCCCTGGTACGCGCCGACGGCACCGCCATCAGCGGCGACGCCCTCGCCGAACTCGCGCGCCAGTACCAGCTCTCGGAAAGCGTCATCGTGCGCCTCTCGCGCTTCATCGACGCCGACGCCCTGCGCGCCATTGCGGACGGCATCGTGCTCAACCTCGAGACCGAAGCCGACGCCAACGCCTCGGCCCAGGCCCTCAAGGCCAAGCTGCTCGACATGCACGAGAAACACGTCGCCCTCAACGGCAACGGCGATAGCGCCGCCACCGCCGACGTGTACGCCCAGCTCGACGACAAGACCGACAAATACCGCCTGATGATCGCCCGCCGCCACCACGGCAACGTGCGCCTCTCCGCCATCGACGCCGACTTCGTCCACGGCGCCGACTACGCCGCACTCTCCACCGCCGCCCAGACCTTCGAAGGCCTGCTCGGCGGCGGCGCCAAGGTCCGCCGCGGCGAAGGCGACAAGATGCGCGAACAGGAGATCAACGACTTCCACGGCGCCATGAACTGGCTCCTCAGCGAAGCCGAACGCGGCGTCTCACGCCAGCGCTACAAGGGCCTCGGCGAAATGAACCCCGAGCAGCTGTGGGAAACCACCATGGACGTCACCCAGCGCCGCCTGCTGAAGGTGCAGATCGAAGACGCGATCACCGCGGACCAGATCTTCACGACGCTGATGGGGGATGACGTGGAACCGCGCCGGAATTTTATTGAGACGAATGCGTTGGTGGCAAGGAATATTGATGTGTAGAAGACCCCATGAAATCTAGATTTCATGGGGTCTTGGATGAGTATAAAAGCCACCGAATTCGGTGGCTTTTTATTGCTCTGCGGTCTGGCTGAACTCTCCTTGCAACCGAGAGTAGAGCACGAGTGATAAAGCAGCAGCAAACTGCCACGCAGATTCCTGAGACGATTAATAATCCACTATCGCCAATATTTTTGGGCGTATTTTTGTTTGTGCTATATTTGTGACGCACGTAGCGCTCAACAGGCATCTCTGCAGGTTGCGCTGCACGTTACCAAGCGGCCTGATGGCGTTAATGCGAGTGATCGCGTGAGCGTCATGGTCGGAACCGGCGCCAGTAACTCCTCGCAAGAGGAGGTCAGGTTGTCAGGCTCCGGCGGGCTCTTGGGTTCGTCTTCTACCCCGGGATGTGTCGGGAAGGCGAATAGTCAATGTGCAGAGCCGGCCCATGGTGGGGACCCGAGCGCGCGGGCGGCGTCGAGAGACGGCGATCTAGCGGTGAATATCTCCGCGAGATGGCGCGGCTATCTTGTTGGCGTGTCGATGCTCGCACTGAGTCTGTATAACAACTTGAGTGGAGTGATTGAGGCGAAAATGAGAATCATTAGTATCTCGGCGGCTGCAACGGTAAGACTTAGCGCTCAACAGGCATCTCTGCAGGTTGCGCTGCACGTTACCAAGCGGCAAAATGGCGTTAATGCGAGTGATCGCGTGAGCGTCATGGTCGGAACCGGCGCCAGTAACTCCTCGCAAGAGGAGGTCAGGTTGTCAGGCTCCGGCGGGCTCTTGTATCGCTGGTCCCGGGGGTTCGACACCGGCGTGTGCCCAAATGCGTCATTCCTCTAATGCATACCAACGGGTCTTTACTCGTGCGCAGCTGACCACCAGTTTTCGTGAGTTATTTGGTAGCGCACGTCCCACCGCAAGAAATACCGTTGGAATTGACGACATCTGCCTCAATGACTTCGCAGCTGACCCCAAAGGTCAGATTCACGCTATAGCCAGTGAACTAAATGCAGGTCTCTTCAAGTTTAGCGCTCTGCGTGCCCATCTCATACCCAAAATGAGTGGCAAAGATCGACTTATATGCGTACCCACTGTACGGGACAGAGTTGTGCAGCGAACGCTTCTAAGATATTTATCTAACCGATATCACAATAAATTGGCCAACAAAATCAGCTATGGATTTGTTCAAGGCCGTACAGTGCAGCAGGCTGCAAATGCTGCCTGCCAACTCCGAGCGAGCCATCGCTGGGTTCTCAAAACTGACATTTGCTCATTTTTCGATCAAATAGATCGAAATATTCTCGCAGCATCTATAAAGCGCTTAGTTCGCGAGCGCTCTCTCCACAATATCCTCGTTGACGCCATTTCCTCCGAAATTGGCCCCGTTTCACGAAGCAAGCAAAAACGAATTAGTGCCTTAGGAATAAAAGATGGGCATGGCGTACGGCAAGGAATGCCGCTTTCTCCTTTTTTTTCTAATGTAATCCTCCAATCTTTTGATAAAAAGATCGAAGAATCTGGTCTGCGAGCCATTCGATATGCTGACGATCTAGTATTTTTTGCTGATTCAAGAGAATCCTGCAAAGTCGCTCTGGAGAAATGCACTGATATTCTTTCAGAACTCCATCTCACAGTCCCCGGACTGGAAGAAGAGACAAAGACTGTCATTTATGAGCCTGATCAGCCCGCAGAATTTTTAGGGCTCGGAATTCGCGAGAGTAGCGCGGGGTATGAGTTAGCTTTGTTACCGAGACAACGTGAGGCAATTCGCCGGCGAATCCTGGACCTCGGGTCCCTTAAAGAGCTTCTGGCACGAAAAATTACACTTGCAAACCTTGGCACAGCTATCGCCAATCGAATCTCTGGCTACGTTGCAGCTTATGATTGCTGTAGCAACATTGATGACTTGGAGCGCGAGCTAAATAGTCTAGGCACTAAAGTGCGCCGCAGAATTTATCGTGATGAGTTACAAATTCCCCTTGCAGCGCTTGGCGCGGATGCACGCGCATTTCTCGATATTTGAGATATTGATCTTATCAATAGGCACTCTCGCTACAGCATCTAGCGTAGCAGTCAATGATTATTCACCTGAAATTGGCCATACGCACCTCAATGAATCAACTATCTGACGCATTTGAAGATCTTTCGCACGCGCTTCGTGTGCTGTTAGAAGCAAACGCTCGTGCGCATGGCGGGGGGTTGCTAGAAATCGACAGGGCAGAGGCTGTTGGCAACATTGAGATGGGCCTTGGTGCCGTTTTTAATTCGTTCCACAGCCTCTACGACGCGCTCGACAAGGCAGGGCAGGGCAAGCTCATTGATTGGTATGGAACGCCTCAACTCTCGACCATTCTTGTACTTCGGAATGCACGGCATCACAACCAAGCAAGGAAAATCCGGACGATATACTCCTACTATGTCCAGGAGGCTGAGAAGATCGGTCGTATGGAAATGTACGTACTCGTAGACTTCCCTGCAGAGGAAGAAGGGGCCGACACGTTCGATGTCTACCTCTCATGGGCTGATCTTCGCATATTGCTTGCAATGCCGGAGCAGCAGTCGCGACTGCGAGAAGCTGTGGCCCAGTCCATTGGGGCTTATATCGGCGTCGAGAAGTTCAAAGGCTATGCGCAGCACTTCCAACTTGAAGAAGACAGAGTGTTCTTCAACGTTGTTCCATTACTGGTAAACGCA